>JAUJOT010000002.1 GCA_030447505.1 Solirubrobacteraceae bacterium | reverse complement strand
AGCCGCGCACTCGTCGACTACTGCGCCTAACCGCGCGGAATCAACCATCTAGTGGCGTTCCTCGCCGGTCGCCGCGGGCGGCCGCGACTCCTCGGCGAGCGACGTGATCGCGAGCATCCCGCGCGCGGCCTCCTCGAGCACCGACGTGGCCTCCTCGAGCGAGCGCGCGTAGAGCTCGACGAGCAGGTGGACGACGATCTTGTCGCCGTCGTGCTTGTGAAAGCGCACGTGGGTGAAGAACTCGCGCGTGCCGTAGTCCCCGAATGCCGCGTAGGACAGGGCATCGCCGGCCTCCGGGCCCGAGCAGGTGTCGACATCTTCGGCGTCGACGGTCACCGTGCACGACGCCACCCACGGCGTGCCGGCGATCATCCGCTCCCAGCGATCCTCGATCGGCTCGACGCGGCCGTTGTGGAAGCCGAGGTGGGGCTGGTCGTGGTTGCACTCCAGGCACTGCACGACGGCCTCCTGCAGCTCGTCGACCGCTTCGGCGCGCTCGCCGCTCTCCGGGTCGATCTTGTGGATCCCCTCGTAGTGCACCTGGACCTCGAGCTCAGTCGACCAGCACCGATAGCAGCGCAGCCACGAGCGGGCTTCGTGTGCCTCCATGCGCGGTCATGGTAGTGCGGTCGCTCACGCCGCTCTCGAGCGGCAGCGGCCGTACGGACGCATGGCGGCTCGGTAGGCTGCCGCGCCTATGAAGAAGGTCGTCTCCGTCGTAGCCACCCCGTTTCGCGCGATCGGCAGGATCCTGCTGAAGATCCTTCGCCCGCTGCGCTTCCTGGGCAAGGCACTCGTCAAGCTCAGCAAGCTGCGCGGCAAGGCGCTCGTCTTCGCGCTGGTCCCCGTCGTGGCCGTGCTCGTCCTGCTCGTGATCGTGTTCAGACCCGAGCCCGACCGCGAGGAGGAGGTTCGCGCGACGCTCGAGCGCTACGCCGCCGCGACGCGCGACAAGGACTACCAGACGCTGTGCGACGAGCTGCTCGCTTCTGAGCTCGTCGAGCGCATCCGCAACGCCGGGTTGCCCTGCGAGGTCGCTTTGAGAACGGGACTGGAGGACCGCCAGAACCCGCGACTTCAGGTGCTCGACATCGAGGTCAACGGGGACGAAGCGCGTTCGCGCGTGCGCGCAACAGCTGGTGGCGAACCCACGGCGGTAGTTGTTGTGCGCCTCATCAGCGAGGACGGAGAGTGGCACGTCGCGTCGCTGTCGGAGCCCGGATCGACCGCGCAATTCCCGTAGCCTTCTTGACGCGATCGGAGGTGCTGGAGGTGAGAGATCAGCGCCAGGTCGACGAGCGCTGCCCGGCTCACGACCCCGCCGCCTCCTCCAGCAGCCGCGTGAGCGCGGCGACGTCGAGCGTCGCGTCCTGCTCGGCGAGCAGCTTCAGCGCGGGCCGCTGACCTCCGAGCGCGCGCAGCCCGCGCTCGCCGTGCTCGGCGGCGAAGTCCGCCAGCGCGCTCGCGCGGCGCGCCGTCAGACGGCGCGCCCGGATGTCCAGCGAGGACCGGTGCTCGTCGAGGGCCGCCACGAGCTCGTCGAATCCGCTCGGCGGCGCGAGCGAGCTCACCGCCACGACCTTCGTGTCGCGCGCGCCGAGCGACCGCAGCGCGGCGTTCAGGTCGCGCCGCGAGCGCTGTGCGACCTGCCCGAGGTCGGCCTTCGTCACGACGAGCACGTCGGGGATCTCCATGATCCCCGACTTGAGGAACTGCAGGACGTCGCCGCCGCCGGGTTGCACGACGACGGCGACGCTGTCGGCGACCTCTGCGATCTCCGTCTCCGACTGGCCGACGCCGACCGTCTCGATCACCACCACGTCGAACGCCGCGGCCAGCGCATGCGCGGCGGCGCGGGTCGCGGGGGCAAGGCCGCCGAGCCGTCCGCCGGTCGCCATCGAGCGGATGAAGACCGCGCCGTCGGCCGAATCGACGACGATCCGCGCGCGGTCGCCGAGCAGCGCACCTCCTGAGCGCTTCGAGGATGGGTCGACGGCGAGCACCGCGACGGAGCGGGCAAGCGCGCGCCAGGCCCTGACGAGCTCTGACAGAAGCGACGACTTGCCGGCTCCCGGCGGCCCCGTGACGCCCACGACGTGCCCGGGCGCCTCACGCCCGAGCGCCGCGGGGGAGACCGCGTGCAGCAGTGCGTCGATCTGCGCCTTGTGTCCCGGGGCGCGGCTCTCGACGAGGTTCAGCACCGCCGGCGCGGCGGCAAGATCGCCGTCGCGCAGGCGCCGGCCGAGTTCGTCGCCGCTCGCTGGCATCGCGGCGGACGCTAGCGCCTGGCCTGGCTCGATCGGCTGCAGCCATCGCGGGCAGCTGCGGCCTGTCTCGGCCGGCTGCTGCGGCTGGTTAGCCTGCCGCGAGATGAAGCCGGTGGTGATCGTCCACGGGGGTGCGGGGCCGCGGCGATCGGGCGGCGCGCGGAGCGACGGGGAGCGCGCGGCGGCGCTCGAGCGCGCCGTCGCCGTCGCATTCGAGCACCTCGATGCTAGCGCACGCTGAAGGGCGAACGCAGCGTCGCAGCGATCGAGCTGGCGCCGCGTTCGGCGTACGTCCTGGCGGGCAAGGCGCGCTGGTCGTGGCAGCACTCGATCCCGACGACGAAGGAGCTGCGCTACTCGGTCACGTTCCGTACGCTGCGGCGCGGCTAGGGCGACCCACTAGCTTTCGCGTCAGGCCCGCACGGCGCCGACCCCGTGGCGCTCGGCAACCAGCGCGACGACGTCGCGCATGATGAGCGTCAGGTCGAAGTCCTTGGGCGTGTATACGGCCGCGACGCCGGCGGCCTTCAGCGGCGCCACGTCGACCTCCGGGATGATCCCGCCGACCACCACCGGCGCGTCGACGCCCGCCTCGCGCAGCCCCTCGATCAGCGACGGGATCAGCTCGCGGTGCGAGCCCGAGAGGATCGAGAGGCCGATCAGGTGGACGCCCTCCTGCAGCGCCGACGTGACGATCTGCGACGGCGTCAGGCGGATGCCCTCGTAGACGACCTCCATGCCCACGTCGCGCGCGCGCACCGCTATCTGCTCGGCACCGTTGGAGTGCCCGTCGAGGCCGGGCTTGCCGACCAGGATCTTGATCCGCCGGCCGAGCGCGTCGCCGACGCGCGCGACCTCGTCGCGCAGCTCCTCGAGCTCGTCGCCTGCCGCGACCGGCCCCGCGGATGCCTCGCCGACGCCCGTCGGAGCGCGGTAGTCGCCGAAGCAGTCGCGCAGCGCCTGTGCCCACTCGCCGGTCGTCGCGCCCGCCCGAGCCGCGGCGATCGTCGCGGGCATGATGTTCGCGCTGTCGTCGCGAGCAGCGGCGCGCAGCTCGTCCAGCGCGGCGTCGACCGCCGCCTGGTCGCGCGCCGCCCGCCATTCCCGCAGTGCGGCCTGCGCCTCGGCCTCGGTGCCGGGATCGACCGTCAGGATGCCGCCGTCCTCGCCCTGCGCGAGCGGCGAGGGCTCGGTCTCGCGGTACCTGTTGTGGCCGACGACGATCAGCTCGCCGGCCTCGATCCGGCGGATCCGCTCGCGGTGCGAGTCGACCAGCGACGCCTTCATGTACGCCACCGCCTCGACCGCGCCGCCATGCTGCTCGACGACCGCCATCTCGGCCCGTGCGCCCTCGGCGAGCTCCGCGACGAGGCCGTCCATGACCTTCGATCCCTCGAAGATGTCGGGGTACTCGAGCAGGTCCGTCTCGTAGGCGAGGATCTGCTGGATGCGCAGCGACCACTGCTGATCCCACGGCCGCGGCAGGCCGAGCGCCTCGTTCCACGCCGGAAGCTGGATCGCACGCGCGCGGACGTCGCGGCCGAGCGTGACGGCGAGCGTCTCGAGCACGATGCGCGGGACGTTGTTCTCCGGCTGGGACTCGGTCAGCCCGAGCGAGTTGACCTGCACGCCATAGCGGAAGCGCAGCTGCCTCGGGTCCTCGACGCCGTAGCGCTCGCGCCCGATCTGCTCCCACAGCTGCGACATCGCGCGCAGCTTCGCGTGCTCCTCGATGAACCGCAGGCCGGCATTGACGAAGAACGAGATCCGGGAGAAGACCTTGCCCATGAGCTCCTGGCGACGGACTTCGTCCGCGCTGCCGACGCGCTCGCGCACGGCGTCGAGCACCGCGATCGCGTTGGAGAGCGCGTAGGCGATCTCCTGGACCGGCGTCGCGCCCGCCTCCTGGAGGTGGTAGGAGCAGATGTTGATCGGGTTCCAGCGCGGAACCTCGGTCACCGTGTACGCGACGACGTCCGCGATCAGCCGCATCGACGGCGCGGGCGGGAACGCGTAGGTCCCGCGCGCCAGGAACTCCTTGATGATGTCGTTCTGCGTCGTGCCCTGCAGAAGCGCCTGGTCGACGCCCTGCTCCTCGGCCGTGACGATGTAGAGCGCCAGCAGCCACGCCGCCGTCGCGTTGATCGTCATCGACGTGTTCATCGTGTCGAGCGGGATGCCGTCCATCAGCTCGCTCATCGCACCGCGGTGGGCGATCGGCACTCCGACCTTGCCGACCTCGCCGCGCGCCAGCTCGTGGTCGGCGTCGTAGCCGGTCTGGGTCGGCAGGTCGAAGGCGATCGACAGCCCCGTCTGGCCCTTGGCGAGGTTCGAGCGGTACAGCGCGTTTGACTTCTTGGCCGTCGAATGGCCTGCGTACGTCCGCATCAGCCAGGGTCGATCGCGCTCGGCCAGACGGTGGGCGGGCGTCTCGCTCATCGCCTGCGAATCGTACTCGCGGGTCATCTCATGCGCAGGTATGGTGCGCGCCGAACGGGTAGGTGCCAGGGCATGGAAACCGCGGGAGGAGATCTCATGACAGAGGAAGATGTGAGCGGCCAGATCGACGACGCCAAGGCCGCGCATCAAGAGCGGGCGGCGGACCCCGGTGCCACGGAGGGTGAGGCCAACGAGCCCGAGGGCATGGGCTTCGCTGCGCCGGACACCGGCGCGGGCGAGGCAGCGGAGAGCGAGGTTCCGGTCGGCGTCGACTCGCTGAGCGACGAGCAGGTCCAGGCCGCCGAGGAGCGCGCTGGCGGCGGCGAGGGCGGCGACGACGACGCGCTCGACGTGTCCGCGATCGTCGCCGAGGACGACACCGGCGAGACGGCGTAGGCGCCACGAGCCGGAACTTCGAAGGGGCATATCGCTCGCCCGGCACGGGCGAGCGACACATGCGACGCCGGTTCACCCCGCGGCAGCGCGGCGGCGCTCGTCGCCGCGAGCACGTCCGCGCTGCTGACGGTCGCTGAGCCGCTAGCGTCAGGTGTCGATGCGAGCGATCGACGTCTGCCACCAGGGCCGTGAGCACGTGATCTGCGCCTGGCAGGTCGATGACGTGATCGTCGATCCGGGGCCGGAATCGAGCGTCGAACGGCTGCTTGACGCGCTCGGCGACGAGCAGCCGCGCGCGCTGCTGCTGACGCACATCCACTTCGATCACGCGGGCGCAGCCGGGGCGCTCGTGCGCGACTGGCCCGACCTCGAGGTCTGGGTGCACGAGCGCGGCGCGCGCCACCTGGCCGACCCGACGCGCCTCGTCGCATCCGCCAAGCGGCTGTACGGCGAGGACTTCGACCGCCTCTGGGGCGAGGTCGTGCCGATCCCGCAGGAGAACCTGCGCGTGCTGCGCGGCGGCGAGTCGATCGATCGCTGGGACGTCGCCTACACGCCGGGCCACGCGTCGCATCACGTCTCCTATCGCCACCAGGACAGCGGCTGGGTCTTCGCCGGCGACACCGCCGGCGTGCGCCTGCCGCCCGGCACGCTGCTGCTGCCGCCGACGCCGCCGCCGGACTTCGACCTCGAGGCCTGGCGCGCGTCGATCGACGCGCTCGAGGCGTGGGATCCGCAGGCGCTTGCGATCACGCACTTCGGCGACTACGGCGATGTCGGCGAGCACCTCGAGCGCCTGCGCGAGGCGCTCGCGCGCTTCAGCGAGCTGGCCAAGGACACCGACCGCCACGGCTACGCCGACGCCCTGCGCGCGGAGCTGCGCGCGGTCCTCGACGACCGCAGCGCGGCGTCGTTCGCGCAGGCGATGCCGCCCGAGGACCAGTGGCCGGGCATCGACCGCTACTACGGTCGTCTGCGAGAAGCTGGCGCGACGGGTTGAGCGCTCGTATCCTGAAGCGTCGATGAGCCAGACGATCGAGAAGCCACGCACCGGCGGCCCGGGCAGCGGGCTGGGCGGCCACTGGCGCGTGATCGTCCGCAACGACGACCACAACACCTTCGATCACGTCGCGCACACGCTCGCCCGGTACATCCCGGGGATCAGCATCGATCGCGGCTTTCGGATCGCCGACACGATCCACCGCAGCGGGCTTGCCGTCGTCTGGAGCGGCCACCGCGAGGCGGCCGAGCTGTACTGGGATCAGCTCAGCGGCGCGGGCCTGACGATGGCCCCGCTCGAGCAGGGCTGACGTCGTCCCCGCCGTCGCGGCGAGGACAACCCCGCGCGTGTGTGCGAGGCTGTGCGTAGGGTGAGCGAGGGGGGGATCACCAATGCCGACCGGGCCGTTCGCGAGCGCGCGCTCCTGCGCGCCTATCACGAGGGCGGCGACACCCGTGCTCGTGACGTCCTGGCCGAGGAGATGGTGCCACTCGCGCGCGCGCTGGCGGGGCGCTACAGCGGCCGCGGCGAGCCGATCGACGACCTCGTGCAGGTCGCGTGCGTCGGGATCATGAAGGCGATCGAGGGCTTCGACCTGTCTCGTGACGTGCGCTTCTCCTCCTATGCGACGCCGACCGTGCTCGGCGAGATCAAGCGCCACTTCCGCGACAAGACGTGGGCGATGCGGGTGCCGCGCGGCATGCAGGAGCTGCAGATCGAGATCGCCAAGGCGCGCGACGAGCTGACGACCAAGCACGGCCGCTCGCCGACCGTGCAGGAGCTCGCCGACGCCGTCCAGCAGCCCTTCGAGGAGGTGCTGATCACGATCCAGAGCCAGGAGGCACGGCGCACGCGCTCACTCGACGAGCCGACGGGCGAGGACATGACGCTCGCGGACTCGATCGGCGCCGGTGATCCGGACATCGGGCGCGCGGAGATGCGCGTCCTGCTCGACGACGCTTTCGAGGTCCTCTGCGAGCGCGATCGCGAGGTCCTGCGGCTGCGCTTCGCCGAGGACCTGACGCAGACGGAGATCTCGCGCGTCGTCGGCGTCTCGCAGATGCAGGTGTCGCGCATCATCCGCCAGGCGCTGCGCGCGCTGCGCGCGGACATCGACCGCGTCGACGAGCGCAGCGACGCGGCGTAGCGCGCGCCGGCGGGTCGGGTCGAGAGAATCCGTTCACGCCGGACTGCCGCCGCGAAGTCCGATACCGTCCGGGCTCGTGCTGGGGGTGGTCCTCGGTATGAGAGCGATGCGAGGACCGCCGATGGACGCCCAGACAACGCCATGAGCAGCGATCGCGCCAGCAGCCTGCTCGCCGCGATCGTCGTGCTGGGCGCCGGCCTGCTCGGCGGACCCCTCGCCCTGCCCGTCGCGGCGCAGGAGCCCGCGCCCGCGCCCGCGCCCGACACGACGACGACGCCGGAACCCGCGCCCGTCTCCGCAACGCCGCCGCCCGCGCCTGCGCCCGCGCCACCGCCTGCGCCCGCGCCCGCAGCGACGCCGCAACCCGCCGCTCCCGCGGCGGGAGCGGCGGGAGCGACGACGCAACCGGCCGCTCCGGCCGCGCCGCCGCCGGCCCCGTGGACGCCGCCGGTCTCCGGCCCGCTGGACTTCCTCGACGGCCGTATCCCCGACCTCGACCTGCCCGACGAGCCCCAGCAGCAGCGCGCGCGCAAGGCCAAGCGCGCCCCCGCGGCCGTCCCGGCGGAGCCTGCCGCGACCGAGCGGTCAGCGCAGGGCGAGGACGCGCCGAAGGAGGGCGCCGAGCGCGCCGGCACGCAGATCGGCGACCCGCTCGGCCCGGCCGCCCAACCGGCCCAGATCCCGAACTTCTTCATCGGCCAGTTCCGGATCCCGCCGTTTCTGCTGTCGATCTACCAGGCCGCCGGCATTCAGTACGGCGTCCCGTGGGAGGTCCTGGCGGCGATCAACGAGATCGAGACCGACTACGGGCGCAACCTCAACGTCTCGTCGGCCGGAGCCCTCGGCTGGATGCAGTTCATGCCCAGCAGCTGGCAGGCCTACGGCGTCGATGCCAACGAGGACGGCCGCAAGGACCCGTACAACCCGGTCGACGCGATCTTCGCGGCGGCCCGCTACCTCAAGGCGGCCGGTGCGCAGGCGGACCTGGCGAAGGCGATCTACGCCTACAACCACGCCGACTGGTACGTCGAGTCGGTGCTCCGGCGCGCGCGCCTCGTCGCGGGCCTGCCGTCCGATCTCGTCGGCGCGCTGACCGGCCTTGCCCAGGGCCGCTCGCCCGTCGCCGCCCGTGCGCGCTATGTCAGGCGCCGGCCGGCGGGCGCCGATCGGCCGCGGCGGAGCTTGCGGATCCTCGCCGAGCCGGGCGCGCCGGTCGTCGCGGTGCAGGACGGCGAGATCGTGCGCCTCGGGCACCACCCGCGCCTCGGGCGCTACGTGATGCTGCGCGACGCCTACGGCAACACGTACACGTACGGGCACCTCGCGAAGACCGCACGCAGCGTGCTCGTCGCCAAGGAGCGCCGCCCGCCGCCGGGCGCCTCTGCGCTCGCCCCGCTGCAGACGCCGCTGCCCGACCCGGCGCCGACGGAGCCCGCCAGCGCAGGGTCCAACCGCGCCGGCGCGCCACCTGCGCCGGGCGCGGAGCCGGCGCCGGGCGCGCCCGCCGCCAAGCCGGCGAAGCAGCGCCTCTTCGCCAATCCCGCGCGGCCGCGCTCGCTGCCAGCCGGCGGACGCCGGCAGATCCTCGACGCGACGTTCGCTCTGCCGGCCGAGGCGAGCCTGCGCTCCTACTTCGCCGGCGACGTCCGCCTCGCGCGCGACGAGCTCGAGCTCAAGCGCCTGTTCCCCGGCCGGCGCGTCATCGCAGGCACGATCCTCGGGCGGATCGGAGCGCACACGACGATTGCAGGCGCGCCGCACATGCTCTTCGAGATCCGCCCGCCCGGGATCGACGTTCCGCGAATCGACCCTCAACCGTTTCTCGAGGGTTGGCGCCTGCTCGAGTCGACCGCGATCCACCGCGCGCGCGGAGCGGCTGCGGTGGCGGGCGGCTCGATCGGCCAGGTCCTGCTGATGACCAAGGACACGCTCGCCCGCCGCGTGCTCGCCGACCCCGCGATCGAGCTCTACGACTGCGGGCGGCGGGACATCGAGGCAGGGGTCGTCGACCGCCGTGTGCTCGCGACGCTGGCCTTCCTCTCCAAAAGCGGGCTGCGGCCGACGGTGTCATCGCTGCGCTGTGGCCACCGCACGCACACCGACAACGGCAACGTCTCCCAGCACACGTCCGGCAACGGCGTCGACATCTCGAAGGTCAACGGCATGCCGATCCTCGGAAACCAGGGCGCGGGCTCGATCGCCGACACCGTCATCCGACGGCTGCTGACGCTGCAGGGCACGATCGCCCCCGACCAGATCATCAGCCTGATGAAGTACCCGGGCGTCGACAACACGCTCGCGATGAGCGATCACGCCGACCACATCCACGTCGGCTTCCGTCCGACGGCTGCCGTCGCCGGGCGCGCTGTGCGCGCCCTCGGCCTGCGGCCGAGGCAGTGGCTGCGCCTCGTCGACCGGCTCGGCCGGATCCAGAACCCCGCCGTCGCCCAGGACCCGTCGCGCTACGCGATCCGCGCGGCGCCGCTCAGTCCGACTCCTCGCCCACCCCGGCAGGCTCCCTGACCTCGCCGAAGCTGACGAGGTCAGCCCAGGTGTAGAGCAGCGGAACCTGATACCAGCCGCTGCAGGCGGCGCGCATCTCGGTGAACTCGGGGCTGAACCAGAAGTCGTCCCAGCCCGACTTGCTGGGGAAGTCGATCGACATGAGGAACTTGTACTGGTCGTCGCGAGAGCGGAAGACCATGTAGCGCGTCGCACCGTGGTGCGTGCAGAGCGGGACGATCTCCTGCAGCGCGGCCTCGAGGTCGTCGCCGCGAAAGCCGGTCGCGTACCAGTTCAGTTGAACGATGCCTCCCGGCCCGGCCATCAGCTGCCGACCTCGGCGGTGATCGCGCCGGCGCCCTCCGCCGTCTTGCCCTGGCCGGTCTCGGTCGCGCCGACGAGGATCGCGATCTTGCCTGAGTGCTTGTTCTCGTACATGAGCTGATGGGCCTCCGCGACGCCCTCGAAGGGCATCGTCTTCCACAGGACGGGACGGATCTTCGATTCTCGGATCAGGTCGTTGGCCTTCGTGCACTCGTACGCGTTGGCGAAGTGCGAGCCGATGATCTGCTTCTGGCGCATCCACAGGTAGCGCACGTCGAAGTCGAGGTCGAAGCCCGATGTCGCGCCGCAGATGACGACCTTGCCGAACGGCTTGACGACGAAGACGCTGGTCGGGAACGTCGCCTTGCCGACGTGCTCGAAGACGATGTCGGGCGCGTCGCCGAGGATCTCCTTGACGCGCTTGCCGAAGCGGCGCGACTCGGCAAAGCGCGCCTTCTCCTCGTCGGGCGTCTCGCCGCCCTTGCGCATCATCGCCGCGAACTCGCTGCGGTCGATGAAGTCCTTCGCGCCGAGCTGCTTGACGAGCTGTCCCTTCTCGTCGGTCGAGACGACGCCGACGCAGTCGGCGCCGGTCAGCGCGCAGAGCTGGGTCGCGAAGACGCCGAGGCCGCCGGCGGCGCCCCAGATCAGGACCTTGTGACCGGCCTGCAGCTCGACCTGATCGATCAGCATCCGGTACGCGGTGAAGTACGTCAGGCCGTAGGACGCCGCCTCCTCCCAGGTCAGGTGCTCGGGCTTTGCGAGCAGCTGCTGGGCCTGGACCTTGCAGAACTGCGCGAACGAGCCCCAACTCGTCTCATAGCCCCAGATCTTCTGGCTCGGCGCGGCCAGCGGGTCGAGACCGTGGACCTCGACGTCCTCGTAGGAGGCCTGGTTGCAGTGGATGACGACCTCGTCGCCGATCTTCCAACGCGTCACGCCGGCGCCGACCTTCCAGACGATCCCCGAGGCATCGGAGCCGCCGATGTGGTGGTCCTCCTCCGGGTGGTAGCGAAAGACCGAGACGGGCTTGCCGAGCGCGGCCCAGACGTTGTTGAAGTTCACGCCCGCGGCCATGACGCGGACGATGACCTCGAACGCCTGCGGCTCGGGGACCTCGATCTCCTCGACCTGGAAGGCGTCCTTGGGCTCGCTCTCGCGCTCTTGGCGGATGACCCAGGCAGCCATCGTCGGGGGCAGCTCACCCGGCTCTGCTTCGACGGTCGAGACTTGGCTGAGATCAACGGCCACGGCTGTTGCTGTCCCTTGCTTCGCTTGCGGTCGGTCGGGCGGATCCTACGCGCCGACGACTCAGCCCGTCGGGCCCGCGACCTCTCTGGAGCCGCGCAACCGCAGCGTCTTGCTTGCCGCGCTCCAGACGTACACGCGCTGGACGACCTTCGCCGGGCAGCAGACGTCGTCGCCCTGCGCGAACCGGGGCGTGCGCACGATCAGCGCTCCGTCGGCGACCTCGCTGTCTGCGCGGTACAGCCGCTGCGAGCGGTAGACGGCGCGCAGGTCGCTCTCCTCGGCCTCGCCATGAGTCGAGAAGACGAACAGCGCGACGGCGCCGGCGACGCCGGCCGTGTCGACGAGGACGACGGCGTCCGAGCGCCCGTCGCCGGTCAGGTCGGCGAACGTCGTGTCGGGGGCGACGATGCCCCCGCCGTCGCGCAGCAGCTCCTTGATCGCGGTCGTCGTCTTCGCGTCCGCGAGCAGCGTCTTCTTGAAGAGCGCCTGCGACTTGGAGGGTGCGGCGCTCGAGCCGCCGCTCGTGAGCAGCGCCAGCGCGACGGCGACGATCAGCGCCGCGAGCACGGAGAAGGCGGTGCGGTAGCGGCGCATCGCGGGAATTGTCGCAAGCCGACGGCCGCTGCGCTACGGCCGCAGGAGCTCGTCGGCGTAGGGCTGCACGAACAGCACGCTACCCGCGTGCGGTCGCGAATGTACGACGCGCGTGCAACGCGACCTGCATGGCGTCGTGTACGCGCGCCACGCTGCACGCGCGATGGACCTGCTCGCACAGCCGCTTGCGACGACCGAGTTCGTCGTCGTTGACACCGAGACGAACGGCAAGGCCGGCGACGCCTGCGAGCTGACCGAGGTCGGCGCCGTGCTCGTCGGCGGCGGCGAGCTGCACGACCGCTGGGAGACGCTCGTCGGCGCCGTCGCGCCGCTGTCGCGCGCGATCCAGCGCTTCACGAGCATCACGCAGGGGATGGTCGACGAAGCACCCGCCGCCGACGCCGTCCTGCCCGACCTCGCCGGGCTGATCGGCTCGCCGCCCGCGAGGGTGCTCGTCGCCCACAACGCGGCGTTCGACCGCCGCGTCCTGCGCCAGGCCTTTGCCCGCGCGGGCCTGGACTGGCCCGACCCGCCGACGCTGTGCACGGTCGCACTCGCACGTCGCTTCGCCCCGCTCGTGCGCCAGCGCCGGCTCGCCGCGCTCGCCGACGCGCTCGGCGTCGAGGTCCACACGACGCACCGCGCGCTCGCCGACGCCGAGACCTGCGCGCGCGTCTTCTGCGCGCTGTTCGCACGTCTCTGCGCCCACGCGCCGACCGTCGGCGACGCGCTCGACGCGCTCATCCCCGCCCGCCGGCCGCGCAGGCCACGCGCGGGACGCACGACCGGGCCCGTCGGCACGATCAAGCGCGACCGAGCGGGTGGCGTCGACTTCGACGCGCTGCCCGACGAGCCGGGCGTATACATCTTCCGCAACGGCGCCGGCCAAGTGCTCTACGTCGGCAAGTCGGTCGCGCTGCGCACACGTGCCCGCTCGCATTTCGCACCCGCGGCGCCGGCCGAGAGCTGGACCCAGCAGGCGGCGCTCGTCGACCACCGCACGACGAACTCGGAGCTGGGCGCGCTCGTGCTCGAGCACAGCCTGATCAAGCAGCTGCGCCCGCCCGGCAACGTCCTGCACAAGCACGACGACGCGTTCGTCTACCTGCGCTGCCGGCTGGACATCGCCTACCCCGTGCTCGAGGTCGCGCGCGAACCCGCGGCCGGGCGCGCGGTGACGATCGGGCCGCTGCGCAGCCGCGCCGCGGCGGTCGAGCTCAAGGAGCAGATCGACTCGCTCTTCGGCCTACGCCACTGCGGGCGCAAGCTGCGCCTGCGGCAGTGGCCGTCGGCGTACGGGCAGATGGGCCGCTGCATGTCGCCGTGCCTCAACGACCTCGATCCGAACCTCTACCGCCGCAAGCTCGACGAGGCGCTCGCGCTGTTCAGCGGCGACGGCGACGGCGGCGCGGCACTGCTCGCCCACATCGACGCGCAGATGCGCGCCGCCGCAGCCGAGCAGCGCTTCGAGCGCGCCGCCTGGCTGCGCCGCCGGCGCGAGCGGATCGCGGCGCTCGTGCACGCGCTCGACGGCGCCCTCGCGGCCACGCACGCCCGGCCGCGGCTCGTGCTTGCGCCGCATCCGCGCGAGCATCGCTTCGACGCCTTCTGGCTCGTCGGCGGCGGCGTGGCCGACTGGGACGTCCTCGAGCGGGTCGGCGACGTGCACGCCCGTACGGCCGCGGCGCTGCGGCGGGCCGACGTGCACGGCGGCGTCGCGCAGCTGGCGGGCGAGGGCGTCGCCGAGGCGCGGATCGTGCAGACCTGGCTGGCCGCCAGAGGCGAGGTCCCGGCGCTCGAGCTCGCCCCCGCTCCCGGCGCCGCGCAGCTGGCGGCCTTCGTCGGCGCCGCTGGGCGTGGCTAGTGTGGGCGGCCCACTAGAAGGGCAGCTCGACGATCGTCGCAGTCGCCCCGCCGTCGACGCTGACGGTGTCGCCCGGCGCCGCCTCGCGCCGCACGAGCGCCAGCGCGATCGGTCCGTGCGCGGGGGAGACGAGCGAGCTTGCGAGCGTGCCGACGACGCGCTCGCCGAGCCGCAGCTGGGCGCCGGATGGCACCGGCTCGGACAGCTTCAGGCCGCGCAGGTGGCGGTTGGGCTTGCCGCGGTAGAACAGACGCGCGACGGTCTCCTGACCGACGTAGCAGCCCTTCGTGAAGCTCACCGCACGATCGTTGAGGCCGGCCTCCTGCGGAATCGTGCTGTCGTCGACGTCGCGGCCGTAGCGCGGGCGGCCGCGCTCGACGCGCAGGATCTCGGCGGCGTCGTCGGAGACCGCCGTCGCGCCCGCGGCGAGCAGCGCGGCGCGCACGGCTTCGCTGTCGTCGGCGTCGCAGAGCACGTCGACGCCGACGTCGGTGGCGATCAGCCGCACCGCGTGGCCCGCGATCTCGCCCGCGCGGTGTGCGTGCTCGTCGTCAGCGAGGTCCTCGGCGCCCGCGAGCGCGCGCGCACCGGGGCCGACGAGCGACAGCAGGCCGCGCTGCAGCGTGCGCTTGTGCAGCTCGACGTCGTAGCCGATCTTGAAGCGGCGGACCATGTCGAACAGCGCCTGCAGGGTGCCGCGCTCCGTGTCGAGCAGCAGCTCCGGCTCGCTGCCCTCGTCCTCGACCGCGAGCACGCGCAGGTCGCCGAGCATCTTGCCCTTGTGCGTCAGGAAGGCCGCGTAGCAGCCGCTGCCGGCCTGCAGGCCCTCGATGTCGTTGGTCACCTGCCCGGCGAGAAAGGACTTGCGCTCCGTGCCCGTCAACGCGAGCTTGCCCCGTTCGGAGCGATCGATCAGCCCGCATCCCTGCGTCAGCGCCCGGTACTCGCCGGCGAGATCCTCGCTCACGGTCGCCATGGGTTCGAGGATAGCCCTCGCGCAGCGGCTCATCCGGCAGCACTGCGAAGTCGCGAGACGAAGCGGCTTTTCGTCTAGATTGCCTGGAGCATGGCGCTTGCGGACACCTTCCAGCAGATCGTGGACTCGCTGCCCGACGACTGGACCGACATGGAGCTCGACCTGCGGATCGCGGACGAGCAGCGCTACATCGACGCCGCGACGTACCTCGTGACCTGCAACGCGCAGCCCTACTCGCAGCACGACTGGCACTGGCGGCTGCTCGTCGCGCACCGCTTCGGCCACGCCGCTTCCGCGCCGACCGTGCACGGCACGCTGAAGCTGCTCGACGACGCCGGCATCGAGGGCGAGCTCGCCCTGCGCGAGCTGCGCTCGGGCCGCGTCGAGGTGCGCAACATGTGGGGGCGCCCGCAGTCCGTGCGCGACGAGTTCAAGCGGATCCGGGCGCAGTAGGGTCATGGCGCGCGTCGTGGCGCTCCTACCGGACCTCCTGTTCGGCTCCAAGGTGCAGGGAATGCTCGCCGCCGCGGGGCATGAGGTGACGGTCGTCGGCTCGCCGGCGGCGGCCCTCGAGCAGCTCGAGGGCAGCGACCTGCTCGTAGTCGACCTCTGCGAGGACGCCGGGCAGCGCACTGCGGCGCTCGCCGGCGCCGCCGCCACGAAGACGCTCGCCTTCTATCTGCACACCGACGTCGAGACCCGGACGCGTGCGCTGGAAGCCGGAATCGATCTCGTCGTCCCGCGCTCGCGGATGGCGCGCGAGGGCGCAGCCCTCGCCGACGGCCTGCTGGCCGCGCCGCAGCGCTCCTGAGTCGCCCCGCTCGGACATTCGCCGAGCCAGCTCGGCGATCGTCGCTCGTCTGCCGAAGAACGCGACATGAGTCCTCGCCATGTCATCCTGCTCGCGCTCGTCGCGCTCCTCACACTGACGTTCAGCACAGCCGCAGCGGTGGCGGTCACGACGCGCGGCAACTCGAAGCCTAACCGGATCACGGGCACGTCGAAGGCCGACCGCCTGTACGGCGGCGGCGGCCGGGACATGCTGCGTGGGCTCGGCGGGCGTGACCGGCTCGACGGCGGCAAGGCCGCCGACCGCGTCTCGGGCGGCGCCGGCAACGACGGGCTGTTCGGCGGCAAGGGCAACGACCGGCTCGACGGTGCCTCGGGCAGCGACACCGCCGACGGCGGCGGCGGATCGGACCGGATCGTCGGCGGCGGCGGCGCCGACATGCTGTTCGGCGGCACGAACGGCGACCGCCTCGACGGCGGCGCCGGGCTCGACGGCCTCGACGGCGGAACCGGCAACGACGTCCTGCTCGGCGGCGCGGACAGCGACAGCATGCGCGGCGGCAGCGGCCTCGACAGGATCAGCGGCGGACCCGGCGACGACCTCGCCAGCGGCGGCTTCGGCGCCGACACGATCGACGGCGGTGACGGCAACGACAGGCTCGAAGGGGATTCCGCCGACGACACGATCGCCGCCGGCGGCGGCAACGACGACGCGAACGGCGGCACGGGCAACGACCGCGTCGACGGCGGCGACGGCGACGACCGGATCGACGGCGGCGACGGTGACGACACCCTGCTCGGCGGCAGCGGCAACGACTTCATCGTCGAATCGCGCTTCGGCAACGAGATGCTCGTCGACGGCGGCCCCGGCGACGACTACATCCACACCAACCGCGGCCGCGACAAGATCATACGCGGCGGCGAGGGCAACGACGTCATCCTCGGCGGCTCCGCGCCGGACGGCACGATGAACTCCGACGGGTCACCTGCCGCCGACGCCATCATCGCCGGCGGCCCGGGCGACGACATCATCCTCGGCGGCGGCTCGCAGGACCGTCTCAGCGGCGGCGAGGGCAACGATGTCCTGTACGGCGGCGCGAGCCACAACACGACCGACCTCTACGACTGCGGGCCCGGCTTCGACACGGTCTACGTCGACCCCAACGAACTGCTCGCGCTGCCGACGCTGCTGCGCGTCGTCAGCGACGCCGGCGGCTGTGAGCGCGCCCTCCTCGCCGACCCGTCGATCGACAACCCGCGCTTCGACGGCCTGCGCGGCGCCCCGCATCCCGGCAAGCTGACCGGCGGCGCGGCGGGCGCCGCGATCCTCGAGGCGATCGCCCAGCAGTCCGAGAACGAGACGGTCAACGGAACCGCGGCCGACGACACGCTCGCCGGCGGCCCGCTCGCCGACTCGATCAACGGCCAGGACGGCAACGACATCCTGCGCGGCGGCGAGGGCAACGACGACATCCGCGGCGACGACGGCAGCGACGTGCTGTTCGGCGAAGGCGGCAACGATGCGCTCTTCGGCGAGGCCGAGGACGACGTCATCGAGGGCGGCACGGGCAACGACGAGCTCGAGGGCGGCCGCGGCAGCGACGTCCTGCGCGGCGACGACGGAGACGACACGCTCAACGGCGGCTACGACGCAGACCGCCTCTTCGGGGGCGCGGGCGACGACCAGATCAACGGCGTCGACGGCGCCGCCGACCAGATCACCTGCGGGCCCGGCTTCGACCGCGTCACGACCGACCGCCTGGACCGCCTGATGGACCCGCGGGCCTGCGAGGTCGTCAACTAGGTTCCCGTCCGTCGTCGGCGACTGCCTACGCTGACGGCGTGCGCGCCCGCCCAGCCACCGCCGACGACGCCGATGCGTTCGCGCGCGTCGTCGCAGCGGTCGCCGACGAGAACCGCTGGATCGCCACCGAGCCGCCGGTCGACGTCGCGGCGCGCGCCGCCCTGGCGCGCGATTGGCTGCAGCGCGGCGACAGGCTGTGGGTGCTCGAGGACGACGACGGGCGGGTCGTCGGCTGCCTCGGCCTGCACGAGCTCGGCGCCCGCGGCGTCGTCTCCCTCGGGATGAGCATCGTCGCCGACGCGCGCGGCCGCGGCGGCGGCCGCGCGCTGATGGACGCGGCGATGGCGTGGCTGAGCGACAGCGAGATGCACAAGGTCGAGCTCGAGGTCTGGCCCGACAACGAGCGCGCGATCGGCCTCTACGAGCGCTACGGCTTCGAGGTCGAGGGCCTGCGGCGCGACCACTACCGCCGCCGCGACGGCTCGCTGCGCTCCTCGCTGATCATGGCGCGGCTGCTGAGCGGGCCTCAGTCCCGCCCCGGCGCCGGCACGTAGCGCCCGTCGAACGCCAGCCCGACCTCGGGCTCGCGCTTCGTGATCCCGAAGCGCTTCTCCCAGCGCGCCCATGCCTCCAGCCGCGGGCGGTTGAGCTCACCGAAGCCGCGCGCACCGGCCGTGAACGACGGCGAGACCGCGTCGAGCTCGCGCTGCACCTGCGCGCGGTCGAGGCCGTCGACCGCCTCGACGAGCGTGCTGACGCCGTTCTCCGGGTCGCTGAGCACCTCCTCGTAGCCGCGCGCGAGCGCGGCCACGGTCGCGCGCACGAGCGACGCGCGGTCCTGCAGCGTCGCGCGGCTGACGGTGAGCACGAGCTCGGGGTAGGAGGGCGCGCCGAACTCGTCGACGCGGAACTCGCGGACCTTCGGGCGCTGCGCGCGCAGCGCGATCCCCTCGACGTTCCAGAACCCGGTCGTGGCGGCGACGCGGCCGGTCAGCACGCTGCGCACGGCGCTGAAGCCGATCGTCGTCGGACGGACCTTGTCCGGATCGCCGCCGGCGCCGGCGACGATCGAGCGCAGCACGGCATCGTCGCTCGCCAGCCCGGAGACCCCGACGCGCTGCCCCTCGAGGTCACGCGGCGTGCGGATCCGCGGCTGTGCGAGGACCGCCGCCAGCGGCGTCTGCACGAACGCCATGACGCCGACGAGGTCGCTGCCGGCCTCGCGCGCGAGCGCCAGGTCGTGGATGTCGAGGATCGCGAGGTCGGCGCGGCCGGAGGCGAGCAGCTTGACGGCGTCGGTCGAGCTGCCCGGCACACGTGCGCGCAGGTTGACGCCCAGCGCCGTGTCATAGCCGCGCTCGATCGCGGTGTAGATGCCGGTGTGGACGGCGTTCGGCTGGAAGTCCAGCAGCAGGCTGGCGTCGACGTTGGGCGCTGCCTCGGTCTCGTCGGAGCCGCAGCCGGCGAGCGCCAGCAGGGCGAGGAGCAGCAGCACCGCCGGTACAGAAGCGTGACGCACGGGCGCCGAGGATACGGCGCCGACCGACAGGCTCGATGCAGGCGACCCTGCCTAGACTCCGCAGCGTGCGCCGGCGCGTCACCTTCAGCCGCAACCTGACGCTCTCGCTCTCGCGCACCTGTCGCTGCTACTGCAAGTACTGCGCGTTCGCCACGCATCGCACGCACCTGTACGCGCCCGACGAGGTGCTGGCGCTGCTCGATGGCGCGCGGCGCAACGTCAAGGAGCTGCTCGTGCTGACCGGCGAGCGCCCCGAGGTCGACGCCGGCGTACGGGCGCTGCTTCGCGAGTACGGCCACGAGGACTTCGTCGCCTACGTCGTCTGGGCCTGCGAGCGCGCGCTCGAGCGCGGCCTCTTGCCGCACACGAACCTCGGTGTGCTGTCGCGCGACGATCTCGCGCGCCTGCGCGAGGTGACGGCCTCGCAGGGGCTCATGCTCGAGTCCGTCAACGCCGACCTCGCCGCGCACCAGGGCTCACCGACGAAGCACCCCGAGCGGCGGCTCGAGACGATCCGCGCGGCGGGCGAGCTGCGGATCCCGTTCACGAGCGGCATCCTGGTCGGGATCGGCGAGAGCGAGGAGGAGCGCGTCGAGGCGCTCGAGGCGCTCGCCGCCGTGCACGCCGAGCACGGCCACCTGCAGGAGGTCATCCTGCAGAACTTCGTCCCGCACGACAGCTATTACGGCCGCGAGCCCGCCGACATCGCCGACCGCGCCGCACGCCGGCGCTGGACGACCGGCATCGGCGCCGCAGACGGGCGCGATCCGGTCGAGCTGCCGAGCTGGGCGACGCCGGTCTCGATCGAGGAGATGAAGCGCTTGATCGCGGAGTGCCGGCGCCTGCTGCCCGACGCCGGCGTGCAGGTGCCGCCGAACCTCGCCGACTGGTGGCCCGAGCTCGTGCGCGCCGGCGCGACCGACCTCGGCGGCCTCAGCGCCAACGGCGACCACATCTCGCCCGAGCATCCGTTTCCGTCGCCGCACGAGGTCCGCAAGCGCCTGGCGTCCGACGGCGTCGCGCTGACCGAGCGGCTGTGCGTCCATCCGCGCTACATCGATGCGGAGTGGATCGCGCAGGGGGTGCTCGACGTCGTCAAGACGCGCTTCTGGAGCTTCATCCCGCGCCGCGGCAGCGGTCGCACGGAGCCGCCGCGGCCGCTGCGGCCCGACCTCGTCGCCGGCGCCGTCGCCCGCGCACGCGACGGCGATCCGCTCACGCCGGACGAGCTGACGGCGCTGTTCGCCGAGACGCGTCGCGAGGCGATCGAGGACATCCGGCAGGCCGCCGACGAGCTGCGCGCCGAGCTCGCGGGCGAGACGGTGACGTTCGTCGTCAACCGCAACATCAACGTCTCGAACGTCTGTGTCGTCGGCTGCGCGTTCTGCGGCTTCGGGCAGGGCCGCCGCTCGCCCGACGCCTACGAGCACGGCCGCGACGAGTTCGTGCGCCGCATCCACGAGGCCGTCGACTTCGGCGCGACCGAGATCTGCATGCAGTCGGGAATCCATCCCGACTGGACGCTCGAGGACTACGAGGGCTGGCTCGTGCTCGCCAAGCAGACCGCGCCGCAGCTGCACCTGCACGCGTACTCCGCGATGGAGGTCGCACACATGTGCGACACGAGCGGGCTGACGCCCGACAGCGTCTTCGAGCGCCTGCGGGCCGCCGGCCTGGACTCGACGCCCGGCACCGCCGCCGAGGTGCTCCACGACGGCGTACGCGAGCGGATCAGCCCGAACAAGCTGCCGGTCGCGCGCTGGGTGCAGATCATCGAGGCGTCACATCGCGCCGGGCTGCGCTCGACGGTGACGGTGATGTTCGGTCACATCGAGGAGCCGTGGGAGCTCGCCGAGCACATGCGCGTCGTGCGCGAGCTGCAGGAGCGCACGGCTGGATTCACCGAGTTCGTGCCGCTCAGCTTCATCCCGTTTCACACGTTGCTCGGCCGCACGCACGGGGTGCAGGAGATCACGCCCGAGGAGAACCTCAAGCACAGCGCGGTCTTTCGGCTCGCGCTCGGACGCAGCATCCGCAACCTGCAGGCGAGCTGGGTGAAGATGGGTCTCGACGCTGCGACGGAGTCGCTGCGCTGGGGCGTCAACGACCTCGGCGGAACGCTGATGGAGGAGAACATCAGCCGCCTCGCGGGCAGCTACCACGGCGTGATGCTCAAGCCCGCCGACCTCGTCGCCGCGGCGCACGGGGCGGGGCGGCCGGCCGCCGAGCGCACGACGCTGTACGAGCTGCGCCGGCGTTATCCGCTGCGCGCTGCCACGGCCTAGCTATAGCTAGTCTCACCCGATGGCAGAGCCAGAGAAGATCACCGCCGAAGGCCTCGTCGCATTGCGCGCGGAGATCGAGGAACTCGAGTCGCAGGGACGCGCGCAGATGGCCGAGCGCATCAAGGCTGCCCGCGAGCTCGGCGATCTCAAGGAGAACGCCGAGTACCACATCGCCAAGGAGGACCAGGCGCACCTGGAGACGAAGATCCTGCGCCTCAACCAGCGCCTGCGCGCCGCGCGCGTCGTCGAGGAGGACGTCGCCCCCGGCGTCGTCGGCTTCGGCTCGACGGTCGCGGTCGTCGACGAGCTGTCAGGTCGGCGGATGGATCTCATGCTCGTCGGACCGACGGAGGCCGACCTGAAGAACGACCGGCTGTCGGTCGAGTCGCCGGTCGCCCAGGCGCTGCTCGGGGCGCGCGCGGGCGAGACCGTGACGGTCGCGACGCCGGTCGGCGACCGCCGCTACCGCGTCGAGTCCGTCAGCTGATCTCACGTTCGCGAAGTTGGCGCACGACGCTGACCGCTACGCCGTTCGCGACGGCCCGGCATAGTTCCCGGCCGATGCGACCACTCGTCCTCCTTCCGGCCGTGTGCCTGCTGGCGGTGGCCGTCGCCGGCTGCGGAGCCGGCGCGACGACGAACTGCAAGGTTCCGCCCGATCGCGAGCTGCTGCTCGCCGTGCGCGCGCACGCGGGGCCGATCGTCGTGACCACGGCCGAGAAGCGCGGCAACGCCGGGCGGCTGACGATCACGGCCTGCCAGACGTCCGACACGGAGGCGACCGCGACGCTGACCGTCTTCAGCCTCAGCAACGAGTCGATTCGCGACATCCGCCACGGCATCAAGCTCGAGCGCGAGGCCGGCAGATGGACGGTCATCGGCGACGCCCATTCGCGGCGCTGTTACGAGGGCCGCGGCAGCCAGGAGTTCTCGAGCGCCAAGTGCACGTGACGCGCCGAGCTCGGGGCGCTGGGACCGGTTGGGACTAGAGGAAGAGGTCGTCCTCGCGCGCGCGGACGAGCGCGGCGGCGCCCGGTCCGTCGCCCTCGCTGACGTGGCGCTCGAGGCCGCGCAGCAGGACGGCGGGTTCGCGCGAGTCCTTGCCGCGCGTCAGGTCGGCCGCGGCGGCGGCCTCGTCGGCGACCGCGACGATCGTCGCCTGCAGGGCGCGGCCGGCAGCGTCGCGGCGACCGCGCCAGTCGTCGAGCGCCGCCAGGCCGGCGATCCCGATCGCCACGTCGCACTGGCCGACGCGCCACGCGCGACCGAACGAGTCGGCGACGACGATCGCCGGCGCGACGCCCGTCAGCGCGTGCAGGCGCCTGCGCAGCGCGCGCGCCGAGGCGTCGGGATCGGACGGCAGCAGCACGACCTCGCCGGCGCTGCCGGCGTTTGACGCATCGACGCCGGCGTTGGCGCAGACGAAGCCGTGCCGCGTGCGGCAGATCAGCACGCCGGGGCGCGAACGCACGATCTGCTCGCTCTCGGCGAGGATCACTTCGACCAGGCGCGCGTCCTTGCCGTGCTCGGCCGCGAGCTCGACCGCGCGCCGCCCGGGCTCGATGTCGGCGAGCGCGAGCGTCCGCCCCTCCGCCTTGGAGACGATCTTGTGCGCGACGACGAGCACGTCGCCGGCGGCGAGCGTTCCCGCCGCGGCGACGAGCAGTGCGGCGAGATCGTCGCCGGCGTGGATCTCGGGGATGCCCGGCAGCGCGGCGGCGACGATCACTGCGCGGGCGGGCGCTCGCGGCCGGCGAGGCGGCTCAGCATCCCGCGCGTGTGCGCGGCGCCGCCGCGGTGATCGGCGAGCAGCTGGCGTAGCGCGACGAGGTCGTCGCCCGTGTCGACGTCGATCAGCAGTGTCGGCACGCTCTCGACGTGGTAGGGAACCCCGGCGGCCGCGGCGGCGCGCTCGTGGCGCGCGCGGCTGTCCTCGCCGAAATCCGGCTCGATGACGTCCGGTGGGACGAGCACGAGCGCGTTCGTGCCGCTGCCGTGGCGGTCGGGGACGAGCGTCACCGAACGACCGACCACGGGGCGGTCGAGCAGCTCCGTCAGCTGCGCGGGGTCGAGCGCCGGGCAGTCCCCCGGGACGAGCAGCACGCGGGACGCGCCCTGCTCGAGCGCGTGCCCGATGCCGAGCAGCGCAGCCGCGCTCTGTCCTTCCTCGTCGTGGTCGGCGAGCACGGTCGCGCCGTAGCCGTGGCCGATCGCCTCGGCGGTCGGCTCGGAGGTGACGACCAGCACCTCGTCGATCGCCTTCGTGCGCCGCAGCGCCATCAGCACGTCGGTGGCCATCGACTCGGCGAGCGCGCGCCGGGTCCCGGCCGACAGATCGTCGCCGAGACGGGCCTTCGACACGGCGAAGCGCTTGACCGGCAGGATCGCGAACGTGAGCTGCCGCGCCGTGGCTGCGCTCACGCCGCCAGCCCCTCGGCGAAGGCCAGCGTCTCGGCGGCGACGCGGCGGCGGCTCGCGGCGTCGCTCATCAGCGTGTCGGTCTGCAGCACCGGCAGCCCGTCGACGCGCTCGTCGGCGACGAGCCCGTCGATCAGGCCGGCGTAGCAGGCGCCGATCGCCTCGCTGCTCGCGTCGTAGCCCGCCCAGCGCATGAACGCCGCCGTCGGTCCCTTCAGAACGGCGCCGCCGACGATCGGCGAGACCGCGACGACCGGGGCGGGGCTGTCGATCAGCGCCTGGCGCATCTCGGGGACCGTCAGTATCGGCCCAATCGAGATGACCGGGTTGGACGGCCCGATGACGATCGCGTCGGCAGCGGCGATCGCCTCGAGCGCCTCAGCCGTCGGCAGCGCCGTGGCGACGCCGCGCAGCTGCATGTCCTGCACGGGGCCCTCGCCGCGGGCGCGGATCATGAACTGCTGAAAGGGCAGCCACTCGGCATCGGCACGCACCCAGGTGCGTACGTGCTCGTCGCTCATCGGGAGCACCCGCGCGCCGACGCCGAGCGCCGCGGCGAGCTCGGCCAGCGTCTCGGTCAGCCGCGCGCCCTCGGCAAGCCGCCGCGCGCGCTCGAGCCCGATCGCGAGGTCGCGGTCGCCGAGCGCGAACCAGACGTCGACGCCGATCGCGCGCAGCCCGTCCATGACCGCGAACGTGTCGTCGCGCAGGCCCCAGCCGCGCTCGTCGATGCGGTCGGCGAGCCAGAACGTGACGAGGTCCGGGTCGGGGCTCACATAGGCGCCGTAGATCTCGATGTCGTCGGCCGTGTTGGCGATCACGGTCAGCCCGTCGCCGGCGACGTCGAGCATGCCGCGCGCGAACTTCGCCCCGCCGCTGCCGCCCGCGAGGACCACGACGCGGTCGCTCATCCGGTCGCCGCCCAGAGCTCGCTGGGCAGGCGCGTGAGCTTCACGCCCGCGTGCGTCTTGTAGCGCGCGTTGACGGAGATCATCAGCGCCGTCATCGACTCCGTCACGCGGGCCATCTCCAGGCGCCCGCAGTCGACGCAGCGCAGGCCGTCGATGCTGTCGATCAGCGCGGCAAGACGGCGCTTGTCGGCGCGCTCGTCGCCGCACACGAGGACGTCCTCGTCGATCTCCTGATCGAGGTCGCGCAGCAGCGCCGCGCTGACGGTGTGCAGCGCGCTCAGCACCGTGACGCCATCGGGGACCATCTCCTGCGCCTGCTGCGCCGCCGATCCCTGCGGCACGCCGAGCGTGCGCGTCGCCTTGCCGCCGACGGCCGCCGCCAGCGGGACGGTGGCGTCGACGACGACCTGGCCGCGCCGCAGCACGTCGCGCAGGTTGCGCAGCGTCTCGGACTGGCTGCGAAACGGCACCGAGAGGATCACGAGCTCGTTGCGCGCAGCGGCGATCTCGTTCGTCAGGCCCGCGACGAGGCTCTCGGGAACGACCTCGCGGACCCGCATCGCCGCCTGCTCGGCGCGGTCGGCGTCGCGCGAGCCGATCGTGACGGCGCAGCCGGCGCGAGCGAGTCGCACTGCGAGGCCGAAGCCGAGCGCGCCGGAGGCGCCGATGATGGAGATCGCCTCGGGCAAGGGCGCAAGCGAGCATATCCGGCGGCTGCGGACGCGAGCGGCGGCGGGCGCGGTCAGCGACCGATGAACTCGGGCGCGCGCCGCTGCGCGAAGGCGCGCGCGCCCTCACGGAAGTCCTCGCTCGTCGCGCACAGCTCCTGCGCCGCGACCTCCTGCTGCAGCGTGCCCGCGAGCGCCGGCCGCGCGGCGGCGTTCAGCACCTGCTTGGCAAGGCCCACCGCGACCGGCGAGCAGGCCAGCAGCTCAGCGCTGAGCTGCCCCGTCGCGGCGTCGAGCGCATCCGCGGGCGCGACCCGGTTGACGAGCCCGATCCGCTCGGCCTCCGTCCCGTCGACGACCTTCGAGGCCATGATCAGCTCCTTTGCGCGGGCGAGGCCGACGAGCGCCGGCAGCCGCGAGCAGCCGCCGAGGTCGGGGATCAGCCCGACGCGCGTCTCGACGAGGCCGATGACCGCCTCGGCGGCCATCACCCGCATGTCGCAGGCCAGCGCGAGCTCCGCAGCGCCGCCGAGGCAGGCGCCGTGGATCTGGGCGATCGTCGGCTTCGCCATGTCCTCGCAGAGATTCCAGATCGTGAGGATCGCCTCCCGGTACTCGCGCAGCTTCGTCGGATCGGCCGCGAGCGCAGCGAGGTCGGCCCTGTCGATGCCGCTCGAGAACATCGCGCCCGTGCCGCGCAGCACGACGATCCGCACCGACGGCTCGGCCGCGGCGCCGCGCAGTGCCACGCCGAGCTCCTCGACGACAGCCGCGCTGAGCGCGTTGCGCTTCTCGGGGCGGTTGAGGACGACGTGACGGACCGCGTCGCGGTCCTCGACGAGGACGAGGCTCATCGCGAGGGCATGCCTTCGGGCTCGACGCCGGCGACGGGCGAGCGATGACGCGCTGTCATGGCCACTACTCTAGGCGGCAGATGGGCACGCCGACCGCCACCGAGCGCCGCGAGCTGGCCTTCGCCGGGGTCGCCCGCCAGGCCGAGCTCGTCCAGGCGGGTGCGGTCACGCCGCGCGAGCTCGTCGAGACTGCGCTCGAGCGGATCTCCGAGCTGGACCCGAAGCTCAACGCCTTCCGCACCGTGCTCGCCGAGCAGGCGCTGCTAGAGGCCGATCGGGCCGCCGCGCGCGCCGGCGGCGGCGACGACCTGCCGCTGCTCGGCGTCCCGATCGCCGTCAAGGACGACACGCCGTTGGGCGGCGAGTCGCGCGTCCGCGGCTCGCACGCACACGGCCCGCCGGAGCCCGAGGACGCCGCGTTCGTCGCGCGGCTGCGTGCCGCAGGTGCGATCGTCGTCGGCATCACGCGCACGCCGGAGCTCGCGGCATGGCCCTTCACCGAGACGCTCCACGGCGGCATCACGCGCAACCCGTGGGATCCGCAGCGCACGCCCGGCGGTTCGAGCGGCGGCAGCGGCGCCGCGGTGGCGGCGGCGCTCGTGCCGGCTGCGACGGCCTCCGACGGCGCCGGTTCGATCCGCATACCGGGCGCCTGCTGTGGCCTCTTCGCGTTGAAGAGCACGCGCGGGCTGATCGCGACCGCGCCCTACGAGACGCTGTTCGGCGGCCTCTCGGTCTACGGCTTTCTGACGCGCGCCGTCGGCGACGCGGCGCTGCTGTACGAGGTCGCGTCCGGCAAGCCGTTCGTGGCGGCAGCGCAGCGGGATCCGCCCCGCCTGCGGATCGCGCTCTCACAGAAGATCCCGCTCGGCAGCACGGCGCGGCTGAACGCCGAGTGGCGCCGGGCGGCGGAGGCGACGGCCGAGCTGCTGGCCTCGCTCGGACACGAGATCGTCGAGCGCGAGCCGGCGATCGGGCCGGTCGGGCTGAACGTCGTCGCGCGCTACCTCGACGGTGTCGCACAGGAAGCCGCAGGCGTTTGCCACCCCGAGCGCCTCGAGCGCCGCACGCGCCGGCTCGCGCGCCTGGGCAGGCTCGTCCGTCCGGCCGCGGCACGGGCGCGGCGCAACGAGGCCAAGGACGCGGCGCGCGTCAACGCGATCTTCGACGACGTCGACATCGTGCTCGGCCCGACGCTGGCCAGGGCGCCGCTGGAGATCGGCCGCTACGAGGGCCGCAGCGCCTCGTACACCCTCAACGGCGTGCTGCGCTGGGTGCCGTTCAACGGCCTCTGGAACCACCTCGGCAACCCCGCGGTCGCCGTGCCGGCGGGCTTCGACGCCGAGCGGCTGCCGCTGTCGGTGCAGCTCGTCGGCCGCCCGGACTCCGACGCCACCCTGTTCTCGCTCGCGCACCAGCTCGAGGCCGCGCGGCCCTGGGCCGACACGCGCCCGCCGATCTCTTGAGCTCGGCGGACCGCGGCGAGCTGCGCGCGATCGCAGAGCAGGCTGCGCGCGCCGCGGGCGCGCTGCTGCGCGAGCGCTTCGAGGCCGGCGGCGAGCGCGCGACGGCCTCGAAGTCGACGCGCACGGACCCGGTCTCGGAGGCCGATCTGGCCGCCGAGCGAGCGATTCGCGACGTCATCACGACGGCTCGGCCGGACGACGCGATCCTCGGCGAGGAGGGAGGCGAGACCCAGGAGGGCGCCGGCCTGCGCTGGATCGTCGACCCGCTCGACGGCACGGTCAACTTCCTCTTCGGCGTACCGCAGTGGTGCGTGAGCGTCGCGGTGCACGACGACGAGGGCGGCGTCGTCGGCGTCGTCTTCGATCCGCTGCGCGACGAGCTCTTCCTGGCCTCGCGGGGGGACGGGCTGCCGACGCTCAACGGGCGCGAGCTGCGCGGCTCGCAGCGCGCAGAGCTCGACACCGCGCTGATCGCCACCGGCTTCGCCTACGACGCGGCGGTGCGCGAGGTGCAGGCCGCGGTCGTCGCGCGGCTGCTGCCCCAGGTGCGCGACGTGCGCCGGATGGGCAGCGCCGCGCTCGACCTCGCCTGGACCGCGTCCGGGCGCTACGACGCGTTCTACGAGCGCGCCGTGCAGATCTGGGACACCGCGGCGGGGGCCGTGCTGTGCGAGGCCGCCGGGCTTCAGGTGCGGGCGCTCGAGGCGAGCGAGCAGCTGCCGTCGGGCGTGATCGCGGCGCCGGCGGGCCTGCTCGAGGCGCTCGGCGAGATCGTCGGCTAGCGCCGACCGCGGCGATACCCGGGGTGGGATTCGAACCCACAATCCCTCACGGGCAATCGGTTTTGAGCCGATCCTGTATTCCAGTTCCAGCACCCGGGCCAGATCGAGCCCGATTGTAGGGTCAGCGCGAGCGCGCGGCCGTACGGCTGGGCGCTGATCGGATCGCACTGACCGCCGTGCGCAGCAGCCGTGGCCGACATACAATCACCGCCGGGGGCAGCGCCACGCGGGCGTGGTGGAATCGGTAGACACGCCGGCTTTAGGTGCCGGTGGCGCAAGCCATGGGGGTTCAAGTCCCTCCGCCCGCATCGTCGGGCCTCGCGCCGGCGCGACGAGGCCGCCGTCAGCCGAGGCTGAAGACGACGGCGGTCTGCCACGGATCGCGCACGAGGAACCCGCCCTCGTGGCTGGGTGCCTCGAGCCCGGCCGCGTCGATCCGGGCGCGCACCGCGGCGATCTCGTCGCGCGACGAGAGCAGGACGGTCCACTGGCGCAGGCCGGCCGTCTTCGGCGGCGCCGGCTTGACGTCGCTGCCCAGCCAGACGTTGAAGCCGAGGTGATGGTGGTAGCCGCCGGCCGAGACGAACGCCGCGCTGGCGAGCTTGACCATGACCTCGAAGCCGAGCACGTCGCGGTAGAAGCGCAGCGCGCGGTCGACGTCGCCGACGTGCAGGTGCACATGGCCCATCACGAGCCCGCGATCTGCATGCTCGCGCGGCTCCTCGTCCTGGATCTCGCGCATGAGGTCCTTCATGTCGAGGGCGATCGTGTACATCTCGACGCGCTCGCCTTCGTGACGCGGCGGCGGCCACGCGCCGCGCGGCCGGTCGGCGTACAGCTCGATCCCGTTGTCGTCGGGGTCGCGCAGGTAGATCGCCTCCGAGACGCCGTGATCGGAGGCGCCCTCGATCCGCGTTTGCGTGCTCGCGAGGCGCAGGACCGCGCGGGCGAGCTCCGCGCGCGTCGGGAAGAGGAGCGCGAAGTGATACAGGCCGGCGTGGCGCCCGCCGGGCGCGGCGCCGGCTTCCTGGACCAGGACGAGCAGATCCTCGCCGCCGGCGCCCAGCGTCGCGAGCTCGCCGTCGCGGTCGTGCAGCTGAAGCCCGAGCGAGCGCTCGTAGAACGCGATCGATCCGTCGAGGTGCGAGGCGGTGAGGTGGACGGGCCCGAGTCGCAGCGTGTCCGGGAGCCGCGGGACGAGCGCCGAGTGATCGGCTGCGGTGCTCATGCGCGGTGATTCTACGAGGGTTCGCGGCGCGCAAACGGCGTCGCGCAGGGCACGCATCTACAATGCGTGCCCCTCAGGGGGACTGGTGTATCGGTAACACTGCGGTCTCCAAAACCGCCGCGCCAGGTTCGACTCCTGGGTCCCCCGCTTGATCTAGCGCTCGGAGAGGTTCGCGAGCGGCTTGCGTCCGGATGCGTGAGAACATGCGTTCGTGATCCGCAGCGAAGCCGACCGCGCTCTTGTACGCGACCTGCTCGCGCAGGGGCACAGCGATCGCGAGGTTGCCGAGCTGAGTGGTGTTGCTAAGAACACGGTCGGGCGGTGGCGCCGATCGTGGCCGAAGATCCCGACGGACGACGAACCGCTTCCGGACGACGCTCCCGAGCGGACGCGTGGCCGAGTACGCGTACGTGCGCTACTTCTTCTCCAACCTGTCAGAAGACATCCGCAGCCTGTTCTGTGCCGCCTGCGAGGCGCTCGAGGTGCGCTGGACGCTGTCGAACTCCCGCAACGTGTCGGTAGCCGAGCGAACGAGCGTCGCGCGGCTCGACGCGATCGGCTGTGCGAAGGACTAAGGCTCTTCGCCCGCTACCCTCCCGCGTCGCATGGAAGCCCGCCGCCGTCCATCCCGCGCCGTCGCCTGCGTAGTCAGCCTCCTCTGTCTTGCGCTCGTCGTACCGGCGTCATCGGGCGCGGCGATCAAGCTCAAGCCCGTCACGGGCAAGCTCAAGACGAAGATCGGCATCGGCGACCAGAAGGCGGAGGTCTTCGACGACGAGCGCCTGCGCGATCTCGGCTTCGGCTACGTACGCCGATCGGTCGCTTGGGACGCACTGCGCCACGCCGACCAGCGCGCCGAGCTCGACGCGTGGGTGACCGGCGCCCGCCTCATCGGCGCCGAGCCGCTCATCACGCTCGCGCGCTCGCGCAAGACGACGGGCCGAACCTACCGGCCGCCGACCGCCGCCCGGTATCTGCGCGAGTTCGTGCGCTTTCGCAAGCGCTACCCGACCGTCAAGACGTGGTCGGCGTGGAACGAGGCCAACATCTGCGGCGTCGGCACCTGCAGGAAGCCGGAGCTCGTCGCGCGCTACTACAACGCGATCCGCCGCAACTGTCCCGGCTGCAAGGTGGTCGCGGCCGATCTGCTCGACCAGCCGAACATGATCAGCTGGGCGCGTGCGTTCCGTCGCGCGGCGCGTTTCGAGCCGAAGTACTGGGGCCTGCACGACTACATCGACGCCAACCGCTTCCAGACGACGCGCACGGCGTCGTTGCTGCGCGCCGTTCCCGGCGAGGTCTGGCTGACGGAGATCGGGGGGCTCGTCGCGCGCCGCAACCGCTCGACCGTGAAGCTGCCGCAGGGCAAGGCGCATGCCGCTCGCGCGACGCGCTTCATCTTCGACCGCCTCGCGCGGCTGGATCGCCGCGTGGCGCGGATCTACATCTACCACTGGCGGTCCTCCACGCGGCGTGACAGCTGGGACTCGGCGCTCATCGACGCGAACGACCAGGCGCGGCCCGCGCTCGCGGTCGTGAAGCGCGCTCTGCGCCAGACGGGTGACGCGGAGTAGCGCAAGCGTTTGGACCGAAGGAGCGCCGCAGCACCGAGCGCGGGCGGTATCCTCCGCCGTCTGGGCGTGCGGGCGAAGTGTTGTGGCTGCACAGAAGCCTTCCAAGCTTCTAGGGCGGGTTCGATTCCCGTCGCCCGCTTCACAGGCCACGGGGAGTGGCGCAGTCTGGTAGCGCACCCGGCTGGGGGCCGGGCGGTCGCAGGTTCAAATCCTGTCTCCCCGACTTAGGAAGAGGTCTGCTTTTGCAGGCCTTTTCCGCTGTCAAAGGCACGGTGCTGGCCTCCCACGGGGTCCATTCCGGTCCAATTTTCTCCACGACGTCGGTGGAGAAGCCCTGCTCGGGACCGCCGCCGACCGCGTCGTTAGCCTGCGACGGGAGCAGCCAGTCGCGCAATCGAGGAGTCGAGAGGTCTTGACGGTCCGTCTGGAGTGGGAGGGAAAGCGACGCAGGCCGAACGGCTCGCGCTGCCGTTTCAGACGGTTGAGACCATCAACGAGTCGCGCGCGACCCGGGAGCGGGACGTAGGCGCGCTCTTCGGCGGCACCCGCGGCGGCGCACGACGCTCGCAATCTCCTGGTCTGGGGTGACAACAAGCTCGTGATGAGCAGCCTGCTGTCGGACTACGCAGGCAAGGTGAAGCTCGTCTACATCGACCCACCGTTCGACACGGGCGCCGACTTTGCGATGCGGATCGAGGTTGGCGATTCGCGATTCGTCAAGGAGCCCTCGATTCTCGAGGAGCACGCCTATCGCGACACCTGGGGCGCGGGCGTCGATTCGTACCTCTCGGTGATGTACTCGCGGATCGTGCTCATTCACGAGTTGCTCGCGGACGATGGCTCGTTCTATTTGCACTGCGCCCCGACAGTCAGCCACGTGCTCCGAGCAGTATGCGACGAGGTGTTCGGCGCCGACCAGTTTCGTAACCAGGTCGTGTGGAGGCGCGCGAACGCCCACAACGATCCGAAGCGGTTCGGTCGAATCGCGGACGTGCTCATGTACTACGGCAAGTCCGACCAGGTCGTCTGGAACGAGCAATACACCGAGTACCGCGAGGAGTACTTCAAGCAGGATGAGAGCGGTCGGTACTTCCGCACCGTGCCGCTCGACGCGCCGCGCCATGGCGAAGGCAGCCCGAACCTGATCTACGAGTGGCACGGCAAGTTTCCGGCGCCATCACGCACCTGGGCTATCCAGCGGGCGAAGATGGAGGTGCACGAGCGGGAGGGGCGCATCTGCTATACCAAGTCCGGAACGCCGACGTTGCTGCAGTACGCGGATGACATGCCCGGCGTGCCGCTGCAGGACCTGTGGACCGATATCCCGCCGGTGAATCCTCAGGCCCGCGAACGCCTCGATACCCGACTCAAAAGCCCGAGGCGCTCCTCGACCGCGTGATACGCGCGTCGAGCAACCCGGGTGATCTCGTGGCGGATTTCTTCTGCGGATCAGGAACGACGGCAGCTGTCGCCGAGAAGCTTGGTCGCCGGTGGGTCGCTTGCGACCTCGGTCGCTTTGCGATCTTGGGTCCGCGGCGAGCACTCCGCCGAGGGCAAATCCGACCTCTCGACGCGCCGCTCGGTCCCAATGGCCGACCGCCTCGCCCGCGAGCTCGACTGCTGGTCCCAGCGCACGCTCTACCGCGCCGACGACGACCTCGTCTTCGCCCACCCGCAGTCCGGTCGGCCGCTCGACCGCACGAAGCTCTCTCGGCGCTTCAAGGCCGCCGGCGCCGACGCCGGCGTCCGCGCGGTCCGCTTCCACGACCTGCGCCACACGTTCGCGACGCGTCTCGCCGCGTCAGGGCAGCCGATGCGTACGATCCAGGAGTTCCTCGGCCACGCCGACTCCAAGACGACGCAGATCTACGCGCACTACGCGCCAAGCGCGCACGAGATCGAGATGGTCAACGCGGCGTTCGCCGATGAGCAACCGTCTCGGAACGGAGAAGCCCTCCGCAGCGGCTCTGATGCGGCGCCGTGACCGAGCCGGTCGTCGTTGCTCGCACGGCGACGCCGGAGGGTCACGAGAGCGTCCTGACGGCCGCGCGCTGGGCCAAGATCGTCGAGGGCCATCCGGAAATGGTCGATCACCTGGAGACGATCCTGCAAACTGTGTCCCAGCCCGACTACCGTGAACCGGACATCGCCGTGGGGCGCGAGCGGATGTTCCGCCGCGGCGGGCCGGAGCGCTGGATGAGAGTCGTCATCGACCTCGAACAGATCATCACCGCGTTTGCGCAGACCAACGATCCCGCCTGAGACATGAGCGACCACACCGTCACGATCGGGGACACGACGTTCGACCGCGTCGACTACGACCGTGACGCCGACGTCCTCTACCTCTCGGTCGGAGATCCCCAGCCGTCGGCGCAGACGTACGGCACGCCCGAAGGGCACGCGGTGCGCTACGACGGCGACGGCCACATCATCGGGATCACGCTCGTCAACGCGAAGCTGCTGCTCGATCGCGGCGACATCCATGTGACGGTCCCGCAGGTCGTCGACGTGCAGCGCGAGCAGATCAAGCTCGCGCTGGCCTGAGCAATCCACCGTCGCGGGCGAAGAAGCTCGTCCACGACCGTCCGCCGCGCCGTCTAGCGTTGCCGGTCGTAAGCGACCGGCAGCAACGAAGGGAGCCGTCATGGCCGCGAGCGAGCCCGTCCTGCAACTGAAGGTCAGCCTCGTGGGTGCCTCTGACCCGCCTGTCTGGCGCCGGCTCCTGGTGCCGGCGAGTATGCGTCTGGATCGACTGCACGACGTGATCCAGGCCGCAATGGGCTGGGAGGACTACCACCTGCACGCCTTCACGGCAAGAGGCGTCGACTACGGCCCGCCGGACCCTTACGGCCCGCCGGATCCCGAGCTCGGCCATCGCGACGAGCGCAGGACGGCGGTCGGCGACGTGATCAGCGAGCGGCGAGACCGGATGCGCTACGTCTACGACTTCGGCGACCACTGGCGGCACGACGTCGTCGTCGAGAAGGTGCTGGCGGCCGAGCCCGGCTCGCGCTACCCGATCTGCCTCACCGGCAAGGGACGCTGCCCGCCAGAGGACTGCGGCGGCGTGTGGGGGTACGCAGAGCTCCGCGAGACGCTCGCCGATCCGGCCCACGAGGACCACGCCGACATGCTCGAATGGCTCGGGATCGAGACTGCGGCGGAGTTCGATCGGCATGGGTTCGACGCCGACGAGGTCAACGTCGTGCTCGGCGGGCGAGTCGGCGTGGCCTGACGTGCACGGGCAAGAGGGCCGGCAGCGACGCTACCTGGGCCAGAGCGGTCGCACGGCGTCGGAGTAGACGCCGTAGATGTATGGCCCGGGCTTCTGCTCGGCGATGCGGACGATCCGCGCGAGGTTCTCAACGAGCCGCTCGGCCATCTCGGCACCTCGCAGATTCGCGTTGGTCAGGCAGAACGTTCGCAGCCCATGCTGAATGAGCACCTGGAGTTCTGCGGGCCTGTATCGGATCTTCGCGTCTTTCATCATTACGACCCAGCCGCGCTCGCCGGCATCCCGTAACCACTCCTCGTCGGCGAGCCCTTGACCGATGCGCTCCCCGTACACGTCGGCCATGACGTGAACAACTGCGCCTGCCGCCCGGAGCGCGTCCGGCACGATGTGGCGGCCGAGGCTGCGGTCGATGAAGAACTCAGGCGGTGAGGCGGAGGGCAACCCTGATCACGTCCTCCACCTCCTCGGCGGGAACGCCGAAGTCGCCGGCGATCTCGGCGAAGCCGTCGCCGGCCTGGAAGCGATCGACGAGATCCTCGACGCGGGCGCCGCCGTGCACGATGAGCGGCTGACCGAAGGCTTGGCGGGGGTCCACGGTGACCTCGGCCCGCGCGTAGGCCGGCAGCCGCAGACGCTCGGCCCAGCCGTCGTCACCGTACGTGATCGGTCTGAGGTACTCGCGGATGATCTGCGCGAAGTGCTGCTGACCTGTACGCACGACGGTCAGCAGGGCCTCGTCGTCGCTGTGTGCCGCGGCGTAGTCGAAGATCAGCTCCGCACCGTCGGTGTACACGCGCTGGGACGCGAGCGCATGCTCGAGCCCGATCTCGGCGTTCAGCTTCGCAACCGCGGGGCGGATTCGCTGCATTGGGACTCCGGCCTTGCGCAGGGCACCGAGCACGAACGCCTCGGCGAAGCCGACGAACGGGACGGTCGCCGCTCGGCCGGCCCGCGGAAAGACGGTGACGAGCGGATCGCCATCCTTCGGATGCGCCCAGGCATGCAGCGTCGAGACGGGTGTCTGCAGGTACGCGGCGCTCTCGCGCAGCGTGAACAGCGGGACGCTGACACGAGGATCGTCGCGTCCGAGCGGGCGAGGAGATGTCGCGGTGGAGGCCAGGAGGCGATCGTACTTGTGGGTCCTGTCGCCCTCGCGCAACTTCCGATCGACGGGAACCTCAGTCGCTGTGGCGCGCTGAAGGCGATCTCGATCGCGCGCGAGTCCGGCGGACGGGGCCGGTCCCGCGTAGCGGCGAACGCATGAGATACCCGCGAGCAGCCGAGCCGGTCAGGCGCGGTAGACGACGTCGCCGTGCCATTCGAGCAGCTCGCGGGACGGGGTTGCATGGATGACGGCCGGCGTGGCGATCGTGCGTCCGTCGAGTGCGTAATAGGTCCGGCCGTTGGCATACGCGTCGCGGAGTGCGGGACTGACCGCGAAGCGCAGGTCCGGCCTGACGGTCACGAATCCGAGGTCGAACAGTCGGTGGATGTCACGGCGCAGGGGCAGACCGTTGGATACTTCGTGGCGGCCACCGTCCTTCCAGGGTCGGATGTGGGCGGCCTCGAGCACGGGCAGGGAGTGCTCGTTCGTGACCGCGCACGCGCCGTCATAGGCGTCGAGGACGGCGAGCCGGAAGCTTGCCTGCCCGAGTCTGGGGGTGATGATCTGCGGCTTGCCGTGTCGGCGAAGCTCGATCGCCTCCGTCGTCCGTTCGGTCATGTGATGGGTGCGGGCGGCGAGCTCGAGGCACTGCGTCCAGAGTCGTAGCCCTTCGCCCGTCGTGAGGTCGTAGCCGCGGCCCGAAACGATGTTGCGAGCCCAGTCGGTCGGCGCCGCGATCCAGTCGTCCGGTGTGAAGAAGACCGGCTGCGTGATGGCGATGCAGCCGATCACGCGGTCCATCGAGATCGGCGTGCGCGCCGCGGCCAGTCGGCCGAGGCGAGCGAGCAGCTCATGCTCGTCCGCGGTGCCGTTCGCCTGGCCGAAGATGTCCCAGGCACGCCACACCGGCAGTGGAGCGAACCGCGCGAAGAGCCCGAAGCCGCCGATCGCGTTGTACGGCGCTTTGAGCTTGAAGAAGAAGATCTCGCCCGGCCGAAGCGCCGAAAACGCGGTTGCGCCAGGGCGCCAGAAGTTGACTTCGTCGATCTCCGGCCGCGCGCGCAGGAACTGATACCAGCCATGATCGGTGGGAGCGACGAAGCCGCGCATGGGCCCGCGGATCGTATGCGCGCGAACGCCGTTCCGGGAAGGGCGGCCGACCGCGCTGATCGTTGCTCGCGCAACCACGGAGTCCAAAACGGGATCCAATTTCAGGGCAACTCAGACGCACGAGAACTAAGAAAATGCTGCTAGTTCCGATTTCTCCAACTCCGAGGAAAATGGGCAATCCGGCTGGGGGCCGGGCGGTCGCAGGTTCAAATCCTGTCTCCCCGACTCGAGGAAAGGAGGAAAGGAGGAAAGGCGCGTCGCGGAGAGGCGGCCGAGGCGCCTGAGTAGCTCGTACTCATCCGCGGTGCCGTTCGCCTCGCCAAAGACGTCCCACGCGCGCGATACCGGCAGTGGGGCGAACCGCGCGAAGAGCCCGAACCCGCCGATCGCGTTGTACGGCGCTTTGAGCTTGAAGAAGAAGACCTCGCCTGGCCTGAGCGCCGAGAACGCGGTGCCACCGGGACGCCAGAAGTTGACCTCTTCGATCTCCGGGCGGGCTCGCAGGAACTGGTACCAGCCATGATCGGTAGGAGCGACAAAGTAGTACGGGTGATCTGCGCCTGGGAGGTGCCGACTGTGGCAGGCGCTCGCTACGTCTCAGTGTCGTGCATCGGGCCCGGCGGTGCGGGTCCGCAGCACTTCTTGTACTTACGACCCGAGCCACACCAGCACGGCTCGTTGCGTCCGGGTGGCCACGACGTGGCCGCGCCGTCAGCCAAGCGGTGAGCGGCGTAGTGCGCGCGCGCCTCCTCGGGATCCTCGTCGTTCTGCGCGCACCACGTGATGTAGTCGTCGACGTGGATCGGCGCGATCGCCCGCACGTGGACCCCATGGCCGCGCATCCACTTGGCATGCCCGTCGAGTCGAGCGCAGTAGGCCGGATGCGACACGCCGGCCCACTCCTCGGCGAGGTCGGGCCAACCGTCGATGGCTCGCTCGTACTCGCCGGCAGGGAACCAGGCCAACGCGAGCGGGACCTCACCGCCGCGATGAGGATGCGCGAGGGGCGCGTCGGCTGGAGGCATCGCATCCTCGATCGCGCTGAACAGCGAGAACCGCCGGCTGCGCTTGCGTTCATCTGCGCGCCACTGCTCGAGGAAGGGGTCGACGCGTCGTTCCAGCTCATCGTGCTCGCGTCCCAGCGCTGCCAGGCTGCGACGGCGCACGTCCGAGAGCTGCGCGACGAGGCCTTCGGGGTCGTCCGTGCAGATTGCCAGCTCGATGCCCTCCCCGAGCCAGGCGACCGCAAGCTCGTGCTCGCCGACCTCGTTGTACGACAGCCCGGCGGCGTTGTAGAGCCAGACGTCATCGGGCTCCTTCGCCTTCAGCTGCGCCCAGATCTGGGCGGCCCGATCGGCGCGTCCAGCTCTGAGGTGGAACTCGGCGACGTCCGAATGACCATCGGGTCGCCCGTTCCAGCCGTGCTGGATCGCGCGTTCCATCGCAGTGATCGCGTCGTCGTGGCGTCCGCGATGATCGAACGAGCGCGCAAGGTCCGCGTAGCACTCTGGCATGTACAGGCCGCCCGTCTCGGGCAGCTCCGCCAGCTCGGCGAGGATCGCCGACGCGCGGTCGAGGTCCCCGTCCTTCAGCGCCTGCTCGAACGTCACGCGGATTGAATATCGCACTGCGCGGCGGCACACGAGGCGGGCGCGTCGCGGATCTCAACCGCGATGACACCTAAACGCGTGCGGGGCATCCGATTCCAGCGAACAGGCTTCGATAGCGGCGGTTGGCTCACGACAGCGGCACGAGCCGAACGTCGACGCCGAGGGCGCGTGTCAGCGCACCGAGCGTCGCCGTGGTCGCGTTCGCTTGGCCGCGCTCGATCCGGCTGATCTCCGCCTGGTCGATCCCGGTGCGCTCGGCGAGCTGCTTCTGGGTGAGGTGCAGCGCGCGCCGCTGAGCGGCGAGCTGGCGGGCAAGGGAGAAGTGCAGGCGGAAGGCCTCGAGCTCGGCCGCGGCCTCGGGACCCTCGGCGCGAGCCTCCGCTTCAAGCTCAGCAATGAACTCGTCGAACGTCCCCATACGACCAGTATGGGGTAGATCCCATACTGTCGTCGAGGATCGTCTGACCGACGAGCAGTTCGCGGCAGATCCGCTCGGATGAAGCGGCCATCTGAGTAGGAGGCGCGTTATCGTCGCTACGCCGCCAGCCCGTCGTTGTACTGCTCGATGAACTCGCCGACTGCGTCGGGGTCGGACAGGTCCACGCCGGCCTGCTGGGCGGCGACGGCGAAGGTCTTGGCCGGGCCCCACGCCTCGTGGTCGCCGGCGGCTTCGAGCATCTCTGCGCGATAGCGATTCACTGCGGCAACGGCGTCGCGCAGTGGCTTCGACGGGACGCCGCGCCGGCGCCCGGCGTAGGCGACCCAGTCGGGCAGCACGTCGGCGACGCGCTCGAAGAACTCCGGCTCGCGCGCGACCTTCCGCGCGAGCCAGCTCGTCATGAAGATCTCGACGACGACGGGGCTCCAGCGCAGCGGCCCGCCGTGGTTGTAGCCCGCGCCGAAGTCGATCGCCGTCCAGACGACGTCCTCGGCGTCCTCATCGCCGCGCCAACGCTGGCCCTCCGGCGAGGCGACGAAGTCCAAGAGCAGCTGGTCGCGCTCCTGCGGGGTCAGCTCCTCGAAGTCGTCGCCGAGTTCGCAGCCGTCGGGCAGCAGCCGCAGGCGCGCGTCGATCAGCGCGCGCAGCGGGCGCACATCCTCGCCGACGGGCGCGTCGTAGGTGTGGTCGAGCATGTAGAGCGCCGCTTCGACGCGCGCTCGAGCCTCGGCGAGGTCGAGGTCGCGGATCGCGGGCCCGACCTCCTGTGCAGCCTGACGCTCCAGTTTGTCGCGCAACTCGCTCAGCGGGCCGGCCACGAACGCATCCTTCACCAGGCCGCCCATGTTGTGGTCGATGTAGATCCCGAGCGTGTGCGGATCGCGGTCCGCGTATGAGAACTCGACGAGGACGCTGACACCGTCGTCGAACGCCTCCTCGTACATCAGGGCCGCCGCAGTCGGCCGCGCCCGGCCCAGCTCAGCCGACCACGGCGCCTCGGTCAGGCCGCGGGCTGCGAGCCGGTCGGCGGCGGCTCGGGCACGCTGCTCGTGGATGCCGGCGCCGACGGCGCTCAGCGCGCGCAACGTCGCAAGCGCCCGGGCCGTTCCGAGCTGCTCGAGCGCCGCCGTGAAGCCGGCGAAGAACAGCTCCTCGACGTTCTCGCCGCCGGGGAGCGGGCGGACATGCCAGGTGCCGATGATGCAGGCCGCCCACTGCTCCGCCTCCACGGCGCTGGTCGGCGCACTCGCGTCGCCGGCGGCGATCGCGGCAAGGCTCGTCATCAGCTCCGCGAGCTCGTGGTCGCTGTCGTTCCTGCTCGTCAACCGCGCGGTCCCGCTCGACCGAGGTCGCCCCGCGGTCTTGCGCCGCTGTCGTCGTTGCTGCTGCCGATGCCGCTTCTCGCTCATGTGCACGAGGGTAAGACGGCGAGCGGCGGAACCCCTGGCTCGTCCGCAAGTGCGATGAAAACTGGCCAACCGCAACCGCTCGGCCCCGTCGTCGTTGTCGTAGCGCGCATGTCGCGACGCGTACCGTTGGCCTCATATGAGAGAAAGGGCGTACGCCGGCGGGTGCGTTGAGCGCCGCCGAGTCCCGGCCGCGCGACCCGACGCACCGAGGGTGCGCAGCGCCCGCTATCGCGGCTGATAGCGGGCGCTGTCCACGCTCGAGGAGACGGCCGTCGAGGTCGTGCTACGCCGAGGGCCGCTGCGGCCCGGCCTCTCGCTCGGCCCGCTCGCGATCCTCGCTGCGGCCGACCGCATAGAAGACCGCCGCGAGCACGAGCACGAACGCGATGCCGCCGAGGGAGATCCCGAGGAACGTCACGAGGTTCGAGCCGCCGACCGCGATCAGGACGGCAGAGCCGAGGATGCAGGCAGCGATCGCGACGAGCAGCCAGCGCATGCCGCGGTCTACTGGCCGGGCGGCACCGGGTCCGGGATCGGGTCCGGCCACGGGTCCGGTCCCGGAACCGGCGGCGCCGGCTCGGGAAGCGGCGGCGGGGCGGGAGTTTCGCCTGCGGGCGTGGTCATCGCGCATGTCCCTCACCTGGATGGTGATTCATCGGGTGCCCTCGTCCGCACGCCGCCAAACCGGCGTGCCCCGGGGCGGACGCCGAACGGGCCGCAGGAAAGCGTAAGCTCCGGCGCCATGCAGCACGGTGAGCATCGCGATCTCATGCTCGCGGCGATCGCGGCCGAGGGCGAAGCGCACAGCGCCCTGCTGGCGGGCGACAGCGAGGCGGCAGCGGCGGCCTACGCGCGGGCGGTCGAGACCTATCGCGCGTCGTGGGCCGTCGCGCCCCCGAAGAGCTACGGCCGCCTCGTCGGGCTGCTGAAGGCCGCGGTGCTCGGCGGCAACGGCCGACCGGCGGCCGACGAGGTCCGCGCGGCGCTCGCCGACGACCCCGACGCGGCCGGCTCGCCGGTGGCGTCCTACGTGCTCGCGGTCGCCGCGCTGATCGCCGGTGACGACGACGCCGTCGCTGCGCTCGCCGACGTCATGCAGCCGCGCGGCGGGGCGTTCGAGCGCACCGCGATCGCCCTGCGCGCGCTGGCAGCCGGCGACAAAGAGGCGTACGCCGCGGCGGCCGCCGCGATCGCCGACGACTTCGCCGGCCGCGAGGAGCATCTGACCGGCGTCGCGATCGCCGACACCGCGATCATGCTCGAGATCCTGGCCGCAGAGCGCGGTCTCGCCGCCGGGCTCGACAGCCCCCTGGTCGTCCTGCCATCGACGCCGTAGTCGCTCAGCCCGAAGCGACGCGCTCGTCGCCGCTGTAGACGTTGACGCTCTCGCCGCGCGCGAAGCCGGCCAGCGTCATCCCGCGGTCGACCGCGAGCTCGATCGCAAGCGACGTCGGCGCGCCGACGCCGACGAGGACCGGCGCGCCCGCGACGGCCGCCTTCTGGACGAGCTCGAACGACAGCCGGCCGCTCACGCAGAGGATCTGGCCGCCGAGCGGCAGCAGCCCGTCGAGCAGCGCGCGGCCGATGACCTTGTCCATCGCGTTGTGGCGGCCCACGTCCTCGCGCACGAGCAGCGTCTTGCCAGCGGCCGTGAAGAGACCGGTCGCGTGCATCCCGCCGGTGCGGGCGAAGGCCGGCTGGCGCAGCCCGTCCGGCAGCGCGGCGAGCAGTCCGCGAGCGACGCGCGGACCGGGCGGCAGCAGCGGTGCGTGGACGGCCACCTCCGCGAGCGATCCCCGTCCACAGACCCCGCACGACGACGTCGTGTAGAAGCGCCGCGCACCCGGATCGCGCAGCAGCGGTCCCTCGACGTCGACGACGTTTGCCGCCAGGTCGTCGGTCAGGCCCGCGGCGCGCGGGCCGTCGATCAGTCCCTCGCCGGAGAGGAAGCCGAGCGCGAGCTCCTCGTCGTGACCCGGCGTGCGCATCGTCACCGTCAGCGCCACGCCGTCGACGCGGATCTCGAGCGGCTCCTCGACGGCGACCTCGTCGCGCTCGCCGTCGCGCCGCACGACGGCGGTCATCCGACCGGCGACGGGGTCGATCGGCGCTGTCATGACTGCCTGAACGCTCGCCGGACGCTCCCGCGCGAGCGGCCCGTGGCGCGAGCGCTCAGCAGCTCGCGCGGATGACGCACTCGATCGGCGCCCCGCTGATCCACGCCAGGAAGAGGATCATCGCGACGGCGAGCAGGAAGGTGTAGAGCGCGATCGCGTACGAGCTCATCGGCTCGTCGCGATCCTGTCCGGCGAGCGTCTTGAACACTCGCACGGCTCCCTCCCCGATCCGCCGCATCCGACGTCCTTCGCGCGCGCGCCGACATCAGCTCAGACGATGACGCGTAGCCGCTCACCAGCCGCCTCGACGACATCGCCGTTTCGCAGCTGGCGCCCGCGCCGCGTCTCGACCTCCCCGTTGACGCGCACCGCGCCCTCCTGCACGAGCTCGCGCGCCTCGCCGCCGCTGTCGGCGACGCCCGCGAGCTTGAGCAGCTGGCCGAGGCGGATCGTCTCGTCGCGGACCTCGACGTCACGCGGCTCCGGGCTCATGCGGCGCTCGCGCGGCCCAGGCGCGCGAGGCCCTCGGCGATCTCGGACGGGACGTGCGTGGTGAAGGACAGGCGCAGCGTGCGCTCGTCGGGCGTGAGCGCGAAGAACGGATGGCCGGGGACGAACGCGACGTCGTGCTCGAGCGCGGTACGCAGCAGCTGCGCCGCGTCCCAGCCGCGCGGCAGTCGGGCCCAGACGAACATGCCGCCCGCGGGCCGATTGAACGTCGAGCCCTGCGGCAGCGCGGCGGCGAGGCCGTCCAGCAGCGCGTCGCGGCGCCGGCGGTACTCGTCGCACAGCCGCGCGACGTGGATGTCGAGGTCGGCGGCCTGCAGCGACGTGCGCGCGGCGAGCTGATCGACCGTCGAGGTGTGCAGGTCCGCCGCCTGCTTTGCGATCGTGAGCGGACGCAGGATCGCCTCGGGGGCACGCAGCCAGCCGATCCGCAGCCCCGGCGCCAGCACCTTCGACAGCGAGGAGATCGTCACCGTGCGGTCGGCGGCGCCCGCCTGCGACCCGATCGGGGCCAGCGGCTCGCCGTCGTAGCGCAGCTCGCCGTAGGGGTCGTCCTCGATGATCCAGAGGCCGTGCTCGGCGGCGATCTCCGCAAGCCGGGCGCGCCGCGTGGCGGGCAGCGTGCGCCCGGTCGGGTTCTGAAATGTCGGGACGACGTAGAGGAACTTCGGCGCGTGCTCGGCGATCAGCGCCGGCAGCGCCTCAACGTCCAGGCCGTCCTCGTCGCATGGGACGGCCACGAGCCTCGCGCCCGCGAAGCCGAAGCACTGCAGCGCGGCGAGGTAGGACGGGTTCTCTACGAGGACGGCGTCGCCGGGGTCGAGCAGGACGGCGGCGATCAGCCCCAGCGCCTGCTGGGAGCCCGTCGTCACGAGCAGCTCGTCAGCCGTGCACGACAGACCGCGGCCGCAGAAGCGCTCGGCGAGCAGCGCCCGCAGCCCCGGATCGCCCTCCGTCGAGGAGTACTGCAGCGCGCGCGCGGCGACGGTCGGCGCGAGCGCACGGGCGAACGCGTCGGCGATGATCTCGGCGGGAAACAGCTCGGGCGCGGGCAGGCCGCCGGCGAACGAGATCACCTCGTGGCGCTGGGTGAGCTCGAGGATGTCGCGCACGGGCGAGGAGCGCACCTCGCTCAGACGGGCCGACAGGGAGGGCGGCTGCGCGGGCATCGGGCTGCATTGTCGCGGCTGCGATCGCGACGCGGAACAGCGCCTCGAGCGAGGCCGACGCGAAGCTTGCTACCGTCATCGCCATGAGCGGCGCCGCCGCTCGTGAGGTTCCTTGTCTCTGAGTGCGCTCCGCGTGGTTCGGGCCAGTCGAATCTCCCGAATCTTCTTGCGGTCACTCCGACGTGGCTGCTCGCCAGGAGCAACTTCATATGTCTTCGCAGTCCTTCGCCGATCTCGGCGTATCGAAGGTGGTGGTCGACGTGCTGCGCTCGCGCGGGATCGCCGAGCCCTTCGCGATCCAGTCGCTCGTCGTTCCCGACGTCCTGGCCGGACATGACGTGCTGGCCAAGTCGCCGACGGGCTCGGGCAAGACGCTCGCGTTCGGCGTGCCGATGGTCGAGCGCCTGAGCGCGACAGACCGCCGTCCGAGCGCGTTGATCCTCGCCCCGACGCGCGAGCTCGCGCTGCAGATCGTCGACGACATGACGGAGATCGCGCATGTCCGCGCGCTCTCGATCGCGGCCATCTACGGTGGCGCAGGCATCCAGCGTCAGATCCAGCAGGCGCGTCGCGCGCACATCCTCGTCGCGACGCCGGGCCGGCTGGAGGATCTGATCCAGCGCCGCGCGGTCTCGCTCGAGCAGATCCGCATTCTCGTCCTCGACGAGGCCGACCGGATGCTCGACATGGGCTTCCGCCCGGCCGTCGACCGCATCGTCGCGCTGACGCCGAACAAGCGCCAGACGCTGTTCTTCTCCGCGACCCTCGAGGGCGCGGCCGGCAAGATCGCGGCGGAGTACACGCGCGACGCGCGCCGGCACGAGCACGTGCCGGCGGTCGATCCGTCGCGCGCCGAGACCGTGCACCGCTTCATCAGGGTCGCCCACGAGGCCAAGGTCGACGCGCTCGTGCGCGAGCTCAAGGACGAGGAGCGCGGGCTCACGATCGTCTTCGTGCGGACGAAGCGCGGCGCCGACCGGCTCGTCAAGCGCCTGAAGGACAACTACGTGACGGCCGTCGCGATGCACGGCGACAAGACGCAGTCGCAGCGCGAGAAGGCGCTTGCGCGCTTCGAGCGCGGCGAGATCGACACGCTCGTGGCGACCGACGTCGCCGCGCGCGGAATCGACGTGCGCGACGTGACGCACGTCATCAACTACGACATGCCCGAGGATCGCGACGGCTATGTGCACCGCGTCGGGCGCACCGGCCGCGCGGGCCGCGCCGGGATCGGCGTGACGTTCGTGCTCGGCGACCAGGCGCACGAGATGGGCAGGATCGCGACGGACCTCGGCCTGCACCGCGAGTTCTCGCTGAGCGGGCTGCCCACTTCGACGCGCAGCGGCGTCGATGGCGGTCAGCGGTCGCGCCGTCCGCAGCAGCGACCCGGCCGCCGCGAGCGCGCCGCCGCCTCCGCGTCGGGCAGGCCGGTCGCGTCGGCGTCGCCGCGCAACCGCCGGAAGTAGCCACAGCGCTGAGTACGGTGATGCGGATGAGAGGACTCGAACCTCCACGAGCGTGAGCTCACGGCGACCTGAACGCCGCGCGTCTACCAATTCCGCCACATCCGCAGGCGCGTCAACCTTAGCGTCCGGCGTCGCCGGCCGGCGCCTGCGAGCCCTGCCGTGGCGGGATCACGCACGCCGGCCAGCGCGAGACCCTTTGCTACCGTGAGCCCCCGCGCCGCTATCGTCTAGGGGACTAGGACGCCGCCCTCTCACGGCGGAAACCGGGGTTCGAATCCCCGTAGCGGTACTGACAGAGCGCTCGCAGATCAGAGCCTTTTGTCGTCTTGCACGCGATACGGCAGACTGCGCTCATGCCTCGCAACCGTGTTGCTCTCGCCGTGCTCGCCAGCGCGGGTTTCGTCGCCAGCGGATGCGGCTCCGACGACCCGGAGCCGAACTCCGACAGACAGCCTGAGGCCGCTCAGGTCGAGAAAGCCGAGCCGAAGCGCAACAGCGCCCGCGCGCAGATGGTCGAATGCATCAAAGGCGGCATCGGGCACGACGTGACGGCTGACGACGACCCCCACAACCTGTCGGTCAAGAGCCCGAACGGCAAGCTTGCAGCCGTTGTCATCGTCCACCCCGACGCCGGCGCTGCTCGCAAGGCAGTCGCGCAGACGGTGGCGGAGGGCTCGAATGGCGTCTCGTTCGGCCGTGCCGAACTCATCCGTCACGGCGCCAGCGACACTGAGGCCGGCGTCATCGCGAACTGCGTGGCGGCCGAGTACAACCGTCCGCGCCGCCGCTGAGCGGCAACGTCAGCAGCAAACACGCCGCCGGGTTCGAGCAGCTGCGGAGCAGCAGCCCGGCGGCGAGCTTGGCGTCGCCGCCGGGTGCTGCCATGGGCGGGGGCTGCCCGCTCGCGGGAACACGAGAGCGCGCAGATTAATGCGTCCCTTTTCGTTTTCCCCCCGCGATTCTGAGTTGCGCAGAGATTGCCCGAAGACCTGTGCAACGACGCTACTTCAGCGGGTCCAGGATCTGAAAGCGGCTGCGTTTCGCGCGCGAGCCGTTGGCGGCGGCGTCGGTCGCGATTGCCCGCAGGCGATAGCGCCCGGGCGCGAGCTTGCGGTTGCGCAGGCGCCCACTGAACCCAAAGGTGTTCTTGCCAGTGCTGCCGCGGTGCCTGAACCTGCCGCTCAGGGTGCGATAGCGGATGCAGCGCTGCGCGCGGCGGTTCGAGCGCGTCGCCTTGACACAGCGTCCGCCCACGCGGCGCCCGCTGCTGGCGCGCTGGACCCTGAAGGTCACCGTCGCGGGCTCTGACAGCGTGTAGGAGACCGTGCTGCGACCCCGACTGATGATGCTTGCGCCCTTACCGGCGGCCGCGAAGCGACCGGGTGACAGCGACAGCGCGCGGAGAAACGGGCTGGTCCTGTCCGGCGACGCAGGCGGCGCAGGCGGCGGAGGCGGCGGAGGCGGCGGAGGCGGCGGAGCTGGCGGAGGCGGAGCTGGCGGAGACGCGGGCTCGATCGGCTCGCGCTCGGACACCGCCACCGTGATGCTCACGGGCGCGCTCGTCGTCGTCTTGCCGCGATCGTCGCTGGCGCGCGCAGTGATCGAGTACGTGCCGGCGGCGACGCCGGCCCAGGAGTACGCGTAGGGCGCGCTCGCGTCTTCGCCGAGCTTCGTGGCGCCGTTGAGGAACTCGACCTTCGTGACCGTCCCGTCCGCGTCGGAGGCGCTCGCGGCGATGTCGACCGTCGCCGGCGCCTGAAACGCAGCGCCGGCGGCGGGCTGCGTGACGCTGACGACCGGGGGCGAGTTCGTCGGCGGCACCGTCACCATCCGCGCCACCGACGGCACTCCTGCCGCGTCGACGATGAAGAGCATGTACGGGCCGGGTGGCGCAACGTTGGCGTTCGCCGGGCCGATCGCGGTCAGCCTGCCGCTGCCGGGCGTCAACGACAGCGGGATGTAGCGCTGATCCATGTCGACGGAGTGGGTGACCGCGCCGAGGCGCACGAGCCCCGCCTTCGCGATCGAGCTCGCGTCAGGCGTCGTGATCTCGAACGGCGTGCCGTACTCGACGCTTGCGGGCGCAGCCGTGACCTGCGGCCGCGGCGCGAGCTCGCCCGATCCGTCCTTCTTGTAGAGGTAGGGCGGGGTGAAGACCTCGGCGTTCTTGGCGAGATAGCCGGCCGCGTCGCACGTGCCGCAGACGCCGCCGCCCGAGGAGAGCACGCGGCCGTCGGCCAGCAGCAGCGCGGTCGAGTGGTACTGGCGCGTGACCCGCTGCGCGGCGAGCGTCCTCCAGGCGCCGGTCGCCGGGTTCCACAGCTCGGCGGCATAGACGCCGTTGTTCATGTCGACGAGCTCCGCGCCGGACGAGTTGCCGCCCGTCGCCAGTACCGTGCCGTCGGCGAGCAGCGTGAGGTTGTTCTGGCGCCGGCCGAAGGCCATCGGCGCGGTCGGCGACACCGTCGGGGTCGCGCCGTTGAGGTCGATGACGCGCGCGTCCTTCGTTGATGTGCCGCCGCCCGCGACCAGCAGCTTGCCGACGTCGAACATCGCGTGGCCGCCGTAGCTGCGGTGGATCGAGTCGCGCTGCGTGTAGCTCTGCCAGGCGCCGGTGCCGCTCGTGTCGAGCGCGCGCATCGTCAGTCCAGGGCCGGAGTAGAAGGCGCGGCCGTCCGGCGCAACGTCCATCCACGGGTACAGCGGCAGGTTCAGCGACGCCGTGCTCAGCGTCCGCAGCCGGCCGTTGGTCATGCGTATCTCGGGCCTGGCGGGCCTGCCTCCGGTGATCAGCAGCTCGCCGTCGGGCAGGCCGGTGACGGTCGGATACCAGCGCTCGTAGACCATGTCGGCGCCGCGCGCCCAGGTGCTCGACGTGGGGTTGAAGAGGTGTGTCTGGCGGATCCCGTTGAGCTGCGAGTCCTTGTTGCCGCCGGCGAGGAAGACCGAGCCGTCGAGCAGGTGCGCAAGGCCGCTGCAGAAGACGTTGAAACCGGTGTCGACGCGCACGTCGCTGTGCTTCCCCGTCTGCGGGTCCCAGACGGTCGCCCGCGTGTGGTCGTGGACCGCGTCGTTCTCCGTCGCGCGGTCGCCGAGCGAGTCGTAGGCGAGGACCTTGCCGTCGGGCAGCAGCGCTGCGTGCACGCCGACGACTGGCCAGTCGACGGGCTGTGACCACGTGCCGACGTCGTCGGGCGCGCCGGCCACCGCGAGCGCCGCGGCCTGCGCGTCGGCAGCGGTGGCGGCCTGCGTCTGGCGCGTGAGCGTGCGCTCCTCCCGCGGCGTCTTGCGCGCCGACGTGTCGTTCTGCCTATGGTCCTCGGCGGTCTCGTCCGCGACGGCCCCGGTCGGCGCGGCCAGCGCGATCAGGGCGGCCCAGATGAGGAGTGAAGCACGATGCGCGCGCACGACGTTTCCCTGATTGCGGTTGCTCGCCGAACGCGAGCTTATACGCGCCTGCAAGCGGAGCGGGGCCTACGCCGCCGTCGCGTCGCCGCCCAGCGCGGCTTCGGGCACGACGTAGTAGCGCCGGCCGACCGGCTTGGGCGCGGCGCTCGTGCCGCGTCGCGTCGCTGTGACGGGGATCGTGCGGTCCTCGTGACCGCCGACGGACTCGACCCACGCGCGCACGTCGTCGAGGTCGGCGCCGGCTTCGGCGACCTTGTCCTCCATGATCGCGACGCAGCCCTTCTCGACCCAGATGAAGGGCTGCGGCGGGATGCCGGCAAGGAGCGTGCGGATCGCATCGTCGGAGGCCATGACGCGGGGGCAGTGTAGTTCAGAACTGCGTCAGCGACAGCGTGTTGGCGTCGGGGTCCTTGAACCACGCGACCTGCGCCCCGCCCGGCGAGCGCCAGACGCCGAGCTCGTCCTGCTCGACGCCCTCGAAGCGGTCGAAGGCGACCCCGCGCGCGGTCAGCGCGGCGACGGTCGCCGCGATGTCCTCGACGCTCCAGCCCAGCAGCGTGAACGGAAACGGCGTCAGCTGCTCGACGACGATGACGCGCAGCAGCACGCCGTTCGCGCGAAATGCGCAGGCGACCGGGCTCTCGCCCTCGATCGGCAGCCCGAGCGTCTTCTCATAAAACGGGCGCGCCCTGCCCATGTCCTTCGTCGGCACGAACGCGATCAGGTCCGAGCCGCCCAGCGAGACCGCGGGCGCGCGCCCGCGCTCGAGCTCCTTGTCGGGGACGATGTAGAACATCAGCTCGCGCTCTGCGGCGTCGGGCGGGGCGAACATCGGCGGGACGCGCTTGGGCCAGCCGAGCACGGAGCGCACCCAGGCCTCGACCTCGGCCGGATCGGCGCCGGCATCGAGTACCGGCGCCGCCGGGATCGCCGACATGTTCGGCGGCACGGGGATCGGCATCTCGGCCGGCGCCACGACCGAGGCCAGCAGCGCGCGGATCTCCTCGCCGTCCATCAGCGCTGCGACCTTCCGGGCTCCCAGAGCGGCTCCTCGCCGTCGTTGGCCCCGCGGCTGAGGATGAAGAGCAGGTCCGACAGGCGGTTGAGGTATCGCACGACCTCGGGGTTGGAGTCCTCGACCAGCAGCGCGCGGCGCTCGGCGCGGCGGCAGACGGTGCGGCAGACGTGCAGCTGGGCGGCCGCCGCCGTCCCGCCGGGCAGGACGAAGGACCGCAGCGGCTCGAGCGTCGCGTTGACCTCGTCGCAGGCGGCCTCGAGCCACGTCGTCTGGTCCGGACTGACGCGCAGGCGCTCGCGCTCGCCGCGACCAGCGGCTTGGCCGGCGGTGTCCGGGACGGCGAGGTCGGCGCCGACGTCGAAGAGGTCGTTCTGGATGCGCCGCAGCCAACCCGCGTACTGCTCGGGCAGGCCCGTCACGGTCAGCGTGACGCCGATCTGCGCGTTGAGCTCGTCGACGTCGCCGTAGGCCTCGATCCGCGGATGGGTCTTCGGCACGCGGCTCATGTCGCCGAGGTGCGTCTCGCCGCCGTCGCCGAGCTTCGTATAGATGCGTGTGAGGTTGACGGTCATGGCACTGACCAACGCTACAGTGGCGCGCGCGATGTCGCCCATACACGCCCGCGCGCTCGCGCTCGTCCTCGCCATGACCGCGCTCGCAGGCTGCGGAGCGTCGGCGAACACGAGCAGCGACGAGATCTCGATCACCGTCACGCGCGACTTCGGCGCCGACGACGTCGTCGCGCTCGAGCGCGTCCCGTCAGCCGGCGGCCTGGCGCGGATCTTCGAGCGCCATCCGAACAGGCGGGGCGCGCAGAGCCTGTTCGTCAACGGGATCCTCGCCGACGAGGCGGCGTCCGAGCTGACCGTGCAGGGCGGAGACCGCGTCTGGCTCGACCAGCACGAGGCGGGCGCCGCGCGCGAGATCCGGGCGGTCGTGGGCGCCTTTCCCGAGCCCTTCCTGCGCGGGTCCGACGGAAGGCGCCTACCGGTCCGCGTCGAGTGCGACGACCCCCGCGGCGGGGCCTGCGCCGCGGTCGCCGACAAGCTCGTCGGGCTCGGCGTCGTCGCCGGGCGCAGCATCATCAGCCGCAGCGCGGCGGACGAGACGCTGCGGATCCTCGTCGCGCCCTGGAAGCGGCTGCGCGGGCGCGAGTTCGAAGCCGACAGCATCGACGCCGGCCCGCGCGCGAGCGGCGTCTACGCGCGCTTCGACGCCTCCGCAGAGCGCCTGCTCGTGCTGGGTCCCGGCGGCGACGTCGCCCGGACGCTCGGTGACGGCGCCGGCCTGATCGCCGCCACGCGCCAGACCGGCCGCCAGCCGGTCTGGTTCGTGACCGGCACGGACGAGGCCGGCGTGGCGGCGGCGGCGCGGGCGCTGGACGAGTCGGTCCTCGCCGACCGCTTCGCGCTTGCGATCGCCGACGATCTCCCCGTCGCCGTTCCCCAGCCCTGACCGGTCGAGAACTCGCGAGTCGGATATGTTCACGGCCGCATGAGGGTGGGTGTTACCAAGGAGACCGCAGCGGGTGAGACGCGGGTCGCACTCGTCCCCGAGATCGTGCGCAAGCTCACCGCGAAGGGCTTCGAGGTCGTCGTGCAGTCCGGCGCGGGCGAGGGCTCGATGCTCTCCGACGCGCTCTACGAGGACGCGGGCGCGACGATCTCCGACGACGTCTGGAGCGCCGACGTCGTCGTGAAGGTCGCCGCGCCGTCAGACGACGAGATCGCAAAGCTCGGCAAGAGCACGGTCCTGATCGGCTTCCTCGGGCCGCTGTCGAGCCCGAAGACGACGCAGGCGCTCGCCGACGCGGGGGCGACCGCCTTTGCGATGGAGGCGATCCCGCGCATCTCGCGCGCGCAGTCGATGGACGCGCTGTCCTCGCAGTCGAACGTCGCGGGCTACAAGTCGGTGCTCGTCGCGACGAACCACCTCGGCCGCTTCCTGCCGATGATGATGACCGCGGCCGGCACGGTCCCGCCGGCCAAGGTGCTCGTGCTCGGCGCGGGTGTCGCGGGCCTGCAGGCGATCGCCACCGCGCGCCGGCTCGGCGCCCAGGTGACGGGCTACGACGTGCGCGCCGCCGTGGCGGAGCAGGTCCGGTCGCTCGGCGCGACGTTCCTCGAGCTGGAGGGAACCGGACCCACCCGCCCGGCCGAGGCCGAGGGCGGCTACGCGCGCGAGCTGACCGAGGACGAGAAGAAGGCCCAGCAGCAGGAGCTCGCCGACAAGATCGCGACGTTCGACGTCGTCATCACGACGGCGCTCGTGCCGGGACGGCCGGCGCCGCGCCTCGTCAGCGCCGAGAGCGTCGAGAAGATGAAGGCCGGCAGCGTGATCGTCGACCTCGCGGGCGAGACCGGCGGCAACTGCGAGCTGACCGAGCCCGGCGAGACCGTCGTCAAGCACGACGTCACGATCGTCTCGCCGCTGAACCTGCCGGCCTCGATGGCCGAGCACTCCTCCGCGCTGTACTCGCGCAACGTCCAGTCGCTGCTCGAGCTGCTGGTCGGCGAGGACGGCCGGATCGACCTGAACTTCGACGACGAGATCATCGCCGGCGCCTGCATCACGCGCGACGGGGAGGTCGTCCACGCGGGCGCGAAGAAGACGCTGCAGGCGGCCGCGCCGGCGCCGGCAGCAGCCGCGCGCGAGGAGGAGTAGCGCGATGCAGCCGCACGCCGTCATCACCGTGCTGGCCGTCGACACCGGCAGCCCGCTGCTGACCGAGATCGCGATCCTGATCCTCGCCGCGTTCGTGGGCTTTCAGGTCATCTCGAAGGTCCCCAACACGCTGCACACGCCGCTGATGTCGGGCACGAACGCGATCCACGGCATCGTGCTGCTCGGCGGCCTCGTCGCGATCGCGCACGGCGAGGGCTTCCTCAACCAGCTCATCCTCGTCATCGCGATCGCCTTTGGCACGATCAACGTCGTCGGCGGCTTCCTCGTCACCGACCGGATGCTGAGCATGTTCAAGCGCAAGCCCGAGCCGGTCGCGGAGGAGCCGCAGAAGTGAGCCTCGCCGCGGCGTTCTTTCAGGACGTCAACTTCATCAACGCGTCCTACATCGTCGCGTTCTCGCTCTTCATCACCGGCCTGGCGAAGCTGACGAGCCCGACGACCGCCGTCCAGGGCAACAAGATCGCCGCCGCCGGAATGCTGCTCGCGGTCGTCGCGACGCTGCTGAACCGCGATCTCGACGGCTCGGAGTTCGCGCTCATCGCGGTCGGGCTGATCATCGGCACGATCGTCGGCGTTCCCGCGGCGCGCAACGTGAAGATGACCGCGATGCCGCAGATGGTGGCGCTCTTCAACGGCGTCGGCGGCGGCGCGGTCGCGCTGATCGCGTGGGCGGAGTTCCGCGATCTCGGCGGCAACCTGTCCGACAACCTCGACATCGGCGTGCCGCTGATCTTCGCGGCGATCGTCGGCTCGATCTCCTTCTGGGGCTCGAACATCGCCTTTGGAAAGCTCCAGGGCCTGATCTCCGGCAGCCCGGTGAAGGTCCCGGCCGGGCTGTTCGTGAACATCGCGCTGCTGGCGACGGCGATCGGCGCCGGCGTCGCGATCCTGCTCGGCTCCGACAGCGAGGGCCTCTTCCTGGCGATCCTGATCGCGGCGGCGATCCTCGGCAACCTCGCCGTGCTGCCGATCGGCGGCGCCGACATGCCCGTCGTGATCTCGACCCTGAACGCCTTCACCGGGCTCAGCGCCGCAGCCGCCGGGATCGCGCTCGACAACTACGCGCTGATCGTCGCCGGCATGATCGTCGGCGCCTCGGGCACGATCCTGACCGACCAGATGGCAAAGGCGATGAACCGCTCGATCGGCTCGGTGCTGCTGGGCGGCTTCGGCGGCGAGGCGCCCGCCGCCGGCGGCGGGGGAGCGGGCGGCGAGACCGGTGGCACCGTGCGCTCGACGAGCGCCGCCGACGTCGCGATCCTGCTCGCCTACGCGCGCCAGGTCGTCGTCGTGCCCGGCTACGGGATGGCGGTCGCGCAGGCCCAGCACGCGGTCCGCGAGATGGCCAAGGCGCTGGAGAAGAAGGGCATCGAGGTGAAGTACGCGATCCACCCGGTCGCGGGCCGCATGCCGGGCCACATGAACGTCCTGCTGGCCGAGGCCGACGTGCCGTACGACCAGCTCAAGGAGATGGACGACATCAACCCGGAGTTCGGCCGCACCGACGTGTCGCTCGTGATCGGCGCCAACGACGTCACGAACCCCGACGCGCGCCTGAAGCCCGACTCGCCGATCTACGGCATGCCGATCCTCAACGTCGACGAGTCCAGGCAGGTCATCGTCCTCAAGCGCTCGATGGCGTCGGGCTTCGCCGGAATCGAGAACCCGCTCTTCCACGGCGAGAAGACGCAGATGCTGTTCGGCGACGCGAAGGCGAGCGTGTCCGAGATCACATCGGAGCTCGCCCAGCTCTGATGATGAAACGAGCGGACGCCCTGACGGCGCTCGCCGAGGAGCAGTTCGACGTCGTCGTGATCGGCGGCGGGATCACGGGCGCCGGCGTCGCGCTGGATGCCGCGACGCGCGGCTACAGCGTCGCGCTCGTCGAGCGCGCCGACTTCGCGGCCGGCACGTCCAGCCGCTCCTCGAAGCTCGTCCACGGCGGCCTGCGCTACCTGCAGAACTTCGATCTCGGGCTCGTCCGCGAGGCACTGCTCGAGCGCCAGCTGATGGTCGCGCTGGCGCCGCACCTGGTCCATCCGCTGCCGCTCGTCGTGGCGGCCTTCGAGGGCGCGCGGCCCGACCGCCTGACCGGCGTCGGGCTGAACCTCTACGACGTGATGGCGGTCGAGCGGCTGCGCGGGCGCTCGCGGCTGCCACGCGCGCGCCGGGGGCGGCCGGCGCCCGACCTCGCCGGCGACTTCTCCGACTGGAGTCCCGAGCGCCACCGCGTCATCTCCGGCGATGAGGTGCTCGAGCTGATCCCGGCACTGGCGCAGCGCGCTCCGACATCGGGCTACCTGTTCTATGACTGCCAGACCGACGACGTCCGCCTCGTGCTGACCGTCCTCGGCGAGGCCGAGCGCTTCGGCGCCGTCGTCGGAAACCGCCTCGACGTCGGCGAGCTCGTGCGCGACGAAGCGGGCCGCGCCGCCGGCGTGCGGGTGCGCGACGGCGCGAGCGGTGACGAGTTCGTCATCGAGGCGTCGAACGTCGTCAACGCGACCGGCGTCTGGGCCGACCGGCTGCGCCCGACCGAGCTGCACGACGAGGCCGAGGTGCCGCGCATCCGCCCGAGCCGCGGGACGCACATCACGCTGCGCCACGAGGATCTGCCGCTCGCCGGCGCGGGCGCGATCGTGCCGGCCGGCGGCGGGCGCTCGATCTTCGCGCTGCCGTGGCAGGGCCGAACGCTGCTGGGCACGACCGACAACGACTTCGAAGGCGAGCTGAACGATCACCACGTCGCGCCGGCGCAGGAGGACGTCGAGTACCTGCTCGACGCGACGAACGAGTACTTCGGCACGTCGCTGGGCGCGGGCGATCTGACCGGCGCCTATGCCGGCGTGCGGCCTCTGATCACGACCGGCGACCCGAAGAAGTCCGTCGACATCTCGCGCAAGGCCGAGCTGTACGAGACGTCGAGCGGCATGGTCACGATCACGGGCGGCAAGCTCACGACCTGGCGGCGGATGGCGAAGATGGCCGTCGACCGCCTCGTCGAGCGCGAGGCGCGCGACGCGCCCTGCCGCACGCACGAGATCCCGCTCGGGGCGCCGGTCGCGGTCTCCGAGCTGCCGCGCGTCGACGGCGTGCCGGAGAAGGCGCTCGCGGCGCTCGCCGGGCGCTACGGCCATGCCGCGCACGACGTGCTGGCGGTTGCGCGCGAGCGCGCCGAGCTGGCGCAGCCGATCGTCTGCGACCTGCCCGACCTGCTCGCCGAGGTCGCCTTTGCGGTCCGCCGCGAGCAGGCGCGGACGATCGGCGACGTCCTGCTGCGGCGCACGCGCCTGGGCCTGCTGGCGGGGCGCGATCTGGGCTCCGGCGGTCCGGCCGTGCAGCGCGTCGCGGCCACCCTGCAGGCCGAGCTGGGGTGGGACGACGGCGATCTGCGAACGCAGCTCGATGCCTGGAGCGCCGAGGCGCGCGCCGACGGCGTCGTCGGCAGCGCGTAACTTTGCGCGACGTCAGTGGTTGAAAGGCCCCGATGCGCCGTCCTCTTCGATTCACATGCCTGTTCGCCATGCTCGCCGCGCTCGCGCCAGCCGCGGCGCAGGCGGCGTTCTTCGCCGGCGACTCCGTCGACGGACCCAGCCCGGACATCCGCTCGCTCGGCGACCTCGACCTCGCGCGCGATGGCAGCGGTGCGCTCGCCTACGTCAAGAGCGTCGACGGCGTCGATCACATCTTCGTGGCGCGCTTCGAGGGCGGCGTCTTCAAGGCGGCCGAGCGGATCGACGCGGCGTTGCCGACCGCGAGCTCGCAGCCCGTCGTCGGCGCCTCCGACGCCGGTCGCCTCGCGGTCGTGTTCGTCAGCGCCGGCGTCGTGCACGGCGTCGTTCGTCCCGCGGGCGGCGCCTGGTCGGCGCCCGTGCCGCTCGGCGCCGGCGCCGATCCGGCCGTCGATCTGTCGATCAACGGCACGGCGTACGCGACGTTCAGCGCCGGCGGCGACGTGCGGGTCGCGCGCCTTGACCGCCGCACGAACGGCTGGGGCGTGATCGAGCAGCCGGCCGACGTCGATCCGGCCCGCCTCGCGGGCGTCGACGGCGGGCGCCCGCGCGTCGCGATCTCCGCCGACGGCATCGGTGTCGTGACGTGGGGCGAGGGCGGCCGCGTCTACGCGCGCAAGATGTTCGGGGGCGCCCTCTCCAAGGCGCCGCAGGACCTCACCCCGGCGGACTTCGAGGGGCGCGTGCCCATGCTCTCCGACCTGCCCGACGTCGACGCCGAGGACGATTCGAGCTACGCCTGGGTCGTCTTTCGCCAGAGCTTCACGGACGGTGGCTCGAGGATCCTCGCGCGGCGGCAGCGCGGGACGACCTTCGACCCGCCGGTCGCGATCGACGAGCCCGCCGGCGAGCCCGTCGGCCGCCCGCGGATCGACCTCAACGGTCGCGGCGTCGGCGTCGGGATGACGACCGGCGCGCTCAGCGGGCAGCCGATGTCGGCGATCCTCGAGCGCGACCGCTTCGGCGTCGGCAGCCGCGCGTTCTTCCCGAGCGTCGCCGCGCCCGCGGTGGTGCCGGCGATGTCGGAGAACAACAGCGGCCTGATCGCGGCCGTGCTCGCCGGCCCGGGCGCGCCGCCGATCGTCCGCGTGCGCACGATCGAGGACGGCAGGCCGGGCGTCGAGCAGCTGCTGTCGCGGCCCGAGCTGGGCGCGGTGGTCCCGCAGCTCGGCTTCGACGTGGCGGCCGACCGCGCCGGCGGCGTCGTCGTCGGCTGGGTCCAGGGCGGCGCGGAGGATCGCAGGATCGTCGCCGGCTACGTCGACCGCCCGCCGGGCAACTTCGCCGGCTACACGTCGCAGCGCTGCTGTCAGAGCGCGCGGCCGCGCCTGAGCTGGCAGCCGTCGTTCAGCCTCTGGGGCGCTCTGCGCTACGTCGTCACGGTCGACGGCACGGTCGTGGGGGAGACGACGGACACCGTCTTCACGCCCACGACGCCGATCAGCGGGCCGACGCGCAGATGGCAGGTACTGGCGATCGACGGGCGCGGACAGATCAAGCGCTCGCGCACGCGCCGCCTGCGGATCGACGGTCTCGCGCCACGCGTGAGCGTCGGCTACAAGCGCTCGCGCCGCGTCGTCACCGTCTCGGTGCGCGCCCGCGACGCGGCGCCGCGCGGGGACCACGCGTCGGGCATGCGGTCGATCGTCGTGTCGTGGGGGGACCGGTCCAAGGGCGCGCGCGCGACGACGAGGCTGCGTGCGCGCCACCGCTATCGCGGCAGGGGCGCCTTCCGGTTGAAGATCACCGGCCGCGACCGCGTCGGCAACGAGCGCGTCATCCGGCGCAACGTGCGGATCGGCTGATGCTCTGCCACACGGTCGCTGCCGCGGGCTGCGCGCTCGCGCTCGGCGATCGACCGTGGCTGATGGGGATCGTCAACGCCTCGCCGGACTCGTTCTCGGACGCCGGCGCGCAGCGGGACCTCGACGCGCGCGTGCAGCGCGCCGCCGAACTGATCGAGGCCGGCGCGGACATCATCGACGTCGGCGGCGAGTCGGCGATCACGCTGCGCCCGCCGGTCGCGGTCGCGGAGGAGCTCGAGCGCGTCGTGCCGCTCGTGCAGCGGATCGTCGGCGAGCTCGGCGCGACGGTCTCCGTCGACACCTACAAGCCGCCGGTCGCCGCGGCCGCGATCGCCGCCGGCGCCGTGATCGTCAACGACGTCAGCGGGCTGCGCGATCCCGAGCTCGCCGCGGTCTGTACGCGGACGGGGGCCGCGCTCGTGCTCATGCACACGCGCGCGCGGCCGAAGCAGCGCCTGCAGGACCCCGAGCTCTACGACGACGTCGTCGTCGACGTCTGCGACTTCCTGCGCGAGCGGATGCAGCTCGCGCGCGACCAGGGCGTGGCCGACGAGCAGCTGATCCTCGATCCGGGCCCGGACTTCGCGAAGACCCCCGCCCAGACGATCGCGCTGCTGGCTCGCCTCGAGGCGCTGCACGAGCTCGGGCGCCCGCTGCTGCTGGCGGTCTCGCGCAAGGACTTCGTCGGCGCGCTGACCGGCCGTGCGCCGCGCGACCGGCTCGCCGGCACGCTCGCGGCGATCGGCGCTGGGGTCGACGCGGGGGCGCACATCCTGCGCGTGCACGACGTGCCGGCGGTGACGGACTTCCTCGCCGTGCGGGCCGCGCTGCGCGGCGACGCCGCGGTCGACGGGCGGCTCGCGCTCGACGACGCGATCCGTCACGCGCGATAACTTGTAGTCGATACGAGTCGCCGACCGCTGTCCAACGCGGCCGGACGCCCACCGAAGATCCTCAGGAGGACGCCATGTCCGTCATCTCCCGCTCCGCTCTGCAGTCCAGCCCGCTCGCCGACCTGCACGAAATCGCCTCCGAGCTCGGGATGGACGGCTTCCGTCGCCTGCGCAAGGCCGATCTCATCGCGGCGATCATCGAGCGCCAGGGCGCAAACGGCGATGGGCCGCCCGAGGCCGACCTCGACGCCGCCGGTCCCGACGAGGCGGTTGGGGAGGCTCCCGCGGAGGCGGTTGGGGAGGCTCGCGCGGAGGCGCTCGGGGAGGCTCCCGCGGAGGCGCTCGGGGAGGCTCCCGCGGAGGCGGTCGGAGAGGCCGAGGCCGAGGTCGACGAGAGGCCCGCACGCCGGTCGCGCCGCGGCGGTCGCGGTCGCAGCCGTGCGCGCGACCGCGATCCGGGCGACATCGAGGTCGGCGAGGCCGAGCCGGAGGGTGAGGGAGAGGCCGAGGCCGAGCTCACACCCGAGGCTGCGCCCGCTCGGTCGCGCGGCGGCCGGGACCGCGCTGGGCGCGGGCGCGACCGCGACCGCGACGCTGACAGCCCCGCCGCCGAGGAGCGCGTCGCGACCGGCACCGTCGAGCTGCTGCCCAACGGCTCGGGCTTCGTCCGCGTCTCGGCGCCCGAGCCCTCCGACGACGACGTCTACATCTCAGCGGCGCAGGTGCGCCGCTGCGAGCTCGTCTCGGGAGACGAGGTCTGCGGACCCGTGCGCGCGCCGCGCCGCTCGGAGCGCTACCCGTCGCTGATCCGCGTCGACACGATCAACGGCCGCGCGGCCGACGAGGTCGCCGAGGGCACGAAGTACGACGACCTGCCCTGCAGCTGGGCGACCGAGCGCATCGCGCTCGACGAAGAGGACGCGACCCTCAAGGCGATCGAGTGGCTGACGCCGTTCGGCCGCGGCTCACGCGTCGTCATCGTCGGCGGGCCGCGCGCCGGCAAGACCGAGGCCCTGCGCCGCCTCGCCGCCGCGCTCTCGCGCCAGGAGGAGTTCGAGTGCAACGTCGTGCTGGCGGGCGTGCGCCCGGAGGAGATCGGCGACTGGAGGTCCGGAGCGCTGCAGCCCGTCGTCGAGCTCGGCCTCGGCGCCGCCCCCGACGCCCAGGGCCAGGCGATCGAGCGCGCGATCGAGACCGGCCGCCGGGTCGCCGCGCGCGGCGGCCACGCCGTCGTCCTGATCGACACGCTCGCATACGTGCCCGTGCCGCTCGCCCGCCGCACGCTGGCGGCCGCGCGCAACATGGTCGACGGCGGCTCGCTGACGATCGTCGCGACCGCAAACGAGCCGCTCGGCGGCGAGACGACCGTGATCGCACTCGACGCCACGCTGACCGCGAGCGGCCGGGTCCCCGCGCTCGACCTGACCAGAAGCGCGACGATCCGCGCCGAGCTGCTCGTCGGCGAGAAGGGCGCCGAGGCGATCGCCGAGGCCCGCGCCGCCGCGATCGGTTAGGCGCACTGCGTCGTCGCGGTCGGGATATTCCGCACGCTGCTCTCGCTCGAACGAGCCTGGGGCCGACGGCGCCCGCAGCTCTCAAGAGGCTCTTCGAGATGCGTCGGGACCGGCGCTCAGCGCGGCATGTACGCGACCCGGTCCCAGGAGGGCTCGGGTGAGAGCTCGATCGCCTCGCCGCCGCGATCGGGCTGGACGTAGCCGAAGGTCTGCGTGTCGACGCAGAACGCGATGTCGAGCTCGCCCTCCTTGACGCGCTGATCAAGCCAGGCGGAGCGAAAGACGAGGCGCCGCAGCCAGTGCACGAGCGAGCGGTCCGACGGGCCGCAGAGCTCGGGCCAGCAGTCGTTGACGTGCTCGCCCAGAGCCGAGGCGGGCGCCTGGATCTCGCCGTTGACGGACAGGTTGACGAGATCGTCGAGCTCGTTCTCGCCGAGCCGGCCGTGGACGAAGCCCAGCTTCAGAGCCGCCTGTTCGCAACGCTCGCCGAAGTCGCGCTCGTTGAAGGTGAAGCGCAGCTCCCCGTACTCGAGAACGAAGTCCTCCCCCGAGTCATAGTTGCCGCGTCGTTGGGTCTCGTCCATGACGCGTCGGCATCCTAGGCACGACTCCTGCTCGCGCGGCCCGGTGCACGTGAAGTTGCACCCGGTGGCCGCCCTCGCGCCGCCGGGGGGGCGAACCTTCGCCACTTCGCGCCTCTTAGGGACATGACGAACGACGAACCCTCCACGATCCTCGTCGTCGAGGACGACGACGCGACGCGCACGTTCCTCGCCGACAACCTCTCCGCCGACGGCTACGACCTGCTCGTCGCGGACTGCGCAGCGGTCGGGCTGAGCCTGATCGAGCGCAGGTTTCCCGACATCGCGCTCGTCGACGTCGGCCTGCCCGACGGCAGCGGCCTCGAGCTGCTGCGCCGCGTGCGCAGCGCCGACGGCGTGGCGAGCCGGATCAACCCCGAGATGCCGCTGATGGTCATCAGCGGCCGCGCGACGGAGCTCGACCGTGTCCGCGGCTTCGATCGCGGCGCGGACGACTACGTCTGCAAGCCTTTCTCCTACCCCGAGCTGCGCGGCCGCATCGCGGCGCTGCTGCGCCGCGCCGATCACCGTCCCTCACACGGCCACCTGCGAGCCGGGCCCCTCGAGGTCGACCCGCCGTCGCGCGAGGTGCGCCTGCACGGCGACCGCGTCGCGCTGTCGCAGAAGGAGTTCGCGCTGCTGCGCACGCTCGTCTCCGACCCGACGCGGGTCTTCACCAAGGAGGAGCTGTTGCGGACGATCTGGGGCTACCGCTCGCGCGGCTCGACGCGAACGCTCGATTCGCACGCCTGCCGGCTGCGCCACAAGCTCGGCGCCCACGGCGAGCGGTACGTGGTCAACGTGTGGGGGGTCGGCTACCGGCTGCTGGACGCGCCGCCGGCGCGCATGGCGGCGGTCGACGAGCGATTGATCGCCTGAGCGCGACGAGGGGGGGGCGAACTTCTTGCGCGCGGCGCCTACTACGAGCACATGGCCACGAGCATCCTCCCCTGGGCGCTGGCAGCCGCCGGCTTTGCGCTCGCCGTGCTCGCCGCGTTCGAGCTGCGCCGCCGCCGCGAGCTCGTCGCGCGCGCCTGCCATGAGCTGCGCGGCCCGCTGACCGCCGTACGCCTCGGCCTCGCGACGATGGAGCGCCGGCGCGAGGCGCCGCCCGAGCGCCTGGCGACGCTCGACCACGAGCTGCGCCGGGCCGGCCTCGCGCTCGACGACTTCGCCGCCGCGCGCAGTGGGCGGCGGATCCTCGAGCGCGAGGAGCCGGTCGAGGTCGCCGAGCTGATGGAGGAGCAGTTCGACAGCTGGGAGGCGGTCGCCTGCGCCTTCGAGAGCAGAGTGCTGCTCGGATGCGTGCTGCCCGGGACGAGGATCGTCGGCGACCGCCTGCGCCTCGCGCAGGCGATCTCGAACCTGATCGCCAACGCGCTCGAGCACGGTCCGGGCCGCATCGAGCTCACGGCGCGCTTCGTCGGCGCGCAGCACGTGTGCATCGAGGTCATCGACGAGGGGCCGGGGCTGCCCGTCTCGCTTGCGCAGCTGACGCGGCGCGCCCGCGGCGGGCGCGGGCGGCGCGGGCGCGGGCTGGCGATCGCGGCGCAGATCGCCGAGCGCCACCGCGGGCGGCTCGTGGCGGCGTCGGCGCCGCGCGGAACGCGGGTCGGCCTCGAGCTGCCGCTCGTGCGGCGGCCGCCGTGAGCCGCCGCCGTCGCGCGCTGGTGCTCGGCGGCCTGGCGCTCGTGCTCGGCGGCCTGGCCGCGTTCAACGTCGCCGGCCGCGAGGCCGCGCTCGAGCGCCGCGTCGGCGGGCTCGTCGACGTCGTCGTGGCTCACGAGCCGATCGGCGCCGGCCAGCGCGTGCCCGAGCGCGCCCTCGCGGTCCGCCGCGTGCCCGAGCGCTTCGCGCCGCGCAGCGCGATCGGCGACCCGCAGCAGCTCGTCGGCCAGCGCGCCCGCGTCCCGATCCCCGCCGGCAGCGACCTGACGGCCGGGATGATCGGCGAAGAAGAGCCACGACCGGCCGGCGCGCCGGTGCGACGCGGCGAGCGCGTCGCCCAGGTCGTCGCGCTCGCAGCGCCGCAGCTCGTCGTCGCCGGCAGCCGCGTCGATGTGCTCGTCACGCCCGAGCCGCGCGCAGACCTGCCGGGCGCGGCGCTGCTCGCGCTCGAGGACGTCGAGGTGATCGCGGCGACGGAGCTCACGGGCGACGACGCCTCGGTCGGCAAGGGCGCTCCGGGGCCGCGTGTCGCGGCATCGCTGCGGGTGACGCTGCGCCAGGCCGTGTATCTCGCGGCGGTACAGGACTTCGCCCGTGAGCTGCGCCTGCTGCCGCGCGCGATCGGCGACCGCAGCCGCGGTCGCGGCGGGCTGCGGATGATGCCCGAGCTTCCGTAGCACGCAGGCCGTCTCGTCGGCAAGCGTCCACCGATGCCGGCAAGCGGCCCTACCCCAACGCGCTCGACGGCGGCGACGGCGGCAGCGACTACGACGGAGACGGCATGACGAGCGCGCAGGAGCACCTCATGTGGAAGGCCCCACGGGTCGGCGACGCTGGCGCTCAGCAACCCGTGCCTGCCGGATTACGACTCGCCGACGTGCTCAGACCACCAGCCGTTCGGCAGCGTCTACCCGCCGTTCGAGGCGGCTCCGCTTCCGCCGGCGCCGATCGAGTGGCCGTAGCCGCCTGATCGAAGACCGCAAGAGCAGCGGAGCCGGCGGGGGGGCGAATCGCGCTGTGCCGCGCCCTATCTGAGGCATGGAGCACGACCACGCCCGCGACGACGCGTTCGACGCGCTCGCCGGCGCGCTGCGCGACCGCCTGCTCGCCGAGGCCGGCAGGCACGGCACGGCGGGTGACCTGCACGAGCGCATCCGCGCGCTCGTCGACCGCGAGGCGGGCCTGCTCGACGACGACGCCCGCGCGCGGCTCGCCGCGCGCGTCGCGGAGCGCTCGTTCGGGCTGGGCCCGCTCGAGCCGCTGCTCGGCGATCCGACGGTCGACGAGGTGATGGTCAACGGTCCCGGCCAGGTCTGGGTCGAGCGCGGCGGGCGGATCGAGCCGACCGGGGCGCAGTTCGGCGGCGAGGCGGAGCTGCGCCACGCGATCGAACGGATCCTCGCGCCGCTCGGGCGCCGCGTCGACGAGGCCGAGCCGCTGTGCGACGCGAGGCTGCCCGACGGATCGAGGGTCAACGTCGTCGTCGCGCCGCTGGCGCTCGACGGCTCGATCCTGACGATCCGCCGCTTTCGCCCGCGCGGCTTCGGGCCCGACGATCTCGTCGCCAACGGCACCTGGGCGGCGCCGCTGCGCGATCTGCTCGCAAGCGCCGTGCGGGCACGCTGCAACATCCTGATCAGCGGCGGCACGGGCTCGGGCAAGACGACGACGCTCAACGCGCTGACGGAGTTCATCGGCGCCGGCGAGCGCATCGTGACGGTCGAGGACGCGGCCGAGCTGCGCCTGCGCCACGCCCACGTCGTCCGGCTCGAGGCGCGCCCGGCCTCGCTGGAGGGTCGCGGCGAGGTGACGGTGCGCCGGCTCGTGCGCAACGCGCTGCGGATGCGACCGGACCGCATCGTCGTCGGCGAGGTGCGCGGCGCCGAGGCGCTCGACATGCTGAGCGCGATGTCCAGCGGCCACGACGGCTCGCTGTCGACGGTCCACGCGGGCTCGCCGGAGGAGGCGCTGCGGCGCGTCGAGACGCTTGCGCTGATGGCCGGGCTGGGCCTGCCGCACGAGGCGGTTCGCGAGCAGGTCGCGGGCGCGCTGGACCTCGTCGTCCACCAGGCGCGGATGCCAGCCGGCGCGCGCTGCGTGGTCGCCGTGAGCGAGGTCGTGCGGGTCGCGGGCGGCGCGGCCACGCGGGAGCTGTACGCGCTCCGCGACGGGCGCCCGACCTGGCGCGCACCGCTCGGCTCCGCACTCGCGCTGCGGCTGTCGCAGGCGCAGGCGGCGTGACCGGCGCGGTGCTGCTCGCCGGCCTGGCCGGCGTCTGTGCCGTGCTCGCCGCGTGGGAGGCGATCGCCGCCGTCGACGAGCAGCGCGTCGTGCGCCCGATCCGCGCGTGGCTCGCCCCGGCGCTCGACGTCGTGCGCTCGGGACGCGAGCCGACGAGCCCCGAGCGGCGGCGCGTCGCGGCACTCGGCGCGCTCTCGCTGCTCGGCGCCGGCTGGCTCGTCGCAGGCCCGTGGGCGGGGCTCGTGCTCGGGGCGGCTGCTCCGTGGGCGGCGCGCTTCGTCGTGCGGATGCGCCGCCGCCGCCGCGCTGTCGCCGTCGCGGCGGGGGCGCCCGCGATCGCCCGCGCCGTCGCCGACGCGCTCGCCGGCGGCCAGTCCGTCCGCGGCGCGCTGACGGCCGCCGCGGGCGGCGGCGGCGTGACCGGGCCGGCGGGGGAGGAGCTGCGCCTCGTCGCCGCGGCGCTCGAGCTCGGCGAGCGCACCGAGGACGTCCTGCGCGCGCTCGCCCAGCGCGCCGGTCACGGGCCGCTCGACACGCTCGCCGCCGCCGTGCTGCTGCAGCGCGACTCCGGCGGCGACCTCGCGACGCTGCTGCGCGACCTCGCCGCCGCCCTCGAGCAGCGCGGGCGCGTTGTCGCCGATGCGCGCTCGGCGACGGCGCAGGCACGCTTCACCGCGCTGCTCGTGACCGGCCTGCCGGCCGCCGGCCTGGCGCTCGGCGAGCTCGCGCAGCCGGGCTTCGTGCTCGCCCTGGCCTCGGCGCCGCTGACGGCTGCGATGGTCGCGCTGGCGCTTGCGCTGCAGGTCGTCGCGTTCGTCTGCGTGCGACGGATCGCGCGGATCGGGACGCCGCCGTGAGCGTCGCCGTGCTGCTGGCCGCCGCTGCTGGGACGTGCGCCGCGGCGGCGCTCGTGGAGTGGTTCGGCGTGCCGCGATGCGAGCGTCGCCGGACGCGCCCGGCGGCGCGCGGGCGGCGATCGCATCTCGCCGGGATGACCGTGCTGCTCGCGCGGATCGCGCGCCGCGCCGGCGTGCGCGCCGCACCCGGTGACCTCGAGGCGCGGATCGCCGCCGCCGGCGCGCCGCTCGGCCTCGCCGTCGGCGACGTCATCGCGCTGAAGGGCGCGGGCGCGCTCGGCGTGCTGCTGTTCGCCTTTCCCTTCGCCGGCGCGCTGCCCGGCCGGCTCGGCGTCGCCGCGCTGCTGGCGGCGCCGCTCGCGGGGTTCTTCGCGCCCGAATTCGTGCTCGCACGCCTCGCCAGGGCACGCCGGCGCCGCATCGCCGACGAGCTCGCCGACGTGCTCGACCTGCTGCGCGTCGCCATCCGGGCAGGACTGCCGGTGGGACGGGCGATGGGGGAGGTGGGACGGCGGATGAACGGCGTCCTCGCCGCCGAGCTCGACGGCGCGGCCGCTCGCATGCAGCTCGGGGCGCCGCGCAGCGACGTCCTGCGCGAGCTCGTCGCGCGCTGCCCGCTGCCGGGCGTCGCGACGCTCGTCGCCGCGATCGCGCGCGCCGATCGCCACGGAGCGCCGCTCGCCCCGGCGCTCGAGGCGCTCGCCGCCGAGGCACGCGCCGAGCAGGCTCGCGGCCTGCGCGACGCAGCGGCGAAGGCCGCGCCGAAGATCCAGCTCGTCGTCGCGCTCGTGCTCGTCCCGGCCGTCATGCTGCTGATCGGCGCGGTGCTCGTGCGGGGGTTCGCCGGCAGCGCGTGAACCGCATCGCGCAGAGGATCGAGGCCGCATGAGACGTACCGGTCACTGACGGAATATGCAGCTTTGCGATGTTTTCGGCGCACAAAACGTGTAGTTTTGCGACGGGGCAGGGCAAGGGCGCCCGTACAGGAGGACGAACTGGATGCTCAAGGTCTGTATCGCCGACGACCATGTGCTGATTCTCAACGCGGTTCGCGCCGCATTGACGACGGCCGAGGACATCGAGGTCGTCGGAGCCGCGCACTCCGGCAAGGAGGTCCTCCGGCTCGTCGAGGCGCATGTGCCCGACGTGGTGCTGCTCGATCATCGGATGCCCGACGTGGACGGGCTGAGCTGCCTGAGGACGATCAAGCAGCGCTGGCCGGAGGTCAAGGTCGTGATGCTCTCGGCGTCAGAGGACCCGAAGCAGATCTCCGAAGCGCTCGGCGCCGGCGCGAGCGCCTACATCGGCAAGCGCATCAACCCCGACGACCTCGCATCGGCGGTGCGGCAGGTCGTTGCCGGGGTCGTCTACCAGCGCTCGGCGGATGCCGGCGGCGAGGAGGCGGCGAGCGCCGGGCCCGCCGCTCCCGGCGACGAGCTGACCAAGCGCGAGCGCACGCTGCTCGAGGCCGTCGCGCAGGGGCTGAGTACGAAGGCGATCAGCCGCGAGCTGTGGATCAGCGAGAAGACGGTCAAGTTCCACCTGACGAACATCTACCGCAAGCTCGGCGTGCACAACCGCACCGCCGCGATGCGCTACGCCTTTAAGCACGGGCTCGTCTCGTCACCGTCCGTCGACGGCGACGCGGACGCGCTCAGCGCCTGATCGTCCTCAGCCGACGTCAGCTCGGCGGTGCTGGCGGGTGCTCCAGCAGGACCTCGACGTCGTGGCGAATCGCGGCTCTGGCAGCCTCGAGGCATCCGGGCGGGAAGTTGTCGCTGTGCCAGCCGTAGTGCGAAGCCTCGAGGCGTTGACGCGCGCGTGCCTGATCGGCGCGCCGCCTCCAGCGCGCTCGGTCCTGTTCGACCTGCGCGGCAAGCTCCCAGCGCGCCGCCCGCTTGGCTTCGAGGCTCAGGCGGTCGAGCAGCTCGAGCGTCTCGAGATCGGCGCCGAGGACGATCGCGTCGGCGAGCGTCGCGTCCTGCCTCTTGATGGCGTCCAGCATCTGCGCCACCTTGGCGTTGAGCGGTCCATCGAGGACGGCGATGATCGGTGCGCGCTCCTCGCCGTCGGGGTCGTAGATGTGTGGGAACCGGGGGCGCGGGACGGCCCACGGGCTCACGAGGACCGGCGCGTGCGGGCGCTCTCCACGTGATGTGTCCGCTACGACTCCGTGCCCGCTCAGCGCCTCGAGGACCCGCTCGCGACCTGCGAATGGCGATGCGAGCGCCAGCGTGACAGCCAGAGCCTCGCGATCGCCTGGCGCGCCTTCGCGGCGCGGCCAGCGCTCGCACAGCGCGCGCATGTCGTCAGCGTGCTGTGCGCCGTCGATCTCGTCGCGCTCGAGAAAGCACCGGCAGGCGTCGTTCCAGAGGTCGTCGTCGGCCGTGATCTCCCGCCGGTGGTCATCAAGCCGGCCGCTCTGCAGGGCAAGTCGCGCCGGCGCACTCGACATCAGGTCGCTCACCTCCGACCGCGCGTCAGCGCGCGATCGTGATCCGGCCGGCTGCGCCGAAGCGCCAGGCCGACGGGACCTTGCCGGTCGGCTCCAGCGGCTGGAAGCCGACGTGGATGTGGTCGGCGTGGTCGCCCATCGCGATCGTGTTGTCCGCGCGCTCGAACGTCATCAGGCTGATGATCTGGTCGGGACGCATCGCGCCGCGCAGCGTCAGCAGCTCGCGGATCGTCGCCTCGGTGACGGAGCCCGAGCCCTGGTGGCCGAGGATCGGGATGCCGTTGATCGCCGAGATGTCGACCGCGTTGCCGCTCGAGTGATGCGAGACGTTGCCGGACTTCGTGTAGTACCCGTGGCCGCACTCCAGGCTCGAGACGGTCGGATGCAGGCCCGACCACGCGAGGAAGCGCAGCAGGACGAGCACGCGGCGGTCGATCCGGTGCGCGGCGATGTCGTCGCGCCCGCACTCGTAGAGCGAGATGCGCGGGTCGGAGAGCACCTGCTGCTCGAGTCGGCGCCCGCTCGTCTCGAACAGCTTCGACAGCGTACGGCTGCGCTCGCCCTGCTGGGCGGCGATCCGCTCGGCGCGCAGCAGGACCGAATCGACGTACCAGCCCGCGTGGTTGTAGGCGAAGATCGCGCGGCGCATGTGCTTCGGCGCGCCCGACGCGTGGAGGTAGCGGGCGGCGGCGAAGATCGCGTCGCGCGGGTTGTTCGGGTCCTTGACGCCGTTGTGGTCGGCGTCGACGCCGTAGACCTTCCAGGTGGCCGGCATGAACTGCATCCAGCCGACCGCGCCGGCCGACGAGACCGCGACGTTGCGTCCGAAGTCGGTCTCGATCTCGTTGACCGCCGCGAGGATCGGCCACGGGATGTCGTAGCGCTTGCCGGCCTGCTTGTAGAGCTTGATCAGAAAGCGCGGGATGACGGCCTCGTCGTTGACGTAGAACGGCGGCGTAAGCGGGCCCGCGAGCGCGTCGGTGCTGACGTCCTTGTGCACGTCCGCTGTGCTGCGGGCGTGCTTCGGACGGGGCTTCATCCGGTGGCGCAGGCTCGTCTTGGCGCGGCGCTTGGCCTGCTTGCTCGCGCCGGACGCGTTTGCCCGCTTGCGCGTCGACTGCCTCTGCGTGCGTCGCGTCGGGGTCTCGCGCTGGGCCGGCTTCGACGACGCCGAGGAGCTGGGGGAGGACGGCTGCGCCGCCGGCGCGGCGACTGCTGTCGTGCCTGCATCCGCCGCGGCCGGCTGCGCGGTCTCGGCCGCGGCCGCAGGTGCGGCCGGCTGCGGCGGCGCGGCGGGCACGGGGAGCGGATCGCCGCCGGCCTCGGCGGGCGGCTGCGCGGGCGGGTCGGTCGGCGGCTGCGCGGGCGGGTCGGACGCCGGCTCGGCGGGCGCGTCGGCGGGCGGCGTCGGCGGGCCGGCGGGCGCGGGCTGCGGGAGCACGCAGACGCTGCCGTCCTCCAGGATCCCGCTCGGCGTGCCGTCGTCGAGGGTGTCGCTGATCTCGCAGCCGGCCGAGACGACCGGCGGCGCGCTCGCCGGAACGGCCTCGGCGAGCGTGCTCGCCGGGACGAGGAGCAGTCCCGAGACCGCGACCACCGACAGCCCGACGCGGGCGAACGCGAAGCGCCGTCCGCGGCCGCCGCGACGCAGCTCGACGGGCGTGTCGGGGTCCAGCAGCAGCGCGCGGTTGGCGTCGGGGTCGAAGAGGACCTCAAGCGATCCGTCGAAGTCGGTCTGCGGCCGGGACATGTCTGGTACCTCACTCATGACGTGAACAGGATCACCAGCGTCCCGAACGCGAGGAACGGGCCGAAGGGGAGCGTCGCGCCCTTGATCGAGCCCTGGCGGACCCGCATCCAGAGCGCGATCGGGACGATTGCGAAGCAGCCGATGACGATCGCGCCGAAGACGTTCCAGCCGACGATCGTTCCCAGCAGCACCGCGAGCTTGATGTCGCCCATCCCCATCGCGTCGCGGCGGAAGATGAGCGGCGCCGCGAGGAACGCCGCGGCGGCGGGACCCGCGAGCAGCCACTGAAGCCAGTCGCCGGGGAAGAAGATGAGCTGCAGCGCGAGCAGGACCGCGGTCGCCGGCAGCACGATGCGGTTGGGCAGGATGCGGTGCTCGATGTCGATCGCCGCGAGCAGCGTCAGCACGACGGACGCGATCGCGGCGATCAGCGCCTGGCGCTCGAAGCCGAAGACGCCGAGCGCCAGCAGCGGCAGGCCGACGCAGAAGACGGGCACGAGCGGGTGGCGCGGGATCAGCTCGCTGAGCGGGACGTCGGTCGCCGAGGTCTCGTTCGTGTCGACGACGTCCGCCGGGCTCGGGGCCGTCTCGTCCGTCGCGCGCTCGTCGATCTCGCTGTCGGCAGCGTCAGTAGGCACGGAGCGTCTTCTCCTCCTTGAGGGGGTTTCCGTCTCGGTAGGCCTGTTGGACCGCGCGCGACAGGTCGGCGGCCCAGCCCCACTTCGCCAGAGCCGGAAGGCCGAGACGGTGGTCCGGTCCGCTTGACGAGACGATCACGACGCCGACGCGCGGAGCGCGTTCGTAGAGCTCGTAGACGAGGCCGGCGATCGATGGGGCGCAGGCTGTGGCGTCGAGCACGACGACGTCCGGATGCTGGTGCTCGATCAGCGCGACGACCTCGCCGCGCGCTTCGAGGCCGGCGATCGCGAAGGACACGACGCCCAGGTCCTCCAGGACGGTCATCGCGCGCTGGCGGAAGGCGAGGTCGCGCGAGATGACGAGCGTGCGAACCGGATGCAGCCGGATCACCTGAGCGCCCGCGGCGCTCTCCCCGCCGGCGTCAGGCATCGCGCGCCTCCGCGACATCGGCCAAGCGCAGAACGGCGCCGACCTCGACGCCGCGCCGCCGCGCCTCGCCCGCACGCAGCTCGAGCACGGCCTTCGCGCCGCGCTTGCGCGCCATGCGCCACGGCCGCACGGCGCTGCGCACGTCGACGACGCGACATTCGCGATCGAGGAACACGACGTCGATCGGGAAGCGCATGAAGTGGGTGTGGATCGAGCTCGCGGGGCGCAGCAGCAGCCCCTCGTCCGCGTGCAGGTCGCGCCGGCCGAGCAGCCCGCGCATGCGCAGCAGCGGCCGGTCGGCGACGACGCAGCGCTCGCACACGGCGGCGCCGGTGGCGGGATCGGAGATGACGCGCGTGCGGGTCACAGCGGGCAAGGATGCAGCGCGTGCGGGCCGGCGTCGCCGGGCAAAGGTCCGGGTTCGCAACTGGACCTTGATCCCGTAGGCAGGCGTAACCCGCTGCGGCATTCTGTGCCTCGTCGAACAACGAACTTCCAGCAAATCGCTCCACGGGAAAGCGCCCGAGAGCACAGACAGCACGAGGGGAGGTGAATTTCATGCTGAACAACCTTTTTGCTTACCTCATGGTGGCATTCACGGACATCAAGGAGCGTGAGGAGGGCCAGGGACTCGTCGAGTACGCCCTTATCCTCGTGCTCGTCTCGGTCGCGGTGATCGGGCTCCTGGGCGCCCTCGGTGCGGACATCGGAGCCGTCTTCAACCAGGTCTCGAACACGCTTGGGAACCTTGCCCCGTAGCACGATTTACGCTTTACCACTGCTCCGGGGCCGTCGCCCCGGAGCAGTGCCGTTTTGTTACTCGTACATGTTCAACCTTCAAGCAGAAGGGCGTGCCGGTGTCAGCAGCAAGCAGAGAGAACGGAGCGGTCATGGTCGAGTTCGCGATCGTCGTTCCTTTCTTGCTGCTGCTCGTCGTCGGCATGCTGCAGTTCGGCATCCTCCTGAACGCGTGGATCGACGAGTCACACCTGACGAGCTCGGGCGCGCGCTATGCGGCCGTCAACCAGAACCCGGGTGCCGGCTCGCTGCAGGACTACATCAAGCAGGCCGCCGACACGGAGGACATGCGGAACACCGCAAAGGTCTGCGTCGAGTACCCGACGAATCCGGACACGTCGACCGCAGGCGAGGTGGGCGATCCGGTCAAGGTCACGATGAGCTACGACTACCAGCTGCTGCCTCTGCTCGGCGGAGTGCTGATGACCGTCCGGGGTGATGCGACGATGCGCCTCGAGGCCGTGCCTGACGACATCCCGGGGGGGTGCTCCACGTGAGCCGCGCTCGCCGGATAGCCCGCACGGCGCGCCACGACGGCGGCGCGGTGCTCGTGCTGTTCGCCCTGATGCTGCCGGTACTGATCGGCATGGGCGGCCTCGTCATCGACGTCGGCAACTGGTTCGCGCACAAGCGCCACCTGCAGACGCAGGCCGACGCGGGCGCGCTCGCCGGCGCCGGCGAGTTCCGCTTCCCCTGCTCGGACGCGCCGATCCTCGACAAGGTCGCGAAGTACTCGACCGTCGACGACGCGACCGGCTACAACCCGCAGATCGGCGGCACGCCGCTCGACGAGCTGCACGACGAGATCAACAGCCCGACCTGGTACGACCAGACGGCGCCCGCCGACGACAGCGTCCGCACCGGCGGTCCGTGCGCGGCGAAGATGATCGACGTCAAGCTCACGGAGACGGACCTGCCGTGGTGGCTGAGGTTGTTCGGCGACCTCGTGCCGTACATCAATACCCATGCGCGCGTCGAGATCATGCAGCAGAAGGTCGGCGCCGGCTCGCTGCCCGTCGGCGTGCCCGAGGTCGAGCCGAAGAAGGCGCTGGCGATCTTCGTCGACGAGATCACGGGCGATGTGATCGCGACGACGCCGCTGGTCCGCAGCGGAAGCGCTGGTGGCCTGGCGATCTGGAGCAACGTCGCCGTGCCGGTGCCGGTGACCATCGACCGCGCCCGGATCGGCGTGCGGATCGTGCTCAGCGGGAGCGACTCGACGACGTGCGGCGATCCGCTCGTCAACTGCTACGGCGCCGGCACGAGCGCGGCGATCGTCGCAGGCACGCCAGGGCTCGTGCACATTCGCGGCTGGTCGGGTGCGACCGCCGGCACGGCGACCGCGCCTCAGGTGCGGGACGCCGAGCTCTTTGCCGGAGACTGCGAGGACGGCTATTTCACCGCGACGGCGTCGTACCCCTGCAGCGTGAACGTCGGCGCGGTCGTCGACTTCGGCGGCGCCTCGATCGAGACGGTCCGCGTGGTCGCGAAACGGACGGGCGCCAACAACAACACCGCCGTCGAGCTCGCGCCGCCGGGCGCTGCCGGCGAGCAATGGACGGGCCCGTCAGGCGTCTCGATCGCTGCCGGTTCGCAGGCGAATTCGATCGAACTGCTCTGGCAGACGGGCTGCGATACCGATCGCACGAAGTCCTGCAAGACGACCAAGACGAGCCTTGGCACGGTGCAGCGCGCGTTCGCGGGCGACGAGTCGCTCGACGTGTCCGGTCCGATCAAGCTGCTGCGCGTATCAGAGAATTCGCTGCCGGGCGCGAACTCCTTCGAGCGCTGCGCCACGTGCACGCACGACCTCGTCGTCACGCTGGGCCTCGAGCCCGGCCTGGAGAACGCTCAGAGCACCGGCGACCCGATCGTGTCGCTCAAGGTGGCGGGCGGTGGCAGCCAGAACCAGGCCATGGACTGTGACAACGTCCTCACCAACCTCAGAGACGAACTGGCCAATGGCTGCGGTCCGCGCTACATACCGAACGACGGACAGGCGTGCCCGAACAAGACGGTCCTCTGGGGCAGCCCCCAGCCCTGGAACTGCGTCGTCATCAGCACCGGTAACGCCGTAGGGCAGGTGACGCAGGGCCTGAACCTGCGCATTCTCGACCAAGAGGTCAATCCTCCCTGCACCGCACCAAACGACTGGGCGAGCTTCCCGAACTTCTCACGCGGAGATCCGCGGATCGTCCAGGTGTTCCTGACACCGTTCGGTGCCTTCACCGGCGCGGGCGGAACGACCGTGCCTGTCACCGGATTTGCCAGCTTCTACGTGACCGGGTGGGATGGCGGCGGCTGCCAGGGCGACGGAGACGACCCGGCAGGCCAGGGCGAGATCGTCGGCCATTTCATCAAGTACGTGAAGACACTCAACGACGGCTCGGCAGGAGACGAAGTGTGCGACGAGAGCGCATTCGGCTCCTGCGTCGCCGTAATCACCCGATAGCGAGGAAGATGATGCAGACCACTCTCAAACCACCGCAGCCCAACAGGGATTCCAGGGGCTCGAAGCTCAAGAAGGACGGCAAGGGACCGCTGTCCTCCAAGAACGGCTCCGTTCTCGCCGCTGTCGTGACGGCCGCGCTCGCCGGGCTGATCATCATGGTCTTCCTCAACCAGTACCGCGACAACGTCAACAAGGACGGCGTTCCGACGCCGGTGCTCGTCGCCGACAAGCTGATCGAGCGGGGCGCGTCGGGCGACACGATCGGCGCCGCCGGGCTCTTCAAGGCCGACGAGGTGCCGCGCGACCAGCTCAAGACGGGGGCCGTCACCGACGCTGCCATGCTGCGCGGCAAGGTCGCCGTCGACGACATCCTGCCGGGCCAGCAGCTCACGGCCGCTGACTTCAGGCCCGCCGGTCGCGGGGTCGTGACGAAGCTCGGGCCCGACCAGCGCGCGATCAAGATCGCGTTCGACGGCGCGCACGGGCTGATCGGCACGGTCGCCAAGGGCGACCACGTCGACGTCCTGTCGGGCTTCCTCGTCGACAGCGCGGCAGCGCGGCAGCGGCCGATGCTGCGCATCCTGATGCAGAACCTGCTCGTCCTCGACGCGCCGACGGAGGTCAAGGCCGGAGGTGGTGTGGGCGGCGGGTCCGGCGGCAAGGCCAAGGAGGTCACGTTGCGGGTCACGGACAAGCAGGCACCGAAGCTCGCCTTCGCCGCAGACAACGGCAAGCTGTGGCTGGTTTTGCGTCCGCAGAACGGTCGCGACACCGAGGTGCAGCCGATCGTCACGCTGGAGCAGCTGCTGTTGGGCGCGAAGTCGGTCCGGAGCGGGCGATGAAGGGTCCGACCAGGATCCTCGTCGTCCATGACGGCACGATGGACGAATCCGTCATCCGCGCGCTGCTGTCGGCGCCGGACGAGCTGCAGGTCGTCGGCTTCTACGACGGGCTCGGTCATCACATGCCGGCGGCCGACGTGCTCGTCGTCGCCTGCGGCGTCTACAGCGAGGAGGCCGGGTCGCTGATCCGCGAGGGCGTCGAGGATCGGCCGGAGCGACCCGTCCTGCTCGTGACGCAGGGCGCACCGAACGGCTACGTCGACCATGCCTACCAGGCCGGCGCCGCCGACCTCGTGGTCCTGCCGCAGCCGTGCGACGTCAACCTCGCCCGCGCGATGTCGCACCAGGTCCTGTTCACGATCAACAAGGCCGTCCTCAAGCGCGACCCGGCGGCCGGCGGCGAGGGCAAGATGGTGGTCTTGGTGGGGCCCAAGGGCGGCAGCGGCAAGACGCTGACGGCGACGAACCTCGCCGCCGCGCTCGCCGACGCCGGGCGCCGCGTCGTGGTGGTCGACCTCGACCTGCAGTTCGGCGATGTCGGCCTGGCGCTCGGGCTCGCGCCGGAGAAGACGGTCTACGACCTGCTGAGCTCGGGCGGCTCGATGGACGCCGAGAAGGTCGAGGCGTTCCTCGTCGAGCACGAGTCCGGTGCGCGCGCGCTGCTCGCTCCGCGGCGGCCCGACCAGGCCGGCCTGATCACGGTCGAGTTCCTGCGCGACGTCTTCGCGGTCCTGCGCTCGTCGCACGACGTCGTGATCGTCGACACGCCGCCGGCGTTCACGCCCGAGATGATCGCCGCCGTGGACGTCTCGACGGACGTCTGCGTCGTCGCGATGCTCGACGCGCTGTCGCTGAAGAACCTCAAGCTCGGGCTCGAGACGCTCGAGCTGATGGGCTACCCGCAGAGCGCGATCCGCTTCGTGCTCAACCGCGCCGACAGTCAGGTCGGGATCAGCCTCGACGACGTCGACGCGATCATCGGTCGTGCGCCGGACGTGCTCGTCCCGAGTGACCGCGCGATCACGCGCTCCGTCAACGAAGGCGCCCCGATCGCGCTCAAGGCCAAGGCCTCGCAGGCCGCCCAGGCCTTCCACGCGCTCGCGTCGCTGTATACCGACATCCCGGTGACAGCGGCCAGGCGCCGCCGGCGCCTGGGCTTCTCCCGCACCGGTTGAAAGGACGACCATGGAGCTCCACGAGCGCATCTCGGCCGGGCAGCCGACCGACGCGAAGCTGACGATCGACCCGTTCGCCGAGGTCAAGAACCGGATCCATCTGGGCGTGATCGAGGACCTGGGCCGCCAGATCTTCAACGCAGAGGTCGATCGCAGCGCACTGAAGGCGAAGGTCACCGCCGAGATCACGACGCGTCTGGCGCAGGAGTCGGGAATCTCCCGCGAGGACCGCACGCTGCTCGCCGAGGACATCGCCGACGACATCCTCGGTCACGGACCGCTCGAGCGGCTGCTCGCCGACGACACCGTCACGGAGATCATGGTCAACGGCCCGTCGGACATCTGGATCGAGCGCAAGGGCAAGCTCGTCCCGACATCGGTGCGCTTCGCCGACGCCTCGCACCTGCGCAGGATCATCAACAAGATGGTGGCCGAGGTCGGCCGCCGGATCGACGAGTCGGTGCCGATGGTCGACGCGCGCCTGCCCGACGGCAGCCGCGTCAACGCCGTGATCCCGCCGCTGTCGCTCAGCGGACCGCTGGTGACGATCCGCAAGTTCAGCAAGCAGCGCTGGGATCTCACGGACCTCGTCCGGATGGACGCGTTGAGCGCGGAGACCGTCGACTTCCTGCAGCGCTGTGTCGAGGCGGAGCTGAACATCCTCGTCTCAGGCGGCACCGGCACCGGCAAGACGACGCTGCTCAACGCGCTCTCGACGGCGATCCCCGACAGCGACCGGATCATCACGATCGAGGACTCGGCCGAGTTGCGTCTCAACCAGCGCCACGTGCTGCGGATGGAATGCCGGCCGAGCAACGTCGAGGGCGAGGGCGCGGTCGAGATCCGCGACCTCGTGCGCAACTCACTGCGCATGCGGCCCGACCGCATCATCGTCGGCGAGGTTCGCGGCGCCGAGGCGCTCGACATGCTGCAGGCGATGAACACCGGCCACGACGGCTCGCTCTGCACGGCGCACGCCAACAGCGCGCGCGACGCGCTCGCGCGAATCGAGACGATGGTGCTGATGGCCGGCTATGACCTGCCGATGCGGGCGATCCGCCAGCAGGTCTGCTCGGCGCTGGACCTGATCGTGCACCTGGAGCGGATGCTGGACGGCTCGCGGCGCGTGACGGCGATCACGGAGGTGCAGCGGATGGAGTCGGACGTGATCGGCCTGCAGCCGCTGTTCGAGTTCAAGATCGACTCGGTCAGCGCCGAGCGCAGGGTCTGCGGTTCGCTGCGCGCCACGGGGCTGCGCCCGACGTTCCTCGACAAGTTCGAGAAGCGCAACGTCAAGCTGCCCGCGAACCTCTTCCAGACGTCCAACGGCCACGCAGCCGCGCCGATGACCGCGCTGGCCGCGCGGGTGGGGCAGCGATGAGACGCGCCGCGCTCGCCGCCGTCGTGCTCGGGCTGCTGCTGCTCGCGCCCACGCCCGCGCGCGCCGCTGAGAGTCCGGTGATCGTGCCGGCGGGATCACCGCAGTTCCCCGACCGTGCGTTGCGCCTGACCGTACCCGAGCAGCGTGCGCTGTCAGCCGCGCAGGTCAAGGTCAGCGAGAACGGCGACCGCGTGCGCGGCGTGACGCTGACCTCCGCCGCCGGTCCGCGCCCAACCGACTTCGGCACCGTCCTCGTGATCGACGCGAGCAAGAGCATGCGCAAGGCCGGGATCCGCCGCGCGATGGCCGCCGCGCGTGCGCTCGCCGCCGAGCGCACCGGCAACCAGCAGCTCGGCGTGATCGTCTTCAACAGCACGCCGACCGTCCTGATCGCTCCCTCCAGCGATCAGCGGGCGATCGAGCAGGCGCTGAGCGGCACGCCGAAGCTCGGCCCTCAGACACATGTCTTCGACGCCGTCGACACCGCGCTGGCCCTGCTGGCGACGGCGCGGATCACCGCCGGATCGGTCATCGTGCTGTCCGACGGCGCCGACACCGGCAGCCTCGTGCCCGCGAGCGCCGTCGGCGCCCGCGCCCGCAAGGCCAACGTAAGGGTCTTCACGATCGGCCTGCGCTCGCGCTCGTTCGACGTTACGCAGCTCAGCGAGCTGGCGGCGGCAGGCCGCGGCCGCTACTTCCCGGCCGACTCGATCAACGACCTCGGCGCGATCTTCCGCGACCTCGGCACCCAGCTCGCAAGCGAGTACCTCGTCCGGTATCGCTCCGTCACGCGGCCGGGACGGGCGGTGACCGTGGCGGTGCAGGTGCCCGGCGTCGACGGCGTGGCCACGATGAGGTACCGCGTGCCGGGCGGCACATCGTTCGTGCTCGTCGAGGACAGCTTCTGGACCTCGACGCTCGGCATCCTCGCGACGACGCTGTTGTGCGCCCTGCTGCTCGCGATCGGGATCGCGATCCTGCTCGTCCGCCGCCACCGCCGACCCGATCTGCGCGAGCGTGTGCGCGGCTTCGTCTCCTCGCTCGGCGAGGTCGCGAGCAGTGCGGAGATCGTCGTGACGGGCGACGCGCCCCGCGGTGCGGCGGAGCGCTCGCTCGAGCGGACGCGGTGGTGGGCTCGATTCAAGGAGGACTGCGAGATCGCTCGTATCGAGAGCGATCCGGTCCGGATCGTCGTCGCGACGGCGATCGGGACGCTGCTCGTCATGTACGTCCTGCTGAAGGTCGGGGGCCCGCTGGCGGCGCTCTTCGCCCTCGCGATCCCGCTCGCGGTGCGCAGCTGGGTGCGCTTCAGGCTCGACCGAGAGCGGCGCCTGTTCGTCGATCAGCTGCCGGACATCCTGCAGGGCAGCGCGTCCGCGATCCGCGCCGGGCACGGCCTGACGGGCGCGCTGGCGATGGTCGCCGAGGACGCGCCCGAGCCGAGCCGGGCCGAGTTCCAGCGCGTCGTCGCCGACGAGCGGCTGGGTGTGCCGCTCGACGACGCGCTGAGCGTCGTGCAGCGGCGCATGGACAGCCGCGACGTGCAGCAGATCGCGCTCGTCGCGCAGCTTCAGCGCGAGACCGGCGGCAACATCGCCGAGGTGCTTGACCGCATCACCGAGTCGCTGCGGCGCAGCGCCGAGCTGCGCCGCATGGTGCGGTCGCTGACCGCTCAGGGGAGGCTGTCGCGCTGGGTCGTGACGGTGATCCCGATCTTCCTGCTGGCCTTCATCACGCTCACCAACCCGGACTACGTGGAGCCGCTCTACACGACGGGGCTCGGCAGGATCATGCTGGCGATGGCGGGCGTGCTGATGATCACCGGATCGCTCGTCATCAAGAAGATCGTCGACTTCAAGGTCTGAGGGGAAGCACATGCTCGTCACACTGCTCGCCGGACTGGCACTGCTCGGCATCTCGGCTGCGATCGGCGCCCGCGCGCTGTCCTCCGGCCGGATCCAGTCCGCCCAGCGCCTGCGCTCGATCGAGATGTACGGCTTCGGGCGTTCCGGGGACGCCATGCCGGCCGCCGGGCCGTTGCGGCTGAGCCTCAGCGGCCTCGCAGAGCAGGTCGGGAGGGCGATGACGGGCCGCCTCGGTCGCGTCGATCTCGTGCAGATGCGCCGCGACCTGCTCGGCGCCGGCTTCTACGCGATCACGGCGGAGGCCTACCTCGGCTACCGCATCCTCGCGACGGCCGCCCTCACGGCTTTCATGCTGCTGCTGGCCGTCAGCGCGCCGAGCCTGCTGGCGTTCGCCGGCGTCGCCGTCGCGGCGACGATGGGATGGCGGCTGCCGCTGGTCGTGGTGCAGCGCCGGGCGAAGGCGCGCCGCGAGGAGATCGATCGCGAGCTGCCCGAGCTGATCGACCTGCTCGTCGTCAGCATCGAGGCCGGCGTCGGTCTCGCCGGCGCGCTGCAGATGATGGCCAGCAGGATGGACGGCCCGATGGGCGCCGAGCTGCGGCTCATGCAGCAGGAGCAGAGCATGGGTCTGTCCAGCGACCATGCGCTGTCGAAGCTGTTGGAGCGCTGTGACACGCCGTCCGTGCGCTCGTTCGTGCGCTCGCTGCAGCAGGGCGAGCGGCTCGGCGTATCGATCGGCACGATCCTGAGAAACCTGGCCGGGGAGATGCGCACGCGGCGCCGGCAGGTTGCCGAGGAGCGCGCCCAGAAGGCGCCCGTGAAGATCCTCTTCCCGCTCGTGTTCCTGATCTTCCCGGCGCTGTTCATCGTGCTGCTGGGCCCGGCGGTGTTCGCCTTGAAGAACGTGTTCGGATGATCCGGTCGCCTGCTCGCGGCAGATGATGGAACCTCGAGGTCGCCGCTCGCCGCTCGCCGCACGATTCCCCACCGTCGAGCACGTCGACCGGCGGAATCCTGTCCGCGCCTCGAATTCGCCGGCGGCGTGCGCACCGATGCGTCGTTCGAGGGCGTTGACCTCGTTGCGTACGTGTGGATCCGCGGAGGCGGAGCTCGACGAAGTTCGCTGAGGTCGAGTCCTCGGTGATCCAGCCATAGCGCGGGCGAGGCAGCCGCCAGCACAACGAGCAGGTTGACGTCGCGCGCTCAGCGTCGGCTCGGGTGATCGGCAGAACGGAGCAGCGCCCCGAAGCCCGTACCTTGGCTCGTTCGCGCGGGTCGCGTCCGCGCCAGCAGCGGCCGGTGCCGCCGTAGGTAGGTCCTCGCCCACAACGGTGACAAGCACACCGAGCGGCGGAACCCTGCCTCAAAGCGCAAGATCGCGCCCACGTCCAGCTGCTGCAACTCGCCCTGCGGCTGTTCGCCGCTCGCTTCGCGATCGCAAGCCGCGCTCAGACTCCGCAAGCGCGGCGATTTTCTGCGTCAAGGCGCGCAACGGAACAACAGAGTGGGAGAGATGATGCACTTTAGGTTGCATCGTGGGAGAAGGTGGGATACCTTCGCGGTCGATGAGCCGCGGTGGAGGGGCTCCTCCCACCCCTCCACCCCGGCTCGAGTCTTCGCCGTATGCGCTCATGATCTTCCGTGGAACCTTCGACTACTCCCTCGACGCGAAGAACCGGCTCACCGTGCCGGCGCGCTTCCGCGCCGCGCTCTCCGAAGGGGTCGTGCTCGCCAAGGGCCTCGAGCGCTGCGTCGCCCTCTGGACGCCGACGGGCTACGACGCCTACACGCAGGCCTCGCTGGCCGGCTTCCATCCGCTGTCGCCCGACGCGCGCAAGCTCAAGCGCTTCTTCTCCGCCAACTCGTTTGACACCGACCTCGACGCGGCCGGTCGCGTGATGGTCCCGCCGTTTCTGCTCGACCACGCCGGCCTCAGCAAGGAGGTCGTCGTGACCGGCTCCGGCGAATCGCTTGAGATCTGGGACCGCAGGACCTGGGCGGACTACAACGACGCGCTCGCATCCGACGTCTCCGACATCACCGCATCCCTTGGCCACACTGCTTGACATGACCATGCCCCACGTGCCGGTCCTCGCCGGCGAGGCGATCGAGCTGCTCGACCCGCAGCCCGGTCAGACCGTCGTGGACTGCACCTTCGGCGCGGGCGGTCACGCGCGCCTGCTCGCGGGGCGGATCGGCGCGACCGGCACGCTGATCGCGATCGATCGCGACCCGGTCGCCGCCGAGCGCTTCGCCGGGCTCGAGCCCGAGCTCGCGCCGGCCGCGCGTTTCATCCGGGCGGCGTTCGTCGACGGCCTCGCGCAGCTGCACGACGAGGGCCTACGCGCGGACATCGTGCTGATGGATCTCGGGATGTCCTCGATGCAGGTCGACACGTGGCAGCGCGGCTTCTCCTACTCCTACGACGCGCCGCTCGACATGCGGATGGACCCCGACATCGAGCTGTCGGCGCACGCGCTCGTCAACGAGGCCGAGCCACGCCGCCTGGAGGCGATCTTCCGCGACCTCGGCGAGGAGCGCTACGCGCGTCAGATCGCGCGCGCGATCGTGCGCGCGCGCGAGCGCGCCCCGGTGAAGTCCACGATCGCGCTCGTCGATGTCATCACGCGCGCCGTACCCGCGCCGGCGCGCTTCGCGGCCGGGCACCCTGCCAAGCGCGTGTTCCAGGCGCTGCGGATCGCCGTCAACGACGAGCTCGGCCAGCTCGACGCTGCGCTGCCGCTCGCGTGGGACATCCTGGGCAACGGCGGCCGGTTCGCCGCGATCTCCTTTCACTCGCTCGAGGACCGGCGCGTGAAGCGCTTCCTCGCCGCGCGCGCCCAGGGCTGCATCTGCCCGCCGGACCTGCCGGTCTGCGCCTGCGGCCGAGAGCCCGAGGCGGAGCTCGTCAGCCGCCGCGCGATCGCGCCCACCCCGGGCGAGGTCGCAGCCAACCCGCGCGCGCGGTCGGCTCGTCTGCGCGTCGCATCGAAGCTCCGGGAGGATCGAGCATGACAGCGCGCCATCGCTCGACGGTCGTGAGGATGGACCCGGGAGCGAGGCCCTCGCGATGAGCCGCTCCGCCGCAGCCCGTGCCGACCATGACAACGCCGCACGCGCGCCGCGCGGGCATGGGCCCGCAATCGCACGACGCGTCTCGGGGCCGCTGCCTGCGCCGCGCGACCGCGTCGACTCGCAGATGCTGAAGATGTCCGACGCTGTGCCGGCGCCGCGCCCGCGGATGCCGTCGCGCCCGCCGCTGCGGCTCGCCGCGAGCGGTGCCTCGGTCGTACTGCGCGTCGCCGAGGCCGCGCTGGAGGTCTCGCGCAGCCGCACGATGGACCGCCTCATGCGAAGCCGCGGCTGGGTCGTGGTCGTCGCCTTCGGCCTGATCGGGATCGTCGCGATGCAGGTCTCGATGCTGAAGCTGAACGCCGGCATCGGGCGGGCGGTCGAGACGGCCGCGACGCTCGAGCGCGGCAACGCGGCGCTGCGCGGCGAGATCTCGCGGCTGAGCTCCGGCGACCGGATCCAGGCGCTTGCCGGCTCGCGCGGGTTCGTCATGCCTGAGCCCGCCGATGTCACCTACCTCCGTGCGCGCGACCTGCGCTCAAACGGGTCGAAGGCGGCGCGACAGATGCGCGCTCCCGACGCGACGATCGCCGGACCGGCCGGATCGGCGATCGCGGAGCCGCCGTCAGCTCTGACCGGCGCCGCGCCCGACACCGGCACGTCCGCGGGCGTCGTGCCGGGGACGGCGTCCGCTCCGGCGGCCCCGGCCGCAGCGACGGCACCGGCAACGGCGGGTCAGCCGGCCGCGCCCGCCGTACCGCTGCCGGCGACCGCGACCGGCGCGACTGCGGCCGCGCCCGCGCCGGCTGGCGCCGTCGCGCCCGCGGCAGAGGGAACCCCGCAGGTGACCCCCGGCGGGGTGACGGTCCCATAGCCGGCCTCACCGAGCGGCGGATCGGGCTGCTGTTCGCGCTGTTTCTCGCGCTGCTCGTGATCGCAGTCGCGCGCGCAGCCTGGCTGGGCGGCGTCCGCGGCTCGTCGCTGCAGGCGCTCGCCAGCACCCAGCAGGTCGAGCAGGTCGACGTTCCCGCGCGCCGCGGGGCGATCACCGACCGCAATGGCATCGAGCTCGCCGTGTCCGAGCCGGCTGACGACGTCGCCGTCACCCCGTATCTCGTCAAGTCGCCGCTGACGGTCGCCCGGCGGCTTGCGCCGCTGCTCGACATGAGCCAGGCGAAGGTGCTCGAGAAGCTCTCGCAGAAGGGCGGGTTCGTCTACCTCGCGCGCAACCTACCGGGCGCCCAGTCGGCGAAGATCAAGAAGCTCGGCATCGAGGGGCTGCAGTTCATCCCGAGCTCGCGGCGCTCCTACCCTCGCAAGTGGCTGGCGTCGCAGGTGCTCGGCTGGGTGGGGACGGACGGAAAGGGCCTGGCGGGGCTCGAGTACGGACGCGACAGCGTCCTGCGCGGCACCGACGGCAAGCGGCGGATCGTCAAGGACGCGCTCGGCCAGCCGATCGTGCTTCAGGAGACCGAACGGGCGCAGCCGGGCAACGACCTGCGCCTGACGCTCGACGCCGAGCTGCAGGGCAAGGTCGAGGACGTGCTGGCGCAGGTCGGCGTCGCGTGGCGGCCGAAGGGTGCTACGGCACTCGTCATGGACCCGTACTCGAACACGATCCTCGCGCTGGCCAACTGGCCGCGGGTCGACGCCAACGACCGTCTCGGGGCACCCTCCTACGCGGCGCAGAACCGCGCCGTCGGTTTCAACTACGAGCCCGGCTCGACGTTCAAGGCCTTCACGATCGCGGGCGCGCTGGAGGAGAAGGTCGTCACGCCGGACGACGTCTTCAACCTGCCGCCCTCGATCACGGTCGCCGACCGCCAGATCAAGGAGGCGCACGAGCGCGGCGCGGTCGACCTGTCGACGACGCAGATCCTTGCGCAGTCCAGCAACGTCGGCACGGTCCGCATCGGGTTGCGGCTCGGTGACCGGCGCTTCGATCGCTGGGTGCGGCGCTTCGGCTTCGGCCGTCCGACGGGGATCGAGCTGCCCGCCGAGGAGTCGGGTCAGGTCCTCAAGCTCGGCGAGTACTCCGGTTCGTCGATGGGCAACCTGCCGATCGGCCAGGGCGAATCGGTGACGCCGATGCAGCTCGCGACGGCCTACGCGGCGATCGCCAATGGCGGGATCATGCGCAGCCCGCGGATCATCGCCGCGGTCGACGGCGTGCGCACGCCGACGCCGCGCGGGCGGCGCGTGATCTCGAGCACCACCGCCGCGCAGCTGCGCGAGATGCTCGAGGGCGTCGTGACGGCGGGCGGAACGGGCAGCCAGGCGGCGATCCAGGGCTACACGCTGGCCGGCAAGACCGGCACCGCGAACAAGGTCGATCCCAGCACCGGCGAGTACTCCAAGACGCGCTTCATCGGCTCCTTCGTGGGCTTCGCGCCGGCGCGCAAGCCGAAGTTGCTCGTGACCGTGATGGTCGATGAGCCTCAGGGCGAGATCTACGGTTCGGAGGTCGCGGCGCCGGCGTTTCAGGAGATCATGCGCTTCGCGCTGCCGTATCTCGGCATCGCGCCGCGCTGAGCGTACGCGCCGACGCGCCACGGAAGCGCCTGGCGCGACGCGACGCCTTTCGCGGATCGCGGGACGCGCGAGAAGATCGTCGGAGTGCGGTTGCGCGAGCGACCGCGCCGCAAAACAGGACCGCTGCACCGGCGGGTGGCCGCCGGCCTCCTTCAGCGCTCGACAGCGGGCGCGGCGATCTGGCCGCACGCGCGTGCGAGGACGTGCGGATCGCCGGCGAGGACGATGCCGTGCGCGGCGGCATCGAGGACGAGCCGGTTGGCGCGTCCGGCGGCTTGGCGCAGCTCGGTTGGCGTGAAGCCCACGGCCTGGACGCCGCCGGGAGCGTCCGCTCCCAGCAGCGCAAGCCGATCCGGCAACCGCTCGGGGAGCGCGTCGGCGATCACGATCACGTCGATGTCGCTCCAGACGTTGAAGTCGCCGCGCGCCAGCGAGCCGGCCAGCACCACGGCGCGGACGGGGAGGCGTGCGGTGAGCGTTTCAGCGTACGTGCGCGCGATCGCCATCAGGCGGTCGCGTTCGGCGCGGCGGTCGGCGAGCACGTCGCTCACCGCGAAACACCCCTCCAGAGCGCATCGACATGGGCGAGCACACCTTCGCCGTCGGCGACGGCCTGCGCCGAGTCGGCCGCGCCGTAGTGGATGCCGGGCGGTCCTGAGGGGTGAGCGTCCGGATAGCGCGCCGGAATGTAGTGACGGCTGAGCCGCCGTAGCGAGTCTGCGACGGCGGTCGGCACTTCGCCCACCTCGGAGAGCAGTTCGCCGAGCCGGACCAGGTCGTGCCCCCAGGGGCCCCGGCCGAGGCCGTGGAGCAGTCCCTTGACGGCGAGCTGGGCAGCCTGCTCGGCCGCGAAGCAGGCCCAGTTGTGCAGTTCTGCGTCGGCCTGCAGGCGCGCGCTGCGCAGCGCGGCGTCGGCTTCGGCACGCCAGCGCCGGAACTCGTCCGCGTCAACGAGCGGCTCGTCCACGCCAACGACCTTATCCGCGATTCCCCGGAGTCGCCGCCTCAGGCCGGGCTCAGCGCGCCGGTCTCGACCGCGTCGGAGCATCGTGCCCCATGCCTTCTAGACTCGCGCAGCGATGCTGCTGCGCGAGGTGCTCGGCGACGCTGCCCGCGACGCGCCGCCCGTCGAGGTCCAGGCGCTCGCCTACGACAACCGGCGGGTCCAGCCGGGCACGCTCTTCTTCTGCGTCCGCGGCTTCACGCGCGACGGGCATGACTTCGCCGGCGATGCCGTCGCCCGCGGCGCCGCCGCGCTCGTCGTCGACCACCCGCTCGGCCTCGCCGTGCCCGAGGTCGTCGTCGAGGACGTGCGCGCGGCGATGGCGCCGGCGGCCGCCCGCCTGCACGGTGACCCGACGGTGACGCTGCGCACGATCGGCGTGACCGGCACGAACGGCAAGACGACCACCGCCTACCTCGTACGCGCGCTGCTCGAGGCCGCCGGCCACCAGACGGGCCTGCTCGGCACCGTCACCTCGATCGTGGGCGGCTTAGAGCACTCGGTCGCGCGGACCACGCCCGAGGCGATCGACCTGCAGGCGACGTTCGCGGCGATGCGCGACGGCGGCGACAGCCACTGCGTGATGGAGGTCTCCAGCCACGCGCTCGAGCTCGGTCGCGCCGACGCGATCCACTGGGCGGCGGCGATCTTCACGAACCTCACCCAGGACCACCTCGACTTCCATCCGACGATGGAGGAGTACTTCGCCGCGAAGTGCAAGCTCTTCGTCGACGGGCGCCCGCAGGTGGCGGTGGTCAACGTCGACGACGCGTACGGGGCGCGGCTGGCGGCCGTGATCCGCGACATCGTGCCCGAGCTCGTGACCGTCGGGATCGACACGGCCGGCGCCGACCTGCGCGCGACGCAGATCGAGAGCGCCTTCGCCGGCTCGACGTTCTGCGCCGGCGGGCTCGAGCTGCGCTCGCCCCTGCCGGGGCGCTTCAACGTGATGAACGTGCTCGGCGCCGTCGCGGCTGTGCGCGCGCTGGGCGTCGACGACGCGACGATCGTCGCGGCGCTGCCCGAGGCAGGACGCGTGCCGGGCCGTTTCGAACCTGTCGACGAGGGCCAGGACTTCGCCGTGCTCGTCGACTACGCGCACACGCCCGACTCGCTGGAGAACGTGCTGCTGGCGGCGCGGCCGCTGGCGGCCGGCCGCCTGATCTGCGTCTTCGGCTGCGGCGGTGATCGCGACCGCGGCAAGCGCCCGCAGATGGGCGCGATCTCCGCGCGGCTGGCCGACCACACGATCGTCAGCTCGGACAACCCCCGCTCGGAGGAGCCGGCCGCGATCGTCGAAGAGATCCTCGCCGGGATCGAGGATCGCGGCGCGACGGAGGCGATCGTCGACCGCCACGCGGCGATCGAGCGCGCCGTCGCGCTCGCGCGGCGCGGCGACGTCGTCGTCATCGCCGGCAAGGGCCACGAGCAGGGCCAGGAGTTCGAGGGCGGGCGCAAGCTGCCGTTCGACGACGTCGCCGTCGCGCGGGAGGCGCTGCGCGCGCGACTGGTCGCGTGATCTGCCGCCATCGCGGCGGTACGGTTCCCGCATGAAGGCAACCATCGACAAGCCAGGTGGCTCGTGATTTCGAAGTCGCTGCGCGAAGCGCTGGGTCTGCGGCCGCGCGTCGTCGAGGTGCAGCCCGACGGGACGGGCATCCGCGTCGAGCCGCTGGCGGTGGCGTCGCTGGAGGAACGCGGCGGCCGCCTCGTGGTCCCGGCGTCTGGCGCGGCGGTCGACGACGAGACCGTGCGCGCCCTGCGCGATGGCGAGCAGCGGTAGGCGTCGCGGCCCGCAGGACACGATCTGTCGACCGAGCACTGCGCATTGAGTTCGATCGCATCGACGCGGCTGCTGTTCGACGACGTAGCCGTCGCGTGGGAGGCACGACGTGCGCGACTGGTGGCCTGAGCTCGTCGCCGAGGCGGCGGGCGTGCGGCTCGTGCGCCCCGCGCCGCGGCGCGACGACACCCCCTGCGGGCCGCAGCGGGTGACGATCGACTCGCGCGACGTCCAGCCCGGCGATTTGTTCGTCGGCCTCAGCGGCCGCAATGTCGACGGCGGGCGCTACGCCGACGCGGCGCTCGAGGCCGGCGCCTGGGGGGTGCTCGTCGCTCCCCAGCACGTCCGCTCCGCGAGCGGCCCGGGCGTCCTGCTCGCCGCCGACGACCCGCTCGCCGGGCTGCAGGCGCTCGCGCGCTCGTGGCGGCGCGCGCTCGGAGCGCAGGTCGTCGCGATCACGGGGTCGACCGGCAAGACGTCGACGAAGGACCTGCTCGCGGCGATGCTCGCCCAGCGCAGGCGCGTCGTCGCGAGCGCGCAGAACCTCAACACGGAGATCGGGCTGCCGCTGTCGATCCTCGCCGCGCCCGCCGGCACCGAGGTGCTCGTGCTCGAGATGGCGATGCGCGGTACCGGGCAGATCGCCGAGCTGACCGCGATCGCCGAGCCCGACGTCGGCGTGATCGTCAACGTCGGGCCGGTGCACCTCGAGCTGCTCGGCTCGCTCGAGGCGGTCGCCGCGGCAAAGGCCGAGCTGCTCGTCGACCTGCGCCCGGGCGCGACCGCCGTCCTGCCGTCCGACGAGCCGCTGCTCGACGTGCACCTGCGCGACGACCTGCACACCGTCACCTTCGGTCCCGGCGGCGACGTCTGCGCGCTGCCCGACGACCTCGAGCTGCCGTTCACCTCGCGCCACATGCGCCTCAACGCGCTCGCGGCGCTGGCCGCGGCGCGCGCCGCGGGCGTCGAGCCGAGCGGGCACCTCGAGGTCGAGCTCAGCGCCCTCCGCGGCCAGCGGATCGAGCTGGCCGGCGACGTGCTCGTCATCGACGACTGCTACAACGCCAACCCGATGTCGATGCGCGCCGCCCTCGATGATCTCGCCGCGTCCGGTGCTCGGTCCGGGCGCCGGATCGCCGTCCTCGGAGACATGCTCGAGCTCGGTCCAGAGGAGGCGCGCTTCCACGCGGAGATCGGGCGTTACGCCCGCGAGTGCGGCGTCGACGTGCTCGTGACGGTGGGGCCGTTGGCGGCGCTGATGGGCGACGGCTTCGGCGGCGAGCTGCACGGCGCGCCCGACGCCGCCGCCGCGAGCGCGCTCGTTCGCGCGCTCGTCGCCGCGGGCGATACGGTGCTCGTCAAGGGCTCGCGCGGCGTCGGCCTGGAGGTCGTCGCGCAGGGTCTGCAGGCGGCAGCGGACGCGGAGTAGGCACGGCATGGGCGAGGTCCTGATCGCCGGCACGGCGGCGCTGCTGATCTGCATCTTCCTGTCGCCGAAGTTCATCGCGTTCCTGCGCCGGCGCGAGTTCGGCCAGTTCATCCGCGAGGAGGGGCCGGCCAAGCACCACGTCAAGGCCGGCACCCCGACGATGGGCGGGATCATCATCGTCGCCGCGATCTCGATCCCGTTCCTGATCCTGTCCGAGTACGACTGGCGGGCGGTCGGCGTGTACGGGGCGGCGATCGGCTGCGCGCTGCTCGGCTTCGCCGACGACTACACGAAGATCGTCCGCCGCCGCTCGCTCGGGCTGAGCGCGCGGATGAAGCTCGCGATCACGATCGTGATCTCGGTCGCGCTGTGGTGGATCGCGACCGAGAAGGCCGGGCTGCAGCAGACGCTGCGCCTACGCGTCGTCGACTATCAAATCGACCTCGGCTTCCTCGCCGGGCTGCCGTTCCTCGCGCTCATCATCATCGTCGTCGCCGGCACGACGAGCGCCGTCAACCTCACCGACGGCCTCGACGGCCTCGCCGCCGGCTGCGCCGCGATCGTGGCGCTGGCCTACATCGGGATCACGTTCATCACGAGCGGCCAGCACGACCTCGCGATCCTGTCCGCCTGCCTCGTCGGCGCGTGCGTCGGGTTTCTGTGGTTCAACGCGTTCCCGGCGACGATCTTCATGGGGGACACGGGGTCGCTCGCCCTCGGCGGCGCGATCGCCGGGCTTGCGGTCATGACGAAGACCGAGATCCTGCTGATCCTGCTCGGCGGCATCTTCGTCATCGAGGCGCTCAGCGTGATGATCCAGGTCTTCTCGTTTCAGGCCTTCCGCAAGCGACCGTTCCTGATGGCGCCGATCCATCACCACTTCGAGCTTCTCGGATGGTCGGAGACGAAGATCATCCTGCGCTTCTGGATCATCGCGGCGATCTGCAGCGCGATCGGCTTCACGCTGTACCAGGCCTCCGTTGCGTAGCCGCCCGCCGCTGCCGCCGGGCCCGTGGCTCGTCGTGGGGTTGGCGCGGTCGGGAATCGCGGCGGCGCGGGCCCTGATCTCGCGCGGAGAGCAGGTCGTGGCGGTCGATCGCGGTTCGCCGGCGGCGATCCCGGACGACATCGATGCGCATCTGCGGACGGAGGGCCTGGCGTTTCTGGCGAGCGCGAGCGCGGTCGTCAAGTCGCCAGGCGTCCCGCGCGAGGCGCCCGTGATCGCGGCGGCGCGCGGGCGCGGCGTGCCGGTGCTCGGCGAGCTCGAGCTCGGCTGGCGGCTGCTGCCAAACGAGTTCATCGCGGTGACCGGCACGAACGGCAAGACGACGACGGTCGAGCTGCTCGGCCACATCCACCGCGAGGCAGGCTTGGCCGTCGCCGTGGCGGGCAACGTCGGGACGGCGGTGAGCGGGCTTGCGGGCAGCCTCGACGCGGGCGCCACGGTCGTCTGCGAGGCGAGCTCCTTTCAGCTCGAGGACACGCTCGAGTTCGCCCCCGAGGGGGCGGTGCTGCTGAACGTCGAGTCCGATCACCTCGACCGCCACGGCACGCTCGACGACTACCTCGCCGCGAAGCTGCAGGCCTTTGCGCGGCAGGGCAACGACGATCTGGCGGTGGCGCCGGCAGGGCTGCCCGTCGAGGACCTGGGCGGCTGCGCGCGGCGCGTGCCGTTCGGGCCCGGCGGCGAGCTCGACGACCGCGCGGGGCACCTGTGGTGGGATGACGAGCCGCTGATCGCCTACGACGAGATCCGCCTGCGCGGCGCGCATAACCGCGCGAACGCGGCGGCCGCGGCGGCGATCGCGCTCGCGCGCGGGATCGACCGCGACGCGGTCCGCGCCGGGCTGCGCACGTTCGCCGGCGTCGAGCACCGGCTCGAGGAGGTCGCGCGGGTCGACGGCGTCCTGTTCGTCAACGACTCCAAGGCGACGAACGTCGCCTCGACACTCGTCGCGCTCGCGAGCTTCGCGCCCGACGTGCGGGTGCACCTGATCCTCGGCGGGCAGGGCAAGGGGCAGGACTTCGCGCCGCTGCGCGGCAGGGCGCACCGGACGTACCTGATCGGCGAGGACGCCGAGCGGATCGGGCGCGACGCCGGCGGCGAGCACTGCGCAGACCTGCCGACGGCGGTGCAGCGCGCGCGGGCCGCGGCACGGGCGGGCGACGTCGTGCTGCTGTCGCCGGCCTGTGCGAGCTTCGATCAGTTCGCGGACTTCGAGGCGCGCGGGCGGGCATTCAAGGCGCTGGTCGGAAAATCGGCGCGTCTGCGTTGACGGGCTCCGAGCGACCTGAGTAGGCTCGCGGGCTCCAGCGGCGGGAGGTGGGGATGCTCAGGGCAGTCCGGGCACGGCTGACGTACGCGAACGCGATGTCGACGGTCGCAGTGATGATCGCGCTCGGCGGGACGAGCTACGCCACCGGCGTACTGCCGCGCAACAGCGTCGGCAACCAGCAGCTGCGCAACAACTCCGTCACCACGCAGAAGGTCCGCAACGGGACGCTGCTGAGGAAGGACTTCAAGCATGGCCAGCTGTCCGGTGGCCATGGCCGGCCGGGCCCGAAGGGGGATCCCGGGCCGGCGGGCCCGAAGGGCGATTCCGGGCCGGCGGGCCCGAAGGGCGATCCCGGACCGGCGGGCCCGAAGGGCGACACCGGCGCAACCGGCCCGCAGGGCCCGGCCGGCACCGCGCGGGCCTACGCATTCGTGAATGCGCTCGCGTGCGCCGCCACGCCGACGTCATGCCCGACCGACAGGTCGAAGAACATCGCGAACGTCCGGCGGTCGGCGAAAGGGATCTACTGCATCACGCCGGCCGCGAACCCGAGCGACCCGATCGATCCGGCCACCGACCTGATCATGGCCGGTGTCGAGTTCGCGCAGACGACCCCGCCGGAGGGCAACGCCAGCGCGATGAGCACCGGGGACTACACCAGCGGGGGCTGCGACCCGACGACGGAGTTCAAGGTCGTCACGGAGCGCTCGACGGCCACCACGACCGCGGCTCGCGACAACAACGTCTCCTTCTGGGTGGCGATCCCCTGACCGCGCGCTGCTAACGCGTCGGGCATCCCAACGAGCGGTGCCTGCGCGTAGCGGCCGGCGTTCGCAGCACGGGCGCGGCTGCACCCGCTATCGCGCGGCTGCCGGTGCTGCGGCCGCCGGTCCCGCCTCTGCGTCCGGCGCCGGATCCGATGCCGTCGACGAGCCGCCTGTCGGGCCGGTCGGCTCGGTGCTGGCCGTCTCCGGGACGAGCTCGACCGGCCCGCAGTCCTTCGGCGTCCAGGTCCCGCTCAGCGGCTTGGGATCGTTGAGACGGCAGCGCACGAGGTCGTAGGCGCGCTTCTTCGTGAAGTTGCGCGAGAACAGCGTGGCGGCCTGCGCCGCCCCGCGCCACGAGTAGCGGTCTGCGACTCCCCAGATCGTGACGCCGTCGCAGTTCGTCGACTCTTGGCACGCCTGTGCGACGGTGTCGTAGGCAGCGCGCTGGATCAGAACCGGGTCACCCTCGATCGGGCGCAACACGTCGAGCTCGGTCACGCTGACGCGCAGCCCGAGCGCGTTGTATTGGGCCATCACGTTCTTCAGCTCGACGAGCGTCGGATAGCGGCCATCCGCGCCGACATGCATCTCGAGGCCGACGCCGTCGATCGGGACGCCGCGCCGGACGAAGTCGCTGACGAGCGCGTAGACGGCGCGCTGACGGGCGTTCGGGGTGTCCGCATCGAACTCGTTGAGGTACAGCAGGGCATCGGGGTCGGCGGCGTTGGCCGCACGGAACGCCTGCTCGATCCAGTCGTTGCCGATCACCCGCTGGTACACGTTGTCGTCACGCGCGCCACTCCGCAGGAACGGCTCGTTGACAACGTCCCATTCGGTCACGACGCCGGGGAACTTCGACTTGAAGTGCCGGACCGTCGTCTTGATGTGCGTGCGCATCACGTCGAGCAGCCTGCTGCGTGTCCACGGAGTCAGGAAGAACGGCTTGTCGACCCAGCGCGGGTTCGCGGCGGGGTAGACCAGCGCGTGGCCGCGCACGGTCTTGCTCGCGGAGGCCGCAAGCGCCGCGATCCCGTCGGCCGCGCGGAAGTCGAACCGACCCCTCTTCGGCTGCGTCCACAGCATCTTGAACTCGTTCTCTGCGGTGGCGCGATCGAAGTTCTGCGCGAACGTCGACCTGTAGCGGGCGTCGTACGAGGCGACCGGGCAGGCCAGGCCCGCCGGCCAGACGTAGGTGGCAACGGTGCAGCCGGACCAGACGGCCGCGCCGAGCGGCACGGACGTGCGCGACGTCATCGGCGACGGGTGACTCGCGGCGAGGCTCGTCGCGGGCGCCGTGCCCGCGAGGGCCAGCAGGGCGAACACCGTCGCGATACCCGCCATGCCCGCCATGCGTTCACTGTACGTTTTCGGTGAAGGGCGGCGCGATCTCCTGGCCATCAGTCTAGGTGCGCCGTGTCGCAGCTGCCGCCAAGCACCTGAGGCTGCTACTTCAGCGCGTCCTCGGGCACCACGTAGTAGTGCTTGCTCGCTGGCTTGGGCCGCATGTCGAATCCCTGCCGTGTGCGACTCCGAAGCTCTTGTCGGGGTAGCCGCCGTGCTCGCGAACCCACTCGAGGACCTTGTCGGGGTCGCCGCCCGCCTCGACGACCTTGTCCTTCATGATCGCCACCGTGCCCGACGGGTTGCCGAGGAACAGCGCCGGCTGGATGTCCGCCAGCAGCTCGCGAATCGGATCCTTCTTGCTTGGCGCGCCCACGGCGCGCGAGGATAGCGCCGTCAGCGCGACCAGGCGCAGCGATCGCCGGCACGTCGACCCGCTGGCGGACGAAGTCGTGCGCCGCGCCGAGATCGTCGACGTGGTCAGCGCGACGACCTGCCCGGCAAGGAATCGCCGGCGCGACGTCGAAGGGCGCTGTTCGATGGCCTCCGACGCCCGGCCAAGCCGCGCTTGCGCTGTGTCGAAGTCTCGGCCCAAGCCCAAGCCCGTCGAGTACAACATCCTCTTCACCGCGACGCTGTGCCTGCTCGCGGCCGGCGCGGTCATGGTCTACAGCGCCTCCTCGGCCCGGACGCTGCTCGAGGGCCAGGGCGACGGGACGATGTACCTCGTGAAGTACGTCGGCTTCGGCGCCCTCGGCCTCGTCGTCATGCAGCTGCTCGCACGCGGCGGCCTGGAGCTCCTGCCGCGCCTCACGCCCGCCCTGCTCGGGTTCTCGTTCCTGCTGCTCGTCGCCGTGAAGATCCCCGGCATCGGCATCGAGGTCAACGGCGCGCGGCGCTGGCTCGGTCTGGGGCCGCTGCAGTTCCAGCCCTCGGAGCTGATGAAGCTCGCGCTCGTGCTCTACGCCGCGGGGCTGCTCGCAACGGCGCCTGCGCGGCCGAAGACGCTCAAGGGCGTCACCGGTCCGCTGCTGCTCGTCGCCGGCGCCGCGATGCTGCTCGTCGCCTCGCAGCCGGATCTCGGCACGTCGCTCGTGATCGCCTTCACGCTCGGCGCGCTGCTGCTCGTCGCCGGCATCCCGCTGGGCCTGCTCGGGAAGATCGCCGGCATCGGCGCCGTGCTCGTGATGCTGTTCATCCTCGTCGAGCCCTACCGCGCGGCGCGGCTGACGGCGTTCGTGAACCCGTGGGCGCACGCGGACTCGATCGGCTTTCAGTCCGTCCAGGGCCAGATCGCGCTCGGCTCCGGCGGCTTCTTCGGCGTCGGTCTGGGAGAGTCGGTGCAGAAGGTCTTCTACCTGCCCGAGGCGCACACCGACTTCATCCTCGCGGTGATCGGCGAGGAGCTCGGGATCGCCGGCATCTGCGGCCTGCTCTTCCTCTACGGCCTGATCGCCTACGCCGGGCTGCGGACCGCGAAGGCGGCCGCCACGCGCTACGCGCAGCTGCTGGCCGCCGGGCTGACGGCGCTGATCATGTGCCAGGCGCTGCTGAACGTCTTCGCGGTGCTCGGCATCGCGCCGCTGACCGGCGTGCCGCTGCCGTTCATCTCGTCGGGCTCGAGCTCGCTGCTCGTCCTGCTGGCGACGATGGGGCTGCTGCTGAACATCGCCGCTCGCAGCACGAGCGATCTGCTCGCGCTGCCCGGCGAGCCGCCGTCCGACGCGGAGGATGCGCGAGGATCACGCGGTGCTGAGAGTGTTGATCGCCGCGGGCGGGACGGCCGGGCACGTCGTGCCGGCGCTGGCGGTGGCCGAGCGGCTGCGAGCGGCGGGCGCTGAGGTCGTCTTCGTCGGCGGCGAGCGAGCGGAGGTCGAGCTCGTTCCCGCCGCCGGCTACGAGCTGCGCACGATCCGCGTCGAGGGGCTGAGCCGCACGAATCCGCTGCGCGCCGCCCGTGCCGTGCTGCGGGCCGGCGCTGCGGTCGCCGTCGCCGGCAGGATCCTCGGCGAGCTGCGCCCAGCGGCGGTGCTCGGCGGCGGCGGCTACGTCGCCGGCCCTGTCGGTCTGGCGGCGCTCGGGCGCCGCATCCCGCTCGTCCTGACCGAGGCCGACAGCCACCTCGGGATCGCCAACCGGCTGCTCGCCCCGCGCGCGCGCCGCGTCTGCCTCGCCTTCCCGATCGAGGGTCGCAGCGGGGCGCGCTACCGCGTGACGGGGCGACCGGTGCCACCGCCCGTCTCCGACATCGCCGCCGCGCGCGCGCGCTTCGGGCTGCAGGAGTGCGATCACTGCGTGCTCGTGTTCGGCGGCTCGCTGGGCGCGCGCTCGATCAACGAGGCGGCGGTCGAGGCGTTCGCGGCGGCGCCGTTTCGCGTGCTGCACGCGGCCGGCACGCGCGACCACGCCGAGCTCGCGCGGCGCGTCGCCGCCGAGCACTACGACCTGCGCCCGTACATCGACGGTTTCGGCGAGGCGCTCGCGGCGTGCGATCTCTGCGTCGCGCGCGCCGGCGGCTCGATCTTCGAGATCGCGGCGGCGGGCACGCCGGCGATCCTCGTTCCCTATCCGCATGCGAGCGCCGACCACCAGACGGCCAACGCGCGCTGGATGCAGGCCGCCGGGGCGGCGATCGTCGTCCCCGACGGGGAGTTGACGGCGGCGCGCCTCGGCGCCGAGGTCGGCGCGCTGTTCGGCGACCCGGCGCGGCTGGGGGCGATGGCGAGGGCGTCGGCCGCGCTCGCGCGGCCCGACGCGGCGCAGGCCGTCGCCGACGAGGTGCTCGCGACGGCATCGGGGGCGCGATCGCGATGAGCGCCTGGAGCGGGCGGCGGCTGCACTTCGTCGGCATCGGCGGGGCGGGGATGAGCGGTCTTGCGGTCGTCGCCGACGCGCTCGGCGCGACCGTGACGGGCTCGGACGCGGTCGACACGCCGTACCTCGACGGCGTCCGCCGCTCCGGCATCGAGGTCGTCATCGGCTACGACGCCGCGAACGTCCCCGCCGGCGACGACGTCGAGGTCGTCGTCTCGACGGCGACCGCCGCTGCCAATCCCGAGCGCGCGGCGGCCCGCGAGCGCGCCCTGCGCGAGATCCATCGCGGCGCCCTGCTCGGCGAGCTGAGCCGCCTGCGGCGGACGATCGCGATCGCCGGCACGCACGGCAAGACGACGACCGCGTCGATGGCGGCGCACGCGCTGCTGTCGCTGGGCTGGGACCCGACGTTCGTGATCGGCGGCGAGCTGCGCCCGCCGGCCGAGCGTGGGCGGGAATCGATCGCAACGAACGCCGCCTACGGCGCGGGCGACTGGCTCGTCGTCGAGGCCGACGAATCCGACCGCTCGTTCCTCGAGCTCTCACCGGAGATCGGCGTCGTCACCAACATCGAGCTCGACCATCACACGACCTACGCGTCGCACGTCGAGCTCGAGCAGGCCTTCGGCGAGTTTCTGTGCAACGCGCTGCGCCGCGTCGTCGCCGACGTGCCGGACGCCGAGTCGTTCCTCGACCGCGTCGGGATCGTCGAGGCCGCGTTCGCCGGGGCATCGGAGATCGAGCTGAGCGCCGGCGGCTCGCGCTTCGTCTGGGCCGGGCAGCGCGTGAGCCTTTCGGTGCCCGGCGCGCACAACGTCGCCAATGCCACCGCCGCGCTGACGGCATGCACGATCGCCGGCGCGCCGCCGAGCCAGCTCGCCGCAACGCTCGCCGACTTCCGCGGTGCCGGCCGCCGCTTCGAACGCCTCGGCAGGACCGAGTCGGGCGCGCTCGTCGTCGACGACTACGCCCACCACCCGACCGAGCTGCGCGCGACGATCAGCGCCGCCCGCACGCTCGGGCACGCGCGCATCGTCGCGGTCTTCCAGCCCCACCTCTTCTCGCGCACGCAGCTGCTCGCGCGCGAGTTCGGCGCCGCGCTCGCGCAGGCCGACGCCGCCGTCGTGCTCGACGTCTACCCGTCGCGCGAGCGCGGCGAGGACTTTCCGGGCGTCAGCGGCCTGCTGATCGCCGAGCACGCCGCGGACGCCGCGCGCGGTCGCCCCGTCGGATGGGCGACCGACTTCGACGCTGGCGAGCGGCTGCTGCGCGCGACGCTGCGACCGGGCGACCTGTGCCTCGTGCTGGGCGCCGGCGACGTCGACGCGCTCGGGCGCCGGCTCGTCGCGGCGTCGGGCTGAGGCCGACTGCGCTACCAGCGCAGCCCGACGAACACCGGCTCGGGGACGAGCTGGACGCCGAACGCCTCGTGCACGCCGCCGGCGATCTCGCGCGCCAGGGCGACCAGCTCGCTCGTCGAGCCCGCTCCGCGGTTGGTCAGCGCGAGCGTGTGCTTGGAGGAGATCGCGATCCCCTGCGGGTCGCCGTGTCCGCGGCCGAAGCCGGCCCGCTCGATCAGCCATGCTGCCGACGTCTTCAGCGTGCGCTCGCTGAGCCGCCACGCCGGCGGGCGCAGATCGCCGCCGAGCCGCTCCGCGGCGCGCCGCGCGAACGCCTCGAAGTCGCGCTCGTGGAGGATCGGGTTCGTGAAGAAGGAGCCCGCGCTGACCGTGTCCGGGTCGGCGGGGTCGAGCAGCATGCCCTTGGCGCGGCGCAGGGCGAGGACCGCCGCGCGGACCTCGGCAAGCGGCGCGCGCTCGCCCGCGTCGACGCCGAGCCGCGCGGCGAGCTCGGCGTAGCGGACGGGCTCTGACTCCGGTGTGCGCTCGAGCGCGAACCGCACCCGCAGCACGAGCCAGCGCCCGGGATCGCGCTTGAAGACGCTCGAGCGGTAGTCGTACAGGCAGGCCTCATTGTCGAGCTCGTGGACCTCGCCCGTCAGGCGGTCCAGGGCCCGCACCCCGATGATCACGTCGGCGATCTCCTGGCCGTAGGCGCCGACGTTCTGGATCGGCGTCGCCCCGACGCTGCCCGGGATCCCCGACAGCGCCTCGATGCCCGACAGCTCATGCTCGACGCAGGCGGCCACGAGCGCGTCCCAGCTCTCGCCCGCCGCGACGTCGAGCTGCAGGCGCCCGTCGCTCATCGCAAAGGAGTCGACACCGCGCGTCGCGACCCGCACCACGGTGCCCGCGAATCCCTCGTCGGCGACGACGACGTTGCTGCCGCCGGCGAGCACGAGCAGCGGCTGCTCGGCGGCGTCGCTCGCGCGCACCGTCTCGAGCAGCAGGTCGTCGTCGTCCGCCGTCGTGATCCGCGCGGCGGGCCCGCCGAGGCGCAGCGTCGTCAGCTCTGAGAGAGGCGGCGTCGACATGTCCCGGGCACCCTAGGGAAGGGTCCGGGCGGGCAACGGCGAACACCTCCGCGATGGCCCGCTTCGCCCGCCGCCGAACGCGCGTGCTGCTCTGCATCACCGCGCTGCTCGTGGTGCTCGCCCCGTTCGCGTTGTGGCTTCGCAACAGCTCGCTCGTGCGAGTCGAGGACGTCGCGGTCAACGGCATCGCGGGTCCGCAGGCCGAGCAGATCCGGCGCGCGCTGACGGCCGAGGGCATGGACATGACGACGCTGCACGTGCGCGAGGACGCACTGCTCGGCGCCGTCTCCCAGTACCCCGTCGTGCGCAGCCTGCGCACCGAGACCGACTTCCCCCACGGGCTGCGCATCTTCGTCAACGCCCACGAGCCCGTCGCGGCGCTGCGGGCGTCGGGCGGCGACCTGACCGCCGTCGCCGCCGACGGCACGCTGCTGCGCGGCAGCACCACGAGCGAGCTGCCGGTCGTCGGCGTGCGCTCGACACCCGGCGGCGAGCGGCTCGGCCGCGGCGAGGCCTTCGCTGCGGTGCGGCTGCTCGCGGCGGCACCGCGCGCGCTGCGCGCGCGGATCGCGCGCGTCTATCGCGGCCCACGCGGCCTGACGACCTCGATGCAGGACGGGCCGAAGCTGTACTTCGGCGGCCCCAGGCGCCTCGACGCGAAGTGGGCCGCAGCGACGCAGGTGCTCGCGCACGCCACCTCGCGTGGTGCCTCGTACGTCGACCTGCGGCTCCCGGAGCGGGCGGTCGCGGGCGGGCTGCAGGCACGACCGCCAGACACTCAGCCTCATCTTTAGGGTGACTGTGTCAGAAGCACGATTCTCCTGCACAGGTCGAGACTCCCGGGATCTGCAATCATTCTTGCGCGGGTAGACTTCGCGTTGACATCGCTTCGCGCCCGTGCTTACTGTGGTTTGAGCAGGCTCGGGCCGGAGACCAAAATCTCTCAACGCTAACTCAAGGGTCGGACGCGTCCTCATGGAATCCAGCAGCAGCTATCTCGCGGTCATCAAGGTCGTCGGCGTTGGCGGCGGCGGCACGAACGCCGTCAACCGCATGGTCGACGCCGGGCTGCGTGGCGTGGAGTTCATCTCGGCCAACACCGACGCGCAGGCCCTGCAGATGACCGACGCCGACATCAAGCTCAACATCGGGCACGACCTGACGAAGGGACTCGGCGCCGGCGCCAACCCGGACGTCGGCTTCGGCGCCGCGGCCGAATCGCGCGATGACATAAAGGAGGCGCTCAAGGGCGCCGACATGGTCTTCGTCACCGCGGGCGAGGGCGGCGGCACGGGCACCGGCGCCGCACCGGTGATCGCGGAGATCGCGAAGAACGAGATCGGCGCGCTCACCGTCGGCGTGGTGACGAAGCCGTTCGAGTTCGAGGGCAGCCAGCGCACCCGGCAGGCGGAGGAGGGCATCGACCGCCTGCGCGAGGTCGTCGACACGCTGATCGTGATCCCCAACGAGAAGCTGCTCTCCGTCGTCGAGCGCCGCACGACGATGCTCGACGCCTTCCGCGAGGCCGACAACGTCCTGCGCCAGGGCGTCCAGGGCATCACCGACCTGATCACGATCCCGGGCCTGATCAACCTCGACTTCGCGGACGTCCGCACGATCATGCAGGAGGCCGGCTCGGCGCTGATGGGGATCGGCACCTCCAACGGCGAGAACCGCGCCGCCGAGGCCGCCCGGATCGCGATCTCGAGCCCGCTCATCGAGGAGGACGTCGAGGGTGCGACGGGCATCCTGCTGAACATGACCGGCGGCAAGGACCTCGGCCTGTTCGAGGTCAACGAGGCCGCCGAGATCGTGCGCGAGGCGGCGGCCCCGAACGCGAACATCATCTTCGGCGCGGTGATCGACGAGGGGCAGGGCGACGAGGTCCGCGTGACCGTCATCGCGACCGGCTTCGATCACGGGCGCGCGCGCCCGCGCACGGCTCGCGAGGAGACGCGCCAGAGCGCTCGCCGGATGGATCGCAACCCGCGCATCGACGATCGCCAGCGCTCCTCGCTGGAGATCCCCGACGACGAGATCGAGATCCCGCCGTTCCTGCGATAGCCGCTTGGCGGCGCGCTGCGCCGGGTACCGGCGGCGCATGGAAACCTCAGCATCACGCCCCGACGAGGAGGGCTTCGGCGCGGCGAGCCTCGGTGAGGCGCAGTCGTCCAACCCGCCCGACGATCCCGAGATGATCGAGCCCGACTCCGACCCGCTGGACACCGACGTCGAGGACGCCGACCTGTTCGTCGGCGACGACGACGAGTAACGGGCCCGCGGCCGCGGCTCGGGCGGCGCCGGCGTTGCCGGCCCTAGTGGTCGCCCCCGTGAGTACGCGGGACGACCACTACCTCACGAAGCGGATCGTCAGCGGGTAACGGTACGCGGCGCCCTCGCCGGCCTTCACGGCGGCGATGCCGACGAAGACGATCCACGCGACCCCGAGCGCGATCAGCAGCGGGATCAGCAAGAGGCCGCCGATGAAGAAGATCAGCACGAAGGTCGCGATCCCGAGCATGATCGAGAGGGTGAAGTTCAGTGCCTCGGCGGCGTGCGCGCGCACGAACGGGTCATCCTTCTTGACGAGATAGATCACGAGCGGGCCGAGGAACGGAAAGCCGACGAAGAGGCTGAGCGGCGCGGACAGGTGTGCAGCGAGCGCGAAGTTGCGCGAGTCGTCGCGGGCGGCGTTCGGCCCGGCGGGCGCAATCGCGGAGGAGAGGGCATCCGTCCAGCGCGTGCCGTCCCAGTAGCGATGGCTCCCCGAGCCGGCAGGATCGGGATACCAGCCGGGGCCGGCCGACGGGGCGGGCGCGCCCGAAGCGTGCATCGCTGCACTGTACGACCCGATCGGAGCTGGCGGAACTTCGAGCTCTCTCGCCGTCCGAGATCGCCGAGCGCTCCGCTAGCCTCGGCAGCGTGACCACGCCCACCCTCAGGCGCACGCCCCTCTTCGCAGCGCACCTCGACGCGAACGCCAGGCTCGTGCCGTTCGAGGGCTGGGAGATGCCGGTCCACTACGCCGAGGGCATCCGTGCCGAGCACGAGGCGGTGCGCAACGCCGTCGGCGTCTTCGACGTCTCGCACATGGGCGAGGTCGAGATCTGCGGCGCCGACGCCGAGCCGTTTCTGCAGCACGTCCACAGCAACGACGTCGGGCGGATGGCGGTCGGCGGCGCGCAGTACGCGCTGATCTGCAACGAGGACGGCGGCGTGCTCGACGACGTCTTCACCTACCGCCTCGCGGCAGACCGCTTTCTGACGGTCACGAACGCCTCGAACCACGAGCGCGACCTCGAATGGCTGCGCAGCCACGCCGGCGGCTTCGCCGTCAGGGTCGATGACGCCGCCGGGCGCTACGTGATGCTCGCGGTACAGGGACCGCTGGCGCGCGAGCTCGTGCAGGCGATCGCCGACAGGCCGCTGCCCGCGCGCATGCAGGCGGGCCCGCGGATCGTCCTCGGCTGCGAGGCACTGGTCTGCGCGACCGGCTACACCGGCGAGGACGGCGTCGAGCTGCTGCTCGATCCCGACGACGCGCCCGCGATCTGGGACGAGCTGCTGCGCCGCGGCGCGGTGCCCTGCGGCCTGGCGGCGCGCGACACGCTGCGCCTCGAGGTCGGCTACCCCCTCTACGGGAACGAGCTGTCGCCCGACCGCAACCCGATCGAGGCCGGCCTCGGCTGGGCCTGCGCCGAGGAGACGCGATTCATCGGCTCGCTCGCGGTCGGCGCCGCGCGCGCCGACGGAACCGCCGAGAAGCTCGTCGCCTTCAGGATCGACGGTCCCGGCATCGCGCGCCAGGGCAACCCCGTCGTCGGCGGTGGCGAGGTCACGAGCGGCACGATGTCGCCGAGCCTCGGCGTCGGCATCGGCATGGCCTACCTGCCGAGCGAGCGCGCCGTCGTCGGCGAGACGTTCGAGATCGACGTGCGCGGCAGGCTGCGTTCGGCCGTCGTCGCTTCCCGGCCCCTCTACCGCAGGGAGAGCAGGGAGACCGATGGCTGACCCGAGCTACCCCGACGACCTGCTGTACCACCCCGACCACGACTGGGCGCGACTCGATCCCGCCCAGCCCGGCGTCGCGACCTTCGGGATCACGTGGTTCGCGCAGGACGCGCTCGGCGAGGTCGTCTTCTTCGACCCGCCCGACGTCGGATCGTCGGTGACGGCGGGCGAGTTCTACGCCGAGGTCGAGTCCGTCAAGGCCGTGTCGGATGTCATCGCGCCGCTGACGGGCGAGATCGTCGAGGTCAACACGGCGCTCGCCGACGCGCCCGAGGCGATCAACGACGATCCCTACGGAGCCGGCTGGATGGTCCGCGTGAAGCTCGCCGATCCCGCCGAGGCCGACGGCCTGATGGACAGCGACGCCTACGTGGGGACGCTCTGAGCGATGGCCGGCTACACCGCAGTCACCGCCGAGGATCTCGCGATCATGCTCGACGCGATCGGCGTCGGTTCGATCGAGGAGCTCTTCGACGCGATCCCCGCCGGCGTGCGCCTGGACCGGCCGATCGACCTGCCGCCGGGCGAGCCCGAGCAGGCCGTCTACGCCGAGCTGCGGCGGCTCGCGCAGCGCAACGTGTCGGCCGAGGACGAGATCACCTTCCTCGGCGCCGGGATGTACGACCACTACGTCCCGTCGATCATCGACATGCTCATGTCGCGCTCGGAGTTCCTGACGCCGTACACGCCCTACCAGCCGGAGGTCAGCCAGGGCGGGCTGCAGGTGATGTTCGAGTACCAGACGGCGATCTCCGAGCTGACCGGGCTGCCGGTCTCGAATGCCTCGCTGTACGAGGGCCCGAGCGCCGTCGCGGCCGCCGCGTACCTCGCGAAGCTCGTCAACGGGCGCCCGCGCGTGCTCGTCGGGCGCGGCGTGCACCCGCACAGCCGGGCGACGCTCGAGACGCTCGCCGTCGGCTACGGCACGGAGGTCGTCGAGATCGGCCTCGACGACGGCGTCACCGACCTCGATGCGCTGCACGACGCGCTGTCGGACGACGTCAGCGCGGTGATCGTCCAGCAGCCCAACTTCCTCGGCGCGCTCGAGGACGTGCAGGCGATCGCCGACGCCGCGCGCGAGCACGGCGCTGTCACGGTCTGCGCCGCCGACCCGCTCACGCTCGGCGTGCTCGAGGCGCCCGGCAACCAGGGCGTCGACGTCTGCGTCGGCGAGGGCCAGTCGCTCGGCAACCGGCTGGACTTCGGCGGCCCGTCGTTCGGGTTCTTCGCCGCGACCGAGAAGCACATCCGCTCGATGCCGGGCCGGATCGCGGGCGAGACGACGGACGTCGACGGCCGCCGCGGCTTCGTGCTCACGCTGCAGACGCGCGAGCAGCACATCCGCCGAGAGCGGGCGACCTCGAACATCTGCACGTCGCAGGCGCTCAACGCGCTCGCCGGCGTCGTCTACCTCAGCTGGCTCGGGCGGCGCGGGATCGTCGAGCTCGGCGAGCTCATGCTGCAGCGCGCGCACTACGCGCGCGAGACGCTGGCGGCGCTGGACGGCGTCGGCAAGCTGCACGACCGCCCCGTCGTTCGCGAGTTCGCGCTGCGCCTGGACGCCGACGTCGACCGCGTGCTCGAACGCTGCGCGGCAGCCGGCGTCAACGCCGGCTACGCCCTCGGGCGCTCCTACGACGAGTACGCAGACGGGCTGCTCGTGGCGATCACCGAGCAGCGCTCGCGAGCAGACATCGACCGGCTCGCGGACGTGCTCGGCGCGGCCGTCGCGGCCGAGCGCGCCGGCGCGGCCGCGGAGGTGGCGGTGTGAGCACGTCCGACGGCGCGCAGACCAGCCAGCAGCGCGAGCGCGCGACGACGATCTTCGAGAAGGGCGCGCCCGGGCGGCGCGCGTTCCGCGCGCCCGACCTCGACGTGCCGCAGGTCGACGGCCTGATCCCCGAGGCGCAGCGCCGCGCGCAGCCGCCGCGCCTTCCCGAGGTCGGCGAGCCCGAGATCGTGCGCCACTACGTCAACCTCTCCAAGCGCAACTTCGACCTCGACTCGGGCTTCTATCCGCTCGGCTCGTGCACGATGAAGCACAACCCGCGCCTGCACGAGCGCGTCGCGGCGCTGCCCGGCCATGCACGGCTGCACCCCCTCCAGGACCCGCGCCGCGCGCAGGGCGCGCTCGAGCTGATGTTCGACCTGCAGCAGTCGCTGGCCGAGATCGCGGGCCTGCCGCACGTCTCGCTGCAGCCGTCGGCCGGCTCGCACGGCGAGCTCGCCGGCGTGCTGCTGACGCGCGCCTACCACGGCGATCGCGGCGAGCAGCGCACGAAGGTGCTCGCGCCCGACTCGTCGCACGGCACGAACCCCGCAACCGTGACGATGGCGGGCTACGAGCTCGTGAAGGTCGCCCTGGATCGCGCCGGCGGCGTCGACGTCGACGACCTGCGTGCGAAGGCCGACGAGAGCGTCGCGTGCCTCATGCTGACGAACCCGAGCACGCTCGGGATCTTCGATCCGAACATCGAGCAGATCGCCGACATCGTGCACGGCGTCGGGGCGACGCTCTACTACGACGGCGCGAACCTCAACGCGATCATGGGTTACTCGCGGCCCGGCGACATGGGCTTCGACATCGTCCACTTCAACCTGCACAAGACGTTCACCCAGCCGCACGGCGGCGGCGGCCCGGGCGCCGGCCCGATCGCGGTGAGCGACCGGATCGAGCCCTACCTGCCGCGTCCGCAGGTCGTGCGGCGCGAGTCCGAGAACGGCGGGCGCCCGACGTTCGACCTCGACGACGGCGGTCGGGGGGATTCGAAGTCGATCGGCAGGCTGCGCGGGTTCCAGGGCAACTACGGGGTCTTCGTGCGCACGTACGCCTACATCCGCTCGCTCGGCGGCGAGGGTCTGCAGGACGTCTCCGAGGTGTCCGTGTTGAATGCCAACTACCTGCTCGCGCGGCTGCGCGAGAAGGTCGGCGATCGCCTGCCGCTCGCCTTCGGCGAGCGCTGCATGCACGAGTTCGTGCTGTCCGGCGCGCCGATCAAGAAAGAGCTCGGGATCCGCACGCTGGACCTCGCCAAGCGCCTGCTCGATCACGGCTTCCACCCACCGACGGTCTACTTCCCGCTCGTCGTCGACGAGGCGCTGCTGATCGAGCCGACCGAGACCGAGACGCGCGAGACGCTCGACGCGTTCGCCGACGCGATCGCGCAGATCGTCGCCGAGGCCGAAGAGGACCCGCAGATCGCGCGCAACGCGCCCTACACGACGCCGGTGCGGCGGCTGGACGAGGCCGGCGCCGCCAAGCGCCCGCGCGTGCGCCAAGAGCTCTGAGCGGTAAGAGCTGTCAGCGGTTGCGTCTTGCGGGGCGCTGACGACGGGCGTATGGTCGGCGACCACCGACAGGGGGAAGGGAAATGAGATCCGCCGTTGCAATCGGCATCGCGACGCTTGTCTGCCTGGGCTGCATCTCGTCGGTCGCGGCGGCCGCCGCGCCATATGACGCGCACACGCTGATCGTCAAGTACGCCGCCGGCACGACGCCGGCGCAGCGCTCGCTGGCAGGACGCCTCGCCGGCGTGCTGCAAACCGTCGGCAGCGTCCGCGGCGTCGGCGCTCGCGTCGTTCGCGTGGCCGGTGATCCGGCCGTCGCCGCCGCCCGGCTGAACCGCTCGCGAGCGGTGCTCTACGCCGAGCCGAACTACATCGCGCGCGCCACCGGGGTCCCCAACGATGCGGGCTTCGGCCAGCTCTACGGGCTCGACAACAGCGGCCAGGGCGGCGGTCTGCCCGATGCCGACATCGACGCGCCGGAAGGCTGGTCGGCGCTGTTCGGCGCGACGTCGTTCCCGAGCGCGGGCGGCGCGAAGATCGGGATCGTCGACACCGGCGTGCTCGCCCGCCACGAGGATCTCGCGGGCAAGGTCGTCAACTGCGCCGGCGTGCGCTCCTTCGGCATCGACGTCCTCGGGATCATCACCCTGCCGCTCTTCGCCGACCCGACGATCGTCGCCGGGCGCTGCGCCGACGACAACGGCCACGGAACCCATGTCGCCGGCACGGCGGGCGCGATCGCCAACAACGGGCGCGGCGTCGCGGGCGTCGCGTTCAACTCGCCGCTGGCGATCTGCAAGGCGCTTGACCGCAGCGGCGCGGGCGCCGTGGCAGGGATCGCCAACTGCATCGCCTACCTCGCCGCGAACGGAGCGAAGGTCATCTCGATGTCGCTCGGCACGACGGCCGACTCCGCGACGCTGCGAAACGCCGTCGCGGCGGTGAGCAGCAGGGCGCTGGTCCTCGCGGCGGCCGGAAACGACGGCACGGCGGCGGCGAACTATCCCGCCTTCTATCCCGACGTCATCTCGGTAGCGGCGACCGACAACCGCGATCAGCGCGCGCCGTTCTCGACGTTCAACGCCGACGTCGAGGTCGCCGCGCCCGGCGTGAACATCCTGTCGACCTGGAACAACGGCGCCTACAACTCGATCTCGGGCACCTCGATGGCGACGCCGCACGCGGCCGGCGTGGCGGCGGTGATCGCCGGACGCCATCCGACCGGCGGTCCGTTGCTGTGGGCGACGAAGCTCGGCGCGGCGGTCGACGACCTGCCACCTGCCGGCCGCGACCCGCAGACCGGTCTCGGGCGGGTCAATCTGAAGCGGGCAGCCACCGGATAGGCGGATCAGGACGGCCACGGCTGCGGCGGCGCAGTACCCTCCGCCGCCGTGGCGCGCGTCATCTTCAGCGGCATCCAGCCGACCGGGCGCAAGCACCTGGGCAACTACATCGGCGCGATCATGCAGTACGTCGCCGGGCAGGAGCGCGGCGAGCCGGCGATCTACTGCATCGTCGACCTTCACGCGACCACCGTTGCGTACGACCCGGCGCAGCTGCGCGAGCGCGTGCACGACACGACGGCGATCCTGCTCGCCGCCGGCCTGGAACCCGAGCGCTGCATCCTCTTTCGCCAGGGAGATGTGGCAGAGCACAGCGAGCTGTGCTGGCTGCTGACGTCGGTGACCGCGCTCGGCGAGCTCAACCGGATGCACCAGTTCCGCGACAAGTCCGCGGCGCAGCGTGAGCTCGTCTCCGCCGGCCTGCTGCTGTACCCGGTGCTGCAGGCCGCCGACGTGCTCGCCTACCGCGCCCACGAGGTGCCCGTCGGCGAGGACCAGCGCGAGCATCTCGAGCTGATGCGCAACATCGCCGAGCGCTTCAACACCCGCTTCGGCGCCGGGACGCTGGTGATCCCCGAGCACCGGATCCCCGAGGTCGGCGCGCGGGTCCGCGACCTGCAGGAGCCCGAGCGCAAGATGTCGACGACCGGCGGCAGCGAGCAGGGCACGGTCTACCTGCTCGACGAGCCCGATGCGATCAGGCGCAAGTTCAAGCGCGCCGTGACGGACTCCGACGACCCGCCCGTGCTGCGCCGCGGCGACGACAAGCCGGGGGTGACGAACCTGATCGACATCCTGGCGTCGGTGCGCGTCGTCTCACCGCAGAGCGTCGAGCAGGAGCTTGCGAGCGCGCGCGGCTACGGCGACCTGAAGCTCGCCGTCGGCGACGCGGTCGTCGAGGCGCTCGCGCCGCTGCAGGAGCGCTATCGCGCGCTGCGACCCGATCAGCAGGGGCTCGAGGACGTACTCGCGGCGGGCGCCGACAAGGCCCGCGCGATCGCCGCGGAGACGCTTGCCGACGTGCGCGCGGCGATGGGCGTCGGACGTGATCGGCGCGCTAACGGTAGGGTCCGCGGATGGGTCTAGGCAATGAAGACGGCAAGTTCGAGGCGTTGGACATCATCCTGATCTTGCTCATGCTGTTCCTGCTGTTCGGTATCTCGCTCCTCATCGCGTAGATACGAGCAGGAACTGCACAGCAGAGGTCTCTGAACGTCGTCGGGCGGCGATAGTGTGCGCCGCGATGACCGCTGCCTCGCTCGAGCTCGACCTCGAGGTCTTCTCCGGGCCGTTCGATCTGCTCCTGACCCTCGTCCTGCGCGAGGAGATCGACCTGCTCGAGGTGCAGCTCGCGGAGATCGTCATCTGCTACCTCGATCAGCTCGAGTCGCGCGGCGAGCTCGACCTCGAGGTCGCCACCGAGTTCCTCGTGCTGATCGCCGCACTGCTGGAGCTCAAGTCGCGCCTCATGCTGCCCGCGGCGGACGACGAGCTGCCCGACTTCGAGCCGGGCGAGGCCGCCGAGGAACTGCTCGCGCGGATGCTCGAGGCCCAGCGCTACCGGCGCGCGGCGGAGCATCTCGCGGCACGGCTGGGCGCCGAGGAGGGGGTGCGCTACCGGCGCGCGCCGCTGCCCCCGGCGCTGCGGCGCACGAACCTCGGACACGCCGGCGCCGTCCATGACCCGCGCCGGCTCGGCGCCGCGCTCGGCGGGCTGCTGCGCGTGCCGCCACAGCTGACCCTCAGCCACCTGACGATCCCGCGCGTGACGACCGCCGAGCGCCTGACGCACCTGCGCACGCTGCTGCTGCGCGGAGCGACGACCTTCGACGAAGCGGTGCGCGGCGCCGACCGCGTGACCGTCGCGGTGACCCTCTTCGCGCTGCTCGAGCTCTACAAGCAGGGCGAGGCGACGTGGACGCAGGCCGAGCCCTTCGGCGAGATCGCGATCGCCCCGGCCTCGCCGCCGGCGCACGTGCAGGCGCTGGCGTGACGAGCGAGCTCGCGCGGATCGTCGAGGCGCTGCTGTTCCTCTCGCCGGACGCGGTCAGCGTCAGCGACCTCGCCGAGGCCTCAGGCTGCGACCCCGACGAGATCGCCGCCGCGCTCGCCGAGCTCGATCGCGCGTACGCGCCCGGTGCGCGCGGCCTGCAGCTCAAGCGCGTCGCGGGCGGGATCGCGCTTGCGACCGATCCCGTCGCGGAGGAAGCGGCGCGACGCCTGCTCGCCAAGCCGCGCACGCCGCCGCTGACGCCCGCGCAGGCCGAGACGCTCGCGATCGTCGCCTACCTGCAGCCGGTCTCACGCCCGGAGATCACGCGCATCCGCGGCGTCGCGGCGGAGTCTGCGACCGCCACGCTCGAGGAGCGCGGCTTCATCGAGCAGGCCGGCCGGTCGCAGTTCGGCGCCGTCATGTACCGCACGACGGACCTGTTCCTCAAGCTCTTCGGCCTGCACTCGCCGCAGGCGCTGCCGAGCGTCGCCGAGTGGGATCCCTCGCCCGAGGAGGAGGCCGACCTGCGCGACCGCCTGCTGCGCGCCGGCGAGCAGCGCGCGGGCGACGCGTCGGCAGCCTGATCTCGTCGGTCGCGCTACGCCCGCGCGGCGGCGAGCTGACCGCAGGCGGCGGCGATGTCGCGCCCACGCGTCAGGCGCACCGTCGCACGCAGGCCGTGCTCCTCGAGCACCGCGCGGAAGGCCGCGATCGCGTCGCTGCCGGAGCCGTCGTAGGAGCCGGTCGGGTTGTACGGGATGAGGTTGACCTTGAAGACCGCGGGGTCCAGCAGCTCGGCGAGCGCGACGGCCTGCTCGTAGCGGTCGTTGACGCCGGCGAGCATCACGTACTCGACGAACACGAGCCGCCGCTTGGCCTCGTGAAAGCGCACGCAGGCGTCGAGCACGTCGGCGAGCGGGTAGCGCTCGTTGACGGGCATGAGCTGCGAGCGCAGCGCGGAGTCGGCGGCGTGCAGCGACAGCGCGAGGCGGATCGGCATGTCGGTCTGTGCGAGGCGGTCGATGCCGGGAATCCAGCCGACGGTCGAGATCGCGGTGCGGCGATGCGTGATGCCGATGTCGGGGAGGCGCCGGCAGGCCGCGAGCACGTTGTCGAGGTTCATCATCGGCTCGCCCATGCCCATGAAGACGGCGTGGTCGACGTCCTCGATGCGGCGAAAGTGCAGCGCCTGGTCGAGGATCTCCGAAGTCGTCAGGTTGCGGCCGAACTTCATCGCCCCCGTCGCGCAGAAGCTGCAGGTCAGCGGACAGCCCGACTGCGAGGAGAGGCACAGCGAGCGCCGGCCGTCGCGGTAGCGCATCAGGACCGCCTCCACCGCACGGCCGTCGTCGGTCTGAAAGAGCGACTTGACGGTCCCGTCGCGGGCGTGCGCCTCGTCGACGAGCGTCAGCGCCGAGTAGGGGACCTCGTCGGCGAGCCGGGAGCGCAGGGCGGCGGGCAGATCGGTCATCGCCTCATAGCCCGCGGCGCCGCGTGCGGTCCACGCCCACACCTGACGGGCGCGGAACGCGGGCTCGCCTGCGTCCGACAGCGTGCGTTCGAGCAGCTCCAGATCCACGCGATCAGCCTAGCCCCGCGGCCGGGTCGCGCCGCCGTGATCAGTCGAGGTCGGAGAACTCGAAGATCGCCGAACCGGTCGCGGCGAGCATCGGCACGCCGTCGGCCGCGAGCTCGTGCGCGCCGGGGGTGTGCCAATGGTCGGAGACGTACTTGCGCCGTCCACCCTGGGGGTCGACCGCCCAGGCGCCGCGGTGCAGGTCGTCTGTCGTCTCTCGCACGAGCCCGACCCACCAGCGCAGCGCGTCCTCGTTTCCCATCCGCGCCGTCAGCGCCGTCGCTCGAAGCCCGTCCTCGGAGAGCGGCTCGAGCACGATCGTGAAGCTCTCGGGGTTCATCGACACGTGCTGGATCTGGTTGATCGCGACGATGTCGAACGCCGTGCGGCGCAGGCAGATCCGGCGCACCGGGTCGAGCTCGGCGATCGCGGCCTCGAGGTCGCCGCCGGCCGGAACCGCCCCGACGAGGTAGTCAGGGAAGAAGCGCTCGACCGACATGTGCAGCTCGTGCTCGGCGGCCCATCCCGCGGCGATCTCGATCAGCTCCTCGCGCGTCGCGTGCAGCTGCAGCGCGAAGTACATCATCTCGGGATAGAAGAGGTTGGGCTCGGGGGGCACCTGCGACCATCGTATGCGTGCGGCTTGCCAAGTTCCTCGCTCATGCCGGTGTCGCGTCGCGTCGTGGCGCAGAGGAGATCATCCGCGCGGGTCGTGTGACGATCGCCGGGCAGACCGTCACCGATCCCGCGCGCGACGTCGACGCCGACAGCGGCGTCGCGGTCGACGGGCGCTATCTCGAAGGTTCGGAGGAGCGGATGGTCTTCGTCGTCAACAAGCCCGTCGGCGTGCTGTCGACGGCGGCCGACACGCACGGCCGCCGGACCGTCGTCGACCTCGTGCCGTCGCGCGGCGCGCGCCTCTATCCGGTCGGGCGGCTCGACGCCGACAGCACCGGGCTGATCCTCGTCACGAACGACGGCGACCTCGCGCAGCGCCTGACGCACCCGTCCTTCGAGGTCCCGCGGACGTATCGCGCCGCCGTCAACCCGGTGCCCGTCAGCGAGCGCGCGCTGCGCATCCTGCGCGAGGGCGTAGAGCTCGACGACGGCCGCACGGCGCCCGCCAAGGTGCGCCAGTTGCGCCCCGGCGTGCTCGAGCTGACGATCCACGAGGGCCGCAACCATCAGGTGCGGCGGATGTGCGAGGCCGTCGGCCACCGGGTGCGCACGCTGCAGCGCGTGCGCTTCGGGCCGCTGCGACTCGACGACCTGCCGGAGGGGGGGCACCGGCGGCTGAAGGCGGGCGAGGTGGAGCGGTTGCGCAAGCGCGCGCCGGACTCGGCGTCGCGCTAGTCGCCCGCCCGGGCACGACGTTCCTGGGCGACCCACTGGCCGGCGAGCACCAGGGCTCGATCCACGCTTCCCGCGACCCGACTAGAGTCGCCGCCGTATGCGGCTCTTCGCACTGCGCGGGGCCTCGTCGGTGGACCGCAACGACCCCCAGGCGATCCTCGGGGCGACGGAGTGGCTGCTGCGCGAGATCCTCAAGCTCAACGACCTGCACCCCAGCGACGTCGTCAGCTGCATCTTCACGCTGACCGACGACCTCAACGCCGAGTTCCCGGCGGTCGCGGCACGCAACATGGGCTTCTCGCAGGTGCCGCTGCTCTGCTCGCGCGAGGTGCCGGTGCCGGGCTCGCTGCCGCGCGTCATCCGCGTGCTGATGCATTACTACGCGCCCGTCAACCACGTCGCGCGCCACGTCTACCTCGGCGAGGCGCGCGTGCTGCGCCAGGACCTCGAGGGCGCGCAGTAGGGGCGGTGGGATGGGCCTGGCGAAGCTGTCGCAGGGCGAGCGCATCGTGCTCGTCGGCGGGCTGCTGCTGATCGTCGACCTGCTGTTCGTGCCCTGGCACGACATCGACCTCGCCGGACTCGACGGCGTCATCGACACGACGGTCACCGGCGTCCAGCAGCCCTATGCCGGCTACGGGATCGCCGCGGTCGTCCTCACGGCAGTCATGATCGTCCAGATCGCGCTCGCCAGGCTGCTGTCCGTGCGCCTGCCCGAGCCGCCCGTCCCGTGGTCGCAGATCCACCTGATCCTGGGCATCTTCGTCGCCGTCGTCCTCGTCATCAAGCTCGTGCGGCTGACCGACTCCCTCGGCTACGGCGCCTACAGCGGCGTGCTCGCCGGGGTCCTCGTCGCCTATGGCGGCTACAGCATCAGCCGCGAGGGCGAGGACCCGGCGTAGCCGCGCGCGCGACCCGCCGGCGCGATGCTAGACAATGCGCCGCATGGCGATCGAGTTCTCCGCACGGATCCGGCGGATCCCCACCTACCCCGTCGCGGACGGCTACTCGCTGCCCGACGACGTGGCGATGCTCGCCTCGAACGAGTCGCCCGACCCGCCGCTGCCGGCGGTCGTGCAGGCCGCACAGCGCGCGCTGGCGGCCCTCAACCGCTATCCGGATCCGTCGAACTCGACGCTGAAGCGCGCGCTCGGCAATCGCTATGGCGTCCCGACGAGCCGGGTCGCGATCGGCAACGGCTCCTGCGACATCCTGCTCGCGGCCGGCGAGGCGCTGCTCGAGCCGGGCGCCGAGCTCGTCTACGCGTGGCCGTCGTTCAGCGTCTACCCGCACCTCGCGGCCGCCTCGGGCGCGCGCGCGATCACCGTCGCGCTCGACGACGACCACCGCCACGACCTCGACGCGATGGCCCGGGAGATCACCGTCGCGACGCGGCTCGTGATCGTCTGCAACCCCAACAACCCGACGTCGACGGCGCTGCCGTTCGCCGAGATCGCGGCGTTCGTCGACACGGTGCCGCGCCACGTTGCGCTGATCGTCGACGAGGCCTACTGCGAGTTCAACCTGCTCGACGATCCCGACAGCACGCTCGACCTGCTCGGCTCACACCCGAACCTCGTGCTGCTGCGGACGTTCTCGAAGATCCACGCCCTCGCGGGGCTGCGCGTCGGCTTCGCGCTGTGCGGCTCGGAGGACTTCCCGCGCGCCGTCGACCAGGTGCGCCAGCCGTTCTTCTGCAACGCCGCGGCGCAGGCAGCGGCGATCGAGGCGCTCAAGCACCAGGACGCCGTCGCCGAGCGCGTCGAGCGAGCGGTCGTCGCGCGCGTCGAGATGGAGGCCGGGCTGAACGCGCTGGGCATCGAGCCCGCCGAGTCGCAGACCAACTTCTGCTGGTTCGACCTGCCCCAGGAGGCCGACGAGGCCGAGGTCGTCAAGCGGCTCGCCGAGCGAGGCGTGCTCGTGCGCGCCGGCAAGGCGCTCGGACGCGCGGGGGCGCTGCGCGTCACGTACGGCACAGCCGCCCAGAACGTCCGCTTCCTCGACGCTCTCGGCGAAGTCCTCTAAGCTCCCGGTTTCGATGATCCGGTTCGCCGACAGCGCTCGCAGCACCTTTGGGTTCGCGCGTCGGTATCTCGCCTGGCGATTTATCTAGGCGCTCGGCTCACCGCACCCTGCTTCATCGCCCTTTCGCCGAGCGCCCGCCGTACCTCAGTCAGGCGTTCAATCTTTCTGAAAGGACCGATAGGACAATGATCGTGATGAGACAGGCGCCGGACCAGCAGATCCCCGACGACGAGCAGGAAGCGCTGGTGTGACGATGGTGTCCACGCGTCCAGATCAGGTCACGGGCGTCAGCGATCTGCGCATCGCGCGGGTGTCGCCGCTGACGAGCCCCACCGACCTGCTCGAGCGCCTGCCGCTCGAGCCCGAGCTCGCCGACGTCGTGCTGCGCGGGCGCGACGTGGTCTCGGCGATCCTCGACGGCGTCGACGACCGGCTGCTCGTCGTCGTCGGCCCGTGCAGCGTCCACGACGTCGACGCCGCCCTCGAGTACGCCCGGCGGCTGCGCGAGGAGGCGCGCCGGCACGAGGACGACCTGCTGGTCGCGATGCGCGTGTACTTCGAGAAGCCGCGCACCACGACCGGCTGGAAGGGGCTGATCAACGACCCCCACCTCGACAACTCGGGCGACGTCGACGCCGGCGTGCGGATGGCGCGCGAGCTGCTGCTCGAGGTCCTGCGGCTCGGGCTGCCGGTCGGCTGCGAGTTCCTCGACCCGATCACGCCGCAGTACATCTCCGATGCCGTGTCGTGGGCGGCGATCGGGGCGCGCACGACGGAGAGCCAGATCCACCGCCAGCTCGGCTCGGGCCTGTCGATGCCGGTCGGCTTCAAGAACCGCACGGACGGCAACGTCCAGGTCGCCGTCGACGCCGTCCGCGCCGCGGCGGCGAGCCACTCCTTCGCGGGCGTCGACATCAGCGGTGTCCCGGCGATCATGCACACGACGGGCAATCCCGACGGCCACGTGATCCTGCGCGGCGGTCGCGACCAGCCCAATCACGACGCGGCGGGCGTCGGCGCCGCGCTCGCACGGCTGCGCAGCGCCGGGCTGGCCGAGCGCCTCGTGATCGACGCCTCGCACGACAACAGCGCCAAGGACCACGAGCGCCAGCCCGCCGCCGCGGCGCAGATCGGCGCCCAGGTCGCCCGCGGCGAGCGCGCGATCGTCGGCGTCATGCTCGAGTCGTTCCTCGTCGGCGGGCGCCAGGACGTCGTCGCGGGGGCAGAGCTGACCTACGGCCAGTCGATCACCGACGCCTGCATGGACTGGGAGGCGACGGTCGGCGTGCTCGACGAGCTCGCCGCATCGGTGCGCGCCCGCCGCGCACCGGGCTGAGCGTGGGCGGCGTCCGATGAGGGTCGCGCTCGTCGGCGTCGGTCTGATCGGGGGGTCGGTGGGGATGGCGGCGCGCCGCCGGCTCGGAGCGCACGTGGTCGGCTGGAACCGCAGCCCGGCCGCGCTCGAGATCGCGCTCCGTCGCGGGGCGATCGACGAGGCCGTTGCGAGCATCGCCGAGATCGGCACCGCCGACATCGCGATCGCCGGCGTCGCCGTCGACGCGCTGCCCGACGTCGTGCGCGCGCTGTGCGAGGCGCTGCCCGACGCCGTCGTCACCGACGTCGGCTCGACGAAGGGCGCGCTGGTCGAGGCGATCGAGCATCCGAACTTCATCGGCGGCCATCCGCTCGCCGGCGCCGAGGCGACCGGCGTGGCGCACGCGCGCGAGGACCTCTTCGAGGATGCGACCTGGTACCTGACGCCGCGCGACGAGAGCGCCGGCGTCCTGTACGAGCGCCTCGCGCGCTTCATCGCGGGGCTTGGCGCCGTCCCGACGGCGATCGCGCCTGGCGACCACGACCGACTGATGGCGGCCGTCTCGCACCTGCCGCACGTCGTCGCGAACCTGCTCGTCGCTCAGGCGAGCGACGCCGTCGGCGGCGAGATGCTGCCCGCGACCGGGCCGAGCTTTCGCGACGCGACGCGTGTGGCGGGAGCAAACCCCCCGCTGTGGGGGCAGATCTACGCCGCCAACCGCGCCGCGCTCGCAACGCAGATCGACGATCTCGTGCGGCGGCTGGGCGAGGTGCGCGGGCTGCTCGAGGCCGGCAGCGCGGACCTGGCCGTCTGGCAGGAGGCCGCCGCGCAGCAGCGGCGCGCGCTGCTCGAGGTCGGCCTCGCAGGCGGTGGCGGCGCGGTGCGCGAGATCCGCGCGGCGGTGCCGAACAAGCCGGGCGTCGTCGCGCAGATCGCACTCGCGCTGGGGCGCGCGGGGATCAACATCTCCGACATGTCGCTCGCGCCGGAGGCCGACAACCGCACCGGCGTGATCGCGCTGTGGGTCGGCGCGGCCGACGCCGATCGCGCGATCGGCCTCGTGGCCGGCCTCGGCCATCCCGCGGACGCCGCGTGACGCGCGTGCGCTTCGCCCCATCGCGGCGCCTGCGCGGCGAGGTCGGCGCGCCGCCGGACAAGTCGATCTCCCACCGTGCGGCGCTGCTCGCAGCGATGTCGGTCAAGCCCGTCCGGATCTCGAACTACCTCAAGGCGGCCGACACGATCTCGACGCTGAACGCGCTGCGCGCCGTCGGCGCGCTCGTCGAGGAGCACGAGGACTTCGTGATCGTGCGCGGGACCGGGTTGCGCGAGGCGCGCGAGCCGGGCGGCCCGATCGACGTCGGCAACGCGGGCACGCTGATGCGGCTGCTGCCGGGCTGGCTGGCCGCGCAGGAGGGGCGCATCTTCGTGCTCGACGGCGACAGCTCGATCCGCAGCCGGCCGGTCGACCGGATCGCCGAGCCGCTCGCGCTGATGGGCGCGCAGATCGAGGCGAAGGGCGGCCGCTTCGCGCCGTTCGTCGTCTACGGCACGCGCCTGCACGCGATCACCTACGAGCTGCCGGTCGCGAGCGCGCAGGTGAAGTCCTGCGTCCTGCTGGCGGGAGTCGCCGCCGACGGCACGACGAGCGTCGTCGAGCCGGTCGCGAGCCGCGACCACACCGAGCGGATGCTCGCGGGGGCCGGTGTCGGCGTGCGGCGCGAGGGCCTGACGGTCTCGGTGAGCCGCGCCGGCGAGCTCGACATGCAGTCGCTGGTCGTGCCGGGCGACCTGTCGTCGGCGGCCTTCATGATCGCCGCCGCCGTGCTCGTCAAGGGCTCGCGGCTGCTCGTGCGCGATGTCGGCGTCAACTGGACGCGCAGCGGCTTTCTGCGGATCCTCGAGCGGATGGGCGCGATCGCGACCGGTTCGCTCGAGGACCCGTCCGCGACCGTTGCGCTGTGCGAGCCGACCTCCGACATCGACGTCAGCGCCGGCCCGCTGGTCGGCACGGTCGTCGAGCCCGGCGAGGTCCCGCTCGCGATCGACGAGCTGCCGCTCGTCGCGCTGCTGGGCTGCTTCGCCGAGGGCGACACGGTCGTGCGCGGCGCCCAGGAGCTGCGCGTCAAGGAATCAGACCGGATCGCCGGCGTCGTCGACGGCCTGCGCGGCCTCGGCGCGACGATCGAGGCGACCGCCGACGGCTTCGCCGTGACCGGTAGCGGCGGCCTGCGCGGCGGCGTCATCGACGCGCGCGGCGATCACCGGATGGCGATGCTCGGGGCGGTCGCGGGGCTTGCGTCCGACGAGGGGGTGGATGTCGTGGGGATGGAGGCCGCGGCCGTGTCCTATCCAGGCTTTGCGCAGGACCTGTCGCGGCTGCTCGCGTGACTCCTGGCTTGCGTTCGGGCGGCCGCCTGCGAACGGCGGCATTGAGAAAGAGGCGACCGGATCGCGGCGCTGCTTGTGAGCGCGCCGGTCGCGCGGTCGGCGAGCGGCATTGGGAAGGACGGGATCGCGGCGCTCGGCTTGTGAGTGCGCCGGTCGCGCGGCCGGCGTCATGCAGACGTGACGGACCAACCGTCACCGGGGGTTCATCCGTCGTTCGCGCATCCATGTCGTGCGTCGATGACGGATCGACGCGCGACCGCAGTCGATCCGTCATATCCGCACGTGCGCCACGGGCCCCAGCGCGTTCGAACCGTCTTCCTCAGTGATTCGGTCGCGAAAGCGACGGCGCACGCTCCAACCGCGAGGTTTCGCCTCCAACGCCGGCGCGCTCCAGGGCGTCCAGCCGGCGCCCGCAGAGGCGCGCCGATCCTCGCTTCGACTGAGCGAGCCGGTCGACCGCTCCGCCAACGCCATGCAGACGTGACGGACCAACAGACGCGGGGACGTCGATCCGTCGCGCGCGCATCGATGTCATGCGCGGATGACGGATCAACGCGCGACCGAAGTCGATCCGTCATATCAGCACGCGCTCCGCGCGGACGCCAGCGCGTTCGAACCCCTTCTTCAGCGATTCCGTTCGCAAGCGACGGCGCAGGCTCCAACCCGGGGTTTCCCTCCAACGGGCGGGCGCGCTCGCAGCGCCTCAACGGGCGCCCGGGCGCCGCCGACGCGCTCGACGAGGCGGGCGGTACCGCGCGCCCGGTGTACCCCGCACCGGCGCGCCTATCCTCAGGGCGATGCTGATCGCCATCGACGGTCCCGCCGGCGCGGGCAAGTCCACGGTCGCGCGCGCCGTCGCGGACGCGCTCGGCTTCACGTACCTCGACAGCGGCGCGATGTACCGCTGCGTCGCGCTCGCCGAGCTGCGCGGCGCGCAGGACCCGCTGAGCTGCCCGATCGAGCTCGGAGGCGGCCAGGTCACGCTCGACGGCGAGGACGTGACCGCGGCGATCCGCACGCCCGAGGTCTCAGAGCTCGCATCGCAGGTCGCCGCGCGGCCGGAGGTGCGCGGCCACCTCGTCGCCCTGCAACGCGCGATGATCCGCGACGGCGACTACGTCGCCGAGGGGCGCGACATCGGCACGGTCGTCGCGCCCGACGCCGAGCTGAAGGTCTTTCTCACCGCCTCGCCCGAGGAGCGCGCGCGCCGCCGCGCCGCGCAGACCGGCGCGGAGGCCGCCCGCGTGATGCGCGAGCAACAGGGCCGCGACACGCGCGACGCGACGCGCGAGCACTCGCCGCTGGAGCCCGCTTCCGACGCGCTGCGCTTCGACACGACCGGGCTCAGCGTCGACGAGGTCGCGCAGGAGATCGTGCGCCTCGCGCAGGCAGTGCGATGAAGGTCGCGGTCGTCGGCTATCCGAACGTCGGCAAGTCCTCGCTCGTCAACCGGCTGGCGAACTCGCGCGAGGCGGTCGTCCACGAGCGCGCCGGGATCACGCGCGATCGCAAGGAGATCGCGACGGAGTGGAACGGGCGGCGCTTCACGCTGATCGACACCGGCGGGATGGACAACGAGGACCCCGATCCGATCTCCGGCTCGATCCGAGACCAGGCGCGAGCCGCGCTCGCCGACGCTCAGGTCGCGCTGTTCGTCTTCGACGCGAAGGCCGGTCTGCGCCCCGGCGACGACGAGCTCGCCGACCTCCTGCGCCGCTCGAGGATGCCGGTCGTCGTCGCCGCCAACAAGATCGACAGCGTTCACGACATGCCGCTCGCCGTCGAGGCGCACCGGCTCGGCTTCGGCGAGCCGATGGCGGTCTCCGCCGCGCAGGGGCTCGGCACCGGGGACCTGCTCGATCGCCTCGTCGAGCTGCTGGCCGAGGACGACGAGGAGGTCGACGACGACCTGATCCGATTGGCGGTCATCGGACGCCCGAACGTCGGCAAGTCGTCGCTCGTCAATCGCTTCCTCGGCTCTGACCGCGTGATCGTCTCCGACGTCGCCGGCACGACGCGCGACGCGATCGACCTGCCGCTCGAGGTCGACGGGCGCAGGCTCGTCGTCGTCGACACCGCCGGGATGCGGCGCCAGTCGAAGGTCTCCGACAACGTCGAGTACTACACGACGCTGCGCTCGCAGCGGGCGGCCGAGCGCGCCGACGTGGCGCTCGTCGTCTGCGACGCCAACGACGGCGTGACGGCGCAGGACTTCCGCGTCGCCGAGCTTGCGATGGGCGCCAACTGCGCGACGGCGATCGTGCTCAACAAGTGGGATGCCGCCGAGATGGACGAGGCCGATCTCGACCACGAGCGTGCGAAGGTCGCAAAGAAGCTGCGGCTGCGCCCGAAGGTGCTGACGGCGAGCGCGCTGACCGGGCGCCATGTGCAGCGCCTGCTCGGCGAGGTCGTCGCGCTCGGCGACCGGATGTCCGGGCGGATCCCGACGCCCGAGCTCAACCGCTTCATCGGCGAGGCGGTCCAGGCGCGCCAGCCGCCCGCCAAGCAGGGGCATCGCCTGAAGCTGCTCTACGCGGCACAGATCGGCGAGCGCCCGCCGCGCTTCGCGATCCAGGTCAACAGCCGACAGCGCGTCACGCGCGACTACGCCTACTACATCGAGAACCGCATGCGCGCGCGATTCGGGATGGACGGCGTCCCGCTGATCATCGACTTCAACGAGCGCAAGTCCCGTCGCGGCGAGGACCGATAGCGTCTCGGCCATATGACTACCTTCGAAGAAGACGAGTATCTCTTCACGTCGGAGTCTGTGACGGAGGGCCATCCGGACAAGGTCTCCGATCAGATCTCTGACGGTGTGTTGGATGCGTGCTTGGCGGATGACCCCCTGTCGCGGGTGGCGTGCGAGACGCTCGTGAACACGGGCCTGGTGGTGGTGTCGGGGGAGATCACGACGGAGACGTACGTCGATATCCAGGCGGTCGTGCGCGCGACGATCCGCAGGATCGGCTACATCGACGCGGACCTCGGTTTCTCTGCCGATTCGTGCGCGGTCCTGAACGCGATCGACAAGCAGTCGGCGGACATCGCGCAGGGCGTCGACGCGTCGCATGAGACGCGCTCGGGGTCCTCTGAAGCCGATGAGTTGCTGGTCGCGGGTGCGGGCGATCAGGGGATGATGTTCGGCTATGCGTCGAATGAGACGCCGGAGTTGATGCCGCTGCCGATCGCGCTTGCGCACCGTTTGGCCAAGCGCCTTGCCGATGTGCGCAAGGAGGGGTCGCTTGACTATCTGCGCCCGGATGGCAAGACGCAGGTGTCGGTGCGCTACAAGGGCGGTGTTCCGGTCGCGATCGAGAAGGTGCTGATCTCGACGCAGCATCGGGCGGGCGTGGAGGGCCTGATTCCCGATGATCTGTGGGAGCAGGTCGTGTTGCCGACGCTGCCCGAGGACCTGTTCGACGCAAACGCGTTGCGCAAGGAGTTCCTGGTCAATCCGACGGGCCGCTTCGTGATCGGTGGCCCGGTCGGTGATTGTGGGTTGACGGGTCGCAAGATCATCGTCGACACGTATGGTGGGATGGCCCGTCACGGCGGCGGCGCCTTCAGCGGCAAGGATCCGTCGAAGGTCGATCGATCGGCGGCGTACGCGGCGCGCTGGGTGGCGAAGAACATCGTCGCGGCCGGTCTGGCCGATCGCTGTGAGGTGCAGGTCGCCTATGCGATCGGTGTCGCGCATCCGGTCAGCGTGATGGTCGAGGACTTCGGTACGGGGCGCGTCAGCCGCACGCAGCTGCAGGAGCTCGTCGACGAGTTCTTCGACCTGCGCCCCGGTTCGTTTCGCCAGGAGCTCGACCTGCACCGCCCGATCTATCAGAAGACCGCGGCGTACGGTCACTTCGGCCGCGACGACCCCGACTTCACCTGGGAGCAGATCACCAAGGCCGACGCCCTACGCGACGCCGCCGGCCTGACGGCGGCGCTCGACAGCCACTAGTACACCCGTACCAGGGATACTTGCGCCCACCGGCGCGCCATCGGGGGGTGGCGCGCCGGTTCGACCTGTTTGCGAGACAGGCTCGCTTCTATCCTTCGCGGCTCCGATGGCTGCCGACCACCACTACGACCCCGCCGAGATCGAGCCGCGCTGGCAGCAGGTGTGGGCCGACGAGGGCACGTGGCAGGTCCCCAACGACACGGGCGACGATCCGACGTCGTACGTCCTGGAGATGCTGCCCTATCCGAGCGGCGAGCCGCACATCGGGCACCTGAAGGTCTACTCGGTCGGCGACGCCGTCGCGCACTTTCACCGCCGCACCGGCAGCCGCGTGCTGCACCCGATGGGCTACGACGCCTTCGGCCTGCCGGCCGAGAACCACGCGATCAAGACCGGCCAGCACCCGCGCGACTCGACGGACGCCGCGATCACGGAGTTCCAGCGCCAGTTCCGCAGGTGGGGCATCTCGATCGACTGGACGCGCGAGTTCGGCACGCACGAGCCGCGCGTGTACCGCTGGACGCAGTGGATCTTCCTCGAGCTGTTCAGGCACGGCCTCGCCTACCAGAAGGAGGCGGCCGTCAACTGGGATCCCGTCGAGGAGACCGTGCTCGCCAACGAGCAGGTCGTCGACGGCCGCGGCGAGCGCTCCGGCGCGGTCGTCGAGGTGCGCCAGCTCAAGCAGTGGTTCCTTCGCATCACCGACTACGCCGACCGCCTGCTCGCAGACCTCGACTCGATCCGCTGGCCCGAGCACGTCAAGACGATGCAGCGCAACTGGATCGGCCGCAGCGAGGGCGCCGAGGTCGTCTTTCGCAACGAGGAGCTCGCCGTCGACTACCCCGTCTTCACGACGCGGCCGGACACGCTGTTCGGCGCGACCTTCTTCGTCATGGCGCCCGAGCACCCCGACGTGCTGCGGCTCGTCGAGGGCACCGAGCAGGAGGCCGAGGTCCGCGACTACGTCAACCGCGCGCTGACCGCCGACAAGGCGCTGCGCGGCGACCTCGACAAGGAGAAGACCGGCGTCGCGCTCGGCCGCACGGTGACGAACCCCGTCAACGGCGAAGAGCTGGCGATGTACGTCGCCGACTACGTCCTGATGGAGTACGGCACCGGCGCGATCATGGCCGTTCCGGCGCACGACGAGCGCGACTTCGCGTTCGCGCAGGCCTACGGGCTGCCGATCAGGCGCGTGATCGGGTCCCCGCAGGAGACCGCCGGCAGCCCCTGCGAGGACGAGCTGGAGGGCCTGCCCTACACCGGCGACGGGCCGCTCGTCAACTCCGCGCCGGAATTCGACGGGCTGCACAACCGCGCCGCGCTCGAGGCGATCGTGCGCTGGCTGGACCGCGAGGGCAAGGGCCACTCGTCCGTCAACTACCGCCTGCGCGACTGGCTCATCTCGCGCCAGCGCTACTGGGGCACGCCGATCCCGATCATCCACTGCCCGCGTTGCGGAGCGGTGCCGGTGCCCGACGAGGACCTGCCGGTCGTGCTGCCCGACGTCGAGGACTACAAGCCGCGCGGACGCTCGCCGCTGGCCGCCGCCGAGGACTGGGTCCACACGAGCTGCCCTCGCTGCGGCGGCGCCGCCGAGCGCGAGACCGACACGATGGACACGTTCGTCGACTCGTCCTGGTACTTCCTGCGCTACTGCGACGCGCGCAACGACAGCGCCGCCTGGGACCCCGACGTCGTCGCGCGGTGGATGCCCGTCGATCAGTACATCGGCGGCGTCGAGCACGCGATCCTGCACCTGCTCTACGCGCGCTTCTTCACCAAGGCGCTGGCCGACCTCGGCCACCTGCCCGACGAGATCCAGGAGCCGTTCGCGGCGCTCTTCACGCAGGGCATGATCCTGCGCGACGGCGAGAAGATGTCCAAGAACCGCGGCAACGTCGTGTCGCCGAAGACGCTCGTGCAGCGCTACGGCGCCGACACCGCGCGCTCGTACATCCTCTTCATCGGGCCCCCCGACCAGGACGCCGACTGGTCGGACTCGGGCGTCGAGGGCATGCACCGCTTCCTCGGGCGGCTGTGGCGCCTGGCGGCCGAGGCCGCCGACGAGCTGCCCGACGATCGCGTACCCGACATCGATCCCGCCCGCCCCGACGACGAGCGGCTGCTGCGCAAGGCGCACTGGGCGATCGACAAGGTCACGACCGACATGAGCGAGCGCTTCAACTTCAACACCGCGATCGCGGCGGTGATGGAGCTGCTCAACGAGGTCACGCCGGTGAAGCGCGGCGAGGCGTCCCCGGGGGCCGTGCGCTTCACGCTCGCGACGGCGGCGTCGCTGATCTTCCCGTTCGCGCCACATGTCGCCACGGACGCCTATCACCTGCTGACCGGCGAGCGCGTCTGGGAGCAGCCGTGGCCATCGGCCGATCCCGAGTACCTCGAGGCGCCGACGTTCGAGCTCGTGCTGCAGGTCAACGGCAAGGTCCGCGACCGGGTGCAGGCGCCGTCGGACGCATCGCGCGACCAGCTCGTCGCGCTCGCCCGCGCGTCTGGCCGCGTGCGGCAGTTCATCGACGGCAACGAGATCGTCAAGGAGATCGTCGTGCCGGGCAAGCTCGTCAACGTCGTCGTGCGGCCCGCGGCCTGACGCGCGGATGGCCGCGCCGTACGTCGCCGTCGTCGGAGCGGGCGGCGATGTCTCGTCCGACGTTCTGGCGGTCGCCGAGGCCGTCGGCGCGGAGCTCGCGCGGCGCGGCGCGGTCGTCGTCACGGGCGGCCTCGGCGGCGTGATGGAGGCGGCCTGCCGCGGGGCCCGGTCAGCCGGCGGCACGACGGTCGGGATCCTGCCCGGCGGCGACCGCGGCGCCGCCAACGCGTTCGTCAGCGTGGCCGTCGCGACCGCTATGGGCGAGCTGCGCAACGGGCTCGTCGTGCGCAGCGCCGACGCCGTCGTCGCGATCGCCGGCGGCGACGGGACGCTGTCGGAGATCGCGCTGGCGCTGAAGGCCGGCAAGCGGGTCGTGGGGATCGCCACCTGGGAGATCGACGGCGTGCGGGCCGCGGCCGGCGCGGCCGAGGCGGTCGCGCTGGCGCTCTCGCTCGCATGACCGCGACTGGAGGGGGTTCTCGTACGGCGGGCGGCCCGCCAGTGCTGCCCTTCGACGTGGCGGGGAGGCCGCGCCGCGGGGGGTTCGAGCGGGGAGCAGCAGCCGTGGCTAGCACCTGCGGTAGCGGCGACTGCTCTTGATGGCGCGGAGGCCCCCGCCGGCGGTCTGCGTCAAGCGGTGAGCAGACGTGGCTACCGCGTCCGGTAGCGGCGGCTGCTCGTCGAGCGTCAAGGACCCGCAGCCCGGCGGGCGCGCGAGCGGTTCAACCGCCCCGCGCACGGCGCCGGCGGGCTCTCGCTGCCCGCGTAAGCGCGTCGTCGGCGCATGGCGGGCGCACTTGTCGGTAAGGACGCAACCGTGGTGCACGATCTGCTCGCACAGCAGCCGCCGGAGCGCCCGCACGGGTCGCTGATGCCGCTGACGGGGGCGGCGGCGGACTACGACGCGCTCGTGCGGCGCGCGCGCAACGCCGATTACGTCCTGCTCGGAGAGGCGTCGCACGGGACGCACGAGTTCTACCGCGCCCGCGCGGAGATCACGAAGCGCTTGATCGTCGAGGAGCGCTTCACGGTCGTCGCCGTCGAGGCCGACTGGCCCGACGCGTATCGCGTCAACCGCTTCGTGCGCGGGGCCGGCGACGACACGAGCGCCGAGCAGGCGCTGTCGGACTTCGGCCGCTTTCCGTCCTGGATGTGGCGCAACGCCGACGTCGCGGAGTTCGTGACCTGGCTGCGCGAGTACAACGACAGCCTTCCGGCGGGTGCGCGCAAGGCCGGCTTCTACGGCCTGGACCTGTACTCGATCTACACGTCGATGGAGGAGGTCGTGCGCTATCTGGAGGAGGTCGATCCCGCTGCGGCCGCCCGCGCGCGCGACCGCTACGCCTGCTTCGGCCACTTCGGCCGCGACCCGCACGCGTACGCGCGCGAGACGGGTCTCGCCGGCGCGGAGTCGTGCGAGCGCGGAGCGGTCGAGCAGCTCGTCGAGTTGCGCCGGATGGCGGCACGGGCAGCGCTGAGCAACGGCTGCCTCGACGAGGATCGTCGCTTCTACGCGGAGATGAACGCGCGGCTCGTCGTCGACGCCGAGCGCCACTACCGCGCGGTCTACGGCGGCGGCCAGGACAGCTGGAACCTGCGCGACCAGCACATGGCGCAGACGCTCGAGGAGCTCGTCGCGCACGCGCGCAGGCGCGAGGGCGCCGCCAAGGCGGTCGTCTGGGAGCACAACTCGCACGTCGGCGACGCGCGCGCGACGGACATGGCCGAGCTGGGGCAGCTCAACCTGGGCCAGCTCGTGCGCGAGCGCCATGGCGCGCAGGCGTTCATCGTCGGCTTCACCACGTACACCGGCACGGTGACCGCGGCGTCGGACTGGGGCGGCGGCGCCGAGCGCAAGCACGTGCGCCGCGCGCTGCCGGGCAGCTGGGAGGACGTCCTGCACGAACAGGGCGTCCCGGCGTTCTGGATCGACGCCGGCGAGCTCAAAGGCAACGCCCTGGAGCGCGCGATCGGCGTCGTCTACCGCCCCGAGACCGAGCTGTTCTCGCACTACTTCCATGCCAGCGCGGGCGAGCAGTTCGACGCGCTGATCCACATCGACGAGACGCATGCGGTGCAGCCGCTGGAGCGCACGAGCGAATGGGAGCGCGGCGAGCTGCCCGACACCTACCCGTGGGGCGTGTGACGGCCACGCGGATCGCTGCGCAGTCGCTGCTCTGAATCGTCACAGAGCGCGTCCCCGCGTGCGCGAAGCGCGGCGTAGCCTCGAATCGTGCCCGACCTCGATCGCCCGCGGCTGGCGCTCTATGTCGCGCTTGGCCTCATCGTATGCCTGCTGGGCGCGCGCTACGTGCTCGCGCAGGCCTCGGTGGCGCCGGATGGCGCGGCCGGCGGCGGCGCGTCGAGCCCCGCGCCGCCGCGGTCCGGAGAGGGCGGCGATGCGTCGGTTCGCGTCGAGCGCGCCGATGGTGGCCGCGTGACGGTCCACGTCGCGGGCGCGGTGCGGCGGCCGGGCGTCTACCGGTTGCCCGCCACGGCACGCGTCGACGATGCGCTGCGCCGCGCGGGCGGCGCCCGCGGGCGCGCCGACCTGACGGCTGTGAACCTCGCGGCCAAGCTCGAGGACGGGCGCCAGGTGATCGTGCCCGAGCGCGCGGCGGCGGCGCCGCCGGCCGGTGCGGCTGCTGCGGGCGCTGCGGCGGCGGCGGGCGGCGGCGCCGCGGGCCCGCCCGGCGCGCCGCTCAACCTCAACAGCGCAACGCTCGAGCAGCTCGACACGCTCGACGGCGTCGGGCCGGGGATCGCGCAGCGGATCCTCGACTACCGTGAGCAGCACGGCGGCTTCAGTCGGGTCGAGGAGCTCGGAGAGGTGCCGGGCATCGGCGCAAAGCGGCTTGCCACGCTGACGCCGCTCGTGACGGTCTGACGTGAGCCGGCGCTCGCTGCGCGTCCGGGCGGCGCTTGCGGCCCACCCGCGCCACGTGACGCTCGCGGCCCTCGTCGCGGGGCTGCTCGCGGGACCGTCGTCGCCGGCCGCGCTCGCCGTCGTGATCGCGCTCGTGCTCGTCGTCGTCCGCGAGGCGCCGCTCGTGTTCGCTGCGCTCGTCGCCCTGCTCGCCGGGACGGCGATCGCCGACGCGCGGCTGGCGGCGCTCGACCGCAGCGTGCTCGTCCTCGGCGACGTCACCGCGCGCGCGACGCTGCTCGAGCATCCGCGGACGCGCTCGTTCGACACGCGCGTCGCCGCTGCGCGCCTGCATGGCGAGCGCGTGCTCGTCAAGGCGCCCGCGCGTGTGCGCTGGCCGCGCGGCGCGGCGCCGGGCGCGATCGTCGAGATCGACGGCCGGCTCGCGCCGCTCGCCGCGCGCGAGGGCCACGAGCGTCGCCGCGGCGCGCACGCGCTGCTGCTCGCCTCGGCGATCCGCGCCACCGGCGCACGCCGGGGCGGGCTGCTGGGCGCGCTCGACGGCGTGCGCGGCCGCAGCGAGCGCGCGCTCACGGGTGGCCTGCCCGCGCCGCAGGGCGCGCTCGCGCGCGGGATGGTGCTCGGGCAGGACTCGGCGCTGCCCGGCGACGTGCGCGAGGACTTCCGCGCGACCGGCCTCGCGCATCTCGTCGCGGCCAGCGGGGCGAACGTGATGCTGCTGGCCGCGCTCGTGCTCGCGCTCGGCGCCGCGGCGGGCCTCGGCCTCAGCGCGCGGCTGTGGCTAGCGATCGCGCTCGTCGCGGCGTACGTCCCGCTGGCCGGCGGCGGCCCGTCGATCCAGCGCGCGGCGGTGATGGGCGTGGCCGGGCTCGTCGCTGCGCTCGCCGGCCGGCCGTCGTCGCGCTGGTACGCGCTGCTGCTGGCGGCGGCGCTGACGCTGGCCTGGAACCCGCGCGCTGCCGCCGACGCTGGCTGGCAGCTGAGCTTCGCCGCGGTGCTCGCGATGCTCGCGCTCGTGGCGCCGCTGCTCGCCCGGCTCCGCGCCGCGCGCGTCCCGCGCGGGCTCGCCGAGGCGCTTGCCGTCACCGCCGCGGCGACGATCGGAACCGCGCCGCTGATCGCCCTGCACTTCGAGCGCCTGTCGCTCGTCTCGCTGCCGGCGAACCTGCTCGCCGCGCCGGCCGTCGCGCCGGTGATGTGGCTCGGGACGATCGCCGCCGCGCTCGGACAGCCGGCGGCGGGGCTTGCGGCGCCCGTCGCGGCGCTGGCCGCGCTGCCGCTCGGCTACCTGACCTGGATCGCCGACCGTGCCGCGGCGCTGCCGTTCGCCGAGATCGCGGTGCGCTCGCCGGGCGCGCTGGGGGTGCTCGCGATCTATGCGGCGATCGCTGCCGCGGCGCTGGGCTGGAGGCGGCTGCCGCGCCAGCGCAGGCGCTCGGCGACGATCGCGCTGAGCGCCGGCGCGATCGCGGCATTCGTCGCGCTTGCCGTCGCCGGCGCGCCGCCGCCGCCGCCGCGCGACCTCACGATCTCGTTCCTCGACGTCGGGCAGGGCGACGCGACGCTGATCCAGCACGGCGACAGCGCCGTGCTCGTCGACACCGGGCCGCCCGGCGGACCGCTGCTCGCGCGCCTGCGCGACGCCGGCGTGCGCAGCCTCGACGTGCTCGCCATCACCCACGACGCCAGCGACCACGACGGCTCCAGCGAAGCCGTGCTCGCGGCGATGCCCGTCGGGCTCGTGCTCGACGGCGAGGAGGCGACGTCGGAGGGCGAGGTCCGCCGGCTTGCCCGCGCGCGGGGCATACGACGGATCGCGTCCGACAGCGGGCAGGTCGTTCAGGCCGGACCGCTTCAGCTGCGTGTCCTGTGGCCGCGCCGCGAGCCCGCCGCGGCGGCGGACGCCGAGCCCAACGACCGCGCGACGGTGCTGCACGTCCGCGACGGCGAGTTCGACCTGCTGCTCACGGCCGACGCCGAGTCCAACGTCCTCGCCGGGCTGAACCTGCCGCTCGTCGACGCGATGAAGGTCTCCCACCACGGCAGCGACGACCCCGGCCTGCCGGGGCTGCTCGAGCGCCTACGCCCGCAGGCCGCGGTCATCCAGGTCGGCGCGCACAACAGCTACGGCCACCCGACGCCGTCGACGCTCGCCGCGCTGCGCAGCGTCCCGATCGTGCGCCGCACCGACCGCGACGGCACCGTGCGGATCACGGTGCGCGAGGGCCGGATGCAGGTCAGCGACGGGGCGGGACGTAGCGGTCCCTCCTAGACTCCGCCGCAGTGCCCGAGTTCAAGCCCGCCTACCTCATCCACGGCGACGATCACGGCCGGATCGCGGAGCGCCGCTCGGCGCTGCGCGCGCTCGCCGAGCGCGAATCGGGCTCGAACGGGGTCGAGTGCTTCGAGGGCGACGCGTCGTCGCCCGACGTCGTCGCCGGTGCCCTCGCGGCGATGACGTTCGCGATCGGCCGGCGCTTTCTGATCGTCGACGGCGCCGAGCGCTGGAAGGACGCGGACATCCAGACGCACCTGCTGCCGGCCCTCGCGAATATCGCCGAGCAGACGACGATCGCGTTCTTCGCGCGCGAGGAGGGACGGCTGAAGGTCAGCCCGCAGCTCGCCAAGGCCGTCGAGAAGGCCGGCGGCAGCGTCGCGGCGGAGCGCACGATGAAGGCCAAGGAGCTTCCGAAGTGGCTGCAGGGCGAGGCATCGAGGCTTGGCGTCACGCTCGACCGCGAGGCGGCGCAGGCGCTCGTCGCGCACGTCGGCGAGCGCCAGCAGCGGCTGCTGCGCGAGCTCGAGAAGCTCGCGCTCGAGCTCGGCGACGGCGCACGGATCGGCGCCGAGGAGGTCGAGCAGGCCGCGGCGCGCTCGGCCGAGCACCAGGTCTGGGGGCTCGTCGACACGCTCGTCGCGGGCGACGGCGCGGCAGCGACGCGCGCCTACCTCGAGCTCGAAGCACAGGGCGAGTCGTTGACGCGGCTCGTCGGGCTGCTGGCACGTCGCGTCCGCGACGTGCTCGCGATCGCCCAGCGCCTGGAGGCGGGCGAGAACCCCCAGCAGATCAAGGCCGGCATGCGCGGCAGCCCGTGGGCGCTCGACCGCCGCATCGCCGAGGCGCGGCGCTCGGACGCCGATCGCCTCAGCCGCGCGCTCGAGGCGCTCTGCGACCTCGAGCTCGCGACGCACGGCGCCAGCGAGCTGAGCGATCCGACCGAGATGATCAGCGCGATCGCGCGGATCGCCGCGTAGCGGGCCGTGCCGTACAGCCGGCCTGCTCGGCGCTGCCCAGGCCGCCGCGCGTGCAGCGCAGCGAGCGCGAGCATCCCCGCCTAGCGGTCTGGATCGAGGAGCTCGTCGACGCTCGGCTGCGCATCGACGATCTCGTCGGACGATTGCGCGTCCTCGACGACCACTTCCTTGGAGGGCACGCCGTCGAGCAGATCCTCGGCGGGCGGGCTGTCGACATCCGGCAGGCGCGGTGGCGGCTGGACGACGAGACGTCGGGCAGGATCGGCAGGATCAGTCATCGCGACGGGTGTTACCCGCTGATCGCGCTCGCGTACGCCGTGGTACTGACGCGCGCGCCTCCTGGCGAGGGCCTCGCTGTCGAGCGACTGCCTTGCCGCCGCACCCGACTGCGCGAGCTTCAGGTCTCGCCGGAGCTGACGAGCGTGGCGTTCAGCGCGTCGAGCACCGGCTCGAGCGGTGTGAAGCACATGCTCTGAAACAGCCCGAAGACGAGCGTCGTGACGCCGACCGCTCGTACCGTCCCGTCCGCGCGGGGCGCCGTGTAGACCGGGCCGCCGCTGTCGCCCTCACGTGCCGTGATCGTCGTACAGGGCAGCCGCGTGCCGGGATACGAACGCACGATCCTGCCGCACTGGTCGGCTCCGCTCGTGCGGCCCGTGAAGCAGACCCGGCGCCCGAGGAGCGGTCGGGCGCTGCCGCGAACGAACCACGGCGGGTTCAGCACGCCGCGGTCGACGACCGCCGCCGCCGGCCGGCCCGCTCCCGACGGCACCGGCAGGACGAGCGCGTCGAGGCGGCGCTTGCGGCGCTCGAGGTTGCGTTGCACGCCACCGAGGACGATCCCCGGCTGCGGCGGTCGGCGCAGCGCCGCGTTGCGACGCCGGGTCGTCCTCTTCCTCGTCAGGCCGGCGCAGTGCCCCGCGCTCAGGCCCCCCCGACTCCTGCCCAGCCGGATCAGGAACGCCGACGTGCAGACCGTCGATCCCCTCGGTGCCCGTGCGCCGGGGACGATCCGGCCGCGTGCGAAGACCAGTTCGCGTCCGGCCATCCATCCGTCGAGGTCCGGCGGGTCGCCCGGACGCCGGATCAACAGCGAAGCGAGGCCGCGCGTGGCAACGATGTCATAGGAGCGCTGAAAGCCGGTCGCAGCCGCTCGCAACGGCCTCCAGCCTGCCGCGAGCAGCGCCGCCTCGACGTCGGCGGCGGGCACGCCGGTGAGCGCTGTCGCGACCGCGCGCGCGTCGTCGCAGGTTGCGCCGCTGACATCGACGAACAGCGCGTCGCCGGTCTTCTGGCAGGAGGTGTACCTGCCGGTCTGCGCGCTCGCGGTCGCTGCGACGACGAGCAACGTCGTGACGGCGAGGAGGATTGTCCTGACGGCTCGATTCACGGCTGGCGATGCTCGCAGACGCGGCGCGCGCGAGCGCCAGTGGCGCTTGGATCGGAGCTTCAGCCGCCGCTCAGCTCGCGCGAGACCGCGCTCACCGTCTTGACGACGTACATCACCGAGAGCGCGAAGAACAGGGCGCCGATCGACGCCTTGATCTGCTCGCTGCCAAGCGGAGTGCGCTGCGCCAGTGGTTCGGCCACCGCATCTCCGACCTTGCGGCGCCACCCCTGCAGTCCTGCGGTCCCGATGCGTGTGACCGATGCCATCGTTCCTCCCGTGTTGCTGTGGGAGCATCGTTCCCGAAGCGGCGCGCTTTCATCGCGCGATCTCGCCGTCGCGTCGGGCGACGAGGAGCGACGCGGCGCTGCCGGCGGCGCCGGCACCCTGCCGGCTACGCGTCGGGGGCGCCGCGGCGAACGCGGGAGGCGCGGGACTTCTTGCGGGCGCCGGTGTTGCGATGCAGCGCGCCGCGCTTGACAGCCTTGTCGATCAGGCTGACGAGCTCGCGATGCTCCGTCTCGGCAAGCGCGTCGTCACCGGCGGCGACGGCGGCCTCGAGGCGGCGGAAGTACGTGCGCACGGCGGACGTGTAGTGGCGGTTCTCGAGGCGCTCGCGCTCGGCGCGCAGGATCCGCTTCTTCTGGGAGTGGATGTTGGCCATGGCGCGAAAGCGCCGCGGACAGGACCGCGGCGGTCCCTAGAGTAGCGAACTCCATGGCGACCGAAGCGCGAGCGCGGGTGGGCGGTTTCGGACGCATCGCGCGCAACACCGCGGTCTTCTCGTTGCTCACCGGACTGTCGCGGATCGCCGGTCTCGTGCGCGAGGTCGTGGCCTCGAGCTACTTCGGCACGAGCGGCGCGTTCTCGGCCTTCACGTACGCGTTTCAGGTTCCGAACCTCGTGCGCAGCCTGTTCGCCGACGCGGCGCTCAGCGCGGCGTTCGTGCCGGTCTTCACCGAGCTGCTGGAGAAGGGCAACAAGCGCGACGCCTACCGCCTCGCGTCGACGTTCGTCGTGCTGATCGTCGCCGCGCTGACGGCGATCTGCGTCTTCTTCGTGCTCGTCGCGCCGTGGCTCATGCCGCCGCTGACAGGCGACGAGTTCAGCGCCGAGCTCGACGAGCTGATGGTCGGCCTGTCGCAGGTGCTGTTCCCGATCGTCCTGCTGCTCGGGCTCAACGGCCTGCTCGTCGGGATCCTCAACGCGTACGACCACTTCACGATCCCGGCGCTCGCGCCGCTGGTGTGGAACGTCGTCATCATCGCCGTGCTCGTCGCGCTGAGACCGCACTTCGACGGCCCCGACCAGCTCTACGCCTACGCGATCGGCGTGCTCGCCGGCACGCTCGTGCAGCTCGTGATGTCCGTGCCGGTGCTGCGGCGCCTGGAGTTCGCCTTCGAGTGGAAGGGAGTCTCCTTCGTCGACCCGCGCGTGCGCCAGGTTCTCGCGCTGATGCTGCCGATCACTCTGAGCCTCGGGCTGATCAACTTCAACCTGTTCATCAACTCGGCGCTGGGATCGAAGGTCTCGGAGGCGGCGCCGCGCGCAATCGATGCGGCGTTCCGGATCTACATGCTGCCCCAGGGGATGTTCAGCGTCGCGGTCGCGACGGTCCTGTTCCCGGCGCTGGCGCGGCTTGCGACGCGCCGCGACGTCGACGGCCTGCGCAGGCTCACGGGGACCGGCACGCGGCAGATCTTCCTGCTGCTGATCCCGGCCGCCGCCTGCACGCTGGTGCTCGCCGAGCCGATCACGCGCCTCGTCTACGAACGCGGTGCCTTCGGGCCCGACTCGACCGAGATCGTCGCCGAGGCGCTCTTCTGGTTCTCCTTCAGCATGCCGTTCGCGGGCGTCAACCTGCTGCTCACGCGGACGTTCTTCTCGCTGCAGCGGCCCTGGCTTCCGACCGGTCTCGGAGCCGCGACGCTGCTCGTCAACCTCGTCGTCGCGCTGGCGCTGGTGGGGCCGTACGGGGTCGGCGGGATCGTCGTCGCGACGGCGGTCGCGAGCGCCGCGATGACCGCCGGACAGGCCTATTACCTGCGCCGCGAGCTCGGCGGGCAGCTGGAGGGCGCCGAGACGGTGCGGGCGGTGGCGCGGATGCTGCTCGCGGCCGTCGCGCTGGGCGCGGTGGCGTACGTGCTGTGGCTGGGGCTCGACGAGCTGCTCGGGCGCTCGCTGCCGGCGCAGGTCGTGTCGGTCGGCGGCGGGCTGGTCGCCGGGATCGCGGCGTACGCGGCCGTCGTGGTCGCGCTGCGCGTCCCGGAGGCCGAGCAGATCCGCGAGCTCGTGGGGGCGCGGCTGCGGCGCCACCGTGGCCAGTAGGCGCGCTACCTGCGATCGGCGTCAGCGTCGGCCCGCCGCTGCTCGGCGTTGCCGACGAGCATGCCGCGGTACCGCATACCGCGATACAGCCGGTATGCCTCCCGCACCTGCGGCGGCGCGTTGCGGAAGCGCACACGATCGACGAGTCCGAGCACGCTCATCCGCCCGGACGCCAGGCGATCGCCGCCACGTCGTCAACGTGGACGGACCCTGTCGCCGGGGCTCGCGCCGCAAGGCCCGCCACGCCGCGCCCTACGCTGTAGCGCAGTGGCAGACCAGTCCCAGATCCGCAACTTCTCGATCATCGCCCACATCGATCATGGGAAGTCGACGCTCGCCGACCGCATCCTCGAGATGACGAAGACCGTCGATCCGCGCGCGATGCGCGCCCAGGTGCTCGACTCGATGGACCTCGAGCGCGAGCGCGGGATCACGATCAAGGCGCAGGCCGTGCGCGTGCTCTACGAGGCGCGGGACGGCGAGACCTACCAGCTGCACCTGATCGACACGCCCGGCCACGTCGACTTCACCTACGAGGTCAGCCGCTCGCTGGCCGCCTGCGAGGGCGCGCTGCTCGTCGTCGACGCGTCGCAGGGCGTCGAGGCGCAGACGGTCGCCAACACGTACCTCGCCGTCGACAACGGCCTCGAGCTGATCCCGGTGCTCAACAAGATCGACCTGCCCGGCGCCGAGCCCGAGCGCGTCGCCGAGGAGGTCGCCGACCTGCTCGGCGAGCCGTCCGACGAGATCCTGCGGATCTCGGGCAAGACCGGCGAGGGCGTCGTCGACGTGCTCGAGCAGCTCGTCGCGCAGGTGCCGCCGCCGTCGGGCGATCCGGAGGCGCCGCCGCGCGCGCTGATCTTCGACTCGGAGTTCGATCAGTACCGCGGCGTGATCGCCTACATCCGCGTGGTCGACGGCACGTTCAAGAAGGGCGACGTGATCCGCTCGATGGCCGGCGACACCGTCGCCGACATCGACGACATCGGCTTCTTCACTCCGGCGATGGTCGTCACCGAGCAGCTGACCGCCGGCGAGGTGGGGTTCGTCATCACGGGGATCAAGGAGGTCTCGGCGCTCGCCGTCGGCGACACGCTGACGACGAAGGACGGCTGGGCGCGAAACCGCGACCTCGAGCCGCTGCCGGGCTACCGCGACGTCCAGCCCGTCGTCTTCTGCGGCCTGTTTCCGATCGACTCCGACGAGTACCCCGACCTGCGCGATGCGCTGGAGAAGCTCACGCTCAACGACGCGGCGCTGTCATGGGAGCCCGAGGTGTCCGAGGCGCTCGGCTTCGGCTTTCGCTGCGGCTTCCTCGGGCTGCTGCACATGGACATCGTGCGCGAGCGCCTCGAGCGCGAGTACGACATCGAGCTGATGGCGACGATGCCGTCGGTACGCTTCGAGGTCACGCTCAGCGACGGGACGGAGACCGAGGTCCACATCCCGTCTGACTTCCCCGACCCCGGCCGCATCCAGGAGATCCGCGAGCCGATGATCGAGTCCTCGATCCTCACCCCGAAGGAGTTCATCGGGCCGATCATGGAGCTCTGCCAGGAGCGTCGCGGCACGCACAAGGGGATGCACTACCTCTCCGCCGAGCGCGTCCAACTGCAGTACGACCTGCCGCTCGCGGAGATCGTCATCGACTTCTTCGACGCGCTGAAGTCGCGCACCCGCGGCTACGCGTCCTTCGACTACGAGCTGAAGGGGATGCAGGCGTCGAACATGGTCAAGCTCGACATCCTGCTCGCCGGCGAGCAGGTCGACGCGCTGTCGATGGTCGTGCACCGCGACAAGGCCTACGAGGTCGGCCGTTCGCTGACCGAGAAGCTCAAGGCGAGGATCCCGCGTCAGCAGTACGACGTCCCGATCCAGGCCGCGATCGGCGCGAGCATCGTCGCCCGCGAGACCGTCAAGGCGTATCGAAAGGACGTCATCGCCAAGTGCTACGGCGGCGACATCTCGCGCAAGCGCAAGCTGCTCGAGAAGCAGAAGGAAGGCAAGAAGCGGATGAAGCAGGTCGGGCGCATCGAGGTGCCGCAGGAGGCGTTCCTCGCGGTGCTCGAGCTGGGCGACTAGCGCTGGGGCCGGCTCTGCCCCGCTCGCCTGCAGCCCGACGCGACGCTCGCCGCTACTGCTCGCGATCCGGCTCGTAACCGGCCATCGGCTCGCGATCGGGCCGTGGCACGGCTCCCTCGTCGGTCGGCGGCACGCTGACATCCGGCGGCACGTCGGTGTTGGCCTCGTTCGACGTCAACGACCGGATGAACTTCGACAGGCTGTTCTTGATCGACAAGGCCCACCTCCTCGTTTGAGCGCCGCCGCGGCCGGTGACGTACCGGCCGGCCCTACCCGCGCTGCAGCGCGAAGATTCCTCGCGCGGGCGCGCGCGCCGCTCACGGACCGCCGGCCGCCGCCGCGGCCGCCCCCCGCGCCGGATCGCTGCCCAGGATCCACAGCGCCGGAGCCGCCACGAGCGCCGCTCCGCCGATCGCCAGCGCGGCGACGCCGAGCGCCGTCAGCGCCAGGCCGCCGAGCAGCGCCAGCCCGGCGCCGGTCGCCCCGGCGAGCAGGTCGTTGAAGCCGAGCAGCTTGCCGCGCTCGTGCGAGGCGGTGGCGTCGGAGAGCACCGCCGTCGCCGCGACGAACGAGAAGTTCCAGCCCAGCCCGAGCCCGAACAGCGCGACGGCGCTCGCCGCGACGCTCGTGATCCACAGCAGGCTGATCGTCGAGGCGCCCATCAGCAGCAGCCCGCCGGCGAGCGCCGGCGTCCGGCCGACGCGGTCGACGAGGTTCCCGACGACGATGATCAGCCCGAACATCCCGATCACGTGCGCGCCGATGATCGGAAAGACGTTGCCGGCGCCGTGATGGTGGTGGTCGACGACGACCGCGCCAGTCAGCGTCATCACCGCCACCATCACGGCGAAGCTCGCCTGCGCGGCGACGAGCGCCGGGATCACCCCCGGGCGCCGCAGCATCTCGCGCAGCGGCGCAACGGCCGCGCGGTCCACGGCCGAGCGGTCCTCGATCTCCAGCAGCGCAGCGATCCGCTTCGGATCGGGCCGCACCGCCACGACGATCGCCAGGCCCGCAAGCATGAAGCCGGCAGCCGCGAGCCAGAGCGTGCTCAGCGCGCCGCCGTCGAGCTCGCGCCCCGCGAGCAGCGGGCTGAAGACCGCGGGGCCGAGGATCGCGCCGAAGACCGAGCCGAAGAGCACGAGCGCGATGCCGCGCGCGCGGCGCTCGGGCGGGTACATGTCGCCGGCCGCGGTGCGGGCGAGCAGCGCCGTCGCGTTCGCGGTGCCGACGAGCACGAGGCCCGCGAGCACCGCGAACGCCCAGCCCTGCGCACTGCCCAGCGCGGCGAGCAGGCAGCCCGCGACACCGGCAGCGAAGCCGCCCGCGAGCACGGGCACGCGGCCGAAGCGGTCCATCAGCAGCCCGGCGGGCAGCGCCGCGAGCGCACCCGAGGCGAGCGTGATCGCAGGCCCCAGCCCGAGCAGCCCTTCGATCTCGAGCACCCGCACGAGCGTCAGCGACGCAACCGCCGCCGCAAGCTGCAGCGTGGCCGAGTTCATCGCAAGCGAACCCGACAGCAGCGCCGTGTTTCGTCTGATCGGCAGTGACGGTGCGCGGGACACGACCGGGCCGAGCGTACTGCCCGCCGCCGGCATGTCGCGAGCGACGGGCTCGCGCGCTACGTTTGCGTTCATGCGGCGCGTCGCGCGGCTCACGCTCCCGCTACTGGCGCTGGCTGTCGCTGTCCCGCCGCCTCCCGCGGACGCAAGGTCGCTGGAGAGGACGACGACGTCCTACGCGACGATCGGCGGCGACGCGCGCGCCCCATACTCGCGGCTGAAGTTGCAAGCCGGCTGGAAGCGCGTCGTGCGCGACGACTTCGCGATGCCGCAGAAGCGCCGCCTCCTGCGCCGCCGTTCGCTGCTGTACTTCGCCCAGCTATCGGACTTCCAGCTCGCCGACGAGGAGTCGCCCGCGCGCGCCGAGGCGCTCGACGTCGGCAACACGGCGTTCACCTCGGCATGGCGCCCACAGGAGGCGCTCGAGCCGTTCACCGTCGACAGGTCGTGCGCCAGGTCAACCGCTTCGACGCAAGTCCGATCCGCAGCCAGCGGCGGCAGCGGGCGCGGCTGGCCCTGACGATCACGACCGGCGACTCGGCCGACAACCAGCAGATCAACGAGATCGGTTGGGTCGTGCGGCTGCTCGAGGGCGGTCCGCTGAACCCGAACTCGGGCGTCGAGGGCGGGCTCTGCGGGGCGCTCCCCGTCGCACCGCCAGGGGAGGCGGCGCGCTATACGGGCGTTCAGGATGACAGCGACGTCCTCGAGTCCGGCCGCTTCTACGATCCCAACCGCCCGTCGGGCGCATTCGGCGCCTTCCCGCGCTACCCCGGTCTGATGGACCGCGCGCAGCTTCCGTTCGAGGCGGCCGGGCTGACGAAGCCCAGCTACGTCGCGTTCGGCAACCACGACGGCACGGTGCAGGGCAGCATTCACGCGGTCGAGGCGCTCGACGACGTCGCGCGCGGCTGCGTCAAGCCGCTCGCGGCGACCGGCGTGTCCGGCCCGAGCGCGCTGCTGACGAGTCCCGCGCGCACGGTCGTGGTGCCGCCCGACCCCGAGCGCGGCTTCGCCGACCGGCCCACGTACAGGGCGCTGCACGCGACAGGCAGGCAGCGCGACGCGCACGGCTTCGGGCTCGTCGACCGCAACGAGCTGGCGGCCTCCCGCGGTCAGGCCTCCTACTACGCGTTCAGCCCCAAGCGCGGCCTGCGGCTGATCTCGATCAACACGGTTGCCGAGGGCGACCGGCTGAGCTCCGACGGCAACATCGACGATCCGCAGTTTCGCTGGATCCAGCGCGAGCTGAAGGCCGCCGACGCGCGCGACGAGCTCGTGATCCTGTTCGGCCACCATCCGATTCGCAGCCTCGGCAATCCGGAGCCCGACGAGAACGCGGGCGACTGCGCGCTGCGCGCCGTCTTCGGCCCCGGCTGCGACCTCGACCCGCGCAGCTCGCAACCTCTGCATCTCGGGGGCGATCTGCAGAAGCTGCTGCTCGCCCACCCGCGCGTCATCGCCTACGTTGCCGGGCACACGCACGAGAACAGGATCACGGCCTTCAAGCGTGCCGGCGGCGGCGGCTTCTGGGGGATCGAGACCGCATCGGAGATCGACTGGCCGATCCAGTCGCGCCTGCTCGAGGTGATGGACAACCGCGACGGCACGCTGTCGATCTTCGGGACGCTGATCGACCACGGCGCGTCGGTCGCGACACCGCCGCCCCGCACGCCGGCGCGCGCGTTCGATCCCGAGACGCTGGCGGCGGTCGCTCGCGAGCTGGCCTACAACGACCCGCAGGCCGGCGTCGAGGCCGGCGCCGAGGGACGCCCGCAGGACCGCAACGTCGAGCTGCTGCTGCGCGATCCGCGCAGCCGCGGCTTGCCTACTCGCCGAGCACCTTGATGACGAGCCGCTTCGCGCGCCCGCCGTCGAACTCCGCGTAGAAGACGGCCTGCCAGGGGCCGAGGTCGAGCCGGCCGTCGGTGATCGGCAGCACGACCTGATGGTGGACGAGCAGGTTCTTGAGGTGCGCGTCGCCGTTGTCCTCGCCGCCGCGGTGGTGGCGGAAGTCGCCCGGGTCGGGCGACAGCTGCGCGGCGACGTCGTTGGCCGGCGGGCGCCAGGACGGCGGCGCGAGCTTGTCGAGCCATTCGAGCGTGTCCTCGAGGATCCCCGGCTCGTCGTCGTTGACCCAGACGCCGGCCGTGATGTGCATCGCCGAGACGAGCACCATGCCCTCCCGCACCCCGGAGTCCGCGACGGCCTGCTCGACGTCCTCGGTGATCCGTACGAACTGCCGCCGCTGCGAGGTGGTGAACGTGCGATAGACGGTGTGAGAGCGCATGGCTCGTCATGGTGGCGCAGAACAGATACGTTGCAGCGCGCGGGGACAGACTGACGAACCTGGAGGTCGGTATGACAGCCACGCAGCAGCCTGACCCGTTCGGTGCGGCACCGCCGACATCCTCGGGTCCATCCGGCCCACGGGCGGGCTTCTGGCTGCGTTTCGCCGGCGCCCTGCTGGACGGCATCCTCCTCGCGATCGTGACCGTGCCGCTTCAGATCGCGCTCGAACCGGCGCTGTACTACGCGATCGCGATTCCGATCGGCGTCGCCTACTACGTCCTCCTCGAGGGAGCGGCGAGGGGCCAGACGGTCGGCAAGATGGCGGTCGGGATCCGCGTCTTCGATCTCAGGCAGGGCGGTTCGATCGGCTACGGGCGCGCCTTGATCCGCTACGTCGGCCGCTATCTGTCGGCGATCCCACTCTTCCTCGGCTATTTCTGGATGCTCTGGGACAAGGAGAAGCAGACGTGGCACGACAAGCTCGCCGGGTCGGTCGTCGTGCCGACCAGCTCCTACCCGATCGGCTGAGCGCATGAGCACGACGTCGGAGGGGGTCCGCCCGCGGCTGCGGCCGCTGTCGCTGGGGGAGATCCTCGACGTCTCGATCAAGATCTGCCTGACGCACTGGCGCACGCTGCTCAAGGCGGTGCTCGTCGTCGTCGTGCCGGTGCAGGTCGTCAGCACGATCGTCAACGCCGACTACACCGCCGAGTCGTTTGACTTCGGCACGAGCTCGACGCAGACGCCCGAGGAGAGCCTCGAGCAGTTCAACCAGTACCTCGGCGGACTTGCGATCGCCGGCGTGCTGCAGCTCCTCGCCGTGCTGCTGGCCTTCGCCGTCTGCTTTCGCGCGATCGCGCAGGCCTACCTCGGCGCGCAGACCGACTGGCGCAGCTCGCTGTCGCACGCGTTCGGCCTGGTGCCGTCGCTGCTGCTGCTGATGCTGCTCTACGGCCTCGGCCTCCTGCTCGGGTTCATGCTGCTGATCCTCCCGGGCATCTGGCTGTCCGTCGCGTGGGCGTTCGCGCTGCCGGCGCTGCTCGTCGAGGGGCTGCGCGGCCGCAAGGCGCTGGGCCGCTCCTTCGGGCTGGTGAAGGGGCGCTGGTGGCGGACGTTCGCCGTCATCGTGATCGGCTTGATCCTCGCGACGATCGTGTCGACGCTGGTGCAGGCCGTGTTCGTCGTCGGGATCTTCGTCGGCGAGGACAACGACGTGCTCGTGCTCGTGCTCAGCGCGATCGCCGGAATCGTCGGGCTCGCGGTCACGACGCCGTTTCAGGCCGCCCTGCTGACGGTCGTCTACTTCGACCTGCGCGTTCGCAAGGAGGGCTTCGACCTCGAGCTGCTGGCACAGGAGATCGGCGCGACGGTGCAACCCGTCGCGGCCGGCGCGTCGCCGTCGGCGGTGCTGCCGCCGGCCGAGGAGGTCGACCGGCGCGATGCGCCGTACTGGCCGCCGCCGCCGGGCTGGAAGCCGCCGCCCGGCGAGAACGCAAGCGCCGACGCAACCGGGCGGGAGGGCGAGCCGCCGCCCGACGAGCCGCCACCGTCGCAGGGGCCGCGGCTGCCGGGAGTCCCGCACGGGTGAGGCGTGCCGGCGCCGTGCTGGCGTGCGCGCTCGCGTGCGCGGGCTGGCCCGCGGGCGCGTACGGCGCGGCGGCGACGGCAGCCGAGGTGCGGGCGTTGGCGGCCGACGCGCAGCGCGACGGCGCCGCGCTCGAGCGGCTGCGCGCGATCGACGTCGTCGACGGGCGCCCGGCGCAGCTCGCAGCGGCGCTGCGCGGAAGCGATGCCGAGCTGCGCGCCCGCCTGCGGGCGCTCGCGCAGGACGCGCCCCGGAAAGGACCGCCGGCGCCCGGCTCCACACCCGCCGCCGCGCGCGAGCAGGCCCGCGAGGTGCTTGCGCAGCGGCGCTTTCAGGGCACGAAGGTCCCGTCGCCGCTGCGCAGCGTGCGCGAGCGCATCGGCGACGCGCTGCGCTCGGTCGGGCGGCCGTTCGAGTCCGCGTTCAGATGGCTTGCCGAGCGTCTGCCCGGCGGTCCGGCGGTGCTGTGGGCGCTGCTCGCGTCCGCGGTGCTCGCGACGGCGGCGCTGCTCGCCGGGCGCGCCGCTTCGCGGCGGATCGGCGCCGACGAGGGCGACGGCGCGGGTGCCGAGGACGAGCAGCGCATGAGCGCCGCGCGCCTGCGCCAGGAGGCCGAGCGCGCCGAGCGCCGCGGCGACCTCGAGCAGGCGCTGCGCCTGCGCTTTCGAGCCGGCCTCGTCGACCTCGACGACCGCGAGCTGATCGAGCTGCGCCCGGCGCTGACGAACCGCGAGCTGCTGAGCGGCGTTCGGTCGCCGACCCTCGCTGGCCTCGTCGAAGGCTTCGAGGCCGTCGCCTACGGCGGCCGCCCCGCCGACGAGGACGACCTGCGCAGCGCCTGCGACGGCTGGCCGCGCGTGCCCGACGAGGCGGCCAGGCGATGAGCCGGATGCTGCCGCGCAGGCCGGGCGCACGGTTGCTTGTCGTCGTCGTCGCGTTCTTCGTCGTGCTCAACGTGGTCTCGCTCGTCGTCTCGAGCGTCCGGCCGGAGCCGAGCGGCAAGGACGGCTCGGCGTACGCGACGCAGCCGCGTGGTGTGGCGGCCTACGCCGAGCTGCTGCGCCGCGCAGGCCATCCGGTCGGCTACCTGCGCGAGCCGCTCGCCGAGGCGCGCCTGGATCCGGCCGCCACGATCGTCGTGCTCGACGCGGATCTCGAGCGCGACGAGCGCGCGGCGCTGGCACGGTTCGTGCGCGCCGGCGGCCGGCTCGTCGCCGGCGGCGAGCAGGCGGGGCGCGGCGTCGTCGCGCTCGCGCCGCGCTGGTCCTCGACGGGGCCGCGGATCGCGCGGCCGACCGTGCCCGTGCCGGAGACGAGCGGCGTACGCCGCGTGCAGAGCGCCGGCGGCGGCGGGTTCGGCGCGCTGCGCGGCGCGCTGCCCGCGCTCGGCGACGATCCGGCGCTGCTCGCCGTCGCGCGGTCGGGCAGCGGGCGCGCGCTGCTGCTGGCCGACTCGTCGCCGCTTCAGAACAGGCTGCTGGGCCGGGCCGACAACGCCGCGCTCGGGCTCGCGCTGGTGGGCTCGCCGCAGCGCCCCGTGACGTTCGTCGAGTCCGTGCACGGCTTCGGCCACGAGACCGGGCTGGCCGCGCTGCCGGCGCGCTGGCAGCTCGGGCTCGCCGTCGCCGTGCTCGCCGCGCTGCTGTTGCTGCTCTCGCGGGCGCGGCGGCTCGGCGCCGCGGAGCAGCCGGCAGGCGAGCCGACGCCCGCGCGCCGCGAGCATGTCGAGGCGCTTGCGATCGCGCTGTGGCGCGCGCGCGAGCCGCAGGTGGCGCTCGCGCCCGTGCGCGCCGCGGCGCGCTCGCAGCTGATTCGCGGCGCCGCGCTGGCGCCCGACGCGCCCGACGAGGCGCTCCGCGCTGCTGCGCTGCGACGCGGCTTCGAGGAGGATGAGGTCGCCGCCCTGTTGGGCGAGCGCGATGCGGACGATGTCCTTGCGCTCGGGCGGGCGCTGGCGAGAGGCAGGCGATGAGGGAGCTCTACGAGCGGTTGGCAAGCGAGGTCGCCAGGGTCGTGGTCGGGCAGGACGACGTCGTGCGCGGCGTTGTGACCGGCCTTGCGGTCGGCGGCCACGTGCTGCTCGAGGGTCCGCCGGGCGTCGCCAAGACGCTGCTCGCAAGCGCGGTCGCGCGGGCGCTCGGCCTCGACTTTCGGCGCGTGCAGTTCACGCCGGACATGCTGCCGTCCGATCTCACCGGCACGAGCACGCTGCGCGGCGGCGAACTGCAGTTCCGGCCCGGCCCGGTCTTCACCAACGTGCTGCTGGCCGACGAGATCAACCGCACGCCGCCCAAGACGCAGGCCGCGCTGCTGGAGGCGATGCAGGAGGCCCAGGTCTCGTCCGACGGCGAGAGCCGGCGGCTGCCCGATCCGTTTCTCGTCGTCGCCACGCAGAACCCGATCGAGTACGAGGGCACCTACCCGCTGCCCGAGGCGCAGCTGGACCGCTTCCTGCTGAAGATCGACGTCGGCTATCCGCCCGTCGACGCCGAGCTGCGGATGCTCGGCCTCGCGCGCGAGGGACTGAAGCCGATGCCGCTGGAGGACGTCGCGGTCGTCGCGCAGGCCGCCGACGTGCGGGCGGCGCGGGCGGCGGTCGACGCGGTGACGGTCGCCGACGACGTCGCGGGCTACCTCGTCGACGTCGTGCGGCGCACGCGCGACCTGCCGAGCGTGACGCTCGGCGCGAGCCCGCGCGCCGCCGTGCACCTGCTCGTGGCGGCGAAGGCCGGCGCGGCGCTCGCCGGGCGCACGTTCGTCACGCCCGACGACGTCGCCGGGCTGGCCGGCCCGGTGCTGCGCCACCGGCTCGTGCTGCGCCCCGAGGCCGAGCTCGAGCGCTACGACGCCGCCGACGCGGTCCGCACGGCGCTCGAGTCCGTGCCCGTGCCACGGTGAGCCTGTGAGTCCGACGCCGCGCGCCGCCGGCGCGCTCGCCGTGATAGCACTGCTCGCGATCGTGCTGGGGCCGATCGCCGCGGCGCTGCTGGCCGCCGCGTTGGCGGGCGCGCTGCTCGCCGCCGCGATCGCCGCCCGCCGCCCGCCCGGCGCGCAGCGGCGCATGCCGGCGATCGTCGCGCGCGGCGTTCCGGCGCCGCTCGCGGTGCAGCTGCCCGCCGCTGCCGCGCGCGGGCGCCGGATCCGCGTCCGCCAGCCGACCGGGCCGCAGATCGAGATCGCGCCGCAGGAGGCGGACGGCGGCCTCGAGGCGCAGCTCGTGGCCCGCCGTCGCGGGCGCTGGACGCTGCCGCCGGCGGCCGTTCGCGTCGCGGGTCCGCTCGGCCTCGCGAGCTGGGATCACCGCGCGGGCGAGCAGGCAGAGCTGCTCGTCTATCCCGACCTGCCGGCCGCGCGCCGGCTCGCGCTCGCCGTCCGCTGCGGGCGGTTTCGCGAGTCCGGGCGCCAGTCGCGCGGCCCGCTCGGGCTCGGAACCGAGTTCGAGTCGATCCGCGAGTACCTGCCCGACGACGACATCCGCCAGGTCAACTGGCCCGCCAGCGCGCGGCTCGGCCGGCCGATGAGCAACCAGTACCGCATCGAGCAGGACCGCGACGTCATCTGCGTGCTCGACTGCGGGCGCTTGATGGCCGCGCCGCTGAGCGCAGGCGCGACGCGCCTGGACGCGGCGATCGACGCCGCGACTGCGGTCGGGCTCGTCGCCGACGAGCTCGGCGACCGCTGCGGCACCGTCGCCTTTGACGCCACCGTCCATCGGCGCCTGGCGCCGCGCCGGCGGGGCGGAGACGCGCTCGTGCGCGCGGTCTACGACCTGCAGCCGGCGCCGGTCGACTCCGACTACGAGCTCGCCTTTCGCAACGTCGCGTCGTCCAAGCGGGCGCTGGTGATCGTCTTCACCGACCTGATCGAGGAGGTCGCCGCGCGCTCGCTCGTGATCGCGGTGCCGGTGCTCGCGCGCCGCCACGAGGTCGTCGTGGCGGGCGTCGTCGACCCCGACCTCGACGCGGCGCTTCGCACCCGCCCCGCCGACGAGCTCGACGTCTACCGCGCGGCCGCGGCGCTCGACGTGCTCGCCGCCCGCGAGCGGGCCGCGGCGCGCGTGCGCGGCGCCGGCGCGCGGGTGCTGGAGACCGCGCCACCGGACCTCGCGCGGGCCTGCGTCAGCGCGTACATCAGCGCAAAGGCGCGGGCGCGGCTGTGAGCTTCGGCGCCGCGCCCGCCCGCGGCTGCTGCGGCCGCCCCCGCACGACGACCAGCGTCCAGTAGACCGCGCCGACGCCGACGCCGAGCACGATTCCCGGGATCAGCCCGAAGCCCGCGCGCGTCACGAAGCCCTCGATGATCCCGGCGAGGATCACCCACGGGACGGTGCCGAGCACGATCACGATCGAAGAGCGCGCCTCCTCGGCGAGCGCACGCGCGCGCGGCCGCGGCCCGGGCGCGACGATCGCGTAGCCGATCCGCATCCCGGCCGCGGCCGCGACCGCGATGCACGACAGCTCGATGATCCCGTGCGCGGTGACGAACTCGGCGAACTCGACGCCGTTGCCGTTGGCGATCGCGCCGCCGGCGACGGCGCCCAGCACGGCGCCGTTGTAGGCGACGACGACCGCTGTCCCGAGGCCGAACAGGATTCCGGCGGCGAAGGCGAGGAACGTCACCTGGACGTTGTTCGTCATCACCGCGGTCGAGAAGGCGGCGGTCTGCGCCGTCGTCATGCCGGTGTCGCCGACCGGTTCGACGGCGCCGCGGAACTGCTCGGGCACGAGCCCGACCGCCGCACCGGTGTCGCTCAGCGACCAGCCGATCGCGAGCGCCGCCGGCACGAGCAGCAGCGCGATCGCCAGCAGCAGCGCTGCCGGACGCTCGCGCACCCGCACCCAGTACGTGCGCCCGAAGAACGTGCGCAGCGACCCGCGCGGCGGCTCCTCGGCGTACACCGCCTGTCGCGCGCGCGCGACGAGCGACTCCAGGCGCGCGACGATCGGGTCGCCCGGATGACCGCGGCGGGCGAGCGCGAGATCGGCCGCCGCGCCGCGGTAGAGCGCCGCGAGCCGCAGGACGTCGAGGGCCGATCTGCGGCCGCGGCGCAGGCGCGCGCCGGCGCGCAGGAGCTCGTCGAGCTCACGCCAATCGTCCTGCCGTTCGCTGATGAAACGCTCTACCTTCATCCGATGCAGTACGAGGATCGCATCACCATCCCGACGCCGGAAGGCGTGGCGCTCGAGCTGACGCTCGCCGGGCTCGGGTCGCGGGCGGTCGCGGGCGGCGTCGACCTCGTGTTCAAGGGCCTGATCGTCGGGCTGCTGCTGATCGTCCTGCTCGCGGCGTTGGGGGCGAGCGGCGCGCTCGTCATCGTCCCGGCGATCGGCCTGACGCTGCTGCTCTACGACGTCGGCTTCGAGACGCTGCGAGGCGGCCGCACGCCCGGCAAGTCGATCGTCGGCCTGCGCGTCGTGCGCTCCGGCGGGGGCCGGGTCGACCTCACCGCGAGCATGATCCGCAACGTGCTGCGGCTCGTCGACGGGATCACGCTGAGCTACGTGCCGACGATCATCTCGATCGTCGCGACGTCGCGCAACCAACGCCTCGGCGACCTCGCCGCCGACACCGTCGTGATCCGCGACCGCCGCGCGATCGACGCGGCGCAACCGGGCTTCGCGGCCGGCGCGCGGCCGGCGCGCGCGGAGCCGATTCGCGCCGCGGCCGGCGCGAGCTGGGACGTGAGCGCCGTGCCGGTCGAGGACCTCGCGACGGTGCGGGCGTTCCTCGAGCGCCGCAACGGGCTCGGGCGCGACGCGCGCGCGCGCCTGGCGGCGCAGCTCGACGGTGCGCTGCGCCCGCGCGTCGGCGGCGCCGACGTGAGCGATCCCGAGCGGTTTCTGGAGATCCTCTACGACGCCAAGCGGGCGCGGAGCTGAGGTTCGCGATGGACCTCGGCCTGCATGGGAAGGCCTGCATCGTCACCGGCGCGACGCGAGGGATCGGCCTTGCGAGCGCGCGGATGCTCGTCGACGAGGGCGCGCGCGTGCTGCTCGTCGCGCGCGATCGCGACGAGCTCGCGCGCGTCGGCGCGCAGCTCGGCGGCGGCTGCGAGCTTCTCGCGGCGGACGTGACGGAGCCGCGCGACGACGAGCGCATCGTCAACGCCTGCGTCGAGCGCTTCGGTGGCGTCGACGTGCTCGTCAACAACGCCGGCACCTCGTTCGTGCGTTCGCTCGAGCAGCTCAGCGACGACGATTGGCAGTCGCAGTGGGACCTGCACGTGATGGGGCCGATGCGGCTGATGCGCGCCGCCGGGCCGCGGATGGCCGCCGCGGGCGGCGGCCGAATCGTCAACGTCTGCTCGTCGGCCGGCAAGCGCCCGTCGCTGACGAATCCCGCCTACGCGGTCACGAAGGCGGCGCAGCTGTCGCTCTCGCGCGTGTTCGCCGACCGCTACGCGGCCGACGGCGTGCTCGTCAACGCCGTCGCCCCGGGGGCCGTCACGTCGCCGCTGTGGACGGCGCCGGGCGGGCTCGCCGATCAGGCCGCCGCGGCGCGCGGCATCTCGCACGAAGAGGCGCTGCAGGCGCAGGCGGCGAAGATCCCGCTGGGTCGGCTCGCCGAGCCCGAGGAGGTCGCGGCGGTGATCGTCTTCCTGTGCTCGCAGCGTGCCTCGACCGTCACCGGAGCCGCATGGTCGGCCGATGGGGGGACGGTCGCGACGATCGTCTGAGCCGCGCCGGTGCGACGCGGCGCGGGCCTGCTAGAACTCCCGCGCGTGGCCGTCAACACGGGCGTCATCGGCAAGACCTATCCGCCGGCCCACTACGCGGTCGGGCGCGAGAAGGTGCGCGAGTACGCCCAGGCGGTCGGCGAGTCCAACCCGCTGCACCTCGACGTAAAGGCGGCGCGCGCAGCCGGCTACGACGACGTCGTGGCGCCGCCGATGTTCGCGGTCGTCTACGCCCTCCCGGCGCTGTGGCCGGTGCTCTTCGACCCCGACGTCGGGATCGACTTCTCGCGGATGGTGCACGGCGGCCAGGAGTTCGAGTGGGGCACGCTGGTGGTCGCGGGCGACGAGATCACGACGACGGTGAGCGTCGCCGACGTCAGCGAGCGCGCCGGCAACCGCTTCTACGTCTTCACGTCGGAGTCCGCCAACGGGCGCGGTCAGACGGTCTGCTCGGGACGCTGGTCGAACATCGTGCGCGGGGCACGATGAAGCCCGGCGACGAGATCCCGCCGCTCGCGGTCACGCCCGACAGGTACCTCACGGTCCGCTACGCCGGGGCGTCCGGCGACTTCAACCCGATCCACATCGACGAGCAGTTCGCGCAGCAGGTCGGGCTGCCGGGGCGGATCCTGCACGGCCTCTACACGATGGCCCAGGTCGCGCGCGCTCACACGGAAGCCGGCGGCGGGCCGCAGTCCCTGAAGCGCCTGAGCGTGCAGTTCCGCGGCATGGGCCTGCCCGAGCAGGAGCTCGTCGTGACGGGGAAGGTGCGTTCTGTCGACGGCGGCCTGGCCGTCGTCGAATGCGGCTGCGAGCAGGGCGGCAGGCGGATCATCCGCCACGCCGAGGCCGAGCTGCGGCTGCCGGATTCCTAGTGCCCGTCGCGCCCGGCCTGCTCCTCGCAGCCCGGCGCGGCGGCGAGCTGTACGTGCTCGGTCGGGGCGGATGTCGCGGCCGTCGAGCTGGAGCTTCGGGTTGATCTCCGGGCGCTCGAGGCCGGCCTCGCTGATCAGGTCGAGGACGTTGTCCTCGTGCTCGCTGCGCGTCGGCGCGGCACCGTCGGCGATGACGGCGCGCAGCTTCGCGGCCCCCGGGTGGCATGGGTGGCGGTGCAGGATCTCCAGCAGCTGGCGGACGTTGACGTGCTGCTCGGCCTGCGCCTGGCGCACCATCCGGCGCAACGGCTTCTGCGGCTTCGTCGCGGCGATGTCGAGGATCGTGCGCGCAGGGCTCGTGACGGCGATGTTCTCGCGCGTCCAGACGTCGCGCCCGTCGAGCTTCGAGCGGTGGGCCTTGATGCCGTCGATCCTGCGGCCCCCGGCGCCGGCGACGATGACCTCCGGGTCGCGGTCGCCGCCCCATCGCATCAGGCCGAGGTGCGCGGCGGCTGCATAGTGGCTCAACACCGCTCGCGCGCCGCAGGCGAGAACTGCGGCGGCGAAGAGGGCAGTCTGCGTGAGAGCGGCGTGGCCGGCGGCGTAGACGCCGCGAAACACCGGGTGCAGGTTGCCTCTGGCGACGCGCACCCTGATCGCGTCGTTATCGACCCCGCAAGCCTTCAGCTGGCGCGTCGCGATAACGCCGTGCTGCTCGGCCGCCAGAAGCGCGACCTCGACGTCACGGCGCGTGGCGCCTTTGTCGGTCTGACCCCGACCAAGGCGCCACGCACGCTCTCGTTCGGCTGCAATCGCGGGCATCAAGCGGATCGTCTCGCCCCGAGCGTCACGAAACCACGCCCGTCTGCCACAAACCGATCAGCAAACGCAGACGGCCCGCCGGATGGCGGGCCGCTCGCGAACGTCGGAACCTGCAGTAGGGCCTAGCTGACGCCGAGCTTCTCGGCTGCGCGGCGCGTGCCCTCGACGCGGTTGGCGATCTTCTGGAACGCGATCTCGCGCGCGTAGTCCGGCGAGCCGTGGTTGGGCTTCTCGTCGATCGAGAACGGCGAGAAGCCGCAGTCGTCGGTCGTGCCGAGGCGCTCCTTGGGGATGAAGTCGGCCGCACGCACGATCGCGTCGCAGATCTCCTGCGCGCTCTCGGGACGCGGCGACTGCGTCACGGTGACGCCGATGTAGCACATCTGGTCGTCGCGGCTGTGCTGTCCGATCGACTCGTAGATCGGGTCCTTGTCGCGCTCTGACGCGAGCTGGATCAGGAAGTAGCCGGCGTTGATCTTGAACATCTCCGGCAGGAGGTTGTTGTACGGCACGTCGGCGGAGTGGACCGAGTCGCGGTCGCCGCCCGGGCACGTGTGGATGCCGATGTTGCGGCGCTCCTCGTCGGAGAAGTTCTCCAGCACGCGGTTGTTGAGCTCGATGAAGTGCGGCAGCAGGCCCGCGCCCGTCCACGGGTTGCGCGGATCCTCACGGGGTGGCGAGGCGGCCCTCGGTGAAGTCGATCGAGACGTGCGGCGCGCCGGCCTCGAAGCACTTGCGGATGTCCGTCACGCACTCCTGGACGATGTCCTCCTCGAACTCCTCGCGCGAGTAGCCCTCGACCGGGTCCTTGAGCGGGTACAGGAGGGCCAGCATCGAGGGCGCGATGACCGCCTGCTTGAGCGGCTTCGTCGCGTACTGCAGGGACTTCTTGTACGTGTCGGCGGCGTAGTAGTTGTACTTCAGCGGCCCGCCCGTGAGCTTGGGCAGCTGGCGGCCGTGGCCGTCGGCGAAGATCGCGAAGAACTGGCCGCCCGGGCCGAGGTTCGGCGCCAGGCCGGTTCCCGCAAGCGTGTCGGCGATCGGGTACGTCGCGAACGACGACCAGCGCTGCTCGCCATCGGAGTTGATCGGCTGCCCTGTCGCTTCCGAGCGCTCGATCGAGTCCTTGACGGCCTCGTCCTGCAGCTTCTCCAGGTCCTCCTTGGAGATCTTGCCGGCGTCATAGTCCGCATAGGCGGCCTGAAGCTTCGACGGCCGGGGAAGGGACCCGACGGGCTCGGTGGGGATACCGGTCTCGGCCCTGGGATTGTAGTCGGACATGCGTTACGTCTCCTCGCTGTAGGTTCACCGGATGCTGCAGCGCCGCGCGTGCGCCCGGCCGGCGGTTGTGTCCTCGCATCCTCGCGCTTGGGTCCACAACTCGAGCACTCGCCGCGTGGGCGAGAGATACAGACCCGTCTCCTCGCGCGCGAACATATCTCTGCACGGCTGAGCGAGTCAACCCCAGCGGTTGCGATCGCGTCGGGAGACGGGCCGCTCACAGCCCGCTCGTACAATCGAGCAGGTGCTCACGCCCCGCCAAGAGCTGATCCTGCGCAAGGTCGTCCTCGCCTACCAGGCGACGGTCCAGCCCGTCGCGTCGCGCACGCTGGCCGCAGACCCTGAGCTGCCGGCCGGGTCGTCGACCGTGCGCCACGAGCTCGCCCAGCTCGAGGAGCTCGGCCTGCTCGCGCACCCGCACACGTCCGCCGGGCGCGTCCCGACGGACGCGGGCTATCGCTACTTCGTCGATCGCCTGCTGCCGGCCGGCCGCAGCGGCGCGACGATCGAGCTCGAGCTGACCCGCCGCGAGGTCGACGCCGCGATGCGCGCGACGACGGAGACGCTGTCGCAGATCACGAACCTGCTCGCGATCGTCTCCGCGCCGCCGATCAACACGGCGACGATCCGCCACATCGAGGTTCTCCTTCTGCAGCCGCAGATCGTGATGATCGTGATCATCACGTCGAGCGGCGGCGTCTCGAAGCGGATCCTCGCCTTTGACGCGGCCGTCGACAACGGCGTCGTCGCGTGGGCGGCGGAGTTCCTCAACGAGCAGCTCGTCGGCCTCGGCCTCGGTGCGCGCAAGCTCCACTCGCGGCTCTCGGACCCGACGCTGTCGCAGAGCGAGCGCAGCTTCCTCGATCGCCTGATGCCGGCGTTCACGAATCTCGCCGCGACCGCCGAGGACTCGCTGTACTTCGACGGCACGGCGCGGCTCTTCTCGGAGTACCGCTTCCACGACGTCACGCAGATCAACGCGCTCATGCAGATGCTCGAGGGCCGTGTGACGCTGCTCGAGATGCTGCGCAGCGCCCTCGACGAGCGCGACGTCATCGTCCGCATCGGCGCCGAGAACGAGCCGCCCGCGCTGCGCTCGCTGGCGATGGTCGCGATGGGCTACGGCCTGCCGCTGCGGCCGCTGGGCACCGTCTCGCTGATCGGCCCGGTGGCGATGGACTACGGCATGACGATCGGCGTCGTGCGCCAGGCCGCGGCCCAGCTGTCGCGCTTCGTCGAAGAGGTGTACGACGCGTGAGCAAGCGCGATTGCTACGAGGTGCTCGGCGTCGGCCGCAGCGCCGACGAGGCCGAGGTCAAGAAGGCGTTTCGCAAGCTCGCGCGCGAGCTGCACCCGGACGTCAACAACCACGACCCCGACGCCGAGGAGAAGTTCAAGGAGGCCGCTGAGGCCTACGAGATCCTGTCCGATCCCGACCGCCGCCAGGTCTATGACCGCTACGGCTACGACGGCCTGCGGCGCGGCGGCCAGAGCCCGAACTTCGAGGGCTTCGGCTCGATCTCGGACCTCTTCGACGCGTTCTTCGGCGGCGCCGGCGGCGGCTTCGGCGGCTTCCGAGGCGCGATGGGGCCGCGCTCGGGCGGCGACGTCCAGGTCGCCGTCGAGATCGACCTCGAGCAGGCGGTCGCCGGCACGCCGGTCGACGTGCGCTACGAGGTCGTCGACCGCTGCGAGCGCTGCAACGGCAACGGCGCCGAGCCCGGAACCCCGATCAAGACCTGCGAGCGCTGCAACGGCAACGGCGTCCTGCAGGCCGTCAGCCGCACGCCGTTCGGCCAGGTCGCGCGAACGGTCTCCTGCGACGTCTGCGGCGGCGACGGCAAGGTCGCAGAGAAGCGCTGCGCGCGCTGCGAAGGCCGCGGGCGGGAGATGCTCACGCACGCCGTCAGCGTCGACATCCCGGCCGGAATCTCCGAAGGGCAGCGGATCCGCGTCGCGGGGCGCGGCCACGCCGGCGACGCCGGCGGGCCGTCGGGCGACCTCTACGTGCACGTCTCGGTCAAGCCGCACGAGCGCTTCATCCGCGACGGCAACGACCTCATCACCGTGCTCGACGTGCCTGCGCCGGTGGCCGCGCTCGGCGCCAAGCTCGAGGTGCCGACGCTCGAGGGCAGCGAGGACGTCCATCTGCGCCCGGGCACGCAGCCCGGCGAGGTCTACGAGCTGCGCGGCCGCGGGATGCCGCTGCTGCGCCGCCCGGGCCGCCGCGGCGACCTGCGCGTGATCGCCAACGTCGTCATCCCGCGACAGCTCAGCGACGAGCAGCGCAAGCTCATGCAGCGGCTCGCCGACACGATGACCGACGCGAACACGAAGTCCGAGGAATCGATGTTCGCCAAGCTCAAGCGCGTCCTGCAGGGGTGACAGCGCGTCATTGCTCGACTGTCGCGGGGGTCGAGCCCCAGGGCGGCCGCGCGCGATGATCCGGCTCGCGATCCGCGTCGCGCGCGCCGACGCCGAGATCGCCCTCGCCGAGCTGCTCGAGCTCGCCCCCGCGGGCGTCGAGGAGGTCGACCGCGGCGACACGATCGAGTACGCGGTCTACGGCGCGCCCGGTGAGCTGCCGGCGCTGCCCGACCTGCGCGCCGCGGCCGGCGCCGCGCTCGTCGAGGTCACGACGACCGAGATCGCCGACGACTGGGCCGCGCGCTGGCGCGACTTCCACAAGCCGGTGACGATCGGGGGGCGGCTGCACGTGCGCCCGCCGTGGGCCGAGCCGCCGGCGGCGCGGCAACGGCTGCTGGAGATCGTCATCGATCCCAACCAGGCCTTTGGCACCGGCGCGCACGACACGACGCGGCTGTGCCTCGAGGCGCTGCTCGAGCTCGGCGAGCCCGACGGAGCGCTGATCGACCTCGGCTGCGGCTCGGGCGTGCTGGCGATCGCCGCGGCGAAGCTCGGCTGGGACCCGGTCCTCGGCATCGACCACGAGCACGAGGCCGTTGCGGCGGCGCGCGAGAACGCGGAGCGCAACGGCGTGCAGATCGAGGTCCGCCACGGCGACCTGCTGCAGGCCGGCCCCGCGCCGGCGGCAGCGACCGTCGTCGCGAACCTCCTGCGACCGCTGCTCGAGCACGTCGCGCACAGCGGCTTCGCGGGTGAGCCGCCGCGCGTGCTGATCGCCGGCGGCCTGCTGCGCGCCGAGGCCGACGCGATCGCGGCGGCCTTCGCAGCGCGACACGGACTGCGCGAGCGCGACCGCCGCGAGCGCGGCGAGTGGGCCGCGCTGACGCTGGCGCGCTGACGTTCCTCTCGATCGGTCGCTTCGCCGCGCGCCGAGCGGGATAGCCTGCGCAGGCAGATGGCCTGGGACGTCCTCATCGCCGGCGGCGGATTCGGCGGCTTCTACGCCGCGCGCACGCTCGCTCGCGTACTGCCGCCGCACAGCGCCCGCGTGCGGCTGGTCAGCGAGGACAACTTCATGCTCTACACGCCGCTGCTGCCCGGTGCGGCGGCGGGCACGCTCGAGCCGCGCCACGTCGTCGTGCCGCTGCGCGAGGAGCTCGACCGCTCGATCCACCTGCGCCTGGCGAAGATCACGGGCGCGTCGCCGGGGCGCAACGTCCTGCACGTTCGCTCGCTGGAGGGAACGATCGAGGATCTGCCCTACGACCAGCTGATCGTCGCCGTCGGCTCGGTCAGCCGCATGCTGCCGATCCCCGGTCTCGCCGAGCACGCCAGGGCGCTGAAGTCGCTGCCCGACGCGATCGCCGTGCGCAACCACCTGATCCGCACGCTCGAGATCGCCGAGACGCTCGAGGACGGCGACGCGCGCCGCGAGTACCTCACGTACGTCTTCGTCGGCGCGGGCTACGCCGGACTCGAGGGCCTCGCCGAGCTGCAGGACTTCGCCGCCGACATCATCGACCTCTACCCGCGCTGCCGCGTGACCGGGATGCGCTGGATCCTCGTCGAGGCGAGCGAGCGCGTGATGCCGGAGATCGGGCCCAAGCTCGCCGACTTCGCCGTTCGCGAGCTGCGCGCGCGCGGAATCGAGATCCGCACGGAGACGACGCTCGACGAGGTCACGGCGCACAGCGCGCGCCTCAGCGACGGCGAGATCGTGCCGACGCGCACGCTCGTCTGGACCGCGGGCGTCAAGCCGCATCCCGTCGTGGCGCAGTTCGGGCTGCCGCTCGGCGAGCGCGGCCGGATCGACACCGACAGCCGCCTGCGGGTCAAGGGCCTCGACAACGTCTGGGCGATCGGCGACTGCGCCGCGGTGCCCGATCCGGCGCGCAAGGGCATGCCCTGCCCGCCGACGGCTCAGCATGCGATCCGCCAAGGCCGCCTCGTCGGCCGCAACGTCGCGAGCGCACTCGGCGGCGCCGGGCGGATGCGGCGCTTCACCTACAAGACGAAGGGCGTGTTCGTGGACTTGGGGCGCCGCAAGGCCGTCGCGACGACCGGACCGATCACGTGGAGCGGGACGCGGGCGTGGATCCTCGCTCGCACCTACCACTTGGCGATGATCCCGGGCGTGGGCCGCCGGGCGCGGCTGCTCGTCGACTGGAACATCGGCCTGCTGTTCGGCCGCGACACCGCCGAGCTCGGCCGGCTCGGCGAGCCGCGCTCGCTGGGCGCATCGCTCGCGGACGGCGAATCCGGGCCCGACGGCGCCGCCCACGCCGGCGTCGTCTCCGCCCAGAGCGATCAGAGCCGCGTCGCCTGACGCGTGCCGGGGGAACGCATCGGCAGCCTGCGTATGCTGGACGGCAGATGACGTTGGTCGACACGGTCAAGCAGGACGTCGCCTCCGCGATGCGGGCGGGCGAGAAGGAACGTGTCGCCGCATTGCGGCTCGTCCTCAGCGAGCTGCAGAAGAACGCCAAGGAGGGAACTGCGGACGAGCTCGCGGTGCTGCGCCGCGAGCGCAAGCGCCGCCTGGAGTCCGCGGCCGCCTTTCGTGACGCCGGCCGCGCCGAGCTCGCCGACGGCGAGGAGGCCGAAGCGCGGATCATCGAGGGCTACCTGCCGGCCGAGCTGCCCGACGACGAGCTGCGTGGCATCGTCGCCGCCGCCGTCGCCGAGATCGGCGCCCAGTCGCCGAAGGAGATGGGCCAGGTGATGAAGGCCGCGATGGCGGTCGTCGGCGCGCGGGCCGACGGAAAGCGCGTCTCGGCGCTCGTTCGCGAGGCGCTCAACCACTGATGCGCACCCAGATCGAGCTGTCCAACCAGGCCGCGACGGAGCTCGCCGGCAGCGGCGACGCCGTGCTGCGCGCGCTCGAAGGCCACGTCGCGTGCGACCTGTACCTGCGCGGCAACGTCGTCACGCTCGACGGCGAGGAGGAGGCCGTCAACGCGGCGGCGGTCGTCGTACGCGAGCTCGCAGAGCTGATCGAGCAGGGCCACGACATCGCGCCCGGCACGATCGCCGCCGTGACCGGCGCGCTGGACCAGCACCGCTCGCCCGCCGAGATCCTCGAGGACGTCGTCTGGCGCCACCGCTCGAAGCAGGTCGCGCCGAAGACCGTCAACCAGAAGCGCTACGTCGACTCGATCCGCAAGAACACGATCACGTTCGGGATCGGCCCCGCCGGCACCGGCAAGACGTTTCTCGCCGTCGCGCTCGCCGCCGCCGCGCTGAGTCGCCGCGAGGTCAACCGGATCATCCTCACCCGCCCGGCCGTCGAGGCCGGCGAGCGCCTCGGCTTCCTGCCCGGCGATCTGATGGCGAAGATCGATCCCTACCTGCGCCCGCTGTTCGACGCGCTGCACGACATGCTCGACGCCGAGAAGGTCTCGGCCTACCTCGAGCGCGGTCAGATCGAGGTCGCGCCGCTGGCGTTCATGCGCGGCCGCACGCTGAACGACAGCTTCATCATCCTCGACGAGGCCCAGAACACGACGCCCGAGCAGATGAAGATGATCCTCACGCGGCTGGGCTTCAACTCGAAGATGGTCGTCACGGGAGACGTGACGCAGATCGACCTGCCGAAGAACGAGGGGTCGGGCCTCGTCGTGATCAGCGACATCCTCCAGGGCATCGAGGGCATCGACTTCGTGCGCTTCGGCGGCGAGGACGTGGTGCGCCACCGGCTCGTGCAGCGGATCGTCGAGGCGTACGCCGCGCACGCCGAGAGCCGCACGTCGGAGTTGCGGCCGGCGGACCGCCGCCGGGCTTGAGCGACGCCCTGGAGATCGAGGTCCTCGGCGTCGGCGGGCCGATCCTGCCGCTGGAGGAGATCGAGCGCCTGCTCGCGTTCGCGCTCGGCTCGGCCGGGATCGACAGCGGCCACGTCGCGGTCGAGTTCGTCAGTTCCGAGCGGATCGCCGAGCTGAACGTCGCGCACCGCGCGAAGCGCGGCCCGACCGACGTGCTGTCATTCCCGATCGACGGCGTCGACGCGGTTGCAGGCCCGCGCGAGCTCGGCGACATCGTGATCTGCGCGGAGCACACCAGCGACCTGCGCGAGGCGATCGTCCACGGCGCGCTGCACCTGACGGGCATGGACCACGAGAGCGACGACGGCGAGATGCTCGCCGTGCAGCGCGAGATCATGTCCTGGGTCTCGCCCGACGCCGAGCCGTGAGCAGGTGGGGCAGAGCGAGCGCATCTGCGGATCCGCGGTCGGACCCATGAGCCGCGCCGGCTTCGTCGCGCTCGCCGGCCGGCCGAACGTCGGCAAGTCGACGCTCGTCAACGCGATCGTCGGGCAGAAGATCGCGATCGTCTCCGACAAGCCGCAGACGACGCGGCGCGCGATCCGAGGGATCGCGATGCGCGGCGACGCCCAGCTCGTGCTCGTCGACCTGCCCGGCGTGCAGCGCCCGCGCGACGCGCTCACGCAGCGCATGCAGTCGCGCGTCGAGCGGGAGCTCGTCGACGCCGATGCGGCACTGCTGCTGCTCAACGGCGAGCAGGGCGTCGGGCCCGGTGACCGCTTCATCGCCGGCGCGCTCGCCCGCGCCGCGATCCCGGTCGCGATCGTCGTCAACAAGATCGATCGCCTGGACCGCGCGCGCACGGTCGCGGCGCTGCAGCAGGCAGCCGAGCTCGACGTCTCGGATCAGATCTTCCCGCTGTCGGCGCGCAAGGGCACCGGCGTCGAGCGGCTCGTCGAGCACCTCATCGGCCTGCTGCCCGAGGGCCCGCACTTCTTCGACGTCGACGATCCGTCCGACCAGCCGCAGTCCGTGCTGCTCGCCGAGCTGATCCGCGAGCAGATCCTGCGCCGCACGTTCCAGGAGGTCCCGCACGCCGTCGAGGTCCACGTCGAGGACGTCGACGACAGCCGCGAGGACCTCACGCGCGTCAAGGCGCTCGCCTGGGTCGAGGCCGAGTCACAGAAGGGGATCCTGATCGGCGCCCAGGGGCGGATGATCAAGGCGATCGGCACCGCCGCGCGGCGCGAGCTCGAGCGTCAGCTCGGCACCCGCGTGCACCTCGACCTCGCCGTCCGCGTGCGCCGCGGCTGGCGCGGCGACGACGGCCTGCTGGACCGCCTGGGGATCGAGTAGCCGTCGTGCGGGGGCCCCTGCCGGCGACACTAGAGTCGGCGCAGCGAGACGAACGAGGAGGCACGATGGCCGACAGGTTCGACGTGGGGAGAGGGCAGCGATGAGCGACCGCGACGTCGACATCCTGCTGATCGGCGGCGGCATCGCGTCGGCGGCCGCGGCCGCCGAGCTGCGCGCCGGCGGCTTCGACGGGTCGATCACGCTCGCGACGCGCGAGCAGGACGCGCCCTATCACCGCCCGCCGATCACGAAGGGGTACCTGCAGGGCCGCGAGGAGCGCGCGTCGACGCTCGTCCATCCGCAGTCGTGGTACGCCGACAACGACGTCGAGCTGCTCACGCGCACGCCGGTCATGGACCTCGACCCCGACGTCCGCACGGCGAAGGTCGGACGCGAGGTCGTCGGCTTCGGCCAGGCGCTCGTCGCGACGGGCGCGATGGTGCGCCGGCTGCGCGCGGAGGGCGCTCAGCGCGAGGGCATCCACTACCTGCGCGCGCTCGGCAATGCCGATTCGCTGCGCGAGGACGTCGCGCAGGCGCAGCGCGTCGCGATCGTCGGCGGGTCCTACATCGCGACCGAGGTCGCCGCCTCGCTGACGTTGCTCGGCAAGCAGTGCACCCTCGTCATGCAGGAGGCGCTGCCGACCGAGCGCGGCTTCGGCCCGCTCGTCGGCGCGTATGTCCGCGACCTGCTGACAGCGCATGGGATCGAGATCGTCGCCGAGGCCGACGTCGTGCAGTTCGCGGGCGAGGGAGAGGAGGGGCGCGTCGACGGCCTCGTCTGCGCGGACGGGCGGCGTGTCGACGCCGACGTCGTCGTCGTCGGCGTAGGCGCCACGCCCGACGTCATGCTCGCGCGCAAGGCCGGTCTCGAGCTCGGCGAGACCGGTGGCGTGGCGTGCGACAGCGGCCTGTGCACGTCCGTCGAGGGGATCTTCGCCGCCGGCGACATCTGCGAGTACGACAGCGTCATCCACGGCCGGCGGCTGCGGGTCGAGCACGAGGAGGTCGCCGCCGAGCAGGGCCGCCATGTCGCGCGCGCGATGCTCGGCGCCGAGTGGCCCTACTCGGAGATCCCGTACTTCTGGAGCGATCTCGCCGACTGGGCGACGATCGAGTACGTCGGCCCTGCGGCGTCCTGGGACGAGGAGATCGTCCGCGGCGATCCCGGCAGCGGCAGCTTCAGCGTCTTCTACCTCGACGGCGGCAAGGTCGCTGCGGCGCTCGCCGTCGACCGCGCCGACGACCTCGATGCGGCGCGGTCGTTCGTCGCGGAGGGCGCGGACGGCGTCGCGGTGCGCACGATGTAGCCACGACCGGATCGACGAGAGAGCCTGTCGGGGATCGGCAGTGTCGACTCGTCGGGTCAGTCGGCGACGGCGAGTTCGGCGACGACCGGTAGGTGATCGGAGCCCGCGAGCGCGGGCACGCGCACGTCACGAACCTGCAGCTGCGGGGAGACGAAGACGTAATCGATGCGCGCGGTCGGCTCGCCGGCCGGGAACGTGAAGCCGTCGCCCCCGCCGCCGGCCTTCCAGGCGTCCCGCAAGCGCTCGAACAGCGGCGTGAGCTCGGGCGCGGCCGGCCGCGCGTTGAAGTCGCCGAGCAGCGCGTGCGGTAGCGCTGCCCTGCCGGTCTCGGCGAGGACCGGCTCGACCTGAAGTCCCCGATCCGCGGCGCTGACGCCCAGATGCGTGTTGTGCAGACGAAACGGCGCGCCCTGCACGTCGACGTCGAGCACGAGCAGCCCGCGCTGCTCGCTGTCGCTGCTCGCGCGCGGCAGCAGGATGTTGTGACTGTCCAGCAGCGGCCAGGCGCTCAGGATCGCGGTCCCGTACTGGCGGCGCGGCGCGCCGGGCTCCGCGGGGTCGCGGTCGAGGTTGGCGCCGAAGACCGACTTCATCCCCAACAGGCGCTCGAGCTCGGCCGGCTGGTCGCGGAAGTCGCTGTCCGCAGACCAGTGCCGCGCCACCTCCTGAAGCGCCACCAGATCGGCGTTCTGCGCACGGATCACGGCGGCGATGCGTTCGAGGTCCAGCACGCCGTCGACGCCCCGGCCCTGACGGATGTTGTAGCTCATCGCGATCAACGCCGACCTCACGGCCCCGGGATCCTATTCGCGCTCGCGCCTCGCGGGGCGGAGGTCAGCCGTGCGCTGCGTGAGGCCAGTCGCGCGTGACGCCCCGCCGATCAGATGCTGCGCTCGAGCGTCTTGAGGCGTTCCCAGGTCTGCGGCCCGACGACGCCGTCGACGTCGAGCTCGTAGCGCTCTTGGAACGCCCGCACAGCCGCCTCCGTCTGCGCGCCGAAGCGCCCGTCGATCTCGTCGACGTCGAAGCCGGCGGCGATCAGGCGGCGCTGTAGTCCGCGGACGGCGACGCCCTCGCTGCCGTTGTGGATCGTCGGGTCCGACCTGTCGGCGTCGTCGAGCTTCTCCCAGGTCTCCGGGCCGACGATGCCGTCGGCCATGAGCTGGGCCCAGGTCTGAAACGACTTCACCGCGCTCAGCGTGAAGACGCCGAAGACGCCGTCGACCTCGCCGGGCTTGAAGTCAAGCTCGATCAGGGCCTCCTGCAGATCCTTGACGTCCTGCCCCTCAGATCCCCGCTGAAGTGTCGGCTCTGCCATCGAGTGCTCCCTCCCGGGATCGCGTATCGAGTCTGCCTCGGCTGTTGTTGCGCAGCCGGCCGTGTGGCGGATGCATGCCCCTCCGACGCAGGGGACGCTGCCCGTCCGTTGATCGCTCCCCGCGAGCGCCGCCCTCGCCCGGCCTAGCTGTCGTCACTCATACATGATCAGGTCCGGGCGCGGCTTGAGCGCCATGACCGCCTTCGGCGTGTAGAGGTTCGTGTCCTCGTGATAGAACAGCTTGAAGCCGACGTGCGTGCCCGCCGGACGGTTGCGTTTGCGGGTGAAGTCCTTGTACTTCGACAGCTTGCCTGAGCGGCTGCCGAAGCCGTCGACGTTCATCGTCACCGCCAGCTCGGGCGGCGTCTGCAGCTGGCTTTTGTTGCGGACCATGCCCTGCGTGAACTGATGGATGATGAAGAGCTTCTGCGGCAGGCGCCCGTCTCGGACGATCTTTGCGACGTAGCGGGTGACCTGGTTGACCTCGCCCGCGGTGACGGAGCCGAGCTGCGTCCCGGGAACCACGCCGGGGGTGTGCCACTCCGGATCGATCGCCAGGCCCACGTCGGGCTCCTTGAGCCAGCGGCGTAGCCGCCTGGTCTCTGACATGAAGTCGGCGTGGCCGGGTTGGATGTCGAGGATGAGGATCGCCTTGGCCTTGCGGGCCGCGCGCAGGTAGCGGTTGATGATCTTGGCCGGGACGTGGTTGACGTACCTGCCGTCGTTGCCGGGGGCGTTGGCGGCGATGCTCGAGATGAGCTCGAGCGCCGGCAGGACGGGGCGGGTCTTGCGCGCGTACGGCTTGGCCTGACGGCGCAGCTTCGCGATCATCGTCGAGGGCTTGCCGATGCCCAGCACACCTAGCGCCGCCGCCGCAGGATTGCCGTAGAAGGCGACGACGCGCCGGTCGGGGAAGATCCGTCGGCCGCCACCGGGCAGCTGTGGCAGGGGCGCGGGCTTTGCCGCTCGAGGCGCGCCGTCCGTGGCGCTGACCCGTTTCGGGCCTGCCTCCGATCCGTCGCCGGCGAACGCGAAGACGACGCCGGCGAGCACCACGACGGTGGCTGCGCCAGCGATGACTGCCCCTCGCCGCCGCAGCGCCGCCGGCAGCCTTGCGCCACCGAACCCCGCGACTGCCGCGCGCCCGCGGCGAAGCACTCCAGCAGCACGCGTGGAGACCGAGGAGGCATGGTGGGACGTGGCCTGCCTGCTGCCGACGGCGTCCGGCTCCGCGCGGACGGAGGCAGCGGCGCGGGAGGCGCCGCGTGACGCGGGCGCTGCGGCATCGGCGGCCGGCAGCCTGCGCCTCCGCGCCGGCTTGTTCGTGCGCGCCGATCGGCGCGCCGCGCGCTCCTGCGCTGCTTGTGCGCGCTCCCCGGGGGTGCGTTCGTTCTGCACAGTCGTACAGGATGCCCGACCGCGAGTTGCAACGCGCTCCCGCTGGCCACGCCCGATCGTAGGCAGCGGTTCCCCACGACGAAATCAACGGTCCTGCGGCACCCAACCGCGGATATCAGCCTGACCGCGCGTCGCGCGCGCAGCCTGCCCGACCGCCACCCACCCAGCCGACCGCACAGGTACCTAGCACGCGAAGCTCATAGGGCCAGGCCGCGGGCAACAGCGACTTGCGTAGCGGCTTGGTCGCGCTTGCAGACTGGCGGCGTGCCGACCCGTTCGGACTGCAGATCGTCGTATCGACACCGGTTGAGACGTCGCTACGATCGCAGCCATGAGCGACGACCGCTGCGAGCTTCTCTGTCTGGACCTGCGCAAGGCCGAGGCCCTGCGTGCGGCGCGCCTGCCCGACGACCTCGCGGGCCGGCTCGCCGAGCGCGCCAAGGCGCTCGCCGACCCGACGCGTCTGACGATCGCCACGGCGCTCGCCGCGGGCGACGAGCTGTGCGTCTGTGACATCGCCTGGGTCTGTGAACGCCCGGAGAACCTCGTCTCCCATCATCTGCGCGCGCTGCGCACGGTCGGCCTCGTCGCCCGCCGGCGCGACGGCAAGATGGTCATGTACGCGCTGACCGACGCCGGCCGCGCGCTGCTGGCAGCGGTCCACGGCGCTGTCGAGGCGGCGCGATGAGCACGCCCGGCGCGCTGCACGCGCCGGTGTCGCCCGCGGGCGCGCCGGTCGGCAGGGAGACGTACCAGCGCCTCGCCAGCCGCGCGAAGCTGCTTTCCTGGGCGAGCCTGGCGTACATGACGATCGAGGGCGGCGTCGCGGTCCTCGCCGGCATCCTCGCCGGATCGGTCGCGTTGATCGGGTTCGGCATCGACTCGGCGATCGAGGGCCTTGCGAGCGCGATCATCATCTGGCGCTTCACGGGCACGCGGATGTTCTCCGAGGCGGCCGAGCAGCGGGCGCAGAAACTCGTCGCGATCCAGTTCTTCATCCTCGCGCCGTATGTCGGCTTCGAGTCGGTCCAGGCGCTCGTCGAGGGCGAGCGCCCGGACGTGAGCTGGCTGGGGATCGGGCTCAGCGCCTCGAGCCTCGTCGTGATGCCGTACCTCGGCATCGCCAAGCAGCGCATCGCCGACCAGATCGGCTCGGCTGCGACGAAGGGCGAAGGAAGGCAGAACCTGCTCTGCGCGTACCTCGCCGCCGCGCTGCTCGCCGGGCTGCTCGCCAACGCCGCGTTCGGCGCGTGGTGGCTTGACCCGGTGGTCGGGCTGCTGATCGCGGCCGTCGCCGTCAAGGAAGGTCGTGAGGCCTGGCGCGGGGAGGCCTGCGCCTGCGCCTCCGACCCGCTGGCCGAGCTGCGCCACGACGACCGACAGGACGACTGCTGCAGCGCCGGCTGATCCCCCGTCCGCCGGGGCGCTTCAGACGGGCTGCCAAACCGTCTGGCCCCGGCACGCCAGCGCCGGGGCCAGGGCCATCACCAGTCATCTCAGCGCGGACGCTGGTCCACGCCGTCGCGCGAATCAGGCTGTCGTCGGGCGCCCGGGCCGCCCGGCTGGGCTTCAGCGCCGAGCTGCGCGACGATCTCGTAGCGCTGAGCGCGTGTCCCTGCCCGCTGGTGTCACCCGCTCGACCCGAGCTTGTCTGCCGACTGGCGGCGGCCGCCGTCGACGGTGTGCTGACGGGGGCGTCGGACAGCCGCCGCGTCGCCGCGTGCGCCACCGACCACGCGCGGCGTTGCTGCACGATCACGCTGCAGTGAGGTGACTGCGGCGCCAGCGCCGCCGAACGGGGGCCGTTGCCGGCGTGGGATGGCACAGTGACCGCGCGGATCTCGCGATCGGCTGCGATCGCGCTGCTCACCGACCAACCTTTGCCGGCGCTGCGCGTTGCAGCAGTACAAGGACGTACGACGCGTAGGACGCGGTCCAGACATACACGGACGTATTCGCAGGCATACACGGACGTGACGCGACGGCCACCTCGCCCGAGGTGGCCGTCGTCGTTCTGTGGGCGGGCGGCGGCGCGCTTTGGACCTAGACTGCCAGGCTGATGGAGATCGCCTACGACAGGCAGGGCCTCGTGCCGGTCATCGTCCAGGACTGGCGCAGCGGCGAGGTCCTGACGCTCGCCTATGCGAACGCCGAGGCGGTCCGCCGCACCCGCGAGAGCGGCGAGCTGCACCTGTACAGCCGCTCGCGACAGGAGCAGTGGCACAAGGGCGCGACGAGCGGCAACACGCAGGCGGTCCGCGCCCTGCGGCTGGACTGCGACGGCGACGCGCTGCTCGCCCTCGTCGAGCCCGCCGGTCCGGCCTGCCACAGCGGCCGGCGCACGTGCTTTCACAACGGCGACCTCGAGCCGCCGGCGCCGCACGAGGCGCTGCCGATCCTCGAGCGCACGCTGGCGCAGCGCGCCGCCGATCGGCCGCCGGGCTCCTACACGGTCGCGCTGCTCGACGAGCCGGAGCTCGCGGGGGAGAAGGTGCGCGAGGAGGCCGAGGAGGTCGCGCGCGCCGTACGCGAGGAATCCGACGAGCGCGTCGACAGCGAGGCCGCCGACGTGCTGTACCACCTCGCCGTCCTGCTGCGCGGGCGCGAGCGCTCGCTCGTCGACGCCGCAATCGTGCTCAATGGGCGTCGCGACTGACGACGCGGCCCGCCCGCCGCTGGTGGGCGGGGGCGGCTTCCCGGTCGAGCCGTCGCTAGACGAGGTTCGCGTGCTCTCGCGCGACTACAACCTGATCGCGCTGCGCCACTCGTTCATCGACGACACGGAGACACCGGTCTCGGCGTTCCTGAAGCTGCGCGGCCGCGAGCCGCAGAACGCCTCGTTCCTGCTCGAGTCGGCCGAGCGCGGCCAGCAGGTCGGCCGCTACAGCTTCATCGGCGTGCGCCCGCGCAAGGTCGTGCGCTGGTCGCTCGGCGACGAGCCGGCCGATCCCTACGCCCTTGCCGCCGACGAGGTCGCGCGTCACCGCCAGGCGCCATGGCCCGACATGCCGCCGTTCGCCGGCGGCGCGGTCGGCTACTTCGGCTATGACCTCGTGCGCACGGTCGAGCCGCTCGGCGAGCCGAACCCCGACCCCGTCGGCCTGCCCGACATGGCGCTGATGCTGTCAGACGTCCTGCTCGTCTTCGACCACCTCAAGCACACGATCAGCGTGCTCGTGAACGTCTACGTCGACGACGACGACGGCAGCGGCCTCGAGACGGCCTACGCCGACGCCGTCGCGACGATCCAGAAGGCGCGCGACCTGCTCGCCGGGCCGGTGCCGCGGCCGCAGCCGACGCCTGCGCGGCCGCGGCCGACGTTCTCCTCGAACATGTCGCGCGAGCAGTTCGAGGCCAACGTCGCGCGGATCGTCGAGTACATCCACGCCGGCGACGCGTTTCAGGTCGTGCCCTCGCAGCGCTGGTCGGCGGACCTCGACATCGACCCGTTCTCGATCTACCGCGGACTGCGCGTCGTCAACCCGAGCCCGTACATGTACTTCCTCGACTTCCTCGACTTCCAGGTCGCGGGCGCGTCGCCGGAGCCGGTCCTGACCGTGACCGGACGCCACGTCGCGACGCGGCCGATCGCGGGCACGCGCCCCCGCGGCACGACGCTCGAGGAGGACGAGCGGATCGCCGAGGACCTGCTCGCCGACGAGAAGGAGCGCGCCGAGCACGTCATGCTCGTCGACCTCGGCCGCAACGACCTCGGCCGCGTCTGCGAGTACGGCTCGGTCAACGTCGACCGCTTCATGGCCGTCGAGACGTACTCGCACGTCATGCACATCGTCTCCAACGTCTCGGGCACGCTGCGCCCCGACGTCAGCGCCATGGACGCGCTGCGCTCCGTGCTGCCTGCGGGCACGCTGTCGGGCGCGCCGAAGGTCCGCGCGATGCAGATCATCGACGAGCTCGAGCCGATCAAGCGCGGCGGCTACGGCGGAGCGATCGGCTACCTGTCCTACACCGGCGACCTCGACACGGCGATCCACATCCGCACCGTCGTGATGAAGGACGGCCGCGCCCACGTGCAGGCCGGCGGCGGCACCGTCGCCGACGCGCAGCCGGCCTACGAGTTCGCCGAGAGCGAGGCGAAGGCGCGTGCGGTGCTGCGCGCGGTGGAGCTCGCGTCACAGCAACCCGATTGGCCATGACCTCCGTCCTCGTCGTCGACAACTACGACTCGTTCACCTACAACCTCGTCCAGTTCATCGGCGCGATGGGCGCGCGGCTGGACGTCGTGCGCAACGACGTCTCGTCGGTCGACGAGCTGCTCGAGCGAAAGCCCGACCGCGTCGTGGTGTCGCCCGGTCCGTGCACCCCGGCCGAGGCCGGGATCTCGCTCGAGTCGATGCGCCGCTTCCCGGAGGCCGGGATCCCGACGCTCGGGGTCTGCCTCGGCCACCAGTCGCTCGCGCAGGCGTTCGGCGGCTTCGTCATCCGCCATCGGCCGATCCACGGCAAGACGAGCGAGATCACGCACGACGGCAGGACGATCTTCGCGGGGTTGTCGCCGACGCTGACGGTCGGGCGCTACCACTCGCTCGTCGTCGACCCCGACCGGCTGCCCGCCGTCTTCGAGGTCTCCGCGCAGGGCGACGGCGTCGTGATGGGCATCCGCCACCGCGAGCTACCCGCCGAGGGCGTGCAGTTTCACCCCGAGTCGGTGCTGACCGACGAGGGCCGGCGGCTGCTGCGCAACTTCCTCGAGGGCTGATCGCGCCCCCGCGGCGTCAGCCACCTCGCTCGACGAGCCCGGTCTCGTACGCCAGGACGACTGCCTGAACGCGCCCGCGGAGCCCGAGCTTGGCGAGGATCCGCGTGACGTGCGTCTTCACGGTCGCCTCCGAGAGGAAGAGCTTCGAGGCGATCTCTCGGTTGGAGAGACCGCCCGCGACGTGTCCGAGGATCTCGAGCTCGCGCGACGTGAGCTCGGAGAACGTCGCGGTCACCGTCGCTGTCGGCGGGGGGCGACGGACGAAGTGCTCGACGAGGCGACGGGTGACCGACGGCGCGAGCAGCGCCTCGCCGGCCATCACCGTCCGGATCCCCTCGGCGAGCGCCGACGGGGGCGTGTCCTTCAGCAGGAATCCCGCCGCGCCCGCGCGCATCGCCTCGTAGACGTACTCGTCGACGTCGAAGGTCGTGAGTATGAGCACCTTGGGCGCCTGTGTCGCGGCCATCAGCCGGCGGGTCGCCTCGATGCCGTCCATTCGCGGCATGCGGATGTCCATCAGGACGACGTCCGGTCGTCGCAGGCGTGACTGCTCGACCGCCTCGACACCGTCCGCCGCCTCGCCGACGACGTCGATGTCGTCCTTGGTCTCGAGCATCGCGCGCAGGCCACCGCGGACGAGCGCCTGATCGTCGACGACGAGCGTCTTGATCACTCGCGTGCTGTGGGCAGGGGGAGACGGGCATGGACGACGAACCGTCCGTCGCGGCGCCCGGCGTCGAGCGTGCCCCCGCAGATCCGCGCCCGCTCGCTCATCCCGGCGATGCCGTAGCCGCCGTCGTGCCCGTTGCGCGTCGTCGCGCCGGGCGGATCGACGTTGGACACCTCGACCTCGACCGCGTCCGCCGCGTAGCGCACCAGCACGTCCGTCGGTGCCGCTCCCGCATGCTTGCGAACGTTGGTCAGCGCCTCCTGCAGGATGCGAAACGCGGAGAGGTCGATTCCCGCGGGCACGATCCCGCGGCTGCCCTCCTCGCGCAGCTCGACGGGCAGCCCCCCGCCGCGCGCCTGAGCCACGAGGTCGGTGACGGCGGCGAGGCCGGGCTGCGGCGTCAGGCCGGGCGCCTCGTCGTCGGTGCGCAGGACGCTCAGCAGCCGTCGCATCTCCCCGAGCGCGCCGCGAGCGGTCTCCTGGACCGCATGCAGCGCCTCGCGTGCCCGCGCATCGTCGCGGCCCATGAGCTCCTCCGCGGCGCCGGCCTGCACCGCGATCAGCGACACGCTGTGGGCGACCACGTCGTGCAGCTCGCGGGCGACCCGCGCCCGTTCCTCCGCGACCGCTGCGCGCGCACGCGCGTCGCGTTGGGTCGCGAGCTCGGCGGTCAGCGACTGCAGCTTGGCGTTCTCGCTGTGACGCAGGCGGATCACATACCCGGCGCCGGCCGCGCCGCCGACCAGGACGAGCAGCGCGACGAGGTCCCCCGCCTCGGAGTTCTCGGCGGCCGAGCTGCCGAAGCCCAGCCCGATCGCCATCCAGCCGACGATCGCGGCGGCGCCGAGCAGCGCGAGGCGGCCGGTCGGCGTCTCGCGCCCCGCCGTGTACGCGCAGACGATGATCACCGGCAGCGGAAGCACGGCGTTCGAGGGGTGCAGTCCCACCGCGCCGAGCAGCAGGACGAGCACCAACACCAGCGCGATGACGGCGAACGGGTACGCGCGCCGCCACGCGAAGGAGAGCATGGCCAGCGGCGCGCCCACCAGCCACCCGGTCGGCGCGTCGACGACCAGCCCCTCGACGAGCGCGTACGTGGCCAGGACGCCGGCGAGCGCGACATCCGCGCGCGATGGTGAGCGGACGTTCGCCATGCGACGAACGGTAGGGGCTCGCATCTGTCCTGACATCAACCTTTTGGTGTACGCGTGCTCGCCCTGCGGTCGCATCGGATCGAGCCCTGGCGCCGACGACGACTGCCGGCGCCGGCCGTACGGTCGCCGTGTCAACTGCTCGACGAAAGGATTCCGATGTCACTGTCCAAGCTCCGTCTGCTCGCACAGCTCGCCGCCGCCGGTGGCGGGTGCTGGGTCGTGTTCGCCGCAGCCGCCCTGCTGAGCTCCAATGCCCAGGACACGCGCCCCGTCCTCTCGACCACCACCGACTACCTCGGGTTCGGCCTCTTCGCCCTCTGCCTCGCGCTGGCGGTGCCCGCCCTGCTCGCGCTGCATCTCCATCACCGCGGCGCCGACGGCCGCCTCGGGCGTGCCGGTGCCCTCCTGGCGATCGCCGGCGCCGCCGGTCAGTGCATCGTCATCTCGGGGATCGTCGTCAACGGGGAGGAGACGTCGTGGTTCGGGGTGACCGCTCCGATCGCGATCCTCACGTGGGTCGTGGGGAGCGTCGTCCTCGGCATCGCGATCCGCCGCGCGCGCCTGATGCCGGGATGGGTCGGGGTCGCGCTCCCGGTGGTGACGCTGTTCGCGATCGTCGGCGCCGACTACGGGAGCAGCGCGTTGATCGGCGTCTTCCAGATCGTCGTCGGCCTGCGCATCGCCGGCGCTGCCGCGGCGGGCAAGCCTGCGCGCGCCACGCTCGGCCGCGCCGACGCGAGAGCCTGAACCGCGCGGAGCGCTGCGTGCGGCAAGAGGGTCGTTCTCGATCTTGAGCGCGACCAACGCCGGGCCGTCGGGGTACGGGGACTTGTGTCGGAACCCCTACCTCGGCCGGTCGTCCCTCTGAACCGGGGTGCCGTCCTCGTACACCGTGCGACCGTGCTCGTCCTCGTACAGCGGCCGGCCGTCGCCGTACGCGGGCTGCTCGTACTCGTGCGCGGGAGCGCCGTGCTCGCGTCCGCCGACGCCGCGCGTCTGGGCATCCAGCGACGCGGCCTCGCGCGCGTGCAGGTCGGCGGCGACGCGGTTGGCCTGCGCGCGCAGGCGCAGCTCCTCTTCGGCCGCCTCGTGCGGATCGGTCGCGCGCGCATGACGCTCGACGGCCTCCGCCATCGGGTCGTGGCGCGAGGCGACGGCGGTACGGCGGCGCCCGCGCAGGCCGCCCGCCCGCCCGGACAGCCCGCCGGCGCTCCCCGGCGCGCCGGGGCGAAGCTTCATCCATGCGAACGCCAGCGCCGCGACGATGACGAGCAGCAGTACGACGATCAGGATCTCCATGCAGGCCGCCGTACCCAGGCAGCGTCGACGCGGAAACGGCAGTGGACGACCGTATGACCGCGCCCGCACCTACACTTCGCCGGCCCATGAAGAGCGACCGTGAGCCGATCACGCGCACCTACCGCGCTGCGCTCGCGATCAGCGTTCCCGTCGTGCGCCTGTGGGGCCGGCTGAAGGTCGAGGGCGAGGAGCACCTTCCCGCCCACGGGCCGCTGGTGATCGTCGGCAATCACGACTCCTACTGGGACCCGGTCGTGATCGGCATCGCTGCGATCGAGCGCCGCCAGATCCGCGCGCTGTCGAAATCCTCGCTGTGGAAGGTCAAGGGCCTGAACAGGGTGCTCGACGGCATGGGCCAGATCCCGATCCTGCGCGGCAGCGCCGACGCCGGCGCGCTGGACCGCGCGATCGCCGAGCTGCGCGGCGGCAGCTGCATCGGGATCTTTCCCGAGGGCACGCGCAGCCTCGGGCGCAGGCTGCGCCCGCGCAGCGGGCTCGGCCGGCTCGTCGCGGCGGTGCCGGAGGCCGCGATCGTGCCGGTCGCCGTCACCGGCTCGACCGAGATCGCGCGCTTTCCCCGGCGCCCCCGCCTGCACGTCCGCTTTCTGCCGCCGGCCGAAGGGCTGCGCCCCGGCGAGTCGCCCTCCGACCTCGCCGTGCGCGTCATCGACGAGATCCGCGCGATCGCCCCGATCACCGCCGCCGGGCGGCGGCGGAAGATCGCCGCGACGTCGGCCGACGGCGGCTAGGCTGCGCGGCGCCGTGCCAGATCCGGTCCTCACACAGGCGATCGACAAGGTCGCGTCGGGCCGGCACCTGAGCGTCGACGAGGCGGCGGAGGTGCTCGAGCTGATCATGGCCGGTGACGCCTCCGAGGTGCAGATCTCGGGGCTGCTGATCGCACTTCGCACGAAGGGGGAGACGGTCGAGGAGCTCGCCGGCCTGGCGCGCACGATGCGCGCCCTCGCGACACCGGTCACCACGGCGCGCGACGAGCTCGTCGACACCGCGGGCACGGGCGGCGGCCGGCCGACGTTCAACGTCTCCACGACCGCGGCGCTGATCGCGGCGGGCGCCGGCTGCCCGGTCGCCAAGCACGGCAACCGCTCGGCCACCGGGCTCTCGGGCTCCGCCGACCTGCTCGAGGCCCTCGGCGTGCGGATCGACCTCGATGCGCAGGCCGTCGGCGCCTGCATCGACGAGCTCGGCTTCGGCTTCATGTTCGCTCCGCGCCACCACCAGGCGACGCGCTTCGTCGTGCCCGTTCGCAAGGAGCTCGGCGTGCGCACGATCTTCAACTTCCTCGGCCCGCTGACGAACCCGGCCCGTGCGCGCCGGCAGCTGATCGGCGTCTCGGACCCCGCCTACGTGGAGATCATGGCGGGCGCGCTGGCAATGCTCGGCGTCGACCGTGCCCTGGTCGTATCCTCCCAGGACGCGCTCGACGAGATGAGCATCTCGGCCCCCACCACCGTCGTCGAAGTCGGCGGCGCCGACCTGAAGACCTACACCGTGCGACCGGAGGACTGTGGGCTGTCGACGGTCGGCGACCCCGAGGCGGTCCTCGGCGGCTCACCCGACGACAACGCCGACACGACGCGCGCGATCTTCGGCGGCGAGCCCGGACCACGCCGCGACCTTGCCGTGCTCAACGCGGGCGCTGCGATCTACGCCGCCGGCCGCGCCGACGACCTGGCGGCGGGCGTCGAGGCCGCGCAGGCCGCGATCGACGACGGCTCGGCGACGCGCACGCTCGACGCCCTGATCGCCCGCACCCGGGAGCTCGCCGAGGAGGCGGCGCGGGCGTGAACGTGCTCGAGAGGATCGTCGCCGGCACGCGCGAGGACGTGCGCCGGCGCCGCGCCGAGATCCCGATGTCGGCACTGGAGTCCGCGCTCGCGCGCCGTGGCGACGACCGCCCCTTCTCGGAGGCGCTGACGCTGCCGGGCGTGTCGGTGATCGCCGAGCACAAGCGCCGCTCGCCGTCGGCCGGTGAGATCCGCGAGGGCGCGACCGTCGGCGAGGTCGTGCTGGCCTACGAGCGCGGCGGCGCCGCCGCGCTCTCGATCCTCACCGAGGGCAAGCACTTCGGCGGCTCGCTCGACGACCTGCGCGAGGCGCGCGCCGCCTCGGCGCTGCCGATCCTGCGCAAGGACTTCATCGTCGATCCCTACCAGCTCTACGAGTCGGCGGCCGCCGGCGCGGACGCGATCCTGCTGATCGTCGCCGCGCTCGAGTCGCGCGCGCTCGTCGAGCTGCACGCCGAGGCGCGCGCGCTGGACCTCGACGTGCTCGTCGAGGTGCACGACGAGGAGGAGCTCGAGTGCGCGCTGGAGATCCTCGACGCCGACGTGATCGGGATCAACAACCGCGACCTCGCCGACTTCAGCGTCGACATCGAGCGCACCTTCGAGCTGCTCGCCGACATCCCGGCGGGCAAGACCGTCGTCTCGGAATCGGGCTTTCACGCGCGCGAGCAGCTCGACGCGCTCGAGCGCGTCGGCGTCGACGGCGTGCTGATCGGCGAATCGCTGATGCGCGCGTCCGATCCCGAGAGCGCGCTGCGCGCGCTGACGGGCGCCGACGACACCGACGGGCTGTCGCTGTGACGTACGCGCCCGAGATCCAGCGCCGGACCCGATGACCCACGTCACGCACTTCGTCGCGGCGCTGATCGGCGGCGCCGTGGTCGCTGCGGTCCTGCTGTTGAGCGGCGCCGCCGGCGGCGGCGAGACAAAGACCGTGCTCGCGGGCGCAACCGACCTCGCCAACCCGAAGGAAGGTGCGCTGACGCCGCGCGAGATCTACAAGCGCGACGCGCCCGGCGTCGTGTTCATCACGGCGAACGTCACGCAGACGGCCTCGCCGTTCGCCCCCGAGCAGGAGGGCCAGTCGAGCGGGTCGGGCTTCGTGATCGGCAAGGGCGGCTCGATCGTGACCAACGCCCACGTCGTCGAGGGCGCCACGCGCGTGACGGTGCGCTTCGGCGACAAGCGAAGCGCGCGCGCCCGCGTCGCCGGGCGCGACCCGTCGACCGACCTCGCGCTGCTGCTCGTCGACCCGGACGGCCTCGACCTCGAGCCGCTCGAGCTCGGCTCCTCCGACGGCGTGCAGGTCGGCGACCCGACGGTCGCGATCGGCAACCCATTCGGGTTGGACCGCACGCTGACGACCGGCGTCGTCTCGGCGCTGCAGCGCTCGATCCCGTCACTGCAGCCCGGCTTCACGATCAACAACGTGATCCAGACGGACGCCGCGATCAACCCCGGCAACTCCGGCGGCCCGCTGATCGACGCGCAGGGCAAGGTGATCGGCGTCAACTCGCAGATCGAGACGGGCGGCAGCGGCGGCGGCAACGTCGGCATCGGCTTCGCGGTCCCGATCGACACTGCGAAGGACGTCATCCCGCAGCTGCGTCGCGGTGGCTCGCTGCAGCGCGCCTATCTCGGCGTCGGCACGCGCACGATCGACGAGGGGCTCGACGAGCTGAACCTCGCCTCGCCGGACGGCGCGCTGGTGCAGACCGTCGAGCCGGGCAGCCCGGCCGATCGGGCCGGCCTGCGCGGCGGCGACGAGGAGCAGGAGGTCGGCGCCGACAGCGTGCGCGTGGGCGGTGACATCATCAAGGCCGTCGACGGCAAGAAGGTGCGCGACTCCGACGACGTCTCGCAGCTGATCGGCGACCGCCGGCCGGGCGACCGCGTCGTCCTGCAGATCCTGCGCGACGGAACGCGCAGCGTCGTGACGGTCACGCTCGGGCGCCGTCCGGGCTTCTGAGCGCCCGCCCGGGCGCTCTACGATGGCCCGCATGACCACGCGCATCAAGCACTGCGGGATAACGACCCTCGCCGACGCCCATCTCGCGGCGGAGGCCGGCGCGTGGGCGCTGGGAATGATCTTCTGGCCGGGGTCGCCGCGGCGTTGCGAGCTCGACGAGGCGCAGCTGATCGCAAGCGCGCTGCGGCGTACGGTCCATCTCACCGGCGTGTTCGTCAACGCGCGCCTGGAGGAGATCGACCTGACCGTCCAGATGGCCGGGCTGGACTTCGTGCAGCTGCACGGCGACGAGGGGCCGCTGTTCTGCAGCGAGGTCGCGCGGCGCACCGGTGCGAAGGTCATCAAGGCCCTGCGCGTCCGATCGCGGGCGACGCTGCAGGCCGCGGGCGCCTACCACACCGACTTCCTGCTGCTCGACGCCCACGTCGAGGGCGTGCGCGGCGGCACCGGCCAGACGATCGACTGGGAGCTCGTGCGCAGGGCGAAGCTCGGCCCCCCCGCAATCCTCAGCGGCGGGCTGACGCCGGACAACGTCGCGGAGGCGATCGCCGTCGCAGGGCCCTTCGCCGTCGACGTCGCGAGCGGCACCGAGTCGGCCCGGGGAGTCAAGGATCCCGACAAGCTGCGGGGCTTTTACGAGGCGGTCCGCGGCGCGAGCGTCGCGCAGGCGTCGTGATTGCGGCGCGCTCAGGGACGCACACGACGCACCACTAGGATGGCCCGCATGACCGACCGCAGCCCGGTCGTCGAGGCCGGCGTGGAGCATCGCTTCGGTCCCTACGGCGGCCAGTACGTCCCCGAGACGCTGATGCCCGCGCTCGCCGAGCTCGAGGCCGCGTGGGTGGCGGTGCGCGACAACCCCGGCTACAAGGCGCAGCTCGGCGGCCTGCTGCGCGACTTCGCCGGCCGGCCGACGCCGCTGTACCTCGCCGAGCGCCTGTCCGAGCTCGCCGGGCGCGAGATCTGGCTCAAGCGCGAGGACCTGATGCACACCGGCTCGCACAAGCTCAACAACGCCCTCGGACAGGCGCTGCTGGCCAAGCGCATGGGCAAGGAGCGGGTCATCGCGGAGACCGGCGCCGGCCAGCACGGTGTCGCGAGCGCGACGGCCTGCGCGTTGCTGAACCTCGAGTGCGTCGTCTACATGGGCGCCGAGGACATCCGCCGCCAGGCCCCCAACGTCCAGCGCATGCGCCTGCTCGGTGCCGAGGTCGTCAGCGTCGAGGCGGGCGCGCGGACGTTGAAGGAGGCCGTCAGCGAGGCGATCCGCGACTGGGTCTGCACCGTCGCCACGACGCACTACATCATCGGCTCGGCCGTCGGCCCGGCCCCGTACCCGGCGCTCGTGCGCGACCTGCAGCGCGTGATCGGCGACGAGGCGCGGCGCGACCTGCTCGAGCGCGCCGCCCGCCTGCCCGACCGCGTCATCGCCTGCGTCGGCGGCGGCTCGAACTCGATCGGCATCTTCACCCCGTTCGTCTCGGATCCGGGTGTGACGCTGATCGGCGTCGAGGCGGCGGGGGAGGGCCTCGACAGCGGCCGCCACGGCGCGCCGCTGACCGTCGGCGGGCGCAGCGGCGTGCTGCACGGCTCGCTCTCGGCGGTGCTGCAGGACGCAGACGGCCAGGTCACCGAGGCGCACTCGATCTCCGCCGGCCTGGACTATCCGGGCTCGGGCCCGGAGCACGCCTACCTGCGCGACTCGGGGCGCGCGCGCTACGTCGCGGTCGAGGACGACGACGCCGTCAAGGCGTTCAGGGAGGTCACGCGACTGGAGGGGATCATCCCGGCGCTGGAGACCTCGCACGCGCTGCACTACGCGCTGCACGAGCACGGCGACGAGTCGACGCTCGACCTCGTCTGCCTGTCGGGCCGCGGCGACAAGGACCTCGCCGAGGTCATCGCGCACGATGGGTAGCGGCCATCCGAAGACCCGGTCGAAGAGCGCGCGCGACCGGGTTCCCGCCATTCGGCACACCGGCGCGGACCGGATCGCGGCGGCCTTCGCCCTGCGCCGCGGGCGCGCCGCGCTGATGCCCTACGTCATGGGCGGCTATCCCGACCTCGAGACGTCGCTTGCGATCGGCGAGGCCTACGCCGACGGCGGCGCCGACCTCGTCGAGCTCGGCGTCCCGTACTCCGACCCGCTCGCCGACGGCCCCGTGATCCATGCCGCGGGCAGCGCCGCGCTGCGGGCGGGAGTGACGCTCGACGGCGTGCTGCAGGTCGGCGAGGCGCTCTCGCGACGCGTCCCGGTCGTGCTGATGTGCTACGTGAACCTCGTGCTCGCGCGCGGAGCCGAGGCGTTCGCAGGCCGCCTCGCCGGCGCCGGCATCAGCGGGCTGATCGTCCCCGACCTGCCGCTGCACGAGGCCGGCGAGGTGCGCGCCGCCTGCGACGCCGCCGCCGTCGCGCTCGTGCCGCTCGTCGCGCCGACGACGCCCGACGATCGCCTGACGGCGATCGCGGCCGAGGCGCGGGGCTTCATCTACGTCGTGTCGGTCGTCGGGACGACCGGCGAGCGGGCGGCGCTCGGCGACCACGTGACGGGCCTGCTGGCGCGCGTCAAGGAGCGCTCGGAGCTGCCGGTCGCACTGGGGTTCGGCATCTCGACGCCCGATCAGGCGGCGGCAGCGGCGGCCGCCGGCGCCGACGGGGTGATCGTCGCCAGCCGGCTGATCCGCGCCGTCTCCGAGGCCGACGACGCCGCCGCGGTCGCCGGCGAGCTCGTAGCGGGGCTCGCCGCCGGGCTCATCCGTTAGGCTGGCGCCGCCCATGGGTCTCGCGCTCGCCACAACCTTCGGTCTCGCCGCGTGGATCGTCCTCTGGGCGATCGGCTGGAAGTCGATCGACGCGTTCCTGATCACGACCGTGATCATCACGCTCGGCGCGACCGCAAAGCTGCTCGCCCCGTACCTGCCCAACAGGGAGTAGCCGCGCCGGTGTCCGGCGGGTTCCGCGCGGGCGTCGTCGGCGTCCTCGCCGCGATCGCGCTCGGCGCCGGCCTGAGCGGCTGCGGCAGCGAGAACGACAGCGCGGTCCAGAACGGCAGCGACACGCTGACGATCTACTCGAGCCTGCCGTTGCAGGGTCCCGACCGCGACCGCGCGCGCGACATGGTCAACGCCATCAAGCTGGCCCTGCAGGAGGCCGGCGGCAAGGTCGGGCCGTTCAGCGTCACGTACGTGCCGCTCGACGCCGCGACGCGTGAGGCTCGAACCTGGACCGCCGAGAAGGTGCTCGACAACGCGCGCCAGGCCGTCCGCGACCTCAACGCGATCGCCTACATCGGCGAGCGCGACTCCGCCGCCACGGCACTCTCGCTGCCGCTGACCAACGAGGGCCACATCCTGCAGGTCAGCCCGTCGAGCACGTACGACGGGCTGACGCGGGAAAGCCGCCGCCAGGGCGAGCCCGAGCGCTTCTATCCGTCGGGGGAGCGCACCTTCGGCCGCGTGGTACCGGCCGACCACGTGCAGGCGTCGGCGCTGGTCGGCTACATGAAGGCGTCCGGCGTGCGCACCCTGGCGCTGCTCGCCGACCGCCAGATCTACGGCGGCGGGCTGGCCGACCAGGTCGAGAAGGCGGCGCAGCGGCAGGGGATCGAGGTGTTCGAGCGCGGCCGGATCAACGCGCTGAGAGACGACCTCTCCGGGGCGGCGAAGAACGTCGCCGAGACCGGGGCCGATGCCTTTCTCTTCGCGGGCACGACGGACGGCGGCGCGGCGCGGATCTTCAACGCGGTCGCGGCCGCCGCCCCGCGGATGCAGCTGTTCGGCCCCGCTGCCGTCGTCGACCAGGCGTTCGTGAGCGCGCTCGGCGATGCTGGGCGGCGGCGCATGCACGTGACGACGCCGGCGCTGCGGCCGCGCCTGCTGCCGCCCAGCGCGCGCGCATTCCGCGACCGCTTCCGAACGACGTTCGGGCGCCAGCCGGCGCCGGAGGCGCTGCAGGCCTACGAGGCGGCCGCCGCGGTGCTGCATTCGATTCGGTCGGCGGGCATCAAGGGCAACGACCGCCGCGCGGTCACGAACGCGTTCTTCGCGATCCACGACCGCGAATCCGTGCTCGGCCGCTACTCGATCGACCGTTTCGGCGACACGACGCTCTCGCGATACGCCGGAAATCGGATCAGAGGTTCGCGGTTCGTGCTCGACAAACTGCTGGAGGTCCGCGAGTGATCGCCGTACGCTCGCTGCACGCGCCCGTACAACTGCACTCGCGCCGCAGGAACAGGTGTACGATCCGCCGATCAATCTGTCCACCGTGCTGCGGGAGAATGACTTGAAACTGCATCGACTTGTGACATTCAGCTGCGTCGTCGCGCTGTCGGCCGTCGGCGTCGCGGCATGCGGCGACGAAGACGAACAGGGCGCCGCGGGAACTCCGACGGAGAGCGCGGCGAAGACGCTGACGGTCTACTCGAGCCTGCCGCTGCAGGGCGCCTCGCGTCCGCAGACGACGGCGATGGTCAACGGCATCAAGCTCGCGCTCGAGCAGGCGAACAACAAGGCCGGGAAGTTCGAGATCAACTACCGCTCGCTCGACGACTCGACCGCCCAGGCCGGCAATTGGACGCCGGAGGCGACGGCGCAGAACGCCCGCAGGGCCGCGCAGGACGACAACATCGGCGCCTACATCGGCGAGTTCAACTCCGGCGCCTCGGCGGTCTCGATGCCGATCCTCAACGAGGCCTTCGTGCCGCAGATCTCGCCGGCGAACACCGCCGTCGGCCTGACCTCCGACCAGCCCGGCGCGGACAAGGGCGAGCCCGAGAAGTACTACCCGACGGGCAAGCGCCATTACGTGCGGATCGTGCCCAAGGACACGATCCAGGGCGCGGCGCTGGCGACGGTCATGCAGGAGGACGGCTGCAAGAACATCTACATCGCCAACGACAAGGAGGTCTACGGCGTCGGCCTGGCGCGCAACATCGAGAACTCCGTCAAGGAGCTCGGGATGAAGATCACGGGCAACAACGGCATCGATCCCAAGGCGCCGAACTACCGCTCCGTCGCGGCGGCGGCCGAGCGTCGCGGGACGGACTGCTTCGTGTTCTCCGGGATCACCGCCAACGGCGCGGTCCAGATCTTCAAGGACTTCGCCGCGGCGCTGCCCAACGCCAAGCTGTACGGCCCCGACGGCGTCGCGGAGTCGGGCTTCGCCGATCCGGGCGAGGGCGGCATCCCGTCGAACGTCGCCAAGCGCGTCAAGGTCACGGTTGCGACGCTCGACCCCGAGTCCTACCCGCAGGAGGGCCAGCAGTTCTTCAAGGCCTTTGCGGACAAGTTCGGCGAGAAGAACCCCGACCCGTACGCGATCTACGGCTACGAGGCGATGCGCCTCGCGCTCGACGCGATCGCACGCTCCGACGGCGCGAAGGAGAGCGTCGTCGAGGCGCTGTTCAACACGAAGGACCGCGAGTCCGTGCTCGGGAAGTACTCGATCGACGACAACGGCGACACGACGCTGACGACGTACGGCGTGTACACGATCGACGACAAGGGCGAGCTGGTCTTCGACAAGTCCGTCGAGGCCAAGGCCGAGCCGGGCGGCGACGCCCCCGGCGGCGGCACCGGTCCCGCCGAGGGCGGTCAGGCCGACGAGTAGAAAGCCCGGGTTCGGCGGGGCGGGCAGGACGCCCGCCCCGCCGTTCTCAGAGGGTGAACAGAAGAACTGATGGAAGCCGCCAGGATCCCCGCCGCCCGCTCGCCGCTCGCCGTGCTGCGCAACGCGCTCGGCCAGTACGGCCTGATCCTCGCCCTGCTCGTGCTGCCGGTCGCGTACGGGATCGACGACCTGCGCACCGACGGCGACCTCAGCCGGCTTGCCAACAACCTCGTCGACGGCCTCTCGAACGGGGCCATCTGGGCGCTGGTGGCGATCGGCTACACGCTCGTCTACGGCATCATCGAGCTGATCAACTTCGCCCACGGCGAGGTCTTCATGATCGGCTCGTTCGCGTCCGCCAGCCTGTTCGCGACGATCGGCCTCGGCGCCGTGACCGGCACGGCCGGCCTGGTCTTCGGGCTGGTGGCGGTCCTCCTGCTGGCGATGGTCGTCTCGGGCACGCTCAACGTGATGATCGAGCGCGTCGCCTACCGGCCGCTGCGCGGCTCCCCGAAGCTGGCGCCGCTGATCACCGCGGTCGGCATGTCCTTCATCCTGCAGAACGTCGGCCTGCTGTGGCGTGGCGGCTCGCCGGAGGGCATCGTCGATCTGATCGAGTCGCAGAATGCGCTCTTCACGGTCGCGGGCGTCGTCGTCACCAACGGTGACCTGCTCGCCGTCGTGGTCACGATCCCGCTCGTGCTGCTGATGACCGCGTTCATCACGCGCAGCAGGCTGGGCAAGGCGATGCGTGCGACCGCGCAGGACCCCGACGCCGCCCGCCTGATGGGCATCAACGTCGACACGACGATCTCTCTGACGTTCCTGATCGGCGGCATGCTGGCCGGCGCGGCGGGCCTCATCTACGCGCTGTACCAGACGACGATCTGGTACTTCCAGGGCTTCACCGCGGGGCTGATCGCGTTCACCGCGGCGGTCATGGGAGGCATCGGCAACGTCCGCGGCGCGGTCTTGGGCGGCTTCATCATCGGCTTCATCCAGCAGATCTCCGACAACCGGATCGGCGGCGAATGGACGCCCGCGATCGTCTTCGCGTACCTCGTGCTGATCATGACCTTCAAGCCGTCCGGGCTGCTCGGCGAAGAGACCCGGGAGGCGGGGTGAGCACGGCAGTCGGAGTCGAGGAGCGCGCGCAGGCGCGCTCGCGGCGCTTCGGCCGGCCCGATCAGCTGCCGATCGCCGCGCGGCGCCTGCTGGCGGCCGCGCTGATCGTCGGCGGGCTGGTCCTGCCGTTCTTCTTCGACGCCGGCGGCGGGTTCATCGACGACGCCACGCTCGCGCTGGCCTACGTGGTGATGGCGCTGGGGCTGAACATCATCGTCGGCTTCGCGGGGCTGCTGGACCTCGGCTACGTCGCGTTCTTCGCGATCGGGGCGTACACGATCGGCTGGTTCGGCTCGTTCTTCTTCTCGGGCATCACCGAGAACGGCATCCACGTGCTCGTCACCGGCATCGCCGCCGAGGCGCCGGGCATCCACCTCAACTTCTTGATCATCGTCGTCATCGCGGTGCTCTTCTGCACGATCGCCGGGATGGCGATCGGCCTGCCGACGCTGCGGCTGCGCGGCGACTACATCGCGATCGTCACGCTGGCCTTCGGCGAGATCATCGGCCGCATCGCGATCAACGGCGACCAGATCGCACTGGGCTTCCTCGGCGGCGAGCAGACGCTGACCGCCGGGCGCCAGGGCATCACGCCGGTCGACAAGGTCGACCTGCCGTTGCTCGCCCCGTTCACGTCGCTCGAGTTGCGGCCGTGGTACTGGCTTGCGTTCGCGCTCGTGCTGCTCGTGCTGTTCGTGAACCTGCGCCTGCGCGACTCGCGTCTCGGACGGGCCTGGATCGCCCTGCGCGAGGACGAGGTCGCGGCCGCCTCGATGGGCGTGCCGCTGGTCAAGACGAAGCTGATGGCCTATGGCACCGGCGCGGCGTTCGGCGGCATCTCGGGCGCCTTCCTCGGGTCGTATCTGAACACGGTCAACGCCGACCAGTTCCAGTTCTCGTTCTCGATCTTCCTGCTCGCGATGATCATCCTCGGCGGCCTGGGGTCGATCTGGGGCGTGGTGCTGGGTGCGATCGCGCTGTCGTTCATCAACAACCGGCTGATTCCCGACGTGCTCAACGACGTGCCCAGCGCGCTCGGCCTCGACTTCGATCTGACGCAGCTGTCGTTCGGGATCTTCGGCTTCCTGCTGCTGATCATGATGGTGTTGCGGCCCGAGGGGCTGATCCCCGAGCGACGACGGCAGATGGAGCTTCGCGACGAGTCGATCGAGACCGACGAGGCCGTCTACGAGGCGCGCATGTCATGAGCGCGGACGGCACCGGCCCGATCCTCGCCGCCGAGGCGATCACGAAGCAGTTCGGCGGCCTGACCGCCGTCAACGACGTCTCGTTCGCGATTCCGCGGGGCGCGATCGTCTCGCTGATCGGTCCCAACGGCGCCGGCAAGACGACGTTCTTCAACATCCTCACCGGGCTGTACAAGCCGACGCTCGGGCGCGTGCGCTTCGAGGGCAAGGACATCACCGCGGTCCGCCCGGACAAGATCATGGCGCTCGGCATCGCGCGCACGTTCCAGAACATCCGCCTGTTCGGCACGATGACGGCGCTCGAGAACGTCATGGTGGGCCAGCACGCCCGCATGAAGGCCGGTCTGTTCGGATCGATCCTGCGGCCGCCGCGCGTGCGCCGGGAAGAGCAGCGCGTGCGCGACAAGGCCGCAGAGGCGCTGGAGTACGTCGGCCTGCGGTCGGCGCTGCACGAGCAGCTTGCGACGAACCTCTCCTACGGCGACCAGCGCCGCGTCGAGATCGCGCGTGCACTGGCCTCCGATCCGAAGCTGCTGCTGCTCGACGAGCCGACGGCGGGCATGAACCCGCAGGAGTCCGAGGACCTGACGCGCTTCATGGAGCGCCTGCGCGACGAGCTCGGGCTGTCGATCCTGCTCATCGAGCACGACATGAAGGTCGTCATGGGCGTCTCGGAGCACGTCACGGTGCTCGACCACGGCGAGAAGATCTCCGAGGGAGACGCGCAGACGGTGCGTACCGACCCGCTCGTCGTCGAGGCGTATCTCGGCAAGCAGGAGGCCGAGCGCCAGCGTCAGGGGGGCGTTGTCTGATGGCGCTGCTGGAGATCGACGAGATCAGCACCTACTACGGCAACATCCGGGCGCTGAAGAGCATCTCGCTGACCGTCGACGAGGGCGAGTGCGTCACGCTGATCGGCGCCAACGGCGCCGGCAAGTCGACGACGCTGCGGTCGATCTCGGGGCTGACGCCGCCGCGCACCGGCGACATCCGCTTCCTGGGCGAGAACATCACGCGCACCGCGCCGGCGGAGATCGTCAAGCTCGGGATCTCGCAGTCGCCCGAGGGGCGGCGCTGCTTCCCGCGCATGACCGTGCGCGAGAACCTCGACATGGGCGCCTACCTGCGCCGCGACGACGAGGTCGCCGACGACATGCGACGCGTCTTCGAGCTGTTTCCCCGCCTGCAGGAGCGCGAGCGCCAGAAGGCCGGCACGATGTCCGGCGGCGAGCAGCAGATGCTCGCGATCGGCCGCGCGCTGATGGCTCGTCCGAAGCTCCTGCTGCTCGACGAGCCGTCGATGGGCATCGCGCCGATCCTCGTCGAGCGCATCTACGAGACGATCGCCGAGATCAATCGCCAGGGCACGACGATCCTGCTCGTCGAGCAGAACGCCAACTACGCGCTCGCGGTGTCGCAGCGCGCCTACGTGCTGGAGACCGGCAGCGTCGCGATGGCCGACCGCTCTGCGACGCTGCGGACGAACCCCGACGTCCGGAAGGCCTACCTCGGCGGATGACAGTCCTCGGCGTGATCGGGGCGAGCGCGCTGTACCTGCTGTACGGCTGGCTGCTGTCGGCGATCGTCGCGAGCTTCTTGTCGAACAAGAAGGGCTACGGCGAGCGCGCCGGTCTTGCCTCCGGCCTGCTGCTGACGTTCGTCGGCGTGCTGATCTGGCTCGTCGTCCCGGCCAAGCCGACGTCGGACTGGGGTCGTCGCAAGCGGACGCGAAGCTGACAGAGCGCGGCGTCGCACGCTGCGCGCTCAGGAGGCGATCGTGCTGCGCAGCGCCTCGTCGAGATCGGGGTGCTTGAACTCGTAGGGGAGCTCGGCGGCGCGTGCGGGCACCATCCGCTGGCCTGTCAGGACGATCTGGCTCATCGCGCCGTAGAGGAGCTTGAGCGCGAACCCCGGCACGGGCGCGACCGCCGGACGTCTGAGCGCGCGGCCGAGCGCCCTGGCGAACGCCTTGTTCGTGACCGGCTCCGGCGCGCAGGCGTTGATCGGCCCCTGAAACGTGGGGTTGTCGATCGCAGCGAGGTAGATGCCGACGAGGTCGTCGAGGTGGATCCACGGCACGTACTGCTTGCCGCTGCCGATCGGCCCGCCGATCCCGGCCTTGAACGGCGGCAGCATCCTCTTCAGCGCACCGCCGTGTGCGTCGAGCACGATCCCGGTGCGGACCACGACCGTCCGCGTGCCGATCTTCGCGGTCTCCGCCTGGCGCTCCCAGCGCGCGACGACCTCCGCGAGCCAGTCGCTGCCGGGTCCGGCCGACTCGTCGACGATCTCGTCCTTGCGCGCACCGTAGTAGCCCGACGCAGACGCGCAGATCAGCGCCTTCGGCCGCGGCGTGGTGTCGAAGATGGTGTGGACGATGTTGCGCGTCCCGCGCACGCGGCTGTCGAGGATCTCGGCCTTGACCTTGGCGCTCCAGCGCTGGCCGACGTCCTCGCCGGCGAGGTGGACGATCGCGTCACGGCCCGTGAGCGCCTGCTTCGGCGCAGCGTCCTCCTTGATGTTCCAGGCGAACGCCTCGACGCCGAGCAGCTCGGTCGCGCGGTCGGGATCGCGCGACAGTGCCGCGACCTCGTCGCCGCGTTGCTTGAGCGCTGCGACGAGATGGCGGCCGACGCGGCCGGTGGCGCCCGTGACGGTGACCCTCATCATCCGAGCATACGGGCCGCCGCCGGCGGTCGGTTCGAGCCAGGTCGACGGGCGGTCGTGGCTGCTCGAGCGTCGCAGCGACGCCCGGTCGGAGGCGACGTCGGGGATCCGTAGAGTGCCGAGCCGATGGCCGACCGCCGCGACGCGCTCTACCTGATCGACGGCAACTCGCTCGTCTACCGCGCGTTCTTCGCGTTACCGGAGTCGATCGCCACGTCGACCGGATTTCCGACGAACGCGATCTTCGGCTTCGCCTCGATGCTCGTGAAGATCCTCACCGAGCACGGCACGAAGCCGACCGTCGTCGTCTGGGACGCGGGCGCCAGCGGGCGCAAGGAGGTCTACGCCGAGTACAAGTCCGGGCGCTCGACGCGGCCCGACCTGCTGAAGGAGCAATGGCCGCACTTCGAGCCGCTCGTCGAGGCCTTCGGCTACACGAACACGCGGCTGGAGGGCTTCGAGGCCGACGACGTGATCGCGACGCTCGCCGAGCGCGCTCGCGAGCAGTCGCTTCCCGTCGTGATCGTGACGGGCGATCGCGACGCGTTTCAGCTGATCGACGCCGACGGGCTCGTGACCGTGATGGCGACGTCGCGCGGCATCACCGACACGAAGCTCTACGACCACGCTGCGGTCGTCGAGCGCTACGGCATCGCGCCGCAGCTGATTCCCGACTTCTATGGCCTGAAGGGCGACACGAGCGACAACATCCCGGGCGTTCCCGGCATCGGCGACAAGACGGCCGCGCAGCTTCTGCGCAGCTACGGCGACCTCGAGGGCGTGCTCGGCTCGGTCGACCAGATCTCCGGCGCCAAGCGCAAGGAGAACCTCACCAGGCACGCCGAGGACGCGCGCGTCTCCAAGCTGCTGGCGACGATGCGCCGCGACCTTCCGGTCGACCTCGACGTCGTCGCGGCGGCGTCGCTGAAGCCCGACCGCTCGAAGCTGCGCGAGGTCTTCCGCGAGTTCGAGCTGCGCGACCCGTTGCGGCGGCTGGAGGAGTTCCTCGGCGCTGAGCAGGCGGCTCCGGCGCCGGAGGCGTCGCGCGAGGTCAGCGCGAGCGTTCGCACGGGCGGCCTTCGCGACATCGCCGCGCTGCCCGCGCAGGAGCTCGTGCTCGTCGCGCGCCCGCCCGAGGTGCCCGAGGGCGAGCTGCTCGCGGTCGACAGCTCCTGGCGCTTCGCCGTCGCCGCCGGCGACGACGTGCTGACCGGCACGATGGACGGCCCCGAGCAGCTCGTCGCGGCCGCCGGCGAGCGCCCCGTCGTCGCCTACGACGCAAAGGCGCTCGCTGTCGTGCCGCCGAAGATCGCCCACGACGCGCTGCTCGGCGCGTACCTGCTCGAGCCTGCCCGCCGCGGCTACCCGCTGCGCGAGCTGCTCGAGGAGCGCGGCCTCGGCGCGCCCGGCGTCGAGGACGAGGTCGCCGCCGAAGCGATCCTGATCGGCGAGCTGTCGGCGTGGCAGCGCGAGCAGATCGTCGCCCGCGGGCTCGTGACGGTGATGCAGGAGATCGAGCTGCCGCTCGTCGCGGTGCTGCGGCGTATGGAGGTCGCCGGCGTGCGGCTGAACACCGATCGCCTGCAGGAGATCACCGCGCGCGTACGCGACGAGGTGCGCGACCTCGAGCGCACGATCTTCGCCCTCGCCGGCACGGAGTTCGTCATCGGCTCCCCGCAGCAGCTCGGCGAGATCCTCTTCGTCAAGCTCGGCCTGTCGAAGAAGCGGCGTGGCAAGACGGGATTCTCGACCGACGCGCGCGTGCTGCAGGCGATCCGCGACGAGCACGAGATCATCCCGCTGATCGAGCGCTGGCGCGAGCTCAACCAGCTCGACAAGACGTACTTCAGCGTCCTGCCGCAGCTCGTCGACGGCCGCTCGCGGATCCACACGACGTTCCTGCAGGCCGCCGCCACGACGGGGCGCCTCGCCTCGACGAACCCGAACATGCAGAACGTCCCGATCCGCACCGCGCTGGGACGCGAGATCCGCGGCTGCTTCGACGCGGCACCGGGCAACGTGCTGCTCAGCGCCGACTACTCGCAGATCGAGTTGCGCGTGCTGGCCCACATCGCCGACGAGCCGGTCCTCAAGGAGATCTTCGTGCGCGGCGAGGACGTCCACACGGCGACGGCGTCGAAGGTCTTCGCGACCGCGCCCGAGGACCTCGATCTCGGCCAGCGCTCGAAGGCGAAGATGGTCAACTACGGGATCGTCTACGGCCTCAGCGACTACGGGCTCGCCGACCGCCTCGCGATCTCGCGCGAGGAGGCCAAGGAGATCATCGACACGTACCTCGAGCGCTTTCCCGCCGTGCGCTCGTTCATCGAGGCGACGATCGCACAGGCGACGGAGAGCGGGCACGTCACGACGCTGTGGGGGCGGCGGCGCCAGATCCCCGAGCTCAAGGCGCGCAACTGGCAGGTCCGCACGCTCGGTGAGCGGCTCGCGGTGAACACGGTCATCCAGGGCACGGCCGCGGACGTCATGAAGCTCGCCCTCGTGCGCGTCGACGCGGCGCTGCGCGACTCGGTCGTGCGCCCGATCCTGACGGTCCACGACGAGCTGCTCTTCGAGGGGCCGCCCGACGAGGTCGAGGCGGTTCGCGAGCTGATCCGGCGCGAGATGTGCGCCGTCTGGGAGCACGACCCGCCGCTCGCGGTCGACATCGGCGTCGGCCCGACCTGGATGGAGGCCAAGTAGCCGTGGACCGTGGCGCCGCCGTGCTGCTGACGGCGTTCACAGGCGGCCTCGTAGCGCTGCAGGCGCCGATCAACTCGATGCTCGGCAAGACGATCGGGACCTGGCAGGCGGCGTTCGTGTCGTTCGCGATCGGGACGGTCGCGCTGGCCTGCATCGCGGCGCTCGCGAGGGGCGGCCTGGGCCAGATCGCCGAAGCGCGGCACCTGACCTGGTACTACCTCTCCGGCGGGCTGCTGGGCGCGGCATACATCACGTCGGTGCTGGTGACGGTCCGCTCGCTCGGCGCCGGCGGCGTCGTCGCGGCGACGATCGCAGGACAGCTCGCCGTGTCGGTGGTCGTCGACCACTTCGGGCTGCTCGGCGTCGTCAAGCAGCCGGTGACGGTGGTGCGGGTCGCCGGCATCGTGCTGCTGGCGATCGGGACGTACCTGGTCGTGCGCGACTGACCGCTTCGATCGCTACGCCGCGATCGCGCCGCGCCGCGCGGGCGCGGGCGGCCCCTGCAGCACGAACTCCGGCGCGCAGATGTCGCGGTAGTGACCGAAGGACCAGCGCACGAGACGCGGCGCGCTGATCGCGCCGATCACCGGCGACAGCAGCCGCGTCGGCGTGATCCGTCCGACCCAGTTCTGCACGCGCAGCAGCCAGCGGTACTGCCACAGGTGGTCGTGCGAGAACGCGCCGTAGCGCGTCAGCGCCTGCTCGCGCGTCTGGCGGCCCTCGACGACGTCGACGAGCTCGCGCCCGAGCGCGATCCCGAAGTAGAACGCGGGGCGGATGCCCTCCGCCGTCGTCGGCAGGCAATGGCCCGCCGAGTCGCCCACGAAGAAGATCCCGTCCTCGACGGCGGGCCGCAGCTGATGCGGGATCCAGTTGCCCTGCCAGCGCTCGGCCGGCACGCCGACGTCGGACGCGAGCTGCAGCGTCGGCTCCTTGACGTGGTCGTGCGGATCGAAGGAGCCGACGCCGACGCGCAGCTCGCCGTCGGCCGGAAACGACCACGAGTAGCCGCGCCGCACGTACTTCGGGTCGATCCACAGCTCGAGGTCCGAGCCGCTCGCGTGCGGATGGACCTCCAGGCCGCGCGACAGGCGCGCGTTGGGCGGCTGGACATTCGCGCCGGCGCCGAGGATCCGCCGCCAGCCGAGCGCGTCGACGATCAGCGGAGCGCTGAGGTCGCCGCGGTCGGTGTGGACGGTGAAGCCCGTGCGCGAGGGCGCGCCCTTGATCGTCGCCGTCTCGAACTGCGCGGAGCCCTCGGACTGCTCGCGCAGCAGCGCGCAGATGCGACGGTAGTCGAACGTCGAGAACGCAAACGGCAGCGGCCAGCGGTACGTATGGTCGGGAACGTGCACGACGAGCTCGTCGAACGTCTGCTGGACGGCGTCCATCAGGCCGAGCTGCTCGAGCCATGTCGTCGGCGCCGCGCAGGCGCTCGTCTGGCGCTCGCCGATCTCGTAGCGATCGATCATCAGCACGCGCGCGTCGGTGCGCGCGAGCTCGCGCGCGACCGTCAGCCCGGCGAAGCTCGCACCGCAGATCAGCACGTCCCATTCGCCGTGCAGCGGCGTCCGTGCACCGCCCCGCTTGGTGGCTCGAATTGGCATGCGGCCGGATTGTAAGGGCGCTAACCTCCCCGTCACATGTCAACTGTCACCGACGCAGGGTCAGCAGCGAAGGTCGTCGAAGGCTCAGACGGTCTGCTGCTCGAGATCGACGGGCAGATCGTCCCGAACTACGACGCGACGTTCACGCTCTTCGAGGAGGGCGAGGTCGTCACCGGCATCGTCGTCCGGATCGACAACGACGAGGTCCTCGTCGACATCGGCTACAAGAGCGAGGGGGTCATCCCCTCCAACGAGCTTTCGATCCGCAAGGCCGTCGACCCGCACGACGAGGTCGAGATGGGCGAGGAGGTCGACGCGCTCGTCCTCACGAAGGAGGATCAGGACGGCCGCCTGATCATGTCCAAGAAGCGCGCCCGCTTCGAGAAGGCGTGGCGGCGCATCGAGGCGGCGGCCGAGTCCGGCGAGCCCGTCGAGGGGACGGTCATCGAGGTCGTCAAGGGCGGCCTGATCATCGACCTCGGGGTGCGCGGCTTCCTGCCCGCCTCGCTCGTCGACATCCGCCGCGTCCCGAACCTCGACGAGTACCTGCACACGAAGATCGAGTGCAAGGTGATCGAGCTCAACCGCTCGCGCAACAACGTCGTCCTGTCCCGGCGCGCCGTGCTCGAGGAGGAGCGCAAGGAGCAGCGCCAGGAGATCCTCGACCGCCTGCAGCCGGGTCTGATCGTCGAGGGCCAGATCTCGAACATCGTCGACTTCGGCGCGTTCGTCGACCTCAACGGCATCGACGGTCTGATCCACATCTCCGAGCTGTCGTGGTCGCACGTCAACCACCCCAGCGAGATCCTCTCGATCGGCGACACCGTCGCGGTCAAGGTGCTCGACATCGACCGCGATCGCCAGCGCATCTCGCTCGGGCTCAAGCAGACGCAGGAGGACCCGTGGCAGCGTGTCGTCGACACGTACAACGTCGGCGACGAGCTCGAGGGCACGGTCACGAAGGTCGTGACGTTCGGCGCCTTCGTCGAGATCCTGGACGGCGTCGAGGGTCTCGTGCACATCTCCGAGCTTGCGCCGCATCATGTCGAGAACCCGCGCGAGATCGTCGCGCCGGGCGACGACGTGAAGGTGAAGATCCTCGAGATCGACTCCGAGCGGCGGCGCCTGTCGCTGAGCGTCAAGCGCGTCGAGGGCCAGGTGCTCGAGCCGAAGGTGCTGCCGCCCGAGGAGCTCGCCGCGTTGTCGGACGGCGCCGAGGAGGGTGCCGGCGATCTCGACGACGTCCCCGCGCTGGGACTCAGCGAAGAGGTGTTCGCAGGTGACCTGGATGCGCCCGCGGCGCAGGCCGACGCGGGCGTCGCGAAGCCCGACGCCGACGCCGACGCCGGCGCGGGCGGGGCGGAGGCGATCGCTGCCGACGCGCGCGTCGCCGTCGCCGCAGGCGATGAGCCCGAGGCCGTCGAGCCCGAGGCGGACGATCGCGCCGGGACCTGACGCAGGGTCGCCGGCGAAGGTCCCGTTCGTCGGTCTGACCGGGGGAATGGGAGCAGGCAAGTCGACTGCCCTGGATGCACTGAAACGGCTCGGGGCGGCGACGCTGTCGACCGACGCGGTCGTCCACGAGCTGTACGCCTCGCCCGAGCTGCGCGACCTCGTCGTCGCGCGCTGGGGCGAGCAGGTCGCGCCCGGCGGCGTCGTCGACCGCGCCGCGATCGCTGCGCGGGCGTTCACCGCGCCCTCCGAGCGCGCCTGGCTCGAAGGTCAGGTATGGCCCCGCGTGGCGGCGCGGATCGCTGCCTGGCGCGAGCAGATCGCGGCGTGCGAGCCGGCGCCGGCCGCCGCGGTCGTCGAGACGCCGCTGCTGTTCGAGGCCGGCATGGAGGCGATCTACGACGCGACCGTCGCGGTCGTCGCCGACGAGGCGGTGCGGACGCAGCGCGCCGCCGCGCGCGGTCATGTCGGCGTTGACGAGCGCGCAGCGCGGCAGCTCCCGCAGGAGGAGAAAGCCCGCCGCGCGACGTACACGGTGTCCAACAGCGGCACGATCGAGGAGCTCGAGCGCGAGCTGTCCGGCGTGCTGTCGAGTCTGGGCAGCCGATGAGCACGCGCACCGCCTCAGCCAGAGCGCCCGCGACCCGCCGCCGGTCGCACGCCGCGTTTCGCCGCCGCCGGCGGCGCCGCGCGACGCTGACGCTCGGGGTCGCGCTGCTGGCCGCGCTTGTTGCGAGCGTCCTGCTTCCGCGGCTGCCCGACGTCATGCGCGAGCTCGCGTTGCCGCTCGCGCACGAGGACATCATCCGCCAGCAGGCCGAGGCGAAGGATCTCGACCCGTCGCTGCTGGCGGCCGTGATCTACGCCGAGTCGCGCTTCCGCGACGCCACCTCGCGCGCGGGGGCGCGCGGGCTGATGCAGATCACGCCGCAGACCGCCCGCTACATCGCGCGCCTGTCGGGCGCCACCCGCTTTCAGCAGGGCGACCTGTCGACGCCGCAGATCAACATCTCCTACGGCGCCTTCTACCTGCGCTACCTGCTCGAACGCTACGGCGACAACACCGTCCTCGCGCTCGCCGCCTACAACGGCGGCGAGGGCAACGTCGATCGCTGGATCGCCGAGGCCAGCATGTCCGAGCGGGCGTTCGTCATCGAGCAGATCCCGTTCACCGAAACACGCGAGTACGTCTCGCGCGTGCTGGACGCGCGCCAGGACTATCGCGAGAAGTACGACCGCGAGCTGGGGCTGTAGCGGTGGCGCTCGAAGCGCCGACCTGCAACGATGCCGACAGCGGGGTCCGGTGAGGCGGTCGAATGCAGGGGAAATCGACGTTCTCACGATGCCCCCGCTGCAACGCCCGAGACGTAGCTACGGGTCGATAACCGGCACGGGTGCCACGACGGTGGGGGAAATCTGATGCTGCGATCGTTCTGGGTGCCGGCCGCCGTGGTCGGCCTGCTGCTGCTCTCACCGGCCGCGGCGAGCGCCGACGAGTACCTCGTCACCTCCTGTCACGACCCGCTCGGCCAGCCCAACGCCGCCGACGGCTGGGTCCCCTCGTCGACGCCCGGCGGGCTGACCGCGAACACCTGCGCGCAGAACGGCGCGCTCTTCGCCGCCCTCCCCGAACCGCAGCCGAACGGCAACGCGAGCGCGAGCTGGCGCTTCGACGCGCCGGCGGGCACGCGGATCGTCCGCGTCCAAGCGAGGCGAGCGACGCGCGGCCTGGGCCCGAGCAGCGAGCCGGAGGACATCTCCTACCTGATGCGAACCGACACCGCCCTGCTCGAGAGCTGCGCGCCGTCGCCGACCTCCAGCTGCGTCGCCGATCTCACCGCTCCGCTCGACAAGCAGGGACTCAACGGCAGCTACCTCGAGTTCAGGGTGCTGTGCACGAACTCCGGAAGGACGTGCACCCGACCCGTCGGCGTCAGCGCCACGCACATGTACGTCTCGCTGGAGGACGTGCTACCGCCGGCGGTCGGCAACGTCCGCGTGCTCGACGACGGCGACGTCTCCGGCAGGCTGCGCGTCGGCTTCGACGCCGCGGACGTCGGCGGCGGCGTCTATCGCGCGCTGATCAAGGTCGACGGCAAGCCCACGCAGGCGGTTGCGCTCGCGCCCGCGCCGTGCGCCGACGTGCACCCCGCCGACGACGACCCCCACCAGTTCAACGTGCGCGTGCCCTGCCCCGCGGCGGTGAAGGCCGCGCAGGTGACCGTCGACGTGCGCACACTGCCGCAGGGTCCGCACGCCGTCGAGATCGTCGTCCAGGACGCGGCCGGCAACGAGACGAACGTCTACGGTCCCGTCGAGTTCCCCCGACCGAACGTCGTCACGGGCTCGTCGGCGCAGCGCCAGGCAGCGCTGCGCGGACTGCTGCGGATGAGGTTCGTCAAGGCGAGGTCCGGAAACCGCCGGCGCTACACGAGCCGCTTCGGCAACCGCGTCGTCACGCGTGGGGTGCTGCGCACGCGCAGCGGGCGCGGCATCGTCGGCGCGCGGATCGACGTCTATCACATCCGTCGGGACGGCAAGCGGCGCCTGGTCAAGACCGGGCTGAAGTCGCGCCGCGGCGGCAAGCTGACGCTGATCCTGCCGATCGACCTCGACACGCGGACGATCGAGTTCGCGTATCGCGCGCTGCGGCCAGGCCCGATCACGAGCCGTCAGCGGCTGCGCCTGACGGTGATCCGCAACGGGCGCGTGTACGTGCGCAACAACAGGCGCTGAACGGACGCGCCCGCCGCCGGCGCGGCGGGCGTATCCGCTGCGCCTCTGGCGGGTCAGGGCGCCGCGACGACGAGGCGAAGCTGATCGGCGGTTGCGGCCCGGCCCCGGCCGCAGCCGCCGCTATCGTTGGCCGGTGCCCGAGTTCAAGCTCGACGACATCTTCACCCCGGCCGCCGACCAGCCCGCGGCGATCGCGCAGATCGCCCGCGCGGTGCGCGACGGCGATCGCTTCACGACGCTGCTCGGCGCGACCGGCACCGGCAAGACGATGACGATGGCCGGCGTCATCGAGGAGCTCCAGCGCCCGACGCTCGTACTGGCTCACAACAAGACGCTCGCCGCGCAGCTGTGCAACGAGTTCCGCACGTTCTTCCCCGACAACGCGGTCGAGTACTTCGTCTCCTACTACGACTACTACCAGCCCGAGGCGTACGTGCCCTCGCGCGACCTCTACATCGAGAAGGACTCGGCGATCAACGAGGAGGTCGACCGCCTGCGCCACGCCGCGACCGCCGCGCTCTTCGCCCGCCGCGACGTGATCATCGTCGCCAGCGTGTCCGCGATCTTCGGCCTCGGCTCGCCGGAGACCTACGAGATGAACATGCAGGTCCTGCGCAGGGGCGACCTCGTCGATCGCGACGAGCTGCTGCGAAAGCTCGTCTCGATCCAGTACACGCGCAACGACACCGCGCTCGGGCGCGGCACCTTCCGGGTGCGCGGCGAGTGCCTCGAGGTCTTTCCCGCCTACGAGGAGACCGCCTTCCGCGTGACGCTCTTCGGCGACGAGGTCGAGCGCCTGCAGCACTTCGACCCGCTGACGGGCGAGTTGATCGCCGACGACCTCGAGCACGTCGCCGTCTGGCCGGCGACGCACTACAACGTCAAGGAGGGCATGATCGACCGCTCCGTGCAGGAGATCGCGCGCGAGCTCAACGAGCGCTGCGCGGAGCTCGAGGCGGAGGGCAAGCTGCTCGAATCGCACCGGCTCAGGCAGCGCACGCAGTACGACATGGAGATGCTGCGCGAGATGGGCTTCTGCAACGGGATCGAGAACTACTCGCGGATCCTCGACGGCCGCCCGCCCGGCGCGCGCCCGTACTGCCTGATCGACTACTTCCCTGAGGACTTCGTCTGCTTCCTCGACGAATCGCACCAGACCGTGCCGCAGATCGGCGGCATGTACGAGGGCGACCGCTCGCGCAAGCAGACGCTCGTCGACTACGGCTTCCGCCTGCCGAGCGCGCTCGACAACCGTCCACAGAAGTTCGACGAGTTCCTCTCGATCACGCCGACGGTCGTGTTCGTCTCAGCGACGCCGGGCAGGTACGAGAAGGCCAACTCGGGCCGCGTCGTCGAGCAGATCGTGCGCCCGACGGGGATCGTCGACCCGATCGTCGAGGTGCGCGAGACGCGCAACCAGATCGACGACCTGATGAACGAGATCCGCAGCGTCGTCGACCGCGAGGAGCGCACGCTCGTCACGACGCTGACGAAGAAGATGAGCGAGGACCTCACGGACTACCTGCTCGAGATGGGCTTCAAGGTCCGCTACCTGCACTCGGAGATCGACACGCTCGAGCGCATCCAGATCATCCGCGACCTGCGGCTGGGGGAGTACGACGTGCTCGTGGGCGTCAACCTGCTGCGCGAGGGGCTCGACCTGCCCGAGGTCTCGCTCGTCGCGATCCTCGACGCCGACAAGGAGGGCTTCCTGCGCGGGGAGACGTCGCTGATCCAGACGATCGGCCGCGCGGCGCGCAACATCGAGGGCAAGGTCCTCATGTACGCCGACAAGGAGACCGACGCGATGCGCGCGGCCCTGTCGGAGACCGACCGCCGGCGCGCGATCCAGCTCGCCTACAACGAGCAGCACGGCATCACCGCCGCGACGATCGTCAAGGGGATCTCGGACATCGCCGAGTTCCTGCAGTCGGAGTCCAAGCTACCGGGCAAGGGCAAGCGCAAGCGGCGTGGGCGGGTCGCGACGGGGTCAGCGGCGATGTCGCTCTCCGAGCTCGAGCAGACGATCGTCGAGCTCGAGGAGGAGATGCTCGCCGCGGCCGAGGAGCTGCGCTTCGAGTACGCCGCGCGGGTGCGCGACGAGATCCGCGACGTGCGCCGCGAGCTGCTCACCGCCCAGGCCAACGAGGCGCCGGCCTGAGCCTGACCCGCACGCCGCTCCAGGACGCCGTCCTGACGTGGTACGACGAGCACGGCCGCGACCTGCCGTGGCGCCGCACGCGCGACCCGTACGCGATCCTCGTCTCGGGGGCGCAACCGGCCGCGCTGCTGCCAGACGACCGCGGTCCGGCCGGGGTGGGACTCCCCGGCCGACCGCGCTAGGGTCTGACTCGTCGCTCGTCCGTTCGCAAAAGACTCACGGAGGCATCGTTGGCGCTCGACCGTCAGTCCATTGAGAAGAGAGACTTTCCCTTCGGTCGTCGTGGCTACGAGCCTACGGCCGTCGACGCCCACCTCGCCGCAGTCGCCCGCGAGGTCGAGGCGCTGAAGCGCGCGCAGGCGACGCAGCCGGCGGCGCCGGCCACCACGCCGAGCCCGCCTGCATCGCTTGCGTCCGTCGCGAGCGCTCAGGTTCAGGCGATCGTCGAGGCCGCCGAGGCGAGCGCCGCCGCGATCGAGCGCGACGCCCGCGAGCAGGCGGCACAGACAGGCGACGATGCCGCCCGCGACGCGCAGCGCACGCGCGACGAGGCGATCGAGCGCGCGCAGGAGCACGTCGGCAAGGTCCACGAGGCGACTGCGCTCATGCTCCAGCGCGTCGACGCGATGGAGAGCGAGCTCAACGCGCTCGTCGAATCGCTGCGTACGGGCGCCAACCGGCTGAACGCCGACCTCTCGCTGTTGTCGGGCAACATGGGCGAGTTGTACGACGCTGCGGGGCGCATCTCGGAGCAGTCGGTGCCCGCTGCGCCGATCGTCGAGGACGTCGTCATCGTCGAGGAGGCCGAGGTCTTCGGGGTCGTCGTCGAGGAAGCGCCCGACGTCGAGGCGGTGGGCGGCGGCGACGGCGACGGCGACGACGAGGACCTCGAGGGCGCACGGCTGATCGCGCTGAACATGGCGCTCAACGGCCAATCGCGCGCGGAGACCGACAAGTACCTCGCGGAGAACTTCGATCTCAACGACCGCGACGCACTGCTCGACGAGGTCTACGCCAGCGTCGAGGGGTAGATCAGCTCGGCGGCAGCGCCGGGAGGCCTGCCTTACTGTTATCGTCGCCGCCCTTGCGGCGCACCCTCAGCGACAACGCCGCCTTCGGAGCGCGGCCCGCGCCGGCGTCGCGCACGATTCTCGCGAGCCGTAGCCGATGAAGCGAGTTCTCCTCGCGCCGAACGACTTCGTCGGCGAGAAGATGGCGGCTCCGGGGATCCGCTACTTCCACTTCGCGCGCGAGCTGGCGCGCGACGGGCGCTTCGAGGTGACGTTGATGGTCACCAACGACCCGCAGGAGGTCGAGCTCGAGGGCGTGCGTGCGATCGGTACGCTGCCGCGCCGCCACCGCCAGATGCGGGAGCTCGCGAGATCGTTTGACGTGATCGTCGCGCAGGGCGGGTTGGATTGCAGGAGCATGGTGTTTCTCGCCGGCACCGGGGTGCGCACGATCTACGACCTGTACGCGCCGTTCTTCGAGATGCTGACCTTCCAGGGGGCGCTCGACAGCCGTAGCACCGAGCAGCGCCTGCGCTGGGAGGCCTACAGCCTGCGCCATCGGATCCTGCTGCTGACCGGCAGAGCGTTCATCGGCGCCAACACCGACCAGCGCAATGCGCTGCTCGGTGCGCTGGCGGCGCTCGGGAGGATCTCGCTGGACGACTTCCGGCTCGACCCGATGCTCGGGCACCTCGTCGCGGCGGTCGGGCTCGGGGTCGACGTCGATCCGCCGCGCGCGACGATCGACGACGTCCGCGCAGGGCTTCCCCATGCGCGCGACGACGACCGCGTCCTGATCTGGCCGGGCAACCTGTGGGACTGGTTCGACCCGGAGACGCTGATCCGGGCGATGGCGAAGATCTCCGCGACCCGCGACGACATCAAGCTCTACTGCCTCGGGCTGCGCCACCCGAACTCGGGCTACGGCGGCGAGATGACCACGACGGGTCGCACGATCCGGCTGGCCGAGGAGCTCGGCGTCAAGGACCGCACGGTGTTCTTCGACTTCGGCTGGGTCTCCTACGAGGAGCGCCAGAACTACCTGCTGGCAGCCGACATAGGCATCAACGTGCATTCGCGCCACGTCGAGACGACGTTCGCCTACCGCACGCGGATTCTGGACTATCTCTGGGCCGCCCTGCCGGTCGTGACCACCGAGGGCGGTGCGTTGAGCGACCTCGTCGATCGCAACGGGCTGGGGCGGACGGTGCGCTTCGGGGATGTCGAGAGCTGTGCACGGGCGATCCTCGAGCTCTGCGACGACCAGGACGAATACGCGCGCGTACGGGAGCGAGTCGCGCTGTTTCGCCGGCAGCTGACGTGGCGGCACGCGGTCGAGCCGCTCATCGAGCTGATCGAAGCACCACAGTCGCGTCTGAAGGCCGGAGCGACCGTTCGCGGGCTCGCGCTCCGATACGCCCTCGCGCGCGCCCGCGTCGCTGCGCGAAGACCCGACGCCGCTGGAGCGCGAGCGCGCTGAACGAGCGACAGGATCACACGCTCGCGCAGGCGGTTCGCCGTGGCGTCCGCGTGATGGTCGCCCGCGACCTGGCGATCCGGGTGCTGACGATGACCGGAGGCCTTGTCCTGGCGATCGTGCTCGGACCGGGCGCCTTCGGCGTCTGGGCCGTCGGTCTCGGGCTTGTGGCGGCACTCCAGGCGGTGACCCGCAGCGGCCTCGGGGCCACGCTGCTGCGGCGCGCCGAAGCGCCCAGCGAGGGCGAGCTGAACGCACTGTTCACGTTCCAGATCTGTTTCGGCCTGGTCGCGGCGGCGGGCGGCCTGGGTCTGGCGTTCGGGCTGCTGCCGGCGCTCGGTGCCCGCGCAGAGGAAGCCCAGGCAATCGGCCTGGCGCTGCTCGCGCTGCCGATCTCCTCGCCCCGCGTGGCGCCGGCGTGCGTGCTCGAGCGGGAGCTTCAATATGTCCCGCTGTCGGTCATGGACGTCACCGAGCAGCTTGCGTTGTACGGCGTCGCCGTCTCGCTTGCGGCTCTCGGCGCGGGCATCTGGAGCCTCGCGCCGGCCGCGTGCGCGTCGGCTGCGGCGGGCGTCGCGGCCGGCCTCGTCGTTTCGCCCGTGCGCGTACGCCTGACGCGCCGGCTGGGCGTCCTGCGCCGGATATGGCGCTTCGGGGCGGCCTTCCAGCTCTCGGAGTCCCTGTACGCCGTTCGCGACGGCGGCCTCAACCTGCTTCTGCTGACCTTCTCGGGAGCGTCGGTGACCGGCGTGTGGGCACTGGCACAGCGGCTGCTCGTGGCGCCGGTCGTCCTGTTCCAGACGGTCGGGCGCGTCGGCTTCGTGGCTTTCTCGAAGGTGGCAAGCCGCGAGGAGGACGAACGTCAGGCCCAGCGCGTGCTTGGAATCACGGCACTGGCCGCTGCCGCGCTGCTCGCGACGATCGTCGGAAGCGCTCCCGCGCTCGTGGGCGGCGTCCTGGGGCGCGAATGGGAGGGCGTGATCCTGCCGGTCACGCTGGCCGCCGTGGGCTGGATGGTGCTCGGGCCGCTCTGGGTCGCGCTCTGGGGGCTCGTGCAGGCGCGCGGCGACCTGCGCGCGCCGCTTCTGGGTGGCGCGGTGCAACTCGTCGTGCTGTGGACGGCCGCGATCGCCTTCGCGCCGCGATTCGGCGCCGAGGCGATCGGGGCCGCGTTCCTTGCTGCGCTGGTGGCGACGGCGGCACTGCTGTACGTCAACTCGCGCAGGTTCTTGAGGCTGCGGCTGACGACGCTTGCGCATGCCGCGCTGATCGCGACCGCGGCGGCGGCGGCCGGCCGCGCCGTCGCCGATCAGATGCCGACGTTGACCGGCCTGCCACTCGCGGTGGCGGCGGCGCTGGCGGTCTGGTCGGTACTTGCGATGGCGCTCATGCCTCGCGACCTGCAGATGCTGGCAACCGAGGCGGGAGTCTCGAGGATCCTCGGGGGCAGAGCGCCTACGGGCGCATGAAAGCGGGTCGTCCTCACGCCGCCGCACGCGAACCCGTGTAGCGGCGAGCGCATCCCAGGACATCGCATATCGTCTGATGCAGGTCATGTCCCGACCCTTGAAGATGGCGATCGTCGCGACTCTGCTCGGCGTGCTGGCCTATCCCTTGCTGCGTCACGAGACAAGCGGTGGCCGCAGCCTCGACAGCGGGTGCGGGGCGGCCGGCCGCCAATCCGACCGAGCGTGCACGTCGACGGGTGCGTCTCGCAGCGTCCGCCGGTCGCTGGCCGTCGACGCGCGCGCCTTCGTCGACACGATCGGCATCAACACGCACCTGTTCTACGTCCAGACGTCATACGGCGATTACGCGATGGTCAGGCGGCGCCTGCGCGAACTCGGCGTCCGGCACATCCGCGACGGATTCGATCCCGACCACACGCAGAGCTTCTTCGAGCGCGTGAACGACCTCGCGGCCGCGGGAATCAAGAGCACCCTGATCGCCTGCCGCGTCGAGTCCCCCGGCGTTCCCTGGGCGATCTACGTCAAGGACGCCAAGACCAGGGTGCGCTCGTCGCTGGACGCGCTCGAGGGCGTCAACGAGCCCGACCTGGTCGCCGCGGGAACCGACTGGGTCGGCTCTGCACGGCTATGCCAACGTCAGATGCATCAGCAGGCGAAGAACAGGAGATTCGGGCCGCCTCTGAGGGTGCCTGTCCTCGGCCCCGCCATTCAGGCGGGCGCCGTGCAGCGGCTGGGTGACATCTCCGACCGCGCCGACGGCGGGACGATGCATCCCTATTCGGGAGGCAGGCGCCCGAGCCGGCCCGGCGAGTACGGGTTCGCGTCACAGATGGCGAGCGTGCGCAGGTACCAGTTCGGCGGCGCGCGAGCTCCCGTCTACGCGACGGAGACCGGTTACCACGATGCCATGAACACAACCAGCACGCACGCTCCGGCATCGCAGCGGGCGATAGCGATCTACATGCCGCGCCTGTTCCTCGAGCACGCGAAGGCCGGGGTCAAGCGCACGTTCGCCTACGAGCTCGTCGATGAGCACCCCGATCCGGCGCTCGCCGACGTGGAGCTGAACTACGGGCTGTTCGAGAGCGACTGGTCCTACAAGCCCAGCGCAACCGCGCTGAGAAATACGATCGCCCTGCTGGACAGCCCGCGCCGCAGCCCGCGAAGGCGGCTGCGCTACTCGCTGTCGAGGACCGCCGACCCGGACGGCGCAGGGCCGCGCGGCGCGGTCCGGGACATGCTGCTTCAGAAGGCCGACGGCTCGTACTGGCTGGCGCTGTGGCAGGACTCGACGGTCTGGGATGAGAACGCCCGCACGGACATCAGCAATCCGAGCACCGCGGTCCGGGTGACGCTGGATCGCCGCATGACGCTCACGAGCTACCGCCCGACGCGTGGCCTGAGGCCCTCGCGCCGCCGGACTGCCCGGTCCTTCACCGCCGACGTGGGCGACGACGTGCTGCTGATCAGGATGAGGTGAACCTGCGCTGGCGGCAAGCCGACGGGCGACGCCGAGCTCAGCGGCGCAACGACTGAACGAGGGATCCGAGCCGCTCGAGGAACCGCTCGCGCGAGAACGCCTCCGCCCGCGCACGCAGCGCCGCCGGATCCCACTGCTCGCTTGCCACGCGTTCGATCGCCGCCCGCAGCGCTGTCGTCTCGGCGCTGTCGACGAGGACGCCGTCGACGCCGTCGCGGACGATGTCGAGCGCGCCGCCGCGTGCGAGGCCGATGACGGGCGTCCCAGCGGCAAGCGCCTCCACCATCGAGATCCCGAAGTCCTCCTCGCCGACGTGCAGATAGCCGGATGCGCGGGCGTAGAGCGCGGTCAGCTGCTCGCGCGGGAGCCAACTGTGCAGGGAGACGTTCGGCGGCAGCGACGCTCGCAGCGACGCTTCGAGCGGTCCGATGCCGACCATCGTCAGCCGGTACGGCAGATCCCGGAACGCTTCCGCGACGGCCGCCGGTCGCTTGTAGGCGACGAGCCGGTTCACCCACAGGAAGTGGCCCGGCTCCTTCTCTGCGGCCGGATCGAAGTCGTCGACGTCGACGGGCGGATGGATGACGACCGACTCTCGCCCGTACGAGCGCTGGATCCGCTCGCGCACGGCCTGCGAGTTCGCGACGTAGCAGTCGGGGCGCCGTGACGCTTCGAGGTCGAGCCTGCGCAGCCGCCCGAGCAGTGGTCGCAGAGCGGCGCTGCGATGATCCTCGCCGGTCCGCCATGCCCAGCGGATCGGGGTGTGGCAGTAGCAGAGGAAGACGGCGTCGACGCGCGGACGCACCTGGACGGCGAACGCGTGCGAGGAGGCGATCACGAGCTCGTAGGAATCGAGGTCGAGCCCACGAAAATACCACGGCATCGTCGGGAAGAGCAGCCGCCAGCGCCCCGGGTCGTGTCCGCGCTGGCGCAGACCCGGGAGCGCCGCGAGTCGCGACTCGTGCACGATCGACTCCGCGAGCTCGCGCGGGAGCAGCTCGCGCGCCGCGTGGAAGGTGAAGACATCGGGCGTGTTTCCCGGCGCGAACAACCCCGTGCGAATCGCATCGACGACGCGCTCGGAGCCGTGAAAGCCCTGAAACCAGTCGTGAACGATCGCCGTTCGCGCGGCGATATCGGGCGCGCCGGATGCTGGGTGCTCGGACGGCGTCGCGCGGTCCTGCTGATGGACTTCCGCCCGCGGCACGTGGTCAGCCGGAGTCGTCGAAGACGGGGCCGTCCGGATCCCGGTTCCTGCCGGCCGGGGGCCTTGGCGGTGGCGGCGGTGGTGTCGCTCGAACGGGCGGGTCTCGCCGGGGCGGTGCCGCGCGGGGCGGTGCCGCGCGCGGCGCTTGCGGATCTGAGCGAGCGCGGCCGGCCGCCGGCGGCGGCGCGCTCGCAGGCGGGGGACTCGTCGCGCGCTCGACCGCGGGCGGAGGTGACACGCCGCGCAGCGGCGACTTGCGCACCGGTGCGCCGATCTTCAGCGTCAGCGGAATCGTTCGACCGGCGATCTGAAGCCGCGCGTCACGGGCCGTGACGAGGCGCTGGGTGAACGCCGAGCGCGGCTCGAATCGCAACGTGGCGTCCACGACCACTCCGGGCCGCAGCGGATCGAGCGCGAACTGGCGGCGATCGTAGGCGAGCGCCGCGCCGCCGGACAGCAGCATCGGCTGCGTCAACGTGACGCGGCGACTGCCGCGGTTGTTCAGCCGGACGTGCACGCTGACACGTGCGGCATGGCGGCGGCGTCCGGCCGATGAAGCCGACGGATGAAGGATCGCCGAGACGACTTGGACGTCCACGGCCTCGGCCGCTGTCGGGGGCACCTCGCGCGTCGGGCGCGTCGATGCGGGTAGGGCCACCACGACCGTCGCGGCGAGGACGACCGCCAGCATGGCGGCGGCAGGCAGCGGGCGTGGTCCGCGCTTCTGCGGGCGCTGCCCGGTCTTCGACCGCCGGTGACGGTCCGTCAACCACGTCACGGCGAACGCCGCCACGCCCAGCGACCAGAGCAGGACGATGCCGGGCCGGCCCAGCCCGGCGGTGACGCTCAGCCCGATCGAGCAGTCGCGCTCGATCTCGGGCCCGCATGTCGCGTGCGTCTGCTCGTACAGGACGAGCCAGACCGCCATCGCGAGCGTCCACACGATCGCAAACCACGCGGTCGGGCGCCACGAGCGCATCTTCAGCGACTGCCGCCGGCGGCGTACTGACGCGCCGCGGTCATCGTGATGAGCATGCCGAGGAACAGGATCGCGCAGATCAGCCCCGCCGCCCCCGCCGAGAGCGGCCCGACCCGCTTCGGAAAGGGTCCGGGAAGGTTGGCGAGCAGGCGGTCGAGCGGTCGTGTCGGCTCGACCGGAGCGTTCGCGGGCAGCACGACGAACTCGGCGGTGTCAGCAGCGATCATGCGTTGCAGGTTGTCGGCCTGCTCTTGCACCAGCGCGCGCTGCCAGGGCGGGAGGTCGTCGCCGGTCCTCGAGATGATCGCCTGCCGATCCTCATGAGCCTGCAGAAGTTGTGCCTGCGTCAGCCTGCTCGGTTTGGGCGCAGGCGCGGGCGGCGCCACGACGTCCGCCGGCTGTGCTCCGATCAGCCGCTCGAGGACCCCGGCCCGCTGCTCGAGGAGCGCGCGCTTGCGCGGCGCCAGACGGTCGCCGACAATCGCGATGAGCTGCTGCCACGTCTTCGCGGCGCGGCGACGAGTGGCGCGTCGCGCCGCGTCGAGCAGGGTGGAGCGAAGTGGCCCGGCCAACCTGTTCGCGTCACTCGGCGTGTCGTTCGCCACCCTGACGACGAAGCTGAGCGTGCCGTTACGCGGGCTGCGTTCGACGATCGTTCGGCGCGGGTCGTAGAGGTTGGTGTCTGCCGCGATGCGCGCGATGTCGGAGCGCAGCTGCGGCTCGCGCAGCGCGGAGCGCAGGCTGGCGGCTGCTGCGACCGGATCGCTTGTCCGGTCGGGCCGGCGCGCGGTCACGCTCACGTCGTCCCAGTACAAGACCCGCTCGCCACCCGCGTCGGGGCCCGCGCCGCCGGCTGCGGTCGAGGCCGGAAGGTCGCGCAGGACGAGAGACCCCTCCAGGTCCTGTGGTGAGATCGCGTAGTCGGTCGACACCCACTGCCACGTTCCGCGACGCGCCGGATCGCCCAGCGTCTGCTTGAGCTGCGTGCTCCCCGAGAAGCCCTCGAGGAAGACGCCGGGCCGGCCTTCGCCCGTCGTCGCCGGGAGATACGCCCACGCCTTGACGCGGTAGCTCCCGGCGCGCGGGAAGACGATGTAGGTGTGGCCGGCATTCGTGTCGGCCGGCGCCCGCTGCTCGGTGGAGGAGCGCAGCGAGGCGGTGCCGGTGTGCGCGCGCCGCTCGGAGCGGAGCACCTTGAACGCGGGCGGATCGCCCCAGCCGCTCCTGTCGTGCTCGAAGCCGGGATTGGCGACGAGGTTCACCTCGTCTGGCGCCGGCAGGTTGACGGCGTTTGATTCGCTACTCGCTCCGGCGTTGCCGGGAGGCGTCGTGGGAAACACCTCGAGCGTGGTGTCGAAGTGGGAATCTCGAAGCAGGCTCACGGCGACCGGCACGACGACGAGCAGCAGGGGAATCACCAGCGCGAAGCGCGAACGCGCCCAGCCGGGAAGCGAGCCGACGAGCTCTCGCATGGTCACGCGGCCTCACCCGGTCTCTGCGGTTGCGCTGCGCGCTCGCGTTCCGGCGCTCCCGACGCGGTCCACAGCGCGACGCCGAGCAGCAACCATGCCAGGACCTTGCCCGGCTGCTCGATCGCCTCGGAGGTCCACGCGAGCAGGAAGAACGACGCCGACCCTGCGACGGCCGCGGTCGCCAGCCCGCGCAGAGGCATCGCGCTGCGCGTGACGCGCGCCGCGATCGCGATCAAGACCCCGAAGATGCCGAGGATGAACGGGACGGCACCGAGCGGCCCCTGCTCCTGAAGGACCTTCAGGTAGCTGTTGTCGGCGAACGCCTGGACCCTTCCCTCGCTGTCACGGGTAGCGCCCCCGACCGTTCCCAACCCCGTTCCGAGCGGATGGGCCTTGACCGAGTCCAGCGATTCACGCCAGCGCTCGACGCGCGTCGTCAGGGACGGGTCGGAGAGCGGTCTGAGCAGTCCGCTGCCCCGCTGCTCGACCGCCTGAGAGCCGCCCGACACCGCCGTTGGGACGAGCGCGCCGAGCGCGATCAGGACGACGAGGGCCGGGACGCCCGCCAGTCCGAGCACCGTCTTCCTCGTTCTCGCGAGGCCGCTTGCGAATGTCAGCAGAGCCGCGGCGAACAGGACGCCCGCCGCGACCGCCACCAGGCTCGTACGCACGTAGCTGCCGACGAGCGCGACGAGCACCAGGGCGAATCCGAGCCAGGCAGCGAGCCGCAGGCGCACGAAGGACAGGCCGAGCGCGAAGAGGAACACCCCTGCCGGAACGAGGAAGCTCGCCAGGCCGATCGCGCTCGAGAAGGAGCCGGAATTGCGGAAGATGACCCCATCCTCGGTCGGCACGAGCGCCGTCGTCGAGCGGGCGAAGGCGGCCGCGCGCTCGGTTTCGGATGGACCGGCCACGGCTCGGAAGGCGGCGTACGCCGTGATGACGAGCAGCACGCCGACGAGCGCCTTCACGACGAGCTCGGAGCGCGACCTGGCCAGCAGCATCGCGCCGGCGAGAACGGCCACCACGTATGCCTGCGACAGGCGAAAGCCGGCCAGCGCCGAGTCGACGTCGCCGGACACGGCGAGCTGTATGACGGAGATCGCGATCCAGGCCGCCAGCAGGGCGAGCGCGATGCGAATCGATCGGCCCACGTTCCTCCAGATCTCGAGCAGCGCCCGACCTCGATCGTGACGCACGACCCCGAGCACGGCCACGAGGAAGACGAAGTCGATGATCGCGGCCCCGACGGACTCCGGGGTCACGCCAAGCGCGGGAAGCTCTCTTGCGAGTCCGACCTTGATCGCGCCTTCGAGGCCGTAGAAGAGGATCGCGCCGACGAGCGCGAACGGCGGCGCGAAGAAGGCGAGCGCGATGATCAGGACCAACCCCAGACCGACGAGCGTGAGCGCCGGCCAGACGGCTGTCAGCGCTGCCAGCATGAGAACCGCGAGCCCTATCGCCGCGGCTCGCAGCCAGTGCACCGCGATCGAGGGCCGGTCGTGCAGTTGACTGCTCGGCTCGCGTTCTCGCGTCGTCGTCAGTAGTGGGGGGCTCTCGACGCTCATCTCATGTCGCCGCCGACGCACGTGCGGCTCCTGCGTCGCGAGCCGCGAGAACGCGCTCGACGACGTCTCCGAAGGCCTGGACGGCGAGATCCTCGCTGTATCTGGCCGCCACCCGGCGTCGCCCCCTGCGCACGAGCTCCTCGCGCAACCCGCGATCGCGCCACAGCCGCAGGACCGCTCGCGCCAGTGCTTCATCGTCCTCGGGCGCGAACAGCAGCGCTTCGCGCCCGTCGCGGACGATCTCCGGAGTTGCTCCGACGCGGGCCGCGACGACCGGGCAGCCGGCGCTGAGCGCCTCGATCGCGACGCGTCCGAACGCCTCGTTGAAGCGCGCCGGATTGACCACGACGTCCGCGGCCGCGTAGAGGTCTGCAATCGGGTCGACGAGGCCGACGAAGGCGACCGCATCCTCTACCCGCAGGCTGCGGGCGAGCGTCGCCAGCTCTTGACGGTAGGCGATGTCGACGGGTCGCGGGTGGGGGACGCCGGCGATCACGCAGCGCACGCCCGGAAGCTCCGCGCGCAGCCGCGCAAGCGCGCGGATCGCGACGTCCTGCCCGCGGGCGGGCGTCACGTTGCCGATCACGGCAAGGCACGGATCCGCCTCGCTCAGCCCGTGCAGGGTGCGGAACCGCGCGCCGTCGCCGTCGCCATGGCTTCCGTTCACGCCCGGGTAGATCGTTTTCAGCAGCCGTGTCCGCTGCGGCGCGAACTGCCGCGCGACGGTCTCCGAGCAGCAGACGACGGCGTCGGCGAGCGCCGCGGTCAGCCGCGCCGTCGCGGCGGCCGCGAGCGAACGACCACGCGTCGTCACCAGCCGCTTGGCGAGGATCTCGCCGACGAAGACGACCGTCGGGACCCGTTGCAGGCGGGCGGCCACGAGCGCCGCCGGAACCGATGCGGTCACGACGACCAGCAGATCCGGTCGGACCTGCCGGATCAGGCGGCTGAGGGACAGGACATCGGCCGCGAAGCGGGCGACGTATGGAGCGAGCGCTCGAACGCCATCCGGGTACGTCAACGCGTCGAACCCGAGCACCCTCGTCCGCCCGATCGTCGCGTACAGCTCAGCAGCCGTGCCCGGCCCCGGCACGACCGTCGTCACGGAGCTCCGCTCGGCGAGGGGCGACAGCCAGGAGAAGACGTGCTGAGGAGGACCGGCGGCCGCTTCGGAGTGCAGGACGACCAGCGTTCGCCTCGCATGCTGAGGCCCACGATCATTCACCGGGGCGACACGATACGGAGCGCGCGAGAGACAGGCGGCAGCGATCACGACGCGGCAGTCGAAGCGGGCATTCGCGCGCGGACGTAGCGCCGTCGCCATGCATCCAGAAGCCCGACGGTGATCTCCGAGCAGGCGGGCGGCGACGCCCGTGCATCGCAACTTCGCCAACCACGGACTCGCGCGATCCCCGGCGCCAGCGAGCGGTGCTGTCGCGCCAGCAGGAGGACGGCGGTCGCCTCGACCGCCAGGGCGGCCGGCGCACTGCGCAGGCCGTTGAGGACGCGGTACTTGCGCAGTACGTAGCCACGGCTGAACCCGACGAGGTTCGCCTTCGCCAGCGAGCGGTAACCGAGCGTTCCGGATCCCTCGTGCAGCGCTCGCGCGCGGGGAGCGAGTGCGCATCTGCCACCGGCGGCCCGTAGCCGGATCGCGAGATCGAGGTCCTCGCAGTACGCAAAGAAGTTCTCGTCGAAACCACCGACCTCGAGAAACGCCGACAGCCGGTACGCCGCCGCGCCGCCCGACGGTCCGAACGGCGCCGCCAACGGCTGCTCGAGCCGGGCGATCGGCTCGTTGTGCAGGTAGTCGGCAGCCGCCAGCGTCCGGTCGAGCTCGATGCCCGCGGTCTCTATCCGGTCTGGCGCGAGCTCCTGCAGGAGCACCCCGGCCACCATCGCGGCGCCGTCGGCGACGGGCGCGACGAGTGCGTCGAGAAAGCCGCTCTGGGGCTCGATGTCGTCGTTGAGGACGACGAGGACCTCTGTCCGGGCCATCACGGCCGCACGATTGACCGCGGCGCCGAAGCCGAGGTTCGTCTCCATCGTGACGACCTGTGCCCCGGTCTGTGCAAGCAGCGACAGCGTGTGCTCGGGAAGGCCGTTGTCGGCGACGATCACCTCGAGATGCCCGCTCGCGAGCGTCAGCGATCGAACGAGGCGTACGAGCGCCGAACCGCCGGACAGCGACGGGATGACGACGGTCGCCGAGAGGTCCGACGGCTGCCGCTCGACGTGCTCGCGCCGCATCAGCGCCCGGTCGCGACCTGCGTGCGATGCGCGCGGCAGCGCCGGCACGGCGGCCCTAATATGCGCCCCGCCGGCCGACGACGACGGAGATCGTCAGCGCGAGGAGAAGGACGTCGCGGGCGATCGAGTAGTTCTCGATGTACTCCCGCTCGACGGCGAGCCGCTCCTCGAACGTCAGCTGCCCGCGGCCGAAGACCTGCATCGGCCCGGTGATGCCGGGCTTGACACCGAGCCGGAAGCGCTCCTCGGGTCCGTAGCGCTCGACGAGCTCGACCTGCTCGGGCCGCGGCCCCACGAGGCTCATCTCGCCCTTCAGGACGTTGACGAGCTGCGGAAGCTCGTCAAGGCTCGAGTGGCGGAGGAACCGACCGACGCGCGTGACCCTCGGATCGCGTTCGAGCTTGAACACGGGCTCGGGCAGGCGATCGAGGGAGACGACTTCCGACAGGCGGGCCTCGGCGTCGGACACCATCGTGCGGAACTTGTAGATCCTGAACGGACGCCCGTGCCGTCCGGCGCGCGTCTGACAGAAGATCACCGGGCCGCCGCTGCCGAGCCGTACGGCAAGTGCGATCAGGGCGGCAAGCGGCAGCAGCACGATCGATGCGATCAGGGCGACACCGATATCCAGCGCCCGCTTCAGGATCAGCGTCGAGCGAGCCGCATTGCCGGTGTTGTACTCCACGACCGGAAGATCGGCGATGTGTCGCAGCTCGACGGCCGTTCCGAACATGCCCCGCACCGGTGGTACGACGCTCAGCTTCATCTCGAGCTTGCGACAGACCCGCACGCACTTGGCCAGCACGTCCTCGTTGAGGGCCTGCGATGCGAGGATGACCCGCTCGACGCCGGCGAGACCGGCTGACGAGATCGCGCCGTTCGTCCGGGCGACCTCGGTGGGAACGATGTCGACGACCTGCACGTGCGTGTCGGGAAACAGCTCGAGCTTGCGCTGCACTGCTTTTGCGAGCGATCCGTCGCCGATGATCAGCGCTTGCTCGGGGGGGGTGACCCGGCGCCAGATGCAGCGGGCCAGCCCGCGCAGGAGGAGGGCCGAGACGATCGCGACGACGAACACGCCGACGAAGACGCCGCCGAATGCGTCCGGCGCCATCACGACCATCAGCAACCCCAGCGCGATCGTGCCGGTCAGCGCCCAGCTGAGCAACTGCGGGAACTCGTCGACCGTCAGGTGGCGCAGGGTTCGGTGATCGCGGTCATAGAGCCCCTGCAGCTTGGCGAGGAGCACCCAGACCGGGACACAGGCGAGCGCGGCTAGCACCGCTTCGCGGTCCGCCGACAGCTGCTGGACGGCGCCGCAGACCAGCAGCGCGGAGAGCACGTCGGAGGCCACGAGCATCCGGCGGCGATACGAGTCGCGGGTGCGGACCGGCCGCGCCGCGCGGCGCTCGGCGTCGTCACGACGACAGGCCGCAGAGTGGCGCACGTCATCTCGCGCACGGCCCGAGGATTGCGGAGCAGCGACCTCAAGTTCGGGGGGCGGCATCGTCCAAGCCATCCTTGTTTGCTCTATCTCGTTTCCCAGTCATTGGGCGCTGCCTGTGGGCCGTGGGCCCGCTCTGGCGGAACACTCTAGGATACGGAGCATCTGACAGCGGAACACCGTCTCTGGGGTTGAAATAAGTAGGAGATCCGCCCCCGGCCGGCCCTGAAGCGGTGCCCCGAGCGGGTCGCCGCGCGGCGTAGCGGCGTCGCGCCATCATCCGCGCGAGGTCGAACGGGCGCGTTTTTCCGAAGCGACCGCGCCACGGAGCAGAAGTCGAGCGAGCAACGAGGAGACCCTCGGCAACCGACTAGGATGGCGCTCGCCGGCCGATCTCAGAGCTGCGTCGGCGCCTCGCATGGACTCGACCACCTCCGTTCGGCGCAGCACCACGGTCCGGCCATCGAGTGGATGGGTCGCGGTGCGACCCGGAGAGCTGTGGGACTACCGGGAGCTCTTCTATTTCCTGACCTGGCGCGACATCAAGGTCCGCTACAAGCAGACGGCGTTCGGAGCGGCGTGGGCCGTGCTTCAGCCGTTTTTGACGATGGTCGTCTTCAGCCTCTTCTTCGGGAGCTTGGCCGGGATCTCGTCCGGCGACGTGCCCTATCCCGTCTTCGCCTTTGCCGCACTCGTGCCGTGGACGTTCTTCGCCACTGCGGTCGCCCTCGCCGGCAACAGCCTCGTCGAGCAGGAGCGCATCCTGGCGAAGGTCTACTTCCCGCGCCTGATCGTGCCGACCGCCGCGGTGCTGGCCTGTCTGGTGGATTTCGCGATCGCCTTCGTCGTGTTGCTGATCATGATGCTGGTCTACGGGATCGTTCCATCGGCGGCGATCCTGACGCTGCCGTTCTTCGTCCTGCTGGCGGCTCTTGCGGCGCTTGCGGTCAGCCTCTGGCTGTCGGCGTTGAACGTCCTGTACCGAGACGTGCGCTACGTGATCCCGTTCCTGGTGCAGCTATGGCTGTTCGTCTCGCCGGTCGCGTACCCGTCGAGCCTCGTGCCCGAGCCGTGGGATGCGGTCTACGGCCTCAATCCGATGGCCGGCGTGATCGACGGCTTCCGCTGGGCGCTGCTCTCGGAGGCAGAACCTCCGGGGCCGATGCTCGCGGTATCCGTGCTCGCGACCGGGGCGCTGCTGGCGGGCGGGCTCTTGTACTTCCGCCGAATGGAACGTTCGTTCGCGGACGTCGTGTGAGCGACGCGCTGAGACGTCACGGACTTCGATAGGCCGGAAAGAAGCCGTCGCGGACGTTCGGATCGCGCCCCGCGCGCCTGCACAGGTCTGCGTAGGCGAGCGGGTCATAGACCGTCTTCAGCGCATACATCGGCCGCGGACGTGCGCCGAAGCGCCGCTTGTACTCGGCCAGCGAGTCGCCCTGGCTCGTCCCGCCGCCGAGGTTCAGCACCGGCACCGACAGCTCGACGAGCCGATGGACGGCCGACCAGATCAGCGAGGTGGAGTGATGCTCGCCACCCGGCAGCGACGCGTTGAACAGGAAGTCTGCGGCGTGGCGCGTGTACCCGAACACCGAGACGGCTTCGAGGCGTCCGTGCGCGCGTGCGCCGAGCAGGAAGACGTTCGGCAGCGCGCAGATGGCGGCCAGGGTCCGCTCTGAGAAGCGATAGTAGGAGGCCGCCGACTTGCGCGCGATGAAGGGCGGGTAGGCGTCGACGAAGAAGTCGGCGAGCGGCTCACGGTATGACTCGTGCAGGTCAGGCCGCCAGTCGCGCAGCTGGCGCTTACGGTTCGTGGAGAGATTTGAGTGAAGGATCTCGAGGTCCTGCGTCAGATCGAGCGTGTAGGTGTGGTTCGTGAGATGGCGCTCCTTCGGCGCGCCGTAGGATTCGTCGCCGAAGAGCGGGTTGACGGTGATGTAGCCGGCGACGTAGCGGCGCCTGCTGGCAAGCTCCGCCAGCAGGCCCTCGAGGCCGGGCCAGGCAGCCGTACCGGCGAGCCCCGAGAAGCCGTAGGGCGTCGCGATGTCGCGGCGATCGTCGACTGGGCGCTCGACGAGCGGGCAGACCGCTCGCACGCCGTCCCCGCGCATCTCGTAGAGGAAGCTGCGATCGCCCCGCGTCAGGCTCTGTGCGTGCGCGAAGCCCCACGTGTGACCGAACATGTGCGGCACCGCATCGAGCGCGCGCTCCCACTCCGAACGCGCCTGCAGAGAGATGATCCGCCCGGCCGCCATCTGTCGCGTGCAGCGTCGTGAGTCCCCCGCCGCGAAGTCTATCTACGCCATGCCGAGCCGACGTCCTGCCGGCCTTCGCGCGCCCTTGCGGCACCGGCCGCCAGCAGCGCTCTTATACTTTCGCCGCATGCAGCGATCGTTCGCGGATGTGGTGTGAGCGATGACGAATGTCGCGATCCGCGCGGTTGAACTCGGCAAGATCTACAGAATCGGCGAACGCCAGTCCTACGGAACGATTCGCGACGTCATCGCGGCGGCGACGCGGACCCGGCTGCGTCGACTGAGCCAGCTGCGCCGCGCCGCCCCGGCAGTCGAGCCGTCGACCGACGACGAGTGGATCTGGGCCCTGGACGGCGTCTCCTTCGAGCTCGCCGAAGGCGAGGTCGTCGGCATCATCGGGCGAAACGGAGCGGGCAAGAGCACGCTGCTGAAGATTCTCGCGCGCATCACGGAGCCCACGAAGGGCCACGCGGACATCGCCGGCCGTATCGGAGCGCTGCTCGAGGTCGGAACCGGCTTTCACCCCGAGCTGACCGGCCGCGAGAACGTCGCGCTCAACGGCGCCATCCTCGGGATGCGGCGCGCCGAGATCGACAGGAAGTTCGACGAGATCGTCGCCTTCGCGGGCGTCGAGCGTTTCATCGACACTCCCGTCAAGCGCTATTCGACCGGCATGCATGCACGGCTCGCGTTCGCGGTGGCGGCACACGTCGAGCCCGACATCCTGATCGTCGACGAGGTCCTCGCGGTGGGCGACGCGGAGTTCCAGAAACGGTGCATGGGCAAGATGGGCCACGCCGCCTCGAGCGGGCGAACGGTGCTGTTCGTCAGCCACAACATGGCGGCGATCGAGAGCCTGTGCAGTCGCGCGATCTGGCTCGAGGGCGGGCGCTGCGTGGCCGACGGCGCCCCCGGCGAGGTCATCTCGCGCTACCTGGCGACGTCGTTCTCCGCGCTGACGGAGCGGCTCTGGCCCGATCCGGACGATGCTCCCGGCAACGATCGCGTACGGATCCGAAGCGCGCGCGTGCGCCCGGAAGGGGGCAGCGCGCAGGATCCGGTCTACGTAACGACGGACTTCGTCGTCGAGTTCGAGTACTGGAACCTGCGCGCCGGCGCGCGCCTCAACCTGAGTCTTCACGTCTACAACGAGCAGGGAGTCAAGGTCTTCAACGCGCTGCCGATGGAGGAGCGCGTATGGCAGGGCCGGCCCTTCCCGCGCGGGCTGTTCCGGGACGCCTGCCACGTGCCGGGCAACCTGCTCAACGACGGGCTTCATCGCATCGAGATCATGGTCGTGGAGGACTCTGCCCACCTGATCCACCAGATGGAGGACGTTCTGATGTTCGAGGTGCGCGACGTCGGGGAGACGCGCGAGGGCTGGTACGGCGAGTGGGAGGGCGCGGTACGGCCGCGACTGGAGTGGGAGACCACGTACCACGGGCCCGTCGCCGCCGAGGCACAGGCGATCCGATAGACCTGCGATGACGGGACGCGGGTACTCCCATCCCGGCTACGCAGCCTCGCTCTCGCAGTTCGGTCGTCCCCGCGCGCTGCCGCGCTGCGGTGGCTGGGTCCTCGAACGAGAGATCGCTGACGGCCCGGCGCGAGACCTGATGGGCCCATATCCGCTCTTCGGGTGCGCGGACTGGTCTGGGATCCCCGCAGACCTCCAGCAGATCGACGACGCGATCGTGAGCCTCGTCCTCGTGGTCGACCCGCTGGCCGGGATCGCGCAGTCAGAGCTCGTGCGGACGTTCCCGCACCACGTCGTCGCGCTCAAGCGCCATCTGATCCGCGATCTCGACGAGCCGGCAAGACCGCCGGCCCACCACCGCCGCCACATCCGGCGCGCCGCCGACGCCGTCGAGGTCGAGGTCTGCGCCGAGCCCCTCGAGCAGCTCGACGATTGGATGCGCCTCTACGGGGGGCTGGTCCGTCGACACGGGCTGACCGGGGTGAGGGCATTCTCGCGAGAGGCCTTCCGCCGCCAGCTCGCGCTGCCCGGCATGATCGCCGCGCGCGCCGAGCGGCACGGCGTGACGGTCGGCATGACGCTCTGGTTCGAGGACGCCCCCAACGCCTATTATCACCTCGGTGCCTATTCCCGTGAGGGCTACGAGGTCAGCGCCTCATATGCGCTGTTTGCGGTCATCCTCGAACGGCTTCGCGAGCGGGGGGTCCGGTGGGTGGACCTGGGGGGCGCTGCCGGCACCGAGTCAGCGAACGACGGGCTGGTGCGCTTCAAGAGTGGATGGGCCACCGGCGACCGGATCGCGCACCTCTGCGGTCATATCTTGAACCGCCCCGTCTATGAGCGACTGGCCGACGGATCCGCGAGCACGTGGTTTCCGGCCTACCGCGCCGACGATCGCGACCTGGCCGCGGCCGCGAGTGCTTGCGGGACTCGCGCGTGAGGCCGTGAGCCGCGACGCTGCGAGCGGCAGCCTTCAGCGCGACAGCACGAGCGCTTTCGCGATCCTCGGCGGTACCCCGGCGTTCGCCGAGCCGCTGCACGTGGGACGGCCGAACATCGGAGATCGCGACCGGCTGATGGCCCGCATCGACGGGATGCTCGATCGCGCCTGGCTGACGAACGGGGGTCCGCTCGTGCGCGAGTTCGAGGAGAGCGTGGCCCGGATCCTCGACGTGCCGCACTGCGTGGCGATGTGCAACGGGACGGTCGCGCTCGAGATCGCCATCCGCGCGGCGAACCTCCGGGGCGAGGTGATCGTCTCGCCGTTCACCTTCGTCGCCACGGCGCACGCTCTGCAATGGCAGCAGATCACACCGGTGTTCTGCGACATCGATCCGCGCACCCACAACCTCGATCCCAACCGCGTCGAGGACATGATCACTCCACGAACGACGGGCATCGTCGGAGTGCACCTCTGGGGCCGGCCGTGTGCGATCGACGAGCTGACCGAGATAGCGGACCGCCGCGGCCTGGGGCTGCTCTTCGACGCCGCCCATGCCTTTGGCTGCTCCTACAAGGGGCGCATGATCGGGGGGTTCGGGAGCGCCGAGGTCCTGAGCTTCCATGCCACCAAGTTCGTCAACAGCTTCGAAGGCGGTGCGATCGTCACGAACGATCCCGTCCTCGCAGACAAGGCCAGGCTGATGCGGAACTTCGGCTTCGCCGACTACGACGAGGTCAGCTACGTGGGGACGAACGGTAAGATGCCGGAGGTGGCGGCCGCCATGGGATTGACCTCGCTCGAATCCCGACACGAGTTCTTGGAAGCGAACCGGCGCAACTACGAGGCCTACCGAGCGGGCCTCGCGGGCGTCGACGGCATCGAGTTGATCGTCCATGACGACGAGGATCTCGTCAACCTGCAGTACGTCGTCATCGAGGTCGACGAGGCCGCCGGGTTGAGCCGCGACGATCTCCAGCGCGTGCTCTGGGCGGAGGGCGTCCTCGCGCGCCGGTACTTCTTCCCCGGCTGCCACCGGATGGAGCCCTACCGCTCCTTCTTTCCGCATGCCGGGCTCGTGCTGCCTGAGGCCGAGCGGCTTGCCGGCCGGGTTCTCAGCCTCCCGACGGGATCGGCGGCGGACCCCGAAGCGATCGTCGTCGTGACCGAGCTCATCCGGCAGGCCCTCGCGATCGGGCCCCAGCTGCGCCGCGAGATGCGGACCGCGGGCAAGGCGGATGCAGACCTGTCCGCGCCCTGGCCCCTCTCGGCCGCGTCTTGAACTCGATCGAGCGCCCAGCAGACGGCTCCGTGCGTGTGAGCGTGCTCGTCACCAGCTACCAGCACGAGCGCTTCATCGCCGAGGCGCTCGACAGCGTGGTGCGGCAGCGCACCCACTTCTCCTTCGAGATCCTCGTCGGCGACGACGCGTCGACCGACGGCAGCCGTGCCCTGATCGCCCGCTGCGCCGGCGAGCACCCCGACCTCGTGCGTACCTACTTCCCCGAGCACAATCTCGGCGGCGGCGGCAAGGTCATCCTCGAGGAGCTGATCAGGCGCTCGCGCGGGGCCTACATCGCGATGCTCGACGGCGATGACTACTGGACGTCGCCCGACAAGCTCCGGCGGCAGGTGGCCTTCCTCGACGAGCACCCCGACTGCTCGATGTGCTTTCACAACGTCCTCTGCCGCTACGAGGACGGCTCGGCGCCGGACGCCCCCTACAACGACCCCCAGCAGGCGTCCGAGCTGGACGTGGGCGCCCTGCTCGACAACTGCCCGGTGGCATCCTGCTCGCCGCTGCTTCGGCGCGAGACGATCGACCCGCTGCCGGCCTGGTACTTCGACCTGCCCTGGGGCGACTGGCCGCTCTACTTCCTTGCGGCGCGGCACGGGCGCATCCGGTACCTGCCCGACGTGATGGGCGTCTACCGCATCCACTCGGGCGGCATGTTCCGCGGCCTCTCAGAACTGGAGGCACTACGAGTGATGACCGAGTTCTACGAGCGCATGAAGGGGCACCTGCCGCCCGAGCACGAAGCGCGGCGACGGCAGGCGCTCGCCAAGACCTGGACCGAGCGGGGGCTCGAGCATGAGCAGATCGGAGAGTACGCAGCGGCGCGTCGATGCCTACGCGAAAGCCTGCGGGCACGCGGACTTCAGCTGCCGATTCATCGCGGCGCAGGCGACAAGCGGCGCCTGAGGCTCCTTCTCCGGACGGCTCCTCCGATCCCTCTGCTGCGTCGACTCGTCCGCAGTCGGCGGGCCGGCAGCGGCGAGGCGAGCAGCCGCGGCGCGCGCTGACAACGCGCTGTCGGCGCTCAACGCAGCGGCAGCCCGTCATCTGTCGAGGAACGCGTCGCGGGATCGCGAGCGGCGAGCCGCGCGAGCGCCGGGCCGGTCCGAAGCGGCCGGTTGCCGCGCGGCTGGACGTTCCAGCATCCCTCGCGGAATGCCTGGTGGCAGAGGAAGTGCCAGGTCGCGTGGCGCACGCGCAACGGGCGCACGCGCGGGATCATGTTCAGCGCCGTGAGGATCACGGCCTTGACGCGGTGCCGGGCGCCGGACGGGCGCGGCAACGGCCAGTCGGGATTGCGGTCGTGGAGGATCAGCGCCGACCTTCCGAGCGTCCGCATCCGCCGCAGCGAGGCGGGGAGGTCATACGGATGGAAGTGCTCGACAACGGCGTCGGCGTCGTAGACGAGGCGCATGCCGGCACGCTCGAGCCGCAGGCCGAGCTCGATGTCCTCGAAGGCAGCGTCGGCGAAGCGCTCGTCGAAGCCCCCGTTCGCCGTCAGCAGGGACGTCTTGACGGAGACGTTCGCGGTGTAGAAGCAGGAGCCGCGGACGTTCTCGGGGTCGGTGATCTGGTCGAAGTCGAACTGTATCCCCGAGTTGAGCCAGTCCATGAACGCGGTCGGCCTGCTCGCGGCGGCCCATCGCACGTGACCCAGCAGCGCCGCCTCGCGCTCGGGCCGGCGCCTGTGCAGGCGCCCGTGGCGATCGACGAGGTCGGGTCTCGGCCACGTGTCATCGCCGATGAACAGGCACGCGGACCCGCGCGCGGCTGCGATGCCCCTGTTCCTGGCAGCTGCCGGACCGCGCGAGCCCTGCTGCAGCACGGTGATCGGCAGCGGCGCGCGCTCGGCCAGCGATCGTGCGACCGCGACCGTCGCATCGGTCGAGCCGTCGTCGACGACGACCACCTCGAACGGGATCTCGGTCTGCTGCTCGATCAGGCGCCCGAGCGTTTCGGTGAGAACGTCGACGCGGTTGCGCGTCGGGATGACGACGCTGAGCTCGATCACCTCGAGCGCCCCCGAGCGCAACGGCGCAAGCTCATCGAGAGGCGCTCAGAGCCCGCAGCGGCTCGTGGTGGCCGATCACGATCTTCGTCGCCGCGGCGCTGACGTCCTCGAGCAGGTACTCGGACGGCACGCGCCAGTCCGGTCTGCGCGCGAGTACGACGCGCACGCAGCGGGCGATCGCCTCGGGATCGGCGCCGCTGAGGATGTTGCTGCCGCACTCGAGCGTCTCGGGCCGCTCGGTCACGTCTCGCAGCGTGACGTTCGGGATCCGGAAGATGCAGCACTCCTCCTGAACGGTTCCGCTGTCGCTCAGGACGCAGGCGGCCGAGCGCTCGAGAGCGATGAAGTCGAACAGCCCGAACGGCTCGGGGAACCGCAGCAGCCCGCTTTCGGGGTCCAGCCCGAAGCGGGCCAGCCGATCGCGGGTGCGCGGGTGCGTGCTGACGACGATCGGAAGCCCGTGCTCGCGCTCGAGCAGCGCCAGGGCGTCGACGAGCGCCCGCAGGCGTTGCTCCACGTCGACGTTCTCCTCGCGGTGCATCGTGACGAGGAAGTAGCGCTGCGCTTGCAGGCCAAGGCGCGACAGCACGTCGGACCGCGCGATCGCATCGTCGTGGTGGCGGATGACCTCGAGGATCGGGTTGCCGACGACGAAGATCCGATCGCCGGCGATCCCCTCGCGCAGCAGGTTCGCGCGGCTGCGCTCCGTGTACGGCATCAGCACGTCGCTGGAGTGGTCGATGACCCGCCGATTGACCTCCTCGGGGACACGCTCGTCGTAACAGCGGTTGCCTGCCTCCATGTGGAAGACCGGGATCCCCATGCGCTTGGCGACGATCGCCGACAGCGAGCTGTTCGTGTCCCCGAGCAGGAGCAGGCGATCCGGACGATGGGCCGCGAGGACCTTCTCGCTCTCGACGAGGATCTTCGCGATCTGCGCTCCGGGCGTGGCGCTGCGAACGCTGAGCACCTGGTCGGGCGCGCGCACTCCGAGCTCCTCGATGAAGACGCCGGTGAGGCTGTGGTCGTAGTTCTGGCCGGTGTGGACGAGGACGTGGTCGCAGACCGCGTCGAGCTTCTCGATCACGCGGCTGAGCCGGATGATCTCGGGCCGCGTCCCGAGGATCGTCATCACCTTCATGGCAGGCTGCTCAACGAAGCATGTCTTCCTCGAGCACGAGCTCGTGATCCGGCAGGAGCTTGTGCCTGGCGAGGAAGGCGGCCACCTCTTCGGTCGACATGAGGTCGTCGCGCGAGCTGTATTCGCGCTCCAGGGTCGGCGCGGCGGGCTCGACCGGGCGCAGCTCGGGCAGCCGCGGGAGGATCGCGTAGTACTTGCCCTTGGCCACCGTCAGGTGCGACTCCTCCTCGGAGACGAGGATCTCGTGCACCTTCTCGCCGGGCCGGATTCCGGTGACGATCGTCTCGATCGGACGCTCGCCGATCAGCGCCCGCGCGACGTCGACGACGCGCGCCGACGGGACGCGCGGGATGTACGTCTCGCCCGGCTCGCCGTCGGCCAGCGCTGCCAGCACCGTGTCGACCGCCTCCTCGAGGCTGAGCAGGAAGCGGGTCATCTCGACATCGGTGATCGTGACCGGTCCGCCGAGCCGGATCTGGTGGTGAAAGAGCGGGATCACCGAGCCGCGAGAGGCGAGCACGTTTCCATATCGCGCGCAGACGAAGCGCGTGTCCGGACACTCGAGGTTGCCCTCGATGAAGATCCGCTCCTGGATCGCCTTCGTCATCCCCATGACGTTGACCGGCTTGACGGCCTTGTCGGTCGAGATGCCGATCACCGTCTCCACCGGCAGCTTGCCGTCGCGGATCGCCCGGACGATGTTCTCGGGGCCACCGATGTTCGTCTTCACCGCCTCGGACGGGAAGTACTCGCAGGTCGGCACCTGCTTGAGGGCGGCCGCGTTGAAGACGATGTCGGCGTCGCGCAGCACGGAGCTGACGCTCGCGGGGTCGCGCACGTCGCCGATCCGGAAGCGCAGCAGGCGCTCGAAGTTGTGGTAGATGACCTCGTCGGTCGCCGTCTCCAGGCGTCCGTAGGACAGGCGCATCGCGTGCTGCTTGGCCTCGTCGCGCGAGAAGACGGTGATCGCCTCCGGAGTGCCGAGCGCTCCCGACAGCAGCCGGCGGACGAGCACGCTTCCGAGCGAGCCGGTGCCGCCGGTGATCACGATGCGCTTGCCGGTCAGCATGCGTCAGTTCAGCTCCTCAGTCGTTCGTACGGCGTCTTGTCGGCCGCGAGCCGCGCGACCATCTCGGTCCATGAGGGCGTGCGCAGCCCGGTCTCCTGCTCGAATCTCGAACCGTCGAGGCTGCGGTCGCAGACGACCTCGTCGTCGGGAACGATCTCCACGCTCGAACGGTATGCATCCTTGAGCATCCATAGCAAGTCGTGCTTGGAGATCGGCTCGGATGCCACATGCCGGATTCCGCTCAGCTCGCGATGGTCGCAGACGATCGAGGCGAGGACGCCGGCGAGCGCCTCCGTCGTCAGACCGCTGAAGATCGCACGGCGGAAGCCCCGAACGACTCGCTCCTGCGTGAGAAACCACTCGAGCAGTCCGCTCGCACCGGACAGCTCGCGACCGATGATCGACGTGCGGACCGTGAGGCAGCCTGCGTCGGGAACCTCGCCCAGCAGCTTGCTGCGGCCGTACAGGTCGACGGGATCGGGGATGTCGCGCTCGCTGTAGCCGCCGGTCCTCCCGCTGAAGACGCAGTCGGTGCTGATCTGGATCAGGCGCGCGCCCTCGGCCGCGCAGAGCCGGGCGACGCGGTGCGCGAACAGCGAGTTGATCGAGATGCTCGCGATCGGGTCGTGCGCCGCGCGCAGCTGCTTGACGATCCCGATGCAGTTGACGACGACGTCCGGGCGCACCCCCGCGACGGCGCGCTCGACCGTGTCGAAGCGCTCGGCGGAGACGTCGGCGACGGTGCGCGCCGGGTCCAAGAGCTCCATCCGTCGCACCGCCTCTGCGCTTGCGCGGACCGTCACGTGCGTGTCCAGGCGCGTGCTGAACACCTGCCACAGCTTGTGGCCCAGCATCCCCGTGGCGCCGAGAACCAGGACGCGCGGCCGGCGGCCGCCTTCGCGCGGTTGCGCGCGGCTGATCTCGGTCATCGGTCGCACCGCAGCGAGGCGCCGAGTAGCCCCGCGAAGTCGGCGCGGGCTTTGCTCAGGTCGAAGTCCTCGCGCGCTCGCTGCCAGGCGTTGCGGGCCAAGCGACCGCGCAGGCCCACGTCCGTCCGCAGGCGGTCGAGCGCGTGCGCCACGTCGGCCGGGTCCTGTGTGGAGACGACCAGGCCGCAGTCGTGACGGCGAAAGTACTGCGCGACGAACGACTCCGGCGGGGCGTGGACGAGGATCGGCCGAGCCGCGGCGAGGTACTCGCCCATCTTTGCGGGGGCCGAGGTCCGGATCACCTCGGGGAACGGCGATCGGAAGGCGAGCGGCAAGAACAGCACGTCCGCGGACTGCTGGATGCGCGGAATCTCGGCCGGCGTCTGGTAGCCGTGGTAGACGATCCGCTCGTCGCGCGCGCGGTCGCCGAGCCGGGCCTTGGCCATCGGCGTATAGACGTTCAGCCGCGACGGGCGCCGGTCGCAATCGAAGGCGTCGAGCAGCGCCCGAAAGCCGTCGTAATGCGCGTCGTAGATGGCGCCCGTGAACATGATCTGCAGCGCGCCGTTGCTCGCCGACGCCTCGCCAGCGGCAGGACCGCGGTAGGCCGACAGGTCGCATGCGTTGTGGATCACCGCCGGATCCACGTCGTAGCGCTGCGCGAGCGTGTCGCGCAGGCCCTCGTTGGGGACGATCACGCGCGCGGCGCGCTTGAGGATGAACGGCTCGACGCGGCGCGCGGCAAGCCCACTGTGCCCGCTGTTGAACCACGCCGAGTAGTAGTCGAAGAAGTACGGAAAGAAGGCCGCCCGCGACAGCCGGCTGGCCGCGAACGCCGTCGGCAGGTCGCCCACCCGGTCGGGGCAGGCGACAATCGCGCCGCAGCCCTCGCGCTTGACGATCGCGGCGATCTCCCGGGCCCGACCGAACACGTTCTCAAGGCGGTGGCGCAGGGCGAGCGCCCCGGGCTGCGCGGGCGGCGCCGCGGCGTCCGGCGCCGGCAACGCCCCAGCCGACAGGCAGTGATACCTCGCGGGCAGCCGCTGCGGCGCCTGCGCGAAGCGATCGGAGTCGTAGTCGACGCGCGAGATCAGGCAGTACGACGCCGGGTCCAGCGGCGCGAGCAGGCGGTACATCATGCCCGCCTGACCGGGGCTCCGCGTCGAGGGCGGCAGGTTCTCGGAGACGACCGCGAACTTCATCGCTCGGCGACCACCCTCGCCGACGGGTCGACGAGCATCCCCGCGCCGCAGAGCACGAGGGCGCGCGAAGCCGTCACGGCGCACCCTCTCCCGGGTGTCGCGGTCCATTGTCCGTGGTCATCGCGCGGCGCATCGGCGTCGAAGTCGAACCCGCGGGAACGCCGTCGGCGGCGCGCCCGCGTGCGCTCGCGCCGGTGGGCGCGAGGATCTGCTTCTCGCCGGCCTCGCGGAGCACCAGCCGGTAGGCCTCGACCACCCGCGGCGCGACGACGGGGTAGGCGATGCGCTCGTCGGTCAGCCGCTCGTTGAGGCGGTCGGCCCGATCGACGAGCTCGTCGTCGGCCAGGGCGCGGCGCAGCGCGCGCTCGACGTCGTCGGCGTCCTCGGGATCGACGAGCAGGCCGTTCTCGCCGTCTGTGACCCATTCCCGGGTCGAGATCGTGTCGGACTGGATCGGCAGCGCGCCCATGACCATCGCCTCGAGCATGGTGTTCGGTGTCCCGTCGCTGATATTCACGGCGACGGCGATCCGCGCGCGGCCCATCAGCGCCACGATCTCGCCGGGCGCGCTCTCGGGAAGGATGGACAGCCGCAGGCCCGTCGTCCTCGCGATGTGCTTGGCGGCGTGGCGGACGTTCTCCTCGGCCGAGTAGATGACGACCTCGTACTCAGCGAGCTTCGCGCTGAGACGGCGGATCGCCTCCAGGGCGACGAGCGCGCGCCCCACCCACTGCTCGTCGTGGTAGCCCTTGAGTGCGATGACGCGCCGTGCGGACGCCGGCCCCGGGCTTCGCAGCTGTCGCATCCGCTCGACGTGGAAGCCGCCGGGCCCGGGGAAGATCCCGAGGAAGGTGCCGCGGAAGCCAAGCCCGGAGGCGAGGCGCCGGTCGCGCTCGCAGTCGGTGATGAGGTAGTCGCACGAGGCCAGCACCGCCTGGATGCGCTCGACGTGGTCAGGCAGTCGGGCGAAGTAGAACAGGTCGCTGCCCCAGCACGAGTACATCCACGGCGGGAAGCAATCGTCGGTGAGCAGACGGCGGCTCTCGAGCGTCAGGTAGCCCGCGTGCTGCATCTCGAGCGAGTGGACGAGGTCGGGGCGAAGCGAGGAGATGGCGCGTGCCAGCCTCGCCGCCCGATTCGTCTGCGGCAGCTGTTCCAGCATCCGCTCAAATCGCGCCCAGCCCCTCGGCAGCGGCCAGGGGACGCCTCGCTGGCGCACACTGCGGTCGAGATCCGGTCGCCAGCGGCGTGCTGCCGAATGGACGGTGACCTGACGCAGATCGACATGCGCGGGGCGCGCGGAGACGGGGAAGAGGTGAACGTCCCACCCCTCCTGGCCGAGCTGGCTGATCCACCGCGCGGTGTGGACGCTCTCGGCCATCGCGACGAGCAGGATGCGCCGCGGCCCAGTGCGGGGTCTCATGGGCCGCACCGGTGCACCCCTTCGAGGCTCAGCAGCTCGCCGAATCTCATAGCCGCGACGTCGATGCTGAAGTCGGTGCGGGCCCGCTCCTGGGCGTTGCGGATCAGTCGCGCACGCAACGCCGGGTCGTCGCAGAGCGCCTCGATCGCCTCCACCAGGCGTTGCGGGTCGGCATCGTCGACAACGGCAGCGCAGGCGTGGCGGCGGCAGTACTCCGACACGAAGCAATCAGCGGGAGCGTGGACGAGTATCGGGCCGCCCGCCGCGAGGTATTCACCGAACTTCATCGGCGCCGACGTGCGAATGACCTCGGGGTAGTGCGAGCGGAACGCGAGCGGGAGGAACAGGATGTCGGCGCCCTCCTGGACCGCGGCGATCTCCTGTGCGGAGGCGTGCCCATGGAGGACCAGCCGGCCCTCCAGGCCGCGGGTTCGCAGCTCCTCCTCCGGCTGACCGCCGTAGACGTGCAGCGCGGCCGATCGAGCGGGAAGCTGGTCGAGCGCCGCGAGCAGGTTCTGGACCGCGTCGAGCTGGGCCTCGTAGATCGTCCCGGTATAGACGATCCGCCCCTGACGTGACGGCGCGGGGCGCGAACCGTCATCGAGGGCGTACAGCGAGAGATCGGCGGGGTGGTGGATCACGGATGGGGTGATGCCGTATCGCTGCGCCAGTGCATCGGCCAGCGTGTCGGTACCGCAGATCACGCGGGTCGCCGCCGACACCACGATCCGCTCGAGGTGCGGCGACAGCCTTCGCCGCGCCGGCTCGTGGAGCTCGCGGTGCGAGTAGTAGTCGCACATGTAGACATACAGCGGAAGCCGCATGATCCGGCAAGCGAGGTAGGCGGCGGGGAGGTCGTGGAAGTCGCCGGTGAACGCCACGATCGCGCGACACCGGGCGCGCCGCACCACGCGCACGATGTGAAGCGCGCGGCGGGCGATGCCGATGGTCGCGCCGGCGAGCGCGGATGCAGCGAACAGCCACTTGTTGCGATGTAGGTAGCGGGTCCGCACCCCCGGCAAGCGGTAGCACGCCGCATCGAGCCCTTGGATGTGCTCGCCGGCGTAGATGCCCTGATCGGAGGTGAGCAGGCAGTACGCGCGCGGGTCCAGGCCGGTGAGCAGACGCCGGATCAGGACCGCCTGCCCGGACCACGACGGCGGCACGACCTCGGAGACGAGCGCGAACTCGACGGGCGGGGGCGGCTTCGAGCCGAGCGCGCTCACGGCCGGCGCGCGCCTCGCGACCGGGCCGTCGCGGCGAGCAGGTCGGCGAGTCTCGCGCGCATCGCCGCGGGGGTCCAGCGCGTTCGCACGAGTTCCCGAGAGCTCGCCGAGAGGTGCGCCCACAGCGCCGGGTCGCGGTACAGCGCGACGACTGCGGCGGCGAACGCCTCGAGTCCATCGCGGATCAGGGCGTGCTGCCCGTCCACCAGGTCCATGCCCTCGGCGCCGATCGTCGTCGTGACGAGCGGAAGCCCGTGGGCCATCGCGTGCACGTTCTTGCCCTTCATCCCGGCGCCGTAGCGGACCGGCGATACGAAGACGCGCGCTCGCCGCAGATGCTGTTCGACATCCGGCACGTGCCCGGTCACCACGATCGACCCCGACTCCAGCGCGCGGATCTCCTCCGGGGGATGCTGGCCGATCACCCAGAGGCGAGCGTCGACCTCGTCGGTTACCAGGGGGAGCACCTCGCGCGCGAAGTACTGCACCGCGTCTATGTTCGGGTCGTGCAGGAAACCGCCGATGAACAGCAGGTCGCTCGTGGCGTCGAAGGGCAGCCGCGGTGCCGGGTCCGGCTCGTAGGCGACCGGAAGGACGACCGTTCGTGCCGTGGGCACGAGCGAGCGCACGATCTCCGCCTCTGTCTCTGTGACGGTTGCGGTCACGTCGCTGCGCTGGATGCACTCGAGCTCCTTCGCGTGCCAGTAGTCGCGCTCGCTCGGGCCGCCCACGACCTCGGCCCTGCGTCCCTGGCGCACGAAGTGTAGGTCGATGCTGTCGTAGACGATGCTGGCCTGGGGGAAGGCGCGGCGCGCATCGTCGATCACGGAAGCCGCCGCGTCGGCGCCGCTCAGGAGGACGAGGTCGTAGATCCCGCGACGCGTCGCCGCGAACGCCTCGAACGAAGCGGCGCTCAGCTCCACCTCGATCCCGAGCCGCTCGAGCTGCTTGGTGTATGGGTCGCGCCGAACGCGCTGGTGCGTCGTGAACAGCGTCACGTGGCAACCCAGCGAGCGCAGCAGGCGCAGGATCCACGTGAGCCTCAGATGGCCGGCGCCGCGATCGTGGGCGGGTATGACGACGTCGACGACCAGCACGCGCGGGGCGGACGTGCGGCGCATCCGGTTACGCGCCCACCCCTGCCTCAGGCGCGTCTCCGCGCGCGCCATGTTCGTGCGCACGCCGGCCTGCAGCGGCCCGCGAAGGATCACGGGTCCATACGCTCCCACTGCGAGCTGCTCAAGACAGGCCCGAATACGGGCCGATACGGCTCGCCCGTCCCGTAGCTGTTCTGCCAGTAGACCTCGAACTCCGCGATGTTCTCGAGCCCGTCGAGTTCCCCGTGGTAACGGTCCTGCACGCTGACGCTGAGCAGGTAGCGCCCGCTGCCGAGCCGCAGCTCGGGGATCCGGCAGCGGATCAGGGAGAGGTCCTTGATCGGTTCGAGTCCCTCCGGCTCGAAGAACGATGCGACCGTGAAGATACGTCGCCCGAAATGGTCCGACACTCCGATCCCGACGATCGGCTCACGGAGCAGGTGAGGAGGCTCTACGAGGATCTCGGCGACCATCGGATCGTGGGGCGCATACCTGGTGGTCATGGTTCCGTCGTCGGCGTAGAGCCGCAATCGGCGGATCACCGGCGTGTGGTGGACGGCGCGCGTGGGATGGGCCGAAAGATCGAAGTCGCCGTCGGAGGAAGAGGCGGCGTCGCTCAGATACGCGCCGATGACGTCCTGCGTGGGCCCGAACGCCTGGACCTGGCCGGACGCGAGCAGCAGGACGCGCTGGCACAGCTGCTGAATCGAGTCGATCTGATGGCTGACGAACAGGACCGTTCGCTGCTGATGCGCCACCTCCTCGATCTTGCCCAGGCACTTTCGCTGAAAGGCGATGTCGCCGACCGAGAGCACCTCGTCGACGAGCAGCACCTCCGGCTCGAGGTGGGCGGCGACGGCGAACGCCAGCCGCACGTACATGCCACTGGAGTAGCGCTTGACAGGCGTGTCAATAAACGTCTCGATCTCTGCGAACTCGACGATCTCGGTGAACTTGCGCTGCAGCTCGCGACTTCGCATCCCGAGGATCGCCCCGTTGAGGTAGACGTTCTCGCGTCCGGTCAGCTCCGGATGAAAGCCGGTCCCGACCTCGAGCAGGCTTCCCACGCGGCCACGGATCTCGACACGTCCCTCAGTCGGGTAGGTGATCCGCGAGAGCACCTTCAGCAACGTCGACTTGCCGGCGCCGTTGCGGCCGATGATGCCGACGACCTCACCCTCGTGCACGTCGAACGACACGTCGCGCAGCGCCCAGAAGGTCGAGCGGAGCGGTTCATCGGAGCGCCGCAGCACCCGCCCAACCGCGTCCTTGACCGACTGGCCTCCCCGGCGCTCGCCGAGTTGGTAGCGCTTGCCGAGGCCCGACGCGCGGATGACGCTGACCGACATCCCTAAACAACGTCGGCGAAGTGCCGCTCTGCACGCCGGAAGTAGACGATCGCGACAATGCCGAGCACCGCGATGACGGCGGCCGAGACGAACAGCGACTGCGGGAAGTCGCCGCCGGCGATCGCCCAGCGGAATCCCTGGACGACCCCCACCATCGGGTTGAGGTCGTAGAGCCAGCGCCAGTCGTCGGGGACGAGCGTCGTCGCGTATGCGATCGGCGTTGCGAACAGCCAGATCTGCGTGAGAAACGGAACGATCGCCTGGATGTCGCGATAGCGCACGTTGAGCGCCGAGAGCAGCACACCGGTCGAGATCGCCGCGAGAAGTACGAGCACCACGAGCAGCGGCAGGAACAGCGCGGTCGTCGAAACGCCGACGCCGTAGTAGATGAGGACGCCGGTCAGCACGAGCAGCGTGAAGATCATGTCGACCGAGGCCGTCAGCACCGCCGCCAGCGGGATGAGGATGCGGGGGAAGTAGATCTTCGTGAGCAGGTGCTCGTTGGCCACGAGGCTCAGGCTCGAGCGCACGATCGCGCCCGCGAAGAGCTGCCAGGGCACGAGAGCGGCGAGCACGAACACGGGGTACGGCAGTCCCTGCGATGGAGCCGAGAGAAAGCGACTGAACACGATCGTGAACATGGCGGCGAGAGCGATCGGTTGCAACGCGACCCAGATCACGCCCAGGGCGGTCTGCTTGTAGCGCAGCTTCAGGTCGCGCCATACGAGGAAGTACAAGAGCTCCCGGTACGCCCATATCTCACGGATCGGAAAGAAGCCCCAGCCGCGCGGCGGCTCGATGACGGTCAGCGCCGGGACATCGGCCGCGCCCGCAGACGAAGCCTCGAGTCCCAGACGTAGCTCCCCGGCCCGGGCTCTCTTTGCCGTCTTGGCGCTGTTCAGTTCGGAAGGCCCTTTGAGCACGACTCGGCGCCGCCACGAGCCGTCCATGCCATCCCGCGCGTGATATCCGGCTCGACCATCGGCGCACGAGTCTGGCGAACCGGCCGCGCGTTGTCCACTAGACCGTCGGGGGAGCCAGCGCCCGCGCGGGCGCTGCGATACTCCCGCCGATGCGTGCAGCGATCGCCGAACGCACACGGAAGTATCGGTCGCGCTACGAGCAGTTCGGACTGCTGTATAGCGCGCTCGCCCCGATGCGGTATCTGGCGACCGTCGCTGCGCGGCGATTGGACGAGACATCGGACAGCATCGAGGCTCAGCTGCTGAAGATCGAGGGCGCCCAGGGTGTCCTCGGCCCCGCACACCGCGCGTACTCGGGCCATTCGCCCGGCGAGAACCGCGCCATCTGGAGCGCTTGGGACTGGTCGCAGAGAGGCGACGAATGGAATGACACCGACGAGCCCGAGCAATGGAAGGCGACCCTCGTCGACGAGGTCTTGCTGTCGAACATCGGCGACGCGCGCGCGATCCTCGAGATCGGTCCGGGAGGCGGGAGGTGGAGTGAGGTTCTCCAACCGCTGGCCGAACGCTTGGTGCTCGTGGACGTCACGCAGCGCGCGCTCGAGCTCTGCAGGGAGCGGCTCGGGGACGCCGAGAACGTCGATTACGTTCTGAGCGAGGGTGGGGGGATTCCCGGCGTCGAGGACGCCTCGATCGACTTCGTCTGGTCATTCGACGTGTTCGTGCATATCGCCCCCGTGGACGTGGCCTCGTACATCGCCGAGGTCGCGCGCGTGCTGCGCCCCGGGGGCACCGCCGTGATCCACCACTCCGGCCGCTTGCAGCGCTTCCCGGGCTGGCGGAGCCCGATGACGGCGCTGCTGTTCGCGCGGCTCGCACGCGAGCGCGGCCTGGAGGTCGCGCGCCAGTTCGACTCGTGGAGCAACGGACGCTTCGGCGTCCGCACGAACGACGACGTGATCACCGTGCTCCGGTCGCCCGAGCCCTGAGCGGCGCGTTGAAGGACGCGCCGCGCAGCGCCGCAAAGGTCAGGCCCGGGCTGCGTCGAGGCCTGCTCGCGCGTTCGTCGCGTGCACCGTCGGCCTCGCGCGTCGCCGTGGCGCCGCTGTGGGCGCGGGCCTACCGCGAATACTCCGACTCGATCCCCGACCATCGCGGTAAGCACAGGCTGCTGCGCCTCCTGCACGAGGTCGGCCTTCGCGCGCATATGCCCTTCGCCTGCACGATGGCGAACGGAGCTTGGCTGGCGATCCGCCCGGAGGAGGGGCTGCTGGTCTCAGAGACCGTCGGCTGGACGTGCTTCACCAGGCGCGTGTGGGACCCGCATGTCGAAGCGTGCATCCGCAAGATCCTGCTCCCGGGGCAGTCTGCGATCGACGTCGGCGCGAACCTCGGCTATTTCACCGCCGTGATGGCGCAGTGCGTCGGGCCGAGCGGGCGGGTCTGGGCCTTCGAGCCGGTGCCCGAGACGTACGAGCTGCTGACGCTGTGCAAGTCCCTCAACGACTACGCGCACGTGACGCCGCTCAGGGTTGCGCTCGGGGCGGCGAACGGCTCGATCGAGATCACGTATGACAGGAGGCACTCGGGGATCGCCACGATGCACCCCGAGCACGTCGCAGGAGACGCGCAGCGAGTAGAGCTGCGCACGCTGGACACGCTGATCTCGACGGGCGAGGTGCAACCGGCGCCCGACCTCGTCAAGGTGGACGTCGAGGGGCACGAGCTCGACGTCCTGCGCGGTGCTCGCAACACGATCGCCGAGGCGTCGCCGCTGATCGTGTTCGAGTTCAACGAGCGCGCCGCGCGCGTGGCCGGCTGGACGCTGGCGCAGCTCGCCGAGCTTCTGCGCTCGCTCGGCGACTACTCGTTCTCGCTGGTCGACGACCGCGGAACGCACCCGTTCGATCCCCTCAGCTTCCGGCTCGAGCGCAACGACTCCCTCGACCCCCACGTCGACATCCTGGCGCAGCCGGCGCGCCGGCCGCGCTGACTCCCGGCGCCCTCCGCCGCCGATCGCGGCGGGGAGGATCTACGACGCGCGACGGTTCGTCATCCCAGCCACGGGCGCTCCCCGTCCTGCCAGAGCCGCTCGAGCACGCGCTTGTCGTTGAGCGTGTCCATGCAGCGCCAGAAGCCTTCGTGGCGGTAGCCGACGAGCTGCCCGTCGGAGGCCAGCCGCTCGAGCGCGTCGACCTCGAGGCTCGTGCTGTCCGCGTCCAGGTAGTCGAAGAGGGCGGGCTCGAAGACCATGAAGCCGCCGTTGATCCATTCCTCCCCGGTCGGCGCCTTCTCGCGGAAGCGCGTTATCTCGTCGCCGTCGAAGACGAGCGCGCCGAAGCGCGCCGGCGGGCGCACCGCGGTAATCGTCGCGATGCGGCCGCTGTCGCGGTGAAATCGCAGCAGTGCGTCGAGATCGACGTCGGCGAGGCCGTCGCCGTAGGTGAGCATGAACGTCCCCTCGGAGAGCCACGGCTCCAGGCGCTTGACGCGGCCGCCGGTGTTCGTGAACTCTCCTGTGTCCCTGAGCTGGACGAGCCAGTGCTCGGCCTCCGGCTCCTCGGCTTCGACCCTGCCCGACGCGAGGTCGACGATCATGCTGCCGCGCAGATCGTGGTAGGTCCGGAAGTAGCTCTTGATCGCGTCGCCCTTGTAGCCGAGCGCGACGATGAACTCGCTGAAGCCGTACTGCTCGTAGCGCTTCATGATGTGCCACAGAAGGGGCCGGCCGCCGATCTCGATCATCGGCTTCGGCCGCAGGTCGGTCTCCTCGGCGAAGCGGGTTCCCATGCCCCCAGCCAGGATGACCGTCCGCATCCGACGACCCTAGTCAATCGACCTGCGGCTCGACGCGGCGCTGCCGGCGCCTCCGGCTCCGCGACCGGCGGCGGAGTTCCCGGCCGGCGTGCTTCGAGTCCGGCGCTGGGGAGCGTCTAGCATCCGTCGCTTCATGGCGCCGCTGGTGGATCCGACGTTCTGGCGCGACCGCACGGTGCTCGTGACGGGCCACACCGGCTTCAAGGGCGCCTGGCTGTCGCTCTGGCTGCAGGCGCTCGGGGCGCGCGTCGTCGGGCTGGCGCGCGGCGTGCCGTCTTCGCCCTCGCTGTATGAGCTGGCGCGCGTCGGCGCCAGCGTCAGCGAGGAGTCCGCCGACATCCGTGACCTCGCTGCCATACGTGCGGCGTTCGCGCGCCACGAGCCCGAGGTCGTCATCCATCTGGCCGCCCAGCCGCTCGTGCGCCGCTCGTTCGTCGACCCGCGCGGAACGTACGAGACGAACGTCATGGGCACGGTCAACGTGCTCGAGGCGGTGCGCGCGACGCCGTCCGTGCGCGTGATCGTCAACGTCACGTCGGACAAGTGCTACGAGAATCGCTCGCGACCCAGGCATCCCCGCCTCGGCGAAGACGATCCGATGCCGCGGCCGTTCGTCGAGACCGATCCGATGGGCGGCCACGATCCCTATTCGAGCTCCAAGGCCTGCGCCGAGCTCGTCGTGGACGCATACCTGCGCTCGTTCTTCGAGCCGGCGCCCGCCGGACCGCGGCTGGGATCGGGACGCGCGGGCAACGTCATCGGCGGTGGCGACTGGGGCGAGGACCGGCTGATCCCCGACATCATGCGCGGCGCGCTGGCGGGCGACCCGATCGCGGTGCGCAACCCGGAGGCGATCCGGCCGTGGCAGCACGTCCTCAGCCCGCTGGCCGGCTACCTGCGCCTCGCGGAGGCGTTGCACGACGCTCCCGAGCTTCAGGGTGGCTGGAACTTCGGACCGCCCCAGGACGACGCGCGTCCGGTGCGCTGGATCGCCGACCGCCTGACGGAGCTGTGGCCGGACGAGATCCGCTGGGAGCTCGACGAGGGCCCGCATCCGCACGAGGCGCACTTCCTGTCGCTGGATTCGACCAAGGCCCGCGAGCGGCTGGGGTGGGCACCGACCTGGGGCCTCGACGAGGCGCTGGCGAGGATCGTCGCGTGGTACCTCGCGCTGCGCGACGGCGAGGACATGCGCGCGGTGACGCTCGGGCAGATCGAGGCGTTCGAGGCTGCCAGCCGGCGCAACGACGACAGCCAGCACGCTGCGGCGGCAGACGAGGCCGTGTCGTCCTCGTAGCGCACCCCCGACTCAGCCGTACGTCCGGCGCAGCGTCGCGCCGCTAAAGCAGACGACGGCGCTGCCCCGATGGGCCCGCAATGGGTGCCATCTCGATCCGCGCGCGGGGGACTCGCGCGCTCGCGCGGACCTGTCTGCTCGGCGAAGGCGCGCGCGCCGTGCCACGCGTCATCGCGCTCGTGGCAGCGTCGATGCTGGCGCTCGGGGGCGGCACGGCGATTGCCTCGACCGGCAACTGCTACTCCGCCGACGGCTGCACGGAGGACGCCCGCAGCGCCGAGGACTTCACGGCCAGCGTCGGCGTCAACACGCACCTCGGCTACAGCCAGAGCGTCTACTGGCAGAGATGGCCGATGGTGCGCGATCGGCTGCTCGAGCTCGGCGTGTCGCACGTGCGCGACGGGACGTTCGCGGTCAGCTATCCGGAGGTCATCGCGCCGACCGTCGCTGCTCGCTACAACGAGTTGAACGCCGAGGGGATCAAGGGAAGCCTGCTCGTCGGACACGAGCAGGCGATGACAGCCACGACGCTGGCAGAGCGCCTGAGCTGGGTCAGGGACAACGTCGCGAACTTCACGACCTCGATCGAGGGCAGCAACGAGTTCGACACGCAGGGCGGCGACGCTGACCGCATCGCGTCGCTTCGGGCGATGCAGTGCGACATCTACAGGAGCGTCAAGGCGGACCCCGTGCTGGCGTCGAAGACCGTCGTCGGGCCGAGCTCCGGCAACTTCTACTCGGATGACATCTGGTACGACGAGATCGGTGACCTGAGCGCCTGCCTCGACAAGGGCAACCTGCATCCGTACGCCGGCTCTGACCCGCCGCATCGGCGCCTCAGCAGGGATCTGTCGGTCGCGATGAGCTGGGCGCGGACCGTCTACGGCGACAAGCCGCTGTGGGCGACGGAGTCCGGCTACTGGAACACGACCCACTCCAGCGGCGTGTCGGAGGCTGCCGCCGGCACCTACATCCCGCGCGCCCTGATGGAGAACTTCCGGCGCGGGATCGAGCGCACGCAGGCCTACGAGCTGATCGACCTCGACACGGGCTCCGAGCAGGTCATCGACAACTACGGGTTGCTGCGCAGCGACGGTACGCGCAAGCCCGCGTTCACGGCGCTGCGCAACCTGCTTGCGATCGTGAAGGACTCGGCGCCCGCCTCGGGGCGACTGGGGTTCGGGATCGTCTGCACCGAGAACTGCCGGTACGGCGATCCTGACGCCTATCCGACGCAGGACGGCCCGATCCGCCACGTCCTGCTCAAGCACTCGACGGGCGCGTACTTCCTGGCCGTGTGGTCGGAGTCGCAGGTCTGGGATGCGGCTGCCCGAACCGATACGCCGAAGCCGGCTCAGAGCTTCCGCCTGCACCTGCATCAGACGCCTGCGAAGGTCGAGATATTCGATCCGAACACAGGGATCGCACCACGGAGCACGGACACGTCCGGCAATCAGATCGTCAGCACCGTCGCGCCCGACGCCGTGCGGCTGATCAAGATCACGCCCGCGGTTGCGCCTGCACCTTCGGTCGCGCCGCTGCCCCCGGTCGCGCCTGCATCTCCGGTCGCGCCGCTGCCTTCGGTCGCGCCTGCGCGCTCGGTCTCGCAGAAGCCGCCTGAACGGTACGCTGCGGCCGTCGATTCTGCCTCAGACGCCAGCGCCAACTCCTCGCCGTCGACGCGTCCGAAGACGTGCACGCGCCCGAAGGCCGTCGCGCGCATCACGTTCAGCAAGGCGAGGCATGCCAACATCCGTGCGCAGTACGTGCGCGCCGTGCGGAAGGGCTGGCCGCGCATCCTCGTCCTCAACCGCGCGGGAGCGCAGCGGCGAAGCGACAGGCTGCTGAAGAAGATCTCCGCCGGGAGCGGCCGTGAAGCCGTCGCCTATCCACCCGCTGTCGGCCGCGGGCGCGGCGGGCGCGGCCTCACTCGCGGGACCAGTCCAACCGGCTGGCGCGCTGACGTCGCGTATGTCCCATCGAGGGAGAAGCGGTCACACGACGCGACGCTGAAAGCCAAGCTCAACCGATTCTGCAACGGCACCCGCTTCCGCTACGTCTTCAGATAGGAGCACAGCAGCAGCTGGTTCGCGTCTGGCGTCGTCTCCGCGCCGCCGGGGCAGCGTCAGTCCTCGCGCTCCTCGACCGCCGCTGGCGACGGGCGTGCTTCGACGAGAAGCTCGCTGTCGATCAGGTCGAGGATCTCCGCGTCGAACGTGGAGTCGAACTTCCGTGCCAAGAGCTTCGGGGATCGCCGGAGCGTCTCGAGGTCGCCCGCGGCGAAGATCGCGGGAAGCGGATCGCGCGTCCAGTCGACGTGCCTGAGCTCGTCGTTGACGACCGAGTCGCGCAGCGGCGAGTTCATCAGGACCGTGTGGAAGAAGATCTCGTCGGGGACGTCGACGTGCTTGAAGAAGCGGTAGAAGCCGGGCTGCTCGACGACGAATCGGCGGACGTAGTCGACCGCCTCGCGAGACAGCCACCAGTACGACGAGCCGCCGTAGGGCACCAGCCCTAGCGGGAACCGCCGCCGGATCGGCAGCTGCAGGTGCCAGCCGCGCGGCACCCCGATCCGGCGCGAGTGCCAGTCGGTGATGCGCTTCATCCCGTCCTCCCAACCTCCCGGCAGCCGGTCGTAGGCCATGAACGACCTTCCGCTGCTCTCGGCCAAGGTGCGCTCGATCACCGAGACCGGCTTGATCGGGTAGTCCTGACCGGTCAGCAGCGCGACGTAATCGAACTGCGCCGAGCGCCGGTGCAGCTCGTCCAGGCCCTCGATCGTCGCGCGAACATGGCCGAAGCCGCCCCAGTAGAGCTTGTGGCGGCGCAGGAACACGACGCTGTCGAGCTCTGCGAGCCCTGCCCGGGCCGCGCGATAGACCGCGTCGTCCGAGCGACGGTTGACGTGGATGAGAAACAGCGCGTTCGGCGTGTTCAGCCGCCGGACGAGACGGACGAGCTGCTCCGGCAGCTGGTGCGCGAGGATGACGTAGGCGATCCGCATGCTCGAGCTCAGCCAGAAGCGCCCTGCACGCGGCCGCGCCGCTCGCCCCTGATCCGCCGGCGAGGCAGGCCGGTGGCGGTCATGACACCATCGGCCACGGCGTCGAGGCTACAGCGACCGGGGAAGGTTCACCGACCGGGCGAACAACTGTTCGTCTCCCTACAATGGCGCGGTGAAGCACGATCGCCTCATCGTCTCAGGCGCGCGCGAGCACAACCTCAAGGACGTCAGCCTCGAGCTGCCGCGCGACGCGCTCGTCGTCATCACCGGCCTGTCCGGATCGGGTAAGTCGTCGCTGGCGTTCGACACGATCTATGCCGAGGGCCAGCGCCGCTACGTCGAGTCGCTGAGTGCCTACGCGCGCCAGTTCCTGGGCCAGATGGACAAGCCCGACGTCGACTCGATCGAGGGCCTGTCGCCGGCGATCTCGATCGACCAGAAGACGACGTCGCGCAACCCGCGCTCGACGGTCGGCACCGTGACGGAGATCTACGACTACCTGCGCCTGCTGTGGGCGCGCGTCGGCAAGCCGCACTGCCACGTCTGCGGCGCGCCGATCGAGGGCCAGTCGGTCGAGCAGATCGTCGACCAGGTCATGGAGCTCGAGGAGGGCACGCGCTTCATGGTGATGGCGCCGATCGTGCGCGGGCGCAAGGGCGAGTACGGCAGGCAGTTCGACGAGCTGCGCACGGACGGCTACACGCGCGTCAAGGTCGACGGCGAGCTGCGCCTGCTCGAGGACCCGATCGAGCTCGACAAGAAGTTCAAGCACGACATCTCGGTCGTCGTCGACCGGCTCGTCATGCGCCATGACGTGCGCAAGCGCCTGGCGGACTCGATCGAGACCGCGGTCGGGCTGGCGGACGGGATCGTCGAGGTGCAGCTCATGCCGCGCGAGGACAGCGACCCCGCCCACCCGACCGTTCTCACCTTCAGCGAGTCGTTCGCCTGCCTGAAGTGCGGCACCTCGATGCCCGAGCTGGAGCCGCGGATGTTCTCCTTCAACTCGCCGCACGGCGCCTGCGAGCGCTGCACGGGCCTGGGCTCGCAGCGTGAGATCGACCCCGAGCTGATCGTGCCCGATGCGGCGCTGTCGATCGGCGAGGGTGCGCTCGCGCCGTGGGCCAACAGCTCGTCGAACTACTACGAGCAGATCAGCGAGGCGATCGCCGACCGCTACGGCGTCGATCTCGAGGCGCCGTGGAGTGGCCTGTCGGACGCGGATCGCGACCTCTTCCTGTTCGGCACGAACGGCGAGCCGGTACAGGTCACGTACCGCAACCGCTACGGGCGCCGGCGCTCGTACCAGACGCGCTTCGAGGGGATCATCCCGAACCTCGAGCGCCGCTATCGCGAGACGGACTCCGAGTTCTCGCGCGAGAAGATCGAGGAGTACATGAGCATGCGCCCGTGCCCGGCGTGCGGGGGCGCGCGGCTGCGGCCCGAGTCGCGCGCGGTGCTCGTCGCGGGCGTGACGATCGACGAGTTCGCGAAGCTGAGCGTGCACGCGGCGCTGCGCTGGCTCGACGAGATGCAGCTGACCGAGACCGAGCGCCACATCGCGCGCCTGATCCTGCGCGAGATCGAGGAGCGGCTGCACTTCCTCGAGAACGTCGGCATCGGCTACCTGTCGATGGAACGTGCGGCCGCGACGCTGAGCGGCGGCGAGGCGCAGCGGATCCGCCTCGCGACGCAGATCGGCTCGTCGCTCGTCGGCGTGCTCTACATCCTCGACGAGCCGTCGATCGGCCTGCACCAGCGCGACAACGCGAAGCTGATCCGGACGCTCGAGCGCCTGCGCGACCTCGGCAACACGGTGATCGTCGTCGAGCACGACGAGCAGACGATGCGCGCCGCCGATCACATCGTCGACATCGGCCCGGGCGCCGGCGAGCATGGCGGCGAGATCGTCGCGCAGGGCACGGCCGGCGACGTCGAGCGGGTGGCGGAGTCGCTGACCGGCCAGTTCCTCGCGCGCACGCGCGTCATCGAGATCCCGAAGCGGCGGCGCACGCCGTCGGGCTACGTCGAGATCCACGGCGCGGCCGAGAACAACCTCAAGGGAATCGACGTCAAGGTCCCGCTCGGCGTGCTGACCGCGGTGACCGGCGTCAGCGGCTCGGGCAAGTCGACGCTCGTCAACGAGGTCCTCTTCAAGGCCGTCGGCAACCGGCTGCACCGGGCGCGCCAGCGGCCCGGCCGCCATACCGCGATCCTCGGCCTGAGCCAGCTCGACAAGATCATCCAGGTCGACCAGTCGCCGATCGGGCGCACGCCGCGCTCCAACCCGGCGACCTACACCGGGCTGTTCGACGTCATCCGCGACCTCTTCTCCAAGACGCAGGAGGCGCGGGCGCGCGGCTACAAGCCCGGCCGCTTCTCGTTCAACGTCAAGGGCGGGCGCTGCGAGGTCTGCCGCGGCGACGGCCAGATCAAGATCGAGATGCACTTCCTGCCCGACGTCTACGTGCCCTGCGAGCAGTGCCACGGCAAGCGCTACAACCGCGAGACGCTCGACGTGCGCTTCAAGGGCAAGACGATCGCCGACGTGCTCGACATGCCCGTCGAGGAGGCGGTCGAGTTCTTCGAGCACATCCCGAAGATCCGCCGCCGGCTGGAGACGCTCGCAGCGGTCGGCCTCGGCTACATCCGCCTCGGCCAGCCGGCGACGACGCTGTCGGGCGGCGAGGCGCAGCGCGTCAAGCTCGCGACCGAGCTGTCGAAGGTCGCGACGGGGCGCACGCTGTACATCCTCGACGAGCCGACGACGGGCCTGCACTTCGCCGACGTCCAGCGGCTGCTCGAGGTGCTGCACCGGCTCGTCGAGCAGGGCAACAGCGTCGTCGTCATCGAGCACAACCTCGACGTCATCAAGACCGCCGACCGGATCATCGACATGGGACCCGAGGGCGGCGAGGAGGGCGGCCAGCTCGTCGCCTCCGGCACGCCCGAGGAGGTCGCCGGGACGCCCGGCTCCCACACCGGCGCCTTCCTGCTTCAGTCCCAGGTGCGCCCGGCCGCCCCCAAGGCGACGCGCGGGCGCAAGCGCAACGTGGCGGCGGCGGCCTGAGCTCGTCGCGCCGCGGCTTCCGGCGCCTGTCGCCGGCGGCGCCAGCCGGCGGCAGACGGTGGAGCCCGGATACCGCGGATAGCCTACGAAGCGATGGACGATCTCGCCCGCCAGGCGAAGCTCTGGCTGCAGAAGTGGCGCTGGTATGAGCGCAGCACGCTGCCGTGGAACCGCGCCCGCGTGCACTGGGAGCTCATGCGCCGCGACGCCTTTGCGCGCTGGCCGCTGCACGGAAACGTCCTCGAGGCGCTTCGGGACGGGCGCCTCGAGGTCGGCCCGAACACGCTCTTCGAGCCCAACGTGTGGATCACCGTCGGCGACGATGCGAAGGTCCGCATCGGCGAGGGGACGTTTCTCAACATCGCCGTCATGGTCGCCGCGCTGCAGTCCGTCGAGATCGGCTCGCACTGCATGCTCGCCAACGGCTGCTTCGTGACCGACAGCAACCACCGCTTCGACGATCCCGACAAGCCGGTCCCGTGGCAGGGCTTCCAGTCCAAGGGACCGACGCGGATCGGCGACAACGTCTGGATGGGCGCCAACGTCGTCGTGACGACCGGCGTGACGATCGGCGAGCGCTGCGTGATCGGCGCCAACAGCGTCGTCACGCAGGACATCGCGCCGTTCTCGATCGCCGCCGGCGTCCCCGCCAAGGTGCTGCGCGCCGTCACCTACGACGGCGCGCGAAGCAGCTCCTAACCCCCGAAGCGGGCCGACAGCGCGAGCACGTTGTCGACGTACTGCTTCGTGTCGTCGAACATCCCGCGCGCCCGGACCGACGACAGGCCCTGGTAGTAGCCGGCCGCCGCGAGCCGGCGATCGCCGCCGGTCTGGCGCATCAGCTGCGCGAGGTACAGCGAGCCCGCGCGCACGTTGTCGGCCGCCGACTGCGGGTTCAGCGACGTCGAGGCGAGGTTCCTGTTGACCCAGTCCCACGTGCCGGGCATGACCTGCATGATCCCGCGCGCGTTGGCCGACGAGACCATCGCGTTGTTGAAGCCGCTCTCCTGCCAGGCGATCGCCGCGGCGAGCGAGGCCGGTGCGCCGTGCTGCGCCGCGATTGCCTTGATGTCGGCGGCGCTCAGGCGGCCGGCGGTGGGGACGGGGTCGGCCGCGGGGACGACGCGGGTCGCGGGCTTCGGTGCGGCTGCCTGCGCCGGGGCGGGTGCGCCGGTCGGCAGCTTGATGACCGTTCCGACGAGCAGGTGCGCGCTCGGGCTCAAGCCGTTCATGTAGGCCATCTGTGCCATCGGCACGCCCGTCTGCGCCGCCAGTCCCGTCAGTGTGTCGCCTGCGCGCACGACGTAGGCGCCGAGCGGGCGCGGCGCGCCGGAGGGCGGCGCGGCCGGCATCAGCTTCGCGGTCGAGCCGGCGCCGGCGGGCACGATCCCGGCGGCGCGCAGCGCCGCCTGCCCCTCGGCGACCGACGGGACCTTGATCGGGGTGCCGATGACGACGTGCGAGTTCTCGTTGAGCCCGTTGAAGAGCGCGACGGTGCGCGTCGTCATGTTGGCGCTGGCGGCAATCGACCAGAGCGTGTCGCCAGCGGAGACGGTATGCACGACGTGGGCGTTCGCGGCGGGGGCTGCCAGCAGTGCGACGGCTGCCGCGAGGATGCTGATTGGCAGGGGGCGCATGGGCTTCCTCTCCTTCGGGATCGAGGTCACCTTGCCGCGCGGGCGCGCGCTTTTCACGTCGGCGCGCGTGGTTACGTCATCCTGCAACCAGCCCTGCAGCGCCGTTGTGCACCGCGATCGGGCGTAGCTGGGTCAGCCCTTCGCGGTCATGATGATCAGCCCGAACACGACGGCGCCGGTGAACAGCGCCGCGCCGAACGCAGCCACGCCGAGGTGCACGACCGCCGATGCGGTGCGTCCCTGACGGCGTGCACCGGCGGCCCTCGTGGAGCCGAACACGACGAGCCCCCAGGCGATCGTCACCGTCAGCGCGGCGAGTGGCGCGGCCCAGACGAGCTCGAGCAGCGCGTCGGAGTCGATCGCCGCGGTCATGCGTCCACGGGCGCCGTCGTGATCGCCGGGCCGCGACGCAGGCGCTTGGCGAACATCACGGCCGTGAGCGCCAGCAGGCTGAGCGAGATGAGGATCGGCCCGAGCGCGCTCGCGCCGAAGACCCGGCTGACGCCGTAGGTCAGCGCGCCGACGATCGCCGCCGCGGGCAGCGTGAGGATCCAGGCGACGACGATGTTGCCGGCCAGCCCCCAGCGCACCGCCGACAACCGCTTCGCCGCCCCGGCGCCCAGCACCGCGCCGGTGATCGAGTGCGTCGTCGACAGCGGAAAGCCGAGGTGCGAGGCGGTCAGCAGCACCGCCGCGCCGCCGCCCTGCGCGGCGAAGCCCTGCGCCGGGTCCATCTTGTAGATGCGCGTGCCCATCGTGCGGATGATCCGCCAGCCACCGCTGTACGTGCCCAGCGCGATCGCTGTCGCCGCGGACACGATCACCCACATCGGCGGGGCCGGGTTGGTGCCTTGGAGCGAGCCGTGCGAGACGAGTGCGAGCGTGATCACGCCCATCGTCTTCTGCGCGTCGTTGGTCCCGTGCGACAGCGACAGCAGGCTCGCGCTGGCGATCTGACCGAGGCGGTAGCCGCCGTTGACGGCGCCCGGGCGCAGGCCGCCGACCAGCTGGTATGTGACGAGGATGCAGGCCCCGGCAGCCGAGAACGCGACGATCGGTGCGACGAGGGCCGGCACGATCACCTTCTCCAGCAGCCCGCTGCCGAAGACCGCCTCCGCCCCGGCGGCGGCGAACGCCGCTCCCACGACCCCGCCGATCAGCGCGTGCGACGAGCTCGACGGCAGCCCGTAGTACCAGGTGAGGACGTTCCAGAAGATCGCGCCGATCAGCCCGGCGAAGATCACCGTCGTGCTGATCAGTCCGGCGTCGACGATCCCGCCGGCGATCGTCGCGGCGACCTCGAGCGAGATGAAGGCGCCGGCGAAGTTGAGGATCGCCGACAGGGTGACGGCCGTCTTCGGCGCCAGCGCGCGCGTCGAGATCGACGTCGCGACCGCGTTGGCGGCGTCATGGAAGCCGTTCGTGAAGTCGAACGCGAGCGCGGTCGCGACGACGATCACCAGGATGATGATGTCGCTGTCCACCTGGGGCTGCGGTCAGGAGTTCTTGTCGATGATGTTCGCGATGACGTTCGCGATGTGCTCCGTGGCGTCGATCGCCTCCTCGAGGCGCTCGAAGATGTCCTTCCAGCGAATCACGACCATCGGATCGATGCCGGTGTCGAACAGCGAAGCGACGGCCTCGCGCGTCACGCGGTCGCCGTCGGTCTCCAGCCGGTGGATCTCGTTCGTGTAATGCGAGACGTTCTTGAAGCCGCGGATCCGCGGCACCGCTTCGGCGACTCGGCGACAGCACTCCATCAGGATGTACGCCAGGCGCTGGGCCTGCTCCATCGGCGCCTCGATCTTGTACAGGCCGAGGTAGTCGGCGACCTCCTCCGTGAGGTCGACGATGTCGTCGAGCCCCGACGCCAGCCCGAGGATGTCCTCGCGGTCGATCGGCGTCACGAAGGTCGAATTCAGGCGCTGGATCATGTCGTACGTGATCCGGTCGCCCTCCTGCTCGCAGAGCAGGATCGCCCGCGCAAGGTCGTTGCGCTCAGGAAACGTACGCAGCATCTCCTCGAGCAGCTCGGCCGCGCGCAGGGCATTCGCGGCCGACTCCTCGAAGAGGTCGAAGAACACGCGGTCCTTCGGCGCGAAGACGTTCGAGAGCCGGGGGGGCATGCCCGCGCACTCTACGTCAGGCGGTCACGCAACGAAGAAAGCTCCTGCGCGTCGATCGCGTAGCCATGCTCGGCCGCCGGGTAGCGGCGCGTGCGCACGTCGTCGGCGAACGCGGCCACGCCGGCGACCATCTCGTCCTGCAGTCTCGCGTAGCGCTTCACGAAGCGCGCGCCGAGCCCGTCGCGGATGCCGAGCAGGTCGTGGAAGACCAGCACCTGGCCGTCGGTCGACGGTCCGGCGCCGATCCCGATCACGGGGACCTCGATGCGCTGCATCAGCAGCTCGGCGACGTCGGATGGAATCGCCTCGAAGACGATCGAGAAGCAGCCGGCCTCCTGCAGCGCGAGCGCATCGGCCGCGACGCGTGCGGCCGCCGCCGCGGTGCGGCCCTGCGCGCGGTAGCCGCCGAGCGCGGTCGCGGTCTGCGGCGTCAGCCCGACGTGGCCCATCACGGGGATGCCGGCGCCGATGATCGCCCGCGCGCGCGCACACGAGGCGCCGCCGCCGCCCTCGAGCTTGATCGCGTCGCAGCCGGCCCCCTTGACGAAGCGCACGGCGTTCGCGATCGCCTGCTCGTCGGAGATCTCGTAGGAGCCGAACGGCATGTCGCCGACGAGAAACGGCGTGCGCAGGCCGCGCCGCACGGCGCGCGCGAGGACGAGCAGCTCGTCGAGCTCGACGGGCACCGTCGACGGGTAGCCGAGGACGGTCATCGCGCCCGAGTCGCCGACGAGCACCATGTCGACGCCCGCCTCCTCGGCGGCGCGCGCGCTCGGGAAGTCGTAGGCGGTGACCATCACGATCGGCTCGCCGAGGCGCTTCATCTCGGCCAGGCGGGGGAGGGTGACGGGCAGGCGGTCGATCGCCGCGCTGGCCGAGATCTGGCTGGCGTGGGTGGACATCAGCGGGGCTCCTTGGAGGAGGTCAGCAGGACGGCGACCTCGTCGTCGACGTCGAGGACGCGGTTCGTCCCGGGCTCGACGTGCACGACGCGGGGCTCGAGGTCGCGCAGCTCGACGCGGTCGTACTGCGCGTAGGAGATGACGATGATCGTGTCGCCGCGGTGCACGAGACGGGCGGCGGCGCCGTTGACCTGGATCGTGCCCGAGCCGCGCTCGCCGGCGATCGTGTAGGTCTCGAAGCGGGCGCCGTTGTCGACGTCGACGACGTGGACCTGCTCGTGCTCGAGGATGTCGGCGGCCGCGAGCAGGTCGGCGTCGATCGTGATCGAGCCGACGTAGTGCAGGTCGCAGTCGGTGACCGTCGCCCGGTGGATCTTGGACTTGAGCATCGTTCGCTGCATGAGGATCTAGCGGCTCCCGTTGAGGATGTCGTTGTCGATCAGGCGCACGTCGCCCACGCGCGCGGCGACCGCGACGAGCACCTGCTCGTCGCCGACGCTCGTGACCGGGGCGAAGGTGTCGGGGGTGACGAGCTCGAGGTACTCGGGCTCGACGTCGAGCGCGGCCATCGCGGCGCGGCCGATCGCCGCGAGGATCGTCGCGTCGCGCTCGCCGGCGGCGTGGCAGGCGCGCACGGCCTGCAGGCCGCGGCGCAGCGCGAGCGCGCGGCGACGGTCCTCGACGCGCAGCCGCGCATTGCGGCTGGAGAGGGCGAGGCCGTCGGCCTCGCGGACGGTGTCGCCGACCTCGATCCGCACGGGGATGTCGAGGTCGCGCACGAGCCGGCGGATGACCGCGACCTGCTGGGCGTCCTTCTGGCCGAAGAACGCGACGTCGGGCCCGACCATGTTGAGCAGCTTCGTCACGACGGTCGCGACGCCCGCGAAGTGCGCTGCGCCGCGGTGCTCGCCCTCCAGCGGCGCTGACAGCCCGTCGACGGTGACCGTCGTCGCGAAGCCGCGCGGGTAGACCTCGGCGGGCGGCGGCGCGAACAGGATGTCGGCGCCGGCCTCGGCGGCGAGCGCCGCGTCGCGGGCCTCGTCGCGCGGGTAGGCGATCAGGTCGCCGGGCTCGTCGAACTGCGTCGGATTGACGAACAGCGACACGACGACCTCGTCGCAGGACGTGCGGGCGCGGCGGATCAGCGACAGGTGGCCCTCGTGCAGCGCGCCCATCGTCGGCACGACGCCGATGCTGCGCCCGGCGCGGCGCGGACCGTTGAGCGCCGCGCGCAGCTCGGCGACGCTGCGCAGCGTCTTCATGCGACGACCATCCGCGTGGCGGCGAGCCGGCGCGTGGCCGCGGCAAGGGAGTCGAACAGCTCGAGCTCGTCGGGCAGGCGCTCGGCGACCGCTGCGCGCTGGCGGGCGACGCTGTCCTCGTCGCCGCGCGCGATCGGCCCGGTGAGGGCGCGCCGGGCGCCGAGCTGCGCCCAGTTGGCGACGGTCGCCTCGACGAGCCCGACGAGCGGCTCGCGGTCGAGGCCCGCGCTCTGCGCCAGGCGCTCGGCGACGCCCTCGAGCGCGACGAGGAAGTTCGAGGCGATGCAGGCCGCGGCGTGGTAGGCGGCGCGGTCGGCGTCGGCGACGTGGACGGGGCGCATCCCGAGCGCGAGCGCGAGGCCGTCGGCGTACGTGAGCGCGCGATCGGTCGCGCCCGCGATCGCCGCGGTCGCGCCGGCGAACGCGGCGCCCTCCGCGGTGACGGTCATCAGCGGGTGCAGCGAGAACGCCTCGTGCGCGCCGAGCGCCGCGAGCGTCGTCGCGGCCGAGGTGTGGCCGACGAGCCGCCCGGCGCGTGCCGGCAGCGCGGCGGCGGCGGTCTCGATCTGGGCGTCCGGCACGCACAGCAGGACAGTGGCGGCGTCCCCGGCAGGCGCCTCGCCGCGTCGCAACGGGCCTTCGACGGCGACTCCGGCGTCTGCGAGCGCGGCGGCGAGCGCGCTGCCCATCCGTCCGGCGCCGACGAGCGCGACGGCGTCGAGGGTGCATGCCGGGGCAGGCAGCATGGACGGTACTTGCGGCTTCATCATGTCGGTCCAGTCCTCCAGCGAGGTACCGGTCGCGGTGTTGTGACTCGCGACGCTGACGCCGTCGCGTCAGGCAGGGTACCCGACGGCGGCGGGCTCTACCATCGCGTCGTGGCCACCAAGGAGGAGCGCCGCGCGGATCTGACCGCGGTCTATCGTCAGGCCCGCACGTGCACACGCTGTCCGCAGCTTGCGAGCACCCGCAACCAGGTCGTCTTCGGCTCCGGCAATGCGGACGCCGACCTGATGTTCGTCGGCGAGGCGCCGGGTGCGCGCGAGGACGAGCAGGGGGTCCCGTTCGTCGGGGCGGCGGGCAAGCTGCTCGGCGAGCTGCTGGGGGAGGTCGGGCTCGCGCGGGAGGACGTGTTCATCGTGAACACGATCAAGTGCAGGCCGCCGGGAAACCGCGACCCGCTTCCGGCGGAGATCGAGAGCTGCTCGGACTACCTGCTGCGCCAGGTCGAGCTGATCGAGCCGCGCGTGATCTGCACGCTGGGCAACTTCGCGACGAAGCTGCTGCGCGGCGAGCCGACGGGCATCTCGCGGCTGCACGGCCAGGCCGAGATCCGCGTGATCGGCGAGCGCGCGGTGCGCCTGTATCCGCTCTTCCACCCGGCCGCGGCGCTCTACACGAGGTCGCTGCTCGAGACGCTGCGGGCGGACTTCGCCCGGCTGCCGGGCCTGCTCGAGCTGCCGTCGCCCGAGCAGCCGCAGCGTGCGCCCGAGCCCGAGCCCGCCGTCCCGGATCCGCAGCTGGCCGCCGGCGCGGAGCCGGCGGTGCCTGAGCTGCGGCTCGCTCCGCTACCCGCGCCGCAGCCGGACGACCCCGCCGACCGCCAGCTCGGGCTCTTCTGATGACCCGCTGGCTACGGCGCGGAACGTGCGGAGCGTCGATCGCCAGCCGTGGCCGTTCAGCGCGCTCCTGATGGGGCAGGGACGGCGAGTTGCCGGCAGATCGCGCGGGCAGTGCCGGTCGCGATCTCGCGTGCCGTAGGACCGGCGCGTGGCGCGGGCGAGGGCGGCGCTCGCGTGGCGGCGCGACGCGTTGACTGCTTTCGTGGCGCCAGCGAGAGTGGCGCAGCAGATGCAGCTTCGTGCGGCCATAGCGCTCAGCCTGCTGGTTGTCGTGGTTGGCTGCGGCGACGATCCGACAGACGGCGCGGTGCCTCCTGATCCTGGCGCGCCTGCGACAACGTTGCTCGCGCGCGCGATCCTTCCGGCGAGCACCGCGCAGGTTGGGCCGATGTCGGGGAAAGCGATCAGCGCCGACAACGGGGTTACGCCGCCCTTCGCCGATCAACCTGTCGTCGGCTTCTCGGCGATCCTGAACGCCGGCGCCGGCGAGTTCTGGGCGATGCCCGACAACGGCTACGGCGCGAAGGACAACTCGGCTGACTTCCTGCTGCGCCTCTACCGCGTGCGGCCGCGGTTTCGCACCGTGCGCGGCGGCGACGGCACGACCGACGTCCTGGGCTTCGTGTCGCTGCGCGACCCCGACCGCCGCATCCCGTTCGCGCTCACGCGGCCCGACCGGCTGCTGACCGGCGCCGACCTCGATCCCGAGTCGGTGCGCCGCGCGAACGACGGCAGCTTCTGGCTCGGCGACGAGTTCGGCCCGTTCTTGCTGCATGCCGACGCGAGCGGGAAGGTCCTCGCCGCCCCGTTCGCGCTACCTGGCGAGCGGTCGCCGCAAAACCCGTACCTCGCGACGCGCGATGGCTGGACGATCCCCGCCAGCCGCGGCTTCGAGGCGATGGCGATCTCGATCGACGGCACGCGCCTGTATCCGATGCTCGAAGGAGCCCGGCGCAACGACGACGACCGGCACCGCCGGTTCATCATGGAGTTCGATCTGCGCAAGCAGCGCTTCACCGGCCGCACCTGGTCTTACCGCACCGACGCCGCCTTTCCCGATGCCGTGATCGGCGACATGACGTCGCTGGGCGATCAGCGCTTCGTGCTGATCGAGCGCGACGACGAGCAGGGCGCCGCCGCACGACAGAAGAAGATCTACGCGATCGACCTGCGCCGCCGCAACACAGATGGGCAGCTCGTCAAGCGACTCGTCGTCGACCTGCTCGCCATCCGCGACCCGCACGGGATCTCATCGCCGCCGCGGCCCGGCGAATACGGCGTCGGCAGCCGCTTCTCCTTCCCGCTGCAGTCCGTCGAGAGCCTGGAAGTCCTCGCAGACGATCGACTCCTGATCGCAACGACAACAACTACCCCTCCGACGACGGGCGCTGGAGCGCGCGCGACCGACCCGACGACACCGAGCTGATCATCGTCCACGCACCGCTCCCAGGCCCGGCGCCCGAGAGCGACGGGCAGCGCTAGCCGGCGCCGCGTCACCACTCGCACCATCCCCGCCCGCTCAGGTCCTGACGGCGCTGCGGCGCAACGGCGGCAGCACCCGTTCGCCGTACGTGCGGATCGAGCCGAACGGGTCGGCGCGGCCGATCAGCTGCAGGCAGATGACGCTCGCGCCGGCGCGCTCCATCTCGCGGATGCGCTCGACGTGCGCCTCGGGCTCCGACGAGATGAGGAAGCCCTCGCGCGCGAACTGCTCGTCGCTCATCTGCACGTCGGCGCGGCGCTGCATGTCATCCTGGTCGGCGATGTCCTCGACGTACACCTCGGGCAGCTGGGTCGGCTTCCAGTGCCGAGCGCCCTCGATCGCCGCGCGCTCGTCGTCCGCCCAGGCGAAGCCGGCGTGGAAGATGATCTCGCCCGGCTCGCGGCCGTGCTCGTCGCAGGCCTCGCGGTAGGCCTCGACGATCTCCGGTGCCTGCTCGGGGTCGCCGAGCGTCCAGAGCCCGTCGCCGTAGCGCGCCGCAACCTGCGCCGATCGCGGGCCGAAGGCCGAGACGTAGAGCTTCGGGCGCGTCTTGGCGCGCGTCCAGAGCTTGGCGTCCTTGAGCTTGAACCAACCTGCGTCCATGGTCACGGTCTCGCCGTTCCACAGCCGCGTGATCGCCTCGAGGCCCGTCTCCAGACGCCAGCGCTGCTCCTCGTACGGCGGCCAGTCCATGCCCAGCGGCGTCTCATTGACCGATTCGCCCGACCCGGCACCGAGGAAGACGCGGCCCGGGTAGAGCTCCTCGAGCGACATGAACGCCTGCGCCACGACACCCGGGTGGTAGTGGTGGACGATCGGCGTCACGCCCGTGCCGATCATGCTCTGGGTGACCTGCCCGAGCGCGCCGAGGTAGACCCAGGCCTGGGTCCCCTCGCCGTCGGGAAACCACGGCGCGAAGTGGTCGGACGTGCCGAGCCCGTCGAAGCCTGCGCGTTCTGCGGCCTTGGCCTGCTCGAGCATCTCCGACGGCGTGAACTCCTCCGTCGAGGTCGCGAACCAGTACTGCATCTGGGCGCTCCTTTCGGGCCTGGTGCGACCGGGGTACCCGGAGGAGCGGCGCGGCGTGCGCCTACTCGTCCGCCGGCCTGAGCTGCAGTGCGCAGGAGTTGATGCAGTAGCGCTCGCCGCTCGGCCCCGGGCCGTCCGGGAAGACGTGGCCGAGGTGGCCGCCGCACTGACTGCAGAGAACCTCGGTGCGGCGCATGAAGAGGCTGTTGTCGTCACGCAGCGTCACCGCCGCGGCGACCGCGGGGTCGGTGAAGCTCGGCCAGCCGGTACCGGAGTCGAACTTGGCATGCGAGGAGAACAGGTCGGCGTCGCAGCCGGCGCAGGCGTACATGCCGTCGGTCTTCTCGTTGACGAAACGGCCGCTGAAGGGGCGCTCGGTGCCCGCCCGCCGCAGCACCTTGTACTGCTCGGGAGTCAGCTCGGAGCGCCACTCGTCGTCGGTCTTCTTGATGGGGGCGTCGATCGGTGTGTGCTTCATACGTCCAATCTAGTGGCGACCTAGTCCGAGCAGGCCGCTTGTCGCGCGGCCTGGCGCAGCCGGGATCGCTTCAGCCTGCGCCGCGCCATCAGCCGCGAGAAGTACGCCAGCTGGGCGAGCTGGGCGATCGCGTCGAGCACGCGCTCGCCGTGCGTCAGATCGGCGCGCACGTACTCCGCCAGCGCGCCGTCGCGCCCGTAGTAGCGCCACGCGCGCGACGAGCCGATCGCGCGCAGCAGCGCGGCCGTCAGCGGCGGCGCGGCGAACGCGCCGTGCACGAACAACAGGCCGCCCGGCGCGACCCGTCCCGTCCAGCGGGCGAACAGCTCCGCGGCGACGCTGTAGGGCGCGGTCGGGCCGATGAACAGCAGGTCGATCGAGCCCTCGACGCCCGCGACCTCGCCCGTGCCGACGACGAGCACGTCGACGCCCGGGCGCGCGCCGCGGCGGATCGCCGCCAGCGCCTGGGCCGCGACGGTGCCGGTCATGACGACCCGCGCCGGGGGGTCGAGCACGCGCGCGCAGGCCTCCAGGCGGTCGCCCTGAGCGGAGCTGAACACTGCTGCGACGCTACCCAGCACGCGCGCGCCGGACGCGCCACGCTGTTCTGATCGCACGAGCGTGGTGGCCGCCGTCGCGCGTACTAGAGTGCGCAGGCGTGCCGCCGGTCCTTCGTCGCGTCGTCGCTGCGCTGCTTGCTGCCGCGGCGCTCTGCATGCCCGCCGTCGCGGCGGCGCAGACCTCGACGATCCCCGAGGAGGGCGCGGACGTGTCGACGACGCCGCCCGTCCCGCTTGCCGGCGGCGGTTCGCAGACGTCGTCGGCGGGCGAGCTTCCGAACACCGGCAGCGACCCGCGGATGCTGTTCCTCACAGGCCTCGCGCTGACGCTGGTCGGCTTCGGCCTGCGGCTGCGGACCGTCGATGCCGACGAGTACTGAGCGCGGATCAGGCGATCGAGGCCGAGACCGCCGCAGCCGCCGAGACCGAGGCGCTCGCCGCTCAGCTCGCCCGGCGGCTGCGGCCGGGTGACGTCGTGCTCGTCTCGGGCGAGCTCGGCGCGGGCAAGACGACGTTCGTGCGCGGCGCCTGCCGCGCGCTGGGCGTCCGGGCGCCCGTGACGAGCCCGACGTTCACGATCGCGCGCCGCTACGAGGGCTCGGTGCCGGTCTCGCACCTGGACCTCTACCGCCTTGGTGACCTCGCAGAGGAAGACCCGGCCCTGCTCGCCGACGAGCTCGGCGAGGACCGCGTCGCGTTCGTCGAGTGGCCGGAGGTCGGCGCTCCCGCGGGCCTGGACCCCGGTCGCGTCGTCGCGCGCGTGTCGCTCGAGCATCGCGGCGGTGATCGCCGGCTCGTGCGGGTCGAGCCGTGATCGTCCTCGGCTTCGACACGGCGACGCCCGCGACCGCGGTCGCGCTGCTCGACGAGGCGCGACCCGCGCAGGCGGCCGAGCGCCGCCACGAGCCGGCGCCGGGCGAGCGTCCCGGGCACGCAGCGCAACTGCTCGCGCTGGCGGCCGAGCTGCTCACCGACGCGGAGCTGCAGTTCGGCGATGTCGAGCGGATTGGCGTCGGCGTCGGCCCGGGCACGTTCACGGGGCTGCGAATCGGCGTCGCGACGGCCCGCGCGCTCGGGCAGTCGACGGGGGCCGAGCTCGTCGGCGTGTCGACGCTGCGCGCGCTGGCCGCCGCGGCCGAGCCCGGCGCGCCGCAGGGCACCGGCGTGCTCGCGGTCATCGACGCGCGCCGCGGCGAGGCGTTCGCCGCCGGCTGGCGCGACGGCGAGCCGGTGCTGGACCAGGCCGCGCTGGCGCCCGCGCAGCTCGCGCAGCTCGTCGCCGACGAGGGCGGAGCGTGGCTGGCGGTCGGCGACGGCGCGCTACGATTTCGCGAGGACCTGGAACGCGTCGGCTGCTCCGTCGCCAGCGACGGATCCGAGCGGCACGGCGTCAGCGCCCGGGCGGTCTGCCGGCTCGCGCTGCAGACGCCGGAGGGGACGGCGCGCGACCTGGTCGTCCCCGACTATCTGCGCCCCCCCGACGCCGTGCCCCCCTCCTCCCGCAAGAAGCCCACCGCGTGATCGATGGACTCGAGATCCGCCGGCTGACCTACGCCGACCTGCCGCAGGTCATCGCGATCGAGCGGCGCGCGTTCCCGACGCCGTGGTCGCTCGCGATGTTCGTGCTCGAGCTGTCCAAGCCGGCCGGCGTGTGCCTGACCGCGCTGCGCGGCGGCCAGATGCTGGGCTACCTGATCTGCTCGCGCTACGACACCGTCTGGCACATCATGAACGTGGCGGTCGACCCCGCCTGCCGGCGCCGCGGTATCGCGACCGAGATGCTCGGTGACCTGCTGCGCCGGATCGACGGCCGCGGCGCACGCTTCACGCTCGAGGTGCGCGAGTCCAACAGCGGCGCGATCGAGCTCTACGAGCGCTTCGGCTTCCGTGCTGCCGGCCGGCGCCGGCGCTACTACCAGGACAACGGCGAGGACGCGGTCGTGATGTGGCGCACGCAGTCGACGCGCGAGGGCCGGTTCGAGGACGTGCCCAACGCCGCGCGGCCGGTCCCGTGACCAGCTCCGCAACCGGCGGCCGACCACCGGTTCCGGCCGCTCGCCACGCGACCGACCGCTCACCGGCATGACGCTCATCCTCGCGCTCGAGACGAGCTGCGACGACACCTGCGCCGCGGTCATCACCGCCGACGGGACGCTGCGCTCGAACGTCATCTCGTCGCAGGGCATTCACGACGCCTACGGCGGCGTCGTGCCGGAGATCGCCTCGCGCCACCATCTCGAGCTCGTGAACGCGGCCGTCGACGACGCGCTGCGGCGGGCCGGCGCGACGCTCGACGAGGTCGGGCTCGTCGCCGTGACGCAGGGCCCGGGGCTCGTCGGGGCGCTGCTCGTCGGCGTCGCGAGCGCGAAGGCGATCGCAGCGGCACGCGGCCTGCCGCTGGCGCCCGTCGATCACCTGCAGGGCCACGTCGCGGCGAACTTCCTGCGCGTCGACGGCGGCGAGCCGATCATCGAGCCGCCGTTCGTCTGCCTGCTCGCGAGCGGCGGGCACACGCTGCTCGCAGGCGTCGAGGACCACGACGGCTTCAGCGTCCTCGGACGCACCCTCGACGACGCGGCGGGGGAGGCATTCGACAAGGGCGCCCGGCTGCTCGGGCTGCCGTTCCCCGGCGGGCCGGCGCTCGAGCGACTTGCGCGCGACGGCGATCCGCAGGCGTTCGCGTTTCCGGTCGCACGCGGTCTCGTCGGCCTGGACTTCTCCTTTGCCGGCGTGAAGACGGCGCTGCTGTACCGCGTGCGCGACCTCGGTGACGACGCGGCGCGCGAGCAGGCCGCCGATCTCGCCGCGAGCTATCAGCACGCGATCGTCGAGGCGCTCGCGCTGCGCTGCGAGCAGGCGCTCGAGCAGACCGGCGTCGAGCGCCTGGCGATCGGCGGCGGCGTCGCCGCCAACGGTGCGCTGCGCGCTCGCCTGCGGCGGCTCGGCGTGACGCTCGGCATCCCGCCGCGCGAGCTGTGCACCGACAACGCCGCGATGATCGCCTCCGCCGCGCGCTACGTACGCCCGCAGTCGTTTCCCGCCTACCTCGCGCTCGACGCCTACGCATCGGGCGAGCGTGCGCTCGCGTGAAGATCGTCATCTACGGGAAGCCCGGCTGTCACCTTTGCGATGACGCGCGCGCCGTGATCGAACGCGTCGGCACTCCGTTTGAGGAGATCGACATCACCACAGACGACGGGCTGCACGCCGCATATCTGGAGCGCATCCCCGTGGTGACATTGAACGGCGAGGAGTGCTTCGAGCTGTTCGTCGACGAAGCCGCGCTGCGCGGCCTTCTGGATAAAGTGGGCCGTCGATGACGACCGGCGAGCGCGTTCCCACGGCGGTTGATCCGTCTGCGTCGCGTGATGGTTCGATCAGCAGCGGCGAGCGCCTCTCGCTCGGCGTCGCGGCGCGGCTGTCGCGCTACCTGCAGGTGCTCACGCAGGCCAAGAAGATGGGCAAGGAGACGATCTCCTCGCGCGAGCTGAGCGACTACACGCACGTCAACCCGACGCAGATCCGGCGCGACTTCTCGGGCTTCGGAAAATTCGGCAAGCGCGGCGTCGGCTACAACGTCGACGCGCTCGTCTCGCAGATCCGCAAGATCCTGCGCACCTCCGGCCAGCACAACATCGCCCTCTTCGGCGCCGGCCACCTCGGCCAGGCGATCGCCTCGTCGGACATCTTCGCCGACCACGGCTTCCGCGTCGTCGCGATCTTCGACACCGACAGGCGCAAGATCGGCCAGACCGTCGGGCCGACGAAGGTGCGCCACGCGTCGGAGCTGCGCGCCGTCGTGGAGGATGAGGACATCGTCGTCGGCGTCCTGGCCGTCCCGACCGCCGCCGCGCAGTCGATCGCCGACGACCTCGTCGAAGCCGGCGTGAAGATCATCTTCAACTACTCCGAGGCACTGCTGCAGGTGCCGCCGGAGGTGACCGTCCACACGTCCTCGCCGGCGGTCGATCTGCTCTACGCGCTGTACTTCTACCTGACGTAGAACGTCCGCGCCGCCCGCCAGACCATGCCCATCGACCTCGACAAGACGGAGGAGATCTTCGCCTCGTCGACGGACCTCACGGTTGGACTGGAGGAGGAGTTCGCGGTGCTCGACCCACAGACGCTCGACCTCGCGCCGCGCTTCGAGGAGCTGCGCGACAGCGCGGCCGAGCGCGACACGGTGCTGTTCGAGGGGATCACCGGCGAGCTCATCTCTTCCGAGATCGAGATCGTCTCGGGCCGCGGCGAGGACCTGCACGACGCGATCGCCCTGCAGCGCGACCGGCGCCGGCGGCTGTTCGCGCTCGCCGCCGAGCAGGGCGTCGCGCTGGGCTCGACGGGCACCCACCCGTGGGCCGACTATCGCGACCAGCGCAACATCGACACCGAGCACTACCGGCGCGTCGTCGCGGGGCTCGGCTACGTCGCGCGGCGCAACAACACGTTCTCGCTGCACGTCCACGTCGGCGTGCGCGACGCCGACCGCGCCGTACAGGTGTGCGACCGCCTGCGGCCCGTGCTGCCGCTGCTGCTCGCCGTCAGCGCGAGCTCACCGTTTCTCGAGGGCAAGGACACGCTGCTGCACTCCGTGCGCAGCCAGACGTTCACGAAGTCCTTTCCGCGCTGCGGCGTACCCGACGCGTTCGGCGCCTGGCGCTCGTTTCGCGACTACCTCGAGCTGCTGATCGCGACGGGCTCGATCGTCGAGTACACGCAGGTCTGGTGGTCGATCCGGCCGCACGCGTCGTTCGGAACCGTCGAGGTCCGTGTCTGCGACGCGCAGATCACGGCGGCCGAGTCGGAGGGGCTGGCGGCACTCGTCGTCGCGTGCGTCGGCCAAGCGCTGCGCGAGATCGACGAGGGCGTGGCGATCGAGCATCTGCCGCACCGGCTGCTCGAGGAGAACATGTGGCGCGCGATCCGCTACGGCATGGACGGCAACATGATCGACCTGGCGCGCGGCGTCGAGATCCCGACGCGCGCGGCGGTCGAGGCGCTGTGGGAGTGGACGGCCCCGGTTCGCGAGGAGGCACGGATCGACGTCGCGCTCGAGGGGCAGACGGGCGCGCAGCGTCAGCGCACGGCGCTGCTTGCGACCGGCGATCTGCGCGAGGTCTACGCTGACACCGTGCGCGAGACCATGATCAGCTACGCACAGGAGGTTCCCGCATGACAGCGCCTGACAGCCCGCCCGGAGTTGCCGTCGGCCCGCGATGCCGGTGCTCGCGATGAGCACCGATCCCGGCGGCGAAGCCGATCTCGAAGGACTGACCGAGGAGGAGCTGCGCGCCGCCTACGAGGCTGAGCTCGCGCGCATCCGCGTCGAGGACATCCTGATCCAGACCGTCGTCTCGCTGCTGAACCTGGCCGCGCGCAAGGCCGGGCTGACCGGCGGCGACGAGGAGCCGGACTTCGAGCAGGTGCGCCAGGCGATCGACGGCACGCAGGCGCTGCTGCCGCTCGTCGAGCCGATGCTCGGCCCGGACGCCAAGCAGGTGCGCGACGCGCTCTCGCAGCTGCAGCTCGCATACGCCCGCTCGGGGGCGACACCGCCGCCGCGCGCTGGCGGAGGCGACGAGCAACCGCCCGAGAAGAGCGACCAGCGTGGGCCGGCTGGGTCCAGCGGACGACTCTGGGTGCCCGGTCAGTAACCATCGGTATCGGGCTGGCGGCGTGTGGTCCAGCCCGGCAGTTAGTATCGGCGCGCGTTTTCTCGCGGTCGGGGCTGTTGACGCCTGCCCTGCAGGTGGGGCTGGATCCTTGGCATAAAAGACCTTGTACGGAGGCCGTTTCCCTTGAGTGATTTCCTGCTGGAACATGGTGTCGTCGTCGCGTTGCTGTGCGCCGGCCTGGCAGTCCTCTACGGGGCGCTGACGACGCGCTCGCTGCTGGCGCTGTCGCCCGGCAACGAGCGCATGGTGGAGATCTCGAAGGCCGTCCAGGAAGGCGCCTCGGCTTATCTGCGCCGCCAGTACACGACGATCGCCGCGGTCGGCGTCGTCCTGTTCGTCGTGCTGATCCCGCTGCAGTCGATCTCGGTCGCGATCGGCTTCGCGCTCGGCGGCCTGCTGTCGGCCGCCGCCGGCTTCATCGGCATGAACGTCTCCGTCCGCGCGAACTCGCGCGTCGCCGAGGCCGCGCGCGGCGGCGTATCGCCCGGCCTCGACACCGCGTTCCGCGGCGGGGCGATCACCGGCATGCTCGTCGTCGGCCTGGCGCTGCTCGGCGTCGCCGGCTACTACGGCCTGCTGACGGCGTTCTTCGACCAGTCCCAGAAGGAGGCCATCGACGCGCTCATCGGCCTGGGCTTCGGCGGCTCGCTGATCTCCGTCTTCGCGCGCCTGGGCGGCGGCATCTTCACGAAGGGCGCCGACGTCGGCGCCGACCTCGTCGGCAAGGTCGAGGCGGGCATCCCCGAGGACGACCCGCGCAACCCCGCCGTGATCGCCGACAACGTCGGCGACAACGTCGGCGACTGCGCCGGCATGGCCGCCGACCTCTTCGAGACGTACGCGGTCACGGTCGTCGCGGTCATGCTGCTCGGCGTCCTGACGTTCGCCGGCGAGAACGCCACGCAGCTGGCGCTCTACCCGCTCGTGCTCGGTGGCGTGGCGATCATCGCCTCGATCATCGGCACGTTCGCCGTCAAGTCAGCCGCCGGCAATGTCGAGCGGGCGCTCTACCAGGGCCTCATCCTCTCCGGCATCATCGCCGCGATTGCCTTCTACCCCGTCACGAAGTGGCTCATGGAGGGGCTGGCGACTCGTACCGCCGACGTCAACATCTCGATCCCGACCGTCGGCGAGCTCTACCTCTGCTCGCTGATCGGCCTAGCGGTCACCGCGCTGCTGTTCGTGATCACCGACTTCTACACCTCGACGCGCTTCGGCCCCGTCAAGAAGACGGCATCCGCCTCGCAGACCGGGCACGCCACGAACATCATCTCCGGACTCGCGCAGGGCATGCAGGCGACGGCGCTGCCGGCAATCGTTCTCGCGCTCGCCGTCTACTCGGCCAACGAGCTAGCCGGGATCTACGGGATCGGCGTCGCCGTCGTGGCGCAGCTCGGCCTCGCCGGGCTGATCGTCGCGCTCGACGCGTTCGGGCCGATCACCGACAACGCCGGCGGGATCGCCGAGATGGCGGACATGCCCGAGGACGTCCGCAACGTGACGGACCCGCTCGACGCCGTCGGCAACACCACCAAGGCCGTGACGAAGGGCTACGCGATCGGCTCGGCGGTGCTCGCCGCACTCGTGCTCTTCGCGGCGTTCCAGATCGAGCTCAACGAGGAGCTCGTCGCGAACGGCGCCGAGGAGACCTCGTTCCTGATCAACTCGCCCGAGGTCCTGATCGGCCTGCTCGTCGGCGGCATGATGGTCTACCTCTTCGCTGCCCTCTCGATGGAGGCCGTCGGTCGCGCCGGCGGCGCCGTCGTGGAGGAGGTCCGACGCCAGTTCAGGGAGAAGCCCGGGATCATGGACTACAGCGAGAAGCCCGACTACGCGCGCTGCGTCGACATCGTCACGAAGACCGCGCAGCGCGAGATGATCATCCCATCGCTGATCCCGATCGTCTTCACCCTGATCGTCGGGCTGCTCAGCGTGCAGGCGCTCGGCGGCCTGCTGATCGGCGTCATCGTCGTCGGCCTCTTCGTCGCGGTCTCGATGACCGCCGGCGGCGGCGCGTGGGACAACGCCAAGAAGCTCATCGAGGAGGGCGCCTTCGGCGGCAAGGGCACGCTCGCGCACGAGGCCTCGATCACGGGCGACACGGTCGGCGATCCGTACAAGGACACCTCGGGCCCGGCGATCAACCCGATGATCAAGGTCGCGAACATCGTGGCGATTCTGATCATCCCCCTGGTGGCGTAGTCATCTGAGCGGCCCTCGTCGCGCCTGAGCGCACCGACGGGCAGGGCCCGTGCTGGCGCACTGTGCCCAGCCCGCCGTCGCGCTCAGCCACGACGATGGCTCGCTCAGCTGACTACGCCACGGCGTTGGCCGGGGCGCGCGTCTACAGTCCCCGCTGTGACCTTCCTCTGCGATCATCTCGGCGGTGGGATCTGGCGCGCCGATCCGCCGTTCTCGTCGGTCACCTTCAACGTGCGGCACCTGGGGGCGCGCGACTACCGCGCGGGGTTCCGGGAGATCGACGCGACGCTCGACGTCGCCGCGGGGACGCTCGTCGCGAGCGTGCCGGTCGCGTCGCTTGACCTCAACAACCCGGTCATCCGGGAGCGCATGCTGTCCGCCGAGTTCCTCGACGCCGCGCGGTTTCCCGAGGTGCGCTGGGTCGTGTCGGAGATCGACGGCGACGCCGGCCGGACGCTCGCGGCGACGGGCGAGCTGTCGATCCACGGCCAGACGCAGACGGTCGCGGCGAGCGGCAGGATCGGCCTGCCGGGGCCGGGCCTGCTGAGTCCCGAGAACCGCGTCGGGATCGAGCTGGCGGCGACCGTCGACCGCCGCGACTTCGGCCTCGACTGGCAGGAGGAGCTGCCCGGCGGCGGCGACACGCTCGGCTGGGACGTCACGCTCGAGGCGCTGCTGGAGTTCGTCGAGCAGTAGCTCGCCGACCGTTCGGGGGCGCGCGGGGCGGCGCCGTCGCCTGCGTAGACTCCCGCCGCGGATGGCAGAGCGTCGGCTCCACGGATTGCAGCGCGTTCTTGGGGTCAACGCGCTTTCCTCGACCGCCTACGGCAACGTCGGCTCCTCGATCTACTACGCGCTCGGGCTCGTCGCCGCGCTCGCGGCGGGCCTGACGCCGCTCGTCTTCGTGATCACGGGGGCGCTCTTCTACTGCACGGCCACGACCTACGCCGAGGCGACGGCGATGTACCCCGAGGCCGGCGGCTCGTCGCTCTTCGCGCGGCGCGCCTTCAACGAGCTGCTGTCGTTCTTCACCGCCTGGGCGCAGATGCTCAACTACATCATCACGATCGCGATCTCGGCGTTCTTCGCCGCCCACTACGCGGGGCGGTTCACGTGGGACGGCTTCAACGAGTCGCCCGGCGACATCGCGTTCGCGGTCGCCGCGGTGGCCCTGCTGGCGCTCGTCAACGTGCGCGGCGTCAAGGACGCGGTCAGCGTCAACCTCGTGCTGGCGGTGATCGACTTCCTCAGCCAGCTCGGGATCGTCGCGCTCGGCTTCTTCCTCGTGTTCAGCCCCGACGTGCTGATCGACAACCTCGGGTTCTTCGGCGAGACGCCGACGCTGAGCCAGTTCCTGCTGGCGATCCCGATCGGCACCGTCGCCTACACGGGGATCGAGACGATCTCCAACATGGCCGGCGAGGCGCGCGACCAGGACACGACGATCCCGGCGGCGATCCGCCGCGTCATGGTCGCCGTCTTCGCGATCTACTTCACGCTGCCGCTGATCGCGCTGTCGGCGCTGCCCGTCGAGTGCGTCGGCGGCGAGTGCCGGACGCTGCTCGGCGTCGGCCCGCAGGACAACGGCTTCGCCAACGACCCGATCGTCGGCGTCGTCTCGGGGATGGACCTCGGCTCGCTGCAGGGGCCGGTCGAGATCTACGTCGGGGTGCTCGCCGTGACGATCCTGATCGCGGCGACGAACGCCGGCGTGCTGGGAGTCTCGCGGCTGACGTACTCGATGGGGATCTACCGGCAGCTGCCGGACGGCATGCGCCGGCTGCACCCGCGTTACCGCACGCCGTACATCGGGATCCTCGTCTTCTCGGCGTTCGCGTGCTTGGCGCTGCTACCCGGGCAGGCGGACTTCCTCGGCAAGATCTACGCCTTCGGCGCGATGCTGTCGTTCTCGATGGCGCACCTGTCGCTGATCCGCCTGCGGGTGATCGCACCCGACGCGCGCCGGCCGTACCGCAGCCCCGGGCGCCTGCGCCTGCGCGGCCACGAGCTGCCTCCGCTGGCCGTCATCGGACTCAGCGGCACGGCGTTGTCATTCGCCGTCGTGAGCGTGCTCGACGTTCAGGTCGGTGCCGCCGGCGTCACCTGGATGGCGCTCGGGATGCTCGGCTACGTCCTCTACCGCCGCCGTCAGGGCCTCGATCTCGTCTCCACCCACGAGGTCGCCGTGCCGCAGCCCGTCACGCTGACCGAGGCGGAGTACGAGTCGATCCTCGTCGCGCTCGACGCGCGCCACTACTCGCCGCAGACGATCGCGACGGCCGCCCGGCTCGCAGGCCCCAGGCGCCGCGGCATTCACGTGCTCGTGACGCTCACGGTGCCGCAGGCGTCGCCGATCGACGCCGCGTTGCCCGACGAGGAGCTCGCCGCACGCGCCGTGATCGAGCAGGCGCGCATCCAGGGCGGCCAGCGCGTCAGCGGGCACGTCGAGCGGGTGCGTCCGGGCCAGACGGGGCGGCTGATCGTCGAGGAGGCGCGCGAGATGCGCGCGCACGCGATCGTCCTACCGCTGCCGCCGCGCACGGGAACGACGATCTTCGGCAAGACCGTCGAGACGGTGCTGGCCGACCGACCGTGCCGGGTCATCATCGAGTCCGAGCCCGTCAATGCCTGACGGCCGCGGCCTGCACCGCGGCGCCACGCTCGTGCTGTCGGCGGCGATGGTCCTCGTCGGCCTCGCGATGCTCGCGCGGACGCTCGGCGCGGGTGGCGGGCCGCTCGCGCTCGGGACGGTGCTCGGCATCCTGTTCGTCGCGGCCGGCGCGGGCCGCCTCTACTTCACGTGGCGGCGCCTGTAGATGTTTCGCCGCGGACTCGGCTCGCCGATGCTGTTCGCGATCGTCTGGACGTCGCTGGCCAGCGCGATCTACTTCTCGCTCGGCATCGTCGCGGAGAACGCGCTCGGCCTGACGCCGCTGGTCTTCCTCGGCTCCGCCGTGTTCTTCGCGCTGACGGCGATGACGTATGTCGAGGGAGCATCGCTGCACCAGGAGCGCGCTGGCGCGACGGTGTTCGCGCGCTACGCGTTCAACGAGCTCGTGAGCTTCGTCGCCGGCTGGGCGGTGCTGCTGGACTTCCTCATCCTGATCGCGGTCACGGCGTTCGTCGCGGTCAACTACCTGGCCGCGTTCTGGGCGCCGCTGGGCGACGGCGTGCCCGAGCTCGCGATCGCCGTGGCGATCATCGTCTACGTCGCGGGGCGCAACATCGGCGGCTTCGGCGGCTTCACGCGCGAGCGGACCGCCGCGCTGGTGGTCGCCGACATCGCGCTTCAGCTGCTGATCATCATCTTCGGCGTCGCGCTCGTCGTCGACCTCGACGGGCTGCTGCGCTCGATCGAGCTCGGCACGAGCCCGCGCTGGGAGGACGTGCTGTTCGCGCTGACCGTCTCGACGGTCGCGTTCACGAGCCTGGAATCGGCGGCCGGCCTCGCCGGCGAGGTCTCCGTCGGCCGGCGCGGGCTGAAGCGGCTCGTCGCGAGCGCGACGGCTTCGGTGCTCGTGATCTACGTCGGCATCTCGCTCGTGGCCGTGGCGGCGCTTCCGGTCACGCCGGGTGCCGGGCCGCTGCGCGGCGAGGCGCTCGACGCCCCGGTGATCGCGATCGTGCAGCGCTTCGAGCCGGTCTGGCTGTCGGACGCCTTCGTGTACGCGACCGCGGCGCTGGCGACCGTGGCGCTGGTGTTGGCCTGTCACGCCGCGATGCGGGGGCTGTCGCGGCTGGCCTACTCGCTGACGACCAACCGGCAGATCCCGGGCACGATCGGACGCCTGCACCCGCGCCACGCCACGCCGTACGTCGTGATCGTGCTGGCAGGCGTGCTCGCGTCGGCGCTCGTCATCCCGCGCGACCTCGAGTTCCTCGTCGGCATCTACGCGTTCGGCGCGATGCTCGCGTTTCTGATCGCGCACGTGTCGATCTGCGTGCTGCGCTACCGCGAGGCCGAGCGCGAGCGCCCGTACCGGATCCCGTTGTCGGTGCGGATCGGCGGCGGGGAGCTGCCGCTTCCGGCGGTGATGGGCGCGCTGATGGCGCTCGGCGGAATCGTCAGCCTGGTCGGCTTTCACGCCGGCGCGCGCATCATCGGAAGTATCTGGATGCTGGGCGGGCTCGCGCTCTACGTCGGCTATCGGCGCACTTCGGAGATGCCGATCCGCACGCGCGTCGTCGTCTCGGAGGCCGCGCTGCGCTCCGAGCCGCTGCGCGCCGAGTACGGCTCGATCCTCGTGCCGATCTTCGGCACCGCCCTCGACGACGACATCGTCCAGACGGCCGGCCGGCTGGCCGCCGCCGACAACCACGACGACGGCCTCGGCGCGACGATCGAGGCGATCTGGGTCTTCGAGGTGCCGCTCTCGCTGCCGCTCGACGCGCGCCTGCCCGACGCGCAGCTCAAGCGCGCGCGGGCCGCGCTCGCGCGCGCCAAGGCGGTCGGCGAGGAGTACGACGGCGTCGAGGTGGCGACCGCGACGATACGTGCCCGGCGCGCGGGCGAGGCGATCGTGGCCGAGGCGCAGCGGCGCGGCGTCGAGCTGATCGTGCTCGCGGCCGAGGAGCCCTCGCGGATCGGCGGCGGCGCCCGCCTGGGCGGGGTCGGCGGCCCGCTGGACAACTTCGTCGGCGACGCCACGAAGCTCGTCGTGCGCAAGGCCCCGTGTCGCGTGATCCTCACCGCGCCGCCCGCCGCGCCCGCGGCGCCGGCGGCGCCCGCGCCGCCCGCCGCCGAGCATGATGGTCCTCGTCGTCGGGGCCGGCCGAGTCGGTGCGGCCGTCGCCAAGTCCTCGCTCGCCGCGGGTCACACCGTGTCGGTGCTCGACGCGGACCCGCTCTCGCACGAGCGCCTCGATGCGGGCCAGGTGACCTCGTGGGAGGACGCCGGCGGGCGCTTCACGGTCGGCACCGCGATCGAGATCGATGCCCTCCTGGCCGCCGGGATCGAGGAGGCCGACATCTTCATCGCCGCCACGCGCGGTGACAACACGAACATCCTCGTCGCGCAGATCGCACAGAAGCGCTTCGGCGTTCCGCGCGTGATCGTGCGCGTGCTCGACCCGGCGCGCTCTGACTGGTACGCCAGGCAGGGCCTGCACACGATCTGCGCGGTCAAGCTCGGCATCGCGATGTTCGAACAGGCCGTCCTCGAAGCGGCCGCCGAGGTCTGATGTACGTCATCGTCGTCGGCGGCGGCAAGGTCGGGCTCAACCTCGCGCGTGAGCTGATCCGCAACCAGCAGGAGGTGACGCTCGTCGAGCAGGACCGGCGCGCCTACCTGCGCATCGAGCAGGAGCTCGAGCACGCCGTCCAGTACGGCGACGGCACGGAGCTGTGGGTGCTCGAGCGGGCGGGCATTCAGCGCGCGGACCTCGTCGTGGCGGTCACCGGCGACGACGAGGACAACATCCTCATCTGTCAGGTCGCCAAGGAGAAGTACCTCTGCGAGCGGATCATCGCGCGCTGCAACAACCCCCGCAATCTGCAGCACTTCAAGCTGCTGGGGATCCAGCCCGCGGTCTCGGCGACGGACCTGATCCTCAACCTCATCGAGCACGAGGTCCCCGGCCACGGCCTCGTGCACCTGCTCGACCTGCCCGACGAGAAGCTCGAGATCATCGAGGTCGAGGTCAGCGAGGGCGCGCCGGCGGCGGGCCTCAGCGTGGCGGAGATCGAGCTGCCGGACGGGAGCCTGATCATCTCGGTCCTGCCGAGCGGCAAGGCCGGCTTCGTGCCCAAGCCCGACACCGTGCTCGCGCCCGGCGACGAGGTGCTCGTGGTGCTCGATCCCGGCCTCGAGCCGTTCATCACGGCGCAGTTCTCACCGAACGGCCGGCGGGACTGAGCTTCGCCGCCGCGGCATCGGTCCGTCAGCGCCAGGAGTCAAGACTGCCGGACTAGGACTCGAACCTAGACTACCTGGACCAGAACCAGGCGGGCTGCCAATTACCCTATCCGGCACCGCGCGGACGAGTATAGCCCCGGGCTTCCGTCCGATCCGCGTGAGAACATGTGTTCGTGCTGCGTACTCGTCACGGTGTCGCCGGCTCCTGGATCAAGGTAGGAGCGCGAGCGAGATTGCCGAGGCCCTGGGCCTCGCGCGAAAGGGCGGACCGCCTACGCCGCCGCCTGCTCCATCCAGTCGCGGTACAGGCGCCAGTAGGCGCCCTCGGCGTCGAGCAGCTCGTCGTGCGTGCCCTGCTCGACGATCCGGCCGCCGTCCAGGACGACGATCCGGCCGGCCTGGCGGATCGTGCTCAGGCGGTGCGCGATGACGATCGCGGTGCGGCCGGCGAGCAGGCGGCGCAGGCCCTCCTCGATGCGGCCCTCGGTGTGCAGGTCGACGTTCGAGGTCGCCTCGTCGAGGATCAGGATCCGCGGATCGGCCGCCAGCGCGCGGGCAAAGGCGACGAGCTGGCGCTGGCCGGCCGAGAGCTGCGTGCCGCGCTCGCCGACCGGCGTGTCGTAGCCGTGCTCGAGCGCCGCGATGAAGTCGTGCGCGCCGACCGCGCGCGCCGCCGCGCGGATCTCCTCGCCGTTCGCGTCGGGGCGGCCGAAGGCGATGTTCTCGCCGATCGTGCCGCTGAACAGGAACGCCTCCTGCGGGACGATGCCGAGCTGGCGGCGCAGCGAGGCCTGGGTCACCGAGCGCAGGTCGTGGCCGTCGACGAGCACCGCGCCCCGCGTCGGGTCGTAGAAGCGCGCGACGAGCTTGGCGATCGTCGACTTGCCCGCGCCGGTCGCGCCGACGAGCGCGACCGTCTGTCCGGGAGGGACCTTCAGCGAGAGGTCCTGCAGCGCCCAGGCCATGTCCTCGTCGTCGGCGCCGCCGCCGTAGCCGAAGCTGACGTCGCGCAGCTCGATCTCGCCGCGCAGGCGGTGCAGCTCGACGGCGTCGGGCGCGTCGACGAGGCCGGGCTCCTCGTCGAGCAGCTCGAAGATCTTGTCCAGCGCGGCCATCCCCGACTGGTAGGTCGTGTAGAGCTGGGAGAGCTGCTGGATCGGGTCGAAGAAGAGGTTCAGCGCGGCGACGAACGCGACGATCACGCCGACGGAGATCTCCCCGTCGATCGCCTGCAGCCCGCCGTACAGGAGGATCCCGACGGTCGCCAGCGCGCTGAGCAGCTCGACCGCCGGGAAGTAGGTTGCGTTGAGGTTGACGGTCGTCATGTTGACCTCGCGGTTGCGCTCGTTGAGCGCGCGGAAGCGATCGGTGTGGCGCCGCTCCTGACCGAAGGAGCGCACGACGCGGATCCCCGACAGCGACTCCTGCAGGTAGGCCGTGATCGCCGCGATCGCCGTGCGCGTGCGCGCGTAGGCGTCGGCCGACGCGATTCGAAACGCGAGCGACGCGAGCGCCATCACCGGGAAGATGAGGAACGTCAGCAGCGCCAGCTCGACGTCGAGCCACAGCAGGATCCGGGAAGATGAGGAACGTCAGCAGCGCCAGCTCGACGTCGAGCCACAGCAGGATCGCCATCGTGCCGAGCAGCGTCAGCGAGCTCTGAAACAGCGTCACGACGCTGTCGGTCACGAGCGAGTCGAGCGCCTGCACGTCGTTGGTCATGCGCGAGATCAGCTGGCCCGCCTGACGGCGCTCGAAGAAGCCGACCGGCTGGGACTGCAGGTGAGCGAAGATCCGCAGGCGCAGATCCTGCAGCGCGCGCTGGCCGACCCAGCCGACGAGCTGGGTCTGCGTGTACGACGCGCCCCAATAGACGAGCGCGCTGACGACGAACGCCGCGACGACGAGGTTCAGCGTGCCGACGTCGCCGGGCACGATCCCGTCGTCGATCGCGAGCTTGGCCAGTGGCGGCGGTGCGAGCGCGGCTGCGGTCGCCGCGATCAGCGCGAGGAACATGAGCACGATCCGACCGCGGTAGGGGCGCAGCAGCGCCGCGAGCCCGCGCAGCTTGCGCCCGCGCCCGCCGGTCGCGCGCAGGCGGCGGCGCAGCTCGGCCGTCGTCAGCGCCCTGCCGCCCTCGGCGTACTGCTCGGCGATCGCGTCGCGCGCGTCCGTGACCTGAGGTCGGGCCGCACTCACAGGCCCGCCACCTCCGGCTCGCGTGGCTTGCGCGTCAGGAACACCTGGTCGGGCAGGCCCTTCTGGACGATCTCCTGATAGAAGGGCGAGCGCTCGACGAGCTCGGCGTGCGTGCCGCGGTCGACGAGGCGCCCGGCATCGAGCACCGCGATCTCGTCGGCGAGCGCGATCGTCGACAGGCGGTGGGCGATGACGAACGTCGTGCGCCCGGCCATCGCCTCGCTCAGCCCCTGCTTGATCTGGCGCTCGGTCGACGCGTCGATCGAGGATGTGGCGTCGTCGAGGATGAGCACGCGCGGGTCGGCGAGCAGCGCTCGCGCGATCGCGATCCGCTGGCGCTGGCCGCCGCTCAGCGTCAGCCCGCGCTCGCCGACGCCGGTCTCGTAGCCCTCGGGCAGCTCGACGATGAAGTCGTGCGCCTGGGCTCGGCGGGCGGCCTCGACGACCTCGTCGCGCGATGCGTCGGGGTGCGCGTAGGCGATGTTCTCGGCGACCGTGGCGCTGAACAGAAACGGGTCGTCGTTGACGACGGCGATCTGCGTGCGCAGCTCGTGCGGGTCCACGGTCCGCACGTCGGCGCCGTCGACGAGGACGGTCCCCGAGGTCGGGTCGTACAGGCGCGGGATGAGCTGCACGAGCGTCGTCTTGCCCGCCCCGGTCGCGCCGACGAGGGCGATCGTCGTACCAGGCTCGACGTCGAGCGAGACGTTGCGCAGCGACGGCTCGTGGTCGGGGTCGTCCCCGTAGGCGAGCGTCACGTTGTGCAGCTCGACCCGCCCGGCGCCGGCCGGCAGCGGCACGGCGTCGGGAGTGGCGGTGATGCGCGCCTCGCGGTCGAGCAGCTCGAACAGCCGCGCGCCCGAGGCGGTCGCGCGCTGGGTCAGGCCGAGCGTCCAGCCGAGCGTGCGCATCGGGCCGAGCAGGACCAGCAGGTAGCCGTAGAACGCCGTGAACTCGGCGAGCGTCAGGCTGTCGTTGATGACCATCCGCCCGCCGATCAGCAGCAGCGCCGCGAGCCCGAGCTGGGGCAGGAACGCGATGAAGGGGTTGTAGAACGCGCGCAGCCGCGTCGAGATCATCGACTGCTCGAAGACGCGCGCGATGCTGGCGCGGAAGCGCCGCTCGCGGCGCTCCTCGGCGGCGAACGCCTTGACGACGCGAACGCCACCGACGCTCTCCTCGACGTCCGCGGTCAGCTCCGCGATGCGCTGCTGGACCTCCTGCAGCGCCGGTCGCGCCTGGCGGCCGTAGCGCTGGGCGATCCAGATCACGACCGGCACGGGCGCGAGCGAGATGAGCGCGAGCAGCGGGTCGATGACGATCACCGCCACAGAGGCGAAGACGAGCGTCAGCGCGGCCTGCGAGATCAGCACGAGGCCGTAGCCGAGGAAGAAGCGCACGGACTGCAGGTCGACGGTCGCGCGCGACATGAGCTGGCCCGTCTGCTGCTGGTCGAAGAAGCCGACCTCGAGGGCGAGCAGGTGCTCGTAGACGCGATTTCGCAGGTCCAGCTCGACGCCGAGCGACACGCGTCCCGCGACCAGCCGGCGCGCGACCGTGAGCGCGAGGCGCAGGACGCCGGCGAGCGCGATCAGGATCACCATCAGCCGCAGGCGGTCGCGGTCGCCGTCCTGCACGGCGCCGATCGCGGCGCCCGTCAGCCCGGGGATCGCGACCGTCGCGCCCATCGCCAGCGCGGCGAGGATGCCTGACCACCAGACGCCGCGCTTGTAGGGGCGCAGGAACCCGAGCAGGCGGAGGAAGGTGGCCATCGCCGCCAATTGTAGTTGCTTGGTCAACCATCGCGATAGGCTGCGGTGATGGGAGCGCCGCCCGCGGTGGGCCTGTGCGAGAGCTGTCGCCACCAGCAGGTGGTGCGCACGACGCGCGGCTCGTCGTTCTCGCTGTGCCGGCGCTCGCGCGAAGACCCGCGCTATCCGCGCTACCCGCGCCTGCCGGTCGTCAGCTGCCCTGGCCATGAGCGGCGCGCCGGCGAGGCGCAGAGCTGATGGCGCCCGCCGCGGACGCGCCGATCCGCTGCTGGCCGACGAGCGACGCGCTCTACATCGCCTATCACGACGACGAGTGGGGACGGCCCGTTCGCGACGAGCATCGCCTGCTCGAGCGCCTCTGCCTCGAGGGCTTTCAGTCCGGCCTGTCGTGGATCACGATCCTGCGCAAGCGCGAGAGCTTCCGCGCGGCGTTCGTCGGCTTTCATCCCGAGCAGGTCGCGCGCTTCGGCGACGCCGACGTGCAGCGGCTGCTGGGCGACGCGGCGATCGTGCGCAACCGCGCGAAGATCGAGGCGACGATCGCCAATGCGCGTGCCACCGTCGCGCTGCACGACGCCGGGGAGACGCTCGACGCGCTGCTGTGGTCCTTCGCGCCGGACGCGCCCCCGCCGGCGCCGCGCTCGCTGCGCGAGATGCCGGCCGCAACGCCCGAGTCCGAGGCGCTGGCGCGCGAGCTCAAGCGCCGCGGCTTTCGCTTCGTCGGGGCGACGACCGCCTACGCGCTGATGCAGGCGACGGGGATCGTCAACGACCACGTCGAAGAGTGCATCGTTCGCGCCGCCGTCGAAGCGGACAGGGTCGCCTCGAGAGGTCCATGAGCACGTCCCCGCCAGGGGGTCTCGACGTCCGGCAGCAACGCGGCCCGCTCCTGCCTCAGCGATCGCCGCGGATCGTCGCGAACAGCCTGCCGACGACCTGCGCGACCTCCTGCCCGAAGGGCTGGTCCTTCTCGTCGTGCAGCGCCTCGATCTCCGTGAGCTGCGAGGCCGAGGGCTGCGGCGGGTTGCCGGCGACCGTCGACGCGTAGACGTCGTAGTGGCGCTCGCGGTGCAGCAGGATGTCGGTCCTGATCATCCCCTTCGTCTCGTCGGCAACCTGCTCGAAGGTGTGCGTCGTCGGCGGCACGCCCTTCTCGTTGCGCGAGTTGACCGTCACGACGAGCGCGCGCGCCGGCACGCTGCGGGCGGAGAAGTCATAGGCGATCTGCAGCTTGTCGTCCTCGTCGCGCGTGAGCGCGACGTCGGGCGCGCGCGGCGGGTCGCGCAGGATCGGCGGCTTGGCGCTCTCGAGCAGCCTGTTGGGATCGCGCCAGTGCTTCTTCGTGCCCGGGCCCCTCGGCGCGGACTGATCGAGGTCGGCGCTGTGGTCGCGCGGCACCGTGTCGCCCCAGCGTCCGGGCCAGCGCATCCACGGATGGCTCGCGTCCTCGACGATCTCCAGCACGAGCTTCGGCGCGGGACGCCTGCCGTCGGCGATGTCGTACCAGGCCTCGGTCTGGTGGTAGCCGGCCTCGAAGTACGCGGCGTGTGAGCCGCGGGCGATGTAGGCGACCGGCACGTCCGGGCTGCCCGGCAGCTTCTCGACGTCCTTCCAGCTGCGCTTCTCGCCGTGGCGGTGCTGCGCGTAGACCGCGACGTCGGGCACGTCGCCGTCGATCCCCATCCGCAGCTGGATGGACTCCCAGTCGCCCTCGTGCGTGCCGAAGCCGAGCGCGAGCTGGTAGTCGTTGTAGAAGTACCACAGCCAGTACTGCAGCCACAGGCGCCCGTTGGCATCGACGGCGCGCCCGTACATCCGGTTGTTGAGGTCCGGCCGCGACGTGCGCAGCTTCACGTACTGCGCGCGGTAGTCCCTGCCGCGCACGCCGATGACGTCGCTCTTGTCGACCTTCTCGCCGCTGCCGTAGGTCTGCGGGCGGAGGAACGCGAGCGAGAGCCTGGGCTCGTCGCCGGCCGGCACGGCGCTTGCGATCAGGGCGCCGGGCCTGCCGTTCTGCGCCGCCCGGCGCAGCTCGATGCCCGGTGCGTCGGTGTACTGCGCGGCGCTGTCGGCGAAGAACTGCTCGTTGGAGTCATAGCGCAGCGCCGGCTGAAAGCGCCTCAGGAGATCGTCGTGCTCGCCCATGTCAGCCGCCCTCCAGCAGGTCGATCCGCAACGAGTGGCTGTCCTCGTCACGGAAGTTGACGCCATACGCCCGGCCCGATTCCTCCTTCTCGGCGAGGAACGCGTCGAGGCGCTTCTTCAGCGTGTCGGTCCCGACGCGATTGGTCAGGTGGATCGTGAAGTCGTCGTCCGAGCGGCTGTCGGCGATCAGGTCGAGCGTCTCGGTCTCCGGGTTGCCATGGCGCCCGTCGGCGGAGATGACGTAGTGATCGGCGGTGACGCGCTCGAAGAACGCCGCCGTCATGTTGCGGATCGAGCCGTGGTGGGGGAGCTTGAGGATGTCGACGTGCGTCCTGGCGTTCTTGGCGATCGCGGACTCGTCGAGCCCCGTCAGGATGTGGTCGTCGCGCGCGTCGCCGGTCAGCAGCATGCTCTTGCCGTCGCATTCGGCGAGCACGACGATGCTCGAGAGGTTGTACGGCGAGTTGTCGCGGCTCACCGCTGCCGGGACGGCGCCGGCAACGGCCTTCGGATGCTCCTCGAGCCACTTGTCCCACGCCGTGTGCAGCTTGTCGAGCTGGGCCTGGTGGGGGCAGACGACGGTGAGCTTCACGTCGCCGAGCGTGATCGAGCGCACCCCGTCGGCGGGCAGCAGGACCGGCCCGTCGAAGGGCTCGTTGATGGCCCAGCCGAGCGTGTGCGCCTGGTCGCGCAGCTCGCGGCCCTCGGCGACGCTCGCGACGACCGCGAGGCCGGCAGCGCGGATCTCGTCGGCGCCGGCGTCGCCGAGCGGCTGCGACAGCACGTCGAGCGCGGCCGTGCGCAGCTCGTCGGCATCGTTGCCGAGGACGTCGTCGAACGAGTTGTGCCAGAGCGTCCTGACGTCGTAGCTCAGCGGCTTTCGATCCTCCTGCTCGGTCACGAGCGAGTTGGCGAGATCGACCATCCCGGCGACATGGTCGGAGTCGATGTGGCTGACCATCGCGAGGTCGATCCGCAGCGCGGCCTCAGCGCTCGCGCGCTCGGCGCGCAGCTCCTCCAGCCGTGGCTGCAGGCTCGTCTCCCAGGTGCCCGACGGGCCGCCGTCGATCAGCACGAGCAGTGGCTCTTCGGCCGTGCCCGCGTGCAGCAGCAGCGAGTCGCCGTGAAACGCCTGCAGCGCCTCGAGCGAGAAGATCATCGTCCGTCCCCCTCAGATCGACTGGATCGCGCGCAGGGCGTCGACGACGCCGCTGCCCTGGAAGTAGCGCTCGCGGCCGAGGTCGGTCGCGGTGGCGCAGAGCACCCGCTTGATCTCGCCGGGCCGGCCGATCAGCTCGGGGTGGCGGGCGAGGATCAGGGCGGCGGCGCCGGAGACGTGCGGCGCCGCCATGCTCGTCCCGTCGAGGCTCTTCAGCCCGCCGCCGGGCACCGGCGCCGTGATCTTCTCGCCCGGCGCGACGAGATCGGGCTTGCAGCGCCCGTCGCCGGTCGGCCCGCGGCTCGAGAAGTACGAGACGCCGTAGGTGTGCGGCTGGTGGCGGTGCGTCGCCCCGACGGTGATGACGCCGCTCGCGTTGCCGGGGTCGGTGATCGACATCTGGCGGTAGCCCTCGATCGGTCCCGAGGCCATCGAGACGAAGGCACGGCCCTCGTTGCCGGCGGCGGCGACGACCACGGTGCCGGCGCCGATCAGGCGCTCGCACTCCTCGCAGACCGGGGTGCGGCCGCAGGCGTACGAGCCGACCTCGTGGTCGAGCGAGAGGCTGAGGTTGACGCCGTGGATGACCGGCACGGGCGAGCCGGCGTTGAGCCAGCGCACGAACTGCAGGGCGGCCAGGATCGTGAACTCGTCGCCGGCGCCGCTGTCGTCGAACACGCGCAGGTCGTAGATCCCGATGTCGGGGCAGACGCCGCGGATGTCGTTGCGGCGCGGCGGCGCGGAGTCCGTCGCCTTCCAGTCGGCGGCGAGGATTCCCGCGACGTGCGTGCCGTGCTCGTGCTTGGGCGCGCAGGCCTTGTGGTCCTTCGGCTCGATCCTGAGCTGTCCGGCGAGCAATGCCCAGTCGATCGCGCGGCCGCTGCGCAGGCGGCTCTCGATCTCCCTGCGCTCCTCCTCGGCGGCGTCGCCGAGCGTGTCGCGGTCCGCGTCGCTCCCCGCCAGGATCCTGCGCAGCCGCGTGAAGTCGTAGGTCGCGCGCACCCGCGACGCTGCGGTCAGGACGCCGTCGGCGCTGCGCACGTTGAACGCGGGGTGCGTCGCGTCGACGCCCGAGTCGACGATCGCCCAGCAGATGTCGTTGCAGCGCAGGTCGAACAGCAGCGTCGCAGCGTCCGCCTTGACGGTGTTGCGCGAACGCCAGAGGGCGGGCCGCGCGGGGCGGTTGCGGTTGACGGCCCACAGCAGCGGCCGGCCGGGCGGCGGCAGGCGCTGCAGGTCGCCGAGCGCGTCGGCGGCGAGGTCGACGAGCCCGTCGTAGGTGAGCCCCGGGGGCGGCTCCTCGTCGGGCTGCTCGTCGTCGGGATGCGCCGCCTCCCAGGCGATCCGCCCGCTCAAGCCGACGAACCAGACCAGCGCGCCCGACAGCTCCTGCGCGTCGACCGGGCGGCGGCCCTGCTCGCGCATCGGCTCCTTCAGCCCGGCGACGATCTCCTCGCGGCGCTCGGCCAGGACGTCGGCCACGGACCCGGTGCCGGGCGGCCACAGGTGCTGCTGCCACCACTCCGACAGCGGCAGCACGCTGCGCAGCAGCTCCTCGAAGGTCAGCCGCACCGCGACGTGCGAGCCGTTGTAGGCGAGCTCGAGCGGCGCCGGGTCGGTGGCGCTGTGGTCGGCGTGCAGCACCGCTTGCGCAAGCTCGGCGGTCGTCGACTCGGCGTGCGGCTCGAGCAGCAGGTCGATCCCGTCGCCCGGATCGCGGCCGTACTGCAGCCAGACGTCGGGCATGATCGGCGAGTCCTGCGTGAAGCGCTTGAGCTGCTCCGTGCCGAAGATCCACGGACCGAGGTTCCTGAACTCGAGCTTCACGTGGCCTAGCAGACAGGGCGGCGCGGCCTGCGTCAAGGACGATCGGCCTGCCGGTCGTGCAGTTGCAGCGCGTCAGCGCACGGCGGGCGCCTCGACGACGATCGGATCGGCCTCCTGCAGGCGTGTCTGGAAGTAGTCGCGCGGCTCGATCTCGCCGAGCGCGACGAGAACGATTCGCAGGATCCCCTGGTGGGCGACGAGGACCGGGTGCTCGTACGCTGCGAGCGCGTCGGAGATCGCGGCGCGGGCGCGGGCGAGCGCATCGGGCAGTGGCTCCATGCCGCGCACGGGCGAACCGAACGGATCGGCGCGCCAGTCGCTGAACGCGCCTGCGAACTTCGCCCGCGCGCCCGCGCGGTCGAGACCCTCGAAGGGGCCGTAGTCGACCTCGATCAGCCGCGGCTCCACCGTCAGCCCGGCGCCGCTGGCGTCGGCGATCGCCTGTGCGGTGTCGCGCGCGCGCACGAGCGGGCTCGTGACGACGCGGTCGACGCCCGCTGTCGCGAGCTGCTGCGCCGTCTGCCGGGCCTGCTCGCGGCCGACCGGCGTGAGCGGGATGTCGAGGCGGCCCGAGTAGACCCCGACCGCCGAGCGCTCGGTCTGGCCGTGACGCACGAGCGTGACTCTGCGGGCCATCCGGTCAGATGCTCTCGGGCCGGACCCAGCGCTGCTCGTCATCGGCACGGTGGACCGCGTCGAGCAGCGCCTGCACGCGCAGAGCCTCCACGAGCCCGGGATCGGGCGCCGCGCCCTCGCGGATCGCCGCGAAGAGGTTGCGCGCCACGCGCGCGTAGGCGGCCTTCGAATCGGCTGTCAGCGGCCCCTCGGTCTGCAGCTCCTCGCCGGCGCGGCCCCAGTGCAGGCGCTTGTCGGCATCCAGGCGCACGGTCCCCTCGGCGCCGTAGACCTCGACGACGTCGCCGCGCTTGTGGCGCGCGGTCGCGGTCAGGCTGATCTGGCCCAGGCCGCCGCCGCTGAAGCGCACGAGGATCACGTAGGCGTCCTCGGCGGTGACGGTGCGCGGCGTGCCGTCGGGCGTCCTGCGCTCGCGCACGCCGACCTCGGTCGCCGCCGCGACCGACTCGACCTCGCCGAACGCCTCGATCAGCAGGTCGAGGTCGTGCACGCCGTAGCCCTGCAGCCGCCCGCCCCCGAGCGCCGCGTCCTGGACCCAGGTGAACGGGCGCGACCCCGGCTCCGCGTGGTCGTCGAACACGAGCGAGATGCAGACCATCCGCGGCGCGCCGACGACTTCGCCGACTCGCTGCAGCAGCCGCTCCCGCGTCTCCTGAAAGCGCCGCCCGTAGTTGATGACGCAGACGACGCCGGCCTGCTCGATCGCGGCGGCGACCTCGCGCGCCTGCGCGAGGTCCGTCGCAAGCGGCTTCTCGCAGAGCACGTGCAGGCCGCGGCGCGCCGCCGCGACCGCGATCTGCGCGTGCGTGGCGACGGGCGTCGCGATGTGGACGGCCTCGAGGCCCGGGTGGGCGAGCAGCTCGTCGACGTCGGCGCTGCCGAGCTCGAGGCCGTGCTCCTCGGCGAGCTCGCTTGCCCGCTCGGGCCGCCGCGACCAGACGGCGACCGGCTCGAACTCGTCCAGACCGGCGAGGACGGGCAGCGGGACCTTCGCTCCGTAGCCGCCGCCGAGAACGGCGATCTTGACCGGTGCTCTGGGCATGCGCGTCGCGCAGGATACGGTCTTGGCATGAGCACGGGAGCCCGCGCGACGTTCTTCGAGATGCTCGACGAGCCCGGCGAGGCTGCCCCGGCGCTCGTGTTCGGCTACGCAGACGCGCTGCTGTCGTGCTGAAGCGCCCGAAGGACAAGCGCCGCGACCGCCTCGACGCGGCCGACCGGCGGATCCGGCCGCGCACGTGGTCGGAGGCGGTGCGCGAGCTGGCGCGCGATCCGGGCGCGCGGGTGCCCTGTCCGAGCTGCGCGAGCGGTGTCGTGACGGCCGACTGGCTGGCGTTCAAGTCGCGGGCGGGCGGCGAATGGGTCGCGCAGTGCGTCAGCTGCGGCGCGTGGTACACCGAGGTCCGCGCCGAGCGCGATCGCGGTTGAGCTTCTGAAAAGGTCGGTGGCGCGCGGTCTGACGGCTTGCGAGCCCACCGCGCAGACGCGGGTCGCGCCTTCGGCTGCCCGGGACCACCTGACCACGTTCGGGCGGCTGCTCTCGGCGCTGCTGGCCGTCGCGCTCTGGCCGCTGCTGCTGCTCGGGCTTGACATCAGGGTCGGCTGACTGAGCGGCGGTTGGACCTGGATCGCTGCGACGACCGAAGAACTGCGCCGGTGCGCCGCCCTCAGCCGGCGCTGGCCGCCGCCAGCAGCCCCGGCGCGACCTGCTTCTTGCGGCTCATCACGCCGGGCAGCTCGATCGCTCCGTCGACGACCGGCATCTCGAAGGCACGTTCGGCCAGCGCCTCGTTACCGGCCACGAGCAGGCGCGTGTGCTGGGCGAGGATGTCCGTGAGCATCAGCGCGAACAGGACCTGGTCGCGCCGCTCGCGATGCGTCTCGGCGGCGGCGCGCAGCTCGTCGGCGCGGTCGAACACCGCGCGCCCGACGGTCTCGATCTGCGCGACGCTCAGCGTGCGGCCGTTGTCGAGCTCGTACTCCTTGAGGTCGCGGGTGACGAGGTCGGCGGCGGGCACGTCCGCGACGTCCGAGCTGTGCTCGAACATCTCGCGCCCGAACTGCTGCGCGTCGACGCGCAGCAGCCACTCGAGGTAGGCGGTCGCGCGATGATCGCGCTCGGTCGTCGTCGGCGACGTCAGCAGCACGGTGTCCGAGACGATCGCGCCGAGCAGCATCGTCGCCGTCGCCGGCGCGGGCTCGGCGCCCGCCTGGCGGAAGCGCTCGACGACGAGCGTCGACGTCGAGCCGACGGGATCGAAGATCGCCGTCACGGGCAGCTTCGTCTCGATCGAGCCGATGTGGTGGTGGTCGAGGATCTCGACGATCTCGGCCTCCTCGATGCCCGGCACGCTCTGCGCGCGCTCGCCGTGGTCGACGAGCAGCACGCGGCGCGGCCGCGGGTTGACGAGGTCCGACCGCGTCACGAGGCCGACCGGCCTGCCGTTGCGGTCGACCGCGACGGCGGCGCGGTAGTGGACGTTCTTGATCTCGTCGGAGATGTCGCGCACGAGGTCGTCGCGGCGGACCGTCAGCGGGTCGCTCTCGGCGAGCGCGCGGCAGGGCTCGGACAGCGTGATCATGCGCGAGGTGACATAGGAGTCCAGCGGCGAGCGGACGACGCACGTGCCGTGCTCGGCGGCGATCTGCAGCACGCGCTCGGTCGGCTGCACGCCGTTGCTGAGCACGAGCAGCGCGATGCCGTTGGAGAGCGCGCGCTCGGTCGCCGCCGGACGGTCGCCGATCACGACGACGTCGCCGGGCTGGACCTTGCTGTGCGATGTCGAGTGCATCGCCTGCACCCACACGCGCCCCTTGATCTCGACCCCCGCGTCGCCCGCCAGCAGCTCGCCCTCGAGCACGTCGACGATCGCCGACACCGGCGTCGGCACGTCCAGGCGCGAGGCCTCGCGCGACTCGCGGATGTAGCGGCGCGCGAGCGCGCGCTCGGTCAGCAGCCCGGTCAGGACGCCGTCGTCGACGATCGGGACGAGGTCGATGCCCTCCTGGGCCATCAGCAGGCCGACGCTGCGGACCGGATCGGAGCGCTGCGCGACCGGAAAGCTCGAGCGCATGACGTCGCGCACGCGCAGGTGCGCGTGCGAGAGGAGGACCGGCGTGGGCGCGCCGCTGCGGTCCAGCAGCCACTGCGTCTGCGCGTTGACGACGCCGAGCCGGACCGGGACGTACTCCGTCTTGCCGCTGTCGAGGCGGTTCTTCAGCTCCGCGTAGCCGATCGCGGCGGCGATCGAGTCCGTGTCGGGGTTGCGGTGGCCGCAGACGTAGACGCGCGTCATCCGGGGTAGGTGCGGGTCTCGCGCTCAGCGGTGGCAACGGCGGTGATGCGCCGAGGGTACTTGGCGGATCGACACCGGTCTCGCGCGGATCTGTCGCTCAGGCGGCGGCGACGCGCCCGCGCACCTCACCCAGCTCGACGGCACCTGCGCGGCCGCGCAGGGTGACCTCGTCGCCGTCGTCAAGCCAGCGCTGTCCGGCGAAGAGCTCCGCGAGCGAGCCCTCGCTGTGCGGCTGCGTGCCGCTGATCGTGCCGCTCGCGAAGAGGTCGCCGGCGCTCAGGCGCGCGCCGTTGACGGTGAGGTGGGCGAGCATCTGCGCGGGCGTCCAGTACAGGCGCCCGGCGCTCGGCCGCGAGACGATCTCGCCGTTGATCTCGATCTCGAGGTCGACGTCGAGCAGCCATCGATCCTTCGCCCTGAGATAGCGCGCGGGCGGCGGGTCCTGCGCCGGCGGCGCGACGCGCGCGCCGTCGAGCGCGTCGAGCGGCGTTATCCAGGCGGACATCGAGGTCTGAAACGACTTGCCGAGGAACGGGCCGAGCGGCTCGTACTCGAGGCGCTGGATGTCGCGCGCGCTCCAGTCGTTGACGAGCACGACGCCGAAGATGTGCGCCTCCGCGCGGTCGATCGCGATCGGGCCGCCGCTGCTCGGTCCGCAGACGTAGCCGAGCTCGGCCTCGAGGTCGAGCTGGGCGGTGGGGGCGAGCACGCCCGGCGTCGTCTGTCCCCGCGGCCGGCGAACGGGGGTGCCGCTGACGACGACCGTCGAGGCGCGGCCGTGGTAGGCGACCGGCATCTGGCGCCAGTTCTCGCGCACCGCGGGCGCGCTCGGGCGGAAGATCCGGCCGAAGTTCGTGGCGTGCTCCAGCGAGGCGTAGAAGTCGACGAAGTCCGGGATCCGGATCGGCAGGACGGCGGTCGTGGCCGCGAGCGGGGTGCGCGCGCTGGCGGGCGCGTCGGCTGCGGCGGTCTGCACGGCGCGCCAGGCGCTCGGGCCGAGTTCGATCAGCGCGTTGAGCGTCGGAGCGCGGAGCGCGGCGGCGAGGTCCGGCTCCTGCAGGCCCGGCAGCCCGGCGACGACGACGACGGCGTCGCGATCGCGCAGTGCCGGCTGTGGCGAGCCGCCGCCGATCCGCACGACGCCCCACGGCAGGCTCGCGGCCGATCGCTCGCACGTCGTCATCGCGCGTCCCAACCTAGGGTCCGCGCCGGTCGTGTCTGCATCCGTCAGAGCGCTGTACTAGGCCGGCGCCCTCGTCCCCGCGTGCCAGCTCAGCGCGTACGACGGGTCGTCGAGGTCGCGGGCGAGCGTCGTCAGGCGCAGCGGGCGGAAGGTGTCGCACATGACGGCGAGCTCGTCGGTGCGGCTCGCGCCCAGCGAGGCCTCGACGCGGCCCGGCTGGGGGCCGTGCGGCAGTCCGCTGGGGTGCAGCGTCAGCGCGCCCTCGCCGACACCCGCGCGCGAGCCGAAGCGGCCGTCGACGTAGTAGATGACCTCCTCGGACTGCAGGTTGGAGTGGTGGTAGGGGAGCGGCACCGCGAGCGGGTCCCAGTCGAGGTTGCGGGGGCAGAACGAGCAGATCACGAAGTTCGGCCCCTGGAAGGTCTGGTGGACCGTCGGCGGCTGGTGCAGGCGGCCGGACTTCGGCTCGAAGTCGTGGATGTTGAAGCTGTACGGATAGACGTAGCCGTCCCAGCCGACGACGTCGAGCGGGTGGTGGTCGAGCACGAAGCGCTGGTGTCCGCGCCGCGCCCGCACGACGAGCTCGAACTCGCCCCGCTCGCGCTGGGTCTCCAGCGAGCGCGGCGGGTGGAAGTCGCGCTGCGAGAACGGCGCGTGCTCGAGCAGCTGCCCATAGCGGTTGCGGTAGCGGTTGGGCGTCTCGATCTCGCCGGGCGTGTGGAACGTCAGCCACGTCTGCGGCGCGTCGCCCAACCTCACGCGGTAGGTCGTCCCGCGCGGGATCACGACGTAGTCGTGCGGTCGGTAGGGAAGCGTTCCGAAGATCGTCTCGAAGACGCCCGAGCCCTCGTGGACGAAGATCAGCTCGTCGCCCTCGCCGTTGCGGTAGAAGCCGTCGAACTCGTCGGCCGGCTTGCAGATCGCGATCGCGACGTCGTCGTTGAACATCAGCACGCGGCGGCCCGACACGGGATCGCCGGCCGGCTCGAGCGGCGCCGTCTGCGTCAGCCGGTGCACGTGCGCGTCGGGCACCCACTCGACCAGCACGATCGGCTCGAACGAGCCGACCTGCGCCACGTCGCACGGCGACTGCAGGTGGTACAGGATCGACTCGTTGCCCGAGAAGCCCTCATAGCCCATCACCTCCTCGACGAGCAGCGCGCCGCCGTCCTCGTCGCGGACCTGCGTGTGGCGCTTGGCCGGAACGTCGCCCAGCGAGACGTAGCGCATCAGCGGCCCCTCCTGTCGGTCCTCGTGGCAACGGCAAGACGACCAGCACGAGCGACCACTAGAGGTTCCCCCTCAGCGCCTGCTCGCGCTCGATCGCCTCGAAGAGCGCCTTGAAGTTGCCCTCGCCGAAGCCGCGCGCGCCGTGGCGCTCGATCACCTCCAGGAAGATCGTCGGCCGGTCGCCGAGCGGCTTGGTGAAGATCTGCAGCAGGTAGCCCTCGTCGTCGCGGTCCGCGAGGATGCCCAGGCGGCGCAGGTCCTCGAGCGACTGGTCGATCTCGCCGACGCGCTGGGGCAGCCCGTCGTAGTAGGACTCCGGCGTGCGCAGGAACCGCACGCCGCGCGCCTGCAGCTCCTCGACGGTGCGCACGATGTCGGTCGTCGAGACCGCGATGTGCTGCACGCCCGGGCCGCCGTAGAACTCGAGGTACTCGTCGATCTGCGACTTGCGCGCGCCCTCGGCGGGCTCGTTGATCGGCAGCTTCACGCGCCCGTCGCCGGTCGTCACCACCTTCGACATGAGCGCCGAGTACTCCGTCGAGATCGCCTCGTCGGAGAAGTGGATGAGCTCGGTCATCCCGAAGACGTCCTCGTAGTACTTCACCCAGCGCTCCATCTCGCCGAGCTCGACGTTCGCGACGACGTGGTCGATGCCGGCCAGCAGGGCGGGCGAGGCCGGCTGCGACGGGTCGCCGTCGTGCGCCACGGCGACGAAGCCCGGCAGGAACGTCCCAGCGTAGTCGGCGCGCCCGACGAAGCGGTGCACGGTATCTCCGTAGGCGGCGATCTCCGCGATCCGAACCGCGCCCTCGCCGTCGCGCAGCTCGTGCGGCTCCGTCAGTCCGCGAGCGCCGCGCGCGACCGCTTCGCGGTAGGCGGCGTCGACGTCGGGCACCGACAGCGCCACGTACTTCACGCCGTCGCCGTGCACGCGCTGGTGCGCGGCGATCTCGGTGGCGGCGTCCAGGGTGCCGGTCAGCACGAGCCGGATGCGACCCTGCTGGAGGACGTGCGAGACGCGGTCGCGCAGCCCCGTCTCGAGTCCCGCGTAGGCGACCTCGGTGAAGCCGAAGGCGTGGCTGAAGTGGTAGGCCGCCTGCGCGGCGTTGCCGACCCACAGCTCGATGTGGTCGATGCCGTGCAGGGGCATGAAGTCGCGCCGGCTTCGATGGTCGGCGGCGGGGTCAGGCCACAGCGTGCTCATGGCGCAGCTCCTCGATCGATTCGTCGGTGCAGGTGTCGAAGAAGCCGCCGACGACGGCCTCGATCTCCGCGACGGACTCGGCGCGGTACAGGACGGGCTGGTACGTCGTGATGTCGTAGTCGGCGCTGCCCATCTCGCGCAGGCTCAGCGGGCGCAGCTGCATCGCCGCGAACTGCGCGATCTCGCCCGAGCTCGAGAGGATGCCGGCGCCGTAGGCGCGCAGCTCGCCGTCCTCGACGACGACGCCGAACTCGAGCGAGAACCAGAAGACGCGCGACAGGAAGCGCAGCGACTGCTCCTCGCGCAGCCGCAGTGCGGCGGCGCCGGCACGCCGGTGCAGCTCGCCGAAGGTCGGCGTCGCGAGCAGGTGGCCGTGACCGATGACCTCGTGGACGATGTCCGGCTCGGGCGTGTAGAGCGGCATCGCCGGGTGGCGCACGTACTGCGTCGAGTGGAAGATCCGGTCGCCGAGGCCGGCGTAGAACCTGCGCAGGTCGACCAGGCCGGCGGCCGGCACGTAGCTCCAGCCGCTGCGCGTCGCGAGCCGCTCGCTGATCGCGTCGAGGCCGGGGATGTGATCGGCCGGCAGGTCGAGCGCGCCGAGCGCGGCGCGGTACTCGCCGACGGCGTACCGCTCGTGCAGCGGGGCGAGCTCACGGCAGACGGTGCGCCAGACCTCCTGCTCGTCGGCGTTGTAGTCGATCCGCGGGGCGCGCATACCCGGCCGCCAGCTGAGCGCGGCGGCGGCGATCTCGTTGCGCCTGCGACGGTACGCGGGGTCGTTCGCGCCGGGATGGCCGTCGTGCAGGTGGACGGTAACCTCACCGCTCACGTCGGTCGTCACCGGCGAGTACAGCTGCGCTTCTTCGAACACGGCGTGCTCCTCTCTCGTACGACAGAGAGTGCGGCCTTCGCGGCCGCGTTGCAAGTCTGCTCATCTCGACAGGGCAAATCGCGCAGCAGATTCGCAGAACCATCTGAGATACTGGTCAGCTTGTCCATCGATCGCCTCGACGCCCGTCTCATCGCAGCACTGCGTAAGTTCCCTCGCGTGGGCCTGCTCGAGATCGCACGCCAGCTCGGCGTCGCACGCGGCACGGTGCAGGCGCGCCTCGCGAAGCTCGAGTCGCGGGGCGTCATCACCGGCCACGGCCCCGAGGTCGACCCGGTCGCGATGGGCTATGCGATCAGCGCGTTTATCCTGATCGAGCTCGCGCAGGGCGAGCTGGCCGCGGCGGTCGAGGTCATGGAGTCGATCCCCGAGTTGCTGGAGGCCGACGCGATCTCGGGCCCGCAGGATCTCATCTGCCGCGTCGTCGCGCGCGACACCGAGCATCTGCAGCAGATCGTCAACAGGCTGACGGCGACGCCCGCGATCCGGCGCTGCACGAGCTACGTCGTCCTCACGCGGCAGGTCCCGCCGCGGACGATGCCGTTGATCGAGGCAGCGGCGCAACCTGCGCCGCGAGTCGCGCGTTAGGGGGAGATGGCACGCATCATGATCAGGGCCCGGACGCGGTAGTGCCCGAGCCGATCGAGAGCCGCAGGCGTTCGGCCGTGCGCCCGGAGATCCAGGCGCTGCGCGCGGTGGCGGTGCTGACGGTCGTCGTCTATCACGTCTGGCCGGAGGCGATGCCGGGCGGGTTCGTCGGCGTCGACGTGTTCTTCGCGATCTCCGGATTTCTCATCACCGCGCACCTCCTGCGCGAGGTCGACACGACGGGCACGCTGTCGCTCTGGCAGTTCTGGGCGCGCCGCGCGCGTCGCCTGCTGCCGGCCGCGCTGCTGACGCTGTTCGTGTGCGCGGTGGCGACGATCGCGCTCGTGCCGCCGCTGCACTGGCAGCAGTTCCTGACCGAGATCGCGACGAGCACCGCGTACGTCCAGAACTGGCAGCTGGCGTCCGACGCCGTCGACTATCTCGGCGCCGACAACCGCCCGTCACCGGTGCAGCACTTCTGGTCGCTGTCGGCCGAGGAGCAGTTCTACGTCATCTGGCCGCTGCTGATCGTCGTCGCGGCGTGGACGGCGCGGCGGCGCATGGCGATCACCGGCGTCCTGCTCACCGTGACCGGTCTCAGCCTGTGGTACTCGATCAGCGAGACCGCGGCCAATCCCGCCGCGGCGTACTTCGTGACGCCGACGCGGGTCTGGGAGTTCGGCGCCGGCGGCCTGCTCGCGCTGCTCGGCGCGCGCGCGGCGCTGCCCGACCGGGCCCGCGCCCTGCTGTCGTGGGCGGGGCTGGCGGCGGTCGCCTACGCGGCCGCGTCCTACGGCAGCGAGACCGCGTTTCCGGGCTGGGCGGCCGCCGTGCCGGTGCTCGGCGCGCTGGCCGTCATCCACGCCGGGATGCCGGCCGCGCGCTGGGCGCCCTCGCGGATCCTGCGGCTCAGGCCCGCGCAGTCGCTCGGCGACATCTCCTACTCGGTCTACCTCTGGCACTGGCCGCTGCTCGTGTTCGCGCCCTTCGTCTTCACGAACCCGGGGCTGACGGAGACGCGGATCCTGGTGGCGGTGCTGACCGTGCTGCTGGCCTCGCTGACGAAGGTGCTCGTCGAGGACCCGGTCCGCCGCAGTGCCTGGCTGTCGGCGCAGCCGCGCATGACGTTCGCCTGCAGCGCCGCCGCGACGGCCGTCCTCGCAGCGGTCCTCGTCGGCGGCACGTCGCACGTCGAGGCGCAGATCCACGAGGCCGAGCGCGACTCCGTCGAGCTCGTCGCGCACACGCCCGACTGCTTCGGCGCTGCCGCGCGCGATTCGCGAAACCCCTGTCAGAACCGCGCCCTGCGCACGAAGGTCGTGCCGTTGCCGGTCGCCGCGAGGCACGAGGAGAACGCGCCCTGCGCGAACTTCCGCAAGGAGAGCGGCGTGAGCGTCTGCGACTTCGGCGTCGAGCCTGGGAAGGCACGAAAGACGGTCGCGCTGCTCGGCGACAGCCACGCCTCGCACTGGCGGGCACCGCTCGACGTCGTCGCCCGCCAGCGCGGTTGGCGCGGTCTGTCGCTGACGCGCACGAGCTGCGTGTTCTCGGCGGCGACGAAGCTGACGCCCGAGCCGACGCGCTCGCAGTGCCTGCGCTGGGTCAAGGGCGTGCCGCGCTTCTTTCGCAAGCACCCGGAGGTCGACACCGTGTTCATCGTCGGGATCACCGGCGGCACGGTGCGCGTGCCGCGGGGGCGCACGATGCTCGAGGCGAAGATCGACGGCGTGCGCAAGGCCTGGAAGACGCTGCCCGACAGCGTCAAGCAGATCGTGATCATCCGTGACAGCCCGAACGTCTTCGGCCGCACGGCCGAGTGCATCGACGCGGCGATCGTCGCGAAGAAGCGCCCAGGGCTGAGGTGCGCGCTGCCGCGCAAGTCGGCGCTCGACGACGATCCGGCTGTCATCGCTGCGCGCAAGGAGCACTCGCCCCGCCTGCAGGCGATCGACCTCAGCGACGTGTTCTGCGGCAGGCGCCTGTGCTATCCGGTGATCGGCGGCGCGCTCGTCTACAAGGACCTGCACCATTTCACGCTCGTGTTCGCCAGGACGCTGGGCGCGCCGCTGGGGCGCAAGATCGAAGGGCTCATGCAGGAGTGGGAGTAGGGCTTTCGCTCGCTCAGCGAAAGGCGCCGGGCGGGCGCGGGAAGATCAGCCGCCGGCGCTGGCGCGACAACCGCGGTTGACGGCATCGGCGATCATCGCGCTGCGGTAGCGGTAGCCGGCGCGATCGGCGTGCAGCCCGTCGGGCAGGAACACGGCGCCGCCGGTCACCGCGTGCTCCCAGTCGACGACGACGAGCCGCGGCTCCTGCTTCTTGAGCCTGTGCAGCACGCGGTTGAGCGGGCGGTAGGGACCCTTGCGTCGCGGGCGGATGATCGTCGACCAGACGACGCAGGTGTCCGCCGGGAGCAGGGCGAGCGTGCGTCGCAGGCGGTCTGCGAAGCGCTTGGGGTCGCCGCCGTCGTTCGTTCCGAGGCTGACGACGACCGTCTTGGGCACCACGGTGCGCAGTGACATCCGCAGCAGCCGCATGCCCTGCGGCGTCGTGATGCCGTTGCGGATGTTGGAGACGAGGTTGCGATCGGCGAGCATCTCGCCGAGGAAGGGCTGCGTGCCGACAGCCAGCGAGTCGCCGACCTCGAGCACGTCGCCGTCGGCGGCACGCGCCTGCGCCACCCCCGAGACGAGCAGCATCAGCAGGACCGCGAGCACGAGGCCGACGCTCAGCCGAAACACATGCCTGGCGCCGCGATCGGCGGCCGTAGCGAAGCCTCTCCCTTGAATCCTCGAAATCCCAACGCTCGTCCGGCGGCCACCCCGCGCGGCCACGCGAGAGATTATCCGCGTGCGGTCAAGCTGCGGCTGACGGTCGTCGGCTCGCCCGCGTCGGCGGTGGCCTCGATCTGCAGCGTCACCGTCAGCCGGCGGCGGCTCTTCATCGCCTTGCGCAACCGCGCGACCTGCGTCCGCGTGAGCCTGACGCGCAGGACCTTCGAATCGCCCGCAGCCAGCCTGACGACCGCCGGACGCAGGCTGACGGAGAACGCGCGCTTGCGCTTCTTGGGCTTGTTGCGCTCGGTCAGCGTGCCGGTCAGCTCGACGCGGCAGATCGTGTCGCAGCCGACGCGCAGCGGCAGCACGCGCGTCGCGAACAGCCTGCCTGTGCGCAGGACCTTCACGTCGAGCTCGGGCCCGAGCGGCGGCGGCAGCGTCGGCGCCTTGGGCGGCGGCGGGTTGCCGAGCGGCGCGGTCGCGACACAGGGCGGCGCCTCCGCTGCGGCGAGCACGAACTGCTGGACGCGGTTGTTGCGCGTGTCGGTCACCGTCAGCACGCCGTGGCAGTCGACGACGACGCCGGTCGGGTTGATGAACTGGCCGGGCCCGGTTCCGCGCTCGCCGAACATGCCCAGCCGCTCGCCGTCCGGGCCGAAGCGCTGGATGCGGCTGTTGCCGCGGTCGGCGACCCACAGCTTGCCGCCGCCGTCGAGCGCGATCTGCGCGGGGGCGGAGAGCTTGCCCAGCTTGCGCCCCGAGCCGCCGAACTGCGTCACGACGGCGCCCTGCGCGTCGTAGACCGTGATCCGGTTGTCGGTTGCGCTGGCGTACGTGCGCGAGCCGTCGGGCGTCACGGCGACGCCGCGCACCGCGCCGGTGTTCGTCCAGGCGCCGAGGTACTCGCCGGCCGTCGTGAAGCGCGCGATCCGGCGGTTGCCGGTGTCGCCGACCGTGATCACGCCGCCGGCGATCGTGATCGCAGACGGGTCGAGCAGGCGGCCGGGACCGCTGCCCTGGGCGGCGATCGTGCGCGCCGGCAGCCCCGTCGCGCGCGAGAAGACGACGATCCGGGCGCGCCGCTGGTCGAGCACGTACGCGTCGCCGGCGGCGTCAAAGGCGACCGCGACGGGCGAGCGCAGGATCGTCGGCCCTGGCGCCGGCGAGCCCCAGCTCGAGGCGATCGACCCGTCGGGGTGCAGCAGCTCGATGCGGCCGTTGATCGAGTCGGCGACCGCGCCGACGCCGTTGGCGTCGGCGCCGACACCAAGCGGCGCGTTGAACTGCCCGCGGCCGCGACCGGACACGCCCCAGGAGCGCAGCAGCCGGCCGCTGCGGTCGAAGACGTCGATCCGGTCGTTGCCGGTGTTCGTCACGTGCAGCGCGCCGGAGCTGTCCGACGCGATCGCGCGCGGGTAGGCGAGCTGGCCGGGGCCGGTGCCGTAGTGACCCCAGCGGGCCTTGTACTTGTAGTCGGGCTGCGGGCCGAAGCGCAGCACGCGCTGGTTGATGTCGTCGGCGACGAAGACGCGACCCTGCGGATCGATCGCGACCCCGAACGGAAAGCTGAACTGGTTTCCGCGCGCGCCCTGCCCGCTGCCGACGGTGCGGATCACGCGGCCGCCGAAGTCCATCACGACGAGCCGGTGGTTCTTGTCGTCGGCGACGATCAGCCGCTGGCCGCGCACCGCCAGCCCGCGCGGATTGTAGAGCCGGCCCGGCGGAACGATCTCCGTGGCACCCGATCCATCGAGGTTGAAGCGCTGCAGGCGGTTGTTGAGGCTGTCGGAGACGAAGAGCAGGTTGCCCGACGTCACGAGGCCTCCGCCGGCGGGGGCGTCGTTGCCGCCGCCCTTGCCGAAGTTGAACTCGCCGACGCCCGTGCCGCGGCGCCCGAACGAGCCGAGCAGGTTTCCGGCGGCATCGAAGCGATCGATCCGGTTGCTGCCGTCGGCGACGAACAGCGTGTTGTCGGCGGCGACCGTGATCGCGCCGACCGATGTCAGCTCACCGGGACGCCTGCCCGCGCGCCCGACCTCGCGCCGAAAGGAGCCGTCGGGACCGAAGACCTGGACGACGCTCGAGGACTGGTCGGCGACGTAGACCGAGCCGTCGGGCCCGATCGCAACCGACTGCGGGAAGCGCAGCACGCCCGCGCCGCGCTGGCCGATCTGCGATGTCGCGCTGTACGGACAGACGGGGACGGCACCAGGACATGCCGACTGGGCCTGGGCGCTTGCCGGTGCGGGGAGGGCTGCGATCGCGATCGCGATCGCGATCGCAGCCGCGATGCTCCCGGACCGGCGGCGTCTGACGAGGGCCATCGCCATCTGAACCATGGCGGCCGACGATAGTCGCGCTGTCGGCGCGTCAAGCCCCGCCAGTCGCCAGCAGGTGCGGTGCGAGCAGCGCCCGCAACCGCTGCGCCGGAACGGCTCCCACGACGCGGTCGATCTCCCGCCCGTCCTGGACGACGACGAGCAGCGGGATTCCCTGCACGCCGAAGCGCGAGGCGATCGCCGGCGCGTCGTCGATGTTGAGCTTGACGACCTTCAGGCGCCCGGCGTACTCGCTGCCCATCTGCTCGACGACCGGAGAGACGATCCGGCAGGGGCCGCACCACGGCGCCCAGAAGTCGACGAGCACCGGCACCGAGGCGACGATCTCCTCGTCGAAGCCGCCGGCGTCGGTCTCGACGATCCACGGCAGCACCGTGTGGCAGACGCTGCAACGCGGAACGCCCTGCGTCGTCGGCCGGACACGGTTCTTCGTCGCGCAGTCGAGGCAGGTGATGATCGTCGGCTTCGCTGCCATGCGGGCATCAAAGCTTGCCAGGCGGCCGCCCTCGCGTTCGTTCCAACCGTCCTGCGAGGGTCGGGTGCATCACGCCGATGCGTTTGCGCGGGCACGCGCCGAGGGGGATGATCCCGGGCATGAGCACCACTGAACCGTCCGACGACGTCGCCGCGCTGCGGGAGGCGGCCGGCGCCGCCGAGTTCGAGCTGACGCTCGCCTACGAGGAGATCGCACAGAAGGTCGCCGCCGGCGACCGCTTCACGACGGCGCAGCAGAACGCGGCTGCGCAGCTGCTGGAGATCTCTGCCGCGGTGCGCGAACTCGTCGCCGACGCGCGCGACCTGGGCGCCCGCGGCGGCGTCCGCACCACGCTGTCGTCCCGCGCCCAGCAGCTCGTCACGCGGACGGCCGAGTTGCGGTCGGGGTTCGGCCAGCAGGCGGTGAGCCAGGCTGACCTCGCAGACCGGCCCGGGCGCCCCCGCAGCGCGGGGCGCCAGGCGTAGCGCCCGCCCGCGGGTCGTGCTAGCTCTAGCGGCTAGCGGGCGAGCCGCAGGCGCGGCGGCCGCGGAATCCGTGTCTCGGATAGCGCGGCGCGTGCGGCGGCGTGGCCGTTGACGCCGTGCACGGCGCCGCCGGGAAAGGTCGACGCGCCGCCGATGAACAGGCCGCGCACCGGAGTCGAGTAGGGGTTCAGTGACGGGACGGGCCGGAAGACGAGCTGGTCCAGCGCGTAGCTGCCGTGACCGACGTCTCCGCCCGGCAGGCTCGCGTCGCGCGCCTCGAGCTCGGCTGGGGTCATGATGTGGCGCGCGAGGATCCGCTCGCGAAAGCCGGGCGCGAAGCGCTCGATCTGGCGCTCGATCGCATCGCCGAAGCGCTCGCGCTCGCGCTCCCAGTCGACCCCCGGCGGCGTGTGGGTGTACGCCCAGGCGGTGTGTCTGCCCGCCGGGGCGCGCGTCGGGTCGGCGATCGTCTGCTGGCCGCAGAGCAGGAACGGATCCTCGGGCAGCCGGCCGCGCGCGACGTCGAGCAGCGCGGCGCGCAGCTCGGCGACGGTGCCGCCGACGTGGACGGTTCCCGCCCGCCGCGCGTCCTCGTTTCGCCATCCGATCGGCGCGTCGAGCGCCCAGTCGAGCTTGACGGTCTGCGGGCCGTAGCGAAAGCGCAGCGCCCTGCGCGTGTAGGCGTCGCCGAGCGCTTCGCCGGCCAGCCCGACGAGGCCGTGCGGCGTCGTCGTGGCGACGACGGTTCGCGCCGCGATGCGCTCACCGCCGGCGAGCTCGACGCCGGTCACCCGCCGACGGTGCTCGAGCACGCGCGTCGCCGGCGCGTTGCTGCGCGTCTGGCCGCCGAGCTCGTGCAGCAGGCTCGCCAGGGCGCCCGTGATGCTGCCCGCTCCGCCCTCCGGGCTCGGCCAGCCGACCGCGTGGCCGAGCAGGTTCAGCCAGAAGCCGGCGATCGCGCTGCCGGCGCTGTCCAGCGGCGCGTCGCCGTGCAGCGAGGAGCCGTACAGCCATGCCGCGCCGTCGCCGCGCAGCACCTCGCCCGCGAGCGCCTCGGCGGACATGAGCAGCAGCCGGACGAACTCCAGCGAGCCCTGAAGCCTGAACGCGGGCAGCAGCCGCGCGGGCCCGGCGACGGGCGGAAAGCCGGCGAGCATCGTCGCCCGGACGGGCTCGAAATGGCGCAGGTACGGGCTGACGAGCTGCGCCCAGCGCCGGCCGTCGCCCGCGCCGAGCGCGTCGAGCGAGCGCGCCGTGTACATGAGGTCGCGCGACAGCGCCGCGGCGCGCCCGTCGCGCAGCGGGTGGACCATCGCGAGCTCGGGCTGGATCCAGCGCAGGCCGTGGCGCTCGAGGCCGAGGTCGGCGAAGACCGGCGACGCGACCCCGGCCGGGTGCACCGCCGAGAAGACGTCGTGCTTGAAGCCCGGCAGCGTCAGCTCGGCGGTCGACGCCGCGCCGCCGAGTGTGCCCGACGCCTCGACGCAGAGCACCGAGCGCCCGCCGCGCGCGAGCGTCACCGCCGCCGTCAGGCCGTTGGGCCCCGCGCCGATCACGATCGCGTCGTAGCGCTCGCCGGTCATGGCGCGTTCGTCTTCAGCGCGATCTGCTCGATCATGCTCGACTCGGGCCGTTCGTCGCCCCAGAAGGCCTCCTGCGCGCGGCGCCCCTGCGAGCGGTAGGCCTGCTCGAGCGTGACCGGCATGTCGTCCCACGTGCCCGCCGCACGCAGGTAGTCCTGGCCGTCGAGCTCGTAGACGAGCAGCCGGTTGCGCCCGCGGCCCATGAAATGGCCCTCGTGCGTGTCGAGGCAGATCACCGCAAGCGGCGTGCAGCCGCGCGGATACGCCGGCGGCTGATCGCGCCCGTAGCGCACCATCAGCTCGCTCAGGCGCGCCGCGTAGTGCTCGAGCTCGTCTGCGTCGTCATCGCGCGTGAAGAAGCGGTTGACGCTCACGTAGCCGCGCAGGATCGCGGGCGTGCGCGGCGTCAGCGCGCTGATGATCTCGATCTCGAACACCTGCCCGGAGAGGCCGCCGCTGCGCACCGCGGTGAAGCGGCCGAGGTCGCTCGCGTAGTCCGGCCAGGTCTCGGGCCGTGCGAGCGCGGCGAGCGTGCGCGACGCCGAGCCGATCGCGACCGGATTGTACGTGTGCCAGACCTGCTCCTTGCGCGGCAGCACGGGCGGCGTCGGCGCGCCGAGCTTCGCGTGGCGCAGGCGGTACTCGGGCTTGTAGGCCTCGCGCGCCGCGGCGCTCTCGAAGACGATCCCGTGCGCGCGCCGCTCGTCGTCGAGATACGCCTGCTCGAACCACGGCCCGAGCAGCCGCGTGGCCCCGGCGAAGAGCTGCTCGCGATCGAGCGTGCCGCGCGGCGTGTGGGCGGCGTCGATGATCCGCTCGCGAAAGAACGCGCGGTGAAAGGCGAACACGTCCGGCGCCCGCAGCCGGCGGTGGCCGAGCTCGTGCCAGCGCGTCGTGAGGATCGCAAAGGCGATCCGCAGATCCTCCACGTCGCGCAGCTCCGGGCGGCGCGCGTAGTACGCGGCGTTGAGGAAGTCCGTCACCCAGCCGGCCGCGTCCGGCCCGCTGATCGACGTGCCGCTCATGCGCGCCAGGTGGATCGGCTGCGAGCGCCACGCCCGCCGCGCGGCGGTCGCGGCCGCGACGACGCCGAGCGTGCTGCTCACGCCGCGCGCGACCCGCTTTGCGTCCATCGACGGCAGGCTAGTGGGTCGCCCACTGGTACACCCCCCGGCAGGTTCTGCGTAGCGTTCGGCGCGATGTCCGACCGCTTCGAGTCCTATCTGCGTCACGCCGCCGAGCTCGTGCGCTCCGGCGACTTCCTGCGCGCCGAGGGGCTGGAGCGGCTCGCGCGCGAGACGCTGGAGAAGCTCGGCTCGCCGCCGAAGCTGCTCGCCAGGCTGCACGCCCAGCGCGGCGAGCGGGCGATGAGCCAGGGCGACTATCGCGCCGCGGAGGAGGCGTTCGGCGAGGCGGTCGCGGCGCTGCGCTGCGACGGTGTCAGCGGCGGCAGGGAGCTGTTCGACCTGTATCGGCGGCTCGGCCTCGCGCGCTCCGGGCAGGGCGCCGACGAGCGCGCGTTGGCGGCGTTCGACGAGGCGATCGCGCTCGCCGCGGTCTTCGGCAACGCGTTCATGCCGGTCGCCTACGCCCATATCGCACGCGCGGAGTCGCTGCGGCGCCTCGGGCGTCGCGCCGACGCCGAGGCGAGCCTGCGAGCGGCGATCGCCGTTGCCGAGCGCGCTCCGGTCGAGGGTCGCGAGAAGATCGTCGACGCCGCCCGCGAGGCGCTCGAAGAGCTGCGCCCGGTGTCGGCGCGCGCCGCGGGCGCCGCGCCCGAGCGCCGCACAGCGCAACGTCCGGCGCCGCCACCCGATCCAGCCTCGCTGCGCTTCGACGAGGACGCGTTCGACGCCGTCCTCGCCGAGCTCGACGGGCTCGTCGGCCTGGCCTCCGTCAAGGCGCAGGTGCGGCGCCTGGCCGAGCTGCTGCGGATCGCCTCGATCCGCAGGGCGGCCGGTCTGAAGACGGTCCAGGTCTCGCTGCACCTCGTCTTCGAGGGCGGCGCGGGAACCGGCAAGACGACCGTCGCGCGGCTGTTCGGGCGCCTGTACAAGAGCCTCGGGCTGCTCGCCACCGAGCAGGTCGTCGAGGTCACCCGCGAGGACCTCGTGTCCGGCTACGTCGGTCAGACCGCGACGAAGACGAGTGACGTCATCGACCGCGCGCTCGACGGCGTGCTGTTCCTCGACGAGGCCTACGGGCTGGTGCGACCCGGCAGCCACGGGGATTTCGGCCCCGAGGCGCTCGTCGAGCTGCTCAAGCGCATGGAGGACGACCGCAGCCGCCTCGCGGTCATCGCCGCGGGCTATCCGCAGGAGATGTCCGAGTTCCTGGCCTCGAACTCCGGCGTTCGCAGCCGCTTCGGCGAGACGATCCACTTCGACGACTACGCTCCCCTCGAGCTCGTGCAGATCTTCGAGGTGTTCGCGACGGCCGCCGACTACAGGCTCGACGCCGACGCGCGCGACGAGCTGCAGCGCACGATGGAGCGCCTGCACGGCGCCCGCGACCGCTACTTCGGCAACGCCCGCACGGTGCGCAACCTGTTCGACGACGTCGTCGCCCACCAGGCCGAGCGGTTGCTCGCAAGCGGCTCGACGCCCGACCGCGACGCGCTGATGGCGCTGACGCTCGCCGACGTCCGGGCCGCGACCGCGTAGCGCTCGACGCGGTTCGACGGCGCTACCGTGGACGGCACGATGCGTCGCCCCGCGCTCAAGGCGCTGATCGCCCTCGCCGCCGTCATCGCCGCGGTCGTCGTGGTGCCGTCGATCATGCCGGGGCTCGGCGACCTCAATCCGTTCTCGACGGAGACGAGGGACCGTAGCCAGCCGGCCCTGCTGCGCTCGCTCGAGTCGCTGTCGGAGTACCGCGCCGCAACCGGGAACTACCAGCAGCTGATCGACATCGAGCGCGACGTCGGATTGCTGCCCTCGTTCCTGGCCGGCGAGCGGGCGCTGCTGATCGCGGCCGGAAGCGTCGATGCCGCCGTCGACTTCGGCGGGCTCGGCTCGCGTAGCGTGCGGGTGTCCGAAGACCGCAGCACTGTCACGGTCACGCTCCCGGCGCCGCACCTCTCCGAAGCGCGCGTCGACCTCGAGCGCAGCCGCGCCCTCAGTAAAGAGCGCGGGCTGGTCAACCGCGTCGGCGACCTGTTCGACGACGACGCCGACGAGCAACGCGACCTGCTGCTGCTCGCCGAGCGCCGGATCGAGCGCGCGGCGCGCGAGAACCCCGGGCTGCTGCGCCTCGCCGAGCGCAACACGCGCGCGATGCTCACGGGACTGCTCGCCGCGCTCGGCTTCGAGCGGATCACGATCCGCTTCCTGCCGCCGCCGGCCAAGACGTGATCGGTGAGTCGACGGCCTACTACGGCGACTGTCAGACCTCGCTGACGCTGGCGCCCGCGCCGAGCTCGACCCGCGGATCGGACGAGCTTGCCCTCGCACCTGATCGGTCCCCGCAGCGTTCTCGACTCGCGCGGGCGGGCGTTGAGTCGCGCCGCCGGGTAGGTGGATCAGACCGACGAGGAGGGCATCGATGGCAGAGAGCACCTACAACGACGCGCCGAGCATCATCGCGCGACGCGTCGCGCCAAGCGTCGCGCACGCGCTGCGCGACGAGGTCCTCGCCGCCGCGGTCGCCGCCCGCCTCGCGCATGACCGGCGCACGGAGCAGCTCGTGCTCGACGTGGCGGTCAGCGGCGGCGTCGCGCACGTGACGGGCAGCGTCCCGTCCGAGGCCGACCGCGAGCTCGTGCGCGACGCCGTCCGGGACGTCAACGGGATCCTCGCCGCATGGGACCTCGTCGCCGTCGAGCGCGCCGGCGAGCTGGCGGTCGCTGACATCGGCTGCGGCGGGCGCAAGCAGGTGCCCTGCGCGGTCGGCGTCGACGCCGTCGAGCAGCCCGGCGTCGACGTCGTCGCAGATCTCGACGGCGGGCTGCCGTTCGCCGACGCCTCGCTTGACCACGTCTTCGCCGTGCACGTCCTCGAGCACGTCGCCGACATGGTGGCGGTGATGGCCGAGCTGCATCGCGTGCTGAAGCCGACCGGAGTGCTGCACGTCCTCTGCCCTCATTGGCGTCACGTCAACGCTGCCGCGGACCCGACGCACGTGCGCGCGATCGATCCGCTCACGTTTCGCTGGTTCTGCGACCCGGCGCGCCCGGACGTGCCGCCGTGGCGACCGCTGTGCGTCAGCGGGACCGCGGACACGGTCCACGCCGACCTCCAGCCGCTGGCCGCGGGTCGCGCGGACAGCGCCGAGCTCGCGCGCTGGTTCAGCTGACGGTCGCGTTACACCGAGCACGGGTAGCCGCCCTCACGGCGCACGCGGGTCGAGCGCCTGGCTCAGCGCCCGCTCGTCGCCGACCTCCCATCCCAGCAGCTCCTCGGCGGCGGCCACGACGTGGGCGACCGCGACATCGGTGACGTGCGAGACGCGGTGCCCACAGTCGTCGCGCAGGCTGTCGCCGCCGCACTGCGGGCAGGCGACGGTGAACGAGGCGAGCGGCCGGTGCGGCGCGTCCGCGAGCACCGTGCTGTTGCCGACGTTCGGGGCCCAGAAGATTCCCACGGTGGGGGTCCCCACGGCGGCGGCGAGATGCAGCGGCCCGGAGTCGTTGGCGATCACCAGCGCGGCGCGGTCGAGCAGCCCGACGAGCGCCGGCAGCGAGAGACGGCCTGCGAGGTTCTGCGCCGGAGCGCGCATCGCGCGCTGCACCGCGTCGGCGAGCTCGCGGTCGTCTGGGCCGCCCGCGATCGCGATCGTCCCCGCCCGCGCGGCGAGGCGGTCGGCGACCAGCGCGAAGCGCTCGGGCGGCCAGCGGCGGCGGGCGTCGGTCGCGCCCGCGTGCAGCACGAGCAGCGGGTCGGGCCCGTCGACGTGCGCCGCGGCCGCCTCGCGGTCGGCGGCGGTGACGGCCAGCCGGGAGGCGAACCCGACGGGGGCCGCGCCCACGAGCGCGACGAGCGCGAGCTGGCGCAGCACCTCCGAGCGCAGGTAGACGTACGCGACCGATCGGTCGAGGCGCTCGGCGTCGGGCGTATGCGAGCCCGCCGTGACGCGGGCTCCGAGGCGCCGCACGAACGGGTTCGAGAACCGCCCGCCGCCGTGCAGCTGCAGCGCGACGTCGAAGCGCTCGGCGCGCATCGCGGCCAGGAACGCCTCGAGGTCGCCGTCGGGCCCGTCGTCGCGCACGCCGGGGTGTCGCGGCACGGGGACGACGCGGTCGACGGCAGACGGGCGGCCCGACAGCAGGTCGCGGTGCATCTCGGTCGCGAGCAGCGTGATCTCGGCCTCGGGATAGGCCGCGCGCAGCGCGTCGAGCGCGGGCAGCGCGAAGACCAGGTCACCCAGCCCGTTCGCGCGCAGGACCGCGATCCGGGCGACGTCGGCGACGCGCCCGCCGGTCACGCCAGCTCGAGCACGACGAGGTCGTCGCTGTCGAGCAGGACCCGGCGCGCGCCGAGTGCGGGACGCACGCGCGCCAGCCAACCGAACCCGGGCCACGGAACGGCGAGGAAGCGCACACCGGTCGCGGCGACCTCGCCCGCGCCGGCGTCGGGCGCGACCGGCACGGCCGGCGGCTCCATCGCGAACGTGCCGGCGTCGGCGAGCGCGAACGGGACGCCGCGCGGCACGACCGTCCACAGCGCGTCGAGCGCGCGGCGCTGGCGCAGCGGCCAGGAGCGCGCGCGCCAGGCGTCCTCGTCGGGCTCGAGCCCCAGCTCGCGGCAGCGGGCGGCGAGCGCCGGGCGGACGCGCTCGTGCACGAGCAGCGTGTGGTCGAGTCGCTCCTCGAGGCCGAGGCCGCCGAAGGCGCTCGCGTGGCGACGCAGCCGGCCGAGCGGCTCGCGCACGCGGGCGATCCGTCCGAACAGCGGCGCCAGGTCGTAGAGGTAGGCATCCGCGCAGACGCGCAGATCCTCGGGAAGCGGCATCACGCGCTCGAGGAACGAGCGCGCGAAGGCATTGCCCGACGTCGGCGGCGTCACGTACGCGCCCGGCCCGCGCTCGAGCACCCGATCGCGCAGCTCACCCTCGTCGAGCGGCACCTGCGGGTTCAGCGTCCCCCGCGCGCGCCCGTCGCGGTCGATCTCGCGCAGCGGCCAGTGGAGCTTCGCGTACGGCGCGCGCCGCAGCTCCTGCACCGCCGCGCCGGCCGCGCCGCGCTCGAGCGCGTCGTCGCTGTCGAGGAAGATCACGACCTGCCCGCTGCAGGCGGCGAAGCCCGCGTTGAACGCCGACGCCTGCCCGCCGTTGTCCTTGAGGACCGCCGTCAGCTGCTGCCCGTAGCCGGCGATCAGATCACGCGAGCCGTCGGTCGAGCCGTCGTCGACCACGATCACCTCGACGTCGTCGTGCGCCTGCGCCAGCGCGCTGTCGATCGCCTCGCCGAGGAAGCGCTCGTACTCGAAGTTGTCGATCACGATGCTCGCGTCGCGGCCGGGCACGCGATGTCAGCCGCCTGACGAGGTCTCGAGCAGCCGCACCGCGATGCCGAAGAGCGCCGGCTTGTGCTCCTCCTGTCCGACCGCCCACTGGTCGCGCGGCAGGCCGTCGACCAGCTCGGCGAACGCGCCGTTCTCCTGCACGTCGTCGCACAGCAGCAGGCCGCCCGGCTTCAGCCGCGGCCAGGCCGCGCCGAGCTCGAAGCGCATGTTCGCCCCGGTGTGGTGGCTGTCGTGCAGGAAGACGTCGATCGGCGCGATGTCGCGTAGCAGCGGCGACAGCCGCCGGCGCGTGCTCCCCGCGACGTACGTCCAGCGGGCGCCGAGCTCGCGTGGCACGGCCGTTCGCGTCAGCGCGGCCCAGCCGCGGTCGTTGGGCAGCATGTCGATGCTCCACAGGTGCCCGTCGCTGCCGAGCGCCTCCAGCAGGCAGCGGCTGGTGATCCCGCGTGCGACGCCGGTCTCGACGACGCGGCGCGCGCCGCTGTGCGCCGCCGCGCAGAACGCGGCCCGGGCAAATGCGGCGTCTGCGTCCCAGAGCGTCCCGGGCATCGGGGCGCCGTGGAGCTCGCCGCCGAGCGTCTGCCAGAGCGCGGCGAAGCGCTCGAGCGCCGGACACGGCCACGGCGCTCCCAGCGCGCGGTGCAGCCACTCCTCCCAGCCCTCGTCGACGCGGTAGCCGTGCCGTTCGAGCGCCAGCTCGCGGACGAAGTTGCGAGCGTCGGCGCCGCCGGGAGCGCCGGGAAGCGCTTCCGTATCGCGCCGCCTCTCGACGCGGTTGCGCAGGCGGTCGACGGCGATCGAGCAGGATGGGACCCAGTCGGGCACAAGCCGTCTCTGCCCGGTCGGCGCGAGACGGACACGTCGGGGCGCTCGCGAGCTGCCGCAGCGCCTTGCCCGTGTCCTGCGCGAGTGGTGCGAGCGTGACGTCCGATGCGAGGAGCAGGATACGCATGAAGCAGCAGCGCCTGGGGTAGCCGCAAGGCGCGCCGAGGTCAGGAGCGAACAGCGACATGAGTGGTTGCGCGACGTCTAGCGGAGTCCGAAGCGAACCGTCGCGGCGGGGCGCGGGCGATGGCGATGGCGCGGGCGCGCGTCCGGCGAAGCGGGCGTGGCAGCTCCGGGGCGCCGTCGCATGACGACGGCCGCCGATTCGCCTGCTCGGGTCGACGCTCGGCCGGACGTCGCCGGCCTGCTCGATGCGTTCGCGGGGCTCCGCGTGCTCGTCGTCGGCGACGTGATCCTCGACGCATACCTGGACGGCCGGGCGAGCGATCTCTCGCGCGAGGCCCCGGTGCCCGTCGTGACCGTCAGCGGGCGCACGGAAGCGCCCGGCGGGGCGGCGAACGTCGCGGTCAACCTCGCGTCGCTCGGCGCCGCGGTGCGGCTGATCTCCGTCGTCGGCCGCGACGACGCCGGTCAGCGGCTGCTCGAGCTCGTCGGCAGCTTCGGCGTCGACGTCGGCGCGGTCGTCGTCAGCGAAGAGCGCGCGACGGTCGCCAAGCGGCGCGTCCTCGCCGACGGGCAGATGCTCGTTCGCTTCGACGAGGGGATGCTCTCGCCGCTGACGCCCGACCTCGAAGGCGAGGTGCGATCACTGCTCAGCGAAGGCGCCAGCGCCGTCGATGCGGTCGTCGTCGCCGACTACGGGTCCGGCGTCATGACGGACGGCGTGATCGAGGCGCTCGCCGCGCGGAGATCGCCCGCGTCGCCGCCGATCGTCGTCGACGCCAAGGACCCGCGGCGCTACCGCCGCGCGCGCACGTTCGCGTGCACGCCGAACTTCGAGGAGGCACAGGCCGCCGTCGGCGGGCTCGCCCCGCCTGGCGGCGATCGCGCGCGCGCCGTCGCGGAGGGGGCGCAGCGGCTGCTCGACGTCACCGGCGTCGACATCGTCGCGGTCACGCTGGACCGCGACGGCGCCGTCCTGCTCGAGCGCGACCGCCCGCCGCACCGCGTCTACACCGATGCGGTTCCCGAGCGCTGCTCGGCGGGAGCGGGGGACACGTTCACGGCGGCCTTCGCACTCGGCCTCGCGTCGGGCGGCGACCCGGCCGGCGCGGCCGAGGTGGCGGCGGCCGCGGCCGCCGTCGTCGTCGCCAAGCCGGGAACCGCGACCTGCTCGCCCGCCGAGCTGCGGCTGCGGTTGCTGCCCGGGGGCAAGCTCGTGCCCGACGCCGCGCGGCTCGTGATCGAGGGCGAGCGCCACCGGCGCGAAGGGCGGCGCGTCGTCTTCACCAACGGCTGCTTCGACATCCTGCACCGCGGCCACATCGCGCTGCTGAACGCGGCCAAGGAGTTGGGCGACGTCCTCGTCGTGGCGCTGAACGGGGATGCCAGCGTGCGGCGGCTGAAGGGCCCGGAGCGTCCGATCAACTCGCTCGCAGACCGCGTCGAGGTCCTTGCGGCGCTGTCCTGCGTCGACCATCTCGTCGCCTTTGACGAGGACCGACCGGAGGAGCTGCTGCGCGCGCTGCGACCCGACGTCGTCGTCAAGGGCGGCGACTACAGCGCCGACACGGTTCCCGAGGCGCCACTGGTACGTGCGCTCGGCGCCGAGCTGCGGATCCTCGCCCAGGTGCCCGAGCGCTCGACCACCCGGATCGTCGAGCGGCTGCGGCCGCACGCGACGTGAGCGACGCCGCAGCGGCCGGCGCGGGCGCGTCGCTGGACGTCCTGATCCCGACGTTCGAGCGGCCGGCGGCCCTTGCGATCACGCTGACGAGCCTGATCGCCCAGACGCACGCCGACCTGCGCGTCGTCGTCTCCGACCAGAGCAGGCGCGCGGCGAGCTTCGACGTGCCCGAGGTGATCGCCGCCGTGTGCGTCCTGCGCGCCCACGGCCGCGAGGTCGAGCTGCATCGTCACCTCCCGCGGCGAGGTCTCGCCGAGCAGCGCCAGTTCCTGCTCGACAACGCGCGGGCCCCGTACTGCCTCTTCATCGACGACGACGTCATCCTCGAGCCCGACCTGATCGAGCGCCTGTGGCGCACGATCAGCGAGGAGGGTTGCGGGCTCGTCGCAGCGGGTCTCGTCGGGCTGTCGTTCGTCGACGACGTGCGCCCGCACGAGCAGGCGTTCGAGCTGTGGGAGGGTCCGGTCGAGCCCGAGCTCGTGACGCCGGGCGGTCCGGCCTGGGAGCGCCACAAGCTGCACAACGCCGCGAACCTCCATCACGTCGCCCGCCGCCTGCGGCTCGCGCCCGGATCGAGGCTGCGCTACAAGCTCGCGTGGGCCGGGGGCTGCGTGCTCTACGACACCGAGGCGCTGCGTGACGCGGGCGGGTTCTCGTTCTGGGAGCAGCTGCCGGCGACGCACGCCGGCGAGGACGTCCTGGCGCAGCTGCGCGTGATGGCGCGCCGCGGCGGCTGCGGCATCCTGCCATCCGGCGCGTACCACCAGGAGCTTCCCACAACCGTCTCCGAGCGCGGGGTCGACGCGCCCTGGGTCCTGCCGGTCGTCGCGGAGCCCGCACGTGCGAGCTCCTGAGCCCGGGGTGGAGCGGATCGCGGTGCTGCGCGCCAACGCGCTCGGCGACTTCCTGTTCTGCGTCCCGGCGCTGGCGGCGCTGCGCGCGGCCTACCCGGACGCGGAGATCGTGCTGCTCGCCCAGCCGTGGCACCGCGAGTTCCTGCACGGGCGGCCCGGCCCCGTCGACCGCGTCGTCGTCGTCCCCGCGAGCCGCGGCGTGCGCGGCGACGAGCAGGCCGACGAGGATCCGCGCGAGCTGGAGCGGTTCTTCGAGCGCATGCGCGCCGAGTGCTTCGACGTCGCGCTGCAGATGCACGGCGGCGGGCGCTTCTCCAACCCCTTCGTGACTCGGCTCGGCGCGCGCCTGACAGCGGGCTGCCGTGCCGAGGACGCCCCGCTGCTGGACCGCTGGATCCGCTACGTGTACCTGCAGCCGGAGGTCCCGCGCTGGCTCGAGGTCGCCGGGCTCGTCGGCGTCCGGCCGGTCACCCTCGACCCGATGATCGCGGTGACCGACGACGACCGCGAGGAGGCGCGCGAGATCGTCGAGCCGGGGCCGTTCGCGGTCCTGCACCCGGGCGCCACGGCGGAGCGCCGGCGTTGGCCGGCTGCCCGTTTCGCGGCGGTCGGCGACGCCCTTGCGGCCGAGGGCCTGCGCGTCGTCGTGACCGGAACCGAACCCGAGCGGGAGATCGTCGCCGCCGTCTGCAAGCAGATGCGCGCCGCGTCGACGGACGCCTGCGCGACGCTCTCGCTCGGCGGCCTGTGCGGCCTGCTCTGCGCGGCGTCGGTCGTCGTGTCCAACGACACCGGCCCGCTTCATCTGTCGAACGCGGTCGGAGCGCCGACGGTGGGCATCTTCTGGATCGGGAACGTCATCAACGGCGCGCCGCTGTACCGCGAGCGCCACCGCCCGCTGCCCGCCTTCCGGACGCAGTGCGCGGTCTGCGGCGCGGTGAACGTCAGCAGCCGCTGCGAGCACGATGCCTCGTTCGTCGACGAGGTGAGCACCGAAGACGTCCTGGAGGCCGCGCTCGACCTCATCGCTCGCCGGCCCGTCACGACGGTCGCGCCGTGACGCCGGCATCGGGATCCTCCTCTGGCTGGGCGCCGCCAGCGCCGCTGGAGCGGATCGCGGTGCTGCGCGCCCTGCGCGGGCTCGGCGACTTCCTCTGCGTGGTGCCCGCGCTGCGCGCGCTGCGCGCCGCCAACCCCGAGGCCCAGGTCACGCTGATCGGCCTGTCGAGCAGCGCCGGGCTGGTCGCGCGCTTCGCGCACTACGTCGACGAGCTGCTCCCGTTCCCGGGCTTCCCGGGGGTCCCCGAGGTTGTCGCCGACCCCGCGCGCAGCGTCGCGTTCCTCGCCCACAGCCAGCGTCGGCCGTACGACCTGGCGCTGCAGATGCACGGCAGCGGGGTGGCGACCAATCCCTTCGTCGCGCTGCTCGGCGCGCGCCGGACGGCCGGCTTCTTCCTTCCCGGGCTGCCGGCGCCCGACCCCGAGCTGTTCCTGGCGTACCCCGGCGACGCTCCCGAGCCGCTGCGACATCTCGCGCTGATGGCCTTCCTCGGGTTTCCCGCCGGCGACGCCTCGCTCGAGTTCCCCCTGCTCTGCGAGGACGAGGCGGCGTGGCAGGACCTGGCCGAGCGCCACGGGCTCGCCGACGGCGCCTACGCATGCCTGCATCCGGGCGCCGCGGAGGAGGACCGGCGCTGGCCGGGCGAGCGGTTCGCGGCGGCCGCCGACGCGCTCGCCGCGCGTGGCCTGGCGATCGTCCTGACCGGCAGCGCGGCCGAGCGGCGAGCGACGCGCCTCGTGGCGGCGGCGATGCGAGCGCCGGCCGTCGACCTCGCCGGCGAGACGCCGCTCGGGCTGCTCGCCGCGCTGCTGTCGCATGCCGCGATCACCGTCACGAACGACACCGGTACCTCGCATCTCGCGGCGGCGCTCGGCGCTCCCAGCGTCGTCGTGTTCGTGGCGTCGGATCCGGGCCGCTGGGCTCCTCTGAACGCCGGTCGCCACCGCGCGCTGGGAGCCTCGCAGGCGCGCGACACGATCGACCGCTGCCTGCGCGACGGGTGCCGGCGCTGCGGCGACGCGCGTGTCGGCGAGGTGACCGTCGAGGAGGTCGTGGCGACGTGCGACGACCTGCTCGCCAGACAGCCCTGCGACGAGCCTGCGGCGACGGCAACGGCGACGGCGACCGCACGCGCGCACGCACGCGCGTCGCCCGGCGCGCGTGTGCTCGACGTCGGAGTGGGTAGGAGCACCAGCGCCGCGGCGCCGCGAAGCGTGCACGCGGCCCGACTCGAAGGAGGCACGACCCATGGATGACGCCCCGACAGTGGTCGGCATCAACCGCACGCAGGACGCTTCGATCGCCGTCGCCCGCGGGCGCTCGCATGTGGCGAGCCTGCAGAAGGAGCGCCTGACGCGGCGCAAGCACCACTGGGGCCGGCTGGGCGACGTGCGCGACCGCTACCTTCCGAGCTTCCCCGAGCTCCGTGAGCCGCTCGACCTCGTCGTCGAGTGCTACTCGTCCGACAGCGAGGTCGAGAACCGGGACGCGTATCACGACGAGCTCGCGGAGAACCTGCGCTTCCGCGGCGAGATGCGTGTCGAGCAGGTCTCGCACCACCTCGCGCACCTGTACAGCGCGTTTCACCCGTCCCTTCGAGGCGGCCGGCGTGATGGTGATCGACGCACAGGGAAGCCGCGTGCGCGACATCAGCGAGCCGTTCCCGGGCGCCGCCGGCGCGGCGCCCGAGCTGCTCGAGATCGCGTCGTTCTACGACTGCGATCGCGCCGGGCGGATCGACTGCATCGGCAAGCAGCTGTGGGACGGAGACTGGGACCGTCCCGTCGGCCTGGGCTGCTTCTACTACCTGCTCACCCGGATGATGTTCCCGAGCGGGGAGGGAAACGAGGGCAAGGTGATGGGGCTCGCGCCGTTCGGCCGGCGCGGTGCGCTCGGCCTGCCCGAGCTCGTCGTCGACGAGTACCGCGTCCTGATCCCCGACGAGTGGCAGGAGCTGTTCGCCGAGCGCGAGCGCTTCCTCTTCCCGACCGCCGACGGCGCCTCGATCGCCGACAGCGCGAACCTCGCCGCCGAGGGCCAGCAGGCGTTCGAGTCGGCGCTGCTGCGGGTGGCACGGTGGCTCGCCGACGAGACCGGGCAGACGAACCTCTGCTACGCGGGCGGCGCGGCGCTGAACTGCTCCGCGAACGGGCGCCTCGTGCGCGAGAGCGCGTTCCGCGGCGTCTTCATCCCTCCGAGCCCCCACGACGGCGGCACGGCGGTCGGCTGCGCGCTGTACGGCATGATCGCGGTGCTCGGGCAGCCGAGCGACTTTCGCTGGTCGCACGACTTCCTCGGCCCCGAGATCGACGAGTCCGCGCTCGAGGCGGCGCTGAACGGGGGCGCCGAGGACCTCGTCGTCGAGCGTCCGCAGGATCTGCTCGAGCGCGTCGTCGAGATCCTCGCCGGCGGCGGCGTCATCGCCGTCCACAACGGGCGCAGCGAGTCGGGGCCGCGCGCGCTCGGCAACCGCAGCATCATCGCCGACGCGCGCCACCCCGCGATGCAGGACCACATCAACTTCAACGTCAAGGGCCGCGAGTGGTTCCGTCCGCTCGCAACCAGGTCTGCGAGCAGCGCTACGACGCCGGCGCGCGGGCGGGTGGCTGGTGCCTGTACAGCGTGCCCGAGCCCGCCGACCTGCCCGTCGCCGTGCCGCCCGCCGTGTCCGTGCGCCGCCCGGGTGGCGGGACCGGCGGGACGCCGTGGGACTCATTCAACCCCGACCCGTTCGACCCCTCGCCTCGGCAGACGTTCGGACACTGGGACGCGCTCGCCGTCGCATGGCTGGAGCGCAGCGGCTACCGCGTCGACTTCTGCACCGACCTCGACCTGCACGCCGACGGCGGGACGGGCGCGCTGCTCGCGCCGTACCGGCTGCTGCTCAGCTTCGGGCACGACGAGTACTGGAGCGACGCGATGCGGACGGGCGTCGAGCGGTACGTCGCAGCGGGCGGGAACGTCGGGTTCTTCGGCGGCAACACCGCCTGGTGGCAGGTCACGTTCGACGACGAGAGCTCGTTTCGGCGCGTGCACCAGTGGTCCGACGTACCGGCGCCCGACCGCCCCGAGAACGCGATGACCGGCGTCAGCTTCCGCAACGGGGGCGAGCGCCCGCGCGGGGCGGGCGCGCTGCCCGTCGGCTTCGCCGTCCAGCAGGCCGACCACTGGGTCTACGAGGGCACCGGGCTGCGCGACGGCGACGTCTTCGGCAACCGCCCCGACGAGTACCTCGTCGGCTACGAGTGCGACGGCGCGCACTTCGATCGCGGCGACCTGCGGCGGGGCCGGCCGGTACGCCCGTCATGCGAAGACGGAACGCCGCGCGACTTCGTGATCCTCGCTGTCGGAGACGTCGCCGAAAGCGGCTGGGGGATGGGCAACCGCGCCGCGACGCTCGGCGTGCATTCGCCCGGCGGAACCGTCTTCACCGCCTCGACGACGGACTGGGCGCGCGTCCTCGCCCAGGGTTGCCCCGCCGTCGAGCAGGTCACGCGCAACGTGATCGAGCGCGCGACGTGATGCTTCGGCGCTCAGGCGTCCTCGCGCTCGGGGCCTCGGCGCTCAGGCGTCCTCGCGCTCCGGGCTCTCGAGCCGGAAGAAATTGCTCTGCCGGCCGTCGCTGCGCTCCTGCTGATAGATGAAGTTCAGCCGGCGGGCGTCGAACGTCTCGAACCACTCGTCCCAGCTCACGTGGCGCAGCTTCTTGGCCCCGCCGCCGAAGTCGAACCGCAGCACGCCGAGGTGGTCTTCGTGCTCGGTCCCCTCGACGGTCGCGGGAGTGGCGCCGCGCTCCTCGGCCCACTGCTTGATCACCTCGTGGTGGGTCGTCGCAAGGCTGCGTCCCGGGCGCTCGGGATCGTCGTCGGGCGACGTCACCTCCTGGGCGTACTTCAGCGACCGGGAGGTCTCCGGCCCGGTCCGGATCTGGCCGCCGTCGGGCCCCGCGCCGACGTCGCCCGCTCCGTCACCCTGCTCGTGCTCGGCGGCTGCACCGCTTCGCTCCTGTGCGACGGCCTGAACGAGCTCCTCCTTGCGCATCTGCGAGGTTCCCGAGATCCCCTCCTGCTTGGCGGTCTCGCGGAGCTCGTCGAGATGCATCTCGCGCAGCTCGGTCTCGCTCACATTCGGCGTGTCGGGAGTCTCGTTGCGTGATCCCATCGGGGCACCTCCAAGGTCGCGGTCGGCGTTCGTATAGCCCGCCGCCTTCGTCCGGACCCGCTCGCCGGGCGACGGCTCTCGTGGCCGGCGCCCGCCCGATGGCGTCCGAGCCACCGCCGCACGCGGGCGCGATCGGCTCTGCGCGTCGCTCCCGGCGCCGTCACGCGGCGGTCGGCCGCCGGTCGCCCTTGAGCAACCACGTGCCGTCGCGCCGCCGCTCGAGCTCGCCGCTGCGGATCAGGACCTGCAGCGCCGTCGACGCCGTCGGACGGCGCATGCACGAGAGGTGGGCCAGCGTCTCGTGCGTGAGCGCGAGCGGCAGGTGGACGCCGTGCGGCGTGACGCGGCCCCAGCGGTCGGCGAGGTGCCAGAGCAGCATGCGCAGTCGCGTCTCGGCGCGACGCACGTGCACGATCGCGCGCTGGAATGCGAGGCTTCGCGAGCGCTGCGCGGCGCGCGAGAGCAAGCCCGCCGCGACTGTCGGCCAGCGGCAGATGATCGCTGCGAAGCGCTCGTCGAGGACAGCGAGCGTGGTGCGCTCGAGCGCCGACCAGGAGATCGCCACCGGGATCGAGCTGTCGTGATCGTGGTCCCAGGGCCGCAGCAGATCGCCCGCTCCGACGACCTCGGGGCAGTCTCGGCCCTCGAGGTGCACCGAGCGGATGATCAGGCCCTCGAGGACGAGCAGGCCGAACCACCCGCGCTGGTCCTCCGCAACCGGCGGCGTCCACGGGCCCGCCTCGACCCACAGCTTCGGCGCGACGGCACGGTGGCGCAGGAGGTCGACGCTCGCGGGATCGAGACCGCTGAGCAGATCCGGGTCCTCGTCGAACACCCGCACGAGATTCGCGCCCCTCCAGGCCGGATGCTCCGGCGCGACCGTCAGCGGCCCCTCCGAGGATGAGTCAGGGGCCGCAGTCTGTCGTTGGCTCGATCTCGTGTCGGGAAGTGGCAGCGCTGGGTGCGTCACGTCGATCCCTTCCGCCGGCCTCGCGGCCGCACTCGCCCGCGCAGCCGTCCCCTACCCAGAACCACGTGCTGTCACGCCTCGACGGGCTCGCTCGCCCGCGCGCTGCGTCGAGCCGGACTAGGTCGCGGACGAGCGGACGAGCGCGGGATCGAGCTCGACGTGGAAGAACATGTCCTCGATCTCTTGGACCGGCACGTCGACTCCCCGGACGAGCAGCGCGTCGTGCAGCGGGCCGACGTCCTTGTACGCGATCTCGCGGATCTGCTCCTCGATCTTCGGCGGATGAGCGTCGCGTTCGATCCAGACGCCGTGATTGGTCACCTCGATGCGGTCCGGTACGCCGCAGATGTCGACGTCGGCAGTCGTGACGAGCTGGACGACGGCCGCCTCGCCGCGGTTCACGCGCACCAGCCAGTCGCGCCACGCGGTATCGCCCGCGCGCGCCTGCTGCTGCGCCTCGGCGATCGCCGACCGCGATGCGCTGTCCGGGCTGGCACGCACGCTCAGGCGCCTGATCCGGCCGCGCGGTGCGGTGCTGTCGCGAGAGCTCAGGGCAGTCTCCCGTCGTCGCCGCGTCCGCACTGCAGCCGACGCCGACGGCCGGGGCAGGGCGGCCAGCAGCATCTGGCCATGAGGCTTCTCATGCACCGCGCGCGAGGTCGTGCAGCTCGGCCAGCACCTGCTCGGAGCCGATGCCCAGCAGGCCCGGGTCGACACGTTCGCCGTGCGGGTCGCCGCAGCTGCCGCTCCACAGCACGCGATGGCGCGGACGGTAGCCAAGCGGGCCCCACTCGTGCGGCGATATCGGGCCGAAGAGGATCACCGACGGGGTGCCGAGCGCCGTGGCGAGGTGCGCGACGCCGGTGTCGCCGCAGACGACGCGGCTCGCCGCGGCCACGAGCGCGGCGAGGCCGAGCAGGTCCGTCTCACCCGCACGTGCGGCCGACGGGGGAAGCCCGGCGTCGCGCGCGATCCGGCGTGCGAGCGGCGCCTCCGGCGCGCTGCCGGTGACCAGCACCTTGCGCCCGGCCTCGTGCTCGGCGCGAGCCACCGCGGCCCAGCGCGCCGGCGGCCAGCGGCGCGCAGCGCTCGAGGCGCCGGGATGCAGCAGCGTCGCTTCGCGCGCGTCGTCGTCGACCTCGACGCCCGGCGCTCGGATGTCGATCCGCCCCGCATCGGCGGGAATTCGATGTTCTCGCAGCATCCGACACCAGCGCTCGACCTCGTGCTCGCCCGCGCGCCAGCGCGGCCCGTCGTTGCCTGCCGCGGCGAACGCGACGAGCCGGCCGGGCTCGAGCGCGCGCAGGACGGCATGGCTCTGGGGGCCTCGGCCATGCAGGTTGACCGCCACCTCGGCGCGCTGCAGCTCCGCCGGCAGTGGCGCCAGTCCGGCGTGGTCGCTGATCGAGAACGGCAGCTCGGCGAGGTCGACGAGGGGCGCGAGCGCCGACGGCGCCGCGAGCAGCTTCTCGTGCTCGGGGAACGCATCCGCGATCGCGCGCAGGGCGGGAAGGCCGGTCAGCAGGTCGCCGAGACCCAGTGCTCGCAGGACGACGACCGAGCCGGTCACGGCCAGGACGGCTCGGTCGAGGGCGCGACGACCATCTCGCGCAGCTCGACGCCGGCGGGGCGCGTCAGCGCGAAGACGACCGCCTCGGCGACCTCCGACGGCGGACTCAGGCGGGCGTCCGGCCCGGGCTTGTACTGCTCGGCGCGGTCGTCGAAGAAGGCGGTCTGCATGCCGCCCGGGACGAGCAGCGTCACGCCGATGCGCCCCTGCGTCTCGACCGCGAGCGCGCGCGTGAAGCCGACGACGCCGAACTTGCTGGCGCAGTACGCCGTCGCGTCGCTGAGCGCGCGCAGCCCGAGCGTCGAGGCGACCGTGACGATGCGCCCGCGGTTGGCCTCGAGCGCCGGCAGCGCGGCGCGCGCCACCGCCGCGGTGCCCAGCAGGTTGACGGCCACGACGCGGTCCCAGCGCTCGCCCGGGACCTCCTCGAGCCTGCCGCACGCGTCGGTCCCCGCCGCGGTGACGACGGCGCGTAGGTCGCCCGCCCGGTCTGCGATCCGCCGCACGACGTCCTCCGTGGCGCGGACGTCCGCGAGATCGACCTGCTCGTGGGCGATCCCGTCGGCGGGCGCGTTGAGGTCGAGCGAGACCGGTGTTCCGCCGGCGCGCGCGACGGCGGCGGCAACGGCCGCGCCCAGCCCCGACGCAGCACCGGTGACGATCACGGTTCCAAGCGGTTCAGACGGCACGGACGGCGGCCTCCTGGATGAGCTTCGTGGTCGAACGGCCGTCGAGGTAGGGCAGCAGGATGATCCTGCCGTTCCAGCTCGCGACGACCTCGGCCTCGGGCAGGTCCTCGACGGCGTAGTCGCCGCCCTTGACCCAGAGGTCGGGCCGCAGGCGCTCGAGCGCCGCGGCCGGGGTGTCCTGCTCGAAGACGACGACGGCGTCGACGCAGCGCAGCGCGCGCAGCACGGCCGCCCGGTCCTGCTCGCCGACGACGGGCCGCGCGGGCCCCTTCAGGCGCTGTACGGAGGCATCGGAGTTCAGCAGCACGACGAGGCAGTCGCCGAGCTCGCGCGCCGCCTCGAGCGTGCGGACGTGGCCGGTGTGCAGCAGGTCGAAGCAGCCGCCCGTGGCGACGACGGTCCCGCCCGCGGCGCGGGTCCGCGCGACGACGTCGGCGGCGTCCTGACCCCCGCCCGCGGACGGTCCACCGCGCAGCCGGGCCGTCGCCGCCACAAGCGTGGAGGGTTCGCCGATCGCCGCCGCGCCGCCGGCGCGGTAGGGCGTGGTCCTGACCGCGGCGGCGCCGCCGGCGGCGACGAACGTCGTCGCGGCGGCGACCGCGCCCGCGACGGCGGCGAGGGCGTCGGCGCCGTCGGCGAGCAGCTCGGCGGCGCGCGACGCGAATCGGTCGCCGGCTCCGCAGCAATCGCCGCCGGCGATCGGTTCGGCCGGGAAGGCCATGATCGTGCCGTCCTCGGCGGCCACCAGCGCTCCGAGCCGGCCGCGCGTCACGCAGACGCGCTGGGCGCGCCAGCGACGCGCCAGCTCAGCCGCGCGCGCGGCCGCGACGTCGGTGCCGCGCCCCTCGTGCTCGCTCGCGAAGTGCGCGGCCTCGTCGGCGTTCGGGGTCACGAGCGCCGCCCCCGGCACCGGCGCGGGGCCGCGCCGATGGGGGTCCCAGACGACGGGCACGTGGTCTGCGATCCCGCAGACCGCCTCGCGCACGGTCGGCTCGGCGGCGATGCCGCGACCGTAGTCGGCGACGAGCACGGCGCCGGCCCACTCGATCGCGGCGCGGGCGGCGGCGGTCAGCCCGCCGACGCTCGCGGCGCCGCCGCCGCCGCGATCGAGGCGCAGGAGCGAGCGCCCGGCCGTGCGGACGCGCACCTTCTCGGGCGTCGCGCCGCGCAGGCCGAGGTCGACGACCTCGACGCCGCAGGACTCCAGCGCCTCGCGCAACTCGGCGCCGGCGCGGTCGTCGCCGAGCGCGGTCACAAGCGTGACGTCACGCCCGCCGCGCGCGGCGAGCACCGCGGCGAGGCCGGCGCCTCCCGGGCGCACGCAGACCTCGCGCTCCTCGACGACGGGGACGGGCGCGTCGGGGGCCAGCCGCTCGACCGACCCCTCGACGTCGCGGTCCAGCAGCGCGTCGCCGACGACGACCAGGGGCGAATGCGAGCTCACGCGTCCGCCCTCAGCGGCAGCCGGCGGCGCTGGCGGCGCGCGGGCCGCGCGTCGAGCTCGGCGATCCGCCGGTCGACGGCGCGGCAGAGCAGGTGCACGGCGACGAGATGAAGCTCCTGCGCCGTCGCCGTCGAGACCGCCGGCACACAGACGGCGTCGTCGGCGACCTCCGCGAGCGGATTGGGCGCGGCGCCGGTCAGCGCCCACGTCCGCATGCCGCACTCGTGCGCGGCATCCGCGGCCGCCAGGACATTGGGGCTGCGGCCGGACGTGCTGATCGCGATCAGGACGTCGCCCTCGCGGCCGTGCGCGCGAACCTGTCGCGCGAACGCCTCCTCGACGCCGTAGTCGTTGCAGATCGCCGTCAGGCTCGAGGTGTCGGCGTGCACGCACAGCGCCGACAGCGGCCGGCGCTCGTTCTCGAACCGCCCCACGAGCTCCGCCGTGAGGTGCTGCGCCTCGGCGGCGCTCCCGCCGTTGCCGACCGTCAGCAGGCGCGCGCCGGCCGCGAGCTGGTCGGCGAGGGCCGTCCCCCAGCGGTCGAGGCGCTCCACCTCGTCGTCAAAGGCGTCCAGCGCCGATCGAAGCGCATCGAGGTGATCGCTCGCCGGCGACGCCCGCGCGAAGCGCCGGCGCTTGCCGCGTCCCGCCCCGACCTCGAGATAGACGTCCGACGTCAACGAGGCCACTCGCTCCCAGTCGTACAGCCGCCGCGCACGCGAGGCGCCGGCGCGGCCGTAGGCGAGGTGGCGCTCCTCGTCGTCGAGCAGGGCGCGGAGGGCCTCCGCCAGCCGTTCGGGGTCGCGCGGCGGAACGTGGACGCCCGTCACGCCGTCGACGACGGTGTCGATCATCCCGCCGACGGCGGAGGCGACGACCGGCACGCCGCACGCCATCGCCTCCAGCGGGACGATCCCGAAGGGTTCGTACCACGGCGCGCAGACGACGACGTCGGCCGAGCGCAGCAGCGCCGGCAGGTCGTCGCGCGAGACGCGCCCCCGCAGTTCGACGCGATCCGCGATCTCCGCCTCTCGTGCGATCCCGATCAGCCGCTGGGCCTCGGCGTTGTCGTCGAGCCGATCTCGCTGCGGGCCGCCGGCCACGACGAGCTCGGTGTCGGGAACGTGCGCGAGCGCGCTGACGAGGTTGCCGATGCCCTTGCGCTGCACCAGCCGCGAGACGCAGACGACGCGGCGCAGGCCGGCGGGCCGCGGCTCGGCCGGCCCCTGCGGGCGAAAGCGCTCGAGATCGACCCCGCAGGGGATGACCGTCACGCGCTCGGTGCTGGCGCCGAGGCGCATGAGCTCGAAGGCCTCGTCGGTGCAGGTGGCGACGATCCGGTCGGCGCGGCGCACGATCTCGCGCTCGATCTCCATTCGCTCCGGCGCGCTCGTGTCGAGGTCGCCCTGGTGGCGGCGCTTGACGACGCCGAGCGCGTGGAAGGTCTGGACGAGCGGGATCCCCTGCGCGCGCGCGGCCGGCAGCGCGGCGTGCGCCGACATCCAGAAATGCGCGTGCACGACCTGCGGGCGCTCGCGCCGCCATGCCTTGCGAAGGCCGTCGGAGAACTCGTCCATGTACGGCAGCATCTCGTCCTTGGGGACCGCGCTCGCCGGGCCGGCGTCGATGTGCTCGACGATGACGCCGGGGCTCATCGTGATCCGCGACGGCGTCGACGGGTCCTCGCGCCGCGTGTAGACGACGACCTCGTTGCCGCGGCGGGCAAGAGCGGTCGCGAGCGCCGCGACGTGGACGTTCTGGCCGCCCGCGTCGACACCGCCCAGCACGGCCAGCGGGCTGGCGTGCTCGGAGACCATCGCGATTCTCATGCGCGCACCTTTCTGGAGGTGACGTTCTGCAGCGTGACGTCCCAGTCCTTCACGAAGCGCTCGAGGCCGTAGCGGGCGAGCACCGCCTGACGGGCGCGAACGCCGTCCGCGGCGGCCCGCTCGCGGTCGGCAACGTAGGCTCTTACCGCCTCGACGAGCACGTCGACGTTCGTCGACAGGACGCCGGCCCCGGCGGGCACCGCCTCGATCGCCTCGGTCGTGGCGAGCGCGACGACCGGCATCCCGAGGTGCATCGCCTCGAGCAGCGAGAGTCCGAGCGACGTCCAGCGGATCGGGTGGGTGTAGACGCGCCGCCGCGCGAGCTCGGCGTGCATCACCGCCTGCGGCACGTCGTCGAAGCCGCCCAGCGCGCCCGCGTCGATCCCGTAGAGGTCGATCGGCGCGGCCTCGGCGAAGCGGGCGAGCAGGTCGGTTCCGGTGACGCGCGAGCGCCGGCGAGCCTCGTTGATGACGATCGCCTGGTGCGGCAGCTCGCCCGTGTAGCGGTAGCCGGGGTCGACGATGCCGTGCTCGACGACCGTCGTGGGCGTGCGCCCGCAGTCCCAGAAGAGCTCGTTGAAGTGCGTCACGTGCGCGACCAGGAGGTCGTCTCGGTCGGCCGCCGGGTGGCGCATCTCGGCGATCCGCCCCTGCGGCGCGTTGTGCTCGACGTAGACGCACGGCACGTCGCGCCCGGGGCGGCGGCCAAGCCAGTCCTCGCACAGGTGCGCGAGCTCGTGCGGGCGCTGCAGCACGACGACGTCGAAGTCGAGCTCGCGCAGCTCCTCGGGGGTCGCCTCCGTCACCGAGGCCGGCCACTCGTACGTGCGGGCGCGGCCGCGCCCGTCCGGGCCGCGGTCGCGGATGACCGGGACGACGTACTCGTGGTCGCCCTGGACGAACGCCGTCGTCCACGAGCCGTGCACGTGCCACAGCAGGATCCTCATGCCGCCACCGTTGCGCTGCGGTCTGAGGCGAAACGCTCGACGGCCAGCACGACCTCGTCGGTTCCGACGCCCTGCACGCACGGATGCCCGGGCACCGGACAGTCGCGGGCGCGGCAGCCGGCGCAGGGCAGCTCGAGGAAGAGCAGCTCGTGCGGCACGCCCCACGGTCGCCAGCACAGCGGCGGGACGGTCGGCGCGAAGAGCGAGACGACCGGCGTCCCGACCGCAGCCGCGAGGTGCGCCGGCCCCGTGTTGCCCACCACGACGCACGTGGCATGCGCGAGCACCTCGGCAAGCTCGGCCAGCGTGGTCCTGCCGCCGAGGTCGACGGCAGCGCCGCCGCCGGCGACGTGCGCGGTCAGGCCGGTCTCCGACGCTGCCCCCGTGACGACGACGCGATGACCGCGCTCGAGCAGCGCGCGCACGAGCGCCTGGTGGCGCTCCGGGGCCCAGGCGCGGGCGGGCACCGACGCCCCCGGATGCACGACGACGTAGGGATCGGCGGGGACGCCGTCCCAGCCGGTCGCCGGGCGCTCGACGGCCAGCGCTCCGTCGTCGCCGGGTGGCAGCGGGTACCCGGCCGTGGCCAGGAGGTCCAGCGCGCGCTCGACCTCGTGGACGTCGTCGGAGATCCGATGGCGCACGTCGAGCAGCGAGCCGGGGTAGTCGATGCTCGTCGCCGCCAGGCGCGGCACCCCGGCCAGGCGCAGCAGGAGCGCGAGCGGCAGCGGGCTCTGATGGAAGGACGTCAGGATGATCGCCTCGTCGACGAGGCGGCGCGCGACGTCGTCGACGAGGGCGTCGATCGCCGCTGCCGAGACCGGCTCGGGATGCGCGTCGATCCACGGGCAGTGATGGCAGACGACCTCGTCGACCCCCGGCAGCAGCTCCGCGGCGGCGCGGCCGCGCGGGCCGCAGAGATACGTGACGCGGCTGGCGCGGGCAGCGGCCGCGCGCACGGCGGGCCCCGACAGCAGGACGTCGCCGTCGTTGTCCATCCGCGCCAGCAGGACGTGTGTCACGGCTGCGCCCCGATCAGCAGGTCGACCGCGGACCCGAGGTCCGGCGCGACCTCGGCCGCCGCGCGCACCTCCTGGGCACGGGTGACGGGCGTCGGGACCAGCACGCCGCGCGCGCCCGCGGCGCGCGCCGCCTCGACGTCCGCGCCGATGTCGCCGATCACCGCGCAGTGCTGCGGCGCGACGCGCAGCCGCGCGGCGGCGCCGAGCACGAGACCGGGCTTCGGCTTGCGGCAGTCACAGCCGGCGTCGGGCGCGTGCGGGCAGACCATCCACGGTCCCAGCGCTCCGAAGAGCTCCTCGACGCGGGCATTGACGGCCGCGACCTGCTCCTCCGTCAGCATCCCGCGACCGATCCCGCTCTGGTTCGAGATCACCGCGAGCTTGACGCCGGCGCGTCGCAGCCGGTCGACGGCCTCGGGCGCACCGGGCATCGGCCGCACCTTGGCCGGGTCGCCGTTGTAGGGCACGTCGACGACCAGGGTGCCGTCGCGATCGAGCAGGACCGCGCCCGGCGGCGCGGTGCGAAGCGGCTCCGGTGCCGCGCCGCCGGCGGCGACGACGCCGCGCGCGGCGATCTCGCCGCGCAGCCGGTGCAGCGTGGCGGCAGGAGGAATCAGCGCGCTCGTCGCGAGCATCCGCCCCAGCTCCTCGAACGTCCGCGGGCCGGGCGCGACGCGCCGGGACGCGAAGTGCAGGGTCGCCGATGCCCACGCGGCCCCGAGCGCGAGCGCCGATCCGCGGCGTCGCGATGCGAGCGCGGCGAGCCCTGCCGCGCCCGTGGCGGTCGTCGCGATGTTCGCCGCCAGTCGGCCCGCCGGCGCCTGCGCCTCGTCGCGCCAGCGCGGTCCGTGCAGCGCGCGCATCAGCGCGTCGTCCGCGTTGCCCTCCTGCAGGCGCACGCTGACGTGCCACGGCGCCGGGCGCACCTCGTGCACGACGCTGCGCGCTCCGCGCTCCAGCCGCCATCCCGCCCGCAGGGCGCGCAGGGCGAGGTCGGCGTCCTCGCGGTAGGCGCGCGCGAAGCGCTCGTCGAAGCCGCCGAGGCGCTCGAGCACGCTGCAGCGGTAGGCCATGTCGGCGGTCGCCCAGACGGCGTCCTCGAGGCCGCGGACGTTGCGCTCCCAGTCGGTCGGGCGGCGGTCCTGCGCCAGCGGCACGACGATGCGCCCCTGGCTCGCCGCCGTGCCTGTGGACAGGCCGGCCAGATCGTGCGCCAGCGCGGCGGGCCACTCGCGCTCGACCTCGACGTCGTCGTCGAGGAACACGACCCATTGCGCGCTGGCCGCGCGCCATCCGACGTTGCGTGCGGCGGCCGGGCCGGCGGCGCGCCCTGCCAGCAGCTCGACCGCCAGCCCCGGGGGCGGGCCGGCCGGCAGCAGCGGAGCGTCGCGATCGGGCCGGTCGTCGACGAGCAGGACGCGGTCGGGGGCGGGGCCCTGCGCGCCCGCCAGCGAGGCGAGCAGGCGCTGCAGCGACGGCCGTCCCATCGTCGGGACGACGATGTCGTACGTCATGGCGTCGCCTCGCGCGCGGTCGACGAGAGCGCCGCGGGGCGTAGAGCGTGGCCGCGGCGGACGACCAGCGAGCCGATCGCGAGCACGTCGATCGGCGAGGAGCCGAAGCACTCGAGCGCGTCGCGCGGATCGTCGACGATCGGCCGTCCGGCCGTGTTGAGGCTCGTGTTGACCACCACGGGAACGCCGGTGCGCTGCTCGAACGCGCTCAGCATCCGGGCGACGAGCGGCTCGCTGGCCGGATCGACGGTCTGCACGCGCGCGGTCTCGTCGACGTGCACGACGGCGGGAATCCGCTCCGTCCAGCCGTCGCGGACGCGGTGCGTGAACAGCATGTACGGGCTCGGCAGCGGGCCCTCGAAGATCTGCGCCGCGCGGTCGTGGCAGACCATCGGCGCGATCGGCCGGAACTGCTCGCGGCCCTTGACGTCGTTCAGGCGCTGCAGGTTCTCCCTGCGCCGCGGGTCGGCCAGCAGGCTGCGGTGACCGAGCGCTCGCGGGCCATACTCGCTGGGGCCCTGAAACCAGGCGACGATCGCGTCGCGTGACAGCGCCTCGGCGACCACCTCTGCGACGTCGTCGGCGCGCTCGTACGCGACGCCCGCGCCGTCGAGCCACGCCGCGAGCTCGTCGTCGTTCCAGCGCCGCCCGAGCGCAGCCGTGGTCATCGGGCGCACGTCGTCGCCGAGGCCGTGCGCGGTGTGCAGCGCGGCGCCGAGCGCGGTGCCGGCGTCGCCGGCGGCGGGCTGGACCCAGACCTCGTCGAACGGGCCCTCGCGCCACAGACGGGAGTTCGCGACGCAGTTCAGCGCGACGCCGCCCGAGAGCGTCAGCAGCGACTCGCCGGTGCGCTCGTGCAGCCATCGCGCAAGATCGAGCAGCACCTCCTCCAGCCGCGTCTGGACGCTCGCGGCGAGGTCGGCGTGGTCGTCGGTGAACTCCTCGCCGCCACCTGCGGGCGGCGCGAAGTGCGCCCAGGGGACGGGCTCGGTGACGAAGCCGCCGTCGTCGGTCGCGCGCAGGAGCTGACGGAACGCGTCGCGGAAGCGCGGACGCCCGTAGGCGGCCATCGCCATCACCTTGTACTCATCGGACGAGCGGCGGAACCCGAGGTGGGCGGTGAGCTCCTCGTACATCAGGCCGAGCGAGTGCGGCAGGCGCTGGCGAGCGAGGATCGCCAGCTCGCCGTCACGTACGTGACCGGCGAGATGCGAGAACGACTCGCCGCGCCCGTCGACGCAGAGCGTGGCCGACGAGCGCCGCGGCGCCGCCAGATAGGAGGACGCCGCGTGCGCGACGTGATGCGCGACGAAGCGCACCTTCGACGGGTCGAGTCCCGGCAGCGCGGAGGCGAGGAACAGCGGCGCCCGACGGGCGTACAGCGTGCGCAGATCCTCCCAGCCGTCGGCCGTGATGTCCTCTCCGGGCACCGGCGCGAGCTCGGGGTCGTAGGAGCACGCGACTGCGTCGAGCTCGCCCGGCTCGATCGCGGCGTGCGCCAGGCACCAGCGCGCGGACTGCGTCGGCATCTCCCAGGTCGAGAACGGAACCGGCTCCTTGCCGTGCTTTCGGCGGCTGAAGCGCTCCTCCTCGCCGGCCGCCACCAGCTCGCCGTCGACGACGAGCGCGGCGGCGGGATCATGGAAGACCGAGTTGATGCCGAGCACGCGCAAGACGGCCTCCCTCCGGTTGCGTAGGGGCACGACAGCGGCGCTCAGCGCGGCGACGTGGACGAGCCGGCAGGCCGTTGTCGCCGTTCGGACAGAGCAGTCGCGGCGAGCGCGCGCCGTCGCCGCCCCGGCAGGGAGCGCCCTCGCTGTGGGCGAAATCCTTGCGGGACCGCACGGGTGCCGAGCTTCCCGAAGCAGCAGCAGCGCGGCGCTCGGTGTCAGGCGGCTGACATTCGCCGCAACCGCTGCACGAGCTGATGCAGACCGGCTCGGCTTCGTTGCGCGTCCGCCAAAGCCGGCATTGCGCCTGCGGAAAGCAGTCGCGACAGAAGCCAAGGCGCTGGTGATCGTCGCGCTGCCCGGTCTGCTCGCCCGTCCTGATCGCGATCGCCATCGCCGCATTGTCTGCAACGCCCCGGACGGCACTTCCTCGACAGGCTGCTGACCCCGGCTGGCTCCAGGCCTGCGCGCGAACCTCCCGCCCGCGGATCAGACGACAGACCGACTCGACGAGCCGTCCGGCTGTGCCGATCGCCGGCGACCGGCGGCTGTCACGGCGTCTGCTGTGCAGCTGCCGGCACCGCGTGCGCGCGGTGCACGACCTTCGTGACCGTCAGCTCGTCGAGCAGCTCGGGGCCGTAGCCGAAGCCGCTGCCGCTGGCCTTGCGCGGCTGTGCGGCGCCGCCGGGCGCGCCGCCGAAGACGGCGTTGATCTTCACGGTGCCCACCTCCAGCTCGCGGGCGGCGCGGCGTGCGTGCTCGTCGTCGGCGGTCAGGACGGTTGCGGCGAGACCGTACTCGCCGGCGTTGGCGGCCGCGAGCGCCTCGTCGAAGGACCCGACGACGCAGACGGCGGCGACCGGGCCGAACGTCTCCTCGCGCATCGCTCGCATGTCGTCGCGCACTCCGGTCAGCACGGTGGGCGCATAGAACGAGCCGCGCACGCCGAGCGCGTGGCCGCCGGTGCGGATCTCGGCGCCGTCTCGCACCGCCTCTCGGACGTGTTCGTCGACGAGGTCGCGCTGGCCGTCGTCGATCAGCGGGCCCATCTCCGTCGCGGGGTCCAAGCCGGGGCCGACTGTCAGCTCTTGCGCGCGGCGCGTCAGCGCGTCGACGAACGGCTCGGCGACGGACTGATGGACGTAGATTCGTTCGACGGAGGTGCAGATCTGCCCTGCGTTGGCGAACGCGCCGATCGCCGCCTGCTCGGCGGCCCACTCCGGATCGACGCCGGCGTCGACGATCAGCGGGTCCTTGCCGCCCAGCTCGAGCAGGACCTTCTTCGCCGTCCCCGCCGCGGCCTGCGCGATCTCCCGGCCGGTCGCGACCGAGCCGGTGTGCATGATGAGGTCCACGCCCGGGTGCGCGACGAGCGCCCGTCCGGCGCGGCCGTCACCGAGAACGAGGTTCAGGACGCCTGGGGGCAGGTGCTCGGCGAGGATGTCGGCGACGAGCGCGCCCGACAGCGGCGTCTTCTCGCTCGGCTTGAACACGACGGTGTTGCCCGTCACGACGGCAGCCGCGATCTGACCGCAGGCGATCGCGACGGGGTCGTTCCACGGCACGAGCAGGACGATGACGCCGCGCGGCTCGTGAACCATCTCGTCGGTCGCCGACCAGGCGCCCGCCAAGCGCAGGCCGCGGTGCAGCGCGCCGAGCTCCGCGTACTGCTCGAGCGCGCCGATGCCGGCCTCGACGCCGCCGCGCGAGTCGGCCAGCGGCTTGCCGTTCTCGCGCGTCTGCAGCTCTGCGATCGCGTCGAGGTGCTCGCGCACGCCGCGCGCCGCGGCCTTCAGCGCGGCCCCCCGGTCGGCGGGCGAGGTCTCGCGCCAGCGGGGGAACGCGGCGCGCGCGGTCTCGACCGCCGCGTCGGCGGCCGCGGAGCCCCCGGCAGGGATCGTGTCCAGCACCTCGCCCGTGGCGGGGTCATGCACCTCGATGCGCTCGGCAGCGCTCGCTGCGTCCATCACGCTCGCTTTCACGCCTGCCTCTCTTCCCCCCGAGCGGTCGCGCCACGCACGATTTGCATGGCGAATCCCCATGTTGCGTGTTGATCTCCCAGCGCGCGCTCGGCCGCGCTGTCCGTAGAGCTCCGCCCTCACGGCGATACGGCCCGTGAAGACGGCGACGCGTCCAGAAGGAAACGGACGCGGCTCTACGGCTGCGCACGGCAAGCGGTAAGGGCTTGCTGGACGCTGACGCCGCGAGTATCCCCGCACGCCACGGCGTCTAACCGCGAGCCGGCTGCTCGTTGCGTCGCCACTGCCGCGGTCGGGCGGGGCGCTGCCTCGTGCACCGGCGCGTCACGATGTCGCACGTGCTGTTCGCCGCCCTCGGCGCTCTCGTCGTCGCCTTCGTCGCCGTCGACGTCGTCCTGACGGTGCTGCATCCGGAGGTCGAGGGTCCGCTGAGCCGCCTCGTCCTGCGCGCGATCTGGAGCGCGACGCGGACGGCAGGGTCGCTGACGGGCTCGCAGGCCGTCCTCACCTTCGGCGCGCCGGTCGCGCTCGTCGCCCAGTTCGCGGGCTGGGTGATCGGCCTCTGGCTCGGCTTTGCCCTGATCTACCTGCCGTCGATCGAGTCGTTTGCCTACGCCCCGTCGGTCGCGTTCGGAGACGCCGGAGTCGCGGAGGCGCTGTACGTGAGCGGCGTCGCGCTGACGACCGTCGGCTTCGGCGACGTCGTCGCCCCGTCGGATGCGCTGCGGCTCGTGACCGCGCTCGAGGCCGCCGCCGGGCTGGCCGTCATCACCGCGGCGATCACCTACCTCATCTCCGTCTACCCGCTCGCGTCCGAGCTCGGGTCGGCAGCGAGGATCGCGGCGGCTGTCGACGCGACCGACGAACGCCAGGCGGTGCGCTTTGTCGCGCAGGGCGGGCGCACCGAGCTCTCACAGCTCAAGCGCAGCCTGATCAGGGTGCATCAGGACAGCCGGCGCTTCCCGGTCCTCTACTTCTTCCACACCCACGACCGGTCGGAGTCGCTGCTCGCCCTCCTGACTGCAACCAGCCTGATCTGCGCGACGCTGCTCTGGGGCGTGCGGACCGAGCGCGCCGAGTACGCCGAGCTCTACGGCATCGACCTGCGCGAGGAGCTCGAGCGGCTGATGGACGACTACGACCGACGTTTCATGCGCCGCCGGGGCGACGTGCGCCGGCCATTGGCGCGCGACGACGCGGCGGCCCGGCTGCGGCGCCTGCGCGAGGCGGCGGGTGACCTCGTCGAGCCGGGCGAGGAGGCGCCGGAAGACTTCCGGCGGTTCATCGGAGCCGTCGACGGCTTCCTGCGCGCGCTCGCCGCAGCCCACGGCCGCACGTACACCCCGCTACTGCGAGACCGCGCACGAACGCGCTACGAGGCGCGCCGCCACGACGAGGAGGACGGGCGACCTACGGCGTAGCGAAGGCGAACGAATTGGCGCGGTCATGCGCCCCGGCGGGTACTGCGAGCCTGATGGCCGATTCCGGCGAGCGCAGCGCCCGCAGCCTCAGCCTCACGACGGGCGGCATCACGCTGCTGGGCGTCCTGCTGAGCATCGGCGTGACGGTCGGCGCGGCGGTGCCGGACCGCTGGTGGGTCCGGCTGCTGGCCGGCGTCTGCACGACGCTCGCGCTGGCCGTGATCGTCAAGCTCGGCTCGAACGCCGGCCGCGGGCCGCTCGCGCGGCTTGCCGACTGGGTCATCGGCGGGGGGACGCATGAGCGATGAGGCCGCGGACGGCGGCCGGCGGCCAGGTCGGTCCGCCGTGGCCGGCTCGCTGTGGCCGGTCGCGCGGCTCGGCCTGAACGTCGTGCTGGCGGCCGCCGGGCTGGCGATAGCGGGATTCGTCGTCGTCCAGCTGTGGCTCGTCGTGCTCCCGGTGCTGCTGGCGCTGCTGCTCGCGACGCTGCTCGTCGGGCCGGCCGACGCCCTGCGGCGCCTCGGCATCCCGAGCGCCGCCGCGGCGCTCGTCGTGATGCTGGCTGCGCTGGCCGTGTTCGTGGGCGTGCTCGTCAGCATCGTCCCCGCGATCGTCGCCGAGTTCGACGAGGTCGGGCGCAGCGCCCGCCAGGGGCTCGACGAAGCGCTGCGGTGGCTGAGCCAGGGGCCATTGGACATCGAGCGCGAGCAGGTCACGCGCGCCGTCGACCGCGCGCTCGAGGGCGCGAGCGGCGCGGGCAACGTCACCGGCAGCCTGCTCTCGGGCGCCGCGCTCGTCTTCGAGGTCATCGCCGGCCTGCTGCTGACGCTCGTCGTCCTCTTCTTCTTCGTCCACGACGGGCGGCGGATCTGGTCGTGGACCGTCGAGCTGCTCCCGATCGTCCATCGCACGGACGCCGACGCGATCGGCCGGCGCATGTGGTCGACCGCCTGCGGCTATGTCCGCGGCGTCGCGATCATCGCGCTCGTCGACGCCGTGCTGATCGGGATCGCCCTGCTCGTGATCGGCGTGCCGCTCGTCCTGCCACTGGCCGTGCTGACGTTCCTGGGAGCGTTCGTGCCGCTCGCCGGCGCCGTCCTGGCGGGCGCGGTCGCTGCGCTCGTCGCGCTCGTCACCGAGGGGGCCGTCGCTGCTCTCCTGGTGGTGGTCGTCATCACGGTCATCCAGCAGCTCGAGGGCGACCTGCTGTACCCGCTCGTCGTCGGCCGCTCGATCGCGCTGCACCCGGTGGCGATCCTGCTCGCGCTGACGGCCGGCGCGGTGCTCGCCGGCCTCGTCGGCGCACTGCTGGCGGTCCCCGTCGCCGCGACCGCATGGGACGTCCTCGACTACCTGAAAACGCGCTCGCGCGCATACTCGGGACCGGAGCGACCGCCGGCGCAGGCGCCGGAACGCGTCTCGCTCGATCCCGTCAGCCGTGCTCAGGGTTGATCGGCGGGTACGGCGCAGCGATGGGGCCGATCAGCCGTGCGACGCGCTCGGGCATCGCGCTCGCCGGGCGAGCCCTCGGCGAGTTCTTCGACGACGGTTGTCCTCAGCGGGCGGCGGCGATCTCCTACTACTCGCTGCTGTCGCTGTTTCCGCTGGCGATCGTGCTCGTCGCGGTCTTCGGCCTCGTCGCCGACGACGATGCGGCCCGCCAGCGGGTGATCGAGTTCGTGCTCGACAACGTCCCCCTGCGCGAGGACCGCGGGCGCGCGGACCTCGAGCAGCTGCTGGCCTCGGTGACGTCGGCCAGCGGCGGCTTCGGCATCTTCGGGGGCGCCGGCCTGCTGTTCGCCGCCAGCGCCGTGATGGGCGCCGTTCGCCACGCGCTCAACGCGGCCTGGGAGGTCGCGGACCCGCGGCCGCCGCTGCAGGGCAAGCTCGTCGACCTGCTGCTGGTGTTCGCGACGGGCGTCGTCATCGCGACGTCGCTTGCGATCACGCTCGCCGTGCAGCTCGTCGCGTCGCTCGGCGACCGGCTCGGCGTTGCGGGCGCGCTGGCGCACGATGCGATCCTGCTGGCCGGCCGGCTCGTCCCCGCGCTGCTGGCGTTCGCCGTCTGCGCGTTCGTCTTCGCGGTCGTGCCGGCGCGCCGCAGCGGGCCGCGCGAGACGTGGCCCGGTGTGCTGGTCGCAGTGCTCGGCTTCGAGGCCGCCAAGGCGGGCTTCTCGATCTACCTCGAAAACGCCGCCAACTACGGCGCCGTCTACGCGTCGCTGGGCGGCATCATCGCGTTCCTCGTCTTCGTCTTCGTCACGGCCAATCTCTTCCTGCTCGGCGCCGAGGTCGCGTCGGAGTGGCCGGCGGTGCGCGACGGGCCGCCCCCGACGCCGAGTCAGGAGCCGCTGAAGCGGCGCCTGCGGCGAGCGCTGCGCGGCCTCGTCGTGCGGCCGCGCTCGGCCGATGGCGGTGACGACCGCGGGGCGCCCGCCGGCTCGCCCGGAGCCGCCGACCGCCCTGGCGCTCGCGGCGCCGACCGGCCCAGCGAGCGACGAGGCTGACCACGCCGGCGGCTTCGAACTCAGGAGTCCGAGCGGATCGCCTTTTGGGCTCGCCCCGACATCTGCGTCTGCGATCAGACGCAGAGGCGACGCGCCACCGACCCGCGCCTCGTCGGCGAAGCGGTGATTCGCGTGCGCGCGCAGCCGGGTATGAGCCGGCGAGAACGGCCCGTGGACGAGCGCGACGGACAGCCGAGCAGGCCCGGGTCACGGCCCAGCTCGTTCGAGCGCGCGCGGCGCGTTCCGCTGCTCGGTCGAGCGCTCGACTGGGGTATGGGCGCCAGCGCCGCCTCGCCGCCGACGCGACGCGCCGGCGCGCGCGTCGCCGGCCTGAAGGTGACCGAGTCGGTGTGCCCCTACTGCGCCGTCGGCTGCGGCCAGCTCGTCTACACGCGCGGGGGCGAGCTCGTCGACATCGAGGGCAACCCGCGCTCGCCGATCAACCAGGGGACGCTGTGCCCGAAGGGAGCCGCGTCGCGCCAGCTCGTCCAGCAGCCCGGGCGCCTGACGAAGGTGAGGTACCGGCGGCCGGGCGGCAGCGACTGGGAGGAGCTCGAGCTCGAGCAGGCGATGGACATGATCGCCGAGCGCGTGGTAGCGGCCCGCGAGAACGGCTGGCAGGACGCCGACCGCCAGGGCTGGCGCGTCGACCGCACGCTCGGCTTCGCCCACCTCGGCGGCGCGACGCTCGACAACGAGGAGAACTACCTCATCAAGAAGCTCTTCACCGCGATGGGGGCGATCCAGATCGAGAACCAGGCGCGCATATGACACTCCTCGACGGTGCCCGGTCTGGGCGCGACGTTCGGGCGCGGCGGCGCCACCGGCTTCCAGCAGGACCTGCAGAACGCTGACTGCGTCCTGATCCAGGGATCCTCGATGGCCGAGGCGCATCCGGTCGGCTTCCGCTGGGTGATGAAGGCCAAGGAGCGCGGCGCGACGATCATCCACGTCGATCCGCGCTTCGGCCGCACGAGCCAGCTCGCCGACCTCCACGTCCCGATCCGCGCCGGCACCGACATCGCCTTGCTCGGCGCGCTGATCCGCCACGTCATCGAGAGCGAGTCCTACTTCCGCGAGTACGTCGTCAACTACACCAACGCGCCGACGATCCTGCGCGACGACTTCCAGGACACCGAGGACCTCGGCGGGCTGTTCTCGGGCTTCGACGCAGAGACCGCGACGTACGACCCGGCGACGTGGCAGTACGAGAACGCGGGCGGCGGCACCGACGGCGACGCCCAGACGCACACGAGCCAGGGCTACGACGAGCGCAGCGGCGGCGGCATCGATCCGGGCGGCGCCCCGCGCGACGACACGCTGCGCCATCCACGCTGCGTCTTCCAGGTGCTCCGCCGGCACTTCGCCCGCTATACGCCCGAGTTCGTGCAGCGCGTCTGCGGCATCTCTCAGCAGGACTTCCGCGCGGTCGCGGACGCGCTCGTGCAGAACTCCGGACGCGATCGCACCACCGCGCTGTGCTACGCCGTCGGCTGGACGCAGCACACGGCGGGCGTGCAGATCATCCGCACGGCGGCGATCCTGCAGCTGCTGCTCGGCAACATCGGGCGCCCCGGCGGGGGCATCATGGCGCTGCGCGGGCACGCGTCGATCCAGGGCTCGACGGACATCCCGACGCTGTTCGACATCCTCCCGGGCTACCTGGAGATGCCGCGCGCGGCTGCCGACGGGCCGTCGCTGTGCGACCACGTCGAGGCGGGCGGCAAGCAGCGCGGCTGGTGGGCGTTCTACGAGACCTACGTCGTCTCGCTGCTGAAGGCGTGGTTCGGCGAAGCGGCGACCCGCGAGAACGAGTTCGGCTTCCGGCACCTGCCCAAGCTGACGGGCAACCACTCGCACTTCTCGACGATGCTGCGCGCGATCGACGGCGGCGTCGAGGGCCTGTTCCTGATGGGCCAGAACCCGGCCGTCGGCTCGCAGCACTCGGGTCTGCAGCGCCGCGCGCTGGCGAGCCTGAAGTGGCTCGTCGTGCGCGACCTGACGGAGATCGAGTCGGCGACGTTCTGGCGCGACAGCCCCGAGGTGAGGTCCGGCGAGCTGCGCATCGAGGACATCCAGACCGAGGTCTTCCTGATGCCGGCCGCCTCGCACGTCGAGAAGGAGGGGACGTTCACGAACACCCAGCGGCTGCTGCAGTGGCGCGACAAGGCGCTCGATCCGCCCGCTGACGCGCGCTCGGAGCTGTGGTTCATGCACCACCTCGGCCGGCGCGTGCGCGCCCACTACGCCGGCTCGCGGCGCGACCGCGACTGGCCGATCCTCAACCTCACCTGGGACTACCCCGAGCACGGGGAGATCCGAGAGCCCGATGTCGAGGCCGTCGCCAGGGAGATCAACGGCTACGACGTCGCGACGGGCGAGCCGCTGCCCGCCTTCACCGCCCTGCGCGACGACGGCTCGACGGCATGCGGGTGCTGGATCTACAGCGGCTACTTCGAGGACGGCGTCAACCAGGCGCGCCGGCGCGACCCCGGTGACATCACCGCGCCGGGCGGCTGGGTGTCGCCGCACTGGGGCTGGGCATGGCCGCTGAACCGGCGCGTGCTCTACAACCGTGCGTCGGCCGATCCCGACGGACGGCCGTGGTCGGAGCGCAAGCGCTACGTCTGGTGGGACGCCGAGCAGCAGCGCTGGACGGGCTACGACGTCCCCGACTTCCCCGCCGACAAGCGCCCCGACTACAGGGCGCCGCCCGACGCGTTGGCGATGGACGCGATCTCCGGCGACGACCCGTTCATCATGCTGCCCGACGGGCGCGGCTGGCTGTTTGCTCCCAGCGGCCTGCTCGACGGCCCGCTGCCGACGCACTACGAGCCGTTCGAGTCGCCCTTCGAGCACCCGCTGTATCCGGATCTCCACATGAACCCGGCGGCCGTCAAGTGGCAGCGGCCGGAGAACCCCTACAACGCCAGCGGCGATCCGCGCTACCCGATCGTCGCCACCAGCTTCCGCCTGACGGAGCACCACACCGCCGGTGCGATGAGCCGCAACCTGCCCTGGCTCGCCGAGCTGCAGCCCGAGATGTTCGCCGAGATCGACCCGGCGCTCGCCGCCGACCGCGGCATCGAGGACGGCGGCTGGATGACCGTCGAGACGTCGCGGGGCGAGATCGAGGCGCGGGCGAAGGTGACCCCGCGCGTGCGCCCCCTGAAGCTCGACGGGCGGATCGTCCACCAGGTCTGCCTGCCATGGCACTGGGGCTTCGCGGGCGGCGTCCACGGCGACAGCACGAACGACCTCGGCGCGCTGTCGGGCGACCCCAACGTCAACATCCAGGAGTCCAAGGCCTTCTCCTGCAACGTCCGCGCCGGGCGGCGCGAGCGCCCGACGACGGCCAGGCTCGCGGGTGCGCGGCTGCAGCGGCCGATCCGGCCCGACGAGGACGATCCGGCCGCCGAGTACCCATCGGAGATCACGTGACGACGCGCGCCTCAGCGACCGAGCGCGCGATCGAGCGCCCCGAGGCGCAGCGGATGGGCTTCTTCACGGACACGACCGTCTGCATCGGCTGCAAGGCCTGCGAGGTCGCCTGCAAGCAGTGGAACGACCTTCCCGGCGACGGCGCCCAGTTCCTCAAGGGCGGCTCCTACGACCACACCGGCGGCCTGAACGCGTCGACGTGGCGCCACGTGCGCTTCGTCGAGCTGGCCGAGGCGACGCCGCCCGCGCGCGACGACGCCGCGCGGCGGCTGCGCGCCGGTGCGGGCGGGCAGCTGCCGCAGATCCCCGCCGCCGGCGGTACCGAGGGCGACGGTCCCGACCTCGTGAGCGTCGCCGCGGCCGGCGCCGACGGCGGCGTCGACGTCGCCGCGGCCGTCGCGGCGATGGACGACTGGATCTTCATGTCCGACGTCTGCAAGCACTGCACGAACGCCGGCTGCCTCGACGCCTGCCCGACCGGGGCGCTGATCCGGACCGAGTTCGACACGGTGATCCTGCAGCCCGACGTCTGCAACGGGTGCGGCTACTGCGTGCCCGCCTGCCCGTTCGGCGTCGTCGCGCGCGACCACGAGGACGGCCGCGCCGCCAAGTGCACCCTCTGCTACGACCGCATCGAGGACGGCCTCGAGCCGGCCTGCGCGAAGTCCTGCCCGACCGACTCGATCCAGTTCGGGCCCTATGACGAGCTCGTCGAGATCGCGGCCCGGCGCGTCGGCGAGCTGCACCGGCGCGGCATCGGCGACGCCTACCTCTACGGCGCCGGCGACGATCCCGACGAGGAGCTCGCCGGGGGCTCGGCGCGTTCTTCCTGCTCACGCACGCTCCCGAGCGCTACGGGCTGCCGGCGCAGGCCGAGTCGCCGATCCAGGAGAACGTCGTGCCCGCGACGGCGGCGGCGTTCGGCGCGGGGCTGCTGGCGGCCGCCGGCGTGGCGGCGGCGTTCGTGCTCGCCGCCAGGGGAGCGCAGCCGAGCGGGCCGCGCGGCTGGGCGGCGCGCGCCGCGGCGCGCAGGTGGCAGCGATGAGCGAGCCCGATGACGACCGGCGCGTTCCCCGCGCGCCACTCGGCGACACGCCGGCCCCGGCCACGGTGATGCCGGCCGACGAGCCGCCGGCGACCGCGGCCGAGCGCGAGACGCAGCGGCCCGTCCGCGCCGGCGGCGGCCGCGACATGTCGCCGGCGCTCGGAACGCGAGGCGAGCCGGGCGCCTGGGAGCGCGCCGAGCCGGGCGCGCGCGTGGCGCTGCAGCGCGGCGGCTGGGCCGACGCCGCGTGGTCGTTCCTCTTCAAGGACGACACGCAGTACGCAAGCGCGACCGCGGACCTGCCGGCGGTAGCGCAGGCCAACCGTCGCATGCGCGGCGGCGAGATGCCGCCGGTCCGCGGCCCCGTCATCAGCGCCCCGGTCTGGACATGGGAGGTGCCCCTGTACTTCTGGTTCGGCGGCATCGCGGCCGGCTCGTCATTCGTCGCGCTCGGCTGCGACCTGGCCGGCGACCACCGCTCGGCGGCGATCGCACGCAACGTCGCGCTGGCCGCCGTGCTGCCGTCGCCGCCCTTGCTGATCGCCGACCTCGGTCGCCCGTCACGCTTCTTGAACATGCTGCGGATCTTCAAGCCGCGATCGCCGATGAACCTCGGCGCGTGGTCGCTCGCCGGCTTCAGCGGCCTCGCCGGCGCCGCCGTGGCCGCCGACCTGCTCGGCCGGCCGCGCGCCGCGCGCGCGATCGGCGGCGCGAACGTCGTCGTCGGGGCCTACCTCGGGTCCTACACCGGCGTGCTGCTGGCCACGACGGCGGTCCCGCTGTGGGCGCGCAGCCGCCTGCTGCTGGGACCGATCTTCGTCTGCACGGCCGCCGCGACGGGAGCGGCGGCGACGCGGCTGGCGCTCGTCGCCGCCGGCCTGCCCGCGGGCCACCCGACGCGCGCGGCGCTCGGCAACGTCGAGACCGGCGCGATGCTGAGCGAGCTCGCGCTCGCCTCGTTCAACGAGAAGCGGCTGGGCCGCGCCGCGCGCAGCCTCGAGCACGGCATGCCCGGGCGGCTGTTTCGCAGCGCCACGTGGGCCGCGCGCACGGGGCTCGCGCTGCGGCTCCTGCGACGGCCGCTGGGCCGTCGCGCAGATGATGTCGCCAGCGTCTGCCAGCTCGGCGCAGGCCTGGCGTTCCGCTACGCCTGGATCGGCGCGGGCCGGACCTCGGCGACCGACGACGAGGCGGTCGCGCGCGTGGCGCGCGGCGCGGTCATGGCCGACGACGAGCCCCTCACGCGGCGCCCTGCGCGTCGCCTCCCGTCGTCGCTGCGCACCCCGCTCCGTCGACCGCGCGCTCGGGGCGCGTACCCGGAGGCGGTCCGCCGCGCCAGCCTGATCGCGGAGCGCCTGCTCGGCCGCGCCGGCCCGGTGCCTGGCACGCCAGGCACCGGGCGCGCGCCGTACTAGGGGCCGCCCACAAACGTTGCACCCGGTCGGGCGCAACGTTCCTGGGCGACTCACTAGGGGGCGTTGACACCGATGCGGTCGAGCGCTTCGCGGATTCGCTCCTGCGCCTGCTCGTCGAGCTGCTCGCTCAGCGTGTCGAACGTCGACCGCGCCTCGCCGCGCAGCTGCGCGATGCGCTCCCTGATCTCGTCGCGGCTCTCTCGACGACCCTCGGACACGAGCCTCGAGAGGTCACTCGCGGTACGGCTGATCTCTTCGTTCAACGAGGCCAGCCGCTCGCGACCGCGGCCGGCAGCGGGCAGCTCCTGCGCGCGGCGCCGCAGGTCGTCGGCGCGCTCGCGCGCGAGCTCGAGCTGCGCCCTCGCCTCGTCCTCGTCGATCCGCCCGCGTCCGAACTCCTCGGCGGTCTCGCTGACGTCAGCGGCGAGATCCTGGGTGGCGGCAAGCACGGCACGGCCCTCCGCCGACAGCTCGCCGTCCGTCTGCCCGGCGTCCGTCTGCCCGGCGTCCCTCGCGGGTTCGGTGGTGGTGTCGGGGTCTTCGGTCGTCGCCGTGACCTGACCGCCGCCGGCCGTCGTCACCGCCTGCTCGTCCTCGGCGTCGTTGTCGGATCCGCAGCCGGCCGCGCCCAGCAGCGCGGCGGCGGCGATCAGGCTCACTACGGGATGTCTCATACATGTGGCACTGCCCGCGGGAGCGTCCGCGAATCGCGAGGCGGTCAGCGCGCTGACAATGGCAGCGCTCGAGGCTGCCGCCCGCGTCAGCGCGGCCCGCGCGAGAGCTTGACGAACAGCGCCGCGAGCAGCGCTCCGAGCACCAACCCGTAGAGCGCGAGCACGAGGCCGGACACGTTCGTGCCCAGCGCGAGCCCGAGGCCGAACAGAACGCCGGCAAGCGCTCCGAGCGCCAGCCGGTTCATGCCGGCGAGGCGGTCGCGAGCATCGCGGCGCCAGCGCGTCCTCGCGCCGGCGCTTGACGATCCAGCAGCCCGCGCCACCCGTTCTCCGCTCGAACCGAAGCGCAAGCGCTTGAAACGACGGTCGCCTTCGTCTCGATCGCCACTCGACGGCGCATGTCAATCCGCGCGCCGGCCCGTCGTGACGGTGACGTCGCGCCGGTCGCCGTCGCGCACGACGGTGAACGTCAGCTTGTTCCCCGGCTCGGTCCGGCGAAGGACGGAGAGGACGTCCTCCACGCTTGCGACCTCTCGCTCGCCGACCTCGACGATGATGTCGCCCGCGCGCAGACCCGCGCGATCGCCAGGCGTCCCGTTGCCGACGCCGGCCACGATCGCGCCCTCCTGCACCCGCAGGCCGAGCCGGTCGGCGACCTCGGGCGTCAACGGCCGCAGCTGCACGCCGAGGAACGCGTGCTCGACGTCGCCGTCGGCCGCCAGCTGTCGCAGCACGTCGACGACCGTAGGCGATGGGATCGCGAAGCCGATCGAGACGGCCCGCGCGATCGGAGGGATGTACGCGACGTTGATGCCGATCACCTCGCCGTCCGCGCCGACGAGCGCGCCGCCGGAGTTGCCCGGTGAGATCGGCGCGTCGGTCTGGAGCAGGTTGACGAGCGCCGGCGTCCGGCCGCCGGAGGGGATCGCACGATCCAGACCGGAGACGACGCCCGCCGTGACTGACCCCGCGAACCCGAGCGGGTTGCCGATCGCGACGGCGAGCGAGCCGACGGGCGGCAGCGACTCGGCGAACTTCGCCGGCGGCAGGACGCGCCCGACTGCCAGCAGCGCCAGGTCCGTCCGAGGGTCGCTCGCGACGACGCGCGCGCTGATCCGCTTGCCGCTTGCCAGCACGACGGCGACGTCGTCCGCGCCCGCGACGACGTGGTGGTTGGTCACGATCCGGCGCGGCTCGTAGACGACGCCGCTGCCCTCGCCGCGGCCCTCTGCCCCGCTGACCTCGACGGCGACGACGGATGGCTCCAGCCGCCGGTAGATCTCCGGGACGCGAGCGAGCGTCCCGTTGGTGCGCGCACCCTCGACGACGACGTCGGGCGCCTCGGCTCGCGCCGGCCGCTCGACGGAATCGTCGCCGCCGCAGCCCGCCGCCAATGCGGCGAGCGCAGCGACGGCCGCGACGCGTGATCGAGCAAGGCTCATCGTCGGCTGGATGCCCTGCGTCGCGCCCGGCACGTCCCCGCCGTCATCTGGCTGACGGTGCCGTCGTCAGCGTCGCCACCCGTCGCTCACGCGGGTCGCAGCGCGCCGGCAGCGTGATCGCGGTCCGACGGCGGCATCTCGTCCAGCACGAGGCGCGCCTCGGCGGCAACCTCGACCTCGGCCTGCAGCTCGAAGCGATCGGCGCTGAGGCCGGAGGTCGACGCGAAGTCGCGGCGGCCGCCGCGCGACGCGTGCAGCGCAGCCGCAAAGACCGCGCCGAACAGGACACCCGCGCCGAGCGCGGTGAGCAGCAGTGCCCAGAAGCCCTCGGCGACGGTGAAGAAGATACCCAGCAGCAACGTGAACAGCAGCGCGACGAACGCGCCCTGGGCCGCTCCGCTCAGCGCTGCGCGCGCCGTCGTCAGCCGTCCTGTCACCTGCTCGACGATCGCGATCCCGGTGCCGACGATGCTGACGCGGTCGACCGCGAAGCCGCGGTCGGAGAGCCAGTCCACGGCGCGCTCGGCATCGCGATAGGTACGAAAGGTGGCGATCGTCTCACGGGGCGGCTGCACGCCGCGGTCTTCGTCGTGGGCGGCGGTCATGGGACCTCTCTCCGTGTTGCTTTCACGCACGTCAGCGTTCCCGCGTGCGCGAACAGCGTCGCTCAAGCGGTCAGCCGCGTGACGTCTCTCACCGAGGCCGGCCGGTCGTCGGACTCTCGTCAGGCCGCTGACGCACTCGTTCAGGCGAGCCGCGGCGCGGGTAGTTGCGCGACCCGACGGCGATCCGAAGGAGGCGCGATGCCAGCCAACAAGGAAGATCTTCCGAGCACGCTCGAGCGTTCACCCGACAAGGTGCAGCGCACGTACGAGAAGACGCTCGACAGCGCCCACGACGAGTACGACGACGAGGAGCGCGCTCACCGCACCGCCTGGGCGTCGGTGAAGAACGTCGCCGAGAAGCAGGGCGACCACTGGGAGCTCAAGGATGACTCCGGCGGCTCACGCGACGAGCCGACGAAGAACGAGCTCTCCGAGAAGGCCAAGGATCTCGACGTCGCCGGCCGCTCGAAGATGAGCAAGGACGAGCTCGAGCAGGCTGTCGAGGAGGCCTCATAGCATGAGGGGCCGCGCGTGTCGCTGCGCGGCGCTCGGCGAGCCGTTGCTGCGCTCAGCAGCGTGAGCACGGCCGACGCAAGAGACTCGGCCGGCAACTGGCCGCCGGTCGGCACGTGGATCATCGCGGTCGACCTCCTGGTCGTCGTCTGGGTCGTCGCCTGGCTGCTGCTCGGGCTGCGCGTCCACGACGAGGTCGAGGGCCTGACCGAGCTCAGCAGGACGATCTCCAATGCGGGCGGGGCCGTCGAGGACACCGGGCGCGCGCTCGACGAGCTGAACATCCCGCTGGTCGGTGACCGGATCGACCGGACCGCGAAGGAGATCACCGACGTGGGGCGCGAGACGAAGATCAGCGGCCGCACCGCGCGCGACAGCATCTCGAACCTCAGCACGTTGCTGGGCCTGTCGGTCGCGCTGATCCCGTCGAGCGCGATCCTGTTCGTGTACCTCCCCGCTCGGCTCGCGCGCGCCCGCGAGCGCCGTGCGATGCGCCAGCTGCTCGAGCGCTTCGGCGGCGAACCGCCGCTCGAGCGGCTGCTCGCCCATCGCGCGCTGCAGACGATGAGCTACCGGCGGCTGCAGCGCGAGGTCGGCGACCGTCCCTGGGTGGACCTCGCCGAAGGACGCTACGGTGAGCTGGCGGCCGCCGAGCGCCGGCGGCTGAACCTCGAGCACAGCGGCCGCTGACGCGCGATGGCCGATCGCTTCGCTCGCGTCGTCATCGCCGCGCGGGTGCCGATCGTCCTCGCCTGGATCGCCGCTGCGGTCGCGTTCACGCTGCTGCTGCCGTCGATCCGCGAGGCCCAGGTCGGCGCTCTCGGCGACCTCGTGCCGACGGGCGCGGAGGCGATCGAGTCCGAGCAGCGCGCGGCGGAGCTCTTCCGGTTCCCCTTCCTGAGCCGGACGACCATCGTCGTGCGCGACGGCGATGGCCTGTCGCTCCGCGATCAGGCGCGCGTCGCCTTCCAGACGGTGCGCCTGGACAGGGGCGAGCTGCCGACGCTGCGCCAGACGCGCGGCTATCTGCTCTCCAACGGCATCGGCGACGTCCCGCTGATCCGCGAGCGGTCGACGACGCTGCTGATCCCGTTGCTGTTTCCGCCCAGCGTCGGCCGCGACGGACGCACCGGGGCAGCCGAGCGCTTCGCCGAGCAGTACGTGCGCCCCGCCGTCGGCGCCGACGGCGCCGACGCGTTCGTCGGCGTCACGGGGGCGATTCCGGCCCGCGCCGCCCAGGCGGAGGTGATCGAAGAGCATCTGCCGCTCTTCGAGGGCGCGACGCTCCTCTTCGTGCTCGTCGCCGTGGGGCTGTACTTCCGCGCGCTGCTCGCCCCGTTCGTCAACCTGGCCGCCGTCGCGATCGCCTACCTCGTGTGCGTCCGGCTGGTGGCGACGATCGGAGCGGCGCTCGGGGTCTCGGTTCCGAGCGAGGTCGAGCCCGTCATCGTCGCGCTGCTGTTCGGAGTCGTGACCGACTACTCCCTGTTCTTCCTGTCGCGATTTCGTCGCCGCCTGGACAGCGGCGAGCAGCCGGACGCTGCCGCGCGCGCGACGACCGCCGAGCTGACACCGATCATCCTGACCTGCGGGCTGGCCGTCGCGGCGGCATGTGGCGCGCTTGTCGTCGCGGGTTCGGGGTTCCTGCGCGCCTTCGGGCCGGGGCTGGCGCTCGCGGTCCTGATCGGGATGGCGGTGGCGATGACCTTCGTCCCCGCCTCGCTGGCGCTGCTCGGGCGGCGACTGTTCTGGCCGCACCGCCCCGGTGCGCCCGCCGACGGTCCCCAGCCGAGGGACAGCGTCGTCGCCCGGCTCCTACGTTGGGCTGTGCTCAAGCCGCGCACGGCGATCGCGGTATCGCTTCTCGCCCTGACCGCGATGGCGGCGCCGATCGCGACGATCGACCTCGGCAACCCGCTGATCCGAGGCCTGCCGAGCGACAGCGAGGCGCGGCGCGCGTACGCCCAGGCGTCGGCCGCGTTCGTGCCCGGCGTCCTCTCGCCGACGGTGCTTCTCGTCGAGCAGCGCGGCATCACGCAGAGACGCCAGTCGCTCGCGCGCCTGCAGCGCCTGCTGGCCGACCAGCCCGGCGTCGCCGAGGTCCTGGGCCCGCCGCTCAACCCGACCGACCGCGAGCTCGGCGCGCTGCTGGCCGAGAACGGCAACGCCGCCCGCTACGCCATCGCCTTTACGGCCGATCCGCTCGGCAGCGCCGCGATCAAACGTCTCGACGGGCTGCGCGACCGCATCGACACGCTGCTGGCGCGGGCGGGGCTGCCGCAGGCGCACGCGAGCTTCGCGGGCGACACGGCGCTGTCTCAGGAGACGATCGACGGCACCGTCCTCGATCTGCGGCGCGTGATTCCCGCGGTGCTGCTCGCCGTCCTGCTCGTGCTCGTCGTGTTCCTGCGCGGGCTGGTCGCGCCGCTGTACCTGGTCGCCGCCGCCGCGCTCGCCCCGGTCGCAGCGATCGGCCTCGGGGTCGGGCTGTTCGAGCTGCTGCTCGATGCAGAGGAGCTCGCGTACTACGTGCCGGTCACGGCGGGCGTGCTGCTCGTCGCGCTCGGCTCGGACTACAACATCCTGCTCGTCGGCCGCGTCTGGGACGAGGCTCAGCGGCGGCCGCTGCGCGAGGCGACGGTCGTCGCCGGCGCCGGCGCGGCGCGTGCGATCTCGGCCGCCGGGATCGTCCTCGCGTTCTCCTTCGCCGCGCTCGCGCTCGTCCCGCTGCTGGCCTTCCAGCAGCTGGCGTTCGTGATGGCGACGGGCCTGCTGATCGACGCGTTCCTGGTGCGCACCGTGCTCGTGCCCGCGGTGATCGGGCTCGCCGGCTACCACAGCGAGTGGCCCGGCAGGCGCCTTCGGCGCCAGAGCGAGCGAGCGCGACGGACGGTCGCGCCAGGGCCGCCGCCGAGCGAGGCGCGACCGGCAGAGGTCGCGGCGGCCGCGCCCCAACCGGCCGCCGCGGCTGCACCGCCGCCCGTCGCCCGCCGCGCGCCGTCGCGCCCGCAGAGCCTGATCGCGCTCGTCGCAGGCCTGGTCGTCGTCTTCGCGACGCGCGTGCTTCGCCGGCGCGCCCGACCGCGGCGCCGCAGACGCCGCTGACGCCGCTGACACGACGGCGTGAGCGCGCGCACGGAAGGTCACGCCGGCGCAGCCCGAGCACGACCTCGGCGAACGCCCGCGCTGATCGCGTCTCGAACGCTCAACCGACGTCGCGCAGCACCGCGCGCGCCGCTGCGCGCCCGGGGCCGCCTGCGATCCCGGCGGTCGGCGCGGTGCCGGCGCCGCTGACGTACATGCCGGTCGTCGGCGTGCGATGCGACCCGAGCGCGCCGATCGGGCGCAGCACCCCCAGCTGGTCGAGCGTGATGTCGAGGTGCATCGGGTGGGCGCCCGGCCAGTGCAGCTCGCGTGCCATCAGCTCCGGCGTGCGCACCGCGATGCCCTGGATCGTGTCGCGAAAGCCCGGCGCCCGCGCCTGCATCTGGTCGAGCAGGCTCTCCACGACGGTCGGGGCGGCCCGCTCCCAGCCGCCCTCGACGTGAAACGGCGCCGCGGGATAGGCGAGGTAGACGGTGTGATGGCCGGGCGGCGCGAGGCCCGCGTCGAGCGCCGAGGTCGTGAACGCGTACGCCGGAACCGGTAGGTGCACGCGCCGGTCCTCGGCGGCGTGGAACGCGGCGACGAGCTCGCCGAGCTCGTCGACGAAGCTCTGCAGGCCGTTGTGGTCGCCGGCGCGCGCGTGCGTGTATGCGGGCAGGCGGTCGACGGCGACGTGGACGAGCATCTGCACGGTGTTGGACGCGTGCGCGGCGGCCAGCTGGACGCCGAGCGAGCCGCCCAGCGGAGGGTCGAGCAGCTCGAGCAGCGCGGCCTTCGGGTGGATCGCGGTCACGACGACGTCGGCCGCCAGCCGCTCGGCCGCAGCGAGCTCGACGGCCCGCACGCGCCCGCCGGCGGCGTCGATGCGCGTGACGCGGGCGTCGCAGCGCAGGCTGCCGCCGAGCTGCTGCAGGCGCCGCGCCAGCGCGTCGCTCAGCCCCTGCGCTCCACCGGTGGCGTGCCACTGGCCGTGGCGGTGGTAGGCGGCCTGCCAGAAGCCGAAGAGCGCGCTGCCGGGCACGTCGGGGCCGGCGTTGGCATGTGCCGCGAACGCGCTGATCGGCGCGCGCGTGAGGTCCGACGGCAGGCGGCTGCGCAGCAGCCGGCCATAGCCGCCGAGCAGCTCGCCTGTCAGCCGCAGCCCACCGCGGCGCAGCACGCGCGCGGCCTGCGGCATCCGTCGCAGCAGCCGCCCGCACAGCTCGCGCGGACTGGCGCCGCCCTGCAGACCGAGCGTCAGGAGGTCGACGAGCGGCGTCGCCTCTGCCATGAACGCGCCGTAGGCCGCGGCCTCGGCACGGTCGATCTCGGCGATCGAAGCGACGGTCCGCTCGATCGATCGATGGAAGCGCACGCGCCGGCCGTCGGCGAAGACGGCGATCGCGAAGGGGTCCATCTCGCGGTACTCGAGCCCCGCCGCGGCGAGCCCGAGCTCGCGCGGGATCGAGGTCATGTTGATGATGTTGTGCGCGACGGAATGGGTGTCGAAGCGGTAGCCGGGCACGGTCTCGTCGGTGCGCGAGCCGCCGCCGGGGCGGTCGGAGGCTTCGAGGACGAGCACGTCGAGCCCGGCGCTCGCCAGGTAGCACGCGCACACGAGCCCGTTGTGGCCGGCGCCGACGACGATCGCCCTCACGACGGCCCGTCCTCGATCGGCAGGCGCGCTCGGCGGTGGGCGTTCATCCCGCCGGCGATCGAGCGCGCGTCGATGCCGGCCGCGCGCAGCCTGTGCACGGCACGCAGGCTGCGCCCGCCGTGCGAGCACACGACGAGCACGGGGCGGTCGCCGGGCGGCGCCTGCGGTGCGCGCCACGATGCCGGCATCGCACCTGGAATCGCGCCGCCGGCGCGCTCGCGCGCCGCGCGCACGTCGAGCACGACGGCGCGCTCGTACTCGCACGCCGCCCACGCGTCGGCGGGCGACGTCTTCAGCGCGTCCCAGCGGCGCGGCATCGACGGCGCGAGGGCGTACGCCGCCGCGGCGCCGTTCAGCGCGACGAGCGCGAGGACGGGGAGCGCCGACGTCCAGCCGTCGCGAAAGCCCGCCGGATCGGCGAACGCCTCGGGATGATCGGCGACGGCGCCGAAGATCCACGCGGCGCTGACGGCGAGCAGCAGGCGTGCCCCGAAGCGCCGGCCGTGCAGCGCGGCCGCGGCTGCGACCGCCTGCGCGAGCAGCAGGACGGCGAGCGCCGGCGCGGGGCCGAAAGCGCCGCGCACATCCTCGGCGCCGTGCAGCGCCTCCGGCACGAGCGCGAGCGCGCTGATCGCGGCGGCGCGGGCGAGGCCGCGCCGCGCCGTCGCCGTCAACGCGGCTGAGGGGCTGCTGCTGGCTGCTGGCGACAGGCCGCGGAGCTTACGTTGCCGATCGGCCGCCGGCCGCCGGGTGCGGCTCGCCGGCGCGGGCGTCAGCCGGCGTCGAACGCGATCGCGACCTTGATGTCGTCGTCGCGGCGTTCGAGCGCGCTTCGCCACTGGTCGAGCGAAACCCAGCGCGTGACGAGCCGCTCCAGCCAGTCGCGGTCGGCGCGCGCCAGCGCGTCGGCGGCGAGCCGGTAGTGGCGCCGGTTTGCGTTCACGGACCCGAAGACGACGTCGTTCTCGAGTACCAGTTCGCGGTTCAGTGCGCCGGCGTCGATCTCGATCCTGCGTCCCGCCGGCGACATGCCGGTGAGGCAGACGATGCCGCCCGGATTCGTCTGGCCGATGACGTCGAAGATGACGCTGCCCACGCCGGTCGCCTCGACGACCACGTCGACATCGCCGATCTCCCTGACGTCGCCGTGGTGATACGCGGCGCCCAGTGCCGCGACGGCCTCGGGCTTGGGGCCGGCGGCGACGATGTCGAGCACGTGCACGTCAAGCCCTCGCTGGCGCGCCAGCAGCGCGGCCAGCAGGCCGATCGCTCCGGCGCCGGTGACGAGCGCCGTCTCGATCCGGGTGCATGCGCGCCGGCTGATGCGGTCGATCTGGTCCCATGCCTTGGCGACGATGCTCGCCGGCTCGAGAAGGACGCCGAGCCGGCCCAGCTGGGGATCGACGCGCACGGCGAACTCCGGCTCGACGCGCCAGCGCTCGGAGCCGTAGCCGTCGATCTCCTTGATCCCGCGTTCGGTATAGCGTCCATTGCGGCATTGGTCCCATTCGCCGGCGGCGCAGCAGACGCAGGGCTCGGGATCGGGGCGCCGCACGATCCCCACGACGAGATCTCCCGCGCTGACCGCTGCGCCGTCGGGCGCCTCGATCACCCGTCCCAGCGACTCGTGACCCAGCACGAGCCGCGCGCGACCCGGTGGCGACCATCCGTACTCGCCGCGGATGATCTCGCCGTCCGTACCGCAGACGCCGATCGCGACCGCTTGGACGAGCACGGCCCCGGCCTCCGGGGACGGCTCCTCGATCTCCTCCAGGCGCGCCGAGTCCCGCTCGCCCGGGATGACCGTGATCGCCCGCATCAGGCCCGCCTGCGGACGTTCGCCGGCCCGACGCCGGGATCGAGGTTGAGCGCCGAGTTCACGAGCCCGACGTGGGTGAACGCCTGCGGGAAGTTGCCGACGAGCCGCTTGGCGTGCGGGTCGTACTCCTCCGACAGCAGCCCGACGTCGTTGCGCAGCCCGAGCAGGCGGTCGTAGAGCGCCAACGCGTCGTCGCGGCGCCCGGTCAGCGCGAGGCAGTCGACAAGCCAGAACGAGCAGGGCAGGAACGCGCCCTCTCCGGGCGGCAGGCCGTCGACGTCCGGCTGCGTCGGGTAGCGCATGACGAAGCCGTCTTCGACGAGTTCGCGCTCGATCGCTCGTACCGTGCCGTCGACGCGCGGATCGTCGGGTGCCAGGAAGCCGACGAGCGGGATCATCAGCAGGCTCGCGTCGAGCTGCTGCGAGCCGTAGGACTGCGTGAACGTCCCGCGGTCGGCGTCGAAGCCCTCGCGGCAGACCTCGGCGTGCACCTGCTCACGCAGCGCGCGCCACCGATCCACCGGGCCCTCGAGCCCGAACCGCTGCACCGCCTTGACGGCCCGGTCGAACGCGACCCATGCCATCACCTTGGAGTGCACGAAGTCACGGCGCGGACCGCGGACCTCCCAGATGCCCTCGTCCTCGCGCCGCCACGCCGTCTCGAGGAACTCCATCAGCTTGACCTGCACGCCCCACGCCGCCGGGTCGGGGTCGATCCCGGCGTCGCGCGCGTCGTGCAGTGAATCCATCAGCTCCCCGTAGACGTCGAGCTGGAACTGCTGCGCCGCGCCGTTGCCGATCCGCACCGGCACAGAGCCCTCGTAGCCGGGAAGCCACGGCAGCTCGAGCTCGGTCAGACGCCGCTCGCCGGCCGGCCCGTACATGATCTGCATCGCCTCGGGCTGCCCCGCGACGGCCCGCAACAGCCAGTCGCGCCAGCGCTCGGCCTCCTCGCTGTAGCCGGCGGCGAGCAGCGACAACAGCGTGAACGTCGCGTCACGCACCCAGCAGAAGCGGTAGTCCCAGTTGCGTACCCCGCCGATCTGCTCGGGCAGCGACGTCGTGATCGCGGCGACGATCCCGCCCGTCGGGTGGTAGGTCATCGCCTTGAGCGCCCGCAGAGATTGCGACACCGGCTCCGCATAGCTGCCGTCGTACGTGCATCGGCTCGACCACGCCTCCCACCAGCGCTGCGTCGCCTCGACCGACCGCGCCGGCTCCTTGGCGGGGGGCGGCTCGTCATGCGAGGCATGCCACGAGAGCCCGAACGGGACGACGTCGCCCTGCTGCACCTCGAACTGCGCCACCGTCGTCAGGTTCTCGCCGCGAACCTCGACCGGCGTGCGCAGCCGCAGTGCGTCCGGTCCGGCGACCGCCTCCAGATACTGCTCGTGGCGACGCACCCACGGCACGATCGCCCCGTAGTCGAAGCGAATCGTCAGCTCGATCCGCATCGGCACCCGTCCCGAAATCCCCTCGACGAGGCGCAGCACGTCGGGGACCCGGTCTCGCGGCGGCATGCAGTCGACGACGCGAACGACGCCGTCCGCCGTCTCCCACTCCGTCTCGAGCACGAGCGTCCCGGGGCGATAGCGGCGCTGGACGCGGCGAACCCCGCCGACCGGCGCGATCAGCCAGCGGCCGTGCTCGGATCCTCCGAGCAGCGCGGCGAAGCACGCGGGCGCGTCGAAGCGCGGCAGACAGAGCCAGTCGATCGAGCCGTCGAGCCCGACCAGGGCCGCTGTCTCGGTGTCGCCGATCAGCGCGTAGTCCTCGATTCGCAACGCCACGCGACGTTCTATCCCCCTCGACGAGCGGCATCGAAACCGTCGGCGCGGCTCGAGCCGGCTGATCGGGGCGCAGGCGCACGACGCCACCGCCGCGCTGCGGTGGCCGCTCTGGCACGCTTCCGCAGATGCGACTGCCGGTCGACTTCGTCAAGCACCGCAGAGAGCGCCTCGGGCAGGCCCTGGTCGTCGCGCTCGTCTTTCTCCTCGGAGGCGGCACGGCTGCGGCGCTGCGGCAGCTCCCATCAGACGTCTCCGGCGCCGCTGAGCGAGGCGGCTCGCAGTCGCGCCGGGCCGATCTCGTTGCGGCGCTGTCATCTGCCGGGACGGCTCCGAGCCGCGTCGCGGTGGGGCGACTCGTCGCGCGACGCCCGAAGCCCCGTCGTGCCGGGCCGGCCTACTACCGCAGGACCACCTCGCGGCACGTGCCGGCGTCCGCCAAGTCGGGGTTCATGCCGCTGTACCGGGAGGCCGCGCGCACCTTCGGCGTGTCCTGGCGACTGATCGCCTCGATCCATCGCCAGGAGACCGCGTTCTCCACCGAGCCGAGCACCTACCATGGCCTCAACGCCTTTGGCTGCTGCGCAGGGCCGATGCAGTTCAACGTCAAGAATGGCCCGGTGAGCACGTGGGAGCTCTACCGCCAGTCCTTCCGCCTCGGCGACCGCCCGCGCCGCTACCCGCACCGCACGCGCTCGCACCCGTCGATCTACGACGACTTCGACGCGATCATGGCGGCAGGTGCGCTGCTCCGCGATTCCGGTGCCAGCGAGGCGCTCGACGGCGGGTCGTGGTCGGCAGCCTACGCCTACTACGGACACGACCTGTTCGGCATCGACTACGCCAGTCAGGTGATGGGACGCGCGAGGGGCTGGGAGCGCGACGGCTTCTGCCTCAACTGTCCCCTCGACGAGACGCTCGTCGCCGCGTTCGACGATGCCTACGGCGTCGACGCCCGCCGGCAGTTGCGTGCCGCCGAACGGCGCCATGAGCAAGAGAAGCGCAAGAAGCGCAAGAAGGATGACCGCGCCGAGGCGAGCAGGAAGGCCAGCGAGAAGACGAAGAGGCGCAAGGCGCCGCGTCGCTCCTCGCCGGAAGGCGCGCGTAGGGCGCCGCAGACCGAGACGACCTCGAACCCCGGGCCCTCGACGACGACGCCACCGTCCGCGACGACGCCCGAGCCGCCGACGTCGCCGCCTCAGCAGGAGGACTCCTGCACGCCGGTCAGCCGGCTGCTCGGCTGCGGCAGGTGAGCGCCTACGCCAGCTCCGAGCGAGCGTTGGCGGCGATCGCCACAGAAGCGCTACGCGCCGCGACTAGCCGAGCGTGATGAGAACCGAGAATTCCTCTATGGCGCACAGCGCGTAGCTCGCGATCGCCGTATCCGTGCGAGGTGCTCCGCGAGCACTCGGACCGGCACGACAGGACGTAGCACCATGAGGCGAAAGAGCGGAAGAATGCGAGGCATTCGTCTGGACCTGGCTGCCGGGCCCGGAGGAGCCGGTCGTCGCGGGCCGGATCGAGCTCGCCGGCGGGATCGTGCGCTTCAACTACGGCCGCAGCTACCTCGGCCGTCGTGGGGCGATCCCGCTCTACCTGCCGGAGCTGCCGCTTCGTCCCGGGGTGATCGAGCCGCTCGGCGGGCTCACGATCCCGGGCTGCATCAGGGACGCGGGGCCCGACTCCTGGGGCCAGCGAGTCGTCATGCAGCACCTGCTCGGCACGGGGGCACGGGACGGCGACCGGGCGGTCTTCGGGCCGCTCACCCATCTCCTGCGGTCGGGGTCGGACCGCATCGGGGCGCTCGACTTCCAGGAGCACGCGCATGTCTATGTCAGCCGCGACGAGACGAGCGCGCCGCTCGAGGATCTGATCGACGCCGCCGACCGCGTCGGCGAGGGCCGGCCGCTGCCGCCCGCACTCGACCTCGCGCTCCTGCACGCCAGCTCGGTCGGCGGCGCGCGCCCGAAGGTGCTCCTGAACGCCGACGGCGGCGACGTGATTGCGAAGTTTTCTTCGAGCACCGACACCTATGCAGTGGTGAAGGGCGAGTTCGCCGCGATGGAGCTCGCCCGCCGGACGGGCCTCGACGTTGCCAGCGTCGATCTTGTGGGCGTGATGGGCCGCGACGTCCTGCTCTTGAAGCGCTTCGACCGCGTGCCCGGAACGCAGCAGCGGCGTGCGCTGGTTTCGGCGCTCACCATTCTCGAGCTCGACGAGTTGATGGCCCGCTACGCGAGCTACGCCGATCTGGCGCAGATCGTTCGCGAGCGCTTCACCCACGCCCGCGCGTCTTTGCGCGAGTTGTTCGCGCGCATCACGTTCAACATCCTCACCGGCAACAGCGATGATCATGCGCGCAACCACGCCGCCTTCTGGGACGGCGAGTGGCTCACGCTGACGCCCGCCTACGACATCTGCCCGCAGGCGCGCGGCGGTGGCGAGACAAGCCAGGCGATGATGATCGGCGCGGACGGCTTCCGCATGAGCCAGCTCGCCGGCTGCGTCAAACGCGCGTCGACGTACATGCTGACGGAGCGCGAGGCAGGCGAGCTGATTGACCATCAGGTCGAGGTGATCAAGCGCGAGTGGGACGAGGTCTGCGACCGCGGGCGGATGACCGAAGTCGAGCGTTCGTTCTTCTGGAGACGACAGTTCCTAAACCCATACGCCTTCGAGGGGTACTCGTCCGCCCCAGTCCAATCCCGTGCTGGCCAGGGGCTGACGCCCGGCTGATCCGCGAGCACGCCGTGGCGGGCGTGGTGCCCAGAATCTCGGCGATCCGAGAGCCATCAAGCCCAGCTTGCGACGAAAGGCGAGGATCGCCTCGGTCACTGAGTGCCACAACGTCTACGCGTACACGGGCGAAGGCTCGTGCGAGTGGTCGCAGGCGCGAGAGCGGCCACGCCGTGACTCGCCTGCGGCCTACACTTCGCGCATGGCGGCGCGCGACCGCAGGATCAAGCTGGCGGACGATGCGTACGAGCTGTTGCGGCTTGAGGCTGCGCGGCGCGGCGTCGAGCCCGACGAGCTGGCCGAGGACCTTCTGCGCGAGACCTGATGCAGGCGCGATGGGATGGGTTCGACGACGCGCTTGCCGAGATCGCCAACCTGCGCGGGCGACTGCCGGAGATTGACGGCCTGAGCCTCGCCCGCGAGGCGCGTGCCGAGCTCGACGCTCGGTAGCTCGTGGCGGTCGTCGTCGACGCCAACCTGCTCGTGGTGCTCGCGCTCGATCGCGGCAGGGCCGTTGATGATGCCGGAGGAGGGACTCGAACCCCCGACACGCGGATTATGATGCGCCGAAACACTCGATTTTGCAGCCGTTTTGGGGAGGTTGGGTCGGGTTGGGCGCGGCTGGCGAGGGTCAGATCTGCAGGGTTGGGGACATCGTCGGGGACACGGTTCCTGTCGGAGGATCAGGCGCGACGCGAGACGATCGTCGAGCAGCGATGACGAACGCGGGTGCCGGGCGACGCCCATGTCCGGGAACGCCGTCTGGACGGTGTCTTATCGCGGATGACGACGAGCGTCAGTCAGGGATGAGCGCTCACGACGAGGCCTCCGGGCCGGTTGACGACCGGCCTCTGACGCGCCGGTGACCGGCGTCGTCGCGGTAGTGCTAGTGGACGTGTCCGTTAGTTCGTTGGGTTAGGCCGCGAGCTTGAGGTGCGGCTCGCGGTCGGCGAGGCGGGCCAGGAGGTCGTCGAGCTTGGCGCGGGTGAAGGTCCAATCGAAGGGCTTGGCGATCTGGCGGTAGTGCTCCTCGAAGGCCGTGATGCGCGCGGCAAGCGCGTCGAGGTCTGCGAAGTCGTTGGGTGTCAGCGCCTTGCGTTGCAGGATCGAGAAGTAGATCTCGATCTGGTTCAGTCACGAGGCATGGACCGGCAGGTGGATCAGGCGTGCGTTGGCGTAGGTGTCCTGCATGCGGGCGATCGAGGTCTTGCCGGAATGGCTTGAGCCGTTGTCGACGATCCAGAACACGGTCTTGGCCGACTTGTAGGGCTCGCTGCTCATGACCTGCTCGACGAGCCGTCTGAACGGTTCGATCCCCGTCTTCGCCTCGCAGCGCCCGAAGAGTCTGGCGTGATGGACGTCCCACGCGGCGAGGTAGGCCAGTGTGCCGCCGCGCTTGTACTCGAACTCAACCAGCGCGGGGTGCTCGGGCGTTGGTGCAACCGTCTCGTGGCGGCGTGCGAGCGCTTGCAGCTGAGACTTCTCGTCGGCGCAGATGACGTACTCGCCGGGATGCAGCAGCCGGCCTTCGAAGCGGCGCGCGTACAGATCCAGGACGCGGCCCGCCTTCGGCTGGAAGTTGGGGTCGCGCGGAAAGATCCACGAGCGCTGCTGCCACGGCTTTAAAGAGCGGTCATGCAGCCAGCGCCAGATCGTCGTCGCCGATGCCTCGGTGACGCCCTGCTCGATGACGAGGCGATGCAGCTCAGTGCGCGAGAAGCGTCCCAGCGGCCGGTCGTGCTTGACCGGCAGCTCGCACGCGACGGCGACGACGTCGGCGACCTGCTGCGGGGAAAACGGCGCGGGCGGCCCGCGCGTGGTTTGTCGGTCAGCCCCTCGATGCCCTGCTCACAGAATCTTCGTCGCCACTTGCTGACGACATCCGGATGACAATCGCAGCGCACCGCGATCTCCTTGTCGGCCAGACCCTCGGCTGCGTACAAGATCATCCGCGCGCGCTGAACATCGCGATACGCGAGCGTCGGCGTCCCCGCGCGCCGCGCAAGCTCATCACGATCCGCCTCGCCAAGCTCGATCGGGTAGCGGCTGGTCCGGGCCACGATCTCACGTTCGACACCGGGCCCGCATCCTCCTTTACATAACCCGACGAACTTGCGGATGGGTCCACTAGGCCGGCTGGACGACTCGTCGGGGCAGCGCTGCTCCGGACGCTGGTGGTTGGTCGCCGCGAAGCACGTCGGGATCAAGATCGACATCACCAGGCCAGACGATGCTGCCGAACTCGCGGTCGACGGTGACAGCCTTGAAGACGTCGCGATCGTCGCGGATCGCGCCGAACACGCCGCCGACCAGCAGCAGATCCGCGAGGTCGACCTCGTGCACGGCGCCGTCGCCGAAGGTCAGCCGAAGCCAATGGCCTTCGAGCGGCTCAACCTGCGTGATCGTTGTACGCGATGGGTTCATGGCAGCGGTGCGATCGGCGCCGGCTGCTCGGGAACCTGGGCACGCTCCCAGTTCGCGGCCAGCTCGTCGCGATGCATCGACGCCCATTCTCGCACCATCCGCAATGCCCGATCCGGCAGATGTCCGCGCAGGATCTCGCCGGTCGCGATCTCGATGACCGCCTCCTCGCCGGCGTAGACAGCATGAAAGTGCGGCGGGGCGTGATCGGCGAAGTACATGCGGATCACGATCCCGTAGAAGCGACTGATCGTCGGCACACCGAGAGCATCTCGCCGTCGACGGAGGGCCAGCCCGTCCGCTTCGCATCCTGGACCCTGACGTCTGCGCTTGACGACCGGCTGGCAGACGTCGACAAGCAGCGCGACGAGAGCGCCCCCTTCAGGCTTGCTGTTGTGATGTGCGCGTGCCGGCGACGTCCGCTGCGCAGGAGATGGTCGCGACCGGCGGCGAGCTGACGCTCTTTCAGGCTCTCGACCCGGTGGGGGTCTGCCTACCTTTCGCTGTGTCGCTCGTCGCCGGTGGGGATGTCCGGCGTGAGTTGATAGGAGCGTGGCCGCGCCCATAGGGCGGTCCCGGTCCTACGCTGCCCAGTAGCCGTCGGTCGCGCTCGGCGAGAACCTCGCGCCGGTGCGCTCCAGCTCGCGGCGCGCGTTTTCGATGTCGACGCCCCGCAGTTCGGCCACCTCCGCGGTCGCAAGCGCGTACGGCGCCCACGCGAGGACCTCGTCGACCGCTGCGGGTGCGTCGCGCCGCTCGATGTGAGGCGCGACGTTCGCCACCGCGACCTCATAGACGGCGAACGGCTGGAAGCCGGACACGACGACGCGTCGGTCCTCATGTTCGAATACCGCCGACGCGGACGCGTAGCGGAAACCGCCCTCGCCTTTTGCGAGCTTGTGTGGCAGCGCGAGCGCCTCTGGAAGCGCGTCTCGGCTGGCCGCCATGTCGGCGCGCAGCGCCGCGTCGACCTCTTCGTCGGCTAGCCAGGCCTCGACGCTGTCCGCCGGAAGCCCGGCGTCGGCCGCGGCGATGGCGATCGTCTCGAGGTCGTCCAGCGGCTCCTGATCGGAATGCGCGCGCCGGTAGAGGCCGCGCAGCAGCGCCAGCGCGCGGTCGGGGGCGTGCCTCCGCGCCCCGACGTATGCGCGGCACGCATCGATCGTGGCCGCCACACGAGTCAGCGGTTGGAGCCCCATCGGCATCCCGTAGAGCCCGGCCAGGCGCTGCCGCGTGCGACCCACCAGCTCCGAGGTCAGGCCGAGTTCCTCGAACGAGGAGCTTGTCTCCACCAGCACGATCATCCGCCACACGACCTCCACCGCGTGGCCGTAGTGCCACATCAGCTGCAGCTCCTGGCGCTGAGCGTTGAACCCAAACTGGCAGCCTGGATCGGTATAGATGGTGACCTTCATGGGAGATTGTCGAACGCGATCGCTCCGGAGGCGGCGAAGAGCCGTCGGCATGACCTCAGGCTTCGAGTCGATGCAGGCGGCTGCAGCGCCTGTGGCGCGAGGAAGGCCTGCGCGTGTCGCAGAAGGCCCGCAAGCGACGGCGGACGGGGATCCCGAGGCCCGCTGACTGCGAGCCGAGCGCCCCAATCAGCTGTGGGCGTTGGACTACCAGTACGACCAGACCAGCGACGGGCGCATGCTGCGGTCGCCCTCGCGACGATCTCGTCGGAGAGCGTTCTGCTCACCTGGGTCGCGGGGCTCACGGCCGAGCCTCGAGGACGAGGTTGAAGGGGGTTTCCGTCGCGCGCCGGAAGCGCGTGAAGCCGGCGTCGGTGACGACGGCGCGCAGCCGCGCCTCGCCGGCCTGGGCGCCGAGCGCCAGCCCCACTTCCTGGGCGCGCGAGGCCGGCGTGCAGATGAGCGTCGACGCGGAGTAGAAGATCCGGCCGACCGGGTTGAGGTTGTCCTCGGTGCGATCGCCCGCCATCGGCTCGACGATCAGCCAGCTGCCGTCCGGCGCGAGGGACTCCAGCACGTGCGCCGCGGCACCGACGGGATCGCCCATGTCGTGCAGTGCGTCGAAGACGCAGACGAGGTCGTAGCCCTCCCCGGGGAAGTCCTTGGCGCTGGCGACCTCGAAGCGCACGCGGTCGGCGACCCCGGCGCGCTCGGCGGCGCGTCGCGCCGCCTCGACCGATGCGGCGTGGTAGTCGAAGCCGATGAACTCCGAGCGCGGGTAGGCCTTGGCCATCACGATCGTCGAGGCGCCGTGTCCGCAGCCGATGTCGGCGACGCTGGCGCCGGCCAGCAGCTTGTCCTTGACGCCGTCGAGCGCGGGCAGCCACGACGGCACGAGGTTGGCGACGTAGCCGGGCCGGAAGAACAGCTCGGTTCCGCAGAAGAGGTCGTCGTCGTGCTCGTGCCAGCCGAGGCCTTCGCCGGTCCGGAAGCGCTCGGTGATCTTGGGCTCGTCGCGCAGACATGACGCGGCGATGTAGAAGGCGCCGGGAAGGAACGTCGGGCTTTCGGGATCGGCGAGGCAGGCGGCCTGCTCGGGGGTCAGGAAGAAGCGCTCGCTGTCGGCGTCGTACGCGACGTAGCCGCTGGCGGCCTGCGCGCACAGCCACTCGCGCACGTAGCGCTCGTCGGTGCCCGTCCGGGTGGCGAGCTCTCCCGCGGTGACCGGCTCGCCGTCGTTCATCGCGGCGTAGAGGCCGAGTTTGTCGCCGATGAGGACCGTCGTTTGGTGAAGCGCTGCGCCGAGGTCGCCCGCGAAGCGCCCCACGAATTCCTGCAGTCGCCCTTCGTCGAGGACGGTGTCACTGACGCCCATGTGTGTCCGCATAGCCCCTGCTCCCGTGTGGTGTCGTTGTCGTAAGCTCCGATTAGGAGTTATCCCCTTCAGGAGCCTAAACTCCGAACGGGAGTTTTGTCAAGGCCTCCCGGGAGCGTGACGCGCCGAGAGCGCCCTGCCCCGGTCGGGCCCCAGCGGCTCGGGCGCACCGAGCCTCTCGGCCGCTCCGGATCGGCCGCTCGATGCCCCCGCATTCGGTGCTCCCTCCGGTTCGATTGCTAAACCTCCGGCATGGAGTCCTTGAGCAGGCTAAACTCCGAACTGGAGGCTGTGCCAAGGGGAACCCTCACTACCGTCTCGTATTGCGTGCTCGGGCTGGTCGGCGAGCAAGGCGAGGGCGCGCACGACCTCGTCCGGATCCTGCGCCGTGGCGCGGTCTACTACGCGATCGCACCGAGCCAGATCTACGCTGAGCCAAAGCGCCTGGAGAAGCTCGGCTACCTGACCTCGCGCAGCGAGCCGGGGAAGACGAAGCCCCGAACCGTCTACTCGCTCACTGGCGCTGGGCGCGAGGCGCTGCGGGAGTGGATGTCGGAGCCCGCGAACTTCCCGCGCGTGCAGAACGAGGCCGCTGTTCGGATCATGTGTGCCGACATCGCCGGCCCGCAGCGCACCGTCGAGAGCCTGCGCGGCATGCGCCCCGCGATCCAGCGCGTGCTCGAGGACGTCGCCGTCATGGAGCAGAACGCTGAGCGGCTGCCTCACCGCCAGGCCAACCTCCAGCTCAACAACTGGCTCGGCCGTCGCTGGTGCGAGCTGCTGCTCGAGTGGCTCGACGAGGCCGAGCGGGTCCTCGGAGAGCAGAGTTCAGACGGGCGGCGGTGATCCGAGGGCTCAGCGAACCGGAGCCTGCAAATCCCGCCGGCAGCGCGGGTTCGCGGCGAGCATCGACCGCGAGAAACGGATCTCGCGCCGTCGGTGCAACTCTTCACGCCCAGCCTCATCGACGCACCTCGGCGCGGGTCGGCAGCTACCGGGTCCTCGCAGCGCGCGTGCTCATCGACCGGCTCTGGGTGAGGTGAGCGCCGGTGTGAACCGTGTCCCGAAAGTCGTCGGCTTCGCAGATGCTTGCGGACGCGCGGCGGACGTCACTGCGAAAGGAGCAGTGCGAGCGTCGCCTACGGAGACGCCGCGATGTCGTCGAACGCGTACTCGTTCCAGCCCGCGACCGCGAGCATCTTGACGCCCTGCTCCGCGAGTTCGTGCGCGCCCAGGGTGTGCAGATGAGCCGAGAGGCGCTGGGCTGCCCCGAGGGCAGGGTTCCGGGCCACCGCACCCTTGTGCATGTCGGACTTGGCGGTCCCACAGCCACACGCGGTCCACTCGACGCAGCTGAGCGCACACAGCAGTCAGCTCAGCGGCGCGCCCGACGGCCATCGTTTCAGCGACAGGGAAGAACCGCTCAACAACAAGGTCGAGCTTGTGTGCGCGCGCCCAGCGGGCCGCGAGTTCGACAAGCTCTTGCGGCTCGGCGTGAAACTGCAGCTGAACGGTGCTCATTCGCAGAGCATGCCGCACGCGCTGCTGCATCGAGGCAAAAGCGGTAGCGGAGCCCGACGGGCGGCGATCGGTGAGCTGCTGGGCGGGCAGCGGTGTCCGGTTCCGCATCGCGTCCGGCTACCGACACGGTCACGCGGGTCGCCGTCGCCTTCCCATCCTGCGGTTTCGTCCCTCGATGGAGTGTCGGGCTTCGTCCCGCAACAAGCGGATCTGACCGCGAAAGTCGGCCGCGCCTCGGTCCCAGATCCGTTTCGTCTGATGGGTGTTCGTTTCGAGCCTTCTGGGTGTTCGTTTCTGGGTGTTCGTTTCTTGTCCCGACCGATGCTCGAGGAGTGGCTCGCGACGCGGACCGCCAACAGCCGGTGGCGCTACCGCTCGCCCGCCGCACCCGCGGTCGCCGACGCCGGAGCGGCCTCGGCGCCTGGCTCCTCCAACGCGAACGCCTCGGCGACGAGTCGCGCCTCCGCTGCGCGCGGCGCGTAGTGCAGGTACTTCATCGTCGTGGCGACGTCGGCGTGGCCCATCCACGCCTTGACCTGGAGGATCGACGCGGTCGCGATCGTGCGGGTTCCGAAGGTGTGGCGCAGGTCGTGGAAGCGCAGCGGGCGCAGACCGGCGATCTCAAGCGCGCGCTTGTAGCGGCGGTAGAGCGGCCGAGGCGTCGAGGTAGCCGCCGCCGGTGCCGGGGAAGACGAGGTCGTCGTTGCCGGTGAACGCCCCGCGCCCGGCGAGGCGCGCCAGGGCTGACGAGACCTGCGGCGCCATCGGCACCGCGCGCACCTTGCCGGACTTGGGCGTCGTCATGCCACCCTCCGTGTAGCTCGCGGGCACGCGGATCGACTGGCCCGCGAAGTCGACGTCGCGCCAGCGCAGCGCGACGAGCTCGCCGCGGCGCAGGCCGGTCAGCGCGGCCGTCAGGTAGATCGCGGCGTCCTGCTCGTCGGCCGCGGCGCGCACGAGCGCCATCACCTCCTCGACGCTGAAGACGTCAATGTCGCCACGCACGCGCTGGATCGGCTTTTCGATCGCAACCACCGGGTTGCGCGGCAGCTTGTGGACCTTGCGCGCGCGCTCAAAGACGCCGCTGAGGATCGTCAGGACCTTGAGCTTCGTGGCGTTCGACATCCCGCTCTCGATGCCGAGGCCGACCTTCCATCGCTCGATGTCCTCGTCGCTGATGTCCTCGATCGGACGCGAGCCGAACGCCGGCAGCAGATGCGCGCGGATGACCGATCCGTAGTCGCGCACCGTCGACGGCTTGCGATCGCGATCCTGCTCGAGCCAGCGCAGGTACTCCTCGCACGCCTCGGCGAACGTGACGCCCGTGCGCACCATGCCGGGCAACGTTCCGGCGCGCGCGGCAGACAGGACGGAATCCAGCCACGCCTCCGCGGTGCGCTTCGTGAACTAGCCCGCCGCCGGCCGGCCGCGCGCCGTCCACGCCGGGCCGATCGTGCGCTGCACCTGGCGCCCGTCGGGCAGCCGGTACTTCGCTCGCCAGACCGGCCGGCGCTTGCCCTCCACGCGGAAGACGGGCCCCGATATCGCGCGCTCTCCGACCGCCTGCATGCGCCGATTCTAGACCGATCTCGGGACATATTTGGACACGATTCGCAAAACGTCCCGAGCGCGTAAACGCGAAACGTGAAAACGCAGCGCTTGCTGGGCTTTCCCGATGCCGGAGGAGGGACTCGAACCCCCGACACGCGGATTATGATTCCGCTGCTCTAACCGACTGAGCTACTCCGGCGGGGGCGAGAAGTCTAGCCGGGGTACTCGCTCTCAGCTGGGCCGGGGCGCTACCCGCACGCGCTCGGCCGCTTCGCCGTATCGTGCCGGTCGTGGCTCGCCCCTGAGACGACGGAAGGAAAAGCGTGAAGAAGTTCGCCGGGAAGATCACCGAGATCAAGCCGCTCTACCTGGTCGCGGCGTCGCTGGTCGCCGTGCTGGTCGTCGTCGGCATCTTCATCGTCGCGGGTGGGGGCGACGATCCGGACGCGCCGGATCCGACGCTCGGCGTCGGCGAGGGCGATCCGTCGCAGCTTCCCGGCAACAGGCGGCGGCCGCCCAGGGAGGCGCCGAGGGTGCGCACGGGCCTCGTCGACGAGGCGCGCCGCGTTGGGCGGCTCGCGGTCGCGCAGGCGCGCGGCACGATCGTCGAGCCGTCGCGCGTGCGGATCCGGGTCAGCGCCGCGCCGAAGCAGACGGTGACCGTCAACTACCAGCTCGGCTGCTTCCGCGACCGCCGCGCCAAGGTCGCCAGGGGCACCTACCGCACGCGCCCGCCGGACATTCGCGAGGTGCCGCTGCCGATGGCCGGTGCCGAAAGCTGCATCGTGACCGCCGGGGCGCAGCTCACCAAGGTCGAGGAGGAGGGCCGCGTCAAGATTGGGGTCATCGCCGGCTGAGAACGACGCCGCGCTCCGGCGCGTACCGCCGGAGCGCGCGCATCGGCGCTTGCGTCAGGAGCCGCTGACGGGCGTCGGAGCCGGCGTCTCAGCCGACTTCGGCTTGTGGAACCCGACGCTGCGGATCGTCAGCTCCGCCGTGAAGGCCGTCGCGTCGCAGCCCCGGTTGAGGCGGCTGATCTTGCCCAGGACGCGCGTGCGGTCACCGGCGACTGGAACGTCGCGGGTGCCGTCGCCGTCGCGATCCGCAAGCCTGATCCTCGCGTCCTTCAACGTGTAGGTCTTCGTCGTGGCGTTGTCGCCGCGGGCGTGACGGTTCGTCCGCGTGACGGCGACGACGAGCGCGCCGCTCCAGCGGTCGTCGCGCGCGGTATCGGGCGTCTCGGCGCCCTGCGTCTGCGTCAGTGTTGCAGAGACGTAATCGCCAAACGCGACGTAGCCGACGGCGCGGGGCGTGCAGCGGCCCTTGCCCTTGCCCTTGGCGCTGGCGCCGGCCTTCCTGGAGCCGCGCTCGGCGGCGTCCTGCTGGGCGTGGGACTTGCCCTGCGCCGAGCGCTGGCTGCCGGGGCTCTCGGGCTTGCTGGCCTGCGCGGGCACGGCGACCGCCACCGCGCCTATCGCCGCCATCATCGCGAGCTTCTTCATCTGGTCTCCTCTTCGGCTGGGCATATGCTCGTGACAACCGGCCGGCGGTGCGCGAGGTTGGCCGGTCGAGAGCCCCACTGGACGGACGACCGAGAGATAGCCTTCGGCGGATCGTGAGCGATCTCGAGCAGGCCGTCGTCAGCGTCGTCGAGCGCTGCCTGCGCGTGCAAGCGGGGGAGACCGTGCTCGTCGTCGCCGATCCCGACAGCACGGCGATCGGCGAGGCCCTGCTGGCCGCCGCACGCGCCGCCGGCGGCGACGCCGTCCTGACGATCCTGCCGCCCGACCCCGGCCGCGGCACCGAGCCGCCGGCGCCGGTCGCCGCTGCGTTCGCCGCCGCCGACGTCTTCATCGCGCCGTGCCTGCCGTCGCTCTCGCACACGAGCGCGCGCAAGCGCGCGTGCGAGGCCGGCCACCGCGGCGCGACGCTGCCCGGCGTGACCGCCGAGATGCTCGCCCGCCTGATGAGCACGGATTTCGACGCGCTCGCCGCGCGCTGCCGCGCGGTGGCAGCGCTGCTGACCGACGCCGACGACGCCCACCTGACCTGTCCGCGCGGTACCGACATGCGCCTGGACCTACGCGGCCGCGCGGGCATCTCCGACGAGGGCGACCTCGGCGCTCCCGGCGCGTTCGGCAACCTGCCGTGCGGCGAGGGCTTCATCTCCCCTGCCGGTGGCGAGGGCACGATCGCGACGCTGGTGCTCGCCGGCGTCGGCGTGACCGACGAGCCTGTGATGCTGACCGTGAGCGACGGTGCGCTGACGGGCGCAGACGGCGCCGGTGACGCTGCAGCGCGCTTTCTGGAGATCCTCGACGCGCACGGGCCGTCGGGCCGCAATCTCGCCGAGCTCGGCGTCGGCACGAACGACCGCGCGACGGTCACCGGCAATATCCTCGAGGACGAGAAGATCCTCGGCACCACGCACGTCGCCTTTGGGGCGAGCGCGGGGATCGGCGGGACCGTCACCGTCCCGGTGCATCTCGACGTCGTCGTCTTCGAGCCGAGCCTGCGGATCGGCGACAGCGAGGTGCTCGACGGCGGGCGCTGGCTGCTGGATGCCTAGTCGCGACGACGTCCTGCTGACGATCCCCAACGTCTCCGAGGGCCGCGACGAGCAGGCGATCGCCGCGATCGCGGCGGCGTTCTGCACGAGCGGCGCGCGGCTGCTGGACGTCCATTCCGACGCCGACCACCACCGCAGCGTGTACACGCTCGCAGGGCGGCTGGACGAGATCGTGTCCGGGCTCGTCGCCGGCGCGCGTGCGTGCCGACGGCACATCGACCTGCGCGAGCAGCGCGGCAGCCACCCGCACGTCGGCGCGCTCGACGTCGCGCCCGTCGTCTTTCTCGACGAGGCGCGTCGCGGGACCGCCTGCGCGGCGGCGCTCGTCGCCGGCGAGGAGCTCGGGCGCGCCGGCTTTCCCGTCTTCCTCTACGGCGTGCTCGCCGACGGACGCACACGCCACGAGCTGCGCCGCGGCGGCCTGAGTGCCCTGGCCGAGCGCGTCGCGGCCGGCGAGATCGCGCCGGACTTCGGCCCGGCGGAGGTCGACCCGGCCGCGGGCGCCGTGCTCGTCGCCGCCCGCGCGCCGCTTGTCGCCTTCAACGTCGAGCTTGCGCCGCCGGCGAGCGTCGAGGACGCGCGGATGATCGCCGCGCTGATCCGCGAGGGCGGCAGCGAGGGTCTGCGGGGCGTGCGCGCGATCGGCCTCGACCTGCCGTCGCGAACGGGGATCGCGCAGGTCTCCACGAACGTCGAGGATCACCTCGCGGTGCCGCTCGCCGAGGTCGTCGCCGCGGTCGCGCGCCATGCGGCGGTCGCGGCCTGCGAGCTGGTCGGGCTCGCGCCCGCGGCGGCGCTCGCGGGCTTTCCCGAAGACGTCCCGCTGCGCAACCGCCGCGCCGTCGAGGACGCTCTGAGCCTGGATCCGGCGAACAAGACGGATCGCTCGACACCGCGAAAAGCGGCCGATCCGGGCTAAGCTCGTAGGACATGGCGCAGACGAAGAAGAAGCGGCGCAGCAAGCATCGCGGCAACGCCGCCGGGATGATCGAGACGCGCGGTCGCACCGGACGGCCACCGACCGCCGAAGAGCGCAAGGCCTCCGACAAGGAGCTCGCCGCCCAGCGCCGCCGCGATCGGATGATGCGCGAGCCGTCCTGGAATTCGGCGGCGAAGCGCGCCGCCCTCGCCGCCGTCGTCTTCGGGGTCCTGCTCGTGTTCGCGTTCCAGACGCCCGCCGACCAAGCGGTCTCGCTGACCGCCTTCGTCTTCCTCTTCTACATCCCGCTCGGCTACTACACCGACCAGCTCATCTACCGCCGCCGCGTCAAGCAGGAGGCGGCGAAGGCGTCGAAGCCCAGGTAGGCGATGGCGCTCGAGATCGGGATGTTCACCGTCGGGATGGTGCAGGAGAACTGCTTTCTCGTCCGGCCGGAGGGAAGCGATCGGGCGCTGATCGTCGACCCCGGAGAGGAGGCGCCGCGGCTGCTGCAGGCGATCGAGGACGCCGGCGTCACCCTCGACGCGATCCTGCTCACGCACACGCACTTCGACCACGTCGGCGCCGTCGCGCCGGTCGCCAGGGCGACCGGCGCCCCGGTCTACTGCCCGCAGCTCGAGGTGGCGGTGCTGCAGGACGTCATGGCCTTCGTGCCGTGGCCGGGCTTCGGCCCCTACGAGTCCTGGGACCCGGAGCACACCGTCGCCGGCGGCGAGACGCTCGAGCTCGCCGGACTGACGCTGGACGTCGTGTTCACGCCCGGCCACAGCCCGGGGCACGTCAGCTACGCGGTCCGCGACGAGGGCGCGCTCTTCTCCGGCGACGTGCTCTTCCAGGGCTCCGTCGGCCGGATCGACCTGCCCGGCGGCGACGGGCCGACGCTGATGCGCTCGATCGCCGCCCTGCTCGATCGCTTCGACGACGAGACCGTCGTCCATCCGGGACACATGGGCGTCACCACCCTCGGCCGCGAGCGCGCGACGAACCCCTACCTCACGCAGCCAGCCAACTGGTGAGCGAGAAGCTGCAGGTTCCGCGCGGCACGTACGACGTGCTGCCGCAGGACGCCGACACGCGGGTGGCGCTCGAGGCGACCGCGCGCAGGATCCTCGAGGGCGCGGGCTACCGGCGCATCGAGACGCCGACCTTCGAGCGGACCGAGGTGTTCGCGCGCGGCGTCGGCGCATCGACGGACATCGTCCAAAAGGAGATGTACACCTTCGACGACGGCGGCGGGCGCTCGGTGACGCTGCGCCCCGAGGGCACCGCGCCGATCTGCCGCGCCTACGCCGAGCACGGAATGCACAAGCTGCCCCAGCCCGTGAAGCTCTGGTACCTGTCGAGCTTCTTTCGCTCCGAGAAGCCCCAGCAGGGCCGCTACCGGCAGTTCTGGCAGATCGGAGCCGAGGCGCTGGGCTCCGACGACCCGGCCGTCGACGCCGAGCTGATCGTGCTGCTGGCGACGCTGCTGTCCGAGCTCGAGGTCGGGCGCGTGCGGCTGCGGGTCGGGAGCCTGGGCACGCTCGACGCGCGCCACGCCTACCGCGAGCGCCTCCAGGCCCACCTGCGCGACAACGCCGACCGGCTCTCGGAGGACGTGCGCAGCCGCATCGAGCTGAACCCGCTGCGCGCGTTCGACTCCGATCATGCGGGTACGCGCGCCGTCATGGCCGAGGCGCCGCTGCTGCTCGACCAGCTCGACCGCGCCGACGCCGAGCACTTCGCCGCCGTACGCGAGCTGCTGCTGCGCGCGGGCGTCGAGCACGAGGTCGACCCGACGCTCGTGCGCGGCCTGGACTACTACACGCGCACCGTCTTCGAGTTCGAATCGGGCAAGCTCTCTGCGCAGAACGCCGTCGGCGGAGGCGGGCGCTACGACGGGCTCGTCGAGATGCTCGGCGGCCCCGCGACGCCGGGCTGCGGCTGGGCGGCGGGGATCGAGCGGATCCTGCTCGCTTCGGACGGCCTCCCGGTCGCGCCAGCGCCCGTCGACCTGTACGTCGCCTTCGGCGGAGCGCAGCAGCGCCGCGCCGCGTTCGCGCTCGCCGACGAGGCCCGCCGGGCGCGCATGAACGCGCAGATCGAGCTCGCCGGCCGGTCGCTGAAGGGGCAGCTCAAGCACGCCGATCGGATCGGCGCGCGCTACGTTGCGATCGTGGACGACGAGACGACGGTGCTGAAGGACATGCAGACGGGCGAGCAGTTCGAGGTCGACGCGGCAGGCGTCGTCGCCCGGATCCTGCGCGAGCGGGGCATGCGGTGAGGCGCGCGCCGCGCGCCAACCCGTACCGAGACAGCTGGGCGGGCGACCTGAGCGCCGACAGCGCCGGCAGCAGGGCGCGCGTCTCGGGCTGGGTGCACAACCGCCGCGACCACGGCGGGCTGATCTTCATCGACCTGCGCGACCGGGCCGGGATCGTGCAGCTCGTCTTTCATCCGCAGAACGGCGCCGAGCTGTTCGCCGCGGCGGAGAAGCTGCGCAGCGAGTACGTCGTGAGCGTCGCCGGCGACGTCGTGCTGCGCGAGCAGGGCAACGTCAACCCGGAGCTCGCGACGGGCGAGATCGAGATCCAGGCCAGGCAGGTGACGGTCCTCGCGCGCTCCGCGACGCCGCCGTTTCCGCTCGACGGCGACGTCGAGCTCGACGAGATGACGCGCCTGCGCCACCGTACGCTGGACCTGCGCCGGCGCTACATGGTCGACGCGCTCGTGCTGCGCCACGAGGTCGTGCGCACGATCCGCGAGACGCTCTCCGACGAGGACTTCCTCGAGGTCGAGACCCCGATCCTGACGCGCTCGACGCCCGAGGGAGCGCGCGACTTCCTCGTCCCCGCGCGCCTGTCGCCGGGCAACTTCTACGCGCTGCCGCAGTCGCCGCAGCTCTTCAAGCAGCTGCTGATGATCGCCGGCTACGAGCGCTACTTCCAGATCGCGCGCTGCTTTCGCGACGAGGACCTGCGCGCCGACCGCCAGCCCGAGTTCACGCAGCTCGACCTCGAGATGTCGTTCGTGGACGAGGACGACGTGATCGACGTCAACGAGCGGCTGATGGCGAAGGTCTTCGAGCTCGGCGGCCTCGACCTCCCCGCTCCGCCGTACGAGCGCATGGCCTACGACGAGGCGCTGCTGCGCTTCGGATCAGATCGCCCCGACAGGCGCTTCGGCCTCGAGATCACGGACGTGTCGGAGCACCTGCGCGCCTCGCAGTTCAAGGTCTTCGCCTCCGTCGTCGGCGGCGGCGGCGTCGTGCGTGCGATCAACGCCGGGCAGCGCGAGGTCCCGCGCAAGGAGCTCGACGAGCTGACCGAGGTCGCCAGGCGCGCCGGTGCCGGCGGCCTGGTGTGGGCGTTCGTGCAGGAGGACGGAACCTGGCGCTCGCCGATCGCGAAGTTCCTCTCGCACGAGGAGATCGCCGCCGTCACCGCCGCGCTGGGCGCGCAGCCCGGCGAGCTGCTGCTTGCCGTCGCCGACAGCGCGGCCGTAGCGGCCAACGCGCTCGGCGTGCTGCGCCTCGAGCTCGCCGAGCGCTGGAAGCTCGTCGCCGCGGGCCGACACGACGTGCTGTGGGTCGTCGACTTCCCGATGTTCGACCGCAACGAGGACGAGCATCGCTGGGACGCGCTGCACCACCCCTTCACCGCGCCGACCGCGCCGACCGGCACCAGCGCGGAGGATCTCGAGGCGGACGGGGGCGGGCCGGGGTCCTGGCGTTCGCGCGCCTATGACCTCGTCGTCGACGGCTGGGAGCTCGGCGGCGGCTCGATCCGGATCCACGACCCGGCGGTGCAGCGCAAGGTCTTCGAGGCGATCGGCATGGACGAGGACGAGGCCGAGCAGCGCTTCGGCTTCCTGCTCGAGGCGCTGCGCTTCGGCGCGCCGCCACACGGCGGGATCGCGTTCGGGATCGACCGCATCGTCACGCTGCTCGCCGGCCGCGACTCGATCCGCGACGTCATCGCGTTCCCGAAGACGGCGAGCGGCTCAGACCCGCTGACGGGCGCGCCCGCCCCGGTCGACGCCAAGCAGCTGCGCGAGCTCGGGCTGCGGTCGACGGCGGCGCCAGGCGGGTAGCGCGTCGACGCCGCGGCGGGAAGGGCGGGCGCCGGGCGCGGACGCTGTGAGCAGCGCGACCGCGGGAGGGACGGACACGTGTACTAGCGATCCGCAAGCGCGCTCGCGCGCAGCAGCTGCCCCGCCGACGACCGTGCCATGGACCAGGTTTCGCGCCCGATGCTCATCGCCCTCGCGGGCACGATCGTTTTCCTCGCCCTGTGGCTCGTCGCCCTGCGGCCCAAGGCTCCCGAAGTCGCCGCCACGCCGGCCGCGCCGGTGACGGCCGTCGCGCCGGCCAGGGACGCCGCCGCCGCAGCCGATGCTGCGAACGCCAGGCTTGCGAGCGCGGCCAACGGCGCCGTTGCCGCCGCCCCCGCCGCGCCGCCGGCAGCAGCGCCGAGCACGACCGCCGCCGCTCCTGCGACGAAGCCCGCCGCTGGCGACGTCAAGCCCGCCAACAGGCGCGAGGCCGCCGTCGTACGCGACATCCGCCGCGGCAAGGTCGTCGTCCTGCTCTTCTGGAATGCCAAGGGCGCCGACGACGTCGCGACGCGCGGCGCGCTGCGCGGGCTGAGCCGTCACGGCGGCAAGGTCGCCGTCCACGTCATCCCGATCAGCCGCGTCGGCCGCTACCAGTCGATCACGCAGGACATCACGATCAACCAGTCGCCGACGACCCTCGTCATCGATCGCAAGCGCCGCAGCCGCGCGATCGTCGGCCTGTCGGAGCCGGGAGAGCTCGCGCAGGCCGTCAAGGACGCCCTCGCCGGCCGCCGCTAGGGCGGCCGTCGTGCAGGACGCGCCGGACCTCGCGATCGCGACTCGCGGCGTCTGACCCGATCTAGACTCGTCGGGCGTGCCCGACGAGCGCTTCGAAGATCACCTCAACCACCCGCGTGGCCGCGGTCGCGCCGTCGCGGGCGCCTTCCATGGCGCCGCCGGCGGCGCCGCCTGCGGCGACCTCGTGCGCTTCTCGCTGGCGATCGACGGCGAGCGCGTCGCCGCGGCCGGCTTCGAGGCCAGCGGCTGCGGGACGATGATCGCGGCCGGCAGCGCGGCCGTCGAGCTCGTCGAGGGCGCGGGCCTGCTTGACGCCGCGCGGATCGGCTCGCCGCAGATCGCCGCCGAGCTCGGGGGCCTGAGCGCGGGCAAGCTGCACGCGGCAGACCTCGTGTCCGATGCGCTGCACCGCGCGCTCGGCGCCGCGGTGCGCGTCGGCGGTGCGCTGCCGAGCGACCCGCGCCGCACGCTCGTGGCGATGTCCGGCGGCGTCGACAGCGCCGTCGCGGCGATCCTCAGCGACGGCGACGTCGCGACGGTGACGCTCGAGCTGTGGGCCGACGCCGACAACGACGGCGAGCGCTCGTGCTGCTCGGCGGCCGCGGTGCGCGGCGCGCGCAGGCTCGCGCACGAGCTCGGCATGGCGCACTTCACACTCGACCTGCGCGACGAGTTCCGCGGCGCCGTCGTCGACCCCTGGCTGCGCGAGCACGCCGACGGGCTCACCCCGAACCCCTGCGTGCGCTGCAACGGCCACGTGCGCCTCGACGCGATGGTCGAGTTCGCCGACCGGCTCGGCGCCGCCACGCTGACGACGGGCCATTACGCGCGCCGAACCGACGACGGGCTGCTGCGGCTCGCCGCCGATCGCGCCAAGGACCAGACGTACATGCTCGCCGCCCTCGGCCGCGAGGCGCTCGCGCGCCTGCGCTTCCCGCTCGGCGAGCACACGAAGGAGGACGTCCGAGCGCTCGCCGAGGCCGCCGGCCTGGAGGTCGCGCGCAAGCCCGAGTCGCAGGATCTGTGCTTTCTTGCCGGCACCGGTCGCGCGACGTTCCTCGCCCGGCACGGAGGGCTGCGCGAGCGCCCGGGCGAGATCGTCGACCGGGCGGGGCGCGTGGTCGGCCGCCACGACGGTCACCACGGCTTCACGGTGGGCCAGCGCAAGGGCCTGGGGATCGCTGCGGCGCAGCCGCTCTACGTCCTGGCGACCGACGCGCGCGCCAACACCGTCACCGTCGGCACACGCGAGCAGCTTGCGACGAGCACGGTGCGCGTGCGCGGCCTGCGCCTGCACGCCGCCGACCCCGACGCGGTGCGCCTGCGCTACCACGCGCCGGCGCTGGGCTGCCGGCTGGAGGGGGATCGAATCCACCTCGACGAGCCGTTTCACGGCGCGGCGCCCGGGCAGACCGCGGTCTTCCTGCGCGGGGACGCGATCGTGGGATGCGCCACAATCGCCGCGTGATGGCCAAGACGACCGCCGAGATCCGCGAGACGTTCCTCGGGTTCTTCGAGGCCCACGACCACAAGCGCCTGCCCTCGGCGTCGCTCGTGCCGTCGGCCTACGACCCGTCCGTGCTGCTCACGACGGCCGGCATGCATCCGCTCGTGCCGTACTTCCGCGGCGAGGAGACGCCGCCGCGCCCGCGCCTGACGACGGTCCAGAAGTGCTTTCGCACGACGGACATCGACAACGTCGGCAACACCGCCCGGCACCTGACCTTCTTCGAGATGCTCGGCAACTTCTCGATCGGCGACTACTTCAAGCAGGAGGCCGTCGAGTGGGCCTGGGAGCTGTCGCAGACCGGCTTTGGCTTCAACCCCGACGACATCTGGATCACGGTCTTCGCGGGCGACGAGGAGCTCGGCCTCGGCCCCGACGAGGAGGCGATCGAGGCGTGGCTGTCGGTCGGCGTGCCACGCGAGCGGATCGTCCTGTGCCCGCGCTCGGAGAACTTCTGGCAGGCCGGCGACAACGGGCCATGCGGGCCGTGCAGCGAGCTCTACATCGATCGCGGCCTGGACTTCGGCAGCGAGGACGACCTGCCCGGCGGCGAGAACGAGCGCTTCCTCGAGTACTGGAACCTCGTCTTCACCCAGTACGACCTCGGCAAGGACGAGCAGGGCCGCCCGACGCTCGCGCCGCTGCCCGCGAACAACATCGACACGGGCCTCGGGCTGGAGCGCATGGCGGTCATCCAGCAGGGCGTCGAGACGGTCTTCGAGACCGACACGTTCGCGCCGCTGATGGCGCTCGGCCGCCGGCTGGCGTCCGAGGACCCCGACGAGCGCGCGCTGCGGATCCTCTCCGACCATGCGCGCGCGATGACGTTCCTGATCGCCGACGGCGTCGTGCCGTCCAACGAGGACCGCGGCTACATCCTGCGGCGGATCATGCGCCGTGCGATCCAGCAGGGCAACCGGATCGGGATGCAGCACGGCTTTCTGCCGGCGTTCGCCGAGCAGGTCATCGAGATCATGGGCGGCGCGTATCCCGAGCTCGAGCGCGAGCGCGACCCGATCATGCGCTGGGTGCGCTCCGAGGAGGAGGGCTTCGGCCGCACTCTGGAGCAGGGCACGAAGCTGCTCGAGGAGGTCATCGAGCGCTCGCGTCGTAGCTCGCGCCCGGGCATCCCCGCGATCGACGCCTTCAAGCTGCACGACACCTACGGCTTTCCGTTCGAGGTCACGCGCGAGCTCGCGCTCGAGCAGGGCCTGGAGGTCGACACGACCGGCTTCGACGCGCTGATGGAGCAGCAGCGCGCCCGCGCCCGGGCGGGCGGCCGCGCGGAGGCGACCGCCGCAGGCGGCGTGCGCGAGCAGGCGCGTGCGCTGTCGCGCACGGCGGGCTTCGAGACCGACTTCACGGGCTATGAGACGCTCGAGCAGCACACGACGATCGGTGCGCTGCAGCCAGACGGCGAGCGCCTGCTCGTCAAGCTCGCCGAGTCGCCGTTCTACGCAACCGGCGGCGGCCAGATCGCCGACGGCGGGACGATCGAGTGCGAGGTCGGCGACTGCGCGTCGCGCGTCGTCGACGTCGTGCGCGTCGGCGACGACCAGGCGGTCGTCGTCGAGCTGCAGCGCGGCGAGCTGCAGCCCGGCGAGCGCGTCGTCGCACGCGTCGACCGCGCGGCGCGCACGGCGACGGCCGCCAACCACACCGCGACGCACCTCCTGCACGCCGCGCTGCGCGAGCGCCTGGGCACGCACGTGCGCCAGGCGGGCTCCTACGTCGGGCCCGACAAGCTGCGCTTCGACTTCTCGCACGGCGAGCGGATCTCGGCGGAGGACCTGCAGGCGATCGAGGATCGCGTCAACGAGTGGGTGCTGCGCAACGACCAGGTGCGCCCGATCACGACGACGCTCGAGGAGGCGCGCGCGCTCGGCGCGATGGCGCTCTTCGGGGAGAAGTACGGCGACGTCGTGCGGATGGTGCAGATCGGCGACGGCACGTACTCGCGCGAGCTGTGCGGCGGCACGCACGTGCGCTCGACCGCGGAGATCGGCGTCTTCAAGCTGCTCGGCGAGAGCTCGAGCGCGGCGAACGTGCGCCGCATCGAGGCGATCACCGGGCCGGCCGCCGTCGCCGAGCTGCGCGCGAACGATGCGAAGGCGCGCGCGGCGGCGGCACTGCTGAAGTGCGCCGTCGAGCGCTTGCCGGAAGCGGTCCTCGAGCTGCGCGACTGCGCCAGGCAGGCGGCGAAGGCGTCGTCGGCCGACAGCGCCGCGACCGCCGTCGACGTCGACGCGCTGGCGGCCGCTGCGACGCAGATCGCGGGCGCCGACGTCGTCGCCGAGGTCGTCAGCGGCGCGGGCGGCGCGAAGCAGCTGATGGACGTCGCCGACCGCATCAAGGGCCGGCTGGGCGAGCAGTCGGCGACCGTGCTCGGCGCAGCCGTCGACGGGCGCGTGCACCTCGTCGCGGCGGTCTCGCCGCCGCTCGTCGCACGCGGCGTCAAGGCGGGCGCGGTCGTCAAGGCGGCCGCGGCGGTCGCCGGCGGCGGGGGAGGGGGACGGGACACGATGGCGCAGGCCGGCGGTCGCGACCCGGACAAGCTCCCTGAGGCGATCGCGGCGGCGCGCGCGGCGATCGCGGACGCGCTCGCGGCCGATCGCCAGCACGATGGTTGACGACCTGCGGCGGGTGCTCGCCCTCGATTACGGCGTCGCACGCTGCGGGTGCGCGCTGAGCGACCCGACGGGAACGCTCGCGACGCCGATCGAGCCCGTCCTGCGGCCCGCGACGCGCAAGGGCTTGGCGCGCGTCGTGGATCTCGTTCGCGAGCGCGAGATCGGGCGCGTCGTCGTCGGCCTGCCGCTGTCGCTGTCGGGTCGCGACTCCGCGCAGACGGCACAGACGCGGGCCTGGGCCGCGCGCCTCGCCGAGCGCATCGACGTGCCGGTCGAGTTCTACGACGAGCGCTTCACGACGCTGCTCGCCAGCCGCGATCCGGGCGATCCGACGTCGTCGGAGGACTCGCGGGCCGCCGCGCACCTGCTCACAGGCTGGCTCGCAGCGCACGCGCCACGGGAGGCCGGGTAGCGTTCATGACGAATACCGACGGCTAGATGAGCAGGTCACGCCGAGAATCCGGTTCCGGCCGCGAACGGACGGCCGAGGAACGCGAGCGCGCGCGCATGGAGCGCGAAGCGCGGCGCACGGGGGGCGCTGCGCCCGCCGCGCCCCCCGCCGCACCCGCTGACGACGCACCGCAGGCCCGGCATGCAGAACCGATCCCGATCCGACCTCAAGCACGAACGCCGAAGCCCGCCGCCGAGCGCGAGGCAGCGGCGCAGCGCGGCCGACCCGCCGGCAAGGCACCCCCGCAGCGGCCTCGCCCCGCCCGCGCGACGCCCGCCGAGCGCGCTCGTCCCGTCCGCCCCGTCCCCGCTCAGCCGGCGCCGCGCGTGGGCGACCGCAGGCTCGGCGCGTCCGTCGACGCGAAGGACGGCGTACGCCGCATCGAACCTCAGCCGCCGGCGCCGCCCGCCGCGCCGGCTGGCGTGCTCGACGACGAGACCGAGCGGCCGATCGGCATCCGCCGCGTGCGCCGCGCGCCGCGCCCGATCGTGACCCCGCCCGGCAACACGCGCCCCGGCCCGGCCCGCCGCCGGCGCCGCTCGGTCGGCGGCCGCCTGATCGGGCTGTTCGCGCTCGCCGTCCTGGCAGTCGTCGTGACCGGCGCGCTGATGCTCTTTCAGCCCTTCGGCAGCGCCGAGGGAGCGCCGGTGCGGGTCACGATCCCGCCGGGCTCCAGCGCGCGCGAGATCGGCGACCAGCTCGCAAGCGCCGGCGTCGTCGACTCTGGCTTCCTCTTCAGCGTGCGCGCCACGCTGGCCGGCAAGCGCGAGAACCTGCGCTCGGGCAGCTACGCGCTGCGCGAGGACATGACCTACGGCAGGGCGATCGCCGCGCTCAGCAGCAAGGCGGAGGTCACGACAAAGCCCGCGACCGTGAAGATCACGATCCCCGAGGGTCGCTCGCGCCGCGAGATCGCTCCGATCGCCGAGCGCGCCGGGTTGACCGGCGACTACCTCCAGGCGTCCAAGCGCTTCAAGGGCGCGCTGAACCCGTTCCGCTACGGCGCTCCGCAGGGCACGCGGTCACTGGAGGGCTTCCTCTTCCCGGCGACGTACGAGCTGCGCGCGCGAGCGCCCGCGCGCGACCTCGTCGAGCGCCAGCTTCAGGCGTTTCGCGACAACTTCGCAAGCGTCGACCTCGACCGCGCGCGGCGCAAGAACCTGACCGCCTACGAGGTGCTGATCATCGCGTCGATGGTCGAGCGCGAGGCGCAGCTCGAGAAGGAGCGCCGGCTGATCTCGGCCGTCATCTACAACCGCCTCAAGGATGGCATCCCGCTCGGCATCGACGCGACGACGCGCTACGCCCTCAACAAGCCCAGCGGCGCCCTGACGCGGTCCGAGCTGGAGAGCGACTCGCCGTACAACACGCGCAAGCGCGCGGGGCTGCCGCCGACGCCGATCGGCAATCCCGGCATGGCGTCGATCCGCGCCGCGGCCAGGCCGGCGAACGTGAGCTTCCGCTACTTCGTCGTCAAGCCGGGAACCTGCGGCGAGCACGCCTTCTCGGACACGATCGAGCAGTTCCAGCGCGACTCCGAGCGCTACGACGCCGCCCGCGCCGAGGCCGGCGGCAGGTCCCCGACGACGTGCTGACCAAGGCGGACGCCGCAGCCCGCTACGGCGTGCTCGGCTGGCCCGTCGGCCACAGCCGCTCGCCGGCGATGATGCGCGCGGCCGGTCTGCAGCGCTACCAGCGCCTGCCCGTCGCGCCCGCGGTGTTCGCCGACACGGTGCGCGCGCTGCACGGCGCCGGCTTTCGCGGGGCGAACGTCACGATCCCGCACAAGGAGTCCGCGCTGGCGCTCGCGACGACCGCCAGCGACGCCGCGCGCGAGATCGGCGCGGCGAACACCCTGACGTTCGGCGAGGGTGGTGAGATCGCCGCCGAGAACACCGACGCGCCGGGGCTGATCGCCGCGCTCGCCGACCGGCCGCTGCGATCGGCGCTCGTGCTCGGCGCCGGCGGCAGCGCGCGCGCGGCGGTCTGGGCGCTCGCGCGCGCGGGCGCCGACGTGTCGATCTGGAACCGCACGCCGCGGCGCGCCGCGGACCTCGGCGCGCGCGTCGTCGCGCGCGCGATCTCGGCGGACGTGCTGGTCAACTGCACGAGCGTCGGTCTCGACCGTTCGTCCACCCCCTTCAAGGACCTGCCGCTCGACGCCGATGGGCTAACCGAGTACGCGACCGTAGTGGACCTGGTCTACAAGGCAGGCGGAACCACGTTGACTTCAGAGGCGTCAACCCGCGGAATCGACACCGTCGACGGTCTTGAGATCCTGGTTCGCCAGGGCGCGTTGAGCTTCACCATCTGGACCGGCGACGCGGCCCCGTTGGACTCGATGCGCACGGCCGCGCGCGAATTCGGACCTGAAGCTGGATGCTCCCCAAACCGATCCCACTGAAACCAGTCTCGTCACACGGCGCCGGTCCCGACGGGATCACCAAGCCGCGCCATCCGGGCGGGCCGGCGCGCTTCCTCACAGACGTGATCGTCGACCTCGGCCTCGTCGAGCGCCAGCGCGTGGCCGCCGCGATCGACGAGGGGCGGCGCTTGGGCAAGATGCCCGAGGACGTCCTCGTCGAGCAGGGCGCGCTGACGGCGGAGGGGCTGTCACGGGCCGTCGCCGAGCGCCACGGACTGGACCACCTCGACCTCGGCACCTTTCAGCCCGACATGGCCGCCGCGAACCTCATCTCGATCCCGGCCGCCAAGCGCTACGAGGCGGTTCCGGTCACCTTCATCGACGAGCGCACGCTGCTCGTGGCGATGGCCGATCCGGCCAACGTGCTGGCCGTCGACGACATCGCTCTGCTGACCGGCAAGGAGATCCGGCCCGCCGTCACGAGCCGCGAGGACATCCAGGGGTTGATCACGCGCCTGACCCGCCTGGACCACGTCATCGCCGACGACCAGGCCGGCGAGGAGATGGCGCAGGGCCCCGCCGAGATCGTCGACTTGCGCGAGTCCGCCGACGACGCGCCGGTGATCAGGCTCGTCAACCAGATCATCGCGCAGGCCGTCGAGCAGGGCGCCTCCGACGTGCACCTCGAGCCCAACGGCACCGACCTGCGCGTGCGCTTCCGGATCGACGGCGTGCTCGTGGAGTCCGCGACCGTCCAGCGGCGCATGGTGCTCGGCGTCATCAGCCGCGTGAAGATCATGAGCGACCTCGACATCGCCGAGCGGCGCGTGCCGCAGGACGGTCGCGTCGGGTTGACGATCGACGGCCACAAGATCGACCTGCGAGTCGTGACGCTGCCCAGCGTGCACGGCGAGTCGGTCGTCATGCGCATCCTCGACAAGAGCAGCGTCGTCATGGATCTCGACAAGCTCGGCATGGCGGCGCAGGAGCGCGAGCGCTTCGAGCGCGCGTTTCACCAGGCCTACGGAGCCGTGCTCGTGACCGGCCCGACCGGCTCGGGCAAGTCGACGACGCTCTACGCGGCGCTCGCTCAGCTCAACACGATCGACAAGAACATCATCACGATCGAGGACCCCGTCGAGTATCAGCTCGACGGCATCACGCAGGTGCAGGTCAACGCCAAGGCGGGGCTGCATTTCCACACCGGCCTGCGCTCGATGATGCGCGCCGACCCCGACATCATCATGGTCGGCGAGATCCGCGACCGCGAGACCGCGCAGATCGCGGTCGAGTCCGCGCTGACCGGCCACCTCGTGCTCTCCACGCTGCACACCAACGACGCGGCGAGCGCGATCGCGCGGCTCGTCGAGATGGGGATCGAGCCGTTCCTCGTCGCGTCGGCAATCGACTGCGTCGTCGCCCAGCGCCTGGCCCGCAAGCTCTGCCAGCACTGCAAGGAGCGTCAGATCATCACCGCCGAGGAGCTGCGCAACAACGGCATCCGCAGCCAGTTCGACATGGAGGCCTACGGCGCGCGCGGCTGCACGCGCTGCGGTCACTCCGGCTACAGGGGACGCGTCGGGCTCTACGAGGTGATGACCGTCAGCGACGAGATCCGCAAGCTCGCGCTCGCCCGCGCTCCGGGGCCCGAGATCGCCGAGGTCGCCGTGCGCCAGGGCATGCGCCTGCTGCGCGACGACGGCATCGAGAAGGTCCGCAACGGCCTGACCTCGATCGCCGAGGTGACGCGGGTGACGGGCACCGGCGCGGCGGCGATCGAAGCCGCGACGTAGCGCCCGCCCACGCGTTCTACGGCGGCCGCGCCGCCACCGCCAGCCACGAGCGGGCGGCGTCGGCCACCTCGTCGGGGACGTCGCCGTCCTGCTCGGCTGCGAGCCAGGCGATGATCTCGCTGCCGGTGGCCGCGATCGTCTGTGCCCGCGCCACGTCGGGCTCCGTGCCGAGGTCCAGCCGCGCGCGGTGGGCGATCAGCTGCCACATGTCGCCCGCGCGCTGCGCGTCGAGGATGTCGCGCTCGCCGAGGACGTCGAGCGCCGCGCGCAGCTGGGCGTACAGCAGCGCCGTCAGCGCGAGCGTCTGCTCGTCGATCCGGGCCGCGAGGTGCGCTCGCAGCATCTCGGCGTGCCGCTGCGGGTCGGCGCGCTCTTGCGCGAGCGCGACCACCAGCGCCGTCCACAGCTCGTCGAAGCGCGCGTCGAAGACGTGGGCGTGGACGTCGCGCCGCTCGGCGTCGGTCAGCCGGTCGTTGCGCTGCAGCCAGTAGCGGTCCAGCGCGCGCGACCCGCCGCTCGTCGCCGCCATCGGCAGCCCGCGCGCCAGCCACAGCTCGAGCAGGCGGTCGACGATCTGCAGCGGTCCGAGCGGCTCGAGCGCCGCGCTCGCGTACAGCGCGGCCGCCGCCTCGAGCTCGCGGACGCCCATCGGCAGGCGCGCTGTCAGGAGCCGGCCGGCAGCTCGGCGGCGATGGGCTCGTCGGGCGCGTCCTCGGTAGCCCCGGGCCCGTCGTTCGCGGCCTCGCCAGCTGGCGTGTCTCCGGGCGCCGCGCCGGGCTCGAAGCCGGCGGCGCGGTAGGCGTCGTCCTGGTCGAGCGTCTCGTTGTCGAGCAGCGCGCGCGCCAGCGACTCGAGCCGCTCGCGGTTGGCATTGAGCATCCGCCGCGCGCGGTCGTAGCAGGCCTCCACGATCCGGCGCACCTCGCGGTCGACGAGCTCGCGCGTGTCGTCGGAGACCTGGACCCGGCCGCCGGGGCCGTAGTGCGGCTCCTCGCCGGGTGCCGGAATCACCGAGACGAGCCCGATCACGTCGGACATGCCCCAGCGCCCGACCATCTGGCGCGCGATGCTCGTCACCTGCTCGAGGTCGGACTCGGCGCCCGTCGTGACGTTGCCGTAGATGATCTCCTCGGCGGCGCGGCCGCCGAGCGCGCCGACGATGCGGCCCTCGAGGTAGCGCGCGTCGTAGCCGTAGCGGTCCGTCGTGGGCGACTGGAACGTCACCCCGAGCGCGCGCCCGCGCGGCACGATCGACACCTTGCGCACGGGGTCGGCACCCGGTTCGAGCATCCCGAGCACGGCGTGCCCCGCCTCGTGGTAGGCGGTGCGCTCGCGCTCCTCGGCCGACAGCGTGATCTTGCGCTCGGCGCCGAGCACGATCCGCTCGAGCGCGTCGGCGAAGTCCGCCGCACTGACCTGCGTGTGGTCGCGGCGTGCGGCGATCAGCGCCGCCTCGTTGACGAGGTTGCGCAGGTCGGCGCCGACCATGCCCGGCGTCGTCGCGGCGATCCGCTCGCGGTTGACGTCCTCGTTCAGCGGCACCGAGCGCGTGTGGATCTTGAGGATCTCCTCGCGGCCGTCCTTGTCGGGCGGGTTGACGGTCAGGCGCCGGTCGAAGCGGCCGGGCCGCAGCAGCGCGGCGTCGAGCACCTCGGGGCGGTTCGTCGCGGCGAGCACGATGACGCCCTCCGAGCCGGTGAAGCCGTCCATCTCGGTGAGGATCTGGTTGAGCGTCTGCTCGCGCTCGTCGCTGCCGCCGCCGAAGCCGCCGCCACCGCCGCCGCGCGCCCGCCCGATCGCGTCGAGCTCGTCGATGAAGATGATCGCCGGCGCCGCCTTCTTGGCCTGCTCGAAGAGGTCGCGTACCCGCGACGCGCCGACGCCGACGACCATCTCGACGAACTCCGACGCGCTGAGCGAGAAGAACGGCACGTCGGCCTCGCCGGCGACCGCCCGCGCGAGCAGCGTCTTGCCGGTACCGGGCGGGCCCGACAGCAGCACGCCCTTGGGAAACGCCGCGCCGAGCTTGCGGTAGCGGTCGGGGTTCTTCAGGAAGTCGACGATCTCCTTGAGCTCGTCCTCGACCTCGTCGATCCCCGCGACGTCCTCGAAGGTGACGCGTTGGGCGGAGTCGTCATAGCGCTTGGCCTTCGAGCGCCCGAGCGCGAGCGCGCCACCGCCGGCCCCGCTGCGGCGGATGAAGTAGACGATCAGCGCGAGGATCAACAGAAACGGGCCGAACGAGATCAGCAGCGTCAGCAGCAGCGAGCGGCCCTCGTCGATCGGGCGGGCGTTGACCTCGACGTCCTTCTGCAGCAGCAGCTCGAGCAGCTCGTCGTCCTGCGCGAACGTCGGCTGGACGGTCTCGAACGTCTTCTCCGGACCGTCATCCTCGAACTTCACCGCCTCGTCGAACTCGCCCTGGATCACGTCGCTGCGTGCGTTGACCTCCTCGACGTTGCCGGCCTTCACCTGCTCTCGGAAGAAGGTGTACGGCACGTCGAGGCGGCGGTCCTCGCTCGTCGGGATCAGCTGGCCGAGGATGATGTTCAAGACCAGCAGGACCAGCAGGAACTGCCAGAAGCGGCGCGAGCCCGGCGGCCGTCGGATGCGCCCGCCGCCGCTGCCGCTCGGCTCGTCGCGCCGGGCCGGCTCGTTGCGCTCGCCTTCGACGCGCCACGGGCGGCGCTCGGCGGATTCCTTCTGTCGCGTTCGCGTCCGTCGCTCAGCCATTCGTGCCTCTGATCATACGGTCGTCCAATTCGTACCCATAAGCCGCTCGGGGCAGCGACCGCCAGTCGATAGGTCGCCGTAATGAGCCTTGACTTCGCCGACCTACTGCTCGAGGTCATCGAGCGCAACGCCTCCGACCTGCACCTGACGGCCGGGGCCCATCCGACGGTACGGGTCCGGGGACGCCTTCAGCCGCTGGAGGAGTACCCCGTCATGACCACCGAGCAGACACGCGAGATCGTGTACTCGATCCTCACGAACGATCAGCGCCAGCGGCTCGAGACCGACTGGCAGATCGACTTCGCGTACGCGATCCCCAACCGTGCTCGGTTCCGCGTCAACGCGTACTACCAGCGCGCCGCGATCGGCGCCGCGTTCCGGCTGATCCCGTTCTCGATCAAGAGCCTCGAGGAGCTCGGCCTGCCGGTCGTGATGCACGAACTCGCCAAGAAGCCGCGCGGCTTCGTGCTCGTCACCGGCCCGACCGGCTCGGGCAAGTCGACGTCGCTGGCCGCTGTCATCGACGAGATCAACTCGACCCGCGACGAGCACATCATGACCATCGAGGACCCGATCGAGTTCCTCCACGGCCACAAGCGGTGCATCGTCAACCAGCGCGAGATCGGCTCCGATGCACAGTCCTTCGGCGCCGGCCTGAAGGCCGCGCTGCGCCAGGACCCAGACGTCATCCTCGTCGGCGAGATGCGCGACCTCGAGACGATCCACACGGCGCTGACCGCGGCCGAGACCGGCCACCTCGTCTTCGCCACGCTGCACACCCAGGACGCGCCGCAGACGATCGACCGCATCATCGACGTCTTCCCGGCCTCGCAGCAGCAGCAGGTGCGCGTCCAGCTCTCGGTCGCGCTGCAGGGGATCATCACCCAACAGCTGCTGCCGACCGCCGACGGCGCCGGCCGCATCGCGGCCTGCGAGGTGCTGCTCGCGACCCCGGCGATCCGCAACCTGATCCGCGAGGGCAAGACGCACCAGATCTACTCCTCGCTGCAGACCGGCGCGTCGGTCGGCATGCAGACGATGGACGCGGCGCTCGCGACGCTCGTGCGCCAGGGCAAGATCACCCAGAAGCTCGCAGAGTCCCGCTCCTCGACGCCGGAGGAGCTGCGCCGCCTGCTCGGCGCAGGGTCCTTCGCCGTCAACTGATGACAGCGCGTCATTGCTCGCCGATCCGCGGCGACATCCACTTCAACAGGGAGTCCTCGCAATGAGCACCTACGTCTTCAAGGCGATCGACCTCGCCGGCCAGCAGGCCAAGGGCGAGGTCGAGGCCGAGTCCAAGCAGTCCGTCGCCGATCAGCTCAAGCAGAAGGGCCTGATCGTCCTCGACATCGCGGAGAAGCGCGCCGCCGCCAAGGAGATCGAGCTTCCCTGGGCCAACCGGATCAAGATCGGCGACCTGTCGATCATGACGCGCCAGCTGGCGACGATGGTCTCGAGCGGCATGACGATCCTCCGTGCGCTCTACGTGCTCGAGGCGCAGACGGAGAACAAGAAGCTCACCGAGCATCTCGTCGGGGTCCGCAAGGACGTCGAGGCCGGCCTGCCGCTGTCCGATGCGCTCGAGCGACACCCGAAGACCTTCAGTCCCCTGTACGTGGCGATGGTGCGCGCCGGCGAGACCGGCGGCGTGCTCGAGGACTCGCTGCTGCGCGTCTCCGACCAGCTCGAGAAGGAGGAGTCGCTGCGCCGCCAGGTCAAGTCGGCGATGGCCTACCCGATCGTCATCCTGACGTTCGCGATGATCGTCATGCTCGGCATGGTCGCCTTCATCGTCCCGGTGTTCGCGGGCGTGTTCGAGGAGATCGGCGGCGACGCGCAGATGCCCGCCATGACGAGGTTCGTGATGGCCATCTCCGAGGTCGTGACGGGCAAGTGGTACCTGCTCGTCGCCGGCACGGTCGCGTTCGTCTTCGCCTTCGTGAAGCTCAAGAAGACGCCGAAGGGGCGCGCGCTGTGGCAGCGGTTCCTGCTGCGCATCCCGTTCAAGATCGGCGACATCTTCCACAAGGTCGCGCTCGCCCGCTGGTCGCGCACGTTCTCGGCGTTGATGGGCGCCGGCGTGCCGCTGCTGCAGGCGATCGACATCACCTCGCAGACGGCGGGCAACATCGTCATCGAGGAGGCGATGGCGAACGTCACGACCAGCGTCAAGGCCGGCGGCACGATCGCCCAGCCGCTGATGGACTCCCCGGCCTTCCCCGCGATGGTGGGCCACATGGTCAAGGTCGGCGAGGAGACGGGCGCGCTGACGACGATGCTCTCGAAGATCGGCGACTTCTACGAGGATCAGGTCGACGCCGCCGTCAAGGCGCTGACGTCGATCCTCGAGCCCGTGATGATCGTGTTCGTCGGCGGGATCGTCGGCTTCATCGTGATCTCGATGTACCTGCCGCTCTTCAGCGTCTACGACCAGATCAAGTAGTCGCGGCTGGCATCGGCGCCGTACAGGAGACCGGCCTCGTGGCCGGCTCCTGTCGCCGTCGATCCGCAGCGCCGTGACGCCAGTGTGCGGGGCGCGACGTACGCGCCCTGTAGCGTGCGTTGGATGGCCGACCGTCTCGGGCCCGACCGCACGAACGCGCTGCTGCTCGTCGTGGCGATGGTCGCCCTCATGTGGGTGACCGAGATCGTCGACCAGATCGGCTTCGGCGAGCTCGACCGCTACGGGATCCAGCCGCGCGACGTCGACGGGCTGCCCGAGATCCTCGCGGCCCCGTTTCTGCACGTCGGCTTCGCCCACCTGATCTCCAACACCGTGCCGTTCCTCATCATGGGCGCTGCGATCGCGCTTGCCGGCCTCGTCCGCGTGGCGCTCGTGACGCTAGTCGTCGCGCTCGTCAGCGGCCTGGGCACGTGGCTCGTCGCGCCGTCGAACTCCATCCATCTGGGCGCAAGCGGCGTCGTGTTCGGCTACGCGACGTACCTCGTCGCGCGCGGGCTGGTCAGCCGCCGGCTGACCGAGCTCGCGGTCGGCGCGCTCGTCGTGATCGTCTGGGGCTTCAGCCTGCTGCAGGGGCTGCTGCCGCAGGAGCGCATCTCATGGCAGGCGCACCTGTTCGGTGCGGTCGGCGGCGTGATCGCGGCGTCGCTGTTCGCGAAGCGCTCGCGCTGAGCGGCAGCCGGCTCAGCGTGGCGCCGCGGCGCGCGGCTGGCGGCCCACTAGCACAGCGCGCCGACGTCCGGCGCGCGCTCGAGCACGCGCGGGAGCCGCACGACCGCGAGCGCCCCGAGCAGCGCGGGCAGGCCGAGCTGGAACGCGCGGTAGGCGAGCACGCCGGCCGCGGCCGCGCCGAGCGGCGTTCCGTACAGCGCGAGCGCGGCGATCAGCCCGCCGTCCGCGCCGCCGACCCCGCCCGGCAGCGGGATCAGGTTGCCGAGCTGCCCGAGCACGTAGGCCAGCGCGAGCACGCCGAGCGGCGGCAGCGCGCCGATCGCGGTGACCGCGGCGCCGAGCGCGAGCAGGTCGAACGCCATCAGCCCGATCACGGCCGCGAGGATCAGCGGGTTGCCGCAGCATGCCAGCCGCACGGCGTCGCGGATGCCGGCGCTCAGCGCCGCGAGCACGCGCCCGAGGCGGCCGGGCCGCGGTCGCGACGCGAGCCGCGGCAGCGCCAGCACCGCGCAGATCACGAGCGCCGCGGCGAGCGCTGGTCCCGCCGTCCACAGCAGCGCGCCGCCGGCGAGCGCCAGCGCGAGACCGGCGATCACGGCCGTCAGGAAGTTCACCGAGCTCGTCAGGACAAAGAAGGCGACGCTCCGCCGCGCGAGGCGCTCGCTCGGCATGCCGGTCTTGCGCAGCGCCCACGCGGCGAGGGCGAGCCCGCCCGCGCCGCCGGAGGGCAGCAGCACGTTCGTTCCCTGCGCCGCCATCCCGACCTCGTAGCTCAGCCGCCAGGGCAGGCGCCGGCAGAAGACGCCGCGAAACGCCGCGACGAACGCCAGGCAGGAGAGGATCTGCAGCAGGCCCGCGGCGAGCAGCCAGCCCGCCGACGCGTGAGACAGGCGCGCGCGCACCTCGCCCAGCCCCGGCAGCGACGCGACGGCAACGGTCAGTGCGGCGAGGACGGCTGCGACAAGAGCGAGGCGTAGCGCGAGCCGGCGGCGGTCGGGGAGGAGGTCGACCGTCGCCGGCTCGTGGACTACGAACGTGGACACGGGGAGGGGGTCCCGTGGACACAGGCAAGCCTCACGTCCTGCCACCGGACGGTTCGGAAGAGCTCGTCGGGATCGACCGCGGGGACGGCCGTCAGCCCCTCGACGTAGCTGGAACTCAGGTCCGGTTGCATGGGTGCAGGCTCCCACCGCCTCTGCGACGCGGCGATGGGGGCTGCACGTGTTCGATGGTGTGGTCAGCCGCACCCCCTGAAACTGCACCGGGCGTGAGCCGGAAGCGACGCCCGATGGTTGCTCGCGAGGGCACGCGCAGCGCGAGACGCCCCGGCGCAGGGCGCGCTCAGACGTTGTCGAGATACTGCAGCACCGCCAGCACGCGCCGGTGACCATCCTCGGCCGCGCTCAGCCCGAGCTTGGCGAAGATGCTCGTGACGTGCTTCTCGATCGCTCGCTCGGTGACGACGAGCTCGCGCGCGATCGCGCTGTTCGAGCGGCCCTGCGCCATCTGCCCGAGGACCTCGCGCTCGCGCGGCGTCAGGCGGTCCAGCGGATCGTCGCCGCGACGCCGTCCGAGCAGCTGCGCGACGACCTCGGGATCGAGTACCGAGCCGCGGGCGCCGACGCGACGCAGCGCGTCGACGAACGCGTCCACGTCGGCGACGCGGTCCTTGAGCAGGTAGCCGACGCCCTCGGCGCTGCGCTGCAGCAGCTCGAGCGCGTAGCCCTCGTCGATGAACTGCGAGAGCACCATGACGCCGACCTCCGGCATCTCGCTGCGGATCTGCTGCGCGGCGCGCAGACCCTCGTCGGTCTGCGTCGGCGGCATCCGGATGTCGGTGATCGCGACGTCGGGCTTGTGCGCGCGGACCTTGCGCAGCAGGTCCTCGGCGTCGGACGCCTGGCCCACGACCTCGAACTCGGCGTCCTCGAGCAGGCGGGCGAGCCCCGCTCGCAGCAGGACCGAGTCGTCGGCGATGACCACGCGCATGCGCGTAGCCTCGCATCCCGCGCGGTCGTGCGCATGCGATTCCTCGCCGTTCGTTCAGGCCAGCAGACGATCCAGCGCGGCGCCGCAGACGTCGTGCTTTGCGACGAACCCGCGCGCGCCGCTGGTCGTCGCGCGCGCGGGATACAGCGGGTCGTCGGAGCTCGACGTCACGACGACCGCGGCGGTGCAGCGCTGCGCGAGGTCGCCGGCGACCTGAAAGCCGTCCATGTCGGGCAGGCGCACGTCGAGCAGCACGACATCGGGCTGCAGCGAGCGCGCCGCGTCGAGCCCGGTCCGGCCGTCGGCCGCCTCGCCGATCACGTCGTAGCCGTCGGCCTGCAGCACCTGCCGCGCGAGCGAGCGGAACGCCGCGTGGTCGTCGACGATCAGGACGGTTGGGGACACGCAGTGATTGTCGACACGCATCGCAGGACCCTCAATACGGCCAACCCCTACCCCCGGTGGGGGGAACCGAACCACCGCCCGCGGGGCACCCGCATCGTCGGCGCGCCAGCTCGCTGGAACGCTTGCGACGGGGAAGCTGCTGGGCGACTGGAACTGGTACCTGCCGCGCAGGCTGCGGCGGATCCCGCGGATCGTCCACGAGCCGTCGCTCGAAACGCGCTAGGCCGAGTGGCTCGGCACTAGCCGCGCCGCGGGGGCCGGGGTAGAGTTCTGCGCCCCCCCGGCAATCGGACGTCTCGTGCTGCGACGGAGCCTCAGGACTCAGATCACGACGAGGGTGGTGGCGCTGGGCGCCGCCGGCGCGATCCTGCTCGGGTCGGCGCTCGTGATCCTCATCGTCGCGGTCACGGCCCAGCGCGACGCCGCCCGCGTCGCGTTTCGCTCCCAGCAGGCGCTGAGCCGCGCCAACCAGCTCGAGAAGTCGCTGCTGTCGATCGAGAGCGGACTGAACCGCTACGTCGAGACGCGCCAGGAGCGCTACCGCCGCGTGGCCGAGCGCGAGCTCGCGGCCTACCCCGCGCAGACGCGGCGCCTCGCCGCGCTCGTCTCCGACGACGCGGGCCAGCAGCGCCGGGTGCGGGCGCTCGGCGAGGCGATCCGCGACTACGACGTCATCTGGGCGAAGACCCTCGTCCAGATCGTGAAGGAGGAGGGCTTCGAGGAGGCGCGCAGCCAGGTGCAGACCAACGGCGGCCGGGCCCGGCTGGACGGCGTCCGTGCGCAGTTCGAGAGCCTCTTCGAACGCGAGCGTGCCGTCATCCGCGCGCGCGAGCAGGCCGCGGAGCGCCGCTCGGCGCGCGCGATCGGCCTCGGGATAGGAGGGCTGGCGCTCGTCATCGCGATCGGGGTCGGCTTCACGCTGTACCTGCGCCGCTCGGTGCTGCGCCCCGTGCTCACGGTCGCCGAGGCGACCGGACGACTGGCCGCCGGTGACCTGAAGACCCGCGTTCCGGCCGACCGCGAGGACGAGCTCGGCCAGCTCGCGCGCGGCTTCAACTCGATGGCCGACTCGCTCGAGCGCGGCCGCGAGGACCTCGAGTACTCGAACGCCGAGCTGACGCGCTCGAACGCCGAGCTCGAGCAGTTCGCGTCGGTCACGTCGCACGACCTGCAGGCGCCGCTGACGACGATCTCGATGTACGCCGAGCTGCTCGAGCGCCGCCGCGGCGAGCAGGCCGACGGCGACCTCGACCTCGTCGACGGAATCCGCGGCGCGACGCAGCAGGCGCGTACGCTGATCCGCGACCTGCTCGAGTACTCGCGCGCGGGCCGCGGGCATCTCCACGTCGAGGACGTGCCGGTGGAGCTCGTCGTCGGGCACGTGTTGGAGGCGCTGGCAGGGGCGATCGAGGAGAGCGGCGCGCAGATCACCGTCGGCGAGCTTCCGGTCGTGCGCGCCGATCGAGCGAACCTCTGCCGCGTCTTTCAGAACCTCATCGGCAATGCGGTGAAGTTCACAGACGAGGAGACTCCGCATGTGAGGATCGAGGCCGAGCGCGACAATGGTGACTGGCGCTTCTCCGTTCGCGACAACGGCATCGGGATGAATCCAGACCACGCCCGGCGCATCTTCGAGCCCTTCCAACGTCTGCACGGCGAGGAGGACTACCCCGGCACCGGCATCGGTCTCGCAGTCTGCGAGCGCATCATCGGGCAGCTCGGCGGGCGCATCTGGGTGTCCAGCAGCCCGGGCGAGGGCAGCGTCTTCTGGTTCACCCTGCCGGCCGCCGACCCGGCGCGCGCCGAGCCGCCGCGCGTGCGCGCGAGCGCCTGATCGCATGTGCCGCCTGCTCGCGCTCGTGGCGGCAGTCGTCCTCGCCGTCGTACTCGCTGCCTGCGGCGGCGGTGACGACGACGGCACGGCGACGAACGAGCGTGTGGCGGCCTCGAACGGGCCGCCGATCCGGATCGGCGCGAAGAACTTCACCGAGCAGCGGATCCTCGGCGAGCTCTACCGCCAGGCGCTCGAGGCCAAGGGCTTCGACGTCGTGCTGAAGCCGGACGTCGGCAGCACGGAGATCATTCACCGTGTGCTGCGGCGCGGCGCGCTCGACATGTATCCCGAGTACGTCGGCGTGCTGCTGTCGGAGGTCGCCGAGGTGCGCTCGCCGCCGAGCGCTGCTGCGGCATACAGGCTCGCCAAGCGGTACGAGCGCAAGCTGGGCTTCACGATGCTCGCACAGACGCCGTTCTCGGACTCCAACGCGCTCGCCGTCAAGCCGTCGTTCGCCGCGCACCACGGGTTGCACACGATCGCCGACCTGCGGCGGTTGGAGCGGACCGTCAAGATCGCCGCACTGCCCGAGTTCCGCACGCGCTTCGAGGGACTCGACGGACTGCGTGAGGTCTACGGCCTGCGCAATCTGCGCGTCACCGCCGTCAGCAGCGGCGGTCGCTATCCGGCGCTGGACAGCGGCGAGGTCGACGTCGCATCGGTCTTCACGACCGAGGGCCAGCTCGCAGGCCAGACGTACGTCGTGCTCGACGACCCGCGCGGACTGTTCGCCTCCGGGCATGTCGCGCCGATCATCGCCGACCGGATCCTCAAGGCGCACGGGCCGCCCCTGGAGGCGGCGATCAACGCCGTCTCAAAGGCGCTGACGACCCCCGCCATGCGCGAGATGAACGGTGCTGTGGATCTCAACGGCCGCACGCCGGCCGCGGTCGCGGGCGACTTCCTGCGCGCGAAGGGGCTGCGTTGAGGCAGACCGCGACTCGAACGGCGCCCGCCGAACCGCTAGCCTGCGGGCGGTGGCGGCGACGATCCGGGTAGCGGTGTGCGATGACGCTCGGGCCGTGAAGTTCTTCTTGCGCCAAGTGCTCGAGGAGGAGGGCGACATCGAGGTGATCGCCGCGTCGAGCACGGGCGAGGAGGCGCTCGAGAAGCTCGCAGCCTGCCCGACCGACGTGCTGCTGCTCGACCTCGTGCTGCCCGACGTCCCCGAGCCCGCCGCGCTCGTCGCCCGGGTCCGCGAGCGCTCGCCGCAGACGGCGATCGTCCTGATCTCGAACATGCCGCCGTCGAACCTCGAGAAGGAGGCCGCGCGCCTGGAGGCCGAGGGCTGGATGCCGAAGGCCGCCAAGCCCGCGCAGCTGCGCGACGCCGTCCGCGAGGCGATGGCCGCCGCGACGGGCTAGCGGGCCAGGCCGTTCAGCGTTCGGCGACCGCGACGTGCCGGTCGGGCCCGACCGTGAGCGCGCGCTTGCCGTCGAGCAGCTGCAGCAGCTCGTCGCCGACGACCTCACGCCGCCATCCCTGCAGCGTCCGGACGTCCGGCGGCGGCCTGCCGTCGCGCATCGCGAGCACGATCCGCTGCAGGTCGGCGCGCGCGGCGATCAGCTCGTAGGCGAGCTCCTCCTCCAGCGCGCGCGTGCGCACGAGCGCCTCGGCCAGCGCGATCACCGGCGCGTCGAGTGCATCGGGCTGCGCGGGGCGCTCGCCCTCGACGGATATCGGCGCGCGGCTGCGGCCGCGGTCGACGGCGTCGAGGATCGCGCGGCCGCGGCGGCGGATCGTGGACTCGTTGATCCCGCGGATCTGCTCGAGCTGACGCACGTCGACCGGCCGCCGCTTGGCGATCTCGATCAGCCCGGCATCGGAGAGCACGGAGGGGATCGGCCGGTCCTGCGCGCCCGCCGTCTGCTCGCGCCACTCGACGAGCTCGCGGGCGACCGCGCGCAGCTTCGGGTCCAGCGAGTTGACGCGCGGCAGGCGCGCGAAGATCTCGTCGGGGTCGCGCTCGTCGGTCGCGCTTGCGAGCGCGACGCACTCCTCGCGCGCCCACTCGAGCCGGCCGCGGGCGCGCAGGCGCTCCTGCAGCGCGCCGGCGGCCTGCAGGATGTGACGAACGTCGTCGCGCGCGTAGTCGATCTGCTCGGCGCTCAGTGGCCGCGCGTCCCAGCGCGTGAAGCTCGCGCTCTTCTTCAGGCGCACGCCGAGCAGTTCGTGCAGCAGCGGCTCGTAGCCGAGTTGGGCGCGCAGGCCGGCGAAGCCGGCGGCAAGCTGGGTGTCGAAGAGGTTCGTGATGTCCGTCTGCCAGACGCGGCGCAGCAGCGCGACGTCCTGGCGACCGGCGTGCATGACGATCTCGACCGCCGGGTCGGCGAGCACGGCGGCCAAGGGCGACGGGTCGAGGCTGTCGTCGAGCGGATCGAGGACCTCGATGCGGACGTCGCCGTCGCGCGACATGGCGGCAACCTGGACGAGGCACAGCAGCGTCCGGTAGCGGCCTTCGCCCATGAACTCCGTGTCGATCCCGAGGCGCCCCGAGGCGCGGGCGAGGTCGGCGAGCGCGGCGACCTCGCTGCTGCCGGCGAGGTCGCTCAACTGAGCGGCGAGCGGGTCATTGCTCTTCGTCGCGGTCGGCCTCGGCGAGGTAGAGCTGACGCAGCAGCCAGACGGTGCCGGCGCCGACGATGACGACGAGCGCGTAGAGCACCCCTGTGAAGCCCGGGTTGAAGACGATCGCGATGATCGCGACGATCACGAGTACGCCGATGGCGACGGGAGTCAGGTAGTTGCTCATGTGGGAAGCACCATCGGTTCGGTTGGCAGTGAGGAGGGATCGAAACGGTCAAGCAGCTCGTCGAGCGTCGGAGCCTCGCCGGCGGCGGCGAGCCCGACCGAGCGGGCGAGCTCGGCGCGCAGCTGGTCAGGCGACTGACCGGCGGCGCCGCGATCGGCCAGCGTGACGGCGCCGTGGCGCTTGGCCAGGCGCGTGCCGTCGGCGCCGAGCACGAGTGGCACGTGCGCGTAGCTCGGCGCAGGCAGGTCCAGGCACGCAGCGACGTGCAGCTGGCGCGGCGTCGTCTCGACCAGGTCCGCGCCACGCACCACTTCGCCCACGCCCTGCGCTGCGTCATCGACGACCACGGCGAGATTGTATGCGGACGCGCCGTCGTTGCGGCATACGACGAGATCGTCGACGACGCCCTCGCAGTGCCCGAGCAGCCGATCGGTGAACGCGACGAGCGTCGCGCCGGCGCGCAGGCGCAGCGCCGGCGGCCGCCCAGCGCGCTCGCGCTCGGCCCGCTGCGCGGCGGTCAGCTCGCGGCAGGTGCCGGGATAGGCGCCCTGCGCCTGTGCGCCGTGCGGCGCCGAGGCGGCCTCGCGGATCTCGGCGCGCGTGCAGTAGCAGGGATAGAGGAGACCGCCGGCGTCGAGCTGCGCGAGCGCATCGCCGTAGAGCGCGCGGCGCTCGGACTGGCGCACGACCGGCCCGTCCCAGTCGAGGCCGAGCGCGGCGAGGTCCGCGAGCTGCTGCTCGGCGACACCCGGCCGCACGCGGGCGCTGTCGAGGTCGTCGATGCGCATCAGAAAGCGCGCGCCCTGCGAGCGCGCGAACAGCCAGGCCAGCAGCGCCGTGCGCAGGTTGCCGAGATGCAGCGTCCCCGTCGGCGAGGGAGCGTAGCGGCCGGTCGCGTTGGCGATCAGCGCGTGCGCGCGCCTGCGCGCGTGGAGAGGCCGGAGTCGTCGCCGATCGGCGAGACGCCCACCATCGGATGCGCGCCGGTGCGGACGTCGACGATGACGCCGCTCGTCGTCGCCAGCAGCTCGCTGACGCGGCGGCCGGCGATCAGCCGGTCGGCCTCGCCGACGCCCGCTGCGCGCAGGAAGCCGTCGAGGTCGGGGGCGTCCATGTCGAGCACGTCGAGCTTGAGCTGCTCGATCCGCTCGGCAGGCGCGGTCGCGCCCGGGGCGGCGTGCAGCAGGACCGCGGCGAGGTCGTCGGGCACGCGGTCGGCGCACTGGACGACACGGTCCAGCACGGCGTTGGCGGTCGCCTCGGTGCCGAGCTCCGAAAGCCACGCGGCGAGCCGCTCGGGACCGAGCGGGACACCGTCGATGCGCGCTTCGAGCAGGCCGTCGGAGTAGATCATCACCGACGTGCCCTCGGGCATCGGCAGCACGGTCTGGCGCTGACCTGTCGGGAAGCCGACGCCGATCGGTGGCGCCGAGGAGACCGTCAGCGGGCGGTGGCGCGGGGGGCCGACGACGATCGGCGGCGGGTGGCCCGCGCTCGCGTACGTCAGCATGCCGTTGACCGGATCGTGGATCGCGGCGATCACCGTTGCGAAGTCGTCTGACAGTCGGCCGTCGAGCGACCGGCCCGTGATCGCGATCGCCTCGCGAGGCGACAGGCCGGCCTCGAGGTGGGCGCGGACCGTGAAGCGCACGAGCGTCGTCTTGGCGAGCGCCTGGCGCCCGTGCCCGGAGACGTCGCCCAACAGGAGGCCGACGCGTCCGTCGGGCAGCACGAAGGCATCGTAGAAGTCGCCGCCGGCCGCGGGACCTTCGGCCGGCCGGTACGCGACGGTCGTCAGCAGCGCGCCGAGCCGCGCCGGGACGGCGGGCAGCAGCGCGCTCTGCAGCTGCCCGATGTCCTCGATCAAGCGCTCGCGCTGGCGCTCGAGGCGGCGGTTCCGACCGGCCGCGACGATCGCGTTGGCGCCGAGGGCGAGGACGAGCAGGGCGAGCACGGCGAGCGCGTACTTCGCCCACGACGCGAGCACCTCGACCACGGACGAGGACTCGCTCGCGCCAGCGCCCGCGGAGCCCTGCAGCGGCGCGATCGCGTCGCCGGCCGGCGCGCGCGGGCCGGAGGTTTCGCTGCGACCGTCCGCTCGCAGGCGCGTGGTCGCCTCCGTGGCCGCGGTGCCGAGCACCGACCCGATCTGCGAGCCGCGAGCGACGGGACCGGCCGCGATCAGCGGCGACGTCCCGGTGACCGGCGACGCCTGCGCCGACCGGCGCCCGGTCGCGTCCGAGCTGTTGGCAGGCGCTGTGGCGCTCCGGCGCGGCGCCGAGCCCGTCTTCTCGCCGCCGACGGCGACGGGCCCGCTGCCGGTGGCGGTCTCCTGCGTGTTCGGCCGCCTCGAGCTCGCCGGACGTGTCGGCGCGACCGCGACAGCGCCGGCGGCGGGCGTCTCGCCTGGCGCCGGAGCGGCTTCTGTCGGGCCGCCGTTGCCGCCGCCGCCTGCCCCCGTCGATGCTGCGTCCGGCGGCGCCGGGTACTGCTGTGCAGCGGCCGCGGGGACGGCTGCCGGCGGTGCCTGCGCGGGTGCGGCCGCCATCACCGGAGGTGTCCCACGATCACCCTGCTCGGCCGGCGCGCGATCGAGCGGCTGGCCGGCACTGACCGCCCGGCCCCGGCCTGCCGGCGGCCCGGGCGCAGCGGCCGGCGCTGCCGGTGGCGGTCCCGCCTGCCGGCGCCCGCGGCCCCTCGTCGCGCCGCGCTCGCGTCGCGGGGTGGCGTTCGGGAGCACGTCGGCCTGCGGGGCGCGCGCTGCCTGCGACGCGGCGGCCGGCGCGCTCTTGTCCTTGTCCTTGTCCTTGCCCTTGCCCGCAGCGGGCTGGGCCGCGAGCGCGGCGATCAGCAGGGCGCAAACGAGCATCTCCAGATGGGATCGACGGCGATTCATATTCCTGAGATCACGCGGGCAACGCGAGCGCGACGACGTTCCCGTGAGCATCCTTACCCCCCGGCATGTCCGCATTGTGGCGACGGCGCGAGCGCAAGTCCAGCGTACTGACGGGGCTTCGCGCAGGAGTTCGGGCGCAACCGCGCATTCCCTGTTGCGCGATCTCGCAAGTCGCCGCGGCCAGTCGCCCGGAAGCGGTCTCGCACACCGCTGCGCAAGTTGTGCGGCTGTCCCCGGCGCTCGATCCGTGCCTGACGGCCGCCGGCGCCCGCCCCGTGCCAGCAGCACGAAGGCGGGCACCGTCGACCGTCAGATCACGGCCGGGCATCCGGGAGAGCGCCAGATGACTTCCGGCCGTGTGTACTAGCGTGCCGCGCCGATGGCCGTTTCCGACGAACCCGAGCCGGGCGAGCCCCTTCCCTGTGCGCCCTGTCGCGGCACCGGCCGGGTGATCTCCAACCTCGGCGGCACGCCGCAGCAGATCGTCTGTCCGTGGTGTGACGGCCGCGGTGTCCGGCCGGCCGGGCACGACGCGCAGGCCTAGTCCGTGCCCGACGCCCCGTAGCCCCGCCGATCGGGCAGCCCGAGAGCGGGCGATTCAACCGTCCGTCCAGAAGGCTCGGCAACTCCTCGCCGTCGAGCGGTCGGCCGGCCGATGAGCGGAGCGTGCAACGGCAACCGTCGACCCTGATGGCAGACCGCTTGAGGGCGGGCGACGGATCTCCCGTCATTCACCAGCGCGAACGCGTAGCGGCGGAGCGATGCACGTCTTCATCAAACGGATCCTGGAGGGATCACATGCTGCAGAACCTGCGCAACCGCGCTTCGGACGAGTCCGGCTTCACGCTGATCGAGCTTCTCGTCGTCGTCCTCATCATCGGCATCCTCGCCGCGATCGCCCTGCCGACCTTCCTCGGCCAGCGCGCCAAGGCGCAGGATTCCTCGGCCAAGGCCGACGTCCGCAACGGGGTCTCCCAGATGGAGTCCTGCTACACGGACGGACCTGCCGTCCCGACCTGCCCGGATTCCGAGTCCCCGCTCGCGCCGAACGTCACGGTCTCGGCGAGCCCCACCCCGACCGCGTACACGCTCAGCAAGGTGTCGGCGAGCGGGACCACGTTCAGCATCCAGAAGACCGGCAGCGCCTATGCGCGCAGCTGCAACAAGCCGGGCGATGGCGGCTGTAATTCGGATTCGAGCTGGTAAGCGAGCTCGCGTTTCACAGCAGATCAAGGGCGGGCCTGCGGGCCCGCCCTTCGTCGTTCTCGGACGACATTTCACGCGCGGGCGCTCGGCTCGGCGTCGGTTCGCGCCGCCGGAGACGGCGCAGGACGCGCCGCGGCCGCAGCGCGAACCCGGTCCAGAGCCGGCGCAGGGCCACCGGCTCTCCGACGTTGGTCCAGCAGGAGGCCCAAGATCGACGGAACGACGCGCCCGCGGCCGACATGCGTGTCGATGGACCATCGCCCCCGCCACGGACGCGAAGCCGGTTTCACCATCATCGAGGTGATCGTCGCGATGTTCGTGCTGCTCGTCGGCGTCCTGGGCACGCTGGCGCTGATCGACACGGCGATGGGCATCGGCAAGACCTCGCGCAGCCGCGAGGCGGCGACGAACCTCGCACGCGAGATCGTCGAGGCCGCGCACGAGCGCGACTACGACGTGCTGTTGACCAGCACCGCCCCGGCGGCGCTGCAGGCGGGCGACGGGCTGGCCGACGCGGACACGGGCGCCGTCGGCTGGCAGCTCGAGCGCCGCGGCGTGACGTACACGATCGGCGTGGAGGCGTGCATCTACGACGATCCGAAGGACGGCAGCTTCAGCGGCAACGCCGGCGCGGGCTACTGCCCCGGCCTCCCGGCGGGCGCCACCGACTCCAACGGCGACGACTACCGCAAGGTCACGGTCACCGCCGCCTGGGACACGCGTCAGGTCCGGCTGGTCGCCAACGTCGTCAACCCGGCAGGCGGCTTCGGCCCACGGATCACGAACGTCAGCTCCTCTCCGGCGCCCAACACCAACTCCGTCGTCCCCGTGATCGGCAGCACGACGAGCGTCGACATGACGGTCGAGACGACGCCGGCGACCGCGCTGAACTGGGACGCCGGCGACGCGAAGAGCGGCGACCAGCTGACGAACGCCGCCGGCGTGACGTCGTGGCCGTTCAGCTGGCTGCTGGGCACGCCCGTCGCCGCCGGGTCCTACACCTGCGGGACGGCCGTCAACTGGGTCCCCGACGCGCCGGCCTACCAGATGACCTTCCAGCCGTTTGACTCGAGCGGGACGCCCGGCGACCTGCGCACGCAGACGATCGCGATCGACCGCTCCACGCCGTACCCGCTGTGCGACTTCGCAGGCGGGCGCAACCCGCAGCACGGCGGCGTCGTCGACCTGCAGTGGCGCGCGAGCTTCGAGGGCGACGTGGTCTCCTACAGCGTCTGGCGCAAGAAGCAGGGCGCGGAGCCGTCGGACAAGCTCGTCTGCGACGCGGTACGCGCATCGGAATGCACGGATGCCAATCCGCCGAGTGATACGGGCGCGATCGACTACTACGTCAGGCCCCAGCAGGACAACTTCGCGCTGGCGCAGGCGTTCGGGCCGGCCGCCGATCTCGCCCTCCCGACTGTCGTGACGGCAAACAGCGTGCCGACGGCGCCGAGCGGCGTCACGGTCACAGGCGGAGCGCAGCCGATCGTCTCCTGGACGGCGTCGGGGGACACCGACGGCACCGTGATCTTCTACCGGATCTATCGCGACGGTCAGACGATCGCGCAGCGCTACGGCAAGACCTCCAACGGGCAGACGCTCGCCTTCACCGACAAGAACGCCGGTGGGACCGCGCACACGTACTACGTGAGCGCCGTCGACGACGGGTTCGCCGAATCGGCGCTGGCGGCCGGCTCATGATCGGGCGCCTGCGCAATCAGGACGGCTTCTCGCTGCCCGAGGTCCTGATCGCCATGACGATCATGCTCGTCGTCATGACCGCGACGCTGGCCGCGCTGGACAGCTATCGCACGCGGCAGAAGCTCGACGACAACCGCTCGGAGACGCAGGACAACCTGCGCCGCGGCGTCGACCATCTCGAGCGCCAGCTGCGCAACCTCGCGACCCCGGTCTCGCTGGTGAAGTCGATCTACCGCGCCGAGGCAGCCGATCTCGTCTTCCAGACCGCCGATCCGCAGAAGCGCTGGGTGCGCTACTGCATCGACACCTCCGACCCGCAGATCGCCAGCGGAACAGCGGGCCTGTGGTACCAGGTCTCCGCCGAGGCGACGGACACGCCGCCGACGGAGACGAGTTGCCCCGGGACGGCCTGGAGCTCGCAGGAAGTCGTCGGGCAGGGCGTCGTCAACGCCCGCGACGGGCTCGCACGCCCGATCTTCAGGTACAACTGGCCGCAGGACGGATCGGGCGCCCCGATCACCTCCGACACCTCGGCGATCACGCAGATCCGGACCGAGCTGTGGGTCGACACCAATCCGGGCGCGAGTCCGCCCGAGCAGCGCCTGAGCAGCGGCGTGTTCCTGCGCAACCAGAACCAAAAGCCCGTCCCGGGCTTCACCTGGACCCCGAACGGGCACGGTGTCGTCCTCAACGCGTCATCGACGACCGACTACGAGGGGCGCCGGCTGAACTACCACTGGTACTACGGCGCGTCGCCGACGATCCCCGCCGGCTGCGCGCCCCCCGAGCCGGCGCCCGCGAGCTACCTGGGCTCGGGCATCGTGCTGAGCGCCCAGTTTCCGCCAGCGATCGCATCTCCCCAGACAGTGACGCTCTGCGTCGTCGACCCGGGCGATCTGCAGGCAACCCTCTCCAAGGCGGTGACCTTCTCATGAGCCTCCTGTGCAGCGACGCCCGCCGCGGCCCGGACGAGCGCGGCTCGGCGCTCGTGATCTCGATCATCGCGATGGGCCTGATGATGATGCTCGGCCTCACGACCCTGTCGCTGACCGATCAGCAGACGCGCCAGTCCGGCGTCGAGCGCGTCCGCGAGTCGTCCTTCAACCTCGCCGAGGGCGCGCTGCAGCAGCAGGGCTTCCTGCTCGGCGGCAAGGGATGGCCGAAGAAGGCGAGCGACGAGCTGCCGCTTCAGTGCGACCAGAGCGACGCCGCCGCGTTGAACAGCCGCTGCCCGACGCCGTCGTCGCTCGTGACGACGGCGGGCACCGGCGCCTTCGACTCGCCCGACTACGCCAGCGGCGCCGTCTGGGTGACGCACGTGCGCGACAACGTTCCCGTCGACCCCGCCAACCCGCTGGCCTACCGGAACTACACCGACGCAGTCGACTCGCAGCCGCGATGGGACGCCGACGCCAACGGCTACATCTGGGTGAGGTCGACGGCGAGCGTCGGCGGCAAGACGCGTACGCTCGTCGCGCTGCTCAAGCGCGACCCGATCCCGCTCCTGATTCCGAAGGCCGTGCTCGTCGCGGGGGCGCTCGAGGTCGGCCAGAACGGCCAGAGCCCGGTCATCACGACGGATGCCACGACGACGCCGATCCTGCGCTGCGATCCCGTCGACCCCGCCTGCGCCAGCTACATCGAGAGCGGCGGCAAGAAGGATTCGCAGATCTCGCCCGACACGGTGAGCTATGACCCGAGCTTCCCCAAGCTGGTACCCGCCGAGACCGTCGCAAAGCTGATCGAGAGCACGGATCCGTTCACGAGCTGCCCGACCGAGGCGCAGGCGGCGGCGCAGGAGATCGTCGTGATCGACGCTCCGGGACAGACGTGCCAGTTCACCGCCAACACCGTCTTCCACTCGTCGAGCAAGCCCGGCATCCTCGTCATGCGCAGGGGGACGCTGAGGTTCGCCGGCAGCGCGCAGTTCCATGGGATGCTCCTGCACCTCAACGAGGAGAACCGTGGCCCGGCCGAGGACTGCATCACGATCCCGGGCACGTTCGACGTCTTCGGGGGCGTCGTCGTGGAGGGTAGCTGCGGCGTCTACATCAGTGGCAACGCGCGCATCAACTTCTCCCCGAACAACCTGAACTTCTCGGTGACCGGCGTCGCCGGGCTCGTCCAGAACACGTGGCGCGAGCTGCCGCCCTCCTGAGCGCGTCCGCCGGCGGGAGCGGGCATCAAGCCCGGGGCCGAAGCGGCCGATACGTGCAGCGAGCGCATCGCTCGCCGCATCCACGAGACTGAGGTCGTGTCAATGCCCCTCGCACTGCTGCCCGCCGCGGCCTTCGGCCTCATCATCGGGTCCTTTCTGAACGTCGTCGCCCACCGGATGCCGGGCCGGACGTCGCTCTCCGCGCCGGCCTCGCGCTGCCCTTCGTGCGAGGCGCCGATCAGGCCCTACGACAACGTCCCGGTGCTGTCGTGGCTGATCCTGCGCGGGCGCTGTCGCAGCTGCGCCGAGCCGATCAGCGCGCGCTATCCGATCGTCGAAGCGGGCACCGCCGCGCTGTTTGCGGCGGTCGTCGCCGTGCACCACGCCGATGCCGCTGCGCTCGTCCTGGGGCTCGTGCTGGTCGCGTTCCTCGTGCCGATCGCGCTGATCGACCTCGACCACCGGATCATCCCCAACCGCCTGACGTTGCCCGCTGCCGTGCTTGCGGTCGTGCTCGGCACGGCGCTGGACCCGGGCGGGCAGGTCGAGCGCCTGATCGCCGGCGCCGCCGCCGCTCTCGTCCTCGGGCTGCCGTCGCTGCTGCACCCGAAGGGCATGGGCATGGGCGACGCGAAGCTCGTCGGCGTGCTGGGGCTCTTCCTCGGCGCCGCCGTGGCGCCCGCGTTCTTCGTCGCCTTCTTGCTGGGGTCCGCGGTCGGGATCGCGATCATCGTCCGCAAGGGCATGCACAAGGGACGCAAGACCGCTGTCCCGTTCGGCCCCTTCCTGGCGCTCGGCGGCGTCGTCGGCGTGCTGGCGGGCAACGAGCTCGTCCAGCTCTACCTGTCGACGTTCTAGTCGTAGTCCTCTGGACATTCGGGCGATTCTGCGGCCCGGCGTTTGCGAGATGCGGTTGTCGCTGCCGATGTCGGTCTCGTCAATGCGACGCTCACGATCAACAACCTTCGTCGGACTCACCATCGAGCCCGGCCGCATCGCTGCCGCTCATGCGAGCGTCAACGGATCCATCGTCATCCACGATGGTGCGCGTGCCGAGCTCGAGCCGGGCGTCGTGCGGGACGGCGAGGTCGCCGATTCCGATGCCCTGGCCGAGGCGCTGCGCACGCTCTGGAGCGAGCACAGGCATCTCGACAAGCGTGTGCGGATCGGTGTCGCGAACGCGCGCATCGTCGTCCGCACGATCCACCTTCCGCCGATCCCCGATCCCAAGCAGCTGGCCATCGCCGTGCGCTTCCAGGCGGCAGACGAGATCCCGATGCCGCTCGATGACGCCGTGCTGGACTTCCAGTCGCTCGGCATCGTCGACACGCCGGACGGCCCGCGCCAGCGGATCGTGCTCGTGGCCGCGCGCCGCGAGATGATCCTCGAGACACTGACCGCGGCCCGCGCTGCCGGGCTCAAGCCGGTGGGGATCGACCTGTCGGCGTTCGGCATGGTCCGCGCGCTGCAGGACCCGCGCGCCGACGAGGGCCCCGAGCTGTTCGTCTCGGTCGGGGGATTGACGAACCTCGCCGTCGCCGATCGCGGCATCTGCACCTTCACGCGCGTCGCCGGCAGCGGCCTCGAGAGCCTCGCCGTCGAGCTCGCCGAGCGCCGCGAGCTCACGCTCGAGCACGCCCGGATGTGGCTGCACCACGTCGGCCTCGAGGCCGGGATCGAGGACATCGACGGCGAGCAGGAGATCGTCGCCGACGCACGCGCCGTCCTGACGAGCGGCGCTCGCCGCATCGCGACGGAGGTGCGTGCCTCGCTGGACTTCCACCAGGGTCAGGTCGAGGACGGCAGCGGCGTGCGCCGCGTCGTGCTGACCGGTCCCGCAGTCGCCGTCGCCGGCTTCGCAACCGCCCTGCACGCCGAGCTCGGCCTCGAGGTGCAGGAGCGCGTCGTCGCCGCCGCCAAGGGCATCAGCCTCGGACCGCTCGACGCCGGCTGCCTCAGCGTCGCCGCCGGGCTTGCCGTCGCGGAGGGTCCACGCTCATGAAGGCCGTCAACCTGATCCCGACGGACCTGCCGCGCCGCGGCCGCTCTGCCAAGGCGATCGCCTCGGACGGCCCGATCGGCGCCTATGTCGTCCTCGCCGTGCTCGCCGTCGTCGTCGTCGTCGTCGGCGCGTGGGCGTTCGCGAACAAGCAGCTTTCCGACAGGCAGTCCGATCTGGTCGCCGTGGAGCGCGAGGCGCAGGCGGCGGAGGCGAAGAGCAACGCGTTGAAGCCCTACACCGACTTCGCCGCGTTGCGCACGGCTCGTGTGGACACCGTCAAGGGCCTGCTCGACGGCCGCTTCGACTGGGCCCACAGCCTGCGCGAGGTCGCTCGCGTCGTGCCGGGCGACGTCGACCTGACGTCGCTCGTCGGCACCGTCTCACCGAGCTCGAAGGTCGAGGGTGGAGCCGGCGCCTCGCTGCGGACCGCCCTGCCGGTTCCCGCGGTCGATCTGATCGGCTGTGCCAAGACGCAGGCCCATGTCGCCACGCTGCTTGCGCGCCTGCGGGCGATCGACGGCGTGCAACGCGTCACTCTCGCCAGCTCAGAGAAGCTCGACGACGCGTCGCCGAACGAGTCCGACTGCCGTGCGAACGCGAAGATGCCGCAGTTCCAGGTGACCGTCTTCTATCAGGCGCCCGACGGCATCGTGCCGGCGGCCGCCGCCGCCACCGCCTCGAACACCGCGGCCCCGGCCGCCTCGAACACGGCTCCTGCCGGAGGTTCCAAGTGAGCGCTCAGACTCGCATCGTCGTCGCTGTCGCGGTGATGGTCGCCGTGATCGCCGGCTTCTGGTTTGTGCTCCTCGCGCCCAAGCGCGCTGAGATCGGCGCCGCGAACGACCAGATCGCCCAGGCCGAGACCCGGCGGGAGGCGGCCCTGGCGTCGGCGCAACAGGCCGAGCAGGCGCGCGCGAGCTACGTGCGCAACTACGCGACGCTCGCGCGGCTGGGCAAGGCCGTGCCGGCCGACGACGACGTCGCGTCGCTCGTGTACCAGCTCGAGACGATCGCGCGTGCCAACAAGATCGACTTTCGCGCCGTCAAGCTGACGGCGTCGGCGTCGGCGGCGGCGACGCCCGCCGCGCCGGCGGCCAAGACGGCGCCTGCGGGTTCCGACGACAAGCAGGACGAGGACGGCGAGGAGTCCCCTGCCGCCACGGCTGCGGCGGCCCCGGTCGTCGCGCAGCCCCCGCCCGGCGCCGTCGTCGGCTCGGCCGGCCTGCTGACGGTGCCGTTCACGCTGTCGTTCGACGGCGACTACATGAAGCTGCAGCGCCTGCTGAAGGCGATCAACGGCCTGGCGAAGAACGACAAGCGGGGGATCAGGGTCCAAGGCCGGCTGCTGACGGTCGACGGATTCTCGCTTGCGGCCAGCCCGAGCGGCTTCCCGCGGCTCAAGGCGATCGTCAGCGCGACCGCGTACCTCGTGCCGCCCGCCCAGAGCACCACCGGCGCAACCGCCCAGGCTCCCCCCGGGGCGGCGCCGGGCGCACCGACGACGACGGCCATAGTCACCCCGAACGCGCAGGGAGCCGGACGATGAAGGCACTGATCGACCCCCTGAAGCGGATCGTCCGCGATCTCGTCGACAAGAAGCTCTGGCCCGTCGCCGTACTGCTGCTCGCCGCGATCGCGGCCGTCCCGGTGCTGATCGGCGGCTCGTCCTCGAGTCAGGCGCCGGCGCCGGTCGCCGTTGCAGCGACCGCGCCCGATGGCGCGTCCAAGTCGCTGGTCACCGTCGTCGACGAGGCGAGCGCCGCCAAGGCCACCCGCCCCGGACGCATCCAGGACCCGTTCTACGATCCGCCCGAGCCGCCTGCCGCCAAGACCGCGTCGGGCGGGAGCCCCGCTGCTTCGCCTCAAGCGCGCAAGCAGGGCGGTGCGCCGGCCGCCGGCACGCCGCGCACGGGCAAGCCGCTGCAGACGGCCCCGCAGCAGCCCTCCGAGCGCGTCGCCGCGCCCGTCCACCACCGCACGGTGGTGCGGTGGTACGCGGCGAAGCCCGGCATGTCGCGGCCGCTCGCGCGCCTGACGCCGCTCGGCGGCCTCGTCGATCCCGCGCTGCTGTACCTCGGCGTGACGAGGTCGAAGGGGGCCTACGCGGTCTTCCTGCTCGGCCCGAACGCGACGTCCGACGGTGAGGCGGCGTGCGAGGACGACACGGACTGTCGCGTCATCGGCCTGAAGTCCGGGCAGTCGCAGCTCGTCACGGTCCAGCCGCCCGACGGCGGCGAGGCGCGCCAGTACCACCTGGAGGTCGTGTCGGTCAAGGCCGTCGCGACGGACGCCGCGACCGCGCGCACGATGCGAGCCAAGGTCCATGCCGACGGCCGCGACGTGATGCGCGAGATCTGGCAGGATCGCCCGACGGCGGACGCGCTGCGCCCGATCCGCTACGACCGCGACACGGGGCTGCTCGTCAAGACCGCGACCCCGGCCGCCGCTGCGGCGAAGGACTCGGAGTAGCCCGGACATAGACTGCGCAGCGCCATGGCGCTGCGCTTCGTCACCGCCGGGGAGTCGCACGGTCCCGGCCTCACCTGCATCGTCGAGGGGCTGCCCGCCGGGCTGCCCCTCGACCAGGAGACGCTCAATCGCGACATGGCCCGGCGGCAGCTGGGCCACGGTCGTGGAGGGCGGATGAAGATCGAGCGCGACCGCGCCGACGTCAGCGGCGGCGTCCGTCACGGCCTGACGCTCGGCGGCCCGATCGCGCTGCAGATCGCCAACCGCGACTACGCCAACTGGGAGGAGCGGATGAACCCCTGGCCCGTCGAGGCCGCCGTTCCCGAGGTCCATCTCCCGCGGCCCGGCCACGCCGACCTCGTCGGGACGCAGAAGTACGACCTGACGGACGTGCGCAACGTGCTCGAGCGCGCGAGCGCGCGCGAGACGGCCGCGCGCGTCGCCGGCGGCGCGCTCGCGCGCTCGTTCCTGCGGGCACTCGGCGTCGAGATCCGTTCGCACGTGATCCAGATCGGCAGCGTCCTCGCGCCGCAGCGCGACGTGCCGCTCATGCTGGAGGACTTCGACGGCGTCGACGAGGATCCGGTGCGCTGCCTGGACAAGGAGGCAAGCCGCGCGATGGTCGCGCACATCAACGCACAGCGCAAGGCCAACGAGTCGCTCGGCGGCGTCTTCGAGGTGATCGCGTTCGGGCTCGTGCCCGGCCTGGGCTCGCACGTCTCCTGGGAGGAGCGCCTGGACGGCCGGCTGGCCGGCGCCCTGTGCTCGATCCAGGCGATCAAGGGCGTCGGGCTGGGGGAGGGCTTCGAGCTCGCCGGCAAGCCCGGCTCCGAGGCGCACGACGAGATCTTCTGGACGCCGCAGCGCGGCTACCACCGCGAGACGAACCACGCCGGCGGCCTCGAGGGCGGCATGACGACCGGCGATCCGCTCTACGCGCGCGCGGCGATGAAGCCGCTGCCGACGCTGACCAAGCCGCTGCGCTCGGTCGACATCGCGACGAAGCAGCCCGCCCAGGCGCTGCGCGAGCGCACCGACTCCTGCACCGTGCCCGCGGCCGGCGTCGTGGGCGAGGCGATGGTCGCCTTCGTGCTCGCCGACGCCTACCGCGCGAAGTTCGGCGGCGACCACCTCAACGACGTGATCGCCGCGGTCGACGCGTACCGCGCGCGGATCGACTGGCCGACGCCGTAGGCCGGGGTCGCATGGCGCTCGTCTTCGTGGGGTTCATGGGGGCCGGGAAGTCCTCGGCGCTCGACGACGTGCTCGACACGGACAGGCTCGTCGAAGACCAGCTCGAGATGAGCATCGCGTCGTTCTTCGCGGCGTACGGCGAGCGCAGGTTCCGCCAGCGCGAGGAGCCGGTCGTGCTGCGCGCGCTGCGCTCCGGCGCGCCCGCGATCGCGCTCGGCGGCGGCAGCGTCCTGTCGGACGCCGTGCGCGCGGCGCTGCGCGAGCACACCGTCGTGTGGATGGACGTCTGCGACGAGACGGCCTGGGCGCGCGCGGCCGGCGACGACCGGCCGCTGACGGCCGACCGGGCGGCGTTCGAGGCGCTGCACGCCGAGCGCCGCCCGCTCTACGAGTCGGTCGCCGACGCCTACCTGCCCGAGGGCGACCGGCTCGTGCGCCGCGCGCTCCCCGCGCTGCAGGCGCTGGCCGAGGCGCCCGCCGCGACGAAGCTCGTGTGGGCGGCGGCGGGCGGGCACGAGTACCCGGTCTTCGTCGGGCGCGGCCTGATCGGCGGGCTGCCGCGGCCGGGGCGGCGGGCGTTCGTCGTCACCGACGAGAACGTCGGCGCCGCCTACGCGGGGGCGTTGCGCGACACGCATCACACGATCACGATCCGCGCCGGGGAGGAGCACAAGACGCTCGCCGCCGCGGAGACGGTCTGGCGCGAGCTCGCCGCGCAGGGGATGGGCCGCGACGACCATCTCGTCGCGCTCGGCGGCGGCGTCGTCGGCGATCTCGCCGGCTTCTGTGCCGCGACCTACCAGCGCGGCGTGCCGGTCGTGCAGGTCCCGACGAGCGTCGTCGCGCAGGTCGACTCGGCCTATGGCGGAAAGACCGGCGTCGACCTGCCGGAGGCGAAGAACTACGTCGGCGCCTACCACCAGCCGGCGGCCGTCATCACCGACGTCGACACGCTCGCGACGCTGCCGCCCGAGGAGGTCGCCGCGGGCTATGCCGAGGTCGTCAAGACCGCGCTGATCGCGGGCGGCTCGCTGTGGCAGCGCGTCGCCGCCGGTGCACCCGTCGACGAGCGCGTCGTGCTGGACTGCGCGCGCACGAAGATCGCCGTCGTGGCGGCCGACGAGCGCGACGGCGGCGCGCGCCAGCTGCTGAACCTCGGCCACACGGTCGGCCACGCGATCGAGACCGTCACGGGCTACCGCCGCTACCGCCACGGCGAGGCGGTCGCGCTCGGGCTGCTCGCCGCGCTGCGCCTGGGCGGGACGGACGACCTGCGCGCGCAGGTCGCCGAGCTGCTGGCCGCCGCCGGCCTGCCGACGACGCTCGACGGCGCCGATCCCGACGCCGTCGTCGCGGCCACGCGAATGGACAAGAAGCGCGTCGGCGACAGCGTGCCGTTCGTGCTCGTGCGCGCGCCGGGCGACGTGCGCTTCGGCCAACGCGTGGCGTCCGCCGAGCTGCGCGAGGCGGTCGCCGAGCTCGCCGGCGTCAGCGCGTGAGCGCGTGAGCGCGGCCAGCGGCGCGCCCCAGCCCGCCAGCGACGATGGCGGCGGAACGCGGTAGCCGAGGTACAGGTCGTTGCCGATGTCGCCGGTCGCCCACTTCGCGAAGCTCTCGGCGAAGCGCTCAGCGCGGACGGCGCAGCCGCCCGACCTCCCGTCGTCGCAGCCGAAGCCCGCCGGCGTCGCCGCGTCGAGCTGCTGCTCGAGCGCGCTCGGGACGAGGGCGTGGTCGACGACATGGGCGAGCTCGTGCAGCACCAGGCGCCGCACCCCGCGCATCCCGAGCTGGCGGTAGACGCCGCCGAGATCGAGCAGGACGACGTAGGCGCCGTTCGTCGCGATCGTCGTTTCCGCCGTGCCGCGGCGCGACGGGCCGATCTTGATCGTGACCATTCCGGCGACGAGATCGACGAGACGCCGAGCCTCCGGACGCGCCTCGCTGATCGCGCGCAGCACGACCTGGCGGTCGCTTGCGGCGATCTGCGGCGCGAAGCGCAACGGGGCCGAAGCGGGCAGCTCGCGAGCCGATGCGTCGCGCTCGGCGCCGGCGGTCAGCCGGTAGCTCGCGCCGTCGACCTGATCGAGCGTGACGACCCGGTCGGGCGCACTGCTCGAGAACACGAGCAACGCGACGACGACGACAGCGGCGAGTGCCGGCGGCGCGACGTAGGGGCGCGAGCCGGTCACCCGGCCCGCATCGGCTCGAAGGCGCCGGTGAGCGATCCGATCCCGGCTCGGCTCGGCGAAACGACGAGTGCGCCGATCCGGGCGCCGTGCCAGAGTTGGTAGCACATGCCAACCGCTCACAACCGGATCCACGTCATGCACGGCGTCAACCTCGACCAGCTCGGGCGCCGCGACCCGACGCACTACGGCGGGATGACGTTCCTCCAGCTCGAGCAGGCGATCGACGGCTACGCCCACGAGCTCGGTATGGACGCGCGCTTCTTTCAGACCAACCACGAGGGCGAGTTCGTCGAGGAGCTGCACCGCCTGTCCGATCTCGCCGACGCGCTGATCGTCAACGCCGGCGCCTGGTCGCACTACTCGCGCGCGATCGGCGAGGCGCTGCAGTTCGCCGGCGTGCCGGCCGTCGAGGTCCACCTCTCCGACGTCATGGCGCGCGAGCCCTGGCGCCACGTCTCCGTGCTCGCCGAGGCCTGCATCGCGACCGTCTCCGGCAAGGGCGTCGAGGGCTACCGAGACGCGATCGTCGCGCTGCGCCAGGACCTGCGCCCGTGAGCGCGCGGCTGGATGCCCTGCGAGCCAAGGTCAGCGAGCGCGAGCTCGGCGCGCTGCTCGTCTCCAACCTCGTCAACGTGCGCTGGCTGACAGGCTTCACGGGCTCCAACGCGGCGGCGGTCGTCGGCGCCGGCGCGCCGCGCTTCGTCACCGACTTTCGCTACCTCACCCAGTCGGCCGAACAGCTCGACCCCGAATGGGAGCGCGAGATCGAGACCGACCTGCTCGAGCGCGTCGTCGCCGGCCTGCCCGATCGACCGCTGCGGCTCGGCTTCGACGATGCGCACCTGACCGTCAAGCAGCATGCGCAGCTCGAGCGGCTCGTCTCCGAGCGCGACGTCGAGCTCGTCGCCGCGGGCGGAATCGTCGAGGCGCTGCGTGCGGTCAAGGACGCTGCCGAGATCGACCGGATCCGCGCGGCGGCGAAGCTCGCCGACGAGGCCTTCGAGGAGGTCGTCGGCGCCGGGATCGTCGGGCGCAGCGAGCGCGACGTCGCGCTCGACCTCGAGGTCGCGATGCGCCGACGCGGCGCGGAGGGCGCATCGTTTCCCCCGATCGTCGCCGCCGGCGAGCACGGCGCCCTGCCGCACGCGGTGCCGCGCGACGTGCCGATCCCGGCCGGCACGCTCGTCGTCATCGATTGGGGCGCGCAGCTCGACGGCTACGCGTCGGACTGCACGCGCACCGTCGCGACCGGCGACCTCGACCCGCGCGACCACGCCGTCTACGAGACCGTGCTCGCCGCCCAGCAGGCCGCGCTCGCCGCCATCCGCGAGGGACCGACCGGCCAGGAGGTCGATGCGATCGCGCGCGCGATCATCGACGAGGCCGGCCACGCCGAGCACTTCGGCCACGGCCTCGGTCACGGCGTCGGGATGGAGGTCCACGAGGGTCCGCGGCTGTCCAAGCAGGGCAAGGACGCGCTTGCGGCCGGCAACGTCGTCACCGTCGAGCCGGGCATCTACGTGCCGGGCGCGGTCGGCGTGCGGATCGAGGACCTCGTCGCGGTCGGCGTCGACGGCCACGAGGTGCTCAACGGGCTGCCGAAGGCGCTGCGGACCGTCCAGTAACGGCGCGCGCGGCTCAAGCGCCCTCGCGCGCGCGCCGATTGCGCGGCTGTGCGAGCACACCTGAAGAGCGAAGCAGCGTGGTGGGCCGCCGCGCTCCTCGCTGTGGCGATGATGTGCTGGCTCGCGCTGCAGGGCTTCGCCTGGAGCGACTACGACGTGGAGGTCTCGGCGGCCTTCAGGTCGCTGATCGACGGCGACCTTCACGGCTTCCTCGCGCAGGTCCCGGCGTACGGCGGATCGCTGGTGCTGCGCGCGCCGTTCGCGAGCGCCGCCGCGGCGCTCGGCGGCGGTGAGCTCGCCGTCTACCGCGCGGTGTCGATCCCCGGCGTGTTCGCGCTCGCGGTGCTCGGCCTCGTGCTCGTGCGCAGGATGGGCGCGCGGGGGCGCGCGAACGGCGCCCGCGCCCTCGTCCTCGGCCTCTGCGTCGCGAACCCTCTGACGTTGCGGGCGCTCGAGATCGGCCACCCCGAGGAGCTGCTCTGCGCCGCGCTCGCGATCGGCGCCGTACTGGCCGCAGCCGACCGCCGTGCCATGCTCGCCGCCGTCCTGCTCGGCCTGGCGATCGCGACGAAGGCGTGGGCGGTGCTCGCGATCGGCCCGGTGCTGCTCGCGCTGCCGCAGCGCCGCATCGTGGCGCTGGGCGTCGCCGGCGCCGTGACGCTCGCCGTGCTCGCGCCGATCTCGCTTGCGTCATCGCCGGCGGCGCTTGCCAAGGGCGCCAGCGTGACCGGCCAGATCTTCGTCCCGTGGCACGTCTTCTGGTTTCTCGGCGACAGCGGCCACGTCGTGATCGGCGGAGACGGCCTGCCCAAGCCCGACGGCTACCGCGTGCCGCCGCAGTGGCTGTCGCCGCTGACGCACCCGCTGATCGCGTCGCTCGTCGTGCCGCTGTCGCTGGCCTGGGCGCGCGTGCGCCGCGCGACGCAGCCCGGCGCCGAGCAACTGCTCCTACTGCTCGCGCTGCTGTTTCTCCTGCGCTGCGCCCTGGACCCCTGGAACGTCGTCTACTACGAGCTGCCGTTCGTCCTGGCGCTGCTGGCATGGGAGGCGCTCTGTCGCCCCGAGCGCCTGCCGATCGGCGCGCTCGTGGCGACTGTTCTGAGCTGGGTGACGTTCGAGTCGGCGCCGAACTGGTTGAGCCCCGACATGCAGAGCGTGCTCTTCGTCGCCTGGGCGCTGCCGTTCGCCGCGTGGATGGCGCGCACGGCGTTCGGGTCCCCCGTCGCGCGCGTCGAGCGCCGCAACGCGTCCGATCCGGGGCGCCGGCCGATCGCCGCCGTGCCCCAGCGATAGCGCGAGCGCGCACGCGGTCGCGCTCGTTGCAGCGCGACCGAGCATCGGTTATAGCTAGGCGCAGAGGTAGGCGTGAGTCCAGCATCCGAGCATTTCGACGCTGTCGTCGTCGGATCCGGCTTCGGCGGATCTGTGACGGCGTATCGCCTGGCCGAGGCCGGGCACAGCGTCTGCCTGCTCGAACGCGGAAAGTCGTTTCCGCCCAACTCCTTCCCGCGCTCTCCGCTCGGGATGAAGCGTCAGTTCTGGGATCCCAGCGAAGGCCTGCACGGGATGTTCAACGTCTGGAGCTTCGACAACATCGACGCGATCGTCGCCAGCGGCCTCGGCGGCGGCTCGCTCATCTACGCGAACGTCCTGCTGCGCAAGGACGAGGACTGGTTCGTGCGCGAGGAGCCGGGCAGGGGCTCGTGGGAGGGCGGCTACGAGTACTGGCCGGTCACGCGCGCCGATCTGGATCCGCACTACGACCGTGTCGAGCGGATGATGAACGTCCAGAAGTACCCGCTCGACCAGGACCCCTACGACAAGACGCTCAAGACGCTGGCGTTTCGCGACGCGGCGCAGAGGCTCGGCCTGGACTGGCGCCTGGTCAACCTCGCGGTGACGTTCGCCAACCCCGGCGACCCGCCGCTGGTCGGTGAGCCGATCAAGGAGGACCGGCCGAACATCCACGGCCGCACGCGGCTGACCTGCAAGCTCACCGGCGAGTGCGATCTCGGCTGCAACCACGGCTCCAAGAACTCGCTGGACTACACGTACATCACGGCCGCCTGGCACGCCGGCGCGGATGTCCGCACGCGCCACGAGGTGCGCTCCCTGCAGCCGCGCGAGGGTGGCGGCTACCAGCTCGAGTACGTCGTCCACGACGCCGAGTCGGAGGGCACGAAGACCGAGACCGGCACGCTCGACCGCCACGCGGTCACCTGCGACCGGTTGGTCCTGTCGGCCGGCACGCTCGGGACGACGTACCTGCTGCTGAAGAACCGCTCGGCGTTCCCCGGCCTCAGCGCGGCGCTCGGCTCGCGCTTCGGCGGCAACGGCGACCTGCTGACGTTCGCGCGCAACTGCATGACGGAGGGCCCCAACGGCGAGCAGGTCCCCCACGTCCTGGACTCCGCCCACGCGCCCGTCATCACGAGCGCGATTCGCGTGCCCGACGAGATCGACGGCGGCGAGGGCCGCGGCTTCTATCTCGAGGACGCCGGCCAGCCCGAGTTCGTCAGCTGGATGCTGCAGCTGCTCGACACGCCGGCCTCGCTGCTCGAGCAGCGCCGCAAGCTGCCGAAGATCTTGCGCGGCGTGTTCACGCACCAGGACGTAGACGTCGGCGCCGAGATCTCAGAGCTGCTGGGCGAGTGCAGCGAGTCGTCGGGCTTCCTGCCGCTGCTCGGAATGGGCCGCGACGTCCCCGAGGGGATCATGTCGCTGCGCGACGGCGGCCTGGCGATCGACTGGAAGAAGAACGGCTCCTCGAAGGAGTACTTCGAGCGGGTGCGCGACGTCTCCAGGGACGTCGCCGACGAGCTCGGCGGGAGGTTCCTCGACAACCCGATCTGGCTGCTGAGCCGTGTCGTCACCGTGCATGCGCTCGGCGGCTGCCCGATCGGCCGCGACGACCGGGAGGGCGTCGTCGATCCGTGGGGCCGCGTCTACAACCACCCCGGCCTGCACATCGCCGACGGCTCGGTGATGCCGGGCCCCGTCGGGCCCAACCCGAGCCTCACGATCGCCGGCCTCGCCGACCGCTTCGCCGACGCAATCCTCGAAGAGATGAAGGGAAAGACCGTGACCGCACCGCCATCCCCGCCGGCCGACGACGGCGGCGAGGCGCCGGCCGGCGCCGCTGCGCCCGCCAGCGAGCACCCCGCGTCGCTGCAGTTCACCGAGAAGATGCGCGGCTTCATCACCTTCGGCGAGGACGACTTCGACAAGGGCTTTCGGCAGGGCAAGAAGGCGAAGACGGCATGCATGTTCCACGTCACGGTCGTCATGGACGACGTCGAGCGCTTCATCTCCGACAAGCAGCATCCCGGCACGATCACGGGGCACGTCGACTGCGACGCGCTCGGCGGCAGGCTCGAGGTGCGGCAGGGCTGGTTCAACCTCTTCGTCGACGCCGACGATGGCGGCGAGGAGCGCAAGCTGATGAAGTACCGGCTGCTGATCGCAGACGGCGAAGGCCATCCGATCACGCTCAACGGCTTCAAGGAAGTGCACGACGACCGCGGCTTCGACGTCTGGAGCGACACGACGACGCTCTTCACGCGAATCCTCGCCGGACACGTCGAGCCCGGCGACGACGACGACGGGGCAGACGTCGTCGCAAGCGGGATCCTGCACGTCCTGCCGCAGGACTTCGCGGTGCAGCTGACGACGTTCCGCGTCGATCCGGCGCACCGGCTCGACGCGCTCGGCCGCTTCGGCGGGCTCTTCGCCGGAAGCCTCTGGGACACCTTCGGACCGGGCGCGAAGAAGGACTGACCGGCAGGGTGACGACCGCCGCCGCTCACACCGACGAGCTGATCGCGCTCGACGTCGCGGACGGGGTCCCGTGCAACCTGATCCACGTCCGCGGTCCGCGCGAGCCCACCAAGGGTCCGGTGCTGCTGGTCCACGGCGTCGGGGTGCGCACGGAGATCTGGCGCCCACCGACGCCGCGCACGCTGATCGAGGCGCTCGTCGACGAGGGCTACGACGTCTGGATGGAGACCTGGCGGGCGAGCATGGACGTGCCCAACAACACATGGACGCTCGACCAGGGCGCCGTGCTCGACCATCCCGTCGCCGTCAGGAAGGTCGTCGAGCTGACCGGCGCCGACTCGATCCAGGCGATCACCCACTGCCAGGGCTCGACGAGCTTCATGATGTCCGCCTGCGCGGGGCTGCTGCCCGAGGTGCGCACGATCGTCGCCAGCGCCGTCTCGCTGCATCCGGTCGTCACGCGGATGGCGAAGTTCAAGCTCGACTACATCGTCCCGCCGGTCTCGCGGGTGCTCGGCTACCTGGACCCGCAGTGGGGCGAGAAGGACGCGCCGTGGCTGCTGCCCAAGGCGCTGACGGCCTACTGCAAGCTCTCGCGCCGCGCCTGCGACAACGGCGTCTGCAAGGTCTCGAGCTTCATGTTCGGCGCCGGCAACCCGACGCTGTGGACGCACGAGCAGCTCAGCCCCGCCACGCACGAGTGGACGAAGGGCGAGTTCGGGCCGGCGCCGCTGACGTTCTTCAAGCAGATCGCCACGTGCGTCCAGCGCGGCCATCTCGTCAGCGTCGAGGGCCGCCCCGAGCTGCCCGAGAGCTTCGTCGCGCAGGCGCCGCTGACCGACGCGCGCTTCTCGTTCGTCACCGGCGGGCGCAACAACTGCTTCCTGCCGGAGAGCCAGATGCGCACCTTCGAGTGGTTCGAGAAGCGCGATCCGGGCCGTCATACGATCCACATCGTGCCGGGCTACGGGCACCTGGACGTGTTCGTCGGCGAGCACGCGGCGAGGGATTGGCATCCGATCATCCTCGGCGAGCTCGCCCGCGCCGAATGACGCTGCCCGCCGTCTCGCCCGACGCGCCGCGCCTCGTGATGGCGTTCATGTTCGCGACCGCGCACTGTCCCAGAGGCCCTCGAGGCGAGGAACAGGCTGTTCGACGACCCGCGCCGGCTGTGCCCGAGAGCCGCCCGCAGATCGTCGCCGGGCAGCTCGCGATCGACCGCCTGCACGATGACCAGGACCTCGTCGAGGACGGGGTCTTCGACCCGACGCGGATGCCGGCCGGCATCGAGCTGTCCGACGACCCGCTGCTGCACTTCCGCTCGGAGGCCTACTGCGAGTCGCACCGCCGGCGGGCTGCCGAGACGAAGCCGGCGATCGCCGCCGAGTAGCGGCGCTCAGGCCCGCGCGATGCGTGCGGTGGTGGGGGTCGCGCTGCGCAGGGTCTGCAGCACGACGCAGTAGCGCTCCGTGAGCTTGAGCAGCGTCGCGAGCTGCTCCTCGCTCGCGCCGGGGGCGTCGAGCTCGAAGCGCAGCGCGATGTCGGTGAAGCCGACCGGCGCCTGGCGGTCGACGCCGAGCGTTCCGCGGAAGTCGAGCGCGCCGTCGGCGGTGATCGTGGCGCCGGCGAGCGGGATCTCGAGCGCGGTCGCGACTGCCTTGAGCGTCACGCCGGCGCAGGCCACGAGCGCCTCGAGCAGCATGTCGCCGGAGCACAGCAGGCTGCCGTCGCCGCCTGTCGCGGGGTGCAGCCCGGCCTTCGCCAGCGCGCGGCCGGTGCGGACGTTGCAGGCGATCTCGTCGTCGAGCGCGCCCGTCGCGGTCAGGGTGACGCGCGCCTGCTCGGGCTCGGTGGCGTAGCGCTCCTTCAGTGGCGCCTGGAGGGCGCGCAGCGCGTCGCGGTCCATGCGTCCGGACGCTACCTTGTCGCGATGGCGAGCTGGGAGGACGTCGTCGCGATCGGGACGCGGTTGCCGGGGGTGGAGGTCGGGACCTCGTACGGGACGCCGGCGCTGCGCGTGCGCGGCAAGGGCATGTGCCGGCTGCGCACGAACCCCGACGCGCTCGTCGTCCGCGTGACGGACATGGGCGAGCGCGAGGCGCTGCTGCAGGGCGATCCCGGCGTGTTCTTCACGACCCCGCACTACGACGGCTGGCCGTACGTGCTCGTGCGCCTGGAGGCCGTCGATCCGGTCGAGCTGGGGGAGCTGATCGAGGACGCCTGGCGCGTGTTCGCCGCCAAGCGCGCGGTGGCGGCGCGGGACGCCGAGCAGGATGCAGCGGGGGAGTAGCGTCAGCCGCGGCACGAGCGCACGCCGTCGTCAGCAGCGCGCGGCCGCAGAGGTGTGACGAACAACCGTCGCCAGGCGACGACGATTCGCCACACCCCCGCCCCGACGGCTGCGCGCGTCGCAGTTGCGCTGGCGATTGGTTGCGATCTCGTCTGGTTTCGTCACCACCTCGCGACGAGGCTCAGGCGATGCCATACGACCGCAGCAGCGAAGGGTGTGACGAATGACCGTCGCCCCGCGACGACGATTCGACACACCGTGCGACCGACGGGTCGCGGAGGTCGCGGAGCGCCAGCACGGCCGGATCCGGTTCGATCAGCTCGTCGCGTGCGGGCTCGACGACGCGGCGATCCGCCGGCGCGTGCACAAGGGGCACCTGCACCGCCTCCACAGCGGCGTCTACGCCGTCGGCCACACCGGCGGCGGGCTGCTCGCGCAGATCACGGCTGCAGTCCTCGCGGGTGGCGAGACGGCGGTCGCCAGCCACTGGACGTCTTCGACGCTGCACGGCTTCGTGCGCTGGGACGGCCGCTGCGTCGACGTCTCTGTTCCAGGCAGCGGCGGGCGCAGCCGCCCCGGCCTGCGCTTTCACCGCCCACGCGCGCTGGACCCGCGCGACGTCACGCGCGTGGAGGGGATCCCGACGACCACAGCCGCACGAGCCCTGCTCGAGATCGCGCCGCAGCTCAGCGATCGCCGGCTCAAGCGCGCCGTGCGCCAAGCCCAGGCCGAGCGCGCGACGAACGTCCGCCAGATCGCCGACGTCCTGCGCCGCGCCAACGGTCACCGCGCCACGCGCAGGCTCGCCGCGATCATCGCCACGGGCGCCGCGCCGACCTACAGCGCGCACGAGGATGTCGTGCTCGACCTCGTCCTCGACGCCGGCTTCGAGCATCCGGACGTCAACCAGCGCCTGGCGATCGCCGACACCGCCTACTACCCCGACCTCCGCTGGCCGGCGCAGCAGCTGATCGTCGAGATCGACAGCGCGTGGCACGACGGCCCGCTCGCCAACGAGCTCGACGCCGCCCGCCAGGCCGCTCTCGAGGCCGCCGGCGAGCGCGTGCTCCGCACCACCCTCGAACAGGCGATCCAAGAGCCGCGCCAGCTTGATCCGCAGGCTCGAAGCCGCAGGCGCGCCCTACACTGACGCGCAGCCATGATCAGTACCAACCAGTTGAAGAACGGGAACCACATCGAGGTCGACGGGACGATCTTCAAGGTCCTCGAGTTCCAGCACGTCAAGCCCGGCAAGGGCGGCGCGTTCGTGCGTACGAAGCTGCGCCGCGCCAGCGACGGAAACGTCATCGACAAGACCTTCCGCGCCGGCGAGAAGTTCCGCTCCGTGCACACCGAGGCGCGCAAGATGCAGTTCCTCTACACAGACGGAACCGACGCGCACTTCATGGACGCTGAGTCCTACGAGCAGATCGCCGTCCCCGAGTCCTCGGTCGCCGAGGCGCTGCGCTGGACGAAGGCCAACGACGCCGTCGACGTGCTGTTCATCGACGGCAACCCCGGCGACCTCCAGCTTCCGTCCTCCGTCGAGCTCGAGGTCACCGAGACGGAGCCCGGCCTGCGCGGCGACACCGCCTCGGGCGGCGGCGACAAGCCCGCGACGCTGGAGACGGGCGCGAAGGTGCGCGTGCCGCTGTTCGTCAACATCGGCGATCGCATCAAGGTGCAGACGGCGACCGGCGACTACATGTCCCGCGCCTGACGGCACCGGCCCCGCGTGTCGCGCAGGACAGATCAGCGCAGGGCCGCCGTCTTCGCGCTCTACCAGGCCGAGCTGACCGAGCGCGAGCTCGAGGACGTCTTCGAGCGCAACGCGTCGCTGTTCACGAAAGCGCTCGCGCATGCCGCGCAGGACCGCGAGGACGAGCTCGACGCGCTCGTCGCGCGCCACGCCAAGGGCTGGTCGATCGACCGCATCGCGCCGCTGGAGAAGGCGATCATGCGCGTCGCGCTGCTGGAGATGCTGCACCCCGACGCGGCGCCGGCGGACACGCCGATCCCTGCCGAGGGGGCGATCGACGAGGCCGTCGAGCTCGCCAAGACCTACTCCGGCGCCGACGCCCCGAGCTTCGTCAACGGCGTGCTCGCGGCCATCCATCGCGAGATGGGCGACAATCGGCCGCCGCGATGAGCGAAGCCGACGCCACCCTCGACGAACTCGTCGGCCGTCTCGATCGTGCGGCCGAGCAGCTGCGCAGCGGCGACCTGAGCGCCGACGCCGCCGCGACGCTCGTGGAGGACTGCGCCTCGCTCGCCTCACAGGCCTCGGCCGAGCTCGAGCGCCGCGCTCGCGAGGCAGAGCGCGAGCCGCGGCCGGGCCAGGACACGCTCCTGTAGCGAGGAGAGGCGATGAGGTCTGCCATCAGGGCTGCGGCGAGCAACGGCGTGCGGTCGTAGTGGCGTACCCGGAGGAGCTGCAGCTCCTGGTCGAGAAGGAGCTCGCCGGGCTGACGTTCAGCGACGATCCGGGGATCGCACGGCTCGTCGAGACGATGCGCTACAGCCTGCTCGCCGGCGGCAAGCGCATCCGCCCGGTGCTGGCCCTCGCCACCGCCCGCTCGATCGGCGGCGACGAGCGGCGCTTCCTGCCGTTCGCCGCGGCGCTCGAGCTGATCCACACGTACTCGCTGATCCACGACGACCTGCCGGCGATGGACGACGACGACATGCGCCGCGGGCGGCCGACCGCCCACGTCGCCTACGGCGAGGACGTCGCGATCCTCGCGGGCGACGCGCTCTACGCCGAGGCGTTCCGCCACGTCCTGCGCCACCAGCAGGGCGAACCCGCGAAGATCCTCGCCGCGATGGCCGAGCTGGCGGCCGCAACCGGCGTCAACGGGATGGTCGGCGGCCAGTTCCTCGACATCGCGGGCGAGCAGCAGACGGCGGAGGACCTGCGGCGCCTGCACGAACTGAAGACCGGGAGGCTCATCTGCGCGTCGGTAGAGTGCGTATTGCTTATAGCCGGAATGAGCCGCCCAGATACATCTGCCTATTGCGACTTCGCATCCGAGCTCGGCGTGCTCTTTCAGATCGTCGACGACATCCTCGACGTGACGGGAACCGACGCCGCCCTCGGCAAGCCGCAGGGCAGCGACGAGCGCCATGGCAAGCGCACGTACGTCAGCGAGTTCGGACTCGATGGCGCGCGCGAGCTCGCCGCGCGCTCGCATCGGCAGGCGCGCGCGTCGCTGGCCTCGGCGGCTCCCGGCGGGGCGAGCGAGCTCGAGCAGATCACCGATTTCATCGCCACCCGCACCTCCTGAGCCTCAGATGACCCCGGCCCTGCTTCAACGCATCGACCGCCCGCAGGACCTGCACGGCCTCGACGAGGACGAGCTGGCGCGCGTCGCGCAGGAGGTGCGCGAGCACATCATCGCCACGGTCGGCGAGATCGGCGGGCACTTCGGGGCGAACCTCGGTACCTGCGAGCTCGCCGTCGCGCTGCACTCGCTGCTGGACTCGCCGCGCGACAAGATCCTCTGGGACGTCGGCCATCAGGCCTATCCGCACAAGGTCCTGACGGGCCGCCGCGACGAGCTGCCGACGATCCGCCAGTACGAGGGCCTCGCGCCGTTCTGCGCGACGGGCGAGTCCGAGCACGACATCATGGGCGCCGGCCACGCCTCGACCTCGATCGGCTACGCGGTCGGCCTCAAGGAGGCGATGCGCGCGCTCAAGGTGCCCGATCCCGGCCACGTCGTCGCCGTCATCGGCGACGGCGCGATGACCGGCGGCGTCGCGTTCGAGGCGATCCACCAGGCCGGCGGCGCGGGCACGCCGATGGTCGTCGTCCTCAACGACAACGGGATGTCGATCGCGCCGAACGTCGGCGCGCTGTCGCGCTACTTCAACCGCGTGCGCCTGCATCCCAAGCTCTGGCACACGCGCGAGAACGTCGAGACGCGGCTCAGCGAGCTGCCGGGCGTCGGGCGCCAGATCGAGCGCTTCGGCCCCCAGATGAAGGAGTCGATCAAGGCGTTCTGGGCGCCCGGTCTGTTCTGGGAGGAGCTCGGCTGGGCCTACACCGGCGTCATCGACGGCCACGACATCCACGAGCTGCGCGTCGCGCTGCGCAGCGCGCTGGCGGCCGAGCGGCCGGTCGTCGTCCACGTCGCGACGATCAAGGGCAAGGGCTTCGCACCCGCCGAGGAGGGCGGACTGGAGGGGATGGAGCGCTGGCACGCCGCCAAGCCGAGATCGATCATGGACGGCGTCGTCGCGGCCCCGGCCGAGCCCGTGCTGCCCAAGCCGCCGCCGCAGTTCACGACGGTCTTCGGCGAGGCGCTCGTCAAGGAGTGCCGCCGTGACCGCCGGATCGTCGGGATCACCGCCGCGATGAACACCGGCACCGGTCTGAACATCCTGCAGAAGGAGCTTCCGGAGCGCTACTTCGACGTCGGCATCGCCGAGCAGCAGGCGACCCTGTTCGCCTCCGGCCTCGCGCTGGAGGGCGTCAAGCCGGTCGCCGCGATCTACTCGACGTTCCTGCAGCGCGCCTACGACCAGATCGTCCACGACGTCTGCCTGCAGAAGCTCAACGTCGTGTTCGCGATCGATCGCGCCGGCCTCGTCGGCGACGACGGTCCGACGCATCACGGCGTGTTCGACATCGCCTACCTGCGCTCGCTGCCGAACATCGTGCTGATGGCACCGCGCGACGAGGCGATGCTCGTCCACATGCTGCGCACCGCGCTGCTCTACGACGACGGGCCGATCGCGCTGCGCTACCCGCGCGGCGAGGCGCTCGGCGTGCCGTTGCCGGCGTTCGCCGAGCCGATCGAGATCGGGACCGGGGCGATCCTGCGCGAGGGCGACGGCAAGGTCGCGATCATCGGTTACGGCACGGGCGTCGCGAAGGGCCTGGAAGCCGCCGATCGCCTGAGCGTGCGCGGGATCGACGCCACCGTCGCCGACGCGCGCTTCGCCAAGCCGATCGACGAGGCGCTGATGGCCCAGCTCGCCGCGGAGCACGAGCTGCTCGTCACCGTCGAGGAGGGTGTGCTCGCGGGCGGCTTCGGCAGCGCGGTCTGGGAGACGCTCAACGACGGCGGCCAGGAGATCCCGCGCATCCTGCGCGTCGGGCTGCCCGACCGCTACGTCACACACGGCCCGGTGCCGATCCTGCACGCCGAGGTCGGCTTCACCGGCAAGCGGATCGCGGAGCGCATCGAGGCGACCGTGACCGAACGCGCGGTCGCCGGGACCTGAGCACCACCCGTCCTGCACGGACGGACCACTGGATCCGCGACACTGTGCGACCGCGCCTGCGCGCGCCGACCGTGATGTCCGTGCCGTCGATCCTCCCTCGGATGCTCATCGTGACGCTGTTGGCAGCGGCGCCGGCCGCGGCGCTCGGCTGCGGCGGCGGCGGTCCGCCCGTCGACGAGGTGCGCGTCCTGCGGCTGAACCCGGGCGCGCTCGTGACGAAGCAGCCGCGCAGGGCCACGACGCTGACGTCCTCCGGCCGTCCGCAGCTTCCGCCCGCGGTGTCGGTGCCGCAGGTCGGCTCGATCGCCGTTGGTGCGACGAACAACGGGCGCCTCGTCAACGGGCTGCAGCTGCCCGCGACGGGGCCGGACTGGGTCACCTATGACCCGGTCGAGCGCCGGATCCCCAACCGTCCCGAGCGGCGCTGGGGAACCGACCGCCTGCTCGCGTTCCTGCTCGACGTCCTGCGCGACTACCGGCTCGCCAACCCCGCTGCGCCGCCGGTTCTCGTCGGCGACCTCAGCCGCCCCCACGGCGGCCCGTTCGGCCGCGAGTTCGGCGGTCTCGGTCACGTCTCACACCAGAACGGCCTCGACGTCGACGTCTACTACCCGCGACTGGACCGCCGGCTGCGGCGGCCGATCGCGATCGCGCAGGTCGACCGCGTGCTCGCGCAGGATCTCGTCAGCCGCTTCGTCGCCGCGGGCGCGCAGTACGCGTTCGTCGGGCGGCGCGTCGGGCTGCGCGGCCCGCCGCGCGTCGTGCAGGCGATCGCGCATCACGACGACCACGTGCACGTGCGGATCGCCAACCGGCGCCGCTGACCGCGAGCGCAGTCCCCGCCCGGACGCCCGGCTCACCCGGCTCGCCGCAGGGACGCTCGTGTCAGCATTCGCGGCCTGCGATGACGCCGTTGCTGCGCCTACGAGGGCTGACAAAGACGGTCGGCAGCGGGCGCGCGGCGCGACGGGTGCTCGACCGCGTCGACCTCGATCTGCAGCCGGGTGAGCTCGCGGCCGTGGTCGGGCCGTCGGGGTCGGGCAAGTCGACGCTGCTGCAGCTCGCCGGCGGCCTCGACCGCGCCGACGCGGGCGAGGTGACGATCGCCGGGCAGCGTCTCGACGGCTGCTCGGACACCGCGCTGGCGCGCTTGCGCGCGCGCCGGCTGGGGTTCGTGTTCCAGGCGTTTCACCTCGTGCCCGAGCTCTCGGGAGAGGAGAACGTGCGCCTGGCTGCACGCTTCGGGCCGCCCGGCGCGTCGCGCCGGGTTGCGGCGCTCGTCGACGCTATGGCGCTGCGCGCCGTCGCCGACGCGCTGCCCGCTCAGCTCTCGGGCGGCGAGCAGCAGCGCTTCGCGGTCGCGCGGGCGCTGGTCAACGATCCGGCGCTGGTGCTCGCCGACGAGCCGACCGGCAACCTCGACGCGAGCTCCGGCGCGATCGTGCTCGACCTGCTGTCTGCCGCCGCTGCGGCGGGCCGTGGCGTGCTGGTGGTGACGCACGACGCCGCCGTCACCGCGCGCGCCGACCGGGTGCTGGCCCTGCAGGACGGCCGGCTGCGGTGAGGCGAGCTCTGCAGCGCCTGCTCGGCCGGCGCCGCCAGGTCCTCGTCGCGGCGACCCTGATCGCGGCCGCGGGGCTCGCGGTCGGCGTGGCGGGCAGCGTCGGCTACTCGCTGGCGACGGGCTACGACCGCGCCGCGCAGCGCAGCGACCAGCCCGACATCCTGGCGCGCTTCGCGCCGCGGCGGCGCTCGGAGCTGCGCGCGCGGCTGGACCGGCTGCCCAACGTCGAGCGGATCTCCTATCGGCTGGAGGTCAACCGCATCGGGCTCGGCGCCGGCGGCCGGTTCAGCCGCAGGGGCGCCGTGCACGTCGTGCATCCCGGCCGACGCGGCTACGCGATCGTCGCGGGGCGCGACGTCCGTGGCGACGGTGCCGAGGCGCTCGTCGAGCGCGGCGTGGCACGGGAGTGGGACCTGCAGCCGGGCGACCGGATCAGCGTGCGCCAGCTGGGCGAGCTGCGTGTCGCCGGGATCGCGCTTTCGGTCGACAACGTCGCCTTTCCGCTCGCCTCGGTGCCGCGCATCTACGTCAGCGAGGCGATGATCCAGCGGCGCTTCGGCGCCGATCCCGACCCCGACGTGAACATCGCGCTCGTGTGGCTCGCCGATCCCGCACGGCTCGACGTCACGCTCGCCGCCGCACGACCGGCGGCCTTCGGGCTGCGCACCGAGCAGCTGCTGACGGGGCGCGGGGTGCGGCAGGCGATCGACCAGGCGGCGGGCATCGTCATCGCGCTGCTCGCCATCCTGGCGCTCGTCGCCTGCGTCTGCGCCGGCGCGATGCTCGCCGCGGCGGCCAGCGCCGAGGTCCGTCGCCGCGCGCCGGTGCTCGGCGTGCAGCGCGCGCTCGGGGCGACGCGCAGGAGGACCGTCGGCGAGCAGGTGCTCGACGCGCTGCTCGTCGCCGTCCCCGCCGCGGCGGCCGGTGTGGCGATCGGCGCGCTCGCGGCCGCGGCGCCGACGGCCGCGCTGCTGGGCTATCTCAACGAGCTCGCACCCGGCGCGGCGCTGCTCTGGCCGCTGGTCGCGGCCTTCGCCGCGCTGATGGCCGTGGTCGCGGCCGGCGCCGCGTGGCCGGCGTGGCGGCTCGGTCGCCGCCCGATCGCCGCGCTGCTGCGCGGCGGCGACCTGACCGCGCGCTCCTGCGTCCGTCGCGGCCGTCGCCGCGGCGCTGGCCGCGACGCCCGCGGCGGCCTGCTCGCGCTGGGCGCGCACTTCGCGCTCGCGCGTCGCGCGCGCTGGCTGTCCTGCGTCTGCGTGCTCGCGGTCGCCGCAGCCGCCGTCCTGCTCGTCCTCGCCGTCGCCGACCTGCTCGTGTCGCTGCGCGACGACCCGGGCACGCTCGGGCGCCGCTATGCCCTGACCGTCCCCGGCGAGGCGGCGGACGCCGCCGCGGTTCAGCGCATCCCGGGGGTTGCAGCCGCGGCCCAGCGCTCGACCGTCGACGCCGCCGACTCGTTCTCGCTGACCGAGCCGCTGCGCGTCATCGCCTACCCCGGCGACCACGTGCCCTTCGAGGCGCCGCCGCTGGCAAGCGGGCGGCGCCTGCGTACGGAGCGCGAGGTCGAGGTCGGCGCCGGGCTGGCCGACGCGCTCGGGCTGCGTCCCGGTGGTCAGCTGGCGATCCAGGCGGCGAGCGGACGCGAGCTGCGCTTTCGCGTCGCCGGGATCGTGCGGGCGCTCGAGAACGACGGGCGCGTCGTCTACGCGCGGACCGCGCCGCTGCTGCGCGACGGCCCGTCCCTCGGCGGACCGATCGCCGTCCGCCTGGAGCCGGGCGCCGCTCGCGGCGCGGTGGTGCGGCGCCTCGCGCGTGCGGGCTTCGCGAGCCGCGCGACCGGCGGCGCGACCGCTCGCAACCAGGCGTTTCTCGCGGTCCTGGCGACGGTCCTGCGCAACGTCGCGCTCGCGATCGGCCTCGTCTGCCTCGCCGCGGTCGTCCAGACGCTGACGCTGACGGCGCGCGACCGCCGCCGTTCGCTCGCCGTGCTGCGCGCGACAGGCGCGACGCCGCGCGCGCTGGCCGCCGTGCTCGCCGGGGCGGCGGCCGCGCTGGTCGTCCCCGCGCTGGCGGCGGGCGTCGCGCTGCAGCGGCTCGTGCTCGCACCGGTCGTGGCCGGCCTCGCGGCCGACTACGCAACGTTGCCGCTCGGCGTGTCAGCCGGCGACGCGCTCGCCGTCGGCGGCGGGCTGACGCTGGTGGGCGTGATCGCGGTACTGGTCGTGACGCGTTCGGCGCTCGGCGAGCCGATCGCAGCGGGGCTCGAGCACGAGGACTGATGGCGCTGCGCGTCCACATCCGCCTGCTCGCCGTCGTCGCATGCCTGGCGGCCGCCGCAGCGGCCAGCGGCTGCGGCGCAGCCGATCGCGCGCCCGCGTCCGGCTCGACACTGCGATCCACCCTGCGCGATGCCGACGGCGACGGCGCGCTCGAGCCCGGCCCCGCCGAGCCGCTCGTCGCGCGCACGCAGCTCGGTGCGCCCGGCCCCGCCGAGCGAACGCTTGCGACGCTCGCGATCGTCTCCGACGCGCACGTGCGCGACGAGGAGTCGCCGGCGCGCGTGCCCTTCCTCGATCGCTTCGGCGCGCCGGTCGATTCGACGTTTCGCCCGCACGAGGCGCTTTCCGCACAGGTTCTCGACGCCAGCGTGCGCGCGATCCGCGCCGAGCGCCCCGACGCCGTGCTCGTCGCGGGCGACCTCGTCGACAACGCGCAGGCCAACGAGCTTGCGCTGGCGCTGACCGTCCTGCGCGGCGGCACCGCCCGCCCCGACAGCGGCGCCGCCGGCTATGACGGCCCCCAGCGCGCCGCCAACCCCGACCCGCTCTTCTACCGCCCCGACGTCGACGCCCCGCGCCATCCGGGGCTGCTGGCCCGTGCCCAGCGCCCGTTTCGCGCCGTCGGGCTGGGTGGCGCGCGGCTTCTGCCGCTGATCGGCAACCACGACCTGCTCGTCCAGGGCGAGCTGCCGCCCGACGCGCGGACGCAGGCGATCGCGACCGGCGACCGCCGGCTCACGCGGCTTCGCGAGCGCCCGCAGCTGCCCGACGGCGCGCCCGCCGCGCTGCGCATCGCCGCGATCCGGGCACTGCTGGCCGGCCCGGCGCTCGGGCCGACGCGGCGCGTCGCTGCCGACCCCGGCCGGCGTGCACTGCGCCCGGCGCAGGTCGCGGCGCGCCTGCGCGCCGCCGCCGGTCTGCCCGCGACGGCGTCGGACGCGCTGGACTACACCGCCGACGTCGGCCCGTCGCTGCGGATCCTGGCGCTCGATGCCGTCGACCGCACCGGCGGCTCCGAGGGCCGCATCACGCCGCGCCAGCTCACCTGGCTGCGCCGCGAGCTCGCGCGTGCGGGACGCCGCGCGGTGATCGTCGCCACGCACCAGCCGCTGCGCTCCTCGCGCGGCGGCGCCGCGGTGCTGCGCCTGCTCGACAGCAGCCCCGCCGTCGTCGCGGCGCTGTCCGGGCACACGCACCGCCACCGCATCGAGCCACGGCGCAGGCGCGGCGGCGGCGGGTACTGGTTGATCGAGACGGCGTCGCTCGCCGATCACCCGCAGCAGGCGCGGATGCTGCGGCTCGTGCGCACGCGTTCGCGCCCGGCCGGGCTGGCGCTCGAGACCTGGGTCGTCGACCACGACGGTGCCGGTCTTGCGGGGACCGCCCGCGAGCTGGCCTACCTCGACGTGCAGGGCGGGCGGCCGCGCAACCTGCAGGCGCGACGAGGCGACCGCAACGTGCGCCTCGGCCTCCGCGCACCCTGCTGCGGCCCGATCTCATGATCCATTCCGTCTACGACGGCTACTGGTACTGGGGCCGGCCGACCGTCGAGGATCTGCGCCGCGACATGCGCGCGATCTCACGCGACGTCCGCACGGACTTCCGCCGCTGATGGGCGATCTGCCGCGGGGCGCCGCGCTGCTGGCATTCGACGGCCGCGCCCTGCACCTCGGCGGCGCGCCGGGGCGCGGCTTCATGGTCGGTGCGCGCTGCGTGCGGGGCGAGCCGGTGGCGGGCGCCCACGCCCACGTCTGCGCGCTGGCGGATCCCGGCGCAGCGCTCGCGTTCGACGAGCCCGAGGTCCAGCACGTGCGCCGCGACGCGCTGGCGTGCAGCTGCGCAGCGTTCGTGAAACGAAACGGCCCGCCGGGAAGGGCGGGCCGCTCGGGGAGGAGAGACACTGCTATGTGGTTGTGTTCCGGCCGGCGGGAGCCATATATCGGAGGCCTCTTTCGGGAGAAGGGCCTCGGATTCACCGCCCACCGAGATTGTGCTGGCTGGCCGGCCAGTCATGCGTGAGGAGGGTCACACAAGGCGCGTGAACGGTCGGCGCTCACCGTGCGGCTGCCCCGCAACCGACTTCGGGCAGCGGGTAGCGTTGAGCCTCGTGGCCCGCGTGCGCCTGGACACCCTCTTGGCCGAGCGAGGCCTGTTCGAGTCGCGCTCGCGCGCTGCCGCGTCGGTGATGGCGGGCGAGGTGCGCGTCGGCGCCGACGGCCAGCGGGCGCAGAAGCCCGGCCAGATGGTCGACCCGGACACCCTCGTGGCGGTCGACGAGATGCCGCGCTTCGTCTCGCGTGGCGGGATCAAGCTGGCCAATGCGCTCGAGCGCCTGCAGCTCGACGTTCGCGGGCGCTGCGCGCTCGATGTCGGGGCCTCCACCGGCGGCTTCACCGACTGCCTGCTGCAGGCCGGCGCGGCGCGGGTGGTGGCGCTCGACGTCGCCTACGGGGAGCTTGACTGGCGGCTGCGCAACGACGAGCGCGTGACGGTGCTGGAGCGCACGAACGCCCGCTCGATCACACCCGAGAAGCTGCCCTACGCGCCCGATCTCGTCGTCGTCGACGTGTCGTTCATCTCGCTTGCGAAGGTCCTGCCGGCCGTGCTCGCGACGACCGCGCCTGTGTTCGACGTGCTCGCGATGGTAAAGCCGCAGTTCGAGGTCGGGCGCGGCAACGTCGGCAAGGGCGGCGTCGTCCGCGATCCGGACCAGCGCCGCACGGCGCTGGTTGCGGCGGCGCAGAGCGCGCGCGAGCTCGGCGCCGCCGTGCTCGGTTTCGCCTCCTCCGGGCTGCCCGGACCGAAGGGCAACCGGGAGAGCTTCGTCTGGCTCGCCGAGGCCGGGCGCGCGGGCGACGTCGGCGACGATCTCGACGCGGCGGCGCGCGAGGTCGAGCCATGAACGCCGCACGCCGTCCCGTCACGGTGCTGACGCACCAGCGCGTCGCCGAGGTCGCGCCGACGCTGCAGCGGCTGATCGAGGCCGCGCGCTCCGACGCGATCGCGCTGCGCTTCGATCGGGCGGAGACGAAGAAGCACGGCCTCGAGGCAGACGCGGAGGGCGTCGTCGTCGTCGACGCCGAGCCGCTGCTGCACGACGTCGAGCTGTGCGTCGTGCTCGGCGGCGACGGGACGATCCTCAAGGGCCTGCGCTGCTACGCCGGCACGGGCGTGCCGATCTTCGCGGTGAACTTCGGCGAGGTCGGCTTTCTCGCGACACTCGAGCCCGAGGAGCTCGGCGAGTTCGGCTTCGAGCGGGCGTTCCGCGCCGACTTCGAGGTGCTCCTGCTGCCCGCGATCGTGTTCGAGAGCGGCGCCGGGCGCGTGCACAAGGCGATCAACGACATCTCGTTTCACCGCAAGGTCGGCGGGCGCGTCGCGCAGCTGGCCTACGGGGTGCAGGGGGAGGAGGTCGGCTCCGTGCGCTGCGACGGGCTCGTCGTCTGCACGCCGGCCGGGTCGACGGGCTACAACCTCGCCAACGGCGGGCCGGTGCTCGCGTGGGGCGTGGAGGGCTTCGGCGTGTCGTTCATCTCGCCGCACTCGCTGACGGCGCGGGCGCTCGTCGTCGCCCCAGGCGACACGCTGACGGTCTCCAACCATGGGCGCGAGGCGGTCGACGTGAACCTCGACGGCCGTCCGGTCTGCGAGATCGCGCCTGGCGAGGACATCCACGCCCGCTTCCAGCCGCAGGCCGCCTCGCTCGCGCAACTGCCCGCGTCGTCGTTCTACAAGCGGCTGCGGGCGAAGTTCGGCCGCCTGTCCTCGTAGCTCAGCGGGTGTTACGAACCTGCGCCGCTGCGTCGGTCCGTCGGGCGGCGCTGGTACACCGTGCTCATGCTCTGCGAGCTGCGCGTCGAGAACCTCCTGCTGATCGAGCGGGCCGAGCTGCGCCTCGCGCCCGGCCTCAACGTCCTGACCGGCGAGACCGGCGCGGGCAAGACGGTGCTCGCGCACGCGCTCGACCTGCTGCTCGGTGGGCGCGCGAAGCCGGGGATCGTGCGCCCCGGCGCCGCCGAGGCCTACGTCGAGGGCGTCTTTGACCTGCCCGAAGCGCTGCGCGGCGAGCTCGGCGAGCGGCTTCCGGCCGACGCCGAGGACGTCGTGCTCGCGCGGCGGATCGGCGCCGACGGCCGCACGCGCGCGCTCGTCAACGGCCGCTCGGCGACGGTCACCGACCTGCGCGAGCTCGCCGAGCCGCTGATCACGTTCTACGGCCAGCACGAGCATCGCAGGCTGACGCTGGCGAGCGCGCAGCTCGACATCCTCGACGGCTTCTGCGGCGACGCCCAGCTCGCGCGCCGCGCGCGTGTCGCGGCGGCATATGCGGCCGCGCGCGAGGCCGAGGTGGCGCTGGCGCAGCTGCGCGAGCTCGCGGGGGCACGCGAGCGCGAGCTTGACCTGCTCGACTTCGAGCTGGCGGAGATCGACGCCGCCGAGTGCAGCGAGGAGGAGGCGCTCGCGCTGCGCGCCGAGCGCGACCGACTGCGCCACGTCGAGGCGCTCCGCGTCGCCGCGCTGACCGCCGCCGACGCGGCGGGCGGCGACGAGTCGGGGATCGCCAGCCTGCTGGCGACGGCCGCCCGCGGATTGCTCGGCGCGCGCGGGATCGACCCCGCCCTCGACGCGCTGGCCGAGCGCTGGAGCGCGCTGACATACGAGGCCGCCGACCTCGCCCGCGAGCTGTGCGGCTACGCCGACGGGCTCGCGGCGCAGCCGGGGCGCCTGGACGCGGTCGAGGAGCGCCTGGCCGTGCTCGATCGCCTGGAGCGAAAGCACGGCGGCACGATCGCGGCGGTGCTCGCGCACGCCGAGGTCTGCCGTGCCCGGCGCGCGGAGCTCGCCGACGCGGAGGTCGCGATCGAGGCCGCCACGGCGCGTCTGGAGCAGGCCCGCAGCGCGCTGCAGGCCGGCAGCGACGCACTGCGCAAGGCCCGCGGCGCGGCCGGCCCGAAGCTCGCGCGCGCCGTCCGCGCCCGCCTCGACGAGCTCGCGATGAAGGGCGCGGCGTTCGAGATCGAGCTGTCCGACCGCCAGCCCGGGCCGGCGGGCGCCGACGCCGTCGAGTTCCTGATCGCGCCCAACCCGGGCGTGCCGGCCGGGCCGCTGCGCGAGACGGCGTCCGGCGGCGAGCTGTCGCGCGTGATGCTCGCGCTGATGGGGATCGCCGCGCAGGGCTGCGGCGGCGGCGCGACGCTCGTCTTCGACGAGGTCGACGCCGGCATCGGCGGCCAGACCGCGCGCGCCGTCGGCGAACGGCTGCGCGACCTCGCCAGCGGCCGCCAGGTGATCTGCATCACGCACCTGCCCCAGGTCGCCTCGCTCGCCGCGCGCCACTTCTCGATCTCGAAGGACGCCACGCGCAGCCCGGCCCAGACGACCGTCACCGAGCTGCGCGACGACGACGTCGTGCGCGAGCTCGTGCGGATGCTCGGTGCCGACGATCTGGATGGCACCGCGCGCAGGCACGCCGAGGAGCTGCTGCGCGCGGCGTAGCCCTCGTATTGCGCCCGACTGGTGGTCGGCGTCCCGCTCCCGCGCCTGCGGCAGCGATCGTGCCGGGGCCGCGGCCGTGGCGGGGCCCGATGCGGCCCCGGCCCCGCCCGCCGCGCCGCCCCCGGATCTCGGGGGACAGAACCAGACGCCGTAGATCCGGCCCCGCCCGCCGCCTACGCCTGATCGTCGCCGGCCGGCTGCGGTGAGCGCTCGCCGCGGTGCCACACGACCTGCTGTGCGAACGGGATCTCGATCCCCTCGGCGTCGAAGGCCTCCTTCAGGCGCTGGCGCAGCTCGCGGCTGACGTCGTACTGGTCGGCGGGGCGCGTCTTGACGACGAGGCGGATCACGATCGAGTTCGGGCCGAGCTGCTCGACGCCCCAGACCTCGGGCTCCTCGAGGACGTCCTCGCGCTGCTGCCACAGCTCGTCGGCGACGCGCTTGATCACCGACTTGGCGTGCTCGATGTCGGTCTCGTAGGCGACCTCGACGTCCAGCAGCGCGCGCGACCAGTGCTGGCTCTTGTTGCCGACGCGCCGGATCTCGCCGTTGGGCACGTGCCAGACCGTGCCGTCGACCGCGCGCAGGCGCGTCGTGCGCAGCGACACGGCCTCGACCGTGCCCGACGTCTGCTGGTCGAGGTCGACGATGTCGCCGACGCCGAACTGGTCCTCGACGAGGATGAACAGGCCCGACAGGAAGTCCTTGACGAGCGACTGCGCGCCGAAGCCAAGCGCGACGCCGAGGATCCCGGCGCCGGCCAGCAGCGGCGCGAGGTTCAGCCCCACCTCACCGAGGATCAGGAAGCCGGCGATCGCGAAGATCACCGCGCTCGCGATGCTGCGCAGGACGCTCGTCAGCGCGTTGATGCGCTGCTCGGCGCGCAGGCTGATCTCCTCGGTCTCCAGCAGCGCGTTCGGGGTACGGCGGCGGATCGCGCCGAGGCGCTCGCGAACAGCGCCGGAGTGCAGCGTGCGCAGCCCGCGCCTGACGCTGCGCTTGACGAGTCGGTTGACGACGATCGCCCCGACGAGGATCGCGACGATCGTCAGCGTCGTGCCGAGGAGCCTGTCGGCAAGCTCGGCGAGGCTGCGATCGTTCGTGCGGTTGAGAACCTCGCGGCAGAAGAAGCCTGCATCCTGGCCACAGACATCTTCCAGCCGCTTATCCGTAACCGCTGCCAGCGGTGCAGACACAGCGGCGAACACGCTAGCAACCGCACCCGGCCGATCTTCGCAAGCCCCATCTAGACTGCGCCGATGGCCGTTGCCGTCGCCCGCGAGCTGACCGGACCCGCCCGCCTGGGCAGGCGCACGAAGCTCCTCGTCAAGACGCTGCAGCCGGGCGCGATCGCCGTTCTCGACCACAAGGACCTCGACCGCGTGTCGGCCGAGGACCTGATCGCGGCGGGCGTGCTGGCGGTGCTCAACTGCAGCCGTTCGTCGACGGGCGCCTACCCGAACATGGGGCCGCTGCTGATCGTGCAGGCCGGCATCCACCTCGTCGACCTGCCCGACGACAGGCTGTTCGAACAGATCGGCGACGGCGACGAGATCACGGTTCGCGGCGGCACCGTCGCGCGCGGGTCCAAGGAGCTCGTGACGGGCGAGGTGCAGGAGCCGGCCGCCGTCCGCGCGGCGACCGACGAGCGCCGCCGCGAGATCGGCGACGCACTCGAGGCCTTTGCGAAGAACACGATCGAGCACATGCTCGAGGAGCGCGAGCTGCTGTCGGGCCGGATCGAGCTGCCGCGCTTCCAGACGGACTTTCGTGACCGCCAGGCGCTGATCGTCGTGCGCGGCGTCGACCATCAGAAGGACCTGCGCATGCTGCGGCCCTACATCCGCGACGTCAGGCCGCGCATCATCGCGGTCGACGGCGGTGCCAACGCGCTGCTCGAGGAGGGCTTCGTGCCGGACATGATCGTCGGCGACATGGACTCGGCGAGCGAGGCGTCGCTGCGCTGCGGCGCCGAGCTCGTCGTCCACGCCTATCCGGACGGCCGCGCGCCCGGGCGGGAGCACCTCGAGACGCTCGAGCTGCCCTTCAAGCTCGTCCCCGCGCCCGGTACGAGCCAGGACGTCGCGATGCTGATCGCGGCCGAGAAGGGCGCCGAGCTGATCGTCTCGGTCGGCTCGCAGTTCAACCTCGTCGAGTTTCTCGACAAGAACCGCCGCGGGATGGCGTCGACGTTCCTCACGCGGCTGCGGCTGGGGGAGATCCTCGTCGACGCGAAGGGCGTGAGCCGCCTGTACCGCCCGCTGCCCGGGCGCAGCCCCGTCGTCTTCGTCGTACTGGCGGGTCTTCTGTGCCTGCTGGCTATCGTCGTGCTGACCCCGGCCCTGCGCGACGTCGCAGACCTCATGTGGCTCAAGCTCGAGGTCGTCCTCGGGCTCGAGTAGCGCCACCGCCTCGCAATGTTCGACTTCCGCTACCACGCGCTGTCACTGGCAGCCGTCTTCATCGCGCTGATCGTGGGGCTGCTGCTGGGCGTCGCGATCGGCGACAAGGAGCTCGTATCGGGGGCCCGCGAGGAGCTGCGCGAGTCGCTGCGCGCCGACGTGCGCGAGGCCGACCAGGAGCGCGACGAGGCCAACGCGCGCGTGCGCGAGCAGAACGAGTTCGCGGCTGCCGCCTACCCGATCCTGGCCGGCGGCCAGCTGCCCGACGCGCGGATCGGGCTCGTCCTGCTCGGTGGCGACGACGACGCGCCCGAGATCATCCGCGACGCACTCGATCCGACCGGCGCCGAGCTGGCGTTCGTCGCGGTCGTGCGCGAGAACGTCGAGCTCGGCGCGCTCGCCGAGCGCGCGGAGGGCACGCGCTACGCGGACATCGAGCGCGACCTGACGTTGCTCGACGACCTCGGCAAGCGCGTCGGGATCCAGATGGTGGGCGGCGGGCGGCTCGTCGGCCAGGTCCAGACGGCGTTGCTGCAGTCGCTCAGCGGCAGCTTCGGCGACATCGACGGTGTGATCGTCCTGCGCTCGTCCGACAAGCCCGCCGACGAGGACGCCGCCCGGCGCCTCGACGAGCTGCAGGACGGGATCGTCCGCGGGCTCGTGCAGACCGGGGTGCCCGTCGTCGGCGTCGAGCGGCGCGCGAGCGAGCCGTCGAGCATCGCCTGGTTTCGCGACCGTGAGCTGTCGAGCGTCGACAACCTCGACGAGCAGGCGGGCCGCGCGGCGCTCGTCTTCGTGCTCGCCGGCAACCCGGGCGCCTACGGGCGCCGCGACAGCGCGCAGGCGCTGCTGCCGCCGGTCGTCGGGCGCGCCCGCTGACCGCCACCGGCGTCGCGCGCGCCGCCACCGCAGCGCTCTTCGTCCGGCGACCCCGCTAGGTTCCCGTCCCGGTGCAAGCACTGCCGTTCGTCTTCTCGCTGCTGGTCGCCGGCGCGCTCACGCCGCTGCTGCTCAAGCGACTCTCGGAGGCGAGCGCGACGCGCGAGAACTACCGCGGCCGGCGGCTGCCGATCCCGATCGGCCTCGTCATCGTGCCTGCGGCGCTCATCGCGCTGATCCCGGTCACGCTGCTCGCGCGCCTGACCGACCTCGACATCTACCCCGACAACCTCGGCTTCGCGATCGTGTTCGTGCCCGGGATCGCGCTGCTCGGCCTGATCGACGACGTGCTCTCGGGCGAGGGCCGCGGCTGGCGCGGCCACGGCAAGGACGTCCTCAGCGGGTCGCTGTCGACCGGTCTGCTGAAGGCCGGCGGCACGCTCGGCCTGGCGCTGCTCGTCGCCTCGGGCCTGCCGGGCTCGGGCGCGGACTTCCTGCTCGCGACGGCCGTCCTCGTGCTCGCGACGAACGCCTTCAACCTGCTCGACCTGCGGCCCGGGCGCAGCGTCAAGGCCTACGTGCTGCTCGGCATCGGCCTCACCGTGGCGACGCAGAACACCGCGGCGCTCGCGGGCCTGGGGATCTTCACCGGACCGGTGCTGATCGCGGGCTGGCTCGACCTGCGCGAGAAGGCGATGCTCGGCGACACGGGGTCAAACGCGATCGGCGCGCTCGCCGGCCTGTGGATCGTGTTGACGCTCGACGCCGATGGCCAGGTCATCGCGCTCCTGATCCTCCTGGCCGTGAACCTTTTCGGGGAATTTCGGTCGATCTCCAAGCTGATCGAGAAGGTTCCGGGACTTCGGCACCTAGACTCGCTGGGGAGGCCTACATGAGCACGCCGGTGGCACAGCAGCGCAGGACGCGGTTCATCTTCATCACCGGCGGCGTCGTCTCGTCGCTCGGAAAGGGCATCGCGGCCGCGTCGATCGGGCGTCTGCTCGTCGCGCGCGGCCTGTCGGTCGGCCTGCAGAAGTTCGACCCGTACATCAACGTCGACCCCGGCACGATGTCGCCCTATCAGCACGGCGAGGTGTTCGTGACAGAGGACGGGGCGGAGACCGACCTCGACCTCGGCCACTACGAGCGCTACACGGACTCCAACACGTCGCGCGCGTCGAACGTCACGGCGGGCGGGATCTACAACGCGGTGATCCGGCGCGAGCGTCGCGGCGACTACCTCGGCGGCACGGTCCAGGTCGTCCCGCACATCACCGACGAGATCAAGCAGCGCGTCAAGCTGCTCGCCGAGACGCAGGACGCCGACATCGTGATCACGGAGATCGGCGGCACGGTCGGCGACATCGAGTCGCTGCCGTTCCTCGAGGCGATCCGCCAGTTCCAGGTCGACGTCGGCCGCCGCGACTGCATGTTCATCCACCTGACGCTCGTGCCCTACATCGGCCACGCCGGTGAGCTGAAGACGAAGCCCACGCAGCACTCGGTCAACGAGCTGCGCCGGATCGGCATCCAGCCCGACATGCTGCTCTGCCGTTCTGAGTCCGAGCTCGGGCACGAGATCCGCAAGAAGATCGCGCTCTTCGCGTCGCTGCCGATCGGCGCGGTCGTCAGCGCCAAGGACGTCGACAACATCTACAAGGTGCCGCTGTGGTTCGCCGGCGAGGGCGTCGACGACCTGATCTGCGATCACTTCGTGATCGACGCGCCGGCCGCGGACCTGTCGGAGTGGGCGGAGATCACGCGCCGTGCGACCGAGGCCTCCGACACGGTCAAGATCGCGCTCGTCGGAAAGTACGTCGCGCTGCAGGACGCCTACCTGTCGGTCTCCGAGGCGCTGCGCCACTCGGGCTTTCATCACGACGGCCGGATCGAGCTCGACTGGGTCGACTCCGAGTCGCTCGACAGCGACGGCGCCGCGCTCGAGCGCCTCGGCGGCGCGGACGGGATCCTCATTCCAGGCGGATTCGGCGGCCGCGGGATCGAGGGCAAGATCCGTGCTGCGCGCGTCGCGCGCGAGCAGCGGATCCCGTACCTCGGCGTCTGCCTGGGCATGCAGATCGCGGTCATGGAGTTCGCCCGCCACGTCGTCGGCCTCGAGGGCGCGAACTCGACGGAGTTCGATCCCGAGACGCCGCACCCGGTGATCGATCTGCTGCCCGAGCAGAAGGAGGTCTCCGACCTCGGCGGAACGATGCGCCTGGGCGCCGACCCGGTGAAGATCCACGCCGACACGCGCGCCCGCGAGCTGTACGGCGAAGCCGTCATCTACGAGCGTCACCGCCACCGCTACGAGGTCAACCTCTTCCTGCGCAAGCGCCTGGAGGCCGCCGGCCTGATCGTCAGCGGCACGTCGCCGGACGAGCGGCTCGTCGAGATGATCGAGCTCGACGACCACCCGTTCTTCGTCGCCTCGCAGTTCCATCCGGAGTTCAAGTCGCGGCCCGAGCGTCCGGCGCCGTTGTTTCGCGACTTCGTCGGAGCGGCGCTCGAGCGGGCGCGCGGGCATGCGCTCGCGTCCGGCCGCCACCGCGCCTCTCGAATGTAGGGCGCCGCAAGCCGAGCTCGGAGCGATCACAGCGCGCCGTGATCGCAGCAATGGCAGCGCCGCGCCATCTCGGCCGACCCGATCGGCGGATCCGGACGTTCGCGGCCGGCATCAGCGGGTATACGGGCAGCGTGGAAGGCGGAGTAACCGTGATCCTGACGCTGATGATCGTGTTCGCCGCGATCGTCGGCGGCGTCGCGCTGTTCGGAGCGGGCGGCTATGTGCGCCGCCGGGAGCTCGAGAACGCGGGCGAGGAAGAATCGGGTGCGCCGACGCACACCGTCGTCGACAACGAGACGCGCGACGTGGAGTTCCCGCGCGACCCGTCGACGAGCTCGCAGCCGCCCCAGTGAACGCGCGGCGGCGCGGCCGTCCGCACCCTCGCACGTCAGACTGACGCGACCGATGCGTCCCGCCTCCGACGTCGAGCGCCGCCGCCTGAACGAGACGTTCGCGCGCCTGTGCGCGATCCCGAGCCCGTTCGGCTGCGAGAAGGCGATCGCGGAGGCGGTCGCGCGCGAGCTCGGCGCGATCGGCGTCGACGTCGAGGAGGACGGTGTGGCGGCCGACGTCGGCGCGCAGTGCGGCAACCTGCTGGCCCGGATCCCGGGACGGGGCGAGCGCACGATCCTGCTCTGCGCGCACCTCGACACGGTCCCCGAGGCGGGCGTCATCGAGCCCGTGCTCGAGGACGGCGCCTGGGTGAGCCGCGGCGACACGATCCTCGGCGCCGACAACAAGGCGGCAGTCGCCGTCATGCTCGAGGTCGCGCGACGATGCGCCGTCGAGAGCTCGCCCGTCGGGCTCGAGCTGCTCTTCACCGTCAGCGAGGAGAACGCGCTCGCGGGGGCAAAGGCCTTTGACGTCAGGACGCTGCGCAGCGACTGGGGCTACGTCTTCGACCACGCCTCGCCGATCGGCGAGATCATCGTCGCCTCACCGACGTACTACCGCTTCGAGGCCGACTTCCGCGGGACGCCGGCGCACGCCGGCATCCGCCCCGAGCGCGGGCGCAGCGCGATCGAGGCCGCCGCGCGCGCGATCGGCGCGATGAGGCTCGGGCGCATCGACGAGCAGACGACGGCGAACATCGGCTCGATCGAGGGCGGCCAGCGCGGCGGCACGAACACCGTCGCCGCGCGCTGCAAGGTCGTGGGAGAGGCGCGCTCGCTCGATCCGGCCAAGGCCGAGGAGCTGATCGCCGAGGTGATCGCCTGCGCCCACGACGCCTCGAACACCCCGTCCTGCTTCTGCGACGTCGACGTGACGACGCAGCGGCTGTTCGACGGCTACCGCCATTCGCCCGATGCGCCCGCCGTGCTCGCCGCCGAGCAGGCGCTGCGCGTCTGCGGGTACGCATCGACGCGTCGGCCGACCGGCGGCGGCTCGGACGCAAACGCCTTTGAGGCGGCGGGCTTTCACTGCACGAACCTCGCCAACGGGACGGAGCGAAACCACGAGCCCGACGAGCGCGTCAGCGTCGCCGCGCTGGAGGGGATGCTCGACGTCGCCTACGCGCTGCTCGAGGCATGCTCCGCCTGAGGCGCGCGATGGTGCTCGCCGTCGGGCCGGCCGAGCCGATGGAGCAGCGCCTGGCGATCCAGGTCGGCGACGAGCGGCGCAGCGCGATCGCCGACGTCGGGCTCGTCGGCGCGGCCGAGCCGGGCGACGAGGTCATCGTCAACGTCGAGGCCGTCGAGCTCGGCCTCGGCTCCGGCGGCTTCGACATCGTCCACGCGAACCTCACGCGCGGCCTCGACGGCGCGGGGACGCCGCGCGCGCACGTCATGAAGCTCAACTACACGAGCCTCCAGCACGCGGTGCTGCCGGTCGAGGAGGGCGACTGCGACGGCGCGCCGTCAGCGCCGCAGCTGCCGCTCGGCAGGCCCGCAGCGGTGATCGGGCTGCACGGACAGCTCGCGCCGCTGGCGTGGGCGTTTCGGCAGGCGACCGGGGGCAGGTGCCGGCTCGGCTACGTGCAGACGCCCGGCGGCGCGCTGCCGGGCGGGCACTCGTGCGTCGTGCGCGACCTGCGCGACGACGCGATGCTGGCCGGCCACCTGACGGCCGGACCGGCCTACGGCGGCGCCGACGGGGAGGCGATCACGACTGCGGCGGCGCTGCACCACGCGCTCACCGAGCTGGGCTGGGACGCCGCCGTGTGCGGTCCCGGCCCAGGGATCCTCGGCTCGGGGTCGTCGCTCGGGCATGGCGGCCTGCACGCGCTCGACTCCCTGCACACCGCTCTCGCGCTGGGCTGCGACGCGCTGCTCGTGCCGCGCATGTCCTCCACGGACCTGCGCGCGCGCCATCGCGGCCTGAGCCATCACACGCGAACGGTGCTCGGTCTGCTGCTCGCTGCGGTCGTCGTCGCGATCCCTGCCGGCGAGGAGCCGGCCGACGAACGCCACGACTGGCGCACGTTCGCGGTCGACCTCGACGGGTATGCCGCCAGCGGCCTGCCGACGCGCTCGATGGGCCGCGAGGACCCGCTGTTCTTCTCGGCCGCGCTTGCGGCGGGCAGCGCGCTGGCGCAGATGACATGAGCGACGACCCACGGATCGAGCCGCTCGGCGGCGACGAGCCCTTCGAGGGCAGCCAGTTCTCGGTGCGCGTGGAGCGCTTCCGGCACGGCGACGGCGAGGAGGTGCAGCGCGAGTTCGTCCACCGCATGGCCGCCGCGGCGATCGTCGCCTACGACGACGAGCACGTCTGGCTCGTACGCCAGCCGCGCGAGGCGATCCTGCAGTACACCCTCGAGCTGCCGGCCGGCAAGCTCGACGTCGACGGCGAGTCGCCGCTGCAGACCGCCCAGCGCGAGCTGGCAGAGGAGATCGGACAGGCGGCCGATCGCTGGCAGGAGGTCGAGTGCTACTACCCGTCCAGCGGCTACTCCGACGAGCTCGTCCACGTCTTCGCCGCGACCGGGCTGCGCCCGTGCGCCGACGCCGAGCCGGACGCCTCCGAGCGGATCGAGCTCGTGCGCTGGCTGCTCGCCGATCTCGACGGCGCGCTCAGCGCGACCAACGACGCCAAGACGATCATCGGGCTGCAGTGGTTGCGCAGCGTCGTCTGACCAGACGGCCGGCGCACGGCGCGTTGCACCGGAATGGATCGCGCAGCCGGCGGCGAAGCAACGGCACATGGCCGTCGCCCGGACCGAACCGCTCACGCGCCCGTTCGAGCAGCACGTGCGCGACTTCCTCGCCTACCTCGAGTTCGAGCGGGGCCTGTCGCGCAACACGCTGGATGCCTACCGCTCGGACCTGCTGCAGTTCGGCCACTTCCTCGCGCGCGACGGCCTCGACGCCACGACGCTGGGCCACGCCGAGCTCGCGCGCTTTCTCTCCGAGCTGACGGCCGGCGGACCGCAGCGCCCGCCCGTCGCCCCGGCGACGATCCAGCGAAAGACCGCCTGCCTGCGCTCGTTCTACCGTCACCTGCGCCGCGAGCGGATCATCTCGCATGACCCGACGGCCGACCTGCGCGCACCGCGCAAGAGCCAGAAGCTGCCGCAGGTGCTGTCGCGCGACGAGGTCGCCAAGCTCCTCGCCGCGCCGCGCGGGGCCGAGCCCGCCGCGCTGCGCGACCGCGCCCTGCTCGAGCTCATGTACGCCTGCGGCCTTCGTGCGAGCGAGGCCGTCGACCTGACGGTCGGCAGCGTCGACCTGGGCAGCGGTATCGTCCGCGCGCGTGGCAAGGGCTCGAAGGAGCGCCTGATCCCCGTCGGGCGCCAGGCGACGATCGCCGCGCGCGCGTACCTCGAGCACGGGCGGCCGAAGCTCGTCGGGCTGCGCGAGGAGCGCCACCTGTTCGTCAACCACCGCGGCAACGGACTGACGCGCCAGGGCCTGTACAAGATCGTCCAGCGCCACGCGGCCAGCGCCGGCCTCGCCGGGCGCATGAGCCCGCACACGCTGCGCCACACGTTCGCGACGCACCTGCTGGCCGGCGGCTGCGACCTGCGCTCGCTGCAGGAGATGCTCGGGCACGCCGACGTCGCGACGACGCAGATCTACACGCACCTCTCCGCCGACCGCCTGAGGGACGTCTACTTCCGGACGCATCCGCGGGCCGGTGGCGGCTCCGCGCCGGGCACTTGAGAGAATGCCGGGGTGCGCCGCGCCCTGATCTCGTTCGCCGTCGCCGGGCTCGCCGCGCTGCTCGCCGGCTGCGGCAACGACCGCACGCCGGTTCCTGACCTCAGCGTCGTCCCGGCGCCAAAGGCGTTTCAGGAGCGGTTCTTCGACGAGCAGGGCGTGCGCTTCCGCTCGCCGACCAACTGGCGCGTCGTGCCCGGCCAGGGGTCACAGGTCGCGACGGTCGCGATCGGCACCGCGCAGCTTGCAGTCTGGCGCTATCCGCGCACTGAGCCACTGCCCGAGACGCGTGCGCAGCTCAACGCCGCGCGCGATGCGCTCGTCGCCCAGATCGAGAGCCGCGACCCGACGTTCAAGCTCACGTCGACACGGCTCGTCGTCAAGCCCGGGATCCGGGCGGTCGAGGTCGTCGGCACCGGAACGAACCTCACCAACCAGGGCGTCCAGCGCTCGATGCGCTCCCTGCACGCCTACGGCCACGGCGCCGAGGTCGTCATGGACGCGTTCGCGCCGCCGAAGGAGTTCGCCCGGATCGACGAGCAGACCTTCGGCCCGATGACCCGCTCGCTGAAGCTGCGCCGGCCGAACTAGTACAACCAGCGTGAGGCGGCGGGCGCGCGCTCGGGCCTGGCCCCGGCGAGCAACTACGCTCAGAGCACCGATGCCTGAGCTTCCCGAGGTCGAGACGATCCGCCGCCGGCTCGCGCCGCTCGTCGAGGGCCGCACGCTGCGCACGCTCGAGGTGCTTGACTCGAAGTGGTGCTCGCCGATCGCGCCGTCCGAGCTGAGCGCCGCGCTCGAGGGGCGGGTCGTCGAGCGCCTGTCGCGGCGCGGCAAGTACCTCATCTGCGAGGCGGAGGACGAGGTCTACCTGCTCATGCACCTGCGCATGACGGGCACCGTGCTCTACGACGCGCCGCCGGGGACGCTGTACGTGCGCGTGCGCCTCGAGCTCGACGACGGCCACGTGTTGTCGTTCTGCGACCCGCGCCGCTTCGGCACCGGCGAGCTCGCGCTCGGCCGCGACGCGCTGCAAGCGTTCCTCGACGAGCGCCTCGGCGTCGAGCCGCTCGGCCCTGACTTCACGACCGAGCACCTGTACCTGCAGACACGCAAGCGCCGGATGCCGATCAAGGCGCTGCTGCTCGACCAGCGGCGCGTCGCCGGCGTCGGGAACATCTACGCCAACGAGGCGCTGTTCCGGGCGCGGATCCATCCGCTGCGCAGGGCGGGGGCCCTCAAGCGCGGGCAGGTCGCCGCTCTGCGTGACGCCGTGGTGGCTTCCCTGCAGGCCGGGCTCGGCGCCGGCGGCGCGTCGATCGACGACTTTCGCCACCCGGACGGCGTGAAGGGGGCCTTTCAGGACGAGTTCCTCGTCCACAGCCGCGAGGGCGCGCCCTGCACGGTCTGCGGGACGCCGGTGCGCAAGTTCGTCGCTGCCGGTCGCGGGACGTATGCCTGCGAGGCCTGCCAGACGCGGCCGCGGGCCCAGCGCTCGCCCTAGCTGTAGTTCCTGAGGACGTTGTTCATCCGGGCCTCCCTGGAGGCTGGTGGTTACGAAGCCCCAGCACCAAGGAGACACCGGATGAAGTTGCACGCTAACGCGCGGCTCAGCGTGATCGGCCGGCAGTTGCTTGTCGATCGAATCGAGAGGGAGAGTTGGAAGGTCCGAGACGCCGCACAGAGCGTCGGGATCTCTGAGCGGACCGCCCGGAAGTGGCTCGCGCGGTATCGCACCGAAGGGCCCGATGGCTTGATCGACAGGCCGTCGACGCCGCAGCTGGTGGCCAACCGCACCGACGAGCGGACGATCGAGGCGATCGCGGCACTGCGACGGTTGCGCTTCTCGGGGCCAGAGATCGCCGAGGTCCTTGACCGGCCGCTGTCGACGGTCTCAGGGATCCTCACGCGGATCGGGATGGGGCGCCTCGGTCGCTTGGGCTTGGAGCCCGCGGAGCGCTACGAGCGCCAGGTCGCCGGTGAGCTGATCCACATCGACGTCAAGAAGCTCGGCCGCATCCACGGCGGCGCGGGCAAACGCATCACCGGGCTCCAGCGCAACCCGCGACGCACACGCAAAGACAGCGAGGGACACAACCGCAGGATCGTCGGCTGGGACTACGTCCACGTCGCGATCGACGACGCCACGCGCCTGGCCTACGCCGAAGTCCTCAGCGACGAGAAGGCAACCACCGCGATCGGGTTTTTGCGCCGAGCGATCGCGTTCTTTGAGAGCCACGGCATGACCGTCTGCGACCTGCTTACCGACAACGGCTCGGCGTACCGCTCAGCCGTTCACGCGATCGCCTGCAGAACGCTGGGCATCCGCCACCTGCGCACCCGGCCACGACGCCCGCAGACCAACGGCAAGGCCGAGCGCTTCATCCGCACGATGCTCGCCGGCTGGGCCTACGGCGCGATCTACGCCACCAGCGCCGAACGCACCGCAGCCCTTGACGGCTGGATCTACCGCTACAACCATCACCGACGACACGCAGCCATCGGCCGACAACCACCGATCAGCCGCCTGAACAACCTGCTCGGGACCTACACCTAGCGCGCTAGTCCTCCAGCAGATCCGCCAGCATCCCCGACTGGTCGGCCGCGGCGGTTTCGTCGTAGCCGCCGATCAGGATGCTGCCGACCATGACCTGCGGCAGGCTCGTCATGCCCGTCTTCTCGGCGAGCTCGACCACCGCCTCGGGCCTGCCCGCCAGGTTCTCCTCGCGAAAGTCGATCCCGCGGGCGCTCAGGAGCATCTTGACGCGGGTGCAGAATCCGCAGCCCTCGGTCGTGTAGACGGTCACTTCGCGCATGACGTGAGAACGTGCAGTCGCGGACGTCAGTCGACGAGCAGGTCGGCGAGCATCCCCGCCTGGTCGGCGGCGAGCGTCTCCTGATAGCCGCCGAGCAGCAGGCTGCCGATGTAGACCTGTGGCAGCGCCTTCAGCCCCGAGCGCTCGGCGAGCTGCTCGTGCTCGTCCGATCCGGGCGTGATCATGACCTTCTCGTATGGGATGTCCCGAACGTTCAGCAGGTTCTCGACCGAATGGCAGAGCGTGCAGATCTCGTCGGTGTAGACGGTGACCGGCCGCATGGTCAGTCGGCGAGCAGGTCGTCGAGCATGCCGTTGATCGAGGCCGCCTGCACCTCCTGGGTGCTTCCCATCGGGATGACGCCGATGAACGCCTGCGGGAGCTTCATCGAGCCAGACCGTTCGCCGAGCTCGTGGTGCTCCGGCGAGTCGAGCCTGACGAGGGTCTCCTCGTACGGGATCTGCTTCTCCTCGAGGAGCTCCCGGAGCTGGCCGCTGAACTGGCAGCCCTCTTTCGTGTAGATCTGGATCGTTCTCATGGTGCGAAAAGTGTAATGGCAGGCGCCCTCAAGACGGAGGCTGTGGTGCTGCGCTCGCTGCGCTACGGCGAGGCCGACCGGATCCTGCATCTCTACACCCCGCAGCGCGGCCGCGTCAGCGCGATCGCGAAGGGCGTGCGGCGCACGAAGAGCCGCTTCGGCGGCCGCCTGGAGCCGTTCTTTCGCCTGCAAATGGTCCTGTATGAAGCCGCCCGCCCGCGCAGCGATCTGCTGACCGTGACGAGCGCTGAGACGGTCGACGGCTATCGGCGCCTGCGTGAGGACGGGCCCGCGCTGGACAGCGCGGCGCGCGCGTGCGACGCCGTCGGGCGGCTGTTCGAGACCGACGAGGCGCATCCTGGCGTATTCGCGCTGCTGTGCAACGAGCTTGCGCTGCTCGACGCGGGCGCAGGCTCGCAGCGCTCGCACGCCACGCACGCAAACCAGCTCGCCTTTCGCCTCAAGCTCCTGCTCGCCGCGGGCCTCGCGCCACAGCTCGCGGCATGCGCGGCCTGCGGCGAGGCCGATCATCTCGCCGGCTTCAGCGGCTCCGCGGGCGGCGTCGTCTGCAGCGCGTGCGAGGCGACGGGCTTCGCGCTGGGCGAGGAGGCCCACGCCTTCATGACCGACGCGCTGGGATCCGCCCTGGCCGACGTTCCGCAGGCCGGAGATCGCGCGTTGCGCGAAGCCGAACGGGCGATCCACGAGACGCTCGCGCATCATGCGCACGTCCGGTTGCGTCCGGCGGTTCCGAGGTAGGATCGCCCGCCATGGGAGTCGCTCGAGTTGCTGCGAAGTGGGTGTACGACTTCGCCGAGGGCTCAAAGGAGATGCGTGAGCTGCTCGGCGGAAAGGGCGCGAACGTCGCCGAGATGACGCGCATCCTGGGCGCCGGGCGCGTTCCGGCGGGGTTCACCATCACGACCGAGGCGTGCGTGTCATACATGGAGAACGGCCAGACGACGCCGGAGGGCATGGCGGAGGAGGTCGACGAAGCGCTCGCTCGCCTCGAGCAGACGGCCGGCAGGACGCTCGGCCACCCCGACGACCCGCTGCTCGTGTCGGTCCGAAGCGGAGCGCGCGAGTCGATGCCGGGCATGCTCGACACCGTCCTCAACCTCGGCCTCAACGACCGGTCCGTGCGGGGGCTCGCCGACAAGACGGGCAACGAGCGCTTCGCGTGGGATTCCTACCGGCGCTTCGTGCAGATGTTCGGCAACGTCGTGCGCAACATCCCCGGCGAGCGCTTCGAGCAGGCGATCGCCGACGCGAAGAAGCAGCACGGCGTGACGCTCGACACCGAGCTCGACGTCGACGCCCTCGAGCAGCTCACAGCGCGCTTTCGAGAGATCTTCGAGCACGAGACCGGCGAGCAGTTCCCGCAGGAACCGAGAGACCAGCTCGAACAGGCGATCCGCGCCGTCTTCGACTCCTGGACGGGCGACCGCGCCGTCGCCTACCGGCGCATCAACCGCATCCCCGACGACTGGGGCACCGCCGTCAACGTGCAGCAGATGGTCTTCGGCAACAAGGGCGACACGTCGGGCTCGGGCGTCGCCTTCAGCCGCGACGAGGTCAGCGGCGCACCCGAGCCGTCCGGCGACTTCCTCGTCAACGCGCAGGGCGAGGACGTCGTCTCGGGTGTGCGCAACACGCAGGACATCGCCGACCTGCGCGACGTGATGCCCGAGGCGCACGCCACGCTGATGGAGATCCTGCGCGCGCTCGAGGCGCATTACAAGGACATGCAGGACACGGAGTTCACGATCGAGGAAGGCCGTCTGTACATGCTGCAGACGCGCAACGCGAAGCGGCCCGCGCAGGCCGCCGTGCGCTTCGCCTGCGACGTCGTCGACGAGGGCCTGCTGACGAAGGCCGAGGCGATCGCGACGATCGACTGCGAGAAGCTCGACGCGCTGCTGCATCCCACCTTCGACCCCGCCGTCGACTACGCGGTGCTCGCCAAGGGCGTCGCCGCCTCGCCGGGCGCGGCGAAGGGCGAGATCGTCTTCAGCGCGCCGGATGCGGTGCAGGCGGCCGCTGCGGGCCGCGACGTGATCCTCGTGCGCCCGTTCACCGAGGCCGAGGACGTCGCCGGCTTCCACGCCGCGCGCGGGATCCTCACGGCCGAGGGCGGCAAGGCCAGCCACGCCGCGCTCGTCGCCCGCGGGATGGGCCGGCCGGCGGTCACGGGCGCGAGCGCGCTCGAGATCGACCTCGCGACGAAGGAGCTGAGGGTGGGCGAAACCCTCCTGTGCGAGGGAGACGTGATCTCGATCGACGGGACGACGGGTCAGATCACGATCGACGACGTGCCGCTCGTCGAGCCGCAGATGGACGAGCACTTCGAGCGGGTGCTCGAGTGGTCAGACGAGCTGCGCTCACTCGGCGTCCGCGCCAACGCCGACACGCCCGAGGACGCGATCAAGGCGCGCTCGTTCGGAGCCACCGGCATCGGCCTGTGCCGGACCGAGCACATGTTCATGGCCGCCGACCGCCAGCCGAAGATGCGCGAGATGATCCTCGCGGACACGATCGACGAGCGCCGCGCCGCGCTCGACGAGCTGCTGCCCCTGCAGCAGCAGGACTTCGAGGACATCCTCGAGGCGATGGACGGGCTGCCCGTCACGATCCGCCTGCTCGACCCGCCGCTGCACGAGTTCCTGCCGCCCGACGAGGACGACCCGCGCGCGCACGCGCTGCGCGAGGTCAACCCGATGCTCGGTACGCGCGGCTGCCGCCTGGCGATCCTGCACCCCGAGATCTACGAGATGCAGGTGCGGGCGATCATGCGCGCCCAGTGCGCCGTCAGCGCGCGCCTCGGCCACCCGCCGCGCCTGGAGGTCATGGTGCCGCTGATCGACTACGAGCGCGAGCTCGAGATCATCGAGGCGCTGATCCTGCGCGTCGCCGCGGAGGAGGGCGTCGCGCGCGAGCACTACCTCGTCGGCACGATGATCGAGCTGCCGCGGGCGTGCTTCCTCGCCGACACGATCGCCACGCACGCCGACTTCTTCTCGTTCGGCACGAACGACCTCACGCAGACCGCGCTGGGCTTCAGCCGCGACGACATCGAGGGCAAGATCCTGTCGCCGTACATCGAGAACAAGGTCTTCGACCGCTCGCCGTTCGAGACGCTCGACGCTCCCGGCGTCGGGCAGCTCGTGCGGATGGGAGCCTGGCTCGGGCGCAAGACGAAGCTCGAGCTCGAGCTCGGCATCTGCGGCGAGCACGGCGGCGACCCCGACTCGATCGACTTCTTCCACAACTCCGGCCTGGACTACGTCTCCTGCTCGCCGTTTCGCGTGCCGGTCGCGCGCGTCGCCGCCGCGCAGGCCGCGATCCGCGCCGGCGACGACGGCGGCTGGTGAGACACGCGCCGGCCGCCGAGCCGGCGGCGCGCCTCCGGCCCACCAGTGCTGCCGCGAGGCGCCGGCGGCGGGGAGACCTCGGAGGGGCCTACGGCGTCGGTGGAGCCTGCTTGAGCTCGTCGACGTCTCGGGCGATGTCGTCGATGCGGCCCGAGAGCTGGTCGATCGCCTGCTGCGGATCGGCCGAGGGGCGGTCGGCGAGCGTCCTGACCGTGCGCTCGAGCGCCTCGACGCGGTCCTCGACCTCAGCGCTGCTGCCGGCGCCGCCCGAGCGCAGGTCCTGCACCTGACGGCTGATGCGATCGATGCGGTCGTCGAGCTGCGACACGCGCGAGTCGGTTGCGAGGCCGCTGCGCGATCCGTCGCGCCCCTCGTCGTCGGCAAGCAGCGCGTAGATCGCCACGCCGAGCGCGGCGACGCCGATCACCCCGACGACCACGAGGCCGGTGCGCAGCGAGCCGATCGCGTCCTCGAGGCGCACGAGGATCCCGTTCGGGTCGACGACGCGCTCTTCGTAGACAGGCGATGGTGGCGGTGACGGCTGCAGCCGCTCGGTGGGGCGGTCGGGTGGCGGTGTCGTCGACATCGTCCTGGCAGTCTTCCCGCACGTAGCCGTCGCCAACCCGGGCTGTCAGTCGACGAGCAGGACCGCCTTGCCCGTCACGCGGCGCTCGAGCAGGGCGGCGATCGCGGGCGCTGGATCGCGCCAGGAGCTCTCGAGGTCGATCTGCGGATCGAGCTCGCCGGCGGCGACGAGCGCGGCCAGGCGCGCCAGGTCGGCGCCGCCGGTCCCGCTTCGCTCGATCTCCTCGAAGACGAACAGCCCGCGCAGCGCGGCGCCGGGTGCGCGGCCGAACAGCGCGCGCGCCGGGAAGCTCACAGGCTGCGGATCGCTCGACGCGAACGACACCACGATGCCGCGAGCGGCGACCAGCCGCAGCGCGGCGGCGAGCGTCGCGCCGCCGACGCCCTCGACGACGGCGTCGTAGCTCCCTTCGCCGTCGAGGTCGAAGACGATCTCGTCGGCGCCGAGCTCGCGCAGCCCGCGCGCCCGCTCGGCATTGCGCGAGACCGCCGTCACATGCGCGCCGCCACGCGCGGCGAGCTGGACGGCGAAGCGCCCGACGCCGCCGCTCGCGCCCGTCACGAGGACGCGCTTGCCGAGCACGAACCCGCAGATCTCCAGCGCGCGCAGCGCAGTGATGCCCGCGACCGGCAGCGTCGCCGCCTGCGCGAAGCTCACCGGATCGGGCAGCTCGGCGAGGTTCTGCGTGGCGACCGCGACCTGCTGTGCCCATGCCCCGTTGCGGACGATCCCGACGACGCGCGCGCCCTGCGGCGGGCCGCTGCCGTCGGCCGCCGCGCGCATCACGACGCCGGCGACGTCCCAGCCCGGAACCTGACCGCGCGGGCGGTCGGGCAGCTGGCGCGACTCGCCGCGATTGAGCGAGAACGCCTTGACGGCGACGAGCGCCTGGAATGGCAGCGGCTCTGGCGGCGCAACCTCGCTCAGCACGAGGTGCGGAGGTTGCTCGGCGACGAGCAGGGCGAGCACGGCGTCAGCGTACGCGCCATCGCGGCTGCGAGAATCGACGGATGGACGCAGCCACCGCACCGGGCGCCGTCGCGCAGCGTTTCGCGGCGCGGCGGCAGGCGTGGGAGGAGGAGCAGCTGTCGCCGCTCGCGGCGCGCTCGTATCCCGCCCGCCGCGCCGTCGACGAGGCCGATTGCGCCCTGCGCACGCCGCTACAGCGCGACCGCGACCGGATCGTGCACTGCAAGGCCTTCCGCCGCCTGAAGCACAAGACCCAGGTCTTCGTCGCGCCCGAGGGCGACCACTTCCGCACGCGCCTGACGCACACGCTCGAGGTCACCCAGATTGCGCGCACCGTCGCCCGCGCGCTGGCGCTCAACGAGGACCTCACGGAGGCGATCGGGCTCGGCCACGACCTCGGCCACCCGCCGTTCGGGCACATCGGCGAGGCCGTCCTCGACGCCTGCCTCGCCGAGCGCTTCGGCGGCGGCTTTCGCCACTACGAGCACTCGCTGCGCGTCGTCGACGTGCTCGAGCGCGAGGGGGCGGGGCTGAACCTCTGCGCCGACGTCCGCGACGGGATTCTCTGCCACTCCGGGCGCGCGTCGAGGCCGGCGACGCTCGAGGGGCGGATCGTGCGCATCGTCGACCGGATCGCCTACATCAACCACGACATCGACGACGCGTTGCGCGCCGGCGTGCTCGACGAGGCGGCGCTGCCCGCCGCCGCGATCGCCGTGCTCGGCTCGCATGGGTCGGCGCGGATCGATGCGCTCGTGCACGACCTGGTCGAGCACTCCGAGGCGGCCGGCGACGTCGTCCAGGGCGCCGAGGCCGGCGCGGCGATGAGCGCGCTGCGCGCGTTCATGTTCGAGCAGGTCTATCTCGGCGCCGCGGCGCGTCAGGAGCACTCGCGGATCGAGCGCGTCATTCGCACGCTCTTCGACCACTACGCCTCCGACGCGCAGCGGCTGCCCGACGGTGGCGGCGCGCCCGGCGCCGACCACGCGCAGCGCGTCACCGACTACCTCGCCGGGATGACCGATCGCTACGCCGTGCGCTCCTTCACCGCCCTGGCCGTGCCGGCCTCGTTCACCGTCTGAGCGGCGTGGCCCTCTACACGAACGACTCCAAGGAGCGTGTCCGCGACGCCGTCGACATGGTCGACCTCGTCTCCTCGCGCACCGAGCTGCGCAAGGCCGGCGCCAACCGCTTCACCGGCCTGTGCCCGTTTCACGACGAGCGCTCGCCGTCGTTCGGGATCAACCCCGCCGACAAGGTCTACTACTGCTTCGGCTGCCAGGCCTCCGGTGACGCGTTCACGTTCGTGATGGAGACCGAGGGCGTCGACTTCAAGGGCGCGCTGGAGCTGCTCGCCGACCGCTACAGGGTCGCGCTCGAGCTCGAGGACGAGGACCCGCGCGCCGCCGAGCAGCGCCAGCGCCGCGAGCGCCTGCTCGAGCTGCTCGAGCGCACCGCCACGTACTACGCGCGCCAGCTCTGGGAGTCGCGCGAGGCGCAGCGCGCGCGGGCGTACCTGACCGAGCGCGGCCTGGAGGAGGGCATGCTGCGCGAGTTTCGCGTCGGCTACGCCCCGAGCGCCTGGGACACGGTGCTCGATGCGTCGCGACGGGCGGGCTTCGGCAACCGCGAGCTCTACGACGCGGGCCTCGCGACGAAGTCCGAGAAGAGCGGGCGCATCTACGACCGCTTCCGCTCGCAGATCATCTTCCCGCTCGCCGACGCGCGCGGGCGCGTGCGCGGCTTCGCCGGGCGCACGCTCGGCGGCGAGGGCGACCGCCGCCCGAAGTACGTCAACAGCCCGGAGAGCGAGCTCTTCCACAAGCGCAGCCAGCTCTTCGCCGCCGACCTCGCCCGCGCGCCCGCCGCGAAGGCGGGCAGCGTCGTCGTCGCCGAGGGCTACACGGACGTCATCGCGATGCACCAGGTCGGCGTGCGAAACAGCGTCTGCATCATGGGCACGTCGCTGACCGAGGAGCAGGTCGCCGAGCTGGCGCGCCTGGCGCCGGTCGTGCAGCTCGCGCTGGACGCCGACAGCGCCGGCCAGGAGGCGATGCTGCGGGCCGCGCGAGTGGCGGCCGGGCGCAAGCTCGAGCTGCGCGTCGTCCCGCTGCCCCGGGGCGAGGACCCTGCGGAGCTCGTGCAGCGCGCGGGCGGGGAGGAGATCGAGCGGCGGATCGCCGCGTCGGTCCCGTTCGTCCGCTTCCGCGTCCTGCGCGCGCTGGAGGCCGGCGACCTCAGCGACGCGGAGGGCAAGGACCGCGTGCTCGCCCAGCTGCGCGGCATCTTCGCGACGCTGGCGCCGAGCGTCATGCGCGAGGAGCTGCTGCGGATCGTCGCCGACCGCATCGACCTCTCGACCGAGCTGCTCAACTCGCTGCTGGCGCAGCGCCGACCGGACCCCGCCGAGCGCGAGCAGCGCCCGCAGGCCGCCGAGCAGCGCGCGCCCGCCGCCTCGCTGGGGCGCCGCGAGAAGCAGGAGCGCACGTTCCTCGAGCTGTGCATCGCGCTGCCCGACCTCGGCAGCCCCGCGCTCGCCGAGCTCGACCCCGAGGCGGACCTCGCGACGCCGGCGCTGCGCCGGGCGGCCCTTCACCTGCGCGAGCATCTCGCCGCGCCCAGCGAGGCGCTCGAGGGCGACGAGGAGCTGACGGCGCTCGTCCGTGCGCTCTCGGTCCGGGCCGCCGGCATCGAGCGCGCGTCGCCGGCGCAGTTTCGCGTCGAGCGCCTGCAGCTCGAGCTGCACCGGATCGAGCGCGAGATCGCGGCTGCCCGCGCGCGCGACGAGCCGATCAGCGATCTCGCCAAGCGGCGCGGCACGACGCAGGCGGCGATCGGCCGCGCGATGGAGCAGGTCATGGAGGAGGGCGCTGCGTCTCGCTGAGCGGGCCCACGAACGTTGCACCCGAAACCTCGGGCGCGGTTTCGGGCGCAACGTTCCCGGGCGACCCACTAGGCTTCCAGCGCACGATCGGGGGTAGCTCAATCGGCAGAGCATTCGGCTGTTAACCGAAGGGTTGTGGGTTCGAGTCCCACCCCCCGAGCTACGCGGGACTGCTCGCGGGCTTGCCCGCGAGCAGGCGCGGCGATACGGTCTGGGCCATGGGCGGCCAGGGAGGGCGTCGGGGGATGCGAGCCGCGCTCTGCGCGCTGCTGCTCGGCGCGCTCGCGCTGCTCGCCGGAGTGCCGGCGGCGGCCCAGGCGCAGATCGTCGTCGACGACGTCTCGGCCTCGGAGGGCGCGGGTTCGCTGACGTTCACGATCACGCGACAGGCCGGGCTGCTCGCGCCGTCCGTCACCGTCGCGTTCGCGACCTCCGACGGCTCGGCCGCCTCGCCCGCCGACCACGCCGCGGCGAGCGGGAGTCGCACCTTCCCCGGCACGCTGTTCGCCACGACGCAGACCCAGCACGTCACGGTCGCGATCGCGGGCGACACGATCGACGAGCCCGACGAGACGTTCCGGCTGGCGATCAGCGGTACCGGCGTGTCCGACGGCGAGGGCACCGGCACGATCGTCGACGACGACCCACGACCCGCCGTCGCCGTCGTCGATGCGTCGCCTGCGAGCGAGGGTGCGACGGCGCTCTTCACGATCGCGCTCAGCCGGCCGAGCGGGCGCAACGTCGCCGTCGCATTCGCGACGGCCGACGGCAGCGCCGTCGCGGGCCAGGACTACACCGCCCGCGGCGGCACGATCACGATCCCGGCCGGCTCGAGATCGCGGGCGCTCGGCGTGCCGCTGCTCGACGACGCCAGCGATGAGCCCGACGAGAGCTTCGAGCTGCGCATCAGCGCGCCGCGCGCCGCGACGCTCGCTGACGCGAGCGCTGTTGCCACCGTCGTCGACAACGACGATCCCGCGGCCGTCGCGACGCCGACCGCGCCGCCCGCACCCGGACCCGCGCCCGGACCGTCCGCCAGCGGCGAGCCGTCGCCCGCGATCGGCTCGGCGCCCACCGCCGCGCTGCCGCGGCTCGGCGTCTCCAGCCCGCGCCTGCGACAGCCGTCGACGGTCCTCGTGACGATCTCCTGCCCGCGCCAGTCGGGTCGCTGCAGCGGCCGCATCACGATCTTCAGCCGCCCGAACAGGCGCTCGAAGATCAAGGCGCTGCGCAGCGAGCGGCGCCTCGGGCGGCGCAACTTCAAGCTCCCCGGGGGAGCGGCGCAGACGCTGCGGATCGCGCTTTCGAAGCGCGACCGGGTGCTGCTGCGGCGCGCCGGCCGGATCGCCGTGCGCGCCTACGTCGTCACGACCGACAGCGCCGGGCGGACCGGCGTGCGCCGTGTCAACGGCACGCTCGTCGCGCGCACGAGCCACTCCGGTTGAGCCTCGACGCGTGTCCTCAGCCGGCCGCGAGCGCCTCGACGAGGTCGGCGGCACGCGCCGCGCCGTCGTGGCGGGCCGCCCACGCCTGCAGCCCGCGTGCGCCGGCGCGCAGCTCGGGGCGCGCGAGCGCGCGCCGGACGGCCAGCGCCAGCGCGCGCGCGCCGACGAGTCGCCCCGGCAGCCGCACGCCGACCCCCGCCCAGTCCACGCGGGCGGCGTTCTCGTTCATGTCGCCCCCGGCCGGCACGATCACGACGACGCAGCCGCTCGCAAGCGCCCGCGCCACGGTGCCGTGCCCGCCGTGGCAGACGACGAGGTCGCAGGCAGGCATCGTCCGCGCGTAGGAGACCCACTCGACCATCCGCGTGTTCGCGGGGACGCAGACCGACGGGGGCGGGCGGTTCGCCGACGCGAGCACCCGCACGGAGAGCTCCGCAAGGCCCTCGAGCGCCGCACGCAGCAGCGTCTGACCGGGGTCCTGCGAGGTCGACGGGGCGAGCAGGACGAGCGGGTCCTCGCCCGGCGGCAGCTCGACGTCCGGCGCCGGCGGTTCCCAGATCAGCGGCCCGACGACATGCGCGCCCGCCGGCCAGCTGCGCGGATACTCGAGCTGCGGGAACGTCGCGACGAGCGCGAGCCTCTCGCTGATGCCGCCGTGGTCGCGCTCGAGCGCCGGCAGGCCCAGCCGCCGCCGCGTCTCGTTGAGCTGGCTGCGCCCGAGCTGCAGCCCGTGGCGCAGCAGCGGGTCGGCGCCCCGCCACAGCACCCGGCCGGCGCGCGTGCGCGGCAGCCGCGCGCCGCAGGAGTACGGCGCGCTCCCGGGCGGCATGCGCGGGTCGAGGTGGGGGATGAGCGTGCCGACGGGCACGCCCTCGAGCTCGCCCGCCAGCGCCGGTGCGAGCGTGAGGATGTCCGAGACGACCGCGTCGGGCGCCACGTCGCGCACGAGCTCGACCGTCTCGCGGGTGGCGCGCTCGACGGCCTGGTAGGGCGTCAGCGGCCTCTCGCGAGTCGGGAACACGTGGTACTCGGGTGCGGCGGCGAAGCGCATCCCCTCGCGCCGGACGTCCTCCTCCCAGCGCCGCCACGTCTGCAGCGTCACGTCGTGGTCGCGGCGGGCGAGCTCGCGGCCGAGCGCGATGACCGGAAAGGCGTGCCCCGGATCGCCGAAGGCGCCGAGCAGAATCCGCCGGCGGCGGCTCAGGCTGCCAGCTCCGCGAGCAGCCGCAGCTGCTCGAGCCGCTCGACCTTCGTGAACGCCAGCGGGCTGACGCCGAGCGTGCCGACGCCGGCATCGCGGTAGACCGCCAGGCGCTCGCGGACCTGCTCGCGCGGGCCGACGAGCGATACGGCGTCGATCAGCTCGTCCGACAGCCGCGCCATCGCCTGCGCGCGCTTGCCGTCGAGGTAGAGGTCCTGGACCTCGCGCGCCTCGTCCTCGAAGCCGTAGCGCTGCACGAGGGCGTTGTAGAAGTTCCTGTCGCGTGAGCCCATTCCGCCGACGTAGAGCGCGAGGAAGGGACGCATCGCGTCGCGCGCGGCGGCGACGTCGTCGCTGACGAAGACGTTGACCTGCGGCGCGACGTCGAAGTGCTCCAGCGAGCGCCCGCTGCGGGCGGCGCCCTCCTCGAGCAGCGGGCGGAACTCCGCGACGTGCTCGGGGGAGAAGAGCATCGGGATCCAGCCGTCGGCGATCTCGCCGGCCAGGCGCGTGTTGTTGGGCCCGATCGCCGCGAGGTAGATCGGGATCTCGTCCTGGACCGGCGCGATCGTCAGCTTCAGTGCCTTGCCGGGGCCGTCGGGCAGCGGCAGCGTGAGCGTCTCGCCCTCGAACACCAGGCGCTCGCGCGCCAGCGCCTTGCGCACGACCGCGACGTACTCGCGCGTGCGCTGGATCTGGCGGCCGAAGCGCTGGCCGTGCCAGCCCTCGGCGACCTGCGGTCCCGACGAGCCGATGCCGAGCAGCATGCGCCCGCCGGAGAGCTGGTCGATCGTGGCCGCGGTCATCGCCGTCATCGCGGCGCTGCGGGCCGGCATCTGGAAGATCGCCGAGCCGAGCCTGATCGTCGACGTCAGGCCCGCCAGCCAGCCGAGGATCGTCGCCGCATCCGAGCCGTAGGCCTCGGCAGCCCAGACCGAGTCATAGCCCAGCCGCTCGGCCTGCTGAACGATCTCGCGCTGGTCCTCGGAGGAGAGGCCGAGCCCCCAATAGCCGACGTGGACGCCGAGCTTCATCCGTGCAAGATCGCTTTCATGGCAGGACTTCTGTTGCCGCAGACGACGGGCTCGCATACGGTGGCCGAGCCCGCGACGAACGGAGAGAGAACCCTATGACAACGCCTCGCGAACAAGCGGTCGCAGAGCTTCGACGGTCCATCGACGTCCTGCCTGAGCGCACTCGCAAGGCGATGCTCATCGGCCTCGACAACAACACCGTCATCACCGGCGCCTTCGCCGGCGGCGGCGGCGCCTGTCCGATGCTCGCGGCTCACCGCGAGGGCGGGCGCACACGCTCCTGCTTGTTTCCCGAGGCGTGGGACAGGTTCACCGGCGTCGCCGGGCGCCACATCATCCGTCCCGCGACGGAGTACGAGGTCCTGATCCTGCGTCGCGAGATCGAGGCCAGCCTCGAGCCGGCGGGGCCGAGCATGTTCGCCGAGGCGATCGCCGACCATCAGGCGACGGTCGAGGCGCGCCGCCGGCGCTCGCGCTACGGCGGGCCGCCGCTCGACCTCGGCGGCGCGATCGACGAGCACATGTCAACGGCGCGCGAGCGGCGCGGGCGCGAAGCCGAGGCCACCGGCCTGGACTGGCTCTTCGAGGAGACGCTGTTGCTGCCCGAGGACTTCGGGCGCGAGCCGGTCGCCGAGGAGGGCTCGCGCGACGAGTTCGACTTCGACGCCGCCGAGTCCGAGCTGCTGCGACGCTGAGCGGCGATCTCGCTCTTCGATCGCCGCAAGCGGCGGCCTACGAGCGACGTCAGGTCAGCGCCCCGCCGGTGGGCGCCTGGAACACGATCTCCGGCACGACGCAGCCCGGAGACAGGGACAGCAGCATCCGCACCGAGGCGACGATGTCAGACGTCTGGATCATCGCCTCGGGCGGCACCCGCCGCTTGACGAAGTCCGTCATCGGCGTGTCGACCCAGGCCGGGCAGAGCGCGGTCGACTTGATGCCGAGGCCGCCGAGCTCCTTGTTCATCGCCTCGGTGAAGCCGACGATGCCGAACTTCGTCGCCGAGTAGATGCTCAGCCATGCCTGGCCCTGCTTTCCGGCGATCGAGGCGGTGTTGACGACGAGCGCGTTGCCGTGCTCGGCACCGGCCGCGGTCAGCATCGCGACCGACTCGCGGTAGAAGAGCGGGATCGAGCGCAGGTTCGTGTTGAGCTGGATGTCCATCCGCTTCGTGTTGAGCTCGCCGATCGGCGCCGCGATCCCGAGGCCCGCGTTGTTGACGAGCACGTCCAGTCGCCCGTAGGCGTCGCGGTGGGCGCTGACGGCGCGGACCACGTCGTCCTCGTCACCGACGTCCGCGGCGACGCGCTGGACCGCCAGCCCGTCGGCCCGCAGCGCCTCGTAGGCGGCCTCGAGCTTCTCGCGGCGGCGGGCGACGAGCGTCACCGCGTGCCCCTCCGTGGCGAGCATGCGCGCGACCGCCAGGCCGATCCCGCTGGAGGCTCCGGTGACGATCGCCGCGCGGTCGGTCATCGGCGCTATCCAATCATGCGAGCGCCTAGAGTCTGCGCACATGGCCCGCCTGCTTTCGTCGTTGCTGCTGGCGGCGACCGTGGCGCTTTCCGGATGCGGCGGTTCTGCCGCCGGCGGTACCACGCCCGCGCCGCCGCAGCCCTCCGCCGCCGCGTCGGCCGCGTTCCCCTCGGCCAAGGGCAAGACGATCAACGAGCTCATCGACGGCCTGCCGAAGGGGGCGATCCTCAGCGTCGCGAGCTTCAGCGGCCAGCGCGTCGGGCGCAACCGTCTCGCCTTCGTGATCGTCGACCGCGCCAACAAGCAGATCGACGTCTCCGAGGTCGCCGTCTATACCGCGAAGCTCGACGGAACCGAGCTGCGCGGCCCGTTCACCGCGCGCAAGGAGTCGCTGGACGTCGACGCGCCGTATCGCAGCCGGCAGACCGACGCAGATCTCGCGAGCGGCGACACCTTCTACGTCGCCGACGCGGTCTACGGCTCGAGCGGCCCGCACGTCGCGATCGGGCTCGTCCGCCTCGACGGCAGGCTCGTCGTCGCCGACTCGCTGTCCGCGCTGGCGGTCGGCAAGAAGAACGGCCCACCGGAGATCGGCGAGCGCGCGATCGAGATCCACACGCAGACGGGCGCCGACGTCGGCGGCGACCTGACGAAGCTGTCGACGCGGATGCCGCCGCCGCGCGAGATGCTCGACACGGACTTCGCCGACGTCGTCGGAAAGAAGCCCGCGGTGCTGCTGTTCGCGACCCCCGCACTGTGCAAGTCGCGCACGTGCGGCCCCGTCGTCGACATCGCCGAGCAGGTACGCGCCGAGAGCGGCAAGGGCGTCGCCTTCATCCAGCAGGAGATCTACCAGGACAACGACCCCGGAAAGCCCTACCGCTCGCAGGTGCTCGCCTGGCGCCTCTCGAGCGAGCCGTGGGCGTTCGTGATCGACCGTCACGGGAGGGTGGCCGCGCGGTTCGAGGGCGTGTTCTCGGTGCGTGAGCTGACGGCCGCCGTCGAGCGCGTGAAGTAGCGGTTGCTGCTGCGAGCAGAGGACCTTTCGCAGCGGCGCTCCTGGTATCCTCGTCCTGACGAGTTCTGGTCGATCCGCCCAAAACATGACCCCGAACGACGCGCTCCTGACCGACCTCTACTGCCTGACGATGGCCGCCGACTACGTGCACGAAGGCACGGCCGACGATCTCGCCACCTTCGAGCTCGCGGCGCGCGGCGCGGGCGCGATGACGGTGGCCGGGGTGGAGGAGGCGCTCGCGTTCCTCGAGCGCATGCGCTTCATCCACGACGACCTGTGCTGGCTCGCCGAGCAGGACCCCGTGACGTTCGACGCGCCGGTGCTCGATCGCCTGCGCGACCTGCGCTTCGGCGGCAGCGTCTGGGCTCCGCGCGAAGGCACGATCGTGCCCGCCGGAACGCCGCTGCTGCGCATCACCGCGACTCGGCTCGAGGCGACGCTCGTCGAGACGCCGATGCTGGCGGCGATCAACTACGCCGTCCGCGTCGCGACGAACGCGACGGCGATCGTGCGGGCGGCGCGCGGGCGCCCCGTCTGGGACTTCTCGATGCGCCGCCTCGACGGCCTCGGCGCGGGGCACACCGCCGCCCGCGCGGCGTACCTCGCCGGCTTTGCGGGAACCGCGACGGCGGCCGCCGCGCGCGACCTCCGCGTCCCGGCGACCGGGACGATGGCGCACGCGAAGGTGATGGCCCGCGGCCGCGCGGGCGAGCTCGACGTCTTCTGCGATCAGCTCCGGTCGCGGGCGGCGGGCGCGACCCTGCTCGTCGACACGTACGACCCGATCGAGGGCCTGCACAAGGCGATCGCCGCGCAGCGGCTGACGGGCGCGCGCCTGAAGGCGATCCGGATCGACTCCGGCGACCACGCCGCGCTCGCGACGACCGCCCGCGATCTGCTCGACGAGGCGGGCCTGACGGACACCGCGATCATCCTCAGCGGCGACCTCGACGCGGCGCAGATCGGCGCACTCGTCGACCGCGGCGTTCCCGTCGCAGCGTTCGGCGTCGGCACGCGCCTGCGCAGCGGCGAGGCGATCGGCGCCGTCTACAAGCTCGTCGAGCAGCCCGAGCAGGACGACGTCGCGCTGCGCTACACGATGAAGCTCTCGCCGGGCAAGGAGACCGACCCCGGTGCGCATCAGGTCACGCGCCGCGCGGACGGGACGCACGTCCTGCACCTCGCCGACGAAGAGCTGTCGGCGACCGCCCTGCTGGTCGAGGTGATGCGCGACGGCGCGCGCACGCGCAACGCCCCCGACCTCGAAGCCGATCGGGCGCACGCCGCCCGCGAGCGCGCGCGGATCGGCAGCGACGGCGCGGCCGAGCTCGTCCGCTCGCCCGGCCTGCTCGCGCTGCGCGCGCGCCTGACCGCAGAGCTCCGAGGAGATCGGTCCAGCATCTCCGCGACGGCCCTCATCGCCGTCGACGTCCAGCACGACTTTCTCCCCGGAGGCGCGCTCGGCGTGCCCGGCGGCGACGCCGTCGTCGAGCCGCTGGTACGCGCCGCCGGCGCCGCCGGTCTCGTCGTCAAGACGCGCGACGCACACACCGTCGAGCACTGCTCGTTCACAGAGCAGGGCGGGATCTGGCCGGTGCACTGCGTCGCAGGGACGCACGGCGCCGAGCTTCACCCGGCGATCGCCGCGCTCGACGGGCCGCTCGTCGAGAAGGCGACGACGCAGGACGCGGACGCCTACTCGGGCTTCGACGGCACGCAGCTCGCCCGGCTGCTGCAGGACGCCGGCGTCACGCACGTCCTCGTCGGCGGCCTGGCGACGGACTACTGCGTCAAGGCGACCGTGCTCGATGCGCTCGCCGCCGGCTTTCGGACGACGGTGCTCGCCGATGCGGTCGCCGCGGTCGACGTCGAGGACGGAGACGGGCGCCGCGCGCTCGACGAGATGGTCGCCGCCGGGGCACAGGTCGCGACCGGATGGGGCAGGGAGGACTCGAACCTCCGTCTAACCGATTATGAGTCGGCTGCTCTGACCAACTGAGCTACTGCCCCGCGGGCAGGACGGTAGCTCGCCCGCACGCGGCATAATGCCCGCGCGAGCGTGCACCCGAGACAGCGGGGGATCTGATGGGCTTCTTTCTGCGCAGGATGGTTGGAGACAGGGCCGATTCGCTGACCCACGATCAGCTCCTCGAGGTGGCGGAGGGGGCGCTCGCGATGCAGGAGCAGCTCGCGCGTGACGTGCTCTCGCTCGTCGAGATGACGAACATGCCGGAGTCGCACGCCGAGAAGGACCAGCGCGTGGTCCGGGCTCGCGAGACCGTGAAGCGCCTGGGAATCTGATTCGCCGGCGGTTGTCGCGGGCGCTTGCGGCAGCCCTGGCGGCCGTGGGCGCGCTCGCCGGCTGCGGCGGCCGGCAGCCGCAGCCACAGCAGGAGCCCGCGGCGTCTCCCCTGACGCCGACGAGCCCGGTCGGCCGCCCCGCGCTCTGCGCGGGACCGCTCCGCGTCCACGTCGCAGGCCGCGTCACGTCGACGGCGGCGCGCGAGCTCTCCGGGCTCGTCCTGTCGCGCACGCGTCCGGGCGTGCTGTGGATGCACAACGATTCCGGCGACGACGCGCGCCTGCTTGCGATCACGACGTCGGGCAGGACCGTCGCGGACGTCACCCTGGCCGCTGGCGAGAACGTCGACTGGGAGGACATCGCGATCGGGGCGGGCGGCGCGCTGCTCGTCGGCGACATCGGCGACAACCTCGGCCAGCGGTCCTCGGTCGCCCTCTACCGCGTGCCCGAGCCGCGGGCAAGCGTTCGTGCCCCCCGCAGCGTCGCGGTCGCCGCGCGCTACGAGCTGCGCTATCCGGACGGCGCACGAGACGCCGAGGCGCTGCTGTTCGATCCGGCCAGCGGCTCGGTCGTCATCGTCGCGAAGAGCTTCGGGGGCGAGGCGCGCGTCTACGTCGCCGCCCGTCCCTCGTCGCGCCAGATCACGACGCTGCGCCGCAGCGCCACGATCAGGCTCGGCCCCGGCGAGGCCGTCACCGCCGGCGACGTGTCGGCCGACGGGAGCACGATCGTGCTGCGGACGTATGACCACGCGTACGTCTGGCGACGGCGCGCGGGGGAGGGGGTTGCCGCCGCGCTGCGCCGACGGCCGTGCCGCGCGGACGCCGACCTGCTGCGCGAGGGGCAGGGCGAGGCGCTCGCGCTCACGTCCGACGGGCGAGCCTTCCTGACTGCGCCCGAAGGCCCCCGTCCCGCTCTGCGCCGCTACGAACCGAGCGGCTAGGTGTCTCGATCTTGTGAATGATGTTTGCGCGCAGCGACGCCGGGAATCACTGGGCCAGAACCCCCCGAGAGACGGTTCGGCCCATATCCCCCGCCGCCCCTCGACTCTCGGTAACGCGCGTCCGGTGTGACCCCGCCGGGCGCGCTTGGTTCTTAAGGGCTTGTCGAAGGGCGGAAGGGAACAGGACGCCTGCCGTCGAAACAGGGTGTCGCCGATGAAGCGATCCGCGACGCCAACGACGACTCCCGAGTCGCTCTCCACGTACATCCAAGCCCGCTTCGACGACTTCTCGCGCTCGCAGAAGGATGTCGCCCAGTACATCGTCGACCACCTCGACGAGGTCGCCTTCCAGACTGCCGAGGAGCTCGCGCGGCGCGCGAGCACCTCCTCGAGCACCGTCGTGCGCTTCTCGCAGGCACTCGGATTCGAGGGCTATCCCGAGCTGCAGCAGTCCGCCCGCGAGGAGTACCGCCGGCGCCATGCGACGGCGCCGGTCATCAGCGGCCCCGGTCCGGTCGCGCCGCTGTTCTCACTCGACCAGAACGAGTTCGAGACGATGCTCGCCGCCGACCACGTCAACGTCGAGGACACGGCGCGCAAGGTCTCCCGCAGGGAGGTCGAGGCGGCCGTCGAGGCGATCGCCACGACGCCGCGGCTGCTCGTCGCCGGCACCGACCAGATGGCGTTCTTCGCCTCCTACCTGCGCCACCTGCTGATGCTGCTCGACCTGCGCGCCGAGATCGTCGCAAGCCCGTCGCAGGAGGCGCTCGGGCGCCTGAGCCGGATCGACGACGAGACGCTCGTCGTCGGCCTCTCGGCGGGGCGGCCGCACCCGCTCGTGGTGCGCGCGATGAAGCTCGCCCGCCACCGCAAGGCGAAGACGATCGCGATCACGGACGCGACGCTGTCGGAGGTCGCGAAGCTCGCGCAGATCCGCCTGTACTACTCGTCCAACAGCCCCGCCTACGTGCGTTCGCACACCGCTCTGCTGAGCATGGTCCAGGCGCTCGCCTACGGCGTCTACGCCCGCGACGCAGACGGCTACGCCGACCGCATCAAGGCGTTCAAGCTCAAGTAGGCGTCGCGTCCGGGCGCGCGGCGTCACGATCGGTGGATCGTCGGGGAGCGCGCCGCTGAGACGCTCGAGGTCGAGTCGATCGGTGCTTCGGCCGCTCGCACGCTTCAGCGCGAGGGGTACGGTCACCGGCGTGAGCGCATCGGACCGAAAACAGCGCATCGAGGCCGCGCTTCCGCCGCTCGATGATCGGGCGCGCCGGTGGGCGGCCGAGCACGAATGGGAGCTCGTCGCCGAGCGTTGGCTGAGGATGCAATAATCGCGTCGCTTCGAGGTGTTTCGGTACGGGCTGCGGCTCGGGGAACGAGGGCACGATGACCAAGAGGATCTTGATTGTGGCGGCTGCTGTCATCGTCTTGGTGGTCGGTACGGCCGCCGCGCACGACGAGCTTCCGCAGGAGCTGCGCGACGCGCTCCCGACCCTGTCAGACGGCTCGACGCCGGTTGCGATCGGCCACGAGTCGGACGTTCACTCCAAGAACATGCTGCTCGTCGGAAACACCGACGACAACGAGACGCACCCGTACCGGATGGGCACCGATCTGGCCTTCTGGGGTGACCTCGCCGTCGCCGGCAACTACGCCTTCCCTGGCGGCTTCCGCCTGATCAGCATCGCCGACCCGACGAAACCGACGGTCGTCGGCCGGTTCGCTTGCAAGGGGCCGCAGAGCGACGTCTCGGTGTGGAAGGACCTCGCCTTCGTGTCCGTCGACTCGCCGATGGACAAGCCCGAGTGCGATGACGCGAAGACGCTCGGACAGACGGACCGTAGGGTGCTCGACGGCCAGGCGTACGAGGGCATTCGGGTGGTCTCGATCGCCGACCGCGCGAATCCCCGCCAGGTCGCGTTCGTGGACACCCCGTGCGGCTCGCACACGCACACGCTTGTCCCCGACGAGGCGAATAAGCGCGTGCTGATCTACGTGCTCTCCTATCCGCTGGGCGGTCAGAGCGCGAGCGACTGCAACGCCGAGAAGCACAGGAAGATCTCGGTCGTCGCGGTGCCCTTGCAGAATCCCGCTGGCGCCCACGTGATCCAGGGCTCGACGCCCGATGTCTCTCCGGCGATCGGCTGCCACGACGTCACCGTCTTTGTGCCGGGCAAGCTCGCGGGCGCCGCCTGCCTGACGGAGTCGCAGCTGTGGGACATCAGCGATCCGGCCAAGCCGAGGGTCGTCAGTCACATCGTCAACCCGGCGATCAACATCCACCACTCGACGACGTTCTCCTATGACGGCAGGACGCTTGCGATCGGAGACGAGCTCGGCGGCGCGGCCGCCTCGCCCGGGTGCGCCGACGACGGCGACGAGCACGTGCCGCTCGGCGCGATCTGGTTCTACGACGTCTCAAACCCCGCCCTGCCCGTGCCGAAGGGCACGTTCAGCATCCCGCAGCAGGAGACGACGATCGGCTGTACCGCGCACAACTTCAATACCGTGCCGCTCGCGACGGAGCGCGACGTACTCGTGTCGGGGTGGTACAACGGCGGAGTCACCGTCGTCGACTTCACGGACCCGGCGGCTCCGGAGCAGCTCGGCCACTACGCCGCGAAGGAGCCCCACGTCGCAAACGTCTGGTCGGGCTATTGGTACCGCGGCTTCATCTACGCCAACAACTTCGACACGGCGATCGACACGTCCGATCCGAACGGGAAGAGCCGGGGCTTTGACACCTACGTCCTCGCCGATCCAGACCTGAAGAAGGACGCGATAAAGCTCCAGCGGCTGAACCCGCAGACCATGGAGCCGCTGAAATAGGCGACGCGCACCCGGCGTGACGGGCCCGGAGCGGCACGCCGCGCACTGAAGAGCGGGAACCTACAAATGCGATCTCGGTCGGACCCACCGCCGCTCAGCGCGCCGTTCGGCTGCCTCGCATCGTTGTGCGTGTGCTGTCGGTCATTGCTGCCGAGCGCTCGTGACACGACCGGCGTTGTGGGAGGATCGGCGCGTGCAGGTCATCGACGCCTCGGCGGCCGCCGGGATCGCGCTCGTCGCGCTCCTGCTGGTCCTCACGCCGGGGCCGAACATGCTCTACCTGGTCTCGCGGTCGCTGACGCAGGGCCCACGTGCCGGGATCATCTCGCTGCTCGGAACCGGCCTCGGGTTCCTTGTGTACCTGGTGACCGCGGTGCTTGGCATCAGCGCGATCTTCGCGGCGGTCCCCGCCGCGTACACCGCGCTGAAGATCGCCGGCGCGCTCTACCTCCTCTACCTGGCGTGGAGCGTCCTGCGCCCTGGCGCGGCGCCCCTGTTCGAGACGCGCGAGCTTCCCATGGACCCGCCGCTGCGGCTCGTCGCCATGGGCTTCCTGACGAACTTGCTCAACCCGAAGATCGCCATCCTCTACCTGTCGCTGCTGCCCCAGTTCGTAGCGCCCGACCAGGGCAGCGTGGCCTTGCAGTCGCTGGTGCTCGGCTCGATCCAGATCGCGATCGCGCTCACGGTCAACGCGATCATCGTGATTGCCGCCGGCTCGCTCGCCGCGGTGTTGGGTCGCCGTCCCGCGATCGCCCGGGCGCAGCGGTGGCTGATGGGGACGTGCCTGGGACTGTTCGGGCTGAAGCTGCTCACCGACCGATCGCGCGCGGTCGCCTGAGGAGGTGGGTCGCGACCGTCGATGCGTCGAGGATCACGCCGAGTTGGGTGGCCTCTGACAGCGCGAGGGCGCGTTCGGCGCGAGCCCGGCGAGGACGGTCGGAGGTCGGCTTCGCGCTTCGCGCTCCCGACGGCGACCGGCTCGTCCCACAGACGGCCGCGCGCTTGCCGCCCGGCGCGGGGGCGTCACGCGCAGACGAGCGCCTGCGCGCGCCTGGGACACCCGGAGCTTCCGACCCACTAGGCGCTGGCCGACGGCAGCCGCCCGGGCGCGGGCAGCTCGTCGTCGAACGCGCGCAGGATGAGCTGTTCGACGTCGACGCGCTCTGTGAAGCGCCCGGAGAGGACGGTGCGTCGGTCCGGCCGCATCTGTGATGCGGCGCAGACGGCCTCGACGATCTGGGTGCGCGACATCCCCAGGTCCTCGGGGCACGTCGGGAGCCCGAGGCGCCGGAACGTGCGCAGCAGCTCCTTGGTCTGCGACCATTCGTGCGCCGTCGCCGCGACGAGGCAGCCGAGCGCGACCTGCTCGCCGTGCAGCGCCGCTTGCGACCCGAGCTGTGCGTCGAGTGCATGCGAGATCAGGTGCTCGGCCCCCGAGCACGGCCTGCTCGTGCCGGCGGCCGCCATCGCGAGGCCACTGAGCAGGAGCCCCTGCGCGACGACGCCGTGGGAGGCGGAGGAGTCGAGCTCCTCGAGGTCGAGGATCGGCCGCGCGGCCGACTCGGCGATCATGGCCGCGAACGCGTCGTACTGCTCGTAGCCCTGGCGGTCGGCGAGCCGCCAGTCCAGGCAGGCGGTGAGATTGCTGACGAGATCGCCGACGCCGGCGCGGATCGTGGTCGCCGGCGCGCTGCCGATCGCGGTGATGTCGACGACGATCCCGCAGGGCATCCGCGCGGCGTGGCTCGCGCGCGCGCCGTCCTTGCCGACGAGGGATGCGACGGGCGAGCTGATGCCGTCGTTGGAGACTGCGGTCGGGACGCTCACGAAGTCCACGCCCGTGCGCGCAGCAGCGAGCTTGACGGTGTCTATGACGCGGCCGCCGCCGACGGCGACCGCGGTCGTGACGCCCTCTTCGATGATCGTGCCCGCGGTCGCGGCCGCCTGGTCGAGACGTCCGCTCAGGTGCGAAAGATGCAGCACCCGCACACCGGCGGCGCGCAGGCCCGTGACGACCCCCTCGGCGAACATGCGCGATGGTCCGGGGCCGCTGCCGAGCAGCACGCAGTCCAGGTCGAAGTCGTGGTCGGCAAGCAGCGCAGACACCTCGCGCAGGCAGCCGGCGCTCACGTGCAGCAGCCGCGGGATCTCGACGGTGCGCGGGGGGGCAACCATCACGCTGCCCGCATCGACTGCGCGGCTTCGAGATCGGCGTCGTCGTCGATCTCCGCCCAGGCCCCGGGCGCCATCGCCCAGACGTGCCACGCGACGCCGGCGCTCGCGGTCTGCCCGACCGCGCCTTCGTACCACTCGTTGGCAGCCTCGGCGCGCCCGACGAAGCTCTCCAGTACGGCGCGCAGGCGCCGCAGCGCGACAGCGCGGACCATCAGCATGCCGACGTACTCGCCGACGGGATCGTCGATCTCGACCTTGCCGATCCGGGCCAGCGTCCCGTCCGGCGTCAGCGAGACCTTCATCGACTCGTCCGTCAGCTGCTTGACGAGGTCGACGGCGAGCAGGCCATCGGCCTGACCCGCCGCAGCCTCCTCGATGAACGCCGCGACGTGCTCGGGCTCTGCGAGCAGATCGGCGTTCAGCAGCACGACGGGACCGCCTTCGGGAAGCTCGCGCAGCGCGCGCAACAGCGACCACCAGTTGTTGAGCTCGGCGAACTCGGGGTTGGCGACCACGCCCACGTGATCGGCGCGGGCCGCGAGCTCCAGCTCGATCGCGTGACGGGCATGTCCCACGACGACGCGGACGGAAGCGACGGAACCTGCGGCGCGATCGAACCCTTCGAGCTGCCGGTCGGCGAGTGTGCGGCCGCCGACGCGCAGCAGCCACTTCGGCGTGCCCTCGCCGAGGGCGCCGAGGCGGCTGCCGCGCCCGGCGGCCAGCACGACGACGTGCACGGGGCGCGGCAGTGGCTGTGGATCGGGGCACGAGGATGTCAAGGAAGTTCACAATTTCCCCCCGCGCCCACATCTCCATGCGGCATCTTTCGCGCGCACGAACGCGGCTGCGGCCTGAGACGCTCGCGGCGGCCGCGCAAGGCTGCCAGGCCGCCCCGGTAGAATCGCGCTCAGTGCGAGACGAAGCGACATTCCGCGTCAAGGCCGGCCTGGCAGAGATGCTCAAGGGCGGCGTCATCATGGACGTCGTCGATGCCGAGCAGGCGCGCATCGCCGAGGCCGCCGGCGCGAGCGCCGTCATGGCGCTCGAGCGCGTGCCCTCCGACATCCGCCGCGATGGCGGCGTCGCGCGGATGTCTGACCCCGCGATGATCAAGGGCATCCAGGACGCGGTCACGATCCCCGTCATGGCGAAGGCGCGCATCGGCCACATCGCCGAGGCCCAGGTGCTCGAGGCGCTCGAGGTCGACTACATCGACGAGTCCGAGGTCCTGACGCCCGCCGACGAGCACAACCACATCGACAAGTGGGACTTCTCGATCCCCTTCGTGTGCGGCGCGACCAACCTCGGCGAGGCGCTGCGACGGATCGGCGAGGGCGCCGCGATGATCCGCTCCAAGGGCGAGGCGGGCACCGGCGATATCGTCGAGGCGGTGCGCCACATGCGCGCGATCCGCTCCGACATCCGCCGGCTCGGGACGCTCGACGAGACCGAGCTGCCGACGGCCGCCAAGGAGCTCGGGGCGCCGCTTGACCTCGTCCGCGGCGTCGCCCGCGAGGGCGGCCTGCCGGTGGTGCTGTTCTGCGCCGGCGGCATCGCGACGCCCGCCGACGCGTCGCTGATGATGCAGCTCGGCGCCGAGGGCCTGTTCGTCGGGTCCGGGATCTTCAAGTCTTCCAACCCCGAGCGCCGTGCTCGCGCGATCGTCGAGGCATGCACGCACTTCGCCGATCCGATGCGCATCGCGCAGGCTTCCGAGGGCCTCGGCGCGGCGATGGACTCACTGGAGTCGCGTGCGCTCGGCGACGACCAGTTGCTCGCCCAGCGCGGCTGGTAGTCGCGCCCGATGCTGATCGGGGTGCTCGCACTCCAGGGCGGCTTCGCGGCGCACGTGCGCATGTTGCGCGGGCTCGGCGCCGACGTGCGCGAGGTCCGCGTTGCGGCCGATCTCGAGGGCCTCGACGGGCTCGTCATCCCCGGCGGCGAATCGACGACGATGACGCTCGGGATCGAGCGCGAGGGCCTCGCCGAGCCTCTGCGGTCGTTCGGCAGGCCCGTCTTCGGGACATGCGCCGGGCTCATCATGCTCGACCGCGAGCACCTCGGGATGATGGACATCGAGGCGCGCCGCAACGCGTTCGGGCGCCAGGTGCGCTCCTTCGAGGCCGACGTCGAGATCAGCGGCGTCGGCGGCCCGCCACTGCGGGCGGTGTTCATCCGAGCGCCGTGGATCGCCGATCACGGCGACGACGTCGAGATCGTGGCCGAGGTCGACGGCCACTCGGTCGCCGCCCGCCAGGGCGAGATGCTCGCCGTCGCGTTTCATCCCGAGCTCGGGACGGACACGCGCCTGCACGAGCGCTTTCTCGCTGCCTGCAACGGCCGCTGACCCTGCGGCCGCGGGCGTAGCGCCACCGTGACGATGCAGTCGCGCGTCCCGGGGTATCCCGGGTGGCGAAAGGTGACCGTGTGAGCGCGGCTCGACGCGCTCGACCGGCCGCGTCAAGACGCGCTCATCCTCGAGATGCATGCCGCGCCGCACGGTCGCCAGCGCGGGTAGGATCCGCGCGCGTGACAGCGGCGGGAGGCCGACGAGATCGGCCTCGCCGTCATCGGGGAGAGCCCGGCAGCTCGACGTCCGCCCTGCGGCGGCGCGGCACGCGTGAGCTGCGTAGCGGCTCGTGTTCGTTGACGAGTGGTCTTCTGGCAGCGGGCCGGTTAGGTTTGCCACGACGTGGCGTCCTGGGCTGAGATCGAAGCGCAGGCTCCCGAGCTGGCCGCGCTCGCGCGCGAGTTCCTCGACGCGTTCGTGCACAAGACGCTCGCGACGCTGCGACGGGACGGCTCGCCGCGGATCAGCGGCAGCGAGGTCATCTTCGCCGACGGCGAGCTGTGGCTCGGCAGCATGTGGCAGTCGCTCAAGGCACGCGACCTGCAGCGCGATCCGCGCTTCGCCCTGCACAGCGGCTCACCCGACCCCGACGCCGGCTGGCACGGCGACGCGAAGCTCGCGGGCCGTGTCGAGGAGGTCACCGACGAGGAGATCAAGACGCGGATCGTCGGTGGCAAGGGCGGGCCGGGCCCGTCGCACGTCTTTCGCTGCGACATCGCCGAGCTGTCGGTCGTGAGCCTGCCCGATCCGCCGGAGTTCCTCGTGATCGAGTCCTGGCACGAGGGCCGCGGCGTCAAGCGCGTCGAGCGCCGCTGACGCGCTGCTGGCGCGTCAGCGGTCGACCGTCGCGAGCCTGCGGTCGATCTCGGCGAGCACGGTGCTGCGGTTGCGATGCGTCGATTCGTACAGGCGCACCACCGCGAGCATCGCGGCATCTGCCGTCGCGAGCTGTGCCGTGACGTCCTTGGCCGTGAGCTGCCGGTAGCCGCTCCATGGCTCGTCGACGCGGATCTGCGCGCCGGCTCCGTCGGCTGCCCCGGCGTCGGCGGACTGCGCGACGACGACCGCGTCGCGGTCGACGTGGGCGGGCTCCGGCGGCTCGGGCTCCGGCGGGGCGGGCTCCGGCGGCTCGGGCTCGCGACGAGGCGGGTCGGGCGTCGGCGTCGGCGTCGGCGCTCTGGCCGCGCGCCCGCGCGCCATGCCCGGCGCCGAAGACGGCTCGCCGGCCGAACGGCCCGTGGGCGGCTCGGAGTCGCCGGTCCGGCGATCCCCGTCATCTTCGGAGCGGCACGCGAGGACCGGCGCGGCGACCGAGCGGACGACCGACAGCGCGAGCGATCCGGCTTGCCGTGCCGTCTGCAGCGAGAGCTCGGCGAGGCGGGGAAGAGCGTCGAATGCGCGCATGGGCGTGCGCTACCCGGCGTGGCGGGCGCGGAAGCGCCGCGTTGCCTACACGACGAGCCCGTGGCGGACCGTGTTCTCGGTCACGACGCGGGGCTCGACGAAGTGCAGCAGGTATTCGCGGCCGCCGGCCTTCGTCCCCGTGCCCGACAGCCGGTTGCCGCCGAACGGCTGACGACCGACCATCGCGCCGGTCGTGGAGCGATTGATGTAGAGGTTGCCGACCGGCGATCGCTCGATCACGCGCTGGACGGTGCGCGGGTTGCGACTGAACAGGCCGCCGGTGAGCGCGACGGGGAGGCCGTCGATGCGGTCCATCGCCTCGTCGACGTCGCGCACCGACTCGACCGTCAGCAGCGGGCCGAAGACCTCCTCGCGCAGCACACGGGAGTCCGGCGGCAGCCCCGCGGCCACGACGGGCGCGACGTACCAGCCCTCGCCGGGCACGTCGTGCTCGCCCGTGACGATCTCGCCGCTCTCGCCGGCGATCGCGGCGTAGCGCTGCACGCGCTGCTGGGCGTCGCGCTCGATCAGCGGCGGGACGTCGGTGCCGAAGTCGTCGGCCGGACCGACCTGCAGGCCCGCCACGGCGCCCGCGAGCCGCTCGACGAGCGCGTCGTGCAGCGCCTCGTGGGCGAGCACGCGAGCCGCGGCGGAGCACTTCTGTCCGGCGTAGTGAAAGGCGGACTCGACGATCGCGGGGATCGCCTCGTCGAGGTCGGCGTCGGAATCGACGACGATGCAGTTCTTGCCGCCCATCTCGGCGACGACGCGCGTGAGCTGGCGCGCGCCGGGCGCGACCTCGGCGGCGCTGCGCAGCAACTCGAGGCCGACCGGCCCCGAGCCGGTGAAGGCGATCGTCGCGACGGCCGGGTTGCGCGCGAGCGCGGCGCCGGTCTCGCCCCCGCCGGGCAGTAGCGCGATCGCGGCGGCCGGCACCCCGCCCGCGCGCAGCGCCTCGACGATGCGCATCCCGCAGCCCGGCGCCTGCTCGGCGGGCTTGAGCACGACCGTGTTGCCGGTCGCAAGCGCCGCCGCGGTCATCCCGGTCGGGATCGCAAGCGGGAAGTTCCACGGCGCGATCACGGCACAGACGCCGCGCGGGACGTAGCGCAGCTCGTTGCGCTCGCCGGGGACCTGCAGCAGCTGCGAGCCGTCTGGGTCCTGCAGCTCGAGCGCCCCGCGGGCGTAGAACTCGAGGAAGTCGATCGCCTCGCAGACGTCGGCGTCGGCCTCGGGCCAGGGCTTCGCGCACTCGCGCAGCGCCAGCGCAGCGAGCGACGCGCGCCGCTCGCGCATCCATGCCGCGGCACGCAGCAGCGCCGCGGCGCGCTCGTGCACCGGGGTCGCGGCCCAGCGCCCGAACGCGGCCTGCGCGGTCGCGACGGCGGCGTCGGCCTCCTCGGCGCTCGCGGCGGCGGCGAGCGCGACGATGCGCTCCGGGCGGCCCGGATCGGTGGAGACGAGCTCGTCGCCGAAGCGCTGCTCGCGACCGATCCAGACGGGCACCTTGAGCGGCAGGCGCAGCTCGCCGAGCCCGACCGCCAGCTTGGAGCGCTCGGTCGCGCGGCGCAGCTCGAGCACGGGCTCGTTGCGAAACGGCGGCAAGGTCGTCATGTCGACGTCTCCGGCGGCGCCAGCAGCTGCTCGAGCGGGACGCCGTGCGCCTGGTCTGCGAGAAAGGACTCGTTTGCGGTGTTCTCGAGCAGCCGCCGGACGAGGTATGCCATCCCGGCGACGAGATCGCCGACCGGACAGTACGAGCGCACGCGCAGCCCGCTCGCGGCGAGCGCCCGGCCGAGGTCGTCGCCGAGGCCGCGCAGGACCTGGAACTCGACGTCGCGCGGCTCGCCGTCGAGCAGCCGGTTGCGGGCGATCGCGTGGGCGACCGAGCGCAGGTTGTGCGAGGCGATCGCGACGCGCACGAGTGGCCGGGCCTCGAGCAGGCGGGCGGTGAGCGCCTCGAAGTTCGCGTCGCAGTCGCCCTTGCGCTCGAAGACGGGCACGCTCCAGCCGTGCTGGCGCGCCTCGACGACCTCGTGATCCCAGTAGGCGCCCTTGACGAGGCGCACGACGAGCGGCAGCGCGCGCGGCGTCCGGTCCGCCCACTCGAGGATCGTGTCGAGCGTCTGCGGCGAGTCGCGCAGGTAGGCCTGCAGGACGACGCCGGCGCTCGGCCCGTCGGCGAACTCCGCTTCGGCGAGCAGATCGAGAACGAGCTCGAGCACCGCCTCACGGGTGTCCAGCGACTCCATGTCGATGTGCAGGTGCGCGTCGAGCTGCTTGGCCTGGCGCAGCAGGGCGCGCAGCCGCGGCGCTGCGTCGCGCTGGCCGCGCTCGGGCGCCTCGGGTCGCAGCAGCGGCGTCAGCGCGGAGACCTTCACGGACAGGTTCGCGCGCGGCAGCGGTCCGCTCGCGTCGCGCTCGAGCAGCGGCTGTTCGTCCATCCGCGCGTACGCCGCGGCGAGGGTGTCGAGCGCCTGCGCGCAGCGGGCGGCGTAGCGGTCGGCCTCCTCGGCGGTGACGGTCGCCTCGCCGAGCAGGTCGACGGAGGCGGCGATCCCGTCGCGCCAGAGCCTGCGCAGCGTCGGCAGGGCGGCCTGCGGGTCCTCGCCGACGATGAAGCGGTGCGCCATCCGGCGCACGCCGGCCGCGCCGGCCGCCCCGAGCGCCGCGCGGCCCGCCTTCGTGTCGCCGATCCGCATCGCCGCGCGCAGCGACGGCGGCTGTGCGTGGACCTCGCCGAGGAAGCTCGTCAGGTGCGCGGCGAGGTCGTCGAGCGAGCGGCAGGCGGGGACGACGTCGACGAAGCGAAACAGCGCGGCGCGCAGCTCGGCGTCCTGCGCCGCGAGGTCCATCGCGCGGTCGTCGAGGACCTTCAAGGGGTTGCCGCGGTGCGACGGAAAGCCCTCGGACAGCGCCTTGCCGACGCGCCGGATCTCAGGCTCGAGCGATGTGGCGGCGCCCACGACCACCCGCTACGGCGCCGTCACGGGCTCGGGCGGCGGCGCGAGGTCCGGAACCGACGAGGTGTCCTCGCTGGGCGGGATCTGCTCGGCGCCGGTCGCGCCGCTGCCGGCGTCGACCTTCGGGGACCTGCCGCTCGTCGAGCTGCCGTCGTCGGCCGTCGCGTCCGGCGCGGGTGGCGGCGGCGGCGGGTTCGTCGCCGCGGCCGCGGGCGGTGCGACTGCCGCCGGCGGCGGTGTCGCCGGGGTCTGTGCCCCGGACTCGGGCTTGGCTGCGGCGTCGCGCTTGCGCTGCGTGCGGGCGCGCTCGCGCGCCTTGGCCTGCTCGACGTCGTCGGAGCTCGCCTGGTCGGCGCCCGGCACGACGACGACATCGGCGGGTTCGGTGTCCGCCGGAGCGTCGGCGGGCACGTCGACGCGCGGGCTCGAGGCCGGGTCGTTGGCGGCGAAGACGCCGGCGACGGAGAGCGCCACGAGCAGCGCGACGAGCACCACGGCGATCGGCAGCATGACGGCCAGCCGCGAGCGCGAGCGCGAGCTCGAGCGCCCGCGGTCGCGGACGCGGCCGGCGCGCGCCCTGGCTGCCCTGGCGCCAGGGCGCCGCACGCGTGGCAGACCGGCGGCGAGGCGCGCTCGCGAGCGCGCGGGCTCGGATGAGCCCTTGCTCGTCACGCTCGCGACGGCAGCGGGATCGGCCTCGGGCTCGTCGGGCGTGCGGAACTCGGTCGTCGCGCCGCCGGCGGCCGCACGCTCGGCTTCGGCGGCGACGGGGACGACGCCCGCGGTCGGCGGCTGATCGGCGCTGCCGTTCGCCGTGGGCGGCTCGGCGCCGTGGCCGGGCGCCGCCGCCATCGCGGCGATGATCTGCGCGGCGATCGCCGGATCGATCGCCGGCTCGGGGGGATCGCGGTAGGCGCGCTCGGCGGCGTGGAAGCGCGCGACCGGGGCGCGGCAGGCCCAGCAGCCCTCGAGATGCTGCTCGAGGCAGTCGAGATCGACGGGCGAGATCGTCTTGTCGGCGCGCGCGGCGAGCAGCAACGGAACGACGGCGCAGACGCCCAGCGGCGCCCGCGCAGCGCGGCTCGCGGCGGCCTTGCGGGTCGTGTTGATCAGCAGCGCCTCGGGGTTCAGACCGGCCAGGTCGCGCGTTGCCACGACCGCCGCGCGAAACTGCGCGAACGCGTCGGCCGCGGCGTCGGCTGCGCGGGCGTCACCCGCGACCTGGCGGCAGTACGCCAGGACCGATGGGCCGCGCGCGACGCACAGCCCCGCCAGCGCGGCGCGGTCGCCGTCGCGCACGCCGGACGGTGTGACTGCGGCGGGCATCACCCCAGGCTACCGCGGGTCAGCGACGGTTGGCGGGCGAGCTGCGGCGGGCGGCGAGGGTCTACAGTCCGGGCGCAGATGCGCCGGCAGAGAGGTCACGCGCCGAGCACGACGGCGGCGAGAAGCGGCCTGCGGCGACCGGCGAGCAGCGCCTGACATGCGGCTGTTGTTCGTCCTCGACCAGTGGCCAGAGCTGTCGGAGACGTTCGTCGTCAACGAGCTGCAGGCGCTGCGCCGGCTCGGCCACGACGTCCGCGTGCAGGCTGCGCAGCGCGGGGGTCGCGCCAACCCCGAGGCACCGGGGGACATCGACGTCCACGTGCTCGCAGACGACGACCGGCGGCGCGCGCTGCGCGACCTGCTCTGGCTGCTCGCGCGCCGGCCGCTGGCGTGCGTGCGCGACGGCCTGCACCGCCGGCGCTGGGGCCGCGAGGAGTGGGCGCGCCCGCTGCACGCGCTCGCTCCGGCGGCACGCGCGGTCCTCGAGCGCGGCGACGAGCACCTGCACGCGCACTTCGCCGCCGGCGCCGCGCTCGACGCGATGCGGCTTGCGGCGCTCAGCGGCCGACCGTTCAGCGTCACCGCGCACGCCTACGACATCTTCCTCAAGCCGCGCAACCTGCGCGAGAAGCTCGTTGGCGCCGACGCCGTCTTCACCGGTTGTGACTACAACATGCGCCATCTGCGCCGACTCGCGCCGGAGGCGAACCTGCACAAGGTCGTCATGGGCGTCGACGCGCGGACGTTTCACCGCCGGGCGCCGCTGCCGGGCGACAGCGACGTCCTGGCGATCGGACGGCTTGTCGAGAAGAAGGGCTTCGATGTCCTGATCGACGCCGTCGCGCAGCTGCCCGGCGTTCGCGTGCGGATCATCGGCGAGGGGCCGCGGCGATCGCTGCTCGAAGCGCAGGCCGAGCGATCCGGTGCGGGCGACCGGATCGAGCTTGCCGGCAGCCTCGCGCCGGCCGACGTCCGTGCCGCTCTGGAGCGAGCCGACGTGCTCGCGATGCCCTGCGTCGTCGCGCGCGACGGCGACCGCGATTCGATGCCGGTCGTCGTCAAGGAGGCGATGGCGATGGAGCTGCTCGTCGTCGCCAGCGACGAGGTCGGGCTGCCGGAGTGCGTGCTCGCGCCGTGGGGCGTCCTCGCCCCGCCGCGCGACGCCGACGCGCTCGCCGAGGCGCTGCGCGACGTGCTGGCCCTGTCGCCGCAGCAGCGGGCGAGCGCCGGTCGCGCGGCGCGCGCGTGGGTCTGCGTCCATGCCGACGTGGACACCGAGACCGCGCGCATGGCGGCGCTGCTGCAGGCGATCGGCTGACAGCTCGGGCGCCGCCCGGCTGATACTCGCAGGCCACGTGCTCTGCGACGCCATCGCTGCGCTCAGTGCTCACCTGTGCGTGCCGGAAGCCGACGGCGGCACGAGCACCCGCAGTCGCGGCGTCAGCGCGATCGTGTGCCAGCCGGCGTCGATCGCCCACTCCTGCTCGGGCGTCGGCTGCGGCGGATAGAAGCCGCGGCCGACGACGAGCACGTCGTAGCGGCCGCGTCGCAGCGCGGCCTGGAAGCTCGCCCTGTCGTCCCACGGGGTGAGGAAGCCGTCGACGAAGCGCCCCATGAACTCGACCTCGTTGTCGATCGTCGTGCCGAACGCCGGCCAGATCGGAGACAGGCCCGCGACGGTCCAGTCCGCGGCCAGCGCGATCCGCTTGCCGCTCGGCGCGGCGCTCAGCATCGCGTCGACGCCGGGGTCGATGTTGCGGTAGCGCCCGTCGTTGATGCGGTCCTCCATGCGGTGCGCGGCCGCGAGGCCGACGAGCACCGAGGCGAGCGCCGCGCCCGCCAGCACGACGCGCCGGTCGCGCAGGCGCCACAGCAGCCAGGCCGTGCCCGCGAGCGCGGCAACGCCGACGGCGGCGAGCGCGATGTCGCCGATCCCGCGCACCTCGTAGCCGTGGTAGGCGCCGGCCAGCGCGCCGGCCGCGAGCGCGGTCTCGAGCGCAAGCGCGCCGGCGCGCGGCAGGCGCCCGACCGCCCACGCGAGGACCGGCACGGCGAGCAGCAGCGCCGGGATCGCATAGCGCGTGTTGGAGTTCGCAAGCGACGGGTCGCCGCGCAGCCCGAGCGCCGTCGCCGGGGTGACGGTGTAGAGCAGCCCGAGCACGATCGCGCCGGTCGCGAGGACGAGGATCCGCCGATCGGGAGCGCGTCCGCGCCGGCGGGCGAGGACGATCGCGACGACGAGCCCGATCGCGCAGACGATCGGCGCGCTGCCGAGGCCCTCGACGATCTCGCCCGCGAGCTGGCGCAGCACGTCGGGATCTGCGGCGTAGTCCGCGATCGTGAAGCCCGCCTGGTCACGGATCACGTCGGGCGGGGCGTGGAAGATCGTCACGCCGAGCAGCTCGACGTCGAGCGGGAAGACCGGGTTGCCCGACAGGACGAGGTTGCGCACGAGCCAGACGAGCGTCCCGAGGATCGCAAGGCCGCCGACGAGCACCCCGTCGCGCAGGACGCGCGGCAGCGCTCCCGGCGTGCCGGCACGACGCGCGGCGAGCAGCCGCGCCGCGAGCCAGATCGCGACGAGGACCGGCACCGAGCTGACGCCGTACCACTTCGTCCCGATGGCGACCGCCAGCGCGGCGCCCGCGAGCACGAGATCCGAGCGCCGGGACGTGCGCGCGTGGCGCAGGAGAAAGAGCACGCCGCAGGTGTACGTCGCCCACATCAGCGAGTCGGGCAGCGCGCGCGGGATCGTCGCCAGGCCGACGACCGGCAGCGACACGATCACCGCCGCGGCGAGCACCGAGGTCGAGCGCGGCGCGCGCAGCTCGCGCGCGACGGCGAAGACGGCGAGCGCGAGCGCCACGAGGTAGAACGCGATCGGCAGGCGGACGAGGAAGTCGTTGTGCCACGGCAGCACGCTGCTGAGCAGCAGGACGTCGCCGTTGTTGGGGTAGTTGCCGTGCGCCAGCAGCGGGACGAACTGGTCGATCTGCCAGAGCGAGCCCTCCTGGATCCAGCGGGCGACGTTCGGCAGGTGAAACGTCAGCGGGTCCACCCCGACCAGCTCGTCGCCGGCCCAGCGGGCGAGGTAGGCGAGCGCGGCCGCGGTCGCGAACGCGCCCGCGATCGCGGCGAGCGACCAGGAGACATACGCACCCGCGGCGCTGGCGGGCGGCGGCGGCCGGCGCTCGTCGTCCGGCAGCGCGGCGCCGGCGTCGGCCGCCGGCCGGACGAGTGCGGCGAGCCCGACCGCGAGCGCTGCGGCCGCCAGCACGGTGCCGCGCGTCAGCACGCCGAGCATGAGCGGCACGAGGTGCACCCCGAGCAGCACGACGGTCCCGACCACGACGCTCGCCAGGCCGAGCTCGAGCGGGTCGAGATGGCGCAGCCGGCGGCGCACGATCAGCGCGGTCGCGACCGCCACCGCGGCGAGCATCGCCGCGAACAGCGCGGCGCCGGCGAGAAACGCTTCCAGGGGCATGGCCGCGCGAGAGGCTAGTGGGCCTGGGCGGCGGCGGCGGAGCCTGCCGGGTGATCGTCGCCGTATCGTGAGGCCGTGCAGCCGAGCGACGCCGAGCCCGGAACCGATCCCGCTCGCCGGCGCCCGCAGGCGGGCTCCGGCCTGCGCATCCGCGCGGCGCGCGGCACGATCGTCAACGCCGCGTTCCTCGTCGGCGTCAACACGCTCAACCTGCTGCGCGGCTTCCTCGTCGCCGCGTTCCTGACGACCGCCGAGTACGGCGTCTGGGGCGTCGTGCTCGTCGTCCTCTTCACGCTGATGTTCCTGCGTCAGGTCGGAATCGGGGAGAAGTACATCCAGCAGGACGAGCTCGACCAGGAGCTCGCGTTTCGCAAGGCGATGACCTTCGAGCTCGCGCTCGCCGGGGTCGTGCTCGTCGCCGGCATCGCGCTCGTGCCGCTGCTTGCGGCGATCTTCGACGAGCCGGCGATCATCGCGCCGGCGCGCGTCTCGCTGCTCGTCGTGCCCGCGCAGGCGCTGCAGGCGCCGCTGTGGGTCTTCTACCGCGAGATGGACTTCGTCCGCCAGCGCAAGCTGCAGATCCTCGACCCGGTGACGGGCTTTGTCATCGCCGTCGGGCTGCTGATCGCGGGCTGGGACTACTGGGCGCTGATCGCCGGCGTCGTCGCGGGCGCGTGGCTCGGAGCGCTCGTGTCGCTGCGCGCCTCGCCGTATCGCTTTCGCTGGGCCTGGGACCGGGTGACGCTGCGCTCCTACGCGTCGTTCTCCTGGCCGCTGTTCTTCGCGGGGATGTCCGGGATCGTCGTCGGCCAGGGGCTGCTGATCGTCGGCGAGGCCAAGCTCGGACTGGCGGGCGTCGGCATCATCGCCCTCGCGTCGACGATCTCGCAGTACTCAGACCGCGCCGACCAGGCGATCACGCAGACGATCTACCCGACGATCTGCGCCGTCAAGGACCGTGCGGACCTGCTCTACGAGGCGTTCGTGAAGTCCAACCGCCTGGCGCTCATGTGGGGCGCGCCGTTCGGCCTCGGCCTCGCGCTGTTCGCCGAGGACCTCGTGCGGTTCGGCATCGGCGAGCGCTGGGCGCCCGGGATCGGGCTCATGCAGGCGATCGGCATCTCGGTCGCCGTGCACCAGATCGGCTTCAACTGGGACGCCTTCTACCGCGCCCGCGCGGACACGAAGCCGATCGCCGTCGCCGCGGCGATCTCGATCTTCGCCTTCCTCGCGATCGGGCTGCCGCTGCTGGCGACCGAGGGCCTGCGCGGCCTGGCGATCGCGACGGTGCTCGTCGAGGCCGTGAACTTCACGATCCGGATGGTCTTCCTGCGGCGCCTGTTTCCGGACTTCCGCTTCCTGCGCCACACCGCGCGCGCGCTGCTGCCGAGCCTGCCCGCGGTGGCTCTCGTCGCCGCGCTGCGCCTGATCTTCGGGGAGGAGGGGACGCTCGGCGCCGCGCTGGCGGTCTTCGCCCTGTACGTCGTGACGACGCTCGCCGCGACCGCGCTGATCGAGCGCCGGCTGCTGCGCGAGATGCTCGCCTACCTGCGCCGCCGCCCGGCCGCGGGCGCCACGGCGTGACGGGGGGAGGAGGCCGAGGCGGCGCGCGACCGGTACCTCGACCGCGCCCACGCCGCCGTGGCGATCGTCTCGCCGCTGGCGCGCGGAGGATGCGCCGCTCAGCGCGCCGCGGCCAGCAGGAACGCGATGAGCGCGAGGTGCATCTCGCGCTCGATCTTCGGATAGATCGCCGGCACGGGCTGGAAGCCGCCCTCGCCGTCGGCGTCGCTGCCGATCTCGAGCGTGTAGGAGATCACGCGCTCGGCCGGCGGGTCGGGCTCGAACTGCAGGCTCGCGGCGAAGTCCGATGCCGTGCCGGTCGTCGGATAGAGCGCCAGCCCCGGCTCGACGTCGTACTGCGAGCGCGCCTGCGCGCGCGGGTCGCTGCCCGCGCCGTCGACGATCGCGTCGTGCATCGCCTGGCCGATGCGCACGTGCGCGTCGCGCAGCGGCGCCGGGATGAACTCGCCGTACGGGCCGCCGAACCCGCCGTCGCGGCGGCCGTCCCACTCCGGGTTGCGGAAGCTCTGCGACGCGTCGCGCGTCTGGTTGTCGTCCATCCCCCACGGAAAGAGGATCTTGCGGCTGAACGAGTGCACGTCGACGTAGAACTCGATCCGCTTGTCGCGCAGGAGGCTCGCGACGTTGCGGACCTCCGGCTCGGAGGCGGCGGAGGGCCCGATGTAGACCTGGAAGTCGCAGGGGTCCTTGGATGCCGAGACGGCGACGTCGCCGGCGTCGTCGTAGAAGCGCTCGAAGTCCCAGGCGAGGTCGTGGTTGCGGTTCGGGTCGACGCCCAAGCAAGACGAGCCAGGCCGCGGCGGGCGGCGGTTCTTACGCCACATCGCATTGGCCGAGGAGGCCTGCGTGAACGCGCGGCCGTCGGGGTTGATCAGCGCGAGCACGTGCAGCTCGAGGCGATCGACGATGCGCTTGACCTCGGCCGCGCCGATCGACGCGGCCGGATACTCGATGTCGCGCGCGGGGGCCGTGTCGATGAACGCCGGGATCACGAGATCCGCGTCGTCCTCGTAGGCGCGCAGCAGGCGGTCGAGCATGCTCAGCAGCGCATCGGGCGGCGCCCATTCGCGCGCGTGCGCGCCGCCGGTCAGCAGCACCGGGGTCCCACCCCCGGCGCCGCTGATCGTCACGAAGGAGACGCTGCGGCCCTCGTGCGTCCGGTTCGGCGCGAGCGTGCGCGTGCACAGCGACGGGTGCTCGGCGGCGAGCCGTCCGAGCTCGGCCTCGATCGCGCGCACCGTCGCGGGATAGGCCACTACTCGCGGGCCTCGCGCGCCTGCTCGGCCTCCAGCCGCGAGTAGAGCGCCTTGCGCTGCTCGTCGAGCTCCTCGGACTCGACGACCGCCTCGATCTCCAGTCCCCGCTCGCGCAGCGTCGCGAGCGCGTCATCGCTTGCATAGCCGGAGACCTGCCAGCGGTCGTCGCCGACGCGGCGCGCGCTCGTGCGCTCGAAGTGGAGGCCCTCGACCTCGGAGAGGCGCCGCATCGGGGCGGTCGGACCGGCTATGCGGATCAGCTGCACGTCGATCCCCTTCCCGTGCGCGGGCTGTCTCACACGCGATCGGGGCGAGTGCGCCAGCGCGTGGGGTGCGGTGCGGTCACTCCGCGGTCTGGAGGTGGCGCTGCTGCGGCTCGCCACGGGCATCCGGCGCAGTCAGCAGCGCCGCGATCTGCGCGGCCGTCGCCAGCCGCCGCGCCTGGATCGCGCGGCGCTCGCGCAGCGCGCGCGGCAGCCCGGCCAGCCCGGCGAGCCGGCCGGCGACCTCGGCCGCGGCGAAGCGCCGCGGCCGGTTGGCGCGCAGCTCCGCGAGCCAGCGCCGCGCGAGCGTCCGCGGCGCCGCGTCCGGGAGGCAGCGCACGGCGCACCAGGTGCTGTTGCGGGCCACGTAGAAGCGCAGGCGCGCCATCGACTTCGTCGTCGCTCCGAGCCGGTGCACGACGCGCGCCGAGGGCACGAGCAGCGCGTGGTAGCCCGCCAGGGCGGCCCGAAACGCGAGGTCGACGTCCTCGTAGTAGAGAAAGAAGCGCTCCTCGTAGCCGCCGAGCAGGTCGAAGACGCGGCGGCGGAAGAGCGGCGCCGCGCCGGGCGCGGCGAACACGCGGTAGGGCTCGGCGGGCAGCTCGTCGAGCGGCCGCTCGCGCAGCAGCTTGTAGGCGTAGCCCTCGGACGCGTACTGGTCGCCGGCGCTCTCGATCAGGCCCGTCGCCGCGCTGACGAGCACGCTCCCCAGCGCCCAGGTGCGCTCGTCGCGCGGGGTGGCTGTGAGGTGCGCGAGCCAGTCCGGCGCCGGCATGGCGTCGGAGTTCAGCACACAGACCCAGGGCGCCGACGTCGCGCGGACGCCGCGGTTCGCGCCGCCGGCGAAGCCGTGGTTGCGGCCCAGCTCGAGCGCGCGCACGGCGGGGAAATGAACCCGCAGCAGCGCCGCGGACCCGTCGCGCGAGCCGTTGTCGGCGACGACGATCTCCTCCGGCGCGAGCGTCTGCGCGGCCAGCGCCGCGAGGCAGTCGGGCAGCAGGCGCTCGCCGTTGTAGTTGACGATCACGACCGCGACGCCCGAGCTCACGGCGCGCTGCCGCCGGCGGCGGGATCGAAGCGCGCGATGAAGGCGTCGACGTCCGCGCTGCAGATCAGCTCGATGTGCTGCTTGACCTTCTCCGTCGGCCAGTCCCACCACTTGATCCGCAGCAGCGCGTCGACCTGCTGATCGCTGAAGCGCCGCCGGATCTCGCGTGCCGGATTGCCGACCACGACGGCATAGGGCCGCACGTCCTTTGCGACGACGGCCTTCGTCCCGACGACGGCGCCGTCGCCGATCGTCACGCCGGACATCACGGTGCAGCCGTTGGTGACCCACGTGTCGCTGCCGACGACGATGTCGCCGCGGCCGTGCGTGAAGCCGTCCTCGTGCGCGCCGGGCAGGTCGAGCATCGCGCGCAGTCCGTACTGCGACACCCACTCGGTGCGGTGCAGGCCGCCGACGTAGAAGTCCGCGTCCGCAGCGACGGAGGCGAAGTTGCCGATGATGACGCGGCCGCTGTCGCCGGTGTACTTCACGACGTTCGGCGCGTAGTAGCTCATGTTGCCCATCACGAGCGTTCCGTCGGCGATGTACTGCTGCGCGCGCTCCTGCAGCGCGACCGAGCTCTCGGCCCGGTTCAGCGAGCGGCGCAGGCGCTCGATCGCGTCCAGGCGGGCCTTGACGTCACGCGCCCTGACGACGACGCGCCGGGCCTGATCGGCGGCGCGTCGGGACGGGCTCGGCATCGCGGGCAGTGTAGTCGCCCCGGTACGCTCGCTGCCGTGGCTGGCGATCGCGCGCTCGCAGAGCTCTACGAGGCCAAGGCGCAGACCTACGCGGCGTTCGGCAACGGTGCGATCGCGGACCACGCGCGGCGCCTGCTGCCGCCCGGCGGGCGCCTGCTCGACGTCGGCTGCGCATCCGGCGGCCTGCTGGCGCTGCTGCGCCCGCAGGCAGGGCATCTTGCCGGCCTCGAGCTGTCGCCGAGTGCGGCGCAGGCGGCCGCGCAGATCGGCGACCACGTCGTCTGCGGGGCGCTCGAGGACCCGCAGCTGCCGTTCGAAGCGGGCTCCTTCGACCTCGTCGTGCTCGCCGACGTGCTCGAGCATCTGCCCGACCCCGCCGCCGGGCTGGCGCGGGCGGCGGCATGGTGTCGTAGCGGCGGGGCCGTGGTAGTCAGCGTCCCGAACGTCGCGCACTGGCACGCGCGGCTGACGCTCCTGCGCGGCCGCTGGCCGCAGGACGACAGCGGCACGTTCGATGCCGGCCACCTGCGCTGGTTCACGCGCGACTCGCTGCGCGCGCTGCTGACGGGCGCCGACCTGCGCGACGTCGAGCTCGCCGCGATCGTGCCCGCGCTGCGCAACCACCTGCGGCCGGCGCGACTCGCCGAGCGCGCCGAGCCCGCCTGGCAGGCACTCGGGCGCCGCGTACCGGGGCTGCTCGGCTACCAGCTCGTCGGCGTCGGGCGCCGTCCGTAGCAGTGGCGCCGTCAACGCCGGCGAGCCGCACGCGGGGCTGCCGCTGCTCGCCACGAGGGCCGGCGCTCAGAGCTGACCGACCACTAGCCCACTAGGCTGGCGCCTGGATGGGCCTGCGCGAAGTCCGCTACGACATGAACCACGGCGCCTCGCGGCGCCTGCTGATGCCGGCGCTCGAGCAGTGGGCGGCATCGCATCCGCCCGACGCCGAGGTGCTCGAGGTCGGCGCCGGCCACTACGACCACCGGCCGTTGTTCTCCTGCAGGCTCACGAAGTTCGATGCCGACACGTCGCAGAGCCCCGACATCGTCGGCGACGCACACGCGATGCCGATCGAAGACGAGCGCTTCGACGGTGCGCTTGCGATCAGCGTGCTCGAGCACGTCGACGATCCCTACCAGGTCGTCCGCGAGATGTTCCGCGTGCTCAAGCCCGGCGCGCCGGTGCTCGCCTGGATCCCGTTCACGTTCGGCGTCCACGGATTCCCCGAGGACGTCAGCCGCTTCACGACCTTCGGCATGCGGCGGCTCTTCGAGCGCGCCGGCTTCGAGGTCACCCGGATCGACGAGAAGCCGTACGCCGGCGCGTTCCTGCAGCTCTCGAATCTCGTTCACTTCCTGCTGCCGCGCAGCGACCACCGCCGCTGGGTGAGGCCGCTCAACAAGACGCTCTTCTGCATCGCCCGGATCGGCTATCCGCTCGACGAGCGCTTCTCGAAGCTGAAGCTCAAGACGCTCTACACAGGCGCCGAGGTCGAGGCGCGCAAGCCGCTGCGCTGAGCGACGGCCTACAGCAGGCGGGCGACCCTCTGCAGCAGAAACGGGCCGAGCGTGCCCGCGAAGAGCGGCGTGATGTGCGTCGCGTCCTTGTGCACGAGCACCCCGCCCACGACCGGAAAGCACAGCCGCGGGCTGCACATGTGACGTGTCAGGTCGATCAGGTGCACGCGCGGCGAGCGGTCGCGTCGTGTCGCGCTCGCGGCCGCGTCGGACCGCAGCGCGGAGCTGCGCGGGATCGCGCAGTCGGTCCCCGCAGGCCGGCGCCGGCGCATCGCGCGCTCGACGCAGAGCGGGGAGTCGGCCGTGCTGTACGGCGTGTCGCGCAGGACGATGATCTGGCGCACGGTGCTCGGCAGCAGCCGCCAGGCGCGGATGTAACCACGGATCTTCTGCTCGCCGCGATTGCGGCCGCGCCCTCCCGCGACGCCGGCGCTCGCGAGCTGGGAGACGAACACGGTCTGCACGTTCGGGTGGCGGGTGAACCATTCACGCACGGCGCGCCGCCAGTCCTGACAGCTCGCGCGGCGCGCTTTGGGCAGCGCCGGCGTGGCCGTCGAGAACGGGCAGCCGCTGCGCGTCAGCGAGAAGCCGCGCCAGCGGCGGGCCTGCGCAACGACCTCCAGAGCACCGCGCCAATGCGCCGCATGGCTGTCGCCGACGAGCGCCACCTCGCGGTTTGCGATTGCCGCGCGCACCCCGAACTGGCAGCTGTACGGCGTCCGCATCGAGACGATCGCGCAGCGCGCGTTGGGCGTCAGCGCGGCCTCTGCCGGCGTCGGCATCACGGCGAGGCGCAGATCGCGGTTCGAACAGCGGTAGCGCGGATTGCGCGCCGCCGCGCCGAAGCAGCGCGGCTCGGCCAGCGGCCTGATCTGCGCTTCGGCGGGGCCGCGGTCGGGCGCGAGGTCATCGCATGTCGCCACCGGCGCGCACGACCACGTCGACTCCGCCTGCCAGGAGTAGCGCCCCTGGTTGAGGTTCGCCGACGACGGTTCGAAGACCGCGCGGAACGAGCGCTTGTCGAAGCGGTAGACGCTGGCGCTGATGATCCGGTTCTCGACCGGCGCACCGAAGGGGTCCAGCCGCGAGTACGTGAGGCCGCTGAGACCCTCGCCCTTGTCGTAGACGCAGATCCGTGATCGGGGGGTTCGCAGCGTGCCGTAGAAGAGCTTCACGCACAGCGCGCGGCCCGCGGCGGACGTCAGGTCCGACGGCTCCCACTCGCGGGTCGTCGCGAGGCGCAGGACGAGCTCGGTGCCGCGCTGGCCGAGCGACGCCGCGCGCAGGTCCAGCGGGCTAGCGCGCGCGTCGACGGGGTCGGCGTGGAGCGGGGGGTCGCGCTCGGGCGCTGCGGCGAGGCTCGAAGCGGGCAGCACGAAGGCGACAAGCGTCAATGAGAAGATCCTGAGGATGCGGCGGGCGGCGAGCACCGTCCGACATCATGGCCGGTCGGCACGACGATTCGTCTCAGTCCTCAAAGCAGGTTCCGCCAGACCCCCCGCGAAGGAGAAGGTATGACGTTCGCCCGCAGCACTCGTTTTCTCATCATGCTCATTGCGCTGAGCTCTCTCGCCGTGGTCGCTCTCGTCGGGGCGCAATCGAGCCCGGCCAAGACGCGCGGCTGCAAGGCGCCGACGTCGCCGGCCGGCCTCAAGGGCGGCTACTTCACCGAGTTGCGCGCGACGAAGGTCAGCTGCGTCTCCGCGCGCAAGCTCGTCAAGGCGTACTACAACTGCCGCAGGAAGCGGGGCGGCATCAGGGGCTCGTGTCACAACCGCACCGTCAACGGCCTGAAGTGCAGGGAGTCGCGGCCGGCCAAGCTGCAGCTCGACACGCAGATCAACGCCAGGGTGACGTGCACCAAGGGCTCCAAGAAGGTCCGCCACAGCTATCAGCAGAACCTGCGCTAGCTGTTCACGCGGCCGACCCGAAACGGCGTCGGGATCGGCAGGCAGTGGATTGCGGCGTCGGCGGCACGGGCAAGCGCCGCCTGCGCATCGCTCATCGCGAGCGCATGCCTGCCGGCGCTTCGAGCCGGGCCGCCGTCGAGCAGTGGCGCGCTGTCATGCGCGGATGATGCCCAGCAGCTCGTCGCGGCGGCGCTCCATGTCCTCGACGGAGACGAGCGATTCCAGGCACAGGCGCATCAGCGGCTCGGTGTTGGAGGTGCGCACGTTGAAGTGCCAGTCGTCGTAGTCGACCGAGACGCCGTCGAGGTGGCCGATCTTCGCGTCGGCGAACCTCGACTCGATCTCCGCGAGCTTGGCGGGCCCGTCCTCGACCGTCGAGTTGATCTCGCCCGAGATGAAGTACGTCGAGAGGTAGCGATCCAGCAGCTCGGAGAGCTTCGTCTCCTCGACGCTCAGCAACTCGAGGATCAGCAGCGCCGGGATCGTGCCGCTGTCCGCGCAGTAGAAGTCACGGAAGTAGTAGTGGCCCGAGACCTCGCCGCCGAACATCGCGCCCTCGTCGCGCATCCGCGTCTTGAAGAACGCATGACCGACCCGGTTGGGATGCGCGCTGCCGCCGGCCTGCCGCACCGTGTCGGCGACGGCGCGGCTCGCGCGCACGTCGTAGAGGATCGCCTCGCCCGGTGCCTTGCGCAGCAGCGACTCGGCGAGCAGCGCCGTCAGGAAGTCGCCGGCGACGAAGCGCCCGCGGTCGTCGATGAAGAAGCAGCGGTCGGCGTCGCCGTCCCACGCGATCCCGAGGTCCGCCTTCTCCTCGACGACCTTGCGCATGATGAACTCGCGGTTCTCGGGCAGCAGCGGGTTGGGCTCGTGGTCGGGAAACTCGCCGTCGGGGGTCCAGTAGGCCGTCACGAGGTCGAGGCCGAGGCGCTCGAGCAGCGGACCGACCATCGGGCCCGCCATCCCGTTGCCGCCGTCGACGACGACGCGCAGCGGCTTGACCGCGCGGGGGTCGATGAACTTCAGCGCGTCGGCCTGGAAGTCCTCGTAGATGTCGACCTCCTCGACGTCGCCGCGCGGGGCTGGCGACGTCGAGGATCTTCCCGCGCGGCCGTCCGCGATCCGGCGTCGAACGTCCTGGATCCCCGCGTCACCTGACAGCGCGATCGCGCCCTCGCGCACGAGCTTGGCGCCCGTGTAGGCCTTCGGGTTGTGTGACGCCGTGCACATCAGCCCGCCGTCGAGCCCGCGCGCTCCGACGAGCCAGTAGAGCATCTCGCTGCCGACCATCCCGGCGTCGACGACGGTCGCGCCCGCGGCGCGGATGCCGTCTCGGTAGCGGCCCGCGAGCTCCGGCGCGCTGAGGCGCATGTCGCGGCCCAGCCCGATCCGCAGCTCGCTGGTCGGCGTGCCGCCGAGGTCGGAGAGGACGTGCGCGAAGGCGCGCCCGACCGCCTCGGCGACGTCGCCGTCGATCTGCTCGCCGTACAGGCCGCGGACGTCGTACGCCTTGAAGATCTCGTCCGGCACGTGCGCTGGCATGGCCGCGGATCGTAGGCGATGGGCCGGGTCCTGCCGCGGAGCCGGATCTCGCGGGCGCGAGGACGCTCCCTCGGACGCCGCGTCGTCCGCCGACGGGGCGGGATGGGCGACTAGAATCGCGCCCATGTCCGGCCATTCGAAGTGGGCGTCGATCAAGCACAAGAAGGCGGTCGTCGACTCCCGGCGCGGCAAGCTCTTCACGAAGCTCGCGCGCGCGATCACGACCGCGGCGCGCGACGGCGGGGGCGAGCTCGAGGGCAATCCGGCGCTGCAGCTCGCCGTCCAGAAGGCGCGCGACGCCTCGATGCCCAAGGACAACATCGAGCGCGCGATCGCCAAGGGCACGGGCGCCGGCGCCGACACCGCGCAGATCGAGGACGTGATGTACGAGGGCTACGGCCCCGGCGGCGTCGCGCTGCTGATCGAGGCGATGACCGAGAACCGCAACCGCACCGGCGCCGACGTGCGCCACCTGCTCGGCAAGCACGGCGGCAGCCTCGGCGAGCCGGGCTCGGTCGCGTATCTGTTCGACAAGCGGGGCCTGATCGTGATCGACGCCGAGCGCTACGGCGAGGACGACCTGATGCCGGCGATCGAGGCGGGGGCCGAAGACATCTCCGAGGACTCGGGCGTCTTCGAGGTGCTGACCGAGCCGTCGGACCTGACCGCCGTGCGCGCCGCGCTCGAGGAGGCCGCGATCGAGATCCAGTCGGCCGACCTCGCCTGGCTGCCGAAGGCGCGCGTCCCGCTCGAGGACGACGACGCGGCGAAGGTCCTGCGCCTGATCGACGCGCTCGAGGACAACGACGACGTCGACGCGGTGCACGCGAACTTCGACGTCGACGCCGACGTGCTCGAGCGCGTCGCGGGCGCCTGAGCGGCGTCCGCTCGGCTGTCCGCGGCGGCCCTACCCTGCAGCGGCGGCGGAGCGACGGCGGATGATGATGTCGCCGACGATCGACCCGAGCGGTCCGCCCGTGATGACCGTGATCGCCGGAAACCACCAGCCCCACAGCCCGTCGAGCGCGCCCTTCGCGCAGAGCAGGACGAGCGCGATGAACAGCAGCCCATGCGTCATGCCGATCGCGAAGACGGGGATGTCGAGATCGGCGAAGCGGTGCAGCAGCAGCGGCACGAGCAGGACGGCGTCGATGATCGCCAGCACGAGGATGACGTTGAGGCGGCGGCTGGTGTCTGCGGCGGTCACGGCGGCGGATCGTAGAGGACGGGCGCCGCGCACCGATGCGCGGCCGGCGCCCAGGCGCGTCGCGCTCGTGTCGTCGCCGAACTCCGCGATGCCGCGCGTCTGGCGCGGGAGGCATCCGGTCGGGCGCGCAGAATCAGGACCGATGATCGTCCTCGGCATCGATCCAGGAACCGCGAACACCGGCTACGGCGTCGTCGAACGCCGCGCAGGCCGCCTCGTCGCACTCGACGGCGGCGTCATCACCACCCGTCCCGAGGCACCGATGCAGATCCGCCTCTCGAACATCCACCGCCGCGTCTGCGAGCTGCTCGACGAGCACAGCGTCTCGGTCCTCTCGATGGAGGACGTCTACTTCGGGCGCAACGCCTCGAGCGCGTTCGCGGTCGGCCAGGCGCGCGGCGTCGTGATGCTCGCGGCCGGCCAGCGCCGGCTGCCGTGCGTCTCCTACACACCGCAGCAGATCAAGTACTCCGTCTGCGGCTCTGGACGAGCGGACAAGGACCAGGTCGGCCGGATGGTCCAGATGCTGCTCTCGCTGGAGACGGTGCCGCGGCCCGACCACGCCGCCGACGCGCTGGCGATCGCGATCTGCCACGCCAACGGGGCGCCGCACGCGGCCGCGGTCGCCGAGAGCGCCGTCGTCCCGCGCAACCGCGAGCGCGAGGAGCTCGAGCAGATCGACGGCGGGTCCAACGTCGAGGACATCCAGATCTACAGAAGGCACGCGTGATCGCACTCGTCCGCGGCGAGGTCGCCGTTCGGCGCGCCGATCACGTCGTGGTCCTGACCGGCGGGGTCGGCTACCGCCTGGCGGTCTCGGCCGAGACGCTGCGTCAGGTGCCTGCCGTCGGCAAGCCGGTCACGCTGCACAGCCATCTCGTCGTGCGCGACGACGCGCTCGCGCTCTTCGGCTTCGCCGCCGAGGAGGAGCGCGATCTCTTCCTCGCCCTGATCGGCGTGCAGTCCGTCGGGCCGAAGGTCGCGCTCGCCGTCCTCGGCGGCGGCACGCCGCGCGAGCTGATCAGGGCGCTCGCCGCCGGCGACGCCGCGCGCCTGCAGGCCGTGCCGGGGATCGGCAAGCGCACGGCCGAGCGGATCCTCGTCGAGCTGCGCGAGAAGGTCGGCGGGGTGGACGTCGAGGAGGAGATCGTCGTCACCCGCGGCGACGACCCGCGTCGGCTGGCACGCGACGGGCTCGTCGAGCTCGGCTTCAGCATCGTGGAGGCCGACGAGCTGCTGCGTGACGCGCCCGACGACACGCCCGAGGCGCTCATCGCCCATGCCCTGCGACTGGCTCGTAGATAGCGGCGATCGGCGATGACCCTTGCCAGCGGCCAGCTGACGAGCCAGGGCGCGCGCTCGTGACCTCTGCACCGCGGATCCAGACGCCGGAGTACCTCGTCGAGGAGGACGAGCTCGACCGCTCGCTGCGCCCGCGCAGACTCGAGGACTTCATCGGCCAGCCCTCGCTGAAGGAGCAGCTCGCGATCTCGATCGAGGCCGCGCAGGCGCGCGGCGAGCCGCTCGACCACGTCCTGCTGGCGGGCCCGCCGGGCCTGGGCAAGACGACGCTCGCGCAGATCGTCGCCGCCGAGCTCGACGTCCCGTTCGTCCAGACGGCCGGCCCGGCGCTCGAGCGCAAGGCCGACATCGCCGCCTTCCTGACCGCGCTGCAGCCGCGCAGCGTCTTCTTCGTCGACGAGATCCACCGCCTGCAACGCGCCCTGGAGGAGACGTTCTATCCGGCGATGGAGGACCGCCAGCTGCCGATCACGGTCGGCCTCGGCGCGGGCGCTCGGATCGTGACGCTCGACCTGCCGCCGTTCACGCTGATCGGCGCGACGACGCGCACGGGCCTGCTGACCGCGCCGCTGCGCGACCGCTTCGGACTGCAGCACCGCCTCGAGCACTACGCGCTCGACGATCTCGCGACGATCGTCGCGCGCTCGGCGCAGATCCTCGACGTCGCGCTCGAGCGCGAGGGCGCGCTCGCGATCGCCGGACGCAGCCGCGGGACGCCGCGCGTCGCCAACCGCCTGCTCAAGCGCGTGCGCGACTACGCCGAGGTGCGCTGCGACGGGATCGTCAGCGCCGGCGCCGCCGACGCCGCGCTCGCGATGCTCGAGATCGACGACCTCGGCCTCGACCGCCTGGACCGCGAGTTGCTGCGAGCGCTGTGCGAGAAGTTCGAGGGCGGGCCGATCGGCCTGTCGACGCTCGCCGTCACGGTGGGCGAGGAGCAGGACACGATCGAGGACGTCTACGAGCCCTACCTGCTGCAGTGCGGCCTGCTCAAGCGCACGCCGCGCGGCCGGATGGCGACGCGGCGCGCGTACGAGCACGTCGGCCTCGAGGCGCCGGCGGGCGCGGCCGAGAGCCTGTTCTAGGCTCCGCGCCGGCTTCACCTGGTGTTCACAGGTGCGTCTCTAGGCTTGTTCTTACAGGAGCTTCTCTAGGCTTGTTGCCGTAATGGCCCATCTCTTCATCTGCCCCAGCTGCGGTACCCGCAGCTCCGAGTCCGATCGCACCGCCGGCTTCACGCGGCAGGCGAAGGGATGCTCGAAGTGCGGCTTCGGCTTCCTCTTCGAGCTTCTCGACGACTACTACCCCGCCCCGAACGCCGCCTTCTTCGTCTGCGACCAGGAGGGGCGCGTGATCGGCTGCGGGCGCGGTTCGTTCGAGCTCACCGGCCTCAACGACGAGCGCGTCATCGGGCGCAAGGCCAACGAGGTGCTCGGCCTGAGATTCGACGACGGCAGCGACCACGTCAGCACCGTGCTCGAGTGGGGCGTGCGCGCGCTGGGCAAGCCCGTCCAGGTCAACGCCGAGGGCGACCTGCCGGCAACCGCGACGGCGGACCTCTTTCCGGCCTATGACGACGACGGCGGCCTGCTGCTCGTGCTAACGCCCGCCAAGTAACCTGCCGATGAGGCCATCGTGAGCGACCGTCAGCGCAACCTCTTCGTCCTGCTGCTCGTCGCCGGGCTGATGATCGCCTCGGTGGTCGTCATCTCGTCGAAGGAGACGAAGCTCGGCCTCGACCTGCAGGGCGGCGTGGAGCTCGTCTACGAGGTCAAGCCGCGCGCCGGGCAGCCGCCGCCGACGCCCGACGCGATCCAGCGCGCGATCGACGTCATGCGCGAGCGCGTCGACCAGCTCGGCGTCGCCGAGCCCGAGATCCAGCAGGCTGGCAGGGACCAGATCAACGTCGCGCTGCCCGACGTCTCCAACCTGCAGGACGCGATCAGGCAGGTCGGCACCGTCGCCCAGCTTGCCTTCTATGACTGGGAGGTCAACGTCATCGGGCCGGACGGCAAGCCCGATCCGACCAATCCAGCGGTCACCGGCGGGCCCGCCGCCGGCACCGCGTCGAGCCCCGCCGCGCTGTCGCTCTACGACGCGCTGCAGCGCGCCAAGCAGCGTCCGGCCAAGGCCGAGGCGAACAACTCGCGCGACGGCAGCCTGTACTACGCCGTCGATCCGAAGGCCAAGAAGGTCTTCGGGCTCGGCGAGGAGTCGCGCGCCGAGGCGCTGGAGAACGTACCCGCCGCGCAGCGCGAGCAGGCCGAGATCGTCGAGGTCAAGCCCGACACGGTCGTCGTTCGCGCCGAGAGCGCCGGCACCACGAAGGCCGACAAGTGGTTCGTGCTCAAGGACGACGTCGCGCTCGAGGGCAAGGAGCTGAAGAACCCCGAGCAGAACTTCGACCAGGGCGCGGGCGGCTCGGGCCAGCCGATCGTCACGTTCCAGTTCACCGACAAGGGCGAACGGACGTGGGAGCAGGTCACCAAGCGGATCGCCGAGCGCGGCGCGGAGAGCCTCGGCGTCCTGCCGGGGACGACCACCACCCGAGACGTCGCCCAGCACTTCGCGATCGTGCTCGACAACGAGCTCGTCTCGACGCCGTTCATCGACTTCCAGCAGAACCCCGAGGGGATCGACGCGCGCAACGGCTCGCAGATCGAGGGCGGCTTCACGATCCAGACGGCCCAGGAGCTGGCAAACGTGCTGAAGACGGGGGCGCTGCCCGTCCAGCTCGAGCTCATCTCGAGCTCGCAGGTGTCGGCGACGCTCGGCCAGCAGGCGCTCGACCAGGGCCTGATCGCGGGCATCGCGGGCTTCGTCATCGTCGCGCTGTTCCTGCTGATCTTCTACCGCGTGCTCGGCCTGATCGCGGTGGCCGCGCTCGGCATCTACGGCCTGTACTTCTTCGCCCTGATCAAGGCGATCCCCGTCGTCCTGACCCTGCCGGGCATCGCCGGCCTGATCCTGACGCTGGGGGTGGCCGCCGATGCGAACATCGTCATCTTCGAGCGCGTCAAGGAGGAGATCCGCGCCGGCAGATCGATCATGGCGGGCATCGCGACGGGCTACAAGAAGGGCCTCACGGCGATCATCGACGCGAACGTCGTCACGATCATGGTCGCGTTCATCCTCTTCGTCCTGGCGACGGCCGGGGTCAAGGGATTCGCGCTGACGCTCGGGCTCGGCGTCATCGTCTCGCTGTTCACGGCCGTCCTCGCGACGCAGGCGATCCTCGGCGCGATGGGCAAGTCGCGGCTCATCAGCAAGCCCTCGGCGCTCGGCGCGAGCAAGCCCAAGGGCGACAGGCTGCGCCTGGACTACATGGGCTACTCGAAGTGGTTCTTCAGCGCCTCGGGCCTGATCCTGCTCGTCTGCGCGCTGGCGCTGGGCTCCAAGGGAATCAACTTCGGCATCGACTTCGAGTCCGGCACGCGGATCAACGTCGCGCTGGAGCAGAACGTCGACGAGAACGCCGTCCGCGACGTGCTCGCCAAGGAGGGCTTGGGCGACGCCGAGATCCAGCGCGTGACCACCGACGGCGCCAAGGGCGCCAGCCAGTTCCAGATCTCCACGGACAACCTCGCGCCCCCCGAGGTCAGCAACGTCACGAACGCGCTCGAGGCCGAGTACGACCTCGCCGACACCCCCAGCTCGACCTCGATCGGCCCGACCTTCGGCGAGACGGTCGCCAACTCCGCGATCATCGCGATCATCGCCTCGCTGGTCGTGATCTCGGCCTACATCGCGCTGCGATTCGAGCCCAAGTACGCGGTGCCGGTGCTGATCGCGGTGATGCACGACATCCTCATCACGGCGGGCGTCTACGCGCTCGTGGGCCAGGAGGTGTCGACGGCGACGGTCGCGGCGTTGCTCACCGTCTTGGGCTTCTCCTTGTACGACACGATCATCGTGTTCGACCGGATCCGCGAGAACGTGCCGCGGATGCCGCGGGCGGCGTTCTCGCAGATCGTCAACCGGTCGATGTCCGAGGTCATCGTGCGCTCGCTGGCGACGAGCTTCACCGCGGCGCTGCCGATCCTCGCGCTGCTGCTGTTCGGCGGCGAGACGCTGCAGGCGTTCGCGTTCGCCCTGCTGATCGGGACGATCTCCGGCACCTACTCGTCGGTCTTCATCGCCGGGCCGGTGCTGACGGCATGGAAGGAGCGCGAGCCGGTCTACCGCCGCCGCCGCGCGAGCATCGCCGCCGAGAACAACGGGGTCGTGCCGGCGTACGCGAGCGGGACGGCGAGCGAGCAGGTTGAGCTCGACAAGGCGCGGCGCCTGAAGCGCGGCGAGCGCCTGACCGCGCCGGACGATCCCGAGAACGTCTCGCGCGAGGAGTTCGACGAGATGGTCCGCGACCTGCACGTCGATCCCGTGCCCCGTCGCACGGCGGTCGCCGAGCGCGCGGCACCGAAGGCGCGCCCGGCGGCGCCGAAGCCCGTTGCGCCGCCGCCTGATGAGGGTGCTGATGCGCTGCCCGAGGACACGATCATGCCCTCCCGCCCCGATGACGCTTCGGCTTCGAAGGCCAAGCGCTCGTCGGCAGCCGCCAAGCGCCGCAGCAAGCACGGAAGGCCTCGCTGATGGGCGCGCTCGCCTGGACGATGATGGGCCTCGCGCTCTGGCACTTCACGATCTTCCTGCCCGACCGCTGCTGGGGTGGCATCATCGGGGCGTTCCTCGGCTGCGTCTTCGGCGCGATCCTCTTCGGCCTGGTGATCCACGGCTTCTCCGTGCCGGGCCAGGACGCGACGGACATCGTGACGACGCTCGAGGCCGTGCCCGGGGCGGTGCTCGGCTATGCGTTCTTCTACGTCCTCGGCGTGCGCAAGGAGGCCGCGCAGGCTGACGAGGAGCTGCTGGCGACGTAGCGAGTGAGGTCGCGGCGGAGAAGGACGGCAACCGCCGCCGGATCCCCCGCGTGACGTGCATCCGACGCGGGAAGCCTCCCGAAACAAGCGAGCGATGCAGCACGGTGCCTGGACGACACGACGATTGACGACGGCCGGCGCCCTCGGCGCCGCGGCGTCGATCCTCGGCGGCGTCGTGTTCGCGTCGAGGTTCGACGTCTTCGGCGCCGACGACAGTGCGCTGCTGGCGATGGGCTTCGGCCTGTTCGTGATCGGGATGATCGTCTTCTGCGCCGCCCTGATCGCACTGCTCGGCACGGGGATCAGCGCCATCGCCGAGCAACGCGGCTGGGCGCCGGCGGTCGGCGTGGTGCTCGTGCCGCTTGCGCTGGCGTGGGCGCTCCAGACCGTCGGCGCCGTCGACTACGCGGTCCCCGCCGTACTCTCGCTCGTGCTGATCGCCGGGCTCGTCGTCGCGCTGAAGTAGCGCTCCGCGGACACGGCACGCTCGCTCGGGAGCGCGGTTCCATCTGGCGGCGTACGTACCGTCCTGTCTGTGCCGCCTGAGCCCGCCCGCCTGCAGATCGCCCCGTGCGACATCGACGCCGTCTTCGCGCTCGAGCGAGCGTTGGGCGTCAGCCATGCGCTCGCGCAGGTTCTGGTGCGCCGCGGCCTCGACGAGGTGGGCGCCGCCCGTGCCTGGCTGGCCGCCGACGAGCGTCACGACCCGTCCGGCTTTGCGGGCATCGACGTCGCGACCGCGCTCGTGCTCGACCACGTACAGGCCCGCCGCCGGATCACGATCCACGGCGACTACGACGTCGACGGCGTGACGTCGACGGCGATCCTCGTCGGCGTCCTGCGCACGCTCGGCGCCGACGTCGACTGGTTTCTGCCCAGCCGCGCCGAGGACGGCTACGGGCTGTCGGCCGCGACGGTCGAGCGGCTCGCCGCCCGCGGCACGCGGCTGCTGATCACCGCCGACTGCGCGATCACCGCCGTCGACGAGGTTGCCGCCGCACGCGCTGGCGGGATCGACGTGCTCGTCACCGACCACCACAGCCCGCGCGCCGACGGCCGCCTGCCCGATGCCCCGATCGTCCATCCGGCGATCTGTGGCTACCCGTGCGCCGACCTCTGCGCGGCGGGCGTCGCGTACAAGCTGTCCGCCGCGCTGCTGGCCGCCGCCGGTCACGATCCAGACATAGCCGACGTCGATCTCGACCTCGTCGCGCTCGCGACGATCGCCGACTGCGTCCCGCTGCGCGGCGAGAACCGCCGCCTCGTGCGTGCCGGCCTGCGCGCGCTGGCCGTCACGAAGCGCCCCGGCCTGCGCGCCCTGATGCGCGTCGCGCGCGCCGACCCGTCGCGGATCGACGCGCGCGCGGTCGGCTTCCGGCTGGCGCCGCGGATCAACGCCGCGGGCCGGCTCGAGCGCGCCGACGCCGGTCTCGAGCTGCTGCTGACACGCGACGAGATCCGTGCCGCGCAGATCGCCGACGAGCTCGACCGGCTGAACGCCGAGCGCCGCCACACCGAGACGCGGATCCTCTTCGAGGCCGAGGCGATGGTGGCGGAGCGCGCGCGAAGCGAGGCGCGCGCGCGCGCGGCCTACGTGCTCGCCGGCGAAGGCTGGCACAAGGGCGTGATCGGAATCGTCGCGTCGCGGATCGCCGAGCGCCACCACCGCCCGACGGTGCTCGTCGCGGTCGATCCTCATACCGGAGCTGCAACCGGCTCTGGGCGCTCGATCCCGGGCTTTGACCTGCTTGGCGCCTTCGATGCGTCAGCCGAGCACCTCGCGCGCTACGGAGGCCACCGTGCCGCCGCCGGCTGCGAGCTGCAGGCCGCCCGGATCGGCGCCTTCCGCAGCGCCTTCGAGACGCACGCGGCGGCGACGCTGACCCCCGACGACCTCGTCGCCAGGCAGCGCGTCGACGCGGTCGTCGCGGGCGACGAGCTGGGCCTGCGCCTTGCCGACGAGCTCGGGCGGCTTGCGCCGTTCGGGATCGGCAACCCGAGCGTCTCGCTGCTGCTGCCGGCGGCGCGCTGCAGCGAGCCGAAGCTGATGGGGGAGGACAAGCACGTGCGCTTCACGGTCGGCGCCGGCAGCTCGACAGCGCGGGCGGTCGCCTTTGGCACGACGAAGATCGACTGCGACAGCCCGCTCGACGCGACCTTCTCGCTCGAGCTCAACGAGTTCAACGGCAGCGTCGAGCCGCGCCTCGTGCTGCGCGACGCACGGCCCAGCCAGCCGCCGCCGATCACGCTCGTCGGCGAGCCGACGGACTACCTCGCGGCGGCGCTCGCCGAGCTGCAGCGCCCGCTCGACGAGATCGCCGCAAAGCCGCGCCACCTGTGCGCGCCCGTGCGCGACCGCCGCGGCGGCGGCATCGCCGGAACGATCGCCGCGCTCGTGCACGCCGGCGAGCCCGTGCTCGTCGTAGCCGCCGACGCGGTGCTGCGCCTGCGCCACCTGCAGCCGATCCTCGGCGGCTTCGCGTTGTGCTCTCACGAGGCGCTCGAGCGCGACCGCGCGCTCGCCGCGCCGGACGTCCACGTCGTCATGCTCGACCCGCCCGCGGGCCCGCTGCGCACGCACGGCCGGATGACGCATCTGACGTGGGGTCGACCTGAGCTACGCTTTGCAGAGCAGATCCATGAGCGGGAGTACGCACTTCGTGCTTCGCTCACCGCGACGTACCGGGCCCTGCGGGCCGCGGGCGAAGCGGCGGGCGAGGAGCTCGAGATGCTGCTTCGCGGCGACGCGAAGACGCCACGGCCGGCGGCACTGGCCGGGCGCGTCCTGCGGGTCCTCGCGGAGCTGCAGCTCGTCAGCCTCGACCCGGACGGCAGGGCTCTGACCGTCCCACCCGCAGAGCGCACTGCGCTCGAACGGTCGGCCGCGTTCGGGGCCTATCAGCAGCGCTACGAGGACGGCCAGAGATTTCTGAGCGAGGTGACAGCACAGGCGGCGTGAGGGCTCCGGCCCGGCAGCGGGTCGTCGGCGCGCGCCGCGAACCGGTCGACGCCGTCAGCGCCGGGCGCCATCCGACGGTCGAGCGCGCCGATCTGACCGAGCTCGAGCGCAGCCTGCTGTCGGACGTCTTCGCGATCGTCGAGGAGCACGCCGACGCATCCGCCGTCATGATCGACCGCAGGCAGGTCGAGTCGGCGTTCGTCTTCTCCTGCGAGCACCACGCCGACCAGCGCCGGATGTCGGGCGAGGAGTTCATCGTCCATCCCGTCGGCGTCGCGAAGATCTGCGCGGGCATGCGGCTGGACACCGAGACGCTGTGCGCGGCGCTGCTGCACGACACCGTCGAGGACACGTCGGCCTCGCTGAGCGAGGTGCGCCACGAGTTCGGCGACGAGATCGCCAACCTCGTCGACGGCGTCACGAAGCTGACCGGCATCACGTTCCAGTCGCGCGACGAGGCGCAGGCCGAGAACTACCGCAAGATGATGGTCGCGATGGCCACGGACATCCGGGTCATCCTCATCAAGCTCGCCGACCGCCTGCACAACATGCGGACGATCGCCGCGATGCCCAAGCAGAAGCAGATCGACAAGGCCAAGGAGACCCTGGAGATCTACGCGCCGATCGCCCACCGCCTCGGAATCCACGCGATCAAGTGGGAGCTCGAGGACCTCGCGTTCGCCGCGCTGCACCCGCGCAAGTACCAGGAGATCAAGGGCCTCGTCAACCAGCAGCGCGACGAGCGCGAGCAGTACGTCGAGAAGGCCGGCGCGTACCTGCGGCGCGAGCTCGAGGCGCTCGGGATCGAAGCCGACATCTCCGGCCGCGCCAAGCACTTCTACTCGATCTACTCGAAGATGACCAAGAAGGGCCGCGAGTTCAACGAGATCTACGACCTGACGGCGATGCGCGTCATCGTCGACTCCGTCAAGGACTGCTACGGCGCCGTCGGCGTCGTGCACTCGCTCTGGAAGCCGCTGCCGGGGCGCTTCAAGGACTTCATCGCGATGCCGAAGTTCAACATGTACCAGTCGCTGCATACGACGGTGATCGGACCCGAGGGCCTGCCGCTCGAGATCCAGATCCGTACGAAGCAGATGCAGGACATGGCGGAGTTCGGCGTCGCCGCGCACTGGATCTACAAGGCCGACGGCAACGGCAACGCGGGACCGGCGGCCGACGGGGACGCGAAGCTCAACTGGCTGCGCTCGATGCTCGAGTGGCAGCAGGAGACGTCCGACCCCAAGGAGTTCATGGATGCGCTGAAGGTCGACCTGATCGCGGACGAGGTCTACGTCTTCACGCCCAAGGGCGAGGTCAAGGGCCTCGCCGCCGGCGCCACGCCGCTGGACTTCGCCTACGAGGTCCACACCGATGTCGGGCACCGCTGCGTCGGCGCGAAGGTCAACGGCAAGCTTGTGCCGCTGCACTACGAGCTGAAGTCCGGCGACATCGTCGAGGTCATGACCTCCAACCGCGAGCGCGGCCCGTCGCGCGACTGGCTTGCGGTCGTCCGGACGACTCGCGCGCGCAACAAGATCAAGCAGTGGTTCAAGGCCGAGTCGCGCGACGACACCGAGCACGCGGGCCGCGAGATCCTCCACGAGCAGCTCAAGAAGCACGGCTTCCCGTCGCAGAAGATCGTCTCCTCGCCGCTGCTCGCAGACGTCATCCGCGAGATGGGCTTCAAGAAGGCCGACGACTTCTACATCGCCCTCGGCGGCGCGAAGATCTCCGCGAAGGTCGTCGTCAACAAGATCACGCAGCGCCTCAAGCAGGGCGAGGCCGCCGAGGGCGAGACGCGGACGATGGCCGAAGACCTGCTCTCGACGCGCCGCCAGCGCCGCCAGCCGACGAGCAGCTCGACGCAGTACGGGATCTCCGTCGAGGGGGTCGACGACGTCATGCTGCGCCTGGCGAAGTGCTGCCGGCCCGTCCCGGGCGACCCGATCGTCGGCTACATCTCGCTTGGGCGCGGCATCACGATCCACCGCGAGGACTGCCCGAACGCCGTCGCGCTGCGCAAGGACCCGGAGCGCTTCGTGGTCGTCGACTGGGAGGGCGACAACGAGACGTCGTTCAAGGTCGAGCTGCAGGTCGACGCGTGGGATCGCCACCGCCTGCTCGAGGACCTCTCGCGGACGTTCGCCGAGGCCGGCATCAACATCGTCGAGGCGCGCTGCGTCGTCTTGCACCCGATGGTGCAGAACTGGTTCGTCGTCGAGGTCGGCGACCTCCAGGTGCTGAAGGCGGCGATCAACCGCCTGAGGAACATCGACTCGGTGTTCGACGCCTACCGCGTGACGCCGGGCGGCGGCTGAGTCACCCGCCCGGCGCCGGATCGCGTCAGCGCTGGTTGTTGCTCGCGCAGCGCACGTGGACGCTCGTGCCGTGGATCGTCGTGATCTGCTGGCCGGCACGGATCTCGCGGCCGCAGCACGGGCAACGGCGCGTGCCGGTGCCCGGACTGCCCGCGGGCGCCAGCCCTTGCTGGACGCGGGTCAGCAGCGTGCTGCCTGCGATACCCGCCGAGCGACCGTCCGTGCTCGCTGCACCTCGGTCCTCCATATCGGTCTCTCCCGTCGAACGTCGAACATCTTCGGCCGAGCACGTCCCGGCGCAGCCGCTGGCGAGCCGCCATACCCGACCCGCCCGCTGCGCCACCTCGGACTTTCGACATCGGCGCGCGCGATTCAGAGGCAGCGCTCTACGAGACGACGACGAGCGCGCCCGGCATGACGCCGAAGACGGCCTCGGTCACGTCGCCGACGTGGTCGCCGTCGACGTGCAGCGGGATCGCGCGGCCGTCGCTGGAGACGCAGCGCAGCGCGTCGACGTCGCGGAAGTCGAGGATCTGCCGATGGCCGACGACCGAGCGCTTGGAGGACAGCAGGCGCAGCGCGATCGCGGGGATGTCGTGCGCCATCACGCCGCGCAGCGCGACGCCGGCGAGCGTCCCGGTCTGCAGGCCGGCGCCCTCGGCGATGTAGATCGGCTTGTCGTCGAGGTAGGTGAACTGCTCGCCGTTCTGGACGAGCGTCGTGATCGCGCTGTCGACGCGCCCGCCGACGTGCACCTCCATCCGCGGCGGATCGCGCACGTACTCGCGCAGAACCGTCTCGACGGCGGCGTAGACGAAGAAGTACTCACGCAGCCTGTGGCGCTTGAGCCCCGGCGACTCCTCGATCCGCTTGACGACGCTCGCGTCGAGGCCGAAGCCGCTCGAGTAGGTGAACGCGCGGCCGTTGGCGGTGCCCAGGTCGACGCGCCGCGGGCGCCACGTATCGGCGATCGAGAGCAGGTGCTCGGTCGCGTCGACGATGTCGCCGGGGATCCCGAGCATCTTGGACAGCGCGTTCGTCGCGCCGCCGGGCAGGCAGGTCAGCGGCGTGGCGCAGCCGGCCAGACCGTTGGCGACCTCGTTGACGGTTCCGTCGCCGCCGAAGGAGACGACGACGTCGTAGCCCTCCTGCGCCGCCTCGCGGCACAACTCGGTCGCGTGCCCGCGGGCCTGCGTGTCGATCGCGTCGACCTCGTAGCGGCCGTGCAGCGCCGCGACGACGAGGTTGCGCAGCCGCGCCGACATCGTCGCGGCGTACGGGTTGACGACGACGAGCATCCGCTTGCGCTGCACGGGCGCGGCCAGCGCAGAGGTCTCGGCAAGCCGTTCAAGCGGTCGGAGCGTCACACGGGCGAGGCTAGTCGGCCGGTCGCTACAGCCAGCCGCGCTTGCGGAAGAACCAGAGCATCGCGGCGAGCAGCGCGATCATCGACCCGACGACGATCCAGAAGGCGTGGATCGAGCCTTCGCCGGGCACGCCGACGTTCATGCCCCAGATGCTCGCGACGAGCGTCAGCGGCAGGACGACGACGCTGATCGCCGTCAGCGCGCGCAGCACGTCGTTGACGCGATGCGAGAGGACCGACTCGTTCGTCGACTCGAGGCCCTCGACGACCTCCTTGAAGTTCTCGAGCATGTCCCAGATGCGCTCCGACGCGTCGTTGATGTCGTCGAAGTAGATGTCCAGCCCCTCGGGGATGTAGCGCTTCGTGCGCTCGAGGTCCTTCAGCGCGGCGCGCTGCGGGCGGACGATCTTGCGGAAGTTGATGATCTCCTGCTTGACGTTCGAGATGTCGCGCACGATCTCGGCGGAGCGGCCTTCGAAGATCTCGTCCTCGAGCACCTCGAGCTTGTTGCCCATCTTCGCGAGCATCGGAAACGAGGCGTCGACGCAGTCGTCGACGATCTTGTAGAGCAGATAACCGGGGCCCTTGGCGAACAGCGAGTCGCGCACGTCCTCGCGCGTGCGGCAGCGCTCGAACAGGTACTCCAGCGGCTGGATCGGCTCGTTGGGCAGCGTGATGACGAAGTCGGGCCCGACGAACATGTCGAGCTCCGCGGCGTTGAGGCGGCCGACCGCCTTGTCGAAGCGGGGGAAGTGCAGGACGACGAACAGGTAGTCGTCGTACTCGTCGACCTTCGGGCGCTGGTTGCGCGAGGAGACGTCCTCGTAGTCGAGCGGGTGAAACTCGAAGTGCTCCTCGAGCCAGGTGCGGTCGGCGGGGCGCGGACGCTCGATGTGGATCCAGCGCAGTCCCTCGCCCTCGACGACCTCGATGTTCGGCGCCTCGGGGTCGGGCGCAGGTGGGCCGCCGGCGCGACCGCGGCCTCGCACCGGACGTCCGAACCGTGGCTTTGGAAGGTTAGGCATGGCTTGATATTGTGCCCACCCACAGCTGGACACATCCAGAGGGGTGGAGGGACAGGCCCGACGAAGCCCCGGCAACCAACCCGCTGTTCGCGGGAAACGGTGCCAATTCCTGTCAGATGTGGCAATGGCAGACGCCTTCGCCACAAGATCCATACGGCGAAGGGGTTCGACGTGGCGGCCAAGCAGCTGAAGTGCAGGGAATGCGGGACGGAGTACCCACTCGAGGCACGCTACGTGTGCTCGCGGTGCTTCGGTCCGCTCGAGGTCGGCTACGACCACGAGCGGCTCGCCGACGTCGGCGAGGTGCGGCGGCGCATCCAGGGTGGGCCGCAGAACATGTGGCGCTACCACGACTTCCTGCCGCTCGCGGGCCCGCAGCCGCGGATGCGCACGGGCCTGCCGGCGGGCTGCACGCCGCTGATCCGCGCCGACCGGCTCGCCGAGCGCCTCGGCCTGCGCGAGGTCTGGGTCAAGAACGACGCGGCGAACCCGACGCATTCGTTCAAGGACCGCGTCGTCTCGGTCGCCGCGACGCGCGCCCGTGAGCTCGGCTTCGACACGCTGGCCTGTGCCTCGACGGGCAACCTCGCCAACTCGGTCGCCGCCCACGGCGCCGCGCTCGGGATGGCCTCCTACGTGCTGATCCCAGCCGACCTCGAGGAGCAGAAGGTGCTCGCGACTGGTGTCTACGGCACGAACCTCGTCAAGGTCCGCGGCAACTACGACGACGTCAACCGCCTGTGCACGGAGCTGTCGGGCGACCGCGAGAACTGGGCCTTCGTGAACATCAACATGCGCCCGTACTACGCCGAGGGCTCGAAGACCGTCGCCTACGAGATCGCCGAGCAGCTCGGGTGGGAGCTGCCCGACCGCGTCGTCGTGCCGATCGCGTCGGGCTCGCTGTTCACGAAGATCGGCAAGGGCTTTGCAGAGTTCATCGACGTCGGGCTGATCGACGGCGAGGTACCGACGATGAACGGCGCGCAGGCGACGGGCTGCTCGCCGGTTGCGACGGCGTTCCGCGACGGGCAGGACTTCTGCCGCCCCGTCAAGCCGCACACGATCGCCAAGTCGCTGGCGATCGGCAACCCCGCCGACGGCCCGTACGCGCTCGACCTGGCGCGGGCGACAGGCGGCTCGATCGACTCCGTCAACGACCAGGAGATTCGCGCCGGCATCCGCCTGCTGGCAGAGACGACCGGCGTCTTCACGGAGACGGCCGGCGGGGTGACGACGGCGGTCCTCCAGAAGCTCGCCGAGACCGGCGCGATCGACCGCGAGGAGCGCGTCGTGATCGTCATAACCGGCGAGGGCCTGAAGACGCTCGACGCGGTGCGTCACTCCTTCATCGACTACGAGGTCGATCCGACGATCGAATCCTTCGAGGAAGCGTTCGCCGAGTCGGTGACGGTCTGATGGCGATCACGGTCAAGCTTCCGACCCAGCTGCGCGACACCGTCGGCGGCGCCCCCTCCGTGCAGGCCGAGGGCGCCAACGTCGGCGAGGCGCTGGAGTCGGTCTTCGAGTCGCACGGCGAGCTGCGCGATCGCCTCTACCAGAACGGTGACCTGCGCCGGTTCGTCAACGTCTACCTCGGCGGCGAGGACATCCGCTTCCTCGACGGCCTGCAGACGGCGCTGCCCGACGGCGCCGAGCTGACGATCCTGCCGGCCGTCGCGGGGGGCTGACGGGCAGGGGGAGCCCCTGAGACATGGCGACCGCGCGAGACCCCGGCGGAGGCGGCATGATGACGGCGTCCGCGCCGATCGGACGCTACGAGTTCGTGATCTCCGTCGCCGATCAGTTCGCGCGCAGCTCCTCGGGCACGACGGTGGAGCAACCGGTCGTGGGCTTCATCCTTGACGAGGGCATGGTCAACGAGGGGCGCTGGCTGGAGGGCATCGAGCGTCGCGAGATCGATCTCAACCTCGTACGGGGCGCCCTGCTCGACGGATTCGAGGCGGCGGCGGAGCACGCGCGCGAGCGCCGCGTCTTCTCGGTCGACGAAGCCGCCGCCCGACAGACCCTCCCACGCGTGATCGAGGGACGCTGGGACTGCCCTTACGGACTGTTGTGGTGCTGAACGGACGCCGATGACGACCCGCAACGTCCCGGCGGACAAGGGCGCCGAGCGCGCGCTCGAGATCGTTGACGACTTCACGAAGCTGCTCATCACGCTCGCCGCGGGCGCCGCCGCGTTGAGCGTGACGTTCATCGGCAGCGTCTATCGCGGGCACAAGCTCGGCCTGCTCGCCGTCGCATGGGGACTGCTGGCGCTGTCGCTGCTCTGCGGGATGCTCGCCCGCGGGACGTACATCGGCCAGGTCGCCGTCGGGCGCACTGAGGTGCGGCGTGGACTGCTCGAGATCCTCAACAGCGCTCAGCTGCTGGCGCTGATCGCCGCTGTTGCCCTCTTTGGCGCCACGGTGCTGCTCAACCTGCACTCCGGACCGAAGATCCTGGCGCTGCGCGATGCCGCCAAGGTCGATTCCGGGGGTCTCGCGGTGCTTCCACTCGCCTGCCGGACCGGGGACACCGGGGGTTGCAACCTGCGCATCCGCGTCGCGGGTGCCGGTGCCACCGGACCGCTGCGTGTCGCCCAGGTGGCTGCCGACAAGCGTGCCGGCATCCACGTCCGGCTGCCGCGCGAGCTCAGGTCCCGCGCCCGTGCCGACGGCCAGGCCCGCGGCACTGTGACTGTCACGGCGAGCGGCCGCAACGGCGTCGATTCGACGACCGAACTGCCGATGCGGTTCGTCGCCGAGATGAACAAGACGGAGCGACCTTGAGGCGCGCGAGGTGTGGGAACGCGCCACCTGGGTGCTGCCGAATCGCCGCGACTCGGCGGCACGATGCACCCCATGAACCGAGTTCGCAGAAGTCCGTCGACGGCGGCACGCCGGCGCGCGTCGGCGTCGCGCCGCGAAGCGACGCGCCGTTCGACATCGACCTCGGCACGAACCGCTCCGGCGCGACGTACGCCGTCTACACCCGCGACGGCGACATCTACGACTGAACGTCGCCACGGGCGCCGAGACGAAGATCGAGAAGCTCAGCTCGCCGGCGCTCGCCGAGCGTGACCGGGCGATCCAGCGCGGCGAGATCGCGTTCATCCGCCGTAGCCGCGGCCGCGACGAGCTGCGGATCGGCAACACGACGAGCGCCTCGAGGGGCTCGCGGCTGCTCGTGCGCAAGCGCTCGATCCTCGACGCCGAGCTGGGAACGCGGCACGTCGCGTACGTCGAGTCCGTTCCGGCGTCCTTCCGCGAGGTGCATGTGCGGATTGCAACATCAGGACGGGCGCCGACCGCGGCGTCTACCGCGCGGCGTCGGGCGGCGCGAACGCCGCCGACGTGAGGCGGCCGACGTACATGTCCGAGCCCCGGGCCTTCGTCTGGGCGCGCACGAACCTCGGGTCGGGAAGGGGCAATCGGATCATCCGCGAGCTCACCGGTCCGCTGCAGTTCGGCCTCGAGCCGTAGACGACGCGCGCGGCGGGCACACTGTCGGTGTGCCCGCCCGCGACCGGCTCGACGAGTACAAGCGAAAGCGCGACCCGCAGCGCACGCCCGAGCCGTCGGGCGACGGCGCCGGCGCGGCGACGAAGCGGTCCGAGGACCGCTTCGTCGTGCAGGAGCACCACGCCACGCGCCTGCACTGGGATCTGCGCCTGGAGCACGACGGCGTTGCCGCTTCGTGGGCGGTCCCCAACGGGATTCCCGAGGACCCCAAGGAGAACCGCCTCGCGGTGCGCACGGAGGACCACCCGCTCGAGTACCTGGAGTTCGAGGGCGACATCCCGAAGGGCGAGTACGGCGCGGGCAGGATGCGCATCTGGGACCGCGGCACGTACGACACGCACAAGTTCGACGACGACAAGGTCGAGATCACGTTCCACGGCGAGCGTCTGCGCGGGCGCTACGGGCTCTTTGCGCTCAACAAGCGCACGGGCGAGCCGGCGGGCAAGGACTGGATGATCCACCGCATGGATCCGGCCGAGGATCCGACGCGCGAGCCGATGCCGGCGCAGATCACGCCGATGCTCGCCAGGTCGACGAAGGAGCTGCCGCCCGACGACGAGCACTGGGCCTACGAGATCAAGTGGGACGGCGTGCGCGCGATCGCCTACTCCGAACCGGGCCGGATCCGCTTCGAGAGCCGCAACCACAACGACATCAGCCACTCCTATCCCGAGCTCAAGGCGTTCAACAGGGCGCTGAGCTCGCACCGCGCGATCCTCGACGGGGAGATCGTCGCCTTCGACGAGAGCGGGAAGCCGAGCTTCGGGCGGCTGCAGAGCCGCATGCACGTCTCCTCCGAGGCGGCCGCGCGGCGACGCGTCAAGGACTGCCCGGTCGCCTACATCGTCTTCGACCTGCTGTGGCTCGACGGCCACGCGCTGATGGACGTGCCCTACGAGGAGCGTCGCGAGCGGCTGAAGGAGCTCGAGCTGCAGGGCCCGCACTGGCAGACGCCCGACCACATGGTGGGAAACGGCCCGGCGCTGCTGGCCGCCAGCCGTGCCAGCGGGCTGGAGGGCGTCGTCGCAAAGCGCCTGGACAGCCCGTACCTGCCCGGCCGGCGCTCGCCGTGCTGGCTGAAGGTCAAGAACGTGCTGCGCGAGGACGTCGTCGTCGGTGGCTGGCTGCCGGGCGAGGGCAGGCGCCGCGACCGCATCGGCGCCCTGCTCGTCGGCGTGGCCGAGGACGGGCGGCTGCGCTACGCCGGCCGCGTCGGCACGGGCTTCACCGACGCCGAGCTCACGCGCCTGGCGAAGGTCCTCGAGGAGCGCGCCGACTCGCCCTTCAGCGGTCAGCCCAGACCGCCGCGCGGCGCCGTCTTCGTGCAGCCGACGCGCGTCGCGGAGGTCGAGTTCAGCGAATGGACGTCGGAGGGGATCCTGCGCCACCCGTCCTACAAGGGGCTGCGCGAGGAGGCGCCGGCGGCGGCGTTCCTCGACGCCGGGCGGCCGGTCGGAGACGGAATCGAGGTGCGGGTCGCAGAGCGCTCGCTGAAGGTCACGAACCTCGACAAGGTGCTCTATCCGAAGGCCGGGTTCACGAAGCGCGACGTGATCGACTACTACGTCGCGATCGCGCCGGCGATGCTGCCGCACCTGGAGGGCCGGCCGCTCACGCGCGTGCGCTTTCCCAACGGCGTCGAGGCCAAGAGCTTCTTCGAGAAGAACTGCCCGTCGCACCGACCCGACTGGGTGCAGACCGCCAACGTGCCGCTGTCGGAGAAGTCGGTCGAGTTCTGCCTTGCGAACGACCTGCCGACGCTCGTCTGGCTTGCGAACCTCGCGGCGCTCGAGCTGCACACGCAGCTGCACCGCGCAGAGGATCTGACCCGCCCGACGATGATGGTCTTCGACCTCGACCCGGGGCCGCCGGCGACGATCGTCGAGTGCTGCCGCGTCGGGCTGTGGCTGCAGGGGATGTTCGAGAACGTCGGCCTGCAGGCGTTCGCGAAGACGTCGGGCTCCAAGGGCCTGCAGGTGTACGTGCCGCTCAACTCGCCCGGCGTCACCTACGAGCAGACGAAGGGCTTCGCGCTCGCGGTCGCCGAGCTGGTGGAGGCCTCGGAGCCGACGCTCGTCGTGTCGCGCATGAAGAAGGAGCTGCGCAAGGGAAAGGTCTTCATCGACTACAGCCAGAACGACGAGCACAAGACGACGGTCTGCGTGTACTCGCTGCGCGCTCGCGACCGCCCGACGGTGTCGACTCCCGTGAGCTGGGACGAGGTGCGCTCGTGCCTGGACAGCGGCGATCCGGGCGAGCTCGTCTTCGACGCCCGCCAAGCGGTCGAGCGCTTCGCCGAGCACGGTGACCTGTACGCACCCGTTCTCTCGATGGTGCAGCAGATCCCCGCGCTCGGCTAGCGGGCGACCGACTAGCAGCGGGCGGAAGTTCTGGCTCGCCTTCCCCGCATGACATCTGTCGAATCGGCTACGGCATCGCCGGCCGTCGGCCGACTACCGGTTGTATGTCCACCGGACCGCCGCCCCCTGCTCCCGGCGTCGCCGCACCATCCCCGATCGCGCAGGCCGCGCGCGGGTACGGCGACGACTACCCGCCGCTGCGCGGGCAGTGGCGCATCCGCGCAGCGGGACTGCTGCTCGTCGCGACCACGCTGCTCTACGCGCCGTGGATGCTGGCGTCGTTGAACGGCAGCGCGCCGTGGCTGGCGTGGCCGTTCGCGATCGCCAACCTCTTCTCGCTCGCCTACGGGGCGCTGGCCGTGGTCAACGCGTGGTCGCGGCAGGTGCCTGCGCCGCGGCCGCTGCCGTACGGCGACGAGCCGCACGTCGCCGTGATCGTTCCGACCTGCGGCGAGCCGGTGCCGATGATCCTGCGCACGCTCAGCTCCGTGCTCGAGCAGGACTGGCCGGCCGAGCGCCTGACCGTCGTGGTGAGCGACGACGGGCATGACGGCGTCCTCGAGGCCGCAGTCCGCGACCTGCCCGTGATCTACCACTCACCGCCGGACCGTTTCGCGCCGGGACGCGACGGCGCCGCCAAGGCGGGCAACCTCAACTCGGCGGTGGCGATGCTCGACGCCGAGCATCCCGACATCCCCTACATCGAGACCCGCGACGCCTACGACGAAGTCGGCTCGAACGCGTTCCTGCGCCAGGTCGTCGGCCAGCTCGAGGCAGAGGCGGGGCTCGCGTTCGTCCAGACCGTCAAGCAGGCGCAGGTCAGCGCCGGCGACCCGTTCAACAACTGGGAGCCGATGTTCTACCGCGGCCAGATGCTCGCGCGCAACGCCTCCAACGCCGTGTTTCCGTGTGGCTCGGGCGTCGTCTGGCGCCGCACCGCCCTGCGCGAGATCGGCGACTTCCCGACCTGGAATCTCGTCGAGGACGTGCAGTCGGGCCTCGAGGCGCTGCGCCGCGGGTGGCGCGGGATGTATCTGCCGATCGTCGGCGCGGTCGGCCAGCACGCGCCCGAGGACGTGCCGAACTTCTACAAGCAGCGCGGCACCTGGGCGATCGACACGGTGCGCCTCATGGTCTGGTGCCGGCTGAAGGGCCTGAACCTGCGCCAACGCGCCCAGTTCTGGGAGATGCTCGCCTTCTACCTGAACGCCTTACGGCGTTCGTGTACATCCCGAGCATCGCGTGCTCACTGCTCGGTGCGCCGCCGCTCGTCGGCATGAGCGCCGTCGACTACGTCGCGCACCTGCTGCCGCTCGTGCTGGCCGTCGAGATCTGGCTGCTCGTCCTGAACCTCCCCTACGGCGACCGGCGCACGCGTCAGCGCCGCTTGGTGCGCAAGCTCTGGCAGACACGCGTGATGTGGACGGGGATGGCTCCCGTGTACGCCAAGGCCGTCATCCTCGCGATCGTCGGCGGCCCGAACCGCAAGCCGACGTACGTCGTCACGCGCAAGGAGGACGACATCCGCTGGCACTGGCGCCACACGCTGCCGCAGACGACGCTCGTGCTGGGCGTGCTCTGCGTCCTGGTCTACGGCCTGCGCTACGGCACGCTCCCGAGCCTCGCGCTGCTCGCCGGCTCGGTCTACTGGGGCGGGCTGAACATCGCGCTTCTCACGAGCTTCGTCACCCGCAGCTGGTACGGGCTCAAGCGGACGCAGCGGGCAGCCAGGCGAATCGCCGCCGCGACGGTGGGCGGCGCGGACGAGGACGGCGCTTCCGCGGCGCTCGCGTCCTCGCGCAGCTGACCGCTCGCTCGGGTAGCCTGCGCGCTCAGTGGCCCAGCCTGGGATGCCCGTGCTCGAGGGGGCCGAGCACCACTACGTCGACGTGCGCGGCGCGCGCCTGCACGTCGCCGAGCTCGGCAGCCGCGACGCGCCGCCGGTGCTGCTCCTGCACGGCTGGCCCCAGCACTGGTGGACATGGCGTTCGCTGATGCCGCTGCTGTCCGATCGCCACCGCGTGCTCGCGCTCGACCTGCGCGGCTTCGGCTGGAGCGAGGCGACGCCGCGCGGCTACCGCAAGGAGGAGCTCGCCGACGACGTCGCGGCGCTGCTCGACGCGCTCGCGATCGAGCGCGTGAGCCTCGTCGGCCACGACTGGGGCGGGGTCATCGGCTTTCTCGTCTGCCTCAACCACGCCGCCCGCGTCGAGCGCTACGTGGCGATGAACACCGGCCACGTGTGGCCGACGCTCGGGCTGAAGGCAGTACCCAAGCAGCTCGGAGCGATGGCCTACCAGGGCCTGCTCGCGAGCCCCGCGCTGGGGCGCCGCATCAACGCGTCGCCGCGGATCGTGGGCAGGGTCGTGGGGGCGATCTCGGCGCAGAGCGACTGCGTGCTGCCGACGTACCAGGAGCACTTCGCACCGCGCCTGCGCGATCCGGCGCGCGCGAAGGCCGCGGCGCAGCTCTACCGCACCTTTCAGCTCTACGAGTATCCGAAGTGGGTGCGCGGGCTGTACGGCGACCGCCGGCTGACGACCCCGACGCTCTGGCTGCACGGCCTCAGCGACCCGTTCTTCAAACCGCGGATGTTCGAGGACATCGTCGACCACGCAGACGACGTGCGGATCGAGTACCTCGAGGGCTGCGGCCACTTCCCCGCCGAGGAGTGTCCGCAGACGGTCGCCGAGCACCTGCGCGCCTTCTTCACCTAGTAGTGGTCAGGCGCCTCGCTCGGCGCGAGCGGGCTGCGGCGGAAGAACGAGGACAGCCCAGACGTTGTTGCGGCGATGGTGCCGAACGTGCTCCAGGCTTCCGTGCAGTGACGAACATCGGTGTACCTACGATCGAGATCCAGCCGTATGCGGCGCATGCTCCGGCGTGAGCATCGCCGCTACTGTCGCGCCCGACTGAGCGCATGAGCCGCAAGGACATCATGAGCCTCTGCATCGTCGTGACCGCGATCGCGATGGCGGTCACGGTTCCGCTCGTCGCCGGCGATACCCCGTCGCCGGCATCGATCCAGGCGAAAGCGACGTCGCCCGACGCCACGCTCACGACATCGGGCGACCCGTCAGCGGTCGCGCCTGTCGGCGAGCCGCCGCGTCGGGCGCTTGCTGGGAGCGACTCGCCGACGGCGAGCGAGCGCCGTGCGAAGCAGCGCCGTGCGCGGTCGATCAGATACCGGCGCAACCTGGCTGCGATACGCGCTCGGCGGGCTGCGCGAGAGCGCCGTGCCGCGCAGGCACGACCGCGTCCTCGTCAGACCGCGCCTGCGCCCCACCGCGTCGTCCCCGCTGCGCCGCCGCCTCCTGTCGCTCTTCGGCCTGTCGTGCCGCCGCGCCGTGCGACACCGCCGCCTGCACCGCCGCCGCCTGCACCGCCGCCGCCTGCGCCCCCGCCGCCGGCCGCGTCGTTCGACGACTCGGGCTGAGCACGCGGATCGTCAGCTGCTGAAGCTGAGCGCGCGGGTGGCGCGCGCCGGTGACGTCATCGTCGAAGCAGCGATGCGCGCCGACGGACCCGCAGCGCGCCCGACAGGATTCGAACCTGTGACCTCCGCCTCCGGAGGGCGGCGCTCTATCCAGCTGAGCTACGGGCGCGTGCGTCGAAGGCTACAACGCCGCGATCGGTCGGTGGCGGCGCGCACGTCGGTGGTGGCGACGCAGGGCGAGCGTCACGCGGATGCCTTCGAGTGAGATCCGCAGCGTCATCTTCGATGCGCCGGCGATCCGCTCGGAGAAGACGAACGGCACCTCTTCGATGCGCGCGCCCGCGAGGTGGGCGAGCTGCGTCGTCTCGACCTGGAAGGCGTAGCCGGCGCTCAGCAGCTCGTCGATACCGATCGCGTCGAGGCAGTCCGCGCGCCACGTCTTGAAGCCGCCGCTGAGGTCGCTGAACGGCAGGCCGAGCGCACGCCGCGCCGCGCTGCAGCCGACGCGGCTGAGCGCCAGACGGGTTGCGCTCCAGCCGTCGGTCCCGCCGCCGCGTAGATAGCGCGAGCCGAGCACGAGGCCGGCATCGCGGTCGAGCAGCACCGCGCGCATCTCGGCGAGCTTCTCCGGTGGGTGGGAGAGGTCGCAGTCCATCTGGCCGATGACCTCATAGCCGCGTTTCAGACACCAGGCGAAGCCGGCGCGGTAGGCCATCCCGAGCCCGTCCTTCTCGGCGCGGTGCAGCACGTGCATCCACGGGCGGGTCGCGGCGAGCTCGTCTGCGAGCACGCCGGTGCCGTCCGGGGAGCTGTCGTCGACGATCAGCAGCTCCATGCCGGTCGGCGCGAAGCGCTCGACGAAGAGCGGCAGCGACCCAAGCTCGTCGTACGTGGGGACCACGACGATCGTGCGCGCGTCGGCGGTGAGCTCGCGCGGGGAGCGCGTCTCGCGCAGACCGACGCTCCCGCCGCTGCCTGCGACGCGCTTCCGGCGGCGATCGCGCAGCAGCGCCACGACCTCGGCGACCGCGACGGCGAGGATCTCGCCGGCGAACGAGACCGCCCGCAGCGCGATCGCGAGCAGCGCGGCCGCGCCGGGGCCGGCGGCCGGCGCCAGTGCGACCGTCAGCGCGGCGTCGCGCGGGCCGAGGCCGGCGGGCAGCAGCGGCACGAGCGCGCCCACCGTCAGCGACAGCGCAAAGGCGCCGAGCAGCAGCAACGCGCTCGGCGCGGCCGCCCCGAGCAGGCCGTCGGCGAGCAGCGCCGCGCCGCAGCCGGTGGCGGCCCAGCCGGCGGCGTCGATCGCGACGAGCAGCGCGAGCGTGCGCCCGCGCATGACGCCGGCGAGCGCGACGCCGCGGCGCGACAGCGAGCGCGCGATGCGGTCGCCGAGCAGTGCGGGACGCACCGCGATCGCGGCCGCCGCGTGCGCCCCGGCGAGGATCAGGGCGAGCAGCGGCGGGGTTGCGCCGGCGGCGGCGAACGCGACGACGGCGACGAGCGCGCCCGCCGTGACGGCGGCGAGCTGCTCGTAGCCGGAGGCCGTCAGCACCTGCGCCGTCGTCGCGCCGAGGCGCTCGCGCTCGCGCACCCGGTAGACGAAGCCGACGGCACCGCTGGGCTCGTAGCGCAGCAGATATGAGCGCGCCCAGATCCGCAGCGTCGCGACAGGGGGAGCAGCGGCGCCGAGCTGCTGCAGCGCGATCCGCAGCGTCAGCGCCTGCGCCAGCGGCGCGACGGCGAGCAGCGCGATCGCGGCTGCGAGCGCGAGCGGCTCGATCGTCCACTCGACGGCCGCAAGCGCCTCGCGATTGGCCGCGTCAGGGCGATACCGACGACGAGCGCGATCCCGGCGAGCGGGCGAAAGTGCCGCCACAGCCGGCGCCCGGCCGTCCTGAACATGGCAGAGAGTGAATCCATCCGGCCTCCTAGAGCTTGCTGACCATTGGTCGACAAGACACCGGGCCGGCGGTCGGGTTACACGAGCTCGCAGCTCGACGGCGCAGGACGAAACGCGCGCAGCTCCTCCGACTCGCTGACGGCCTCCGCGTGACGCTCGGACGCGACGCCCAGGCGGGCCCCAACCGCTCGCAGTACTCTCGCGGGGCATGGATCTGTCGCTCTTCTTCGCCGGCACCGCCGGGTCTGTGCCGTCGGCGCGCCGCGGGCTGCCGGCGCTGCTGATCCGCCGCGGCAGCGAGCGGATCCTGATCGACTGCGGCGAGGGCACGCAGCGCCAGCTCGTGCGCTCGGTCGGCCTGGCCGACCTCACCGACATCTTCCTGACGCACCTGCACGCCGACCACTGGCTCGGCCTGCCGGGGATGCTGAAGTCCTTCGAGCTGCGCGATCGGGAGAAGCCGCTGACGGTCCACGGGCCACCCGGCACGAGCGCGCTGCTCGAGCGCCTGCGGCCCGTCTACGGGCGCCCGCGATACGGCCTGACGATCCGCGACCTCGAGCCCGACGAGGCAATCCGCCGCGACGATTTAGAGATCGTCGCGATCAGCGTGCGCCACGGCACGACCGCGTTCGGCTACGCGCTCGTCGAGGACGCCCGGCCCGGCCGCTTCGACGCCGAGCTCGCGAGGCGCCTGGGCGTTACCCCGGGTCCCGACTTCGGGCGGCTGCAGCGCGGTGAGACCGTCGAGGGCGTTTCACCTGAGCAGGTCGTGGGGGAGGAGCGCGCCGGCCGCAAGGTCGTGGTCACCGGCGACACCGCGCCGACCGACAGCGTCGTCGTCGCCGCCCACGGCGCCGACGTGCTCGTCCACGAGGCGACCTTCGCCCATGAGGACGCCGCGCGCGCGGCCGCGACCGGCCACAGCACCGCGCGCCAGGCGGCCCAGGTCGCCGCCGACGCCGAGGTCGCCATGCTCGCGCTGACGCACCTCTCCTCGCGCTACGCCGGGCACGAGATCCGCGACGAGGCGCGCGCCGTCTTCGCCGACACCGAGGTCCCGCGCGACTTCGACACGATCGAGATCCCGCTGCCCGAGCGCGGCGCGCCGCAGCTCGTCCGCTGGGAGTCCCCGCAGCGCCAGCCGGCGCCCCCGTCTGCGGCGCCGCTCCAATCGCCGGCGTAGCCGCGCGGGCAGGACCGCTGCCGCGATCTCCGGCGACGACCGAGTTGGGGTCGACTGTCTGACCGGGCGAAGTCGGCGGACGCGGTTGATCGAACCGGCCCGGCCGTTCGTCGCCGCTCAGCTCGGCGTAGACGAAGCGCGGCGCCCCGGATCTTCGCCCAGCCCGTTAGACGCAGCGCCGACCTCGCGGTCGGACTGCCCCGTTGGACGAACACCAGAAGCAGTCCGGCTGGTCGTCATCGAGAGCGCTGGATATCGCCGAACCGGCAAGGCCCTGCGCGTCAACCCGCGAGGCCCTTGCGCACGAGTTCCTCGTGCGCGGCGGCGCTCTTTTGCAGGCCTTCGGGCACCAACGCCGCGAGAATCGCCGGCGGCTTCGTGAACTGCACGTCGCGGTAGTCGACAATTTCGACGGCGTTGCCCCACGGGTCCTGGAAGCGAAGGCCGCCGCTCACTGGCACGTCAACGCCCTCGTCGGCGAGCACCGCGCGCACCGCCTCCTTGTCGTCCACCACGAGGCCGAAGTGGCGCCCGTCGTCTGGCCCCTGTCGACGCCCGGAGCTCAGCGCGAGGAACTGATCACCCAGGTCGATCCACGCCATCGTCGGCCGCCTGCCGCGCAGATCGAACTCGAGGAAGCGCGCGTACCAGGTCAGCGCCTCGTCGATGTCGCCGACCTCGAGCGCGACATGGTTGATGCCAAGGGCGCGTGCCACCGGACGAGCGTAGAGGAGCGAGAGCCGCATTCGGTGCGACGAGCGCCGGTTCGTGAGGGCGTGCATCGGGGGACACCCTTGCTGCGGGCGATTCGGGCGTGAGTCGAACCTTCAGGAGGCTGTGATGGCTGACGAGCAGCGCGACGTGATCGAGGTTCTCGAGCACGATCACCGCGAGGTCGAGCAGATGTTCGCGGAGCTCGAGTCTCTGCGCGGCGCCTCGACGGAAGAGGCCAAGTCGCGGCGCAAGGACGTGGCCGACCGGGTAACGATCGAGCTCGTCCGCCATTCGGTCGCCGAGGAGGTGCTCGTCTACCCGCGGGTGGACAAGAAGGTCAGCGCCGAGGAGGCTGAGCGTGCCCGCAAGGAGCACGCCAGCGCCGAGGAGACGCTGCACCGCATCGAAAAGCTCGACCCGGACGACCCGGCCTTCGATGATGAGGTCGCGACGCTCATGCGCGAGATCCGCAAGCACATCGCCGAAGAGGAGGGCCAGATGTTCGCGCACATGCGCCAGGTCGTCGATGAGGACGAGCTGCGCAGCCTCGGCGCCCGCGTCGAGGCGTTCAAGAAGGTGGCGCCGACGCGGCCACACCCGAACGTGCCCAACGAGCCGCTTCCGCGCATCGCGGCCGGCCCGGCGGCGTCACTCTTCGACCGCATGCGCGACGTCGCCACCGGCCGCGGCACCGACAACTGAGGGCGCCCGCCCGCTGCTGCTCCTCGTCAGGGATGAAAATGCCGACTTGAAGTTCACGTCCGGGTCGGTGGCGACGGTCGCCGGACCGGGTTTCAGGGGCCTCTTGCGAGAGCGCAGATCGGGCAGGCCGGTTCTTCGACGATCGGCGCTGTGTGAGCGCGGGCTTTGTCTGTGGCGTCCCTGCGACCACCTTCCACCTCGACATGACCACCCGCCTCGACCTCGAGCGCACAGGCGAAGCGGCCGTCACGCCCTGGCCGCAACCGACGGGCGGGCTACTTTGCCCCTTTGGACACAACCCAAGCACGGCGTAGTCAGAAGTCTCGACCGAGTACGGGACCGCACCGCCGCCAGCGGTCAGTAGTCCCGCCGGCGCTTGGTTCCGCGATCTTCGCGCTCAAGCCGGGCGGAGGGGTCGCGCCGCGCTGCGTCCCACCACTGCTGGATTCCAGCACGGCCCGCGGTTTCGCTCGGCCACACAGCCGACGCCGACGTGAGCGCGCGTGCGCGCGCAGGACCGATGCAGCGGACGTCCCATCGCGCGACCGATCAGCCGCCGCGCGCGCTGCTACCCTCGCAAGCACCGCAACCGCTCCTTTAACCCGGTCCCGTGAGGCCAGGAAGGACACACATGCCAGGTCCGAAGGTCGTCCTTGACGGCGATGAGATGCGGCGCGCGCTCACGCGCATCGCGCACGAGATCGTCGAGAACTCTGGCGAGCCGGACCAGCTTGCGCTCGTCGGCATCCACCGTCGCGGCGCCGTCCTCGCCGCCCGGCTGCGCGAGCTGCTCGCCGAGCTGCATGACGTCGACGTCCCGCTCGGCGACGTCGACATCGCCTTCTATCGCGACGACGTGACGCTGCGCGGGGGCGCGCCGGTCGTCCACGCGACGCACCTGGACTTCGAGATCGATGGGCGCACGATCGTCATCGTCGACGACGTCCTCTTCACCGGCCGCACCGCTCGCGCCGCGATCGAGGCGCTCTTCGACTACGGGCGCCCGCAGCGCGTCCAGCTCGCGGTGCTCGCCGACCGCGGCCACCGCGAGCTGCCGTTGCGCCCCGACTACGTCGGCAAGAACCTGCCGACCGCGCGCAGCGAGCGCGTCTTCGTGCGGGTGACCGAGATCGACGGCGAGGACTGCGTGACGATCGCGGAGCAGCCGCGAGACCCACGCGAGGGCGGATGCGGAGAGGCACCCTCAGAACGCGGGGCCGGAATCGCCGCGGAGGTACCGGGTCGATGAGGCACCTCCTGTCGATCGAGGATCTGACCCGCGATGACATCGAGCGCATCCTCGACCGCGCGGCCGCCTTCGAGGAGGTCTCGCACCGCGACATCAAGAAGGTCCCGGCGCTGCGCGGCCGTACGGTGCTCAACCTCTTCTACGAGGCCTCGACGCGCACCCGCTCGTCCTTCGAGCTCGCCGCCAAGCGCCTGAGCGCGGACGTCGTGAACTTCGCCGCCAGCGGCTCGAGCGTCGAGAAGGGCGAGTCGCTGAAGGACACCGTGTTGACGCTGACCGCGCACTCGCCCGACGCGATCGTCATCCGCACGCCCTACGCGGGCGCCGCCGCGCTCGTCGCGAGCTGGACGACGGCCGCGATCGTCAACGCCGGCGACGGCAAGCACGAGCATCCGACGCAGGCGCTGCTCGACGTCCACACGCTGCGCCAGAAGCTCGGCTCGCTGGAGGGTCGGAACATCTGGATCGTGGGGGACGTCGCGCACTCGCGCGTGGCGCGCTCGAACATCCTCGCCTTCCGCAAGATGGGTGCCGACGTCACCGTCTGCGGGCCGCCGACGCTGATCCCGCGCGGCATCGAGGCGCTCGGCTGCGACGTGCGCTACGACCTCGACGACCTGCGCGAGGCGGACGTCGTCTACGCGCTGCGGATGCAGCACGAGCGCATGGACCAGCACTTCGTGCCGAGCCTGCGCGAGTACGCCGCCAACTACCAGATCAACGGCCGCCGCCTCGGCCCGCGCCAAGTGCTCATGCACCCCGGTCCGGTCAACCGCGGCGTCGAGCTGTCGGGCGAGGTCGTCGACTCGCCGCAGGCGGTCATCACGATGCAGGTGAAGTCCGGCGTCGTCGTGCGGATGGGCGTCCTCTACGAGGTTCTCGCAGGAGCTCGCGACGAGCGCAGCGCGCCGCAGCCGACAGAACCGCAGCTCGCATGACCCCGCACGAGCCGCCGTGCAACGGCGCCGCGCGCACTGTCCGCCTCGTCAGCGCGCCCACGCGACCCGCCGACCTGCTGCTGCGAAACGTCCACGCGCTCGATCCGCGTGCCGGCCTCGACGGCGCGCACGACGTGCTCGTGCGGCGCGGGGAGATCGCCGAGATCGCGAGCGCCGGCAGCCTGTCGGCGCCGCGCGGCGCCGAGACGGTCGACGGCGAGGGCCGACACCTGCTTCCGGCCTTCGTCGACCCGCACGTGCACCTGCGAACGCCCGGCCAGGAGCACAAGGAGGACCTCGAGACCGGGACGCGGGCGGCAGCCGCCGGCGGCTACTGCGCGGTGATCGCGATGCCGAACACCGCGCCCGTCGTCGACAGCGCGCCGATCCTCGGCGCGCTGCTCGATGCCGCCGCGCGCGAGGCGCGCGTTCCGGTCGGCTTCATGCCGGCGATCACGCGCGGCCTGCAGGGCAGCGAGCTGACCGAGATGGCCGAGCTGCGCGGGCTCGGCGCCGCCGGCTTCACCGACGACGGCCGGCCCGTCGTCGACGCCGGCATCTTTCGCCGCGCGCTGCAGTACCAGCGCCTGTGCGGCGGTGTGCTCGCGCTGCACGAGGAGGACCCGTCGCTGTCGGGCAAGGGCGCGATCCACGAGGGCGTCGTCAGCGCGCTGCTCGGGGTCGCCGGGATCCCGAGCGTCAGCGAGTCGACGATGATCGCCCGCGACTGTGCCCTCGCCGAGTACGAGCACGCGCGGATCCACATCCAGCACCTCTCGGCGCGCGAGTCGGTCGCGGTGATCGCCGCGGCCAAGGCGCGCGGCGTCGCCGTGACCTGCGAGGTGAGCCCGCACCACCTCACGATGACCGACGAGGACGTCCGCGGCCTCGACACGCGGCGCAAGATGAACCCGCCGCTGCGCAGCGAGGAGGATCGCCAGGCGCTCGTCGAGGGCCTGCGCAGCGGCGTGATCGACTGCATCGCGACCGACCACGCGCCGCACGCGCGCGACGAGAAGGAGGTTCCGTTCGAGCAGGCGCCGATGGGGACGACCGGCCTGGAGACGGCCTTCGCCGCCGTCTACACCGACCTCGTCGTGCCCGGCATCCTGCCGCTGGGGCTCGTCGTCGAGAAGCTGACGTCGGGGCTCGGGCTGCTCGACCTGTTCGTGCCGACGATCGTCGCCGGCGAGCCGGCGAACCTCGTGCTCGTCGACCTCGAGGCAGAGTGGGTCGTGGGCGAGAGCGGCTACGAGAGCCGCTCGGAGAACTGCTGCTTCGCCGAGCGCAGCCTGCGCGGGCGCGTGCTGCTGACGGTGGCGGCGGGCGCGGTGGCATACCGCGAGCGCTCCACGATCCTCAGCGTGACGTCGTCGGCAGGCCAGAGATGACGGGTGTGACGTCGTCCGAAGGTCAGAGCTTGCGATGACGGGTGTGACGTCGTCCGAAGGTCAGAGCTTGCGATGACCGTAGGCCGAAACCATTCCTCCTCCTCCTCCTACGTCCTCTTGGAGGACGGCGCTCGCTTCGACGGGATCGCGGTCGGCGCGCCGCAGGCCGCCAGCGGCGAGGTCGTCTTCACGACCGGCATGTCGGGCTATCAGGAGTCCGTCACCGACCCGTCGTTCGCCGGGCAGATCATCACGTTCACGTATCCGCACATCGGCAACTACGGCGTCTGCGAGCAGGCGATGGAGTCCTCGCGCGTCTGGGCGCGGGCGGTCGTCATGCGCAGCGCGATCAACACCGAGGACGCGCCGAGCGCCGAGCGCGGCTGGCTGGACTGGCTCGCCGACTGCGGGGTGCCTGCGATCAGCGAGGTCGACACGCGCGCGCTCGTCCGCCACATCCGCGACGCCGGCTCGATGCGCGGCGGGGTGTTCCCCGGCTCGATCAGCGAGTCCGAGGCACGGTCGCTGATCGCCGCGCAGCCGGCGATGAAGGGCGCCGACCTCGCGCGCGTCGTCACGCCGGACAGGCTCACGATCCATGGCAGCGGCAGCGGCCCGCGGATCGCCGCGATCGACACCGGCATCAAGGCCTCGATCGTGCGCAACATCGTGCAGCGCGGGGCGGTGATCGAGCTGCACCCGTGCACCGTGAGCGCCGACGAGCTGACGGCCTCCGACCCGGATGCGATCTTCCTCGCCAACGGCCCCGGCGATCCCGCCGCGCTCGACTACATCGTCGACACGCTGCGCGCGCTCGTCGGCCGCAAGCCGACGTTCGGCATCTGCCTCGGCCACCAGCTGCTCTGCCGCGCCGTCGGCCTGCAGACGTTCAAGCTCCCCTTCGGCCACCGCGGCGCCAACCACCCGGTCAAGGACCTCGCGACCGGAAGGATCGAGATCACGTCGCAGAACCACGGCTTCGCGGTGCTCGGTCCCCACGGCGAGCGCACGATCGCGGGTGACGAGCCGCTCCGCTGGGACACCGACTTCGGCGCCGCCCAGCTGTCGCACATCAACCTCTACGACCGCACGGTCGAGGGGCTCACCCTGCTCGACGTCGCCGGCGCCACCGTCCAGTACCACCCCGAGGCCGGCCCCGGGCCGAACGACTCGCTCTACCTCTTCGATCGCTTCCTCGACCAGATCAGGGCGGTTGCCTGATGCCGCGCAGAGACGACATCCAGCGGATCCTGATCCTCGGCTCCGGGCCGATCGTGATCGGGCAGGCGGCCGAGTTCGACTACTCCGGCGTGCAGGCCTGCAAGGTCCTGCGGGAGGAGGGCTACGAGGTCGTGCTCGTCAACTCCAACCCCGCCACGATCATGACCGATCCCGAGTTCGCCGACGCGACGTACGTCGAGCCGCTGCTGCCCGGGCCGGTCGCGCAGGTCATCGCGCGCGAGAAGCCCGACGCGCTGCTGCCGACGCTCGGCGGCCAGACGGCGCTCAACCTCGCCAAGGAGCTGCACGAGAACGGGACCCTCGCGCAGCACGGCGTCGAGCTGATCGGGGCCAACTACGAGGCGATCTGCCGCGCCGAGGACCGTGACCGGTTCCGCGCCACGATGCAGAAGGCGGGCCTGCGGATGCCGAACAGCGCGATCGCCACGAACATGGCCGAGGCCGAGGACGCGCTGATCGACATCGGCCTGCCGATCATCGTGCGCCCGGCGTACACGCTCGGCGGCCGCGGCGGCGGGATCGCCCGCTCACCCGAAGAGTTTCGCGAGATCGTCCGCGGCGGCCTCGATGCGTCGCCGATCGGGCAGGTCCTGCTCGACGAGTCGGTGCTCGGCTGGGGCGAGTTCGAGCTCGAGGTCATGCGCGACCACAACGACAACTGCGTGATCGTCTGCTCGATCGAGAACATCGACCCGATGGGCGTCCACACGGGCGACAGCGTGACCGTCGCGCCGCAGCAGACGCTGCCCGATCGCCTCTACCAGAAGCTGCGCGACCAGGCCTTCGCCGTGATCCGTGCGGTCGGCGTCGAGACCGGTGGCTCCAACGTGCAGTTCGCGGTCAACCCGACGACCGAGGAGATCATGGTCATCGAGATGAACCCGCGCGTATCGCGCTCGAGCGCGCTGGCCTCCAAGGCGACCGGATTTCCGATCGCGAAGATCGCCGCGCGACTGGCGGTCGGCTACGCGCTGGAGGAGATCGACAACGACATCACGCGCCTGACGCCGGCGTCCTTCGAGCCGACGATCGACTACGTCGTCGTGAAGATCCCGCGCTTTGCCTTTGAGAAGTTCTCCGGCGTCGACGAGCGGCTGAGCACGCACATGAAGTCCGTCGGCGAGTCGATGGCGATCGGGCGCACGTTCCAGCAGGCGTTCGCCAAGGCGATGCGCAGCCGCGAGCTCGACGCTGTCCCCGCCTGCGACGGGCCGCTCGAGGGGCTCCTCGAGCGCTTGGAGAAGCCGGGCCCGGACCGCTACGACGTCCTGCTGGCGGCGTTGCGCGCGGGCGCGGATCCCGAGGAGATCGAGCGGCGCACGAAGATCGACCTCTGGTTCCTGCGCGAGCTGGCGCAGCTCGCCGCCGACCCCGAAGGTCCGTTCGCCGGCTCGCGCACGTTCAAGTCCGTCGACACCTGCGCCGCCGAGTTCGCGGCCGAGACGCCGTACTACTACTCGGCCTGGGATCCGTTCCCGCCCAGCGGCCGCGACGGTGTCCCCGCACCCCGCCACGAGGTCCGCCGCAGCCTCAGGCCGAGCGTCGTCATCCTCGGCGCCGGACCGAACCGGATCGGGCAGGGGATCGAGTTCGACTACTGCTGCGTGCACGCCGCGATGACGGTGCGCGCCTCGGGGCGGGACGCGGTGATGGTCAACTGCAACCCCGAGACCGTCTCGACGGACTACGACACGTCCGACCGGCTGTACTTCGAGCCGCTGACGCTCGAGGACGTGCTCGGCGTCGTCGACGTGGAGCAGCCCGAAGGCGTGATCGTGCAGTTCGGCGGCCAGACGCCGTTGAAGCTCGCCGCCGGCCTGCAGGACGCAGGCGTGCCGATCCTCGGCACGAGCGTCGACGCGATCGACCTCGCGGAGGATCGCGGCCGCTTCGGCGCGTTGCTCGCGCGCCTCGGCTACGAGGCGCCGCCGTACGCGACCGCGCGCGGCGTGCAGGACGCGCTGCAGGCAAGCGACGGCGTCGGCTTCCCGCTGCTCGTGCGCCCCAGCTACGTCCTCGGCGGACGCGCGATGGAGATCGTCTACTCGCGCGAAGACCTCGCGGACTACCTGCGGCGCACCGCGAGATCCAACGGCCTGCTGGATCAGGGCCGCGTCGACGCCGATCGCCGTTCGGCGGGGCGCGAGCGCGAGATCTTCCTCGACCGCTTCCTCGAGAACGCGATCGAGGTCGACGTCGACGCCCTGTGCGACGGCGAGAGCGTCTGGATCGGCGGGATCATGCAGCACGTCGAGGAGGCCGGGATCCACTCCGGTGACAGCGCCTGCGTGCTGCCCCCGCACTCGCTCGGCCCCGAGATGCTCGACGAGATCCGCTCGCAGACGCGCGGCATCGCGCTCGGCCTGAACACCGTCGGGCTGATCAACATCCAGTACGCCGTGACGCTCGACGCGCGCCTCTTCGTCATCGAGGCCAACCCGCGCGCCTCGCGGACCGTGCCGTTCGTCTCCAAGGCGATCGGCGTTCCGCTCGCGAAGATGGCCTGCCGGCTGATGCTCGGCGAGCGCCTGGAGGACCTCGGCCTGCCGTCGGAGGCGATGCCGACCGAGCACGTCTCGGTCAAGGAGGCGGTGCTGCCGTTCGATCGCTTCACCGGGTCCGACGCGCTGCTGAGCCCCGAGATGCGCTCGACCGGCGAGGTGATGGGCGTCGCGCGCGACTTCCCGACGGCGTTCGCCAAGGCCCAGGCCGCCGCGGGAGCGGGGCTGCCCAACGAGGGCACGGTCTTCATCACCGTCACCGACGGCGACAAGCCCGGCGCGTACGCGATTGCCTCGCGGCTCGAGGACCTCGGCTTCCGGATCGTCGCGACCGCCGGCACCGCGCGGGCGATCCGCGCCATGGGCGCGCGCATCGACGACGTGCTCAAGAAGGTCGGCGAGGGGTCGCCGAACGTCGTCGACCTGATCGACGACGGCGAGATCGACCTGATCATCAACACGCCGACCGGCTCGGGCGCGCGCGCCGACGGCTGGGAGATCCGCCGCGCAGCGGTTGCGCGCGGGATCCCCTGCATCACGACGCTGTCCGGCGGACATGCCGCAGCGCGCGCGATCGCCGCGGCGCGAAACGGCGAGCCGAAGGTCCTGTCGCTGCAGGAGCTGCACCGCGATCGCTCGCACGTGGGATGAGGACGCTCGCACCGCTTGGCCGCCGCCGCGTCTTGGTCAGCCGCGGCGACGACGTCGGCGCCTACCGCGTCCTGCAGGTCGCCGACCCGCAAGGGCCGCCGCTGCCGGCGGCCGGCCAGTTCTACATGCTCGCGACGGTCGCGCGCTGGGGCGGCGGCGACGACGAGCGGCCCTACCTGCCGCGCGCCTTCTCCTTCCTCAGCGCCCGCCGCGGGAAGCTGAGCTTCATGTTCGAGGACGTCGGGCCCGGCACCCGGCGGCTCGCCGAGCTCGACGCCGGCGAGGAGCTATGGCTGACGGGCCCGCTCGGCGCCGGCTTCCGCACCCCGCACGACGGTCGCCGCGCGCTGCTCGCGGGCGGCGGCGTCGGCGTCCCGCCGCTCGCGGCCTTGGCGACCGTGCTCTCCTCGCACGGAACGCGTCCGACGGCCGTCCTGGGCTTCCGCGACGAGCATCACGCCGCCGGCGCCGTCCTGCTCGAGGATGCCGACGCAACGGTCGCGACCGACGACGGCTCGGTCGGCCACCACGGACTCGTCACCGAGCTGCTCGCCGCCGAGCTGGCGCGCGACGCGCACGCCGTCGTCTACTCCTGCGGACCGCCGGGGATGCTCGAGGCGGTGCGCGCACTGTGCGCTGAGCACGACGTCCCCGCGCAGCTCGCGCTCGAGGCGGGCATGGCCTGCGGCTTTGGCGCCTGCTACGGCTGCGTCGTGCCGCTGCGGGAGGGCGGCTACGTGCGCGTCTGCGTCGACGGGCCGGTGATCGACGCCGCGCGCCTCGACGGGGTGCCCGCGCATTGATCGAGTTCTGCGGACTGCAGCTTCAGCACCCGATCGTCAACGGCTCGGGCACGTTCGACGCGATCGCTGCGCGGCGCGCGTTCGGCGACGCGCTGCTCGCGGACTTTCCGTTCAGCGCGTTCGTCTCCAAGACGATCACGCTGCAGCCGCGCGCGGGCAATCCGCCGCCACGGCTGTGGGAGGCGCAGGCCGGGATGATCAACTCGATCGGGCTGCCCAACCGCGGCCTGGAGGGCTACCTCGAGTACGACCTGCCGCAGCTCGCGCAGCTGCCGGTGCCGCTGATCACGAACGTGATGGGATCCAGCGAGGACGAGGTGGCGCGGCTCGTCGAGGCGATCGACGAGCGCGACGAGGTCGCGGCGATCGAGCTCAACGTGTCGTGCCCGAACGTGAGGACGGGTCTTGACATCGGCGCCGATCCGCGGTCGCTGGCGGCACTCGTGCGGGCCGTTCGCCCGCTCGCGCGCAAGCCGCTGATCGTCAAGCTCACGCCGAACACGGCCGACGTCGCGGCCGTCGCGGCCGCCGCCGAGGGCGAGGGTGCAGACGCCGTCTCGCTGATCAACACGTTGCGCGCGACGGCCCTGGCGCCGTCGGCGAAGCGGCCTTGGCTGGGCGGCGGAACCGGTGGCCTGTCGGGAGCCGCGATCAGGAACGTGGCGCTTTCGCAGGTTGCCGCGGTGGCCGGCCGGATATCGCTCCCGATCATCGGAATGGGCGGGATCGCGAGCGGAACGCATGCGGTTGACCTCATTTCCGTCGGCGCAGCCCTGGTTGCCGTCGGTACTGAGAATTTCCGCGACCCGTGCGCGGGGTCGCGCATCGCTTCCGAGCTGAAATCCCTGCAAATTCGGCACTGAGATGGGAGGAGCATCAACAAATATCAAGCTCGACCTCAGGTCGATATCAATTGGTCTGATTCGTGTGGATTCGCCTTGCGACCCCGATCTGAAGGTGCAAGGATCGGCGCGTCGATGCCGCCGGCTCAGAACAGCGCTATGAAGCACTCGGCGGCGCCCGAACGTTCGCTGACCCAGCGACTCGACGCGCTCAACCGGGCCAACGCCGTTCGAACGCAGCGGGCCGCGCTGAAGAAGGATCTGAAGGCCGGGCGGATCTCGATCCACACGCTGCTGCTCGACCCGCCGCGCTACATCGAGACCGCCAAGGTCTTCGACATGCTGCTGGCCGTGCCGAAGTACGGGCGCGTGAAGGTCAACAAGGTCCTGGCGCAGTGCCGCATCTCGCCGAGCAAGACGATCGGCGGGCTGTCAGAGCGCCAGCGCGACGAGCTCGTCAGGCTCCTGCGCCGCTAGATCACCGCAGGCCGGTGCCGCGCGCGGTCGTCATCACCGGGCCCTCGGGCGTCGGCAAGGGCACGCTGATCCGGTCGCTGCGCACGCGCATGCCCGAGCTGCAGCTCTCCGTGTCGGCCACCACGCGCAGGCCGCGCACGGGCGAGACGCAGGGCGTCGACTACCACTTCATGTCGCCTGAGGAGTTCGAGCAGCACGTCGCGGACGGAGACTTCGTCGAGCACGCCGACTACGCCGGAGCGCGCTACGGGACGCTGCGCTCCGAGCTCGAGACGCGCAGCGCAAGCGGCGCTCCCGTCGTGCTCGAGATCGAGCTCCAGGGCGCCCGCCAGGTCCGCGAGTCGATCCCGGAGGCGGTGCAGGTGTTCATCGCGCCGCCGTCACTCGAGGCGCTGCGCGCGCGCCTCGTCGGCCGCGGCACCGATGCCGCCGAGCAGGTCGAGGCGCGCCTGCGGACCGCGGAGGAGGAGCTCGCCGCACAGCACGAGTTCGCGCAGGTGGTCGTCAACGATCGCTTGGAGGACGCCGTCGAGCAGCTGGTGGAGATCGTGCGCGACACGACGGACGCCCGCTAGATCGCTAGCCTGCGGTGCATGATCTCTCCCCGCATCGACCGCCTCCTCGAGAACGTCGACTCCAACTACGCCTCCGTTCTCGTCGCGGCCAAGCGCGCCCGCCAGATCAACTCGTACTACCACAACCTCGGCGAGGGGACGTTCGACGAGTTTCCGCCCCCGATGGTCGACACCGGCTCGAAGAACTACCTCACGATCGCGCTCGAGGAGGTCGCCGCCGGGAAGATCAAGTACCAGTACCGCTAGGCGAAATGGATTGACATGGCCCGGATCCTGCTTGGCGTCAGCGGCGGGATCGCCGCCTACAAGGCGCTCGAGCTCGTGCGCCTGGCGACAGCGGCGGGCCACGCGCTGCGCGTCATCCAGACGCCTGCCAGCCGCCGCTTCGTCGGCGCCGCCTCGTTCGCCGCGCTGAGCGGCGCGCCGGTCCTCAGCGACGAGTTCGAGCGCGACCCCGCGCGTGGTGCGTTTCCGGGCGATGCGGCGCCCGGGCACGACCCCCTCAGCCACCTGGAGCTCGTCCGCAACACGGACATCTTCCTGGTCGCCCCGGCGTCGGCGAACACGCTGGCGAAGCTCGCCGCGGGCCTGGCCGACAACCTGCTGACGACCTGCGCGCTCGCGGCAACCTGCCCGCTGCTGGTCGCGCCCGCGATGAACGACAAGATGTGGGCGCATCCGGCGACGCAGGCCAACGTGGTCCTCTTGCGGTCTCGCGGAGTGACCGTGCTCGAGCCGGCTACGGGACGGCTGGCGTCCAGGGGCGAGGAGGGCGCCGGGCGGCTGCCCGAGCCAGGCGCGCTGCTCGAGGCGATCGAGGCGCTGACGCGGCCACCCGTGCCCGCGCCCGCGGCGGATCTCGTCGGGCTGCGCGTGCTCGTCACCGCCGGCGGCACGCGCGAGCCGATCGACGCGGTGCGCTTCGTCGGAAACCGCTCGTCCGGACGGATGGGGTTCGCCTTGGCCGCCGAGGCCGCCGAGCTCGGCGCGGCCGTGACGGTCGTGGCCGCCAACGTGGGCCTGCCGCGTGACCCGCGCGTGACATACGTCGACGTCGAGACCGCGGCGCAGCTGCGCGACGCCTGCTGCGCCGCGTTCGAGAGCACCGATGTGCTGCTGATGGCAGCGGCGGTCGCCGACTTTCGCCCCGCGCGCAGCTTCGCCGGCAAGCTCAAGAAGGGCGCCGACGAGCGCATGCGGATCGAGCTCGAGCGCACGCCGGACATCCTCTCCGGGCTCGCCGCGGCGCGGCGCGCGGATCAGACCCTCGTCGGCTTCGCGGCCGAGCACGGCGCGGGGGCGCTGCAATACGGGCGCGAGAAGCTTGCCCGCAAGCGGCTGGACGCGGTCGTCGTCAACGACGTGTCGCGCACCGACATCGGCTTCGACGCCGCCGACAACGAGGTGACGATCCTGACCGCGGCAGGGACGACGCAGATCGCACGCGCGTCGAAGCCGCAGATCGCTCGGGCTGTGCTCGACGTGGTGGTGGCGCTGCGCGCTGCGGCCGCGGCCGGGGCGCCCGAGCCGGCGGCGTAGGACGCGGGCAGCCGCGGCTGTCTGGGCGCCGAGCTGCCACAGACCGTCGCGCAAGTTCCTCCTGGCTGCGACGATTCTCGGCCAGATGGATCGCGCGGGCACCGAACGACGGCTCACGGGCGCGGAGGTCGAAGCCGCGGGCGTGCTTGCAACGGGGGTCGCGCAGAACGTCGCGCAGGCCGCCGAGGTGCGCGCCGGCGTCGTCGAGCACCTGATCGTGGCGGTTCTCGCCGAAGGGCATGTGCTGATCGAGGACCTGCCCGGCGTCGGCAAGACGACGCTCGCACGCGCGCTCGCCCGGTCGCTCGACCTCGAGTTCGCGCGCGTCCAGTGCACGGCCGACCTGCTGCCGGCCGACGTCGTCGGAACGAACGTCTTCAATCAGCGCGAGAGCCGCTTCGAGTTCCGGCCTGGCCCGATCTTCGCCAACGTCGTGCTCGTCGACGAGATCAACCGCGCCTCGCCGAAGACGCAGTCCGGCCTGCTCGAGTGCATGCAGGAGCGGCGCGTCACCGTCGACGTCCACACCCACGAGCTCGCGCGCCCGTTCCTCGTGCTCGCGACGCAGAATCCGATCGAGTACGAGGGGACCTTTCCGCTGCCCGAGGCGCAGCTCGACCGCTTCATGGTCCGCCTGTCGCTCGGGTATCCCGACGCGGCGGGCGAGGCGCACATGCTCGCCGCGCACGAGTCCGGCGACCGCGTCGCGCTGCTCGAGCCGGTCGCGTCGGCGGCGGACCTGCTCGCCGTGCAGGACGCGGTCGGGCGGGTGCGGGCATCCGAGCCGCTGCGGCGCTACATCGTCTCGCTGCTCACCGCGACGCGTGACGACCGGCGCGTGGAGCTCGGCGCGAGCCCGCGCGCCGGCCTGCTCCTGCTGCGTGCGGCCAAGGCGCACGCGCTGCTCGAGGGCCGCGACTACGCGATCCCCGACGACGTCCAGCAGATGGGGGAGGCGGTGCTCGCTCACCGCATCGTCCTCGCCCCCGACGCCTACGAGGCGACGGGCGAGCGGATCGTCGCCGACGCGGTGGCGGCGACCCCGGCGCTGTAGCGAGAACCGGCGTTGACGGCTGTGATCTGCACCACGACGAGCAACGGCGACCACTAGCGTCGTGCGACGCGCGCGCGCCACGGCCCTGCTCGCGATCGCGTTCGGCCTCGCCGCGGCGCTGTTCGACACCGAGCCGCTGTGGGTGCCGGCCGCGACGCTCGTCCTGCTCGCCGGCGCCGGCGCGGCCTGGGTCGGATTCGGCGCGCGCGCCGTGCAGGTCAAGCGCACGCTCGGCGCGCGCCGCGTGATCGAGGACGAGCCGGTGGCGATCGTGCTCGACGTGAGCGCCGGCCGGCTCGGCCTGCCGCCGTCGGCCGTCGCCGACCCGCTGCTGCCGGCGCCGGTCGCGCTGCGCACCGGAGCCCGTGGCGGCCGCGTGCGGATCGAGGCGCGCTTTGCGCGCCGCGGGCGCCAGGTGCTCGCGCGGCCGCGCCTGCTCGTCGGCGACCCGCTCGGGATTGCGACGCGCGAGGTCAGCGCGCCCCCGTCCGCCGTCGACGACGAACTGCTCGTCCTGCCGCGGATCGAGCCGATCGTCGCGACGCCGGCCGCCGGCGAGGTCACGCGGATCGGCCGCCGCGGACGGCTCGCGGTCGGGGCCGAGATCGAGCTTGACGGGATCCGGCCGCTGCGCGACGGCACGCCCGCGTCGCGGATCTTCTGGCCGGCGGTCGCGCGTGGGGCCGAAGCGCAGGAGCGCTTTCTCGCGCCGGCGAGCGAGAGCCGGCCGCTCGTCGTGCTCGACCCGCGCGGCGGCGCCGACGAGGACGCGCTCGACGCCGCCGTCCGCGCCGCCGCCTCGCTCGTACGCGCGCTGGCGGTCGCGGGCGGGTGCAGCGTGCTGCTGCCCGGCGACCGCCGCCCGACCGATATCGGCGCGACGCTCGCCGGCTGGGGGCAGCTGCACGCGCGCCTGGCACTGATCGGCGCGGCGGTCGCGCCGTCGCTGTCGAGCATCACGCAGCGGCGCGGCTCGATCATGTTCGTCAGCGCGCGCGTGCGCTCGCGGATGCCGCAGCCGCTCGGGCCGGCGCAGGGCGCCCAGCGCGTGCTCGTCCTGCCCGGCGTCCTGCCCGCGCGCCACGCGGCGTTCACCGTCGCGGGCTGCAACGGCTACGTGCTGAGCCGACCAGCGGCCCACGTCGGCCGCGCGGCGCGCGGCTCGCAGCGGAGCCCGGCATGAGCGCGCCGCCGACGCTCGCCCCGCGCGTGCCGACGCCCGCGCCCGCCCCGCCGCCGCAGCGTCCGCTCGACGCGCACCGGCGCGCGCCGGCCCCGGCTCCGCGCCGCGCGCTGCTGTCCGCGCACGTCGCACGGCTGATCGGCTTTGTCGCACTCGCCGGGTTCGGCGCGCTGCAGTGGGCCGACATGGTCCGCCCGGCGGCCTCGGCCGCGCTGCTCGCAAGCGTCTTGGCGGCAGCGGTCGCCGGCGCGCTGCTCAGCGCGCTCGCGCGGCGCCGCCCGCCCGCCCGCCTGCGGCTCACCGCGACGCTGGTCGCCGCCGCCGCCCTGCTGCTCGTCGCGCTCGGCGCGTCCGGGGTGCCCGTCGGCATGGTCGCCCCGAGCAGCTGGGACGACCTCGCCGGCGGGATCGCGCAGGGCCTCGGCGCCGTCTCGACGGTACGCACGCCCTACGACGGCCTCGACGAGTGGACCCGGATCGTGCTGATCCTCGGAGGCTGTGTGCTCGCCGGCTTCGCCGCCCTGCTGGCGTTCGCGCCGCGCCGCGACCGCGCGTTCGGGTTCCCGGCCGCCGCCGCCCTCGCGCTCGGGGCGCTCTACACCGTTCCCATCATGCAGCACGACGTCGACCGCCCGTGGCTGGCGGGCCTGACGTTCACGCTGCTGCTCGCTTCGTTTCTCTGGCTCGAGCGCGTCGAGCAGCGCGCAGCCGGGCTGGCGGCAGCGGCCGTCGCGGTCGCGGCGCTGACCGGCTACGTCGCCGCGCCTGCGCTGGACCGCGAGCGCGCGCTGCTGGACTACGAGGAGATCGCCCAGTCGCTGAGCCCGTCGGCGACGACGCAGTACCGCTGGAATCACAGTTACGGACCGCTGGACTGGCCGCGCGACGGCCGGGAGGTGCTGCGCGTGCGCTCGCGCCAGAGGTCGTACTGGAAGGCCGTCAACCTCGTCGCCTTCGACGGCCTGCGCTGGGTGCAGGACGACGGCCGGGCGCACGACGGGCTTGCGACCAAGGTCTACGATCCGAGCTGGATCCAGACGATCCGCGTGACGCTGCGCGCGCTGCGCACGTCGCAGTTCGTCGCCGCGGGCTCGACGCTCAACATCCTCGACAGCCCGCGCATCGCGACGAGCGACACGCCCGGCGTCTACGAGACCGCGGGGCAGCCGCTGCGGCGCGGACATGCCTACCGCGCGGTCGTCTACTCGCCGCGACCGACGGCGGCGCAGATGCGCGCGGCGCCCGGCGAGTACCCGCTCGCGCTGTCGCGCGAGTACGGCGTCATGCGCCTGCCGCTCGTCGATCGCGGCGGCAGCGTCCCGGTCGTCTTTCCGCGCTGGAGCGAGGGCGGGACGCCGGCGATCGGCGGCTCCGCCGCGCTGGACGCCCGCGGCGTCCTCGCCGGCTCGCCATACGGGCGCGTGTACGACCTCGCCCGCCGGCTGCGCGCGAGCGCCGAGACGCCGTTCGAGTACGTCCGCGCCGTCGAGCGCCACCTCGCGCGCGGCTTTCGCTACGACGAGACGCCACCACCCAGCAGCGTGCCGCTCGCCGACTTCCTGCTGCGCGACCGCGTCGGCTACTGCCAGCAGTTCTCGGGCGCGATGGCGCTGCTGCTGCGGATGGGCGGCGTGCCCGCCCGCGTCGCAGGCGGCTTCGCTCCCGGCAGCCTTGACGTCGAGCGACGCGAGTACGTCGTGCGCGACGTCGACGCGCACTCCTGGGTCGAGGTCTTCCTGCCCGGCATCGGCTGGACGACCCGTGATCCCACGCCGCCCGACTCGCCCGCGCGCACGCAGCTCGCCGATCTGGCGCTCGACGCGGAGGATGGGACGGCGACGTTCGGCGGCAGCGAGCGCGCACTGGGGCGTACGCCCGACGCGGGCGGCGCCGACGTCGAGGCGGCAGCGCAGGAGCAGCAGGACGGCGCGGGCGGGGCGGTCGCGAGCGGCGGCGCGACCGTCGCGCTGATCCTCGCGACCGGCCTGCTCCTGCTCCTGCTCCTGCTGCTGCTCGTGCGTCGTCGCCAGCAGCGGCAGGCCGCGGCCGACGACGTGCACGCCGACGCCGAGCTGGCCGAGCTGCTGCGCGCACTGCAGCGCAGCGGCCGCGAGCCGTCGCCGCAGCTGACGCTCGCGGCGCTGGCCGACGGCTACGCGGGCACGCCGGCGCAGGAGTACGTGCGCGCGCTCGCCGACGCGCGCTACGGCTATGGCGGGCATCGGCCGACGCGCGCGCAGCGCGCGGCGCTGCGCCGCGAGCTCGGCGCGGGACTCGGCCGGCGCGGGCGGCTGCGCGCCTGGTGGGCACTGCCGCCGAAGCCGGCGCGCCGGACGGCAGGCTGACTATCCTCGAAGCCATGTCGTCCGACGACGTCTACGACCTGTTCCAGAACGGCACGCGGCTGCTCGAGGGCCGCGACTTCCACGCCGCGACGGTGCCGCTGCGCCGCGCCCGCGACCTCGAGCCCGACAAGACCTCGATCCGCGAGGCGCTGGGCCGCGCGCTGTTCGGCTCGCAGCGCTACGCCGAGGCGGCCGAGGAGTTCGAGGCGATCGTCGAGCGTGCGCCGACGAACGACTACGCGCTGTTCTGCCTCGGCCGCTCACTGCAGCAGCTGGGCCGCCACCAGGAGGCGCGCAAGCCGCTCGCGCTCGCCTGCTGCCTGCGGCCGGAGCGCAGCGACTACCGCCTGTACCGCGATCGCTCGCGCGACCACGCCGCATAGCACCGGCAGTCCCGCCGCCAGCACTGAGACGACCGGCCGGGTCGGCAGGGCGGTGCTAGACTGAGCGAACAGCTTTCGCTCCGGCTTCGGGCCGGAGGCCGTACCGAAAGTGGGCGCTCGCCCGCTTTTTTTGTGGCCATGAGGAGGTTTTGATGGGCACCATCCAGGCGGATATCGAGGCCCGGCTCGCAGCCAGCGAGCCCGATGTCGAGGTCCTGCTCGCGGAAGTCGTGGGCGGCTCGACGGTGCGTCTGTTCATCGATCACCCGGAGGGCGTGACGCTCGGGCTCTGCGAACGCGTCACCAGGGCGCTGCCCGAGGTGCGTGAGCGCTACGCGTTGGAGGTCTCCTCACCGGGGACCGAGCGCCCGCTCTCCAAGCCGCAGCACTTTCGCCGCTACCTCGGGCGCCGCGCGCGGGTTCGTACGTACGGGGACGTCCGCGGCGCCACCGAAGGCGGTGGGCGCCGGCACAAGTCATTCACCGGCGAGCTCGTCGGCGCGTCCGAGGACGGCGTGACAATCGCCGCCGAGACCGGCGTCGTCGCGATCCCGTACGCCGAGATCCACCGTTCCAACCTCGTCGAGGAGTAGGCACATGTCACGCGAGATCCTTGATGCGATGGCCGTTCTCGGCCGGGAGAAGGGCATCGCGCCCGAGAAGCTGCGGGTCGCGCTCGAGGACGCGCTGCTGTCGGCCTACAAGAAGCAGCCCGACAGCGCGAAGTACGCGCGCGTCGAGCTCGACCCCGAGACGGCCGACTTCCGCGTCATCGAGCTGATCATCCCCGAGCGCCTGGAGGCGCACCTGATCGTCGAGACGATCGACGAGGGGACGGTGTACGACCCCGAGACGGGCGACATGATCGAGCCCACGGACCCGGAGATCGATCCCGCGAAGTTCGAGGAGTACAAGGATCAGATCGAGGAGCGCGACGTGACGCCCGGCGACTTCGGCCGGATCGCGGCACAGACCGCCAAGCAGGTCATCCTGCAGCGCATCCGCGAGGCCGAGCGGGACATGATGTTCGAGGAGTACCGCGACCGCGTCGGCGAGCTGATCACCGGCATCGTGCAGCAGTCCGACAGCCGCTACACACTCGTCCAGCTGCGCGAGCGCGTCGAGGCGCTGCTGCCGAAGTCCGAGCAGGTCGACGGCGAGCGCTACGACCACTCCCAGCGCATCAAGGCGGTCATCAAGGAGGTCTCGGCCTCGACGCGCGGGCCGAGCATCATCGTCTCGCGCCGCGACCCGGAGCTCATCAAGAAGCTCTTCGAGCTCGAGGTGCCCGAGATCGCCGACGGCCTCGTCGAGATCGCAAACGTCGCCCGGGAGCCGGGCTACCGTTCGAAGATCGCCGTCGTCTCGCACGCCGACGGCGTCGACCCGGTCGGCGCCTGCGTCGGACCGCGCGGATCGCGCGTGCGGATGGTCGTCTCCGAGCTGCGCGGCGAGAAGATCGACATCATCCCCTACAACGACGAGCCCGCCCGCTTCGTCGCCAAGGCGCTCAGCCCGGCGCGCGTGCGCGAGGTGCTCGTCGACGACGACGGCAAGCAGGCGACCGTCATCGTCCCCGACGACCAGCTCTCGCTGGCGATCGGCCGCGAGGGCCAGAACGCGCGCCTCGCCGCGCGTCTGACCGGCTGGCGGATCGACATCAAGTCAGAGACCGAGTTCGCGGCCGAGGAGCAGCAGTCCGGCTACGAGGAGGAGGAGACGCAGGGCCGCTGCGCGGCGGTCATGTCGACCGGTCGGCGCTGCCCCAACGCGGCGCTGCCGGGCTCGCGCTACTGCGGCCTGGATTCCCATCAGGCGCTTGCGGACCTGCCGACCGACGAGGTCCCGGCGACTGCGCCCGAGGCCGATCCCGCCCCCGTCGAGGTGCCCGTCGAGGACGCCCTCGACGAGGTCGCCAAGGAGCCGTCGTAGCGAGGTCCAGCGATGATCGCTGCCATCGTGTCCACGTCGAGCGACGGCGCGCAGTCGTAGCGAGATCGAGCGATGATCGCTGCCATCGTGTCCACGTCGAGCGACGGCGCGCAGTCGTAGGCGCGCCCCAGCGTCGCTGCGTCGGCTGCGGCACGAGCACCGACAAGAGCCGGCTGCAGCGCTTCGTCCTCGTCGACGGTCGTCTGCAGGCCGATCCCGAGCAGCGCCTTCCCGGGCGCGGCGCGTACGCGTGCGACGGCGCCTGCGCGCGACGCGCGCTGACGCGCGGCGGCTTCAGCCGCTCGTTCCGGCGCGGCGTCCCGATCGATCCTGACCTTCTACACTGGCCCTAGATGGCAAAAGTCCGTGTTCACGAGCTCGCCAAGGCCCACGACATGTCCGCCCAGGACGTGCTCGACAAGCTGCGCAAGGCCGGCATCAAGGTCAAGGCGCCGGCCTCCGCCGTCGACGAGGATCAGGCGAAGGCCGCGATCGAAGGCCGCCCGTTGCCGACGAACGGCGCTCCGAAGCCCGCGCTGACGCCGGCCCAGCCCGCCGCGCCGCCGCCGGCCGTGCGCCGGGCACCGCCCGCGCCGCCGGCCGCGTCCGATCGCGCCGCCGCTGCGTCCGCAGCGCAGCGCCCGCGCCAGTCGCAAGCCGTCGGCAGGCCCGCGGCGAAGGCCGCTCCCGAAGCGGCCGACGCGGCGCCCGCCCGGCCCGCGGCAGCGGCGCCCGCGGCTCCCGCCGACAGCACGCCCGCGGCTGACGGCGAAGCCGCCAAGCACCGCCCCACGCGCTCGTCGCTCGCCGGCGAGCGGGCGCCCGGCACCGCCGGACCCGGTGGTCGCCGCCGCGTCGTGATCGACTCGCAGGCCTCCCGTCGCGCGCCGGGCCAGCAGCAGCAGCCGCCCCGCCGCCAGCGCCGCGGGCGCCGCCGCCGCGGCACGTACGACGACACCGTCGCGCCGCTCAACGAGGCCGCCGTGACGCATACCGATCTCGTCCGCATCAACTCCGGCTCGACGGTCAAGGACATCGCCGAGTCGATGGGCGTGCCGGTGCCGGACATCATCAAGAAGCTGATGATGCTCGGCGAGATGGCGACGCTGACGCAGACGCTGTCCGACGACGCGGTCGGGGTCCTCGCCGAGGAGTTCGGCAAAGAGGTCGAGATCGTCCACGCCGCCGACGAGGTCGAGGCCGAGCCGGTCTACGAGGACGCCGACGGCGACCTCAGCGAGCGCCCGCCGGTCGTGACGATCATGGGCCATGTCGACCACGGCAAGACGTCGCTGCTGGACGCGATCCGCATGACGGAGGTCGTCGCCGGTGAGGCCGGCGGGATCACCCAGCACATCGGCGCCTATCAGGTCCATCACGGCGACAAGCTCGTCACCTTCCTCGACACGCCCGGGCACGAGGCGTTCACCGCGATGCGCGCTCGCGGCGCCCGCGTGACCGACGTCGCGGTCATCGTCGTGGCCGCCGACGACGGCGTGAAGCCGCAGACCGACGAGGCGATCGACCACGCCAAGGCGGCGGAGGTCCCGATCGTCGTCGCGGTCAACAAGATCGACAAGGAGGGCGCCGACCCGATCCGCGTGCGCACCGAGATGACCACGCGCGGGCTGCAGCCCGTCGAGTGGGGCGGCGACACGGAGTTCGTCGACGTCTCGGCCAAGACGAGGGTCGGCCTCGAGGATCTGCTCGACACGCTGCAGGTCGTCGCGGAGGTCGAGGAGCTGAGGGCCAACCCGACCGCGCCGGCATCGGGCGTCGTCGTCGAGTCCAAGCTCGATCCGGGCCGCGGCCCGGTCGTCACGATCCTCATCCAGCGCGGCACGCTGCGCGTCGGCGACGCGCTCGTCGCGGGCGCCAACTGGGGTCGCGTGCGCGCCATGCACGACTTCACGGGCGATCGCGTCAAGGAGGCGGCACCGGGCGATCCGGTCGAGGTGCTCGGCTTCGACGGCGTCCCGGAGGCCGGCGAGTACGTGCGCGCCGTCGAGAACGACCGCCGCGCGCGCCAGATCGCGCACGAGCGCGAGCAGCGCCTCAAGCAGGAGCAGCACGCACGCCGCTCGGGCCGCAAGCGCTCGCTCGAGGACGTCTTCAAGGAGATTCAGGCCGGCGAGCTCAAGGAGCTCAACCTGCTCGTCAAGGCCGACGTCGCCGGCTCCGCCGAGGCGCTGCAGGACGAGATCGCCAAGCTGCCGCAGGACGAGGTCTCGGTGAACATCATCCGCAGCGGCGTGGGCGGCATCAACGAGTCCGACGTCATGCTCGCCGCCGCCTCGGACGCGATCATCATCGGCTTCAACGTGCGCCCGGTCGGCGACGCCCGCGCGGTCGCAGACCGCGAGGGCGTGGAGGTTCGCAACTACTCGGTCATCTACAAGGTGCTCGACGAGCTGCGTGCGGCGATGGAGGGCATGCTCGAGCCCGACGAGGTCGAGGACGCGGTCGGCCACGTCGAGGTTCGCCAGATCTTCCGCGCATCGAAGATCGGCGTGATCGCCGGCTCCTACGTCACCGACGGCAAGATCACCCGCGGCGCCAAGACGCGCCTCGTCCGCGACGGCACGATCGTCTACGACGGCGAGATCGCGTCGCTGCGACGGATCAGCGAGGACGTGCGCGAGGTCGCCGCCGGCTTCGAATGCGGCATCGTGCTGCGCAACTTCCAGGACGTCAAGGAAGGCGACGTGCTGGAGGTCTACGAGACACGCAAGGTCGATCGCGCACTGGCCTAGTGGCGCGTCCTGGAAGTACGAACCACTAGCCAGCGATGGTCGACGACGCGTACGTCGCGCTGCTGCTCGTCCATCTGCACTTCCCCGACGCCGGTTCGCTGAAAGCAAAGCGCAAGGATCTCGCGTCGGTGAAGGCGCAGCTGCACGGGCGGATGGGCGTGACGGTGGCCGAGGTCGGCCATCGGGATCTCTGGCAGCGCTCGACGCTCGCGGCCGCGCTGACGGGCGGCTCGATCAACAACGTCGAGAGCGCCACCGATCGCGTCGAGCGCTTTCTGCTCGAGCGCTTTCCGGAGAGCTGTCGGGTCGAGCGCACGGTCAGGTCCTTCGAGGACGTTTGGGACCAGTGATCCCTCACGCAACAGCCCGTACGCAACCCCAGGCGCCGATCACCGTCTGCCAGCGTCCTCGGACCTCGATCTGGCAGAGCCACACCTTCGATCCTGCGTCCTCGGCAGACGGCGCCGGCATCCCGGGTTTGCGCACGGTCCGTCACGGGAGGAATCACTAGGATGCCCTCGGATCGGATGAGGCGCGTGGACGAGGCCGTCAGGCAGGTCCTGTCCGACGCCGTCGCCCAGGATCTGCAGGACCCGAGAATCGGTTTCGTCACGATGACGAGCGTCAAGACCTCCCCAGATCTTCGCCATGCCCGCGTCTACGTCAGCGTGCTCGGAAACGAGGCGCAGCGTTCGGCGACGATGGCCGGCCTGGAGTCCGCTCACGGCGCCCTGCAGCGCCGCCTTGCGCGCGAGCTGCGCATGAAGCGCACGCCGACGCTCGAGTTCCTCTACGACGAGACGACCGACCGGGCGATGCACCTGGAGGAGATCCTCCGCCGCGAGGCACAGGAGACGTGACCGTCGCCGGCCCGACGGCAGGCACGCGCGCCGAGATCGTCGGCGCGATCCGTGACGGCCAGCGCTTCGTGCTCGTCACGCACGAGAACCCCGACGGGGACGCGCTCGGGTCGCTCGTCGCGATGCAGGGCGTGATGCGCGCGCTCGGCAAGGACTCGCTGATGTTCATCGGCCGGGACGAGTTCCCGCTGCCCTACGAGTACGCGTTCTTTCAGTTCGACGGGCTCGTCAGCGACGTTCCCGACGACGTCGCGCAGCGCACGATCGTGTTCCTGGACTGCGGCAACTTCGACCGCAACGCCGTCGAGGTCGGCGACGCGCCGATCCTCAACCTCGACCACCACCACGACAACACGCAGTTCGGGACGATCAACCACGTCGTGCCCGAGGCGTCGTGCACGGCGGAGATCGTCTGGGATCTCATGCGAGCGCTGGACGTCCCGCTGACGCCGCACATCGCCGAGGCGCTCTACGTCGGCCTCGTGACGGACACCGGGCGCTTCATGTACGAGAACACGGGACCCGCCGCGCACGTCATGGCGGCCGACCTGATCGAGGCCGGCGTCGAGGTGCACGAGATCTACCGCCGCCTGTACGAGGGTGTTCCCGAACCCAAGCTCGCCCTGCTCGCGCGCGCGCTGAGCGGCATGCAGCGCTTCGACGACGGCCGCCTGACACTCGCCCGCCTCAGCCGCCAGGACTTCACCGAGACGGGCGCGGAGGACTCCTACACCGAAGGGATCATCGACCACCTGCGCGCCGTGCAGGGCACCAAGGTCGCCGCGCTCGCACGCGAGCTGACGGGCGACGACCGCCGCGCCAGCTGGAAGGTCTCCCTGCGCGCAACCGACGGCGCGGTCGACGTCTCGCTCGTCGCGCGCGCGCAGAGCGGCGGCGGGCACCGTCAGGCGGCAGGCTTCGCGACGCAGATGGCGCCCGACGAGCTCGTCGCGTTCCTGCGCCAAGAGGTGGCCGCGCAGCTCGACGGGTAGTCCCTCCTGACAGGATGCGATGACGAACGCGATCTAGGAGGTATGCCGAGATGGAAGCATCAGAACGCGAGCCCCTTCCCGGGAAGTGCCGTGACTGGAAGGCTCTGCTCGGTCCAGGAGTGGTCGTCGTCGACGTCTGGGCGACGTTCCCGTCGGCCGGCTGGAAGATGGAGCTGCGCAAGGCGGAGGACCAGGGCGACGATCCGGAGCAGCTGATCCTCGAGCGCGTCGTGACGTTCCCCGAGGGTTACCAGCCGCCGGTGATCCGCGGCATCGACGTGCACTGGGAGGAGCAGACCGACGTCGAGTACAAGACGGTCAAGATCGTCCCCGACGACATGACGCTCGAGGTGCTCGACCGCCGAAACGCGCCGCCGCTCAACGCCGAGAAGGCGTAGTCGGCCAGCGGCGGGGCGCCCCGCCGGGCAGCTGACTAGCCTGGGGCGCGTGTCCGACGGCGTCCTGCTCATCGACAAGCCGGCGGGCAAGACCTCGCACGACATCGTCGCGGCCGTGCGCCGAGAGCACCGCGCGCGGCGGGTCGGCCATGCCGGCACGCTGGACCCGTTCGCGACCGGGCTGCTGCTCGTGCTCGTCGGCCGCGCGACGCGTATCCAGCGCTATCTGATGGCGCTGCCCAAGCGCTACGAGACGGTCGCGCGGCTGGGCTACGTCTCGAGCACGGGCGACACCGAGGGCGAGACCACGCAGACGGGCAACGTCCCGCCCGACCCGCCGCCGCTTGCGACGGGCGAGCTGCTGCAGCGCCCGCACCCCTACAGCGCCGTGAAGGTCGGCGGGCGGCGCGCGTACGAGCTGGCACGCGCGGGCGAGGAGGTGCAGCTCGACGCGCGGCCGGTCACGGTCCACCGCTTCGAGCAGCTGTGGCGCGAGGACGAGCGCGCCGCCTTTGCGATCGAGTGCTCGGCCGGCACCTACGTCCGCACGCTCGTCGCCGACCTCGGCGATGCGTACTGCGAAGCCCTGCGGCGCACCGCGATCGGTCCGTTCGAGCTCGCCGCCGCGGACCCCTCGCGGTTGGTGGCGCTCGCCGACGTGCTGGCCCGCATCCTGCCGGCGGTGCGCCTGCAGCCCGACGACGCGCGCCGCGCCGGGCACGGCTGTGCCGTCGCCGCGCAGGGACCGGAGGGCGCCGCGGACGTGCTGCTGCTCGACGACGAGGGGGCGATCGCGATCGCGCAGCCGCGTGACGGGGCGCTGAAGCCCGTCGTAGGCTTCCGCGCGTGAAGGTCACACGTCTGCCCGACGTCGAGCCGCGCGCACGGCGGGTCGCCGTCGGGACCTTCGACGGCGTCCACCTCGGCCATCGCGAGGTCATCCGCGGCGCCGACACGGTCCTCACGTTCGATCCGCATCCGACCGCCGTCATCCAGCCCGGTGCGGCGCCGCGCCTGCTGACCGATCCGCCGCGCAAGGCGCAGCTGATCGCCTCGCTCGGCGTCGACGAGCTCGTCGTGGTCCCGTTCGACGCGCAGTTCGCAGCCCGCTCGGCGAAGGACTTCCTCGACGACGTGCTCGTCGGCGCGCTCGGCGCGACGCACGTGGCGGTCGGCGAGAACTTCCGCTTCGGGCACAAGGCGCAGGGCGATACGGAGCTGCTGCGCTCCGACGAGCGCTTCGAGACGCGGGTCGAGAAGCTGCTCGAGATCGACGGGGAGATCGTCTCCTCCAGCCACATCCGCGCGCTCGTGCTCGGCGGCGCCGTCGAGTACGCCGGGCGCCTGCTCGGCGACCCGTTCACGGTCTGCGGCGAGGTCGTGCACGGCGACGAGCGCGGACGCGAGCTCGGCTACCCGACGGCGAACCTCGTCCCGCACAGCGCCTTCGTGACGCCGGGGCACGGGGTGTACGGGGCGCGGGCGACGACGAGCAGCGGGCAGACGTTCCCCGCCGCCGTCAGCGTCGGCGTGCGCCCGACGTTCGTCACCGGTCGTGGCGAGCTGATCGAGGCCTACCTGCTCGACTTCTGCGGCGACCTCTACGAGACGCGCCTGGAGATCGCCTTCCTCAAGCGCCTGCGCGGCGAGAAGCGCTTTGACTCGATCGACGCGCTGATCGAGCAGATGGCGCTCGACGTCGATGCCGCGCGCGCGATCGCCGGCCGGGGCGGCGCGTGAGTTGCTACCTTTGCCCGTCGCATGGCACTGACACAAGAACGCAAGCAAGAGCTCGTCAGCCAGTTCGGTGAGAACGACCAGGACACGGGCAACACCCGCGTGCAGGTCGCGCTGCTCACCGAGCGCATCAACCAGCTCACCGAGCATCTTCGCTCGAACCAGAAGGACCACCACTCGCGCCGTGGGCTGCTCATGCTCGTCGGCCGTCGCCGCCGACTGCTGAACTACTTCCAGAAGCACGACCTCGACGGGTACCGAGCGCTGATCAAGGAACTCGGGTTGCGCCGGTGAGCATCATCGCGGCGGGCTCCGACGTTCCGCCGTTCACCTTGCGCCGCGAGGACGGCGAGCCGTTCACGCGTGACGACCTGGCGGGCAGGACGACGGTGCTCGTCTTCTATCCGTCGGCGTTCAGCTCGGTCTGCACAGATCAGTTCCAGATCTACCAGGAGGTCCTCGAGGACCTCGCCGCGCAGGGCGCCACGCTCTACGGAGTCTCGATCGATCAGACCGACAGCCAGGTCGCGTTTCGCGAGTCGCTGCGCGTGACGATCCCGATGCTGTCGGACGCCCATCCGCAGGGCGCTGCGTCGGCCGCGTTCGGCGCCCTGTTCGAGCCGACGGGGGTCTCCAACCGTGCGCTGGTCATCGTCGGCCCCGACCAGAAGGTGCAGTGGTCGTGGGAGGGCGAGCACCCCGGCATCCTGCCGGGTGCGAACCTGATCTTCGACGCCCTGGCCGCGAGCCCGGCCTGACCGCCGGCCGCGCGCTCAGCCGACGCCGAGCAGGAAGAAGAGCCCGCCGCCGAGCAGCGCCAGCCCGACCGCGACGCCGGTCGTGCCGGTCGCGACGAAGCCGCCGTCGAGCGGCTTCGTCGGCGTCAGCAGCGACGCGGTCATGACGACTGCCACCGCGGCGAGCGCGAGCGTGCCCGGGGTGTGGAGCCAGACACCGAGGACGAGCAGCCCCAGTGCCGCGACGCCGACGAGGATCGGCCCGACCCAGTGCACGCCGGGTGCGGGTTCGCTCGGCTCGGCAACCGGCAGCGGTGCCCAGGCGCTGCCGGCGGCGGCGGCCGCGGCAGCCAGCGCGAATCCGGGCGTCCAGCCGCGCTGAGCAAGCCGCACGTCGGCCTCGCGCGCCGCGAGCGCGCGGCCGCGGGCGACGATCACGATCAGCGCCAGCATGCCGGCCACGAGGATCGCGGCGTCGCCGGCGCTGCCCGCGCTCGTTCCGAGCAGCCCGACGGAGAACGTCGCGATCGTCGCGAGCACGGCGACGAGCGACGGCGTGAACAGCGGCATGCGGGGAAGACGCGCGAGCACGCCCAGGAGCGGGTCGATGAGCCTGCTCACGAGGTTGCCGCCGAAGCTCCGCGCGAGCAGCGACCGTCCGAGGCGCACCCCGAGCAGCACGAGCAGCACGAAACCGGCTGCCGCCACGGGCGCGTGCTGCTGCGTGCTCGCGAAGCTCCAGCGCGGGGGCAGCGGCTTGGACAGGTCGAGGTTGGTGAAGTAGACGGCGTCGTCGGCGATCAGCTCCCGCTCGCGATCGCGCAAGCCGTCGTCGGCGGCGAACGCGCGGCCGAACGAGCCCTGCGAGGCCAGCGTGTGCGTGAGGCCGCGGCGCCCCTGCGCGACACCGAGGTTGAACCAGCCGATCGCGTAGTCGTCGTCCACGCCGACGGCGCGGCGGAAGGCCTGCGCCGCGTCGTCGAACCGGCCGCGACGGCCGAGCACGACGCCGAGGTCGTTCCACACTGTGTAGGCGGTCGGATCGGCGCGCAGCGCGGCCCTGTACGCGCGCTCGGCCTCGCGCAGCCGGCCGGCACGGCGCAGCGCGAAGCCTTCGGTCGCGAGGAAGACGGGGCTGCCTGGATCGGCGCCGACCGCCATCCGCGCGGCGGCGACGGCCGCGTCGCGGTCGCCGATCTTCGCCTCGGCGATCGCCTGGTTGTTGTGCAGCGCCTCGGGCCGGCTGAGCGCGCGCTCGTCGAAGCCGCGCATCTGCGGCTCGCGTTCGCGCGCAGCGTCGTAGGCCTCCGCGGCGGCCGCGTAACGTCGCGCGCGCAGGTGCGCGTCGCCGGCCTGCACGCGGGCGTGGTAGGAGGCGAACACCGGCGCGCGATCCTCGCCGTGCTGTGCCTCGGCGCGCGACGCGACCTCGTCGGCACGCTCGAGGCTTGCGACCGCCGCGTCGGCGCGACCTGCGAGCCGCAGCGCGGTTCCCTGCTTGAGCAGCGCGAAGGCCTCCTGCGACGTCCAGCCGCGGCGGGTCGAGCGCGTGAGGCGAAGCGACATCGCGAACCAGCGCGCCGCGACGCGGTAGTCCTCTGACAAGAAGGCGATCTCGCCGAGGCGGTCGGCGGCCGCGGCATCGCGCGGCAGCCGCCGCAGCCACTCCTGCGCTGCCACGCGTGCGCGCTCGTGCCGGCCGGCGAAGCGCCACATGTTCTGCTGCGCCTCGTAGAGGCCGGCGAGCCGCCGCCCGAACGCTGTCGGCCGTGGGGCGATGATCGGTTCCTCCTCGGCCACGTCGAGGCCTGAACGGTCCGCCAGCGCCAGCGCCCGCGACTCGTTGCCGGCCTCGAGCTCGACCATCGCCGCCAGCGGCGCGAGCTCCTCCTGACACGGGCCACCGCCTCTGATGTCGATCGTCCGGCGGGGGAGCGCCGTGCGGGCCGCGCTGGGGTCGCCGCTGAGCAGCAGGTCGCGCGGCCGCGACCACGACGGACACCAGCGGTCGTGGCCCGTGACGCCGCTGACGGCTCGGAACTCCGGGATGAACGAAAGGTCCGCGACCGCGTTGGCGCCGAGCACACCCGCCTCGCCCGTGAGGTCCAGCGAGACCGGGTGCGCGCGGTCGACGCCGATCGAGAGCGGACCCTCGATGTCGTCGTCGAACACCGGGCCGTCGAGGATGCCCAGGAACTGTTCGAGCGGGCCCTCGACGACGAGCGACCGGGCCGGTACGAACCGGGGCGCCACGATCAGCGGCCGGGCGACGGCGGCGGCGGCCGCGAACCGGTGGTCGCGCTCGAGGTACTCCACCTGTCGCGCTGCCACAGGCGCCAGCGTCGACCGGCCGGCGACCGCATGGCGCTGCTCGCGGACGGCAGCGCCGTACTCGCGCATGCCGGCCAGCGCGCGCGCCGCGCCGGCAGCGACCGCGGCGCTGGGATCCACCTGCTGGGCGCGGCGAAAGAGCTGCAGCGCGCGGCGAAAGTGCGCCCGCGCGGTGAACGGCTGCAGCTCGGCGTGCTGGTAGCCGAGGCGCAGCTCGGTGTCTCCTTCGCCCGACCATCCCAGCGCCGAGCGCGGCGCCCGGCGCTGCAATCTGCGAAACGTCGCCAGCGGGCGCCGGATCAGCTGCGGCACGTCCGCTCGGGCACGCCGTGACTGGAACTGGCCGAGCATCCAGGTCGGCGCCAGATCGCCTGGACACAGGCGTTCGGCGCGGGCGAACTCAGCCTCGACCAAGCGGTCCTTGGGAAGCACGTGCGTCGACAGCAGGAACGCGAGGTTGAGTTGCGCGCCGCAGGACCGTCCGTCGCGGGCGCGCTCGAGGAGCGCGAACGCGACCTGCGCCGCGTTCTCGAACATCCCGCCCGCGGCGGCGAGCGTCAACAGCGCACCGGCGTCGTTGGCCTGCGCGGCTCGATACCCGCTCAACGGTCGGCAGAGCGCCGCGTCCAGCAGCGGCTCGAGGCGGCCGTAGCGAAACGGATAGCGAGGCTCCTGCCCGGCCGGCTCGCTCACGAGCGGGACGGGCTCGGTGATGACGCGCATCACGCTCACCGCGCGGCGTGGTCCGACGAGATCGCGCAGCGCGCGCGACACTGCCGCACGCATGTGCGCCGGCTCCGTCAGCAGCGACTCGCTGCGCACGCCGCGTTCGTGCGCGCTCCCGGCGCTGAACGCCGGCACGACGCGCAATGGCGCGGCGGCGCCGCCGGCGACCTGCGCCGCAGGCGCGGCGCCCTCGGTACCCAGCGGCTGCCCTGCCGCCACGACGCTGGCGGCGACCGGAAACGCGAACAGCGCGGCAAAGCAGACAGCGAGCACAGGATCGAGCTGGAACCGCCTCCACCGCACCTTCCCCATCCGCAGGAGTATCTCCGGCGTGACCGCTCTGCGCTACATCAGCTCGCGCACGCGCTGCGCGCGGAAGTCGAAGATCTGCTCGAGATCGCGCCGCACGACCAGCGCGTTGGCGAGCGCGCCGAGCGCACCGAAGCCGATCCGGAAGCGCACGACGTCGCGCATGATCGTCTCGTCGCCGTCGGCCTCGAACGCGTGCGTGTGATGCCACAGCGCATATGGCCCCTTGAGCTGCTCGTCGACGAAGCGGTACGGCGGCTCCCACTGGGTGATCTCCGTCAGCCAGCTGACCGGCACGCCGTGCACGCGCAGTCGGTAGCGGATCAGCGTGCCGCGGCCCATCACGATCGGGCCAGGCGTGACGACGCGGAAGCGCAGCAGCGGCGGCGTGATCGCCTCGAGGTTGCGCGCGTCGGCGAAGAACGCGAACACGTCCTCGGGGGTGCCGGGCAGGCGCTGCTCGCGCTCGAGCGTCTGAACCTTCATACGATGGATACGCTGACGCACGGGATGGAGGATCTTCGAAGCGCGCCGCCACCGGCGCTACGCGACGACGATCACGTCCGCGGCGATCCCGACGCGACGCTCGTCGTGCTGTACGCCGACTTCACGTGCCCGCGCTGCGCGCTGGCCCACGAGCGGCTCACATGCGCGCGCGCGCGCGTCGTCTTTCGCCACATGGCGCTGCGCGCCAAGCACCCGCGCGCGGTACCCGTCGCCTGCGCCGCCGAGGCGGCGGCGGCGCAAGGCTGCTTCTGGCCGTTCGCCGACGCCCTCTACGCCGATCAGGGCCGGCTCGACGACCCGCACCTGTGGGAGCGCGCGCGCAGGCTGGGGCTCGACCTCGAGCGCTTCGACGAGGATCGCCGCGACCCGCTGATCACTGCCCGCGTGCAGGGCGACACGCGTGCCGCGCTGGCCGCCGGAGCCACGACGACGCCGACGCTCTTCGTCGGCGACAGCCCTCTTTCCGGGGTTCCGGACGGAGGGTGGCTGGCGCAACTGGGCTAGAATGACGCGGTTCGTATACCGAAGCCACGATAAGACGCAGGTGCACCGAACAGACGGGTGCACCCGAACAAAAGGACAACTTCATATGAGTACTGCCGAGACCCGTGTCTCCGTCGAGATCGCAGGATCCGAGATCTCCTTCGAGACCGGCAAGATGGCCAAGCAGGCCTCCGGCGCCGTCGTCGTCCGACAGGGCGACACCATGGTTCTGAGCACAGCGACCGCGGGCAACCTCCGCGACGTCGACTTCCTCCCGCTGACGGTGGACGTCGAGGAGCGCATGTACGCCGCCGGCAAGATCCCCGGCTCGTTCTTCAAGCGCGAGGGCCGCGCGACCGAGAAGGGCACGCTGATCGCCCGCATGATCGACCGCCCCCTGCGCCCGCTGTTCCCGAAGGGCTGGCGTCGCGAGACGCAGCTCGTCTCGCTCACCCTGAGCGTCGACCACGTCCATCCCTTCGACATGCTCGCGATGAACGGCGCGTCCGCCGCGCTGATGATCTCCGACATCCCGTATCCGACGCCCGTCGCGGCGGTGCGGATCGGCAAGGTCGACGGCAACTTCGTCGTCAACCCCAGCGAGGAGGACTCGCTCGAGAACTCCGACCTCGACCTGGTGGTGGCCGGCACCGACGAGGCGATCCTGATGGTCGAGGCGGGCGCCAACGAGATCCCCGAGGCCGAGATCCTCGACGCGCTCGACATCGCGCACGGCGAGATCAAGAAGCTCTGCGCCGCGCAGCACGAGCTGCGCGAGAAGGCCGGCAAGGAGAAGATGCAGATCGAGGTCCCGACCGTCGACGAGGGTCTGTTCGCCGCGGTGCGCGACTCGCACGGCGCCGCCCTCGACGAGGCGACCCAGATCTTCGACAAGCTCGAGCGCCAGAACGAGTCGGCGCGCGTCATGGAGGAGGCCGTCGCGGCACATTCCGGCGATCCCGAGGACGCCGAGTACGCGGCGCGCAGCGCCGCTGCGCAGATGGCGGTCGACAAGCTCGAGAAGACGATCATCCGCCAGCGCATCGCCGTCCACAAGAAGCGTCCCGACGGCCGCGCGGAGCGCGAGATCCGGCCGATCTCGATCGAGGCCGGCGTGCTGCCGCGCGCCCACGGCTCGGCGCTGTTCACGCGCGGCCAGACGCAGGCGCTGTCCGTCGCCGCCCTCGGCACGCTCAAGGAGGAGATGCGCCTCGACACGCTCGGTCTCGAGACGAAGAAGTACTACTTCCACCACTACAACTTCCCGCCGTTCTCGGTCGGGGAAGCCGGCTTCATGCGCGGTCCCAAGCGTCGTGACATCGGCCACGGCGCCCTCGCCGAGCGGGCGCTGACGGCGATGGTGCCATCGATCGACGAGTTCCCGTACACGATTCGCGTCGTCTCGGACATCCTCGAGTCAAACGGATCGTCCTCGATGGCGTCGGTCTGCGGATCGTCGCTGTCGCTGATGGACGCCGGCGTGCCGCTCAAGCGGCCCGTCGCGGGCATCGCGATGGGGCTGATCAAGGAGGGCGACGACTACGTCGTCCTGACCGACATCGCCGGCGTCGAGGACCACCTCGGCGACATGGACTTCAAGGTCGCCGGCACGAGCGAGGGCATCACCGCCCTGCAGATGGACATCAAGATCACGGGCGTGACCTTCGACATCCTGCGCGACGCGCTCACGCAGGCGCTCGAGGCCCGCACGTTCATCCTCGACGAGATGGCGAAGGTCATCGCCGAGCCGCGCGCCGAGCTCTCCGAGCATGCGCCGCGGATCCTCACGGTGCAGATCGACACGGACAAGATCGGCCTGCTGATCGGCAAGGGCGGCGAGACGATCCGCGGCCTGGCCGAGGAGTTCGAGTCGCAGATCGACGTCAACGACGACGGTCAGGTGCTCGTGTACTCCGCCAACGGCACGCTCGGCGAGGCGCTCGCGGAGCGCATCCGGTCGATGACCAAGGAGGTCGAGGTCGGCGACGAGTACCCCGCCGCGAAGGTCGTCAAGACGACGACCTTCGGGGCGTTCATCGAGCTCTCGAAGGGCACCGACGGCCTGCTGCACATCTCGAACGTCTCGCCCGGGCAGCGCGTGGACACCGTCGAGGACGTCCTCAACAAGGGTGACGAGGTGCACGTGAAGGTCGTCGAGGTCGACCGCGAGCGGGGCCGCATCGGGCTGCGGCTGGCGCAGGACCCCGACATCGCCGGAAAGACGAAGGAGGAGCTGACCGCGGTTGGCAACGGGGGCGGCTCGCGCCCGCCGCGCGACCGTGACCGCGCCCCCCGTGGCGGCGGCGGCGACCGCGGCGGTGACCGCGGACGGCGTGGCTCCGGCCGCCCGCGCCACGGCGAACGCGATCCCGATCGGGGCTGATGCTCGTGCGACGGGCGGCGATCACCGTCGCCGCCTGCGACTGTCCAGCGACGGCGCACAGTCGTGGCCGGATGTGAGCTGACGGTCCTGGACTCCGGCGTCCGGGTCGTGACGGAGGCGATGCCCACCGTCCGATCCGTGACGCTCGGGTTCTGGATCGCGACGGGGTCGGCCAACGAGACGCAGGCCGAGGCCGGGCTGTCGCACCTCGTCGAGCACATGCTCTTCCGGGGGACCGAACGCTACGGCTCGCTGGAGATCGACCAGATCTTCGACGCGATGGGCGCCGAGCTGAACGCCGGCACCGGCAAGGAGAACACGTCGGTCTACGCGCGCGTGATCGACGAGCACCTGCCGCACGCCTTTGACGTCGTCGCCGACATGGTCTGGCACCCGCGCTTCGACGAGGCCGATCTCGCCAACGAGCGTGAGATCGTGCTCGAGGAGATCGCGATGTACGAGGACGAGCCGCACGACCGCGTCTTCGACGAGATCGGCGAGGCCGTCTTCGGCGAGCACCCGCTCGGTCGTGCCGTGATCGGCCGCGCGGACGTGATCGCGACGACGAGCGGCGAGGGACTGGCGCGCTTCCACGCCGCGCACTACGCGCCCGGCGAGATCGTCATCGCGGCGGCGGGCTCGCTCGAGCACGACGCCGTCGTCGAGCTCGCCCGCGCGATCGACGTGCCGCAGCGTCCGGCCGCGCCGCAGGTTCCGCCCGTGCCGGCGCAGCTGCCGCCGCGCCTGCGCTTCCTGCGCAAGGACACCGAGCAGTACCACCTGACGATCGGCGCACCCGGGCCGGCGCGCGACGACGAGCGGCGCTTCACGCTGCGCGTGCTCGACAACATCCTCGGCGGGACGTCGTCGTCGCGCCTGTTTCAGGAGGTGCGCGAGCACCGCGGGCTGGCCTACAACGTCTACTCCTTCCAGGCGCTGTTCGCGGGGACGGGGCAGGTCGGGATCTACCTCGGCACGCGTCCCGACAACGTCGCGCCCGCGCTGAAGGTCGTCGCCGACGAGCTGCGGCGGCTGCGCGAGGACGGCGTGACGGCCGAGGAGCTCGATCGCTCGAAGGAGAACGTCAAGGGCCGCATCGTGCTGTCGCTCGAGTCGACCGCGGCGCGCATGAACCGGCTCGGCCTGGCGGTCCTCAGCGACCTGCCGCTGCTCTCGATCGACGACGTCGTGCAGCGCATCGAGTCGGTCTCGCTGCAGGACGTCAACGACCTCGTGCGCGAGCTGCTCGCTCCCGAGAAGCTGAGCGCGGCGGCGATCGGCGCCGACGAGGACGTCTTTCGCGCTGCGATCGAGCCGATCGCTCCGCAGCTCGTCGCCGCCCAAGCGCTCTCGTGATCCGAGTCGCGGTGGCGGGCGCCGCGGGCCGGATGGGGCAGGCGGTCGTGGCGGCGGTCGAGGCCGCAGCCGACATGGAGCTGACCGGCAGGGCCGATCCCGCGCTCGGGACCGTCCTCGCCGACGTGCTCGGCGACGCCGAGGTGGTCGTCGACTTCACGCGTCCGGACACGGCGCTCGGCAACGCGCTCGAGTGCATCGAGGCCGGAGTGCACGTCGTCATCGGCACGACCGGCTTCGACGTGCAGGCGCTGCGCGGACTCGACCCGCAGCCACGTGCGAACGTCTTCGTCGCGCCGAACTTCGCGATCAGCGCGGTGCTGATGATGCGCTTCGCCGCCGAGGCCTCCAGGCACATGGCCAAGGCCGAGATCATCGAGCTGCACCACGATGCCAAGCTCGACGCGCCGTCGGGCACGGCCGCGCGCACGGCCGATCTCATGCAGGGCGACGTGGCGATCCACTCGGTGCGCCTGCCCGGCCTCGTCGCCCACCAGGAGGTCATCCTCGGCGACGTCGGCCAGTCGCTGACGATCCGCCAGGACTCCTATGCGCGGGAGTCGTTCATGCCCGGCGTGCTGCTCGCCATCCGCCGCGTGGGGGAGCTCGACGAGTCCCCGCTGGTCGGCCTCGAGCACCTGTTGTTCTGAGCGTGCGGGCGACGGGCCGGGAGCGCGCATGACGGAGGGCGTGACCGTCGCCGTCACCGACCACGCCGTCGAGCGCTTCCGCCAGCGCGTCGGGACGCGGCACGGCGGCTTCGACGTGCGGCCCGAGATCGCCGGGCGGGTGAGCTCGGCCTGGGCGGCAGGACGCGCGAGCGATGCGCCGCCGCCAGGCGCGTCGGAGGCCGCCGTGCGCGGATCGGTCTACATCCGCGACCTCGTCGACCGCGGCGTGATCTTCGTCTGCCGCCATGATCGCTCCTCGCGCGAGCTGCTGGTCGTCACGCTCTGGGAGGACGCCCGCTACGGCAGGCCGCGCGTCGATCAGCGCTTCACCGACGCGCTGAAGCAGGACGACCACGCGCTCGTCGATCCGGGACGGCGCTGGCGCGAGCGGCGTGACCGGGGGTGAGCCATCAGGCTGCGACGAGCTCGCGCAGCCGTGTGTGGCGCAATCGTGCGTCCAAGCGCCGCACCGCGACCTGCAGGGCGGCGCGCTCGCCGACGACGACGCAGACGTCCTGCGCGCGCGTCACGGCGGTGTAGACGAGGTTGCGCGTGAGCATGATCTGGTGGCCACCGTAGACGGGCACGACGATCGCCCGCGCCTGCGAGCCCTGCGCCTTGTGCACGGTCGCCGCGTAGGCGAGCCTGAGGGTGTCGAGCGCGTCGGCCGGCAGTGACACCCGGCGCCCGTCCTCGCCGGCGAACAGGACGCGGTCGCGGTCGGCGTCGTGGTGAAGCAGCACACCGCGCTCGCCGTTGAAGAGGTCGTGCTCATAGGAGTTGCGCGTCTGCATGACCTTGTCGCCGACGCGCAGGCCGCTGCCGGCGATCGGCGCGCCGTCCGCGTTCAGGCGCGCGCGCAGCTCGGCGTTCAGCGCGTCGATCCCGAGCGGGCCCCTGTGCATCGGCGCGAGCACCTGGACGTCGGCCGCCGGGTCGAGCCGGTAGTGCGACGGCAGCCGCGCCGCCGCCAGCTCGCAGACCTCGTCGAAGATCGCCTGCGGGCCGTCACGGCTGATCAGGAAGAAGTCGCGCACGTCGTCGTCGCCGACGGCCAGCTCGGGCAGCTGGCCGGCGTTGATCGCGTGCGCGGCGCGCACGATCAGCGACCGCGCGGCCTGGCGGAAGACCTCCGTCAGCCGCGTCGACGGGACGCCCGCGGCGAGCAGATCCTCGAGCACGCGTCCCGGACCGACCGGCGCGAGCTGGTCGACGTCGCCGACGAGCAGCACGTGCGTCTGCGGACCGACCGCCGCCAGCAGCGCCTCCGCGAGGTGGACCGAGAGCATCGACGCCTCGTCGACGATCAGCACGTCGCAGCCCTCGATCGGATGCGATGCGTCGCGCGTGAAGCCCTCGTCGGGCGCCCACTCGAGCAGCCGGTGGATCGTCGTCGCATCCGCGCCCGTCAACTCGCTCAGCCTGCGCGCGGCCTTGCCGGTCGGCGCGCACAGCCGCGCCCGCCGCCTACCCTCCTCGAGCAGGTCGACGAGCGCGCGCATCGTCGCGCTCTTGCCGGTGCCCGGACCGCCGGTGAGGATCGACAAGCGGTGCCCGAGCGCCTGCGTCACGCCGCGCCACTGGTCGTCGCTCGGGACGAACGCCCCCTCGGCCGGCCGCTCGACGTCGGCGAGCTCGAGCGCCGGCTCGCTCTCCAGCAGCCCCCGCACGTGTGCCGCCAAGCGCTGCTCGACGGCGTGCAATCGCGCCTCGGCCACGCGGCCCTCGTCGTCGACGACGACGCGCCCGCGCGCCGCCAGCATGTCGATCGCGTGGTCGACATCGGCGCCGCCGCCGAGCAGCCGCGCCGCGCGCTGCGCGAGCTCGACGCGGGGGAGATGGCAGTGCCCGTCGCCCTGTGCCTGGTCGAGCGCGTGCATCACGCCCGCCGCCAGCCGGTCGGGCGCGTCGAGCGGCGTGTCGAGCGCGCGGGCCAGCGCGTCGGCCGTCGCGAAGCCGATCCCGTCGAGCTCGCAGATCGCGTACGGCTCGCGCTGCAGGCGTGCGATCGAACCGGCGCCGAAGTGCCGCGCGATCCGGGACGCCGACGCGGCGTCGACGCCGTGCGTGTCGAGGAAGAGCCGCAGCTCACGCAGCTCTTGCCCGTCGCGCCAGGACTGGACGGCGCCACCGAGCCGGCGCGCGCCGATGCCCGGCACCCCGCGCAGGACGCGCTCGGGGTCGCGGTCGAGCGCGCTCAGCACCTCGCCGGCGCCGTAGCGCTCCACGAGCAGGGCGGCACCGCGGGGGCCGACGTGCTTGACGGACTCGAGGTAGGCCTTCACCGCCGCGTCGCTGACGGGCTCGAGGATCCGCACGCGCTCGACGGCGAACTGCCAGCCGTGGCGCGGATGGTTGCGCCAGCCGCCGTGAACCGCAACAGACTCGCCCTCGCGCAGATGCCCGAGCGCGCCGACGAGCACGACCGGCTCGCCGTCCTCGCTGACGCCGTCGAGCACCGCGAAGTCGCCGTCGGGCACGGTCCAGCGAACGTTCATCACCTCCGCGACCAACTCGCCGGCCGCCGGGTCGCGGGGCGAAGCGTCCTGCGCGCGGTCTGGCATCGAAGCGCAGTCTGGCACGTGACCTCGACGCCGTCGCGGTGCCCGCACTCTGGCTGACGGAGTAGGATCGAGGGATCTCGGGCGAGAATTCGCGGCGAATGGAACAGCGGCAGTTGCTGGCTTGGGGTGGGGTTGTGGGGCCGACGGCATTCGTCGCCGCCTGGGCAACGGCTGGCGCGCTGACCGAGGGGTACTCGGCGGTCCACGAGGAGATCAGTGAGCTTGCCGCCGTGGATGCGCCGGCGCGATGGCTGATGACGGCAGGGTTCGTGTCCTTTGGGTCGGCAGTGCTTGCCTACGGCGTGGCTCTTCGCGATTCACTCGGGGGTCGAGCGTGGGTGGCGGCATCGGCGACGGGCCTCGCCACCCTCGGCGTCGGCGCCTTCCCGCTTGACGGCTCCTCGACCAGAGACGTCGTGCACGGCGGATTCGCGACCGTCGGGTACGCATCGCTCGCCCTGACGCCGCTACTTGCTGCGCAACCGCTTGCGGCTTGCGGACATGCCCGGGCTGCGACCGCGTCGCGCGTGGTCGCGGTGCTGTCCGGCGCCTGTCTTGTCGCCACGGCATTGGTCCCGGCCCATGGCCTGTTGCAGCGCATCGGGCTGACGCTTGCCCACGGCTGGCTTGCGGCCTCGGCGGCCGCGATCATCGGCGGCGTCATGAAGCGCACGAATGGCGCCGGCGCGAACGCGCGCTGAGCCACCCGTCCGGATCCCGTCGAGCAGGTGTACGCGCACCCTGGCTACGTCCCCCACGGCCTGCGGAGGGCGATCTCAGCGCGGCCTCCGGGATCTCGGAATGGTGCGACAGCCTAGACTTCGCGAGGTGACGTTCCAACGCGGCATCGACGGCTCTGAGCCCGTGCGCGCGCGGCCGATCTCTGCCCGGCCGGGCGCGCATGAGGATCGTCAGACGTCGCGCTCGTGGCGGCTGGCGACCGGGACGCTGGCCTGTCCGCGGTGCGATGCCCCGGTCGTCCTCGGCGGGCGTGCCGTGTCGCCGGCGGCCGATCTCGACTGCCCGTTCTGCCGCCACACCGCGCCGCTGCGCGACTTTCTCTCGCTGGCGGCGCCCTTGCGGCCCGCGCGCGTGGAGGTGCGCGTGCTGCTGCGCGCTCGCGGCGCGCTCCGCTGAGTCACGCCGCCGTCCGTGCGTGCGACCACGGCGACGGTCACGAGCCCGCACGGCGCGACGTGCCCGTCCCGCTCGCCCCGCGGTCTGCGGATGCGGCCGCGAGCGTATCGGCGTAGGCGCGCGCCTCCGCGTACAGACGGGCGAAATCCGCCGGCTTGTAGTGCGCGTTGAGGCCGCTGGGATTCGGGAGGACCCAGACCGGGCGCCCGCCGATGTCGTCGGGCTGCAGCCCGATCGTCGCCCGCGGTCGCGCGAACGCGGTGCGGTACGCCGTCAACCCCACGACGGCGACAAGTCGCGGCTGGTGGCAGCGAACCGTCCGCTCGAGCGCGACGGCTCCCTCGCGCAGCTCCTCGGACGTGATCTGCGCCGCCTCGCGCGTCGGACGGAAGGCCAGGTTCGTGACGCCGACGCCGTGGGCGGGCAGCTCGGCGTCCTCGTCGGGGCGCAGGCGCCGCGGCGTGAACCCGGCGGCGTGCAGCGTCGGCCAGAACCGGTTCCCCGGTCGCGCGAAGTGGTGCCCCACCTCCGCGGAGCGCAGCGACGGGTTGATGCCGACGAACAGGACGTGAAGCCCGGGTCCGAGGATCGCGCCGAGCGCCTTGCCCGTGCCCGTGCCCGCGCCGGTCATGTTGCGCTGGACGACCTCGACGCCGTCATGCTGCGCCAAGAGCGACAGTAAGGACCACATCGGTGAGCACCGCGGCCAATCATCCCTTGCCCGGGCTCGGCAGCGACACCATCAGGCAATCGTCGGCGCAACCGCTCGCGATCGCAACTGTCGTGCTGCGTCTGCGCGCGAAAGGAGCAGCATCACGAGTGCGTTCTCCATGGCAAGCGGCGGTCACGCGCAGTCGCCGGCACCGTGCTGCCGTTCGATCGCGCCGGCGTGATCGCGCCGCCCGCGCCCGCGGCCGCCGAGCCACCGAGCTGCCGATCTTTGCCGCGTTGTCGATCCGCGACGTCCGAGCCCGCGCGGACGAGTTCGAGCAGGCTCAGGATGTCTACGCGCGGTGGCTCGCCGAACGCCGCGCGAACCGTTCGCACGCCGCCGACGGTCCGCCTGGACGCGCTCAGCGACACGCTGAACCGGCCGCATCGCCGGAGGATCGCCGACACGTCAGCCCCGATCGTCCGCGCGGCTGACGGCCAAGAGCCCGAACAGCGCGAACGTCGAGCCGAGGACGGCGAGCGGGATGAGCAGGCAGAGCGCGGCGAGCATGTAGGCGGCGACGACCGCCTGCGGGCGCATGGGGAGGGGGCCGTCGTCCATTGAGGTGCCATGATCGCGCGCGCCGGTAGCGCGCATGGCTGCCGAGCGTCGACTACGACGGCAGCACTCGTTGAGCCGACAGTCGGCGGCCACGCCTCGCTGCGGCGCCGCTGTCGCTTTCCATGACACTCACCGCGCCATGCCGTCGCCTGGCCGTAGTTAGCAACAGCCACCATGCCAGGCGGCAGTCCCTCGTCCCCCTCGGCCGTGCCGCCTTCGCGTATGGGCGGCGCTTGCACGCCGCCCGCGCTCACGGCGCGAGACGCGCCATTCTCGGCGCCTTCGGTCGCTCGCCCTCGGCGTCCCGACGGAGGCGGCAGATCTGCGACGAGCCAGAGCGCTCAGTTCGTCGAGGAGGAGCACTCTCGGGCGGCGTAGCGGCCGGCGAGCTCGGTTCGAGTGCGGCGGGGGGTTTCGTCGCGACCATGAGCGCCGTATCCTCCCGCTGTGGATCGCTTTGAGCTCAGCGAGCGGTGGTGCGCCTGGAAAGGTCTCGACGTGATCTTCGTCGCCGCCCGCGCGGCCATCGAGGCCGGACCGTTCGATCCGCCGATCTGCGAGGTCGTTTTCGACGAGGAGTACGACCCGTTCACGGTCGACACGCTCGAGGAGGCGCACGAGCACCTGAGGCGCAACCGCGTCCGGTCGATGGACATCATCATCTCGCACATCGACGAGGACGAAGCGCGCCTGACGCTGCACTACAGCGGCGACCGGCTCCAGCTCAATGGCTACGGCAGCGACTGGAGGCGCGCGCGCGCGGCATACGACGCGGCGCACGCCGAGCTTGCCGGGCACTTCGGGATCACGACGTTCAAGCTCCCGAAGCTGCCTCGCGACACCGTCGCCGAGACGCGCAAGCGCCTCGTGATCGAGGAGCTTGAGGCGGCGCTCGAGAACGTCGACTCGAGCATCGAGAATGGCTGAGCGCGTCTGACACCGGACCGCCGTATGTCGAGCTCCCGAAACCCACCGACAACCGCCGTTCCCGCGCTCGAGCAGGCCCGTACGAACTACGAGCTGGCGCTTGCCTACGATCCCACAACCGCGGGCTGGCCCGGCCTGCATCTCGGCAGGCTGCTGTATCTCAGCGGCGACCTGCACGCTGCCGGAGAGGCCTTTCGCGCCTCCATCGCGTCCGGACACGTCGCCTACGCACCAGTGGCGTCCTACCACCTCGGCAGGCTCCACGAGGATCTGGGTAACACCGAGACCGCGATCGCGGCATATCGCCAAGCCAGCGAGTGCGTCGATCCCAAGCAAGCATCGGCGGCGACGTACAAGCTCGGCTGCCTACTCAAGGCCAAGGGCGACATCGAGGCCGCACGCACGGCATTGCAACGGGCCGCCGCCATGACGAACACTTGGTATGGACACCTGGGGAACGAGGCACTGCGGACGCTGGGATGACCTGCGGGTCGCGACCCGCGCCACCCCCAGCCGCGCGCCCAGCTCTCGCTTGACCACGAGCGCCCCTTGTCGCGCCAACGAGCGCTCTGCTCAGTTGCATGCAGTAGCTCAGCTGCTTGCAACGCTGCCGCGTCGAGACGACGATCAGGAGTGCCGCTCATAGCGCACCGACAGGCCGATGGGGATCGTCGCGCTCGCCGGGCGTCCGGCATGCCCTCGCGAGCCATCTATGCGATGCGCGTGGCGCAGCTGGTGCGGCGCGACCGGCCCGCGCGCCCGGCAGCGCAGAGAGCTGCCGGAGCTGTGCGCGTACGGCGTGCCTGATCACGCACATCCGCAGATCGATGCGTGACGACGCAAAACAGCGGCACGACTGCGAGCTGCGTGCGGGCGTCAAGCGCGGTCAGAGTTGGCCCAGGCTCACTCGTCCACACCGACCTCCCGGCGGCGGCCGCCCTTACCACCGTGGACGAGCAGCGACCCGCGCGCCGGTCAAGATCGGCTTCACCGAACGCCAGAGGCTCGTGGATGCGAAGTCCCGCGGGTGCATCGTCACCTCCGTGATCTACTCGCGCATCGGCGGACTTGGTGCTCGCCAGATGTGCCTACCTGCCGCAAACTCGCTGGTCGCCGTCAATCCATCCGCCCAGGAGGCCGAGCTCACCATCCCACTTCCGGGCCGGCCCACCGACCTCGCCGCCTCGAACGGCAATGTCTGGATCCCCACCGTCAACTCGGCCGCACTGACCGGCGTCAACGCCCGGCGGCGGGCGATCACCCAGACGGTGCCGCTACTCGGCGCTCCCGATGCCGTTGCCATCGGCGACGGCGCGATCTGGGTCGCCGATGGCGAGCATGGTGTGCTCTCGCGTATCACTCCCGGCTACGAAACGGCCTCGCGGATCCGCTATCCCCGCGCCCGGCGCGGCGCCGCGTACGCCGGCCGCCAGCGGCTGCCACGCTCGTCGGTCAGCGTGAGCGCGGGCGCCGTCTGGGTGACGAACGGCTCGCGCGAGCTGATCAGAGTCGATCCCGACCGCGGCCGTCTGCAGCGCGTGGACGTCGGCGTCGCGGTGAATGAGGCCGCCGTGGCGGGCGACGCCGTCTGGGCTCTCGCGGCACGTGCCGCAGCCGTGCTCCGGATCGATCCGCTCAGCAACAGGGTCACCGACCGGATCCCAATAGCCGGTCGGCCCGGGCGCGCCGCGCCGTTCCCGGTCGGGATCGCCGCTGCGCGGGACGCCGTGTGGGTCCTGAACGGGAACACCGCGACGGTAACCAGGATCGACCCCTCCACCCGCGGAGTCGTGACCACTGTCGAGCTCGGGGTGGAGCGGGTACCGAACGAGATCGCGGCGGCGGGCACGACGGCATGGGTGGCGAACAGCGACGGAACGCTTTCGCGGATCGACGTCGGCGCCTCGGCTGCACGTTCCGTGTGGGTCGGCGAATCGCTCGAGGAGGTCGACCGACGGATCGCGCGTCTGGGCGACGAGCCTCGCGCTCGACCAGCGACTCCCTGGCGGTTCACGGTGACGAGAGGTGGCATGGTGGCGCTCGGGGTGATGCTGGCGGCTACGCTCGTAGCCTGCGGCGGTGAGGAAGAGCGGCCCGACCTAGCGCCTGCCACCCCGCTCGAGGCCTCCGGCTGCTCGCCGGTCACCTACGGCGGCGACGGTCGCCCCGAGGTCCTGATTGCCGCAATCATGGCGCTTCAAGGCCCGTTCTTCGATCACGGCGTGCAGAACAGTCAGTCGTTCAAGCTCGTGCTCGACGAGCGCGGCTGGCGGGCCGGCGAATACAACGTCGGGCTTCAGGTCTGCGACGAGACCACGGCCACCTCGCAGGTCTCCGATCCGGCCACCTGCCGCCGCCACGCGCGCAACTTCGCGCGCAACCGCAGCGTGGTCGTGGTCCTCGGCCCGGTGCTTTCCGGCTGCGCGCGCGAGCTGCTGCCCGCCATCAACCGCGCCACTGGTGGCCAGCTTGCAGTCGTGGTCGGGTGCAGGGGTCGCCGATGGGATCCCGAGCGCAACTTCCCGAGCGGCCGGCGCAACTTCGTCCGTGTCGCTGCTGCCGACGATGCCCAGGCCGCCGCGGCGGCGCTGTTCGCAAAGGGGGACGGGGCAAAGCGCGTGTTCGTGCTCGACGACGGCGACGCGTTCGGTCAGGGCTTGGCTGGATCGTTCGCGGAGGACGTCAAGCGCAGCGGCATGACGGTCGTGGGCACGGCGACCTGGGATGCGAAGGCCTCGGGCTACCGGCCGCTCGCGCAGCGGATCCGCCGGTCGGGGGCCGACGCCGTGTACCTGGGCGGTTACATCTCCTCGAACGGACCTCGGCTCGTCAAGGATCTGCGCACGGTGCTCGGCCCCGATGTGCGGCTGCTGGCGCCCGACGGCTTCAACCAGGCCGGCAACCTCGTGGAGGCGGCCGGCGAGGCTGCGGAGGACTTCGTCATCACCATCGCGGTGCTCCCCAACGACAAGCTCCCGCCGGCCGGACGCGAGTTCGCCGCCAAGTTCGAGGCTCGCTTCGCGCAGCGCCCGTGCTGCTTCGCGGTTCATGCGGGGCAGGTTGCCCACATGGTGCTGGACGCCATCGAGGCCTCGGACGGCAGCCGCGGCGAAATCCTCGCCCACCTGTTCGAGACACGGGTCGAGAACGGCTTGCTAGGCGACTTCAAGATCGACCCCTACGGCGACACGACGCTTACGACCATCGGCGTCTACACCATCAAAGAGGGCAGGCTGAAGTTCGAGAAGCCGATCACTCCGCCGCGTGAGCTGCTGCTGCGGAAGTAGCCCTTTACCGGCCTTTACCGCTCTAGACATCGCCGCGCTACCGCCCTCGGCGACGGTGCCGCCCAGTTGGCCAGTGCAACGAGCCGGCCACAGACAGAAGGAGGGCGAAATGCTCGAAAGAACCACAATGCTCACGACGGCCGCGGTGGCGCTGGCCGTCTCGCTTCCGGTGTCGGCGAGCGCTCAGCAGGATCTCCGCAATCCCGACAGGCGCGACCCCGTGTCGCAGCGGCAGGAACTGCGCAATCCGGACAACCGCCATACCGCCTCGGGCGCGAACGTGTCGGCGTCTGCCCGCCAGGACCTGCGCTCGCCGGACGCCGTCGATGCGAGTCGCGTCGACGAGATCTCCGGCCTGCAGCCTCAGGACCTGCGCAGCCCCGACGCCGCCGACGCCGGCCAGCGCGTCGGCATCTACTCCCCGGACTCCCTCTCGACCGTCTCGGCGCCCGAGCCCTCAGACCGTGGCTTCGACTGGGGCGACGCCGGCATCGGAGCGGCCGGGATGCTCGGGCTGATCTCCCTGACGGCCGGAACAACGCTGATCGGCGCCCGCTTCCGGCGCCGCCGGCGCGTCCCGGCGCCTTCGCAGTGAGCACAAAGCCAACCCGGGTACGCGAGGACGGCGCCTCCAGGCGCCGTCCTGGTTGCCGATCTCACCGCAGCACGCGCCGCAGCGCTCGCCGAACAGCGCATTCTCCTAACAGTAGAGCGAGCACCAACCGCCTGATGTCGCCGTAACGCATGTTGTTGCTGCAACCCGGCAGCCGCGGTCGCGTCCGCACGACGGGCCGGCGACTGACGCGCGCATCGGCAGTAGCAAGGGTTTGCCCGACGTGGAGTTGTGCTGTCGCATCCAACGAGCGGTCTCGAGAAGCGGGATACACAGCGCTGCTTCTCGCGCAATCCGAAACTGTCTTGCCGCCGCGGTCCCAGCGATCTCAGAATGCTTTGGTCGCAACTGCGTAGAGGGCGTTTGTGGCGATCAAGCGAACGTCGCGCTTGCGAAGCGTCGCGAGGTTGGCTTCTCGTACGCGCTCGGCTGCCTCGGGCCTCGAGTTGCTCGACCGTCGCGCGGTCGCCGGTGCCGAGCACATCGTCCACCAGCTTGCGCGCGTCACGCGGATCGATCTTGACCCTGTCGCCCGGCCGGACGGGGCACCAGGCCGGGCGCGACGACGTCACACGCGATCTCTCGCGCGCGCAGAGGACACGCGAGCGCGTAGCCGGTCGGCCGCGCCTCACAGCAGCAGCGGCACCGGCGGCCAGCGCGACACCGCGCGCGCGACCGCCTCACAGTCATGCGGCAGCGTGCGCTCGTCCAGCAGCTCATCGGCGCGCACCGCCGCCAAGCGAATCGATCCGGCATGAACGTCCAGCCCGACATGTACCGTCGCGGACGGCCTACCCTCGGTCATGGTCGGCGACCTCCGTATGTGGCTCTACCGGGCCCACCCCGGCAACCCACGCAGATGCGCAGGCGCCGACCACTGTTGTCCTCCGATCGGATGGAGCCGCAGCACGCACGGCTCCATCCTGTCTAGATCAATGGGCGCGTGGGCGGGAAGGACCGCGAACGCGTGGGCTCTAGTGCGCTGGCGGGTATGGCGGACACAAACGGCGACAACGACGGGTATGACGATCGAAGCACAGCAGCTGGAGACCTGGATCGGGACCGATGTCCTCGATAGTGCGGGCGCGAAGCTCGGCACGCTCGAGGACGTGTACTTCCGCGGCAGCGAACCGCTGGCGGTGGCTATCCGCAGCGGGCTGGTCGGGCGCAAGCACCACGTCGCGGCCCTGCGCGGCGCCTCAGTCAGTCATGACGGGCTGCATCTCGCCGCCACAGCGGACGATCTCGTCGCCGCCCACGGGGGGGCGCTCGGGACCTCGCAGCTCACTGCGCTCGCGGCCCGCGACGATCGCCTGCAGGCCCTCACGCCCGACGATCTCGAGGGCTGCAACGCGCGCAAGGAACGCCTCAAGGCGCAGGCCGAGGCGCAGGCCAGCGCCGTCAAGCTCGAAGACGAGGCGCGAAAGCACGGCGCCGAAGAGGATGCCGCGAGCGCCAAAGCGCAAGCCGCCGAGCAAGAGGCCGCGGTCGCCCGCCGCGCTCGTGAGGACGCCGAGATCGAGGCACAGCGAGCACGCGACAACGCCGGGCCCGACGCCTGACCCGCGCACGCTACGCGCCGCCCTGGAGAGTGCAGGTATTCGCGCATACGTTTCTCCTATGTCAAGCAGGGCATGGGTGCGGGTGCGCTAGTGACGATGTAGCGGTCCTCGTGTCGCGGCTCCACGGCGGTGAAGAGGATGTGGTGGAACCGGCGTGCGAGGTGGCGCTTGAGGCAGCGGATAGCTTCGCGGCGGCTCTTGCCTTCGGCTTGTTTGCGCGCGAGGTAGGCCCTGGTGTCGGGGTCGTAGCGGGCGCGGGTGATCGCGATGATGTGGAGGGCGTGGTTGAGCTGGCGGTCGCCGCCGCGGTGCAATCGGTGGCGGTCGCGCTGGCCTGAGGAGCACTTGATCGGTGCGACGCCGGCTTGGCGGGCGAAGCTCGCTTCGCTGCGGAAGCGCTCGGCGCCGGCGGTGCGGCCGATCAGGATCGCGGCGGTCAGCGGGCCGCAGCCGGTCTCTGCGAGCAGCTGCGGGCGATGGCCCTTGACGAGACGGCGGAGCTCGAGTTCGAGCGCGTTGATCTGGCGCGTCAGGCTTCGGATGTGCGCGACTTCCTCGCGTGCGATCCGCACGCGAGCGCTGACGACCATGCGCCGCAGCCGCCGGTCGACGCGATCTAACTGCCTGGTGCGGTCCAGCGAGCGCGGGATGAGCGACTGCTCGAGGTCTGGACAGAGCTCCAGCAGAATGCCATCTCAGGCGGCTCTGCATGCGGGTGCGTTCGGCGACGAGATCGCCGCGATGATCAGACAGCAGGCGGATCTCCATCGCGCGCTCGTCCAGGTATGCGGCGGGGAACGTCTCGACACCGTCCTTGACGACCGCCCTGGCGATCGCCAGCGCATCGATCTGATCGGACTTGCCCGGTATCCGCTCGCCGCGCCTGGAGGCGCCCATGCGGTGCGGCGGCACCCTGACGACGCGTTCGCCCGCGGCGATCAGCGACTGCTCAAGGCGACGCGAGACATGCCGGCAGTCCTCGATCGCCCACACCCTGTCGGTATCGAGCTCGCGCGCCCAGCGCACCGCGGCGAGATGCCCTGGCTCATCAGCTTTGATCTCGCGGCCGCCACGCACCCGGCCGGTTCCCTCGTCGACGGCCACCAGCGCGTGCGTGCGCTTGTGCGTGTCCGTCCCGATCACAATCATCTGCACCGTCCCTTCGTTGCTGTCGTCGACGAAGCGGACGTTCGGCGGACAGCTCTCACTTGGGGCGATGCCACGCTCCTATTAGGTCACGCCGAAGGTCCTCGGGCGGCGACGGGCGACAGAACGTTTGCTGGCCAGACCAGATCGGTCGGCAAGCGCTCTCAGAGTCAGCCCGCCGCCAGCCCGAGAACCAACCGCAACCGTCGGACGGCACCGCCCAACCCCATCGACGATGACAGTGAGAGCACTCTCGTCGGGGCGGACTGCTCCCTGTCGTGAACTGGCCTGGCCGCGCGACGCGGCTGCGGGTTGTCGATCCACGCGCTCGACCTTCACATCGCCTACCCTCGCCGGCGCGCCCAGTCCTCGGCGGCCCGCGCGAGCGCGGCACGTGCGGCACGCACCTGCCCGCACCACAGCTGCTGAACGCTTGTCAGATTCAGCGGCGGGCGCCAGTGCTGCGTTACCGCGCGCTCCATCGCTCCCAGTGGGCTGACGGCTCGCGACGGCCAGGCGGCGAGCTTTAGATGCTTGAGCATCCAGCCGGTCAGTCGCTCGTCGCCATCTGGCTCAAGCGAGTAGTGGGTCCACTTCGCAGGCTCGGGGTTGTCAGGCCGTCGGGGCATCGGCACGAGCGCCAAGTCGTCGACCAGGAGAGCGGCGAACGAGCGTCGCGGTGAGGAACGCCCCGTCGCGCCGGTGACGAAGTGCGTGCGCAGGTCGCGTGTGACGAGACTGTCCTCGGCCTTGCCGACGTATAGCGGCCGATCGTCGGGTGGCTTCCCCAAGCCGAGATGCCGCCACGTCGCCGCGCTGGCGTACAGCGCGTAGAGCCCCGGGCTGTCAAGCTCGGCGCCGGGCTCGCGGCCGACGTCGGCGCTCGCCATCAGCTCGGCGACGTCGTGTCGCGGCGCAGTCAGGGCGGCGATCGCCGCGGCAAGTTCGGCTTCGACCCACGTGTCGATCGGTCCGCCGGACACGCCGACGTCGACCGGATCAGGGCCGACGCATATCGCCCCGACGCTGTCGTCGCGAACGATCCGCCCGGTCGCCACCAGAGCGTCGAAGTCCGACGCGGTGAAGCCCTCCTTGTCGGTGGCCCAGTCGCTGATGCGGAACTCAGCGCGCCGAAGACGAGCGCGGATCCGCTTCTGCGGCTCGCGCTCGGCCACTCGCAACTGCACGAGCTGCTCACGGATCCACGCGATCTCGTCTGAGTTGAAGCGGTAGCGTCCTCGCACGCCTTGACCCTAGTCGCCACGCGCGCGCTGGCGCGCTCTCGGATCGCGCGAGTCACGCATCTCGTCGAAGCGCCCTTGAACGGCCGAGGAGGACGACGAACACTCGGCGAGGCTCCTGCGGGACTCGATGCCTATGTCGACCATCGGGCATCTGAGTCGGCGGTCCAGTTCGAGTCCGGCGAAACCGGCGACGACGCAGGCGAGGCCGGTCGCTCGTTCCGCGAGATCGTCAGGCGTGAGCGCGGCCGGCTTGGTCACCGCGGTAACGGCTGCCTTGAACGGAAGCGATTCGGCCATTAGGTCGAGGCTTCCGCTTCGACGCCAAAGGCGCGTCGTGCCCGCGCTACGGCGAATACGATCTCGGCGTGACCGCTGACTCGGTGCGCGCTGCCGTCTGCTTCGTGCTAACGGCGGTCGTCGTCTACGGCGCGCTCATCGCGATCACGCTGGGACTGGCCATGGCGGCCGGGGAAGGCGTGTCGTGCCGAGACGCGGAGTGCGGGGCCGTGTCCAACTGGCTCAGCAACGCCTACCCCCTCCCGATGATCGCGTCCGTTGCGCTCTCGGTCATCGCAGGCGCATGGGTGACGCGGCGTCAGACGCGCAGCTGACCGGCGCGTCTACATTTGCGGGACGCTTGGCGGAGCCGTGCGCGCAGCTGGTACCCGGCGGGTCCGCTTCGATGGCTCGTGATGCGAAAGCTGGACACGTCGTGGCGGACGCGTTCCCGTCGCGTCAAGGCCCTCTACTGCGTCGCCTGGATCAGCAGCGCGGTCATCGCCGGTCGCCGCACCAACGGCGTTACCGAGCGGGCGAGGTAGCGCGGGCGCTCTCGATCGCAGCAGCGAGCCCCGAGGAGGCGAAACAGGGATCGATGACGGCGAGCGCCTGATTGACCGACGCCGGCGCCCACGCTCCGCTTGACCTTTTCTGGCGCTTGCAAGCCACGCACGGCGAGATCGCGTGCGCGCGAAGCAACGAGGGCGTCCCGGCCGGCCCGTCGTCGCCTCGCGAGCCACGCACGAACGCGGTCACGGCCGCGAGATACGCCTCTCGGGTACTCGGAGCGCACACCACGGCAGATCCTCGACCGGCTAACCTCGACTGCTGCGTCGCCGTCCGTCGCGCGGATCGGCTCCTTTTCGTGGCAGGGCTCTCAGTGAAGCGCAACCTCGGCGACCGGTCGATCCATCCGATCGGGATCGGCTGCCTGCCGATGTCGACGCGTGACCGTCGCGACGATGGCCGCAGCGTGCGCACGATTCACGCGGCTGTCGATGCCGGCGTGCAGCTGCTCGACACGGCGGATGCATATGCGCGCGACGAGTCGGAGCTCGGGCACAACGAGCGCCTGATCGGACGGGCGCTGCGGAGCTGCTCGCGACGGGAGGACGTCCTCGTCGCGACGAAGGGTGGGCACACCCGGCGTGGCAGCGCGTGGGAGCTCGACGGGCGGCCCGAGCATCTGAAGGCGGCGTGCGAGGCGTCGCTGCGGCGGCTGGAGGTCGAGTGCATCGACCTCTACCAGTTCCACCGCCCCGACCCCGCGGTCCCGTTCGAGGAGTCGGTCGGGGCGCTGCGCGAGCTCCAGCAGGCCGGGAAGGTCCGCCTGGTCGGGATCTCGAACGTCACCGTGGCGCAGATCGAGGCGGCGCGCCGGATCGTGGACGTCGCCTCGGTGCAGAACGAGCTGTCGCCGTGCTTCGCTCAGCCCCTGCGAAACGGCGAGCTCGAGACGTGCGAGCGGTACGGGATCGCGTTCCTGCCGTGGTCGCCGTTCGGCGGCATCGAGCGCGCGGCGGTGCTCGGCGATGCAGCCGCTCCGCTGCGCGCGGTCGCGCAGCGCTACGGCTTCTCGCCGTACCGCGTCATCCTCGCCTGGCTGCTGGCGTGCTCGGAGGTCGTGATCCCGATCCCCGGCGCGAGCCGCCCCGAGAGCGCCCTCGACTCGGCTCAGGCGCCGAGAGTGCGGCTCGACCGCGGCGACTTCGATGCGATCGCCGGCCTCTTCACGCCGTCGCCGAGCAGCGCCTGAATCGCGCGGCTGCTCGCGCGCCCGTCGTCCAGCCCACAGAAGCGCTCGACGAAGCGCCGGTAGGCCCGTCTGTGGGCTGCGGCGACCGCCTCCAGGTCCCGGAGCGCCTCGATCACCTCGTGCGTCGTCGCCAGCAGCGGGCCCGGCACCACCGCCTCGAGCTCGAGGTAGAAGCCGCGGACGCGGTCGCGGTAGTCGTCGAGGTCGTAGGTGAAGAACAGTTGCGGCTTCCCGGTGATCGCGAAGTCGACCATCGCCGACGAGTAGTCGGTCAGAAGCACGTCCGCGGCGAGGTACAGGTCCGTGATGTCCGGCCAGCGCGTGACGTCGCGCATGCCCGCTGCGGGCCGCAGCTGGGTGCGCGCGGCGGTGAGGCCGTGCGCCCGCACGAGGAGCACCGTGCTGTCGCCCAGCGCGGCGTGCACGGCGTCGAGGTCGAGCTCGAACGTCATGCTGAAGTCGTCGCGCCACGTCGGCGCGTACAGCACCGCCAGGGTCTGCGGCTCGAGCCCGAGCGCGTCGCGGGCTGCCGCCCGCCGCGCGTCGCGATCGGGGCCTTGCAGCGCGTCGTTGCGCGGCAGGCCGGTCTCGAGCGTCGGCCCGTCGAAGCGGAAGGCGCCGCGCAGGATCTCGGTGCTGTAGGGGTTCGGCGACAGCAGGGCGTCCCAGCGCGCGACCTCCCGCACGAGCTCCACGGAGTAGTGGTATTCGGCGTCCGGAAACGTCGGGTTGCGCACGTCGAAGCCGATCCGCTTGAGCGGCGTGCCGTGCCAGGTCTGCAGGTAGACCGCGTCCGGGCGCTTCTCGAAGGCCATCGGCAGGACGTCGTTGGAGACGATCCAGCGCGCCGCCTCGAGCGCCGCGACCGCTTCCGGGCTGCCGGTCGCTACGCGCTCGACGTGCTCCGGCGGGTGCGGCGCCTCGTCGTCGAGCAGCCACACCTGTCGCACCTCTGGCCGAGTTCGCCGCAGCTCCTCGGAGATCGCGCGCGGGCTGTCGGAGTAGCGGCCATGCCAGCTCGAGAAGACGACGCTGAACCGTCTCAACGTCGCGCGACGCCGGTCGTGCTCGGCGCGAGCAGCTCGTCGGCGGTGCCGAGCACGACGGCGGTCATGAGGGCCTGCATGCGATGCGCGATCGCGTCCCAGTGGTGCAGGCGCAGATTCGCGCGCACCCTCCCATCGCGGTGGCCGTCGGTGCGGCCGTGCAGGTGCTCGCAGGCGGCGGCAAAACCGTCGGCGTCGTCGCGTAGCGCGACCACGTCGGCGTAGTCGGCGACCACGTCGCCGACCCGCGTCGAGACCACCGGCAGACCCGCGGCGAAGTACTCGAGCGTCTTCGTCGGGCTGATCGAGCGGGTCGCCTCGTTGAGGGCGAACGGCATCAGCGCGACATCGAAGCCGCCCATGACCTGCGGCAGCCGCTCGTAGGGCTGCATCCCGGGGTAGTGGAGGTTGGGCGCCTGCGGCAGGACCGCGGGATCGATCTTCGCCACGGGACCGACCATCTGGATGTCCCACTGCGGCAGACGCTCGGCGAGGCCGGCGACGAGACCGAGGTCGACGCGCTCGTCGATCACCCCGACGTACCCCGCGACCGGCCGCGTGCGTGGCGTACGGTGCTCGTGGGCCGCGGCGTAGTGCTCCGGCTCGACGCCGGACGGGAACAGGTGGACGGGGCCGGCCGCGCGGTGCTTGACACCGGTGTGGATCGTGCGCCCGCCGGTGAAGACGATGCTCGCCTGATCGAGCAGGCGCTGCTGGCTCAGCCGCATCGCGGGCGGCGCGAACGCGAACGACGCGAGGTCGTCCATGACGTCATACACGAGCAGCGACCGTTCCAGCCGGTCGATCAGCGGCAGCGCCATCGGCGTGTAGGCCCAGATGGTCCGTCGCGGCTCGCTGCCCAGCAGCGCCGCGACGGCCTCGGGGTACCCCTCCGCGGCCGGGTCGTCGAAGCCGACGTGGCGCGGCTCGCCCGAGACCTCGAGCCAGACGCGCCGCACGGGCGCGGCCTCGTCGACGTGCAGCCGGGGGCCGGCGAGACCGGGAACGACCTGTGGCTCCTCGACGAACCACGTCCGCCGCTGCGCGCCGATCCGCGAGATCAGGTGCTGCGGGCGCTGCCAGACGAAGTCCCAGCGCAGGTGGGAGAAGACGACGAGCTCCGATCGGATCATGAGGTGGCCTCCGGGACGCGGCCGGCGACCACGCGCAGGACTCCCCGTTGGAACTCGGCCACCTCCGCGGCCGGCGCGTCGATCCAGTCGTAGTGCGCCATCAGCGCCATCAAGTGCTCCAGCCAGGCGGCGGTCGGCAGCGTCAAGCGATAGGCGGGAAGCGCGTGCGACGGCGCGCCGCGCGCGGCAGCCGACCACGCGCGCGACATGCTCGACTCATGGCGCTGCAGCCGCTCGTCGAGCGCGATGACGCCGACGGGGTCGATCTCGCGGTCGCAGCGGGCCAGCAGCGAGCACCAGTCGAGCGAGTCGAGGAAGGCGAACCAGCAGTAGGCGTCGATCGGCGCTCCGGCGACGCGCGCCTGCTCGACCTGCTCGAGCGTGTGCTTGAGGAACGTCGCCCGGTCCGACGTCGCGCCGCGCAGGTTCGTCTCCGCGAGGATCATCGGCAGCCCGAGGTGCCGGTGGTACTCGCCGATCAGCGCGGCCAGGCCGCGCGGCCGCCGCGACGGCGTGATGCCCTCCACCTCGTTGGCCTGGGGGTGCCCCGGGCCCTGCGGGTGTCGCGCGCGACGCGCGATCTGCGCGGGGATCGCGCCGCGGCGGGCGCGGTAGCACCACTCATGGTGAACGTAGTAGTCGAGTCCGAGGACGTCGACGTGCCCTGCCTCGAGCTCCAGCAGCTCGGCGCCGCCGGCCGCGATCACATCGCGCACGAAGGGACGGTCGCGGTCGCAGGCGCGGCCGAGGAAGGCGTCGATCGCGAAGAAGCGCCGGTCGTCGCAGTAGCGCGCGAACGCCTCGCCCGCCGCGTCGAGCCCCGCGTGTCCTTCGCAGGAATCAGTCCATACGTGGCGCGCTTGGGGCAGCAGCTCGCGGTAGCGGCGGCTGACGTCGGCGACCGCCGGCAGGATGTTGCGCAGGAGCCCGACGAAGCCCGCGACGCCGTGGTGGTAGGGCGGCCAGACCGCCTCGTGCCCGGCCAGGAACAGCGTCGCGAACGGCTCGTTGAAGAGGGTGTACTCCTCGATCCAGGGGTATCGCAGCGCGACGGCCTCGGCGTAGGCGCGGTAGGCGGGGCCGAAGCGCGGGTCGGCGAAGCCGCCGTCGAGCCAGCGCGGGTAGCTCGTGTGGTGGACGAGGTCCACGATCGGCCGCAGGCCCTGCGCCTGCAGGTAGCCGAGGACGTCGTCGGTGTGCGACCAGTCGTACTCCCCGGGCGACGGCTCGACGCGGTGCCAGCGGATCGGGTAGCGCAGCCGCGTGACGCCGAGCTCGCGCATGAGCTCGAGGTCCTGCCGCCAGCTGTCCGCGTGTCCCGACGTCTCGATGATGTCCGCGTCGTGCGCCGGGAGGTACGTGCTCTCGAAGGCGCCGAGGAACTCGAGGATTTCGGGATCGCGCGAACGGTCGTGCAAGGAGCTCCTTCGTCGGCGGGGACCGCGAATGGCGCCCCCCGGCAGGGCGCGACGAAGCTACCCCATCGAGACGGTCCGTAACCGGAGCGACGACTTTCCCTTGCACGAGGGTTGCCGGGACGCTGTGCGCCGCGCTCAGGCTCATCGGCCGGTCAGGACGTCCTCGGCCTGCTCGACGGTCTGCTTGACGGCGGCCTTCTTCATCGTCGCCTCGTCGAGTGCCCGCTGCTGTCTGCGGCCGGCTGCTCGAACTGGATCGCCTCGGCGAGGTCAGCGCTGCTCGAGCGGCTTCGTCGCCGGCCCCTGCAGGACGCGCCCGTCGACGTCGAAGCGCGAGCCGTGACACGGGCAGTCCCAGGTCGTCTCGGCGTCGTTGAAGTGCAGCAGGCAGCCGAGGTGCGTGCACCGCAGCGACACCGCGTGAACGTCGCCTTGGTCGTCGCGGTAGGCGCCGAGCTTGCCGAGCCCGTCCCTGACGACGCGTGCTTCCCCGGCCGGCACTTCATCGGTGCTGCCGACGTCGGGTGACCGGAGTCGGTCGCGGACGAAGTGGCGGCCGGCGTGGAGGTTGAGCCTCGCAAGCTTGGGCAGGGACGACAGCGGCGCGCGGTTCGGGTCGAAGACGTCGGCCCACGGGTTGCTCCGTCCCGCGATCAGGTCGGTCAGCAGGATCGCCGCCGCCGTGCCGTTGGTCATGCCCCACTTCTGGAATCCCGTCGCGACGAAGAGCTGCGAGGAGACCGGCGTGTAGCGTCCGATGAAGGGGACCTGGTCGACCGGCATCCCGTCCTGCGTCGACCACCGGTACGGGACGTCGACGACGTCCCAGTGCTCGCGGGCGAACGCCTCGAGCGCGTCGTATCGCTCCGGTTGCGCCTTGTCGGCCCCGGTCTGGTGCCCTTCGCCGCCGACGAGGAGCCACGTGTCATCCCCGCTCCTGTAGGGGCGGACCGAGCGCGTCGGGTTGCCGGCGCTGATCAGCATGCCGTCGGGGACGTCGCCGCGCACTCGCGCGGCCACGAGGTACGAGCGGGTCGGCTCGAGGCGGGCGAAGAACAACCCGCGGTCGAGGAGCGGGTAGTTCGTCGCGACGACGACGTGCTCGGCGCTGATCGTGCGGCCGCTGTCGGTCTTGACCGTGCAGGGCGTGCCCTCGTCGACCTCGGTGACCGTGACGTGTTCGAAGACCGCAGAGCCCTCGCCGTCCACAAGGTCCGCAAGCGCGCGCACGTACCGCACGGGATGGAACTGCGCCTGGTGGTCCAGACGCACGGCTCCGGGGACCGAGAAGGGGAGTCGCGTGTCGGTCGTGAACTCGACCGGCAGGCCGGCGGCACGTGCTGCGTCGACCTCCTCGTGCACCTTCGCGAGCTGCTCGTCGTCGGCCGCATAGGTGAAGGCCGGGAGAACCTCGAAGTCGCAGCCGATCCCCTCCGTGTCGACGAGCTCGGCGATCCGAGCGAGCGCCGCGAGGCTCGCGTCCGCGTACACCGCTGCGACGTCGTCGCCGTGCTTGGACCGAAGCTCCTGATACCGGGTCTCCTGCAGCGCGCTGCACTTGGCCGTCGTCCGGCCGGTCGCCTCGCCGGCCACGACATCGCGGTCGACGACGGCCACCCGCGCGCCCTGGCGCTTGAGCAGCAGCGCGGTGGTGATGCCTGCGATGCCCGCCCCGATGACCGCCACGTCGACGTCGAGCTCCTGCTCGAGCGACGGGTAGGCGGACGGCGGCGCGGTGTCGAGCCAGAGCGATCGTGATGAACGGTTCACATCGGAGTCGTACCCCTCCTCGTCGAACCGCGAGCCGACCGTCACGCCGATGACAGACAGGCTGGACCTGCTGGGGGACCTCTGACGCTACGCTCATGTCAGTGACGTCATGAGCGGCGGGATGCTTCAGATCGGGAAGGTCGCTGACGGCGCGCGCCCTTCGCTGGCCACGGTGCGCGGCGACGAGCTCGTCGGGCAGCTGCGACGCCAAGCACGACGCCGGCGCAGCACCGCGACCCGGGATTGATCTCGGCGATGGCTCCCGCATGCGCCGTCGCCGCGGGTGACGGCACGATCGCGACGCAGGCCGCGCGGAGACGGACGTTCGCGATCATCTCCCACCCCGACGCCGGCAAGACCACGCTGACCGAGAAGCTGCTGCTCTACAGCGACCGGATCGCGAGCGCCGGCTCCGTCGACGCTCGACGCAGCCGGCCCTCGACGACGTCTGACTGGATGGAGATCGAGCGCCGCCGCGGCATCTCCGTCACCTCGACGGTGCTGCGCTTCGAGTACCGCGACACCGTCCTGAACCTGCTCGACACCCCCGGCCACAAGGACTTCTCCGAAGACACGCTGCGCGTCCTCGCGGGCGCCGACTGCGCGGTGATGCTGCTCGACGCGGCCAAGGGCGTCGAGGCGCAGACGCTGCGCCTGTTCGAAGTCGCACGGGCGCGCAACATCCCGCTGATCACGTTCGTCAACAAGTACGACCGCCCCGGGCTCGACCCGCTCGAGATGCTCGACCACATCGAAGCGGCCCTCGGACTGACGCCGGTCGCAGCGACGTGGCCGGTCGGCATCGCGGGCGACTTCCGCGGCGTCATCGATCGCGCGACCGGCACCTATCGCCGCTTCACCCGCACGGCACGAGGAGCCACGCGAGCGCCCGAGGAGCAGCTGCCGGCGGCCGAGGCGGCCGTGCGTGAAGGCGACGCCTGGACCGTCGCCGCCGACGAGCTCGAGCTGCTCGACGGCGCCGGCCCGGCCCTCGACGAAGCGCGCTTCGCGGCCGGCGAAGCGACGCCGGTGTACTTCGGCTCGGCGATCTCGAACTTCGGCGTCGCACTGCTCCTGGACGCACTGCTCGAGCTCGCACCGCCAGCGCAGCCGCGCGCGACGGTCAGCGGTACACGGCGACCGCTCGACTGGCCGTTCTCCGCCCTCGTCTTCAAGGTCCAAGCGAACATGGACCCGCGCCACCGCGACCGCGTCGCGTTTCTGCGCGTCTGCTCCGGGCGCTTCGAACGCGGGATGCGCGCGATCAACGAGCGCACCGGACGCCCGTTCGCGCTCACCCATGCCCACACGGTCTTCGGCGACGAGCGCAGCGCCCTCGACGAAGCGTTCCCGGGCGACGTCGTCGGCGTCATCAACGCCGCCGACCTGCGCGTCGGCGACACCCTCTATGTCGGCGAGCCGGTGCGCTACCCGCCGATTCCGACGCTCGCGCCCGAGCACTTCGTCACCGTCCGCAACCGCGACGCCGCCCGCCACAAGCAGTTTCACCGCGGCCTCACGCAGCTCGCCGAGGAAGGCGTCGTGCACCTGCTGCGCCGCGACCCGACCGCCGACCCCGCGCCCGTCCTCGCCGGCATCGGACCGCTGCAGTTCGATGTCGCCGTCGACCGCCTGCAACGCGAGTTCGGCGTCAGCGTCCGGCTCGACCCGACCAACTGGACGCTCGCCCGCCGCACGGACGCCGACGGCGCGAAGATCCTGCGCGCCAGCCGCCACGCCGACATCCTGTACCGAAGCGACGGCACCCAGATGGCGCTCTTCACGAGCGACTTCATGCTCGAACGCTTCCAACGCCAACATCCCGACGTCACCCTCGACCGGATGCTCACGCGCTGAGCAGCAAGAACCTGCTCGCCTGCCGGACGGCCGCGAGGACGTCCTTGCTGCAGGGACGACAGCGATAGCGGCGCGCGCCGATGCCGCCACCGTGGCTGCGATACTGACGCCGTGTCCGGCCTCGGAGCCATCCTCACCGCGATCGTGACCCCGTTCGGAGAGGACGGCGCGATCGACGAGCAGGCGTTCGTCGACCTCATGCACCACCTCGCCGCCAACGGCTCGGATGGCTTCGTCGTCTGCGGCACGACCGGCGAGGCGCCGACGCTCGACGACGAGGAGCACCTGCGCGTCATCGAGCTCGCCGTCGAGCAGAAGCCGCCCGGAACGACGATCGTCGCCGGCGTCGGCTCCAACGACACACGCCACGCCGTCCATCTCACGACGGGCGCGTGCGAGCGCGGCGCCGACGCGCTGCTGTCGGTCAACCCGTACTACAACCGTCCCAACCGGCGCGGGATCATCGCCCACTACCGCGAGATCTGCCGCGCCGCCGACCGTCCGGTCGTGCTCTACAACATCCCCCAGCGCACCGGCTCGGACCTGCCCAACGAACTGCTCGCCGAACTCGCGCAGCTCGACCACGTCGAGGCCGTCAAGCAGGCAAACAACGACAACCTCGCCCCGCTCGACGGACTGCGCATCTACGCCGGAAACGACGAGATCCTCGCTGCGGTCCTCGACATGGGCGAGCCTGGAGGCATCTTGACCGCCAGTCACATCGTGGGCCCGGAGATGCGCCGGATGGTCGACGAACCAGACCAGCGCGCCGCAATCCACGAGAGCCTGCTGCCCGTCTTCGCGGCGATGAGCGTCGCGCCCGCCGCCGTCACCAACAAGGCGGCCTTGAACCTGCTCGGCCACGCCGTCGGCGTGCCGCGCCTGCCCTACGTCGAGGCCGACGAGCACGAGATCGCGACGATCCGCGCGATGCTGCAGGAGCGCGGGCTGCTCGTCGGAGCCACGGCTTGACCGCGCCGCTGCGCGTCCTGCCGCTCGGCGGCCTGGGCGAGATCGGCAAGAACATGACGGTCGTCGAGTACGAGGACCGCATCGTGCTGGTCGACGTCGGTCTGCGCTTCCCGACGGCGGAGATGATGGGCATCGACCTCGTCCTGCCGGACTTCGCCTACCTGCGCGGCCGCGTCTCGGACATCGAGGCGATCGTCGTCACGCACGGCCACGAGGACCATCTCGGCTGCCTGCCGTTTCTGCTGCGCGAGCTCGGCGTGCACGACGCGCCGCCGGTCTACGGCGGCCCGCTGACGATGGCGATGGCGCGCTCCAAGCTCGACGAGCACAAGCTCGCTCGCGACGTCGTCGTCGAGGACGTCAAGGACGGCGAGATCATCGAAGCAGGTCCGTTCGACGTCGAGCTCATCCACATGACGCACTCGATCCCCGACGCGAGCGCCGTCGCGGTCAAGACCGACCTCGGCACGGTCCTCGTGACCGGCGACTACAAGTTCGACCAGACGCCGGTCGACGGCATACCGGCCGACGTCTCGCGCCTGGCCGAGCTCGGCCGCGACGGGCTGCTGCTGCTGTGCGGGGACTCGACGAACGCCGATCGGCCGGGCTTCGCGCCGAGCGAGAAGATCGCGGGCCCCAACCTGCTCGACGTCTTCAGCCGCGCCAAGGGGCGGATCGTGGTGACGTCGTTTGCGTCGAACATCCACCGCGTGCAGCAGGTCGTCGACGCCGCCGCCGCGCTCGATCGCAAGGTCGTCCTCGTTGGGCGCTCGATGCGCAAGAACACGAACATCGGGCGCTCGCTGGGCCACATCAAGATGCCCGAGGGAATCATCATCGGACCGCGCGAGATGTCGAACTTCCCCGACCACCGGATCGTCGTCATCTCGACGGGGTCGCAGGGCGAGCCGCTCAGCGCGCTGCGCCGGATGGCCCACCGCGACCACCCGCAGGTCGAGCTGCATGCCGGCGACACGGTCGTCTTCAGCGCGACGCCGATCCCCGGCAACGAGCGCGCCGTCAACGAGACGATCGACCGCCTGTACCACATCGGCTGCGACGTGATCACGACGAAGGACGCGCCGATCCACGCCTCCGGTCACGGCTACTGCGAGGAGATCAAGCTGATGCTGAACCTCACGAAGCCGCGCTACGTGATGCCGTTCCACGGCGACCACAAGCGCATCCACCTGCATGCCCAGCTCGCGGAGGCCGTCGGCGTCGCGCCGGAGAACATCTTCAAGGGCGAGAACGGGCTGCCGCTCGAGCTGACCGAGAAGGGCGCCAAGTGGGCCTCCAAGGAGCAGTCGGGGATGATCTTCGTCGACGGCGTCGACATCGGCGACGTGACGGACGTCGCGCTGCGCGACCGCCGCATGCTGTCGGCCGACGGCATCTTCGTCATCGTCGCCACGATCTCCGAGCAGGACGGCTCGTCGGTGGCCGAGCCCGAGGTGATCTTCCGCGGCGTGCCGTACGCCGGCGAGGCCGGCAAGCTGCTCGAGGCGCTGCGCGACTGCGTCGAGAGCTCGCTCGACCGCGCCGCCAAGGACGAGATCCGCGAGATCGACCTGCTCCAGGAGATCCTGCACGACGACCTCGCGGCGTTCGTCTACGACCGCATCAGGCGCCGCCCGATGGTGCTGCCCGTCGTCGTCGAGGTGTAGCGGTCTCCGCGTTTCCGGGCGGTGCGCCGGGCGTTCGTTGCCAACGCGGGGTCGGCTCGACCCCCGGCCACTCAAGCGTCGACGTGAACGGCCGCTCGCCGTGCTGGTATCCGGCGAGCACCCAGCCGTAGATCGCGCGCGCGGCCCGCACCTTCCCGTAGGCAAACGACAGCGTCCCATTCGGCGCCCCCCGCCTGTCGAACGACGCCAGCCTCAGCCGCTCACCGCGACACAGCGCGATCGGCTGTCCCTCGCGCAGGATCGCGCGGATGATCCCGCCGCCGGGCAACAGGCCGCTCGACGTTCTCGGCAGGTTCCAGAGCAGGTAGTTGTAGCTCGTCCTGCGCGCACCCGCTGAGCGATACGTCGCGCCGGGGTTGCCGTAGTTCGACCAGCGCGCGCCGGCGCCGCCCGAGCGTCCCGCGTTGCGTCGCCGGCGCAGCTCGTCCGGAGTCTTGTAGTACATCCGCTGCAGTCCGGGCTCGACGAGCTGCGGCGCATTGCGAACCTCCTCGAAGCAGTCCGCGGCCGGCTCACCATTGCCGTTGCGCGCCGATCGGGGCAGCAGGCTGACCGGCCGGACGAACGTGCTCGCGGCGACGTGGACCGTCGCCTGGCGCACCACGCACGGCAGCGCGCAGCCGCCGCGGCGCACGTACGTGCGCTCGCCGTCGATCCGCAGCGCCTCAAATCGCAGCAGCCGCAGCTCGCCGGGCCGGCAGCGCGGACGCGTCCCCGGCTCGTGCCCCGCCGCGACGCTCGCCGGAAGCTGCGCGCCGTCGAACACGAGCGCCCGCACGCGCTGCGGTCGCTTCGCTCGCACGCACTCGCTGATCAGCGACGACTTGAAGGGATTGTTCGCCGCGCCGCGTGGCTCGCGCGCGCCGCCGCTCAGCGCCGCGTCGGTGACCGCGAGCGCCAGCGCCGCCGCCGCGATCAGCGCGAGCTTCCTCGGCACGCACGGCACGCTCCTGGACGACACGTCAGCTGACGCTCTTGTCGCTGATCGTGAGGCTGTCGCTGGCGGAGCGGACGAACGAAAGCGGCTCGACGCGGCGGCTTGCGAGGTAGCGTCGGAGGAGGGGATCGATCACGGTCCATCGGCCGGGACGGTCGCCGTGGGCGATCAGGCCGCGGTCGTGGAGGCCCGCCAACCCGCGTGCGGCCTGCTGGGGTTTGAGGTTGGCGTACAGCTCGGCGCCGGCGGCGACGCGGATCGCCATGCGCTCGGCGTGGCGGCCCAGGGTGCGGATCAGCTCGAGCTGCTGGTCGTGGCGCAGGCGTTCATGGCGCATCGCCCGCTCCAAGGCCTGAACGACGAGCGCGTGGTCGATCTCGCGGCGCAGCTCCTCGACGCTGCCGGCGTGGGCCTGCTGGATCAGCAGCATCGTCGCGCGCGGATGTCCCTCGCCGAGCGAGACGACGCGGTCCAGCGCGTCGTCGGTGATCGTCGTGTCGTCGTCGCCGAGACGCGCGCGGATGCCGGTCTGCCACTGGGCGGTGGTGATCGGCGCCAGCTCGTGGAAGGCCCCGAATTGGCTCAGCGCGCGGTCAGTCGGGGCGAACAGATCGCGCATCAGGTGCTCGATGCTGCCCGCGAACAGCACGCTGACACCGCGGGATCGCTGAAGGACCGAGCGCATGAGCCGCGTTATCCGGTCCGGGTCGCCAAAGCGCTTGTCGGCGCCGACGATCTCCTGGAACTCGTCGAAGAAGATGACGACGCGCTTGCCGTCGCGCTGGGCGAGCCGGTCGGCCAGTTCGAGCGCGGCGCGCAGGCGCGCATGATCGTCAGGATCCTGACGATCGAGTCCGACCTCGAAGACGAGCTCGACGCCGTCGCCGAGGTCGTGCCGGGCGCGCGCGACGGCGGCCTGGCGCAGCACCGCCAGGATCTGGCGACCGGCACCGCTCGCCTCGCCGAGCGCGCGCTTGAGCGCCGCGCGATTGCCCAGCAGCCGTATGGTCAGCGACTGCGCCAGCTCGGAGGCATCGACGAGCTCGAAGAGATCGACCGTCGCGACGTACGCGCCGTCGCGGCGGCAGGCCTCCATTGCCGCGTCGGCAACGGTCGTCTTGCCCGTCCGGCGCGGACCGGCGAGTACGATGTTCCCGCCGCCGAGCAACGCGCTGACAACGCGATCGACATCGCCTGCACGCCCGACCATATGGGCGGGCTCGACCGGATGGTCGGTGGGAAAGAGATCCGCGCTTCCGAGCCGCCTATCACTCATCGAGTGAGAGCGTATCACGCATCACGTGAGAGCGCGCGGCATGTCGACGATCGATTGCAGCCGCTGCGCCGAGCGTCGCGCGAGAGCATGCGCACACCGGGCGATCGCGCCGTCATCGGCCGCGGCGCGGGCTTCTTCAGCTCGCGGCTGCGGCGACCGGCTGCTGCGCGCTGCGCGACAGCGGCAGCATCACCACGAACCGCGTGCCGCGCGCGCGGCCGGTGCCGTTCATCGTCGGCGAGTCGATCGTCACGATGCCGCCGTGGGAGTCCGCGACCGCGTGCACGATCGAGAGGCCGAGCCCAGAGGAGCCGCCGCGGTCGCCGGCGCCGCGCACGAAGCGCTCGAAGACGCGCTCCTTCAGCTCGGATGGAATGCCGGGACCGTCGTCCTCGACGGTCAGCCGGACGACGCCGTCGACGCACTCGACCGACGCACGCACCTGCGTGCCGGGCGGCGTGTGGCGGATCGCGTTCTCCATCAGGTTCAGCGTCAGGCGGTGCAGCTCGTCGCGGGCGCCGTCGACGATCGCCCTGCCGGCGTCGATCGAGACCTCGTGGCCGTCAGAGATGACACCGAGCTCGGCGGCTGCCTCGACGAGCACCTGCCCGACGTCGGTCGGCGCGTGCGGCGCCTGGCGCGCGGCGTCGTGGCGCGCGAGCAGCAGCAGGTCGGCCACGAGACGGCGCATGCGCCGCGACGAGCGCAGCGCCGAGTTGGCGGCCTCCTCCTGCTCGCCGTCGAGGCTCTCGGCCAGCAGCTCGAGGTTGGCGAGGACGCTCGTCAGCGGCGTGCGCAGCTCGTGCGATGCGTCGGCGACGAACTCGCGCTGGCGGCGCAGCGCATCCTCCGTCTCCGCACGCGACGTGTCCAGCGCCTGCAGCATCCCGTCGAGCGTGCGCGCGAGCTCCGCGACCTCGTCGTCGGCCTCGACGGCCGGGATCCGCTCGGCGGGGTCGCGCGTCTGCTCGATCTTGCGCGCGGTGACGGTGAGCGCGGCGATCGGCGCCATCGCGCGCCGTGCGACCATCAGCCCCGCGAGCAGCGCCAGGCCGGCGCCGCTGAGCACGCCGACGATGAGAAACAGGCGCAGCCGCCCGACCGTCGCGTCGACGGAGGCCATCGGGCGCGCGTACTGGAGGTAGAGCGGAAGCTGAATCAGGTCGCCCGGGGAGCGCGGAACCGCGCGCGTCTCGACGAGATGGCCGTCCGCCTTCGTCGTGCCGATGCGCGGGGGTCCGAAGTCCCTGGTGTGCGCCGTGCCCTCGACCAGGATCCCGCCGCGCGTGACGATCCGCACGATCGTGGTCCCGTTCTCGTAGTTGGAGAGATCAGGCCGAAAGCCGTCGAGCTCCAACTCCCCGGCCGGCGTCGGAACCGCGACCGTGTAATCGATCTTCGCGTTCAGCAGCTCGGCCGCGTTTGAGACCTCGCGGTCGAAATCCTGGTGCAGCTGGTGGGACGTCAGACCGCCGACGGCGCCGGCGAAGCCGCACAGGATCACCAGCGTCAGGAGCGCCGAGCCACCGGCCAGGCGCCAGCGGATCGGTACCTGCCTAGGCGCGGAGAACGTAGCCTGCGCCGCGGATCGTATGGAGGAGACGCGGCTCATCGCCGGCTTCCAGCTTCCTTCTCAGGTTGGATACGAACACCTCGATCGTGTTCGTCGTGGCGAAGGGATCGTAACCCCATACCTCTTCCAGTAGTCGCTGTCTGGGCACGACGATACGCTCGTTGCGCATCAGATATTCCAGTAGCTCGAACTCGCGCTGCGTGAGCTCGATCTCGCGCTCCAGCCGGCGCACCTCGTGGGTGTCGGGGTTGAGCTGCAGATCGCCGACGACGAGCGAGGCGCTGCCGCGCGGCGGGCGGCGGCGCAGCAGCGCGCGCAGGCGGGCGAGCAGCTCCTGGCGCTCGAAGGGCTTGACGAGGTAGTCGTCGGCGCCTGCGTCGAGGCCCTCGACACGCGCGTCGACGGCGTCGCGCGCCGTCAGCATGAGGATCGGGACGTCGCCACCGTCCTTGCGCAGCGTGCGCGCGACCTCGATGCCGTCGAGCCTGGGCAGCCCGAGGTCGAGGATCACGAGGTCGGGGGTGAACTCGCGCGCGTCGGCGAGCGCCGCCTCACCGTCGTAGCTCGCGCGCGCCTCGTAGCCCTCCATCCGCAGGGAGCGCAGCAGAACCTGCGCGATCTCCTGGTCATCCTCGACGATGAGGACGCGTGGCGGGCGCTCCGACATGGCCTCATCAGGGTAGGGCCGCGGCTCAACTCAGGGTTAACGCGAGCGCGAGTCGCGAGCGGGGGCGCGGATGCAGCGAGCAGGAGGCCGCGCGGTCGTCGTCGAATATGAACGGCGGCGCAACCATGGCCGCAGCCCGTAAGCCCGCACCACGCCGCCCGCCGGCCAAGAGCAAGCCGCGCGCTCGCGCGCGGCGCTCGTCGCTGGGCACGCTCGGCCTGCCGGCGCTCGAACAGCGCCACATCGATCTCATCGGACTCGGCCTCGTCGCGCTCGGCGTCTTCCTCGCCTTCCCGCTCTACCTGGGCTGGGACGGCGGTGAAGCCGGGCACGCCGCCAAGGACGGGCTGACGTATCTCGTCGGGCAGGTCTCCTACGCGGTGCCGCTGACGATCGTCGCCGCCGGCGCGATCCTCGTGCTGCGTCCCGTCCTGCCCGCGGTGCGGCCGTTTCGCTCGGGGGCGCTGTGTCTGTTCGCGGCGCTGACGCTGATGCTCGCCGCCGGGACGTTCGGGATCGGCCCCGACGGCCTGCGCGACGGCTACTGGAACGCGCCGTTCTTCGAGCAGCGCGGCGGGATCGTCGGAGACGCGCTGCTGTACTGCGTCGCGACCGCCGTCTCCACGATCGGCGCGCACATCCTCGCGGTGTTCCTGCTCGTCGCCGGCGTCCTCCTGCTGACGGGCGCCTCCGTCGCCGGCGTCCTGCGTGCGACCGGCTCCGGCCTCGCCGACACGACACGCGCGATCAGCCGCACCGTGCCGGTGCGCGCGCGGCGACCGGCGCCGAGCGCCCAACCGCCGCCGCCCGACGAGCACGAGGAGCTCGCCGAGCCGCAGCCCCACCACCCGCCCGAGCCCGCCGACAGCGACGTCGTCGTGCGCTCGACGCACGTCGAGGCGCCCGCGCCGGCGGCGCCCGTGGTGAAGTCCGGACGCGACGGCTTCTGGTCGGGCGCGGCGCGCTTTCCCGACATCTACGGCGAGCCGCTGCCCGAGGAGGGGTCGGAGGACGATGACGCGCCCTTTGAGCCCGACCCCGCAGAGCCGGCGGCCGGGTCCGAGCGCGCGCCTACGCCGATCGAGGCGGAGCGGGAGCCGGAACCGCGGCCGGACGACGAGCCCGATCCGACCGCCCGGCGGCCGGCGCTCGAGCCCGAGGACCTGACGCCGCAGGGGCGCCTGCGCGGATCGGTCACCGACGATCCGGAGTTCCAGTGGCGCCTGCCGAAGCCGGACCTGCTCAAGCGCTCGTCCGCCGAGCAGTCGCGGCCCGACACCGCGGGCCAGGAGCGCACGGCCAAGCGCCTGATCGAGGGCCTCGGCCACTTCGGCGTCGAGGCGAAGATCGTCGGCACGGTCGCCGGACCGCACATCACGCGCTTCGAGCTGCGTCTCGCGCCGGGCATCAAGATGAGCAAGGTCGCCCAGCTCAAGGACGACCTCGCGTACGCGCTGGCAGCGACCGACATCCGGATCCTCGCGCCGATCCCGGGCAAGACCGCGGTCGGCGTCGAGGTCCCGAACGCGCGGCGGCGGATCGTCCAGCTCGGCGACGTCAACCAGGAGGCGCCGCCCGGCTGGTCGCCGCTGACGATCTGGCTCGGCAAGGACGTCGCCGGCAAGGCGATCGGAGCGGACCTCGCGAAGATGCCGCACCTGCTCGTGGCCGGCACGACCGGCGCCGGCAAGTCGGCCTGCATCAACGCGATGCTCTCGAGCGTCCTGCTGCGCGCGACGCCGCACGACCTGCGGCTCGTGCTGATCGACCCCAAGCAGGTCGAGCTGAACCACTACGAGTCGATCCCGCACCTGCTCACGCCGGTCATCACGAGCCCGCGGATGGCCGCCAACGCGCTGCAGAACCTCGTCCGCGAGATGGAGCAGCGCTACTCGATCATGTCGCTTGCCAAGACGCGCTCGCTCGTCGAGCTCAACCGCTCGCGCGTGAAGCGCGGCGACCCCGAGCTGCCGTACATCCTCTGCGTGATCGACGAGCTCGCCGATCTCATGATGGTCGCGCCCGCCGACGTCGAGGACTCGATCATCCGCCTCGCGCAGAAGGCGCGCGCGGTCGGCATCCACCTCGTGCTCGCGACGCAGTCGCCGCGCGTCGACGTGATCACGGGCATGATCAAGGCGAACGTCCCGTCGCGGATCGCCTTCTCGGTCTCCTCGCAGACCGACTCGCGCGTGATCCTCGACCAGAACGGCGCCGAGTCGCTGCTCGGCCAGGGCGACATGCTCTTCTCGCCGGTCGGCTCGTCGAAGCTGCAGCGCATCCAGGGCGCGTACATCGACGAGCCGCAGATCGAGGCGCTGACGACGTTCTGGCGCCGCCAGGGCGAGCCCGAGCTGCGCGAGGACCTGCTCGACGAGGTCGAAGGCGAGGATGCGCCCGCGTCGGACGCCGCCGACGACGGCTTCAGTCCCGACGAGGATCCGCTGCTCGAGGACGCGATCCGGCTGTGCGTCGAGATGGGCACCGCGTCGACGTCGATGCTGCAGCGCCGCCTGCGCCTCGGCTACACGCGCGCTGGGCGGCTGATCGACATGCTCGAGCGGCGCAGCGTGATCAGCGGCTACGAGGGATCCAAGCCGCGTCAGGTGCTCGTCGGCGCGGGCGACGTCGACCGCTTCGTCGCCAACCTGCGCGAGCGCGGCGCGGGCGCAAGCGACAGAGCCGTGGTCGAGCTCGACGCTGAGCCCGCCGAACCCGCTCCCGTCCACGAGTAGCCTCTGGCGGATGCCGGACATCGGGGCATCGCTGCGCGAAGCACGGATGCGCGCGAGGATCGACGTCGCCGAGATCGAGGCGCAGACGAAGATCCGTGCGAAGTACCTGCGCGCCCTGGAGAACGAGGAGTGGGACCTGCTGCCGGGGCCGACGTACGTCAAGAGCTTCCTGCGCACGTACGCCGAGGCACTCGACCTCGACGCCAAGCTGCTCGTCGACGAGTACAAGCTGCGCCACGAGCGCCTCAGCGAGGTCGAGCTGCAGCCGATCAATGCCGCCGCGCCGGGCCGCGAGCGGCGCCGCCAGACGCCGTCGCTGCCGCCGTGGTTCTTCATCGCCGTGATCTTCGTCGGCCTGATCGTCGCCCTGTACCTGCTCGGCACGACGGGCGACGAGCGCGCGGACGACGCTACCGCGCCGGCGCCGGCGCCGGCGACCACGACCACGACGACGCAGGCGACTGCACCGCCGCCCCCGCAGGAGCGCCCCCGTCCGCGCGTCGTGCGGCTGCGCCTCGAGGCCACCGGACCGGTCTACGTCTGCCTGAAGGCCGGCGACCGGACGCTCGTCGACGGCCAGACGCTCCAGGCGGGCCAGCGAACGCGCGGCTTCCGCTCGCGCCGATTTCGGCTCACGGTCGGCAACAACGCGGTGCTGCTGCGGATCAACGGCAGGCGCCGGCGGCTGGCGCCGTCGAGCGATCCGATCGGGGTCGAGATCACGCCCCGGCGGGGGCTCCAGCCGCTGTCGGCCGCCAAGCGCCCCGTCTGCCGGTGACGGCGGCGCGATGAGCGTTCGCGCAGGCATCGTCGTGACCGGCACGGAGGTGCTGACGGGGCGCGTCTCGGACCGCAACGGGCCATGGCTGTCGGAGCAGCTGCACGCGCTCGGCGCCGATCCGATCGCGATCGCGGTCGTCGGCGACCGCCCCGAGGACATCCTGCGCGCGCTGCGGTTCCTGGCCTCCGAAGGCTGCTCGCTGATCGTCACGACCGGCGGTCTCGGGCCGACCGCCGACGACCTGACGGCGGCGGTCGTCGGCCGCTTCCAGGATCGCGAGATGGTGCTCGACGAGCCGCTGCAAGGCCGGATTGCGGAGATCCTGCGGCCGCTGATGGCGCGCTGGCCCGACCTCGACGCCGACGCGATCCTCGTCTCCAACCGCAAGCAGGCGCTGATTCCGGCGGGCGCGGAGATCCTCGAGCCGGTCGGGACCGCGCCCGGACTCGTCGTCACGCCCCGTCAGGACGAGGGTCCGACGGTCGTCGTGCTGCCCGGCCCGCCGCGCGAGCTGCAGCCGATGTGGCGCCGGGCATGCGAGACGAGCGAGGCGCTGCTGGCGGCGCTGGCCGGAGCAACGGAGTACCGGCGCGACGTGCTGCGCCTCTACGGGATCCCCGAGTCGGAGATCGCCGCGACGCTGCGCGCCGCGCAGACGGCCCGCGTCGAGCTCGATCGCCTGGAGATCACGACCTGCCTGCGGCGCGGCGAGGTGGAGGTCGTGAGCCGCTACGAGCCGGCCGAGGCGGCGGTCTACGACGCGTTCGTGCAGCTCGTGCGCGAGCGCCATCGCGACACGCTGTTCTCCGACGACGGCACGACGGTCGACGAACAGGTCTTCAGGCTGCTGCGGGGTGGCGGCCGCTCGCCTGCGCAGACGATCGCCGTCGCGGAGTCGTGCACGGGCGGACTGCTGTGCGCGCGGCTGACGGAGCGGCCCGGCTCCTCGGAGGTCGTCCGCGGCGGCCTCGTCGTCTACTCCAACGAGGCGAAGGTGGCGCTCGCGCGCGTCGACCCGGCGCTTGTCGAGCGCGTCGGGGCGGTCTCCGAGGCGGTCGCGGAGGCGCTCGCAGACGGGGCGCGCGCGGCGCTCGGCGCGGACGTCGGCGTCGGCGTGACCGGCATCGCAGGCCCCGGCGGCGCGACCGAGGACAAGCCGGTCGGGCTCGTCTGGCTGTCGGTCAGCCACGGCGACGGCCGCCGGCTGACCCGCTCGCTGACGCTGCCCGGCAGCCGCGTCGACATCCGCGACCGCTCGACGACGGTCGCGCTTCACCTCGTACGGCGACTGCTGCTCGGCGGCGCCGATGCCCGCTGCTGACGGCGACGATGCGCCTCTTCGTCGCCCTCGACCTGCCGACGGACGTGCGCACGGCGCTCGCGCAGTGGGCCGACGAGACGGCGCCGCCTGCGGTGCGGCGCGTTGCGCAGGCCAACCTGCACGTGACGCTCGCCTTCCTGGGCCGCCGCGACGAGGACGACGCGGCGGCCGTCGGCTGCCTGCTCGCGGCCTGCGCGCGGCCGCTGCACGCGCTGCACACCGACGGCGCGCTGTGGCTGCCGCCGCGGCGCCCGGGCGTGCTGGCCGTCGCGCTGCGCCAGGACGCGACGCTGTCGGCGCTGCAGGCCGATCTCGTCGCGACGCTCGCGTGCACGATCGGCTTGCAGCCCGAGCGGCGCCCGTTCAGGCCGCACGTCACCGTCGGCCGCGTCGCGCGCCGGACGCCGATCGATACGCGGCGCGCGCTCGACCCGCCCGCCCCGCAGCTGTCGTTCGAGCCGCCGGCGCTGACGCTCTACCGCTCGCACAGCGGTCCGGGCGGCGCCCGCTACGAGCCGCTGGAGCGCGTCGCGGCGGCGTGAGCGGCAGGTACAGTCGACGCATGTCCTACCGCGAGCATGCGCCGCCGAACGTGCTCGCGGCGTGGATCGCGTGCGCGTGGGAGCGCCGCGGCGACGGCGGCGCGCCGGTCCGCGTGCTTCCCGACGGCTGCATCGACATCGTCTGGACGGAGGGGCTCGGCACGCAGGTCGTCGGCGCCAACACGACCGCGTTTCTCGTCAGCGTCCCAGCAGGCGTGCGCGTCGCCGGCGTGCGCATGCGACCGGGCGCCGGCGCGGCGCTGCTCGGCGTCGACGCGGCGGCCCTGCGCGACGCTCGCATCCCGCTCCAGGACGTCTGGGACGACGACGGCCGGCGCCTGGATGAGCGCCTGGACCACAGCGAGGATCGCGTTCGCAGCCTGCTCGGCGCGCTCGGCGCCCGCGTGCCGCAGATCGCGCCGCCCGACCCGCTCGTTCGCGCCGCCGTGTTACGGCTGCAGGAGCCGCGCGCTCGCGTCGAGGCGCTGGCGGCCGAGCTCGAGGTCAGCGCGCGCCAGCTGCGCCGGCGCTTCGAGACGGCCGTCGGATACGGGCCCAAGCGGCTGGCGCGCGTGCTGCGCCTGGCGCGTGCGCTCGGCGCCGCACGTGCGGGGGAGGACCTTGCGCGGGCCGCCGCCGCAGGCGGCTACGCCGACCAGGCGCACTTCGCGCACGACTGCCGGGCGCTCGCCGGCGTCTCGCCGTCGGCGCTGCTGCGCTGAAGGCGGCCGTTTCCTACAAGACGGGCGCGGCGGCATGCGCCAGGATGCCGTGCATCATGGGCATCAGCGAGCTGCAGACGATCCCCAACATCGGACCCGCCGTCGCGCGCATGCTCGAACGGCTGGACGTCGCGACCGTCGACGACCTGCGCGGCCGCGACGGCGAGGAGCTCTTCGAGCGCCTCTGCGCGCTCGATGCCAAGCGCCACGACCCGTGCCTGCTGGACACCTTCGTCGCGGCGGTCGACTACGCCAACGGCGCACCCGCGCGTGCCTGGTGGGAGTACAGCCGCGAGCGCAAGGCGCGCGATCGTGGCTGACGGGCCGCTGCTGCTCGGCTGGGTGATCGTGTACGTCGACGATCCGCCTGCGGCGCGCGACTTCTACATGCGCGCGTTCGGACTCGAGGGCGGGTTCGTCGCGCCGACCGGCACGTACGCCGAGCTCGACACGGGCACGACGAAGCTCGCCTTCGCCGCCTACTCGCTCGGCGACGGCAACTTCCCCGGCGGCGTTCGACCGGCGCCGCTCGAGGGCCGGCCGCCGAACGTCGAGATCGCGCTCGTCGCCGACGACGTCGACCGCGCCTACAGCGAGGCGCTGGACGCAGGCTGCACGGCGCTGGCGGCGCCGTCGGACAAGCCGCAGGGCCAGCGCGTCGCGTACGTGCGCGATCCCTTCGGCACGCTGCTGGAGCTCGCCACGCCGCTGTAGGCGCTGCGCAGAGCGTGCGAGCCGTGCGGCCACGTCAAGCTCCCGTTTCGGTCTCTGTTCGGGAAAAACAGGGCGCTGTCGGCCACGGCAGCGCTGCCGTTGCGGTCTCTGCACAGACTCGTCACGAACCGGTGTTGAGTCGTCACGGGCGCGCGCCGTAGCGTGCCGATTCCGTCCGATCCCGCCCGTACCGTGCGCGGTTCGTCCCAGCGCAGAAAGGCTTCTGAGTACCCATGGCTCTCACCGACAGCGAGAAGGCCGCCAAGGCCCGCAACGACGCTCTGCAGGGCGCGCTCACGCAGATCGAGCGCGAGTTCGGCAAGGGCACGATCATGCGCATGGGCGACGAGGGCGCGCAGGTGAAGGTCAACGCGATCCCGACGGGCGCGCTGTCGCTCGACCTCGCGCTCGGGATCGGCGGCATGCCGCGCGGGCGGATCGTCGAGGTCTTCGGCCCGGAGTCCTCGGGCAAGACGACGCTCGTCTACCACGTCCTCGCCGAGACCCAGAAGCTCGGCGGCGTCTGCGCGTTCATCGACGCCGAGCACGCGATGGACCCGCTCTACGCGCGGGAGATCGGCGTCGACATCGACGAGCTGCTCGTCTCCCAGCCCGACTACGGCGAGCAGGCGCTCGAGGTCTGCGACATGCTCGTGCGCTCCGGCGCCGTCGACCTCGTCGCGATCGACTCGGTCGCGGCGCTGACGCCGCGCTCCGAGCTCGAGGGCCAGATGGGCGACACGACCGTCGGCCTGCAGGCGCGGATGATGAGCCAGGCGATGCGCAAGCTCGCGGGCAACCTCAACCGCACGCAGACGCTGTGCCTCTTCACGAACCAGATCCGCGAGAAGGTCGGCGTGATGTTTGGCTGCTTCCACTACGACGCGCGGGTCGTTCTGGCCGATGGCAGCACGGAGAAGATCGGCAAGATCGTCAATCAGCGGATGCCGGTCGAGGTCATGTCGATGGATCCGCAGAGCGGTGAGATCACGCCGAAGCGGATCGTCGAGTACTACGACAACGGACCGACCGACGACTGGCTCCAGTTCGAGGTTCAGGCCGGTGGCGGTTCCGGCAGGCGGAAGTTTGCCTGCACGCCAAACCACGTCATCTTCACCCCTGATGGCGAGCGGCAGGCGTGGGAGATAGCGGAGGGCGACGAGGTTCTGGCAGCCGTCAAGCAGTACGCACTGAGCGAGGACCAGCTGAAGCTGATTCTCGGCAGCCTGCTGGGCGACGGTTCGCTGCGCTACGCCTCTGAGCACAACGTGGCCTTCCGCGTCGGCCACGGCGAGCGTCAGCGCGAGTACTGCGAGTGGAAGCGCTCGATGCTCGCTCCGTTCGCGCGCAAGATTGCACCCACCGGCAACGGCATCGGCTTCGACACCGTTCCCATGCGCCAGCTCGCCTGGTTGCACGAAGCGGTGTATGCGACGACGGGGGGACGAACGGTCAGCGACGAGCTCGTCGAGCAGCTCGACGAGCGCGCGATCGCTGCCTGGTATCAGGACGACGGCACGTTTGGCGGCAACTACGCGCGGTGGGGTCACGGCAAGCCGTCGATCGCCTGCGCCGGCCTCTGCGATGCGGACAAGGATCGGCTTGCCGCGCGTTGCGAGGCACTTGGCATGGGCCGCCCGACAGTCTCAGGCCACAACCTGCTCTTCAGCGGCGACCGGGCGCGCATGTTCCACGAGAAGATCGCGCCCTACGTCCACCCCTCGATGGAGTACAAGCTCCATCCGAGCGTCCGCGGTCGCTTTGCGTGGGAGGTTCAGGAACCCGGCGACTTCCGCTCGGAAATGGCGAGCCGGACGTCGCTGCGACCTGCCGCGATGACGGTGGTTCGCAAGTACCGCAAGCCCACCCCACCCGAGCAGCACCGGCGTCCCTCGAAGACGCACCGCTACGACCTCGAAGTCGAGGGCAATCACACCTATCTGGTCGACCATGTCGTGGTGCACAACTCGCCTGAGACGCAGCCGGGCGGCCGCGCGCTGAAGTTCTACGCCTCGCAGCGCCTGGACATCCGCCGCATCGAGACGCTCAAAGACGGCACCGAGGCGGTCGGCAACCGCGTGCGGGTGAAGGTCGTCAAGAACAAGGTCGCGGCGCCGTTTCGCCAGGCCGAGTTCGACATCGAGTTCGGCAAGGGCATCTCGACGTCAGGCTGTCTGCTGGACCTCGGCATCGAGCACAACCTCGTCACCAAGTCCGGCTCGTTCTTCTCCTACGAGGGCGAGCGCCTCGGCCAGGGACGCAACAACGCCAAGGGCTTCCTCGACGATCACCAGGAGATCGCCAAGGAGATCGAGGCCAAGGTCTACGCGGCACTCGGCATCGGCCAGGATCTCGTCGCGCCGATCGAGCGCGACGAGGAGATCGGACTCAATCCACCGATACCCGCTGCGATCGAGGCCGCGTAGGGAAGCCGGCAGGTGGGCAGCGCGCAACGTGCACTGGAGCTGGCGGTCGCTCACCTGAGCCGCCGCGAGCGCACCGAGGCGGAGCTGCGCCGGCACCTCGCCGCCAAGGACGTCGGCGAGCCTGAGGCGGATGCCGCGATCGCCGAGGTCGCGCGGATGGGCTACCTCGACGACGCTCGCTACGCGCGCGCGTTCGCGGAGGACCGTCGCAACCTCGACGGCTGGGGAACGGAGCGCATCGAGCGCCGGCTGATGGAGCTCGGCGTCGACCGTGAGCATGTCGCGGCAGCGCTCGGCGCGCGCGACGGCGCCGACGAGCTGGAGGCTGCGGTCGAGCTGTTGCGTCGCCGCTTCCGAGCAGCGGCTCCGAGCAACGAGCGCGAGCGCGAGCGAGCGCTCGGGATGCTCGTGCGCAAGGGCTACGAGCTCGAGCTCGCCTATGACGCGGTGCGCGCGTTCGAGCGCACCACTGCCGCCTGATCGAAATGCGTGGGTTGCCCGTCGTTTGCGGCGGTCCTATGATCCGGGTGGTCAGACCGAGCCCGCGAAGGGCAATCCCAAGCGCAGCATCCGAGCAGTTCCGAACACCTCAGGCAGCTTCGATCCAGAGGCATCTACAGGGCGGCGATCCGCCCGTCAGCACACCACCTTCAACCCGACTTCATCCCTGAGAGCACGGCGGCGTCGATCGCTGCCGGCTGACGCCTGACGCGCGCCCGGTCCGACCCCTGACATCGACGTACCGCGCGCCCGGGAGCACGCTCCAGCGGCGCCACGGCAGGAGGAGGAGTGGCAGATGGAACTGATCGTTGCGGCGGCGATCCTCGGTGCAGCGATCGTCAGTGCGTTCGGTCTGCGCCACCGCCGCCCGCCGCATCATGCGCCGTCGCGCGGCGAGCGCGACGAGCTCGCCCGACTGGAGGAGCGCGTCCGTCGCCGTGCCGAGGAGCTTGACCGCCGAGCGCGCGAGCTCGACGACCAGACCCGTGCGCTCGAGGCCGAGCGCGAGCAGCTCGCCCGCCGCCGGCGCGAGCACGAGGCGGCGCTCGAGCGCATCTCGGGCCTCAGCGCGCGGCAGGCCAAGGAGCGGCTGATGGGCGAGATCACCGATCAGGTTCGCCACGAGTGCGCGCGCCACGTGCGCCAGATCGAGGAGGAGACCAAGCGCGACGCCGAGCGCCGCGTGCGCTCGATCCTCTCGGTCGCAATGCAGCGGCTCGCCGGCCGCCACGCCGCAGAGACGACCGTCTCCGTCGTGCACCTTCCGTCCGACGACATGAAGGGCCGCGTGATCGGTCGCGAAGGGCGCAACATCCGCACCCTGGAGAACCTCACGGGCGTCGACTTCATCATCGACGACACGCCCAGCGCCGTCGTCCTGTCGGCCTTCGACGCCGTCCGCCGCGAGATCGCGCGGATGACGCTCGAGAAGCTGCTCGCCGACGGGCGGATCCATCCCGCGCGCATCGAGGAGGCCTACCACCAGGCGAAGTCCGAGCTCGAGGCGCAGCTTCTCGAGGCCGGCGAGGACGCCGCCTATCAGTGCAACGTGCAGGGTCTCGACGCCGAGATCATCCGCACGCTCGGACGCCTGAAGTTCCGCACGAGCTACGGGCAGAACGTGCTCGCCCACTCCGTCGAGTGCGCCCAGCTCGCGGCGATGATGGCCGACGAGCTGGGCGCGTCGCCGAAGACGGCTGCGCGCGCCGCGCTGCTGCACGACATCGGCAAGGCCGTATCGCACGAGGTCGAGGGACCGCACGCGCTCGTCGGCGGCGAGATGGCGCGCCGCCGCGGCGAGTCCGAGGCCGTCGCGCACGCGATGGAGGCCCACCACAACGAGGTCGAGCCGCAGACGATCGAGGCCGTCATCGTGCAGGCCGCCGACGCGCTCTCGGGTGCCCGTCCCGGCGCGCGTGGCGAGTCGCTCGAGTCCTACGTGAAGCGCCTGCGCGCGCTCGAGCAGATCGCCGCGCGTCACGACGGCGTCGAGAAGGTCTACGCGATGCAGGCCGGCCGCGAGATCCGCGTCATCGTCGCGCCGACGAGCATCGACGACGACGCCGCGATGCTGCTCTCGCGCGAGATCGCGCGCGAGATCGAGCGCGAGCTCGAGTACCCGGGGCAGATCAAGGTGACGGTCATCCGCGAGTCGCGGGCGGTCGAGTTCGCGAAGTAGCGCGCTCGATTCGCTCGCGCCCGCGGCAGCCAGGGCTACCCTTAGCCGAGCCCATGAAGCGCTACCACGTCACGACGTTCGGCTGTCAGATGAACGAGCACGACTCCGAGCGGATGAAGGGCATGCTCGAGTCGCTGGGCTACGCGGAGGCGCCCGCCGCCGAGGAGGCCGACGTGATCCTCTTCAACACCTGCTCGATCCGCGAGAAGGCCGACAGCCGGTTCATCGCGCACCTGCACCAGGCCAAGGGCCTCAAGCAGCGCGACCCGGAGCGCATCATCGGCGTCGGCGGCTGTTGGGCGCAGTCCGTCAAGGACGAGGTCTTCGCGCGCTTCCCGTTCGTCGATGTCGCGTTCGGCCCCGGCCAGGTCCACAAGCTCGCCGAGTTCCTGACCTCCGACTCGCTGACCGCGCAGGGCTTCTTCGAGTTCGAGGGCTTCACCGGTCATCTGCCCGGCAAGCGCGCACGCGACTTCCAGGCCTGGGTGCAGATCTCGGCGGGCTGCAACATGGCGTGCTCGTACTGCATCGTGCCGTCGACACGGGGGCGCGAGGTGTCGCGACCGCTGGAGGAGCTCGTCGAGGAGGTGCGCGCGCTGGCAGCCGAAGGCGTGCGCGAGGTGACGCTGCTGGGCCAGAACGTCAACTCCTGGGGGCGCAGCCTGCGCGCGCCCGCGGGCCGGTCACGCTCCTTCGCGGAGCTGCTGCACGCGATCGACGCGATCGACGGGATCGACCGAATCCGCTACACGAGCCCGCATCCGTCCGACATGAAGGAGGACGTGATCCGCGCGCACGCCGAGCTGCCTTCGGTCTGCGAGCACATCCACCTCCCGCTGCAGGCCGGCGCCTCGCGGATCCTCAAGGCGATGCGCCGCACGTACACGCGCGAGCGCTACCTCGACCGCGTCGCGATGATCCGCGAGCACGTGCCCGACGCGGCGATCACGACGGACATCATCGTCGGCTTCCCCGGCGAGACCGAGCAGGACTTCGCGCAGACGCTCGAGGTCTGCGAGCAGGTGGGCTACGACGGCGCGTTCACCTTCGTCTTCTCGCCGCGGCGCGGCACCGAGGCGAACGCGATCACCGAGGGCCTCGTTGCGCACGAGCAGAAGGTCGAGCGGATGCAGCGGCTCGTCGAGGTCGTCCAGCGGCGCGCCACGGAGCGTGCGCAGCGTTTCGTCGGCCGTCAGCTCGACGTCCTCGTCGAGGGGACGTCGCGCACCGACCCGTCGCGGCTGCGCGGGCGCTCGCGCCACAACAAGGCGGTCAACTTCAGCGGCGTCGCGTCGCCCGGCGAGATCGTGCCCGTGCAGATCAGCGCCGCGACGAGCCAGACGCTGACCGGCGAGCTGTCGCTGCTGGCGTCCGCGTCACGCGTGGCCTGAGCCGCGCACCGTCTTCCAGGAGTCAAGCGTGATCTTCAGGATCACGAGCGTGATGCCGAGCCCGATCAGCGGATCGGCGATGTCCGCGCCCGCCGCTATCGCAAGCGCGCTCGCCACGACCGCGAGGCTGACATAGGCGTCGGCGCGAGCATGCGCGCCGTCGGCGATCAGCGCCGGGCTGTCGAGCCGGCGCCCGGCACGGGTGCGGATCAGCGCCGCCCACCAGTTGCCGGCGAAGCCGGCGACGCCCGCGAGCGCGAGCGCCTGGAGGTGCTCGGGCTGGTGCGGGTTCAGCAGCCGCTCGACGGCCTCGTAGCCGGCGACGCAGGCGCTCACGAAGATCGCCAGCACGACGGCGAGCCCGGCCCAGCGCTCGGCGCGGGCGCTGCGCAGCGCGAACGCGATCGCGAGCGGGATCGCGGTGGCCGCGTCGCCGAAGTTGTGGATGAGATCGGCGAGCAGCGCGACGCTGCCCGACGCGACGAAGATGATGAGCTGGAAGACCGCCGTCGCGCCGAGCACGACGAGCGCGAGGCCGACGGCGCGCAGGCCCTCGCGCGAGCGCTTGATCGACTCGTGCACGAGGCCGTGGCTGTGGCCGTGACCGTGCGAGTGGTCGTGGCCGTGGTCGTCGTGTGCGTGGCCGTGGCCGTGCTCGCCGTGTGCGTGGCCATGGCCGTGCTCGCCGTGCTCACGGCCGTGGTCATCGCGCGTGAGCAGGTCGGCCATCCTCAGCGGTGTTCCCGCTCGAGGCGCTCCATGCGCGCCCCGAGGCGCCGTATCTGCTCGGCGAGATCGCGCTCGCTCGGCCGGTGCACGAGCTCGAGCTTGATCCCGTCGGGGTCGTAGAAGAAGACGGCGTAGTAGCCGGGCGTGTAGTCGTACTCCTGCGGCCCGCTCTCGATCTGCGCTCCCTGCGCGCGCAGCCAGTCCGCGCGCTCGTCGACGGTGGCGCGCGACGACGCGCGGAACGCGAGGTGGTGCAGCCCGACGCCGTAGCGGTCGTACGGACCGCGTGCGCGTCTGACTGCGCCTCGCGCAGGCTGACGGAGCCGATCCCGTCGATCCGCCCGAGGTAGATCACGCGCTCGCCGCGCTCTCCTGCGATCTCGCTGATGCGCACGTAGCCCAGCGGCAGCAGCAGCCCGCGGTAGAACGCGAGGCTGCGCTCGAGCGAGGTGACGACGAGGTCGAGGTGGTCGATGGCGCTCATGCGGCTGCGCGGTGACCGTAGCGGAGCCTGGCATCCGAGCGATATGAGAACATCTGTTCGTGCGGTGGGCGAATCTGACGATCGAGCAGGACGAGGCGACGCGGCTTCCCGGCTATCGCGATCCCGCGGTGATACGCAGATTCACGGCTCCCGAGGCGCTCGACATGCGCTTCTACGAGGTGCATGCGAGGTCGGCGCTCAACCGCGTGCCCGACAAGTCGAGCGTGCCGTTTCGCTGGACGATCAATCCGTACCGCGGTTGCAGTCATGCCTGCAAATACTGCTTCGCCAGGCCGACCCACAAGTTCTTGGACTTCGACGCCGACCGCGACTTCGAGCGCGAGATCATCGTCAAGGTCAACGCGCCGGAGGTCCTGCGCGCAGAGTTGGCGCGGCCGTCGTGGAAGGGCGAGCACGTCGCGCTGGGGACGAACACCGATCCGTATCAGTGGGTCGAATCGCGCTACAAGCTCATGCCGGGCATCTGGGAGGCGATGCGCGACGCGCGCAATCCGTGCTCGATCCTGACGAAGTCGCCGCTGCTGCTGCGCGACATCGACCTCCTGTGCGAGATCGCCGCCGTGACGGACATCCACGCGAACCTGTCGATTCCGACGCTCGATCCGAAGGCATGGCGCGCGACCGAGCCGCACACGCCGAACCCGAGGGCGCGGCTGGAGGCGGTCGCCGAGCTCAACCGGGCGGGAATACCGACGGGCGTGCTCGTGGCGCCGCTGATGCCCGGCATCAACGACGCGCCCGAGCAGGTCGAGCCGCTGCTCGAGGCGGCGATCGAAGCCGGCGCGACCGGGATCGGCGGCATCGCGCTGCACCTGCGCGGCGATGTCAAGCAGATCTACATGGACTGGTTGCGCGTCTACCGGCCCGACCTGGTCGAGCACTACGACACGCTCTACGCCCGCGGGGCCTACGCGCCGCCGCAGGAGCGCAAGCGCCTCGCGGCGCTGCTGCGCCATCCGGCACTGCCACCGCCGAGCCGGTTTCGTGTGCGCGACCGCGAGGAGATCGAAGCCAACGGTCAGCCACGACGACAGCCGCCGGCCGAACCGCGACCGCTCGAGGTGCAGGCGTCGCTCTTCTGATCCTTCAGCGCTTGTCGAGCTGACCTGTCTCGAACTGCCTGGCGATGTCGTCGCCGCCAGACTTGCGGGTGACGCGTGCCGCCGTCTCCGGCGCGACTCCGCCCAGCAGGGAGCCGAGCTTCAGGCTGACGGGCGCGACGTCGATCTCCCCGCGGTTGCGCTCGATCGCGCGCAGTGTCGCGTCGGCGACCTGTCCGGGCGTCTTCGTCCCGACGCCGAACGGCAGCTTGACGTTCGCGTCGGCGAACATCCCCGAATCGCGGATGAAGCCAGGGAAGATCGTCGACACGCCGACGCCCGTGCCGTGCAGTTCGGCGCGCATCGCACCCGCGAAGCCGCGCAGGCCGTACTTCGTGGCGTTGTAGAGCGAGCTGCCCGCGGTCGCCGTCTTTCCGGCAAGTGAGGACATGAAGACGATGTGACCTGCGCCGCGCTTGACCATCTGTGGCGCGAGCGCGTGGGTGAGGATGATCGGCGCGTGCAGGTTGACGAGCAGCGCGCGCTCGATCTGGTCGTCGCTGTAGCTCTGCAGGCGACCGGAGGCCGGCACGCCGGCATTCGCGATCAGGATGTCGACATCGGCGTGCGCCGCCGCCAGCGCGCGCACCGCATCGGGATCAGACAGATCGGCGGGCGCGACCTGCGCGCCGATCTCGCTCGCGAGCGCGGCGAGCACGTCGGCGCGCCGACCCGACAGCACGACGCGCGCGCCCGCGGCTGCGAGGCGGCGGGCGATCGCGTGGCCGAGTCCACCCGTCGCCCCGGTGAGCAGCACGGTCCTTGCGCCGACGTTCATGGCGCGAAGACTACGACGCGCTGGCGGCGCTCGGCCTCGCGGCGCTCGACGCGACGGCTACGACGCGAAGACGGCGACGGTCGCGGTGAAGCCGTGCAGGAAGTTCTCGCCGCCGACGGGCCCGATCTCGCCGGCGGCGAAGAACCCGGCCGTCGGCACGTCGCCGAGCTCGCCCGCGAGCGCGGCCGCATCGTGGTCCGGGACGCCGAACATCCCGCGCCCGCGTCCGTTGCACGTGAACATCAGCGCGCCCGCAGGAGGATCGGACCCGAGCGCCTGGCGGCGCAGTGCGAGCGCGTCGTGCAGGTCGCGGTCGGCGGACTTCGCGTCGCGCGCGTGCACGCGCACGACCTGCCCCTCCTCGATCGTCGCGCCGACGGCGATCGTCCCGGTCTCCGGATCTCCACCGAGCACGCTGCGCACGAGGAAGTCGCCGTGCTGGTGATCGCCCTGGCCGCGCTCGACGACGATCCCCAGCAGCATCCCCTCACTGAGCATCTCGCGCTCGGCATCGTCGAGGCGGTCGAGCACGGCGCGCAGCGCGCCCAGCGCCGGCCGTCCCGCGAGCTCCTTGATCAGCCGGCCCTCGCCGGCGGTGATCGTCAGCTCCGGGCCGAGCGGGGTCGCGCCCTGCGAGACGCACGGCAGCAGCTCGACGCCGTCGAAGCGCACGCCGACGGCGCCACCGGGAACGACGCGCTCGCCGAGGAACAGCGCCGCCTGGCCGCGCAGCGTGCGCACGCTCGAGATCCCGCCCAGCACCGGCACGCCCGGCGAGCGTTCGGCGAGCTCGGAAAGCACGGCGTCGGTCGGAAACGAGTACGGATCGGGCAGCAGGATCGCGCCGCCCGCGCCCTGCAGGTCCGGCACGCCCGCGACCGCGACGCCCTCCTCGACCTCGGTCACCTCGGCATGGAACGTCGACACGATCCCGTTCTCGAACGCCGCCGCCCAGACGCAGACGGCGGTGCCGCCCTCGATCTCGCGCCCGTCGCCGACGATGCCGCCCGCGCCGCAACCGATCAGCACGTCGGGCTGCAGCGCGTCGTGGACGCCCTCGAGCGTCGCCTCGGGCGCCGCGAGATGCGCTCCGCACGCGAACACGACGGCCAGGTCGATGCTTCTGCCGGCCAGCTCAGCGGCGACCTTGGCGGCGGCCTCGACTGCGCCCGCGCGCGGATCCGATGCGGTCGAAAGCCCACACGCGATACGCACGCTCATCGCCTGCGGACGATACTCCCACCGGAGTGCGCGCCCATACTGACCGCGTGGCAGACGAGGCACAGCTGCTCGCGCTCTTCGGCCCGACCGGCGTCGGCAAGACCGACGTCGCGATCGCGGTCGCAAAGCGCATCCGCGCCCGCGGCGGCCGGCCGGTCGCGGTGTCGGCCGACGCGCTGCAGGTCTACGAGGGCCTCGAGATCCTCACCGGCGTTCCCGACAAGGCGCAGCGCGCGCGCCTCGAGCACCGCCTGGTCTCGTTTCGGCCGATCGACGCGCGCTTCTCCGTCGCCGAGTACGGACAGCTCGCGCACGCCGAGATCGACGCCCTGCTCGGCGCGGGCGCCGCTGTGATCGTCGTCGGCGGCACGGGGCTGTACCTGCGCGCCGCGCTCGCCGAGCTGACGCTGCGCCCGCCGCCGCCAGAGGGCGTACGCGAGCACTGGCAGGCCGAGCTGCTGGCGCGCGGGCCGCAGGCCCTGCACGCCGAGCTCGCCCGCGCCGCGCCGTGGGCCGCGGAGACGATCGACCCGCGCGACCGTCACCGCATCGTCCGGGCGCTCGAGCTGCACGACCAGGGGGCGCTCACACCGCCCCCCAAGGCGAGCCAGCTGTGGACGAGCGAGATGCGGCGCCCGACGCGGCTCGTCGGCCTCGTGTGCGAACGCGAGGAGCTCTATGCGCGCATCGATCGGCGCGTCGACGCGATGATCGCCGCGGGCGCCGTCGAGGAGGTGCGCCGGGCAGATGCCGCCGGCGCCTCGCAGACCGCGCGCGTCGCGCTGGGATTCCAGGAGCTGCTCAGCGGCGACATCGAGGCGATGAAGCGCCGCACGCGCAACTACGCGCGCCGCCAGCTCACATGGATGCGCAAGCTGCCCGCAGTCGAGATCGTCGACATGACCGGGCGTACGGCGGAGTCGGTCGCGGAGCAGCTGCTGCGCTGACGCGACGATCACGGCCAGGGACCGGAGCACGTGACAGCCCTCATAGACTCCGCGCCCGCATGACCGCGATCGCCTTTGAGAAGTGGCAGGCGCTCGGCAACGACTACCTCATCTTCGAGGAGCGAGCGCTGCCGTGGCAGCTCACGCCGACCCGCATCCAGCGCATCTGCGACGTCCATACCGGCGTCGGCTCGGACGGGATCCTGCTGCTGTCCGAGCCCGACGAAAGCGGTTTCGTCGCACGGCTGCGGATCTTCAACCCCGACGGCTCGGAGGCCGGCCTGTCGGGCAACGGCGCGCGCGAGGCCGTGATGTACCTGCGCCGCAACGGCTGGACCGACAGCGACCGCTTCTCGATCCAGACCGGCGCCGGCGAGATCCAGCCGCACATCACCGGCCCCGACACCTGCACGCTGGACATGGGCCGCGCGCGCACGTCGTCGGAGGACTTCCCGACCGGCAGCGCGGAGGGTATCGGCGAGCTGCGAGCCGATGGCCGCATCTGGCGCTTCCAGCACGTCCAGGTCGGCAACCCGCAGTGCGCGATCCACCACCCCGACCTCGACGACCTGGAGCGACTGGACCTCGCCGCCCTCGGTCCCGCGATCGAGCACAACGAGCTGTTTCCCAATCGCACCAACGTCTGCTGGTATGCGGAGCTGCAACCCGGCGTCATCCGCGCACGGATCTTCGAGCGCGGCGTGGGGGAGACGATGTCCTCGGGAACCGGTGCCAGCGGCGCGGCGATCGCCTACGCCCTGCGCGGCGGAGACTCGCCCGTGGCCGTGCGCCTCGACGGCGGCGAGCTGACCGTCGACGTCGCCGAGGACCTGCACTTCGACCTCAGCGGATGGGCCCGGCCCGTGTACCGCGGCGAGCTCGCCCCCGACTTCTGCACCGAACTGGAGAACCTGTGAAGCCCAGCAAGCGACTCGACCTGATCCCGCCCTACATGTTCGCCGAGCTCGCGCGCAAGATCGCCGCCAAGCGCGAGGCCGGCGTCGACGTGATCTCGCTCGGCATCGGCGACCCGGACCGGCCGACGCCGGCGCCGATCGTCGGTGCGATGCAGGAGGCCGTCAGCGAGCCCGAGACGCACCGGTACCCGTCAAACCGCGGCCGCGCGGACTTCCGCGAGAGCGTCGCGGACTTCTATGCGCGCCGCTTCGACGTCGAGCTTGATCCCGCGACGCAGATCATGCCCGCGATCGGCGCCAAGGAGTGCATCTTCAACCTCAACCTGGCGTTCCTCGACGCGGGCGACGCCGCGCTCAGCGCCGACCCCGGCTATCCGGTCTACACGGGCGGCCCGCTGATCGCCGGCGGCGACCCGGTGCTGATGCCGCTGCTGCCCGAGCACAGCTTCACGCCCGATCTGATGGCGATCGCCGACGCCGATCGGCAGCGTGCGAAGCTGATGTTCTTCAACTACCCGAACAACCCGACGGGCGCCGTCGTGCGGCCGGGGTTCTTCGACGAGGTCGTCGACTACGTCCGCGGCACCGACATCGTCGCCGTGCACGACAACGCCTACTCAGAGACGACGTACGACGGCTACCGCGCGCCCTCGTTTCTCGCGACGGCCGGCGCGAAGGACGTCGGCGTCGAGGTCTTCTCGTGGTCGAAGGGCTACAACATGACGGGCTGGCGCTGCGCGGCGATCGTCGGCAACGCCGAGGCGATCGAGCACTACTGGCGGCTGAAGACGAACATCGACTCCGGGCTGTTCGAGGCCGTCCAGCTCGCAGGGATCGCGGCATTGAGCCCCGATGCCGACGGCGACGTGAAGGAGATGAACGCGCTCTACACGCGTCGCCGCGACCTCGTCGTCGACGCGCTGCGGGCGATCGGCGTCGACGTCACGCCGCCGAAGGGCACGATCTACGTCTGGGCGCCGGTCCCCGCCGGCTTCGAGACCGCGGCGGCGTACTGCGAGCACGTGCTCGAGCAGGCGGGGGTGGCGATCTCCCCGGGCGGCGCGTACGGGCCCAACGGCGAAGGCTTCTTTCGCATCTCGCTGACGACGCCCGACGACAGGCTGCTCGAGGCCGTGCAGCGGCTGGGCCGGCTCGCCGGCTGACGGGCGAGCGCGCGCCGGTTCGCCTCCATGCGCTACTGCGGCATCGACGTCTCCGCCAATCCCGCCAATCAGCAGCTCTGCACGCTGCACGAGCGGCGCGGCAGCGAAGGGGAGGGAACCGAGCTCGTCGCGACGTTCTATGTTCCCGGCAGCGTCGACGCCGTCGCGCGCACGGTGCTCGGCTTCGGCGGCGAGGCCGTCGCGGCCGTCGATGCGCCGTCCGGTCACCGGCTCGACCTGCTCGCCCCGGGCGCGCCGCTGCGCGCCGAGCTCGACCTGCCCGACGCGCGCTTCGAGCGCCATCGCGTCTGCGACGCGCTGCTCTTTCGCCGCAGGCTTCCGCTGTACCCGGTGCCGTCGGCCAATCAGGCGCTCGCGAGCTGGGAGCGCTGGATCGGTGTCGGCTTTGACCTGTTCGCGGCGCTCGCGCCGCTGCGGCTCTACCGACCCGACGCCGGCGGCGCGGTGCAGGGCCGCGTCGACCACGGCGCGCTGCGCTTCGGCCGTCTGTGCGAGACCTATCCCGACGCCGTCTTCTGCTCGATGCTCGGCCACCGGCCGCCGCCGAAGCGCACGCCATGGGGACTGCAGCAGCGGATCGCCGCGCTGCGCGTGCGCGGGGTCGTCGACGCCGACGGCGGGCTCTGGCACCGCACGCTCGACGAGCTCGACGCCTGCGCTGCCGCGTACACCGCCTACATGCTCGCCGGCGGCGCGGGGTCATGGGTCGGCGACCCGCGCGAGGGCGTCATCGTGCTGCCCGTCGACGAGTTGCTGGCGCGCTATGACCCGCTGCCGCCGCCGGCGCGGGCGCCGCTGGCGTGACGCGGTCAGCGTCCGGACCTGGCTCGCCGACGGGGCTCGAATCCGCCCTGACGACGCCCGCCGGACACTAGACTGAGCCTGTGCAGCGATCCCGTCAGGGCCGTGAGGGCGAGCATCCGCCGGTCGGCGATGCCGACCAGGGGCGCGCAAGGCAACGCGCGTACTGCATCGCCGCGCTCGAGCAGGGCGACGATCTCTCCGAGCTGCGCGAGCTGCTGCGTACCGCTGGCGTCGCCGTCGTCGGCCAGACCGTCCAGCACCGCGAGAAGGCGCATCCGAACTCCTACCTCGGCCCCGGCAAGCTCGAGGAGGTCAAGGCCGCGGCGAAGGCCGCCGACGCCAACGTCATCGCCTGCGACGACGAGCTCAGCCCGCGCCAGGAGCGAAACCTCGAGTCCGCCCTCGGCATGCCGGTCGTCGACCGCACGTCGATCATCCTCGACATCTTCGCCGGGCACGCGCACAGCGCCGAGGGCAAGCTGCAGGTCGAGCTCGCCCAGCTCGAATACAACATGGCGCGGATGCGCGGCCTGTGGACGCATCTCGAGCGCCTCGGCGCGAGCGCGGCGACGCCCGGCATCGGCGCCCGCGGACCGGGCGAGTCGCAGATCGAGACCGACCGCCGGCTGGCGCGCAACCGCATCACGGCGCTGCGCCGCAAGCTCGTCGGCGTGTCGGCTTCGCGCGCGACGATGCGCGCCGAGCGCGAGCGCGCGCAGCTGCCGCAGGTCGCGCTCGCCGGCTACACGAACGCCGGCAAGTCGACGTTGCTCAACCACCTCACGGGCGCCGAGGTCGGCGTCCGCGATCGGCTCTTCCATACGCTCGATCCAACGACCCGCGAGCTGCGCATCAACGGCCGCCCGTACCTGCTGACCGACACCGTCGGCTTCATCCGCAAGCTGCCCCACCAGGTCGTCGACGCGTTCGCGGCGACGCTGCACGAGACGCGCGAGGCCGACCTCATCCTGCACCTCGTCGACGCGTCCGCCGACGAGGAGGAGATGAGCGCGATGCTGCGCGCGGTCGACGAGACGCTCGAGGCCGTCGGCGCGGGCGAGCGCCCGCGGATCCTCGTGCTCAACAAGGCCGACGCGATCGACGACGAGCGCCGCGAGGAGCTGCGCTTCGCCCATCCCGACGGGATGCTCATCTCGGCCGTGACCGGCGAGGGGATCGACGACCTCGGCGACCGCATCGAGGAGGAGTTCCGCCGCTCGCTGCGCGCGGTCGACCTGCTGCTGCCCTACGCCGAGGGCGCGCGCCTCGCCGAGCTGCACGAGTTCGCCGGCGACCTCGAGCGGACCGATACGGCGGATGGCGTGCGCGTCCGCGCGCGGCTGCCCGCCACGCTCGCCGAGCGCTACTCGCGCTACTCGGTCAACGGCACGCCCGCGTAGAGCAGGCGATGAGCGCCGCGGCGTACCTCGCGTCGAGCAACGGCGAGCAGTCATAGCGTGAGCGCCGGCGAGCTGCGCGTCCGGCGGCTCGACCGCGCCGCGCGACTGCCGGCCCGGGCGCACGACGACGACGCCGGCTATGACCTCTGCGCATTGCACGCCGCGACGCTCGCGCCCGGCGACCGGGCGATGCTCCGCACCGGGATCGCGATCGAGCTGCCGTCGGGCCACGCCGGGCTCGTGCTGCCGCGCAGCGGCCTCGCGGCGCGCCACGGCATCGCGCTCGTCAACGCGCCCGGCCTGATCGACGCCGGCTATCGCGGCGAGCTGAAGGTCCTGCTGCTGAACACAGACCGCACGGAGCGGTTCGAGATCGCCCCCGGCGACCGGATCGCCCAGCTCGTGATCGTCGCCGTCGCGACGCCGCAGATCGTCGAGGCCGACGCCCTCGCCGCGACGCCGCGCGGCGAGGGCGGGTTCGGCTCGAGCGGGGTGTGAGACTCGTGCGGGTCGTGGACCGCTGTGCGCGAGTCGCGCTCGCCGCCTTGGAACACGTCGTAGACCGAGCAGAGCAAGCGCGCCCGCCAACGCCGGCCGGAGCGTTTCCGGCCGGCGCTGGTGGCAGCCGGGCCTAGCTCGTGAACCCGAAGTTCTTCAGGTACTCGGCCGCGACGGCCTTCGGCTCCTGCTTGTCGATGTCGACGCGCGCGTTGAGCTCCTGCATGATCTCCTCGGTCATGTACTTCTGGATGTCGGTGACGACCTTCTGGCCCTCCGGCCCGAGCTGCTTCGCCGCGGCGTCGCGGATCGAGAAGCTGATGTTGTAGGGCGGGAAGATCGACTTGTCGTCGTCGAGGACGACGTACTTGTTCGAGGCCAGCGGGCCGTCGGTCGTGAACACGAACGCGATGTCGGCGTCGCCGTTGTCGAGGATCTGGTACTTGTTCTCGCCCGGCAGGAAGCGCTTGAACTTCAGGTCGTAGCCACGCTCGACGCCGAGCAGGCAGTCGATCCGCTGCCGGCATTCGGGGAAGCCGTTGACGACCATCTCGCTCGCGTCGTCGGTGATGTCGGAGATCTTCGTCGGGTTGCCGAGCTCCTCGGCCTTCTCCTTCGTGATCGCCATCCGGTACGTGTTCTCGAACGGCGTCGGTGGCAGCGCCGCGATGTTCGCCTTCGCGTACTCGGCCTTGGCGTCCTGGTAGGCCTGCTCGGCGTCCTTCGGGACGTCCTCGATCTTCACGTCGAAGAACGACGTCAGCGCCGTGCCCGTGTACTCGGGGTAGGCGTCGATGTCGCCCTCGCGCAGCGACTTGAAGGCCACGAGCTCGGACCCGAGGTTGAGGTCCTTCTTGACGTTGTAGCCCGCAGCGTCCAGCGCCTGCGCGTAGATCTCGCCGAGGATGAACTGCTCGGTGAAGTTCTTGGAGCCGACCGTCAGCGAGACGTTCGACGCTCCCTGCACCGGCTCGATCTTGTTGGCGGCCTTCTCCTCGGCGGAGATGTCCCCGCTGTCAGCGGGTTGGGTGGCCTGCGCGGCCGGTGTCGTCGTGCCGGCGCTGTCGTCGTCGTCGCCGCACGCGGCGAAGCCGACGCCGAGCACGAGCACGGCGAGCAGTGCGAACAGGATGCGGATGCTGCTGCGAGTCACGGGATCTGCACGCTCCTTGGGGATCGGGGCCAGAGGCGCACGCCGCGCCGGTCGCCCTTGGCGACCTTCAGGCCCTTTGGTGTTGTCAAGCGCTGCACGCCGGCGAAGCCGGCGTCCGCCATCAGCGTCAGCAGGGCGACGACGATCGCGGCGCCGATCGCCCCGGCGAAGCCATAGACGTTGAGTGAGAGGATCGGCGTGCCGAGCGTCTCGTAGCCGGCCAGCGGCGCGATGATCGCCGTCGCCAGCACGTTCACCGACGACAGGCGGATGCCGCCGAAGATCGTCGGCAGGGCGAGCGGGAGCTCGATGCGCCTGACGATCTGCGCCTCGCTGAGGCCCTGCCCGCGCGCGGCGTCGACGATGTCGCGATCGACCTGCCGAACCGCCACGTAGGTGTTCGTGAGAATCGGCGGGATCGCGAGCAGGATCAGCGCGAAGCAGATGTTCGTGAAGCCGGTGCCCAGGAACGCCACGAAGAACGCGATGATCGCAAGCGACGGGACCGCGCGCCCGACGTTGGACAGGCTGACGGCGAGGAACTCGCCGCGGCCCTTGTGACCGAGCCACAGGGCCAGCGGCAGCGCGACGGCGATCGCGACGGCGACGGCCAGGAACGACACCTGGAGGTGGTTGGCGGCCAGGTGCCCGATCTCGCCGAGGCCGCCGACCTCGACGGTCCCCGCACGCGACTCCCGCGCCTCGAAGATGAAGCGCACGCCGTCGCCGAAGTCGGTCAGCAGCGAGGCGAGGATCACGCGAGCACCGCTCTGCGCCACGGCGTCAGCAGCCGCTGGATGCCCAGCACGACGAGGTCGAGCGCCGCGGCGAGCAGCGTCACGAGGCCTCCCGCGACGACGACGTTGGACTTGAAGACGATCAGGCTCGAGACGATCAGCTGCTGCCCGAGGCCGCCGGCGCCGGCGAGCGCCGCGAACGCGGCGAGGCCGACGGTCGTCGCCGAGGCGATGCGCAACCCGGCGAGGATCTCCGGCAACGCCAGCGGCACCTCGACCTTGAACAGCCGTTGGTTGGGCGTCATGCCCATGCCGGCGGCGGCATCGACCATCTCCTTGGGCACCCCCGCCAGCCCCGTGATGACGTTCCGGAAGATGATGACCTGGGTGTAGATCGCGAGGCCGACGATCGCCGGCGCGTTCCCCCGCCCCAGCAGCGGCTGCAGCAGGAAGAACATCGCGATGCTCGGCACGGTGTACAGCGCTCCGGTGACGCCCGTGAGCGGGCCGATCAGCCAGCGCCGTCGGTGCGCGAGCAGGCCCAGCGCGACCGCGATCACGAAGCCGATCGCCACGGAGACCACGACGAGGTAGACGTGCTCGAGAAACGGCGTCTGGTAGCGGTCGAGGTTCTTCGAGATCCAGTCCAGACAGAAGCCGTTGTCCGCGACGCAGCTGGACTCGCCGGCGCGGTCGCGCACGAAGCCGCCCTGAGCGATGAGCGGCGCGCCGCTCATTCCTGGCCCGCCGACTCGCCGGCGTCGCCGGCGACACGCTCGGCCGCGCTGCGCACCTCTGAGCCGGCGCTGCCGATCGCGTGCGAGATCGCCTGGATCGAGAGCGCGCCGACGAGGTGGCCGCCCGCATCGACGACGGGGCCGTACATCGACTCGCGGGCGAGCAGGTCCGACAGCGCGTCGCGCAGGATGTCGTCGAGCTCGACGATCGGCTCCGCGGGCGAGCGCAGCTCCGGGCGGACCCGCTCGCCGGTCAGCCCGCGCTCGCTGAGCCAGCCGAGCGGCCGGCGCTCGCCGTCGACGAGCATCGGGATGTCGAGGTCGGCGTCCGTGAGGCGGGCGCGCGCGGCGGCCGTCGGCTCGCCGGCCCGGCACGTCGCGACCGACCACAGGTCGATGTCGCGCACGCGCTGCAGCGCGAGCCGCTTCAGCGCGCGGTCCGCCCCGACGAAGTCCTCGACGAACGGGGTGGCAGGCGCGGTCAGCAGCTCCGCCGGCGGCGCGTACTGCGCGAGCCTGCCGCCGACCTGCATCACCGCGATGCGGTCGCCCATCTTGATCGCCTCGTCGATGTCGTGGGTCACGAAGACGATCGTCTTGCGCAGCTCGGCCTGCAGGCGCAGGAACTCGTTCTGCAGCCGCTCGCGGTTGATCGGGTCGATCGCGCCGAACGGCTCGTCCATCAGCATCACCGGTGGATCGACGGCGAGCGCGCGGGCGACGCCGACGCGCTGGCGCTGCCCGCCCGAGAGCTGCGCCGGGAAGCGGTCGCGCATCTCGTGCGGATCGAGGCCGACGAGCTCGAGCAGCTCGTCGACGCGCGTCGCGATGCGGTCCTTCTTCCATCCGAGCAGCGCCGGCACCGTCGCGATGTTGTCGGCGATCGTGCGGTGCGGGAACAGGCCGATCTGCTGGATGACGTAGCCGATGTTGCGCCGCAGCTCGTCGGGCTGTCGCTGCTTGACGCTGCGGCCGCCGAGCAGGATGTCGCCCGAGGTGATGTCGATCATCCGGTTGACCATCCGCATCGCGGTCGTCTTGCCGCAGCCGGAGGGGCCCACGAGCACGCAGATCTCGCCCGCCGGGAGCTTGAGCGACAGCCCGTCCACGGCGGGCTCGGCGTTACCGGGGTAGCGCTTCGTGACCTCGCGGAACTCGAGCGGCTCGGCCGATGAACGGTCGGAGGCGTCCCCCACCGGCGCGATGCTACCGCCGATGCAGCAAGTTGATGCGCAAGTTCGCCCACATTTCAGACCCCCGCCGCCCGCCGCGCCTCGGCGTGCGCCGCGTCCTCGAACCTGTCGTCGAGCGCGTCGAGCGCGTCGAGGCCGAGCGCCGCGGCGATCAGCCAGTCGGCGAACCAGGCGTTCTTGGGCAGCAGCGGGCCGTGCAGGTACGTGCCGATGACGCTGCCGCGCCGCACGCCCTCCAAGCCGGAGGAGCCGGTGTTGCCGTGGCCCTTCAGGACGCGGCCGAGCGGTCGCTCGGCGGGGCCGAGGTGCGTGTGCCCGGCGTGGTTCTCGAAGCCCGCCAACACCCGCCGGCGTCCGTCGCCGTCGAGGTCGACCTCGATCGCGACGTTGCCGATCAGGCGCGCGCCGTCGGAGCGGATCGTCTCGAGGTCGACGAGGCCGAGCCCGGGGATCTCCTCGTCGCCCAGCGCGTAGCGGTGGCCGAGCAGTTGGTAGCCGCCGCAGACGCCGAGCACGAGGGCGCCGCGCCCGGCCGCGGCGTGCAGTGCGTCGCGCTTGGTCTCGACGAGGTCCAGCGCACACAGGCGCTGGTCGCGGTCCTGGCCGCCGCCGAGGTAGAAGAGGTCGTGCGCGTCGGGCTCGACGCCCTCGCCGAGGCCGGCGGCGCTGACCTCGAAGCCGATCGAGCGCCACTCACAGCGGCGTTCGAGCATCAGCAGGTTGCCGCGGTCGGCGTAGATGTTCATGAGGTCGGGATACAACGCGCAGACGCGCAGGGTGGCGCGGCCCGCCTCAGCCACGCAGCATCACCACGCTCGTGCCGACGTGCTCCTCGGTCGCGTCGACGATCCGGGCCGGCAGCGGCGTCAGCCCGGCCGCCTGCCCCTCGGTCTCGAGCTGCGCGATCGTGACCCGGTCGAGGTGCAGGATGTCCTGGCTCGCGATGCGCTGCCCGTCGGCGGTGAGGATCTCGCGGATCCGCTCGATCGCGACGGTCTCGCCGTGGTCGCGCAGCGCGACGGGCTGGCTCGAGTACAGCGTGCTGTCGACGATCAGCCGGTCGGGCAGCGGCAGCAGGACGTGGTCGGCGTCGAAGCACTCCAGCGCGTCGGCGAGCGCGATCGCGACGAGCGCGCCGGGCGCCACGTGCGCGCGCGCCGAGCGCAGGAACCCGAGCCGGCCCTCGCGGCGCAGCAGCTGCACGGTCTGCATCGGCGCCATCACGATCGCGAAGTCGTGGCGGCCGAGCTTGAAGTTCCCTGCGTCCGCGACGACCGTCTCGACGTGCAGGCCCTCGCCGTGCGCGCGGTCGGCGAGGACGCCGAGCAGTCGCGGGTCACGGTCCAGCGCGACGACCTCGTGGCCGCGGCGCGCGAGCTCGAGCGCCACGCGGCCGGTGCCCGCGCCGACGTCCAGGATCGGGCCGTTCGCCTGCGCGGCGAGCTCGCGCCAGAGCGCGAAGTCGGCGTCGTAGCGTCCGCACTCGACGTCGTGCCAGATCACGTCGCTCACCGAAACGACCCCCGCGCCGCGCCGCGCGCGACGAGCAGCTCGCGCAGCGCGAGCATGGCGGTGTACGTCGGCAGCGCGACGAGCCGGCCGGCGCCGTCGGCCAGCGCGGCATCGAGGCCACGCTCGAGCGCGGGCTCGACGTGCAGGCGCTCGGGGGCGACGCCGGCGTACTTCAGCCGCAGCGCGAGCTCCGCCGCGCGCGTGCCGCTGCACGTCACGCGCCGCACGCGCCGCGCCACCAGCTCGAAGTCGACGTCCCAGACCCACGAGATGTCGCGCCCGTCGGCGGTGTTGTCGTTGAGCACCGCGAGCACGTCGTGGTCGCCGTCGTCGAGCGCGAGCGTGCGCAGTACCTCGTTCGCCCCGGCCGGGTTCTTGACGAGCAGGATCGCGAGCTCGCGGCCGCCGAGGCTGACGGTCTCCGCGCGGCCGAACGCCGCCTGCGTTGCCTGCAGCCCCTCCACGATCTGGCCGAGAGGCGCGCCGAGCGCGCTCGCCAGCGCGGCGGCGCCGAGCGCGTTGTAGACGTTGTAGAGGCCGGGGAGGGGGAGCGCGACGACCGCGTGCTGTGCGCCGACGTGCAGCGCGAAGCGCGCGCCGCGGGTGCCGTCGAGCTCGACGCCTGTCGCCTGCACGTCGGGGCGCGGGCGACGCGAGTCGCCGTTGGGGCAGTGGTAGCGGCCCAGGTGGCCCATGTGGATCGCGTCGTATACATAGGGCGCGCCGCAGCGGCGGCAGTGCTTGGAGTCCGACGCGTGGGCCATCTGCGACAGCGCGAGGCCGTCGTCCTCGAGGCCGAAGTACACGACCTGTCGAGGCGGCCTTTGCCGGCCGAGGTCGGCGACGAGCGGGTCGTCGGCGTTGAGGACGAGCGTTGCGTCGGGCGCGGCGGCGACCGTCGCCGCCCAGCGGTCGGCGATCGTCTCGAGCTCGCCGTAGCGGTCGAGCTGGTCGCGAAAGAGGTTCGCCAGCAGCAGCGCGCGCGGGCGAAGCTGCGCCACGACGCGATCGAGCCAGAACTCGTCGACCTCGAAGAGCCCGGCGTCGCCGTCGATGCCGTCGCCGCGCGCCGCCGCGAGCAGCACGCTCGCGACGCCGCCCGCCATGTTCGCCCCGGCGCGGTTGTGCACCAGCCGCGTGCCCGATCGCTCGAGGATCGCGGCGACCATCGCGGCCGTCGTCGTCTTGCCGTTCGTCGCCGAGATCACGGCGCTGCCCTGCGGCAGGCGGCGCGCGAGGCGCTCGATCGCGCGCGGCTCCATCCGCATGAGCAGCTTGCCGGGCAGGCTCGTCGCGCCGCGGCCGCTGCTCCGCGAGAGCGCTCCGGCGGCGCGGGCGACGGCGATCTTCGCGCCGAGCATCAGGCCGCCACCAGCACCCGCAGCGCGCGCGGGAAGCGACGCTCGGCAGGCGGCAGGAGCTTGCGCGCGCGGGCAGCGGCGGCGGATCGGTTGAACGGCAGCAGGGTCACGTCACGGTCCACTCCAGGACTATCCCAAGACCAGGGTCTCGAGCCGCTCGGCGATCGCGACGGGGCTCGGCTTGCTCGCCGCCTGCGCCGCCTCGCGGTCGGCGGCGCCGGTCAGGACGATCGCCCCGTCGATGCCCGCCGCGTTTGCCGCGCCGAGGTCGGCGTCGACGCGATCGCCGATCATCAGCGCGCGGCCGGGGCCGAGCCGGTCCAGCGCGGTCTGCACGAGCGTCGGCGCAGGCTTGCCGACGGTCTGGACGCTGCGGCCCGAGGCCGTTTCGACCGCGGCGATGACGGCTCCCGAGCCGGGCCACAAGCCGTCGGCGGCGGGAAACGTCGGGTCGCGGTTCGATCCGATCATGAACGCGCCGCGCAGCGCCGCCTGGGTCGCCTCGCGCAGCTCGTCGTAGTTGAACTGCGGGTGAAACGCGACGACGACGACGTCGGCGCGACTGGCGAACGCCGTGGCGTTGACGATCCGCAGGCCCGCCGCCTCGACGTGACGGTGCAGCGCGGCGGACCCGACGACGACGGCGGCACGCCCCTGGAAGCGCTCGGCGAGCACGAACTGCAGTGCCGCGCCGGCCGTCACGACCTCCTCGAGCGATGCCTGCAACCCGAGCCGCCAGAGCTTCTGCACGTACTCCTCGGTGCTCAGCTGCGTGTCGTTGGTGACGAACGCGACGCCCTTGCCGGCGGCGCGCAGCGCCGCGACGGCGTCGGCGGCGCCGGGCGTGGCCTCGTTGCCGACCCAGACGCAGCCGTCGAGGTCGAGCAGGATGTGGTCGTATCCAGCGATCAGGGAGCTGAGCGGCACCGCGGGAAGTTTGACCACTACCCGCGTGGCACAGGCTGTGGGCGCAACTGCGCGCGCTCGAGCGGCGAGCCACTACGCTCTCGGCGGTGCGACCCGCGCTCGTCCTCGTCGTGATCCTGCTTGCAGCGGTGGCGCTCGTCGCGTGCGGCAAGGACGGTCCGCTGACGGGCGACGCGACGACGGACGAAGACCGATCCGCTGTCAGCAGCGAGACGACGACGACGACGGCCACCACGCCGCAGCGCAGCACGCGCGACGGCTGCAAGGCCGTGCAGCGGCCCGCGCGCGCGGCGAATGCCGACCGCCGCCGCCCCCGCCGGCGCCTGAACCGCAACCGCCGCCACACCGCCATCGTGCGGACGAACTGCGGGACGATCGAGATCCGCCTCGACGTGCGGCGCGCGCCGAAGACGACGTCGTCGTTCGCGGCCCTGGCGCGCAGCGGCTTCTACGACGGTCTGACCTTCCACCGGATCGCGAGGCCCGGCGGCAACGACTTCGTGATCCAGGGCGGCGACCCGCTCGGCACCGGCAACGGCGGCCCCGGCTACGCCGTCGTCGAGGCGCCGCCGAGCGATCTGAAGTACCGCCGCTACGTCGTCGCGATGGCCAAGGCGCAGACCGAGCGGCCCGGCACCTCGGGCAGCCAGTTCTTCATCGTCACTGCGCGCGAGGCGCCGTTGGAGCCCGACTTCGCGCTGCTCGGCGAGGTCGTCGGCGGCAAGTCCGTCGTGCGCCGCATCGCGGCTGTGGCGACCGATCCGGCGACCGAGATGCCGATCGACCCCGTCGTGATCAGCTCGGTGCGGATCCGGTCCTCGAAGCGGTAGCGCGCTCGCGCGCCAGGCGCTCGCTGCACGCGCTGGCCGCCCGGCTCGGCGCCTGCGAGCGGCATCGACGAGGGCCCTAGAACAGAGAAGCCTGCTCCGGCGGATCCAGACAGTCGGGCTCGTCGTGGCGCGCGTCGTTGACCGCCCGGCTCACCGGCCGCAACACCAGCGCCGGCACGCGCTCGCCAGAACAGACGGCGCGAAGCTCATCGGTCCCGGTCGCCGGGTCGATCCACAGCGGCTCCTGGTCGGGCTCGAGGATCACCGGCATCCGGTCGTGCAGCCGGCGCACCGGCCCCGCCGCGGCGGTCGTCACGATCGCGCACGAGCGCAGCGGCTGCAGCTCGCGCGCAGCGCCCTTCGGCCGCCACGACGCCCACAGCCCGGCGAACGCAAACGGCTCGCCGTCCTCGCGCGCGATCCAGTGCGGGACGCCGCCGGACCACTCGTAGAAGCCGTCGGCGAGGATCAGGCAGCGGCGGCTCTCGAACGCGTCGCGGTACGCGCGGCGCTCGGCGATCGTCTCGGCGCGTGCGTTGACCGTCTTGACGCCGAGCTGCTTGGGGTCCGACGCCCAGAACGGCACGAGCCCCCAGCGCAGCAGCGTGCCCTCGGGGGCGCAGGAATGCTCGCCAGGCCCGACGACCGCCAGCACGTCGTCGCCCGGCGCGACGTTGAAGCGCCGGCGCACCTCCAGCTGCTCTGCGATCGGCCAGCGCGAGCGGAGCTGGATCGGGTCGATTCCCGCGAGCGTGTAGCGCCCGCACATCGCGTCAGCCCGCGCGCGCGGCCCGAGCCTTCTCGCGCTGAGCCGCCTGCTTGCGTTTGCCGAGCACGGCGAGCACCGCGAGCGCGATGATCACGACGACGATGCCCAGCGCGCCCGCGCCCAGCGTCGAGCCGCCGCCGAAGGGCAGCAGGACGAGCGACGCCACGCCGACGCCGACGGCGAGCAGCACGACGACGATGGCGAGGATGATCAGCCCGCCGCGGATCTTCATCAGGACGCCCGCGCCCGGCGCGGGCGCGATCAGCCCCATCAGCCGCAGCACGAACAGCTGGCGGCTCGACGGCGCCTGCTGACCGAGCTTCTCGACCGCCGCCTTGAGGTCGTCGGGACGGCGCTCGGCGAGCGCCAGCGACGCCTCGGCCATGCGGCGCAGCTGCAGGCGCTCCTGCGGCCGGGCGGCCGCGATCGCCTTGCGGAAGTGCTCGCGCGCGGTCTGCGCGTCGTAGCGCTCGGAGGCGCGCGCGCCAAGAATCGCCTGCGCGGCGGCGCGATACCTCGTCTCGGCGAGCAGCTCTTCATCCGAGCGCGTCTCGAGCTGGCTCATCGCCGCCAGCGCGCTCTTCTGTTCGACGCGTACCTGCCGCTGCTTGGCCATGGGAAGAGTCTATGCAGGTCGCCGCGCTCAGCAGCGGGCATTGCGCGTAATCTCGGCGCCCATGCATCGTCTTGGCGCAGCGCTCGCGATCCTGCTCGTCGGCCTCGCCCCGGTCTCGCTCGCGCAGGCGCAGCTCGGTCCCAACGTGCCGACGCCGCTGACCGAGCCGCCGCCACCACCACCTGCTCCTTCGAACGCGTTCGACGACGGCGGATTGAGCACGCTGCAGAAGGTCCTGATCTTCGGCACGGCCGCGCTTGTCCTCGGCACGATCGCCTTCGTGATCGTACGCGACGCGCGCCGCGCGGCGCCGCCGGACGAGCGGCGCAGCGGATCGAGCGCAGGCGGCGCCACGAGCGCCGGCGCAGGCGGCTCCGGGAAGTCGGCGCGCGAGCGCGAGCGCCAGCAGCGCGCCAGGCGCGCCAAGGCCAAGGCCGCCCGCCAGCAGCGCAAGCGCAACCGGCCGCAGTAGGCGTAGGACGTCGTTCCCGCGCGGCCGACTCCGGGTAGCCCGAACCAACGATGGAACTCGACCTCGACGACCCGCCCGCCCCGCTCGCCCGCCTGCTCGACGACGCAGAGGAGACCGGCTGCGTCAACCTCTCCGAGCTCGACGCGATCGCGCGCCGGCTCGGCGTTCCCGACGACGACCTCTGCGATCTGCACGAGGCCTTTGAAGTGCATGGAATCGACGTCACCGACGACTGCGGTCGCAGCGACGTCCCCGCGACCGCCTACGGCAACGGCGCGCTGGCCGTGGCGACGACCGACGCTCTCGGGCTGTTCCTCAACGAGATCCGCCGCCACCCGCTGCTGACGGCCGCCGAGGAGGTCGAGCTGTCCAAGCGCATCGAGCAGGGCGACGCCGCCGCGAAGGAGCGGATGATCAACTCCAACCTCGCGCTCGTCGTCTCGATCGCCAAGAAGTACCCGCAGAACGAGCTGCCGCTGCTGGACCTCATCCAGGAGGGGATCTTCGGGCTCATCCGTGCGACTGAGAAGTTCGACTGGCGGCGCGGCTTCAAGTTCTCGACCTACGCTACGTACTGGATCCGGCAGGCGATCCAGCGCGGGATCGAGAACAAGGCCCGCACGATCCGCCTCCCGACGAACATCGCCCAGCGCGAGCGCAAGATCCAGCGCACGCGGCGCGCGCTGTCGACGAAGCTCGGCCGCGACCCGACGGACGAGGAGATCGCCGAGGCGGCCGAGCTCGAGCTCGCCCAGGTCGAGGCGATGTCCGACCTCGCGCGCACGGTGACGAGCCTCGATCGTCCGCTCGGCGAGGAGGGCGAGGCATCGCTCGGCGACGTGCTCGGAGACGAGCGCGCGGGCCCCGCCGAGGAGGTCGAGGTCGCGTTGCGCGACGACGTCCTGCGGCGCGCGCTGCAGGAGCTGCCCGACGAGGAGCGCAAGGTCGTCGCGTTGCGCTACGGCGTCAACGGCGCCGAGGGGCCGGTCGGGATCCGCGAGGCCAGCCGGCGGCTGGGCATCACGCAGCCCGAGACGCGCAAGCTCGAGGAGCGCGCGCTCGAGCGTCTGGCCGGCCTGCGCGAGCTCGAGGCGCTCAACGAGGCCGCCTAGGAGGCGACGACCTCGATCTCGCCCTTCATGAACGGGTGGATGTCGCAGAAGATGTTGTAGGTGCCGGGCTTCGGCGCACTGAACGACCCCGTCTGCTCGCCGCGCACGGTGCCGGTGTCGAACAGCGGCTCGCCACTGGTGGGCTCGTGGGTGAGCGTGTGCGGGGCCGAGTCCTCGTTCGGGACGGAGATCTTCTGGCCTGCCGTGACCGTCGCGCGCGAGGGCTGAAACTCGAAGTCCTTGATCCGGATCGTGTCGACGGGCGCGGCCGCGCTCGGAGCCGCTGCCGTGTTCGTCTTCGGTTCCCGGGTGGTCATGTCGTCGTCGCTGCCGCAGCCGGCGAGCAGTGCCGCGCCGAGCAGGGCGGCGAGGATCGCTTTTCTCATACCTCTCTGAGCGTGTGCGGGACGCGTCCGGATCACTGCGGGCGCGTCAGCGCAGTTCGCCCGCGACGTCCCGATATGTCCCGGCCACGATGCGCGACGCGCTGTAGGACTTGACGGCCAGCATCGTGGACACGTTGGATGGGATCGCCGGGTTGTAGTCGTGGAGCACGGCGACGATGCTCGTCAGCTCGCTGAGAGCGCAGCCGACGTCGACGCCGAGCACGTAGACCGAGGTGCACAGCCCCGGGGGGTAGATGCCGATCTGCGCGCTCTTGCCGTCGGCGGCGACACCGCCGAGGACGCGAGCGCCGCGGTCGAGGCGCACGACCTCGCGGCCCGGCAGGGCGTCGTCCCCGAGCGTCGCGCGCTGCTCGTTGAGGGCGTACAGCACGCCGCGGAAGGTGTTGACGGTGCCGCCGGCGGTCGTGTCGTCGCCGCGCAGGACGACGCGTCCGCGACCGATGACGAGCGCCTTGAAGGCGACGTTGGACGAGACGTCGACGACGCAGAACCGGTCGCCGGCACCGCCTTCGGTTTCGGTGCTTCCCGTGCTTCCGCCTTCCGCGGCTTCCGCTTCGACCTCCTCCTTGGTCCCCACCTGCTCGATGTAGACGATCGTGTCTGCATTGGCGCCCGCCGGGATCGTGCATGCGGGCGGGCTCGAGGACGACGACGACCCCGAGGTCGACGCGACGTACGTGCTCGAGCTGATCGCCTGCTGCTTGAGCTGCGCGCCGTTCGCCTCGCTCGTCGCGGTCGGCGAGGTGTACTGCTCGATCCTGCCGCTGCCGATCGCGCTGCTGAGCGGCTCGGCGCTCGACGACAGCCCGCCGAGCGCGCCCGCAAGGCAGCCCTCCAGCGCCCCGCAGCGCAGGCCGATCACGCCCGAGGTCGGCGGTGATGTGTCGGCGGACGGGTCGGGCGCGACGAGCGGGTCGCTTCCGAACAGCTCCGGGACGAGCTCGGCGACGAGCTCGGCGCTCAGCGGCTCGCCGGCCGTGTTGGTGAGCTCGGCGCTCATGCGACCCGTGATGATCCCGTACTTGGAGGAGAACACCGCCGCCTGCTCGACGCGCACGAGCGCCGCGAGAACGCGCCTGCGCCCGTCGACGGAAGCCTCGGAGCGCACCCAGACGTGCTCGTCGGCGTTCTCGTCGAAGTTGCGGCTGGTGTTCAGCAGCTCCTCGCTCCAGACGGTCGGCGCCGCGCTGCCCAGGTCGTTGTCACAGACGTTGATCTGCCACGTGGCGCCCGTGAAGGCCGCGTCGTCGTAGCTGGCGTTGAGGTTGGGCTGCAGCTTCGCCGTCGCCGAGCCCGGGTTCGTCGCCGCGCCGAGGGTTGCCCCATAGGAGGCCTCGCCGCAGTACATCGACGATCCGACGGGGCCGCTGTTGCTGGGCGCCGACGCCGCGGTTGCGGGCCAGGCCCCGCGGCCCAGGTTGAAGGCGGCGCTGCGCAGCGCGCTCTCGGCGAGGTTGAACGCGCGGTCGCGCGTGCGCTCCGTGCCCGACTCGCGCGCCTGCGTGTCGACGATCGACAGCAGCGCGAGGCCGAGCGGGATCATGATCGCCATCACCAGCACCGCGGTGACGATCACCGAGCCGCTCTCGCCTTCGAGCTTCAGGCGCTTCAGCATGCGATCGCCTCCAGGATCTCGCTCGTCGCGCCCGACTCGGCCGTGACGATCGCCACCACCTTCGTCGAGCCCGAGGGGAGCGTCGTGGCGCTCCCGTTCGCCGATGCGCCGAGCACGTTGCCGTCGAGGTCGGTGTAGGTGACCGACAGCGCCCCGTCCCCCGCCTCGAGCGTCAGCGTGGGGACGCCGGTGCTGCTGCAGGTGGTGGTGATGGCGTCCTGGTCGAGCCCGAGCGCCCGCTCGCTCTGCCGACGGACGAATGCGCTGGCGCGCAGCGTGCTGGTGTGGGCGCGGGCGCTGCTGCCCGCGTCCAGGGCGAACGTAAGCCCGACGTTGCGCACGTCCGCGGGAGTCGCAGAGTCGTAGCTGAAGAGGGGGTTGGACGCCGTGTTAGCCGAGCGCATCGGGGCGATCATGAAGGCCCCGCTGCTCGGCGTCGGGCAGGCGGTGCCGGAGGCGATCGGCGTGTCCGGCGGGCTGGTGGTCGTGACGCTCGAGCGCCACAGGTGGCCGGCGGAGTCGAGGCAGATGCGCTCGCGGCGGGTCGCGGTCGCCGAGTCGGTGACGGTGTAGACGAGGTCGTTGGGGTCGGCGACCTCGAGCGCGCGGGAGTGGCGCAGATCGCTGACGATCCTGTCCATCGCCGCGCGCACGTGCTCGTTGGCGTCGGTCACGCGCGTCTGGCGCGCGGCGTTCGAGCTGAAGCCGTCGAAGACGTCGAGGACGCCGAAGAGCACGATCAGCGCCAGCGTCATGGCGACAAGCAGCTCCACGAGCGTGAAGCCGGACTCGTTGCGCAGCTGCGGCTCTGCCAAACGCGGGGCCATCAGGTGGGGGAGGTCAGGAGGGTCGTCTGGGTCAATGCGGTCGGCGTGGTCCTGCCACGTGGGGCCCACTCCACCTGCACGCGGATGCGGCGCAGGTCGGCCGGCGTCGGGTCGTAGGCGACCGCCCCGGCGATCGCCGGACAGATGGAGAGCACAGCGCCCTTGCTCTCCGCCGCGAGCAAAGCGCCGGCGCTGGTCTCGACCAGAGCGGCGATCGCCGTGTCCGTACCGACGGCCTCGCAGACGGTGTCGACCAGGCTGCCGCTGGCGGCGAGCGTGACGGACAGCCCGAGGATGTTCGGCGCGGCTGCGAGCCCCGAGCCGGTCGTTGCGCTGCCGGGACCGGTCGAGTTCGAGGGTGCGTCACAGAAGCTGGCGTCGCCGACACCGACGCCGTCCGCGGGGTCGTCGATCGAGCACGCCGACAGCGTCACCGCGTACTCGACGTTGCGCCGCTCGACGACGAAGCTCGAGGCCGTCACGACGGGGTTCTCGGGCAGCTTCGCGGCGATCGCCGCCGCCGCCGCGGCGGTGGTCGTGCTGCTGTACGGCACCTGCCGCGCTCGCTCGACGATGTCGCGCGCGAGGTTCGTCGCCTGCTCGCGAGCCGTCGTGCGGCTCGTGCTCGCCAGGCTTCCCTCGATCATGACGAGCATCGCCAGGACGCCGACGACGAGCAGGAACGCGCCGACCATGACCTCGACGATCGTGAAGCCCGCCTCGCCGCCGGTCCCCGGGCTTCGCGTGCTCGCACCCATCCGAGCTCAGCTCTCGCAGGCGTCGCTGGCGAGCGGCGAGTCTCGTTCGTCGAGCGTCAGCAGCCTGCCGAGCAGGCAGGACCCGTCCGCCGGCGCGCTGCTGGCGGCGGCGGCGGTCGCGGCGGAGCTCGGCGTGCGGTTGATGCGCACGACTTCGAGTCGGCGGCTGACGAGCGATCCGCTCGTCGAGAGCGTCGCCAGGCGGACGTGCTCGCCGGCTGGGATGTCGACGTAGCGACACAGATCGTCCTTGCGGCGGCATTCAGCCGCGCCGCTGACGACTGTGCTGGGCGCGATCGCGAAGACGGCCTTGTCGCGGTTGGGCGAGTACTTGACGAAGATCGCGATGATGCGGCCGCCGGCGACGAACGTCTGTCGTCGCGGGATGCCGCGATGAAGCGTGCCCGGGAAGCGCTCGCCGAAGCGCACGTCGACCGCCGTCACGCTCGTGGCCACGTTGCTGGTCGTGGCGTCGCCGATCGGCACGGGGGAGGAGGTCGTCCCCGGCGTCGTCGAGGTCGCCGGGTTCGTCCCGTCGGCGTTCGTGATGACGACCGGGACCGGCTCGCTGGCCGCGCCCGCGGATCGCTCGCCCGAGGACGTTGCCGATCTGCCGGCCGCTGCCTTGCCGGAGGACTTCGCGGCATGCGACGACGGCGCCTGAAACGGATCGTTGGCGCGGCCCGACGGCTTGCGCGACGCGCCCTGCTCGGCGCTCGCGCCCGTCGCGAGCAGTCGCTGGGCGCGCGCGGGCAGCTCGGCGGTCGGTGCGATCGCGCCAGCAGGGGCCGAAGCGACCGGAGCGTCGGACGGCGCCGACTGCAGGAACAGCAGCGGCGTTGCGAGCGCGACGAGCACGGCAAGCGCGGCGATCGGCCACAGACGGCGGCGCATGACCTCGTCGACCAGGTTGCGAAGCATCATCGACCTTCCTTGGTAGCTGCAGTTGCGGGGGCCGCGGCGGCCGGGGTTGCCGCCGCGGCGGCGCCGCCATCGGCCGCGACGTATGCCGTCGCGTTCAGCACGGCCTTGGTCAGCGCGGTGTCGGCATTCACGCGCCTGAACGACAGCCCGTCGATCGTCAGCAGGCGCCCGTCGATGTCGAGATCGCCGGCCGTCACCCGCACGGAGCGTCGGACGGCCTTGAGGATGTCGAGCAGGTCGAAGTACCCGCCCGTGTACTCGAAGGTGAAGGGGAGCGCCGACAGCCCGCCCGGACCGGTGATCGCTCCGGGCGTCGCGCGCGTCGTCTCGGGACCCGCCTGGCCCGGGTCCTTCAGCGCCACGAGCCGCAGGTCGCTGTCGCGCGCCTTCGCGCGCCGCTGGAGCTCGCGCAGCAGCGCCGAGATGTCGCCGCGCGCCGGGACGGCCTTGTCGAGGCGGCGCAGCTCCGCCAGCAGCCCCGAGAACCGCTTGCGTGAGGCGGTGAAGGTCGCGACGTTCGCCCTGGCCAGATCAAGCCGTGTCTGCTGCGCCGCGACGTTCCTGTCGACCTGCGCCTTCTCCGATCGGTTCGGTGCGACCGCGAGAAACCAGACCGCCGCGAACAGCGCGATGCCGACGGCGATCGCTGCCGCGAATGGACGCGCCTGCGCGCTCATTTCGAGCCTCCCGTCGCCGTCGATGCCGTCTGCTTGGACGGAGCGCTCGCCGCCGACGGCGCCGCCGCCGGCGCGGGCTTGACGGCCTGCGGCGTCCCGCCGCGCGCCGCTGCGGCAGCCGCTGCCGGCTGCGCCGGACTGGCCTTGAAGTACGCCACGAGCGCGAACTGCGCGATCCGGTCGTTGCCGTTGCGGCAGTCGCCGGCGCCGCCCGCACCCTTCGTCGTCTTCTCAAGTCGTTGGCTGCGGCTGAAGCCGACCTTCGTGACGCCGGTCATCGCATGCAGCCGGTCGATGTAGGCGGGCACGATGCTCTCGCGCTCGGCGCAGCCGACGAGCTCGAGGGCGGGCACCGGCAGCACGCTGCGCAGGCTCTGCGTCGCGCCTTCGCTGCCACCGCCCTCGAGCGCGGTGTTCGGCGACAGCGTGCCCTTTGCCGAGGTCAGCCAGACGCCGCCGGGCGCGACGCTGGCGAGCTCGGTGAGCGCGCGGTCCCAGTTGAAGCGCGTCTTCGCGACGGCGGCGACGGCCTCGCGGCGCGTGACGGTCGCCGCGGCGAAGTCCTCGTAGGGCTTCAGTACGACGGCCTCGCGCTCGGCGGCCACCAGCTCGGCGGAGATCCTGGCGACCTGCTCGCGGCCCGAGCTGACCTGGTTCGAGATGACGACGAGGTACACGATCGTCGCCGCCAGCACCGCGAGCATCGCGCAGCAGGCCTGGGCGACGAGGGTCACCGACGTGGACTCGCGCCGCGTCTGCGCGAGCTGCGTCGGTCGCAGGTCCGGTCGATCGCCGGCGCTCATGCGAGCGAGCCCGATGACGACGTCGAGGCGCTCGACGGGGACGCCGACATCGCCGAGCGGCGGCCAGCTCTCGCGGCCGGCGAGGACGACGGGCAGATGCAGGTCGTCCTCGAGCGCCTGGACGACGCCCGGCCAGCTCGTCATCGAGCCGGTCAGCACGACGGCGCCGATCGGGCAGGCGTCGGGGCGGGCGGCATACACCCCGCGAGAGGACTGCACCTCGGCGACGACGCGGCGCAGCCCCTCGCGAACCTGCTGCTGGACGCTCGTCTGGATCTCGTCGCTGATCGGCGCGGGCGAGCCGTGGTGCGGCGCCGAGCCGAGGCCGAGCGCCGAGACGTAGGCGCGCGCCTGCTCGTGGCTGATCGATGCGCGCTCGGCGAGACCGGCGGCGATCGACTCCGAGCCCGCGGACGCGGCGCGCACGAGCAGCGGCTGTCCAGCCTCGGTGATGACGACGTTCGTCAGCGCACCGGCCTGCACGTAGAGGATCGCCTCGCCCGGCGGCGCCGGATGGTCGAGAGCGGAGACCATCGCCAGCCCGGACAGCGCGATGCCCTGCAGCCGCAGCCCCGCGCCGTCGAGAGCCCGCGTCAGGCGGTCGATGCCGTCGACGCGCGCGGCGGCCATCAGGATCCGCTGCAGCGCACTCGTGCTCGACCCGGGCACGCGGCCGACACGGCGGTAGTCGACGACGAGCTGGTCGAGACCGACCGGCAGATGGTCGCTCGCCAGGTGGCGGACGGCGCCGTCGAGGTCGCGGCCGGAGATCGTCGCGGGCAGCTCGACCAGGCGCACCATGAGCCGCGGGTGCGCGAGCCCGACGCGCACGTCGCGCGCCAGCTTGTGCTCGCGGAAGAGCGTCCGCAGCTCCGCCGCCAGCGCGTCGGAATCGACGACCTCGCCGTCGACGACGAGCCCGACCGGCAGGGGATGAACGATGGCGGGGCGCACCAGTCCGCCGTCGTCGGCGGCCTGAAGCGCTACGACTGCGTCGGCGCCGATGTCCAGGGCGACGGGGGTGCTGGACCGGCCCGTTCCGCGGCGACCACGTCCGCCAGGAAGCAAGTTGGTGATCCGCACGATGACGTTTTCGACTGCCCTGGCGCCAGCAGCGAGCCGAACCTGAGCCGTTGGACGCATGGTCGACGCAGGAAGACGACCGCGCCGGCGGTGCCTCGAACCACGCGCTGATCGACGACGCGACGCTGTTGGCCGCGCTCGATCGCTCGTCCTGTCCGGTGCGCAGCCGATCGGCGATCGGTGCGCGGGGGCGCTATCCGGCGGGCACGGAGCGCAGCGCCTCGGCGACGGCGGGATGGGTGACCTTGCCGTCCGCGACGTTGACGCCGAGGCGCAGCTCGGGGCACTCCTCGAGCGCGCGCTGGACGCCGAGGCCGGCGAGCTTGAGCACGTAGGGCAACGTCGCGTTCGTCAGCGCAAAGGTCGCGGTGACGGGGACGGCGCCGGGCATGTTCGTCACGCAGTAGTGCGTCACGTCGTCGACCTGGAACGTCGGGTCGGAGTGCGTCGTCGGTCGCGACGTCTCAAAGCAGCCGCCCTGGTCGATCGAGACGTCGACGAGCACGGCGCGCGACTTCATGAGCGCGAGCTGCTCGCGCGTGATGACGCGCGGCGCGCGCGCCCCGTGGATCAGCACCGCGCCGATGACGAGGTCGGCGCTCGGCAGCATCCGCTCGATCGCGAGCGTCGAGGAGTGCACGGTCGACGCGCGCCCGCCGAAGACGAGATCAAGCTCGCGCAGGCGGTCGATCGAGCGATCGAAGACGAACACTTCGGCCTGCATGCCGATCGCGATCAGCGCTGCGTTCGTGCCGACGACGCCGGCGCCGATGACGAGCACGGTCGCCGCCGCGACGCCCGGCACGCCGCCGAGCAGCACGCCGCGGCCGCCGAGCGGCTTCTCGAGCATGAACGCGCCCGCCTGCGTCGCGATCTTGCCGGCGACCTCGCTCATCGGCGCGAGCAGCGGCAGCCGCCCGCGCGCGTCCTCGACCGTCTCGTAGGCGATGCACGTCGCGCCCGACGCGCACAGCCGCGCGGCGAGCTGCGGCTCGGCGGCGAGATGCAGGTACGTGAAGAGCGTCTGGCCCGCCCGCAGCAGCCCGACCTCGGACGCCTGCGGCTCCTTGACCTTCAGCACGAGCTCCGCCTCGCTCCAGACGCTCGCGGCATCCGGCACGATGCGCGCGCCCTGCGCCGCGTACTCGAGGTCCTCGATCGCGCTGCCGAGGCCGGCCCCGGCCTGGACGACCACCTCGTGTCCATCCGTCGTCAGCTCGCGTACGCCTGCTGGCGTGATCGCGACGCGAAACTCGTCCGTCTTGATCTCGGTGGGAATCCCGACCTTCACAGCGCACGCTGCCGGCCGATGACGGGGTCGACGAGCGCGTCGTGCGGCACCGGGACGGCGCTGCCGAGCGCGAGCGCGACAGGCGCTGCGGTCAAAGCCGGCGAGAACACGGCGTACATCTTGGACCATCGGCCGTCGCGCCCTCTGCGATCCCTACGCTGAAGGCGAGCGTGAAGGGCTTTGCATCCGACAACTACGCGGGCGCGCACCCGGAGGTCCTCGCCGCGATCGCCGACGCCAACCACGGGCACGCCGTCTCCTACGGCGACGATCCCTGGACCGCGCGCGCCGAGCAGCTGCTGCGCGAGCACTTCGGCCAGCAGGCCGTCTCCTACCTCGTCTTCAACGGCAGCGCCGCCAACGTCCTGTCCCTGCGCGCACTCTGCCGTCCGTGGGAATCGGTCATCTGCGCCGCGCAGGCGCACATCAACGTCGACGAGGGCGGCGCCCCCGAGCAGATCGCGGGCATCAAGCTCCAGGACGTCCCGACGCTGGACGCCAAGCTCACGCCGGAGCAGGTCGAGCGGTTGCTCGTGCGCCGCGGCGACGAGCACGTCGTCCAGCCGCGCGTCGCGAGCGTCACGCAGAGCACCGAGCTCGGCACGCGCTACAGCCCCTACGAGCTGCACGCGCTCGCCCACTTCGCCCACGAGCGCGGCCTGCTGCTGCATCTCGACGGGGCCCGGCTCGCAAACGCCGCGGCCGCGCTCGACCTCCCGCTGCGCGCGCTGACGACCGACGTCGGCGTCGACGTCGTCTCCTTTGGCGGCACGAAGAACGGCCTGCTGCTCGGCGAGGCCGTGGTGTTCTGCAACCCCGAGCTGGCCGACGGCTTCAAGTACCTGCGCAAGCAGACGCTGCAGCTCGCCTCCAAGGGCCGCTTCATCGCGGCGCAGTTCATCGCGCTGCTCGAGGGCGACCTGTGGCTGCGTAATGCCACGCAGGCCAACGCGATGGCCGCGCGGCTGGCCGAGGCGCTGCTCGACGTGCCTGGGCTGCGGCTGACCCAGCCCGTGCAGGCAAACGCCGTCTTCGCCGTCCTGCCGGCGAGCGCGACGGAGCAGCTGCAGCGCGACTGGGCCTTCTATACGTGGGCTGAGGCGACGGGCGAGGTGCGCCTCGTCTGCTCGTGGGACACGACGGCCGAGGAGGTCGATGCGTTCGCCGCAGATGTACGTCGGGCCTGTAACTCGGCTCTTACGAGGTAGGCCCTGGTGGCACAGGAGATCCGCTGGATCCCCGCCATTCGTACATAACGATCGGGGCAGCGTATGCCGATGATGGAGATATGGGTATGAGGGCATTCATGGAGCGCAGCTATCGCATCGCACCGGACGGACGTAGCGTCGTCTGCTACGCGGTCGTCGGGCAGGAGGAGAACGAGTCGCTCGGCGAGGCCCTGGCGTGGCGGCGCGAGGAGATCGGCCGCCACGGCATCGAGGAGGCAGAGGCCGTCCTCGAGCTGCGCGCGCTGATGACGCTCGACGACCTGCTTGCCGCCGAGCGCGAGATCGGGCCCGAGGCGACGCTGACGCTGACGCGCGAGCAGGCCCGGCTGCTGTGCCAGATCTCGGGCGCATATGTCACCGAGCGCGACACGGACAGCTACCAGCCGCCCGAGGAGCGCGACCGGATCGCCCGCCTGCGCGCCCTCGCCGGCCCGCTGATGGACCTCTGCTGCGAGTTCGCCGCGGCGGAGGAAGAGGCGCGCGAGCAGCTGCTCGCCGTCTGAGCGCGGCGAGCGTCGGCGCGCCCAGCGGTCGGCGTACGACTGCTCGTCGCTAGATTTGTCCTCGTAGCCGGGCAGGCGAGGAGGACGCGATGAGCCGAGGGAAGAAGACCAAGAGCAGGGTCGTTCGCAGGCAGGGCGGCGGGGTCACGCCTGCCGATGCGGGGCCGGTCGCCGAAGTCGGCGCCGAGGAGCCCGAGGAGGCGGCGGCGGCACGGCCTCCGGTCGCCGGCTCCGGCGACGTCGCGCAACCGATCTTCGGCGGCGAGGACAAGCTCCTGCAGGACCCCCAGCAGGCCGCAGACGAGGCCCGGGCGGAGCAGGACGCGGAGACCGAGGAGCATCTCAACGGGCTGCGCCGCGTGCTGGCCAACAGCCTCGAGCAGCGCGGCCCCGATCATCCCGGCACGCTGCACGCGCGCGCCGACATCGCGACGGCGCTGTGGCAGGCCGGCCGCCACGACGAGGCGATCGAGCTCGAGGAGGAGCTCGTCAAGGACAGCGCCCGCGTTCATGGCGACGAGCACCCCGAGGCGCTGACGGCCCGCTCGAACCTGGCCTCGAGCCTCTGGAGCGCGCAACGCATCGAGGAGGCGATCGCGATCGAGGAGGCGGTGCTCGCGGACGCCGAGCGGATCCTCGGCCTCGACCACCTCGCGACGCTGACCGCGCGCGCGAACCTCGCCTTCTCCTACTCGTCGGCGGGCCGCAAGGAGGACGCCGTGGAGATCCAGCGCCAGGTCGTCGCCGACCGCCAGCGCGTGCTCGATCCTGACGATCCCGACACGCTCGACGCGCTCGCGAACCTCGCCTCGGCGCTCTGGAACGCCGAGCAGATCGAAGACGCGGTCGCGACCGAGGAGCGGATCCTCGAGGAGACCGAGCGCATCAACGGCGAGGATCACATCGACACGCTGCAGGCGCGCGCCGCGCTGGCCTCGTCGTATCGCGTCTCCGGCCGCCTGGACGACGGCAATCAGCTGCAGGACCGCGTGATCGCCGACAGCGAGCGGCTGCTCGGCAAGGACCACCCGGCGACCGTCGCCGCCAAGAAGACGCGCACGCTCAACAGCGCGCCGACGGCGAACGGCTAGTACACCCGTCCTGACGCACTAGTGGACGTGTCCGTTAGTTCGTTGGGTTAGGCCGCGAGCTTGAGGTGCGGCTCGCGGTCGGCGAGGCGGGCCAGGAGGTCGTCGAGCTTGGCGCGGGTGAAGGTCCAATCGAAGGGCTTGGCGATCTGGCGGTAGTGCTCCTCGAAGGCCGTGATGCGCGCGGCAAGCGCGTCGAGGTCTGCGAAGTCGTTGGGTGTCAGCGCCTTGCGGTGTTGCAGGATCGAGAAGTAGATCTCGATCTGGTTCAGCCACGAGGCATGGACCGGCAGGTGGATCAGGCGTGCGTTGGCGTAGGTGTCCTGCATGCGGGCGATCGAGGTCTTGCCGGAATGGCTTGAGCCGTTGTCGACGATCCAGAACACGGTCTTGGCCGACTTGTAGGGCTCGCTGCTCATGACCTGCTCGACGAGCCGTCTGAACGGTTCGATCCCCGTCTTCGCCTCGCAGCGCCCGAAGAGTCTGGCGTGATGGACGTCCCACGCGGCGAGGTAGGCCAGTGTGCCGCCGCGCTTGTACTCGAACTCAACCAGCGCGGGGTGCTCGGGCGTTGGTGCAACCGTCTCGTGGCGGCGTGCGAGCGCTTGCAGCTGAGACTTCTCGTCGGCGCAGATGACGTACTCGCCGGGATGCAGCAGCCGGCCTTCGAAGCGGCGCGCGTACAGATCCAGGACGCGGCCCGCCTTCGGCTGGAAGTTGGGGTCGCGCGGAAAGATCCACGAGCGCTGCTGCCACGGCTTTAAGAGCGGTCATGCAGCCAGCGCCAGATCGTCGTCGCCGATGCCTCGGTGACGCCCTGCTCGATGACGAGGCGATGCAGCTCAGTGCGCGAGAAGCGTCCCAGCGGCCGGTCGTGCTTGACCGGCAGCTCGCACGCGACGGCGACGACGTCGGCGACCTGCTGCGGGGGAAAACGGCGCGGGCGGCCCGCGCGTGGTTTGTCGGTCAGCCCCTCGATGCCCTGCTCACAGAATCTTCGTCGCCACTTGCTGACGACATCCGGATGACAATCGCAGCGCACCGCGATCTCCTTGTCGGCCAGACCCTCGGCTGCGTACAAGATCATCCGCGCGCGCTGAACATCGCGATACGCGAGCGTCGGCGTCCCCGCGCGCCGCGCAAGCTCATCACGATCCGCCTCGCCAAGCTCGATCGGGTAGCGGCTGGTCCGGGCCACGATCTCACGTTCGACACCGGGCCCGCATCCTCCTTTACATAACCCGACGAACTTGCGGATGGGTCCACTAGCTGCCGGTCCCGCAGAAGGACTGCAGGTCGCCGGTGACGGCGACGACGCCGAGCAGGCGTCCGTCGGCATCGACGACGGGCACCCGGCGCGCGTCGGTCAGCAGCGCAAGATCGCGCCCGATCGTCGCGGGCGCGTCGGGGGAGACGGTCGGGCCGTCGTGCGCGACCTCGACCGCGGGCCGGCCGGCGTCGGCGGCGTCGGCCACGTCCTCCGGGGTGAGGGAGCCGAGATAGCGCTCGCCGTCGGCGACGAACGCCAGGCGGCGGCTCGCGCTCTCCTCAAACCAGGCGCGCACGTCGCCCACGGTCGCGCTCGACGCCAGCGCCGTGAAGCGGACGTGCGTGATGTCGGCGACGGTCAGGCCGTCGGCCTCGTCGATGCTCAGTCGTGGCATGGCTCAGATGATCGCAAGCGGCGACAATGGGCAGATGCCAGGCTTCGCCGACCTCGCCGCAGACGCCACCGCGGGGCTCGGCGCGCTCGCGCTCGCGCTCGCTGCCGAGTTCCGTGAGGTGGACGAGAGCGGCGCGCTCGCGCGCCTCGACGAGCTTGGCGCCGACGTCGCCGCTGCCGCCGCTTCGATGCACGAGCTCGACGCGCTCGGCGAGGTCCTCGGCGTCCGGCACGGGTTCGCCGGTGCGGCCGACGACTACGACCATCCGGACAACTCGATGCTCGACCTCGTGCTCGAGCGCGGCCGCGGGCTGCCGATCGCGCTGTCGGTCGTGTACGTCGAGACGGCGCGGCGCGCCGGCATCGCGCTCGACGGCGTCGGCTTGCCGGGCCACTACGTCGTCGGCCAGTTTGCGCGCGGCGCCGCGCCCCCGGTGCTGCTCGATCCGTTCGCGGGCGGCGTGCGGATCGAGGCCGCGACGACCGCGGCCAGTCCCGAGATCCGGCCGTGGGGCGCGCACGAGACCGCACTGCGGATGCTCAACAACCTCGTCGGCTCGTACACGCGCCGCAACGACCTCGGCCGCGCGATCCGCGCGGCCGAGTTGCGGCTCGAGCTTCCGCTCGAGCGTCGTCTTGCAGAGGCGCTGGCGACCGAGCTGCGAGGACTCCGCGCGCGCCTGAACTAGGGGCTATCCCGCTAGGCCGTCGCGGTCTCGTCCTCGTCGGTGTTCTCACGCGCGACGTTGGCGGCCTGGGGCCACGGCGCGGGTTCGCCCTCCTGCATCTGCTCCTTGAGCTCCGCGGCGTCGGCGCCGGTCCCGCCGTGGCTCGTCGCGTCGGCCTCGTCGCCGCCGGAGCGGTCGATGTTGTCCTCGCTCGGATCGCTGCGATCGGTGACCTTGCCCAATGAGCTGTCGGGCAGCGCCTGCTCGTCGTCGGCCCGCTCGGGCGGCGGCGCTCCGGGCTCGTCGATCATGTCGCGGGGCACGATTCCATCGTCGGCGATTCCGCCCTTCGCGTCGCCGGCCTCGTGAACGCCGCCTCGGTATGTCCTGGGATCCTGCTCTCCCATCGTGCGTCTCCTCCTCGTCGAGTTCCCTGCGCTCTGACTGCCGTACCCCGCAGGTCCGCGCCTCATGAGCCGTTACGGTGGGTGGATGAGTGCAGGCAGGCGCTGGAACGAGCGCTATTCGCAGGACTTCGAGCCGTTTCCCGACGCCCCGGCCGAGTGGCTCGTCGAGCACGGCGACCTGCTCGACGGCGGCGGCCGAGCGCTCGACGTCGCCTGCGGCGACGGCCGCAACGCCCTGTACCTCGCGCGGCGCGGCTACGAGGTCGACGCGATCGACGCCTCCGATCTGGCGATCGACGCGTTGCGGTCGGCGGCGCGGGAGCGTGCCCTTGCGATCGCGCCGCGCGTCGTCGACCTCGAGCGCGAGCCGCTGCCGGTGGGTCCGTACGACGTGATCGTCACGATGAACTTCCTGCAGCGCGACCTGTTCGGCCCGCTGCAGGACGCGCTCGCCCCCGGGGGCCTACTGTTCTACGAGACGCTCGGACAGGCGCACTTGGCGCAGCTCGGGCGCAGCTTCAACCGCGCGTACCTGCTCGAGGACGGCGAGCTGCTGCGCGCGTTCGGCGAGCTCGAGCTGATCGACTGCTTCGAGGGCGTCGCCGAGCGCGCGGGCGGCGAGCGCGGGGTCGGAAGCGTCGTCGCGCGACGTCCGGCTGACGAGCGTTAGCCTGCCCGCCATGGGGACAGCAGCGCCGCGCGAGCCGATCCAGCTGACCGTCATCGGCGGGTTTCTCGGCGCCGGCAAGACGACGCTGCTCAACGGGCTGCTGCGCGACGCCGGCGGCCGTCGCCTGGCCGTGCTCGTCAACGACTTCGGCGCGATCAACATCGACGCCGAGCTCGTGCAGTCGCGCGAGGGCGAGCTGGTGAGCCTGAAGAACGGCTGCATCTGCTGCGGCGTCGCTGGGGACTTCATCGGCGAGCTCGCGCTGCTGCGCGACCGTCGCGACCCGCCGCAGCACGTCGTCGTCGAGGCCAGCGGCGTGGCCGATCCTGGCGCGATCGCCGTGCTCGGCGACCTGCCCGGCTACCGCAAGGACGCGGCCGTCGTGGTCGTCGACGCCGAGACCGTGCGCGAGCGCGCCGCCGACGAGCTGACCGGGCACCAGATCATGGGCCAGCTGCGCGCCGCCGACCTGCTCGTGCTCAACAAGACCGACCTCGTCGAGCCCGAGCAGGTCGCCGACACGCGCGCCTGGCTGCGCGAGGTCGCGGGGCCGTCGACGGCGATCGTGCAGACCGCGTTCGGCGCGGTTGCGGTCGACGTCGTGCTCGGAGTGCAGGCGCTCGCCGACCGGCCGGCGCGCTCGGGCCACGACGAGCACGATCACGACGCGCACGACGACGACCGCCACCCGGCCTTCGAGACCTGGAGCTGGAGCGGGCAGCAGGCGCTCAGCGGCGCCGGCCTCGTCGAGGCGCTGAAGGCGCTGCCGGACGGGATCGTGCGCGCGAAGGGCCTGCTGCACCTGCGCGAGGATCGATCCAACCGCTATGTCCTGCAGATGGTCGGCCGGCGCTTCAGCATTCAGGCCGACCGGCCGTGGGGCGACGACGCGCCGGCCTCGCAGCTCGTCGTGATCGGCCTGCCGGGCTCCGTCGACGAGCAGCAGCTCGAGGCGACGCTCGCGCGGCTGAGCGCCGCTTGACGCGTAGCCAGCACGCGGCTCGGCGCACGGCGAGAACGCCGGCGATCGAGCTCGTCGAGGTGGGGTTCCGACCACAAGTCTGCGTCAGGCAACGCTAACCGTTAGTCGCCGTCCCGTTAGTCGGGGTAGCGCCATCATCCGCGCGAAATCGAACGCTTGGTGGTTGTCGCGACCGCCGGCCAAGCATCGGCGCGTGCTTGCGGAACGGCGCGCCCTAGGAGGCCCCTGTCCGGGATTTCAATTCGGACGGGTCAAACGGGACGGCGACGACTGGCGCCACGAGCTCCAGCGCAGATGCTGGAGCCGTCCCGGTCGCGGACCGCCTTGCGGTCAACGACGCGTTGGTCCCAAGGGATTGCTGCGGTGCTCCCCCGATGACACCATGCGGCGCCGTGCGATCGCGGCCGGACGCTCGCTGTTCGGGGGGCAGGCCGTACCTCGACGCGCATGGTAGCCCCCCTCGCCGGCAGTGGATCGCCGCGAGATAGTCCTCGCGTCAGCTCGTCTAGCGATCGATCCAAGGAGCAGCATATGACGAGCATCGCTCCGCAGGGCCTCCGCGCGCCGAACAGCCCTGGCCGAGGCAGCGATACGAATCTTCCAGAGGAGACGTCATGACCGTTCTCACGCGTTTCGTGCTTGATCACAAACGGCTGGTTCTCGGTTTCTGGCTGATCGTCACGATCGCCGCGTTTGCTGCGATTCAGCCGGCGGGCAACGCCCTGTCGCAGGAGTTCAACGTGCCGGGCCGCGAGGGCTTTGAGACAAATCGGAAGCTCGCCGAGATCTACGGCAACGGTGGCAATGTCGCGCCGATCGTGCCCGTCGTGACGCTCGCGAAGGGCAAGACCGTCGACTCCCCCGGCATCGCGGAGCAGCTCGACGCTGCTCTTGCGAGGGTCCTGACAGCGCTGCCGAAGGCGAGTGCGGCCTCCTATGCCTCAACGCGTGACCAGGCGTTCGTCTCGGATGACGGTCGCACCACCTTCGCTTTGGTGTACATCCCGGCCAAGGGCGGAGTCGATCCCGGGCAGGTCGAGGCGCGCCTGGCGCAGGCGGCGCTGACCGGCGTCACGGTCGGCGGTTCGCCCGTGCAGGTGACGGGGCTGGACGCGCTGCGCGCCTCGGCCGGCAGGAGCGAGGGCGGCACCGGCGTGCTGCTGGGGACTCTGGTGGGGGCGCTGGGCGCGCTCTTGGTCCTCGTCTTCGTGTTCCGCTCGTTCATGGCGTTCGTGCCGCTGTTGATGGCACTGGTCGCGATCCCAACGACCTTCCTGCTGGTCTGGCCGCTCGCGAGCATCACCGACGTCTCGGTGATCGTCCAGTACCTCGTTGCGCTGATCGGGCTGGGCATCGCGATCGACTACGCACTGCTCGTGGTCGTCCGCTGGCGCGAGGAACTTCAGCAGCCGAACGTCTCCAACGAGGCGGCGGTACGGAACGCCATGCGCCGCGCCGGCTCCGCCGTCGTCTTCAGCGGCACGACCGTGGCGATCTCGCTGCTCGCGCTCGTCGCCCTGCCGGTGCCATTCTTGCGCAGCATCGGCATCGCGGGCCTGCTGATCGCACTCGTCAGCGTCGCCGTCGCTACGACGCTGCTGCCGGTCGTCCTGGCGACGATCGGGCCAAAGATCGATTGGCCTCGCAACCGGCGCGACGCCCGGCCTAGCCGCGGTTGGTCGGCCTGGGCGCGCCTTGTCGTACGCCACCGCCGGACCGCCGCCGCGGCGTCCGCCACCGTACTGGGCGTCCTTGTGGTCGCCGCCTTCTCGATGCAGCTCGGCAACCCGCGCGCAGACTCACTCGCGCAAGCCGGGCCCGCACGCGCCGGCCTTGAGAACCTGCAGGACTCCGGCATCGGCACAGGTCCGCTCTCCCCATTTGACGCGCTCGTGCGCTCAGGCGACGCCGACACCGTCGCGAGGACGCTCGCCGGCATCGAGGGTGTCCGCAGCGCGACAGCGCCCCCGGACTGGCGACGCGGCACGAAGGCGCTCATCACCGTCATCCCAACGGAAGACGGCAACTCCCCGGCCGGCCGAGCGACACTCGACCGCATCCATGCCACCTCCCTGCCCGCCGGCGTGACGATCGGTGGCCAGGCCGCGCAGACCGCCGACTTCCTCGACGCTGTCTACGGCAACTTCCCGCTCTTGCTCGCGCTCATCTCGATCCTCACCTTCCTGCTGCTCGCGCGCGCATTCCGCTCGCTGATCCTCCCACTCAAAGCCGTCCTGCTGAACCTGCTGTCCGTCGCCGCCGCCTGGGGCCTGATCGTGCTCGTCTTCCAGAAGGGCTTCGGGTCCGGGGCGATCTGGGGCATCGAGGCGACACAGGCAATCAACGTCGAGATGCCGATCGTCATCTTCGCCTTCCTGTTCGGCATCTCGATGGACTACCAGGTCTTCATCATCAGCCGCATGCGCGAGGCATACGACCGCACCCGCTCGACCGAGGCCGCCGTCATCGAGGGCATCGGCCGCACCGGCCGACTCGTGACGAGCGCAGCACTGATCCTGGGCCTGGCGTTCGTCGCATTCAGCAACAGCCCCGGCACCGAAGCCAAGATCTTCGCCACCGCGCTCGGCGGCGGCATCCTGATCGACGCAACGATCATCCGTGGCATCCTCGCCCCGGCGGCCGTCGCCCTCCTCGGCCGCTGGAACTGGTGGCTCCCCAACCGGGCCGCGAGGATCCTACGCGTCGAACCGTCCGACGCGCACTCCCAGGCAGCCCCCGAACCCATCCCGCAGCCCGCGTAGGAAACCGACTCGCCGAGGCCGGTTGGAGAGGGAACCTCTTGGTTTCTCCCTCTCCCGGGTGCCGCGTGGCACCAAGTGCCAAGTAGGGCGCTGAGCCCCTGATCACCGGGTTCGCCGCTGGAGGGGTCGTCTGAGTAACGGCGGCAAAACGGCCAACTGTGGTGGCACCGCAAGTCGCGTGGCTGTGTCGCCACGACGGCGTCGCAGTGTCCGACGCGACCTGCCTGCGCGGCCTGCGCGACAGCGGCTAGACGGCAGACCGCGAGTCGAACGATACGTCGGACGCAACAGCCGAGCTCCCGGCGGAGATATGGCTGAGACTGACACATCGGGGCCGACTGAGTAATCGGAATCGGCGAGCTGCGTTAGACGAAGTTCATGCCCGCGGCTACACGCATGAACAAGTGGTCAGGCTGTAGGGCGGCGATCACAGCGGTGCTTCGGTAGCTCGTTGAAAGCGCCAGTCGCCTTGGAGGACGGCCTGGATCGTCGCGGCGCTTAGTCCGAGGTCGCTGAGAAGGACACTGCGGACTGCACACCAGACGCGATCGGCCAGGTCATCGAGTGGCACGTCATGACGCGCCCTGGCTCGCTTCCTGGGGTCGTAGTGAACGTAATAGTTGCGGGTGTCGCGGATCGTCTTGGCGAGCTCCAAGGCGGGTGCGCCGAACGCCCGTTGAGCGGCTGCTCCCGGGCCCTCAAGTAGCGCGGTGACTCTGTCTACGAAGTTGATGTTCGATGCGACGCCTGCATCGCGTCTGTGGTACGCCTCAAGGAAGCGTGCCAGGTAGAGGAAGCGGTCCGGTGGCGTCATGACGGCTGCGAACACCTGGTACTCGAAGAGCAGCTCGGCTGCCTCTGGCTGATCGCGCCGGAAGCGCTCGAAGGCTTCGACGAAGCGTGGGGCGTCGGCGCCGAGTTGCGCCAGCGTCAATCGGGGCTCCTGGGCGGCCGGCGTGGGCCCGTACCAGGGGCGGCCGGCGGTGCTCACGACGACATCGAGGTCGCCCGAACATGGCTGAAGGGTCAGTTGTGAGACACCGCCGGCGGCCTCGGTTGCTAGCGCCACTAGGCTCATCAAGTCATCGACCAAGCGGCCGACATCGTCGAGGCTGATCGGGGTGTGGGGCGTCACGTCAGCTACTGCGCGGTTCGTGAGTCGGAACTCGAAGTCGGACACCGCTTCGAACCTCGGGTGGCAGCGAAGCGTCAGCGTGGCTTGGCCGAACGGCGCGACGATCGGTGCCGGTTCTTCCCACTCGACGGCTACACGCTTGTGCTTGGGACTGGTCAGATCGGAGCTGGCGACGCTCAGCCCGGAAAGGCCGAGAGCCTCTGCCAGCCCATCCAGCTCGAGGCGCAGCCGAGCAAACGCATGCTCCTGATCGCCCGCCACGCTGACGCCGAGCAGCGACCGACCCACATGCCACTCGTCCATGTACAGGTCCGGATGGCCTACGCGTCGAGCAGCGAGATCGCAATCCAGCAGAGAGACGGCCCGGCCATCGAGCAACTCGCCTTCGATCGTGACGTGGCGCTCTGATGACGAAATTGGAAGCAGTCCCTCGAGCTGGAGTCGCTCGCGCCCCTCGGATGAAATCAACCGCCCGCGCACGCGCTGCGACGTGCCGAAGAGGCTCCAGGTCCCGTGTAGCTCACTGGAAACCAGGTCAGACGCGATCATGCTCGTGCGGCTCCACGGTGAGGTTCCCGCGGCATTGGTTGTTCGCGAAGCGGTCGTAGCTTTCCGGCTGGCCGGTCCGTGCGGAAGTCGTAGGTGCCGAGCGGATTGATGTGCTCGAAGAGCGTCGGCGTGAGCCCGGCGAGCTCGTCGCCGCCGGACTGGCACGGGAGTTCGTCGAGGGCGCGCTGGATGTAGATCGTGTTCCAGTAGACGATCGCGTTGGCGACGAGATGCAGGCAGTGCGCCTGTGTGGATTGGCGCTCGAGCGTGTGCAGGCGCACGGTGCCATGGTTGCCGTGGAAGGTGCGGTCGTGCAGCGCGTGCAGGCTCTCACCTTTGTTCTGCTGGCGGCCGATGGCGCGGCGCTCGGCCTCGTCGGCCAGGTAGCCGAGCACGAACCGCGTCTTGACGAGCCGCCCGTACTCCTGCAGCGCCCGAGTGAGCGGCAGCTTGCTGCCGGCGGCCTGCAGTCGCGCGACGAGCAGGCTCGCCGTCACGGTCCCGTCGCGCAGCGACGCCGCGCAGCGCACAAGGTCGTCCCAGCCGTCGCGGATCACATCGAGGTTCAACGGGTGGGCGAGCAGCTGCTCGGCTGGTGTCCGCGCAGCCTTTCCAAGTCGGTACAGGCGGCGGTCGGGGAGCCCGGCGAGACGGGGCGCGAACTGCAGGCCAAGGAGATCGAAGAGCGCGAAGATGATGTCGCTGTAGCCAGCGGTATCGGTCGTGTGCTTCTCGATCGGAAGCTCGGTCTGGTTGTCCAGGATCCCGTCCAGGACGTACGTCGCGTCACGGACGGTCGTGCGGACAACGCGAGTGGCGTAGTGGGTGTGCTGATCGGACGTCCAGACGTAGAACGTCACGCCGCGGCCGCGGCCGAAGTAACGCGACACCGCGCGGGCTTCGGGCGAGTCGACGCCGACGGGGTAGCGCCTGCCGTCGGAGCTTGAAAAGCGCCCGTCGCCCCACTCCTGTGCGAGCGGCAACGCGTGGTGCGCGTTCACGATCCGGGCGTTCGCCATGGCGAGCGCCTCGGGGCGCAGGTACCACTGCGTCGTCCACGCGAGCTGCTGCGGGTCGATGCGGGCGGCCTGGCCCATGCGCGCGTAGCCGAGGTTGCAGGCGTGAGCCAGCAGCGCGGCGTAGCGGTGCTCGTGCAGCCGCGGCTGGCGCGGTGTCGCGCCGTGCGCGTGCGTGAGTTCGTCGCTGAAGGCGGTCCACGCGTCGACGTCGATCAGGATGTCGGCGAGATCGACCTGCGGCAGCCGGCTGGCGATGTGCGCTGCCAGCGCGGTCGTCGCGGCGGGTCGCTCGGCGCCGGGGAGGCGGCGGACGTGCAGCTCGCCGTCTTGGACGTCGACAGCGACGTCGCCTGTCGCGAGCGCGCGATCGAGCGCGGACACACGCTGGTCGACGTCGCGGGCGAGCTGCTCGAGGCGCTCGTCGGCGGATGCTGGTAGCCCCAGCATGCGCCGGGCGGCGTCGCGTCGCGCGGGCCACGCGGCCGCCGCGATGAGGTAGCGGTCGGCAGGTTGGTAGCGGCGCGATCCCTGCACCCAGACGGCACCGGAGCGCAGCGCAGTTCGCAGTTCCGACAGCAGGCACAGCTCCCAGCGCCGACGATCGGGGCGTCCGTCGTCGCCGATGACGTGCGCGCGCCAGCGGGCCGGGACGAACGCGGTCACTGCCGTGTCGGGCAGCGCGCGCCGGCCGATGCCGTCGAGCTCGCGCAGTAGTTCGATCGCGTTGATGAGCGGCTGAGCGGTCGGGACGGCTTCGAAGCGCAGCGCCGCGATCAACGCCGGGACGAAGCGCCGCAGGTGCGCGTAGCGGCCATCGAGCTGCGCGAAGTGGTTGTCATCCAGCGGTCGCAGGATCGCCTGGGCCTGCTGGCGCGCCGCCGCCCAGCGCTCCGGGGCCATCGCCTCCCACGCACGCGCGCGAACCTCATCGTCGGCCACGTCGTCATCGAGCAGCAGGCCGACGAGCAAGTCGAACAGCGCGACCTTCTCGTTGGCCGCGGTCGCTGTCTGCGCCTTCAGCTCGCGCAGTTCGCGCAGTGCCTGTCCGTGCGCCTCGCCGACCGCCTGGTCGGCGCGGTCGAGGATCTCGTCGAGCAGCCGGACGGCCTGGTCGTGGCAGAAGCACAGCAGCGCGGGGTAGCGAAGGCGATCCGGTCGGCCAGCGAGCGCCGCCGTAGTCGAGCGCCGTGCGAGCGCCGCGAGCTGACGGCGCCGGTTGGCGGACACGGCCTCAACCTGCCAGTGGGGTGCGCCGAGGTCGCGCAGGAACGCGAGCTTCTCCAGCTGCCCCACGATCTGCGCCGGACTCGCCGATCTCGCTTCGCGGCCCAGCCACACCAGCCGGCTCACGCCAAGGCGCACGTCGGTCACGCACAGCGCGTCCAGCACCCGCCGCGTCTGCGCGTGCAGCACCGGCTCGAGGCGCTCGTGGGTGTCGCGCTCGGCGCGGGCCCGTGCGGAGGCGACGAGCCGCTCGAGCGTCGAGATCGCCGGGCGCAGCAGCTGGCGGTCGCGCAGCGTGATTGCCGCGGTCCGCAGCAGCGCCAGCGGCGAGTCGTGCTCAAGCGCGTGCTCGACGAGGAGATCCTCGACGTCGTCGACGTCGCGCGCATCGGCGTCGCGGAAGTGCGCCAGATCTGTCGCGCGTTGGCGATGCTCGCGCCCGGTGCGCTCGGGCGGCTCGTACGCCGCGACCGCCTCCGCATCGACATCGAGCTGGTCTGCGAGCCGCTGAACGCCCGCGCTCGGGGCGAGGTCGAGCTCGACCGGGACGAACCCCAGCCAGCGGATCGCCGCGATGGCGATCGCGGTCGCCAGCCGGCCCGCCGGTGTCGGCAGGCGACGCAGATCGTCGACCTCGCCGTCGGCGAGCGTGAAGTACACGCCGATGACGTCCGGGTCGGGGTCTTGCGGGAAGCGCTCCCAGGCGAGGCGCTCGGCGTCGCTGAGGATGCTGCGCGCCATCAGTCCTCAACCTCCAGGCCGTCCATCGCCAGCTGCCGATCGGCTTGGGAGGGCAGGCTGTAGCGGCGCGTGGTCTCCAAACGTCGGTGGCCGGCGAGCTCGGCGACGAGCACGACGTCGCTGCCCTTGCGCACGAGCTTGGTGATGCACGTGTGGCGCAGCACGTGCGCCGACAGCTCGAGCCCCGCGGCGCGCGCGACCTTCCGCACCACGAGATCAACCGCGCGCGGGGTAAGGCGCCCCCCACCGCGGCCGACCAGCAGCGCCGGCTCATCCTCAGCGACGACCTTCGCGCGCTCCTTGTGCCACGCGTCGACGACGGCGCGCGCGGTCGGGTTCAGCGGCACCTCGCGGTACGTATCACCCTTGCCCGAGCGCACGACCACGACGCCCTTGCGCGCCGAAGTGCGGACATCACCCACGTCCAGCGCGACGAGCTCCGACAGACGCAGCGCGGTGTGCAGTAGCAGCACGACGATCGCGCGGTCGCGTGGCGAGACTTGCTCGGCGGCGCGGACGAGATCGCGCTGCTGGTCTTCATCCAGCGCGCGGGGTGCGGACTGCGCGAGGCGCTCGCGCGTGACGACGGCGGGCCCGAGGCCGAGGAAGCGGTTGAAGTGATCGGTCGCGGCAAGCGCGAGGTTCACCGAGCTCGGCGCCCAGCCACGCTCGACCTTCAGATAGCGCTTGAAGTCCCGACCGGCGAAGTCTCGCGCTCGAGGCTCGCGCAACGCCGCGCCGGCTTCCGGGCGTTCGGCGAGCCAGTCGACATAGGTCGACACGTGCGCGGCGTACGCTTGGCGGGTGCGTGCCGCAAGCGGCTGGCCAGCTAGATCGTCGAGATAGCGCCCGAGGGCGCCGCGGGCGGCATCTCCGTGCGAGCCGCGCGTGTTAGTCGAAGCGGTATCCGGCGGCTGGGCAGGGTCCATGTGCGCATTAGTAGATCCCCGGCCGGACGGATCGTTCGTCTAAACGCACTTAGAAGAAGCGCCGGGTCGCCTGTGCGCTGCTGCTGCATCTCGTCGAGGCTGTTGGGTAAGGCGGCGACGTGGCGCGGGTCGGGGGGTGGGCGGCCAGATGGGCGAGAAGCGCGTTCGCGGAAGCGCGCCGCCCGCGCCTGGCGCGGCTCAGGCCGGTGTCGGCGCGGTGGTGTGCCGCCAGAGCTTGAGCCCCTGGGCGTCGCCGTGCTACGTCTGCGCTCTGAGCGAGCGACGGATCTGCCGCGCCGTAGGCGGCGGTTGCGGTGTCGGTTGAACTGAGCGTCGGCGAAGGCCGGCTCGATCATGCCCTGGCGCTTGGCGTATGGCAGGCCGCTCAGCGCGCGCGGGGAGCCGGGCCGCGGCTGGCGTTCGGGCGGTTGGTCACGCGGGTTTGGAGTTCGCCGAGGTCGATGTCGCCGCGGAGGAAGCCTTCGCCTGCGTAGAGCAGGGCGGTGAAAACGCCGGCGCCGACCAGGCAGAGTATGGCTTCGCCGAGGCCGAAGCCGATCCACGCGGCGGCGAAGAGGAAGCCGAGCAGGGCGGCGAATTGTCTGGGGGTCATGTCAGTTGAGCTCCCTCTTGCTTGAGCGGTCATAGCCGGTCAGAGTCACGTTGACGGGGACGGTGGGTAGCCCGTGGCGCTCGAGGCCGTTGCTGACGCTGCGCTGGACGGTGCGCAGCGTGTCGGGCAGGTCGCGAGCGCGGCGCACCTCGAGCAGCACGGCCAGGTCGTCGGTTCCGAAGCGCCCTGAGGCGCTCGCCACGGCGGGGTGCTGGAGCGCGATGCCCTCGGCCAAGCGCTCCACGGCGCGCGGCTCGACGGTGACCGTGCCGCGGTCGCCGGCCTCGAGCTCGAGGTCATGGCGGGCGAGGTAGGGGCGCGGCAGCTGCTTGATTGCGACGGTGAACAGGAGGAGGAAGGCGACCAGGCCGGCGATGCCGGCGATCAGCCGCGCGCTGTCCGACGCCCGACCCGCCAGCAGGTCGGCGGCGAAGTCGTAGGCGGTGCGGTAGCCGCTGTAGGTGTCGGCGCTGGCGCGGCCGATCACGTCGAGGGCGAGGCCGGCGAGGATGAGCCCGTACCAGATCAGCGCCAATGCGAGGGCGAGCTCGAGGAGCCGCTGGATGAAGGCGAGCGGCGAGGTTCGCGTGCGCAGGCGCTGGCGCAACATCACTGCACGCGATGGCCGTGGCGCCCGAGCGGGGCTTGGATCCGGGTCTTGAGGCCGAAGGCGGCCGCCAGCTCACCGACGTCGGATCGGACGGCGTCGCGGACGGCGCTGCTGTCCGTCGTGCGCGGTCGTTCGGCTCGCAGCACCAGCCGTCCGTGGCGCGCTTGCCGGCCGAGGCGCAGCTTCGCCTTGGCGTGCGTGACGCCGCGGGTGCGCTCGGCGAGCGCCGTGAACATCTGCGTCAGTGGGCGCCGGCGCGCGTCGAGCGTTCCGTGCTCGCCCTGCTCGAGCACGGCGCGGCGTTCACGGCGCGGCGCCAGCGCCCCGATCAACAACAACAGCCCGAGCAGGACCATGCCGCCGCCGATGACGGCCTCGAGGACCTGGGTGTCGTTGCCTTCCAGCCGCTCGAGCCAGCGGCTGGCCGCCGAGCCCTCAAGCTGCACCCCGAGCTGGTCACCGAGCAACGCCGCCAGCGCGAAGCCGAGACCGACGAGCGCGAGCGCGATGAGCAGCAGAAACCCGAGCAGTCGCACCAGCGCGCGCAGCAGCACGATCACGGGCGCGCCTCCGTTCGGCCCTGGACGTCCTCCACGGCGACATCTACCGGACCGAGCCGGTCGGCCAGGCCCGCAATCGCGACGTCGCGTTCGACGCGCGCCCGGACGGCGTCGGCCAACGGGCGCAGCGCGACCATCGCGGCGACGATGTGGACGGACACCTGGTAGCGCCCGTCGGGCAGCGCCGCGCACACCACTCCGTCGACGCGCAGGCCCGCGCTGGCCGTCATGCACATGCCCGTCCGCCCGGCGTCGAGCCCGAGAACGCCGCGAGTGGCGAGCGCGGCTGCACGCGCGTGGGCGGCCAGACGCAGGCGCACCGACGCCGAGGCCGGGACCTCGGCGGGCGAGGAGACCGGCATGGTCGTCGCACCGGCGCTCGGAACGGCAGATGACACGGCCGCGCTGTGACCGGGCTACTCGACGCGCGCCGGCTCGGCCGCCGTCTCGTCGCCGGGGAAGTAGAGGTCGTTGACGGCGATGTTGACCTCGGTGACCGTCAGGCCGGTCATGCCCTCGATGCGACGGGTGATGTTCTCGCGCAGGGTCTTGGCGATCTGCGGGATCGACTCGCCGTACTCGACCACCACCGTGAGGTCGACCGCCGCCTCGCGCTCGCCGAGCTCCACCGCGACGCCCTGCATGCGCTCGTCAACACCGATCCCACCGATGCCAACGCTCCGTGTCATCCCCCCGATCGCCCGCGCCGTTCCACCGCCGAGGTCATACACGCCGCGCACCTCCCGCGCGGCGATGCTCGCGATCTTGGTAACGACCGCGTCGGCGATCGTGGTCGAGCCGAGCTCGGAGCTCAGCTGCTCGTTGCCGCGCCGCGACATCGCCTTCGAGGACGCCTCGGCCGGCTCGCTGGCCGCTCCGGGTCGGCCGGGGGTGCTGGGGGACTGGGGTTCGCTCATCATGGCCTCCTCGAGGACGGTCCCGCCGATCGCGGGAGCGTGCGTTCATATAGTTCGATCGCGTCGGCGAGGAAAAGTTCTGCGCAATATCGTGGGCCTAGGTGTCAGGAGCGGCGAGGTCGTCGACCGACAGCTCGACCTCGGTCACCTGCACGTCCGTTAGGCGCCGCACGTGTATGACGATCTGCTCGCGCACCGCGGCGGCCAGGACGGGAAGCGAAGGTCCGTAGGCGACCACGAGTCGCACGCGCAGGGCGACCGTTCCCGGCCCGGCGGCATGCGCCAAGACCGACGCGAATGCCACCGCGGGCATCGCCTCGGCGATCCGGCGGGCGACGCCGGCGAGCACCGCCTCGCTGACCTGGGTGTGGCCCCGGGTCGCGTCGCGCAGGGTCACGGCGCCGGCGGGCCCGCTGAGGCGGGCCATGACCTCGTCCAGCAGACCGCGCGGCGCGCGCACCGGCTCGTCGGCCAAGGCCCGAACGTCGCTCCACAGCTCGCGGATGCGCCCGAGCGACGCCTGACAGTACGGGCACTCGGCTTGGTGCGCCGGGTCGATGGCGGGGGCGCCGTCGGCGACCTGGGTGATCAGCGCCGCAAGCTGGGTGCCGCACGACAGCCGCTCAGGCGGGTCGGTCACCGCCACGTGGCACTCGCTTTCAGCAGCCCGAGGCGAGCGCGGTGAATACGACCCTTGACCGCCGGCACGGTCACTCCCAGGGCCTGGGCGATCTGTTCATAGGACAAGCCCTCCAGCTCACGCAACACCAGCGCAGCGCGCTGCTCGGCCGGCAACGCCAGCACCCCACGCGCCAGCGCACGCAGCCGCTCGCTCTGCGCCAGCGCCTCGGCTGGGTCACTGCCGCGGTCGATCAGCACCTCAGGCAGCGCCTCCATGGGATGCCGGGCGGCCCGGGCCTTGAGGCAACGGTTGGTCACGATCCGATACAGCCACGTCGAAAACTCGCTCTCCCCCCGAAACGTAGACAGCGCCCGCCACGCCTGCACCAGCGCGTCCTGCGCGGCGTCCTCGGCATCGACCTTAGAGCCCAGCATCCGCAACGCCACCCGATAGACGGCACCCTGATGGCGGCCGACCAGCGCCTCGAACGCGTGAAGATCGCCCGCCTGCGCCGCCCCGACAAGGAACCGATCACTGGCCCGAACTACCACCGCGTCGCTGCGGTCACACGAAACACGGCTACGGGGCGGGGAGAACGCACAGACTCGCGATGCTTAGCAGCCCGCGACCGCCGCTGCCCGCCGCCTCGACCAGGCGGCGCGCTTCGATGTCCCGCCGCCCATGCAATCCCTCGCCCAAGAGCGGCTCCAAGCGCGGGCACCGATCGCCGGCTCGAGCAGCTGACCCTGCGATTCGGCGCCCCCACACCCCCCGGCCTGCGCCCCAATCGTTTCCCCGCCCGCTGCCACTCCACCCGCGCTCGACAGTCAGATCCGGGCGTCGTCGCGTGACCACATACCCGGGGGGAAAGACAGCCACACCGCGCGGGTGCGGCCGCGCCTACCGCAGCGGAGGGCCACCCACCAGCTCGTCGACCGCGCCATCGCCGCGCGCAGGCGAGGGACGCTGGAGCGGCGACGCTCGTCGACGTCGCTCACCAGCAAGTCGGCCTCGGCGCGCCGCCACGCCGGCCGAGCCGAGCAGGTGCAACAACGCCAGGTCACGCTTGCCCCAGTGGTACGCCGATCGAGCATCCCCAGCAACCGCGCGAACTCGTCCTGATCCAGGCCCGTGGCTCGCCCCGCGAGACCCCGTGCTGCCTCTTCCACTAACGCAGTTCGCCGCTTTCGCCCGACTACACAGTCGACCCCACATCGCGCTAGGAGCCGGCATTGGTCCCGGTTGAGGTTCCGCTATTCGAGGCGAGGAGCTTGCGTTGGCGGAGCTCCCGCTCTGCGGACTCGCGCGTCGCGTTCATGACTCGGTATACGGTAGAGCGTCCGATGCCGCACAGATCGCTGACGTCTGCGGTGCGTGGTGACCAGCGCGGTGCAACGTGACGAGATGCGCTTCCTGGCGCGGGTTGAGCCTCGGCTGTCTCCCACGCAGGCGCCCTTGGGCCTTGGCGACGTGCATCCTCTCCTTCGTTCGCACTCGGATGAGGTCAGACTCATTGCGCATGGGTTGTCCGGCTCACCCGTCATGATCACCGCATGACCGCGACCGTCGACTTGGCGGCGCTCGATCTCGCTGACCGCTTGGCGGATCTGGACCACGTCCGGTCCGTGTGCCTGCTCGGCAGTACGGCGCGGGGCGACTCCGAGCCGGACAGCGACATCGACCTGCTCGCGATGGTCGACGCCCGCAGCCACGTCAAGGACGTCCGGCGTCGGGCCCTGCGCGCGCTCGCCGCGCGCAATGCCCAGACGGGCAAGGTCCAGACGAAGGTCCTCGACGAGGCGCGCCTGGCCGAGATCCTCAGCGACCGGTCGACGTTCGCGGTACATGTGCTGCGCGAGGCGGTCATCGTCCACGACGAGGGCGACCGGTTCGCGCGGCTGCGCGCGCAGCACTCGCCGGACGCGCCGGTGCGGGCCGATCCCACGGCGCTGCATCGCCGCATCGAACTCTACGACGACCTCGACTGGTGCCAGGGCCTGTACCTGTACTGCCTCGCCGACTGCTACTCGACCGGACGTGCGGCCGCCTACGCGCTGCTCGGCCAGCGCGGAGTCTTCGAGTTCTCGGCGCGCAAGGCGCTGGCGCGCGTCGCCGACGAGTGGCCCGACCTCCGCCCGGCGACCGAGTGCATCGCGCGCCTACGACCGTTCTTCGTGCTCGCCGACCGCGACGTCCACGAGCCGCTGCCATTCCCGTACCGTGACCGCCGACCGAAGGCCGAGGCGGCGGTCGGGGCGGCGCATGAGCTCATCGGCGCGCTGAAGCACGATGCCGCTCGCCGATGATCGGGCGATCCTGCGACGACCGATCGGCTTCGCCGTCGGCGTCAACCGCGAGGAGGAGATCGACCCGGCCGAACAGCGCGAGCGCCTGCCCGGCCTGCTGCGGTTCGTTCGGACGTTCGCCGGCGAGCTGCTCGAGAAGGAGTTCGGCACGACGATCGAGGGCTATCCCGATGCGGCGCGCCGCGAGACGCACGACCTGCGCGTCCGCCTACGCGACCAGCGGGCGGCGTCGGCGCCTGCCCGCGCGCTGCTGACGGTGCTCATCGATCTCATGGACGTCGAGATCGACCACGAGGAAGCCTCCCCGGAGAACGACCCCGAGGAGCAAGAGGACTTCCACGACGCCGTCCTCACGGAGGATGTCCCGCTCGTCGTGGAACTTCTCGACGACGGTCCAGTGGGTGGTGGTCAGGCGGTGACGAGCGTAGCGGCCTCCTCGGCGGTCGGTGAAGGAACGTTGGCGGTCAGGTCGCGCTCGACGGCGACGGCGAGCTTGGCGAGATCGCGGTAGCCGATCACACGGCGAAACTGCTGCTCGGCTTCGAGCATGCCCGCGGCCGTCCAGCGCAGCGCCATGTCGCCGGACTGCCAGTGCTTGACGTTGCGGCTGGTGCGACGCACGCACTCGATCATCGACTCGCACGGGTTCGTGGACTCGAGCGTGCGCTTGAGCGCGCCGCGAATCCCGAGCCTGGTCACTGTCAGCGTCTCGGCGATGCCCTCACGCAGCGACGCCGCGGCACCCGGGTGTGAGCGCGCGAGCTCGTCGGCGAGCGCCTGCAGCCGCTCGAGCGCTGCAGCGTGATCGTCAAGCTTCCACGCCGCCCGCAGCCGGCGCTTGACGGGCGGACGATCGCGCTCGGGCAGGTGATCGAGGACGTTGCGTTCCTTGTGACGGATACAGCGCTGCACCGGCGTGTCGGCGCCGAGCACGTCGCGGACCGCTTTGCGCAGCGCCTTGGCGCCGTCGAGGACGCAGAGCACGCCCTGACCGACATTCAGACCGCGGTCGACGAGGTCTGCGAGCAGCGCGGTCGCGACGGCGGCGTTCTCGGTTGATCCTTCCCACAGGCCGAGCGGGATCTTCACGCCCTGCGTCGTGACACCGAGCGCGACGACGTTGCAGCGGCCCTTCAGATCGATGCCGTCAAGCATCAGCACCGCGAGGCGGATGTCGTCCAGGCGACGCGCCATCAGCTCGCCCAGGCGCTCGCTCGTGCGCGCCACGAACGCCCGCGAGACCGCGGACTTCGATGTCGACCGCGACGCCTGCTCGACCTCCTCGCCGACGGGCTCCTGCGTGCGCGCGTAGCGGCGCGTGCTCACGCCGGCGAGCATCCGCTCGAGCACGACAGCTGTCAGGGCGTCACGGTCGGCGAAGTGCGCGTACGTCTTCAAGGCCACCTCCTCGCTGTCGTCGGCGCTACGCACGCGCGGCCGTTGAACCGGGACGCGCCGGCCGCCGAGCGTCACGCTGCCGTCCTCGCGGCCGTGACGCACCGCGCTGCGATCAGGGTCGTGGCGGCCCTTCGGCCCGACGACCTCATCGACCTCTTCTTCCATCAACTCGGCGAGCACGCCGAGGCCGACGCCGACGCTCAGCGCCAACAGTCCTTCCTTCGCGGCGCCGACGAGCTCGCCGAGCGCTTCCTGCACGCGCGCGGGCAACACGCCCTCCTGCGCGGTCGCGGCCTGCGCGACCGATACGGTCTTCATGGCGGTTCCTCCTCGATCTTTGGCGGATCACCGCGAACGCTGCCAACGGCAGCGGACGCGGCGGGAGGGACCGCCGTCCTACGAAGTTCTACGAGCTACGGGACAACTCTGTCCTCACGTTCATCCAGCGGCTACTCGAACGCTTCGCCCAATACGCCGCGGCCACCGAGCACCTGCCGAACCTCGCCGAGGAGGCCGAGCGCGGAAGCCGTGAGTTCGCGAAGGCCGCCGCCAGGCTCGCGCGATGACCGACCCCGACGAGGCGCGGCGCGCGGAACTCCTCGCGCTCGTGCGCGCCGACTACGACGCTACGCGGTCAATGATCGATGGGGTCGTGCGAACGTCGATCGCCCTGCGCGGGATCGGCATGACGCTAACACTGGCTCTGCTCGGCTACGCCGTGGCGCAATCGAGCTTCGCCATCGGGCTACTCGGGATCGCGTCAACGTGGTTGTTCCTGTACCTGGACGCCTTCCACGGATGGCTGTACGACGAGGCCCGGCGTCGCGCCCGGACAGTCGAGCACGTGGTGCGCCTGCGCTACCAGCAGCTGGAGCGTGGCGACGAGGACCCCGATGCCGAGCGCGACCTCGACCGCGCGCTCGCCGCCCACCGATTCGGACCGTACCTCGCGCTGCCGCGCTTCCGTTGGCGCTTCCTGCGCCGCGCGCGCCCCCGCGCGGTCTACCTGTTGGTCTACGGGGCGCTGACCGTGCTTGCGATCGCCGCGGCGGTGTATGGAGCGCTCACCTGATGGCCAGCCGAGCGGGCGACCGGCTCAGTCCGCCGTACAACTGGCTCCCCAATGGGGCATTGACGAAGCTCGGCCGACGGGTCGAACGGCTCGTCAACGCTCGTGGGTGGCCGTTCGACGAGTTCACGCCCGAGGACTACCTGGAGGGCGAGCTGGAAGACGCCAAGCTCCACGACTTCGTCGTCGACGGGCCGCCAGTTATCCGCGAGGCCTACGTGGGCGACGAAGACCGCCCGTCGGCCTCCTACGACGTCGTGGCGACCATCGAGGGGCACGGCAACGTCCATTGGCACGTGTCAAAGCTCTCGAGTAACGACCTCGACGCGTTCTCCGGTCGCGTTGAGGGCGAGGAGCACGGCGGGGGGCTCTTACAGGACGTCGATGCCTCCAGCCCCTGCAGGATCGAAGTCACCGCTCAGTTTGTCGTGCGCGGGCGCACGTGGGCAGAGCTCGACATCGAGCACCTATCGCTCACGGCCGAGGAGACTGAGCGTCGCGCACGCCTGCACGACGAGGCCGAGATCCGGCGTCTGCAGGACCTGGGTTTGCTGCCGCCTCACGAAGAGCTCCATGACGGCTGACGGGCGGCGCTCCGCCGGCCTAGGAACTGGCCATCTCCTCATACAGCCGTTCCATCACGATGCGACCGCGCAGTGGCTCTGGATAGCCGCGCGAGCTCGCGCTACGCATCGCCTGGACAGGACTCAAGGTTCGCTTGCGGGAGTGCGGGTCCCGTTCCAGGCGCATCCGCACACGAGGCTGTGCCGGTCTTGGCAGTTCAGGTGTCGCGCCGAGGAGCCGCCGCTGCGGCGGCGAAACTACGAGCGTGGCGGAAACATCGATCGAGTGGGCGACGCACGTGTGGAACCCGACCACGGGCTGCGACCGGGTGTCGCCCGGCTGCGCGCATTGCTACGCGCTGGACCTGGCAGCGCGCCTCAAACGGTTCGGCCAGCCCAAGTACCAGCGCGACGGGCGTCCTGGGTCAAGCGGCCCCGGGTTCGCCGTGACGCTGCACGAGCGCACCCTGACTGAGCCACTGCGTTGGCGGGCGCCTCGGGTCGTCTTCGTGAACTCGATGAGTGACCTCTTCCACGAGGAGATCCCCGACGAGTACATCGCCCGGGTGTTCGCGATCATGCAGCAGGCCGCTCAGCACACGTTCCAGATCCTGACGAAACGCCATGAACGCCTTGCCGAGCTCGCGCCCACGCTGCCGTGGGCACGCAACGTCTGGATGGGCGTCACGATCGAGAACCGCCGCTTCGTCCACCGCGCCGACGTCCTCCGCGGCGTACCGGCGGCCGTGCGCTTCATCTCCGCCGAGCCGCTCCTCGGTCCCCTCGAAGGCCTCAACCTCGACGGCATCGACTGGCTAATCGCTGGCGGCGAATCCGGCGCGAAGCACCGGCCTGTCCGCGAGCAATGGCTTGTGGAACTGCGCGACCGCTGCCTTGAGCAGGGGGTGCCGTACTTCTTCAAGCAGTGGGGCGGCCAGCGGAGCAAGTCGGGCGGCCGGCTGCTGCAGGGCCGCGAGTGGTCACAGATGCCAGAACCGAAGGAACGGGCAGCGGAACTTGTCGCGGGACCTAGCTGACTCCGACCCCGAGAAGTGGGTCTACTCGGAACACGCAGCAGCCAAGCACGAGATCCTGCGTCGCTACCTCGGAGCGTGGCTCCCCATTCTCGGAACCGCGCACAACCGCCTCGTCATCTACGACGGCTTCGCCGGCCGCGGCCGGTACACCGGGGGTGAGCCGGGCTCACCGGTGCTCATTTTCCGCCGCGCGGTCGAGGCCGTTGACGCGGGACGCCCGCACGAGGTCTCCATCCGTTGCGTTGAGGCAGACCGCGAGAACCACACCCATCTCCAGCAGACGATCAGCGAGCTCACGCACCCGGCGGTCACCATCCAGGCCCGGCACGAGCGCTTCGACGTGGTGGCCAACGAGGCTGCCGACCACGCGATTCACGTCCGACAGACGCGCGGACAGGTACCGCCGATCTTCTTCTTCGCCGACCCCTTCGGCTTCACGGGCGTCCGCCTGAACACCCTCGGCCGGCTGATGGCCGTACGCCGCTGGGAAGTCCTGCTGACGTTCATGGTCCGGGACATGCGCCGGTTCCTAGAGCAACCCAACTTCGAGGCACCGCTCACGGACTTCTTCGGCGGCGACGCCTGGCGCGGGTGCGCCGACGCCGCCGACCGAGAGAGCTGTCTACTGCTGCGCTTCTCGCAGACGGTCCGCGAGCGCGGGATCGCGCGATTCGCGACCCCCTTCCGTGTCATGGAGGACGAACGGCGCCAGACCATCTACTACCTCGTGCACCTCACCAACGAGCCGCTGGGCATGCGCGAAATGAAGAAGGCGATGATCAAGACGTCCCCCGAGATGACCTTCTGGCCCGTCACCATCCGCCCGCCCGATCAACTCGCGCTCGACACCGCAGAGCAGCCACCGTTCCCCGAACTCCAGCGTCATCTGCTCACTACGTACGGCGGCCAGAGAATGTCGTTCGAGGAGCTGCTGAACAACGACTACCCCGAGGGCCTGTGGCTGGAGCCCGCGTACCGAACCGCCGTGAAGGACATGGCCTCGCACGAAGGCGGCGGAGCGACCATCACCCGACATCGCGGCCAGACGCGAACCGGCCGCCAGCCAACGGGTCTCGAACTCGACGACCTTGTCGAGTTCGACCTGCAGTTCCTCGCCAGCTGAGGTCGCGTCACGCGGTACCGGCCGCTCTGCTCGGTGTAGCCCCGCCACAGAGCGCCATACTGCGGCGGGCAGGAAGGGTCCGAGAGCCAGCCCCAGGAACCGTGCCAGGTTGAACGATGTCCCGCTTGCCGTTGGTCGCCTGTGGGACGCGCCAGAGGTGCCGGCGAGGACCGTCAGACGGGGAGGTAAGCGTCGTTCATCGCGTAGAACCTGATCGCCTCGTGGCGGTCTGCCAACGTGGGCTCGCGGCCGCCGCGCCACTCCTTCCACACCTGCACGACCTCTTGTGCCTGGCTGACCTCCAGGTAGTAGACCATCCCGTCGGCCTCGGGGCGGGCACCGACCCGTCTTCGGGTTCCACGGCAACGACTGCCGGCGTCCTCAGCTCTGCACCCGGCTGTTCCGAGGCGTAGATCGTCAGCTCGGGATCAAGATCATCGAGCTGTTCAGCAACGTCTCCGAGGGAGCTGACTGTCGCGTCCGCCACCGCATGGTCCGACGCTACTCAAACGGTGCTTGCCGCGCGCAATCGGCTCAGGGCATCGGCCTAGGGGACCGGCCCCGCCGGCGCGCCCGAGCGGATCAGCGTCCCGCCAGCCGTTCGCCGGTGGGACGGCCGCCCCGGCCGCCGTCGAGCTCAACGGGGTTCGCAATCGCCCGCCGGTAGAGGACCGGCTTGTGGATCTCGAACTACTTGGCGAGTGCTGCGCGGCGTTGCTGCTCGTGGCCGACACGCTCGTGCCGGCTGCTGGGACGCGGCGATCACCGAGCGCTGGCTGAGCCACTCATCAAGGACCTGGCGCACGAGCGGGGTTCAGCGGGACGTCGCGCAGCAGGTCGCCCTTCCCGCATCGGACGACGACACGGCCTTTGCGCGCGCTGACCCGGACATCGTCGCGGTCCAGCGCGATCGCCTCAGACAACCGCAGCGCCGTGAACAGCATCAGCACCACGAGAGCGGTCGCGAGCGCTCGCGCGCTCGCACGCGCGCAACAGCTGGCGCTGATCGTCCTGATCACGCGCGCGTGGCGCTGCGCGCACCGCCTTCTCGCGACGCACGTTTGGGTTCCCCGGCCCGCACTGGCGGTACAGCGCGTCCAGCGACGCCAGCGCGAGGTTCACCGTCAACGCCGACGCACGCCGTTCGACCTTCAGCCAGCGCCGAAAGTCGCGTGCAGGGTGATCGCGCGCCAAGCGATCGCCGAGCGGATCGCCGGCCACCGCGCCTCGCCGGCCGCAACCGACTCGAGGAAGACGCGATGGTTGCGCCGGTATTCGCTCTTGGTGCGCGCGGCGAGCGGCTGATGCTCGAGCCACCGCTCGAACTCGATCCTGGCCGTCGCGACCTCGCCGAGCTGCTGCATCCCGGCGCCGGCCCTATTTTTCGCTGCGGCGGAAGCCCGCTACGCGGCGGCGTTAGACCCGCTTTGTTGCCGTCCACCGCCTCGCGAGCGGCGACCAAGAAGCATTAGCCGCCGTATCAGTCCAGCGATCGGCGCACGCCTTGGGACCGCCGGTTATGCCCCGCGGTAGTCATCGGGCCAGCCACTCGCGATGACCACTACGCGCAGGGCGCCGGACTGGGTCGCGATGAAAGCGGACGTCCTCCGCGGCCGGCGGGGCGTGTCGGCGCTCAGAACGAGGGCTACTTGTCCTTGCGGAGCAGTCCCTTCGCCTTGTCGGCGACGCCGCCGACGGCGTCCTTGACCTTCCCCGAGGTGCGGTCGACCTTGCCCTCGTCCTTGAGCTTCTCGTCGCCCGTCAGGTCGCCCACGGCCTCCTTCGTGCGTCCCTTGGCGTCGTCGGCTGTTCCGTCAGACATGCTTTCTCCTTCGCGCAGGATGCGGTTCAGGGTCGCCTACCCGCATACGCGTCGCGCTGCACACCTCGGGGACCCGGTTGGTCGGAGCTGTTCAGCCGGGCGGGCCGTATCCGAACGGTAGTCGCAGCGCAGCGCTTGACGTCGGTAAGGCGGTCGCGCGTCGCACAACTCGTCTGTTAGCTCTCGGCCCCCTGTAGGCGCGTTGGCGCGAGGAACCGCAGGTAGCACCGCACCAGCCAGGTCCGGTCCGAGGTGCAACTCAACGCGGTGCCCTGGCGAGCCGAGGTGTGCGCCAAACGCCTCCCACGCCTGGGCGGTACGTAGACACCGCTTCGTCGCGCGTTACGTCTCAGCGGTCGGCGCTTCGCAGCTCCTCCAGCAGCTCGCCGGCCGGCAGCTCCTCGGTCAGCCGGCGCTGGCGCTCCTCCTCGGTGTCGGCGGTGGCCATCCCCCGTGTCGCGCGCAGTGAGGCGATGATCGTGATCGCCAGCGTCGTGATGATCACGCCGAGCGAGATCCCGACGGGCACCTTCCCGACGACGTCGGTCAAAAGCATCTTGATCCCCACGAACACGAGGATGATCGACAGGCCGACCTTGAGGTAGATGAAGCGTCGCAGCAGGCCGACGACGAGAAAGAACAGCGCGCGCAGGCCCAGCAGCGCAAAGGCGTTGGCGGTGAAGACGATGAACGTGACGTTGGTGATCGCGAAGATCGCCGGGATCGAGTCCAGCGCGAACAGCAGGTCCGTCGTCGCGACGGCGACGACGACGGCGAGCAGCGGCGTCCCCATCCGCCGGCCGTCCTCGCGCACGAACAGCCGCGTGCCGCGGTAGTCGCCGGTGATCGCGATCACCCGGCGCAGCAGTCGCAGGACGGGATTGCGCTCCGGGTGGACCTCCTCGTCCTTATGCGTCGCGAGCCGGATGCCGGTGATGACGAGAAACGCGCCGAAGACGTAGATCATCCAGTGAAACGCGGCGAGCAGCGCGGCGCCGACCGCGATGAACGCGCCGCGCATCACGAGCGCCATCACGACTCCCCACAGCAACACGCGGTGCTGCAGCGCCGGCGGCACCGCAAAGTACGAGAACAGCAGCGCGAAGACGAAGATGTTGTCGACCGAGAGGCTTTTCTCGACGACGTAGCCGGCGAGAAACTCGCCGGCGCGCGTGTCGCCCTCGGCCGCCCACAGCCCGGCCCAGAACACGAGCGCGAGCGCGACCCACACCATGCTCCAAGTCGCCGCGTGCCGCGTCGTGACTTCGCGCGCCTCGCGCCCGAACAGGACGAGGTCGACCGCCAGCATGGCGACGACGAACGCGACGAACGCGACCCAGATGACGAGCGAAACGTCCAACGCCGCGCCTCCTATCTGCTGCCGTCACCCAGCGGGCGTTCACGCGAACGGGTCCACAGCGCGGCGTGCTGTGCGCGCACCGAGTTGACGTCGGCGCTGGTGGGGACGGAGCCGGCGGGGGCTTCGGCGATCAGCGCTGCCTGACGGGCCGGCTCGGTGCAGGGCACTCCCGCCTTTTGCGCGGCGTCGTCGATGCTTGCGAGCAATGTCAGCAGGCGCCGCGAGAGCACCGGATAGGGGCCGCGAAGACGCGCACCTGCTCAAACCCGAGGCGCACTAGGTCATCGAGGTCGGGCGCGAGCGCAACGAATCGCACGACGCCGTGCTCGTCTGCGCGCAGGCGCGAGGGGTGCTGCCCGGTCGCCGAGCGGATCAGCAGCGACGTGAGCGCCTCGAGCGCGTTCTCGGCGGTCGTCGGATCATTGATGCCGGGCGAGAGGCCCTTCAGGGCGACGTCGGCGAGCTGGCGCAGCGGGAACGCCGCGTCCTGCACCGGCGTGCGCTGGCGACCCAGCACGAACGCCGCGCGCACCGCGCTGGCGAGCGTCTCGCGCCTGGCGTCGCTGCACCAGACGTCGGCGAGCGGCAGCTCGGGTGTGACGTATTCGCCGATCTGCACTCGCTGCACGCCAAGGCCGTCGCACGAAGCGGCCGCCGTCAGCAGCCGCGTCGCCTGCAGCGAAGAGACATACCCCTCGCGCTCGGCGAGCACCGGTGTCCCTGGACGGTCGCGCGCACTGGCGACCGCGCGCGCTCCCGCGAGCTCGTCTGTGGGCTCGTCGCCGACGCCCGCCGGGTATGGCAACTGCAGCGCGTCGCGCCCGGTCTCGCGGATGCCGTCGATGATCGATGATGGCTGCAGCATGCTGACGATGTGCGCGATGAACGCCGCGAACATCGCGAAGGCGACGATCGCCAGCACGACGGCGAGCGTGATCGAGAGGTTGGGCACCGCGCCGCCCTCGTGCGTGGAGCCCAGCCGGATCAGCACCGCGAGGCAGTAGATGAACGTCCCCAAAAAGCAGGCAAGCGTCGCCTGGCTGAGGCGATCGGCGCGAAAGCTGCGCAGCACGCGCGGGCTCAGCTGCGAGGACGCCAGCGTGAACGCCACGACCGTGACCGAGAACGACAGTCCGGCCACCGACACGGTCGCGGTCGCGACCGTCTGCAACAGCGATCGTGCGACGTCGGACTCGGCGAGTGCGAACACCGGCAGGTCGACGTCAAGTGCGGCGTCGACCGACGGCAGCACGAACCCGACGAGCAGCCCGAGCGCCATCGCCACGCCGCTGAGAAACCCAAAGCTCGAGCGCAGCGCATCCCACACGCTGCTTACGCGCTCGGGCAGCGAAGCGCTCTCGCCGAGCTCACTCACGCGGCGGGTGCAGCCTGACCACGGTCGGCGTGGTCACTCATCGGTCAGCTCGATGCGTGAGGCGCGAACGTACGGCTTGCCCTGGAAGGCCTCAGCGAGCGTCCCGGGCAGTGCATCGGCGCCGTCGTTGCGACGTACGGTGCCGGTGATCTCGACGCGCGGCTGCGCCGCGCGCAGCGTGATCACGCGCGGCACCCGTGTTCGGTCGGCGGGCACGATCAGCAGCTCATCGCCCCACGTCGTCTCGCCCAGCGTGAAGGCGTCGGGATAGAACTTCTCGACCTCGCCGCTGATCGTCACGCGTTCGCCGACAAACCGGTCGGGCTCATCAACGATCGCCTCGGCACCATCAGCGAGATCCTCCGTGTGCGCGAACTCGTAGACCACCAGCCCGACGCCAACCACAACGACCAGGCCAATGACGACGGCGATCCTCATAGCGAGCGCATACCACGCCGCTCCGGCGCCACACCGCAGCCGTCTGCTGGCTGACCTGCGGGCGCCGCTTCGACTCCCCCTCGGGTGGTCAGGGCGCTGACGTCGCGAATGCAAACGCGCGGGTCTGTGGGCACAGCGCGTTCATGGCGACGCGAGGGTTGCTGCTATCGCTCGTGCTGATCGGGGCGCTGCTTGCGGCGTGCGGTGGCGACGACGAACGCGAAGCCAGCGTCCGCTCGACAACGATCGAGCAGATCCTCCGCGACCCCGAGGTTTGGGATCAGGCGCCGCTTGTCACCGTTCGTGGCCGCGCGTACCCGCGAGAACGCGGCTTTGTGCTCGTCGACGCGGGCTCGTCGATCTGGGTCGCCGCGCCCGGCGGGGTGCCAGCGATCGAGCGCGGCGAACGCGTCGCCGTCCGCGGCGACGTGGAGCGCCTCACGCAAGACGACGCCGACGAGGTGATCAAAGCCCTTCGCCGCCCCGTCGACCCGCCGCTTCAGCCGTCTGAGTCAGACGCGATCAACCAGACCCCGGCGCAGATCGGCGAGCCATTCATCGTCTTTCGCGCGCTCGTGTGGGACGGCGATGAGCAGCGCGGCGATCAGCGTCCCGCGGCCGACGAGAGGCCCGAGCGCGGCGACGACACGGCGATCTACGACATCGCCGATGTCCAAGATCGCCTCGAGGCCGCCGGCCTGATGCTGGTGACGACGGGCGGAGGCTCTGACATCGAAGACGAGACCGATGAGGCGACACTCGCCGCGCGCCGCTACGAGATCTCGCCCAGCAGCCGCGAATTTGAACTACTGGTCTTTCCATCGCGCGCCGCGCTGAAGCGCGCCGTCAAAGACCTCAGGAACCCTGATCTGCTGCTCGACCAGGACTACCAACTCGCGACCGCCGCGAACGTCCTCGCCGCCTTTCCCGCACCGACCGGCGACTTCCGCGGCTATCAGATCATCCGCCGCGTCCTCGCCGACCTCGAGTAGTCATCCGCTCACGAGAGAGGCGTTCGCTGGCGCAGTAGCGCTCAGCGGGCGATCCGTCGCGCGATCGCAACCGCGGCGAGTATCACGACGGCGGCGATCAGCAACAGCGTCCAGAACGCCGCTTCGAGCACGGACCCGAGCCCGAAGATCGCGATCAGCACGACCAGCAAGATCAACCAAACCATGACCGCCGCCTACCCCCGACCGTGCGCCGTCATCCCCCCGCGTCAGGCGCATGACGCGCCGCGCGCAATCTCGGTCCTAGGGCTCCCGCACGTCGCGCCGGCGCGACGATCAAACGTCGGCGGCCTGACGGGCACCGAAGCGGACTCAGTGGCTGCCGGGTAGCTCAAGCAGATGAGCAAGAACGAGCCAGGAAACCAGACGCCGGGAACGCCTGACCTCAGCGAGACCGAGCTGCGCGCGACGCACATCGACGACCTGCGTCAGCGTGCGCGCGACGAGGGCGTGCAGGACGCCGAAAAGGCTGCGCAAGGAGGAACTTGTCAAGGCGATCAGCGAGCAGCACCGCTCGCGCAGCGGTCAGGGCGGCGGACAGAGCGGTCGCGGCAAGGCGAGCGCGGTCGTGGCCGCTGGTCGCGGCAACGAGACGCCGAACACGCCGGACCTCAGCGAGACCGAGCTGCGCGCGATGCAGATCGATGAGCTGCGGGAACGCGCGCGCCAGGAGGGCATCGACGGAGCCGACGACCTGCGCACAGAAGAACTCGTCAGCGCGATCAGTGACCAGCATCGCCAAAACGCCTCGTCGGGCAAGCCGCAGTCGTCGAGCGTCCGCCGATCGACCGGCCGGCTTTGCGACCCTCGAGCGGGCGGTCGCTGTTGGCGCCCATCCTCGAACGGGTCGGAGTTCAATCCGCGCCGGACCGACGAGGCGTGGCGCAGCAGTTAGCGACGCGATGCCGATCACCGCTTGCAGCGGAACGCCAGGGCCTGCGGTCCTAGCGCCGATGGGCGCACGGGCAGGGGTGAGCGGCGCGCGATCCCCGCGACTGACAGGCGCTGCGTCAATGTCGCTGCGCTCGACTGCCTATTGTTCGTGCAGCACCGGCGCCCTACGAGTCGGTCGCGATGCCAACGACCCGAGCTGGAGCTCTTGGCTGGTTGAGGGGGGATCGCCGGAGGTGCGGGTTTCGTGATCGAGGTTGTTCTGGTCGTCGTCTCGCTGCTGCTGGTCGCGGCGTGCGGCGCGTTTGTCGCCGCGGAGTTCTCGTTGCTCACCGTCGATCGGCCGAGCGTCGAGCGGGCGGCCGCCGACGGCGATCGCCAGGCGACTGGGGTCCTGGCGGCGCTGCGGTCGCTGTCGACGCAGTTGTCGGGCGCGCAGGTCGGCATCACGCTGACGAACCTGCTGATCGGCTTTCTCGCCGAGCCGTCGGTCGCGCGGCTGATCGACGGGCCGCTTGAGGCGGCCGGCGTGCCGGACGGCGCCGTCGACGGTGTGTCGATCTCCGTCGCGCTGGTGCTGGCGACCGCTGTCACGATGGTGTTCGGCGAGCTTGTCCCGAAGAACCTCGCGATCGCGCGGCCGCTCGCGACCGCCCGCGCGGTCGCAGCGTTCCAGCGCGGGTTCACGCGCCTCTTCGGGCCCGCGATCGGGTTTTTCAACAACACCGCGAACGCGATCCTGTGTCGTTTCGGCGTCGAGCCGCAGGAGGAGCTTGCGTCGGCGCGCTCGCCGCAGGAGCTGACATCGCTGGTTCGCCGCTCCGCCGAACACGGCACGCTTGAGCTCGACACCGCCGTGTTGTTGGAACGCTCGATCGCCTTCGGCGACCGCCACGCCGTCGACGTGATGACGCCGCGCGCCCGGACGCAGGCCGTCGAGGCCGACAGCGACGTGCTAGCGATGCTCGCGCTCGCGCGGGGGACGGGACGATCGCGCTTTCCGGTGATCGACGGTGACAACGACCACGTCGTCGGGATCGTGCACGTCAAGGACGGGGTGTCGGTCCCGCCCGAGCGCCGCGATCGCGTGCCGGTGCGCGCGGTAATGGCCGAGCCCGTCTTCGTGCCCTCATCGGTCGCGCTGGACAGCCTGCTCGGCGAGCTGCAGCGAGGCGGGCTGCAGATGGCCGTCGTCGTCGACGAGTTCGGGACCGTCGACGGGATCGTCACGCTCGAGGACCTCATCGAGGAGATCGTCGGAGAGGTCCGCGACGAGCACGACAAGCACGACGCCCGAATTCGACGTCACGCCGACGGCACGTGGTCTGTGTCGGGGCTGTTGCGCCCCGACGAGGTCGCGCACGCCGTCGGCATCGTGCTGCCCGAAGACGAGGAGTACGAGACGCTCGCCGGCCTCGTCGGCTTCCAGCTCGGCCGGATGGCGCAGGAGGGCGACAGCGTGACGCTCGACACCATCGACACCGACCGCCGTCCGCAACGCGTCATGCTGACCGTCTCGGCCATGGACGGGCTGCGCGTCGACCGCGTGCGGCTTGAGAGCGAGCCGCTCGCGGACGAGGACGAGGACGAGGACGAGCGGTGAGCACCGGATCGGCGATCGCCCTCGCGCTCGTGCTGCTGGGCGCCAACGCGTTCTTCGTCGGCGCCGAGTTCGCGCTCGTCTCGGCGCGACGCACGACGATCGAGCCGCGCGCGCAGGCCGGCAGCCGGGCGGCGAAGATCACGCTACGCGCGATCGAGAACGTGTCGCTGATGATGGCCGCCGCGCAGCTGGGCATCACGATCTGCTCGCTCGGCCTCGGCTACCTCGGCGAACCGGCGATCGCGCACCTCATCGAGAAGCCGCTCGCGACCGTCGGCGTGTCCGACGCGCTGCTGCACCCGATCGCGTTTGCGATCGCGCTGTCGATCGTGACGTTCCTGCACGTCGTCCTCGGCGAGATGGTGCCCAAGAACCTCGCGCTCGCCGGCCCCGACCGCGCCGCGCTCGTGCTCGGCCCGCCGCTCGCCTTCGTCGTACGCGTCATGCGCCCCGCGCTCGAGCTTAGCCTTCCCCTAGCGCACCCCCCCCCGGGGCGGGGCGGGGGGACCCCCCCACACGAGGGGTCCCCCCCGGTCACCCCCCGCGGGGGGCCCCGGCGGGGGGGGCCGGGCCCCCCGCCGGGGGGGGGTTGAGCCCCCCGCGGGCGGGGGGTCCGCGGGGGGGGGAAGGTGTGAGGGCGCGGCGCCCCCACCGGG
>JAUJOT010000013.1 GCA_030447505.1 Solirubrobacteraceae bacterium | reverse complement strand
GGCGGACACGTTGTCTCCCCACTGGTGGCCATCGGTTCTCCCCAGCGCGCTGTCGTCGCGAAGCCGAGCCCGTAGGGCGAGGCGAGCGGCGATAGCGCGCTGCGCGCGTCAGGTCAGGGGCCTCACCCCCTTGCCGGCGGTTGCTTGCGCCAAGCGGTAGGAGTCCGTCCCGTCGGTCAGCAGCACATGCGCGTGGTGCAGCAGCCGGTCGACGGTCGCCGCGGCGAGGGTCTTGGGCATCAGCTCGTCGAAGCCGGCGGGGTGGATGTTGCTGGTCAGGGCGATCGAGCGCTTCTCGTAGGCGGCGTCGACGACGCGGAACAACGCTTCAGCGGCGTCGGCGGCGACGGGAAGCATCCCGACGTCATCGATCAGGATCAGGTCGGCGCGGATCAGCCGGCCGATCGCCTTGTTCACGCTGTCGTCGGCGCGGTGGCGTCGCAGCAGCGTCGCGAGGCTCTCCAGTGTGTGCCACGCGACGGTCTTGCCCTCGTCGATCGCGGCGTGCCCGAGCGCTTCGGCGAGGTGGCTCTTGCCGGTCCCCGACGGTCCGCAGATGCAGAGGTTCTCCGCCCGGGCGACCCACTCCAGCGTCCTGAGCGCCTGCTGGGTGGCTTGTGGGATCGGTGAGGCGTTCTCCTTCCACGCGTCGAACGTCTTGCCGGCCGGCAACCCGCTCGCTCGGCGACGCATCCGGATCGTCGCGCGGTCACGACCGGCCGCCTCCTCGACCAGAAGGACGCGCAGGACTTCGGCGGGATCCCAGCGCTGCGACTTGGCTGTCGCGAGGACCTCGGGGGCCGCGTGGCGAACGTAGGGCATCCGCAGCCGGCGCAGCAGCCGGTCGATCTCGGCGGGCAGCGGCGGAGCGATCGGCGTCTTGACGCTCATCGCGGTGTCCTCATGCGGTCGGCGTGCTCGGCGACCTCGAGCAACTCGAACGCCAGTGCCCTGGCTTGGCAGACCAACAGCGCGACCGCCGCCGGGCGCAACGCCCGGTCGCCGCGCGAAGCGTCGGTGAGGATCACGCTGACATCTTGGCGGCGGCCCCCGTCGGGCAACGGGTCAGACTGCTCGGGATCGATCAGCACACGGATGCTGGAGTAGTAGTCGGTCATCGCCCGTAGCCCTCCCACGCCGCCGTGGAGCGCTGCAGCGACTGCTGCTCGCTGGCCTTGGCAGGAAACGCGATCACCTTCGCGCTGTCGTGGTGGGCGAGGATCGCGGCGAGATCGCCGTCAGCGAAGCGCCCGGCATCCGCCGCGGCCCGCAGCGCCTCGTCGACCTGGCCCGAGCCGTGGAGCTTGGCGAGGTCGACGGCTTCGGCGAGCTTGCGCCGCACCCGGCTCGCGCCGGCCGCGGCGGCGGCGATCAGCCACGCCTCCGCGCCCGATCCGATCGCAAGAAACGCCTCCTCGTCGGCGCTGCGCGCGCGCGGCTTGCGCTCGATCGCGCCCGCAGGCCTGGGCGGGTAGTGGCGCTGGTCGATGCTCGGCTGGCCCGGCGTCGTCAACGCGTGCCGCGCGACCTCACGCGACCCCGCCTCGCCATCGGCATAAACGACGACGAGCTTGCCACCCTCAGCGCGCGCCCACACCCGCTCGTCGACGAGCGTCGACGGGACGGAGTAAAGCGCGCCGCCGACACTGATCGTCGACTGCCACGACACCCTGCGCGTCTCACCGAAGCAGACCGTGTGCGCCATCGTCGGCAGCCGGTGCAACCTGTCGCGTTCCTCGGCGAGCATCACCGCCGGCGCGCGCCGCGTGATCCGGTGCTCGCGCGTGTTGACGCGCTCACAGAACACGGCGCACGCCTGCTCAAGCTCGCCGAAGGACGCGTAGGCGTCGCGCAGGTTGTGATCAGTCGGGACGAGGTCGGCCTTGGCGATCCGAACGGTCGCCTCCGAGCCACCCTTGCTCTCAGGGTCCGCCGGCACGCACGTCGCGATCGTCAGACCGTAGTGGCGGCCAACCGCCACGATCGTCGCGTTGCGGACCGCGATCCCGCAGACATGATCAACCGACACCGTCTTCTCGTTGTCAGTCAGCGCGTACGTCGGCGCGCCACCGAACGCCCGCAACGAGCGGTCAAGCGCCATCACCACCGACGCCATCGTGCGATCACGCAACGCCAGCACGACGCGGTAGCGCGACCACGCAAGCCAGGCGCAGAACAACACCGTCGAGCGCCCCTCGACGACCGGCCCGTCGCCGTAGTCCCACTGCATCCACAAGCCCGGCTCGACGACCCACGGCCTCGTGCGGCGCCCGTGCTCGGCGCGCCACCGTCGCTTCGCCTCAGCGACCGCGCGGCGCGTCGTGCGCTCCGAACCCATGTAGCCCATCGCGACCAGTCGCTGATGCGCCGCGTCCGCGCGGATCTTCCCGCGCGACCGGTCCACCCACTCCTCGATCTTCTCCGCGAACGCGTCGATGCGCGGCCGCGGCCGCGTCGGCACGGGCAGCCCGCCGCCGGCCTCGTCACGAGCGCGCACCCAGTGCGCGACCGTCTTGTGATCACAGCCCGCCAGCTCCGCAGCGCCACGCAGCGTGCCGGTCAAATCAAACGCCTCCAGGATCTCCATCACTTCCTCCGAGCTCTTCAAGCCGGACCCTCCCGCACGCGCGTCGATGACAGGACGCGCCGGTCAGTACCGGCCGATCAGGACAGAATCGTGGGGAGAACCGATGGCCACGGGCGGGGAGATCCAGCGACCGCCAGCGGGGAGATCCGATGGCCGCCTACGGGGAGATTCCCATGGCCGCCGTCA
>JAUJOT010000009.1:37232-200658 GCA_030447505.1 Solirubrobacteraceae bacterium | reverse complement strand
TTCCGGCGCCCCGACCCCGGTCGGGGCGCCCACCTTGCTGCAAGATCCGGGCTAGCGGACCTCCCAGCCGACGATCGCCGGCTCAAGCTTCAGCTTGGCCCATGTTGAAGCGACAGGTGGTCATCATCGTGGCGGTGGCGCTCATCGCGCCGGTGGTCAGCGCGTGCGGCAACGACCACGAGGCCAAGACGCCGTCGCAGGCGCTGACGCCGCGGGAGGTCTACGTCCGTCAGGGGAACGTCATCTGCACCCGGTTGAAGCGCGAGCTCGCGCCGCTGCGCGACGCACCGGTGGATCGCGAGGCCGTGGCGAAGGCAGCCGCCGCAGTGCTGCCTGCTTTCGAGCGCGCGGAGGCGAGCTTCAAGCAGATGGCGACGCCGCCGGGCGACAGCATCCCCGTGCTGGCGTTTGTGTCCGGCTTCGCGGACCAGATCGTGACGCTGAACAACTACCGCCGTGGAGTCCAGGACGACGAGGGGGATCTCCTACGTGGGGCGATCAGCCAGTTTCCAGGGCTCGCCCGCCGCCAAGAGCAAAACGCGCAGGGCTACGGGCTCAAGGTTTGCAGCGACCTCGGAGTCGCGGACATGACGTTGCCCAGCTGAGGGTCCGCGCCTGGCATGCGTCTCGGTGCGGTCTCGGGCTGAGCAAACGTCCTGGCCGCATGCGTGTCCGCACACCTTTATTCGCGGAAGCCACGCAGGTGATCACCTTCAGTGACCTTGAAACGAGATGGGGCGATGCCTCAGGCTGCGTGGTGCTACCGGGCGCGAAAACGAGTCACGAACTTGTTGCGCGAGACGCGGACGGCGATCGCATCCCGATGCGGGACGCGTCTTCAACCCATTGGATGCGCAGCAGCCCGGACCTTCGCAAACCGAATCGCGCCGCAGCGAGCGATTAGATAGCCAGCGATTTCATTGAGTTCGCTTAGGCTGTCGCTCCGGTCAATCGGCAGGGCGCTTAGACGCAGCACCTCCGAGATCGTCGGGTAGAACGCACGAAGAAGCGTCTCGCTGAACGTGGTTACTGCAGCGCGGAAGCCGAGGATCAGGCACGCAAGCTCGTGGTCTGTTAACGGCGCGTCGGATAGCGGCTGCGGCCGCCGCATGAAGCCGTCGAGTACCAAGAGTGCGGCCGCTCGTTGGCAGTCATCGGCGATAAGCCCATGCAGCAACTCGCTTGGGATCATATGGTCTGTCGGAGGTTCCCCGAGCACCACCAACACGGCCAAGAGATCGCGGCTCCGACGCGAGTCCGGCAGCGCACCCCAAAGCGGGTCGTCTAGATGATGTTCCGCCCAGGAGCGGGCCGTCCCGTACATGTCGTGCGCTACGAGCGCATCAAGTACCTCGAGCACAAGATCGACGGCGGGCCACAGTTCCTCGAGTTTGGGCGCGGCTTCGCCAGCGCGCTGACGGTTGAGCACCGCTTCGGCACGATGCAGCCCTTCGGCCGCATACTCCTGCGTGACTTGCCAGCCATTCGGCCAGCAATAGGCCCACTTAAATCGCACGCCCCATGTCTTCGCTTCGAGCGCAAGTCGGCGCGGGGTGTGGGGGGATTCCTGAAGTGCAACCAGCAGGCCGGCCAACATCGAGGGCCGCGGCACCATGTCGAGCCCGTTCAGCCATCGAGGCGCGACCACATCCTCGAGCACCTCGCGACCGAAGGCGCTGATGCGATCTGTTTCCACGAGCGCGAGCAAGACTTCGACGGCCCACTGCCGCATCGGCCAATCGCCCTCCCCCGCCAGCCACGCGGCTAGCTCCACCTCGGCGAGGGGCGCCTCGAGTCGCATAGCCAAGGGGTTCTCCGCAGTGCCAACGCTATGTATCGCCTGGACCGCGTGGTCGTCGGCCGACGCGCCGCTGATATCGCCGCGCTGTCGAGCTGTCAATCGCGCGGTGCGCGCGCCGAGAAGGGCCGCAAGACCGCCGCGGGCACGCAGGCTCGCGACTAGCGCTTCCAACTCCGCCTCGGCATCCTCCAACGTCGGACGCTGCCCCGTCAGCAGGCTCCGCAGCTGGGCCTCCTCCTCCGTGAGCCCGAGCCGTAGCAGCGCCTCGGCCAGCAACGGCCACCTCGCGAGTCTGATGCCTTGCAGCCAGTCCTGCGCGAGAGTCTGCGTCATCCGCTTTCCCGCCAGGCTCGGATACGTGCGGCTCCGCTCGACAGCGGTAACGGCGCCTGTGGCTCGCTGAGCGCCACGTAGTGTTGCAACAGCGCGGCCTCGCCCCGGGAGGGCCGGCTCTGCGCTGTGTCGTAAATGCCGCGCGTCAGCAACCCGAGGAGCGCGGCCTTCCATCCCGCCAAGCCGCCGACGGCAGCGCCAACACCCCAGCCAACCAGAGCGCTTGATGTCGCTCCCCAGAACCGTGTCGTAACCTTCGCGCCTCTAAGCTCGGCGGCCCGCGCTGTCATATGTTCAACCACGTCGTTGCGCGCGGTGGTGAGGTCGCCTCCGGCCAAGGCGTCGTCGGCCGCAGCCAGGGCGAGACGCATGTCGTTTCGAAAGCGAATGAAGTGGTCGTCCTCGCGCACGAGCGTCATGTCGGCCGGTCGCAGCCCGTCAACACCTGGCAGGCTCAGGCGCATGAGCGCGGTCAGACGGGCCTGCTCCGCGGGCAGCGCGAGCCCCGGATCCAGGTGGGTCGCAACGTGGCGCACCAAGTCCACCAAGACGGTGTCTTGTTCCTCCGCACGGACCGCCAGCGCACCCGCGCGGTCCTCAGGGTCTAGCAGCGCCAGCGCAAGCAGACGCGCGAGCGCATCCTTCGTGCGCCCGTGCGCTTCCCACTGGTCCCAACCAGCAGCGGCCAGCATCGTCGAGCCGCCGTGAGCTCGCAGGGCCGCCTCAAGGTCGACGTCCGACCGCCATGTAACGGGCGGCGGCTCCACGACCTGCACTGTGCCCGCACGCACAAGCTCGGCCAGCTCGAGTAGCGACTGCAGCGCTCGGACGAAACTCATCCCATCGGGGCGTCCCTCGGCCACCGGGCCAGCGTCGCCGACGGAGAACCAGGGTGATAGCGGATTGACGACTACCGTGCCGTGGGCGTAGAGCAGCAAGGCCTTTACCTCGCGCGCGGCGGCGGCGTGGGCTGTGTCATCGACGTAGTAGGACGACAACACACCGCTGGTTGACAGGAGGCCACGGGCATACATTGGGCGTAGCTCATCGCTGGCTGCACGAGGCAGCTCCGACAGCGCCAGCGGCCTCCAGCTGGTTTCCCACGTCCCCCAGAACGCGTCACGGCGCGCTAGCAGCACCCCAGGACGCTCCTCAGCGAGGACCAGCAGCTCCTCAGCCGAGCCCTCGAGCGCATTCTCGAGGAAGTCGATGATGGTCGCCTGACCGGTCAAGCGGGTGGCTCTTGGAGTATGCGACCAACCTTAAAGCCGTGGGCGGCTAACACGGCAGCTACGCGTGCAAGCGAAGGGTGGTCGCCTGCGGCCCGGGCACCGCTGGAGACGTCGACGCTATCCGACAGCGACATGTAAAGATTGCCCTGCGACGAGCGCTCGAGCGAGGGCAGACCAGCCTCGTGCAAATCGTATTGGGCGAAGGAGATGTGGTTATCGAGATCGGGCATCTGTGACCGGGTGTGCCCTTTCTCGCGTGTCCACCAGTCCTCCCACACGACGCTGCCTTGCGCGATCCACTCGACCTCCACCCAGACCGGCATACGTGGATCCTATGTTGAGCGACGGCGTCCAGGGCATCGTGGCGCCCTTGACTGAGCCCGACGAGGCCCGCCCCCCGAAATCGGCACCGCGAGGCGGGCCACGAGACGCCGATCTCGGCAGCAGGCTGAAGGTCGGTCGCTACGGGATTGACGCTCGCGTGCCGGCGCACGGCCGATGTCGCCAGATCGGGCAGTGGGTGTCCGTGAACATTCGTTCACGGACACCTGCTGGGTCTTGTTTGAGAAGCCCCTGCTTCCCGGCCTCGGGATGTAACGCAACTCGTGTACTCGCCAACGTAACGGACACCCTGGTTCGCGTACACTCATCTGATGCGTGTCGGCTACGGGCGGGTGTCGACCCGCGATCAGAACCCTGACGGCCAGCGTGATGCGTTGGCCGCCGCCGGCTGCGACGAGGTGTTCGTCGACAACGCCAGCGGCAAGCTCGCCTCCCGCCCCGAGCTCGACAAAGCGCTCCTGATCGCCGCGCGTCCCGGCGACCAGCTCGTCATCACCAAGCTCGACCGGCTCGGGCGCTCGCTCGAGCACCTGATCGCGCTGTCCACCCAGCTGCAGACACGTGGCGTGGACCTCGTCGTACTCGATCAGGGCATCGACACGTCGACCGCTGTCGGCCGGATGTTCTTTCAGATCCTCGGCGCGATCGCCGAGTTCGAGCACGCGCTGATGTCCGAACGCACCCGCGACGGCCTCGACGCCGCCCGCGCGCGGGGGCGCACCGGGGGCCAGAAGCCCAAGCTCACCGCGCGCCAAGCGAGGATCGCCCAGGAGATGTACGACGAGCTCGGATCCGATGGGCGACGTGCGCATACCGTGCAGCAGATCGCCAACGAGTTCGGCGTCACTCGCCCAACGATCTACCGCCACCTGCAGCCACGTGTTCGCTGACCGGGATCGCGCAGCGCTTGCCGCATGGCGCCGCGTCGGCACTCCGTCCTCGCCATGCGCGGTGCCTGATCTGTCCGTGGGTCAGTCCATGATGCGGCGCATGTCAGGCGCAGAGGAGCTTCCGTTGACCGAAGCCCTCCAGGCCGAGTATCGGCAGATGCACGTTCGACTCGAAGGTGGTCGTCAACGAGCGAGCCGGCTTCGCGAGCTCGCAGAGCAGGCCGCGGACCAAGTGGCGGCGGACGAGCGCATGCTGCGCTCACTGGCCGAGGTCCTTGGGATCTCGCGTCAGTCAACGATCGACGAGCTCGGTGGCGCGCTGCGCGGACAGCGGCTGCGCGAGGTCGCGGTAGAGATCCTTCTGCGCCACCACGCCCCAGGGGCTGAGGTGCACTACCGCGAGTGGTATGACCTCTTGGCCGCCGAGGGTATCGCCGTTGCCGGAAGAGATCCGGTCGCTACGTTCTTGTCGCAGATCAGCCGGGCCGACCAAGTCGAAGCGGTCGGTGGTCGTAGCGGCCGCTATCGCCTGCTCGCTGCCGCCTAAACCGCGCACGCCCTTGTGCGGCCGGCCGAACGCTGCCGGGCGCTTCAGCGCGCATCAAGTCCGTCCGACCCGTGGTGTACCTACCAGGGTGTGCTTCGTAGCTATGCCTTCTACACCTTGACCTCGGGAAGCGCAGGCGTCGCGGCACGTATCGGTCCATCTACTTCTGGAGCGCCTCGTGTCTGAAGACTTCATGCCTCCCGACATCGGCCTGATCCTCTGGCCCGTCGGCACCGGCGACAGCACCACCATCATCGTCGACAGCGACCGGTGGGTGCAGATCGATTTGCACCACCTCGCCGCCGCCGAGGACGACCAGGACGACCGCGTCCCCGTCGTCGACCGGCTTCTGGAGCTCGCCCCCAGGAAGGAGGGCAAGCCGTACATCGCTGCGTTTGCGGCTACTCACCTCGACACCGATCACATCCGCGGGTTCGCCAAGCTGCTCGACGAGGCGATCATCGGCGAGCTGTGGTTCTCACCGCGAGTGCTACGCGCCGCCGACGACGAGCTGTGCGATGACGCCTTGGTCTTCGTGAAGGAGGCCAACGACCGAATCAAGCACATCGCCGACGGGAACGGCGCCGACTCGGGGGAGCGGATCCTCATCATCGGCGACGACGACCTGCTCGGCGAGGACCCGTACTCCAAGCTGCCCGTGGAGTGCTTCAGCAAGCCCGGCGAGTTCTTCAGCAGCCTCGACGGCGAGCAGCTCGAGGACACCTTCCGCGTCTTCGTGCACTCCCCGCAGAAGGGAGACGGCAGCGAGGACCCCAACGACCTCAGCCTTGGCATGCAGATCATGGTGTCCGACGGCGAGCACCGCGGCACGTTCCTAACCCTCGGTGACCTGCGCTACGACGACGTCAGCGCCGTGTTTGAGCGAGCTGATGACGACGATCTGCTGTGGAGCGTCTTTCAAGCTCCGCATCACTGCAGCAAGAAGGTCATGTACGTCGAGGAGGACGGCACGGAAGTCCTCAAGACGGAGCTGATGGACCGCATCGAGGAGACCGCCGATGACCGTGGCGCTTGGATCGTCGCCTCCTGCGAGTGCATCCCCGAAACCGATAAGCCCGCCGCCAATCCACCGCATCGCGCGGCCGCGACGGCCTATGAGGAGCGGGTCGACAGCGGGCGATTCGTCGTCACGGGCGACAGCGCGCCCGAGCCGTTGGTCTTTGAGCTCACCGCCAACGGTCTGGCGCTGCGTTCCGGCGATGGACCGGATGCGTCGAGCTCGCTGACGGTCCCGGAGGCAACTGCCGCAGCCAGTGGCCGCAGGGCGACGTCGCACAGCAGCGCGACCGGGTTCGGCGGACCCGCGATCCGGGGGTGAACCTGCAGCCTGGACAGCGTCGGGCACTCGATCAGCTGCGAGCGATCGCCGAGCGGTCGCGCGGTGGCGTGCGTCTTGGCAACTGCTGGCAGGACCCCGGCTCCACGACGATGCAAGCCGAGGTGTCTGTCGATTGCTCGACGATCGAACGCGCGGACGTCGGGATCGAGTTGCGCGGCCGCGAACGCATCGTGATCTCCGTGGGTGATGGCTTTCCGTATGACATGCCGTCGGGGACGGCGTCTCACGACCGGTGGGCGGGCGCGCCGCACGTGCAGTGGGGTCGTTCCATGTGCCTATACCAGGCGAGGAGCGATTGGGATGTGCAGGCCGGCATGTACGGCTTCATGGACCGGCTGTGGCTGTGGCTTCGGCGCGCCGCCGCCGGTGAGCTTGACCCCGCCGACGCACCACTGCACCCGCCGTTCGTGCTGGCGATCTTCGGAACGCCGATCATCGTGCGAGGCGACACCCCCGTCGTGACCGATCAGGCGTGGGTCGGATTCGCCGAGCTTGGCGTCCGATCAACCAACCGCATCGACCTCGTTGCGTGGCACGATCTCGAGTGGTCGCACTGGATGGACACCCCTTCGGCGGTCGTCGTGCTCCTACCCGACCCGTTTCGCTGGCAGTACCCGCAGTACGTCCCCGAGCTGCTCGTCGCCCTTGCCAAGCAGGGCCTTGGCCCCGACCTGCTCAGACGCTTGCTGTGGCTCGGCGCCGGCGGGCGGAGCATCGGCGAACCGCTGCATTTCGTGCTCGGCACCCCAATGCGTCGCAGCCCCGACGGCAGCGTCCGTCAGCACCTTGCGGTGTGGGAGATCCCGGCGGCCTTCGCCGACCCGTTGCGACGCCTCAGCGGCGCCGGCGGCAACACCGACGAGGCCGCGCGCATTCGCAAGGAGGCCTTCGCCGACGTCGAGCAGGCTGCGCTTCGCTGGTGCCCCGTGTCCGAGGAGCGGCCGGAGATCGTCATCCGCCGTGACGACCAATCTCCGCTGCCCGCGGCATTTGGCGGCAAGCGCGTCGCAGTCTTCGGCTGCGGCGCGATCGGCGGCCACGTCGCCGAGTGGATCGCCCGCGCCGGTGCCGAGCGGATAGAGCTCTACGACAAGGACACCGTCAGCGTCGGCGTTCTCGTCCGCCAGCCGTTCACCGACGCCGATGTCGGCGAATCCAAGGCGGACGTGCTGCGCGCTCGTCTCCACGCGATCCGACCGGACCTCGACGTCGCCGCGTTCAACGGCGACCTGGTCGCCGGCCAGCTCACCAAGCCAGACTGGCACAGCAACTGCGACATCGTCATCGACGCAACAGCATCGTCGGCAGTACGGTTGCGTCTCGAGGCCGCCCGCCGCCAGCATCCCGCGCCGAACACGACTGTCTGCGGGCTACTGCTCGGCCATGACGCCCAGCGCGCCGTCGCGGTCACAGCGCCGCCCGGGTACTCGGGCGCCATCGAGGACGTGCTCCGTCAAGCCCGCATGGAATGTTCGCTGCGCGATGAGCTCCAAGGGTTCGCCGACGAGTTTTGGCCACACGAACGAAAACCGCCATTTCAGCCCGAGCCAGGCTGCTCTGATCCGACGTTCCGGGGCGCCGGCGCCGAAGTCGCCGCGCTGTCGGCGACCCTCCTGCACTGCGTCGCCACCGACATATCATCCGACAGCCACGGGCATGCGAGCGCCCATCTGTTCGCGCTGCCCGCAGCAGAGCACATCGGGCGGCGCCTCGCTCACCTCACGTGGCCCGCCGCCACCGTTTTCGCCGATGGCGTCGGCGACTACGAGATTCGTCTGTCGGCGGCTGCGCTGACCGAGATCCGCGGCTGGATCACCCACAACAACCGCAGCGGCGACCGAGACTGGGAGACAGGCGGCGTCCTTCATGGCCGCCGTGACGACGCCACCGGCATCGTTTGGATCGATACAGCCTGCGGCCCACCGCCGGACTCGATCCTGAGCGCCAACACGTTCATTTGCGGACGCGACGGCGTCGATGCGCTTAGCCACGAGCGCACCAAGCGCAGCCGCGGCGAGCTCGCGTACCTCGGAATGTGGCACACCCATCCCGGGATGACGGCCCATCCCAGCCTCAAGGACCTCAGCAGCATGCTCGGACTGCTCTACGACGACACGATGCGCGAAGCAACGATGTTGATCGTCGGCGGCCGCCTCGGCGAGGAGGAACTCGCCGGCTACGTCTTTGAGGCCGACGCGCTGCAAGACCCCAACGGCAACGTCCTGCTCAACGTCACGCCGCAGCCTGTTCAGGCACCGCCCGCCGCCGCCACTGTTCCGCGCGACATCGGGCTAGCCATGTCAGGCGGCGGATCGCGGGCAGTGGCCTTTCATCTGGGCTGTCTGCGCGCCCTGCACGACCGCGACCTGCTCAAGCGCGTCCGCGTCGTCTCCGGCGTTTCCGGGGGCGCACTGATGACCGCGCTGTACGCCTACGGACCCGCGCGATTCGAAGACTTCGACGGACGCGTCGTCGAGATTCTCCGCCAGGGACTGCAGCGGCAGATTGCCCAGCGCGCGCTGCTTAGCCGCCGACTCCCCGAAGACCTAATCACCCGTCTCCTCGCCGGCGTGCCATCAGCGACGGCAGCCGCCACATCGAAGCTTCTGGGCCGCCACATCGAGGCGCCCGGACGGCGCTGGATTAGCCGCACCGACGCCTTTGTCGACGTCCTTCGCAGCCTTCTAGGAGAAGTCACGCTTGACAGCCCCCGGCGCGACGACGGACTCGACATCGTGATCAGCGCCTGCGACCTACGCAGCGGAACCGCGTTCAGATTCGGATCACAACTGACCAGCAGCTCGCGATGGGGCCGCCTGGTCGATACGCCAGACCTCGCCACCGCGATCGCCGCCTCCGCGGCCTACCCCTTGCTGCTCCCCACGCTCGATCGCTCCTGGATCTTCGAGGACACAGACGGCCACCGGGCGAAGCACCGCGTCCTGCTCACCGACGGTGGCGTGTACGACAACTCGGGCACCAGCTGCCTGCTGCCCGGCCGCTCTCCGAAGCACACCGACGTCGTCTACGACGTCGACTACGTCATCGCCTGCGATGCCGGCCGCGGCCAACTCGGCCAGAAGCACCCCTTCCACATGGTTCCGCGCCTCAACCGCGCGTTCGAGGCGAGCTTTCGCAAGCTGCAGAACGCCAGCCGCAGCGCCCTGCACGACCACGACCGACACGCCGAAATCAAGGGGTTCGTCATGCCCTACCTCGGCCAACAAGACCACCGTCTGCCCTGGGCGCCGACCGACCTCGTTCCACGCAGCGCCGTCGCCGACTACCCCACGAACTTCGGTGCCATGAACGACAACGATCTCACCGCGTTGTCCAAGCGAGGCGAGCAGCTCACCCGGCTGCTCATCGAGCGGTGGTGTCCCGAGCTCAACGGCTGAGGTTTCCGACGCGGCTTTCGGACCGGAAATGCGGGCTTGAGTCGCCGGCGTCCGGCCGACGGCAAATGGTCGTTTATCGACAAGCTGTAGCCCGCCACGATGCTCCTCTTCCAGCCTCGTACACCAGCGCGCAGGGGACGGGGGAAGCCGTGGCAGCCGCGCGGGCGATCAACCGCCCATGATCGAAAAGCAGATCTCGCCTCGCGTCACGTCGAGCTCTCGGGTCGGCATACGCCGCTCCCATCGCCAGTCTTCGAACGCGCGCTCTGGACAGAGAGCCACGAGCAGCACAAGGAGCTGATCGGGCATCGTCACGTCGCCGTAGACAGCAACGAAGGTCTCATCGAGAGTCTCCACCACGTGGACGATCAGACCGACCGGCTGTGTCGTCCCGATCACCCGCCGTTGTTCCACGCCCGGTCGGGCCCTGGCAGCGGCCAGGAGCTCCGATGCCTCGTCCGCAACTACGTACGCGAACCGTTCCGCACGATCCTCCACCAGCGCCTGGCAGTCGGCTTCGGTCGGAAGCATTGCACCGCAGCCCCGGAGCGCCGCGAAGTGTTGAAAAGCGTCATCGGGCTCGCCCGACCTGTGGCGGCCGTAGGCGCAAAGCCATACCACCTTGTCCGCGTGATCGAACCAGGTGGCGCCGCGGTGGTCGTTGCCTTGTCGCAGGACCCAAACGCTGTCGTCCCCGGCCGCTGGGCCAACGGTCGTGGTGCCACGGATTGTCGTGTGGCGCTCGTTGCGCAGCGCACGCACGATGGGGTAGCGCAGCAGCTGCTCAAACGTGGCCCCTGATGTCGCTCCGAGGTCCGCGACCACACAGCGGGCCGTCACACGCAGTTCGTGCCCAGCGTCGCAAATATAGGAGCGCCCGAGGCACCGACCTGTCTCGCTCGAGCTCATCCGACAAGCGACTCTACGACTGACGCCTACCCCCTGTGTCGCTCCGCGCGGGCCTGCGCCTGCTTCTTGGCGTAGTGTTTGGACAGTCGCGCCAACTCCTCCTTGTCGCCGCGCCTCATCGCGTCCTGCAGCTCACGGTGGTCGGCGGCGAGTTGCTCCTTGTGAGCCCCCAGCAACTCCTGCCACGCTGTCGCGATCGCTGCGCCGGACTCCCGGTTCTGGATATCTACGAGGGCTTTGACGTCGTGGCGCAGGGGCTCGGGCAGCGAGAAGTCGCCGCTGGTGGGATCTGCGGGCTCCTCGGCCAGCGTTGCAGCGCGCGGGTCGACGAACAGCGCCCCGTCGCGGCGCGATCGCTCGACCCGATGCACGAAACCTTTCTTGAAGACGTTGACGAGCCGGTTGGTGGCCGCGCTCGCCTCAAGGTTTGTCGCCTGCGCGTAGTTCGCCACCGTCACGCGACCGCCTAGATGTCGCACTACGTTCAGCGTCTCGTGCTCGGTGACGGTCAGCGGGCCCAGCGGCTCCGCTTCCGACAGACGCTCCGTAGACGGGGCGACGTAGAGCGCCAGGTCGTGGGTCTGCGCGAGCGCGCGTAGGACGTCCCGTGTGCCCTCGTCACTCGTGCATAGGACCACCGCCAGCGGCCCGAGCGTGCCCCCGCTGGCGGCCCGCCCTAACGGCACAACGAGTTCCATGAGCACCCCCGCAGACGGGAAGCGGCCTTCAAGATTGATCGCGAGCACGGTCGGCTCGTTGACGCCGCTGGGCAAGACCCAGGAGGACCGAAATTGCGTCATGAGCGCACGATCGATCAGCGGCGCGGCCGTTCCGCCCGGCGTGCGCGGCGCGCGTACCTCGAGGTGAGGCATGCGATGCGAGTCGAGAACAGAGGTCACGGCGGCAACTATCGGCCCAACGAGCGCGAAACGCAACCCTCGTGGTCGTGTTCTGCCGATTCGTCGAGTATATTCACGGAGTCCCGTGAACTTCGTGTAGTCCATTCGGATGGACAAGGAGAGGTAAGGCAATGGCTTCGCCCCACATCGACATCGCGATCATCGTCAACGGCCACCCAGCACTGGTGTCCGCGAATCCGCACTCGCCGCTTCGCACCGTCATCCCGAAGGCCCTAGAGGAGACCGGCAACGACGTCGGCCAGCCTGTCGAGAACTGGGATCTCCGTGACGCCGGCGGGACGCTCCTCGACACCTCGCAGAAGATCGAAACTTTCGGCTTCGCAGCCGGCGTGCGGCTCTTTCTCAGTCTCAAGGCAGGAGTCGGGGGGGCGTGAGCACCGGCCCTCAGCTCGCCGATCCTTCGGTCTCGCGCGCGAAATTCGAGCGCGAGGTCGACGAGTTCCGTCAGGTCGGCAACGACTACGCGCGGCGCGGCTGGCTGCTGGTCGAAGCCGAGTTTCCGCGCGTCTTCGTGGTGATGGCGGCGCCGCAGATCAAGCCGTCACCCGTTGTGACCGGCGTTCTGCTGGACTACACCGACTACGACCTACGACCGCCGTCGGTCCGGCTCGCCGATCCCTTCACGCACGAGCCGTACAAAGCGAATGAGCTGCCGACGAACTTGCCACGCCAAGTCCTAACTGATGCGATGCCCTTAGGTTTCGTGCTCCCAGCTGGCGTCGAAGCGCCGCGAATGATGCAGCAGCAGCAATTGATGCAGGCCTACGGTGCAGAGGAAGTTCCATTCCTGTGTATCGCGGGAGTGCGCGAGTACCACGAGCACCCAGCGCACTCCGGTGATCGCTGGGAGCTTCACCGCCGCGACGGGGCGGGGAGGCTCGTACGCATACTCGAGATCATCGATCGCTACGGAGTGAGGCCGCTGAACGGGTACGGCGTAAGCCTTATTCCCCAGGTCTCCGGGCTGACGCAAGCCGAGGTTCCCGAGTGACGCTAGAGCGCGTCAACCGCTTCTCAGTCCCCCAGTCGGTCGTGTCGAGCACGGTACGCAGCCTTCGCGCCGCAGGGCGAGAGGGATACGAGATGTTCGTCCTATGGAGCGGCCACCTCGACGGCTCGCAGTTCAACGTTCGTACCGCCCACGTCCCCGCCCAGACGTCATACCGTCTCGAGACCGGGCTCTGCGTGCGGGTTGACGGGGAGGCGCTGCATAAGCTCAATGTCTGGCTCTTCGACAGCGGCGAGAGCCTCGGTGCGCAGATTCATGCCCACCCCGCCGATGCGTACCACTCCGAAACCGACGATACGTTTCCGATCGTGACGATGCTCGGCGGGCTTTCGCTGGTCGTGCCCGACTTCTGTCGCCGAGGCCTGTTCGTTCGCAGCGCCGCTTATCGGCTCACGGGGTCGGGATGGTCGAAAGATCCCCGTCCTACCGAGAAGCTGATCGGCATCGACTGATGCTCGCTGACTACTACCACCGCACTGCGGTCGCGGCGGCGCAGGTGCTCGCCGGCTTCGACGAAGAGTGGTTCCGGGGGCGTCTTGAGGGCACGCCCGTCGGCATCTCAGTCGGTCGACGGGCGCGATCCACTGAAGGAGCGGCCCTTACCGATCTGCTCGTTCGGATGGCCGCGCGCGTATACCCAAAGCTCGCGCTCGTCGGCGAGGCAAGCCAAATTGCGCCGCTCGCACAGCTCGCCGCAAGCATCAACCCAAACATCGAGCTAGTCGGCGACGCAGCGCTCGGGGTCGTCGTCGGCGACGGCGCTGCGTTCGCGAACACAATTTACGCTGGCAGCGACGGGTGGGACGGACTTGTCAGCGGGCGCAACCCACAGCCCGTCGGCTCAAGCGACAACCCGTTCGGCGCCGGCGTGGCCGCTTGTCTGGCCGCGGCCGCACTGTTTCGCAACATGTTCCTGCCGGATTCCGATGGTGTCCGCGACACCGCCCGGTATTCGGCCCGACGGACCGACGGGCGAGAGGACGAGACGACTGTGCGGCCGGCTCCTTGGGCGTTAGGAGGCGACGCGGTCCTGGTCGGCGCCGGCGCCGTCGGGCAAGGCGCTCTCTGGGCGCTGTCGCGCGCGCCGCTGAGCGGACGCCTTCACGTTGTCGACATGGAAGTCGTAGAACTCAGCAACCATCAGCGCTACGTGCTGACGCAGCGCGCGGACGAGGGCCGATCCAAGGTAGAGATCGCCTCAGCACTAGCTTCGACGCTCGAGATCGTTCCGCACTTTGCGTCACTCGCCTCGTTCCTCGCTGTAGCGGGTTACCGATGGGACAGCATGCTGTTGGCGCTTGATAACGCCAGAGACCGAATCGGTGCGCAGGCCTCACTGCCGCGGTTCATCGCGAATGCCTGGACCCAGCCAGGCGATCTCGGCGTGACCTCCCATTCGCGCTTCGGAGGTGACGGTGCGTGCGTGGCGTGCCTATACCTGCCAGACGGGCCACGCAAGAACGAAGATGAACTGATCGCCGAGACACTCGGCGTTCCCCAACTGCTGCAACAGATCCGAACTCTCTTGGCCACAGGCCAGCCCATCGACCGTGGGCTACTCGAGGCTGTTGCACAGGCAGTTGGGCAGCCGGTGGAGCGTATGCTGCCCTTCGAGCATCGAACCCTCCGCGAGCTCTACGTCGAGGGCTTCTGCGGCGGCGCAGCTATTCCGATGGGCCAAGCTGGGCGCCTAGGGCCAGCGGCTCAAGACGTTCACGTTCCGCTCGCGCACCAATCCGCATTGGCGGGCGTCCTGCTCGCGGCCGCGTTGGCGCGCCGCAGCGCAGGCGGCGACGACGCGACCACCTGTGCGACTCGCGCGGACGTCCTGCGGCCGCCAGCCGATCTCCTGCGCCAACCGATGCGCGCCCGCCGGGACGGCCGTTGCATCTGTGACGACCCTGATTTCGTCAGTGCGTATGACCGCAAGTACGCCAGCTGACACGACGCGTCGCCGACCAACGCTCCTCGCAGGATGCGGCCGGCTCACGACAACAGAGCGGATGTACAAGAGCGAAGGCCTCAGAGCGGCCCTCACACCGCAGGTACTGCCCCCCACCGGCACGCTGCTCGCAGCCGGCGCCGCGCACCTGATCGGCTATAGCTCTCGCGACGCGCGAGCTTCCAGCGGCGCGTCACGGCCTGAAAACACGAGCGCGCGACACCTTCACGCGCATCGGTATGGGCAGCCAACATCCGAATCGCACTCTCCGATTCGGATGTTAGGCCGAGGCTCCCGCGAGGTGAGTTCGCACATGCCGGGCCTCGCCGTTCGGGATTGGGCTGACGGCGGACACCCTGTGCCCTCAACCACAGTGCACGCAGTTCCTGTGGCTTCAGTCGCTGCAGGGCTTCGGCGGAGCGACCTATCAGGTCGAACGTCGCCAGTTGCTCGTCGGGCGTCGGCAGCGAACGTGCCTCATGCGCATCGAGATCGATGTTGTCGGCCGCCACGAGCTTCTGCCGCGACCGGCGGATCGCCTGCGCCTCGCGCTTGACCACGACGTGCAGCCAGCCTGCCGCGCGCGGCGGATCCAGGCGGTCGGCGTGGCCCATGAAGATCTCGAGTCCCCGCTGGTAGGCGTCCTGCGCATCGTCATGGCAGAGCGAGAACCGGCGGGCTGTGCGTATGAGCGAGTCAGCGTGCGCCGCAACCGTGCGGAGGATGAGCTCCTCGGCGCTGCCCCTCTTCCCTCCCCCGTCCGCGTCGTCCAAAACTCCCTCCCCGCTCCTGCCCGTGAACTGGCCTCTTGCCTCCCTTAGGGAAACCTATGGCGAGGTTCGCCCCCTTTTGAGAAGAGAAGAGCCGGAATTTGCGGGAAAAGTGTCCCCGCTTGAGCGTGAAGGCGCCAGCTACCCCCCTCGCACGGCTTCAAGAAGAGGCAGAAACTGCCCGCGCCGCTCTGACGATCTAGCGCGCCGCGGATGCGGCGGCCGGCGCTGAGCACGCGTCTCCGAACGATTGCGCCAAACGATGTCGCCGAACGACAGCAGCCCGCACCGCGCTCCGCGAGGCGCTGCAAGAGCTCGCCTCGGCAGCCGCGGAGACGATCGAGCGCAGGACTGATGGCCTCGGGCGACGCCGGCATGTCGATCACGTGATGCCGTCGGGCTACGAGCCGTTCGAAGACCTTCACGCGAGGATTCATCTTCGTGCCTTCGTGGCTCAGCCAGTAGCACGAATCGGGCGCGTACGCAGATGCAAAACGCGCGGGAGAACCTTCCTCTCAGCCGGCGAGCACATCGGCGATCGCGTCGCGCTCGCCCTCGTCGACGGCCGCCTGGGAACCGTACGTCGCGCGCTCGCCGCGCGTCCGCGCGCCCCAGTTGCTCAACGCGAGGTCCAGCGCCTCGATCGGCAGCTCGACCGCCTCGGCGAGCGCCTTCGCGCGGCGCTCCAGCAGCACGCTGTCGCCGATCCCGAACACGCGCTTGGCGGCGAGCGTCGTCGCATCGTCGGTGAGCTTCAGCGCCGTCGGACGCACCTCCACCACGTCCAGCCGCCCGAGCGACACGAGCAGCTCGTAGCGCCCCGCGCGCCCGAAGCCCGGCAGCGACAGCCGCTCGAACACGCGATCGAAGCGCCGCTCCGGCGTCCATCCCGCCTCGCCGAAGAACGCGGCCTGCTGGCTTCCGGCACGGCCTGCCCACGCCCGGTACGCCAGCACCGTGCTCTCACCCGTGGCCGGATCGGTGACCTGCGAGCGCGGGCCGCGCGGAACGTCCAACCGCGGAAGCTCACCCGACGCCCACGGCACGTGCGCTTCTCGGATGTTCGCAAACGCGTCGTCCTCGGCCTCCAGCGGGCAGACGTATGCCAGGAGGAACGCGAGCCACAGCGCCTCCTCGGGGTCGTCCATCGTCACCACGTCCGCGTACAACCCCGGCGGATCGTCGGAGAACTCCTCCAGCCGGGCGCTGGCGAACGCCAGCTCACCCGCCAGTCGTTCGGCGTCGGCGGTCGCCTTCACGCCGGGCACGAGCTGCGAGCGATAGCCGTCGTCGACGGCCTGCGCGAGCTGGCGCACGCGCACAGCGCCGCTGCGGGCCGTGCGCGACGCGCCGCCGCTCGCCGAGCGCGCGCGCGCCGAGGACGAGCGCGCCGGACGCTTCGCCGCCCCGTGGCCGGGCTCCGGCGGCCGGCAGATCGGGCAGTTCTGGATGAACCTGTTGTGGCGACAGAAGCTGGGTGGCACGACCGCGCAGTCTAGGCCGCTGCGAGCGGCCGCAACCTCCCCGCAGGCATTCGCAGCGTTCCAAACAGTGCAGCGCCGCCTCCTCCCCCACGCGCTCGCCCTCGCCGCGTTGGCGTCCGCTGCCGTGCCGAACGGCGCGGGCAGCCTGGATCGCGTCACAGACGCTCGCCCGGGCAGCGACCAGGCCGGCGACCGACGCGCCAGAGCTACGCGCCGAGCCGCTCGATGTCGCCGAGGAACAGGCGCGTCGCAACGCGCGTCGCGCCCTCGACGTCGGGCGGCTCGCGCTGGATCATCGCCACACCGACCTCGAGCGCGGCGCCGACCACCGCCGCGGCCACGTAATCGGCGTTGACGTTCGGCACGATGCCGATCTTCATCGCCGACCGCAGGTCGGTCGCGAGCTCGTCGATGCCGGCGCCCAAGAACGGCTCGTCGAACATCGCGCGGATCGTGCCGCTGTTGCGGCGCATGAGCGCGAACGCTGCGGGATCGTCGGCGAGGAAGCTGCAGTACTCGCGGTAGCCGGCGGCGACGAACTCCTCCAGCGACTGCGCCTCGCGGCGGGCGGTCTGCACGCGCGCGCGGACCTTCTCGGCGCTCTCCTCGAGCACGGCGCGAAAGAGCGCCTCCTTGCGGGAAGTAGTTGTAGAAGGTGCCGCTGGCGAGCTGCGTGCGGCGGATGCCGTCGCGCAGCGACGCGCCGAAGCCGATGTCGGCGAAGCTGTGCGCGCCGCGTCGAGGATCCCGGCGCGGTTGGCGGCCTTCGTCGCCGCGCGCCAGTCGCCGTTCTGATCGGCGCCACGCTCATGCCGTGACCCCCTCGCCGGCGCCCGCGCGCGCAGGCACGGGCAGCGTCACGCCGCCGGCACGAGCGCGCGCGGCGCCGCGCCGGCGCTCGCGCCTGAGGTCGAACAGGTAGCGGTCGAAGTCGACCTGGATCGTGTGGCGCTGCGACGCGACGTAGCGCTTTCGCATCCGTGCCTGCTCGCGGCGGATGTCGGCCTCCATCGCGCGCGCCGAGGGCAGGTGGTACTCGCCACGCAGGTACTGCGCGATCCACTGCCCCTGCGCCTCGGCGAGCGGCATGATCGCGCCGACCGGCTGCAGCAGCCCGACGAACGCGAGACTCGGGTTGCGCGGCACGAAGACGCGGCGAAAGAGGTCGATGCGGTTGTCGGGCGCGCTGAGGAAGTCGTCGTCGAAGAACGGAAACGAGATCCGGTAGCCCGTGCAGTAGATGACGACGTCGGCGTGCACGCGCGTGCCGTCCGCGAACTGGACCCAGTCGGAGCCGAGCTGCGCGATGTTCGGGCGCGGCGTGATCGTGCCGTGGGTGATGCGGTCGAGGATCCGGCCTGAGACGGTCGGATGGGCGGAGCCGAAGCGGTGATCGGGCCTGGGCAGGCCGTAGCGCTCGGGGCGACCGGTGTGCAGGCGGACGATCAGCTCCGCGATGCGCGCGTACAGCCAGTGCGGCACGCGCGGCAGCGTCGAGACCTGATCAAGCGGCTTGCCGAAGAGGTACTTCGGCACGATCCAGGCTCCGCGGCGCGCGGCGAGGTGCGTCGACTTCGCGACGTAGCTGGACTCGACGGCGATGTCCATCGCACTGTTGCCCATGCCGAGCACGACGACGTCCCTGCCCGCCAGGAACGCGTTGTCGCGGTAGTCGTGGGCGTGCATCTGGATGCCCTCGAACATGTCGCTGCCGGCAAACGCCGGCTCCGGCCAGCGCCGGTCCCAGTGGTGGCCGTTGGCGACGAGCAGCATGTCGTACTCGCGCGACTCGCCGTGCTGGTCGACCAGCAGCCAGGTGCCGTCGGCCCGCTGCCCGGCGTGGGCCACTGCGGTCTCGAAGCGGATCTGCTCGCGCAGGCCGAAATGGTCGGCATAGGCGTCGAAGTACTCGGCGATCTGCGTGTGATGCGGGAAGTCCGGAAACGACTTCGGCATCGGGAAGTCGGAGTACTGCATCCGGTCGCGCGACGTGTTGATGTGCAGGTCGCGGTAGGCGGCCGACATCCCGTTGCAGTTGTCGAAGACCCAGTTGCCGCCGACGCGGTCGGAGGCCTCGAAGCACTCGAACGCGATCCCCCGCTCCTTCAGCGCCTTCGCCGCCGCGATGCCGGACGAGCCGGCGCCGATGATCGCGGCTGTGGGCAGCGTGGGCATGTGCTCGGCCGGCCTCCGGAAGCAGAACGTGACGCGGCGCGTCACTTTACTCGCCTGGCGACGCGCCCCAGCGCCGACAGTACGCGATCCGTTTCCGTCAGCGAGCTGCCCGAGGCTTGCTGCGCGGCGGTCCGCGCCCGAGGCGCTAGCGGTCCAGGGGCGGCACGCCCGGATCCGTCAGGCCGCCGCCGCGCGAGCGGCGCACGAGGTAGACGATCCCGACGGCGAAGATGAACGACAGCAGGAAGCCGGCGTTCTGGTCGAACAGCAGCCTCGCGACGATGCCGGCGAGGACGGCGCCGCCGATGCCGATCGCGATCGTCGTCCCGATCCCCATCGGGTCTCGGCCGGGCAGGGCGAGCCGCGCGAGCGCGCCGACGATCAGCCCGATCAGGGCGAGGATCAGCAGGTAGGCGATGAACTCCATGTCGCCTGCCTACCCCGCGCGGCGGCGCTCTATGCCGGCACGCCGGGACCGACGCGCTGCGGCGGGCCGACAGGGCCTTCGTCGGCCGCGCCGGCGTGGGCGTCGCTCGCGTCCAGCGTGCCGAGATAGCGGTCGACCATCCGCGCGCACTGGCGCCCCTCGTTGATCGCCCAGACGATCAGCGACTGGCCGCGGCGCGCGTCGCCGGCGGCGAAGACGCCCTCGACCGACGTCGTGTAGGGCTTGACGGCCTTCGCGTTGCCGCGCCGGTCCTTGGCGATCTCGAGCTTGTCGAGCAGCCCCTGCTCGGGATGCAGGAAGCCCATCGCGAGCAGCACGAGGTCGGCGCGGATCTCGGCCTCGGTCCCCGGCACGGGCTTGAACGGCGGTGCCGGCTCGGCCTGCGCGTAGTGCAGCGCGCGCACGCGACCGTCGTCGTCACCGACGAAGTGCGTCGTGACGACGGAGTAGTCCTGCTCGCCGACGTGAAGCTCCCGGGCCTCCTCCATCGCATAGGAGAGGCGGAACTTCTGCGGCCACAGCGGCCACGGCGTGCGGTCGTCGGGTCGGCTGGGCGGTGGCTCGGGCAGCAGCTCGAACTGCGTGATCGACTTCGCGCCCTCGCGCAGCGAGTTGCCGACGCAGTCGGCGCCGGTGTCACCGCCGCCGATCACGACGACGTGCTTGTCCCTGGCGGTCAGGCCGCGCAGCGGAGGCGGCTCGCAGCCGGTCGCGGTGCCGGTCTGCGTCGCCACCCAGCGGTTGCGGTCGGCGAGGTACTCCATCGCGAAGTGGACGCCGTCGAGCTCGCGCCCGGGCACCGGCAGGTCGCGCGGCGTCCGCGATCCCGTCGCGAGCACGACGGCGTCGTACGTCGCGAGCAGCTCGTCGGCGGGGAGATCGACGCCGACGTCGACGCCGCAGCGCACGTCGACGCCCTCGGCGGTCAGCTGCTCGACGCGCCGCTGGACGACCCACTTCTCGATCTTGAAGTCCGGCACGCCGAAGCGGACGAGACCGCCGGCGGACTCGTCGCGCTCGAAGAGCGTCACGCTGTGGCCCGCGCGGCGCAGCTGCTGCGCGGCGGCCATCCCCGCCGGGCCGGCGCCGACGACCGCGACGCTGCGGCCCGTCTCGCGCTTGGGCGCAAGCGGCTTGACCCAGCCCTGCTCCCACGCGCGGTCGATGATCGAGTTCTCGATCTGCTTGATCGTCACCGCGTCGCCCTCGCGGATCTCGAGCACGCAGGCCGCCTCGCACGGAGCCGGACACAGCCGCCCGGTGAACTCCGGGAAGTTGTTCGTCGCGTGCAGCTGCCGGATCGCGTCGTGCCACCGATCGCGATAGACGAGGTCGTTCCAGTCGGGGATGAGGTTGCCGACGGGGCAGCCGTTGTGGCAGAACGGGATCCCGCACTCCATGCAGCGCGAGCCCTGCGCGGCGAGCTCATCGTCCGAGCGCCGGATCAGGAACTCCTCGTAGTCACCAGCTCGCTCTCGGGGATCGCGGTAGGGGACCCCGACGCGCTCGATCTTCAGGAAGGCTCCGACCTCGCCCATCGTCTGCTACTCCCCGTCGCCCTTGCGCGTGTGCGGAGCGCCGACGACGTCGACGACCTCGTGCTTGAACTCGTCGGCACGCGGGGGCGAACCGGGCCCGCCGCCGTTGGACGCGGCGCCCTCGGCAGCGGCGCGCTCGGCGAGCACGCGCTTGTAGTCGGTCGGGTAGATCTTCACGAAGCGCGGCAGCAGTTCGTCCCACTCGTCGAGCACGCGCCTGCCGACCGGCGAGTCGGTGCGCTCGACGTGCTCGGCGACAAGCGCGCGCAGCTCGATCGCGTCGCCCTCGTCGAGCTCCTCGAGCTGGTCGGTCATCTCGGGGTTCACGCGCCCGGCGAACGTTCCGTCCTCGTCGAGCACGAACGCCAGGCCGCCGCTCATGCCCGCCGCGAAGTTGCGCCCCGTCGGGCCGAGCACGACGACGCGCCCGCCGGTCATGTACTCACAGCCGTGGTCGCCGACGCCCTCGATGACGGCGCTCGCGCCCGAGTTGCGCACGGCGAAGCGCTCGCCCGCGAGCCCGCGCGCGAACATCTTGCCGCTCGTCGCGCCGTACAGGACCGTGTTGCCGATGATCACGTTCTCCTCGGCGCGGTACGTGGCGGCGTCGGGCGGCAGGATCGCCAACGTCCCGCCGGACAGGCCCTTGCCGGTGTAGTCGTTGGCGTCGCCGCGCAGCTCGAACTCGACGCCGGGCGCCAGCCAGCCGCCGAACGACTGCCCCGCCGAGCCGCGGAACCCGACGCTGATCGAACCGCTGGGCAGGCCCTCGGCGCCGTGGCGCCTGGTGATCGTGCTCGAGAGGATGCCGCCGACGCAGCGGTTGACGTTGCGGATCTCGCGCTCGATCCTGACCGGCGTTGCGTCGTCGAGCGCGGCCGCCGACGCATCGACGAGCTCCCAGTCCAGCGCGTCGTCGAGGACCGGCTCCTGCGGGCGCACGCAGCGGCGCGCAGCGTCGTCGGGCAGCGCCGGCATCGCGAGGATGTTCGTCAGATCGACGCCGCGCGCCTTCCAGTGCGCGATCGCCTTGTCCTGCACGAGCAGGTCGGTGCGGCCGATCAGCTCGTCGATCGAGCGGATCCCCAGCGAGGCCATGATCTCGCGCACCTCTTCCGCGACGAAGAAGAAGTAGTTGACGATGTGCTCGGGGGTGCCCTTGAAGCGCTTGCGCAGCTCGGGGTCCTGGGTGGCGATCCCGACCGGGCAGGTGTTCAGGTGGCAGGCGCGCATCATGATGCAGCCCGCCGCGATCAGCGGCGCGGTCGAGAAGCCCATCTCGTCGGCGCCGAGCATCGCGGCGATCGCGACGTCGCGACCCGTCTTCAGCTGGCCGTCGGTCTGCACGATGATGCGCGAGCGCAGGTCGTTGCGCAGCAGCGTCTGCTGGGTTTCGGCGAGGCCGATCTCCCACGGCACGCCGGCCGCCTGGATCGAGCTCAGCGGCGAGGCGCCGGTGCCGCCGTCATGTCCGGAGATGAGGACGTGGTCGGCGTTGGCCTTCGCGACGCCGGCGGCGACGGTGCCGACGCCGACCTCGGAGACGAGCTTGACCGACACGTGCGCGCGCGGATTGGCGCAGCGCAGGTCGTAGATGAGCTGCTTGAGATCCTCGATCGAGTAGATGTCGTGGTGCGGCGGCGGCGAGATCAGGCCCACGCCGGGCGTCGTGTGACGCACGCCGCCGATGTAGGCGTCGACCTTGTGGCCGGGCAGCTGACCGCCCTCGCCGGGCTTGGCGCCCTGGGCCATCTTGATCTGCAGCTGGTCGGAGTTGACGAGGTAGTGGATCGTCACGCCGAAGCGCCCGCTGGCGACCTGCTTGATCGCCGAGCGGCGCAGATCGCCGTTGTCGTCGGGCGTGAAGCGGACGGGATCCTCACCGCCCTCGCCGGTGTTGGACTTGCCGCCGAGGCGGTTCATCGCGATCGCGAGCGTCTCGTGCGACTCGCGCGAGATCGAGCCCAGCGACATCGCGCCGGTCGCAAAGCGCTTGACGATCTCCTTGGCGGGCTCGACCTCGTCGAGCGGGACGGGGTCGACGCCCTCGGTCCTGAAGCTCATCAGGCCGCGCAGGGTCGCCCTGCGGGACGCGTCGTCGTTGACGAGCCTGGAGTACTCGTCGTACTTCTGCTGCGCGTTGCCGTTCGCCGAGCGGACCGCGTGCTGCAGCAGCGAGATCGTCTCCGGGTTCCACATGTGGTGCTCGCCGTCGCGCCGCCAGGCGTAGATGCCGCCGACGGGAAGCAGCCGCTCGTGGTCGGCGGGATAGGCCTCGGCGTGGCGGTCGAGCGTCTCGCGCGCCAGGACGTCGCTGCCGATGCCGCCGATCCGCGACGCGGTGCCGGTGAAGTGGCGATCGACGAGGTCGCGCTCGAGGCCGACGGCTTCGAAGATCTGCGCGCCGCAGTAGGACTGCGTCGTCGAGATCCCCATCTTGGAGATCGTCTTCAGCAGCCCCTTGCCGATCGCCTTAACGACGTTGCGCTCGGCCTTGTCGGCGTTGTCCACCCCCGGAATGCGGCCCTCGGCGACCATCTCGTCGACGGTGTCGAGCAGCAGGTAGGGGTTGATCGCCTCGCAGCCGTAGCCGATCAGCGTCGCCATGTGGTGGACCTCGCGCGGCTCGCCGGACTCGAGCACGAGGCCGGTGCGCAGGCGCGTGCCCTCGCGCACGAGGTGCTCGTGGACCGCGGCGACCGCGAGCAGCGACGGGATCGCTACGCGCTGCGGGCCGAGCTGGCGGTCGGACAGGATCAGCACGCTCACGCCGGCGGCGACGGCGTCGTGCGCGTCGTCCTGCAGCTTGGCCAGCGCCGCCTTCATCGCGCCGGGCCCGTCGTCGATCGGCCACGTGATGTCGAGCGTGTGCGCGCGGAAGATCTCGTCGTGCACCATGCGCAGCGTCTCGAGCTCGTGGTTGCGCAGGATCGGCTGGTCGAGGATGAGCTTGTGGGCGTGCTCGGGCGTCTCGGTGAGGAGGTTCTTCTCGCCGCCGATGGCGGTCGCCAGCGACATGACGATCGACTCGCGGATCGGGTCGATCGGCGGGTTGGTGACCTGCGCGAAGAGCTGCTTGAAGTAGCTGAACAGCGGCGGCCGGCGGTCGGACAGGACGGCGAGCGCGTTGTCGTTGCCCATCGAGCCGATCGGCTCGGCGCCGCTGGCCGCCATCGGGGCGATCAGCACGCGCAGATCCTCCTGCGTGTAGCCGAAGGCGAGCTGCCGCAGACGCGTCGGCTGCAGGCCGGTCAGCGTGATGTGCGCCTCGGCGAGGTCGTCGAAGTGGACGGTGTTGCTGTCGAACCACTCGCCGTAGGGGCGCTGCGTGGCGACCTCGTGCTTGACCTCCTCGTCCTCGACGATGCGGTGGCGCTCGAGGTCGACGAGGAACAGCTTGCCCGGCTGCAGGCGGCCGAGGCGCTTGACCTCCTCGGTCTTGATCGGCAGCAGGCCGGCCTCCGATCCGAGCACGACGAGCCCGTCGTGCGTCTCGAGCCAGCGCCCGGGGCGCAGGCCGTTGCGGTCAAGCGTCGCGCCGACGATCGAGCCGTCCGTGAAGGCGACCGCGGCGGGGCCGTCCCACGGCTCCATCAGGCAGGAGTGGAAGGCGTAGAAGCCCTTGAGGTGGTCCGGCAGGTCGTCGCGATCGCCGTAGGCCTCGGGGATCATCATCATGATCGCGTGCGGCAGCGAGCGGCCCGCGAGCATCAGCAGCTCGAGCACGTTGTCGAACGTCGCCGTGTCGGAGTTGCCGGGCACGACGATCGGCATGATCTTCTGCAGGTCCAGGCCGAAGAGCCGCGACGCGAGCTGCGACTCGCGCGCGCGCATCCAGTTGACGTTGCCCATCAGCGTGTTGATCTCGCCGTTGTGGGCGATCACGCGGTAGGGGTGCGCGAGCGGCCAGCTCGGGAAGGTGTTCGTCGAGAAGCGCGAGTGCACGAGCGCCATCGCGCTCGCCATCTTCGGGTGGCTCAGGTCGGGAAAGAAGCCGCGCAGCTGGTCGGGGACGAGCATCCCCTTGTAGACGATCGTGCGCGAGGAGAACGAGGCGATGTAGAGGTCCGGGCCGGCGGCGAGCTCGCAGATGCGGCGGATCACGTAGAGCTTGCGCTCGAAGGCATCCTGGTTGTTCTCGAAGCCCGCGCCGGCCTCGACGACGAGCTGGCGCATGACCGGGCGCGTCTCGTCGGCGGTCCTGCCGACGTGGTCGGTGTCGACCGGGATGTCGCGCCAGCCGAGCACGCGCTGTCCCTCGACGCGGACGTTGAGCTCGAGCAGCGCCTCGAGCTTGTGGCGTCGCCCCTCGTCTGTCGGCAGGAAGCAGACGGCGACGCCGTAGCGGCCGCGGTCGGGCAGCTCGAAGTCGACGACCGCGCGGAAGAACGCGTCGGGCATCTGCAGGAGCATCCCGGCGCCGTCGCCGGTGCGCGAGTCGGCGCCCGTGGCCCCGCGGTGCTCGAGGTTCTCGACGGCCTGCAGGCCCTTCTCGACGACCTCGTGCGAGGGGACGTTGTCGAGCCGGGCGACGAGCGCCACGCCGCATGCATCGTGCTCGTAGCGCGGGTCGTAGAGGCCGGCGGTCTGTGACGGCAGGGTCTTCATGCTCATAGGAGTGCCTCCAAGGCGTGCCGGCACTGTGAGGCGGCGCAACAAGGGTAGCAGCGGCTCGGCGCCGAATCCCTCTTGATGCGAGGCGTCACCGTGATCACGACGGGCGGCACGATCGCGATGGCCGGTGCCCGCGCGACGCCGGCGCTCGACGCCGACGCGCTGCTGGCCGCGGTCCCGCAGCTCGCCGGCGTCGCGGGGCTGCGCGCCCGCTCGGTCGCCGCGCTGCCCGGCGCGCACGTCAGCGCCGCCGACGCGCTCGCGATCGCCCGCGCTGCGCTGGACGAGACCGCGGCCGGGCGCGGCGTGGTCATCACGCACGGCACGGACACGCTGGAGGAGACGGCCGTGCTCTGCGACGTCCTGCACGCAGGCAGCGAGCCGATCGTCGTGACGGGCGCGATCCGGCCGTCGAGCGCCGCGGGCGCCGACGGCCCGGCCAACCTGCTCGACGCGGTCGCGGCCGCCGGCGCGTCGCAGGCCGAGGGGCTCGGCGCGCTCGTCGCCTTCGCGGGCGAGCTGCACGCGGCGCGCGCGGTGCGCAAGGTCTCGTCGATCTCCCCCGCCGCGTTCGGCTCGCCGGCGACGGGCCCGGTCGGCACGGTCGCCGAAGGCCGCGTCCGGGTTGCGGCGCGGCCGGTGCGCCCGGCCGAGCCGCTGCCCGTGCCCGACGCGCTGGACGGGCACGTGCCGATCGTGCCGACCTACCTCGGCGACGACGGCAGCGGGCTGCGGGCGGCGCTGCGCGACGGCGCCGACGCGATCGTCTTCGTCGCGCTCGGCGCCGGACACGTCGCCCCGCCGGTGCTCGCGGCGCTGCGCGAGGCGGCGGCCGCGGTGCCGGTCGCGCTCACGGTCCGGCCCGAGCGCGGGGTGCTGCTGCACGCGACGTACGGCTTCGTCGGCGGCGAGGGCGATCTGCGCGCCAGCGGCGCGTTGCCGGCCGCCGGGCTGTCGGCGCAGGCCGCGCGGATGGTGCTGCTCGCGGGCCTCGGAGCGCGCGCGGACAGACCCGCGCTCGCGCGTGCCCTCGACGTGCAGATCTGAGTCGCCGGCACTCGGCGAATCGCAGCAGCTCGGCTCAACTGATCGCTCGCGGGGGGCCTCTATCGTGCGGCGCGCGTCAGCGCGGATGCGCAGATACCCAAGTTCGCGCGGAGGGACGAGAGTGAAACGCGATCCGCACGGGCACCATGGCCGATGACGGCTCGGACGGAGCCGTTCCGTCCACATCATCCAAGGGGTGACCCGCTACGCCCGACCTTGAGCTCAAGCTGCCGGCCCGCGCCGAGAACGTCGCCGTCGTTCGGCACGCCTTCGGCGGCTTTGCCGAGGCGCTCAGCGTCGACGAGCAGACGCTCGCCGACATCAAGCTCGCGATCACCGAGGCGTGCACGAACGTCGTCATCCACGCCTACGAGGACGGCGAGGAGGGCAACCTCGAGGTTGATGCGAGCATCGACGACGAGCGCATGACGGTCGTCATCCGCGACAACGGCCGCGGCATCGTGCCGCGGCCCGACTCACCCGGCCTCGGCCTCGGGCTGCCGCTCATCGCGACGCTCGCCGAGTCGCTGGAGCTCGGCAAGGACAACGGCGAGCACACAGAGGTCCGGATGACGTTCCGTCTCGACGAGGAGCGTGACGCGCAGTGAGCCCTGCCGCTGAGCCTGTCTTCAACGAGGCCTGGGTCGGCGTCGCGAGCGGCCCGCTCAGCGCTCCCGTGCTCGGCCGCGTCGTCGGCATGCTCGCCGCCCGTGCGGACTGCCCGATCGACCGGCTCGACGATGCGCTGCTCGTCGCCGACGCAGTCGCCGCGAAGGCCGGCTCGTTCAGCGACGACGGCCGCATCTGCGCCCAGATCGTCGCCCGATTCGGCTGCGTCGAGCTGCAGATCGGCCCTCTGCGTGAGGGCGGCGCCGCCGACCTCGTCGCGTCCGCGGCGCTTCCCGGCGTCGGAAACGTGCTCGAGCGGGTAGCGGACGAGCTCGAGCCCCTGGAATCCGAGGGCGACGAGTACCTGCTCATCCGGCTCGACTTCCTTGCCCAGCACCCGCCCACGATCGACAGGATGGAGAGCGATGTCACCTGAGTTCGCGATCACCGAGCAGCCGATCGACGATCAGCGTCACGTGCTCGCGGTGCGCGGCGAGATCGACCTCTTCACAGCGCCGGAGCTCAAGCAGGTGCTGGCCCAGTCGATCGAGGCCGGCCGCGTCCGGATCATCGTCGACCTCACCGACACGACGTTCCTGGACTCGACGGCGCTCGGCGTGCTGATCGGCGCGGTCAAGCGGCTGCGCTCGCGCGACGGCGCGCTGGCGATCGTCAACATCGACGAGAACATCTCCAAGACGTTCGAGATCACCGGCCTCGATCAGATCTTCACGATCGTCGCGACGCGCGAGGAGGCGGTCGACGCCGTCGATCCCTCGCGCGATGGAGCAGGCTAGGGCCTGAGGCTCACTCCTCCAGCAGCTCCAGCACCGCCTCCTCGACCGGCCCCTGGATCGCCGTCGCGTCGGGCTCGGCGCCGATCAGCTCGAGCCGGATCGTCTGCCCGTCGCTGTAGCGGTCGAAGATGCGCGGGTCGATGTAGGAGTTGCGCGCGACGGTCGGGGTGTTGCCGAGGTAGAACGCGACCTCCTTGACCGCGCGCATGATCGCGCGCTTGCGCGCCGTCGGGGTGAGCTTCTGGGGCTGATTGACCGCAAGCCCGACGGCGGCCAGCACGGTCGCACCCCACGTGCGGAAGTCCTTGGCCGAGATGTCGCGCCCCGTCGCGGCCTTGAGGTAGGCGTTGATGTCGGGTGAGCGCACGTCGTACCAGCGGCCTTCGCACTTGTAGGCCAGCAGCTCCTCGCCGCCGCCGCGGCGGCGCTTGAGGGTCCCGACGATGTCGGCGACCTCCGGGTCGACGATCGCCTGGATGCGACGCTTGCTCTCCTTGGCGGTGTAGTCGAAGCAGATCGTCTCGCCGTCCAGCGTGACGTGGCTCTTGAGCATCGTCGCCAGGCCGTAGGTCTCGTTGCTGACGGCGTACTCCTCGGAGCCGATCCGGAAGAAGCCGCGGTCCAGCAGCCGCGCGGCGCACGCGAGCACCTGCTCGCGCGACATGTCGCCGAGCGCGATGTCCTGTTCGACGACCGAGCGCAGCGCCGGCAGCGAGCGCGCGAACTCGACCATGTCGTCGAACTTCTCCTGGTCGCGGCGCTCGCGCCAGCGCGGGTGATAGAGGTACTGCTTGCGGCCGCGCGCATCGACCCCGGTCGCCTGGATGTGGCCGAACGGGTCGGGCGAGACCCAGACGTCCTTCCACGCCGGCGGGATGACGAGCGACGTGATCCGCGCGATCGTCTCGGCGTCGGTGATCCGCTCGCCCGCGGCGTCGCGGTAGACGAAGCCCTTGCCGTAGCGCCGTCGCGCGTAGCCGGGCGCGCTCAGGTTCGAGCGGCGCAGGCGCCGCGGGCGGGTGGGGGTGGCGGCAGCAGTGGCCATCGGCGCCGACGCTTGCTACCCAGCGCCGCCCGGGCGTCTAACGCTTGGAGGCGGTCTTCTTGGCGCTCGGCTTCTTCGCCGGGGGCTTCTTGGCCGGCACCGTCTTCGTCGACTGCTGTGCGCCGCCGTTGGCGTCGCGCGCCTTGACGGCGTCGAGGCTCGCCTTCAGCGCCGACATCAGGTCGGGCACCGCGGCCACGTCCTCGTCGGCCGACGGCTGCACGGCGATCTCCCTGCCGGCGGCCTTGCGCTCGACGAGCGCGAGGACCTCCTCGCGGTACGTGTCGCGGTACTTGCCGGCATCGAACGGCCCGGCCAGCGAGTTGACGAGCTGCTTGGCGATGTCGAGCTCGCGCGCGTTGACCTCGACCTCCTCGACCGCGCCGAGCTCGTCGATCGACGACGCGTCGACGACCTCGTCGGGATAGACCATCGTCGACATGGCGAGCACGTTCTCGCCCATCGGGCGGACCGCGACGAGCTGCTGCTTGGAGCGGATAACGACGTTGGCGATCGCGACGCGACCGGTCTCGCGCATCGCCTCGAGCAGCAGCCGGTAGGGCTTCGAGCCGCCCGCGCCCGGGGCGAGGTAGTACGGATGGTCGAAGTAGATCGGGTCGATCTCGTCGAGCGCGACGAAGTCCTCGATCTCGATCGACTTCGTCTTCTTGGGGTCGAGCGCGTCGAGCTCGCCGGGCTCGACGACCACGTACTGGTCGGGCGTCAGCTCGTAGCCCTTCACGATGTCCTCGTAGCGGACCTCGTCACCGGTCGTCGGATCGACGCGCTTCTGCTGGATGCGCACCCCGGTTTCCTTGTTGAGCTGGTGGAAGCGCACGGTCTTGCGCGACACCGCGGAGTACATCTTGACGGGCACGGTGACGAGCCCGAAGGAGATCGCACCGGTCCAGATCGACCTCGGCATAGGAACAGGATATGCCCCCCGCGCGTGCTTCCCTCCCGGGCGCACGCCGCATTGCAGAAGCGGGACGCCGACCGGCGACCTCAGAGCCGGGCGCTGGCGGACCTCGTCTGCGGCGTCGTCGGCGGCTCGATCGGCACGCTGCGGTCCGGGTCGGGCTCGGGCACGCTCGGCGGATCGGGCGAGGGCGTCGGAACGGGATCCGGATCGGCCGGGACGCTCGGGGTCTGCGGGACGATCGGCGTCGGAGCCTCGCCGGGCGCGGGCACTTCCAGCGCGGGGGCGGGTGGTGCGAGTGTCAGGGACATCTTCTCGGCGCTACCCGAAGGGGGTTTCGTCCAACCGCTCGCGCAGCTCGACGAGCGAGTCGAAGACCGCTTCGGCGCCGGCATCGAGCAGCTCGTCGGCGCCGAAGCCGCCGGTGCGCACGCAGATCGTCGCGACCTCGAGCTTCTTCGCCGCCTCGACGTCCCAGGTCGAGTCGCCGATCATCACCCCGGGCCCGCCGCCGACGAGCTCGAGCGCCGCCGCGACGAGATCCGGCTCGGGCTTCGTGCGCTCGACGCTGCTGGAGTCCGTCCAGCCATCGGCGAGCTCGCGCGCGTCGAGCAGATCGAGGAAGTGCGCGAGATCCTCGGCCTTCGCCGACGAGGCGAGCACGACCTTGCAGCCGCGCGCCTTGAGATCCTCGATCAGCGCACGTGCGCCGGCGAACGGCTGCACCTCGTGGATCAGCTGCTGAAAGAGCGCGTGCTCCTCGATGCGCACGGTGTCGCCCTCCTCGCGAGCGAAGCCCTCGCCGGCCAGGTAGGACACGAGCTGGTCGCCGCCCATCCCGATCGCTCGGTGGCAGCGCCACATCGGGACGGTGATGCCGTGCAGGCGAAACGCGCGGTACCAGGCCAGCGCATGCTGGTAGTTGGAGTCGACGAGTGTTCCGTCGAGGTCGAGGATCGCGGCGGGGGGCGTCATCTCAGTGGCTTCTCTCTCCAGTCAGGCGCCGCGTCAGCCGTCGAGCTGGCGATTGAGCCGCTCCTGCGGGTCTCCTCGCGCTCGGATGGGTTGCGCTCGCAGCGGTTGCGGTCGGACATGCGGGCAGTCTGCATGCCCACATCGCCCCCCGTCTGAACGTGGCGGTGGCGCTCAGCCGGGTCCTGCGGCAGGCGGCGCGTCGGCCGCCGCGCGCAGGCGCGAGATCGCCTGGCGGATGATGCGCGATACCTGCATCTGGCTGACGCCGATGATGGCGCCGATCTCGGCCTGGGTCATGTCCTGCTCGAAGCGCATCCGCAGCACGTCGCGCTCGCGCGGCGTCACCGTCGCCATCAGGGACTGCAACGTCGCGCGCTCCTCGGCGCGATCGAAGCCGTCCTCCTGGACGCCGACGGAGTCCGCGATCGTCGCGACGTCGTCGTCGCCGCCGGCGCGTGGCGCGTCGAAGGAGACCGCGCGGTAGGCACCGCCGGCCTGCAGCGCCTCGAGGACCTCCTCCTGATCGGCCCCGAGCGCGGCGCCGATCTCCTTCACCGAAGGCTGGCGGCGCAGCTCCTCCGACAGCTCGCCGACCGCGCGATCGACGCGCAGCGTCAGCTCCTGCAGGTCGCGCGGGACGCGGACGGCCCAGGTGCGGTCGCGGAAGTAGCGCTTGATCTCGCCGAGGATCGTCGGCACCGCATAGGACGAGAACGCGATCTCGCGCTCGGGATCGAAGCGGTCGATCGCCTTGATGAGCCCCAGCGATGCGACCTGCAGCAGATCGTCGAGCGGCTCGCTGGCGCGCTGGTAGCGGCGCGCGAGCTGCCGCGCGAGCGGCAGAAAGCGCTCGACGAGCTGGTCGCGCGCGTGCGCGTCGCCTTCGTGGTGGTAGCGGACGAACAGATCGCGATCTTCGCGCGAGCGCTCGGGGCCTGCCCCGCTGCCTGAGGCAGCGGGCCTCGTGCTCATGAGCATGCCCGGAAGCCGACCCGGTACCGCGATGTCCCGTCCACTAGACCTCCGCACACCGACTCGGGACGCCGGAGGTCTCGGGCGCTTGCAACGCGCAGCGGGGCACAGGGCTGCGCGTAGGTCATGATACCCAAGCAGAACTGCCGCCCGGGCGATCGATGGTCGACGACACCAACACCAAGAGCCTGCGCATACTCGCCGCCGACGAGGACGAGGAGACGCTCAAGGCGACGGACGTACTGCTCGCCGGTCTCGGTCACGACGTGACTGCCCACGCCGTCACGGTCAGCCAGGCCGGCGACCTGATCGCTCGCGAGGATCCTGATCTCTCGGTCGTCGTGGTGCACGACGACGACGAGCACGCGCTCGAGCTCATCGAAGAGATCTGCGAGTACGCGCGCGGGCCGCTGATCGTCCTGCTCGGCACCCCCGATTCCTCGTTCGTGCGCAATGCCGCCGAGCGCGGGATGGACGCCTTCGCGCGGCCGCGCTTCGAGGAGGAGGTGCAGGGGGCGATCGAGCTGGCGATGAGGCGCCACGGCGAGACGAAGCGCCTGATCGAGCAGGTCGAGCAACTCCAGAGCGCGCTCGAGCGGCGCGGGACGATCGAACGCGCCAAGGGGATCCTGATGGAGCGCCACGGCGTCGACGAGCGTGCGGCTTTCGAGCTGATGCGCCAGCAGGCGCGGCGCTCCAACCGCCGCGTGATCGAGCTCGCGCGCGCCGTCGCAGACGGCCACTCGCTGCTGCCCAGCCGCGCTGAGTGAGCCCGCGGCACGAGCTCACAGATCTGCGCGCGGGCGAAGCGTGCGCTCCTCCCCGTAGGAGCAGAGCGCACGACGTCCGGGGCAGCTCAGGCACAGCTCGCGATGCGGTGCCGGCGTGACGGGATACTCGCCCGCGAGCAGGCCGCCGGCGAGCGTCAGCAGCTCCTGCTCGAGACGGTCGGCGTCGGCGGCCTCGAAGCGCGCGCTGACCGGCTCGCACGGGCGTTCGAGGAAGGCGTAGGCGACCTCGACGCGCGCCGCTGCGCCGCGCAGCGCGGCGAGCGCGTAGACGCGCTGCTGGATGCCGTAGCGCGCCTCGACGTAGGCCGCGAGGTCGGTGCCGGGGTCGAGGCCGTCGCTCTTGTAGTCGACGACGAGCTGGGCGCCACCGCGCTCGTGCGCGAGGACGTCGACGATGCCCGTCAGCAGCGTGTCGCCGAGCGCGACGGTGAAGGCGTGCTCGCGGTGTACCGACTTGGCGCGCGCGATCCGTCGGGCCAGCGGCGAGTCGGCGAAGGCGCCGGCCAGGCGCAGCACGTCGGCGCTCTCCTCGGCGCTGAGCTGCAGGCCCGACAGCGCCGCGATCTGCGCGAGATCGGCGCCCTCGCGCTCGAGCACGGCATGGACGAGCGAGCCGCGCGTGCGCGCGTCGATCGCCCGCACCGTCGCCTCGTCCCCCTGCTCCTGGATCGGCTCGTCGGGCAGGCCGAGCACGCGCTGCAGGTAGAAGCGATAGCCGCAGTCCTTCCATGCCGACAGTCGCGAGTACGACAGCGTGCGAACCGCGTCCGCGGCGCCGCGCGGCTCCGGCGCGGGCGCGCGCGGCGCCGGCGGCCGGGCGATCGGCAGGCTCGCGCCCGCCGGCGCGAGCGACTCCTCGCGCAGCACCCGGCCCACGGTCTCGGGCCGGTTGACGGCCGCCCGGACCCAGACGCCGTTGCTGACCTCGATGTCCTGGATGGGCTCTTGCGCGTCGGGCAGCGCATGCAGGTCGCCGCCGAGCAGCGCCGGGGCGAGCCATGTCAGCGGCGAGGCCTTCGGTCCCTCCTGCGGCCAGTCGTCTAGCATCGCGCCGCCGCTGACGATCAGCCGCTCGCGGGCACGGGTCAGCGCGACGTACATGATGCGCTCCTCCTCGCGCGCGGCGCGCTCGCGGGCGCGGGCGCGCAGCCGCTCGTAGGCGAGCGCCTTCTCGCTCGACCCCTCGAGGCCGACGAGGCGCAGCCCGACCTCGCCGTCGGCGACGAGCAGGTCCTCGTCGCCGTCGCCCGGACGCTGGCGACCGAGGTCGGCGACGCAGACGACCGGGAACTCGAGGCCCTTCGCGGCATGGATCGACATCAGCCGCACCGCCTTGACGTCGCCGAGCTCGACGGGCGCGTCGGTCTCGCGCGCCTCGGCCTCGAGCTCCGCGGTCGCGAGGTCGGCGAGGCCACGTACGTCGCGGCCGCGGTCGCGCTCGAAGGCAGCGGCGAGGCGCAGCAGCTTGTGGACGTTCGCCAGCCGCCGCTCGCCGCCGGCGAGCGACAGGACGTGCAGGTCATAGCCGGTCGCGTCGACGACGCGGCGCAGCAGCTCGTCGAGCGCCAGGCGCGGCGCGAGCGCGCGCTCGCCGGCGAAGCGCGTCGCGAAGACGTCGAGCCGATCGCGGTCGTCGAGGGTCAGGCGCTCGCGCAGCTCGCCGTCGCTCTCGATCGCCCGCCAGGCGTTGCCCTTCCCGCCGGCGCGCGCGACGTGCGCGAGCGCGTCGGAGGACAGGCCGACGAGCGGCGAGGCGAGTACGCCGTAGAGCGCGGTCTCGTCGCGCGGGTTGGCGAGTGCGGCGAGCCATGCGCAGAGGTCGCGCACGACCTGCCGGCCCCAGTAGCCGCGGCCGCCGACCGACATCGTCAGCAGGTTGCGGTCCTCGAGCGCGCGCTCGAAGACGGGCAGGTCGCCGAGCGCGCGCAGCAGCACGACGATCTCCTCGGGCCGGTGCAGGCCCTCGTCGACGAGCTCGCGCACGCGCTGGGCGAGCAGGCGCGCCTCGGCCTGGCGCCAGGCCTTCGTGCCCGGCCGCAGCTCGCCGAGGTCGACGTCCTCCCAGCCGGCCTGCTGCGTGAGCAGCAGCTCGACGAGCGGCTCGCTGGCGGCCTCGGTCTCGCGGCCTTGGCGCAGAGCAACGAAGCTCGTGCCCATCCGCGGCGCGAACGCGACGTTGATCGCGTCGAGGATCGCGCCGTGCGAGCGGAAGTTCGTCGCCAGCGTCGCGACGCGATCCTCGGCGGCGAGCTGCGCGCGCAGCTCGCGAAAGACGTCGACGTCGGCGTGCCGGAAGCCGTAGATCGACTGCTGCTCGTCCCCGACGAGGAAGAGGTCGTCGCGATCGAGCGCGCGGAAGAGGTCCAGTTGAAGCGGGTTCGAATCCTGCAGCTCGTCGACCATCACGCGCTCGAAGCGCTCCGCGTAGGAGCTGCGCAGCGCGGGCTCGCCCTCGAGCAGGTCGCGGGCGTGCAGCTCGAGGTCGTCGAAGTCCAGCGCCGCGCGGGCGCGCTTGGCCTCGGCGTAGGCGTCGGCGTAGCCGCCCAGCAGCTCGTCGAGCAGCGCCACCGCGGCGGCGGCGCGCGCATCGCGGCAGGCGCACGTGTAGGCCTCGAGCGCCGCGCGGTACCGATCGCAGGCAGGGGTCTTCAGCGCGTTGGCGTTCATGCCGAGCGTCAGCGCGCTCAGCTCGGGTGCAGGCTCGCCGGGCCCCGTCGCAGCGAGCAGGTCGCGGCAGCGGCCGAGGCGCTCGCGCGCCGTGCTGACGGTCTTGCCGGCGCCGGCGGCAAGCAGCTCGGCGGCGGCCGCGGCGCACGCGGCCTGCAGCGGCGCGCGCAGCGCGCGCGGGTCGGCGAGCCCCCGCGGACGGGGCAGCGTCGGGCGCGTCTGGCCGGCGCTGCGCAGCGCGTCGTGCGCCGTCGCGATCGCGCTGCGCAGACGATCGGGCTCGTATGCGGCGACGAGGTCGAGCGCCGCGGCCCCGTGCTCGCCGTCGAGCAGCCGCGCGAGCGCCTCCTCCCAGGCGCGGTCGCGCAACGGCCGCGCGGCGGCTTCGTCGAGCACCGTGAACGACGGGTCCAGCCCCGCGGCGACCGCGTGGGCGCGCAGCACGCGCGTGCAGAAGCCGTGGATCGTGGAGACCCAGGCGGCCTCGGTCTCGCGCGCCTGGTCGCGGCGACCGAGCTCCACGAAGCGCCCGCGCACGCGCGCGCGCAGCTCGCCGGCGGCGCGCTCGGTGAACGTGATCGCGAGGATCCTGGCCGGCCGCACGCCGTCCTCGAGCACAGAGCGCACGAAGCGCTCGACGAGCACCGACGTCTTGCCGCTGCCGGCGTTTGCCTCGAGCAGCAGCGAGCCCTGGCGGCGACGGACGGCCTCGGACTGCTCGGCCGTGAACGGGCGCCCGGCGGGGCCCAGCAGCGCTGTCGTGCTCAGGCTCACGACCGCGCTCGGCTGCTCAGCGGATCGATGGGACAGGTCATCGGGCCTCGCTATCCCGCCTCGCAGCGGCAGATCGTCGGGTACATGCAGCCCCTGTCGTTGTACGTGCAGGTGTCCGGCCGCGGCGCGAGCGCGCCGGCGCGCAGCTCGGCGAGCACGGCGAGGACGTCCTCGAGCACGCCGTCGACGATCGCGTCGAACTCGTCCGGGGCGCGGCGATCGGTCTTGACGGCCTGCAGGCCGGGGTCGACATCGTCGATCAGCAGGCCGCGCGCGCGCTGGTCCTTGCCGCCGATCGGCTGGTACAGCCCACCGACGGGGTCGAGGCCGAGCACGTCGCGCGCGGCGAGCATGTAGAGCGCGACCTGGTACTTGCGCTTCGCGCGCCAGTGCGCCGACTCGACGGTCATCCGCCCCTTGTAGTCGTAGACGAGCGCGCTGCCGCCGGCGCCCGTGTCGATCCGGTCGATGCGCCCGCGCAGCCGCACGCCGCCGCGCAGCTCGAGCGGCGGGTGCTCGTCGTCGGGTCCGCCGAAGTCGACCTCGAGCGCCTCCGGCACGAGCTCCGAGCCGCAGGTCGCGGCGTGCTCGAGGTAGCGCAGCACGTCGGCGCGCAAGCGGTGCTCCATCGCCCGCTGACGGCTGGGATCGCGTGACATGACGAACTGCTCGGTGCCCTCGACGCGCTTCATCGCGGCGGCGGCGAGCTCGCGCGCGGCGGGCAGCGTCGTCTCGTCCAGGCGGCCGCCGTCGGCCGAGTCGATCAGCCCGCGCACGACCGCCTCGAGCACGGTGTGCGTCAGCGCGCCGCGCAGCAGCGCCTCCGGATCGGGCGTCAGCCCCTCGGGCCTGAGCATCCGCTCGACGAACCAGCGCACCGGACAGCTCGCCCACAGCTCGATCCCGGACGCAGACCACGTCGGGCGGTCGCGCATCTGCGCGACGAGCGCTTCGTCGCGCAGCGCGGCGATCGGCGCCTCGCGCCGCCGCGGCCCGCTCGCCGCCTCGCCGCGCAGGCGCTCGCGCTCGGTCGGCGCGGCGCCCTGCGGCCAGGCGACCTGCCCGAGCGAGCGGGTGCGCCTGCGCCCCTCGAGCTCTGGGCCGAAGAGGTCGCAGACGTCGGAGACGAAGAACGAGCGCACCGCCTGCTCGCCGTCGTCGCCGGCCTCGTGCCAGGACAGGTAGAGGCGCTCCTCTGGGCGCGAGACGGTCGCGTAGAAGAGGTAGCGCTCGGCGCCGAGCTCGTCGCGGCGGCGCAGTTGCAGGCCCGACGCGGCCGCGATCTGCTCGCGCTCGGTGTCGGCGAAGAACGGCTCGGTGCGCGGCGACGCGGGAAAGATCCCCTCCTGCAGCCCGCAGGCGAACAGGATCCGCACGCGACGGGCGCGCAGCGAGAGCGGCTCCGCGACGGTCACGAGCCCCGGTCCCGGCCGCGTCCCGACGAAGACGTCGAGGTCGTGCAGGAGCGCCGCGAGCTCGTCGCGCTCGGGTTCCAGCGCGCGATCGGCGCGCGCGAGCGCCGCCAGCTGCTCGAGCGCCTTGCGCCCCGCCCGCAGAACCGCGACGTCCTGCGCCTCGGCGCCGGTGAGCACCTGCGCCGCGCGCCGGCGCGGGGCCGTGAACAGCAGTTCCAGCTCGGCCGCCAGGCGCTCGGCCAGCTCCGCGCCGCCGCGCGCCTGCGCCGCGCGCACGCGGTCGATCGCGTCAAGTCTCCAGTGCTGCTCCTCCCACAGCGCGCGCACCGCGTCAGCGGTCCGCGCGCCCTCCTGACGGGCGCGCGTCTCCAGGCGGTCGGCAAGCTCGGCGCGCTGCAGCAGGCCCGGCGTGCGCAGGTAGGAGATCAGGTGCTCGGCGCCGCCGTCGGGCAGTGCGCAGCGCGCGAGCCCGACGAGGCCGCGGCCCAGCGGCGTGTGGCCGAACGCGACCCGGCGCTCGAGCGCGAGGCTCACGCCGAACGCGCCGAACACCTCGCTCAGCAGCGCGGCGTGGTCGCCGGGCCTGCGCAGCACGATCGCGATCTCCTGCGGCGCCACGCCGTCGTCGCAGATCAGCCGCGCGGCCTCGGCCGCGACGAGCTCGAGCTCGGCCCGCTCGCCGCCGCCCTGCAGGAGCGTGACCGCGCTGCCCGGGTCGACCGGATCGGGATCGAAGAGCTGGGTCTCGTCGAGTTCGAAGAGGCGGCGCTCGAGATGGTGCAGCGCGGCGCGCGACTGCGGCGCGTAGTGCTCGGCACGGGGCTTGACCGCGGTGTGCTCGACGCCCTCGCGGTACAGCTCGGCGAACGCCGTCGCCCGGCCCGCGAACGCCATCCGGCCGCGCTCGTAGGAGAGCGACAGCGTGACGTGCGCGTCCGTGCCGGCGAGCGTCTCGACGGCGTCGCGCTGCAGCGGCTGCAGGTCGTCGAAGCCGTAGAAGAAGACCGGCGTCTCACCCCAGGCGGCGGGGTTCTCGCGCAGCGCGTCGAGCGCCGCCGCCTCGTAGAGGCGCGCGTCGAGCCGGCCCAGGCGCTCGAGCGTTCGGCGGTAGCCCGCATACAGGCCGCTGACCTCGTCGCCGTAGCGCAGCCGGCGCGGATCGCCGGCCCCCCAGGCGCGCAGCGCCTGCGTCAGGCGCTGTGGCGTCACGCGCAGCTCCTCGAGCTCGTCGGCGAGCCGCAGCAGCTCGACGGTGAACCCGCGCGTGCGCGCCGAGCGCGCCAGGGCGACGAGCGGCGCTGCCTTCACCGCGCTCGCCGCCACACGCTCGCGCGCGAGCGTGTCGAGCGGTCGACCGCGCACGCCGCCGCGGCGCGCGCACTCGTCGATCAGCCACGCGAAGCGCACGACGCGCGCGCCGAACACGACGCCGCAGCCCGCGAGCTCGCTCCGGTAGCGCTCGACGTCCTCGAAGCGCGGCACGACGAGGATCGGCTCGCTGCCGCGCCGCAGCGCAGCGCGGTAGCCGTCGAGCACGACCTTCGCCTTCTCGGCGTTCGCGGGACCGGTGACGAGCCTGAGGGGCACCCCTGAATAGTCGCGCGTCGGGCCGACGGTGTGACGCGAACGCCGCAGAAGCGCCTGGACGGGGAGCGTGACGCGGAAGTGGTCCTGCGAACACGTTCGCGTCACAGCGCGCCGTCGCTCGTTCGCGGATCACGCAGGCTACGCCGGCGGCAGCACCCCCATCCGCGCCGCCTCGCGCGCCAGTCGCCGCGCGTCGCCGAACGAATCCCTCGAGCCGAGCACGACGATCCCGATCCGCCGCTCGCCGCGCTGCACGACTGCCACGAGGCAGAACCCGGCCGGGCTCGTGTAGCCGGTCTTCAGGCCCACTGCGCCGGGATAGCCGTCGCGCAGCAGGTGGTTCGTCGTGCGCAGCGTGAGCTTCCTGCCTGAGCCCGGCCAGACGCGCGCGTAGCGCTTGCTCGCGATCCTGACGATCCGCGGCTCGTTCATCGCGCGCATCGCGAGCGTCGCGACGTCGGCTGCGCAGGATCGGTTGCGCGCGTCGAGGCCGTGCGCGTCGGCGTAGTGCGTGCAGGTCAGCCCGAGCAGCTTCGCGCGCCTGTTCATCAGCGCCACCCACGCCCGCTCGGAGCCCGCGCCGGCGATCGCCAGCGCGACCGCCGCGTTGTTGGCCGACGAGATCAGCAGACCCTTGAGCAGCACCTCGGCGCGCACGCGCCGCCCCGGCTTCAGGCCGCCCATCCGAGAGCCGCCGACCCAGTCGGACTCGCGCGTGATGCGCACGCTCTGGCGCGTGCCGAAGCGCTCGACCGCCAGCAGCGCCGTCATCAGCTTCGTCAGGCTCGCGATCGGGCGCACCGTGGTCGCGTGCAGCCGCCAGAGCACCCTGCCGTCGGCGAGATCGAAGGCGAGGCCGGCCTTCGGCCCGCGCCTGAGGTGCAGGTAGGACATCAGCGACGGCTGCGTGAGATCGACGTGCGCCGCTCCCGCCGGCTCGGGCAGCGGCCCGACGGCATCCTGCTGCTCGACGGGCGGCGGCGGCAGCGGCGGCGGCACCCTGCGCGTGAGCGTCGACGCGGCGCGTCGATCGGTCGCGTCGTCTGAGGAGAAGACCCCCGTCGCGATCAGGCTCGAGGCGCCGGCCACCAGCAGGACGACGAGCGCGAGCAGCCTCACCGCGGGACTCCGCCGCGAGCTGGGCAACCCGCCCGCCTCGTGCTGGTGGGCCGCCCACAAACGTTGCATCCGAAACCTCGCGCGCCGATCACCGCCAGGCGGCGCGACCCACTAGATGGTTGATTCCACGGGACGGCCCGTGTTTGTCGAGGGTTTCAGAGCAGCAGGGTCGAAATCGGCGGTGCGTAGACGCATCGCCGACCTGTGGGGGCCTCGATGGACGCCGACCTCGACCTGCTGCTCACGACGGTGTTCTGCACCGCCGACGATCTCCTGCCTGACCGGCAGGCCAACGCGGCTCGAAGAGTCACAGACGCGGAGGTCGTCACGCTCTGTGTCGCGCAGGCGATCATGGGCATCCCGTCTGACCGCCGGTTCCTCGCCGTTGCCGGCAAGCGCCTGGGGCACCTCTTCCCGCAGCTGCCGCAGCAACCCGGGTACTTCAAGCGGCGTCGTCGACTCGCTGACACGTTGGAGTGGTTGCTGGGGATCTTTGCCAGTCAAAGCCCGGGCGCGCAGGACGATCTGCTGCTTGTCGATAGCACGCCGGTTCCGTGCGCGCAAAGCCGCGAAACGGTCCGTCGCTCGCAGCTGGGCGATGCCGCGGATTACGGCTGGTGTGCCAGCCATAGCCGCTATTTCTGGGGGTTTCGGCTGCACGCGATCTGCGCCCCCGACGGCACGCCCAGAGCGCTTGCGCTCAGGTCGCCCAAAGCCGATGAGCGCGACGTCGCGCTGCAGTTGCTCGCGCGCTGCGAGCGTCGCGGCGGCGAGATCCTGCTCGGCGACAAGGGCTACGCCGGCCGCGATTTCGCCCGCTCTGTCAGTGACCTGGACGCCACGATCGTTCGACCCAAGCGTCGCGACGAACCCGGCGACGGGCCGCACCTGGCCCCGATCCGCCAGCGCATCGAGAGCATCTTCTGGACCTGCAAAGACATCCTCACGCTCGAACGTCACGGCGCCCGCACCCTTGCCGGGCTGCGCGAACGCGTCCTTCAACGCTTCGTCTGCCTCGCCGCCGCGATCACGCTCAACCACCAACTTGGCCGTCCCAGCCGCGCACTCGTCGACTACTGCGCCTAACCGCGCGGAATCAACCATCTAGATGGTTGATTCCACGGGAGAGCCCGTGTTTGTCGAGGATTTGGCGGCAGCAGGGTCGAAGTCGGCGGTGCTAACACGCATCGCCGACCTGTGGGGGCCTCGATGGACGCCGACCTCGACCTGCTGCTCACGACGGTGTTCTGCACCGCCGACGATCTCCTGCCTGACCGGCAAGCGAACGCGGCGCGAAGAGTCACAGACGCGGAGGTCGTCACGTTGTGCGTCGCGCAGGCGATCATGGGCATCCCGTCGGACCGGCGCTTTCTCGCCGTCGCCGGTAAGCAGCTCAGGCATCTGTTTCCGCAGTTGCCCCAGCAGTCGGGGTACTTCAAGCGTCGCCGCCGGCTGGCTGACACGCTGGAATGGCTGCTGGGGATCTTCGCCAGCCAAAGCCCCGGCTCGCAGGACGATCTGCTGCTGGTCGACAGCACCCCGGTTGCGTGCGCGCAGAGCCGCGAGACCGTCCGGCGCTCGCAGCTGGGCGATGCCGCCGATTACGGCTGGTGCGCCAGCCACAGCCGCTATTTCTGGGGTTTTCGGCTGCATGCGATGTTCGCGCCCGACGGCACCCCGCGCGCGCTTGAGCTCACGTCTCCGAAGATCGACGAGCGCGACGTCGCGCTCGCGTTGCTGGCGCGCTGCGACCGCCAGGGCGGCGAGACGCTGCTCGGCGACAAGGGCTACGCCGGCCGCGCGTTCGCGATCGCCGTCAGCGAACTGGACGCCACGATCGTCAGGCCGCGGCGCCGCGACGAGCCCGGCCAAGGACCGCACCTCGCCCCGATCCGCCAGCGCATCGAAAGCATCTTCTGGACCTGCAAGGACATCCTCACCCTCGAACGCCACGGCGCTCGCACGCTCAAAGGCTTGCGCGAACGCGTCCTTCAACGCTTCGTCTGCCTCGCCGCCGCGATCACGCTCAACCACCAACTCGGGCGCGCGGCCGCTTCGGCCTTCGAACCCGCCGCCGCGACCTGCTCGGCATCGGACCGGTCGGGTGCGCTTGCGCCCCCCTCCCGCGCCCATGCTTCATCGAACTCCACCCGCCACTTGCCCTCCTCGCTCTGCTGCAGCGCCAGCTTGGCACGAAACGAACGCCCGCTTCGACCCTTGAAGCCGGTCACCGGCTTCGCCGTTCGCCCCGTCGCGATCAGCTCCCTGGCCACCGTGAGCGGCAGCGTCTTGCCCGCCTTCGCCTTCCAGATCACAAAGCCGCAGCCCGGGTCCTCGCGCGACCAGCACGAGAAGCCCTTGCGGTTCTCGACGATGTCGTGACCGCAGACCGGGCACGGCCCGAGGTTCGCGCGCGGGATGCGCACGTCCTTGAGCTTGGCGTCGAGCTCAGCCACGGTCGACTCGGCGAACCCCGCGATGTCGGCCATGAAGCGCCCGCGCGGCTCCTCGCCACGCTCGATCCTGCCCAGCCGCTGCTCCCAGTCGCCCGTCAGCGACGGCGAGGTCAGCGGGTGCTCGCCGAGCAGCCGGACGACGTTCAGGCCCTTCTCCGTCGCGACGAGCGCGCGCCCGTCGCGCTCGACGTAGCCGACGTCGATCAGCCGCTCGATGATCGATGCGCGCGTCGCGGGCGTGCCGATGCCCGACTCCTTCATCGCCTCGCGCATCTCGTCGTCGTCGACGAGCCGCCCCGCGGTCTCCATCGCGCCGAGCAGCGACGCGTCGGAGTAGCGCCGCGGCGGCTGGGTCTCCTTCTCGGCGGCCGTCACGTCGCGCGTCTGCACCCGCTCGGAGAGCTCGAGCCTGGGCAGCTGCTGGTCGCGCCCCGCGTCGTCCTCGACGCCGCTGCTGCTCTCGGCCAGCTCCCCGTAGACGCCGCGCCAGCCCGGCACGAGCAGGACCTTGCCCGACGTGCGGAAGATGTGCGGACCACCGGCTTCGCCGGCGCTGCCCACGGTCGTCTCGACCTTCGTGTTCTCGAACACCGCGTCGGGATGGAAGACCGCGAGGAAGCGGCGCGCGACGAGGTCGTAGACGCGGCGGTCGTCGTCGGAGAGCTTGTCGAGGTTGTGCGTCGAGTTCGTCGGGATGATCGCGTGGTGGTCGCCGACCTTGTCGTCGGCGACGACGCGCCCGAGCGGCAGCATGTCCAGACCCTGCACGTACGCCGCGGACGCCTGGTACTCGCGCGACGCCCCGCCGACGTGGCCGGCGATCGGCTTGAGCTCGGCGATCATGTCGCTCGTCAGGTAGCGCGAGCTCGTGCGCGGATAGGTGAGCAGCTTGTGCTCCTCGTAGCAGCGCTGCGCGGCCGCCAGCGTGCGCCGCGCCGTGAAGCCGAAGCGGCTGTTGGCCTCGCGCTGCAGCGACGTGAGGTCGTAGAGCAGCGGCGCGCGCTCCTTGCGCTTCTTGCGCTCGAGCTGCGTGATCTCGCCGGTCTGGTCGCGGACGGCGGCGACGATCGCGTCGGCCTGCTCGGCGCTGGGCAGGCGCGGCTTGGAGCCGTCGTGGTAGCGGCCCTCGTACAGGCGCTCGCCGGGCGCCGCGAACAGCGCGTCGACGAGCCAGTAGGGCTCGGGCTCGAATGCGCGGATCTCCTCCTCGCGACGGGCGATGATCGCGAGCGTCGGCGTCTGCACGCGTCCCAGCGAGACGGCTCCGTCGAACGACGAGCGCAGGCGGATCGTCGCGGCGCGCGTGGCGTTCATCCCGACGATCCAGTCAGACTCCGAGCGCGAGCGCGCGGCCGCCTCGAGCTGCGCGAACTCGCTTGCCGGGCGCAGCTCGTCGAAGGCGCGCTGCATCGCGCTCTTCGTCATCGACGACAGCCACAGCCGCTGGACGGGCTTCTTGGAGCCCGCCTTCTCGTAGACGTAGGCGAAGATCAGCTCGCCCTCGCGGCCGGCATCGCACGCGTTGACGACGGCATCGATGTCGGCGCGCTTGAGCTGCTGCGTGATGACCGACATCTGCTTCTTGGAGCGCTCGTCGCGCACGACGAGCTTGAACCTCTTGGGCACGATCGGCAGGTCGGCCATCCGCCACTTCTTGAACTTCGCGTCGTACTCGTCCGGCTCGGCGAGCTGCACGAGGTGCCCGACGGCCCAGGTCAGGACGTGCTCCGGTCCCTCGAGGTGGCCCTCCTGCTTCTGGAACGGGCCGGGCAGCACGCGCGCGAGATCACGGCCGACGGACGGCTTCTCGGCGATCACCAGTGTCTTGGTCTCGGGCAAGGGCCGCAGGGTAGCGCCATAGCCGCCACCGCCGGTTGAAATGTCGCTCGCCGCTCAGCTAATTGATGCAACGTCCGGTGTCGACGCGACCGCGGGCGTTGCGCAGCGCGTCGCGGACGATGTCGTTGGGAACGGCATAGCCGCCCTCGGGCCCTACGACGATCTTCGAGAAGACCGTGCCCGACACGCGACCCGCGAGGTCGACGAGCGGGCCGCCGGAGTTGCCGGGCTCCACGTCGGCGCGAAAGCTCGTCACCTTGCGGCGCACGCGCTGCCGCTCGTAGGCGTCGTTGACGCGGACGACGGCGGTCCGGCCGATCCGGGCCGGGACGATCTTGAACGGCCCGTTGAGCGGAAAGCCGAGCGCGGCGCCCGGCTCGGTCGGCTTGACCTCACGAGCGAAGCGCAGCGCCGGACGGTCCAGCGACGGCACGCGCAGCACCGCGATGTCGTTCTTGGCGTCAAACGCGATCGCCGTCGCGTCGAGGCGCCGATCGCTGCCGCTGGACTGGACCGACGCCCTGCTCGAACCGGCGATGACGTGCGCATTCGTCACCACGATGCCCGGGGCCGCGACCCAGCCCGAGCCCGCGACGCCGAGGCCGCAGGAGTTCGAGAGAACCCGCACGACCGAGCGCCCGGCGGCCTGCACGTCGGGATCCCGCGCGTACCTCGACCGTGGCCGCTCGACGTTCGCCTCCGGGCCGCGGATCGTCGGAAACGGGTCAAAGCGCGCGAGCGCCTTGAGCACCTTGTCCGACGGCAGGACCGCGTTGAGCTCCCTGAGGATCACCGAGCGCTGGATCGGCCGGCGCAGGTCGCGGACGCCGGGCGTCTGCAGCACGATCACGCTGACGAGCCAGGCCAGCCCGAGCGCCAGCGCGACCGCCAGCACGCTGCCGAGCAGGCCGTCGAAGACGGCGAACGCGGGCGAGCGGATCCCCGAGCGCATCGCCCCCGCGATCCCCTCCGCGCCGCCGGACAGGATCACGCCGCCGATGAGCGCGCCGAGCAGGCCGAAGAGCGGCGCGAACGGCGACGCGTTGCCCTCGTCGAGCAGCTGCGGCCCGAAGCGGGTACCGAGGTACGCGCCGCCGGCGAACCCCACCAGCGAGAGCACCCCGATGAGAAAGCCGCGCGCGAAGCCGACGAAGCCGAAGAACGCGGCGAGGACGACGATGACGATGTCGACCGGGGTCAAGCCGACGGCCGATCAGGCGGCGCTGACGGTAAATGGCGCGCGTACGTCCGCGCGCGGGCCATAGTTGTGTCGGATGCTTGTCGAGTCCTCACGCTCACGCCGGTCCCCTCCTGCCCGTCAGCTAATCATCGCAAGCGCCGTCGCGGCGGCGGTTCTCGTCGTCGTCGCCCTGCTCACGGTTAACGGCGACCGGCCCGCCGAGACGCGCACCGCCGAGCGCTTCGTCGCGGCGTGGGCGCGCGGCGACTTCGCCGCGATGCGGGCCGAGCTGGCCGAGGCGGACCGGCGGACGATGCCGATGCGCCGGTTCGCGAAGGCATATCGCACGGCCGCTGCGACCGCGACTGCGACGGCGGTCGCGCACGGAGAGGTCGGCGAGCTGCGCGACGGCGTCGTCAGCGTGCCGATGACGGTCGCCACGCGCGTCTTCGGCACGATCCGCGCGCCGCTGCGCCTCACGTTCTCGCAGGAGGGTGACGACACGCACATCAACTGGAAGCGGAACCTCGTCTTCCCCGGGCTCGCACCAGGCGAGCGCCTCCAACGGCGTACCGCGCTGCCGCGCCGCGCCGACATCCTGGCCCGCGACGGCACGCCGCTCGCGCAGGGCGAGGAGCGCGGCTCGCCGATCGGCGACGTCGCGTCCTCGATCGTCGGCGAGCTCGGCGCGCCTCCCCCGCAGCGCCTGGCGCGCCTGCGCGAGCTCGGCTATCCGAGCAACGCGACCGTCGGGACGTCCGGGCTGGAGCGCGTCTTCGAGGAGCAGCTCACGGGCAGGCCCGGCGGGCAGCTGCGCGCGGGCAGGCGCGTGCTCGCGGCGACGCGGCCGCGGCCTGCGGAGTCGGTGCGCTCGTCGATCGACCCCGGCGTTCAGCGCGCGGCCGTCGCCGCGAAGGGCGACCGGCTCGGCGGGGTCGCGGTCGTGCGGCCGCGGACGGGAGAGATCCTGGCACTTGCGGGGATCGCCTTCTCGGGCCTGCAGCCGCCGGGCTCGACGTTCAAGATCGTCACGCTGACCGGCGTCCTGGAGGCCGGGCTCGCCGGACCGAACTCGAAGTACCCGGTCGAGACGAAGACGACGATCGAGGGCGTCGAGCTCGAGAACGCAAACGGCGAGTCGTGCGGCGGGACGCTGCGCTACTCCTTCGCGCACTCCTGCAACTCGGTGTTCGCGCCGCTCGGCGCGCGGCTCGGCGCGGCGCGGCTCGTGAAGGCGGCCGAGAAGTTCGGCTTCAACAAGGAGATCGCGATAGCGGGCGCCGCGACGAGCACGATCCCGCCGGCGAGCGAGATCGGCGACGACCTCGCGGTCGGCTCGTCGGCGATCGGGCAGGGCCGTGTGCAGGCGACGGCGCTGCAGATGGCCTGGGTCGCCGCGACGATCGCGGGGCGCGGCAAGCGTCCGCAGCTCACGCTCGAGCGCCGCCGCACGCCGCAGCGCACGCAGGTCGTCGACGCCGGCGTCGCGCGACTCGTCGGGCGGATGATGGAGGCCGTCGTGCGCGAGGGCACCGGCAAGGCTGCCCAGATCTCCGGCGTGCGCGTCGCCGGCAAGACAGGGACGGCGGAGCTCGAGGACACGACCGCGCCCGACTGCGTGCCGAGCCCCGATCCGACGGCGCCGTCGCAGTGCCCCGCGGCCGCGGCAGACGACCCGACCGACACCGACGCGTGGTTTGCGGCCTACGCGCCGGCGAAGCGTCCGCGCGTGGCCGTCGGCGTGCTGCTCGTGCGCAACGGCACCGGCGGCGAAACGGCGGCGCCGGTCGCCAGGCAGGCGCTGATCGCGGGGCTCAGGGCGACGCGCTAGTGGGCGCCGGTCGCCAGGCAGGCGCTGATCGCGGGGCTCAGGGCGACGCGCTAGTGGGTCGCCACACGAGGCGCGCCCGCGAAAACTACACGTCGAGGTCGATGATGCCCGTCTGCTCGGGCGTCGTCCTGCCCTCGATCTTCAGCTCGAGCGGGCGGTTGTCCAGCGACGTGCTCTTGAGCTTGAACAGCAGCAGCGCGCCGCGGATCGGCGTGTCATAGGCGGGCGTGTCCGGCAGCGGCAGGATCTCGCCGGGCGGAATCGGCTCGCTCGGGCGATAGGCGAACGCGTTCGTGTCGTCGAGCTCGATCGGCTCGTAGACCTTCTCCTGCGTATCGATGACCTCGATGTCGCCCGAGGGCCGCTGCGGCGCGTCGGACTCGTTCTCGACCTGCAGGAACACCCCGAACCAGACCTCGTCGGGCTCGAGCTCGCGCTCATCCTCCGGCACCCCTTGCAGGAACCTGCGGTCCTGGACGTCGTCGGGGTTGAGCTGGCGTGAGATCTGCACCTGATACTTCAGGTCGCCGAGGCTGAGGTAGAAGCCCTCGCCCTCGATCCGCTGGATCCGGGCCTCCTCGTCGTGGTGGTTGCCGCACGCCGCCAGGCCGCCTCCGGCGAGCAGGACGAGGAGGACGGCGATCGGTCGGCGCAGGCGGGACAAGGGCAGGGAAATCTACAACCTGAAGCCGCTGGCGGGTTTGCGTGCCCCGCCGGCGACCGTCGTGCGCTCGCCGCGACCCTCGCCCGATTCGAGGATCGTTCGCAGGCGCTCGAGCGCCCGCTCGTGGCAGCGCGTCGCCGCGACGCGGACGCGCAGCAACTTCTCCATCAGCTCGTCGGACTTCAGGACCGGCGTCGACTGCGTCTCGAACGTGACCTTCGTCCGCCCCGCGCCGTCCTCCTCGAGCGTCCACGTCGACAGCGTGCGGATGCGATTGAAGCGCCCCCCGCGGCCGCTCGCGACGATCAGCTCGGGTGGCGTGACCTGCGCGAGCGTGATGTCTCCATAGGAGAAGCGATCGAAGCGCGACTTCAGGCGAAAGCGCGCGCCCGCCCCATGGCCGTAGGAGTCTTCGCGGGTCAGGTGCCAGTCGACCATGCAGTGGTCGCTGAACTCCTCGTGGTTGGCGACGTCGGCGAGGTACTCGAAGACCTCCTCGCGCGGCTTGGCGATCGTCGTCGACAGCGTGAGGGGCTCCATGCGCGGGAATCTAATCGGTTTCAGCGACCCACCACGCGCGCCGCGCCTGCCCGTCAGCGCAGGCGGAGACCGCTTGGCGCCGCTTGCCGTGCGGCAGGCCGCGGCCCCTTGGCGCGCGTCACAGGCGCTGCACGCGCACGGCGAGACCGGCCTCGCTGTGGCGCACGCGCTCGCTCTCGACGGGCTCGCCGCGCCGCAGCGGACGGCACAGCTCGCAGACCGTCGACCCGCCGGCATAGCGGTGCAGCGTCTCGCCGATCAGCGGCGTACGCCCGCAGTCGGCGCACCGGTCGCGCCTGCCGGCGAGCGACCCGACGCTCTTGCGCAGCAGCGCGCGCTCGAGATCCTGCTCGTCGATCGTCGCAACCGCCCGCGGCATCCTCCGTGCTTCGCCGCAGCGCCCGCTGCTCCTTTCGCGAGAGGAATCTTGAGGACGCCTTTATCAACTGCCCCACCATGGGTAGACCGCTGACTCCGAAGCGCGCTGCGTGCAGCGCGCTGCGCCTTGAGTCGATTGTTATATTCAGCACAAGCTGCGGGAGGAGCGGCCGTTGCAACGATTGGCGAAAGGGAGTGTCGGCATGCAGTCGCTCACGTCTGGAACGCTCGCAGGTACAGGCACGTTTCGCTGCGAGGTCTGCGGTCACGTCGTCGAGATGACGACCGCGGACGTCCTTCCGTCCTGCCCGGGCTGCGACGGCGCGAGCTTCACGCGTGCATCGCTCTTCGCGGGCACCGCCCGCTTCAGGCGCACGGAGCCAGACGAGCAGAGCAACCGAGACGCCGACGCGCTCGATGCCGCCCGCAACGCGATCGACGAGCCCGGCCGCTACCTGATCTTCCACGACGCCGGCAGCGTGCGCAGCGTCGCGATGCCGGGCGACTCGATGCGCATCGGCCGCAGCCTGTCGGCGCACCTGCGCTTCGAGGACCCGACCGTCTCGCGCCGCCACGCGGTGCTCGTGACGGAGTCCGAGGGCGTGCGCGTGCTCGACGACCGCAGTCTCAACGGCGTCTTCGTCAACGGCGAGCGGACCGTGTCGCGCGTGCTCGTCGACGGCGACGAGGTCGTCATCGGGCGCTATCGGCTGCGCTTCGCCGACCTCTCCGGCCTGCCCGCGGATGCCGCGGGCGCCACGCTGGCGGCCGAGTAGCATCAGGCGCCCTTGGGCGCCACGATCGCAGTCCTGTCCCAGAAGGGCGGCACCGGCAAGACGACGGCTGTCCGCACGCTGACCGACGTCTTTCGTCGTGTCGGGATGGAGGTGCTCGCGGTCGACCTCGACCCGCAGGGCAACCTGTCGGACTACTTCGACGTCGATCCCGAGGCTGCGCCGTCGATCGGCGACGTGCTCGTCGGACGCGCCGAGGCCGCCGCCGCGATCCACGACGACGTCATGCCGTCGAACCTCTCGCTCGCCGAGGCCGAGCTGCTGCTGGCCGGGAAGATGGGCCGCGAGCTGACGCTCAGGCGCGCGCTCAAGCCGCTCAAGGAGTCCTACGACCTGGTGATGCTCGACTGTCCGCCGTCGCTCGGCCTGCTGACGGTCAACGCGCTCGTCGCGGCCGATCACGCGCTGCTGAGCACCGAGGCGCAGTACTTCGCGATGCAGGGCGTCGAGCAGGCGCTGGAGGTCATCGAGCTCGCGCGCGACGGCCTGAACCCGGACCTCGGCTGGCTCGGCGTCGTCTTCAACATCGCGGACATGCGCACGCGTCACAGCCGCGACGCGTACATCTCGCTGCGCGAGCACGTCGGCCGCAAGCTGTTTCACACGACGATCCGCCAGTCGATCGCCTACGCCGAGGCGGCGGAACGGGCGATGTCGATCCTCGACCACCGTCCGGACCTCGGCGCCGACTACCTGGCGCTCGCCGACGAGATCCTCCAGCGGCTGAAGATGCCGGCCGCACGTGAGCGACTGCAGGCGCTCGCGGAGGCGTAGCGGGTGGTCGCGCGAGTCGCCGCCGCGTTGGTCGTCGCCGCGGTGCTCGCGGGAGGCGCGCTGGCCGTCCTGGGTCACGACTCGCGCGACTCCGATCGCTCGCCCGCTGTGAGTTCGCCCGCTGTGAGTTTCACGGTGCCGCGAGAGGGGTCGCGCGTGGCGTCGGTGCGCGCGCAGCCGCTGCGCCGCGGCCCGATCGCCGCCCGCCTGCTGCGCCGCGTTCAGCTGCGCGACCGCCCGGGCGGGCACGTCGTGCGCGCGCTCGGCCCGCTGACCGGCTTCGGATCGCCGCGCGTGCTGGCCGTCGTCGCGCGGCGCCCGGGCTGGCTCGGCGTGCTGTCGCAGCACATGCCCAACTCGCGCGCGGGCTGGATCCCCGCGGGCGGCGCGCAGCTGCTGCTCGCGCCCTACGCGCTGCATGTCGATCTGTCCGCCCGCGAGCTCGTCGTGCGCCACGAGGGGCGCGTGCTGCGGCGCCTCGCCGTGGCGGTGGGGCGCGCGGGGAGCGCGACGCCGACCGGTCGCTTCGCCGTCACCGACGCGCTGCGGACGGCCCGCGGCGGCGGCCCCTACGGCTGCTGCGCGCTGGCGCTCAGCGGGCGCCAGCCGAACCTGCCGCAGGGTTGGACCGGCGGCGACCGGATCGCGATCCACGGCACGACCAACGAGGCGACGCTCGGCACGCCGGCGAGCAGCGGCTGCCTGCGGGCGAGCGATCGCGACATGCGCTGGCTGCTGTCGCGCATCCCGCTCGGCACGATCGTCCGGATCAGGGCGTAGTGGTCTCGCTACAGCTCGCGCACATCGGCGCCCTGCGCCTCGAAGGGCGCGCGCAGCACCTCAGCCCAGCCCTCCGTCTCACGGCGCAGGCTGCCGGCGACGGCGCCCGTCGCGTCGGCCTGCGTCCAGAAGAGCACGGTCGGACCGGCGCCTGAGATCGTCGCGCCGATCGCGCCGACATCGCGCGCGCGCTCGAGCAGCGCCATCGACCGCGGAAACAGCGGCGCGCGATAGGGCTGGTGCAACCGGTCCTCGAGGCCGCGCGCGACGATGCTGAAGTCGCCCGTGCTCAGGCCGAGCGTCAGCATCGCGCCGCGCGCCACATTCGCCGCGGCGTCGGCGAGCGGCACGGTCGCCGGCAGCGCCTTGCGCGCCACGGCGGTGCGCACGGCCGTCCGGGGGACGACGATCACGGCCTCGAGGCCGTCGGGCGGCTCAAAGCGCGCGACGTCGCCGCCCGCGACGATCACGAAGCCGCCGAGCAGCGCCGCCGCCGCGTTGTCGGGATGGCCCTCGAGCTCGCTGACGTGGCCGAGCAGGTCCTCCTGCAGCTCGAACATGTGCGCCGCCGCGAGCACGCCGGCGGTGTAGGCCGCGGCGCTCGAGCCGAGGCCGCCGGACAGCGGGATCGACGAGCGGATCTTGAAGGTGAAGGCGTCGGGCGGGTGCAGCCTGGCGAAGCCGCGCACGCAGAGGTTGCGGCGATCGCGGGCGATGTCGAGCTTCGTCTCGACGCCGAAGCGGCCGGTCTCGCTGACCTCGAGCTCGACGTGCAGCGCAAGCGCTGCTGCGAAGGCATCGAAGCCCGGGCCGAGGTTCGCCGACGACGCGGGCACGCGGACGAGCCGGCGGCGCTGCGGCTTCACCCGAGCACTGCCTCCTCGACGGCAGTCAGGTTCGGCTCGCACGGGATCACCCCGCCGACCTGGTTGAGCGCGGTGTCGGGGTCCTTCAGGCCGTGGCCCGTGAGCACGCACGCCAGCCGGCGCGCGCCATCGGCGCCGTAGCGCAGCAGACCCGCGACGGACGCCGCGCTGGCGGGCTCGCAGAAAACGCCCTCGCGCGCGGCCAGCAGGCGGTAGGCGGCGAGGATCTCGGCGTCCGTGACCGCGCGCACCATCCCGCGCGACGCCGTCATCGCCTCCATCGCCTCCTCCCAGCGCGCAGGGTTGCCGATCCGGATCGCGCTCGCGATCGTCTCGGGCTGGTCGACCTTCTTGCCGAGCACGAGCGGCGCCGCGCCCTCGGCCTGGAAGCCGAACACTCCCAGGCGCGCGGTTGCCGATCCGGATCGCGCTCGCGATCATCGACTCCCCAGCGGTGAAGCTGGTCGACCTTCTTGCCGAGCACGAGCAGCGCCGCGCCCTCGGCCTGGAAGCCGAACAGGCGCGGCGCGACGTCGAGCTCGGTGAAGCCCTTCCAGTACGCGGTGATGTTGCCGGCGTTGCCGACCGGGATGCACAGGCCGTCGAGCGTGTCGAGCCGCTCCATGATCTCGAAGGCGCCGGTCTTCTGGCCCTCGAGCCGAAAGCGGTTGACGGAGTTGACGAGCGCGATCGGCTGGCGGTCGGTCAGCGCGCGCACGAGGGTCAGCGCCTGGTCGAAGTTTCCGCGCAGCGCGATCACGCGCGCGCCGTGCATGAGCGCCTGGGCCAGCTTGCCCGCCGCGATCTTGCCCTCCGGGACGATCACCGCGCAGGTCAGACCGGCGCGCGCGGCGTAGGCCGACGCGCTCGCCGCGGTGTTGCCCGTCGACGCGCAGATGACGGCCTTCGCGCCCTCGCGCGCGGCGGCGCTCACCGCGCAGGTCATGCCGCGGTCCTTGAACGACCCGGTCGGGTTCGTGCCGTCGAGCTTGAGCCAGACCTCGGCGTCGACGAGAGCGGAGATATGCGGTGCGTGGACGAGCGGCGTGTCACCCTCGCCGAGCGTGACGACGGGATCGCCGTCGGCGAACGGCAGGCGCTCGCGGTAGCGCTCGATGAGACCGGGCATCGGCGTGACCCTAGTGGGTCGCGCGCGGTCGCGGAGGGGGCGCCCCGGCCGCCGTCGCGCGCTCGTCGACCAGGCTCAGATCGCGCGCGCCGCGCGGTTCCCTGCCCCTAGTCGGTAGTACTAGGATCGCGAGATCCTTGCGACGCGAGCTGACAAGCCGTCGACTTCCCGCAGGCGGCGGACGGCGACGGCCACGATCCGCTCGGCGGTCGCGGTCCTGAGCCTGGTCGGTGCGTTCGCGCTCGCCTCCGGCGGCTGCGGCGGCGACGGTGGCGACGGTGGCGACGGGTCATCTGCATCCGCTCGCGACGACCAGCGGGCGGCGGCCACGGGACGGCTGACCTCGGCGCAGTACGCCGCGCTCGAGGACGTCTACGAGGCCGCGCTGCCGATCGACGAGCTCGAGCGCGCAGACCGGCCACCATCGCAGTCCGAGCTCCAGTCGATCGCCAAGCCGGTCGTGGTCGCCTGCGAGATGCTCGACGGCGACGACCCGCTGCTGCGCGAGCTGCGCGAGGCGTGCCTGGCCGCGATGCGCCTGCTCATCACGAGCGCCGGCGCGTCGGACTGCGGCGCCGCGGAGAGCTGCCGGCAGGCGATCGATCGCAGCCGCGCCGCGGCACAGGACGTCGTCAAGGCAAGCCGGGCGTCCGACCGGGCGATCGATGCGGCCCGGATCTCGCCGGCGTGCAAGCGCGCGCTGCGCACACCGGACGCCGCCTACGCCTACTACCGCCGCTTCGACGCACGGCTCGGCGCGCTCGCCGAGGCGCTGCGCTCAGGCTCCGCCGCCGAGGTTCGGGCCGCCGCCGCTGCGCTTGCGCGCCTCGACGGCGACGCGGTGCCTTCGGGACGGCAGTCACTGCGCGACTTCCGCGCCGGTTGCCGCTGACGTCCGTCGCATCGCACGACAGCGGCGCGGCATCGGGCGAACTAGACCTAGACGAACTGCTCGTCGATCACGCGGATCGCGCGTGGCCGTGAGCGCAGGAAGTCGAGCGCCGCGATCTGCTCGAGCGCAGCGAAGAAGCGCGACTCGAGGACCGGGTGGACGACCATCACGAGGCGCGCCTTCTCGCCGAGCCCCTTCTGCACGACGGACTTGATCGAGGCGCCCTGCTCGCCGAGCACCTGCGCGACCTGGGCGAGCACGCCGGGCCGGTCGGCGACCTCCATGTGGAGGTAGAACGACGACTCGACGTCGTCGGCGATCTCCAGCGACTGCGTCGTCTCGGGCGTCGAGGCGGGCGGGATCATCGCACTCACGACGTCGCCGAGCACGGCGCTCGCCGTCTGCGGCCCGCCGGCGCCGGGGCCGGACATCGTGATCTCGGTGATCGCCTCGGACTCGACCGTGACGGCGTTGAACGGGCCGTGCACGCTGGCCAGCGGATGGCCGGAGTACAGGAACGCCGGATGCACCCGGACCGCCAGCCTGCCGTCGATCCGCTCCGCCGTTCCGATCAGCTTCAGCCCGAGGCCGAGCTCCTGCGCGTACTCCATGTCGTCGGCGGTGATCTGCTCGATGCCCTCGTACGTGACCTGGTCGAGGTGGACGGGCGTGTCGAACGCCAGCCGCGCGAGGATCGCCATCTTGGCGGCCGCGTCCCTGCCGTTGACGTCCTCGCTGGGGTCGGCCTCGGCGTAGCCCAGGCGCTGCGCGTCGGCGAGCGCGTCCGCGTACGAGCAGCCGCTGCGCGCCATCTCGGAGAGGATGAAGTTCGTCGTCCCGTTGACGATCCCGTGCACGCGGTCGACGTGCGCTGCGGCAAGCGACTCCTGCAGCACGCGGACGACGGGCACGACGCCCGCGACCGCGGCCTCGAAGCGCAGCTGCACGCCGCACTCGCGCGCGGCCGCCCACAGCTCCTCGCCGTGCTGGCTGAGCAGCTGCTTGTTCGCCGTCACGACGTGCCTGCCGGCGCGCATCGCGCGCAGCACGTAGTCGCGTGCCGGATCGAGCCCGCCGATCAGCTCGACGACGAGCTCGCAGCCGGCGAGGATCTCGTCGAACTCGCCGCGCGAGCGCGTCAGGACGCCGCTGATCTGCGGCCGCAGCCCGGTCGCCGCGGCGACGTGCTCGGCGCGCTGCTCGAGCAGCGTCGCGAAGGCTGCGCCGACGGTGCCGTGACCGAGCAGCCCGATGCTGAAGGGCTGGGAGGTCGATCGGTCTCGATCACTCGACATCGCGCGCGAACAGGTCCTCGTAGGTCTCGCGGCGCACGACCACGCGCGCATCGCCCTGCGAGACGAAGATCACCGGCGGCCGCGGGACGCCGTTGTAGTTGTTGGCCATCGCGTGACCGTAGGCGCCGGTCGCGGGCGTGACGATGACGTCCCCGATCCGGGGAGCGTCGAGCTCGACGTCGCGCACGATCACGTCGCCGGACTCGCAGTGCTTGCCCGTCAGGCGCGCGGCGGTGCCGCCGCCGAAGCGGTCGGCGACCTGCGCCTCGTAGACCGAGCCGTAGAGCATCGGCCGCAGGTTGTCGGACATCCCGCCGTCGACCGCGACCCACGTCGAGACATTGCGCTTGACGCTCTGCACGGTGTAGAGCGTCACCGTCGAGTTGGCGACCAGCGCGCGCCCCGGCTCGTCGAGGATCCGCTTGCCCGGGCCGAGCACGCGGTTGACGGTGTCGACCTTCGCCGCGACGTAATCGGCGATCCGCGGCGGCTCCTGGTCGGCCGTGTACGCGACGCCGAGCCCGCCGCCGAGGTTGTACGTGCCGAAGTCGCCGAGCGGCGCGATCGCCTCGATCGCCAGGCGAAACGGGTCGAGCTCGAGGATCTGCGAGCCGATGTGCACGTGCAGGCCGACGAGGTCCAGCTGCGCGCAGTCCTGCACCCGCGCGATCGCAGCCGGCGCGTCGGCCATCGAGACGCCGAACTTCGAGTCCGCCTGGCCCGTCGAGATCTTGTCGTTCGTGCGCGCGCGCACGTCGGGCGTGACGCGCAGCAGCACGGGCTGCGGCGGGCCCTCGCCGACGAGCGCCTCGAGGCGCTCGATCTCGCTCAGGTTGTCGATCACGACGTGGCCGACGCCGGACTCGCGCGCGAAGCGCAGCTCGTCGACCGACTTCGCGTTGCCGTGCATGTAGATCCGCGCCGGATCGAAGCCGCCGCGCAGCGCGAGCGCGAGCTCGCCGCCGGACGCGACGTCGCAGGAGATCCCCTCCTGCGCGAGCACCCGGTAGACGGCGGTGCAGGGAAAGGCCTTCGAGGCAAACAGGACGTCGAAGTGCTTCGTACGCGCGCGGAAGGCCTCGACGAACGTCTGCGCGCGGGCGCGCAGGTCGTCCTCGGCGACGATGTAGGCGGGGGTCCCGAACTCGCGCGCGAGCTCGATCGCGTCGCAGCCGCCGATCTGCAGGCGGCCGTCCTCGTCGATCCGGCTGCCGATCGGATAGGCCTGCGAGAGCTGGCTGCGGGTCGCTGGCATGCGGATCGGAGAGTATGGCGCGGGATGATCTGCGACCGGCATGACGGCCTCGCCTACGAGCTCGTGCTGCCCGACGGCGAGCCGCGCGGCGCCGTCGTGGTCCTGCACGGCGCGGGCTCGCGCAAGGAGAACCATCGCGACTTCGCGCAGCTCTGCGCGGCCGGCGGCCTGGCGGCGATCGTCTTCGACCAGCGCGGGCACGGGGCCAGCGACGGCGCGCTCGACGGCCGCGCGATCGACGACGTCGCGACGATCGCGTCTCTGCTGCCGGGCGACGTCCCGCTGTTTCTGCGCGGCTCGTCGATGGGCGGCTTCGTCGCGCTTGCCGCGGCCGCCCCGACGGGCGCGGCCGGCGTCGTCGCAATCTGCCCCGCCGGGCGCGAGCTTCTGCTCGCCGCGCTGCGCGAGGGCGGCTTCGATCTTCGCGCCGATCGCAGCGCGCTCGAGCTGCTGATCGCCGCACACGACATCGCCGCGGCGGCCGCCGCGCTCGGCCCGCGGCTGCTGCTCGTGCACGCCGAGGACGACGATCGCGTTCCGATCGCGCACTCGCGGCGCCTGCAGCGCGCAGCGCCGGGAAGCCGGCTGATCGCGGTACCCGGCGGCGACCACCAGTCGGCGCAGCACGACCCCGCGCTGCAGGCCGAGGCGGTCCGCTTCCTCGTCGGGTTGACCGCGCCGCCGCCGCCCGACGAGCGCCTAGATGAGAACCGTTTTCGATAAGCTCGCATCGTGCATTGGCTGACAGAACCGCTCGCGCTCGGGTTCATGCAGCGCGCACTGCTGGCGACGCTCCTGCTGGCGGTCGCGGCGGGGCTGCTCGGCACCTGGATCGTCCTGCGCAGGCTGGCGTTCTTCGCCCACGCGGTCGGCAGCGCGACGTTCCCAGGCCTCGTCGTCGCAGGCCCCTGGGGCATTGCGCCGCCGCTCGCGGCGCTCGGCGCCGGCCTCGGCTTCGCGGGTCTGCTGGCGCGGATCTCGCGCCGCGGCGCAACGAGCGCCGACGCCGCCACCGGCCTGCTGCTGACCGCCGCGCTCGCGCTCGGCGCGATCCTCGCCAGTGACGTGTACCGCGCCGGCGCGGGCGTCGACCGGCTGCTCTTCGGGACGCTGCTGGGGCTCGGCGACGGCGATATCGCGCTGGCGGGCGGCGCCGCCGTCGCCGCGCTCGCGGCGACCGCCGCGCTCGCGCGCACCTGGCTCGCAACCGGCTTCGATCCCGCCGGCGCGCCGGCGCTCGGCGTGCGTGCCGCGCGTGGCGACTGGCTGCTGCTCGCGCTGCTCGCGGTCACGGTCGTCGCGGTGCTGCCGGCTGTCGGCGCGCTGCTCGTCAGCACGCTCCTCGTCGTGCCCGCGGCGACTGCGCGGCTGCTGACCGACTCGCTCGCGTCGCTGCTCGGCGCGGCGGTCGGCCTCGCGGCGCTCCAAGGCGTGGCCGGCCTGCTGCTGGCCTACCACCTCGACCTGCCGCCCGGCCCTGCGATCGCGGTGATCGGCGGCGGCGGCTTCGCGCTCGCCGCGCTCGCGTCGTCCGCGAGGAGCGCGCGATGAGCAGCGCGGGCGCGCTGATCGAGGTCGCGCAGCTGTCGGCCGGCTACGGCGGCGGCGCCCTGGCGCTGAGCGACGTGACGTTCAGCGCGACCGAGGGCCAGGCGGTCGCCGTCCTCGGACCCAACGGCGGCGGCAAGACGACGCTCTTTCGCGCCCTGCTCGGCGAGCTGCCGGCCGCGACGGGCTCGATCCGCGTGCAAGGCACGCCGGCGTACGTGCCGCAGACCGAGCGCTCGCGGCTGGACTTCCCCGTCAGCGCGCTCGACGTCGCCCTGATGGGGGCCTACGCGCGCACGCCCTGGTACCGCCGGATCGCGAGCGGCGACCGCGCGCTCGCGCGCGCGGCGCTGGACCGCGTCGGTCTCGCCGACAGCGCCGCGATGCGCTTCGGAGCGCTGTCGGGCGGTCAGCGCCAGCGCGTGCTGATCGCCCGCGCGCTCGTGCAGGATGCCGGCGTGCTGCTGCTCGACGAGCCCTTCGCGGGCGTCGACCGCGCCAGCGAGGAGGCGATCATGCGGATCCTCGACGAGCTGCGCGCGGAGCGGCGGGTGCTGCTGATCGCCACGCACGACGTCGAGCAGGCGCGGCGCTGGGACCGGGTGCTGTGCCTGGCAGGCGGCCAGATCGCGTATGGGCCGCCTGCCGAGGCGCTCACGAACGCGGTCCTCGAGGGGACCTACGGCGAGGAGATCGTGATGCTCGACTGCGGGCACCGCGCGGTCGCCGTCCAGCATCACTCGCACTCGCACTGACGCGATGGAGATCCTGCGCTCCGGACTGCTGCAGCGCGCGCTCCTGGAGGTCGTGATCCTCGGCGCGGCCTGCGGCTCGCTCGGTGTCTGGCTGCTGCACGTGCGCAGCACGTACGCCGCCGAGTCGCTCGCCCACGCGATGCTGCCCGGCCTCGTGATCGCGGCGCTCGTCGGCGCGCCGCTGCTGCTCGGCGCCGCCGGCGGCGTGCTCGTCGCGGCGGCGCTGATCGCGCTCGCCGCGCGCGACACGCGCGTCGGCGCCGACGTCGCCGTGGGGGTCACGGTGACGACGGCCTTCGGCCTCGGCGCCGTCCTCGCCCTCACGCCCGACGTGCCCGCGCGGCTCGGCGAGCTGCTGTTCGGCGACCTGCTGGGCACGAGCAGCGCCGACCTCGTCGCCGCGGCCGGGCTCGCCGGGCTCGTCGCGTTCGCGCTCGCCGCCGGGCACCGCTCGCTCGCGGCGGCCGTCTTCGATCCGGTCGCGGCGCCGTCGCTCGGCGTCCGCCCGCGCCGCGCGCAGCTTGCGCTGCTCGCACTGCTCGCGGTCGCCGTCGTCGCGGCCGTGCAGGGGCTCGGCAACCTGCTCGTGCTCGCGCTGATCGTCGCCCCGGCGTCGGCCGGCATCCGCCTCGGCACGAGCCTGCGCGCGCAGATCCTGCTGGGCGCCGGGCTGGGAGCGCTCGCCGGCCTGCTCGGGCTCGCCGCCAGCGCCGAGCTCGACGTCGCGGCGGGCGCGGCGGTGGCGCTTGCCGCGATCGCGCTCTACGTGCTCGCCGCGCTGCTTCGGCCCGCAGGGCCACGCACGCAAGGCAGCGGCCGCTCGCCGGTGGAGGCGCTCGGCGGCTAGCGGCGCGCTAGGCCGCCGATGCGCCCCGCTGGCACGGCGGCGCCGCCGCCGTCGCGCCGCAGGCCGCCCGAGCGCGCCGCACGCCACAGCCAGACCGCACCCGAGATCATCATCACGAGGCTCCTACAGGTAGTTCATCGGGTTCGTCGGCGCGCCGTTGATGCGCACCTCGAAGTGCAGGTGCGCCCCGAACGAGTGCCCGGTGTTGCCGACGTAGCCGATGACCTGCCCCTGCCCGACGCGCGCCCCCTGCCCGGTCGCGAAGCGCGACTGGTGCGCGTAGCAACTCGACATCGACGCGGTGTGCTGCACGCACGTGAAGTTGCCATAGCCGCCGGAGGCTCCGGTGCCCTGCATGAGCACGACGCGGCCGGCGTCGGCGGCACGGATCGGCGTGCCCTCGGCGGCGGCGACGTCGATTCCGGCGTGCATGTGACCGGGCCGGGCTTCGCCGAAGACGCCGGTGATCGGGCCGTTGACGGGCCAGATCATGCTGCCGCTGCCGCGCCTGATCGGCAGCTCGCCGGCGTACTGGCCCTGCGCGGCCGCGAGCTGGCCGGCGATCTTGTTCGATGCCGCCTCGAGGCTCTCGACGTGGCTCTCGAGGTCCTTGCGGCTGGCGCGCACGCTGCTCAGTGCGACGGCCTTGCCGTTCTTCGTGCGGGTGTAGCCGACGCGCGTGCCGATCAGCTCCATCTTCACGCCGGCGATCTCGTCGCGGCGCCGCTGGACGATCGTCGTGACGAGCCGCTGGCGCGCTTCGAGCCTGGCCAGCCTCTTCTCCCCCGCGATCGAGTCCTTCTTCGCGTCGCGCACGATCGTGACGATCTTGCGGTCCTGGTCTGAGATGCGCCGGATGAACTCCGTGCGCTCGAGCAGGTCGGCGAAGCCGTCGGAGTTGAGGATCACGGTGACGACGTCCGGCGGCTCGGCCTTGTAGATCTCGACGAGGCGCAGGCGCAGCTGGGCGCGCGTCTCGTCGAGGCGAGCGCGCAGGCGCACGAGGCGCGCGCGCTCGGAGCGCAGCTGACCGCGCAGGCTCTCGAGCTCTGCGCGCTTGGCGTCGAGGTCGACCTGCACCCGCTGCTGGCGCGTCTGCAGCGTGCCGATCCTGCCCTGCAGGCGGCGGATGCGCCTGTTGTAGCCGGAGATCTGCGTCGTCAGGACGCGCTCGGTTCCCTTCTTGCGGCCGATCTTGTCGCGCGCGCGATCGATCCGCTGCTGGAGCTTGTGCAGCTCTTCCTGCTTGGACTGGCCGGACGACGGCAGCGGCAGCAGCGCCCACAGGACGAGCGGCAGCGCCACGGCCGCCAGGAGAACGCGGACGCGCATACAGCGCGGAGTGTAGGTCGCGGCGCCAATCCGGCGAGCCCGTGCAAGGGGTTTGTCAGAATGGATGCATGGCTGCCACGAAGACGACGTTCACACGCGATGCCGGACTTCAGTCCCGCATGCTGATCACGATGTTCCTGCTCGGTGCGGTATACGTCGCGTTCGTCGGCGTGCTGTTCGCCGCAGGCATGAACGGCATCACGATCCTGCTGATCGCCGGCGGCTTCGCCGCGCTGCAGTTCTTCACCTCGGACAAGCTTGCCATGCACGCGATGGGCGCGCGCGAGGTCAGTCCGCAGGAGGCGCCCGAGCTGCACGCGATGATCGAGCGCCTGTGCATCCAGGCCGATCTGCCCAAGCCGAAGGTGGCGGTCGCGTACACGGAGATGCCCAACGCGTTCGCGCTCGGCAAGTCCCAGAAGTCCGCGACCGTCTGCGCGACGACGGGGATCATGAAGATGCTCTCGCCCCGCGAGCTCGAGGGCGTCATGGCGCACGAGCTCGCGCACGTCAAGAACCGTGACGTGATGATCATGACGATCGCGTCCTTCTTCGCCTCGATCGCCGCGATGATCCTGCAGTTCGGCTTCCTCTTCGGCGGCGGTCACGGGGGTCACGGTGACGACGAGGGGCCGGGCTTCCTCGTCATCCTGCTGGCGTCGCTGGCCGTCTACGTCCTGTCCTTCTTCTTGATGATGTCGCTGTCGCGCTACCGCGAGTTCGTCGCCGACCGCGGAGCGGCGCTCGTCACGGGGCGGCCGAGCGCGCTCGCCTCGGCACTGCGCAAGATCTCCTCCGGGATGGACCGTCTGCCGGAGAAGGACCTGCGCGTCGCCAACGAGCTGAGTGCCTTCTTCATCTCGTCGCCGAAGAAGTCGATCGCCGGGCTGTTCGCTACGCACCCGCCGATGGAGAAGCGCATCGAGCAGCTCATGCGCCTCGAGGGCGAGCTGCAGCGCGGCACGCTCGCGGCGGCGTAGGCAGCCCCACAGCCCCGGGCGACATGGGCTTCCTGGACTCCATCCTGGGCGGTAAGAAGAAGCTCAAGGGCCCTGCACCCGACCGGCTCTTCGCGCTGTCGACGGCGTACGTCACGCTCGCGACCGGCCACGGGATCGAGACGAAGGGCAGCGCGGCGATCGTCTTCCAGCCGCTGGCGACCGCCGACTTCGAGGCGATCGTCGCCGAGATGCAGGAGATCCTGAAGGGCACCGGCGAGGAGACGGGGACGTCGATCTCCACCGAGGAGGACTCGCACGGCTACCGCTGGATCATCCTGCGCGACGACGACATCGAGGACCTCGTCGTCGGCGTCAACGCCGTCAGCGACGGGCTGATGGTGGGCGGCTACGGCGACCGCGTCCTCGCGGCGGTCTTCGCCTTCAAGGACTCCAGGAACCGCCCCGTCTACTTCATCTACAACTACAAGCGCGGCTACTGGTATCCGTTCGTGCCCGCCGGGCAGCGCGAGCGCGACGGCGAGCGCGAGCTGCAGGTCAAGGCGATCGTCGGCGACGAGCTGCCGATCGAGCCCGAGCTCGAGCGCTGGTTTCCGCTCTGGGGGATCCCGATCTAGGCGTCGCGTACTAGCCGGGCTGGTCGCCGCCGCGCGTGCGCTCGCGAAAGCCGCGCACCTTCGCCCGGTTGCCGCAGACGCGCATGTCGCACCAGACCGCGGAGCGGTTGCGCGAGGCGTCGTAGAAGGCCCACTGGCAGGTGTCGGCCGGACAGGCCTTCAGGCGCTGCCAGCTGCCCTCGGCGATCGCGTCGGCGATGATCGCAAGCAGGCGACCCAGCGCGCCGTCGACCCCGCCGGACTCGGGTTCGAGGACGATCTCGTCGCCGCCGGCGAAGCGCACGGTCAGCCGCGCGCGCCGTGATGCCGCGTCGAGCACGGCGGCGGCGCCGTCGCGCAGCGGCTCGTGGTGATGGGAGAGCAGGTGGGCGCGCAGCGCCTCGCGCAGCTCGATCGCGCGGCGCAGGTCGGCTGCCGTCGCATGCAGGTCGCGCTCGTCGCCGAGCAGCTGATGCTCGCCCAGCCAGGCGACGAGCTCGTCCGGCGCCGACAGCAGCTCGATGTCGTCGTCGGTGTCGCGGGTGTTGACGAACGCGCGAACGGTCTCGAGCGCACCGGGAGCCGGATTGGACATGACACCAGTCTAGATACTTGACGGGTTAGCTAACCAGCTATACTCTCTGAGCAGTTACAGCGCAGCCGTTTCAGGGGGTCCAGCTCGATGCTCCATCCGTCCAGACTCGCCCAGCTCGCCGGCCTCGCGCCGCACCGGGCGCCGCACCGCCAACGATCGGCCGACGACGACTCGGCAGTGCTCATCCGCCGCGCGTCGCCCGCTGACGAAGCGGTGATCGCCCGCCTCGCGGCGCTCGACGAGCGCCCAGAGCTGCCCGGCGGCGAGCGTCTGATCGGCGAGCTCGAAGGCCGCGTCGTCGCCGCGCTGGACGTGCGCAGCGGCCGCGCGGTCGCCGATCCGTTCACGCGCAGCAGCGGCATCGTCGAGCTGCTCGGTCTGCGCGCCGCGCAGGTGCGGCGATGATCGTCGCGCTCGACGAGATCCCGCGCGCGGCGGAGCCGTGCGACCCGTCGCTGGACTGGCGCCCGGTGCGCGACCAGCTCGCTATCAGCGCGTTCGGCGTCAACGCGTTCCTCGGCGCCGCCGAGGGCGACCGCGTCGTCGAGCTGCATGACGAGAGCGCCAGCGGGCACGAGGAGCTCTACGTCGTCGTCCGCGGCGGCGCGCGGTTCACGATCGACGGCGCACAGCACGAGGTCCCCGCCGGCAGCGTCGTGCTCGTCGCCCCGGGCAGGGTCCGCGAGGCGTTCGCGACGGCGCCCGACACCGCCGTGCTCGTGATCGGCGGCACGCCGGGCACGCACCCCGTGTCGGAGTGGGAGGCGCGGCAGCTCAAGGCCAGCGGACGCGGCTGACGCCGGCGGCGGCTACTGGTCGGCCCGCAAATACGCGGACGACCACTAGGCTAGGCTAGCCCGGGATCAGTCCCTCGCCGCTGAAGTCGCCCGCCGCCTCGGCGAACGAGGTGTCGGGCGGCGGCACGATGACGTCGGACGTCTCGAGCTCGTCGTCGCCGAGGTGCTCGCCGTCCTTGCGGATGACGTCGAGCATCTCCTCGAACGCCGCGTGAAAGCCGTCCTCGTCGTTGCCCTCGACGGCCGCCACCACCGCGTTGTCGAGCTCGTTGACGCGCTCGCGCACGTCGTCGGCCAAGCGGTACTGGCCCTCCCCCATGATCCGCACGATCACGGCTTCTCACCTTCGCCGGCCTCGAGCTCGGCGGGAGCCCGCGAGCTGCCCTGACCGAGCTCGGCCTTCAGCTTGGCGAGCTCGTCGTCGACCATCCCGCCGCCGCCGAGGGCCGCCAGCTCGCGGTCGATGTCGTCCTGGCCGGGGCCGAGCTGCGTGAGGTCCTCGAAGGTCCCCGCCGCCTCGAGCTCCTCGACCGCGGACGCCCGCGCGCGCATGTCCTCGGTCTTGTCGACCGCGCGCTGCATCGCCAGGCCGACGTCGGCCATCTCCTCGCCCACCCCGGTCGCGGCCTCGGAGATGCGCACCTGCGCCTCCGCCGCGGAGTACTGGGCCTTGATGACCTCCTTCTTGGTCCGGAAGGCCTCGATCTTGCTGCGCAGGCGCTTCTCGGACTCCGTCAGCTTGTCCTGCTGGGACTGCAGGTCGGCGACCTGCTGATCGAGCGACTGCAGCTCGGTCTGCGCCAGCTGCTTGCGCTCCAGCGCCGTGCGCGCGAGCTCCTCGTTGCCCGCGGCCAGTGCCTGGCGCGCCTGCGTGTCGAGCTTGACGACCGACTGCTCGAGCTTCTGTGCCTGCATCCCGAGGCGCTTCTTCGCGGTGACGACGTCCGCGATGCCCTTCTTGACGTTCTGCAACGACTCGAGCTGCTTCTGGTAGCTGTAGTCGAGCGTCTCGCCCGGGTCCTCTGCCTTGTCCAGCAGCTTCGAGATCTTCGACTTGATGACGGTGGACATCCGCCCGGCCATGCCGGCCATCGTGCCTCCTCGGGGGTGGTGGGTCAGGCTCTTTCTAGCACGCGGGCGATGCGGGTCCGCGCCGCTCTGCGCGTCAGCGCGAGCAGCGCGAGTGCAGCGACGCCCGCGAACACCCACCATGGATACCCCGGTGGCCCCGCCGCGCACGAGCGCGCGCCCGCGTGCCAGCGCGCCGGCGCGCTCCAGCGGCCGTCCTCCTGAAAGCGCGGGCCGCGCGGACTGGACGTCTCGGGCGGGCTCCACCACGCGGCCCGGCTGGACCCCCAGAGCATGCGCGACGCGACCCACGCGGGCCGGTCGTCGCGCAGCACCGACAGAGGCGGACGCACGCGCAGCCCGTCACCGCGCACCTCGTCGTCGGGATCCGGCCATGGCCGGTCCTGTCTGCCGCGGCGCGGGTAGGTCGCGTGCGAGGCGTGCGCGACGAAGGCCACCGGCGCCGCGCCGTGGTGCGCGACGTCGTCCCAGCCGCAGCCCTGGCGCCACGAGTGCTGGGCGAACGTCACGACCGGCGGGCGCTCACCGGCGCCGAGGCCGACCTGCAGCATCTCCCAGTCGCCCTCGTGCCGGCCGCTGCGCACGATCCCGCGATCCTGCGGGTTGTCGGGATAGAAGAACCAGTACTGCAGCCACAGCCGCCCGCCGTCGCGGATCGCGTGGCCGTACACGCGCGGCGGCGCCTGCTGGGCACGGGCGCCGCGCTCGCCGCGCAGGAAGGCGTCGACGGCTACGGGCGGCCCGGGCTCGCGCTTGTCCAGCACGAGCACGGGCGCGTGGCGGCGCAGCAGCTCGCCGTCACCCGCGCCGCGCGCGGGTGGCACGGCGGCGAGCAGCGTGAGCAACGTCGCGACGAGGAGGACGAGCGCGCCGCGGATCACCTCGCCGCATACCCGACGGATCGCCGAGCGGTACGAGGGGGCCCAGCCGTGGGTGGCGTTTGCGTGCCGGTCTGACCGCTAATGTGCCCCGCGATGTCCAGCCCGAGGATCGCAGCCCTGCTTCTCGTCGCCGCCCTGGTCACGATCGGTTGCGGCCGTGAGGTGCGCTCCGACGACCCGTCGCAGCCCGCCCTGCTGGCGCCGCCGAGCAAGCAGAAGGAGCACCTCGGCTTCCCCGAGGTCGCGACGAAGAACACGACCCGGGTGCCCGCGACGGACCCGGCGCAGACCGCGGCCGCGGTGGCGCGGGCGGTCTTCCCCGACCCGGCGCGCAAGCCGAGCGCCGTGACGATCGTCGACTCGAGCGACTGGCGCGTGGCCGTCGCCGCGTCCGCGCTGATGGCCGCGCCGTTCAAGGCGCCGATCCTCTTCGGCGACGGCACGGGCCTGCCCGGGCCGTCGAAGTCCGCGCTCGACAAGCTCGCACCGGCGGGCGCCAAGGCCGCCGGCAACGCGCAGATCATCCGCGTCGGCAACGTCGCGCGCCCACCGGGCTACAAGACGACCGACCTGCGGGGCGACAACGCGCTCGCTCTGACACAGGCGATCGCCGGCCTGATCCGCTCCGCGCGCCCGCGGGTGGCGTCGAACATCATCATCGCGAGCAGCGACGATCCGTCCTTCGCGATGCCGGCCGCCGCATACGCCGCCAAGACGGGCGACCCGATCCTGTTCGTGACGAAGGACGAGATCCCGCCCGAGACGCGTGCCGCGCTGGCGGCGCTCAAGGGCCTCGCGAAGCCGCGGATCTACATCCTCGGCCCGTCGAAGATGATCTCGCCGTCCGTCACCCGGCAGCTGAAGCGCTTTGGCAGGGTGCGCCGCACCGGCGGCCAGGATCCGATCACGAACGCGATCGAGTTCGCGCGCTACCGCAGCGGCGAATTCGGCTGGGGCGTCACCACGCCCGGCCACGGCATGGTCTTCATGCGCAGCGGCCGTCCGCTCCACGCGGCGGCCGCCGCTCCGCTGTCCGGCTCGGGCAGCTACGGCCCGCTGTTCCTGCTCGACGACGCCGTCCGTCTGCCGCAGTCGCTGCAGAGCCAGCTGCTCGACACGCAGCCCGCGTACCGCACGGATCCCGTCGCCGGCGTCTATAACCACGGCTGGATCATCGGCGGGACGGACTCGATCTCCGTCGCCGCGCAGGCACGGATCGACGCGCTGCTCGAGATCGCGCCGGAGCAGCTTCCGGGTAGTCTGGACGCCGCCGAGGACGATGAGTCAAGCTGAGCACCCCGACCGGCTGCGCCCCGACCACGAGGTCACGCTGGCCGACGTGCGCCAGCTGATGGGTGCGTCGACGCCGCACTTCGCGCTCCAGCTGCGCAATCGGATCGCCAGGCTGATCCGCGGCCTGCCCGCCGGTCACCCGGCGCGGATCGAGGGCGAGCGCGAGATCGCGCGGCTGACGCGGCTGGGCCTGCAGGGCGAGGTGCGCGGGCACGCCGCCGATCCCGGCATGGACACGCTCGCGTCGGTCGCGGGCACGGGCGACCCGCAGGGGTCCGGCTCCGCGCTCTAGCGGTGCCCGCGCCCGCGCGTCCTGCGGCGTTCCTGGACTTGGCCGGGCGATGACCGAGGCCGCCAGGGCCCCCGCGGGGATCGACGGCAGCACGCTGCCGGGTTGGCCGGACCCCGTTCTTCGGTCCACCTGCTGTGAGAGCCGGGTGGATGTAGTACGGGCACGCTAGGTGCTGCCGCGGACGGAAGCCCGCCGCGGAGGCGAGCCCGGAGGGCGAGCCGAGCGGCGGGCTTCCGTCCGCGCGCGTCCGTGCGGTGAGGTCAGGCGGCGGGTGCGGGTAGCGTCCAGGCAGCAGCGAAGACGGCGGGAGCCTTGCGGCCAAGGGCGGAGTGCGGCCGGTGGCGGTTGAAGTCCTCGCGCCAGTCCTCGATCACGACCCGGGCTTCGGCGAGGCATGAGAACAACTCGAGGTTCAGCAGCTCGTCGCGTACGCGCGCGCGAGTGGAAGGACTCAACGAACGGGTTCTGCCACGGTGCGCCGGGGTCGATGTAGCTGGTCAGCGTGCTCTGCGCGGCGCACCAGTCGATCAGCGCGTTCGCGGTCATCTCCGGGCCGTTGTCGCAGCGGATATGCGTTGGGGCGCCACGGACCGCGACGAGTGCCTCCAGCACCGCGACGGTCTGATCGGCGGTGACGCTGCGGGCTGTGTGCATGACCAGCGCCTCCCTGGTGAACTCGTCGACGACGTTCAAGAGCTTCAGCACGTGGCCGTCGGCGGTCTGGTCAAACTGGAAGTCAAACGCCCACACGTGCCCGGGGCGCTCGGCACGCAGCAGCTCCTTGGGGGCGGTGGCGTCGCCGAGCCGGCGACGCTTGCGGGTGCGCTGCGGGACCCGCAGCCCTTCCTCGCGCCAGACGCGCTGCACGCGCTTGCGGTTGATCTCCCAGCCCTCCTGCTGCAGATGCGTGTGCGCCTGGCGGTACCCCCACCGCGGGCGCCTGGCCGAGAACGCGCGCAGCTCGGCACGCAACGCCTCATCATCGCCGGCGGGCATCGGCTCGCGCCGCTGCGTGGAGCGATGCTGACCGCAGACCCGGCAGGCCCAGCGCTCGCTGACGTGCAGGCGGTCGCAGAGCATCGCGACCGCCGCCCGCCGACGGGCCGGGCTCACCAGTTTCCCCGAGCAACCTCCTTCAACGCCTGACACTCCAGGGCCTGGTCAGCCACGATCGCCTTCAACCGCGTGTTCTCACGCTCAAGCTCCTTGAGGCGCTTGACGTCATCGGCCTTCATCCCGCCGTACTGGTTGCGCCAGCGATGGAACGTCTGCTCGGAGACCTCAAGCTCCTTGCAGAGCTCCGCGATCGTCTTGCCCTCGCTCAGCATCCGCTCCGCCTCGCGCAGCTTGCGGATGACCTGCTCGGGAGTGTGCCTGCGTCGCTTCATGCGTTGGAGTCCTCGCTGCCCATGATCGTGGGCGAGAAGTACTCTCACAAGCACCGGACCGAACCACCGGGGTCACGCCAGGGTCCCTACGGCGTCGGACGCTATGCGGCAGGGCTGCGCGACTTCCTGCGTGAGCGTCCGCGCGTGCAGCTGTTCGGCGAGGTCTGGAACCTGCGCCTGAGCCGCGCCAAGGTCTACCTCGAGCTGCGCGACGCGGAGGGCGCGCTGCCATGCTCGATCTGGCGCAACGACTTCGATGCGCTTCGCCTCGGCGAGGGAGCGCTCGCCGACGGCGCGCAGGTCGTCGTCGCCGGCGGCCTGGACTACTACGCCGGCAGTCGCACGTCGTCGCCATCGTTCACGTTCGCGGTCAGCGGGCTGCGCGTCGCCGGCGAGGGAGACCTGCTCGCCCAGCTCGACCGGCTGCGCAAGACGCTCGACGGCGAGGGGCTGTTCGCGCTCCAGAAGCGGTTGGCGCGCCGCACGCTGCCGCGCACGATCGGCGTCGTCACCGGCGAGAGCGGCAAGGCGCGCGACGACGTCATCGCGGGGCTTCGAAGGCGCGGCTGGCAGGGCCGCCTCGTGTGGGCGTTCGCCCCGGTGCAGGACCGCCATGCGGCGCCGCGTATCACCGCCGCCCTGCAGGACCTCGCGGCGACGGGCGAGGTCGACGTGATCGTCGTCGCGCGCGGCGGCGGCTCGCTTGCAGACCTCTTCTGCTTCTGCGACGAGACGCTGTGCCGCACGGTCGCGCTGCTCGGCGTCCCCGTGATCGCCTCCGTCGGCCACCACACCGACCGCACGCTGATCGACGACGTTGCGGCGCTGGCGTGCTCGACGCCCACGCATGCCGCCGAGTCGGCCGTGCCGGTGCACTGCGCCGAGGCGCGCGCGGAGGTTCTGGCGGTCGCAGGGCGGCTGAGCGTGCACGCGCGCCGCGCGCTGCTGCACCGCGCGCAGGCCCTCGGCCGGCTGTCGCGCGCGCCCGGCGAGCACGTCGCGGGCGAACGGCGGCGGCTGCACCAGCGCATGCGCGAGATCCGTGCCGCCGGGCGCCGGCGGGTCGAGCACGAGCGTGGGCGCAGTCGGCGCAAGGCGCTCGTGCTGGACCGCAAGGCGCGTGCGGGCGCCGGCGATGCGCGCGGCGCAGCGCAGCTGAACGCGCTCGCGATGGCGCTCGCCGCACACGACCCCGACCGTGCGCTGGAGCGGGGCTACGCGCTCGTCACCGACCGCGACGGCGAGGTCGTGACGAGCGCATCGGCGGCGCGCGCCACAGGCGACGTGCGGCTGCGCTTCGGCGACGGCGTGGTCGGCGCGACGATCACCGACGACGATGACCGTGCCTGAGCCGCCCGGAGAGCGTCTCACCTACGAGGCCGCGACCGCGCGCCTGGAGGAGATCATCAAGCGCCTGGACTCCGGCGAGGCCGGGCTGCGCGAGACGCTCGAGCTGTGCCGCGAGGGGCGCACGCTCGTCGAGCTCTGCGCCGCCGAGCTCGAGGCGGTCGGCCGGGGCCTCGAGGAGCTGCGCCTCGATGACCTCGTGGCGCGGCTGCAAGCAGGCGCCGGCGATTAGTGCGTACGGGCCTGCGGACGCCGGCAGTGGTGCGCTACCGGCCCAGCGCCTTGCGCAGCACGCGCAACGCAGGCCGCGCCTTGCCGTCCGGCGCGATCAGGCCCGCGTCGAAGCGGGCGTTGGGATCAGAGCCGGTCCAGTTGTAGAGGTAGATCCGCGCCACGCGCTTGTTCTTGCGCGCCTGCTTGATCGCGTAGGCCGTCGCACGCGCGGCGCGTTGCTCGTCGTGTGGAAAGCCGCGTCCGAACTTCACGATCCCGCCCGTCTCGGTCAGCCAGATCTCGCCCTTGACGGCCGCCAGCATGGCGCGCAGCCCGGTCGAGCGAAAGCGGTTCGTGTCGGAGTAGTTGTGCAGCCCCCAGATCTCCGGCTCGCCGTCGAGGTGGCGGCGGTACTCGTTCAGGTAGCGCACCATCCCGGCCTGGTCGAGCACGTCGCCGGCCAGGACGACACAGGCCCGGCACTCGGCCTTCATGACGTTGTAGTACTGCGCGGCCCGTCGCGGTGCGTCGAACGTGGGCTGGCTGTTGTGGTTGATCTCGTTCCACGGCGCGTAGACCTTGACGTCCGGGAACATGCGGCGAAAGGAGCGAAATGCGGCGCGGTACTCGGCGACGCTCGGCAGCTTCTTCGGCGTCGCCCGGGAGTGGCCGAAGGTGATGAAGGGCTCGACGCCGGTGCGCCGCGCCTCCGCGAGCCAGACGGTCACGAGGTCGCGCTCGATGCGCTTGCGCGTGGTGTCGTAGGGGGCGACGAGCCGCGCATGCTTCACGCCGAGGTCGACGAAGCGCTTGTCGCTGAACATCGCAGAGCCCTGCTCGCCGATCCCGATGATCGGCCGTTGCGCGGCCGGCTCCCTGCTCGCCGTCCGGCCGGCGGCGCTCCCGGCCGGCTCCGTCTTCGCCGTCCGCGCGCTACCGGGCGACTGCGTGGTCGTCGTCGGGCCTGTCGTCGTGTCGGCGGCGCCCGAGCCGGCGTCGTCGCCGCCGCAGCCGGCGACGAGCAGCGCGAAGGCGGCAAGCAAGGCGATCAGGAGCGGTGGCTTCACGTGCGGTTCGGCGAGCAGGCGCTTGGTCAGCGGCGAGGCGGTCACAACCGCGTAGTACAGCGAACCGATGCCGCGCTCGCGGAAGCAGGCGACGAAGGCGCGTTCGCCGGGGGCTGGGAGTCGGCGAAGGAGAAGCCGCGTTCGGCGCCGACGACGAGCACCACCTGCGGGCCTAGTAGGGCCGATACGCTCGCACGCATGAGCACCTACGACCTCGTCGCCGATCTGCCGCTGCGGCTCGAGGGCTATGACCTCGACGGCCTCGTCCAGAACGTCTCCAGCGACTTCGAGCGCAAGACGACGATCATCCGCCTGCGTGGCGTCGGCGAGGAGGGCCTCGGGGAGGACGTCGTCTACGACGCCGTCGACCACGAGATCGCTCAGGAGGCCGGCCCGATCCTCGAGCTCGCGGGGGACTGGACGCTGCGCTCGTTCTCAGAGCATCTCGCCGGCCTCGAGCTGTTTCCGACGCCGCCGCAGCGCGACGTCTCGCAGCTGTACCGGGTCTGGGCGTACGAGTCCGCGGCGCTCGATCTCGCCCTGCGCCAGGCAGGCGAGCCGCTGCACGCCGTGCTTGGTCGCGAACCGCAGTCGCTGACGTTCGTCGTCTCGCTGCGGCTTGGCGAGCCACCGTCGCTGGAGCCCGTCACGCGGCGGCTGGAGCGCTACCCGACGCTGCGCTTCAAGCTCGATCCGACGGTCTCGTGGGACGACGAGCTGATCGCCGGCCTCGTCTCGACCGGGGCCGTCGACGCCGTCGACTTCAAGGGCCTCTACGAGGGCACGATCGTCGACCAGCCAGCCGACCCGATGCTCTACACGCGCGTCGTCGGGGCGTTTCCCAACGCCTGGATCGAGGACCCCAAGCTCACGCCGGAGATCGACGCGCTGCTCGAGCCCCACCGGGAGCGCATCACGTGGGATGCGAACATCCACTCGATCGCCGACATCGAGCGGCTGCCGTTCAGGCCGCGGATGGTCAACCTCAAGCCCTCACGACTGGGCGGCGTGAAGCCGCTCTTCGACGCCTACGACCACACCGCGGAGCACGGCATCGGCGCGTACGGCGGCGGCCAGTTCGAGCTCGGCGTCGGCCGCGGCCAGATCCAGTATTTCGCGTCGATCTTCCATCCCGACACCCCCAACGACACCTCGCCGGCGGGCTTTCACGTCATGGACCCACCGCCCGGCCTGCCGTCCAGCCCGCTGGCGCCGGCGCCGTCGGCGACCGGCTTTCGCTGGGGCTGAGGCCGCGCCCGCCCCGAACGCCACGAAGCCCGGCAAGCTGGCCGGGCTTCGCGGACAACGCGGCTCGGGGCACCACGTGCGTGCGTCTCAGATGCCGCGCCGTCCGTAGCCGTAGCCTCCGCTGCCGACGCCGCTGACGAGCACGAGCACCGCGGCGATGACGGCGACGATCACGGGCAGGCCGAGCATCGTGCACAGCCAGTAGACGACGGCCGCGAGCAGGATGGCGATCAGGATTCCGATCATCGACGAACTCCTCCTTGAGTAACGGGCAGTGCTTGTGTCATTACCCGCGAGGAGTGGTGCAGCCCCCCTGCAAGGGGGCTTCTCAGAGGTCTCTCACATGCGCTGGATCAGCGTCCCGGTCCCCAGGCCGCCCCCGCAGCACATCGTCACGAGGCCGGTCTCCCTGCCCGAGCGCTCGAGTTCGTGCAGGAGCGTCGTCAGCAGCCGCGCACCCGTCGAGCCGAGCGGATGGCCGAGCGCGATCGCGCCGCCGTTGACGTTGACGCGATCCATGTCGGGATCGAGCTCGCGCCGCCACGCGGCGACGACCGGCGCGAACGCCTCGTTGATCTCGATCAGGTCGATGTCGCCGATCGCCATCCCGTTGCGCTCGAGCAGCTTTCGCGTCGCCGGGATCGGGCCGGTCAGCATGATCACGGGGTCGACGCCGACGGTCGTCTGGTCGACGATCCGCGCGCGCGGCTCGAGACCCAGGGCGTCGGCCTTCTCGCGCGACATCAGCAGCACGGCTGCGGCCCCGTCTGAGATCTGCGACGAGGTGCCCGCCGTGACCTTGCCGTCGGGCTTGAACGCCGGCTTGAGCTGCGCAAGCGCCTCGAGGTTCGTGTCGGGCCGGATCCCCTGATCGACGTAGCGCGTGTCGCCGTTGGTCTGAAACGGGACGATCTCGCGCTCGAAGCGGCCCTCCTCGGTCGCCTGATGGGCGAGCCGGTGCGAGCGCAGCGCCAGCTCGTCGAGCTCCGAGCGCGGGATCTCCCAGCGGTCGGCGATCATCTCGGCGCTCAGGCCCTGCGGCACGAGGTTGTGCTTCTCGATCAGCTCTGGCGCAAACGGCGTGCCGACGTGCTCGACCAGGCCGAAGGTGACTCCGATCGGGATGTGGCCGAGGTGCTCGACCCCGGAGCCGATCACGACGTCGTGCACGCCGGCGGCGATCAGCGCGGCAGCGAAGTTCACGGCCTGCTGCGCCGAGCCGCACTGACGATCGACCGTCGCCGCGGCGGTCTCGATCGGCAGCCCGGCCTGCAGCCACGCGTTGCGCGCGACGTTGAAGCTCTGCTCCCCGATCTGCTGCACGCAGCCGGCGATGACGTCCTCGACCTCGGCAGCGTCGATCCCGGCGCGCTCGATGACCTCCGTGAAGCAGCGGCCGAGCAGCTCGTTCGGATGGGTGTCCTTGTAGTAGCCCTTCTCGGGGTGGCCGCGGCCGATCGGCGTCCGTACGGCTTCGACGATGACGACCTCGCGACCCTGCTGTGCGTTCATGCCGTCTAAGGTAACCGACCGATTGGCGAGCCAACGCGGGGGTCGGCAGTGCGAGAGAAGCTGGGAATCGCTGGTAGCGGTGCGATCGCGACGGGTCTCGCGGCGTGTGCCGCGAAGACGCCGGGCCACCTCCTGTGGGCGCGCTCGGACGCATCGGCAGCGCGCGCGACGAAGGCGATCGCGAAGGCCTGCGAGCGTCTCGGCGAGGACTACGATCCGGTCAACGTCACGGTGACGACCGATCTCGACGGACTCGCCGGCGCCACGTTCGTCGTCGAGGCGATCTGCGAGGACGCGGCGCTCAAGAGCGAGCTGCTGGGCGCGCTCGGCGAGGTGGCCGCAGACGATGCCGTCATCAGCACGACCACGTCGTCGCTGTCGGTCAGCGAGCTGGCGGCGGCCTCGGGCCATCCCGATCGGTTCGTCGGCCTGCACGTGTTCAACCCCGTCCCGCGGATGAAGCTCGTCGAGCTCGCCTATCCGGACGCGGTGACCGGTGCGACCCGCGAGCGCGCGCGGGCGCTGTGCGCCGACCTCGACAAGGAGCCGGTCGAGGTCCCGGACCTGGCGGGCTTCGTCGTCAACCGGCTGCTGTTTCCCTACCTCTTCAGCGCAGTGGACCTGATGGAGCAGACGGGGCTCGGGCCGGCGTCGATCGACACGTGCATGCAGCTCGGCGCCGCGCATCCGATGGGTCCGATCGCGCTGCTGGACTACATCGGCCTCGATGTCTCCGTGGCGATCGGCGACGCGATCGAGGCCAGCGTCCCGCAGTCTCTGCGCGACCTCTGTGCGGTGGGCGCGCTGGGTCGCAAAGCGGGCCGCGGGCTGTACCCGCCGGAGTTCTACGCGCGCTGAGCAGAGGGTTCAGCGAGCGTTCGGCCTGCGCCACGGAACATCGGCGACAGAGCTCTGACGCCTCCTCTGACAACAGCACGACGGGCCCGCGGTCTGCGCGGGCCCGTCGTGTCTGCGCGAGTGGACCCACCCCGGTTCCAGCTCGCCCGGCTCCCGCCGTCCCACGCGCGGGGCACGGATGCTGCAACGCGGACCTGCAACGGAACTTGCGCGAAGCGAACGCGACCTGGCGCGCGAAAAGCCGGCAGAGCCTCGGGCCGTCCGAACCGGGCTAGGCGCTCTGCGTCTCGTCGTCGCGCGCAGCTTCCTGGCGGCGGCGCTCGCGGATCCGGACGGCCTCGATGCGGTTCTCGCGCACCGACTCGACGCGGATCGAGTAGCCGTTGGCGCTGACCGTGTCGCCGCGCTTGGGCAGGCGCCCGAGCCGTCCGAACACGAAGCCGCCGATCGAGTTGTAGGCGTCGCTGTCGACCGGCAGCTCGAGTTGGTAGTCGGTGAGGTCGGTGATCGCGACGTGGCCGCGCACGTACCAGTCGCCGTTGGCGAGCTGGCGAACGTCGCCCCCGGCCGGATCGGTCTCGTCGTCGATCTCGCCGACGATCTCCTCGATGATGTCCTCGACGGTCACGATCCCCGCGACGCGCCCGTACTCGTCGACGACGAGCGCCATCGTCGAGCGATTGCGCTGCAGGTCGGCGAGCAGGTCGTCCAGCGGCTTGGTCTCGGGCACGATCGGGACCGGGCGCACGGCCGGCTCGATCGAGGCCTCGAGGTCCTCTGCCATGAGGATCCGCGCAAGCGAGTTCGAGTGCACGACGCCGCGGACCTTGTCGGGGTTGTGGTCCTCGGTCACGGGCAGGCGGGTGTGGCCGGTCGAGATGCAGCGCCGCAGGGCGGTGCCGACCTCCTCGGAGACGTCGATCGTGACGACCGCCGGAGTCGGCGTCATGACCTGGCGCGCCTGCTGCTCGTGCAGATGAAAGACGCCGGTGAGCATCCCCGCCTCGCCCGCGTCGAGGTGGCCACCGGCGCGCGCCTGCGCGATCAGCGCGCGCACCTCCTCGGGGCTCGCCCCCTCCTCGAAGTCGGCGCCGCCCTTGATGCCGAGCGGGCGCAGCATCGCGTTGGATGCGTTGTTGAGCAGGTGGATGAACGGCCGCATGACCGCGTTGAAGACGTTCAGCGGCCGCGCGACCTGCCGCGCCACGGACTCCCCGTTGACGATCGCGTAGATCTTGGGCACCTGCTCGCCGGCCGTGATGTGGCCGATCGTGACGAGGACGTAGGCGATCGCGATTGAGATCGGCGCGGCGACCGCGTGCGCGAAGTCCTCGAACAGCGGCTCGACGAGCTCGGCGATCGCGGGCTCACCGAGGAAGCCGATGCCCAGCGAGGCGAGCGTGATCCCGAACTGGCAGGCCGACAGGTACTCGCTGAGGTCGTCGAGCTGGGCGAGCACGAGCCGCGCCTTGCGGTCGCCGTCCTGCGCCATCTCCTCGATCCGCGCGCGCCGCGAGCGCACGAGCGCGAACTCCGCCGCGACGAAGAAGCCGTTCGCGAAGATCAGCACGACGACCGCACTGAGCAGGAGCGCGGTCAAGAGGCGCGGAGGGGGCCGGGCCTAGGGTGTCGGCCGCGACTTCGAGGAAGGTCGTCGTTCATTGACGCTGCATCGGAAACCGTAGCAGGGGCCGCAGCGTCGCCTGCCGGATTGCGCGGCGCGGCGCGTCAGGAGGCGTCGGCGACGAGGCCGTCGATCGTCCGCGCGAGGCCGAGGTCGTTGTCCGTGATGCCGCCCTCGGAGTGCGTCGACAGCGTGAAGCGGACGTGCTTGTAGGCGTGGATGAGGATGTCGGGGTGGTGGTTGGCCTCGTTGGCCGCATCGGCGACGGCATTGGCCAGCGCCATCGCCGAATGAAAGCCCTTGCACTCGACGTCGCGCACGATGCTGTCGCCGTCGCGCCGCCACTGCATCGTCGCCAGCCGCTCGTCGATCTCGGAATCGCCCAGCCGTGTCATACGCTCTCCTCATGCGGATCGTGAGCCTCGTGCCACACGCTACCGAGCTGCTCTTCGCGCTCGGACTCGGCGATCAGGTCGTCGGCGTCACACACGAATGCGACTACCCGGACGAGGCGCAGGAGCTTCCCCAGGTCACGCACGACACGCTCGAGCCGGGTCTCTCGCCCGCCGAGATCGACGCCGCCGTTCGCGCCCGGACGGAGTCCGGCGAGTCGATCTACGAGCTCGACGACGAGCTCGTGGGCGAGCTCGAGCCCGACCTGATCGTCACGCAGGCCCTGTGCCACGTCTGCGCCGTCTCGGTCGACGAGGTGCGCGCGCTCGCGCGGACGCTGCCCGGCCCGCCGCGCGTCATCTCGCTTGACCCGACGACCTACGGCGAGACGGTCGGCGACGTGCGCACGATCGCGCAGGCGACGAACTCGAAGGACGCCGCGCTTGACCTCATCGCGCGCACCGCGCGGCGCGCCGACGTCGTACGGCTTGCCGTGCGGGGAGCGCCGCGGCCGCGCGTCGCCGCACTGGAATGGCTCGACCCGGTCTTCGTCGCCGGCCATTGGACGCCGCAGCTCGTCGAGATGGCGGGCGGCGAAGACGTGCTCGGCTTCGCGGGCGAACCCTCGCGCCAGGCGACGTGGGAGGAGGTCGCGGCCGCGCAGCCGGAGGTCGTGATCGTGATGCCGTGCGGCTACGACGCGGCGCGGGCGCTCGTCGAGGCCGAGGACTTCGCCGGCCGCCTGCGCGAGCTCGGCGCCGACCAGGTCGTCGCGGTCAACGCCTCGGCGTACTTCTCGCGGCCCGGCCCGCGGCTCGTCGACGGCCTCGAGCTGCTGGCGCACATCCTGCATCCCGACCGCGTCCCGCAGGCGCCGGCCGAGGCGCTGGCCGTGGAGCTCTAGTGGTCCGTCTCGTAACCGGCGGCCGGTAGTCATCAGACGGACCACTAGCTCGCCGGCCGCCGGTCCCCGCACCGTCCTGTTCCTGCACTCGTCGGCGGGGCGCTACGGCGCCGACCGCCAGCTCGCGCTGCTGGCGACCGGCCTCGACCCGGAGCGCTACCGCCCGCTCGTCGTGCTCGCGCTCGACGGCGAGCTGCGCGAGGACCTCCAGGCCGCGGGGGTCGAGGTGCTCGTGCGCCCGCTGGCGGTCCTGCGCCGCGCCGCGCTGTCACCCGCCGGGGTCGCGCGAATCGGCCGTGCGCTCGCACGCGACGCGGGCGCGATCGCAGCGCTCGCACGGGCGCGCGACGTCCGCATGATCCACAGCAACACGTCGGTGACGCTCGGCGGCGCGGCGGCCGCGCGCATCGCGCGCGTGCCCCACGTATGGCACGTGCGCGAGATCTACGCCGGCTTCGAGCGCTTTTGGCCCGCGTACCGCCGCCTGCTGCTGAGCGCCGACGCGCTGCCGTGCGTGTCGCACGCGACGCGCGCGCAGCTCTGCGCGACGGCGAAGGCGCACGTGCTGCACGACGGCCTCGCGCTCGCGCCCGAGCGCGCGGAGCGCAGTGCTGCCCGAGCTGCGCTCCAGCTGCCGGCCGATGCGTTCGTCGTCGCGATCCTCGGCCGGATCTCGTCGTGGAAGGGCCAGGACGTGCTGATCCGCGCGCTCGCCGAGGCATCCGCCGACAACACGATCGCCCTGATCGCGGGCGATCCGTGGCAGGGCGAGGAGCGCCGCGTGGCGGACCTGCGCGCGCTCGCGCGGTCGCTCGGCGTCGCCGGCCGGGTGCGCTTCGCCGGCTTTCGCCCTGACGTCGAGAACGTCTACGGCGCAGCCGACGTCGTCGCCGTCCCCTCGACGCAGCCCGACCCGCTGCCCAACGCAGCGCTGGAGGCGGCCGCAGCCGGCTGCTGCGTCGTCGCCGCCGATCACGGCGGCCTGCCGGAGATCCTCACCGACTCCGTCAGCGGGCGGCTCGTCGCGCCGCGCGACCCGGCCGCGTTGGCCCGCGCCCTGGCCGAGCTGCACGCCGACCGCGCCACGCGCGAGCGGTTCGGCGCGGCCGCCGCCGCCGACGTGCGAGCGCGCTTCTCGGCGGCGCGGATGCTCGAGCAGGCGCAGGCGCTGTACGACCGGCTCATGTCAGGATCAGGCCGCGCCGCGTGAACGCGCGCAACGACGGCCGATCTCGGTTCCACGGCGCGCGAGGGCAGGCATGGGTGTCGACCGCTCGCTGATCGCGGCGCTCGAGACGGCGCTCGACGCCGGCGGCACACCGCTCCAGCTGCGCGAGCCTGTGGAACGGACGGAAATCGCGTGCCGCCGGCGTCGCGTCACCCGAGGCGCGTTTCGCAAAGGGTCCCCGCCGCCGGCAGCGGCGCGAGCGCGGGCAGCTCCTCGAGATCCAGCGCTCTCGCTTCAGACGCTGACGGCGGTCCCCGACGCCGTGTTGAAGCGAGCGCGGGTCTCGACCACCCCCTGCGCGCGGGCTGATCAGACGCCGACGGCGCTGGCGGCGACCGCGATCGAGCCGACGGCGAGCGCCACGCCGAGACCGACCGAAGCCGCGAGCACCGGTGTCCTGCGTGATCGCCGCGCGCCCCCGACTTCGAACAGGAGGTACCCGACCACGCCGCCGGCCGCGAGCCCGCCCAGATGTCCTCCGACCGAGATGAAGCTCGCGAAGCCGAACGTGATGACGAGGTTGAGGATCAGGATCGACGCAAGCGGCGTCCGCATCGGGGGAATGCCGCGCGACCGCAGCTCGATGAGCGCGACCGCGATCAGCCCGAAGACGGCGCCCGAGGCGCCGACCGTGAATCGGTCGGGCGACAGCAGCAGCGCGCCGAGCGAGCCTCCCAGGAGCGAGACGAAGAAGGCGACCGCGAAGCGAAGGCGGCCGAGCGTCGGCTCGAGCATCTGGCCCAGGAAGTAGAGGAAGTACATGTTGAAGCCGAGGTGCAGCAGGCCGAACGGGAGCCGGTCGTCGTGGAGAAAGCCGACGGTCAGGATGCGCCACCACTCGCCGTCGGCGACGAAGTCGGCCCGCAGCGCACCTCGCGCGAGAACCGAGTCGAAGCCCATGTTGCGCGTGATGAGCTCCGCGACCCACACCACGACGGCGATGGCGATGATCGTGCGCGCGACGACCGGCACGCCGTGCACGTGGCCCATCGTGCGGACCTTCGTCTTCTGGCGCGAGCACTCCGGGCAGCGCATGCCGACGGGCGTCGGCGTCATGCAGTCCGGGCAGATCGGCCGCCCGCACGACGAGCACGACACGCCGGTCTCGCGATCGGAGTGGCGATAGCAGGTCGTTGCGGTCGACGATTCCACGGCGAGATTGACGCTACCAGCCGCGGATCGGCGGCCGGCCGGGCAGCGCGGCTACGCCATCGGCGCGGCGATGATCGGCTGGCGCGTCGGAACCTCGCTGCCGCCGAGCGGCTCATGGGTCACGAGCACCTGCTTGACGCCGCTGAGGTCGCCCGGCACGTCGACGGAGGCGCGGCCCTTGCGGACGGAGAACAGTGCCTCGGTCGGCTCGGGCGCTGTGCCGTTGTCGCGGTCCAGCCAGACCTGGTAGATGCGGCCCTTCGGCGGCGCCTGCAGTCCGGCGGCGACGAGGTTCGCGCTGTCGCCGGCGATCCGCATCTGGCACGCGGCCCTGTCCGGCGCTTCGGCGCAGGCGATCGTCCGCGTAGCGGGATCGCTCCCGCCGGCGCCGACGAGCAGCCCGCCGCCGCCGAGGCCGAGCGCCAGCAGCGACGTGGCGAGCACCGTCGCAGGCCACGGGCGCAGCCGCAGCGCGCTGAAGCGGCGCGGCTCGCGCTCGATCGGCCGGTCCGCCATCGGGCCGGCCGCGAGCAGCAGCTCGGATTCGGCCCGCACGACGGACATCACGCGGTTGCGGAGCTCCGGCGGCGCGGTCAGCTGCGGGACGGCGTTGAGGAGCGCGTCCGAGACGAAGCCCAGCTCGGCGATCTTCGCCGCGCAGACGTGGCAGCCGTCGACGTGCGCGCTGTAGAGCTGCCACTCGCCGTCGGGCATCGCGCGTAGCACGTAGCTCGCCGCATCGTCGATCCGGGGACAGGTCTCGAAGCTCATGACATCACCTCGCGCAGCCCTCCGAGTTGCGCGCGCATCTTCTCCAGTCCCAGCCGCATCCTGCCCTTGACCGTACCTATCGGCGTGTCGAGCATCGAGGCGATCTCGGTCTGCGTGAAGCCGCCGAAGTAGGCGAGCTCGATGACGCGCGATTGCTCGGCCGGTAGCGTCTGCAGGGCCTCCCGGATCTCCTCGGCCTCGTCGAGCCGGGCGACCTCGGCCTCGGTGCGCTCGCGCGCCTCGAAGCGCTCCTCGATGCCCTCGTCGCTCGCGCGGCGGCGGTCGTGCACGACCGAGCGGCGCAGCGCGTCGATCGCGCGGTTGTGGACGATGCCCAGCACCCAGGTGCGCACCGAGCCGCGGGCGCGGTCGTAGCGCGCGCCGCTGCGCCAGAGCGAGAGGAACGCCTCCTGCACGACGTCCTCGGCGGCGGCGCGGACGCCGCACATCCTGTAGGCGAGGGAGAAGGCGGCGCTGGAGTGGCGCTCGTAGACGACCTCGAATGCCTCGGCCTCTCCGCGGCGCACGAGCTGCATCAGGTCTTCGTCAGCGAGGTCGCGCAGCTCGGTCGGGCTCGGATCGGCGTTCTTGCGCAAGCGTGACATGTGCTTGGAATACGCCGGCGAGCGTCTGCGCGGATCAGTCGCGGCGGGCCAGCTTGCGCGCCTCGCTCGCCGCCGCCTTCAGCGTGCGCTGCGCGAGGTCGAGCGGGTTGCGCGCCTGGGCGGCGCGCTTGCGCCGCTCCTGGCGCACGCGGAGGACCACGAGCGCCGTTCCGGCCGACGCGCCGACGGCCGCCGCGACGACCGGGCGGACCCAGTTGCGCGGGTCGCGCATCGCCGACAGCTCCCAACCCTCGAGCTCGTCGACCGCGGCGTCGGTGAGCTCCTGCAGCGTCGACTCGACGCGCGTCTTGAGCGTCTCGGGCGGGTCGACGGGAGCCAGCGCGAGGCGCAGCATCCGCTCGATGTCCACGTGCGCCATGTCGGAACTCATACCGGCGTCACGATTCCCTCGAGCTGCTTGATGGCGCGGTGCAGCAGGACCTTGGTCGCGCCGTCCGTCTTGCCCATCGCCCGTGCGATCTCGCGGTTGTCCATGCCGAGCGCGAAACGCATGACGAGCGCGTCGCGGCGTTCGTCGGGCAGCTCCTGGATGCCCGTGATGATCCGCGCAAGCTCATCGCGTCCCTCCACGAGGTCCTCGGTCGTGTGCGGCGTTCTCAGCACCGTCGAGTCGTCGATGTGCGTCTGCGGTCGTCGCGAGCGGTCGCGGTAGAGGTTCGCGGCGAGGTTGTGCGCGATGCGGATCAGCCACGGCCGCAGCGGCCGCCCGTCGGATTCCGCCTGCGCGCGCTCGAAATGCCGGTAGGCCTGCAGGAACGTCTGCTCGGTGAGGTCCTCGGCGTCGTGATGGTTGCCGACGCGGTAGTAGGCGTAGCTGTAGACGTCGCGCAGATGTGCCCGGTAGAGCTCTGAGAACGCCGCATCGAGGCGGACCTTGTCGGGATGGTCCACGGTGCATCGAGCCTACCCCTGGAGTGTGCTCCGATCGGTGGCGCCCGCCGCCGCCGTCGCGAGCTGCGACGCGGCCGCGCGGTCGCGCCGGAAGCGCCCGCCCGGTCCGGTGACCGCGGCGGCGAAGGCATCGGCGTCGATGCGCCCGTCGACGAGCGCGGCGAGCCGGTCGAGCGTCGGCGACGGGACGCCCTCGCGGCGCAGCGTCTGCGCCAGCAGCCCGACGCCGTCCATCGCCTCGCTGGACTGCCCGAGGCGGACGCCGATGTTCTGCGCCGACATGCCCTGGCCGAGCAGCTCGCCCGCGCGGCGGTTGCGGCTGCCCTCGGCGACGACGGTCGCAACGAGGTCTCCCGCGCCCGCCAGTCCGGCGAACGTCTCCGGGTGCCCGCCGCAGCGGCGCGCGAACGCGTCGACCTCGGCGAAGACCTTGCCCGCCGCCGCGCCCGCGGCGTTGGGACCGCTCACGCCCGCCGCGGCGGCGGCCAGCGCGGCCGCGTTCTTCGCGGTTCCGGCAAGCTCGACGCCGCCGACGTCGGCCGTCGTCGTCGTGTCGAAGCCGGCGTCCTTGAAGACGCGCGCGATCTGCGCGGCATAGATCGGATCGGCGCAGCCGATGACGAGCGCGGCGCCGCTCTCGAGCGCGTCGGCGGCGTGGCTCGGGCCGCCGATGCAGCCGACGGCGCGCGCATCGATACGCTCGCGGACGTAGGCGCTCGGCAGCGTGCCGTTCGGCGCGACGAGGCCCTTGCAGAGCACGAGGACGCCGGCGGAGGGGGCGATCGCGCCGGCATGCGCGTCGACCGCGGCCGGCAGCGCGGCCGCCGGAACCGCGAAGCAGACGAGGTCCGCGCGGTCGAGCGCGAGCTCTTCGGCGGTCGTCACGCGGACGGCGTCAGGCAGCCGCACGCCCGGCAGATAGTGGTCGTTGACGCGCGTGCGCTCGAGGCGCGCGGCCTGCTGCTCGGTCCGGCAGCCGAGCTCGACGTCGAGTCCGGCGCGCGCGAACGCGACCGCGAGGCCGCTGCCCCATGAGCCGGCGCCGACGATCGCCGCGCGGCGTAGCGCCGGCGTGCCGCCGAGCCACTCCCACTGCAGCTCGATGCACGGCCAGATGCGCTCGAGCACCGCGCGCGAGAGCGTCGGCGAGGGCTCGTCGACCTGCGGGAAGCGCAGCGGTCGCCCGGCGCGGATCCGGATCCGCCGCGGGCGGATCAGGCAGCCCCTGCGAACCGCGTCGGTCCCGATCAGAGCGACCGGGACGATCGGGGCGCCTGTCTGCAGCGCGAGCCGGCCGACGCCGCGCTTGGGGATGGCGAGCGCGCCCGGGCGGGTGCGCGTGCCCTCGGGGAAGATCACGACGACGTCGCCGCGTTCGACGATCCGGCGCGCCGCGTCCATCGCGTCACGGTCGCCCTGACCGCGGTCGAGCGGGAAGGCGCCGAGCGAGCTCAGCAACCACGCCACGATCGGATGGTGGAAGAGCTCGCTCTTCGCGACGTAGTAGACCGGCCGGCGCAGCATCATGCCGATCAGCCAGGGGTCCATGAAGGACCGGTGGTTGGAGGCGATGATCAGCCCGCCGTCCTTGGGAACGTGCTCCATGCCGATCCGCTGCATCCGGAAGTAGACGAGGAAGAACGGCTGCAAGATCGCGCGCGCCGCCCAGTAGACGAGCGGATTGACGCCGCGCCCCTGCGCGCGCGCCAACAGGCGGCTGCGATCCATTCCCTGCATACACGCCTTCGTGACGGGCGTTACAGTCGTTGGCGCCTGATGGTGATCGATCTCGCCAAGAGCGTTCGCGGAGCCTTCGCCGGCGCGGTCGCCGCAGGCGTCTGGCTTGCTCAGCAGCCGCTCGACAAGCCGGTCTTCGGGCTCGACCACGACGACAGCGAGCTGCTCGGCAAGGCGGTCACGCGCGGCCCTGCGTGGCCGGTGGTGGGGGCGGCGATGCACCTCGTCAACGGCGCGCTGATGGGCGCCGTGTATTCGAACCTCGCGCCGCGGATGCCGCTGCCGTCGTGGAGCCGCGGGCCGATCGTCGCGCTGATCGAGCACCTGGCGACCTGGCCGCTGACGATCGCCGTCGACCGCGTGCATCCCGCGCGCGACGATCTCCCCCGGCTGGCGTCGAGCGGGCGCGCCTTCGCGCAGGCGACATGGCGCCATCTCGTCTTCGGGATCGTCATGGGCGAGCTCGAGCGGCGGTTGAACGCGCCGGACGATCCCGGCATCCCGAAGTACGAGGACGTCTTCTCGAGCAACGGCCACGGCCGGCTCGAGCGCGTCGGCAGCGCGCCCGGCGACAGCACGGGCTGAGACGGCGCTCGTGCGTCGGTAGTGGGTCGCCCACTAGGAGGGTTTGGCGAAACGATTGGCGAAACTCTGGGCCACTCGCGCCTCAGGCTAGAGTCTCGCGCGACCGCCGTGTTGTCCGACCCGCGACCGAGAATGCACGAGGCCCGCTGGGAGCGAACCAGCGAGCCTCATGCAAAGCATCCGGTCGTGGGTCAGATGGCGTGGACATCGGCATCGTGTCGCACCGTCCGGACGGAATTAGGAAGGTCCGCGGTCATGATTCGAAATTGGTTGCGACGACTGAGCGGCGTACCGCTCCACAAGCCGATCGTCGTGTTCGCGCTGGCCGTGGGTATCGTCTTCGGTGCGGTGCGCCTGCTTCAAGACGCATCGTTCTTCTCGACGCTGACGCAAGCTGGGGCCGTGGCCTTCGTGCTTATGGTCGTGTTAGCGACGGCGCGAGGGCTGTGGCGGGGCGACGATGTTGAAGAGGCCGAGGTTGCCGGATCGCGTCTGCGGCTCGGCGCCGCACGGAAGGCGGTAGGCGCGCTTGAGCGGCGCGTTGATGCCCATACGCGCGCTACCGATCAACGGCTGTTGGATCTTGAGCGCGAGGTCTTCAAGAACGGCAATTCGGGGTAGCCGAAGGGGTACAATATTTCGCCGCGAAAAACGGGTGTGGGCCACCAGAGAGGGAGCAACGCATGGGCGATCGCAGCGCCGACCGCAACGGGCAGTCGCCGCAGGAACGGCGCGAGCAGGCCATCCGAGAGGATAGGGAGCTAAAGCGCGAAGTTGACGAGGCGCTTCGCGAGTGGGATCGCCTTGAGCGCGATCCGGGTGCCCCGGCTGCCGCGCCTGCTCGGCGCGCCCGCACCTAAAGCCGGATTATGCCGCGCGTGGCGCGGCGCGCGCGTTCGTGAGCGCGCAGGCGAGCTTCGCGAGGATCGTCAGATCGGCGTGCAGCCGGACGCGCTCGATGCCTCGCACGCGGAGCGGCAGCATCGCCCATTCGTGCTTGAGTCGGCCGAACTCGCGCTCAACGGCGCCACGGCTGCTGTACAGCGCCTTGGACCGTTCCGTGTGGCGCGGGATCAGCGGGTGCATCCGGTCGGCCTTGACCCATGTGGACTTCGGCTGGCACTCGCCGGTCGGGCAGCGCCACTTGGTTGCCTGCCGCTTGTAGTCGGTTCCGGCGAACGTCCACTCGCCGTGCTCGCAGCATCGCGGCTTGTGGTCGCCGCGCTTGACGCCAGGAGTCTCGCGCAGCGGCGTGACAGGGCACACGCCACGCGCGTTGCAGCCGTCGTGAACCGGGCCGTTGTCATAGCCCTTGTCCATGATCGCGTTCGCGACCGCGAACCCACGCTCACGCACGGCGTCGAGCAGCCCGAGCGCGAACGTGGTCTCGGCATCCTTGGCCGTCTCCACGGTCCAAGCCATCGGAAGCCCGGTCAGCGTGTCGACGGCCGCATGGACCTTGTAGCCGTAGTACCCCGCCGCCCTTGCGTGTCGACACTGCGGAGCGATGCCCCCACGATGCGTCGGGATCGCTGTACTCGCTCGCCGCACGCTCGCGACCGTTCTTGGACACGTGTCGCTGACCGTTGGCGTACGCGGGAAGGTCGGACCCGTCGATGGCGATGCTCTCGCCCATGCCGGGGTTCGCCTCGCGCAGCCGGTCGAGCACGTCCGAGATGCAGGAGTCCAGCAGCGGCTTGTAGACGCGCAGCTTGGCCGTGAAGCGGTAGCACGCCCACTCGCTCGGCGTGTCGCCAACGCAGCCGAGCGCGGCTTGCAGCGCGTCGTGCTCAGCGACAAGCCGCACGGTGCGCGTCCACGTCGGGATCGCGTACATGGACTTGGCGAGGGCCATACCGACCATGCAACGGATCGGATAGCCGGGGCGACCCGTCCAGCGCGTCGCCTCAAGGTCTGCGATGAGGTTCGCGATCTCCGGGGAGTCGAGAAGTCCTGCAAGCTCGAAAGCCGCCGAGCGCGGTGCTACCTTCTGCAAGTCCACGTAGCTCAATCCTTCGTGGTCCAGACCCCCGGCTGTTAGCGCAGCGCGGGGGTCGTTTATTGGAGATCGAAGGCAAGCCTACAGGTCGCATCGGACGGAAAAACCCTTTTGCTAGCAGGGAAAACGGGCAGAATCTAGAAGACAGGCGGGGGAGTCTGTAGACTCCCGAAAAGCGAAACGGGCCGACTCCTGTAGAGCCGACCCGCTGTGCCACGCGATACGAGGTTTGGAGCCTAGGACTCCCTAACTCGCCTCCTGAGCCCCCGTGGCCGTTAACAGCGGCTCGGTTGGCTCATTCTCGGTAGGTCCCGTGTGCGACTCCCCTGAGGAGCCGTTCCGGGACGCAAGCTGGTACTGGCCTACGTCGAGCTTGTTCAGTTTCCCGACCTTGACGAGGCGGGCAATTGCGTTGTGGATCGTGCCCTTGTTGCCCGCCGGAGATCCTCCGGACTCCATCTCCGCAATGATCTCAGCGGGGCTTACCGGCTGAGGGAGGCGGGCTACTGCGTCCAGGATGCGCTTCTGAGTGGCACCTGGCCGCGTCGGGCTTGGCCGCGTCCTCGGCTTGGCGGTGGCTCGCGACTGGCGCGCGAGCGCCTCAGCGATCTGCTCTGACTCCAGCTCGATCCTGGCGAGGTCTCGTTCAAGGCGCAGCCGCTCGGCTTCGAGTCCTGCCTGCATCTTTCGCAGGTCAGCCTCGGGGCGCTCGGCAAGAAGGGCGACGACAGAGAATGTCGAGGATGGCATGGGCATCACAGTAGCACACGCCTCACCCGACACCCACGCGGGGTGTGTGTATAGGGATGTAGGGATGTAGGGATGTAGGCATGTAGGGGCTGGGACGTGATAGCCCGGCTATCACGAGGTGCCGCAGAAGCGTGCTAGACTCACCGCGTTGCGCAGGGCGCGGTGACCGAGAGGCTAGGTCGGGTCCCTTGCAATGATCCGTACGCCGGTTCGAATCCGGCCCGCGCCTCATCCGAATTTGTTATTCTTCCCGATGCAAGGGACCCATGGCGCATTCGACGCGCCTGGCCTAGCCGTCGAAACCGGCGGCAGAATGTTCGCGAAAGGCCCGCCTTCGGTGGGCCTTTCGTTTGGGGTAGACCACAGCGATTCGGGAGGTAGGCGTGTTCCGACCGGCCAAGGAAAGCCCCGCCGCTACTGGGCGAACGAGTTTCGCCAAACCCTCCTAGTGCACGGCGGCGGTCGTTGCGCCGGCGCCGCTGAGGTCGAAGACGCAGAAGTCGCGCCCGATGACCGGCGCCGAGACGTTGTAGACGGGCACGTCGTCGATCGCGCCGGCGAAGCTGCCCGCGTGCGCGTGCCCGTGCAGCACGACGTGCGGGCGGTGCTCCGTGATCGGCGCCGCGAGCCGGTCGCTGCCGAGAAAGGCCCAGATCTCGCGTGGCTCGCCCTCGAGCGTGGCCGTAACGGGCGCGTAGTGCAGCAGCACGATCCGCAGCGGACAGGCGGCGATCTCGCGCAGGCCGGCGTCGAGCGCCTCGACGTCGGTGGACATGTCGTCGTACAGCGCGCGCAGCAGCGGCTCGCCGAAGTCTGGGATCCGATGGCCGTCAAAGCCGCCGACGAAGCCCTTCAGCCCGACGACGCCGAGCTCGATGGCGCCGACAGGGAGGATCGCGTGGTCGCGGTCGAGCACGACGATCGCGGCCTCGCGCAGCACGTCGACGACCTCGTCGGCGCGGTTGGCGTGCCAGTCGTGGTTGCCGAGCACGGTCAGCACCGGCGTGTCGAGCGGCCGGCAGGCGTCGGCGAGGATCTGCGCCTGCTCGGGCTCGCCGTGCGTCGTCAGGTCGCCGGCGAGCAGGATGACGTCGACCTCCGCCGCGATCGCCGCGAAGGCGGCGGCGATCTCATCGCGCTGCGACTCGCGGCAGTGCAGGTCGCCGACGGCGGCGATCCGGGCTGGGCGCTGCGACTGGTCGGCCAGCGACATCCTCAGGCGTGCTTTCCCCGTCACCGAGGGCGGGTAACAGCGGGCCATGCGTGACGACGAAGAGCGCTTCGGGCCGATCCTGGCGACGCTGCGCAAGGCCGTGGCGCTGCTGCGCGAGGCGCAGATCCCGTTTCTCGTCGGCGGCAGCCTCGCGGCCTGGGCGCGCGGCGGCCCCGAGGTGACCAACGACCTCGACCTCATGGTGCGCCCGACCGACGCCGAGCGCGTGCTCGAGCTGCTCGTCGACGCGGGAATGACGCCCGAGCGCCCGCCCGAGGAGTGGCTGCTCAAGGCATGGGACGGCGACGTGCTCGTCGACGTCATCTTCCAGACCGTCGAGGGCGAGGTCACCGACGAGCAGATCGCTCGCGGCGAGGAGCTGGCGGTGACGTCGATGACGATGAACGTCCTCGGCCTGGAGGACATGTTCGCCCTGCGCCTGCAGACCCTCAACGAGCATTACCTCGACTACGCAGGGCTGCTGAAGATGGCGCGCGCGCTACGCGAGCAGGTCGACTGGGACGCCGTGCGCGCGCGTGTGCGACACACGCCCTACGGGCGCGCGTTCTTCACGATGCTCGAGGGGCTCGACGTCGTCGAGCCGCCGCGAAGCGAGGAGGGGTCCGCCGGCGACGAGGTCGTCGTCAGGCCGCTGGACGTCGGCCCGCAGACGCAGGCGGTGTTCGGCCCGGCCGGCGACGCGCCGCCCTGAGATCCGAGACTTGGCGCGGTAGTGGAAGGTCAGTTCGACGCGGCGGTTTCGCGCGCGGCCGTCATTACGCGAGAAGATCCGAGCCCTCCTATAGGGAACGGGGAACGCGGTTAACGGACGTTACGGCGTCTGCAACGTACTCTCAGCCAAGTGCGCGGCTCGAGAGCGCCTTGCGAAGGGGTGCTGGGACGCTGGGGCGAAGGTTCTCCTCGAGATCGGTGAGTTCGTAATCGACGGCGAAGACGACGAAGTCGTCGGTCACCGGCGCGATCGGGCGCCAGTCGAGCTGTTGCAGGCGACGAGCGGCCCGGTCGAGAGTCGCGCGTGCGCGCTCGGCCGCGTCGTCGTCGTTGTCTGGGATCGCGCCGACCGCGCGCGCAAGCTCCGCGTCGATCTCGGTCAGGTCCCAGTGGACGGTCTCGTCGCGGTAGTTGCTGAACTCGGCCGGGTTCCAGACCGTGAGCCTGAGCGTCTGGACGTCGTCGATCGTGTTCATCCATCCTTGGCGGTCGCGCTCCAGGCCCAGCCCGATCGTCGGGGGTAGCGGCCACTCAGGGTGACAATGCAAGACCAGGCAGTAGATCGGCTCGTCACCGGCGCGCTCGCGCACGAGCCTTGGCAGCGTCTCGACAAGGCGATCCTCGACACGGCGCTGCAACTTCTTCATCGACGGTCCGCTCCCGCGCGCCCGATACAGCACCTTCTCGCCTCGACCACCCTCCTCGCGCAACTCCAGCAGACGCCCGAGCGGGTCATACGACGCGCGGATCAGGGTCGGCCCGTCTTTGAGCGGTATCCCGCGGAACGAGAGGTCGGAGTCGTCATGGATCTCCGACACAAGGTCACCGTCGTACACATAGCGTTCGCTTGACGAGCCGCGCAGCGAGTCCGTGCGGCGCTCCGCGCGAACGGTCACGTAGGAGCGGATCTTTCCATCCGCATAGCGGGCGACGTTGACCTCCGATGGCTCACCGCTCTCGGACCAGCGGTATCCGACTACGGTCTCGCCCCGCGGCACGCGAAGCTCCTCGCGAAAGCATCCCGGCTCCAAGTACTCGCGCGCCACGACGATCTCGCCGTCGGCGTCGTAGCCGTACTGCTGCTCGTCTCGCGGTACCGCTGGGGGTTCCTTGAGCAGCCGCGGCGTGGGCGTCCCAAAACGCTCGCGATACAGCGGCTCCGGCCGCTGCAAGTCCGAACCCTCACGCGCCCAACGCCACTGGACCACGGCGCCCTGGCACGCCGGACGAAGTTCCGTGCGCCGCTGCACGAGATCCTCCAATGCGCGCCTGGCGCTGCGCAGGTCGTTTTCGATCAGCTCATCCATTGGCTACAGCGGAAGCTGACGCCTTTGCAGGAGTTGGCCGATGCGTTTGAGGTCGTTGATCAGCTGCGCCCGAGAGAGAGACGGTGAGCGAAAGCGCTGATTTGGAGGCTCTTTCTGAAGCCCGCCTTCGGACTCGAACCGAAAACCTCTTCATTACAAGTGAAGTGCTCTGCCAATTGAGCTAGGCGGGCAGGCAGTCGTGGCGGAGGCTAGCGCCCCGGGAGTACCCGTGCGCGCCACGCGCCGATCAGATCCGGCAGGATAGGCGGGTGCGGCTCACAGATCGCGGCATCGGCAGGGACGCCCTGCGGCGGTTGGCGTTCCTGTTCCAGGACGGCATGGTGCTCGCGGCGACGCTGCGCGGGATGAACGCGATCGACCTGCTCGCGCCGTCGCTGACGCGCGCCGAACCGCTCGACCGGCTCTGCCCCGCCTTGACCGACACGGGCTTCGCGCACCTCCGCGTCGGCCTGCGTACGCTCGCCCAGGCGGGCTGGATCGAAGCGGGCCCCGCGCTCGAGCCCGACGCGACGACGATCGCCTGGACGGCTGCCGGGCGCGCCGTCGCCGCCCATCACGACAGCTACCTGGAGCTGGGCAGCTACCTCGCGATGTTCCTCGACAACGAGCCCGACGCCTGGGAGCGGCCCTGGGATGGCCAGCGCCTGGCGCTGTTCGCCGAGCTCGTCGAGGGCGCCGAGGCGCGCTGGGAGCTCGACGACCTCGACGCGGCGCTGCGCGACGACGTCGTCGCGCACCTCGACGGAGCGCTCGCCTCTCCGGCGCTGCTGTGGCTCGACGCCAGCGGGGACCTCGACGGCGCCGACGGCCCGGCGCTGCCGGGCGGCGACGCGGGCGAGCTCGTCGCGCGACTGCTGCGCGCGCTCGGCTGGCTCGGCGACGACGGCGCCTGGACGGAGGACGGCGTCATCGCGCTGGACTTCGTCGTGCACCTCGGGCTCGTCGGCTCCTACCTGCCGATGTTCGGCCGCCTGCCCGAGCTGTACGGCGGCGCGATCAGCGGCGCCCGCAGCGGTCCCGCCGAGGGACGCGAGTGGCACGTCCAGCGCGAGCTGAACATCCGTGCCAGCACGGCTGCGCACGGCCGCTACTTCGGTGACGCCGACAGGGCGATCGCCCAGATCTTCGACCGCGAGCCGCTCTCCGAGCAGCCGCGCTTCGTACTCGACACGGGCTGCGGTGACGGCAGCTGGCTCGCGCGCATCCACGCGCTCGTGAGCGACCGCACGTTGCGGGGGCGCCACCTCGACGAGCACCCGCTGCTGCTGGTCGGCGCGGATTACAGTCAAGCCGCCGTGCAGCGTGCGCGACGCACGCTCGCCGAGGCAGGCGCTCCGGCGCTCGTGCTGCTCGGCGACGTCTCCGATCCGGACGCGCTGCGCGACGACCTTGCCGCCCACGCCCTGGCGATCGACGACGGCCTGCACGTGCACGCCTTCGTCGACCACGACCGCGGCTACGGCGGCGCACGCGCGCCGCAGACGGCGGCCGGACTCTCGAGCGGCGCGTATCTCGCCGAATCCGGCCATGCGCTCGATCCCGCCGCTGTCGAGGCCGACCTCGCCGCGCACCTCGCGCGCTGGGCGCCGCACGTCGCCCGCCACGGGCTGATCGTGCTCGAGGCGCACTGCGTCGCGCCGCAGGTCGCCGCGCGCCACCAGGGCGCGCTGCACAGCATCGCCTTCGACGCCTACCACGGGCTGTCTCGCCAGTACCCTGTCGAGCGGCGCGCGTTCATCTCCGCGCTGCGGCGCGCGGGCCTGCGGCAGGCGGCGACCGGCGAGCGGCGCTACCCGACGACGCGGCCGTTCGTCGCCGTCAGCCTCAACCACCTGCTCGGCGGCGGCGCCGCGGAGCACGAGCTGATCCCAGGCTTCGACGGCGACGTCGCGCGCCACGACAGCTGGCGCCCGCGGCCGGGCGTGGACCGGCGCGACGGCCGCGCGCTGCACGAGCTGCTCTACGAGGGCGGCGACCTGCGCCACCCGCGGCTATGGTCGTCGGCCGCGACGAGCCTGCTCGTCACGCAGGCGATCGCCGTGCTCGAGCAGCGCCTCGAGGAGCTGCCGTCCGGCTCGGTGCTGCGCGTGCTCGACTACGGGACCGGCACCGCGCTGGCGGCGATCGAGCTGCTCAAGGCGACGCGCGAGACGGGCCTCGAGCAGCGCCTGGAGCGCGCCGGCGTGACGCTCGAGCTGCACCTCGCCGACATCCCGTCGAGCTGGTTCGCCTACGGCTACGACGTCGTGCGCGACTGCTCGTGGACGCGCTGTCACTCGCTCGTCGGCGACGACGGTCGCTTCCGGCCGCTGCTCGAGGTGACCGGTGGCGTGCGGATGGACGTCGTCATGTCGAGCATGGTCTTCCACCTCATCCCGCCGAAGGCCGTGCGACGCGTGGCCGAGGGCCTCGCGGACGTGACGGCGCCTGGCGGCCGCCTCTTGTGGAACGCGCCCGACCTCGGGCTGCCGGGGCCGTACGCCGTCCTCTTCCACGACCCGAACCGCGCGCTGCGCGCGCACTGGAAGGCGCTGCTGAACGGCGATGCGATGCCCGACTCGCAACTGCAGCGCGACGCGATCGCGGCCGCGTCCGCACGCGCCGCGCACGCCTCGCTGCCGCTGATCGACGACGACCGCGCCGGCCGGCGGATCCTGCCCCGCCCCCATACCGGCCCCGAGATCGGCGACGCGCTGACGGGCCACTTCGTCGGCGAGGTCACGACGCAGACCTACGAGATCGCCGACGAGGAGACGATCGACACGCTGCTCGTGCCATCCAATCAGGAGGAGTACCTGCCGGAGATCGAGGACGCGCAGCTACGGGCAGGGATCGTCGAGGAGCTCATGCGAACGGTCGTCCTGCCCGCGATGCACGCGAGCCCGGCGGGTACGGCGCTCGGCTACAACGTGCACTGGACCTTCGGCGACTTCCGCCCGCTCGAAGGCTGACGCCGCGCCACGGCCGTGGGTACGTAGGCTGTGGCTCATGACCAAGCTTGACATCTCCGACGACCTCACCAGCAAGCCCGAGGTCCCCGCGCCGACCGGCGAGCCCCCGACCGAGCTGATCGCCGACGACATCGTCGTCGGCGAGGGCGACGCGGCGACGCCCGGCAAGCAGGTCCATGTCCATTACGTCGGCGTGTCCTGGTCGACGGGCCAACAGTTCGACTCCTCCTGGGATCGCGGCCAGGCGTTCGACTTCCCGCTCGACCACGGGCGCGTCATCAAGGGTTGGGACATGGGCGTCACCGGTATGAAGGTCGGTGGCCGGCGCACGCTGATCATCCCGCCCTCGCTCGGCTACGGAGACCGCGGCGTCGGGCCGATCAAGCCCAACGAGACGCTCGTCTTCGTCGTCGACCTGGTGAAGGTCGGGTACTGACGTTGCGCGCACGAAGCATCGCGCTGCTGGCCGCGGCGGCGCTCGTCGTCGGCGCATGCGGCGACAGCGAGGACGAGACGGATCTGCCCGCCGCGGTGCCGGCGACTCCCGCCCAGACCGACACGGCGACGACGCCCGCTCGAGGGACGGGCGCCGCGACGAGGCTCGGCATCTCGACGGACGTGTCGAGCAAGCCGGAGATCCCCGAGCCGTCCGGCAAGCCGCCGACGAAGCTCGTCACGAAGGACATCGTCAAGGGCAAGGGCGCCGCAGCCAACGCGGGCGACAACCTCGTCGTGCACTACGTCGGTGCGCTGTTCTCCAACGCCGAGCAGTTCGATGCCTCCTGGGGTCGCGAGCCGTTCACTTTCACTCTAGGCCAGGGCAATGTGATCCCGGGATGGGATGAGGGTATCGAGGGCATGAAGGTCGGCGGCCGGCGGTTGTTGATCATCCCGCCGGACCTCGCCTATGGTGAGGCGGGCCAGGGCTCGATCGGTCCGAACGAGACGCTTGTGTTCGTGGTCGACCTGCTTAACGTGACGCCCGGCTAACTCACTCTGAATGTCGCCGAAAACCTGTATGGGGCGTGCTGGTCGACTTCTGCTGCGCAAGGCCGGCCGCTACCCGACGACGATTGAACCTACGCCGGGCCCCAGACGCCGCCGGCACGGCCGAGCGTGATGCGATGCTCGCCGCCGTCGGCGGTCTGTACCCGGAAGACGGCCTGGTCGGCGTCGGTCCCGGGGCGGTCGAGGACCTGCACGAGCAGGGGGTCGCCGACGGTTGCGTCGCCGAAGCGCTCGACGGCGGCGGCGCGGGCAGCCGACGCGAGCAGCTCGGGGTCCCAGCCCTTGTCGTTGGCGTGGGCCTCGGCGAGCTCGCGTTCGGCCTGCTGGAGCTCGCGCTGCAGCGCGCCCTCGCTCTTCTCGGCGCGCCGCGTCGCGGCTGCGTAGCCGCCGGCGACGAGCAGGACGATGACGACGGCGACGACGACCAAGACGATGCCCAGCGTGGATGCGGCGATCGGGTTCACGATCCCGATGCTATAGGCCCGCTCGTTCACGAAGCGGCCGCTCAGTTCAGGACGCTGCGCTGCACGAGATGCAGGCCGACCTTGCGCTTGACGCGCTGCAGCGCGTTGTCGACCGTCTTCGCGTCGCAGCCGAGGCGTTCGGCGATCTCCTCGTAGGGACGACCGTCGAGATAGAGCGCCAGCACGCGCGACTCGAGCTCCGAGAGCGCCGTCGAGAGGCAGCCGACCAGCGAATGCAGCTCCTCGGAGGAGATGACCTGGTTGACCGGGTCGTGGACCGCCGAGCCGGGGATCACGTCCTCCAGGGTGGGCTCGCCGTCGCTGCTGGATCCCGCCGGCGTCGCCGAGAACGAGACGTACTGGTTCAGCGGCGTGTGCTTGTTGCGCGTCGCGGTCTTCACCGCCGTGATGATCTGGCGCGTGATGCACAGCTCGGCGAAGTTGCGAAACGACGACTCGCGGTCGGAGCGGTAGTCGCGGACGGCCTTGTAAAGCCCGACGAGCCCCTCCTGCACGAGATCGTCGGAGTCGCCGCCGGCGAGAAAATACGACGACGCTTTGACGCGCACGAATCCGTAGTAGCGGCGCACGATGCGTTCGTAGGCGTTGCGATCGCCGCTCTTGGCCAGCGCGATCAGAAAGTAGTCATCGACCTGGACCTGAGGATGAGCTTTGGGGGAGATCCTTGCCACGAGCAGTCCTTTCCCGGCCGAGGACGAGCCGGATGTGCTCAGCGGCGGACCCCTCCCAGGGCGCCAACTGCGTATAACGAGTCCCGATCTGAAGCTGAGGTTCAGCCTGACGCCAGCCCACGGTACCCCGCGTTATGGCGCCTTGTCAAGCGCCGCGCCGGCGCTGCAGGATTCCGTACATCAGAACGGCGGCAGCAGCGCTCGCGTTCAGCGACTCGATGCGCCCGCGCAGCGGCAGCGAAACAAGCGCATCGCAGGACTTCGAGACGCGTGGGCGCAGGCCGCTGCCCTCCGCTCCGATCACGAGCACGACAGCACCGCTGTAGTCCGGCTCGTCGTAGCCGGTCGTGGCAGCCGCGTCGGCTCCGTAGCACCACGCGCCCGACCGCTTCGCGTCGCCGAGGAAGTCCGCCATGTTGCGCACGCGAGCGATCCGCAGGTGCTCGACGGCGCCCGCCGATGCCTTCGCGACCGCCGGTGTGACGGCCGCGGCGCGGCGCTCGCAGATGACGACCCCGGTCGTGCCCGCGCACTCGGCGCTGCGCGCGATCGCGCCGACGTTCTGGGGGTCCTGCAGCTCGTCGAGGGCGACGATGAACGGCGCGTCGACGGCCAGCAGCTCGCGAGCCGACACGTAGGGATAGCCGCCGGCGTCGGCGCAGACGCCTTGATGGTCCGGCGAGCCGCTGCGGCGCTCGATCTCCTCGGGGCGCGCGATCCGCGCCCCGGCATCGCGCAGCCAGGGCTCGCGGGCGACGGCGCGATCGGTCGCCCAGACCTCCGCGATGCTGCGCCGTCGCGCCCGCAGCGCCTCGCGCACCGCATTGCGCCCGTAGAGGATCACTGCTCGATTCGCACGAGCTCCGGCCCGTCGGGCCCGTCGCGCACCTCCCAGCCGTGCGCGCGCAGCTCGTCTCGCAGGCGGTCGGCCTCCGCGTAGTTGCGCGCCGAGCGCGCCGCCTCGCGCTGCTCGAGCAGCTCCTGCTCCTCGGCGCCGGCCTCGCTGCCGTGCTCGGCGAGATTCTGCAGGCCGAGCATCGAGAGCATCTCGACGAGATCGCCGCGGCCGACGGGCTCGTCACGACGCTTGTGGCGCTCGTTGATCCACTCGAACAGGGCGCCGAGCGCCGCCGCGGTGTTGAAGTCGTCGCGCAGCGCAGCGAAGAACGCGTCGCGCAGCGGGCGCATCTCGGGCGGCGACTCGCCGGCGACCAGGCCGCGCGCCGAGTCGCGCACCCGCGCGACGCGCGCGAGCGCCTCCATCATCCGCATGTCGTCGAACGCCATCGGCTGGCGGTAGTGCGCGCCGGCGAACAGCATGATCAGCGCGTTGCGGCCGAACTCCTCGACGACCTCGTGCAGCAACGCGACGTTGCCGAGGCTCTTGCCCATCTTCGCGTCAGGGTCGTCGCCCATCTTGCCGCCGCTCGCGGCGACCTGCAGCATCCCGTTGTGCATCCAGATCTGCGCGAGCTCGGCGTCGCGCGCCATCCGCGTCTGCGCCGCCTCGTTCTCGTGATGCGGGAAGACGAGGTCGTTGCCGCCGCCGTGGATCTCGAAGCCGACGCCGAGCAGCTGCTCTGCCATCGCCGAGCACTCGATGTGCCAGCCTGGGCGGCCGCGGCCCCAGGGGGCGAACCAGACCGTGTCCTCGCCCTCCTTGTGCGCCTTCCAGAGCGCGAAGTCGAGCGGATCCTCCTTGCGGTCTGCGTGGCTGGGCGGGACCGGTTCCTCGCCCTGGTTCATCTCGTCGATCGCACGCCGGCTGAGCGAGCCGTAGCAGGCGTCCGAGCGCACGCGGAAGTAGACGTCACCGTCGACGGCGTAGGCGTGCCCGCGGTCGATCAGGTCGGCGATCAGCGCGACGATCGGCTCGATCGTCTCGGACGCCAGCGGCTCGGCGTCCGGACGCCCGAGCCCGAGCGCGTCGGTGTCGGCCTTGTAGTGCGCGGCCATCTCGGCGGCGAGGTCGGCGCTCGGCACCTGCAGCGCCGCCGCGGCTGCGTAGATCTTGTCGTTGACGTCGGTGATGTTGATGACGAGCGTCACCGCGTGGCCCTCGTGCTCGAGGAAGCGCTTGAGCAGCGAGTAGACGACGAACGGTCGCGCGTTGCCGACGTGGATGCGGGCGTACACAGTCGGGCCGCAGGCGTAGATGCCGACATGGCCGTCGGCGCCCGCGACGAGCTCGCGCAGCTCGCCCGAGCGCGTGTCGTGCAGGCGGATCGTGCCCATCTCGTGACCCTAGCGAGCGCCGGAAAGCTCAAGCTGGCGCGCCCTTCGGACGATCGCGTTCAGATGATCGCTGCCTGCGACCTCGCCGCGAGATAGGTTCCCGCGCACGATGGCTGGCCCCCGCCCCCACAGCGCACGATTGGCAGCCGTCGAGGCGGGCTTTCGCTCGCTTCGCGATCGCTACACCGGGGCCGAGCCGGGCTTCGACGCGACCTGGCGGATCGTGCTCGGCGACATCGGTCACACGTGGGAGGTGCGCTGCACGACGCACGGCGCGCGCGCTCGCAAGGGCGCGTCGAGCCGCGAGCCGGACGTCGTCATCGGCACCGACGCCGACACGTGGATCGCCCTGCGCCGGGGCGAGCTGTCGGGCATCGAGGCATTCGGCCGGCGGCTGCTCTACGCGCGCGGCAACCTCGACCTCGCGATCGCCTTTGAGGGCATGTTCCGCCAGGAGAACGGCCGCGATCCGCTGCTGCGCATCCATCAGGTCCGCCTGCCCGGTCGCCGCGTCTCGATGCTCACGATGGGGTGCGGCCCCGACGTGCTGCTGATCCACGGCCTCGGCGGCGCCAAGAGCTCGTTCCTCGATACAGCGGCGGCGCTGTCGAAGCGCTATCGCGTCCACGCGCTCGACCTGCCCGGCTTCGGCTCGTCCTCCAAGCCGGCGACCGCGCCCTACACGGCGCGCTGGTTTGCCGCGACGGTGCGCGAGACGATGGACGCGCTCGGCATCTCGCGCGCACACGTCGGGGGCAACTCGATGGGCGCCCGGGTCGCGATCGAGCTCGGCCTACGCGATCCCGAGCGCGTCGGAGGACTGGCGCTGCTGTGTCCGGCGGTGGCCTTCGTCAAGCGCACGTATCACCCGATCGTGCGGGCGCTGCGGCCCGAGCTCGGCCTGCTGCCGCATCAGCTCAGCCGCGACAGGGTCGCCGATCACTTCTGGTCGCTGTTCGCCGATCCCGACGCGGTCGACCCGAGCCTGGCAGACGTCGTCGTCGACGAGTTTCAGCGCATCTACGCAAGCGCGGGCGCGCGAATCGCCTTCCTCTCGGCGGCCCGCAACATCTACCTCGACGCGCCGTACGGCCGCAACGGCTTCTACCCCCGCCTCTCGCAGCTCGAGGCGCCGGCGCTGTTCGTCTGGGGTTCGCACGACCGCGTCATCCCGCCGGCGTTCGCGCGCTACGTCGCGCGCTGGCTGCCGTCGGCCGAGCAGATCGTGCTCGAGCGATGCGGCCACGTCCCGCAGGTCGAGCGCCCCCGGCCGACGATCGGCCTCCTGGAGGACTTCTTCGGGCGCGTCGACGCGCTCGGGCCGCGGCGCGCTCTCGGCTGCGAGCGGGCCGCGTAGCGCCAGTCGTAGACTCGCAGGCGATGGCAACGCAGACCGCGAGCGGCAGATCGCGCAACGGCCAGAAGGCCGAAGCCAAGCCGTTCGCGAAGGCCGCCGACGGCCCCGACGAGCAGGAACCTGGGCACGCCGAGGGCCGCAGCCCGATCGAACGGCTCGTCGAGGCGGTCGCGCGGGCGATCAGAGCGCGCGTCCCCGTCGCCGACCTCGACGAGCGCGACCCCGACTACATCCGCGAGAGCCTGCCCGCTCAGTGGCTGGTCGCGAGCCTCTGGTTTCGTGGCGAGGTGCGCGGCCTGGGCAACATCCCCGAGGACGGGCCGGTGCTCCTCGTCGGCAACCACTCGGGCGGCAATATGTCGCCCGACTCGCTCGTCTTCACGCTCGCCTTCAGCACGTACTTCGGCGTCGAGCGGCGCTTCCACCAGCTCGCCCACAACCTCCTGCTGTCGATGCCCGGACTCGGCTTCCTGCGCAGCTACGGCACCGTCGCCGCGTCGCCCGAGAACGCTCGCCAGGCGCTGTCGTCGGGTGCCGCGCTGCTCGTCTACCCGGGTGGCGACCACGAGGTCCACCGCCCTACGTGGGAGGGAAACCAGATCGACTTCGACGGCCGTCGCGGCTTCGTGCGCCTCGCGCTCGAGCACGACGTGCCGATCGTCCCGGTCGTCGCGATCGGTGGTCAGGAGACGGCGCTCTTCCTCAGCCGCGGAGAGGGCCTCGCGCGGCTGCTCATGCTCGACAAGCTGCTGCGGCTGAAGGTGCTGCCGATCTCGGTCGCCGTGCCCTGGGGCCTCAACGTCGGCGACATGCTCGGCCACATCCCGCTGCCGGCAAAGATCACGGTCGAGGTCCTGCCGGCGATCGACCTGCGCGAGCAGTTCGGGCCCGAGCCCGACGTCGGCGAGGTCTACGACCACGTGGTCACGACGATGCAGGAGACGCTCGAGGCGCTGGCCGCCGAGCGGCGCCTGCCGATCCTCGGATGAGGGTTCAGGCGGCGATCGACATCGTCGCGCCGCCGCAGCTCGTCTGGGGCTTCGTCACCGACCCGACGCGCTACCTGCACTTCATGGACGGCGTCACGCGCTGGGAGGTCGCCTCCGAGCAGGTCAGCGGCTGCGGCGCGCGCTACCGCACGCTGATGCGCGTCGGCTCGGCCGAGGTCGGCGGGCTCGTCGAGATCGTCGAGCACGAGCAGCCGCGCGAGCTCGCGTGGACGTCGGTCACGGGGATCGATCAGCGCGGCCGATGGCGCCTGCGCGCGCGCGCCAACGGCGCGCGCACCCGCGTCGAGCTGCGCCTGCAGTACGGCGTCGCGGGCGCCGGCGTGCTCGGCTGGCTCGCCGAGCAGGTCGCGGCCCCGGCCGTGCGCGAGAACCTGCGCCGGTCGCTGCGCGAGCTCAAGCGCCAGGCCGAGCATGAGCAGGCGCGCGCCGCAGCGGCGGCACGACGCGCGGCGGCTGCTGCGGCTGCTGTGCCTACACGGCGCTAGTGGGCGGCCCACCAGTACAGATTCAGGCGGCGACGTCGTCGGGTGCCGGCACGACGATGAAACCGTCCGGCGTGAGATCGACGTGCCAGAGCTCCGCGAAGCCCTCGTCGCGGGATGGAACCTCGAGGCGCTTGTATGTCCCGAGGATCGCCTTGACGGGAACCCGTGACCGGTCGGGACGCGCGGCGTTGCGGGCGATCGCATCGCGCGGACGCACGTCGAGCCAGTAGGCGACGGCGCGAAAGCCGGCCTCCAGCGCCGCGTCTACGTAGGGCGCCCGGTCGGCGCGCGTCGCGTTGATCTTGTCGACGACGAACGGCTGGCGCGTCTCGAGGCAGACCGACAGGAAGCGTGCCTCGCGGTGGGCCGTGCGCAGCAGGTCGCGGGAGATGCGTACGTGCGTGTCGAAGAACCGCTCGCGCGCGAACGTGCTCTTGCCGGCGCCCTGGATGCCACACATGATCACCGCCTCCACGGCCACGGGGTCCCCGCTCCCTCGCCGCGCAACGCATGCAGAGCGCGAGCGCGGAGATCTGCCGCGCGGCGGACGCGATGCGCAGCGCGGTGTTCTTCGGGGTATGCCTCGCGATCGGCAACCGATCGCGGGAGAGCACGATGAGCGAAGAGGCGCAGCGCGAGCCAATGACGCAGTCGGGCGGGACGGCGACCGGCGAGTTCTTCGCGCAGATGGTTCGCGACGTCGGCGAGACCGTCCGGCGCGAGGTCGAGCACCTGCGCGCTGACGTCGGTGAGCGCGCCGCCGGCGGCGCCAAGGGCGCGCGCCTGCTCGCGGGGGCCGGCGCCGCCGGGACCGTCGGCGTTGCCGCGGTCGGCTCGCTGCCGCTGATGGCGCTGCGCCGGGTGATGCCCGCCTGGATGATCGCCCTCGGCGTGGCCGGCGGCGCCGCTGGCGTGGCCGTCGTGCTCACTCGCCGCGGCCTGGCGGAGCTCGGATCGGCGGCACCACTCGACGCGGCCCGGATCAAGGAGGCGGCCCGCCAAGCGGTGCGGACGCTGGCCTGAGCCGGCTCAGCGGCCAGAGCGCAGCTCGACGGTCGCCACGGCCAGCGCCGCGACGCCCTCCAAGCGACCGACGAAGCCCATCCCCTCCCCCGTCGAGGCCTTGACGTTTACGCTCGACGGCTCGACGCCGAGCGCCTGCGCGAGTCGCGAGCGAATCGCCGCGCGGTGGGAGCCGATCTTCGGGCGCTCCATCAGGACCGTCGTGTCGACGTGCACAATCGCAAGACCCTGCTGCGCCAAGGTCGCGACGATCTCGCGCAGCAGCGCGATCGAGTCCGCCCCTTCGTAGGCCCGATCGCTGTCCGGAAAGTGCGCGCCGATGTCGTCCAGGCCCGCCGCACCGAGCAGCGCGTCGATCACCGCGTGCGTGAGCACATCCGCGTCGGAGTGGCCGTCCAGACCCAGTTCCGCGCCGTGAAACTGCACGCCGCCGAGGATCAGCGGCCGGCCCGTCCTGAAGCGGTGTGAGTCCCAGCCCAGCCCCGTGCGGACGGCCGACGAACCATCCGACGGGCTCACGCGATCGGCTCCAGCCGCCGCTCGCGCCGCTCGAAGACGGCGAGCTCGCGGACGCCGACGGCATCGAGCAGCTCGAGGGCCTGGTCGTAGCCGCGCCCGACGTCGCCCGGCACGTGCGCGTCGCTCGAGAGCGCCACCGGGCAGCCGGCGTCGAGGCACATCTCCAGGAACGCCCGCGACGGGTACAGCTCGCCGACCGGCTTGCGCAGGCCCGCGGTGGAGAGCTCGATCGCGATCTGCGACTCCGCGATGCCGTCCATCGCGAGTTCGTAGAAGCGGCGCAGATCACCTTCGGGCACCGGTCGCCGCGACCCCCAGATCTTGATCAGGTCGGGGTGGGCGAGGATGTCGAAGATTCCGGTCCGCGCCGCCTCGCCGAGGGTGACGAAGTAGCGGCGCCACAGCTCGTCCGGGCGCTGCGAGCGGTGGTCCCAGACCTCGTAGCCGTCGTGGTCGACGGCGTGCTCTCCGACGAAGTGCACCGCCCCGACGACGTAGTCCCAGTCGTGCGCATCCAGCAGCGTCGCCATGCGATCCTCGCGGCCGGCGATGAAGTCCGCCTCGACGCCGAGCTTGAGGTCGGTCGCCTCTCTCACGAACCCCGCGTACGCATCGAGGTCGTCCTTCGCGCTCTCGCGCCAGAGCTGGTGCTGCCACACGTCGAGCGCCTGAGCGAAGCGGTAGATGTGCTCGGAGCAGCCCAGCTCGCTGATCCCGCGCTCCTCGGCTACGGCCCGGTAGCGGTCGGCGTTCGCGCCCGTGAAGTACTGCGCGGGCTCCGTCCCCGGCTCGTCGGGCCGCAGGTGCAGGTGGTAGTCGGTCAGCACCGGCGACCGCTCAGGGCCGCGCCGACCACGATTGCGTACCGGTCCTGCACAGGTCGACGCGCCGGCCATTGCGGCGGTTCGTGTAGCGCTGCGTGACCGACAGCCTGCCCGCGACGGCGCCCGCCTCGTCGAACTGCCCGCGCACGACGATCGTCGAGCGCTGGATCACGTCGGAGTACGTGAGCTTGAAGCGCTCGACGACGCGAAACGACCCGTCGGCGGCGACGTCGAACTCGGGCGAGTAGTTGATGTCGTCGCTGACGACGACGCGCCGTCGCTCGCATCTGGCGCGGAAGCCGAGCACGAGGCGCTCGATCGCCCGCCCGCCCTTCGTCACATGCAGGACGATCGGCCGCCTGGCGTTGGCGCCGTTCTGCGACGTCAAGCCGAAGAGCGTCGCCTCGGCCGGCGCGGGCGCCGGCGCTGCGAGCGCCTCAGGGCGCCGCACGGTCCAGGTCACCGTGCGGCTCCTGCAGGTGCGCGACGCGCGGCGGCGCGTCCGCACGCGGAACGTGGCGCGCGCCGTTCCCGTACCGCCCTCGGGCGTCAGCCGTCCTCGCACGGTGAACGTCGATCGGGCCGCTTCGCCGCGCAGCGTGAAGCTGCCGTCGGACGCGAGCCGCGTCCTGCCCCTGATCGTCGCCTGGCCGCAGGCCGTGTAGAGCTGGCCGTCGACGCCGATCCGCCCGCTCGCCAGCGCGCGAATCGACAGCAGCATGTCCTTGGCGACCGTGTCCTCGTCGACCGGCAGGCCGATCGCGCCGCCGCCGAAGTCGCCGCTCGGCGGCGCGGGACTCTGCGCGACTGCGACGCCGGCGGCGCCCGCGAGCGCCGCGACGAAGCCGATGGCGATCGCGCGCCGAGGCTGTCTACCGATCATGCGCGGCGCATGCTAACGGTCGACCGCACGCTCGCGCAGCACGAGCTCGGCGACCTGCATGTCGCCGGCCGTCGTGATCTTCAGGTTCTCCGCGCCTGACGCCGTCACGCGCACCGTCCCGCCCGCGCACTCGACGAGCGAGGCATCGTCGGTCGCGGCGGCCAGCACGGCGTCAGGCGCGCTGAGCGCGCGCTCGAGCGCGGCGCGGCGGAAGACCTGCGGCGTCTGCACCGCCCACAGCGACGAGCGCTCGAGCGTTCGCACGACGAGGCCGTCGTCTGCCTGCTTGATCGTGTCGGTCACCGGCGCCGCCGCGATCACGGCGTCGCAGCCGTGCAGCTCGAGCTGCTGGAGCGCGGCCCGCACGATGTCGGCGGTCAGCAGCGGCCGCGCCGCGTCGTGGACGATCACGGGGTCGCCGTCGGCGGCGTTCAGCGCGGCGCGAACGGACTGCGACCGATGGGCGCCGCCGGGAACTCCGATCGTGCCCGCCGGCGCGTCCCGTCCCGGCGGCAGCGCGACCACGATCGCGTCGATCTCCGTCACCGCCTTCAGCGCGTCGATGCTCCATTCGAGCATCGGACGGCCCGCCAACGCGACGAACGCCTTGGGTTCGCGCAACCCGAGGCGTTCCCCGCGACCTGCGGCCAGAACGAGCGCGAGCGCTACTTGGACACCGTCACGCCGGCGCTGTCGGCGAGCAGGTTGTCCAGATGTTGCTCGGCCTCTTCCTCGTCCTTGTCCAGCGCGTACATCAGCTCCGACGCGAGGATCTTCTTCGCACGCGTGAACATCTGCTTCTCACCGGTGGAGAGACCCTTCTCGTGCTCACGGATGGCGAGGTTGCGAACGACCTCGGCCAGCTCGTAGATGTCACCGGTCTTGATCTTGTCGCGGTTGTGCTTGAACCGGCGGTTCCAGTTCTTGGGCATCTCGGAGACATCATCCGCTAGGACGTGGAGCACCTTCTTGACGGTCTCCTCGTCGATGACGCGACGCAGGCCGGCAAGCGCGGCGTTCTCGCACGGGACCATCACCGTCATGTCGTTGTGCAGGATCTTGATCGTGAGGTACTCGCGCTCCTCACCGAACATCTTGCGCCGCTCCTTCTTGAGGACCTGCCCGGCCCCATGATGCGGATACACGACGTTGTCGCCGAGCTCGAACTCGATGTTCTCCAGCGGACGAGCGTCCAGGTCCTCCAGCAGGTGCTCTTCGGTCACTTCGGGAATGGTGTCCTCCTTCGTGTTGTCCCGGCGTCGGCGGGACGGGTCGGTCAAGTCTGCAGGTAACGGTCCACGAGGTTGATCTCCTGTAGCCGGCGAAGGCCCTCGCGGATGTCCTTCGCCCGAATCTCGCCCACGCCGTCGACGGTCTCGAGCTCGGCGTCGGTGGCGGCGAGCAGCTCGTCGAGCCCACCGAAGTCAGCGACGATCTGCGCAACGACGAGCTTGGGCAGGCGCGGGATCCGGCCGAGGATGCGAAAGCCCCGTGGCGACACCGGATAGTCGAGGGTGTTGAGCTTGCGGTCATAGCCCAGCACCTCGGCGAGACGACCGAAGTCGAGCAGGTCGTGGTGCGGCAGGCGGCCGATCTGGTCAAGCGCGCCGGCGAACTCCTCGTCGGTGTTCTCGGCCAGGTAGTCGTGCACGAGCGCGGCCTTGTCGGCGGCGGTGCCGACCATCGTCTCCTCGAGCTGCATCTCGATCAGGCGGCCCTCGCTGCCGAGCTCGACGATGTAGCGCTCGATCTCGACCGCCATCCGCGTGACGAGCTCGGCGCGCTGCAGCACGGTCAGCACGTCGTGCAGCGTCGCGCCGCCCTCGAACTCGAGCGCCGTCAGGCGCGTGGAGACCTGATCCAGACGCGTGCGGTACTTGTCGAGCGTCGCCAGCGCCTGGTTGGCCTTGGCGAGCACCACCGGGATGTCCTCGAGGATGTACTTGCCGCCGTCCACGTAGAGCGAGACGACCTCGCGGCGCTGGGAGACCGCGATGACGAGCGCGTCGGTCTGCTTGGAGACGCGCTCGGCGGTGCGATGGCGGGTGCCGGTCTCGACCGAGAGGATCGTCGGGTCGGGCATCAGCTGGACGTTGGCCATCGCGATCTTCGTCGCATTGGCGTTCAGCACGATCGCCCCGTCCATCTTGGCGACCTGGTAGAGCAGCGCGGGCGAGTAGTCGATCTCGAGCTTGATGCCGCCCGAGAAGAGGAAGCTCAGGTCGTCGACCTCGCCGACGATGATGAGCCCGCCGGTCCGCGCGTGGACGATGTTGTCGATCCCCTCGCGAAGCGTCGTGCCGGGCGCGACCATCTCCAGCGCCTTGACCAATCGGGGCTCTTGACGTGACTCGAGCTCGTGTGACTCATCCCCGACTCGCTGGACCATCCAGCCCATTTTAGCGGCTGCTTAAAAAATCGACGTCCTGCCCCGATCGGGCCTCCTCGCCGATCGCTCAGGCGGCCTGCGGGGCGCGTGCGGGCAGCACGGCGCGCAGCGCCTGGCGCAGCGTCGCCGCGCTCTGCGGGCAGACCACGCCGTGCAGGCCGAACCTGGCGGCCTCGGCCAGGCGACGGTCCGCGTGGCCGACCGAGCGCAGCTCGCCGGTCAGGCCGAGCTCGCCGAAGCAGACCACGGCAGCGGCCCTGCCGCCCGCCTGCAGCGGCGCGCCGCGCGCCGCGCTCGCGACCGCCAGCGCGACCGCGAGGTCGGCGCCCGGCTCCTCGACGCGCAGCCCGCCGACGACGTTGACGAAGACGTCGGCGTTGCCGGCGCCGATGCCCGCATGACGTCCGAGGACGGCGAGCACGAGCGCCAGGCGGTTGCGATCCAGGCCCGTGACGACGCGTCGCGGCGGCACGAGCTCCGATGGCGACACGAGCGCCTGGACCTCGACCAGCAGCGGCCGCGAGCCCTCCATCGCCGCCAGCACGACGGAGCCGGGCTTGCCCGTCGCCTCGGCGACGAAGCGCGCGCTTGCATCGAGGACCTCGACGAGGCCGCCGGAGCGCATCTCGAAGACGCCCGCCTCGTTCGTCGAGCCGAAGCGGTTCTTCAGCGCCCGAAGCGTGCGGTACGTGCGCTCGCGCTCGCCCTCGAACTGCAGCACGCAGTCGACGAGGTGCTCGAGCACGCGCGGCCCGGCGAGCGCGCCCTCCTTCGTGACATGGCCGACGAGCAGCACGGCGATCGCGTCGCTCTTGGCGACCTGCATGATCCGCCCCGCAACCTCGCGAACCTGTCCGACGGAGCCCGGCGCGCCCGCCAGGTCGGCGGCATGCAGCGTCTGGACGGAGTCGACGACGACGACCTCCGGGCGCTCGGCGCGCAGCGTGGCGAGGATCGTGTCGAGGTCTGTCTCGGCGAGCACGGGAACGTCGAGGGCGCCCGTCGTCGCCGGCGTCAGGCGCTCGGCGCGCAGGCGGATCTGCGCTGTCGACTCCTCGCCGGAGACATAGAGCGTGCGCCGGCCGGCGGCGGCCAGGTTGCCGAGTGCCATGTTCGTCAGCGTCGACTTGCCGATCCCCGGCGAGCCGCCGAGCAGGACGAGCGAGCCCGGCACGAGGCCGCCGCCGAGCACGCGGTCGAGCTCGCCGATCTGCGTGAGCATGCGCGGAACGCGCTCCGTGCTGACGTCGGCGAGCCGGATCGGCTTGCCGGCCGCGACCGCGATCCCTGCCCCGCCGCCAGCCGCACGGGCGCGCCCGCCGCCGGCGGGGCCTGGAAGACGCTCCTCGACGAGCGTGTTCCAGGCCTGGCAGCCCGGGCAGCGCCCGTGCCAGCGCGCGCTCTGGTGGCCGCAGCCGGAGCAGACGTGGATCGTGGTCGGTCGCGCCATCTGCTCACCCTAGAGTCCGACCCCGACGGCTTCGCCCCCCGTGTTCATCAACAGCGCCTGGCGCAGCGACGGCAACCGATTGCCGGATGCTGCGTGCCTGATCTTGGGGATCGGGCTGCGCGTCAGGCAGTAGCCGCCGCGTCGAGCGCGGCGAGCACGTCGGCGACGAGGTCGTCGGCGTCCTCGATCCCGGCGCTCAGGCGGATGAAGCCCGGCGAGACGTCGTCGACGCCCCAGCGCAGGCGCCGCTCGGCTGAGCTGTGCACGCCGCCGAAGCTCGTCGCCTCGGCGACGAGCCGGCAGGCGAGCAGGAACGCCTGGGCGCGCTGCTGCGTCTCGAGGTCGAAGCACAGCACCGAGCCGAAGCGCTCGCCGCCGAGGCTGCGCGCCGCGAGCTCGTGCGCAGGATGCGCGGGCAGGCCCGGATAACGCACGTCGCGCACGTCGGGGCGCCTGCTCAGCGCCCGTGCCAGCGCCAGCGCGTTGGAGCACTGGCGCGCGTGGCGGACGTCGAGCGTGGCGAGCGAGCGGTGCGCGAGCCACGTCTCGAGCGGCCCGGCGATCGCGCCCGTCAGACCGCGCCAGTGGCGCAGCTGCTCCGCGCGCGCCGCGTGGGCCGTCGCGACGTACCCGAGCACGAGGTCGCTGTGGCCCGTGAGCAGCTTCGACGCGCTGGCGACCGACAGGTCGGCGCCGAGCTCCAGCGGGCGTTGCAGCAGTGGGGTGGCGAGCGTGTTGTCAACGGCGAGCAGCGCGCCGGCGGCGTGCGCCGCGCCGGCGAGCGCCTCGACGTCGAGCACGGCGAGGCCCGGGTTGGACGGCGTCTCGATCCAGACGAGTGAGGCACCCGGCAGCGCAGCGCGGATCGCGGCATCCTCGCTGGGTACGACGCGAACCTCGATCCCGCGCGGGCGCAGCTGCTCGGTCGCGATCGACGTGACGCCGGGGTAGCCGTCACCGGGCACGACGACGACGTCGCCGGGCCCGAGCGCCGGCACGAGCACCGCTGTGATCGCCGCCATCCCCGACGAGAAGAGCACGGCCGCCGCGCCCTCGAGCTCGCCGAGCGCGGCCTCGTAGGCGGTCCACGTCGGGTTGGCGTAGCGCGCATACCCGTACCGCGACGCGTCGCTCGGGCCGCTCAGGTGAAACGGCGCCGCGAGCACCGGTCCCGGCAGAAACGGCGTCCCCTGCGCGGCAGCGGGCAGCCCAGCATGGACGACGCGGGTCGCGGGCGCACCGCGGCTCGTGGGCGGCGGCACGTCGCCCGCCGCGCGCGGAGGCCAATCGCTCATGCGCCGGATGCTAGGCCGCGGCCGCGGCGCGCGTGATGCCACGGCGAACACCGTTCGCTCGGACTGCGACGCGCGGTGGAACCGCTTTCCGGCTCGAACAGCTGGCCAGGCCTTCGCGCGGCGCGCCTATCGTGATCTGCGTGACACCTACTGCCACAGAGATCGCCGACCAGCTCTACGAGCGCTGGAACGGCGACGGCCTCTCCCTTCTGAACGACCGCGTCGATCCTGCCATCGAGCTCGTCTGCGACCCGCTGCGCCCGTCGGAGTCGACGCTGCGCGGGATCGAGGGCTGGAACCAGTGGGTCGCGCGCTGGGACGACAGCTACGAGTCGATGCACATCACGATCGACGGCCTGATCGCGCTGAGCCCAGAGCACGTGCTCGCGCTCGTCTCGATCAACGCCACGCCGCGCGGCGCCGACCGCGAGCTCAGCTGGGCGGCCGCCCATGTCTGGACGGTGCGTGAGGGACGGATCGCGCGCTGGGAGACGCACGTCGACATCGCGCTCGCGCGCGGCACGCTGCTGTAGCGACGGCGCTCGGGCGCGCTCGTTCGGGCTCACGCGGGGCCGTGCTTTGTAGTGTGCGGCGCGATGGCCTCGGGGCACGCGGAGGACGATCGCTCGCCGGTGGCCGCGCGGGCGGGCGGGCCGGCACTGCTTGTGTGCTGGCTCGTGCTGAGTGCCGTGCTCCTCGTCGCGCTGGCCGTCTGGCAGGGCCGGAGCTACTGGGAGTACTCCGACGGCGTGTACTCGCTCAGCGCGCGCTACGTGCTCGACGGCCAGTCGCTGTACCGCGATTTCGCCGCCGCACAACCGCCGTCGCTCTTCTACGTCGGGGCCGCCGTGCTCGCGATCGACGACAGCGCGACGGCGATCCGCATCGCCATGGCGGCATCCAAGGCCGCGGTCTCGCTGCTCGTGCTGATCGCGGTCTGGCGACTCACGCGGCGGCGCGACGCCGCGCTCCTGGCGGCGCTCGCGTCGCTCGTCACGCCATGGGCGCTGCGCGAGCACGCGCAGCTGCTGCCCGAGACCCTTGCCGCGCCGCTCATCATGGCCGCGGCGCTGGCCGCCAGCCGTCGCTGCACGGCCATCCTCGGCGGCGTGCTCGCCGCCGTCGCGGCGACGTTCAAGCTCGCGCTCCTGCTGCCGGCGCTCGCGATCGTGCTGCTCGGGCGCCACGTGCGCCACGGCCTGACAGGCTTCGTCGTCGCCGGTGGCGTGCTGGCGGTGGCGTTCTTCGCGCTCTTCGGCGAGGCGCTGTGGACGAACGTCGTCCACGCCCAGACGCAGGCCGGCTACGCCTCGCTGCAGTACGTCGCGGGGCTCTGGGCGCAGGCGGGATGGAACGTCCTGCCGCTGCTCGTCCTGGCCGCGCTCGCATGGCCTGAGCGCAAGCGCCTGCACGACCAAGACCTCGCGCGCAGCCTGCTCGTCGCGTCGGTCGGCTCGCTGCTCATGCTCGCGACGCTGCTCAAGCACGGTAGCTACCTGACCGCGATGGTCGTCGTGGAGCCGCCGCTCGTGTGCCTCGCGGCGTGCGGCGTCGTCGCGGCGCTGACGCGGCGGACGCAGACGCCCTCGTCCGTCCGGCGGCGCGTCGCGGTCGCGCTGGCGTCAGCCGTCGCCGCCGCGCAGCTCGTCTCGCTGCTCGTCGCGCCCGACGACCCGGCGCTCTTCACGCGGCCGCTCGCCGCCTCCGGGCCGGCGCGGACGCTGTCCGATGCCGAGGTCGAAGCGGCCGCGCGCGCGATCAGCCGCTGCCCATCGGACAGCTCCTATGCCGGGCCGCCGTATCTGGCCTTCGTCGCGCGCCGCGACATCGCCGGAGGACAGCCCGACCAGTTCATCATCCACGCCGCACCGGTCCTGAGCGCGTTTCGCACGCGATCGGACGCCGATCGCAAGATCTGCAGGAGCCGCGACCTGCCGGTCATTCCCTGACAACGACGACCGAGGGCGGCCCGCAGGCCGCCCTCGCTGATTCTCTCAGCCGCCGTGGCGCCGGTCCCTACTCGTCGTTCGGATCCGCGAGCGGCGGCTGGTCCAGCGCGCCACCCGGCTCGGCCGGCGCGCCGTCGCCGGCGGAGGACGCGTCGGCCTCGACGGCACCGCCGCCGACGGCGGCCGGTACCTTGCTCGGCTCGACGACGGTCAGGGAGACCTCGCGGTCGTCCTCGTCAGGCGCCTTCTCGACCATCACCGTCGCGCCGGGCGTCAGCTCGGCGCGCAGGACGAAGTCGGCCAGCGGATCCTCGATGTAGCGCTGGATCGCGCGGCGCAGCGGACGGGCGCCCATCGCCGGGTCCCAGCCCTTCTCCACCAGCAGATCCTTGGCCTCCTCCGCGAGCTCGAGCTGCAGCCCGCGATCGGCCAGTGACTCCCGGATCCGCCGCAGCAGAAGGTCGACGATCTGCTTGATCTCGTCGCGCTGGAGCTTGTGGAACACGATCACGTCGTCGATCCGGTTGAGGAACTCGGGCCGGAAGACCTTCTTCAGCTCTCCCATGATGCGGTTCTTCATGTCGTCGTACGTGATGCCGGTCTCGTCGTCTGAGACGGCGAAGCCGAGCGGCGTGTTGCGTGCGATCTCGGAGGCGCCGATGTTCGACGTCATGATCACGATCGCGTGGCGGAAGTCCACCGTGCGACCCTGCGAATCGGTCAGGCGGCCGTCCTCGAGGATCTGCAGCAGGATGTTGAACACATCCGGGTGCGCCTTCTCGATCTCGTCGAGCAGGAGCACGCAGTACGGCTTGCGCCGTACGGCCTCGGTGAGCTGGCCGCCCTCGTCGTAGCCGATGTAGCCGGGGGGCGAGCCGACCAGCCGGGACACGGCGTGCTTCTCCATGTACTCCGACATGTCGATGCGGATCATGTTGTCCTCCTCGCCGAAGAGGAACTCGGCGAGGGTGCGGGCCAGCTCGGTCTTGCCGACGCCCGACGGCCCGAGGAACACGAAGGACCCCGTGGGGCGCTTGGGATCCTTCAGCCCGGCACGGGAGCGGCGGATCGCCTTCGAGATGACCTCCACGGCGGCGTGCTGGCCGATGACGCGCTTGTGCAGCTCGTCCTCCATGCGCATGAGCTTGGCCGTCTCGGCCTCGGTGAGCTTGAACACGGGGATGCCGGTCCACATCGAGACGATGTCGGCGATCTCCTCCTCGCCGATCTCCGGACGCTCGCCGGACTCGCCCGAGCGCCACTGCTCCTCCAGGTCGCGCTTCTTGTTGGTCAGCTGGCGCTCCTGGTCTCGCAGGTTCGCGGCCTTCTCGAACTCCTGCGCCTCGATCGCCGCCTCCTTGTCGCGCCGCGTGGTCTCGATCTCCTCCTCGAGCTCGCGGTACACGGGCGGAGCGGTCATCGACTTGATGCGCGCACGGGACGCGGCCTCGTCGATGAGGTCGATCGCCTTGTCGGGCAGGAAGCGGTCGGAGATGTAGCGGTCCGCGAGCTCGGCGGCCGCCTCGAGCGCCTCGTCGGTGATGTTCACCTTGTGGTGCTGCTCGTAGCGGTCGCGCAGGCCCTTGAGGATCTGCACGGTCTCCTCCGTCGACGGCTGCTCGACGCGGATCTGCTGGAAGCGGCGCTCCAGCGCGCTGTCGCGCTCGAGGTACTTGCGGTACTCCTCGAGCGTCGTCGCGCCGATCGTCTGCAGCTCGCCGCGGGCGAGCGCCGGCTTGAGGATCGAGGCCGCGTCGATCGCGCCCTCGGCCGCACCCGCTCCGACGAGGTTGTGCAGCTCGTCGATGAACAGGATGATGTCGCCGCGCTGGGTGATCTCCTTCATCACCTTCTTGAGGCGCTCCTCGAACTCGCCGCGGTACTTCGAGCCGGCGACGAGAGCCGCGAGGTCCAGCGTGTAGATCTGCTTGCCCTTCAGCAGCTCGGGCACGTCGGAGGTCGTGATCCGCTGGGCGAGGCCCTCGACGACGGCCGTCTTGCCGACGCCGGGCTCGCCGACGAGCACGGGGTTGTTCTTCGTACGCCGCGAGAGGATCTGCATGATCCGCTCGATCTCGGTCGCGCGCCCGACGACGGGGTCGAGCTTGCCCTCCTCGGCGAGCTTCGTGAGGTTGCGGCCGAACTGGTCGAGCAGCTTGGATGACTTCTTGCCCTCGGCGGACGAGCTCGAGCCGGGTGCGCCCGCGCCCGCGCCCGCACCCGCGCCCTGGCGGCGCCCACCGGGGCCCGACAGCATGCGGATGACCTCGTTGCGGATCTTCTCGGAGTCCGCGTCGAAGTCGAGCAGGATCCGGGCGGCGACGCCCTCGTTCTCGCGAACGAGGCCGAGCAGGATGTGCTCGGTGCCGATGTAGTTGTGCCCGAGGCTGAGCGCCTCGCGCAGCGCAAGCTCGAGGACCTTCTTCGCCCGCGGCGTGAACGGGATCTGGCCGGAGGTGACCTCCTCACCCGATCCGACGATCCGGACGACCTGGGCGCGCACGCGCTCGACGGTGATGTCGAGGCTCTCGAGGACCCGCGCGGCGAGACCTTCCTCCTCGCGGAGGAGGCCGAGCAGGATGTGCTCGGTCCCGATGTAGTTGTGCTTGAGCGTGCGCGCCTCTTCCTGCGCGAGAACGACCACCTGACGGGCTCGCTCTGTGAATCGCTCGAACATGCTGCTTGATCCTTCCTGCTGGGACGGGGCCTCTAGCCTCGGTGCTTGCCTCGGCCGGATGTGCTTCTACCGACGGCGAATTGCCCGACGGTGTTCATCCTTTCGGCTCCGCGAACGAAATGGATGAGGGGTCGGCGACAGAAGGCGGACATGGGGCAGTCTACCAACGCATCGACTGCCCAAATGTCGCACCGCTCAGGCATCAGTCGCGCATCGCCGGGAAAAGCACGACTTCGCGGATGGACGATCGATCGCGTAGGGACATCACAAGCCTGTCTATACCCAATCCGACCCCACCTGTAGGCGGCATGCCCTGCTCGAGCGCCTGCACGAAGACCTCGTCGTACGGTGCCGCCTCCTCGTCTCCTTCGGCCGCCAGGCGCGCCTGCGCTTCGAACCTGGCGCGTTGCTCGTCGGGATCGTTGAGCTCGGTGAAGGCGTTGGCGATCTCGATGCCGGCGCAGAATGCCTCCCAGCGCTCGACGAGCCCCGGCTCGGAGCGGTGCGCCTTGGCCAGCGGGGAGAGCTCGACGGGGTAGTCCATCAGGAACGTCGGCTGCTGCAGCGTCGGCTCGACGAAGCTGCTGAGCAGGTCGTCGACGAGCTGCGGCCACGTGCGTCCGCCTGTCGGCAGGCGGTCGCCGATCGCGGCGACGAGGCCGGCGCGGTCGCGGTGCTCCATGAAGTCGACTCCGGTCGCATCGCGTATTGCGGCGCGCAGCGTGACGCGCCGCCACGGCCCCTCGAAGTCGATCCGACCGGTCGAGCCGACCTGCGCCGCGACCGAGCGCACGAGCGATTCCAGGCGGTCGGCGACGTCGTTGTAGTCGGCATACGCCTCGTAGAACTCGAGCACCGTGAACTCGGGGTTGTGCTTCGTCGACAGCCCCTCGTTGCGGAAGTTCTTGCCGATCTCGTAGACGCGCTCGAGCCCGCCGACGATGCAGCGCTTGAGGTAGAGCTCGGTCGCGATGCGCAGGTACAGGGTGCGGTCCAGAGCGTTGTGGTGCGTCGTGAACGGGCGCGCGAGCGCGCCGCCGTAGAGCGGCTGCAGGATCGGCGTCTCGACCTCGATGAAGTTCTCGCCGTCGAGCAAGCTGCGGATCGCGGTGATGACCTTCGCGCGCGCGATGAACAGCTCGCGCGCCTCCTCGTTGGCCATCAGGTCAAGCTCGCGGCGCCGGTAGCGCGTCTCGACGTCCTGCAGGCCGTGGTGCTTCTCGGGCGGCGGGCGCAGCGACTTCGCAAGGACCGTGAAGCGCTCGATCCTCAGCGAGATCTCGCCGCGCTTCGTGCGCAGCGCGGTGCCGTCGACGCCGATGATGTCGCCGAGGTCGACCTGGGTGAGCAGCCGCTCGTGCAGCTCGTCGCCGAGCACGTCCTGGCGCGCCTGCAGCTGCAGGCGCCCGGAGCGGTCGACGAGGTCCAGGAACGCCATCCTGCCCTGACCGCGACGGGCGGCGAGCCGTCCGGCGACGCGGTGCGTGGCATCGGTCTCCTGACCGGCCTCGAGCGCCTCGTGCGCGGCGAGCACTGCGGCGACCGGCTCGACGCCCGCGAACCGATGCGGGAACGGGTCGATCCCGTCGGCACGCAGCTTCTCGAGCTTCGCGCGCCTGACGGCGAGCAGCTCGTCAGCCATGGCGGCTCAGAGCCCGACGTCGATCTTCGTGATCTTGTACTGGATGCTCTTGCCGTTGGGCAACGGGACGTCGACGACGTCGTTGCGCCTGTGGCCCAGCAGCGCCTTGCCGACCGGCGACTCGTAGGACAGCCGCTCGGGCGGCTTGGCCTCGGGCGAGCCGACGATCGTGAACTTCTGCGTCTTGCCGCTGGCCTCGTCCTTGACGTTGACGACGGAGCCGACCTGGACGACGTCGGTCGAGACGTCCTTCGCGTCGACGACGGACGCAGACCGCAGGCGCTCCTCGACCTGCGCGATGCGCGCCTCGAGCATCGCCTGCTCGTTCTTGGCGTCGTCGTACTCGGAGTTCTCTGAGATGTCGCCGAACTCGCGCGCCTCCTTGATGCGCTGAGCGACCTCGCGGCGCTTGTCGCCCTGCAGATGAGCAAGCTCGGTCTTGAGCTTCTCGAGTCCGTCGGCGGTGAGGATGACGTCCTTGGGCATGGCCTCTGTAGATGGAAAAACCCGCCTCTGGGCGGGTGGGAGCAGCGGAGGGCTGCGCAGGCGACGCCGCATGGTAGCAGCGCGTCAAGCAGCGACGGAAAGCTCGTGCACCGCGGCCAGCACGGCCCGCGCCTCGTCGACCGTGTCGGTCGCCTGAAGCGCCGCCTGCAGCGCCTTGGAGCCCCCGATCCGGTCGACGTACCAGGGATAGAACTTGCGCAGATAGCGCCCCGCGCGACGCTCGCCGAGGTGCTCGACGGCGCGCTGCATGACCCACTCGAGCTCGTCGAGGACCTCGACCGTCGTCGGCTCCACGTCGCGGGTCCCGAGCAGCCGTGCGAACAGCCACGGGTTGCCGAGCGCGCCGCGCGCGAGCATGACCGCCTCGCAGCCGGTGTACTCGAAGGCACGGCGGATCGTGCCGGGGTCGCTCATCCCGCCGCTGAGGATCACGGGTGCCTGCAGGGTCTCGACGAGCTCGCGCGCGAGGTCGAGGTCGGGCGTGCCCTTGTGGTGGACCTGCGCCGAGCGCGGGTGGAAGCCGATCGCCGCGACGCCGGCCTCGTCGACGAGCCGGTGCGCGAGGTCGAAGCCGTCGCGCGCGCCGGCACGCCGGCCGCTGCGGATCTTCACGGTGACGGGAAGCTTCGAGCCCTCGCGCGCGGCGCGTGCGACCTCGACCGCGAGGTCGGGATCGTCGATCAGCGCGGCGCCCGCGCCGGTCTTGCAGACCTTCGGCACGGGGCAGCCCATGTTGAGGTCGATGACGTCGGCGGTCGTGTCGTGCGCGACGCTGGCAGCGGCGCTGCGCATGACGTCGGGCTCCTGACCGAAGAGCTGGATGCAGATCGGCCCGCCGGGCCCGGCGGCGCGCTCGGCCGGATCGATGCGCAGCATCTCCTCGCACGTCTTCTCGTTGCGGTGGTGCACGCCGAAGCTCGACACCATCTCCGACACCACCATCCCCGCGCCATAGCGCTTGGCCTGCAGGCGCACGAACCAGTTGCCGATCCCCGCCAGCGGCGCGAGCACGACGCGGTTGGGGACGTCGAGGTGGGCGAGCTTCCACGGGTCGCCGAGTGTGCGGGGCATCAGGGGTCCATGGTAGGCGCGAGGCGGGGCGCGGCCTCAGGCATTGCGCTCGTACAGCAGCCGCAGGCCCGTCAGGGTCAGCAGGTCGTCGACCTCGTCGATGCGCTCTGTGAACGGGACGATCGCGCTGGCGAGGCCGCCGGTGGCGATGACGTCCGTCTCGTCGCCGAGCTCGTCGAACAGGCGCCGCAGGATGCCGTCGATCGCGCCGGCAAAACCGTAGACGACGCCGGAGCGGATCGCGTCGACGGTCGACTTGCCGATCAGCGTGCGCGGCGGCTCGAGGTCGATGCTCGGCAGCTTGGCGCCGCGCGAGGTCAGCGCGGCGAGCGAGATCTCGACGCCCGGCACGAGCACGCCGCCGAGAAAGTCCCCGTCGCGGCCGACGATGTCGAAGTTCACAGACGTGCCGAAGTCGACGCAGATCGCCGGTCCGCCGAAGCGCTCGCGGATCGCGACCGCGTTGGCGAGCCGGTCGGCGCCGATCTCGCGCGGGTTGTCGTAGCGCAGCGCCATGCCGGTCTTCAGCCCCGGCCCCACGTTGAGCATCTCGTGGCCCAGGTAGCGCTCGCCCATCGCCAGCCACTGCGGGGCGAGCGGCGGCACGGTCGAGGAGACGATCGACGCACCGATGTCCGCCAGGCCGATCCCACGCAGCTCGAGCAGGTTGCGCAGCACCGCGCCGATCTCGTCCGCCGTCGACTCGGTGATCGTCGCGAAGCGCCAGTGCTCGACCAGCTCGTCGCCGCGGAACGTGCCGAAGTGCGTCTGCGTGTTGCCGACGTCGACGGCGAGGAGCATGCGGACGACTCTACGGGGCGGATCCAACGCCGAACAAACTTCACGAACTCGTTGCTTACATCGACGCTCGGGTTGCGTTGTAAGCACGAGGAAGGTCCTCAGCATCGTCGCGGCGATGCGCTCCGGCGACGTCTCAGACGCCGCCCAGCCGCATCTCACCGCGGCCCTGAGCGTCGCGACCGGGGCGATGCTGACGGGCGTCGAGCGCCTGCAGGCGATCGTCTCGGGCCTGCCCAGCGCGGCGCAGGGTCCGGTTCAGAGCGCCATCAACCGCTCACCGCAGTTCTGCAGGGCATCTTCGGTGGCGGCACGAGGCCCGGCGCGACGACGACTCCTGGCGGCGTGCCGTCGGGCCTGCCGATCCCGACGAACCTGCCGATCCCGGCCAACCTGCCGATCCCGAGCGGGCTGCCGATCCCCGGCTTCCTGCCGATCGGCGGCGGCAACTGATCGACACGACGATCGGAGGTCCTGCTGAGACGAGGCAGGACCTCCGGCTACGTCGCTGGCCGTGCCTAGCCGGCGCCCAGCCGCACACGCAGCGCCGCCAGATCGGGCGTCTGGGGCGGCAGGTCAAGCCGCCCGAGCCAGCGCGCCGCGGCCGGCGGATCGAGATCGCCGTAGAGGTCGAACGCGCTGCCGGCGATCGCCCGGAAGATCGCGTGGTGAAAGCGCGGCTCGCGCACGAGCGCCGCGAACAGCTCCTCCTTCAGACGCCACGGCACGGGCCCCGCGACGTCGAGCACGCGCACGAGCCGCCGCTCCCATGGGTCGACGTCGCGCCGCGTCGTCTCGCGCCATGCCTCCTCGACCGTGCCACGATCCTCGAAGAAGTCCACCCACAGCGGGTCGGCCAGGCGATCGTCGTCGCAGTCGAGCACCGCGCGGAAGGCCTGCCACAGCGCGCGCCTCTCGTCGGCGCCGAACTGCTCGTAGAAGCTCTTGAGCTCGATCGTGCTCGCGTAGCAGGGCATCTCGCGGTACAGCCGCAGGCCCATCTCCAGCCGCTCGGCGAGCGACGCGTCGCCGTGCCACCAGGCGTCGGAGAACTCGTGCGGAACCATCTGGAGGTCGCCGGGCCACGATCGCACGGCGCTGCAGCGTCCGGTGCCGGCGCCCGTACTCCAGGCGGCGTGGCAGGCAGCGCGATAGCGCTCGGCGCCGATCCGCGCGACGAGCTCGTCGAACAGCACGGGGCCGCTCAGTCGGCGACGCGCGCCTGCCGCTCGCGCGCCCGCTGGGCGAGCCTGACCGTCGCGGGGCGCACGTCGGCGGCCTTCGCCAGCGGCTCGTCGAAGAGCACGCGCGCCGCCGCCGACTGCCCGGCTCCGGTGCAGCTCAGGTCGATCCCGTAGCGGTCGATCCCGGTGCAGACGGCCGAGACGGCGCCGCGCGCACCGCCCAGCTCGCGCGAGATGGCGAGCAGCGCGTCGGCGTGGTCCTTGTTGAGATGCGCGACGGACTTCGCCGCCACGGGCGCTGTCGGGTCGGGCTCGGCGGCGCGGTAGTCCTCGGCGCTGACCGTCTCCATGACGGCGAAGCCGCCGACCCAGCGCACCCGCTCGACCTCGAGCACCCACAGCGTGAAGTCATCCCAGCCGGCGTACAGCATCGCGCCGGGGATTGCCGCGACGTGCGCGTCGAGCGCCTGCTCGGCGCGCTCGCCCTCGGGCCGCACGGCGCGACCGGCGAGCGTGATCCGGGGCCGGTCGAGCGGATCGCCCGGCGCCGACGGATCGTTGAGCGCGAGGCTCGCGCGCGCGTCGTGGATGAGGTTGCGCCCGTGCTCGGCCATCGTCGAGACGAGCAGGACGGGCTCGCCGTCGGCCGTCGCGCCGTAGACGACGAGCGAGCACCAGGGGTCGCCGTTCTGGCCGACCGTCGCGAGGTATCCGACGGTCATCGAGGCGACGAGCGTGCGCGCCTCCTCGGCAGGGTTGCGACGGCGCCCGCGCGCGTCGCTTTCGCCGCCGTTCGCCGGCGAGGTGATGTCGTGTCCGCTCACGTGCCCAAGGCTAGCGGCGGTCCCGCGCGCCGCACCCCTTCGTCGAGCGGCAGCGCCGCGAGCGCGTCTGCCAGGCGCTCGCCCGACGGCGTCGTCAGCGTGAAGTCCAGCTCGAGCAGCGGGATCAGGACGAAGCGGCGCGCCAGCACCTGCTCGTGCGGCAGCGTCAGGCGCTCGGAGCTGTACTCGACGTCTCCGAGCAGCAGCAGGTCGACATCGATCGGGCGCGGGCCGTGACGCGGGCCGCCGCCGCGGCGGCCGAGGTCGCGCTCGACGGCCTTGCATGCACCCAGCAGCGCTTCCGGATCGAGCTCGGTCTCGACGCGCAGGCATGCGTTGAGGAAGTCGGCCTGGTCGAGGATCTCGCCCACCGGTTCGGTGTCGTACGTCGACGAGCTGGCGAGCACTGCGACGCCGTGGCCTGGCAGGGCGTCGGCGGCGGCCTGCAGATTCGCGCGCCTGTCGCCGATGTTCGAGCCCAGCCCCAGATGACCGATCTGCATTCGCGGCAGTTTGACGGCGATCGCGGCGGAGACATCCCGGACCGGCCACGGCACAAGCCTCAGTCCTCCGGCTCCTCCAGCTCCCGCCAGACCTCGACGGACACATCCTCGACCGGCAAGGGGATCGGAGGCTCCGGCTTCGAGGCCTTGACCGACACCACCTGCGCATCGAAGTCCTTGAGCAACCGATCGGCGACCGCGCCGCACAACCGCTCGAGCGTCTTGTCCGAGCGCTGCGTCGCCACGAGCGCGGCGACCTCGCACACGCGCCCGTAGTCGACCGTGTCCTCGAGCCGGTCCGTCACCGTCACGGCGGCGTCGGCGAGCTCGAGCCGAATGTCGAGGATCAGCCGCTGGCCGACCTCGCGTTCGGCCGCCGTCACGCCGAGATGGGTGTAGAGCGACAGGCCGTTGACCTCGACGGTCACGACCGTCTGCAGGCGGCTGCCCTCGTCGTCGAAGTCGTCGTCTAGGCCGTCGTCTTCGATGTCGTCGTCGGCGGGGCCCATCGCCCGCGCAACGTAGCAGCCGCCACGAGCAGGGCATCGCGCGCCTGCGCGACGTCATGGACCCGGAAGATTCGCGCCCCACGCGCGAGCGCGAGCACGTTGGTGGCGATCGTGCCCGCCACGCGCTGGCCCGCCTCGCGCCCGGTGATCGTTCCGAGAAACGATTTTCGCGACGTGCCGACGACGACCGGCCGGCCCAGCGCGACGATCTCGTCCAGGCGCGCGAGCAGTTCGAGGTTGTGGTCGATCGTCTTGCCGAAGCCGATCCCCGGGTCGAGCCACACGCGCCGCTCCGCGATCCCGGCGCCGACCGCGAACTCCAGCCGCCCGGAAAGGAAGGCCTTCACGTCGTCGACCACGTCGCCGTAGCGCGGATCGCGCTGCATCGTTCTCGGCTCGCCCAACATGTGCATCAGGCAGATCTCGCAGCCGCGCTGCTCGACGAGCGCCGCCATCGCGGGATCCCCGCGAAGGGCGGTGACGTCGTTTACGAGCGTCGCGCCGGCGTCCAGCGCGGCGGCCGCGACCGCAGCCTTGGAGGTGTCGATCGACAGTCGCGCGCCCGCGCTCGCGAGGCCCTCGAGGACAGGTGCGACGCGGCGCAGCTCCTCGGCGGCGCTGACCGGGTCGGCGCCCGGCCGTGTCGACTCGCCGCCGATGTCGAGGATCTGCGCGCCCTGCGCGACGAGCGCGAGCCCGTGCGCGACGGCGGCAGCGGGATCGAGCCATTCGCCGCCGTCTGAGAACGAGTCCGGAGTCACGTTGACGATCCCCATCACGATCGGGTCGGGGACGTCCGCGCGCATTCGCGCAGAGGCTACGTCGTCGGGCGCGACAGCGGGTGCTAGGAGAGCTCGGGCCTGCGCGGCTCGTCGGCGCGCGTCTCGACGCCGCCGCCGGCAAGACCCGGTCGCGGCAGCGTGCGCGGCGCCTTCTGGCCCGGCTTCTCGGCCGGCGTGGGCGGCGGCGGCAGCTGGGGCGCCTCCTCGGGGAAGACGTCCCCCTCGGGCTGGCCTGCGAGCAGCGCCTCGAACTCGCCCTTCTCGATCGTCTCGCGGCGGACGAGGATCTCGGAGATCGTGTCCAGCGACTCGCGGTACTCGGTCAGGATGTCACGGGCGCGCTGGTGCGCCCCCTCGACGACGCGGCGGATCTCGTCGTCGATCTCGCGCGCGATCTCATCGGAGTAGTCCGGCTCGGAGGAGAACTCGCGGCCGAGGAACGGCTGCGAGTGGTCGTGCCCGAACACGCGCGGGCCGAGCCGCTCGCTCATGCCGTAGCGCATCACCATGTTCTTCGCCGTCGCGGTGACCTTCTCGAGGTCGTTCGACGCGCCGGTCGTGATCTCGCCGAAGACGATCTCCTCGGCGGCGCGGCCGCCGAGCGTCATCGCCATCGAGTCGGTCAGCTCCGCCCGCGTCGTCAGGAAGCGATCCTCCTGCGGCATCGAGATCGTGTAGCCGAGCGCCTGGCCGCGCCCGATGACCGAGATCTTGTGGACCGGGTCGGAGTGCTCGAGGTAGTGCCCGACGATCGCGTGGCCCATCTCGTGGAAGGCGGTGATCCTGCGCTCCTTCTCGCTCATCACCCGCGTCTTCTTCTCGGGCCCGGCGATGACGCGCATGATCCCTTCCTCGAGCTCGTGCTGGCCGATCTCCCGCCTGCCCGTGCGGGCGGCGAGCAGGGCCGCCTCGTTGACGAGGTTCGCGAGGTCGGCGCCGGTGAATCCCGGGGTCTGGCCGGCGAGATCATCGGTGTTGATCTCCTTCGCCAGCGGCTTGCCGCGCGTGTGGACCTCGAGGATCTTCGCACGGCCCTTGCGGTCGGGGCGGTCGACGACGATCTGGCGGTCGAAGCGGCCCGGGCGCAACAGCGCCGGGTCGAGGATGTCGGGACGGTTCGTGGCGGCGATGAGGATGATGTTGTCCGTCATCGTGAAGCCGTCCATCTCGACGAGCAGCTGGTTGAGCGTCTGCTCGCGCTCGTCGTGACCGCCGCCCATGCCGGCGCCGCGATGGCGGCCGACGGCGTCGATCTCGTCCATGAAGATGATGCAGGGGCTGTTCTGCTTGGCCTGCTCGAAGAGGTCCCGCACGCGGCTGGCGCCGACGCCGACGAACATCTCGACGAAGTCCGAGCCCGAGATCGAGAAGAACGGCACGCCGGCCTCGCCGGCGACCGCGCGGGCGAGCAGCGTCTTGCCGGTGCCGGGAGGCCCGAAGAGCAGCACGCCCTTCGGAATCCGTGCGCCGAGCGCCTGGAACTTCTTCGGGTTCTCGAGGAACTCCTTGATCTCGTGCAGCTCCTCGACCGCCTCGTCGGCGCCCGCGACGTCACGGAACGTGATCTTCGGCGCGTCGACCGACATCTTCTTGGCGCGCGACTTGCCGAACGACATGACCTTCGAGCCGCCGCCCTGCATCTGGTTCATCAGGAAGATCCAGAAGCCGATGAACAGCAGGAACGGCAGGATGTAGATCAGCGACGACCACCAGGCCGCGCCCGTGCCGCTGATGTCGAAGGACTGGATCTTCTTGTCCTGCTCGGCCGCCAGCAGGGTCTTCGTCAGCTCATCGCCGTAGTCGGTCGCGAAGCCGACCTCGTACTGCTTCTTGTCGACGCGCGTGACGAGCAGCTCGTTGGAGCGGTTGCGCATCTGGACGGACTTGAGCTCGTTGTTGTCGAGCTGCTGCAGGAACGCCCCGAAGCCGGGGTCCTTCTCCTTGTTCGGGCTCGAGATCAGCTGCTGCGCGAAGAACGCCAGGATGACGACGATCAGGATCGGAAAGGCGGCGCTCTTGGAAAAACGGCTCATGTGTATGCGGAAACCCTGGTGGTCACGGAACGGCCAGCGTAGCAGGGGTACGCGAGCGTCCCGCCGATCGGATCAAGCGTCTCTACCCGCGCTCGTAGGCGTGATATCCGCACCTCAGCCCGTATCCTCGAGGGCGGCGACGTAGGGCAGGTTGCGATAGCGCTCGACGTGATCGAGGCCGTAGCCGACGACGAAGCGGTTGGGGATCTCGAATCCCACGTAGCGTGGCTCGAGCGCGACCTTCAGCCGGGCCGGCTTCGTCAGCAGCGCGCAGACCTCGATCGAGGCGGGGTTGCGGGCGCCGAGGTTGCGCAGCAGGTACTGCAGCGTGAGCCCCGAGTCGACGATGTCCTCGACGATCAGCACGTGGCGCCCCTCGAGCGCGACGTCGAGATCCTTGAGGATCCGCACGACGCCCGAGGAGTCCGTCGCCGAGCCGTAGCTCGCGACGGCCATGAAGTCCAGCTCGCAGGGCACGGCGATGTGGCGCATGAGGTCCGAGAGGAAGAAGACCGCGCCCTTGAGGACGCCGACGAGGAGCAGGTCGCGGCCCTCGTAGTCGGCGCTGATCTGGCTGCCGAGCTCGCGAACACGCCGGGCGAGGTCATCGGGTTGGACGAGGATCTCGCCGACGGCGTCGTCGCGCATGCGAGCGGGAGTCTACGAGCCGCCAGGACGCACGCCGGGAAGCTGCGCACGCGCGTCATAGGACGACGACGACTGCGGCCCGCCCGCGCCGGCGGGCGCGGGCGCCGGACGTCGCGGCGGTGTCCGCTCGATCCGCAGCAGCCCGCCGCTGACGACCGCGCGCGCGCCGTCGCCGACGTCCAGCGCGCCCTCGTCGAGGACCAGGATGTCGTCGAGCCGACCCGCTGCGCGCGCGCACAGCCCGCCCACCGCGTCCTCGGCCAGACGCCGCACGACAAGCCGAGCAAGCGCCGCCGGCAGCGCGCCGAGGTGCGCGACCGCGATGTTGTCGCGGCCGGCGAGCGCGGCGTCGACGACCTCATCGAGCACCGCGGCCTCCTCGCGCAGCAGCTCGGCGGTGCGCACGACGTTGCGCTCGGCCGCCGGATGCAGCTCCCGCAGCGCCGGCATGAGCCGCGCGCGCGTCCGATTTCGCGCATACGCGAGGTCGTCGTTCGACGCGTCCTCGCGCCAGCCCAGGCCGCGCGTCGCGCAGTGAGCGGCGGTCTCCTCGCGCGTGACCTGCAGCAACGGGCGCACGAGCAGCCCGTCGCGCTCTGACATTCCCAGCAGTGCGCGCCGTCCGGGCGACGCGGCCAGCCGGTAGAGGACGGTCTCGGCCTGGTCGCTTGCGGTGTGGCCGGTCGCCAGCCGCGCCCCGCGCTCGAGCGCCAGCAGCGCGCCGGCGCCGAGCCGCACGTCGCGCGCCCAGGCCTGCAGGTTGCCCGCGTCCTGCGGACGCTGCGCCGCCTCGACGTCGAGCTTCACGCCGAGCTGCTCGCACAGCTCGCGGCAGAACGACTCGTCGGCGCCGGAGGCGTCACGCAGGCCGTAGTTGACGTGCAGCGCGGTCACGGCCTGCGGTCCCGCGAGGCGCACCGCGACGTCGAGCAGGCAGACCGAGTCGCGCCCGCCCGACAGCAGCACGACGACGGGCTTCTCGGCAGGCAGCAGAGCGGTCGCGCGGACGCGCTCGAGCAGGTCCATGGGTCGAGTCTAGGGTCGCCCCTCGCGGATCGCAGAACCTGCGGGCGCGTGCTAGCGGGTCGCCGCGCGACGGCGCCGGCGCCGCCTGATCAGCAGCAACAGCACCGCGACGGCGGCGATCGCGGCCGGCACAGCCGGCCGATCGAGCGTCTCGCGCAGCCTGCCGGTCGCCTCGACCTGCACCTGGTGCAGGTGCTCCTTGCGCTCCTCGACCTTCTCGTGCACCTGCGCCTTGATGTCGGCCTTGTGCGCGAGGGCGTCGACGGTCGCACCGAGCTCCTCGCGCGTCTCCTCGATCTGCTCGAGCAGCAGCTCGCGCTCGCTCGGGATCGGCCCCGCGTCGGGGTGCTCCTGCGCCGGTAGTGCCGGGTCGTGCTCTGAAGCGCTCATTGGAGGGTCGCCTACCCGGCTCGGCAAGCGCGCGAAACGCCGCTGCGCCGCAGTGCGCGATCGCGACGGCTCAGATCACGACGACGGCGGGACCGTGGCCCCGCCGTCTGCGGGCGATGCGGCCCGCTGCCTTGGTCGGCGGCGCTCGTCTTCGTACCGGCGGCGCCTCGCGGGTGGCGAGCCACCCACTTTTCGACCTGGTCCTGCATACATACGCCTCAGACGACGCGCTGTCAACGCGGCTTAACGCCGCTGCTCAGACCTTCAGGTGCGGATACTCGGCCTCGACGACCGCCCGGTACTGCGCGTAGACGGGCTTGGTGATCGGAATCAGGGCGAGCGCGGCCTTGACGTCGCCGCTGGCCTTGATCCGCCGGCGGGCGATGGCGACCGCGACGTTCTCCTTGCCCTGGAAGTACTTGTTGGCGGTCTCCGAGGACATCGACATCTTGACCTTCGGCTTCCAGTCGATGTCGTCGTTCCACTGCCAGAACAGGCATCCCTCCTCGCCCTCATCGGCCGCGCGGATGTTGACGACCATGTCGACGTCCTCGAACTCGTAGCGCTGCGGCACGTCCGCGTCGCGCAGCTTCGGGCCCATCTCGGGGTCATCGCTCATCATCGTGAAGATGCGGTCCATGACCGTCCGGAACTCCTTGGAACCGCTGAACTCGGCACCCATCGTGCGCATCCCTTCCTTCGGTGACCTAGGAACCGGCGGTCGGCGGCTCGCTCGCCGGCGCCTTGCGCGCCCGCGGCGTGGCCGGCTTCTTCGCGGCCGCTGGTCGTCGCCGCGGCGCCGGCTTCGTCGCGGCCTCGAGCGCGGTGACGCGCGCTTGCAGCGCCGCGATCTCTGACCGGAGGGCCTTGATCTCGGCCTCCGTCGCGGGGCGCAGCTCGTCGACGGCGCCGCGCAGGCGACCCGCGGTGCTGCCAAGCTCGTCGAGCAGCTCGCCGATCCGCTCGCGCGGAATCTGCGTCTTGAACGCCTGATCGACCGCGTCACGGACCGCGTCGGCACGCGAGACGTTCCTCTTTTCGGCCATCCACGGATGATATGGCGCGCTCTGATGCCCGTCCACATCCACCCAACCGCCCGACTTGCCTCCCGCGCGCTGCTGCCCGGCGACCCGGGCCGCGCGCTCGCGCTGGCGCAGCTCGTCCTCAGCGAGCCGAAGATGTTCAACCACAACCGCGGCCTATGGGGCTACACGGGAACGGCCGCCGACGGGCAGCTGATGACGATCCAGAGCACCGGGATGGGCGGCCCGAGCGCGGCGATCGTGCTCGAGGAGCTCTGCGATCTCGGCCTGCAGGCCGCGATCCGGGTCGGGACGTGCGGCGCGCTGGACGAAGCCCTGCAGCTCGGCGATCTCGTCGTCGCCGACGCCGCGCTCGCATTCGACGGCACGAGCCGCGCGCTCGGTGCCGACGGCCGCGTCGCAGCCGACGCCGAGCTCGTCGCGGCGCTCGAGCGCGCCGCCCGAGCGCGTACCGGGGCGATCGCCTCGAGCGACCTCTTCTACGAACGCGACCGCGGTCGGGCCCGCGAGTGGCGGCAGGCGGGTGCGCTCGCGGTCGAGATGGAGGCCGCCACCCTGCTGCGCGTCGGTCAGCTGCGCGGGATCCAGGTCGGTTGCCTGCTCGCGGTCAGCGACGTCTTCGATGCCGACGGCGAACGCCGGCGGATCGACGCCGAGACGCTGCTGGAGGCGGCCGAGCGGCTCGGCCGCGCCGGCGCGGCGGCGCTCGGCGCGCCAGACGGCGCCGGTGCGGTCTAGTGGGTCGCCCAGGAACGTGGGCGGCCCACTAGCCTGAGACCTTCAGGCGTTCCTGTCGAGAGGAGACCGGCTTGGGCGCGCCCGGCAGTGCCTTGTGCAGCGCCGACAGCTCCTTCGTGAGCGCCGCGAGCTGCGCCTCGATCGCTTCCATGCGCGCGTCGATGCCCGTCGCCGTCGCCGTCGCCGCGAGGCGCTCGTCGAGGCGGTCGATGCCGTCCTCGATGCCCTCCAGCCGCTGCGAGACGGAGCGCACGCGCCGGGTCAGGCGCTCGATGTCCCCCGCGGACGCAAGCATGAGCGCTCCCAGGGCCGCCTCCTGCGCGCTCGACGCCTTCTCGCGCGCGTCGAATGCACGCTGGATTGCACCCGCGACGAGCGGGTTCGCCATCAGATCCTCGGCGAGCTTGCCCAGCGTGTCCTCGCCCTGCTTCGTCAGCCGCTCGCGCAGTCCTTCGGCGTCCTCGTAGTCGCTCATCGGGGGGAAATTCCTCCTGATTGCCGGGCGGACGGAGGCTAGCGCAGTGTGCTCTCCTCGCGAGCGCGCGAGTTGAAGAGCGCTGCCAGAGCGCTGCCGCGGCTGGAGCACGGGCGTCGCCCCTGCCGTGCTTCCGTCCTGCGCGACCGCTGCAATGCAGCTTCGATGTTCGGTCGCTTAGCGCGGGTTTACGTCTGACGGCGATTAGCGGTAGTGTGCCGCGCACGCGGATCGGGCTCGCGTACCAGGGACACCTCCAGGGGGGAGATGCAGGGACACATGCACGACAAGCGAAGGCTGCTCATCGCCTTGGCCCTGACCGGCGGGCTCACCGCTGGTCTTGGGACCTTTGCGTCACCCGCGAACGCGGTTGTTCGCACGTTCAAAGTGACGCTCGTCGGCGGCACAACGAAGATCATCACGCTGGATATCGGGGCGGATACGCCTGTTGACCAGATCAGGTTTCCGGGCGTCAACGCAGCGATCGTCGCCATCACGGAGACGACGCCCACACAGGCGCCTCCCAGCAGCGGCCTGCCGTCGCTCTCGATCAAGCCGCCACCGCCTGCGCCGACGCAGACCGCCCCGGTCCTTCCGGGTGCCGCCGGCGAGGAGCAGACCGAGGGTCAGACGACCCGATCCGGCAAGAAGAAGCGCAAGCCCTCCGTCGGGCAGCCGGTCTTCGACTCCGCCGGCCGTCTTCTCCGCTCGCCGCTGCCCGAGCGCGCGCGCCCCGAGAAGACGAAGCTGCGCTTCCCCAGTGGCCTTCCGACGCTGCAGAACCCGACGCTCTCCCTGGCGAGCATCGGACCTGTCCCGGTGGGCGTTCCGAACTTCTTCATCAACAAGTTCCGCATCCCGCCGTTCCTGCTGTCGATCTACCAGGCCGCCGGGATCCAGTACGGCATCCGCTGGGAGGTCCTGGCCGCGATCAACGAGATCGAGACCGACTACGGCCGCAACCTCAACGTCTCGTCGGCCGGCGCGATGGGCTGGATGCAGTTCATCCCCTCGAGCTGGAAGACCTTCGGCGTCGACGCCAACAGCGACGGCAAGAAGGACCCCTACAACCCGGTCGACGCGATCTTCGCGGCGGCCCGCTACCTGAAGGCAGCGGGGGCGGACACGGATCTGCGCAAGGCGATCTTCGCCTACAACCACGCGGACTGGTATGTCGACTCCGTGCTCATGCGGGCGCGCTTCATCGGCGGGATGCCGTCTGACCTGGTCGGCTCGCTCAGCGGCCTGACGCAGGGCCGGTTCCCGGTGCATGCCGCGGCGAGGTACGCCGACGACATCTCCGAGCGCGACGCGTCGCGTCGCGTGGCTCGCGGCAAGAACGCCGCCCTGCCGGTCGAGGCCAACAGCAAGCGTCGCGGGATCAACATCTTCGCGAAGCCGGGCTCGCCGGTCGTCGCCGTGCAGGACGGCAAGATCATCAAGGTCGGCGAGAACGCGCGCCTCGGCAAGTTCGTGATGCTGCGCGACGTCTACGGCAACACGTACACGTATGCGGGGCTGAAGAAGGTCGCGGCCCAGGTGCCGGTGCCGAAGGAGAAGACGCAGACCAAGGCGTCGATCGCCAAGGAGCTCGCGCTGCCGAAGGCCGATCCCGCTCCGAAGCAGGCTGCCAGCGCGGGGTCAGCCGCCAAGAAGGCCGGCGGCAAGGTCAAGGCCGCCGTCGAGCCCGCCGCCGAGGCCGCGCAGGAGAGCACCGACCTCGCCAAGGAGCGCCTGTTCGCCAACCCGACGCGTCCGAAGGCGCTGTCGGCGGGCGGCAAGCAGCAGATCATGGAGTCGGAGTCCGCGCTGGCTCCGGGCTCGAGCGTCAAGTCGTACTTCACCGGCGTCTACGGCCTCAACAAGGAAGACGTCGTGCTCAAGCGCCTCGTCCCCGGCCGCCGCGTCATCACGGGCACGATCCTCGGCCGCATCGGCAAGGTCTCGCGGGGCATCGCCCCGAACGTCATGTTCGAGATCCGCCCGGCCGGCCGCGGCGCGCCGCGCATCGACCCGAAGCCGATCCTCGACGGCTGGAAGCTGCTCGAGTCGACGGCGATCTACCGCGCGCAGGGCAAGAACCCGTTCTTCGGCGAGAACGCCCAGGGCGCGACGATCGGCCAGATCCTGCTGATGAGCAAGGACAACCTCATCCAGCGCGTCCTGGCCAACCCGCGGATCGAGATCTACTCCTGTGGTCGCCGCGACATCGAGGGCGGGGTCGTCGACCGCCGTGCGCTCGCGACGCTCGAGTTCCTCGCATCGTCCGGTCTGAAGCCGACGGTCACGTCGCTGCGCTGCGGCCACGGCTTCTACACGACGAGCGGCAATGTCTCGGCGCACTCGTCGGGCAACGCGCTCGACATCGCGAAGATCAACGGGATCCCGATCCTGGGCAACCAGGGCGCGGGCTCGATCACGGACATCGCCGTGCGCCGGCTGCTGACGCTGCAGGGCACGATGAAGCCGGCCCAGATCATCACCCTGATGAAGTACGACGGCACGGACAACACGCTCGCGATGAGCGACCACGCCGACCACATCCACGTGGGCTTCCGTCCGCAGTTCGACGCCAACACGAAGGCCGGCAAGATCGCGGAGTCGGTCCTCAAGCCGTCGCAGTGGATCAAGCTCATCGATCGTCTCGGCCAGATCGACAACCCGACGGTGCAGATCAAGCCGTCGAAGTACGCGATCAAGGTCGGAGCGGGGACGCGCGCCAGCCACGCCCACGCGGGCGAGTAGCCACGCGTCGATTCGGGGAGTGACCGAAACCGCCGTGACCCCCGGGTCGCGGCGGTTTCGCGCTGTGCAGCTCCACGCGTCGCTTCGGTAGCTGGAGGGCTCGGCCGACGTCTCGCCCCTCGCCGGCTTGCGCCGGCCTCAACCGACCTGGCTCAACGCCGCCGTCAACGCGGCAAGCTCCGACTCCACGTCACCTTCGAGCCGGACCGCGGCGCGCCCGTCGTACGGCGTCGGACCCTGCGTCACGATCGCCACGTCGCCCCCGTGGCGCAGCGTGATCCCGGGCAGCTGCGCAACCGGATACACCTCCAGTGAGGAGCCGATGCACAGCAGCAGGTCGGCGCGCTCGGCGAGCCGCGTCGCCCGCTCGAGCGCCTCCTGGGGCAGGAACTCCCCGAACAGGACGACGTCGGGCTTCAAGGGCCGCCCGCATCTGCACGCCGGCACGGTCGTCTCTGCAAGCTGCTCGGTCACCGTCGCCGACGCGACCCGTTCTCCACACGACAGGCACGAGCACGTCGCGATCGACCCGTGCACCTCGACGAGCGCCTGCGTTCCGGCGCATCGATGCAGCATGTCGATGTTCTGCGTGATCACCGCGTCGAGCAGCCCGCGGCGCTCGAGCTGCACCAGCGCGCGGTGCGCGCCGTTGGGCTCCTTGTCGCCGAGCGCGCGGAAGCGCTGCCCGTAGAAGCTCCAGAACCGCTCGGGGTTCGCGCGCCAGGCGTCGATGTGCGCTACCTCGATCGGATCGACGTTCTCCCAGATCCCGGTCCCGGGCGTGCGGAAGTCCGGGATCCCGGAGGGGACGGAGATCCCGGCGCCGGTCAGCGCGACGACCGACCCGGCGCCGCGCACGAGCTCCGCCAGGGCCAGAACGTCGAAAGCAGCCGTCACCTCCCGGTCCACCGCGGCGAGCGCTTGGCCAGAAACGCGGTGATTCCCTCGCGCGCGTCGTCGCTGCGGAAGATCTCGCCGAAGGCGTCCTTCTCGGCCTCGATGCCCTGGTCGAGATCCGCGTCGCCGGCCGTCGTGCGCTTGATCGCCGCCACGGCCAGGGGAGGCTGGCCGCCGAGCTTGCGCGCCCACGCGCGCGCCGCGTCGTGCAGCTCGTGATCGGGCACGACGCGGTTCACGAGCCCGATCTCGAACGCCTCCTCGGCGGAGATCGGATCGCCGGTCAGGTTGAGCTCGAGCGCTCGCGCCGTCCCCACGAGCCGCGGGAGCCGCTGCGTGCCGCCGAAGCCGGGGATGATCCCGAGGTTGATCTCAGGCTGACCGAAGCTCGCCGACTGCGCGGCGATGCGTACGTCGCAGCCCATCGCGAGCTCGCAGCCGCCGCCGAACGCGACCGCGTTGACCGCTGCGATCGTCACCGTCGACGAGCACTCCATCCGCCGCAGCAGTGCGTGCGTCTCGTCCAGCAGCTCGGCGCCGGTCGCCTCGTCGATCTGCGCGAACGCCTTGATGTCGGCGCCCGCGCAGAACAGCATCGGGTTCGCCGAGGCGAGGATCAGCGCGCGAATGCCGTCCTCGCTCTCGACGTGCTCCCAGATGCGCGCGAGCTCGCTGATGACCTGCGACGACAGCGAGTTCGCCGGGGGCCGGTCGAGCCAGGCGATCGCGTAGCCGTCGCACGTCTCGAGCTGGACGGCCTCGCCCTGCTCGAAGCCGTCGTCGGGCTGCTTGTACGCGAAGAAGCCTTGGCCCGTCTTCGCGCCGAGGCGGCCCTGCGCGACGAGCCGGCGCAGGATCAGCGGCGGCCTAAACTGCTCGCCCCACTGCACCGCGGCACGCTCGAGCGCGGCCAGCGCCACGTCGAGGCCGGTCTGGTCGGCGCGCGCCAACGGCGGCGGGACCAGGCCGGCTCCGGCCATCAGGCCGAGGTCGATGTCGCGCACCGTCGCGATCCCGTCCTCGAGCAGCAGGCACGCCTCGACCAGAGCCTTGAGCACGAAGCGCTGCGTGAGCTCCTCGTGGTCGAACTCCGTCTCGCCCTCCGAGCGCGGCTGGCCATCGTCATAGAAGCCCTTGCCGGTCTTCGCGCCCAGATCGCCGGCCGCGACGAGCGCCTTCATCCCCTGGTGGATGTAGAAGGACTCCGAGCCGTAGGACTCCTGCAGGTGCTCTGCGACGTGCAGCACCGTGTCGAGGCCCAGCAGGTCGGTGAGGAAGAACGGGCCCATCGGCGCGACGCGCGCCTGCGACAGCGCGTCGTCGACCGCCTTGACCGACAGGTCTTTCTCCTCCTGGACGCGCCAGATCTCGCTGATCGCCGAGTTGAGGACCCGGTTGACGACGAAGCCCGGCTCCTCGCCGCACGCGATCGGCAGCTTGCGGATCGTCTGCGCGAACGTGGTCGCCGTCTGCATCGTCTCGGGCGACGTGTCGGCGCCCTCGACGATCTCGACGAGGCGCATGATCGACGCCGGATAGAAGAAATGGAAGCCGACGACCTTGTCGGGGCGCGAGGTCGCGTCGGCCATCTCGCTGATCGCAAGCGACGACGTGTTCGAGGCGAGGATCGCGTGCCCCGGCGTGATCGCATCGAGCTCGGCGAAGACGGCCTGCTTGAGCTCGATCCGCTCCGGCACGGCCTCGATGACGAAGTCGACGTCGCCGAAGCCCTCGTACTCGATCGCTCCCGTGATCCGGCCGAGGATCTCCTGCGCCTGCGCGTCGGCCTGCTCCCGGCTGATCTTCTGCTTCTCGACGAGCCCGCCGAGCTGGGCGTTCGTGACCTCCTCGGCCTTCTTCAGGCCGAGGTCGACGAGCTCCTGCTGGATGTCCTTCAGCAGCACCGGGATGCCCGCGGAGGCGATCACCTGGGCGATCTCTCCGCCCATCGTCCCTGCTCCGACGACCGCAGCCTTGAACACGAACACGCTGTCAGTTCTCCTTCTCGTTGGTCATCTCATCTCGCGGTCGGCCTGCAGCTCGACCGCGAAGCGCCCGAGCGTCCGGCGCAGCGCGTCGCCGAGGGTGCGACGCACGAAGAACAGATCGCTCAGGACCGCCGCGAGCCGGCCTCTCCGCTTGAGCTCGTAGGCGAGCTCGAGGCGGATCTCGCAGCCGCGCTCGCCGGGGACGAAGCGCACGCGCTGCGTGCCCGTCAGAGCGGGATCCTCGATGCGCACGAGCTGCGTCACGCCGGGCTCGTACTCGAGCACGTGCTCGACGACGCGGCCGCGGCCGTTTCGCAGCGAGTCCCAGACGATCCGCGCGCCGGCGTGCGGCCAATCGCCCTCGCTGCGCGAGAGCGTGCCGAAGCCGTCGACGATCGACGGCCGGCGCCCGAGGTCGAACCACAACCGTGCCACCTCGTCGAGCGAGGCGCCCGGCAGCAGCTGCCGCACCACGACGGTGCGCATCGGCTCAGGGCACCAGCTCGTTGCCGATCAGGTCGACGGCCGCGGCGATCCGGACGTCGCTCCGGGCGGCCGCGTCGGCAACGGCGGCCTCCGTCGGGAGATGACGAGCGGCCATCGCTGCAGTATGCCCTGCCGATCGACGTGAGCCTGGGCAACGACGGTCGCGGGGGTCACCGGGTGGAGCGGCGCAGAACGCTTCGGAGCGTCAGGCCGTCGCGGGCGCGGGCTGCTCGACGCGCCGTGGCAGCAGCGTCTCGCGGGCGATGACAAGCCGCTGGATCTGCGACGTGCCTTCGTAGAGCTGCATGATCTTCGCGTCGCGCATGAGCTTCTCGACCGGGTAGTCCTTGATGAAGCCGTAGCCGCCGTAGACCTGCACGGCGTCGGTCGCGACCTCCATCGCAGAGTCGGCCGCGAAGCGCTTGGCGTGCGCGGACTCGAGGGTGTTGCGCTTGCCCTGGTCGAGCAGCACGGCGCTGTTCCAGGTCGCCAGGCGCGAGAGGTGCACCTTCGTCGCCATGTCGGCGATCATGAACTGGATCGCCTGGTGCATCGCGATCGGCACGCCGAACTGGACGCGCTCCTTGGAGTACGCCGTGGCGAACTCGAACGCCGCGCGCGAGATGCCGGTCGCCATCGCCGCGACGCCGGGACGGGTGCGGTCGAGCACCATCATCGCGAGCTTGAAGCCCTTGTTCTCCTCGCCGAGCAGGTACCGCGCGTCGACCTCGGTGTCGTCGAACGTGATCGTCGCGGTATTGGAGGCGCGCTGGCCCATCTTGTCCTCCTTCTTGTCCACGATGACCGTGTCGTCCTTGCGGACGAGGAAGGCGGAGATGCCGCGCTGACCGGCCTCCGGGTCGGTCTTCGCGTAGACGACGAAGAAGTCGGCGTAGCTGCCGTTCGTGATGAAGCACTTCGAGCCGTTGAGGACGTACTTGTCGCCCTTGCGGACCGCCTTCGTGCGCATCCCCGCGACATCGGAGCCGGCGTCCGGCTCGGTCAGGCAGAAGGAGGCGAGCTTGGGCTCGGAGACGAGCTCGTCGGCGAACTCGCGCTTGACCTCCTCGGAGCCGCCGAGCATCACCGGCGCGGCGGCGAGGCCGTTGGCGCCAAGCGAGGTCTGGACTCCCGAGCAGCCCCACGAGAGCTCCTCCTCGATGATGCAGCCGTCGAGGTAAGTCAGGCCCGCCCCGCCGTACTCCTCGGGGATGTGGATGTTCATCAGGCCGACCTCGTGGGCCTTGTCGATGATCGCCTGCGGCCACCCGCCGTCGCGGTCGAGCTCCCACGCGACGGGGCGAATCTCCTTCGCCGCGAAGTCGTGCGCCAGCTCGCGAAGGTCCTTCTGCTCGTCGCTAAGCGTGAAATCGACCATGGATGCTCCTGCGGGACGTATCGGAACGCGTAGACTGACTGGTCAGTCAATGCCGTGCTACCGGGCAGGGTAGCGGGCCGCATCGATGCTGTCGACAGGTGACCGGTGCACTCTGGGCCGGCTGCCGTCATCTCCAGATCGAGGACGGGCCGAGCGCCGCCCGCGGTCGACGACGAGCTGCGAGATTCGCCAGCACGTGCTTGCGCGCAAGACGCGACGGGTACGTGCCGGCGCGGACCCCGCTCGACGTCGACGAGCAGATCGAGCGGCGGATCCGCAACCGTTCCTGATAGAAGAAGGGCCATGGCCAATCCGCGACAGTTCGAGCTCGAAGACATCGTCAACCGCCCGGGCACGTACTTCAATCCTCAGACCGAGGTGCTCGTCGTCATCGACGACTCCCCGGACGTCGACACCGAGATCTTCAACATGGAGGACTTCGAGGGCTCGGACTGGGTCCTGATCTCCGACGAGGTTCCGGTCGACGCCGACGCCCGCGACGAGCTCATGCAGGCCTTTCAGGTGCGCCACGGCGCGACGCTGGGCGCCGGCCTGGGCGCCGGCGACGACATCGTCGGCGACGACGAGAACGCCGAGCCCGAGGCCGACGAGCTCGCCGAGGGATAGTCGCGCCTCCCGCTACAGGTCGTGGTCGACCGCGGGGGCGCGCTCGGTCCGCGCCTCGAGGCGAGCCGCGGTGCCCTCCGGGTCGCGTCTGTCGCCGATCAGCGACGCCGTGATGCCGATCGCGAACGCGACCGCGACGATCACCAGGCTCGTGACGGGGCCGACCTTGACCCACTCCTCGACGAGCAGCTTCACACCGATCAGCCCCAGCACGAAGGCGATCGTCTCGTCGAGGTAGCGGAAGCGCCGGATCAGCCCCTCGACGAGGACGAACAGCGCGCGCAGGCCGAGCAGCGCGAAGACGTTGCCGGCCCAGATGATGAACGGCTCGCGCGTGATCGCAAACGCCGCCGGGATCGAGTCGACGGCGAACGCGATGTCGGCGGCGACGATCGCCGCGAGGCAGAGAAATGCCGGCGTCACGAAACGGCGGCCGTCCTCGCGCACGAACCAGCGGCCCTGCCGGAAGCCGTCCGTCACCGGGAAGAGCCTGCGCACGCCGCGCACGATCAGGTTGCGGTCCGGGTCGACGTTCTCGCCGACGCCGCGATAGATCCGGTAGGCGAGCACGAGCAGCAGCACGCCGAGCACGTACAGGACGAAGTGGAACTGCTCGATCAGCGCGGTCCCTCCGAGGATCGCCAGCCCGCGCAGCACGAGCGCCGCGATGATGCCCCAGAAGATGAGCCGCGCCCGGTACCGGTGCGGCACGCCGAAGTACGCGAACAGCAGGATGAAGACGAAGAGGTTGTCGAGCGACAGCGAGCGCTCGATGAGGTAGACCGTCACGTAGTTGATGGCGTCCTCGCTGCCGTGCAGCGCCAGCACGACCCCCGTCACCGCGAGGCCGAGCGCCAGCCAGCCCAGGGACCAGATCACGCTCTCGCGGAACGTCCCCTCGCGGCCGCGCGCGAAGAAGCGCAGGTCAAGTGCCAGCAGCACGATCAGGACGACGATCAACCCGCCGAACTCGAGCAGTTGCATCTCGTGGTTCGTCCTAGCGCGGCACTACGCGTAGAAGAAGACGACGCCGAGCACGGTATACACGGCGAGCAGCTGCAGGCCCTCGTACCAGGTCGACTCGCCGTCGTGGGTGACGTGGTTGGCGATCAGGATCGCGAGGAAGACCGCCCCGAGCTCGAATCCGTTGAAGACGAGCGCCATCGGGTTGGGGCCGACGAAGAACGAGAGAATCACGAGCACGGGGGCCGCGAAGAGCGCGATCTGTGCGCTCGAGCCGATCGAGATGTTCACGGCGAGGTCCATCTTGTCCTTCGCCGCGAAGTAGATCGCGACCCAGTGCTCGGCGGCGTTGCCGACGATCGCGACGACGATCAGGCCGACGAAGAACTCGCTCAGGCCGATCGTCTCGGAGGCCTCGGAGATCGAGCCGACGAGGATCTCGGACATGATGCCGACGGCGACACCGGCGACCGCGAGCACGATCACCGCCGTGCGGACCGACCACGGTTCGTCGAGGTGCTCCTCGGCCTCGGATGTCGGGTTGAACAGCGCCCGGTGTGACTTCAGCGAGAAGAACAGGCCGGCGGCGTAGGAGGCCAGCAGGATGAAGGCGACGACGAGCGACATGCGCTCGAGGTCGGAGCCGAAGTCGACGCGGTCCTCGCCGACGCCGGGCAGCCCGCCGCCCGCGACGAGCTGGAAGATCGTCGGCATGACGAGCGCGACCGCGGCGAGCAGCAGCATCGAGGACTGCACGGCGGCGGCCGTCGGGTTGAACGTCTGCACCGGGCGCTTGAGCCCGCCGACGAGCATCGCGGCGCCCATGACGAGCAGGATGTTGCCGAGGATCGAGCCGATGATCGACGCCTTGACGACCTCCTGCAGGCCGGCGTTCAGCGCGAAGAAGGCGATGATCAGCTCGGGCGCGTTGCCGAACGTCACGTTCAGGAAACCGCCGATCCCGGGGCCCGAGCGGTGCGCGAGCTCCTCGGTGGCGCGACCCATCAGCGCCGCCGTCGGCACGACGCCCGCCGCCGCCGCCCCGAAGATCAGCGCCGCCTCGGCATGGCTGAACTCGAGCACGATCGCGATCGGGATCAACGGCACGAGCAGGTACGGCCAGCCCGAGCCGGACAGGAGAAAACGGCGCGCCTTAGACACGGGTCGCGGAGAGGTGGCGCAGGTCGCGGTCGGGCTCGATGCCCCAGCGCCGCGCGACGGCGCCGAGGTCGGGGGTCAGCGGCCAGCGGTCGGGGCGCGGCTCGCCCTCGTGCTGCGGGTCGGCGCCCTTCAGCGACATGCTGCCGGTGTTGTCGCCGATCGCGCGCAGCCGCGCGGCCTCGGCCTCGTCGAGCACGACGTCGGCGGGCGTCGCCAGCAGCTCTGCGCGCTTGTCCTCGATCGGCCGCGCGTCCGCGCCGATCTCCTGGATCAGCGTCGGGACGACGCAGGCGACCGGCTCGTGCGCGAGGCACCACTGCGCGGCGAGCTGGAGCATCGTCAGCCCGTGGCGCTCGGCGATCGGGCGCAGCCGCTCGAGCTTCTCGTTGCCCGCCTGGACCCAGCCGTCGGGCCGGAAGGTGCGGTGATCGCGCGGCGCGAACGCGTGGCCCGGCCGCACGTCGTCCCAGAACAGGCCGCCGTAGTCGACGACGCGCGTCATGACCTTGACGCCGTGCTCGCGCGCGGCCGCGAGGCACAGCTCGGCGGGCCACGGCTCGAGCGGGTTGAGGATCACCATCGCCCAGTCGATCAGCTCGCCGAATCGCTCGAGGCAGTCGATGACGTCCAGCGTGAAGCCGTTGGCCGGACCGGGGGCGATCCCGAGGCTGCCGGTCAGCCCGTCGTCGCGTACGCCGCGCATCGCCTCCCAGACGGTCTCGCTCGTGTAGCCCGTGCGATCGGGGTTGTGCAGCAGCAGCAGGTCGAAGGCGTCGATTCCGATGCGCTCGAGGCTGCGCTCGGTCGCCATCCGGACGTAGTCGGCGTATGCGGTCCCGCCCGCGCCGCGCAGCCGCGGGTCGGTGAAGCGCGGATAGCCCTTCGCGCCCTCGCGCTCGCCCTCGTAGAAGTCGTGCCCGATCGCGCCGATCACGCAGACCGCGTCGCGCTCGGCGCCGCGCAGCGCGCGGCCGAGCACGCGGTCGGCCTCGCCCGCGCCGTAGGCGTCGGCGGTCAGGAGCGTGTCGAGGGCGGCGCCGGGCGTCAGCAGCGCCTCGAGGCGCTGCTCGGCGATCGGCTCGCCGAAATGCAGGTAGCGCCCACCGCTCCAGGTGCCGATTGCGGTGTGGGACGGCGCGCGCATCGGGCACAAGGGTACGTGCACGCGCAGTCGGGCGAAGATCGAGCGCTTCGCAGCGCGCGACTGCAAGGGCAACTGCAGCGCCGCCGGCGGGTTGCACCTAGCATCGGACTCGTGCGCCGGACCCCGCTCACAGGGCTCGCGCCGGCGCTCCTGGTCGCGCTGGTCTTCGTGCCGACCGCCGTTGCCTCACCGCTGCTGACACTGCGCAGCGACGGCAGCAGCTTCGTTCGCGACGATCGGCAGCTGCCGCCCGCGAGCGCCGCGCCGGCCGATGCGCGCGCGGCGCGCTCGTCGCCGGCACCGCGCTCGCACGGGTTGCTGACGCGCGCCGCAGCACGCAAGCGCAGCGTGCGCGGCGAGCTTGCGCGGATGCTCGCCGCCGGGGCGATCGACCAGGCGACGCACGACGAGAAGCGCCGCATCCACGCCGACGCGCTGCGGCTGCGCGGCAAGCTCAGCGGCGCCCGCAAGGCCGCGCTCGCAGCCGTCCTGCGCAACCTCGAGGACGTCGCGGCGTCCGGCGGGCTCACGGTCAGTCGCCTGCCGGCGCTGTTCGAGACCGTCAGGCGAAACCGCGCGTGGTGGGCGAGCGGGCCGCTGCTGCGACACGGCGCGCGCGTGAGCTTCCAGGGCAGCAGGCTCGTCTGGCAGTACTACGCCGGCGAGGGGCTGCAGATCCAGTGGCTCGCCACGTTCGGCAAGGTCAACGGGCTGTGGCAGGGCGGCTACACGACGTCGCTGCGATCGATCGTCGACGAGGCGCTGCCGCTCGCGGCGCAGCGCGCCGGCGGGATCGCCTGGGAGTACCTCTTCGACTTCGATGGCGGCCGCGCGCCCTGGGTCAGCGGGCTCGCGCAGGGCACGGCCGTGCAGGCGATCGCGCGAGCGGGCGTGATGCTCGACGAGCCGGCCTACCTCACGGCCGCAAAGGCAGGGCTCGGCATCTTCCGCGCAGCGCCGCCGAGCGGTGTTCGCGTCGCCACGCCGGCCGGCGCGCACTACCTCATCTACTCCTTCGCCGCGGGTCTGCGCGTGCTCAACGGCTTCACCCAGGCGGTCAACGGGCTGCACGACTACGCCAAGCTGACCGCCGACCCCGAGGGCGTCGGATTGTTCGCCGCGGGCGAGGCGCAGCTGCGCGTCGAGCTTCCCGCCTACGACACGGGCGGCTGGTCGCGCTACTCGCTGCAGCGCGACGCCGACGTGCACTACCACGTCCTCGCGCGCGACTTCCTGCGCAACCTCTGCGCGCGGCTGACCGAGGACGCGGCGCCCGCGCCAGCCGCCGCGCTCACCGGCGGAGCGGTTCCCGCGCCCTCGCCCGTTCGTGCCGATCCGGCGCCGTACTGCGCGGCGGCAGGACGCTGGACGGCGTACCTCAGCCGGCCGCCCGCGCTTGCGCTGATCTCGACGAAGGTGCGCGGCGGCAGGCCCGCCTCGGTCAAGGTCGCCGTCAACAAGCCGTCCTACGTGACGCTGCGCCTGCGCCGCGGACGGACCGTCGTGACGCTCGCGGGCCAGCTCAGCAGCGGGGTGCGGACGCTGCGCTGGCCCAGGCCGCCGCGCGCGCCCGGTCGCTACAGCGTCGTGATCGGCGCCAAGGACCTGACCGGCAGGCGCAGCTCGGGCAAGGGCACGCTGCGGGTGCTGAAGGCACGGCGCGCGAAGCGCTGACCCTCGCAGCCGTGCGCGGATCCTCCGCTGCGGACCTCAGCGCAGCGGCTCGAGCCATCGCACGACGTCCCCCCACGCGCCGCCGGCCGCCTCGAGGTGCTCGAAGTGGCCTTCCCCGGCGCGCACGACCACGCTGACCTCGTCGCCTTGTGCGCGCGCCCGCTGCGCGTAGTCGAGCGACTGCGACGGCGCAACGACGCTGTCGCGCTCGCCGCAGACGAGCAGCAACGGCACGCCGAGCGGCAGCAGGGCGGCCGGCGAGGCGAGGTCGTAGCGCTCGGGAACGCGCGCGGGCGAGCCGCCCAGCAGCCGGCGCACGACGCCGGCTCCGAGGCGCGCCGCGTGCGCCGCGCGCAGATCGCAGATGGCGGCCTGGCCGACCGCGGCGGCGAGCGCCACGCGCGGCTGCGCCCCCGGCGCGCCGGGCGGCAGCTTCGCGCGCGCCGCCGCCCACAGCGCGAGCTGTCCGCCCGCGGAGTGTCCGACGGCGATCACGCGGCGCAGATCGAGCGGCGCCTCGACGTCGGCGAGCAGGTCGATCGCGGCGGCGACGTCCTCGAACGTCTGCGGCCAGCCGCCGCCGCCGCCCCAGCCGATTCCCAGACGCCGGTACTCGACGTTCCAGACCGCAAAGCCGCGGCCGAGCAGATCGTGCGCGAGCGGGTTCATCAGCGTCCTGTTGAAGCCCAGCCGCCAGAAGCCGCCGTGCAGCAGCACGACGACCGCGAACGGACCCTCGCCGGGCGGCAGCTCGAGCACTGCGTACTGCGCGCGGCTGCGCCCGTAGGCGTGGCGGTGGGCGACGCGGTCCTCCTGCATCAGCGGGTCCCCGCCGGTGCCGGGCGTACAATCGCGCGATGGCCGCGGACGGCGCCACGACGTGGGTCCCCAGCGCCTCGCCGGAGGACAGGGCGACGGCCGATCACGGCCTCGCCGTGGTCGGCTGCAAGGAGCCCCGGCGCAACGAGCCGACGGCGCTGGCGACGAGCGACAGGATCGTGCTGTGCCTCACGCGGGTGATGCGTTTTGCGGTCTGCGAACGTATCAGCGCTCAGCGGCACGAGGCGCACGCGGCGGCCGGCGTCTCGGCGTGAACCAGGCCGCGCAGCGATTGCGCGCGGCCTACGTCGCGCTCGACCGCGACCAGCGCTTCGCGGCGGGCGCGGCGATCGGCCTGCTGCTGGCGATGTTCCTGCCGTGGTATGAGAAGAACGTCGTGATCACGGGGACGAGGACGTTCGCCAGCGACACGATCAGCGCCTTTGGCGCCGTCTCGTTCGTCGAGGCCGCGATCTTCCTCGTCGCCGCCGGTGTCATCGCGCTGCTGCTCGCGCGCGCCGACGAGCGCCCGTTTCACCTGCCGGGAGGAGACGGCGCGGTGATCTTCGCGGCCGGGCTGTGGGCCAGCGCGCTGATCTTCTACCGCGTCTTCGACCGTCCGGACGTCAGCGGCGAGGGCGGCACGGTCGGCATCCAGTGGGGCTTCTTCGTCGCGTTCGTGGCGGCCGGCGCGCTCGCGTTCGTCGGGCAGCGCATCCGGGTCGCGGGCCGCCCCGAGCCGCGGCTGCCGGCAGCCGAGCCCGACCCGCCGCCCGCACGGCCACCGGCGCCAGGATCCGCCGAGGCGCGCTCCCGCGCACGGGCGCGCTCACTCGTGCGCGACGACTTCGAGACGGCGCTGGTTCCGCGCTCGGATGCGCGGACGGAGGTCGTCGCCCGGCGCGACCGGGCGGTCACGCGCGAGGATGCGCGCCGGCTGACGTTCGAGCCTCCCGGCGACGGGTCCTTCGACGCGGACGAGCCGCCGCCGCGCCCGGGCGAGATCCCCCGCTCGCGCGACGACGCCTGAGCGGTCAGTCGCGATGATCTCGTCGGTCAGCGAGAGCTCGAGTGCGTCGAGGCCATCAGCATTTGCCGCGCCCTTTGCGCTGCCCTGGTTCTGCTCGGCAGGTGACCGCTTCAGGGAACGCTCCGCTTCTCTGTAGTCGACCACCGGTTCGGCCATCGAAGAGGTCACGCGCAGCCTCGGCGGGCATCGCGGCGCGCGGGACGATCGAGCGAGGAATCGCGACGGCGCCGTTCGTGCTCGCTCCCGTCGCCTCCCGGATCGCGGCGACGACAGCCTGTATCGTCGGGTTGTCGCTCGAGTCGCGGTTGTAGTGCGCAAAGACGACCAGCCCGTCGGTGCCGACGACGAACGTGCCGGGGCGCTGCGCGACGCTTCCCTTGGGCAGCCCCGGCTTGTACCCCGAGCGGGCGGCCTGCAACTGGCGCATCACGATCTGAGGCCCGAGGTACTCCTTCCAAGAGCCCTTCTTGAGCGCAACCGCCTCGTAGCCGTCGCGCCGCGGGTCTCCCAAGCAGTCCAGCCCCACTCCGCGCTCGTCGCAGAAGTCGCGGACTTCGCCCCCTCGATTCTGGAGGATGGCCACGACATCGCCCCCCGCCGCGTGTATCTCGTCGCGGGCCTGGTCCAACTGCGAGAGGTGCTCACGGCAGAACGTGCAGCCCATGTGGCGCAGGAACGCCACCGCGAGCGGACGGTCGCGCCAGCGCTCGCGAAGCTCGATCGGGCCGTTCGGGGACTCGAGCGTGAACTCGGGGAACGGGTCGCCCTGGTCGAGCTGTGGCGTGGGGAGGACCTCGAGCTGCTTGCTCAGCCGTTTGACCCGGGCGCTCAACTCGCTCAGGCCATCCTCCAGCGCGTCCTCCATCCGGGTGAGACCCTCCAGGCGCGTGCTCAGCTCGACCATGTCCCCGTGGATCGAGGTGGTCGTCTCCTCCATCCGGGCGAGACCCTCCAGGCGCGTGCTCAGCTCGCCCATGTCCCCGTGGATCGAGGTGGTCGTCTCCTCCAGCGTGTCCATGCCGCTGCCGACCCCCTCTCGCAGGGCGCCGAGATCCTCCGCGATGTCTCCCAGGGACTCCAGAGCGTCAAGCGCCTTCTGGGGGAGCCGAAGAGGAGCGAAGACGTCGTCGAGCACTTAGGTGGCCTCGCCTGGTATCACGCCGCTAAGGATAGTGGGTTTTGGGACTCACAGCGCCTCCGTCCACGGTGCGGCGCAGCGGCGGGCCGCGATCTGACGTCGGCGCTCAGCAGCCGCCCGGCGCGTCGCAGGGGCGCGGGTCGATCGCGTCGTCCTGATAGGCGATGTAGCCCCCGACGAGCAGCAGCGCGGTTGCGACGAAGAGGATCGCGATGCCGACGACGACGGTCCGCCGCGATCCCGCGAGATGGCCGACGAGCGCGACGAGGACGCCGAACCCGATCAGCAGCGCCACCGGCGTCGCGGACAGGTCCGGCGCGCCGATGATCGTCGCGGGCACAACCGGAGTTCCTATCATCCGGCGATGACCGCCGCCGCCCCCGACTCCGTCGCCGCATTCGCTGCGGGACTGCGCGACGTCGGCTACCTGCCGGGCGAGTCGACCGCGCTCGTCTCCTACCTGGCGACGAAGCTCGGCAAGCCGATCCTCGTCGAGGGCCCCGCCGGCGTCGGCAAGACCGAGCTCGCCAAGGCGCTCGCCAAGGTCCTCGACCGCCGGCTCGTGCGCCTGCAGTGCTACGAGGGGCTCGACGAGGCCAAGGCGCTGTACGAGTGGAACTACCGCAAGCAGCTCCTGCGCATCCAGGCCGAACGCCAGGACACAGCCTGGAACGACGTCCACGACGACATCTTCGGCGAGGAGTTCCTGCTCTCCCGACCGCTGATGGACGCGATCACCTCCGAGCAGCCGATCGTCCTGCTGATCGACGAGATCGACAAGACCGATCAGGAGTTCGAGGCGATGCTGCTCGAGGTCCTGTCGGACTTCCAGATCTCGATCCCCGAGCTCGGATTGGTGCAGGCGCGCTCGCATCCCGCTGCCTGTACCTGTGGCTCGACTACCCGCAGCTCGAGCACGAGCTCGAGATCGTGCGCCTGCACGTCCCCGACCTGCATCACACGATCGCGCGCAAGCTCGTCGAGATCGTCGGCATGGTGCGCGACCTCGATCTCAAGAAGCCGCCCTCGATCGCCGAGTCGGTCGACTGGGCCCGCGCGCTGCTGCTGCTCGGCGCGCAGGACATCGACGCGACGACGTTCCGCGAGACGCTGTCGATCATCGTCAAGCACCGCACCGACCTCGACATCGTCGCCGAGCGCGTGGGCGTGAAGCTCGGCCGGCCGCCAGGCGTGGCCGCGCCTGGCCGGGCCTGAGCGACCGTCCTCGTCTCAGTCGACGATCGCCGACATCCGCATGCCCGGCGCGTGGATCGAGCAGACGAACGTGTACCTGCCGGGCCTGTCGAGCTGGACGGAGTACGTTCCGGCGGTCTTCGTCGGCGACTGCAGCGGCCGCGGGCCGGAACGCAGCGCGACCTGATGGGACTGCTGCGCGAGCCAGCGCCAGGTGAGGGTGCCGCCCGCCCGCAGGCGGATCGTCGGCCGGTCGCGGCCGCGGTGAAACGCGTTGTCGAAGATCGACACGACCGCGCTGTGGGCGGGGCCGGCGGTCGGCGGAGCAGGGGCAGGTGGCGGCGCTGCGCGCGGGCCCAGCTTCGGCTTCGGCTCGCCCGCGACGGCGGGCTGCGGCACCGCGGCGCTCGCGAGCGTCGTGGCGTGCGAGCGCAGGTCGCGGACGAAGACGCCGCGGCGGTTGTCGGGCTTGTCGCCGGACAGGTTCGCGGCCGCCGAAGTGAACGCGATCCGGCGACCGTCTGCGGAGATCGCGGCGTCCGCCGAGTTCCCGTTCGCGGCCGCCCCGCGGACGCCCGTCGCACGTGAGGCCAGCCGCTCGCGCCCGTGGCCGCGGGCGTCGCGGTAGTACACGCGCGAGCGGCCGCGGCGGATCGAGGTGTAGGCGACGATCCTCCCGTTCGCGCTGATCGAGGGCTTCAACGCGAACCCGCGCGGATCGCTGACCGCCGTCGTGCGCTGCGTCTCGAGGTCGCGCACGTAGATCCGCGACCCCTCGCTGCCGCTGGCAGCGGCGAGGTTGTCGGCAGCCGAGGCGAACGCGACGTAGCGCCCGTCGCGAGAGATCGCGGGATCCGCCGAGTACTCGTTCGCGATCGCGCCACGGCTGCCGCTGCGCCGGCTGACGAGCGTCGTCGTCCGCGCCTTCAGGTCGCGCACGAAGACCTGCGTGCGGCCGCGCAGGTCGCCGGCGCCGAGGTTCGAAGCCGCGGTCGTGAACGCGACCTTCGTCCCGTCGCCGGAGATCGCCGGGTCGTAGACGCCGTCGTCGGCTCGCGGCGCCGAGCGCGCGCCGCGGCTGGCGAGCTGCGTGCGGCGGTTGCGAAGGTCGGTGACGTAGACGGCGCTCTGGCCGCCGCGGCGCTGCGCCTGGTAGGCGACCGCGCGCCCATCCGCCGAGATGACCGGGTTGTATTCGGACCGCGAGATGCCCGCGCGCGCCGGCGGGCGCGGCATGCCGATCGTGCGGCCCGTCCTGGCGTCGTTGACGAAGACGCGGATCTGCCCATAGCGCTTCGCGAAGTTCAGATTGCCCTCCGCGGATTCGAACGCGATCATCCGTCCGTCGGCCGACACCGTCGGGTTGTACGCGGAGCGCGGCGTGCGCCGCCGGACGCTGAACGACGCGTCGCGCGCCTCGCCGCCGGCGACCGCGCGCGACAGCACGCTGATCTCCCCTCGCTTCAGCGCGAGCGGAAGCTTCTGCAGGTATGACTCGAAGACGACTCGTCGGCCGTCGGCCGACAGCGCCGGGTTCGCCGCGAAGTCGCGCGGCTTGCCGGTCAGCCGGCCGGCGTGCGTCGGCGGCGGTCCGTTGTAGCGCACCTGCGCCAGCCAGCGCGGGAGCTGGCTGAGCTGGCGACGCAGGAGGATCCGTCCCTGCCGGGCGGTCATCGCGCCGCTGTCGCTGCCGAAGCGCACGCGCTCGCGCAGGACAGCCGAGGCGAGTGCCTGGATTCGCGACGGCGAACGGCCGTGCACGCGTCCGATCTCGAGCGGGCTCTGCTCGGCGCGACGCAGCTGGCGGAACTCGGCGTCCGTGACGCCGAAGATCGCCGGCGCCTCGCTCGGGATCGCGAACTGATGCAGCGAGTGAAACAGCAGGTGCTGCGCGAGATGGCCCTGCGTCAGCGTGCGCAGCGCCCGCGCGCGCAGCTTGGCGAGCGTCGCGGGGGTCACGTCGCGGGCCCGTGGCGCGACGAGCGCCGTCGCGAGCGCGGCCGGGTCGCGCCAGCCATGCGCGCCGGCCAGCTCGGCGAGGTTGTGGCGGTCGTCGCGCAGATGGCGCCAGATCTGGCCGCGCGTCACACCGAGCAGCGAGTGCAGCCGCCCCTCGTCGTACGGCAGCCAGTGGTTGTAGACCCAGTCCTCCGGTGGCAGCCAGTGCGCGGGGGCAGTGGCGGGCGCCTCGGAGTCGAACGACGCCTTCTTCTTCGTGACCTGCGGGTCGTCGCGGCGCAGCGGCGACCCCGGCACGAACGCGAGGACGAGCACGAGCACGGCGAGCCCCGCGCACGCGATCGCCGGCGCCAGACGTCCCTGCAGCGATCGCCTATCCCCCACACGCCGACGCTACCACCCGCGGGCGTCGCGATCGGATCGATCGCTGGATTGCCGCTCGCGATCGCGGCTTCGATGGCCGCGGCACGGCGCCGTCAAAGCCGACGACGAGACCTATGATCGGTCGCGATGGCCGCCAGCCGCGACGCGACGTCCCACGCCGCCCCCCCCGGCCTCGCCGCCGCGCTCGTCGAGTTCGGCGAGGAGCTGCGCGCCGAGGGCGTCAACAGCGGGACGTCGCAGCTGCTCGACGCCTTCGCCGTGCTCGCCGCGATCCCGTGGACGGAGCCCGAGGACTTCCGCGAGGCGCTCGCGGCGACGCTCGCGAAGTCCCAGGAGGACCGGCGCATCTTCGAGCTCGTCTTCGAGCGCTTCTTCTTCCGCGCCGCCGAGGCGGCGGCGATCCGCGAGGGCGTGCGCGAGCGCTGCGGCGAGCAGGCAGGCCGCGAGGGCGAGGACGAGGTCGAGGTCGGCGGCGAGATCGACCTCGACGAGCTGCGCCGCCAGATCGCCGCCGCCCTGCAGGCCGGCGAGGAGTCGCTCATGCGCGACCTGGCGCGGCTTGCGATCGCCGCGTTCGGACGCCCGGGCGACGGCTCGGGCGTCATCGGCGTCGACGTGCAGCGCATCCGCCGCGCGCTCGGACTGCGCGCCGAGCCGCAGCACGAGCTGCCGCAGGGCGACCCGCGCCGCGACGGCGTCCCGCGCGAGGCGCTGCGGCGCTTCGAGGCGCTCATGCGCCGCGAGCTCGAGCGCGGCCAGATCGAGCGCACGGAGAAGCTGCCGCCGTCACGGCCGCTCAACGAGCTCGATCGCGCGCTGCCGAGCGGCCCGCTGCAGGACCTCGCCGCGGTGCATCGCGTCGTCGCGCAGCTCAAGCGGCGGCTGAAGACGCAGGGCCGGGAGCTGCGCGGGCACGCCCGCCACGCGCATGTCGACGTGCGCCGCACGATGCGCGCTTCGCTGCAGACAGGCGGCGTGCCGGTCGATCTTCGCTTCAAGCCCGTCCGCCCGCGGCGGCCGGAGATCTACGTCCTCTGCGACGTGTCGACGTCGGTCACGAGCGCGTCGGTCTTCTTCCTCAGCGTGCTGCACGCGCTGCACGACTCGTTTCGCAAGATGCGCTCGTTCGTCTTCATCGAGCGCATCAGCGAGGTGACGGACGTCTTCGACCGCGAGCGCGACTTCCGCACGGTGTCGGAGGCGATCGCGCGCGACGCGGGCGTCGCCGACGTCAGCGGCTACACCGACTACGGGCGCGTGTGGTCGGAGTTCCGCGCGCTCGTCGAGGACGACCTGCACCCGCGCGCCACCGTCATCGTGCTCGGCGACGCGCGCACGAACGGGCGCGACCCGCGCGCCGACATCTTCGGCCAGGTCGCGGCGCGCGCCGGACGGACGTTCTGGCTGAACCCCGAGCCGCGGCTGTACTGGAACTACGGCGACTCGGTGATCGCGACGTACGAGCAGCACTGCCAGGCCTTCGAGTGCTGGACGACGGCCCAGCTCGAGGACTTCGTCAAGGCGCTGACGCAGCCGACCCATGCCGGCTGACGATCAGCGCGCCGCATGAGCCCCGGCCGAGCGGGGGATGACAGCGACGCGATGAACGAGGCGCGCATCACGAGCTACCGCGACGGGCCGCTGCTCGTGCGCGGGCCGTTTCGGCTCGAGGACCAGGACGGAAACGAGATCGAGGCCGGTGCCGGGACGATCGCGCTGTGCCGTTGCGGCAAGTCGCGCCTGCGCCCGTTCTGCGACGGCTCGCACAAGGTCGTGCGCTTTCGCGCGCCGAGCGGCGCCGAATCAGGACGCGGCGGCTGAGCGCTCGCCGCTCGCGGCGTGCTCGCGGACTCCGGGCGGCAGGCGCAGCCGCAGCGAGCTGACGCCCTCCTCCCACGCGCCGAGCACGTGGCGCGCGAGGTTGGCATCGAGCGCGACGAGCGTCGCCGCGCCCCAGAGGATGTCGCGCTCGAGCTCGGGCTGCTGGCGCGCAAGCCCGCCGGCCAGATCGACCGCCGCGATGTTCTCGTGAACCGCGTCGGCGGTGACGTGCTCGTCGAAGAACCCCGTCGCGCGATCGCCGTAGCCCAGACGCCGCAGTCCGTCGCCGTAGCGGCGGTTGGGGATCGAGGACTCCATCTCGAACAGCGCGAGGTGCCCCACGATCGCGCCGCGCCAGCGGCGGTGCAGCCCGAAGAGCGACATCAGGTTGACGGTCGCGAGCGTCACTCCCGGCAGGTGGTCGATGTAGGCGCCGTAGCGCGCGTCGAGCCCGAGCTCGTCCATCGCGTCGGCGAACAGCTGCGCGTGGATGCGCCCGGCATCGCCGTTTCCGTACTCGTCGACCTGGATCTGCACGAGCGCAGCCTTCGGCTCGCCGTGCAGGCGCGGCAGCGCCCACGAGTGCGGGTCGGCCTCCTTGAGCTGGTAGGCCGAGCGGTGCGTGACGAACTCGAGCAGCTGCTCGGCCGTCGCCTGGCGCTCGATGTAGCGCGACAGCGACGGGCCGTCGTCGGCCTCCGCGATCGCACGCAGCGCGAGGTCCATCTCCTCCGGCGCGTCGAGCGCGGACGGCTGCGCGACGGCGGCGGCGAGCGCCGCCTCGAAGGCGGCCTCGAGATCACGGCGCAGGGCCAGCAGCGTCGGCTCCCACTCCCACTCGTGCGCGACGCCCGGCAGACCGCGGTAGTGCAGCTCATAGCAGCAGTACAGCGCCAGCTGCAGGTCCTGGTCGCTGAGCGGATCTGCGGGGGCCGCAAGCGGCGGCGCCTGGAGCGGGTGGACCGGTTGCACGAGGGCCGACAGCAGCGCTGCGCTGATCTCGCCACGCGGCTGAGGAAGAGCGAGCACGGCGGTTTGCCTACCCCCTCGCGAGGCCCGCTGAACGGCTGCTACGACGCGACGCCGGGCGCTACGCCAGCAGGCGACCCGCAAGCCACGCGACGAGCCCGTCGAGGCCGCCCCGCGCCGCCTCGCTGCGCTGGCGCGCGGCACCGCCGGGACCGGCCGCCAGCGCGCGCGCGTGTTCGAGCTCGGCCTCGCAGGCCAGCCGCGCCGCGACCGGCGCGAGCTCGTCGAGCAGCCGCTCGAGGCGCTCGCGCACCGGCTCGCGCTCGCCCGTGACGAGGTCGGCGAGCTGTGCGTCGAGTCCGTCGCGCGCGGCGACGAAGCTGTTCTCCGCGATCCGCCATGTCGGCGCGACCGCGAGCGGCTCGCCGGCGCCGGCGCGCTCCTCGAGCAAGGTCACGAGGCAGTGCACGACCGCGGCGAAGGCGGCCGTCTCGCCGACCGTCGTCTGCGTGTCGGCGACGCGCACCTCGATCGTGCCGAAGGTCGGGTGCAGCCGCAGCTCCCACCACCAGCGCCGCGCGTCGAGCACGCAGCCCGCGCTCGCGCCCCACTGCAGCGCGCGCTCGAACGCCGACCAGCTGCCCAGCGCAGGCGGGATCCCCTGACGCGGGAGCATCGCCGCGATCCGCGGTCGTACGCTCGCAAGCCCGCTGTCGCGGCCTTCGTAGAACGGCGCGTTGGCAGCGAGCGCAGCGAGCTCCGGCAGATAGGAGCGCAGCGCGTCGTGGACGACGACGGCGAGGTCGGACCCGCCGAGCGTGACGTGGACGTGCAGGCCGAAGACGAGCTGGCGGCGGGCGATGCTGGCGTACTCCTCCTCCAGCGCGCTGTAGCGCCCGCCGCTGTTGAGCTCGCCGATCGCGGCGGCGAACGGGTGCACGCCGGCGGCCGCGGCGACCGCGCGCCCGTCGAGCGTGGCGGCGAGGTCGCGGCGGGCCGCGCGCAGCTGTGCCGCGGCGGCGCCGGCGGTCTCGCGCGGCACGGTCACGCTCTCGATCTGCGCGGCGGGAAGCTCGGGCTTGAAGCGCGCGTCGCCAGCGAGGGCGGCGAGCGCCTGCTCGGCGCAGGGCGCCAGGTCGAGCGTCCGCGGGTCCAGCAGCATGAGCTCTTCCTCGAGGCCGACCATACGAGCACGCGGAGCGTCGAAGACGGCACGCCTGGCGCCGAGCGTCGCAGCGCAGCGGTCGATGGTGGGCTCGAGCGTCATGTTTGGGACCGCGCTGCGCGGGATACCCGCCGCGCGTGCACATCATCACTCCGCTACCCGGCGTGTTTCGCCCGCGCAGCGACACCTGGCTGCTGGCCGACGTCGTGCGCCAGCAGGATGGGCTGCGCGATGCGGAGGTCCTCGAGCTCGGCACGGGCAGCGGCGCGATCGCGGTCTCGGCTGCGAAGGGCGGGGCGCGCCGCGTCACGGTCGTCGACGTCTCGCGCCGCGCGCTCGCGACCGCGTGGCTCAACGCGCGCATCAACGGCGTGCGCGTCGTTCCACGCCACGGCGACCTCTTCGCGCCGGTCTCCGAGCAGCGCTTCGACATCGTCGTCTCGAACCCGCCGTACCTGCCCAGCGGCCGCATCCCGACGCGCGGCGCGTCGCGCGCGTGGGAGGGCGGCGCCGGCGGCCGCAGCATCCTCGAGCGCATCTGCTCCGACGTCTCGCAGCACCTCAACCCCGGCGGCACCGTGCTGCTCGTGCATTCCTCCGTCAACGACGTGTCGCGCACGCTCGAGGCACTCGAGGACGCGGGCCTGCGCGGCGACGTCATCGCGCGCGAGCGCGGATCGGTCGGGCCGCTGCTGGCGGAGCGGATGCCCGACCTCGAAGAGGAGGAGATCTACGTCGTGCGCGGGCGGCTGCGCTAGCGGGTCTGGCGGGTACGTCGCTCGCGCCAGGAAGTAGGCTTTGGCGAAGTCCGGAGACCAGGGGGGCTGGCGCGAGGCCGGCTGAGATAGCGCCCGCGTGCGGCGCTGACCCTTCGAACCTGTGGGGTAATGCCCGCGGAGGGAGCGATGCTGACGCGGATTCGAGCGCCCGAGGAGGCGCCGACGGAGGTGGGGGCCGAGCTCGGTTCGGTCTCGCTTCGCGGCGTCTGCAAAACGTTCCCGGCGCCGCACCGCTGCGCCGCGCCGGTCACCGCGCTCGACGACGTCTCGCTCGAGGCCCGGGCCGGCCAGATCGTCGCCGTCGTCGGGCCCAGCGGCTGCGGCAAGACGACGCTGCTCGAGCTCGTCTGCGGACTGATCGAAGCCGACGCGGGCGCCGTCGACGCCGCTCCCGCGGCGCTGATGGCGCAGCGCGACCTGCTGCTGCCGTGGCAGAGCGCCGTCGACAATGCCGCGCTCGCGCTGCGCGTCGCCGGGCTCGCGCGTGACGCCGCCCGCAGGCAGGCGTCTGTCCTGCTGCGCGACTTCGGCCTCGAGGGATTCGAGCGCGCGCGCCCGCACGAGCTGTCGGGCGGGATGCGCCAGCGCGTCGCGTTCGCGCGCACGCTGCTGTCGGGCCGCACCGTGCTCTGCCTCGACGAGCCGTTCGCCGCGCTCGACGCGCTGACGCGCCAGGAGATGCAGGACTGGCTGGCGGGCGCGCTGGCGGTACAGCCGCGCACCGTCATGCTCGTCACGCACGACGTCGAGGAGGCGATCGTGCTCGCCGACCGCGTCGCCGTCCTCTCGCCGCGGCCGGCCCGCGTCGTGGCGACGCTCGACGTCGACGTGCCGCGCCCGCGCAGGCGCACCGATCCGCGCCTCGTCGCGCTGCGCGAGCGCGCGCTGCAGGAGCTGCGCGCATGATGGCCGTCCTGCTGCTGCTCGCCCTCGGCGCCGTCTGGGAGGCCTACGCGCAGTTCAGCGGCATCGAGGACATCGTGCTGCCGGCGCCGAGCGCGGTCCTCGCCGCGCTCTACGACGACCGCGCTCTGCTGTGGAGCAACTTCACGGTCACGGCGGGCGAGATCGGGCTCGGCATGCTCGTCGCGCTCGTGCTCGGTCTGGCCTGTGCGGTGGCGATCCACTTCAGCAGCGCGCTGCGGCGCGCGCTGTACCCGCTGCTGATCGGCTCACAGACGATCCCGATCGTGCTCGTCGCGCCGCTGCTCGTCGCGTGGTGGGGCTTCGGCCTCATGCCCAAGCTCGCGATCGTGGCGCTCGTCTGCTTCTTTCCGATCGTCGTGCCGACGCTCGACGCCCTCGATCGCGTCGACGCCGACCTGCGCAAGCTGATGCGGACGTTCGGCGCGTCGCGCTGGCAGACGTTCCGGATGGTCGAGGCGCCGGCGGCGCTGCCGGGCGTGCTGACCGGCGCCAAGCTCAGCGTCGCGGTCGCGGCGATCGCCGCCGTCCTCGCCGAGCTCGCCGGCTCCGACGCCGGCCTGGGCAATCTCATGCTCAAGGCGATCCCGCAGTACGAGACGGCGCGCGCGTTCGCCGCCGTGCTGATCCTGTCCGTGTTCGCCGTCACGCTGTTCGGCCTGCTCGCGCTCGTCGAGCGGCGGCTGCTGCCGTGGGCCCGCCAATCGAGAGGAAGCGCTCCGTGACCCGTCGCCGCCTGCCCGTGCTCGTCCTGCCCGCCGTGCTGCTCGCGCTCGCGCTCGCCGCCTGCGGCGAGAAAGAGGAGACGACCGGCGGCGGCGCCAGCGAGCGCGTCGACCTCGTCCTGGACTACCTGCCCAACGCCGACCACGCCGGGATCTACGCGGCCATCCAACAAGGCGATTTCGACGCCGCGAAGCTCGACGTGAAGCCGCGCACGCCGTCGGACCCGTCGGCGCCGCTGAAGCTGCTGGCCGCGGGCAGGGCCGACCTCGCGATCTCCTACGAGCCGGAGCTTCTGCTCGCGCGCGCCAAGGGCGCCGAGCTCGTGTCGGTCGGGGCGCTCGTCCAGAAGCCGCTGACCTCGATCGTCTCGCTGCAGAAGAGGCCGATCCGCAGCCCTGCCGCGCTGGAGGGCAAGAAGGTCGCCACGGCCGGTATCCCCTACCAGGACGCGTACCTGAAGACGATCCTCGAGCAGGCGGGCGTGGACGCCGGCCGCGTCAAGGCGATCGACGTCGGCTTCAACCTCGTGCCGGCGCTGTTGACCAAGCGCGTCGACGCGGTGCTCGGGATGTTCTGGAACGTCGAGGGCGTCGAGCTGCGCCGGCAGAACAAGGACCCCGTGATCCTGCGGATGGACGAGGTCGGCGTGCCGACGTACAACGAGCTGATCGTCGTCGCCCGCGCGGCGGACGTGCGTTCGCGCGGGCCGCTGCTGCGGCGCTTCATGCGCGCGCTCGCGCGCGGTCACGACGCGCTGCGCAAGGACGTCGAGACGGGCGTCGACGCGCTCGTGAAGGCCAACCCGGACCTCGATCGCAACCTGCAGCGCGCGCAGATCCGGGCGACGCTCCCGGTCTTCTTCCCGGCCGACGAGGACCGCCCGTTCGGCTTTCAGGATCCGCAGGACTGGCAGCGCTACGCGCAGTGGATGACCGACAACGACCTGCTCCCGAGCACGCAGACGGCGCAGCGCGCCTTCACCAACGAGTTCCTGCCGGGCGAGGGAATCTGAGCGCAGCACGCCGGACGGTCTCGCTCGCGCACGCGCGGCGGCTGGCCCTGCACGCGCAGGGGCTCGCGGGCGCGCCGCCGCCCGGCGGACGCGGGCCGGACGCCGTCGCGGCGGTCACGCAGCGGATCGGCTGCCTGCAACTCGACCCCGTCAGCACGGTGGCGCGCAGCCCGCTGCTCGTCCTCTTCGCACGGCTCGGCGCGCTGCGCGACGAGGCGCTCGATCGCGCCGCCTACGAGCGGCGAGCGCTGTTCGACGGCTGGGCGCACGAGGCCTCGCTCGTCGCGACGGCCGACCTCCCGCTGCACCGCTGGGCGATGCGCACATGGCTGCACGCGCCGGGTCCGCGCGCGCAGCGGGCGCGGGCCTTCCTGGCGGCGAACGCGGCGTTCAGCGAGGAGCTGCTCGACGAGCTGCGCGAGCGCGGGCCGCTGCGCGCGCGCGACCTCGAGGATCGCTCGCTCGAGCCGTGGCGCCACGGCTGGTGGACAGACGAGGTCTCGGGGCGCCAGACGATCGCGCGGCTGCTGCACCTGCTGTGGATCACGGGCCGTGTCGGCGTCGCCCGGCGGATCGCCGGCGAGCGGCTGTGGGACGTCTTCGAGCGCTGCCTGCCGCCGGGCGCCGCGGCTTGCCCTGCCGCCGCAGAGCTCAGCGACGACGAGGCCGAGCGCGAGGCCGCGCTGCGCGCCGTGCGCATGCTCGGCGTCGCGCGCGCAGGGCACGTGCGCGCGCACTTCCTGCGCCGCCGCTACGCCCGGCTCGCCGCGACGCTCGCCGAGCTCGTCGCAGCGGGGCGCCTGGAGCCGGTCGCCGTCGAGGGGCTGCGCGGCGAGTGGTTCGGCGCGCCGCAGGACCTCGACGGCAGCTGCGACCTCGCACCCGGCGGCCGCACCACGGCACTGTCGCCGTTTGACAACCTGCTCTGCGACCGCGCCCGCGCCGCCGAGCTGTTCGGCTTCGACCATCGCCTGGAGATCTACGTCCCGGCGGCGCAGCGGCGCTGGGGCTACTACGTGCTGCCGATCCTGCACCGCGAGCGGCTCGTCGCGCGCGCCGACACGACGCTCGACCGCGAGGCCGGAGTGCTGCGCGTGCTCGCGCTGCACCGCGAGCCCGGCGTGCGCCGCACGGCTGCGCTGGACCGCGCGCTGACGCGCGCGCTCGAGCGTCTGGCGGCATGGCGCGGCGCGGCAGCGGTCGAGGTCGGCGGGCAGTGAGGGCGCTCACGGGGCAGGCGCGCGCGTGCTGATGCGTTCGCGCGCGCAGGACGAGCTCAGCGCGCGCGACATGCCCATGGCTCGCAGCTCAGGGCACCGCCAGCGCGGCGGCGGGCGCGCGCAGCGCGTGCGCGCCCGCCAACCCGCGCCACTCGCCGTAGCGCTCGAACAGCGCGCGCACGTCGGCCTCGTCGGCCCGCGCCGCGGGGTTGCCGCCGCAGCGCGCGCGGCCGAGCAGCTTGTGGAAGTTGAGGTCGCCGGCGGGGACGACGTCGTAGCGACCCTGGCCGTGCAGCGCGAGCATCTCGACGGTCCAGCGGCCGACGTTCGGGATCGCCAGCAGCCGTCGCCAGGCGCGCTCGTGCTCGGGTCCCTCGAGATCGATCGCACCACAGGCGACCTCGCGCGCGGCGCGCACGAGAGCGATCGCGCGCCGGCCCCCCAGCCCGAAGCTCTCGAGGCGCGCCGGCGAGCAGTCGGCGAGCGCCGCCGCGGTCGGGACGTCGCGCAGGCCCGTCTGCGCGCAGCGCACGCCGAGCGCGCGCACGATCCGCGCCTCGATCCTGACCGCCTGCGACGTCTGGATCAGTTGCTCGCAGATCGCCCAGGCGAGCGCCTCGAAGGCGAAGGGGCGGCGCTTCGCGCGCAGCCAGGGCCGGCGCCGCAGCGATGGGCCCACGAGCGGGTCGTCGCGATACAGCTCCCAGAACGGACGCAGGTCGTCGTCGACGCCGAGCGCGAAGCGCATCCGCGCGATCGCGGCCTCGGCGTCCGCGCGCTCCTGCGCCGAGGCCCGGAACAGCACGCGTCGCTCGGCGCTCTGCGCGACGCGGACGATCGCCGGGCGCCCCTCGAGGTGCAGCAGGCGCTCGACCAGGGGCCCGCGCCGGCGCATCACGCCGTCGCCGCCGCCGTACGCGGGCAGCCGAAACGGCCAGCGGGGAACGACCTCGACGCGGACCTCGACCATCGCGCAGCGCAACCTACGCGCCGGGCAGGACGCCCGCGCCGCCGATCCCGCACGTTGCGGCCGGCGCGCTACTTGCCGCGCTCGCCGAGGACGTGCACCTCGACGAGGAACGACCGGCTCGCGAGCACCGGCGCGATCATCCGGCGCCGGCGCCGCGCGAGCCGCCGGGTCCGGCGCCGCTGGACCATCGCCAGCGTCGCGGCGCCGGCCACGATGCTCGCGCCGACGACGGCGACGGTCTGCACGACGGCCGGCGTCAGCGCGCCGGCTGGCCGCGCCGGCGCGAGTGGCCGCGCCTCGCCGTCAGCGAGAACCGCGACGCCGTCGAGCACCTCGGCCTCGTCCGCGAAGGCGGCCTGGTCGAAGATCTCTGGGCGCCGCTCGGTCACGAGCGGCCGGCGAGCAGCCGGTCCCCTGTGCCCAGTACGTCGCCGAGCTTCGTGAACTGAAGGTGATCGAGGTAGTAGTGCTGGAGCAACGTCGAAAGGATGACGATGTAGTACGCCTGCTGCAGCGGTACCCCGAAGCCCGCGTGGATCACGAGCACGAGCGCGGCCGCCGCGGCGGTCAGCGCGACCGCCAGACCGTAGAAGCGCCACACCCGATCGGGCCCGTTCATCTCCGCGACGAAGCGATTGTCGATCTCCCCGCGCTCCTTGCGCATTGCCATCAGGAACCAGACGAGGGCCAGATACTGAAGCGAGTGCCAGACGTTGAAGCCCTGGAAGGCGACGTCGCTGTTGGGAAACAGCGGCAGCGTGAAGCCGATCGCGATCGTCAGGCCGATCAGCAGGACGCTCGGGACCAGCAGCCGGCCGGCGCGCAGGTCACGCACCGACTTCGCGACCCAGAGCACGAAGAACACGGCAAACAGCGTGGCGACGCCGTAGACCTGGACGTCGGCGACGAGCCCGTGCGTCGCCCACTCGGGCACGTAGAGCGGCGTCCCCCCGAGCTGGAAGGACCCCTCGAGGATCTGCGGCGTCGCGATCGGATACAGGCACAGGAAGACGACGCCGTAGTCGACGAGCTTCTCGCGCGCCGGTCGCGCGACCGGGCCCTTCGCCGTGTAGCAGTCGTTGATGTACGTGATCTGGTGCAGCACATGGATCGACGCCCAGAGGAAGAAGACGGTCAGCAGGATCTGGAGGTTCACGAACGCCAACACCGTCACGAAGACCGGCAGCGCGAGCGACGCCGCGAGAAAGCGCCTGTGCCGGCGGCGGTAGCTGGGCTCCATGAACGTGTACGTGAACGTCGAGTACAGGTGCGGCCCGCCGATCAGTCCGGCGACGACGAGATTGACCGCCGTCTGCGATATGCCGAGCGCGTGGAACATGAGCAGCGGGATCGGCACCAGGGCCGCGCTGAGGATGAGAAACGACAGGTCCCACGACGGGGAGCGCAGCCAGACTCGCTGTGCCGTCCGCGCCGTCCTCGCTGCGCGCGCCTGCGGCCGCAAGGGGGTGGCGATCGATTGCATGTCAGAACCTCGACTCGTAGACGCGGAAGCGCTTCACGACCCGTCCGCCCATCGCCTCCATGCCTCGATTCATCGCACGGTTCGTCTCCAGGATCCAGCCCATCTCGCCCCACTTCTGCGGGGTCGCGTGCGCCATCTCGAAGTGCTCGACATAGAAGCGCGCCGCGGTGCCGGTGTGCCGGTACTCGGGCTTGACGCCGAGGAAGCCGACGCGGACGCGGTCGATGATCTTCGCGCGGCGCAGGAAGTGCCACCACCCGAAGGGCAGGATGCGCCCGTTCATCTTCTTGAGCACCTGGTTGACGTCGGGCACGGTGATCGCGATCCCGATCGTCGCGCCGTCCTTCTCGGCGACCATGAACCAGTTCTTGTCGAAGACGAGCTGCAGCTCCTCGGCGTAGTGCTTGAGGTCTGAGTCCGAGTAGGGAACGAAGCCCCAGTTGTCCTTCCAGGCGGCGTTGTAGACCTCGCCGAAGACCTTGATCTCCTCGGGCAGGTCGCGCCGGCGCATGTGGCGCAGCTTGACGCCGTACTTGGCCTCGCACTGCTCGGCGAGCTCGAAGATGATCGGCCGGATCTTCTCGCGGTCGTCGATCACGAGCTCCCACATCCACAGGTCGATCGCCTTCGTCAGGCCCGCGGCCTCGCAGAGGCTCTGGTAGTGCGGCGGCTGCCAGGGCTGCTTGATCATCGGCTCGCGCTCGAAGCCCTCGATCAGGACGCCGCACTCGTCGTTCATCGTGAAGTCCATCGGACCGATCATGTGGTGGCGGCCGCGCTCGGCGAGCCACGCCTGGGCGGTATCGACGAGCGCGCGCGCGACCTCCGGGTCGTCCTCGAGCTCGAGGAACCCGAACATGCCCGTGCCGGGGCCGTGCTGCGCGTCGTAGGCGCCGTCGACCTGTGCCGAGATGCGCCCCACGACTCGCTGCCCGCCCCCGCTCATCGTCCGCGCGAGGAACTCCTGCGCCCCCGCGTGCGTGAAGTACGCGTTCATGCGGCGACTGTGGAAGATGCGTCGCTCGAGCCGCAGCGGGGGCACCCACTGCGGCGAGCTAGAGTGCAGCCGGAACGGGAGCTCGATGAACTCCCGCAGATCGCGGCTCGACGAGACGGCCCGCACGTCGACGCTCACGGTCCGCACGCTACATGGCCTCCCTGTCACACGACGTCTTCGCCAAGGTCCGCGGCCATGAACGCGCCGAGCAGCTGCGTGCTGCGCGCGAGGCCGACCTGCTTCCCTACTTCCGCACGCTCGAGGGCCCGGCCGGTCCGGTCGTCGAGATGGAGGGCGCCGCGCGGATCATGCTCGGCTCGAACAACTACCTCGGCCTGACCGGCGACGCGCGCGTGATCGAGGGCGCGCAGGCGGCGCTCAACAGGTATGGCACCGGCCTGACGGGTTCACGGCTGCTCAACGGGACGATCGCGCTGCACCTCGAGCTCGAGCAGGAGATCGCCGACTGGATGGGCGTCGAGGAGGCGCTCGTCTTCACGACCGGCCACCAGGCGAACCTCGCCGCGCTCGGCACGCTGCTTGCGCCCGGCGACACCGTCGTGGCCGACTCCGGCGACCACGCCTCGATCCTCGACGGCTGCCTGCTGAGCCGCGCCAAGCTGCGCGCGTTCCGCCACAACCGGATGGACAAGCTCGAGCGCGCGCTCGAGAAGGCCGCCGGCGACGGAGGCGGCGTGCTCGTCGTCGTCGACGGCGTCTTCTCGATGGAGGGCGACGTGGCGCCACTGGGGCGGATCAGCGAGCTGTGCGCGCGCTATGGCACGCGGCTGATGGTCGACGAGGCGCACGGGGCGGGCGTGCTCGGCGCGCGCGGCGCGGGCGCGTCGGAGCTGCTCGGCGTCGAGGACCGCGTCGACCTGCGGATGGGAACGTTCTCCAAGTCGCTCGCCAGCTGTGGCGGCTTTCTCGCCGGCGACCACGAGGTGATCGACTTCCTGCGCGTGCAGAGCCGCGCGTTCCTGTTCACCGCCGCCGCCGTTCCGGCCGCCGTCGGCGCCGCGCTCGCGGCGCTGCGCATCGTGCGCTCCGAGGAGGGCCCGCAGCTGCTCGAGCGCGTGCTCGACAACGCCGCCTATCTGCATGGCGGGCTGCGCGAGCGCGGCTTCAAGGTCGTCGAGCACGAGGGTGATCAGATGACGCCGATCGTGCCGGTGATCGTCGGCGACGACTGGAAGGCCGTGCTGCTGTGGCGCGCGCTCTACGACGCCGGTGTCTTCGTCAACGTCGCGATCCATCCGGCCGTGCCGCCCGGCGGGGCGCTGCTGCGCACGAGCGTCATGGCCACGCACGACCGCGCCACGCTCGACCGCGCGCTCGATGTCCTCGCCTCGGTGAAGACCGATTTCGAGGCCCAGCACGGTCCGCTGCCGGTCTGACCGGCCGACCTGCTTGTCCAACTTTTCACAAGCCCGCGACAGAAGAAAAACATCGCTCTGAGCGAGCACATCCCTTGATCGCGAACCCGGGCTCGCATACCTTCGCGGAGCGCTCAGCGCGGGCGAGCGGGAATGCAGCAGACCCGGCCGGGGACCCTGAGAGGGAGTGCCGGAACGGACTCTTGGTCGGCTTGCAATACGTGCCCGCCGTGCCTGCGCACTAGCAAATGAACAACCACGTAGCGCTGCTCCAGCGGATGGGGCAGCCGGGGAGGACCCATGCACGAAGCGACAGCGACGATCACCCCTGCGCCGCCGCAGCACATGCAGGCCCTTCAGCGCGCGAACGAGGTACGCCTCGCGCGCGCGGAGCTCAAGCGCAAGATCGGCGAGGGGGCGGTCAGCGTCGACGAGGTCATCTTGAGCTGCCCTTCGGAGGCGGCGAGCATGACGATCGCCGAGCTTCTCACCAGCCAGCGCCGGTGGGGAACGACGCGCTGCAGCAAGTTCCTGACGGACATCGGATTCGTCGAGACGAAGACGGTTGGATCGATGACCGAGCGCCAGCGCAGCGTGCTGGCCGCAAAGGTCTGCCAGTAACACGGACGGGACGGCCGCCGGGCACGGATGCCCCGCCGCCGCCGCCTTCGGATCACGGCCTGTCGAGTCCCAGATCGCGCGGCGCGATCAGGCAGCACGAGCGGACCGTGCGATGGACGTCCGCGGGCCAGCGATGCTCGTCCTCGTGTCGGGCGGGGATCGTCCAGCTCGCGCTCCCGCGTAGGTGGAGCGGCGCCGAGCCGGTCAGCCTCCCTTCGCCTCGGCGAGCTTCTTCGCCGCCGCCGCGGCGGCGGCCAGCAGCTCGGCGGCGTTCGGCGCCGGCCGCTGGCCGTGGCGGACGTCGTAGGCGTCGTACGCGGCCTGCGCCGCGGCCTTTGCCTCCGCCTCGAGGCGCGCGATCTCCGGCCGGACCTCCGGTGCGGCCGCGGCCGGGACGGCTTCCTCGGCCGCCGGCGCGTCGGCGACGGGTTCCTCCGCGACCGCGGCTTCCGCGACCGGTGCCTCCGCCGGCGCGGCTTCGGCGACGGACTCCTCTGAGACGGCCGCCGGCTCGTCTGCCGGCGCGGCCTCCGCCGCCTGATCGGGCTCGCCCGCCGCAGGCGCCGCCGGTGCCAGCTCAGCCGCCGCCCCGCCGTACGTCGCGCCGCCCAGGCGGATCCGGCCACCCCCAGCCGGGGCCGGCGCCGGCGCCTCCGCTTCCGCGTCGGCGACCGACTCCTCTGACACGGCCGCCGGCTCGTCTGCCGGCGCGGCCTCCGCCGCCTGATCGGGCTCGCCCG
>JAUJOT010000009.1:0-37132 GCA_030447505.1 Solirubrobacteraceae bacterium | reverse complement strand
CCGCAGGCGCCGCCGCCGACGTGGCCGCCGCGTTGTAACGCTCGTACGCCGCCGCCGACGCCGCCGCAGCCTCCGCCGCCTGCGCCGCCAGATCCGGCTCGCCCGCCGCCGCCGCCGGCACCGGCGAGACCGCCGCTTTGTAACGCTCGTACGCCGCCGCCGACGCCGCCGCAGCCTCCGCCGCCTGCGCGGCCAGATCGGGCGCAACCTGCGCCGCCTCGACGGGCTGCTCGGTCTCGGCCTTGGTGGCGAACGCCACGTAGGCGTCCGCCAGGGCGACGGCCGCGCGCGTGCGCTCCTGCCCGCCCGCCGGCGCGGCGAGGTATGCGGCGCATGCCGCGTCCAGCGTCGCCGCGCGCGAAGCCACGTCGGGTCTGGCAGCCGCACCTCCCTTGTACTTCTCATCCCCCGCAGGAGGCGCAGGCGTCGCCGCCTCGAGCGCCGGCGGGTCGTCGCGCCCGAGCAGGCGGATCACGCCGTGGCGGAAGCCCGCCGCGCTCGGAATCTGATCGACCGCCGTCTCGGCCTTTTCCACGACCGACTCGGCCGCCGCTGCAACGACGGACTTGGCCTGCGCCACGAACTTCTCGTACGCCTCCGCGGACGCTGCTGCGGCCTTCGCCGCAGCCGCCGTGAGCTCTTCGCCGCTCTTCATCATCTGTCCTCCCGCACTCGTTGTGGACGGTTCCTCCGACGGCGCTGTCGCGACGTCGCCCGTCCCCCCGTTTGAAGCCTGCTCACCTTCGATGTCTGCAGCCCTGCCAAACGCACGCTCATCGTCTCACCCTCCGATAGGTACGCGCGGATTCGCGCCCCAGAACAGCTGCGCGCCGAGCATCCGACCAGGTGACACGAGCACGACCGCGGTCGCCATCATCGTCGCCTTGCGCCAGCCTGCGGAGCAGGGCGAAGTACGTGCCCTCGATCCCGCACCCCAGGCCGACGATGAACACGAGGCCCCCGATGACGAGGCTCTTGGGGCAGGCTCTTCGTCGCTCGGAACGCTCGATCGACGACGTTGCGAACCATCAGGCTGTTGGTCTTCTCCCTTCTCCCGGCTCCGACGCTCTCGCGGCCCTGCTCGGAGCGTAGGTGAACGAGGACCGCACCGCCAGTTCGCCCGACGCCAAGCGGATCGGCAGCTGCAGATCCCCCTGCCCACCGTGGCGGGTTGCGGCGCTTCGAGCAGGGCGGGCGCGCGTCAATCGGGGCGGCCGTGACCGTGCAGCGGCAGGAGTAGATCGCGGACAGCCGGGTAGGTCCGTCATCCACACCTATAGGCGCGTCACCAGCACGCGACGAATCGGGAGGACGAGATGGCGTACCGAGGGCTCGGCGTTTACCTGACAGATCATCTTGCCGGCGCGACCGCGGGCCTGAACCTGGCCCAGATGGCAGCTGAGGAGCACCGATCCGACGAGCACGGCGCGTTCTTCGGCGAGATCGCCAGCGAGATCAAGGCCGACTACGAGAAGCTCGAGCGGCTGATCGCGGAGATCGGGGTCGAGCAGAGCGCGACGAAGAACGCGGCCGCGGAGATCGGCTCGAAGATGATGGCGCCGAAGTTCACCGGCGGCGACGACGACCAGCTCAACGCGTTCATCACGCTCGAGACGCTCGGGATGGGTATCGAGGGCAAGCTCTGCATGTGGAAGGCGCTCAAGCTCGTCGATGACTCGAACCCGACGCTGCAGGCCTACGACATCGACGAGCTGGTCGGGCGCGCGGAGTCCCAGCGCGAGCGCATCGAGGCCAAGCGCCTCGAGGTCGCTCCGCAGGCGCTCGCGCATACGGCCGACGTATAGGCCTCAGCGCGGCAGGCGCGGGGCGATGATGCGGTAGGCCTTCAGGCCCAGCCCGAGCCGCTCGCGATCCTCGGACTGCATCGGGTCGAGCCCGGTGAGGTCGCGTACGCGCTCGAGGCGGTAGGCGACGGTGTGGCGGTGCGCGTGGATCGCCGCCGCGGTCGCGCTCATGTGGCAGTTCGCTGCGAGGTAGGCCTCGAGCGTGCCGACGAGATCGGTCCGGTACTGGTCGTCGTAGCGCACGACCGGGGCGACCGTGTCCTCATAGAAGGAGCGCACCTCCTCGGGGTGCGAGGCGAGCACCCGGAACAGCAGCCGGTACGTGCCCTGGTTGATGTCCTCGGCGATCGGCGCGCCGGACACCGCCAGCACGTCGAGCACGAGCTCGGCTTCCTGCACCGCCCGGCCCAGCTCAGCGGGATCGGAATAGAACGAGGACAGCCCGACGATGCCGTGGCGCCCCAGCCGCGCCGCGAGCCGGGCGGCGGCGGCGAGCGTCGTCTCGGCGGCGTCCTCGCTGCCCGTCGCCGGCAGCAGCGCGTAGACGCGCCCTCGCTGCGTGCCGGCCGCGATGGCGTCGATGTGCTGGGCGAGGGCGCCCGGCACGTCCTCGGCGATCGTCGCGACGACGTGGCGCGGGCGATCGCCGTGCAGCTCGGCGCACAGCGCGACGGCGCCGTGACTGAGGTCGCAGCCCAGGCGCGCGGCGCGCCGCACGAGCTCGTCGGGCGGCACCCCGCCGCTCGCGCGCAGATCCTCGAGAAACGAGCCGCGCAGGTTCTGCTCGACCTCGTCGCGCGCCTCCTCGACGGCGACCTCGGTGAGCGACGCGACGGCCGCGAGGTGCAGGTACTCCGACGCGTCGCCGGCGGCGGCGGCGGCGCCTTCGAGCAGCAGCACGCAGCCGACCGTCTCGTCACCGGACGCGATCGGGATCTCCACCGCCACGCCGTGCGGCGGGTGCGCCGGCCGATCGGCGACGCAGTCGGCGACGTAGCGGCGCAGCTCCGGCAGCCGCTCGCACGCCGGGGCGCAATCAGGAGCCAGCACCGCAGTCCCGAGCCGCGGCACGACGATCGCCACCGACCCGCCGACGGCCTCGGCGGCAAGCTCCGCGACGCGCTCGAGCCCGTCCCCTGACAGGACGGCGTCGACCATCCGCAGATGCAGCGCCCTCAGCCGCTCGACGAGGGTGGCCGCTGTCGGGGCGGCCACCCCACCACCCCCTAGCGCGCCGCGGCGGTCGCCGCGTCCGGATGCGCCTGCAGCGTGTCCTCACCGGCCTCGCCGGTGCGAATCCGGTAGGCCTCTTCGACGGGCAGGACGAACACCTTCCCGTCGCCGACGGCGCCGGTGCGCCCGTGCTTGAGGATCGTGTCGACGATCGTGATGACGTCCTTCGACGCGACGACGCACTCGATCTTCACCTTCGGGCGCAGGTAGTTGGTCAGCTCCGCCCCGCGGTAGCGCTCGGTGATGCCCTTCTGCCGGCCCGAACCCTTGACCTCGCTGATCGACAGCGACGGGAATCCGAGCGACAGAAGCTCCGTCCGGATCGGCTCGAACGCCTCGTGACGGATGTATGCGATCACCATCTTCATGCGGGGCTCTCCTTCTTGCCAAGCGCGGGCAGCGGTGCGGGCGCTACGGTTGCGGACGGACCGCCGCCGTAGCCGATCAGCTCCGCCGGCGGGATGAACTGCTCCGGATAGCCGTACATGCCGTGCTCGGAGATGTCCAGGCCGGCGGCCTCTTCCTCTTCGCTGACCCTGAGCCCGGTCGTCGCCTTGATCAGCGTCAGCGTCGCATATGACAGTGCGAACACGGTCGCGAACGTCAGTGCGACCGCCGCGGCCTGCACGCCGAGTTGGCCGAGCCCGGCGCCGTAGACCAGTCCCGCGTCGCCGACGCCGACGTACTCCGCGAGGCGAGGCGAGGTGAACAGGCCCGCCGACAGCGTTCCCCAGATGCCGGCGACGCCGTGCGCCGACAGCGCGCCGACCGGATCGTCGAGCTTCTTGTCGATCGCGAGCACGGAGAGGACGACGAGGACGCCGCCGACGAGGCCGATGATCGGCGCCGCCCAGAACTCCACGTAGCCGGAGGGAGCGGTGATCGCGACCAGTCCCGCGATCGCGCCGTTGCCGACCATGCCGATGTCGAGCGTCTTCTGCCTGATGCAGCCCGTGATCATGGCACCGATGACGCCGCCGGCGGCGCCGAGGTTCGTCACCGCGATGACCTCGGCGAAGCGGTTGTCGGCGGTGCCGAGCGTCGAGGCGCCGTTGAAGCCGAACCAGCCCAGCCAGAGGATCAGCACGCCGAGGCCGAAGAGGGGCATGTTGTGCCCCGGGATCGCGCGAGGCTTGCCGTCGACCGTGTACTTGCCCTTGCGCGGGCCGAGCAGGATGACGGCCGCCAGAGCGGCGGTGGCGCCGGTGAGGTGCACGACCGACGATCCGGCGAAGTCCTGCACGCCGTTGCCGATCTCCGAGAACAGGCCGCCGCCGAAGCCCCAGTGGGCGATCAGCGGGTAGATCACGCCCGCGAAGACGATCGCGAACGGGATGTACGCGATGAACCTCATGCGCTCGAGCGTCGTGCCCCACACGATCGCCAGCGAGACCGCGGCGAACATGAACTGGAAGATGAAGAACGAGGCGGTCTCGCCGGTGGCGGCCTCCCCAGCGACCTCGCGGCCGAACTGGAACAGCCAGCCGCTGTCGCCCGCGAACCAGCCGCCACCGCCGAAGGCGATCGCGAAGCCCGCCGCCCACCAGACGATCGAGGCGATCGAGAAGTTCACGAGGATCTTCGCGATCCCCATGCCGGCGTTCTTGCCGCGCGAGAAGCCGATCTCCAGGAGCGCAAAACCCGCCTGCATGAAGAAGACGAGCACGGTCCCGACCAGCACCCATGTCACGTTCAGCTCGCCGGCCAGGCCCTCGAGCGTCCGCCCATCCTGGGCCAGCGCGGCCGCGGGGAGCGCGAGCAGGGCCACGATCGCCGCCAGGGCGCCCTGGAGCAGGGTGGTTCGTCTCATGTAGGCATTCCTCCTTCGGGGCTTCGAGTGCGGTGCCCAGTCTCAGGCGGTCGGCGCTCCCGGTCTTTGTCCCACCGTCGAAAGATCGTCCAGCGCGGTTCGCCACCCGTGATCGATAAGCGGCGGCCGATGCTCGCCAGGCTGCGTCGTCCGGGCGGCGCAGCCACTTCCGCGTGGACAAACGGCGCGAGCGAGACCTGTCCCCGTGGACAAGGACTCGATCGTAGGCGCGCGGCTAGAGTCAGCGCGGCCATCACGAGGAGGAACCACGTCAGCCATGCCCAGAATCCGCCAGGACAACGTCACCGCCGCGCAGTGGAGCACCAACGGCGAGGCGCTCGGCTCGCCCGATCTGACCGTTGCCGGCAACCAGGTCTTCGGCGCCAACGTCTTCAACACGGCCGTCCAGCGCCAGCGGCTGCCGAAGGACGTCTTCAAGGCGCTCTCGTCCGCCGTCGCGCGCGGGGAGGCACTCGACACCTCGCTGGCCGATCCCGTCGCACAGGCGATGAAGGGCTGGGCGCTCGAGCGCGGAGCCACGCACTACACGCACTGGTTCCAGCCGCTGACCGGGATGACGGCGGAGAAGCACGACTCCTTCTACGGCCCGACGGGCGACGGCACGGCGATCGCCGAGTTCTCCGGAAAGGAGCTCATCCAGGGCGAGCCGGACGCCTCCTCGTTTCCGACCGGCGGGATCCGCGCGACCTTCGAGGCGCGCGGCTACACGGCATGGGATCCGAGCTCGCCGGCGTTCATCCTCGAGAATCCCAACGGCGCGCTGCTGTGCATCCCGACGGGCTTCGTCTCGTGGACGGGCGAGGCGCTCGACACGAAGATCCCGCTGCTGCGCTCGATGGACGCGCTGTCGAAGTCCGCGCTGCGCGCGCTGCAGCTGCTCGGCGACGACAGCGCCGGCCGCGTGTTCACGACCGTCGGCCCCGAGCAGGAGTACTTCCTCATCGACGAGCAGTACTACTACCAGCGCCCCGACCTCGTGACGACCGGGCGCACGCTGTTCGGAGCCAAGCCGCCCAAGGGCCACGAGCTCGACGAGCACTACTTCGGCTCGATCCCGGAGCGGATCCTCGCCTGCATGATGGAGACCGAGCTCGAGCTCGCGAAGCTCGGCGTGCCGGTCAAGACGCGCCACAACGAGGTCGCGCCGAACCAGTACGAGATAGCGCCGACCTTCGAGAACTCGAACGTCGGCTCAGACCACCAGCAGCTGACGATGCAGCTGCTGCAGAACGTCGCGCGCCGCTACGGGCTCGTCTGCCTGCTGCACGAGAAGCCGTTCGCCGGCGTCAACGGTTCGGGCAAGCACAACAACTGGTCGATGGGCACCGACACCGGGATCAACCTGCTGGAGCCCGGCGACACGCCGAGCGACAACATCCAGTTCCTGTTCTTCTGTGCGGCCGTCATCAAGGCCGTCAACAAGCACCAGGCGCTGCTGCGCGCGTCGGTCGCGAACGTCGGGCAGGATCACCGGCTCGGGGCCAACGAGGCGCCGCCCGCGATCATCTCGATCTTCCTCGGCGCCGAGCTCGAGCGGGTCTTCGAGACGATCGCCAGCGGCGAGGCGGCGGCGTCCTCCGACAACGGCTTCCTCGGCCTCGGCACGCCGGTGCTGCCGCCGCTGCCGATGCACGGCGGCGACCGCAACCGCACCTCGCCGTTCGCCTTCACGGGCAACAAGTTCGAGTTCCGCACGCTCGGGTCGAGCTCGTCGCTGGGCCTGCCGAACACCGTGCTCAACACGATCGCGGCCGAGGCGATCGACGAGCTCGCCGACGCGCTCGAGGCGAAGCTCAGCGACGGCACGTCGCTCGACGAGGCGGTCGTCGCGATCGTCAAGGACGCCTACGTCGCCAACAGGCAGGTCGTCTTCGGCGGCGACAACTACGCCGACGAGTGGCACACCGAGGCCCGCGAGCGCGGGCTGCAGAACCTGCCGACGACGCCCGACGCGCTGCCGTGGTTCGTCCACGAGCAGACGGTCGGCGTCATGTCGAAGTACGGCGTGCTGTCCGAGCGCGAGCTCGAGTCGCGCTACGAGGTCGCCGTCGAGCAGTACTTCGTCAAGCTCAACATCGAGTCCGAGACGGCCGCCTCGATCGCACGAACGATGCTCCTGCCGGCGGCCGTGCGCCACCTCAACGAGCTGCTCGCCAGCGGCCGCGAGGGGCTCGTCGACGAGTTCGCGCCGCTGATCGCCGACTTCCACGAGGCGATCGTCGCGCTCGAGCAGGCCAACGGCGATCCCGGCCTCGAGGGCATGGAGCTCGCCCACTACATGCGCGACACCGTCGTCCCCGCGATGACCGCCGTGCGCGAGGTCGCCGACACGCTCGAGCGCCTCGTCGCCGACGACCTGTGGCCGCTGCCGAAGTACTCGGAGGTGCTGTTCATCAAGTAGCCCGACCGCCATCCGAGGCGAGTCGCGGGCGCGTGCGGCTCGTGTGGCGCCTTTGTCGGCTTCAGAGCGACAAAGGCGCCAGCCGACGGCTGCTGACAAGCTTGCGCCCGTGCTCGCCCCCCTGCGCACCGTCACCGCGACGCGCTACGCCGAGGCGCTGCGCGAGGGCGGGTCGCTGCCCGGGCTGATGGAGGCCGACGACGACGGCTTGTACGTCACGAAGTTCCGCGCCGCCGGGCAGGGCGAGAAGGCGCTCGTCGCCGAAGTCGTCGCCGGCGAGCTGGGGCGGGCGCTCGGGCTGCCGGTGCCCGAGCTCGTGGTCGTCGACGTCGACCCGGCGCTCGCGGCGGCCGAGCCCGACGCGGAGATCCAGGAGCTGATCGCGGGCAGCGCCGGCCTCAACCTCGGGATGGACTTCCTCCCGGGGGCGCTCCCGTTCACGGCCGGCAGCGCGGTCGATCCCGCGCGGGCGGCCGAGATCGTCTGGTTCGACGCGCTCGTCACGAACGTCGACCGCACGCATCGCAACCCGAACCTGCTCGTCTGGCACAAGCGGGTCTGGCTGATCGACCACGGCGCTGCGTTCTTTCGCCAGCACGCCAACAGGCCGCTCTCGCACAGCGCGCACCAGCCGATGCCGGCGGCGATGCTCGCCGACCACGTCCTGCTCGGCGTCGCGGGCTCGCTCGTCGAGGCCGACGAACGTCTCGGCAGCCGCGCGCTGAGCGCCGTCGGCGAAGCCGTCGCGCGCGTGCCGGCGCAGTGGCTCGGCGCCAATCCGGCCTCGCGCCGCGGCGACTTCGCCGCCTTCCTCACGCAGCGCCTCGCGCGCCCGCGCAGCTTCCTCAAGGAGATCGAGCATGCCCGCGGCTGACAGGCCCTTCGCGTACGCGATCCTGCGCGTCGTCCCGCGCGTCGAGCGCGGCGAGCAGATCAACGTCGGCGTCGTCCTCTTCTGCCGCCAGCTCGACTTCCTCGACCTGCGAACCGAGGTCGACGAGCAGCGCCTCGGCGCGCTCGCCCCCGACCTCGACCTCGCCGACGTGCGCGCGAGCCTCGAGGCGATCCGCGCCGTCGTCTGCGGCGAGCCGGCTGGTGGCGCGCTGGCGACGCTGCCGGCCTCTGAGCGCTTCGGCTGGCTCGTGGCGCCGTCCTCGACGGTCATCCAGCCGTCGAAGGTCCATACCGGACTGACACAGGACCCGGACGCGACGCTCGAGCGCCTGTTCGGTTCGCTCGTCTGCGCACCCGCCTGACGGCTTGAACGTTGTTCACGCGCAGGTAACGCCAACGATGCATGGCCGGCGATCCGACGTCAGCACCGTTCAGCGGCCCGGAGCTGCCGCCTCGCTGCCGATGAGCCGCTCCTCCCCCGTGATCCCGACCCGCTTTCGCCATCGCGTCGCCGAGCACGGCGCGAGCGGCGCGCTGCGTGACCTGCTCGAGCACCACGGGCTCTCCTATGCGTCCGAGCCGCTGTCGGAGGGCGCGGTCTTCGGGTTCTCGGGCGCGCTTGACCTGCGCGTGCGGATCGCCGCCGCCGCGATCCCGACGGTCGACCTCGAGGGACGCGCGCCGACGCTCGAGCTCGAGCTCTGCCGGCACCTCGGCATCGACGCGCGTTGGCACGCGACGGCGGACCCGGCGGCGGCGTGGCAGACGCTGCGCGAGCAGCTCGCCGCCGGCCGTCCGACGCTCCTGCGCGCCGACCCGGCGCTGCTGGGCTACCGCCACGGGGCGCGCCACGACACGCGTCACGCGGTCGTGGCGACGAGCCACGACGACGGCGCCGACGTCGTCTGGATCGCCGACGCAAGCTTTCCCGAGCCGCAGGCCTGCAGCACCCGCTCGCTCGCGGCCGCGCTGGAGCGCGTCGTGCGAGCGATGCGCCACCCGCCGCGCCCCCATCATCCGCACCTCCGTGCCGGGCTCGCCGCCGTCGACGCGCTCGCCGCTGCCTGGCCCGGCCTGCCCGAGCTCGCAGGCGGACGCCTGGGCGCGACGCTCGCCGCCCTGCGCGCTCGCGTCCGCGACGGCGCGACGGGCGGAGCGCTGTACCGCTCGCTGCAGGCGCGCTTCCTGCACGACGCCGCCGCGCTGCTCGGCTCGCCGCAGCTCGGCCGCGCCGCGCTCGTCTGCGACGACCTCGCCGACGCCTGGCGCACGCTCGCCGCGGAGATCGGCAGCGAGGACGCGGAGCTGTCGCATCGCCTCGGCGCAGCGTGGGTGCAGCGCATCTGCTCGCTCGAGCATCAGCACGTCGAGGCGCTCGAGGAACACCTCGAGCTTCATCGAGCGCTCGCGGCGTAGGCATCGAAACGGGCGCGTCCGCGCTCTGGCGCGCCTTCGTCGCCTAGCCTACGAGCCGATGCGCGACTACAGATCCGCGATCCGAACCCACGTGATCCTGTTCGAGGGCGGTATGGGCGCGACGCTCGAGCAGCTCGACCTATCGCTCGAGCACGACTACAAGCTGCCCGGCCGCGCGCACGAGGCGCTCGTCCTCAACCGGCCCGACGTGATCGAGCGCGTCCACGAGTCGTTCATCGAGGCCGGTGCCGACGCCCTGCAGACCGGCACGTTTCAGGCCAGCCGGCTGAAGCTCGACGAGTGGGGCCTGGGCGACGAGACGCTGGAGATCAACCGCCGGGCGGCCGAGATCGCGCGCCGCGTCGCCGGCGAGCAGCGCTTCGTCGCCGGCTCGATCGGCCCGACCGGGTTCCTTCCCGCGTCCGACGACCCGACGCTCGGCAACATCTCCTTCCGCACGCTCGCCGACAGGTTCGCCGAGCAGGCCTACGGGCTGATCGAGGGCGGCGTCGACGTCATCCTGATCGAGACCGCACAGGACGTCCTCGAGGTCAAGGCTGCGATCTTCGGCGCCCGCGAGGCGATGAAGCGCGCCGATCGCGAGGTGCCGATCCAGACGCACGTCTCGCTGCTGCCAAACGGCGGCAAGATGCTGCTCGGCACGGAGATCTCCGCCGTGCTGGCGACGCTCGAGGCGCTCGACGTCGCCGCGATCGGCCTGAACTGCTCGACGGGCCCCGAGGACATGCGCGACGCGATCCGCTTCCTCGGCGAGTTCTCGCCGGTGCCGGTCGCGTGCGTGCCGAACGCCGGCATCCCGATCCAGGGACCCAACGGGGAGACGATCTTCCCCGAGGGCCCCGACCAGTTCGGCAGGACGCTGATCGAGTTCGTCGACCGCTACGACGTCAGCATCGTCGGCGGCTGCTGCGGCACGACGCCCGCGCACATCGAGGTGCTCGCCGAGCAGCTGCGCGGCCGCCGGGCGAAGCCCCGCCCGCTGCCGCGCCCGGTGCACGTCAGCTCGATGATCGCGGCGACGCCGCTCGTGCAGGAGCCGCGGCCGACGATGGTCGGCGAGCGCGTCAACTCGCAAGGCTCGCGCAAGGCCAAGGAGATGCTGCTCGCCGACGACTACGAGGGCCTCAACCAGATCGCCGAGGACCAGGTCGAGGGCGGCGCGCACCTGCTCGACCTCTGTGTCGCGCTGGTCGAGCGCGACGACGAGGCCGAGCAGATGCGCCGCGTCGCCGAGCGCGTGTCGCTCTCGCAGCCGGCGCCGATCCAGGTCGACTCGACCGAGCCCGAGGTCATCGAGGCGGCGCTCGAGCAGATTCCCGGGCGCGCGGTCGTCAACTCGATCAACCTCGAGGCCGGCCGCGACAAGCTCGACCGTGTCGTGCCGATCGCGCTCGCCCACGGCGCCTGCCTGATCGCGCTGACGATCGACGAGGTCGGGATGGCGAAGACGGCCGAGCGCAAGCTCGAGATCGCCAGGCGCCTGAAGGAGCTGTGCTGCGACGAGCACGGGCTCGACCCGGAGGCGTTGATCTTCGACTGCCTGACGTTCACGCTGACGACCGGCGACGAGGAGTGGCGGCGCTCGGCGGTCGAGACGATCGAGGGCATCCGCGCGATCAAGCAGCAGATCCCGCTCGTCAAGACGTCGCTCGGCGTCTCCAACGTGTCCTTCGGCGTGACGCCGCGCGCTCGCGCGGTGCTCAACTCGGTCTTCCTGCACCACTGCGTCGCGGCCGGCCTCGACCTCGCGATGGTCAACCCGAACCACATCACCCCGTACGGGGAGATCAACGAGCTCGAGCGCGCGCTCGCCGACGACCTCGTGTTCGACCGCCGCGACGACGCGCTGGAGCGCTTCATCGCGCACTTCGAGTCCCAGACCGAGCAGGCCGAGGAGGAGAAGGCCGATCCGACCGAGGGCATGGAGCCCGAGCAGGCGCTGCACTTCCACATCCTGCGCCGCAAGAAGGAGGGCGTCGAGGACTGGATCGACGCTTCGGTCGAGAAGATCGGCGCGGTGCCGACGCTCAACGACGTGCTGCTGCCGGCGATGAAGGAGGTCGGCGACAAGTTCGGCGCCGGCGAGCTGATCCTGCCGTTCGTCCTGCAGTCCGCGACGGTCATGAAGCGCGCCGTCGCGCAGCTCGAGAGCTACCTCGACAAGGTCGAGGGCTACACGAAGGGCACCGTCGTCCTGGCGACCGTGTTCGGCGACGTGCACGACATCGGCAAGTCGCTCGTCAACACGATCCTCACGAACAACGGCTACACGGTCGTCGACCTCGGTAAGCAGGTGCCGATCTCCTCGATCCTCGAGGCCGCGCAGGAGCACGACGCGACCGCGATCGGCCTCAGCGCGCTGCTCGTCTCGACGTCCAAGCAGATGCCGCTGTGCATCGAGGAGCTGCACGCCAAGGGCCTCGACTTCCCCGTCCTGATCGGCGGCGCGGCGATCAACCGCGACTTCGGCCTGCGCACGCTGTACCCGCACGGGCGCGACTCCGAGGAGATCTACCTGCCCGGCGTCTTCTACTGCAAGGACGCCTTCGAGGGGCTGCACAAGATGGACCAGCTGATCGTGCCCGAGGCGCGGGCGAAGCTGCTGGCCGACACGCGTGCCGCCGCCGAGCACTTCCGCAGGTACGGCAAGGACCCGCCGCCGCTGATCACCGACGACGACTCCGTGCGCTCCGCCGCGCGCACCGACGTGCCGATCCCCGCGCCACCGTTCTGGGGTGCGCGCGAGATCGACGTGCCGCTCGACGAGGTCTTCCCGCACCTGGACACGCACGTGCTGTTCAAGCTGCACTGGGGCGGGCGCGGGGTGAAGGGCGAGGCCTGGCGAAAGCTCGTCGGCGAGGACTTCCAGCCGCGCCTGGAGCGCATGTGGCACGAGCAGGACTACCTGCACCCGCGCGCGCTGCTGGGCTACTTCCCCTGCTACAGCGAGGGCAACGACGTCGTCGTGCTCGACCCGATCGACCGCACGACCGTGCTCGAGAAGCTGACGTTCCCGCGCCAGCCCGGCCATCACCGCATCTGCCTGGCCGACTTCTTCCGCCCGAAGTCCGATTCGCACCCGCCCCACGAGCTCGACGTCGTCGCGCTGCAGGCCGTGACCGTCGGTCCCGAGGTCACCGAGGTCGTCAGCGCCCTCGAGGCCGAGGGCGAGTTCGCCGAGCAGCTCTTCACGCACGGCCTCGGCGTCCAGGCCGCCGAGGGCACGGCCGAGTGGCTGCACGCGCGCGTGCGCGCCGACCTCGGCATCGGACCGACGCAAGGCCGCCGCTACTCCTGGGGCTATCCCGCCTGTCCTGAGCAGTCAGAGCACGAGAAGATCTACCGGCTGCTGGACTGTCCCTCGATCGGGCTGACGCTGACCGGCGGCTACGCCGTCGAGCCCGAGCAGTCGACGCTCGCGATCGTCGCCCATCACCCGCAGGCGGTCTACTTCGGCATGAAGTCCGGCTTCCTGCCGAAGGACAAGGCGCCCGACGACGTCATCGCCGGATCGGACCGCGACGCGACGGTGCGCCGCGGCGACCTGGACCCGCGCGAGGGGCCGCCGGAGGACGAGCCGGCGCTGTCGCTGGACGCGCGAGCGTAGGTGCTGGGCGCGGCGCGTGCTCCCGCTGTCGCAGCGCTCTTGAAGGGTGGATCGAAGAGGGTAGGAGGGCGTGATCGGCGGCCCCGGCGGTTCCTTTGATGACGTGCTGCTCGCCGCCCGCGCCGGCGCGGAGTGGGCCTGGAAGCGCATCTACGACGAGCTGGCGCCGAAGGTCGTCGGCTACCTGCGAGCGCACGGCAGCGCTGATCCCGAGGACGTGGCCGGTGAGGTCTTCCTGCAGGTCGTTGGCGGTCTCCCGCACTTCAGCGGAGGCGAGCGCGAGTTCCGCGCGTGGGCGTTCACGATCGCGCACCGGCGCCTGGTCGACGATCTGCGGCGCCGGCATCGGCGTCCGGTCGAGGCAGCGCCGGTCGAGGTCGTCGAGCAGGCGGCGGGCGCCGGCGGGGACGTCGAGGCCGAGGCGCAGGCCCGGATCGCAGACGCGGCGGTGCGGGCGGCGATCGACGCGCTGCCGCCCGACCAGCGCTCCGTGGTGCTGCTGCGGATCATCGGGGATCTGACGATCGAGGAGATCGCGCGGGCGCTCGGAAAGCGGCCAGGCGCGGTCAAGGCCTTGCAGCGACGCGGCCTACGGCGGCTGGAGGGGGCGTACCCCTTTGAGCGCCTCGAGCGATAGCGGGTGTAGAGAGCCGCTCGGTGCGGCTCGCGAATCCGCTCAACGAAAGGACTCACAGATGCGCTTGAAGACCGCCGTCGTATCGCTGACCGCCGCCGCAGCCATGATCACCTCGCCCGCGCTGGCCGTCGATAACCCGAGCAAGCGGCACGGCAAGGCGACCGCTCCCGGCCAGCTGTGCAAGTCGCTGTCGCACAAGAAGACCAACGACGGCAAGGGCAAGAGCCCGTTCGCCGCGTGCGTCGTCGGTGCCAAGCGCGCCCAGGCCGAGCTCGCCAAGAGCCCGTCGACCAGCAAGGCACCCGGGCGGCTGTGCAAGGACCAGCCGCGCAAGAAGAGCGCGACCGACAAGAAGAGCCCGTTCGCGGCCTGCGTCAGCGGCGCTGCGAAGGCCCAGAACGCGCAGCGCTCCTGAGGCAACGCGATGCACGTGTCGCCTGACGACCAGCCCGACCTCGACGCGGTCCTCGCGGACGCGATCCGCCGTGCCTACGTGCGGCCGGTCGACGAGGTCGCGGCCAGGCGACACGTGAGCGCGATCGTCGCGGCGGCGACAGCGGACGCGGAGCCCGACCCTCGCCGCTCGCCGAGGCGGCGCCGTGTCTGGCGCCCGCTCGTCGCAGCGACCGCCGCGGCATGCGTGCTGCCGGCGGGGCTGGCGGTCGCCGGCGTCCCGCTGCCGGACGTCGTCCAGGAGCCCTACCGGGCGATCGGCATCACGCTGCCCCACCAGCCGCGCGACGCGTCACCGGCGCCGCCGCCGAGCACGACCGAGAACCCGAGCACGACCCAGACGCCGAGCACGACGACCACGACGCCGCAGCCGCCACGAGCCGCAGATCAGCGTGGGCGCGATGCTCGACGGGGGCACGAACGGTCCAAGCCGCGCAAGGCACGCCCCGCCGAGGGCGGCTCACGCCGGCCTGCCGTGCCCGGCGGCCCCGGCAAGAAGCAGGGGTCCGGGCAGCGCGGGAGAGGTGCCTCCAAGCACGAGCCGGCGACCCCGAAGGCGCGCTCCGGCGTCGGGCGAGCGAAGACGAACAAGCGGCCCTCGTCGCCTCCCGCGCGACGCTCGAACAACAGCCTCCGAGCAGAAGAAGCACGCGCGCCCGCAGCGACCGTCAAGGCACCGGCCGATGGTACGAGCGCTGCGCGCGATCGTAATCCCAACACCCCCAGATAGGAGAGTTCCATGGGCATAGGTACATCGATATTCCTCATCGCGCTGGGCGCGATCCTCACGTTCGCGGTCACCTCGACGGTCTCCGGCATCGAGATCGCCACCGTCGGCACGATCCTGATCGTCGTCGGGATCGTGGGGCTGGCCGTCTCGCTGTTGTTCCTCGCGCGCCGCGACCGCGGCGCGATCGCGAGGCGCGACCGCGTCGTCGAGCGCGACTCCCACGCCGACCCGTACGTGTAGCGGTCCGGGTCGCGCTGCACGGGCACTGGTGAAGGGACCGACCATGTTCGAACGCCTGCACGGGCAACGGCAGCGCGACCCGGCGGCGATCGCCGACGGGCTCCAGATCAGCTCGCAGCGCGACGGCGACCGCCACACGGTCACGGCTGTCGGAGAGCTGGACCTGGCGACGGCGTGGCAACTGGAGCACGAGCTGCGGCGGATCGAGGCAACGGACGCCCGCGAGATCGTCCTCGATCTGCGCGGCCTGCTGTTGCTCGACTCCGCCGGCGTGCGGGTCCTGCTCGACGCCGGCGCCCGCTCGCGCGCTCAGAGCAAGCCGCTGATGCTTCTGAGCGGTGCCGACAGCGTCCAGCAGCGGTTGGAGTGGAGCGGCCTTACGACGCTGCTGGCGTTCGTCGATCGCAACGCGGCCCCGTCCCTGCGTGCCGGGTGAAGCAGCTCTACGGGCGCGAGTCAGTCGCGCCAGTCGAACAACGGCCCTGTCGCCGTCAGCTCGAACAGCCGCTGCACCTGGCGCGGTCCCGGCACGAGGACCAGCCGGTGGCGTTCGCGCTTCGCGGCGTTGCGCAGGCTGAGCAGCACGCGCAGGCCGGTCGAATCCAAGAACTCGACGTGGCGCAGGTCGACCACGACGCGATCGAACCCGGCCAGGTGCAGCTTTCGAACCTCGCCCTCGAGCATGTCGGCGGAGACGAGATCGAGCTCACCGTGCAGGGCCACTGTTGCCTCCTGGCGGTCGCGCACGACGTGGATCTCGAGGGATTGAGCCTGAGAGGAAGGGCTGGGAGTCATTGGCGGGGCCTCGCACGAGCGGGAGCAGGGTTCTCAGGCCGCTCATCGGCACTGCGCGCAGCGAACTTGAATCGTCAGCGACGAGATCCGTGCGCGGCGGGCGTCGCCGACGTCAGGAGCGGCGCGCGACGAGCTGCATCATCACCCCGCCGTAGAGCATCACGAGCAGGCCGGCGATCAGCAGCGCCGGCGCGAGCGTGCCGAGCGGCGGCGACCTGCTCGCCAGCGTCTCGAAGTGCGCGCGCTCCTTGACGAGGACTGCGATCAGGTCCTGGCGCATGTAGTCGTCGAACTGCGGCATCGTGCGCACCGGCGTGACGCCGTCGAAGCGCGTCAGCTCGCGCGTTCCGGGCACGCCGTTCCAGCCCGAGGTCACGTCCGGCGCCGCCAGCAGCGCCCGGGTGAGGCCGGGGGTGCGCCTGCGCAGCAGCGCGACGACCTCGTCGGGCGACATCCGCAGGGCCCGTGCGAGGTAGTCGATCAGCCGCGGCACCTCGTCGGCGACGCGGGTCAGCGGTAGGGCGTCGAGCAGCGCGATCGTCCGCGGCGCGCGGCGGCTCAGCGCGCGGCGCACGTCACCGCGGCTGCGGCCGGTGCGGTCGGCGACGAAGCGATACAGCCGCGGCGTCTCGCGGCTGACGCCGCCGCCCGGCGTCATGATCGGATCGGCGAACAGGATCGCCTCGTGGACGGTCTCGAAGCCGGTCGCCGCGCCCTCGACGCGCTGCTGCGCGAAGACGGGCTCGAGGTCCGTGACGAGCTCCTGGCCGCCGTTCAGGCGCGGGAAGTACTGCGCGACGACGACGAGCGCGATCAGAACGACCCCGACCGCCACGACGAGGCTCCACGGCAGCCTGCCGGGCGCCGTGATCGTGGCTCGGCGCGCCTGGAGCACGCCGAGGGCGAACAATCCCGCACCGACGATCAGCAGCAGGTACGGGATGTAGCCGATGCCGCCCCTGGCGGACAGGCTCTGGAAGTCCTCCTTGCGCTCGGCGATCAGCGCCACGACGTCGTCGCGCAGGTACTTGCGCAGCCCCGGCACGGTCTGCACCGGCTTGTCGCGCGACAGCCGCGTCAGCCCGTCGATGCCCGGCACGTCGTTCCAGGCATCCGTCACGCTGGGCAGCGTCGACAGCATCTGCGCGATGCGCGGGAAGCTCTGCTCGAGCGTCGCGGCGAGATCGTCCTCGCTGACGGCGAGCGTCGTGGCGAGGTACGACGTCAGGCGCGGGATCTCGTCGGCGACGCCCTCCAGCGGCAGGGCGCGCGCGAGCGCCTCGGTATGCGGTGCCTCACGACGCAGGATCCTGCGCGCCTGCGCGTTCGTCAGGCCGAGCTTGCGCCGGATCAGCCGCACGAGCGAGCGCACCTCCTCGTGCGCCCCGCCACGAGCCGTCAGCAGCGGATCGGCGAGGTCGACGTACTGCGACAGCAGGTTCATCCCCGCGCGCGTCCCCGCCACCCGCTCGTCGCTGAACGCCGGCTCGGCGCTGTCGATCAGCTGCTGGCCGGCGCCGAGGCGCGGGATCAGCGACAGCACGAGGACGAGCACCACGACGACGAAGCCGACGAGCGCCACAGCGAGCCACGCACGCGACGCAGCGGTCGACATCAACCCCTTCATCCGCACCTCTGATTCCCCGGGTATCGAGATCTGGCACAGACGGCTGCAGCACGCCTGCGCCAGCGACCGCGCGACCTTACACGCCAAACGGCCCGGCTGCGACGAGCGCGAGCTTCTGCGCGCGCGTCAGGCGCTTGATGCGCGCCTCCTCGCGCCGCGCCGCGCTGCGGTCCGCCATCGGCTGGGCGAGCGCGAGCGAGACCGGCAGGCGGCTCGCCGTGTAGCGGCTCGCGCGGCCCGCGTCGTGTGCGCGCAGACGGCGCTCGAGATCCGATGTCCAGCCGCAGTACAGCGAGCCGTCGCGGCAGCGCAGGACGTAGATCCAGGCGTCGGGCATCGGCGAAGCAGTTCGACGCGCGACGCCGCGATCATTCTCCGGCGTCTGCCCTACGCGGGCTCGCGCACCTCGCCGCGCGCGAAGCCCGGCACGGGCGCGAGCTCGACCGGTGCCGCGTGGATCGCGCGCAGGCGCACCTCGCGCCACGACAGCCCTTCCTTGACGAGCGCCGGGGCGCCCATCGCGATCGCCGTCGCGACCTCGACGGACTGCAGGATGATCCCGTACGCGAGCGCGTCGGCGTAGCCGACGCCGTAGGCGGCGAGCACCGCGACGCAGGCGGCCTGGAAGACGCCGACGTTCGACGGCGTCGCGGGCAGGACGGCGGTCACGTTCACGGCGAACAGCACGGCGGCGGCCGCGCCGGCGCCCGCCTGTTCGTCCAAGCCGAGCGCGACGAGCAGCACGTAGCACGACAGCCACTGCAGCGCCCAGGCCGACAGCTGCGCGAACGTCGCGAGGGCGCCGAGCCGCGGCCGGCGAAAGACCGTCAGCCCGGCGCGCAGCTGCACGAGCGCGGAGCGCGCCTGCGTCATGAGCGCCGCCAGCCGCGCGAAGCCGGCAGCGAACGCGGCTCGTCGCGTGTGCGGTCCCGCACCGGCCGCACCGCGTTTGGTGGGCTTGCCCGAGCGCAGCAACAGCGGCGCCGCGAGCAGCGTGACGACGATCGCAAGCGGCGCGATCGCGACGACCAGCAGTGCCGCGTGGTGCGTGAACAGGTCGACGGTCGAGAACATCGTGATCCCGAGCACGATCAGCGCGAGGATGTTCAGCAGCGACTGCGACACGATCGTCCCCAGCACGACCGGGAGGTGCTCGCGCGCGCTGCCGATCCGGCGCGCGACGACGAACGCGCGCGAGGGCTCGCCGAGCCGGGCCGGCAGCGTGGCTGACATCAGCACGCCGATGAACGTGCCCTGCAGCGCGTCGCGCGCACGGACGCCTGCGCGCGGCAGCGCCGCGCGCAGGATCGCGTGCCAGGCGACCGCGCGGACGATCATCGAGAGGCACATCAGCCCGAGCCCGAGCAGCACCCAGGGGGGCGCGGCGTTCAAGAGCGCGTGCCCGATCCGGCCGACGCCGATCCGCTGCAGCGCGACCACCGCGAGCCCCGCGGCGAGCAGGCCGACGGCGCAGATCGCCAGCCGGCGCGCCATCCGCGCGCCGGGGCGCGAGACGTCGCGCGCGGTCCGCGCGAGCGCGGGCTCGAGCGTCGGCAGACGCCTTGCGGGCACGCGCTCGCCGTCGGCGGGCACGAGTCCGAGTCGCGCGGCGGCGCCCTGCGGCGCGCGTGCGTGCAGCGCGATCGCATCCTCGTAGGAGGCGAGCACCTCGGCCGCGACGCGCGGCCAGGCATAACGCGGCGCCGACGCGGCGGCCGCGGCGGCGAGGCGGGCACGGCGCGCCGGATCGAGCGCGAGGTCGCGCAGCGCCTCGGCCAGCGCCGTCGCATCGCCGCGCCGCACGAGCAGTCCGTTGACGTCGTGCTCGACGACGTCGCGGTAGCCCGCGATCTCCGACGCGACGACCGTCGTGCCGGCCGCAAACGCCTCCGTCAGGACCATGCCGAAGCTCTCGCCGCCGAGCGACGGCGCGCACAGCACGTCGGCCCCGGCGAGCAGGCGCAGCTTCTGCTCGTCGCTGCACTTGCCGTGCGCGACGACGTCGCGCGCGTCGAGCATCAGCGGCCCGAGCTGGTCGGCGTCGACGCCGATGACGTCGAGCCGGCACGCGACGTGCTCGCGCAGCGCCTCGAAGGCGCGCAGCAGGATCGGCAGCCCCTTGCGCTCGACGGCCTGCCCGATGAAGGCGATCCGCAGCGGCGCGCGATCGCCGCCGGCGGCGGCGGATTCGCACTCGGGCTCGCGCAGGTCGGGCAGCTGCGCCGGGACGTCGACGCCGTTGGGGATGATCCGGTACGTCCCGCCGTAGAAGCGCCGCCCTGTCCATGCGGCGGCCTGCGAGACGGCGATCCGCACGTGCAGGCGGTTCAGCCGCCGGCGCGCGCCCAGGACGTTCGCGACGTTGTTGGAGAACACGTTCTCGGAGTAGCAGTGGAACGTCGCGACGAGCGGCGCGTCGACGGTCATCAGCGAGTCCCAGCCGGGGACCGGCGCGACCGGCTCGTGCAGGTGCACGACGTCGTAGCCGCGCTCGAGCTCGCGACGCAGCGCGACGAGCGTCGAGACGCCGCAGGCGATGTTCGAGACCGCGCCGTTGGACGGGAAGCCGAGCGTGCGCCCGAGCGCGACGAGGTACTCCGGCAGCGCGCGCTGGGACGGGCGGGCGCCGCGGTGCAGCCGCCGCGTCAGGCGGTCATCGGGATCGACCGGTGACAGGACGCGCACGTCGTGGCCCGCGGCGATGTACTGCTCCGCGAGCGATTCGATGTGGCGCGTCACTCCCCCCGGATAGGTCCACGAGTACGGGGACACCAGCGCGATGCGCATCGGCGCATCCTACCCCGGCTGTACTCGGCCTGGCCAGCGAGCGCCAGCACCGATCCCTGCGCCAGCGCCTGCGAGCTACTGCTCGCCCACCAGCGCCGGATCCCCGCGCACGTACGCGGTCGCGCAGGTCAGCACGGCGATCCCGAACGCGAACAGCAACGGGCCGGAGTCGTTGAACAGCGCCCCGACGACGGCTGCGGTCAGCCCGCCGATCAGCGCCGCGCGCCAGGACGGTGAGCCGCGCAGCGGCGCGTAGATGCGCTCGCGGTAGCGCACCGCGTAGGCGACGGCGAGCGCCCCGACGACGATGATCAGCGGCATCGCGCCGAGCGTGAAGACGTTGAAGGCGAGCGTGTAGCGGCGCTTGACGACGTCCCACAGCGAGCCGGCGCTGTCGGCCTGCAACACCGTCCGCGTGAAGTGGCCGTCTCCGCCGGTCGCGAGGTCGAGCAGCGCGATGGCGGCCAGCGCGAGGACCGGCACGGCCGCGGCGAGCGCGATCAGCCTGCGCGACGGCCTCCCTGGCAGCATCACGATCGTCGCCGCCGCGATCCCCGCGCCGACCGTGATGACGCCCCCGACATCGGCGCCGAGCTGGCCCGCGCCGACGAACACCGCGAAGACCGCGCCCGTCAGCGCGATGACCGCCGCGCTGCGCCGCGACTCGCCGCGACCCCACAGCAGGGCGCCGAGGCCGACGAGCAGCAGCACCGTCAGCGTCGACTCGAGCTCGTTGCCCAGCCCGTAGAAGCGCGATCCCGAGCGCGGGTTGACGCCCAGCAGCGAGCGGATGATCAGCGGCGAGCCGAAGATCAGGTCGACCGCGTAGGCGCCGATCGCGACCGCGGCCGGCAGCAGCGGGCCGCGCGGCCAGCGCACGAAGCGGTCGGTCAGCGCGGCCAGGCCGAACGAGCCGGCGACGACGATCGCCACCTCCGCCAGCCGCGACGGCGCCAGCCAGCCCGTGAACAGGAACACCGCCGGAACCCACATGAATCCGAGCGCGCCGATCCGCAGCGCGCCGCGGACTCCGCGCCGGTCGGCGACGAAGCCGAGCGCCAGGACGAGCGCCAGCCAGGTGAACGCCAGCGCCCCGAGCACCGGCGTGCGCCGTCCGCTGACGACGCGCAGGCGCGCCTCGAGCGCCTGCAGCGCCGCCGCGTCGCGAACCCCCGCCTCGGCGCGCATCGGCTGTCCGCGAACGCCCGCCGGCACCGCGATTCCGAGGTGGCGCAGGATCGTCACCGGGATGTCGATCCCGCCGACGATCCCCTCCAGATGCGTCGTCGCCGACGTCAGCAGGCCGTTGCCCTGCAGGCCGACGACGCCGATCGGCAGCAGCTCGGGCACGCGCGTGCGGGGCGGCGTCTGGACGACGATCAGCAGGTCGCGGGCGCGGCGGGCGCGCAGCAGCTCGTCGAGCTCCTCGTCGCCCTTCGCCGAGGTCGGCAGGCCGACGACGACGAGCCGATGGCGCACGAGCAGCGCGGTGGCGCGATCGGCGAGCGTCGCCGCCGGGCCGAGCGACACCTCGGCGACGTCGCCGCTGCGGTCGGCGGCCGCGACAGCCTCCACATGGGTGCGCCCCGCGACGCCCGCATAGGCCGCCCCGCCCGGGATCTGGCCGGCGAGCAGGCCGGGCTTGATCTCGGCGGGCGCCGACGCCGCGCGCTCGAGCGCCTTGTTCCAGCCGAAGATGAAGCCGCTGCGGTCGCCGCCCACGACGAGCTCGAGCGGCGGCGGCTCCTGCGGCTCGTAGACGCCGCGCGAGGTCCGCGATCCGGACGAGACGTCGAGCGCCATCTGCTCGGGCGAGGAGCGGCCCTGCGTCGCGCTGACCAGCCCGATCGCAAAGCGCGTGCGCGCGTCGAGACGCTCCAGGACGGGCTTGGGGTTGTCGTCGCCGCCGGCCGGCAGGAACGCGAGAACGACGCGTGGATCGCTCGCCTGCGCGACCGCTGCGGGGGCGGCGAGGGCGACGGCGGCGGCGAACGCGAGCGCGCTCGCGCAGAGCAGCCGCCGGGCGAACCGGAAGCGCAGCATCGCCCGCTCTATCCTCTCTGTCCGTGCCGGCGCGTCATTTCGTCAAGTACACCTTCCTGAAGATGGAGCCCGCTTGGCGGCGGTTGGACGCCGATCTGCGCGAGAGCGGCAAGCGCGAGTTCGCCGCCGCCTGTGCGGACTTCGCGGACGGGCACCTGCTGCGGGCGTTCTCCACGATCGGCACGCGCGGGGACACCGACCTGATGCTGCTGACGCAGGCGCAGAACCTCGATCGTATCCACGAGTTCCACGTCGTCCTCGCGCAGAGCGGGCTCATGAAGTGGGCGACGATCCCCTACTCGTACCTCGCGATGACGAAGGCCTCGGAGTACTCCGACGAGTCACGGCTCGAAGTTCGCCCGGCGCACGCCAAGTACCTGTTCGTCTATCCGTTCGTCAAGACGCGCGCCTGGTACGCGCTCGACCCCCAGGAGCGTTACCGGATCATGCAGGAGCACATCGCGCTCGGCCGTGAGTATCCGAGCATCGACCTCAACACGTCGTACTCGTTCGGCCTTGACGACCAGGAGTTCGTCGTCGCCTTTGAGACCGACGATCCGGCGTCGTTCCTGGACCTCGTCCAGCGCCTGCGCACGACCGAGTCGGCGTCCTTCACGCTGCGCGACACGCCGACCTTCACGTGCATCAGCGCGTCCGTCGAGCGGGCGCTGTCGGCGCTCGACGGCGAGACGATCACTGCGAAGGTCGGATGACGCGATGAGCGAAGAGCCGGGCGAGATCAGGGACATCACGGTCATCGGCGCCGGACCGGTCGGCCTGTCGACCGCGTTCTGGGCCGGCATGCGCGAGGCCTCGGCGCGGATCGTCGACTCGCTGCCGCAGATCGGCGGGCAGCTGACGGCGCTCTATCCCGAGAAGTGGATCTTCGACGTTCCGGGCCACCCGAAGGTGCTCGCCAAGGATCTCGTCGAGCAGCTGCGCCGCCAGACGCTCGAGCAGTTCGACGTCCCCGTCCACCTCGAGACGACCGTCGAGACGATCGAGTGGGAGGACGACATCGTCGTCCTGAACACGAACAACCCCGACCACCCTCAGCTGCGCAGCCGCGCGGTGATCATCGCCGGCGGCCACGGCGCGTTCGAGCCCAAGAAGCTGCCCGGCTTCGACATGACGCCCTGGGAGGGCCGCGGCGCGCACTACCTCGTCGGCTCGAAGTCGGAGTTCGCCGGCAAGAAGGTGCTGATCATCGGCGGCGGCGACTCCGCCTGCGACTGGGTCGTCAACCTGCAGGGCACCGCCGAGTCGATCGCGCTGTGCCACCGCCGCGAGGGCTTTCGCGCCCACGAGCTGACCGTCAACCAGGTCATGTCGGCCGCCGACGCCGGCGACGTCGACCTGCACGTGCCGTTCCAGATCCGCGCGATCATCGGCAACGGCGCGATCGAGCGCGTCAGGCTCTTCCACTCCGAGGACGAGTCGCACGAGATCGAGATCGAGGTCGACGCGATCCTCCTGCAGCTCGGCTTCAAGACGGCGCTCGGCCCGCTCAAGGACTGGGGCCTGGAGATCTCCAAGGGCGCGATCGTCGTCGACCCGCTGATGCGGACGAACCTGCCGGGCGTCTGGGCCTGCGGCGACATCACGACGTTCGAGGGCAAGCTCAAGCTGATCGCGACCGGCTTCGCCGAGTCGGCGGTCGCGGTCGCGCAGGCCGTCCACTCGTTCCGCCCCGAGATGAAGATCCAGCCGAAGTACTCGACGAACACCGGCGTGCCGGGCGGCGCCGGCGGCCAGCCGTAGGGCGCGCTTCAGCGGCTGGCGCCCGGCTTCCAGCCCGTCACGACCTCCGACGGCGTGATGCCGGGCGCGAGCTGCGGGTCGGCGACGGGCGCGCCGGCGGCGAGCCCCAGCGGGATGACGCCCGCCCACACGTCGCGCTCGAGATCCTCGTCGTCGTCGATCGGCGGGCCGCTGCGCGCCTTCGCCGACGCCTCGTCGAGCGACATCGCGAGCGCGCGCGTGCCCTTCAGCTCCTTGGCGTTCGGCGGGCGGACCTCGTCCCAGCGGCCGGGGACGAGCTTCTCCGTGAATGCCTCGAGCGCGACCAGCAGCTCGGCCGGGTCGGCCACCGCGCGCGCCTGTCCGAGCACGACCACCGAGCGATAGTTCATCGAGTGGTGGAATGCCGATCGCGCGAGCACCATCGCGTCGACCAGCGTGACGGTGAGGCAGGCGGGCGCGCTCGCCGTCAGCGTGCGGATCATGCGGCTCGCGGCCGAGCCGTGGATGTAGACCGTGTCGCGGACGCGCGCATGCAGCGTGGGGATGACGTACGGCTGCCGATCGACCGAGAAGCCGAGGTGGGCGACGAGGCCCTCGTCGAGGATCGCGTCGATCGTGTCGCGGTCGTACGCCCCGCGCGCGGGCGCGCGGCGGAGGCGGGTGCGCTCTGATGCTGCCGTCGACATGACGAGAGGCACGGTACGCCGTGATTGGTCCGAGCAGAAGTACCAATCGGCTGCGAGAATCGAGAACCAGTGGATCTGCACCTCGATCTCGAGCGCGCTGCAGGCGCGACGCTGCGAGCGCGGATCGAGAACGCCCTGCGCGACGCGATCCGCAGCGGCCTGCTCGCGCCCGCTACGCGACTGCCCGCGAGCCGGGTGCTGTCCGCGCAGCTCGGCGTCTCACGCGGAGTCGTCGTCGACGCCTACGCGCAACTGGCGGCAGAGGGGTACCTGCGCGCCCGGCAGGGAGCCGCCACGACGGTCGCGGCGGGCGCCACCGCGCCGCCGCCGCCGTCTCTGCCGACGGCGCGCGCAGCGACGATACGCCACGGCCTGAGCCCGTTCGTCCCGGCGCTGGGCGGATTCCCGCGCAGCGCCTGGCGCACGGCGCTGAACCGCGCGCTGCGCAGCGCAGCCGACGAGCGGCTCGGGCTACCCGACGCCGCCGGGGTGCCCGAGCTGCGCCAGGCGCTCGCCAGCTACCTCGCGCGGTCGCGCGGCGTGCGCGCCGTCGCCGACCAGGTTGTCATCTGCAACGGGCTGCGCCAGGGGCTCGGGCTGCTCTGGCGTGCGCTCGGCGCCGACGGCGCGCAGCGGATCGCCGTCGAGCGTCCCGGCTGGCGCGGCATCGCCGAGACCGCGCAGGACGCCGGCCTCGACGCAGTGCCGGTCGCGGTCGACGCGGACGGGCTCGTCGTCGACCAACTGGCGGCGCTTGACGGTATCGACGCGGTTGCGGTCGCCCCCGCCCACCAGTACCCGACCGGCGCGGTCATGCCGCCGGCGCGGCGCGCTGCGCTCGTCGCCTGGGCGCAGGAGCACGATGCGCTGATCGTCGAGGACGACTACGACGCCGAGTACCGCTACGACCGCCAGCCGATCGGCTCGGTCCAGGGACTCGCGCCGCAGCACGTCGTCTACGGCGGGTCGGCGAGCAAGTCGCTCGCGCCCGGGATCCGCCTCGCCTGGCTTGTCGTGCCGCCACAGCTCGTCGAGCCGATCGCCGCGCTGCAGCGCCGTCGCGGCGGGATGCCGGCGGCGCTCGACCAGCTCGCGCTCGCCGACCTCATCGAGCGCGGCGAGCTCGACCGCCACCTACGGCGCCAGCGCCGCCGCTACCGCCGCCAGCGCGACGCCCTGCTGCGCGCGCTCGCAGCCCGGCTTCCGCAGATCGAGGTGCAGGGGGCGGCGGCCGGGCTGTTCGTCGTCCTGCGCCTGCCGCCGGCCACGAGCGAGGCCGAGGTCCTGCGTCACGCGCGCGCGCTCGGGCTCGCGCTCGAGGGCGCCGGCGCTGCCGATCCGGCGATCGTCGTGGGCTACGCCAATCTTGCGGAGGCTGCGATCGCGTCCGTCGTCGACGCGCTCGCGGCGAGCGTGCGCTCGGCTACGTGAAGGTCACCCCGAACGCGAGCTCGCGCCCGGCGGGCTCGCTGTGCGGGTCGTGCCGGATGCGCTCCGGCGAGCGCATCTCGGACGTGCTGAGGCCGATGATGGCGTGCGCGCCGCGGTCGGTGGGCGCGGTCACGGGTGCAGAGAGCAGCCAGGCGCGACGCGACGCGAGGCGGCGAGGCTCAGACTGCTGAGCACTCCTCTTCCTCGGCCACCCGGAACGAGGACCCGCAGCCGCAGGCAGCGACGACGTTGGGGTTGTTGACCTGGAAGCCGGCACCCTGGAGGGACTCGACGTAGTCGATGACCGAGCCGCGGACGTACGGCAGGCTGGGCTGGTCGACGTAGACCTTCAGGCCCGCGTACTCGAAGACCTGGTCGCCGTCGCGCTTCTGGTCGAAGGCGAGGTTGTACTGAAAGCCAGAGCAGCCGCCGCCCTTCACGCCCACGCGCAGACCGGCGTCCGGGTCGCTGGACCCCTGGGCGGACAGGAACTCATGGACCTTCTCGGCGCCCTTGTCCGTGATCGTGATCATGTGGCGTAACTCCCGGAGTCGGTTCGGGTGGACCCGTCGAACGGCCAATACTTCAGGAAGTGTAGCGCCCCGGACAGCCGGGCTGGACCAAGGTTCGCAGTCGCTAGGCTTGATGGCGATGCCGAGCGCAGACGAGGTCAAGAACCGGATCGAGGCCGCGATTCCCGGCGCCGTCGCCGAGGTGCAGACGCCCGACGAGGTGCATTTCAGCGCGCGCGTGCGCGCCGGCGCCTTCGGCGGTCTGTCGCGCGTTCAGCAGCACCGGCTCGTCATGGACATCTTCGACGGCGAGCTCGGCGGCTCGATCCACGCCCTTGAACTGAAGACGGAGGCCACATGAGCGACACGCAGATCCGTGACCTGATCGCCGAGGCGATCAAGGAGAACGACCTGATCCTCTTCATGAAGGGGACTCCCGAGCAGCCCGCATGCGGCTTCTCGATGCGCACGGTCGCGATGCTGCAGTCGCTCGACGTGCCGTTCGCGGCCGTCGACGTCCTGCCCGACCCGCGGATCCGCCAGGAGCTCTCGGCGCTGTCGAACTGGCCGACGATCCCGCAGCTCTTTCACGGCGGCGAGCTGATCGGCGGCTGCGACATCGTCACCGAGATGTACGAGTCCGGCGAGCTCGCGACGACGCTCGGCATCGAGACGCCGGCCGACGCGCCGGCCGAAGCTCCCGACGGCGACCCGGCGCAGGCCGCGCCGATGGGCATCGAGAACCGCCTGAGCCAGTAGGCGCGCGCGCAGGTTCTGCGGGTTCCCCGGTGGCGCCGTCCGTGGCTAGCGGCGGATCCGCAACCGCACCCGCGCCTCGCCGCTGATGCGCAGGCGCGGGTCGCGGAACAACGGCTCCTCGATGTCGCCGAGCCGCGCCGAGACGCAGTCGAAGCGCGACGGCGGCCGCAGCGGTCAGACCGAGCGGCGAGCCTCCGGTGCCTGTGTCCGTAGACCCAGACGGCGGCGCCGTCGGCATAGGCGACGGTGCCGATCGCGCCGACCGCGATCTCCCCCGAGGTCAGCCCGACCGAGACCGATGCGCCCGGCACGAGCGGCTGCGGCGGGAACGCGGCGCGCGTCCCCAAGACGATCCGCGCGGCCGGGCCGCGCCGACGTCGACGACGTCGACGACCTCGACGTCGAACGACGCGATGTCCAGGCCGCGCACGACCGTCAGGCCGCGTATCAGCCCTCATTCACCCCGACGGCGCGTCGTCTGACCAATAGCATCGGCCCGATGGCACCCGACGCCCCGAACGCGACGCCGGCGCTCACATGGGACGGACGCCGGCTGCGCCTGCTCGACCAGACCCTGCTGCCCGGCGAGGAGGCCTGGATCGCCCTCGAGGGCGCGGCCGACACCGCGGCGGCGATCGCGCGGCTGGCGGTGCGCGGCGCGCCGAACATCGGGATCGCAGCCGCCTACGGACTGACGATGGCGATCGAGCGCGCGCCCGGCGACGAGGACGTGCGCGCCGCCGCGCGCGTCCTGCGCGACGCGCGCCCGACCGCGGTCAACCTCGCCTGGGCCGTCGACCGCGTGCAGGCCGCCGCGCTCGCCGTGGCGCCCGAGCAGCGCGCCGCCGCCGCGCGCGCCGAGGCCGAGGCGATCCACGCGGGCGAGGACGCCGCGAGCCTGGCGATCGCGCTCGCGGGCGCCGACCTGCTGTCGGGGTCGCGGCGGATCCTCACGCACTGCAACACGGGCGCGCTGGCGTGCGGCGGAACCGGCTCCGCGCTGGCCGTCGCGCTCGAGCTCGCCGGACGCGACGACGGCGTTACGGTGCTCGCCTGCGAGACGCGGCCGCTGCTGCAGGGGGCGCGGCTGACGATCTGGGAGCTGCGCCGCGCCGGCGTCCCCCACGAGCTGCTCGTCGACGGGGCCGCGGCCGGCCTGATGCGGCGCGGCGAGGTCGACGCGGTGATCGTCGGCTGCGACCGCGTGGCCGCCAACGGCGACACCGCCAACAAGGTGGGGACCTACGCGCACGCGCTTGCCGCCCGCGCCGCCAGGATCCCCTTCATCGTCGCCGGCCCGACCTCGACGATCGACGCCTCGATCGCCAGCGGCGACGAGATCGTGATCGAGGAGCGCGCGGCCGACGAGGTGCGCCACGCGGGCGGCGCGCTGCTGACGGGCGCCGACACACCCTGCCGCAACCCGGCCTTCGACGTCACGCCCGCCGAGCTCGTGACGGCGCTCGTCACGGAGCGCGGGATCGCGTCGCCGCCGACGACGCAGTCGGTCATGGCGCTGCTGCAACGAGCCGGCGCCGACGACGGGTAGCGGTTGCTCGCAGCCCGCTCCACCACGCCTCACGACGTCGTCGTCGAGGAGCTGCCCGACCCGATCGCAGGACCGGGCGAGGTCGTCTGCCGGGTGCTCGCGTGCGGCGTCTGCGGCTCGGACGTCAGCGACGCCTACGTCGCGCGCAAGCTGCCTGGCGTTCTGGGCCACGAGGTCGTCGGCGAGGTGCTCTCGACGGGCGCAGGCGTGAGCGCTGTGGCGGCCGGCGATCGCGTCGTCATCCACCACCACGCGCCCTGCGGCGACTGCCGGCGCTGCCGCCGTGGGCACGAGACGCTCTGCGACCGGTTCCGTGCGACGGCGCTGCACCCCGGCGGCTTCGCCGAGCAGGTCCGCGTCGAGGCGCCGCTCGTGCCCGAGCTGCTCGCGCTCGGCGACCTCGACCCGCTTGCGGGCACGTTCGTCGAGCCGCTGGGCTGCGTGCTGCGCGCGCTCGACCGCGCGCGGCTGACGGCAGGCGAGTCGCTGCTCGTCGTCGGCGCGGGATCAAACGGGCTGCTCGCGATCGCCGCGGCGCGAGCTCGCGGCGCCGAAGCCGTCTGGGTCCGCGAGCCGCGCGAGGAGCGCCGCCGGCTGGCCGAGGCCTGGGGCGCCGCGCAGCACGCCGACGAGCCGGTCGACGTCGCGTTCGTCACGACCTCGCAGCCCGACGCGATCACGGGCGCCGCCGACGCGCTCGGCGCCGGCGCCACGCTGTGCCTGTACGCGACGACGAAGCCCGGTGCATCGCTGGGCCTCGACGCCGAGCAGCTGTTTTTGCGCGAGATCACGATCTGCTCGAGCTGGTCGGCGGGTCCGGGCGACATGCGCACCGCCTACGAGCTGATCGCAGGCGGGAGGATCGACCCGCTGGAGCTCGTCACGCACCGCGTCGGCCTCGACGAGACGGCGCGCGCGCTGGACCTGCAGCGACGCGGCGAGGCGATCAAGGCCGTGGTCGTGCCGTGAGAGCGGCGCTGCTGCACGGTCCTGGCGACCTGCGCATCGAGGACGTCGCCGAGCCGCAGGGCGAGGTGCTCGTGACCGTCGAGGCGGCGACGGCCTGCGCGACCGACGTGAAGTGCCTGCGCTACGGACACCTGATCCTCGGTCCCTACCCCGCGCGCTTCGGGCACGAGACGGTCGGCGTGCGCGACGACAGCGGCGAGCGGGTGCTCGTCGGCGACTCCGTCCCCTGCGCCAGCTGCCGCTTCTGCGTCACGGGCCGGACGCAGCTGTGCGAGCGGATGACGTGGGTGCTCGGAGGCTTCGCGGAGCGCATCGCGGCGCCCGCGGGCGCGCTGCACGCGGTGCCCGACGGGCTGCCGGCGACGGGCGCGGCGATGGCAGAGCCGCTCGCCGCCGCGGTCCACGCGATCGCGCGCGCGGGCGAGGCGGCGCAGCGAGGCGGTGCTCGCGTCGCGGTGCTCGGCGGCGGGACGGGGCGAGGCGGCGCAGCGAGGCGGTGCTCGCGTCGCGGTGCTCGGCGGCGGGACGATGGGGCTGATGCTCGCCCGGCTGCTCGTCCTGGCCGGCTGCGACGTGACGCTTGCCGACCGCCACGAGGAGCGCCGCGCGCAGGCGCAGGCGTTCGGCGCGCGCGCGGTCGAGCGCCTCGAGCCCGCGGGCCACGAGCTCGTGATCGAGGCCGTCGGGCGGCCCCAGGCATGGCGCGCGGCGATCGACGCGGCGGCGCCCGGCGCGACCGTCGTGCTCGTCGGCGGCTGCCCGTCGGGCAGCGACGTGACGCTGCCCGCGGCGCCGCTTCACTACGCCGAGCTCGACGTCCGCGGCGCCTTTCACCACACGCCCGCGGAGGTCGATCGCGCGCTCGCACTGCTCGCCGCCGGCGACGTCGACTGGCGTGCGCTGGCAGGGCCGACGACCGGGCTCGATGAGCTGCACGACGCGCTCCTGCGCCCGTCGCACGGCGAGGCGCGCAAGCTCGTCGTCGACCCGCGCAGGTAGCCTGCGCGGCGATGCCCGTCGCCGTCGTCACCGACAGCACGCATTACCTGCCCGCCGAGCTCGTCGCGGCGAGCGGGCTGCACGAGGTCTCGCTGTACGTGAGGCTCGACGGCAGCCTGCGCCGCGAGAGCGACATGACCGACCTGCCCGGCTTCTGGGAGCTGATGCGCTCTGGCGCTGACCTGCCGACGACGTCGCAGCCGTCGATCGGCGACTTCATCGCCTGTTATGAGCCGCTGCTGCAGGCCGGCCGAGACATCGTCTCGATCCACATCTCGGGCGGCATCTCGGGCACCTACGACTCGGCGCTGCAGGCGCGGGCGCAGCTCGCCGAGTCGGGCTTCGAGGGGCGCATCGAGGTGCTCGACTCGCGCACGGTCTGTGGCGGGCTCGGCCTCGAGCTGCTCGCCGCGGCGGCGCGGGCGCAGGCCGGCGGCAGCGTTCAGGAGGTCGCCGCCCACGCCCAGGCCGCGCGCGACGGCCTGCGGATCTGGTTCGCCCTCGACACACTCGAGTACCTGCGCCGCGGCGGGCGGATCGGCGGCGCGCAGGCCTGGGTCGGAGGCGCGCTGAAGATCAAGCCGATCCTGTCGCTGGAGTCCCAGATCGAGCCTGTCGAGCGCGTGCGCACCTGGGGGCGCGCGTTCGACCGGATGGTCGAGTACATGCGCACGCTGCACGCCGACGGCGCCGACGGCTGGTGCGTGCAGCACAGCCAGGCCCCGGGCGAGGCGCAGCGACTCGTCGAGCGCGGGGTCGAGGTCTTCGGCTGCCAGCCGCGCTTCGTCAGCGAGGTCGGGCCCGTGATCGGCGCTCACGCGGGGCCGGGGATGATCGGCGTCGGCGGGCTGCCGGCGGCGATGCTCGACTGAGCGCGGCCTGCGTCAGGCGGGCTTGGGCTTCGGCTTCGGCCCCGGCGGCGGCTGCTCGACGATCAACGGCGGCGGCGGCGGGTCGTCGTCGCCGTCGGGCGGCGGCGGGTCGTCGGGCAGGATGACCGTCCCCGAGAGGATCGTCCGGCCGCCGTAGAACTCCTTGAGGACGATCTGCAGCGCCGCCGCGATCGGAATCGCCACGAGCGCGCCGACGACGCCCAGCACCGACGCGCCGGCGAGGATCGCGACGATCACCGCCAGCGGCGGCACGTTGACCGTGCGCTTGAAGATCAGCGGCTGCAGCACGTTGTTCTCGAACTGCTGGTAGAGGATCAGGAAGATCCCGTAGATGATCGTCGCGCTCGGGAAGTCCGTGAACAGCGTGACGATCAGGATCAGCACGCCGCCGATCGTGGCGCCGACGAGCGGGATCAGGCCGAAGAAGGACATCAGCACGGCGAGCGGGACCGCGAACGGCACGCCGAGGATCGACAGCACGACGAACGTCAGGATCCCGTTGATCGACGTGATCGTCAGCGCGCCCGCGACGTAGCCCGACGTCGACTTGTAGATCCGCTCGGCGATGCCGCGCAGGCGCTCCTCGCGGTGCCGGCCGAAGCGGGTGATGAAGAAGTCGGCGATGCGCCTGCCGTCCAACAGCAGGAAGAACGTCATCGTGAGGATCGTCAGCAGCTGGAAGGCGGCGTTGACGACGCCCGCGGCGATTCCCTGCAGCGCGCCGGCCGCGTCGCCGAGCCTGTCGGGCAGCTTCTCGGCTTCGTCGCGCAGCTTCGTCGTGACGTCGTACTTGTCGTCGAAGTCGCGGATCGTCTCGTTGTCGCGCAGGTCGTCGACGTAGTTCGGGATGTCGCGCGAGAGCTCCGTCGCGCCGTTGACGACCGGCGGCACGATCAGCGCCACGACGCCGGCGAAGACGCAGAGGATCAGCACGTAGACGATCAGGATCGCCGCCGCACGCGGCAGTCGCCCGCGCGAGACGAAGTCCACGGCCGGGCCGAGCGCGACGGCGAGGAAGATCGCGATCGCCAGCAACAGCAGCGTGCCGCGCACCTGCACGAGCAGGTACAGCAGGCCGAGGAACGCGACCACGGTGAAGAGGATGCGCGCGATCTGGCGCGTGGTCAGGGCGTCCCAGACGGACACGCAGCCGAGGGTAGGTCCTGCGCCGGACGACGCGGTCAGCAGCGCGCTATTGCTTGCGCCGGAACAGGCCGGCGAAGGCGGCGATCCCGCCGCCGATGACGAACCCCGCCACGGCGGCCCCGATGACCGCGTTCTTCTGGTGCTTGACGAGCTGCGCGCGCCAGTCGGTCAGCACCGCGATCTCGGTGTGCAGGCGCTCCACCGAGGTGCCAAGCTGGCGCCGGTTCTCCTCGATCGAGGCGCGGATCTGCTCCGGCGTGCGGGAGTGCATCGCCATCACTTCTTCTTCTTGCGGCGCATCAGCGTCCGCTTGATCTTGCCGGCCTCGTCGATCGCCATCTCCGGTACCGGCGGCGTGCTGTCCTTGAAGAACTTCGCGGCGAGGTAGCCCGAGATGCCGCCGAGGATGAAGAGCAGGCCGGCGACCACGAAGAACCCCCAGAAGAACGAGCTGCTGCCGACCGGCAGCGCGTACCACGCCAGCCAGGCCATACCGTGCAGGAGGAAGAGCAGACCGACGATGACGAAGATCCCGGCCGCGGCGCCGATCACGATCCCGCGCAGGAGCTTGCTGATCTTCCCCGAGACCTCGGCCTTCGCGAGCTCGATCTCCTCGTGCACGAGCAGCGTGACCCGCTCGCTGATCTCCTGGACCGTCTGGGCCAGGTCGTGGCTGGGGCTGTCAGTTGCCAAGGCGCCGGAGGATCATGGCGGCCAGGATGCCGCCGGCGAACGCTGCCGCGACGACGAGCTCGGGACGCTCGTCGGCGAGCTCCATCAAGGGCTCCTGCCAGGACGCTCCGGGCGCGGCGGCGTGACCGGAGGCGAACGCCGCGCCGCTTTCGCCGAGCGGCATCACCGGTGCGGTCGCGCCCGAGCCCGGCGTCACGACCGCGACCGGCTCGTCGGCGACGGGGAACGGCATCGGATCGGGCGTCGCCGCTGCTCGCCGGCCCGACGGCGGCAGGGGCGGCTCGTGGACCGGCGCGGCGGGCTCGGTGGCCGGCAGCTCGACGGCCTCGCCCTCGACGGCCGGCTCCTCGTCGGCGACGGGCTCGTCGTAAGCTGCGGGCGCCTCGGGCGCGATCGACTCGGCGGGCGAGGGTGCGGGCACCTCGGGCGTGACGGGCTCCGCCGCAGCGGCGGCGGGCGCAGCCGAGCCGCCGGCGCTCATCCGTCGCTTGGGACGCTTGGCGCCCGCGGTGGAGATCTTCACGCCGGGGACTCCCGGAACCTCGACCTCCTGGCGACGCTTCCCGAACCTCATTCCGGCGGGTCTTCCCCATAGATCCGGCGCCAAATCAGTGCGGCGAGGCGGGTGGTCGCGATCGATGCCAACGCGCCGATGCCTGCAAGCAGGCCGGACCAGACGAGCCGCTTGACCATTTCATTGCTCTGCATCGCTCCCATCCTGTCAGACGGCTCGGGCGGACGCCCGATCTGCATCCAGACCACCGCAGATCGTCTCCACGATGAACGCCTTGGCCTGGTCGAACTCCTCTTCCCCGCGCGGCAGCATGTCGAAGATCCAGCCCGTCAGAACCTGCTCGATCGCACCGTAGAAGGCCAGCGCCGCGAACCCCGGCGTGACGGCCGCTCGAAACGAGCCGTCGGCCTGCGCCTTCTCGACGATCGCGGCGATCAGCGCGTAGGCCTCGCGGATCGTCTCGAGGTGGGTGCGGCCGAACGAGTTCGCCGCCCGCGTCACCTCGACGATGATGACCTTCATCAGGTTCGGGTCGTGTCGGTAGGAGTCGACGATGAACGAGGCGATCGCGTAGAGCTTGTCGCGCGCCGGCAGCTCCTGGCGGTCGATCTCCGTGATCACCCCGAGCAGGACGTTCCAGCGCTCGAGGAAGAGCGTGTCGAGCACCTCGTCCTTGGAGCGGAAGTAGTGGTAGACGAGGCCGTAGGCGACGTTCGCCTCGTCGGCGATGTCCGAGACGCGGCAGGCATGGAAGCCACGCTGCGCGAACGCGACGACGGCCGCGTCGAGGATCAGGCGGCGCTTGTCCGGACCGGCGGGCCTGGTGGCGCGGGCGGGTTCGGTGTCCGGCGAGGAGGTCACCGAGCGACGCGCGCCTCGGCGGGCCAGCTGTACGCGGTCGGGCGGCGATTGGCGAGCGCCGGCAGGTCGCGGCGGATCCGCGCCTGCGCCTCGAGGTCGAGGTCGGCCACGATGTGGCACTCGCGGTCGGGCGCGTGGGCGAGCACGATCCCCCACGGGTCGACGATCATCGAGCGCCCGCCGGAGCGCAGCCCCGGCTCGTGCTCGCCGATCTGGTTGGCCGCGATCACGAACGCCTGATCCTCGATCGCTCGGGCGCGCAGGAGGATCTCCCAGTGGTCGCGCGTCGTCGGTACCGTGAAGGCCGCCGGGACGGTGAAGACGCGCGCGCCGCGGATCGCGAGGATCCGGTACAGCTCGGGGAAGCGGACGTCGTAGCAGATGCTCAGGCCGAGCTCGACGCCGTCGGCGGTCGCCGAGACGACGAGCTCCTCGCCCGCCTCCTCGTGCTCGGATTCGCGGTACACGGTGCCCTCGACGACGACGTCGAACATGTGCACCTTGCGGTAGGTCGCGCGCAGCTCGCCGTCGGGCCCGATGTGGACCGACGTGTTGCGCAGCAGCGCTTCGCCTGGCACGCGTTCGGAGAAGGAGCCGGCGACGAGGTCGATGCCGAGCTCGCGCGCAGCATCGCGCGCCCACGAGATCGCAGAGCCGTCGATCGTCTGCGCGCCGCTGACGATCGCCTCGCCGCGGCCGAGCGCGGTCCACTTCTCCGGCAGGACGACGAGCTGCGCGCCGTCGGCGGCGGCCGCTCGCGTCAGCCGGTCGGCGCGCTCGAGGTTGCCCTCGACGTCGGCGGTGGAGGTCAGCTGAACGGCTGCGACGCGCATCGTTGCTCCCGAAGACGTTCCCGGATTGACTGGTCAGTCAACGGTCGATGCTACCTTCTTGCGGCGGCTGCGTTGCCTGCCGCTGCGACGCCTCCCGCTGCGATGGCCATGTCGGCGCCGCGCGCCGCGGCGCCACCATCCCGAGACCGGCTCGGCGCTCGTGGGGCACGACGCGCGCGCGCCGCTGAAGACCGTCTGCCGGTTGGCCGAAAAAAGGAGATCGTGCGATCCTGCACGAAAGGGTAGCCGCCGACCGGGACGCGTGTTTCATCCTCTGTCGTCAGAAGCGACTAAGGTCCGCTATAGCGACGCAGGAATCTCAACCCTCAGGGGAGGACTCTCAATGAAGCTCCGACGGCCCAGCCCGGCGCTCGTCATCTCGTGTATCGCGCTCACCGTGGCCTGCACCGGCACCGCGTTCGCAGCCACGATCATCAGGTCGAGCAGCCAGGTCAAGAACAACACCCTCCTGTCGGCCGACATCAAGGACGGGTCGATCCAGGGCAGGGACATCAGGAACGGCACGATCACGGTCAACAAGCTGAAGAGCGGCGCGCGCGGGCTGACTGGTTCGAGCGCCGGGGGCGGCGGGCCGTCGACGGCCTTCCACGTGCTCCGCAAGGCGGGCCCCGAGGGCCAGCCGGCGAACGTCAACGTCAGGGTCGCGACGCTGACCGTCCCCCCCGGCGCCTACAAGGTGACCGCGACGACGATCATGACGGCGCTGCCCGGTCCGCAGGGCATCCTCGCCGGACTGACGGGTGAGAATGGCTCGGCCGGCGGCCGCTGCCGGCTCGACGCCGCGGGCGACGCCACCGAGTCGCTGCAGAACGTCGTCGTCAGCGGGCGCCGCGCCCCCGCGACGCTCTTCATGCAGCAGACCCGGACCCTCGGCGCTACCGCCGACATGGTGCTGGAGTGTGCCGCGGGCGTCCCGTTCCGCCTGTCGGAGACGTCGATCATCGCGACGAGGGTCAGCGACATCGCCCTGACGAACGTCCCGCAGTAGTCCTCCACCGGGAGG
>JAUJOT010000008.1:182771-214999 GCA_030447505.1 Solirubrobacteraceae bacterium | reverse complement strand
CCCCCCGGCCCCGCCCTTCCACCCCCCGCCCCCCCCCGCGGGCGCCCCCCGCCCCGGGGGGGGGGGGGGCGCGGGGGGGGGCCGGCGCCCCGGGGGGTCGCGCGTCCCGATGGGCCGGGGGCGGCGCCCCCCCCCCCCCCGGGGCCGCGGGGCCCCCGCCCCCGGGGGGGCGCGGGCCCCCCGCCCCCCGCCCCCCCCCGCCGCGCGGCTGCCGCGTGGACGTAGGCTGATGGCGTGCGCGGGCGCCCCGACGTCTCGGTCCTGATCGTCACGTACGAGCACGGCGACGAGATCGCCGCCTGCCTCGACGGGGCGCTGACGCAGGCCGCCGACGCGCTCACGGTCGAGATCGTCGTCGCCGACAACGCGTCGCGCGACGACACCGCCGCCCGCGTCAAGGCGCGCGAGGCCGACGGCGTGCGGCTGCTCGAGATGGGCTCCAACCGTGGCTTTGCGGCCGCCGTCAACGCGGCGTTCGCCGCCTCGACGGGCGAGCACGTCCTGATCCTCAACCCCGACTGCGTGATGGACGCGGGCTGCGCCCGCGCGCTGCGCGACCATCTCGCCGCGCGTCCGCAGGTCGCGCTCGCCGCCGCGCTGCTGCACGATCCCGACGGCGCGCCGCAGCTGCATGCGCGCCGGGACGTCGGCCTCGCCGGCGTGCTGTGGGCCTACACGACCGTCGGGCGGCGCCTCGACGCCCGGCTGCGCGGCGGGCGCGCGGCAGCGAAGCGCCGCTACGAGGACCTCTGGGCCGGCGGCCCGCCGCGCGAGCCGGTCGCCGTGTTCTGTCCGGCCGCGGCGTGCGTCATGGCGCGCCGCGACGAGCTCGGGCCGGCGCCGCTGGACGAGCGCTTTCCGCTGTTCTTCAACGACGGCGACCTGTGCGCGCGGCTGAAGCTCGCCGGGCGCGGCGTCGAGATCGTGCCGGCCGCGACGGCCGCGCACGGCTACGGCACGAGCGTCCGTCGCGCACAGCGCGCCGATCCCGCGCGGATGCGCGCCGAGTGGGTCGCGTCGCTGCGCCGCTACGCGGCGCTGCACTGGAGCCGCCCGCGGCGGGCGGGACTGGCGGGGGCGCTGCTGGCCGACGCCGTCGCGTCCGCCGCGCTGTGCCTCGTGCGCCGCGAGGACCCGCGCGAGCTGCGCGGGGTGCTGGGCGGGCTCGGCCTGCCGGGCGGGCCGCCGCCGCTGCTGACGCCGGTCAGGAAGCTCTGGGCTCGTCGGGCGCAAGCGGGCGCAGCGGCTGCGCCGGCACGCCCGCCAGCAGATGTCGCTCCGGGTAGTCGCCGCCGGTGAGCACGGCGCCGGTCGCGATCATCACGTTGCGCCCGACGTGCGAGCCGCGCAGGATCAGCGCGTTGGTCCCGACGAAGACGTTGCTCTCGACGACGACCGGCGCCGACACGATCCTCTGGCGCGCGACATGCGTGTCGCTGCCGTCGTGCGTGTGATCTGAGTCCATCACGTTGACGCCCTCGGCGAGGTTGACGTGCTCGGCGAGCTCGATGCGCTCGTGACAATGGACGGTCGTGTTGCGCCCGATGAACGAGTCGGCGCCGACGACGAGTTCGCCCTTGGACTTCAGCTCGGCGCCGTCGCGCACCCGGACCTGCGCGCCGAAGCGGATCGCGCCGCCCCACGGCTGAAGCCGGATGCGGTCCTGGAACTGACAGCGATCGCCGATCTCGAGCACGCTGTCGGCATGCGTCCACAGGTCGAGCGTCAGCTCGCGGCCGAAGCGGCAGTCGCGCCCGATCCGCAGCGTCAGCGATCCGCCGCCCTCGCCGACCGCGTCCGTCGCGACCCGCGGCAGGTCGTCGAAGCGCGGCGTGCCGTCGGTCTCGACGACGAGCCTGCAGCGCAGGCGCGCGAGGCGCGCCTGCGTCTGGAGCACCCAGGCGCGGAAGCGCAGGGTCCGCACGGCGCCGGCGACTGAGCTGAGCACGGCGCCACGGTATCCGTGATCGGGCGCGCCGGGAACGTCGTGCGGCAGGACCGCCGGGAGCGCGGGCGGACCGCCGTCGCCGTTGACCGATGCCGGCGGGCCGGCAAGCTCCTCCCGCCGCGCGGGCGCGAGGAGCGCGGGCTCGATCGCCGGCGCGGGCGTCTGCGAGGTTCTCGATCGCAGAGGACCAGGCTCGGATGGCTGCACGTCCTCCTGCTCGGCCTCGGCGCGCATGAAGGTCGCCATCGCGATCGGCGTCGGGTGGTCGAAGACGAGCGTCGAGGGCAGCCGCAGACCCGTGATCTGCGCCAGGCGGTTGCGCAGGACGACCGACCCGAGCGAGTCGAAGCCGAGCTCCTTGAACGGGCGGTCGGGCGGCACGTCACCCGCGGACGCGTGGCCGAGGACGGCGGCCGCCTGCGCGCGCACGAGCTCGAGCACGAGCTCCTGGCGCTCGTCGGGTGAGGCCGCCGGCACGAGCTGCTGGGCGAGCGAGCCGCCGGCGCCGGGGTCCGCGGCCCGGCGTCCCCGTGCGGGCGCGCGCACGAGATCGGACAACAGCGCCGGCAGCACGCCCGCGCGCGCCTGCGCGCGCAGCGCGCCCACGTCGAGCGTCGTCGCGACGAGCAGCGGCTCGCGGTGGCCGAGCGCGACGTCGAGCAGGGCCAGCGCCTGCTCGGCCGGCAGCACGCGCTGGCCGGTGTCCGCCGCGAGCACCTCGATGTCCTCGTTGCTCAGCCGCGTCGACATCCCGCTGCCCGTCCCCCACAGGCCCCAGGCGACCGCGCTCGCGGGCAGGCCGGCCGCGCGGCGGCGCTGCGCGAGCCCGTCGAGGTAGGCGTTGGCGGCGGCGTAGTTGCCCTGGCCGGGATGGCTGAAGGTCGCGGCGACGGAGGAGAACAGCAACAAGGCCGCCAGGTCGTGCCCGCGCGTCAGCTCGTCGAGCCAGCGCGCGGCGTCCGCCTTCGGGCGCATCACGCCCGCCAGCCGCCCCTCGTCGAATGACTCGATCATGCCGTTGTCGAGCGTCCCCGCGGCGTGGATCACGGCGGTCAGCGGGCGGTCGTCGCCGACCGAGTCCAGCAGCTCGGCGAGCGCGGCGCGGTCGCCGGCGTCGCAGGACGCCGCCGTCGCCTCGCAGCCGAGCTGCGCCAGGCGCTCCTGCAGCGCCTCGAATCCCGGCGCCGCGGGCCCGCGCCGGCTGACGAGCAGCAGGCGGCGGACGCCGTGCTCGCGCGCGAGGTGCTCGGCGACGACGGCGCCGAGGCCGCCCGTGCCGCCCGTGACGAGCACCGTCCCGGCGCGATCGAGCGGGTGCGGCACCGTCAGCACGACCTTGCCGACGTGGCGCGCCTGGCTGATGAACTCGAGCGCGTGCGACCCGTCGCGCACGTCCCACGCCGTGATCGGCAGCGGCTCGGCGTCGGCGACGGCCGCGCGCAGGATCTCGCCGATGCGCGTCGGCTCGGCGCCGAAGAGGTCGACGGTCGCGTAGCTCACGCCCGCATGCGCGGCGGCGACCGCTCCGGGGTCGCGCAGGTCTGCGGTTCCGAGCTCGACGAAGCGACCGCCGCGCGCCAGCAGGTCCAGCGACGCGTCGACGAGCTCGCCGGTCAGGCAGTTCAGGACGACGTCAACGGCCGCGAACTTCGCGGCGAACTCGGGCGTGCGCGACGACGCGAGGTGCTCGTCGTCGATGCCGAGCGCGCGCAGCGCGTCCCACTTCGCCGGGCTCGCGGTCGCGTACACCTCGGCGCCGATCCGCTGCGCGAGCGCGACGGCCGCGATCCCGACGCCGCCGGCGGCCGCGTGGATCAGCACGCGCTCGCCCGCTTGCAGCCGGGCGACCTCGACCAGCGCGAGGTGCGCGGTGCAGTGCGCGACCGGCACGCTGGCGGCCTGCGCGAACGACCAGCCCGCGGGGATCGGGACGAGCATCCGCGCGTCGGCGACGGCGAGCGGGCCGAAGGCGCCCGCGACGAGGCCCATGACGCGCTCGCCGACGGCGAGATCCGCGACGCCGGGGCCGACCTCGGCGACGACGCCGGCGGCCTCGATGCCGAGCTCGGCGGCGTGCACCCCGATCGCGATCAGGACGTCGCGGCGGTTCACGCCGGCGGCGCGAACCGCGAGGCGCACCTCGCCGAGCGCCAGCGGGCGCTCGCCGTCGCCGTGATCGGGCGCCGCGGCGACGAGCGCGCCCGCCCGTTCGGGCGCCAGCCGCCAGCTGCCCGACGGCGGCGCGTCGGCTGGTGCGCGCACGAGCCGCGGCACGAGGATCGCGCCGTCGCGGACGGCGAGCTCGGCCTCGCCGGTCGCGATCGCCGGCGCGATCGCAGCCGTCGTGTCGGCGTCGAGCGTGACGAAGCGGCCGGGATGCTCGGACTGCGCGCTGCGCAGCAGCCCGCGGATCGCGGACGCGACCGGGTCCGCTGTCTCGCCGTCGAGCACGGCTGCCGCGCCGCGTACGAGCACCGCCAGCCGCGCCTCGCGCAGCCGCTCCTCGGCGAGCCAGCCCTGCAGCAGGGCGAGCGCCGCCGCCGCGGGGGGCGGCGCCGCCACGACGACGGTGCCGGGGGCCGGCCGGCTGGCGGCGAGCGCGGTGAGGTCGTCGAAGCGCTCGGCGCAGGCGACGTCGACGGCGGCGAGCGCGGCGAGGCGAGGCGCGGAGACGTTGGCGGACGCGGCTTGCAGCGGCGTCCAGCGGACGAGGTAGAGCGCGTCGAGCGCGCCGTCGCGGCGCGCGCCGGCAGCGGCGCGGGCCAGCGGGCGCAACGCGATCGCGTCGACCGCCAGCACCGGCGCGCCGCGCTCGTCGGTCGCGGTCAGGCGCACGACGTCGTCGCCTGGCAGCGGCGCGACGCGCACGCGCAGCGCGAGCACGCCGCGCCGCTGCGCGCGCACGCCGCTCCAGTGCAGCGCGAGCGGCGCGCCGTCTGCGCGCAGCGCGGCCGCCGGCTGCAGCGCCGCATCGAGCAGCGCGGGATGAAGGGCGAAGCGCGCGCCGTCGGCGACCTGCTCCTCTGCCAGCGCGACCTCGGCGAACAGCTCGTCGCCGAGCTGCCAGGCGCGCACGGCCTGAAACGCGGGGCCGTACACCCGCCCGCTCCCCGCAAGACGGTCGTAGAGCTCGTCGACGTCGAGCGCGATCGCCCCCGGCGGCGGCCAGTCTTGCGGCAGCGGCTCGTGTTCGACGGCCTGCGCCGCGCTGAGCGTCGCGCTCGCGTGGCGCACCCATGCGCCGTTCTCCCCGTCCGGCCGCGCGTGCACCTCGAGCGCGCGCCGGCCGCGGTCGTCGGGCGCGCCGACCGTGACCTGCAGCTGCACCGCGCCCGTCGCCGGCAGGACGAGCGGCGCCGCGAGCGACAGCTCCTCGACCGTCTCGCAGCCAACCTCGGCGCCCGCGCGCAGCGCCATCTCGACGAACGCGGACTGCGGCAGCCTCACCTCGCCGAAGAGCTCGTGGTCGGCCAGCCACGGGTGCGTGGCGAGCGCGAGCCTTCCGGTCAGCAGCCGGCTGTCGCGGCCGGCGAGCTCGACGGCCGCACCGAGCAGCGGGTGCTCTGCCGAGCCGACGCCCGCCGCCGCCAGCGACTGCGCGCCGCCGCCCGCGTCCGCGCGCGGCGTAAACCAGAAGCGGGTGCGCTCGAACGGATAGGTCGGCAGCCCGACGCGGCGCGCGCCGGCGCCCTCGAACGCGACCTCCCAGTCGACCCGGATGCCACGCGCGTACGCCTCGCCGGCGGACGCGAGGAAGCGCGCGAGCGTGCCCTCGTCGCGGCGCAGCGAGCCGACGACGGCGACGCGGTCGGGATCGGGCGCCGCCTCGTCGGCGGTCTCCTGCAGCGCCCACGTCAGGACCGGATGCGGGCTCGACTCGATGAACGCGGTGACGCCGTCCTGCACGAGCGCGCGCGTCGCCTGCTCGAAGCGCACGGGCTCGCGGAGGTTGCGATACCAGTGCTCGGCGTCCATCCGGGTGCCGTCGATCAGCGCCGCCGTCGTCGTCGAGAAGATCGGGATCGCGCCGCCGACCGGCGCGATCGGACGCAGGTCCTCGAGCAGCCGCTCGCGGATCGTCTCGATCTGCGCGGAGTGCGACGCGTAGTCGACGGCGATCATCCGCGCGCGCTCGCCGGCGGCCTCGCACTCCTCGAGCAGCTCGCGCAGCGCCTGCGGCTCGCCCGACAGGACCGTCGAGCGCGGCCCGTTGTAGGACGCCAGCGAGATTCGCCCGTCGAAGCGCGCGATCCGCTCGAGCACCTCGTCGGCGGACAGGAAGACCGACATCATCCCGCCGCCCCCGGCGAGCTGGACGAGCGCGCGGCTGCGCAGCGCGGCGACGCGCGCGGCGTCGTCGAGCGACAGCGCGCCGGCGACGTGCGCGGCGGCGATCTCGCCCTGCGAGTGGCCGACGACGACCGACGGCTCGACGCCGTAGGAGCGCCACAGCGCGGCCAGCGAGACGAAGACGGCGAACGAGGCGGGCTGCACGACGTCCATCCGCTCGAGCGCGGGGGCGCCCGGCGCACCGCTCAGGACCTCGCGCAGCTCCCAGCCGACGTGCGGGCGCAGCGCATCGGCGCAGGCCTGCATCTTGGAAGCGAAGACGTCCGCCGAGTCCCACAGGTCAAGCGCCATCCCGAGCCACTGCGAGCCCTGGCCGGGGAACACGAAGGCGACCCTCGGCGCGTCGCGCGCGCTGCCCGTGGCGACGCCGTCGGCGGGCATCCCGCTCGCGACGGCGTCAAGTCCGGCGAGCAGCGCGCCGCGATCGGCGCCGACGATCGCGGCGCGGTGGGCGAGGCGCGCGCGGCCGACCGCGAGCGACCATCCGACGTCGACGGCGTCGAGCTGCGCCCGCGCCTGCAGATGGCCGCGCAACCGCCGCGCCTGCGCGCGCAGGCCGTCCTCGGTCTTCGCCGAGAGCACCCACGGCACGGCCGGCGGGGCGGCGGCGGCGGAGGGCTCCTCCTCGCCGGGCGCCTGCTCGAGCACGACGTGCGCGTTCGTGCCGCTGATCCCGAAGCCCGACACGCCGGCGCGCCGCGGATGCGCGCCGCGCGGCCAGTCGACCGGTTCGGTCAGCAGCGCGATCTCGCCCGCCGACCAGTCGACGTGCGGCGTCGGTTCGTCGACGTGCAGCGTCTGCGGCAGGACGCCCGCGCGCATCGCCATGACCATCTTGATCACGCCGGCGACGCCGGCGGCGGCGTGCGAGTGGCCGATGTTCGACTTGACCGAGCCCAGCCGGAGCGGCCCGTTCGCGCGCTGCTGCCCGTACGTCGCAAGCAGCGCCTGGGCCTCGATCGGATCGCCGAGCGTCGTGCCGGTGCCGTGGGCCTCGACGACGTCGACCTCGCCGGGCTGCACGCCGGCGTTCGCCAGCGCCTGGCGGATGACCTGCTCCTGCGACGGGCCGTTGGGCGCCGACAGGCCGTTGCTGGCGCCGTCCTGGTTGGTCGCCGTGCCGCACACGAGGCCGAGCACGCGGTGGCCGAGGCGGCGCGCGTCGGACAGGCGCTCGACGACGAGCACGCCCGCGCCCTCGGCCCAGCTGGCCCCGTCGGCGGCCGCCGCGAACGCCTTGCTGCGGCCGTCCTTCGCGAGGCCGCGCTGGCGGCTGAACTCGACGAACATCCCCGGCGACGAGAGCACGGTGACGCCGCCCGCGAGCGCCAGCGAGCACTCGCCGGAGCGCAGCGCCTGGCAGGCGAGATGGAGCGCGACGAGCGACGACGAGCAGGCCGTGTCGACCGTCACGCCCGGACCCTGCAGCCCGAGCGCGTAGGAGACGCGTCCCGAGATGACGCTCGTCAGCGAGCCGGTCATCCGCAGGCCCTCGTACTCGGTCGCAAAGCCGGGCTGAAGCGACCCGTAGTCCTGCGAGCTGACGCCGAGGAAGACGCCGGTCGCCGAGCCCGCCAGCCGCTCGGGGTCGATCGCGGCGTCCTCGAGCGCGGCCCACGAGGTCTCGAGCACGAGCCGCTGCTGCGGGTCCATGACGGACGCCTCGCGCGGCGCGATCGCGAAGAACGCGGCGTCGAAGTCCGGCGCGTCGTAGAGGAAGCCGCCCGCCTGCACGTAGCTCGTGCCGGGCTCGTCGGGGTTGGGGTCGTAGAGCTTGTCGAGGTCCCAGCCGCGGTCGGTCGGGAAGGGGCCGATCGCGTCCCTGCCGGCCGCCACGAGGTCCCACAGGTCCTGCGCGGACTCGACGCCGCCGGGATAGCGGCAGCTCATCCCGACGATCGCGATCGGCTCGTCGTGGTCGGCGCGCGCGCGGACGACCGCGCGCGCCCCGTGCGCCGCGCCGGACAGGATCGCGCCGAGCCGCGCGGCGACCGCGGCGGGCGTCGGGTGATCGTAGACGAGCGTCGAGGGCAGCCGCAGCCCCGTCACCTGGGCGAGGCGATTGCGCAGCTCGACGCCCTGCAGCGACTCCATCCCCAGCTCGCGAAACGCGCGTCGCGGTGCGACGGCGTCGGGCGAATCGAGGCCGAGGACGGCGGCCGCGTGCTCGCGCACGAGTGCGAGCAGCGCCTTTTCGTCGCGGTCCGCCTCGGCGAGCAGCGACGCGGCGCCGTCGGGCGCCGCCGCGGGCTGCTCGTCGGCGGCGCGGGGCGCGCGGTCAGAATCGAGCGGCGGCAGCTGCACGCGCTGCGGTTGCGCGGCGGCGAAGGCCGGGGTCCAGTCGACGGGGATGCCGTGCGCGTGCGCCTCGCCGACGGAGCTGAGAAAGCGCGCCAGGCCGCCGTCGCGGCGCAGCGACCCGATCACCGGAGTCACCGCGCCGATCGGCGACGTACCTTGGGACGCGGCCTCGATCGTCCCCTCGACGGCGAACGTCAGCACCGGGTGCGGGCTCGACTCGATGAACGCGGTCGCGCCGTCGCGCACGAGCGCGTCCGTCGCCTGGCGAAAGCGGACGGGCCGGCGCAGGCTGCGATACCAGTACTCGGGGCCGAGCTCGGTGTAGTCGATCGGCTCGCCGAGCACCGACGAGTAGAAGGTCACGCCGCTGGGGCGCGGCGCGATCGGCGCGAGGTCGCGCGCGAGCCGCTCGCCGATCGCCTCGATCTGGCTCGAGTGCGCGACCGACGACGTGCCGTCGACGCGGATCCGGCGCGCGCGCACGCCGTCGGCCTCGCACGTCGCCAGCAGGCCGTCCAGCGCGCGCTGCTCGCCCGCGACGACGATCGCCCGCGGGCCGTTGAACGCCGCCAGCGTCAGGCGCCCGTCGATCCGCGCGATCCGCCGCTCGAGCTCCTCGGCGCCGAGGTCGACGAGGACCATGCCGTCGTCGCCGCCGAGCTCGTGCAGCGCGCGGCTCGTCAGCGCGGCGACGCGGGCGGCGTCCTCGAGCGACAGGATCCCCGCGACGCAGGCCGCGGAGATCTCGCCGAGCGAGTGGCCGACGACCGCAGCGGGTCGCACCCCGAACGAGCGCCACAGCGCCGCGAGCGAGACCATCACGCAGAACAGCGACGGCTGGACGACGTCCGAGCGATCCCACAGCGGATCGTCGGGCGGCGCGCGCAGCACGTCGTCGAGCCGCCAGGCGATGTGCGGCGCCAGCGCGGCCTCGCACGCCCGCAGCGACTCGGCGAACAGCGGCGACGCCGCCGCCAGGTCGAGCGCCATCGCGGGCCACTGCGAGCCCTGCCCGGGGAACACGAACGCGAGCTTGTCGGCCGGCCCGGCGCTGCCGCGCGCGACGCCGGGCGCCGGTTCGCCGGACGCGATCGCGCGCAGCGCGATCAGCAGCGCGTCGCGGTCGTCGCCGACGGCGACCGCGCGCCGGCCGAGATGCGCGCGACCGGCGACCAGCGACCAGCCGACGTCGGCGGGCCGCAGCTCCGGCCGCGCCTCGAGGTGCGCCTGCAGCCGGCTCGCCTGCTCGCGCAGCGCCGCCTCGTCGTGCGCCGAGAGCACCCACGGCAGGGGCGCGCTCATCGCCCCACCACGACGCTCGTCGCGACGATCCCGTCACAGACGGCCCAGCGACCGTCCAGCGCGCGCACAGGGCCGTCGACATGCAGCCGCGCCGCGAACGTCCCGCCGGCCGGATCGATCCGCACGTCGACGTCCTCGAACTCGAGGCCGCGCGCGGTCAGCGCGAACCACGCCTTGTAGACGGCCTCCTTGGCGCTGAAGAGCACGCGGTCCCAGCACGCGCCGGCGCCGTGCTGCGCCAGCGCCCGCCGCTCGTCGAAGCTCGCGACGGTCGCCAGGACTCCCGCGGGCAGCGGCGCGTCGACCTCGGCGTCGATCCCGATCGCCCGCACGTCCTGCGCGCGCGCGACCGCGCAGGCGCGGTAGCGCGCGCAATGCGTGATGCTGCCGACGACGCCCGCCGGCCACAGCGGCTCGCCGTGCAGGCCGCTGCCGACCGCGACAGCCGGCAGCCCGAGGCGCGCGAGGGCGTGCCGCGCACAGGCGCGGCCGGTCGTGAACTCACGGCGTCGCGTGTCCACCGCCGAGCCCAGCGAGCGCGCCTCCTGCGCGAACAGCTCGCTGCTGAGGTCGGCGCGCGTCGCGACCGCCGCGACGGTCGCGGGCACCAGCTGCTCGATCACGGGCGCATCGCCGCAGGCTCGTTGTCTGTTCGCAATCGATCCTCCAAGGCGCGACCGATTGTCTCACGGTCGCGCGCCAGCCCTGGACGCTCGCTGTCAGCGCTTGCGGTTCGTCTGCGCGATCGCCCTGCGGATCGCGGGCGCGAGCAGCTGGGCCATTATGGCCGTCCCCGAGATGTTGAGATGCACGCCGTCGGAGTCGCGCACGCGGACGTCGCGGCCGCGGTAGCGGATGACCTCCGTGTAGGTGCCCGAAGGCGAGAAGAGCTGATCGACGCGGACGACCTTCACGCCCGCCAGGCCCACCGCGGAACGCTCGATCGCGGTCGTGATCGCGCTCGTGATCTTGCGCCGCACGGGGTCACGCGGCAGCGGCGGCGTCAGCCAGAACACACGCGCGCGCCCGCCGCGCAGGTACGTCTGCATGATCGTGCGCACGCGCGCGCCGTACAGGACCACCCAGGGCTCGTCGCAGCACTCGACCTTCTCGCCGCCCGGCCCCGGCAGCGGGAAGCCGTCGAAGGCCGCACCGATCGAGATCACGCTGACGCGCTGGCGCAGGCGCTTGGTCTTCGACGCCGCGTGCCTCGTCCAGAAGCTGCCGCGGCTGATCGCGCTGCCGAGCTGCACGTCGCTGCGCAGCGTCGCGGCGTCGACGAGCTCGTCCGCCAGGAAGCTGTCGATGCCCTGCATCGTCGAGTCGCCGGTGGCGAGCACCGTCGGCAGCGTGACGGCACGGACCTTCGTCTCACCGCCGACGGCGACGAAGCGGCGCACGCGGTGGTTGCGCACGCGCAGCTCCACCCGCCAGCGACCGCGCTTCGCAGCGCGGAAGCGGCGCGTGGCGAGCGCGACGGCGCGCGGGAAGGCGAGCGTCCTGCACGCGCGTTCGCCCTTCGGCGGCGTGATGCACAGCCTCGAGCGGATCCCGCCGATGTTCCAGCGGTCGATCACCCGGACGCGCGTCCTTGCGTTCGGCGACGCGCGCTTGGGGGCCTCGAGCCTGAAGCGCTGCGCGCACGACGCCGTGCGGACGCCGTACTCGCCGGTTGCCGTGCTGCCGTCGGGCAGCTTCACGCGGGCCTCGAAGCGGCGCTCGAGGCGATCGCAGGACCAGGTCGTGGCGTCCTTCAGCGTCGTCACGGCGCCGGCTGCAGACTTCGCCCTGCCGAGCGGCTCGAGCTTGTCGCCGACGCGCTCGAAGTACTGCACCTCGGCGCCCTGCGCGCCCCAGAACACGAGGCTGATGACGCCGAGCCGGCTCGCGTCCGCGGCGAACGCCGTCGTCGGCTCCTGCGCCGAGGCCGGCGCCGCCAGCACGAGCGCCGCGACCGCGCACGCGAGCAGCAGCGGAGTGCGCCGAGCGGACGTCACTGCAGCCGCTTCACGTTCTGCACCATCCGCTGCGAGCAGCGCTCGCCGCCCGGCAGCCCCGGCTTGAGGCGGAACACCTGATAGCGCTCGAGCGTCATCACCGGCCCGCCGACGGCGTCGAACGGCTTGCGCCAGTCGTCGTCGACGAGCACGTAGTCGGCCGCCCGCGAGACCGCGACGTGCGGGTAGCTCGTCTCCATCACGGGCTTCTGCGAGCACAGCGGCTGCCCGGCGAGCAGGATCCCGGCCCACAGCATCCGTCCGTCGGCGGGCATGTCGAGCCGCAGCGAGGCGTCGGGCGGCAGCCGCGCCTCGACGGAGCGCAGCTCGAGCAGGCTCTTGGGCAGCTGGTCGAAGGTCTTCCCGATCTCGTCGGCGGCGCTCGTGCGGGCGGCGCCGATCAGCGCGATCAGCGCGACCGCGCTCACCCAGGGCCACTTGAAGCGCGCGAGGCCGACGGCGGCGACCGCGACGGCGATCGGCGCGACGAACGCGAGCGCCTTGAAGTGGAAGTACCAGCCGTAGTCGCGCGGACGGAAGAAGAGCGCTGCGAGGATGCCGAAGACGAGCACGACGGCGAGTCCCCAGCCGACGTCGCGCGGCGCCCGGAGCAGCCCGAGCACGAGCCCGATGATCAGCAGCGCGAGCGCGATCGCCGCTGTCAGCTCGGCGTCACCGAGACCGAGGAAGTAGCGCTCGGGGATGAAGCCGGGCAGGTCGCCGCCCCAGTTGGCAAGCGAGCCGCCGTGGTTGAGCAGGTGCAGCACCGAGCCGGCCTTCTCGAAGACGCCCTTGACCGGGACCGACAGCAGGAGCGCCAGCAGCGGCACGACCCACAACAGGTCGCGGCGACTGCGCAGGCGTGGCAGCGCGACGAGCCGCAGCCCGCGGCGCCTGCGATCGAACGCCACGAAGACCGCGATCGACAGCAGCGAGATCGGCAGCGCGAGCGGATAGGCGAACGCCAGCAGCCCCAGGAACGACCCGAGCAGGACCCAGCCGCCGAGCGTTGCGCGGCGCACGACGTGCCAGGCGAGCACGATCGCGAACGGCATCGCCATGAAGCCCCAGATCTGGTTGAAGTACGGATGCATCGCGGTGAACAGCGCCATCCGGTTGAGGCCGATCAGCGCCATCACGGCCGCCGCCGCCCAGGCCCCCGCGCCGAGCAGCTCGCGCGCGAGCAGCCAGAAGCCGAGCGCGGCGAGCGCCAGCAGCACCGCCGACAGCGTCGCGATGACGGCGTAGGGCTGCATCCCGGCGACCTTCGCGACGGCGCCGAAGGCGAGGTAGATCGGGGGCTTGGAGCGCCAGACGAGCGGCACGTGGTCGACCGGCTCCTCGATCGCGACCGCGCCGGGATGGTGCTCTTGCAGGAACATCGCGGTTCCGACGGCCAGGTGCGCGTCCGAGCCGTTGCCGATCACCGTCGCAAAGCCGGAGCGGAACATCGGCAACAGCGCGATCATCGCGATCAGCAGCGCGATGTACAGCGGGACGAGCAGGGTACGCCAGGAGGCCGCGCCGGCCGCTGCCGAGCGCGCGCTGCGCAGCCCGGGGTCGCGGCGCCAGCCGAGGACGGCGAGCGCAGCGCCGGCGGCCAAGACGATCGCGACCGCGACGTCGAACGGTACGCGTGCGTAGGACAAGACCGCCAGCTCGAGGGCCACGGCGACGGCCCCGACCGGCAGCACCCACAGCAGCTCGAAGCGACGCAGGCCCTCGGGCAGCAGCAGCCGCGTCGGCCCGAAGCCGGCGAGCGCGAAGACGAACACCGTCGCCGCGCCGGCGCGCACGACGTCCGCGAGCCCACCCCTGCCGACGACGCCGGTATATCGCGCGAGGGCGATCGCGGAGATGCTGGCGGTGGCCAGGGCGACCGCGGCGAGGACGCGGTTCGATCGCCGCGTCAGCCCCGGCGGCACGTCGCCGGGCGGGCCCGGCTCGCCGCCCGACAGCGGCGCGGCCGTCTGCTCGGCGCGCTGCTGCTCGAGCTGCGCGGGCGCGCGGTCGTCTGTCTGTACGTCCATCGGCTGCATTGTCGAGTACCGGCGGGGTGGCGCGCGCCACGATCGCGCGCTCAGGGCCCGGTCCTCTGCAGGCGGGCGCGCAGCAGGCCGGCGCCGCCGGCGTATGCGAGGTCCTCCTCGATGCTCGCGTAGATGTCGTGATCGCCACGCAGCCGGTTGCGCGCCGACCACTGCAGCTGCCAGCCGGCGAGCTCCTCGGCGACGTCCCAGCCGAGCGAGTGCGGCTCCGTCGCCGTCGGCTCGTGGCCGACCTCGACGGTCAGCAGCGAGGTTGCGCCCGGCGCCGCGACGCGCGTGATCTCGCCCACGGCGGCGGCGACGTCGTCGACGTGGGCGAGCGAGTCGAGGCTCGCGACGACGTCGAACGACGCGTCCGCGAACGGCGTCCGCTCGGCCGAACTGCGTCGTGAAGACGCGCTCGTAGTGGGCGTTGCCGAGCGTCCCCTCCAGCACGGCGCGCTCGCTCCAGTAGGCCATCTCGGCGTCGCCCTTGCACGGGGGCGCTGCCTGCCGCGCAGCCGCAGAAGGGTCGATCGCGCCATCGGCCGCGAGCGTAGCAGCGCCGCCAGCGGGCGCTGGCGGCGCTGCCCGCGCTGGGCGAGCGCGGATCGAGCTGCCGGCAGGTCACGGGACCGGTTCGGGCTACGCTGCCCGTCCTCGATGCCCCTGCAGGACTTCCTCGCCGGCGCGGCGCTCTTCGCGGTCATGCTCGCGGCGGTTGTCGCGGCGACGGCGCTCGTCGTGCGCCGCCGCCTGCGCCACCTCGATCCGCTCGAGACAGGGCTCGCGTGCGTCGTGATCGGGACCGCGATCCTGATCGCCGTCCACCTGCTCCCGCTGATGCTCGGCGTCCTGTCGCGCGCCGGCGTGATCGCTGCCGCGGCGCTCGCGGTGGGGCTCGCCGCGCTCGTCAGGCCCACGAGCGAAGCGGTCGCGCCCGTGGACCGCCGCGCGCGCGAGCCGGCGCCGGCGAGCAGCCGCTTCTCCTGGGCGCTGGCCGCGCTGGCCGGCGGCTTCACGGCGGCGGCGGCGTTCGCCCACCTCGCGCGCTGGGGCGGCGACGAGGTCATCGGCGACGATCCGACGTCGTTTCACCTGCCCGGCGTGGGTCGCTGGATCCAGGAGGGCACGCTCTGGCAGATCGACCAGTTCGTGCCGCTGCTCGCACAGGGCAACTACCCCAACAACGGCGACGTCGTGCTGCTCAGCACGATCCTGCCCTGGCACAACGACTTCCTCGTCCGGCTGCCGGTCGTGCTCTTCCTCGTGACGACGGCGGTCGCGACCTTCGCCGTCGCACGCGAGCTGCGCGCGTCGCACGCGGCGTCAGTGCTCGCGGGGGCGGCGATCGTGTCCTTGCCGGTCGTCGGCTACGTCACGATCCCCCGCGCCCTGCCGGACCCGATCATGTGGACGACGTTCGCGTGCGCGATCCTCTTCCTGCTGCGCCACGCGCGCACGGGCCGGCGCTCGGATCTCGTCCTCGCCGGGGTCGGGCTCGGGATCGCGGCCGGGACGAAGTGGTACGGCGTCAGCTCGGTGCCGGTCGTCGTCGCGATCTGGGTCGCGGCGCGGGCGCTGGCAGCGCGCCGCGCCGGGCGGTCACGGCGCCTGCTCGACGCCGCGGTGCTGCGCGACGGCGCGCTCGTCGGCGGCCTCGCGCTGCTCGGGATGCTCGTCTGGCTCGTGCGCAACCTCGCGCTGTCGGGCAACCCGGTCTTCCCGCTCGACGTCGAGCTGTTCGGCGTCACGATCTTCTCGGCGCCGCGCGACGTCATCCGCGACGAGGTCGGCTTCTCGATCGCCGACTACGCCGGCCAGCCCGAGGTCCTGGCCAAGGTCGCGATCAAGGTTGTCGAGGGTCTCGGCAGCGCGCCGCTCGTCTGTGCGGTCGGCGTCGTCGCCGCGCTCGTCCTCGCGCGGCGCGGCGGGCGCCTGGCGCAGCCGCGCGTGCTCGTGCTCGCGATCGGGGCCGTCGCGCTCGCGCTGCTGTACACGGTGACGCCGGCGACCGCGCTCGGCCTGCGCGACACCCCCTCGCTGGCCCACGCCAACACGCGCTACGCGATCCCGTCGCTGCTGCTCGCCCTTCCGGTCCTCGCGTGGGTGGCGGGACGCCTGCCTGCCGTCGCGGGGCGTGCCCTCGAGGCCGCGCTCGCGCTCGGTGTGCTGTACGGCGCGCGCGAGGGCTATCAGGTGACCGGCGGGCGCGACGTCGTCGCCGCCGCGATCGCACTCGCCGCACTGGCCGGCGCGGCGTGGCTGCTCTGGCGGCTGCGCGAACGCCGCGTCGTGCTCGTCGCCGCCGCGCTCGCGGCCGCGCTCGTCGGGCTCGCCGCCGGCGACCGGATGCAGGACCGCATCAACGACGACCGCTACGCCAACGTCGACCGCGGCCTCGACGCGCTGCTGCGCAGCGCCCCCGGCGACAAGCGCGTCGGCCTCGCCTTCGCGACCTACTGGTCGCTCGGCGACCTCTCCCCCGTCTGGCCGGCGTTCGGGACGCGGATCGACAACCACGTCGAGTTCGTCGGCGAGTTCGTCGACGGCTTCCTCACGCCCTACGGCGACGAGGCGAGCTTCCGAGCGGCGCTCGAGCGCGGTCACTACGACGTGCTCGTCGTCGGCCGAAGCGACATCGCCCGGCAGAACACGGCCGCCGAGGGTTGGGCGATCGCGGCAGGGTGGCGCACGATCGCGCTGAGCGAGCGCCTGCGCGTGCTCGTGCCGCCTGTCGGCGCCGGCACGCACGAGGGTGGCGCCGCCAACGTCGACGGTGCGCGCAGCTGAGTGGTCGGATGTTCGCGCTCGCCTAGGCGGGGCTGCCTTCCAGCTCCATCTCGTAGTACTCATTCTGGCTGTACGCCCCGACGTCCTTGCCCAGGTTGCGCATCAACTCGCTACAGACCCTGCTCGGGGGCTGCGCGCGCTCCTGCTGCGCGCGGCTACGCTCGCCGTCAGCCCGGGTACGGGTCGCGGCGCCCGAGCGCCACGCGCAGCCCGGGAACGGTCAGGAGCGTCGCGAGCGCGCGCTCGCGCGCAGCGAGCGGACGCAGCTCCGACGCGCGACGCAGCTCGCTGCGCGCCGCTTCGTAGTCGCGCCGGCGCACGAGCCCGCGCGCGTGCGCGACATGGTCGGCCGCCTGGGCGCGCCGGCGAGCGGGCTCGTCGACGAGCGCGGCGTGCGTGCGGTGCACGTGCAGCTGGGCGGCCGCCAGGCCGGCGATGTCGCCCGACAGCGCGCCCGGCGAGCGGCGGTAGCGAACCCGCGCGCGCGGCTCCATCACGAACGCGTGCCCGCGCGCGAGCAGCCGCAGCCACAGGTCCCAGTCCTCGGCGCGCGGCAGCGGGTACTCCAGGCCGCCCGCGTCGATCACGGCCGCTCGGCGCAGCAGCGCGCTCGAGACGCACAGCGGGTTTCGCTCGTAGAGCAACGCCAGCAGGTCGGCGGCAGCGTGCCGGCCGGGGCCGAGCTCGTCCCAGCGCTCGCCGGTGGGACGCCCGTCGAGGCCGACGATGCGAGCGCTGCCGAAGCACGCCGCGGCGTCGGGATGGGCGGCGAGCGCCCGCAGCTGGGCGGCGTGCTTGCCGGGCTCCCAGGCGTCGTCGGCGTCGCAGAACGCGACGAGCTCGGTGTCCTCGAGCTGCGCGAGCCCGGTCGCGCGGGCGAACGCCAGGCCCCGGCGCTGCGGGTGGCGGACGAGCCGGCAGTGCGGCGCGTGGTCGGCGAGCAGCGCGACCGGCTCCGGCGACCCGTCGTCGACGACCACCACGACCTCCGGCCGCGGCTCCTGCATGAGGATGCCGTCGAGCGTCTCGGCGAGCAGCGACGGCCAGCCGTGGACGGGGACGATCACGCCGGTCCGCATCGGCGCGGACCGTAGCGCACAGACGGCACGCGACCGCCGCGCGATCGGAACCGTCACCATCGGGGGCGATGCCGCTTCCGATCGTCACCGAGCGCCTCGTGCTGCGCGCCTACGAGGACGACGATCTGCACCAGCTGCACGACGTCCTCTACAGCGACGAGGCGGCGATGCGCCTGCTCGGCGGGCCGCGCGACCTGCCGGGCACGCGCGCCGCGCTCGAGCGCTCGATGAACCAGCAGGACCGGACCGGCTACTCGTTCTGGCCCGTGATCGAGCGTGAGAGCGGCCTGCTGTGCGGAGAGGCGGGACTGTTCCCGCTTGCCCCCGACGGTCCCGACGTCGCGCTCGGCTACGCGTTCGGCTCGGCCTACTGGGGGCGCGGCTACGCGACGGAGGCCGCGACCGCCGTCGTCGCCGAGGCGTTCGGCCCGCTCGGTCTGGACCGCGTCGTCGCGATCACGCGCGAGGCGAACCTGGGCTCGCAGCGCGTGCTCGCGAAGCTCGGCTTCGAGATGCAAGGCCTGCGCCACGTGTGGGGAGCCGAGCAGCTGTTCTTCACGCTGCGGCGCCCGGCGGCGCTGCGCGCGACCGGCTGACGCACGCCAGGCTGCGCGAGCTGCCGACGATCAGCGCGGCGCTGTCCCTCGCCGAGCCGCGCGCCGCGGTCGGGCCGCCGCAGCGTCAGCGAGCGTCTGCGGGGGCGCCGCTCCGGCGCTGCGCCGCGGCGGGCGTGTCGCTGTGCGAGCGGCGGCGGGAGACCGGCGCCGCGAGGCGCCGCCGCGGCCGCACGGGCGACTTCAGCAGGTCCTCGACGCGCAGCGTCCGCTCGGCGATGACCTCCACGAGGGCCGTGTTCCACAGCAGCTCGGCGCGCGCGTCGAGGCTCTTGCGAACGGTCAGTCCGATCGATGTGAGCGACACGCCGAGCGCGCCCGCGAAGGGGCTGAGGACCGCGAGGACCTTCAGCGTCGCCGTCCCATCGGGGTTGAGCAGGAGGAGGGCCGCGACCGCCCCGGCGGCGACCGCCGCGGCCGAGGCGATCGCCAGCCAGTTGCGGCGGTAGGACCGCGCGATCCGACCGAGCATCGTCCCGCGCACGCGCGCGCGGTCGTCGTGGCCGATGAAGGCCTCGGGCTCCTTGTCGCCGGTCAGCAGCTGAAACCACGTGACGACCTGGCTGTCGAGCGGCTCGAGGCCCGAGCGCGTGGCGGCGCGCGGCGTGCGATCGCGCACCGCGTGCTGCCACGCCGCGAGGTGCTGCTTGACGATCCGCACCGCCGCCGGATCGATCCGCGCCTGCAGATCGTCGAGCAGGCGCTTGATGCGCTCGACGCGCTCGCGCGCGAAGACGCAGCGCAGCTCGCGCGTGACGTGCGTGCGCGCGTGCTCGCCGCGGCGCAGCTCGAGCACGACGCGGTTGGACGTGTCCGACAGGAAGCTGCCCAGCTCGTAGGCCTTGCCGGTCGCCTCGTGGTCGGCCCACAGCATCGTCTCGAGCTCGACGTGCCATGCGCGGATGCGATCGCGGAACTGCGTCTCGGCCTGATCGGACTGCGCAGCGCGCGCCGCGAGCTCGAGCAGATCGTCCAGCGCGCCGGACTCGAGCGGCACGCCGAGTCGATCGGCATCGCCCGCCGCGGCGCGCAGCTCGAGCGCGAGCCGCTCGGCGGCGGGCAGGCTGCCACGCATCGGCAGGAGGTTGTCGGGCGGCGAGGTCGGCAGCTCGTCGGCGCGCAGGCTGTAGAGCACTGCGATCCGCCAGCCGAGCGTGATCGCGCCGCTGATCTGCGTCTCGGTCGATCTGCGGGGGGCGAAAGCGTGCATGTGAGACAGAGCGCGAACAGGCCGCTCAGATACACGTCGTGCGACCCCGATCGCGCCCGAGCGCCGGCGGGCGGGCAGCGCGCGCCGACTCGTCAGGTCAGCAGCGGCGCGATCGCGGCGGCCGCGACGTCGCCATGGCCGGGCGCCGGCGACGTGATCTGCGCCCCGACGACCGTCGCCAGCTCGACGACCGCGGCGAGGAGGTCGCGCAGCGCCTGCGCGGACATCCCGCCCGGCACCGGGAAGCTCGCCGGAAGCACGTCGGGGTCGAGAACGTCGAGGTCGACATGCACGAAGAGCGTCATGCCCTCGAGCTGGACCGGCTGTTCGAGCCGATAGACGCCGCAGCGATCCAGCGCCACGCGCTCGCCGGCGTCGAGCTCGCGCACGCCGTGCATGATCACGCGCGCCGGGTCGAGGCCCGCGCCGAAGCCGCTGTCCCACAGCCCGCAGGCGCCCGCCAGGCACATGCCGCCGAGGTAGCCGCTGGCGGTCGTCGCGGGCGTGTTGAAGTCGGCGTGCGCGTCGAGCCACAGCACGCGGGCGTCGGGGTGGTGGCGCACGACGACGGGCAGCGTCGCGACGCTGATCGAGCACTCGCCGGCGAGCAGGATCGGCGCCCGGCCGGCGTCGAGCGCGTCGTCGACCTGCCCGCCGGCCTCGAGCAGGCAGCCGCGCGAATCGCGCAGGTCGTCATCCCATGAGGACGAGCGCGGCGCGCCGGGCGAGCCGACGACGCGCGCGTCGATCAGCTCCGCCAGCTCGCGCGTGCCCTGCGCGGCCTGCGGCCCGCGATCGGAGGTGCGGCACAGAAGCGCGGTTACCTGCCGGTCCACCGTGGCTCGCGGCGCTCGAGGAATGCCGCCATCCCCTCGCGGGCGTCGTCGGTCGACAGCGCGAGCGCGAGCTGCGCGCGCAGGTACTCCAGGGCGCCGGCGAAGGCCATGTCCTGCTGCGCGAAGAGCGCGTCCCTGCCGAGCTTCATCAGCAGCGGCGACTTGGCCGCGAGCTGCGCCGCCCAGTCGGCGACCGCCGCGTCGAACTCGGCGGGCGCGACGACGCGGTTGACGATTCCCAGCCGCTGCGCCTCGTGCGCGTCGATGCGCTCGCCGAGCAGCAGCAGCTCGGTCGTCTTCTTGCGCCCGATGTTGCGCGCGACCAGCGCGGCGATCATGAACGGAAACAGGCCGACGTTGATCTCAGGCGTCCCGAACGTCGCGCGCTCCCCGGCGATCACGAGGTCGCAGGCGAGCGCCAGGCCGAGCGCGCCGGCGAGGACGTGTCCGCGCGCCGCGCAGAGCACGGGCTTGCCGAGCTCGCCGATCAGCGTGAACAGGCGCGGAAAGCGATCGTTGGCCGCGTGGCGGTGCACGAGCGGCACGTCGGCGGCGAAGCCCGCGAGGTCGCCGCCGCCGGAGAACACCGTCTCGTGCGTCGAGCTGAGCACGACGCAGCGCACGGCCTCGTCGTCGCGGGCGATCTCGAGCGCCGCGAGCAGCTCGTCGAGCAGCGCGTCCGAGAGGGCGTTGCGCGTCTCGGGCTGGTCGAGCGCGATCGTGGCGATCGCCCCGGCGACCTCGTAGCCCAGCGTCTCGTACGGCACGCGCGCAATCTATTGCGCTCGCGCTCGCCGGTGGAAAGGGTTTGCGCCTGACGCGGCTGGGTCATGCCGTGCGCCGCGAACCGTGACCTGCGCGTGCTCGTATATCTACCATTCGCATTCGCTTCGACCGACCCCAGGGGCTGCCCGCGCGCATGACAATCCGCCGGATCAGATTCGCCGTGCTCGGCGTCGTCGCGCTCGCGCTCGCCGCCTGTGGCGGCAGCGACTCCCCCTGCGCTGTGACAGCCGGTGCTACGCCCGGAAGCGTGCAGGCGCCCGGCGACTGCCCCGTGAGCTCGGTGATCGCGGTCGATGCGACCGGCGCGATTCACGACCGCGCGCTGGCGCAGGACGTGAGCTCGGCGGCGCTGCGAGCGGCCGAGCACACGATCACCGCCGGGGGGCACCTGCGGATGGTCGTCTTCGCCGGCGACGCGAACTCGGTGGAGGTCATCTACGACGACGACGTGCCGACGCTCGAGCAGCTCGGCGAGACCCGTCGAGGCGCACTGGAGCAGGACCTGCGCGGCGCGCTCGCGGAAACGCTGGACAGCGCGCTCGGCGTCGACCAGGACGACGAGGCGCTGACCGCCCGCGTACGCGCGCTGGCGCGCGGAGGCTCGTCCGACATCGCCCGGGCGGTGCGCAATGCACTGCGGATGCTGAAGCAGCGATCCGGCGCCCAGGCGATGACGCTGGTCTCCGACGGCGTGCAGGCGAGCGATCAGCTGATGCTTGCCCGACGCCTGGAGGCCGGCGACGCTCCCGAGACCCTCGCGGCGCAACTGGGCGATCTGCTCGGCAGCGCCGACGGCGTCGACGTGCTGCAGGCCGTCGGCCTCGGGCGGCTGCCCGACCGCGTCAACCAGAGCGCGCGGCGCACAGACGATCTCGTGCAGATCTGGATGACGGCCTGCGAGCGGACGGGCGCGACGAACTGCGCGACGACGACCGAGCTATGAGGCGGCGATGAGCGAGGAGCACCGCATGAACACAGGCGACACGACGAACGGCGGCCTCCCCCCGCTGCCGCCTCCGCTGCTGTCGATCCCCGCCGTCGGAGAGCCGACCGAGGCGCCGGCCGACGCCGAGCGCCCGATCGCCGATGGGACCCTACCCGCCCCTGACGTGGCCGATGGGCGGCGCACCGACGCCGGCCATCCCCGCGACGACGCCGACCGCGTGCGCGGGAAGATCGTCTCGGAGAGCATCGCTCAGCACGCCGACCACGCGATCGGCGCGCGGCTCGGCCCGCTGATGGAGCGGGCCGTCCGCGTCCGCATGCTCGACGACGACCTGATTCGCGCCAGCGCCGCCGCCGAGCAGGTCTCGACGCCGCCCGGCGAGGCGCCGCCGGTCGCGCCGCCGGCGACGAGGCGCGGGCGTCTGTCCGCCCGGATGTCCGCCGGCGGCGGGTTGCTGGCGCTGTTCTTCGCCGTCGGCATCGCCGAGGCGCTGTTCGCCTACGACGGCTTCCGCGAGCTCGCGCGCTTTCGGGAGAGCGATCCGGTGCTGCTGCGGGAGGGCGCCCCCGCGCTGTCGGCGATCGTGATCGCCCTGCTGATCGCCGTCGGCCAGAAGGCGGTCGGCAAGAACCTGCGCCTCGCGCACACGAGCGATCCACAGCCGCACGTCGACGGCCGCCGACCGCTGCTGGACCGCGACGTGCCGCGGGCCGCTCGCTACGCCGTCGCGCTCGCGGTCATCATCACGGGCCTTGGCCTGTGGTACGGCGTGCAGAGCGCACGCACGACTGCGAACAACGCCGCCGCAGCCCGCCAGCAGGCCAATCAGGCCGCGGGCGCACGGGGTGCCGCCGCCCAGCGCCTGACCGAGAACGTCCAGCCTTCGGCCAGCGAGCCGGGCGTGTACTTCCTCGTGTCGGCCTCGGTGTTCCTGCTCGGCATCGGCGTTGCCTTCCTGCTCGTCGACCCGGCGCGCGAGGCGCGCGAACGCCAGCGCCGCCGCGACGCCGACACGCTCGAGCATCGCGAGCGGATCCGCTCAGAGCTCGCAGCGGAGGTCGGAGCACTCGTCGCCCAGCGCGCGGAGATCGCCACGACCGTGGCCAACGCGAAGCGCCAGATGCACCAGGAGGCGGTGCTGCATCCGGACGTCGCGTTCCTGCGCCGCGCGGACGAGTTCCCCCACCTCTACGGCACGTGGAGTCCGCGCGCGCGGGCGTCCTCGGATGGGATGCCGGAGGTCGGCGAGGCGCATCACGCGCAGGCCGACCTCGCGCGCGGCGGGGGGCTGACCGTCCCCGACAAGCTCGCCGACGTCGATGCGCTGATCGCAGAGCTGCTGGGCCGCAACCTCGCGGCACCGAAGAGCCTGCCGGAGTGAGCGCGCCGCGGCAGGCCTCGGGTCCGCGTAGGGGCTCGGGCCCGCGGGCGCCCGGCGCGGCCCGCAGCAGAGTGGACGCGTCCAGAGCCGGGGGCCGCACGACGCGCCCCGCGCACGCGGCGCACGACGCGCCAACGGCCGTCGCGACAGCGCCCGCACAGAAGCCGGACGTCACGGCCGAGGCCGAACCCCGCGCGGCCGACGAGCTGTCGAACTGGCAGCTACTGCTCCAGCAGCTCGACGCGCTGCTGCGCGATCCGACGCTGACCCGCGCGCTCGCCGCGTCGCTCGCCAACCTGGCGGCCGGCGTACGCGGCCTGTCCGCCGCGACCCGCGACGCGGTCCGGCGCTTGGTGCAGGCGCTGCGTCGCCTGCGGCTGCCGTTTCCACGCCGCGTCCTGCTTGGGCTGCTGGCGCTGTTGCTGCCGCTCGCGCTGCTGGCCCTGCTGAGCCCCTCAGACGAGGACGGCGCCACGCGCGGCGCCCGCGACCAGCCGGCGCCGGCGGCACCGGCCGGCGCCGCCGGCGCCCCGTCGCTGCCGGGCGTCGGGATGCCCGACCTGCTGCCCGCTCCGGCGAAGGTGCCGCGGGTGCGGGTCGCACTCGTCGTCGATCGGACCTACGACGCGACGTCGCTGCGCCGGGAGCTGCGCGCGCTGGGCAGCTGGCTGGCCGTCAACCACGCGCCCGGCACGCGCGTGTCGGTGATCGACGCCCAAAGCGCCCGCGCGAGCCGCCCACTGCGCGCTGGGGATCTCGCGGATGTTCGCCTCCAGCGTCAGCGCCGCAGCACCAGGGCCGCGATCCGCTCGGCGTTGGTGGGCCGGAAGGGGCGGCGCCTGCTCGTGGCGCTCGGGACGGCCGCGCCGCGCAGCACGGCCCGCACGTTGCGCATCGCGACGCGGCGCGGCGCCGGCGCCGGCGCCGGCGCCGGATCGAGCCTGCCCCTGCGGCGCGGGAGACGGTCTCGCGTGACGATCGACGATCGGCGCCCGAACGCGCTGGCGGCGAGCGTCGCACGAGCGATCATGGCGGTCTCCGGCCAACGCGAGCAGCGCTGACGCACGTCGCGGGAGGTGACCTCGAAGCGCTGCTCAGCGCCCGGCGTCGTCCTTCGTCGGCGGGCTGAGCGGGAGCCTGCCGGAGCGCAGGACGTTGCGCGTCGCGCGGGGCAGCACGATCCGCGCCGCCGCCCCGAGCCAGTACGGCTTGGGGACGTAGCGCTCGGCGCGGCGGCCGGGACCGGCGTCCATGATCGCCTCGGCGACCTTCTCGGGCGTCGAGACGATCCAGCGCGTGAGGCGCTTGTCGACGAGCTGGGGCTGCGGAAAGCCCTCCGTCGCGACGAAGCCCGGCAGCACCATGCCGACGTGGACGCCGTGCTCTCGCTCCTCGAGGTGCAGCGCGTCGGTCCAGCCGGCGAGCGCGAACTTGCTTGCCGAGTAGGCGCCCGAGCTCGCGCGGCTGACCCGCGCGGCGCTGCTCGCGACGTTGACGATCGCGCTCGGAGCGCTGCGGCGCACGAGCGGCAGCAGCGCCTCCGTCAGGCGCACCTGGGCGTCGAAGTTCAGCTCCATGTGGCGGCGCACGTTCTCCCAGCCGGCCTCGCCGAACGTCCCGCGCCAGGCCGCGCCGGCGTTGTTGACGAGCAGGTCCAGTCGCCCGCTCCAGGTCTCGACGGCGGCGGCGACGTGCGCCGGCGCGTCGGGCTGCGTCAGGTCGGCGGCGATCACCAGCGGCTCGCCCCCGAGCTCCGCGGCGAGCGCCCGCAGGCGATCCTCGCGGCGTGCGACGAGGATCAGCTGCGCATCCGGCTCGCGCGCGATCCGGCGCGCCGTCGCCTCCCCGATCCCGCTCGAGGCGCCGGTGACGAGGGCGATCACGCGCTGGAGGCTACGTGGTCGTCTCAGCGTCGACGCGCCGCAACTATGGTGCGCGGCCGCAACGACGACAAGGAGCGCATGGCATGGGAGTCCTCGACGACAAGGTCGCGATCGTCACCGGCTCGGCGCGGGGCATCGGCCGCGCGACGGCAGAGCTGCTCTGCGAGCACGGCGCGAAGGTCCTCATCAACGACCTCGACGGCGACGTCGCCGAGCAGACCGCGTCGGAGATCGCCGGTGAGACCGTCGTCTACGGCGGCGACCTGACGGCCGCCGGCGCCTGCGACCAGCTCGTGAAGACCGCGATCGACGCGTGGGGCAGGATCGACATCATCGTCAACAACGCCGGCTACACGATCGACGGCGCGCTGCACAAGATGACCGACGACGCGTTCCAGCGGATGCTCGACATCCACGCCGTGGTGCCCTTCCGCGTCATCCGCGCCGCCGCGCCGCACCTGCGCGAGCCGGCCAAGAAGGAGCGCGAGCAGGGCCTCGAGGTCTTTCGCAAGATCGTCAACGTCTCCTCGATCTCGGGCACGATGGGCAACGCCGGCCAGGCGAACTACGCCGCCGGCAAGGCAGCCGTCGTCGGCTTGACGAAGACGCTGGCCAAGGAGTGGGGCCAGTTCAAGATCAACGTCAACGCCGTCGCCTTTGGCTTCATCGAGACGCGCCTGACGGCGCCGAAGGTCGAGGACAACACGATCGAGATCGGTGGCGAGAGGGTCCAGCTCGGGATTCCCGAGCAGCTGCGCGGGGTGGCGTCCTACGTCATCCCGCTGGGGCGACCGGGCACGCCGCAGGAGGCCGCCGGCGGGGTCTTCTTCCTCTGCTCGCCGTGGTCGAACTACGTCCACGGTCAGACGCTGAACGTCACGGGCGGTCAGTTCACCGGCATGACGACGTAGCTTTGCCCTGCAACCGACGGGAAGTGGACACGCGCACCGCAGAACGTCGAGTTCGCGTTCAGCGGCTTTCCGACAATCGGGTCCGCGAGTAGTCTTTGCGGCGTGCAGATCGTCAAGCCCGGTCCTGACCATCTCGTGCCGCGCGGCGTCGTCGGCGGCGCCGAGGTCTCGCAGGCGACGACCGGCGCGGCGAACATCTACATGGGCCTGTTCCGCGTGCCGGCCGGCGCCCAGTCGCGGCCGCACTACCACGCCGACTGCGAGTCGGCCGTCTACATGCTGTCGGGGCAGCTGAACGTGCGCTGGGGCGAGGAGCTCGAACACGCGCTCGCGCTCGAGCCGGGCGACATGGTCTACGTTCCGCCGCGTGAGACGCACCTGCTCGAGAACCCCTCCGAGACGCAGGCCGCGGAGTACGTCGTCGCCCGCGACGCGCCCGACGAGGACTCCGTCGAAGTGCCCTGGGCGCGCTGACCGCGCGCTGATTCAGCCCCGCCGCCCGGCCTCCCGTTCCTGGCGCGCCCGCTCGCGCTCGGCGCGCTCGCGCTCGCGCCGCGCGGCATCGCGTTCGCGCTGCGGCTGCTCGCCGGCTGGCGCGGGCGGCTGCTCGTCGGCTGGCGCCTGGGGTGGCTCGGCGCGCGTCGCCCGCGGCTGACGCGCCGCCCGCTCGGGCCGCGGCTCGCGTCCGCCCGGCCCGGCCAGGCCGATCGCGCCGCCGACGACGCCGGCCAACAACAGCAGCGCGACGAGATCGATCGCCGGCACGTAGCGCCTGCGCGCCTGCGTGCCGTCGGGGGTGGAGTACGTGCAGCTGCGCGTCAGCGGCGGCGCGAACGACGGCGCCGACGAGCCCGTGCTGCCGCTCGGGAGCTTGTCGACGTCCGGGCAGGGGTTGCCGATCGGCCGGATCAGCCAGACGAACAGCAGGCCGACCAGGAAGACCGCGACGGCCGCCCTGACCCCGCCCCTGCTCATCGCATCCCGATCCGACAGCACCCGCGGCGCTCAGACGAACTGGTCGTAGAAGCGCATCCGCACCGCCAGCACCGCGCGCTCGACACCGCCGAACTGCTCGAGAGCGCCAGCGTCGCCCTCGAGCAGCTGCGCCAGGCACGCGCCGAGGCGACCCGAATGCGTCGCCGACGCATGCGACGCCGCCGCCAGCGGCTCGCGGCCGTCGTGGTGGTGATGGGGGTGGTAGAAGCGCGACGGCACGCCGGCGCCCGCGAACGCGCCCGCCATGCGGCGCCAGAACTCGCCGTACTCGACCGATACGAGCACCTCGCCCCAGAAGCGCAGGAGCGTCAGCACCGCGACGTCGCCGGGCGCCGCCGCCGCGTCGAGGATGAGCGCGAGCGTCTCCTCGATCACCGCGCTCGTGACGGCGGTCGGCCGCGCACCCGCGATCCGCTCGCGCGTCGTGCCGAGCGCGAGCAGGTCGCTGACGAGGTCCTCGCGGTGCGAGGGCGTCGCGCCCGAAGCGTCCGGATACTCCTCGCGCAGGATCTCCCGCACGAGCCTGGTCGCGGTCTCGCCCGCGAGCCCGTCGATGCCGATGTCGTAGACGACGGGAAACAGCAGCGACAGGAAGCGGCGCTGCAGCAGGACCTCGATGAACGCCGACTCGTCGAGCTGCTCGATCCCCACGAAGAGGCGGTGCGCCGTGAACTGCGACAGCAGCGCGCCCTCGGCGTCGTCTGCGCTCACGACGCGGCGCCGAACCTCCGACCCATCTCCTCCAGCTCCGTCTCCCATTGCTCCAAGTCCTCGAATTCCTGCCCGGTCTCCCACAGCGTCTCAAGCTCGCGGAACACGAGCCGGCCCATCAGCGAGTCCTGCCCCTCGACTTCGATCTGCGGAGACTTGACGGCGAGCTGACCGTGCAGGAAGACGCTGAAGAACGCGCGGTCGTCGACGCCGTAGACGGAGATCGACGGCAGCGAATGGTAGAGCCTGACGCGGAGGTGGCGGCGACCGTCGTCGTCGACGGTACGAGCGATCGCGGCGAGCACCTCGAGGCAGTGGCGCACACCGGGTCGCACCCGGTCCTCGCGCGGGCGCGCCTGCGTCGTCGCCCCCTGCAGCGCCTGGCTGCGCAGCTGCGCGATCTGGGAGTCGGGATAGAGCATCAGGATCGAGACGTAGGTGCCGCGCGCGAGCGCGTCGACCAGCGCGTCGTCGAGGATGTTCAACTCCGGTATCCACGTGTTGAGGATGACGATCTCCTCGGCCTCGGCCATCAGGTCGACGAGCAGGTGGTAGTCAAGGTTCCTGTGGACCTGCACGATCCCGGCGAGCGTGTCGCCGTCGGCCACGGGCGGCGCAGCGGCCGGGGCGGGCGGGAGCGCTGTCCCCCCCGGTGTCGCCGCAGCGAGCCGGTCCTCGTGGTCGAGCGCGATGAAGCGCCGCGCGCACTCTGCCAGCAGCCGCGGCTCCTGACGGCGGCCGAAGTCGCTGGCGGCGTTGACGAGATGCGCCGCGGCCTTGTGGTAGCGCGTCGTCAGCGACTGCGGCTCGCCGTCCCCGTCCTCCCAGGTCAGCAGCTCGCGGATCGCGCGGCAGTCGCGCCCGGCCGGCAGCCGGTCGAGGTACTCCGGGATCAGTCGATGCAGGATGAAGTGCACGCGCGAAGGTTCGTCGAGTACGCCGGCGGCGGACACACGCTGCAGCGCAGACAGCGCCGGCAGCGCGCCCTCGAGCGCTTCGGGATCGCGAGCCGCGAGCCGGATCACCTGCTTGAGCTCGTCGGCGAGCTCTCCGGAGCGCGTGCTCATCGTCGGCCACCGTAGCGTCGGATCGAAGTCGGATCAACGTCGGGGTGACGGAAGATCGGGCTGAGGCGTCGCGGGGCGGTCGTGACAGAGCGGGATCTGACACGTAGAGATCGGTCGGCGCGCTGCTCATCCTTCGCCGCGTTCACCCGTTCACAGGAAGCGCCTTTTCACCGACAGAACGCAGGACGACGGAGGACCACACGCACGCAGCTGGCGCGATCCCCGGACCTCTGCGACGCAACCCGATCGGACCTGGAGGATGACGATGCTCACGACAGCGATCACGTCGGCAATCACCAGCACGCAGTTGCTGATCGGCTACGGCGTGCTCTGCGCCGTCGTCGCGATCGGGATACGGTGGCAGTGGCAGCGCGCGATCGGGCAGAAGGAGCACACGAAGGATCCGCTGCCCGAGCTCGGGCTCTACCAGCTCGCGATGCTCGGCGGCGGGCCGCAGCTCGCGATCACGAGCGCGGTGGCACAGCTGCACCGCGACGGACTGATCACCGTCGACGCGAGCGACGGCGGGTTGAAGGCCGCCGGGGCGCTCGACCCGACGGCCGACCCGCTCGCGCGCGAGGTGCTCGCGACGATCCGCCGGCAACCGGCGATCACCGCGCCCGCGCTGCGCGCCGACGTCGCGCAGAGCGAGGCGGTGCGGTCGATGACCGCGCGGCTCACCGAGGTCGGGCTGCTGCTCGACGAGCAGCAGGCGTCGCGGTTGCGGCGGCTCTGGCTCGTCGGTGGCCTGCTGGCAGCGGTCGGGATCGCGGCGATCCTGTCGCCAGCGAGCGACGACCCGACGCTCGGCTGGCTCCTGGCGATGGTGCTCGTCGTCGTGTTCGCCACCTTCCGGCTCTTCCGGCACCGGCCGCTGCCGACGAACCGCGGGCGCGCGCTCCTCACGCGCACCCGCGCCGAGCGCGACGACCTGCGTCGGCATCCCGGCATGGGCGAGAGCGCGATGACGACCGCGCTGTTCGGCGGCGCCGCGCTGTGGGTCGCGGACCCGGCGATCGCGTCGGCCCTGGGCGTCCCGCGCGAGGGGGATTCCGGCGCGGGCTGGCGGGGCGGCGGCGGCGGCAGTTGCAGCGCCGGCGGCGGCTGCAGCTCGGGCAGCAGCGGCGCCGGCTGCGGCGGCGGCGGCGGCGGATGCGGCGGCGGCGGCGGCGGAGGATGACGATGAGCACGAGAGACGTGACCTGGCAGCTCGGACAGGGCATCGGCTGGCGCCCGCAGCTCGACGGCGCGATCGCGCGCGCCGGCGGCCTGGGCTTCATCGAGGTCATCGCGGAGGCGATCGGCGCGCACGAGCTGCCGCCCGGAGTCACCGCGGCGATGCAGCGCGGCCTGCAGGTCGTGCCGCACGGCGTGAGCCTGTCGCTCGGCGGCGCCGAGCGGCCGGACGGCAAGCGGCTGGCGCACCTGGCGTCGGTCGCGGGGCGCGTGCGCGCGCCGCTCGTCAGCGAGCACATCGCGTTCGTGCGCGCCGCCGGGCGCGAGTCCGGCCACCTGCTGCCGGTCCCGCGTACGCGCGCGGCGCTCGAGATCCTCAGCGAGAACGTCGCGATCGCGCAGGACGCGCTGCCCGTGCCGCTCGCGCTCGAGCATGTCGCGGCGCTCGTGCAGTGGCCGGGCGCGGAGATGGACGAGGCGACGTTCGTCTCAGAGCTGATCGAGCGCACGGGCGCGCCGCTGCTGCTCGATATCTCAAACCTCTACGCCAACGCCCACAACCACGGCTACGACGCGCTCGAGGCGCTCGTGCGCCTTCCGCTGGACCGGATCGCGTACGTGCACGTCGGCGGCGGCAGGTTGCGCGACGGCGTCTACCACGACACCCACGCCGATCCCGTCGTGCCGGGCGTGCTGCACCTCGTCGAGGAGCTGTTCTCGCTCACCGGCGCGCCCGGCGTGCTGCTCGAGCGCGACGACGACTTCCCGCCCGCGGCCGAGCTCGTCGCCGAGCTGCGCGCGATCGCCGACGCCGCGCGCTGGGGAAGCGAGCACCGTGTCCGCGCCTGACCGCGAGGCCTACGCCGCGCGGCAGGCGCAGCTGCTCGACGCGCTCCTGCGCGGCGTCCAACCGCCGGGGTTCGACGCCGCGCAGGCCGACGCGGCCGGGCGCGCGCTGCGGCGCAAGCGGGGGCGCAGCGTCGCGCACGCGTGGCCCGCGCTCGCGCTGCACCTCGGCGAGACGTTCGACGCGCGCTTTGACGCGTTCGCGCGCAGCGTCGGCGCGCCGGCGTGCGGCGACGCGCTGCGGGACGGACTGGCGTTCGCGCGATCGCTCGGGCCACACAGGACGCTCACGGACGACGCGCGCGCGGAGCTGCTGCTGGCGCGCGTGGCGCTGCGGCGGCGCGGCCTGTTCATCGGCGCGGCGTGGCTGCGCCGGCCGCGCCCGCGGCTGCTCGTGGTCGCGCGGCTGCCATGGCTGCGGCCGGTGCACCGCAGCGTGCCGAGCGGCGGCCGGCGCCCGCGCTGAGACGAAACGGGTCGGGCGCGTCGCGACCTGGACCGGCTACGGGACGATGACGCCATCGTGCCGGCGACGAGCGAGCTCGACCCCTGGCACGGCGCCGTGATCGCGGGTTCAAATCCTCCCGCGCCGTAGCCCCGTCGCGTGCCACGCTGAGCTGGCCATGCCCGGCCTGCGACAGCTCCTGCGCGTCCTGCGCCACCGCGACTTTCGCCTCCTGTGGCTCGCCGGCTCGCCGACTGCCGCCGCCACGTGCGGGGTAGCCCGCGGCAGATGCGCCTGGGTTCCCGTCAGAGGCGACGCCGCAGCAACGTTCGCGTACAAGGTTGCGGCTGCTGCCTGCCACTCTCGCTCGCGATCGCGAGCGCGCCGATGCTCGCGTTGCGCCTGATCTGGCGCGCCGCCCGGTGATGTTCTTCTTCTCAAACCGCCTCGGCTGCGGTGGCTCGATCCTCGTGTCGCTCGTCGGGACGCTGCTGTTGCTGCTCGTCCTCGGCGTCATCGAGCTCTGACAGCAAAATCCCGTCGACGGCTGCACGGCGCTGCTGGCGTGCATGGTGCACCCTGCGCGCACGCGCGCGCGACACGATCTGGCGGAGATGTTCTGC
>JAUJOT010000008.1:0-182671 GCA_030447505.1 Solirubrobacteraceae bacterium | reverse complement strand
CGAGGCGTTCTACCGTCCTGCGGCGACCGGCCTGCTCCCGCAGACCGTTCCGGAGGACGAGATCCAGGAGGCCAACGGCTGCGACGACGATGTTCGCCAACATCGAGGAGGTTGCCGGGCCGGCGCTCGCGACGGTGCTCGTGCTCGGCTTCGCGCTCGCCGAGACGCACGCGCGCATGCCGGGCGCCTGAGCGCGCCGCGCTCAGGCGGTCGCGGTGTGGTTCTTGCCGCGCCGCTCGAGCCTGCGCTGCTCACGCAGGCGCTGCAGCACGCCCTTGCGACCGAGCGTCTCGAGCCCCGAGTAGAGGACCTTGATCTCGCCGAAGATCTCCTCGGCGACGGCCATCTGCTGGTCGCGCGTGGGGTCCTCGACGCGCTCCCAGCGGATCGGATCGCCGTACTGGACGGTGACCTTCGGAAACTGGCCGCGGCGCCAGTTGCGCACCTTCGCCGAGCCGTGGATCGCGACCGGCACGACCGGCGCCCCCGTCTGCAGCGCGAGCTTGCCGATGCCCGGCTTGGGCCGTTGCGACAGCGTGCCGTCGCGCGAGCGCCCGCCCTCGCAGTACATCGCGACCGCGCCCTCGTGCTCGAGGATCGTGCGGGCGGTGATGAACGCCTCCTCGTCGCGGTGGCCGCGGCGCAGCGGAAAGACGCCTCCGTGCGAGTAGACGTACTGCAGCGGCGGCTGGAAGAGCTGCGACTTGGCCATGAAGCGGACCTTGCGGCGGATGAACGCGGCGAGGAAGAAGTGGTCCATGAACGAGCCGTGGTTGGGCGCCAGGATGACGGCGCCGCTCTGCGGGACCTTGTCGCTGGAGATCGTCCGCGTGCGGAAGAACGTCACCGCCCACAGGCCCGTGAGCACGCGCACGACCTCGTAGGCGAAGTTCGGCTGCGTGGTGCGCGAGCGCTCGTGAAAGACCGCGAAGTCCTCGGCGGGGCGCTCGTCGCGTCCGCCCGTGCCCATCGCCGCGAGCTGTTCGCTTCGCTTCAACCCGGCCATAGGGGAACCTTACCCTCGAGCCCAGCCGCGGGCACGTTGCACGGCTCGTCGCCACTGCTGCATGAGCGCGTCGCGCTCGTCGTCGCCGATCCGCGGCTCGTGGCGTGCGCCCGTGCCGTCACGCCGCGCGACGTCGTGCTGCGTCCAGGCGCCGGCGCCGACGCCGGCCAGCAGCGCCGCGCCGAGCGCCGTCGTCTCGGCGAGCTCGGCGACCGCGACCGGCACGCCGAGCATGTCGGCCTGAAACTGCATCAGCCAGCCGTTGGCGGTCGCGCCGCCGTCGGCTCGCAGCTCGGCGAGCGGCTGGCCCGACGCCGCCTCCATCGCCTGCACCGCGTCGACGGTCTGATAGGCGATCGCCTCCAGCGTGGCGCGCGCGATGTGCGCGCGCGTGCTGCCGCGCGTGAGGCCGACGATCGTCCCGCGCGCGTACGGATCCCAGTGCGGCGAGCCCAGGCCCGTCAGCGCCGGGACGAAGTAGACGCCGTCGTTTGACTGCAACGAGGCGGCGAGCTGCTCGGTCTCCGCCGCCGCCGCGATCACCCCCAGGCCGTCGCGCAGCCATTGCACGGCTGCGCCGGTGACGAAGATCGCGGCCTCGAGCGCGTAGATCGTGCGTTCGCCGATCCCCCACGCGACGGTCGTCAGCAGGCCGGGCGGCGCGCTCGGCGCGGTCTCGCCGGAGTTCAGCAGGACGAACGAGCCGGTGCCGTACGTGTTCTTGCCCAGGCCCGGATCCAGGCAGCCCTGGCCGTACAGCGCTGCCTGCTGGTCGCCGGCGATCCCGCTCACGGGCACGCCGTCGTGGCCGGCGCCGAGCGCGCCGTCGCGCAGCGTGCCGAACTCGCCGATGCTCGGCAGCACCTCCGGCAGCGCGCTGCGCGGTATGTCGCCGAAGAGCGCGAGCAGCTCGTCGTCCCAGTCGCCGCGGTGGATGTCGTAGAGCATCGTGCGCGACGCGTTCGTCACGTCGGTGCGGCGCTCGCCGGTCAGCTTGAACACAAGCCAGGCGTCGATCGTGCCGAAGACGGCGCGGCCCTCGCGCGCCTGCTCGCGCAGGCCCTCGACGTTCTCGAGCATCCACTCGATCTTCGTCGCGCTGAAGTACGGGTCCAGCACGAGCCCGCTGCGCGTGCGCACGAGCGCCTCGTGGCCGGCGGCGCGCAGCGCGTCGCAGCGCTCGGCCGTGCGCCGATCCTGCCAGACGAGCGCGTGGTGCAGCGGCTCGCCGCTGTTCGGATCCCAGACGCAGACCGTCTCGCGCTGGTTCGTGATGCCGATCGCCTGCAGCTCGCCGTCGCGGATGCCCGCATCAGCGAGCGCCGCGAGCGCGACGGCACGGGTCGTGTCCCAGATCTCGGCCGCATCGTGCTCGACCCAGCCGGGTCGGGGGAAGTGCTGGCCGAACTCGCGGTAGGCGCGGCCCGCGAGCTGCGCGGACGCGTCGAAGACGAGGCAGGTCGTCCCGGTCGTGCCCTGGTCGATGGCGAGGATCACGCCTTCGAGTCTGGCATCAGGATCGCCCGACTGCCTGCCACATCAGAACGGCGAGTACGGCACGTCGCCGGCGAGGATCGCGCTGTTGAGATCAAGCAGCTTGCGGTTGCGCTGCCGGACGTCTTCGAGCAGCGAGCTGCTCCAGCCATACGCGGCAAGCACCGCCAGATCGAGATCCCGCTGGCCTGCTCGGAGCGCGCTGTAGGCGCCGTCGTCGACGCGGTTGTAGAGCGTGGTGAGGCCGATCGCGTGCTCGCAGCACAGCGTCGAGCGAAGCTCGATCACGTCGCGGGACAGGTGGGCAATGCGCTGTCGTTGCTCGCCGGCGGCCTGCGGCCAGGGAAAGGTCTCGAACGCGCTGCTCGGGGTGTAGCGGATGTCCGTGCGCAGCGTCGAGGAGCGCGCGCGTGCCCAGTCGGTATGGATGCGGCTGGTCAGAACGCCCATCGCGTAGTCGCTGTCGAGGGCAAAGACGTTCGTGGCGTCGCTGGGGCGCCAGTCGGGCTCGCACCAGACGAACAGAATGCGTTTTCCCACGCGAGTGCCTGCGATGAAGCGCTCCAGACCGGCGATGGCTCGCCGAAGGTCGGGACGCGGCCACAACAGCTGCCACCAACGGGGATTACGCGAGTAGCTGGCGCTCGACTCGCGAGCTTGCTTGGCGTGATCCCGCACGACTTGCAGCGCGGCCCGATATCTCATCGCTTCCTCGAGCGCCATCTGCCCGAAATCGATGATGAACCGGCTCGGGCGTTGATCGACAGTGGAGGCGATGTCCTTGCTCGTGAGGTACGGCTTAACGACGTCCTCGTACGTCGCCTCACGCGCGGCGCGCAACGCTCGACCCTCTTGCAGCGTGAGGTCATACTGCGCGCCCGGAAGCAACCCCTGGTAGGCACGCCCCTTGTTCGCCGGGAGAACCGGCACGTCCGCGATCGGGATCGTTGACGACCGCAGCGCCGTGTCGATCCCCTCGACCGCCTGTTCGTCCAGCACGAAGTGGGATGGCAGCGGATCGGGTTCGTTTACCCAGTTGACGATCGCGACCTCGACGACAGCGTCGCCCGGCCACGGCTGCGTGGACACCGCATCCGTGATCACGCCGCGCCGTTCGACGATGTAGTTCAGGCTCGCCGACCGCGCGCGGTTCTGCGAGATCGAGTTCGTGCCCACGAGTCCGGCGCGCTGACCCTCCGCCAAATGGTCGTGCGCCTTCCGAAACCAGTAGACGCAGTGGTCCTTGACGCCGCAGTCGAACTCGCGCTTGAGCCATTCGACGTAGTCGTCGCCCATCAGCCCGCGGAGGTTGCGGTCGCCATGGAACGGCGGGTTTCCGACGATCACGCTCGCTCGCGGCCATGGCACGCGAAGCGCGTCGGCGACGCGGATGCCGGAGAGGTCGGCGAGCGGCAACGTCGCCTCGTCGAGATCGAGCTCGTCGACGGCGAGCTTGTGCCCCATCCAGAGCGTCACGCGCGCCAGCGAGACCGCGAAGGCGTCGATGTCGATGCCCTTGATGTTCGTCAACGGGAAGAACGTTGCCAGCGCGCCCTGGTCGCTCACGTGGCGGCCCTCCGCCAGCCGGAGCTCGCGCTCGCGCTCATGCAGCCGGCGCTCGATCCGCCGCAGTTCTCGATAGGCGGTGTACAGGAAGTTGCCGGACCCGCAGGCCGGGTCAAGTACGACGTAGTTCATGAGTTCGTGCTGCAGCCGTCGCACGTCCTCGTGCGACTGCGTGTCAACGGCCATCGGTTTCTCCCCAGCTACGGCCATCGGTTCCCCCCATTGGCGGACGGTGCCGTCCCAGGCGCTGGGGGAATCGTAGGGCGGGCGTAGCCTCCGCTTTGACCGACAAGTCGAAGCTGATGGAGGTACGCCCGCATGAAGAAGGTAGTCCCCAGCGAGCGGCTGCGCCGCGAGCTTGATGATGTCCTTGCCGCCATCGGCGAGGAGCAGGATCCGATCGAGGCGGTCGCGCGGCTCGGTGCGCGGCTGATCCTCCAGCAGGCGCTGGAGGACGAGGTGACCGAGTTCGTCGGCCGCGGGCGCTACGAGCGCGCCGGCGGCGGCGAGGAGGTGATCTACCGCAATGGGTTCGCCGAGCCCTCGACGGTGCGCACGACGAGCGGCCCGACGGTGATCGAGCGCCCGCGCGTGCGTGACGCAACCGCCGTTGGGTTCGAGTCGCAGGTGCTCGGCAAGGGCGTCGCGCGGACGCACGCGTTGGAGGCGTTGGTGATCTGCAACTTCCTGCGCGGCCTGTCGGTGCGTGACGTCGAGGCCGCGCTAGAGGAGTGCTTCGGCGAGCAGGTGATCGCCAAGTCGACCGTCGCGCGGGTCTGCAAGGACGTCGCCGACCGCTACGCGGCCTGGTGCCAGCGCGACCTCTCGGTGCACGATCTCGTCTATTGCTATCTCGACGCGATCTACCTCAAGCTCAGGCCGACCGACGAGCCGGCCGAGGGCGTGCTGGTCGCCTGGGGGATCACGCTGGAGGGCCAGAAGGTGCTGCTCGGGCTGCAACTCGGATCCAGGGAGAGCTACGAGTCGTGGCTTGACTTCGGGCGCGATCTCAAGGCCCGCGGGATGCGAGCGCCGGCGTTGATCGTGGCCGACGGCGCAGCCGGGATCTGGAAGGCCACCAGGAGCTGTTCGAGCACGCGGCCGAGCAGCGCTGCACCGTCCACGCGCTGCGGAATCTCACGTCCAAGCTGCCCGAGCGACTGCACCGCGAAGTCAAAGCCCGCTACTGGCAGGTCCTCGACGACGCCGTCTCGGCCGCCGAGGCGAAGGCCGGACTGCTGGCCCTGGCCGGCGACTACCGCACCGCCTACCCGTCGGCGATGCGCGTCATTGACGACAACATCGACCAGCTCGTGGCGCATCTGCGCTTCCCACTCGAGCACCGCAAGCGCACCAGGAGCACAAACCTGCTCGAGCGCACGTTCGTGGAGGTCCGCCGGCGGACGAAGATCATCGGCCGCTTCCCGGGCGAGACCTCGGCACTGTCGCTGATCTGGGCCGTCCTGGAGCTCGCCAGCCGCGGCTGGCGCGGCATCACCATGACCCCCAGGCCGTCGCGCAGATCGAACGCGTCCGCCGCGGCCAAAGCCCCCGCACCGACGTTTCCACCGCCCTTGCCGCTCAGGAGGTGATTGCGGCGTGAAGTAAAATTCACTCACACACCGCGGAAGCTACGCCCACCGCGTTTCCCCACTCCCTGGGACGCCACCGGCGGACACGTTGTCTCCCCACTGGTGGCCATCGGTTCTCCCCAGCGCGCTGTCGTCGCGAAGCCGAGCCCGTAGGGCGAGGCGAGCGGCGATAGCGCGCTGCGCGCGTCAGGTCAGGGGCCTCACCCCCTTGCCGGCGGTTGCTTGCGCCAAGCGGTAGGAGTCCGTCCCGTCGGTCAGCAGCACATGCGCGTGGTGCAGCAGCCGGTCGACGGTCGCCGCGGCGAGGGTCTTGGGCATCAGCTCGTCGAAGCCGGCGGGGTGGATGTTGCTGGTCAGGGCGATCGAGCGCTTCTCGTAGGCGGCGTCGACGACGCGGAACAACGCTTCAGCGGCGTCGGCGGCGACGGGAAGCATCCCGACGTCATCGATCAGGATCAGGTCGGCGCGGATCAGCCGGCCGATCGCCTTGTTCACGCTGTCGTCGGCGCGGTGGCGTCGCAGCAGCGTCGCGAGGCTCTCCAGTGTGTGCCACGCGACGGTCTTGCCCTCGTCGATCGCGGCGTGCCCGAGCGCTTCGGCGAGGTGGCTCTTGCCGGTCCCCGACGGTCCGCAGATGCAGAGGTTCTCCGCCCGGGCGACCCACTCCAGCGTCCTGAGCGCCTGCTGGGTGGCTTGTGGGATCGGTGAGGCGTTCTCCTTCCACGCGTCGAACGTCTTGCCGGCCGGCAACCCGCTCGCTCGGCGACGCATCCGGATCGTCGCGCGGTCACGACCGGCCGCCTCCTCGACCAGAAGGACGCGCAGGACTTCGGCGGGATCCCAGCGCTGCGACTTGGCTGTCGCGAGGACCTCGGGGGCCGCGTGGCGAACGTAGGGCATCCGCAGCCGGCGCAGCAGCCGGTCGATCTCGGCGGGCAGCGGCGGAGCGATCGGCGTCTTGACGCTCATCGCGGTGTCCTCATGCGGTCGGCGTGCTCGGCGACCTCGAGCAACTCGAACGCCAGTGCCCTGGCTTGGCAGACCAACAGCGCGACCGCCGCCGGGCGCAACGCCCGGTCGCCGCGCGAAGCGTCGGTGAGGATCACGCTGACATCTTGGCGGCGGCCCCCGTCGGGCAACGGGTCAGACTGCTCGGGATCGATCAGCACACGGATGCTGGAGTAGTAGTCGGTCATCGCCCGTAGCCCTCCCACGCCGCCGTGGAGCGCTGCAGCGACTGCTGCTCGCTGGCCTTGGCAGGAAACGCGATCACCTTCGCGCTGTCGTGGTGGGCGAGGATCGCGGCGAGATCGCCGTCAGCGAAGCGCCCGGCATCCGCCGCGGCCCGCAGCGCCTCGTCGACCTGGCCCGAGCCGTGGAGCTTGGCGAGGTCGACGGCTTCGGCGAGCTTGCGCCGCACCCGGCTCGCGCCGGCCGCGGCGGCGGCGATCAGCCACGCCTCCGCGCCCGATCCGATCGCAAGAAACGCCTCCTCGTCGGCGCTGCGCGCGCGCGGCTTGCGCTCGATCGCGCCCGCAGGCCTGGGCGGGTAGTGGCGCTGGTCGATGCTCGGCTGGCCCGGCGTCGTCAACGCGTGCCGCGCGACCTCACGCGACCCCGCCTCGCCATCGGCATAAACGACGACGAGCTTGCCACCCTCAGCGCGCGCCCACACCCGCTCGTCGACGAGCGTCGACGGGACGGAGTAAAGCGCGCCGCCGACACTGATCGTCGACTGCCACGACACCCTGCGCGTCTCACCGAAGCAGACCGTGTGCGCCATCGTCGGCAGCCGGTGCAACCTGTCGCGTTCCTCGGCGAGCATCACCGCCGGCGCGCGCCGCGTGATCCGGTGCTCGCGCGTGTTGACGCGCTCACAGAACACGGCGCACGCCTGCTCAAGCTCGCCGAAGGACGCGTAGGCGTCGCGCAGGTTGTGATCAGTCGGGACGAGGTCGGCCTTGGCGATCCGAACGGTCGCCTCCGAGCCACCCTTGCTCTCAGGGTCCGCCGGCACGCACGTCGCGATCGTCAGACCGTAGTGGCGGCCAACCGCCACGATCGTCGCGTTGCGGACCGCGATCCCGCAGACATGATCAACCGACACCGTCTTCTCGTTGTCAGTCAGCGCGTACGTCGGCGCGCCACCGAACGCCCGCAACGAGCGGTCAAGCGCCATCACCACCGACGCCATCGTGCGATCACGCAACGCCAGCACGACGCGGTAGCGCGACCACGCAAGCCAGGCGCAGAACAACACCGTCGAGCGCCCCTCGACGACCGGCCCGTCGCCGTAGTCCCACTGCATCCACAAGCCCGGCTCGACGACCCACGGCCTCGTGCGGCGCCCGTGCTCGGCGCGCCACCGTCGCTTCGCCTCAGCGACCGCGCGGCGCGTCGTGCGCTCCGAACCCATGTAGCCCATCGCGACCAGTCGCTGATGCGCCGCGTCCGCGCGGATCTTCCCGCGCGACCGGTCCACCCACTCCTCGATCTTCTCCGCGAACGCGTCGATGCGCGGCCGCGGCCGCGTCGGCACGGGCAGCCCGCCGCCGGCCTCGTCACGAGCGCGCACCCAGTGCGCGACCGTCTTGTGATCACAGCCCGCCAGCTCCGCAGCGCCACGCAGCGTGCCGGTCAAATCAAACGCCTCCAGGATCTCCATCACTTCCTCCGAGCTCTTCAAGCCGGACCCTCCCGCACGCGCGTCGATGACAGGACGCGCCGGTCAGTACCGGCCGATCAGGACAGAATCGTGGGGAGAACCGATGGCCACGGGCGGGGAGATCCAGCGACCGCCAGCGGGGAGATCCGATGGCCGCCTACGGGGAGATTCCCATGGCCGCCGTCACAGCGCGGCATCGATCCGCTTGTGCCACGGCTCCACGATCGATGGCTTGATGACCTTCTGGATGTCGGGCTCGTGCGTGTAGTGCGCGCCGAGCGCATGTTGCGCCTCGCGGCCGAGGGTGCCCTGCAGGAGTGAGCCGAAGATGTGCGGCTCGACCTTGCGCCAGTCGTACTCGCACGCAAGACGAAGTACGAGGAGGTCCTGCTTGCCCAGATGGATCTCTGCGGGCTCCTGGAACAGCGCGCCGTTGACGTAGCGGGTGTCGGCGTACAGCCCGGCCTCGGGACGCGGCCCCCGACGGTTGAGCCAGGCGAACAGCTGACCCAGATCGTCTGCGCTCGATCGCTGGGGATTCTCGACCAGCCCGTCGACGATGCGTGTGAAGAGATGCCCCTCGAGCTGTCCGAGATCCTCCGCGAAAAGGCACCACACCGTCTGCAGCAGGAAGTCGCGACGCACGTCGGGGCTCGCGGCGAGCCTGTCGCCGAGCTGGTGGTACAGCCCGGTCATGAGACTCACGGCCTGTCGCGTGACCGCCTCCTGCGACTCCACGAAGACCGGCTCGCGGTCAGCGAGGAACATCAGCGCGTCCGACCGGTCGGGCAGCTCGATCAGCTCGAACTCAGCGCGAGGCTCAGTCGGGTAGGCGCCGGGCTCCCAGACCTCGAAGCGCTGGAATGCGCAAAGGACCACGAACCGTGGCGCTGGCACGTTGTGGGCCGAGTCGGCCGCGCTTCGCCAGTACGAGAGCGCCTGGTCGCGGTGGTGTTCCAGCCGCTTGGCCTCGCTCGGACGCTTCATCTCGATCAGACAGCGTCGCGGCCAGATGAGGTCGAGGAACTTGCCCTTCTGCGGATCCTCGAAGCGGGCGCCTGCGTCGTGACGGTCGGTTCCGTAACACGCGAACAGCTCGTTGAGGAACGTCTGCGCCTCGGCTCGTTCGGTCCCGTCGTAGAGGCTCCACTTACGAGCGAAGTCGACGAGTCGGCGCTTGATCTCCTCGCCCGTCACGTCGCCCATTCTGGCGACGGATCAGACGGCCAGGCGCAGCGACGAATCGGGAACGGCGTAGTACGTGCCCTGGGAGAGAACGCGATGAGCGTCGGCGAGCTGCTGCTCGGCGTCGCGCAGTGCCTCGACGATATGCGGCTCTGCACCATCCTTTTCGACCATCTCGGCGGCGCGGCGGGCGCGAGTACGCGCCTCCGAGATGTGCAGGAGCACTTTTTCGACTTCGCCTGACTGCCGTTCCGTCATGGATCGGACCGTACGCGAGAACCCGGACGGCAGCCCGCTCCCCAGCGCCTTTCGTCGCACTCTGCGAACAGTTTCGCCGCAGAGCTCGCGGGCGGTGATGCATCGAGGTGGGCCGCCTCCCGCGGACGTCCCATCAACGCTCGTCCAAACTCGCCCGCTCGTGAATCGCACGTCGGCCGAAAGGGCGATCAGCCAACCTCGCCGAGCGCGGACTCGATCGCGGCGGCCGCGGGCTCGATCTGGTGGTTCGTCAGGTGCTCCCATTGCAGGATCGTCCCGTCGGCGAGCGCGACGACGAGCGCGTGGGTGTCGAACAGCGCCGACGCGCCACGCGGACGGTCCGCGACGGCGCGCACGTCGCGCAGCGCGATCGCCCGCGGCGGCGCGCTCTCGCCCGGTCCCGCCCAGCGCTGGTCGACGATCCGGCGCGTCGTGACGGTGAGTTGCGCGTGCGGGCCCCACTTCTCGCTCATGTCCGCCCAGCCGCAGGCGAACAGGATCGTCTCGCCGGGCTCGAGCAGCGCCAGGAGCTGGGCGACGAGCTCCTCGCTGGGCTCGTTGAGCTGGGTGTGCCCGCGGTACAGCTCGACGATCGAGTCGGCGTTCTCGTCCACGGCTGAGCGTCAGCGCCGGCTCACGTAGACGGCGAGGAAGTCGGCGAGCTGGCGGGCGCGGTGCAGGAAGCCGCGCAGCGTCCGGCCCGTCGCGCGGTGGGCGAGGTCGAGCGGGATCTCCTCGATCCGGAAGCCGGCGCGCGCGGCGTCGACGGTCATCCCGATCTCCATGCCGAAGCGTGGCGCGAACGGTACGACGGTCGCGAACGCCGGGCCGCTGAGCGCTCGCTGACCGGAGATCGGCGCCTGCATGTCCAGCCCCGTGAGCCTGCGGATCGCCTTGTGCGCGAAACCGACCGCGACGCCGAAGCCGCCGCCGAGGCGGCGTGCGAACACGGCGACCGCGAGGTCGCAGCGCCCGTCGCGGACGGCCTGCGCGAGCGCCGGCAGCTGCTTGGCGCTGTCGGCGAGGTCGCCGTCGACGAGGACGAAGACCGGCGGGTCGGGCTCCAGCGCACGACTGAGGACGCGGCGCGCGGCGAGCGTCGCGGCTCCGCCCTTGCCGATCGACCGCTCGCTGCGCACGACCTCCGCGCCGCTGCGCGCGGCGACCGCGGCCGTGCCGTCGCTCGATCCGTCGTCGGCGACGATCACGCGCGCCGCCGGAAACGCCGCGCGCAGGGCAGCAAGCGTCTCGCCGAGCCGGTCGGCCTCGTCATGCGCGGTGACGATCACGATCGTGTCGGCGTCCATCCCGGCGGCTACTCTGCCAGACGCTGCCATGCCCGGATGCGCGAGCGAGGAGGAGCCGTGGTTGAAGTCGAGGCCCACATCACGGGCATCGTCTGGAAGATCGAGTGCAAGGTCGGAGACCAGATCGAGGAGGGCGACACCGTCGTCACGCTCGAGTCGATGAAGATGGAGATGCCGGTCGAGGCCGAGGATCCGGGCGTCGTCAAGGAGATCCTCTGCGAGGAGGGCCAGCCGGTCGACGAGGGCGACACGCTCGTCATCCTCGAGTAGCCCGCGCAGACCGATCGCCCCACGGCTATTGGGCCATAGGGCCAGCGCGAACTGCGCGACGGAGCGCTACGTTGGCGCTCATGCCGGGGCAATTGCTCGTCGACAGACCCGCCGACGGCGTCCTTCGACTGGCGATCTCGAACCCCACCAAGCGCAATGCGCTCGACCACGCGATCCTCGCCGCGATCAGCGACGAGCTGCGGTCCCTGGACGGCACGCGCTGCGTGATGCTCAGCGGCGCGGGCCGCATGTTCTCGTCGGGCTACGACATCGGCCACATTCCCGCCGCCGAGTTCGCCGAGCAGGCCGAGAAGCTCATCGCCCACCCCTTCTGCGACGCGCTGGAGGCGCTCGACAGCGTCGACGTCCCGACGCTCGCGGTGCTTCCGGGGCCGACGATCGGCGGCGGCCTCGAACTCGCCCTGAGCTGCGACCTGCGCCTGGCGAGCGGTCAGATCAAGCTCGGCATGCCGCCCGCGAGGCTCGGGCTGATCTACTCGCACACCGGCCTGCGCCGCTTCGTCGATGCGATCGGCGAGCCGCGCACGCGCGAGCTGTTTCTGCTCGGGCGCCAGATAGACGCGCAGACGGCGCAGACCTGGGGGCTCGTCAACTGGGTCGTCGACGAGGACGAGCTCGAGGCGACGGCGATCGAGCTCGCGACGCAGCTGGCCTCCAACTCGCCGCTCTCGATGGCGGGCAACAAGCGCGTCCTGCGCGAGCTGCAGCACGCCCAGGGCGCGCTCGCCCCCGACGTCGAGCGCGAGCTGCTCGACCTGCGCACGTCGAGCTTTCACTCCGAGGACCTGCTCGAGGGCGTGACGGCGTTCGCGCAGAAGCGGACCCCGAGCTGGAAGGGTCGCTAGCGGGTCGCCCAGGAACGTTGTTCCCGGCGTTTCGGGTCGGGGAGGACTATCCGCCCGACTACTTCCGCACGCTGCTGACGGTCTACAGGTTCTCGACCGTCGGCAGCGCCGACCACGTCGTCGTGCTCGACGAGGGCGAGGTCGTGGCGACCGGCACGCACGAGGAGCTGCTGGAGACGAGCGAGTACTACCGGCGGCTGGCCAGCACGATCGCGGAGCCGGCTCCCACCTGAGCTGCCGGCGCCACTCACGCCCCCGTCCGCCGCGCTGCCGGCAGCGATCGCGCGCGCGCCGCGCGTAGCCTTCGGCGCCTCGCGTGAAGCTCGTCACCTGGAATGTCAACTCGCTCAAGGCGCGCCTGCCACGCGTGCTCGAGTTCCTCGCGGAGTTCGCGCCCGACATCGTCTGCATGCAGGAGACGAAGTGCGAGGACGAAGCGTTCCCGGTCGACGAGCTCGCGGCGGCGGGCTACCACGGCGTGCACCATTCGGCCGGCCGCTGGGCGGGCGTGGCGATCGTCGCACGCCAGGGCATGTCGCTGGAGGACCCCGTCGTCGGGCTGCCGGGCGAGCTGCGCGACGACGAGGCGCGCTGGATCGAGACGACCGCCGACGGGCTGCGCGTCGTGAGCACGTACGTCCCCAACGGCCGCGCCGTCGGCTCGCCGACCTTCGCGGAGAAGCTCGCCTTCCTGGACGCGGCGGCGGCCCGCGTCGCGGCGCTGCGCGCGCAGGGGCGGCCGCTCGCCGTCGCCGGCGACTTCAACGTCGCGCCGAGCGACCTCGACGTCTACGACCCCGAGGCGTTCGCCGCGTCGACGCACGTGACGCCCGAGGAGCGCCGCCGCGTCGAGGCGATCGTCGCCGCGGGCGGCCTCGTCGACGCCTATCGAGCGCTGCATCCCGATCAGGTCGGCTACACCTGGTGGGACTACCGCCAGGGTCACTTCCATCGCAAGATGGGGCTGCGGATCGACCTCGTGCTGGTGTCGCAGGCGCTTGCCGACGGGCTCGAGCACGTCGGCATCGAACGCAACTACCGCAAGGGATCCAAGCCCTCCGACCACGCGCCGCTCGTCGCCACGCTGACGCCGCCGTGACGACGATCGGCGCTCGCAGCGAGCGGCGGACGCGTAGCTGACCGTCCGGGGCGGCTGCGACCCTGCCGCGCAATGCCACCGCTGATCACCCGCGAGCAGGCCCTGCGCCTCGGCGAGCTGGAGGACCGCTCGCAGATCGAGGCGCTGATCGAGCGCGCCTGGAAGGTGCGGGTCGAGCGCTTCGAGGACGCGACCGACATGTGCTCGCTCGTCAACGCGAAGTCCGGCGGCTGTGCGCAGGACTGCGGCTTCTGCGCCCAGTCGCGCTTCGCCGAGGCGCAGACGCCGCTGCACGCGATGATGGAGCCCGAGCAGATCCTCGAGCACGCGCGCGCGGCCGAGGCCGCCGGCGCGCACCGCTTCTGCATGGTCACGCAGGGCCAGGGCCTCTCCAAGCGCGACTTCGAGAAGGTCCTCGAGGGCACGCGGCTCGTCGCACGGCACACGAACCTCAAGCGCTGCGCATCGATCGGGCACATGTCCCCCGCGCGGGCGCGCGCGCTCAAGGAGGCCGGCGTGCAGCGCGTGCACCACAACGTCGAGACGGCGCAGTCGTACTACCCCGAGGTCTCGCAGACGGTCCGCTACGAGGGGCGCCTGCGGACGATCGACGCCGTGCGCGGCGCGGGCCTGGAGACCTGCGTCGGAGGCATCCTCAACCTCGGCGAGTCGCGCGAGCAGCGTGTCGAGATGGCCTTCGAGCTGGCGGACATCGAGCCGACGTCGGTGCCGATCAACCTGCTCAACCCGCGCCCCGGGACGAAGTTCGGCGATCGCGAGTACATGGATCCGTGGGAGGCCGTGAAGTGGATCGCGATCTTCCGCCTGATCCTGCCCGACGCGCTGTTTCGGCTCTGCGGCGGGCGCGTCGAGAACATCGGCGAGCTGCAGCAGCTTGCGGTGCGGGCCGGCCTCAACGGCGTGATGATGGGCAACTTCCTGACGACGCTCGGCAACACGCCCGACGAGGATCGCGCGATGTTCGAGAACCTCGGCCTGAACGTCGCGCGCCAGCCCGACAACGGCGCCGACCCGCGGCCGGACAACCGCAGCGGCTGGCTGGAGGGCGAGACGCCCTCGCAGCCCGATTCGCCGGCTGCGGCGGGCGGGCTCGACGGGCTCGACGTGCGCCTCTGGGACCCGTCGACACAGCTGCGCTTCGCACGCAGGCGCGGGCCGGTCCCGCCGCGGCCCGAAGCCACCCCGGACGCCGCGCCGGCCCCGCGGGCCTGACCGACGTGAGCGAGATCGGGGCGCGGCTGGCAGAGCTCGAGGAGCTCGGCCTGTACCGCCGCAGCCGCCTCGTCAGTGGGCCGCAGGGACCGAACGTCGTGCTCGACGGCCAGCCCGTCCTGCTGCTGTGCTCCAACAACTACCTCGGCCTCGCCGATCACGAGAAGGTCCAGGAGGCGGCCGCGGACGCGGCGCTGCGCTGGGGCGTCGGGGCGGGATCGTCGCGCCTCGTCAGCGGCACGATGACGATCCACCGCCGCCTCGAGAAGCGGCTGGCGACGTTCAAGCGGACGCCGACCGCGCTGCTGTTCGGGTCGGGCTACCTCGCGAACCTCGGCGTGGTCGGCGCGCTGTCGCGCGCGGGCGAGCTCGTCTTCTCCGACGCGCTCAACCACGCCTCGATCATCGACGGCTGCCGGCTGTCGCGCGCCGACACCTTCGTCTACCGCCACAACGACGTCGAGCATCTCGCCTGGGGTCTGAAGCAGGCCGCGGGGCGCGGATCGCTGATCGTCACGGAGTCGGTCTTCTCGATGGACGGCGACGTCGCGCCGCTGGAGGAGATCGCCGAGCTCGCGCGCCGGTTCGCCGTGCGCGTCGTCGTCGACGAGGCGCACGCCACCGGCTGCCTGGGACCGGGCGGCCGCGGGGCGGTGGCCGAGGCCGGGCTCGAAGGCGTGATCGACGTCGTCGTCGGAACGCTCGGCAAGGCGCTCGGCTCCTACGGCGCGTACGTCGCCTGCGACGAGGAGGTCGCGGCGCTGCTGACCAACAGCGCGCGCTCGCTGATCTTCTCGACGGCCCCGCCGCCGCCGGCGGTCGCCGGCGCGCTCGCCGCGCTCGAGCTGCTCGAGCAAGCGCCGCGCCGCGTCGAGCGCCTGCAGGCCAACGCCGAGCTGCTGCGCGCCGAGCTCGCGCGCGAGGGCTTCGACGTCAGCGGGTCCTCGACGCAGATCGTGCCGATCATCGTCGGCGAGGCGTCGACGGCGATGCGCGTCTGCGAGGCGGCGCTCGAGCGCGGCGTGTTCGCGCAGGCGATCCGCCCGCCGACGGTGCCCGACGGGACCTCGCGGCTGCGCCTGGCGGTGATGGCGACCCACGCCAAGGACGAGCTGCGCGAGGCCGCGCGCGTGCTCGGCCGCGCCGCCCTGCAGGCAGGCTTCCGGCCGGCGACTGCGATGCCGGTCGCGGTCGCGCAGGAGCGCGCACGGCCGGCTGCGCCGCCGGCGAGCGCGCCGCCGGCGCGGCGCGTCGACGCCGCGTAGCGTCCGCAGCGTGTCCCTTCGCGGCTGCTTTGTCACGGGCACCGACACGGGTGCCGGAAAGACGGTCGTGGCGGCCGCGATCGCCGCCGCACTGCACGCGCGCGGCACGCGCGTGGCGGCGTGGAAGCCGGTCGTCAGCGGGCTCGACGAGGCTCACCCGGGCGGATGGCCGGCGGACCACGAGCTGCTGGCGCGGGCGGTCGGCGGGGATCCTCGCGATGTGACGAGCACGACCTTCGGACCAGCGGTCTCTCCGCACCTGGCGGCCGAGCTCGCGGAGAAGATGCTCGACCTCGGCGTGCTGCTCGGGGCCGCGCACGCCGCGGCCGCCGGCGCCGAGGTTCTCGTCGTCGAGGGCGTCGGCGGGCTGCTCGTGCCGTTCGGCGACTTCAGCGTGCGCGACCTCGCGGTCGCGCTCGGCCTGCCGCTCGTCGTCGCCGCGCGGCCGGGGCTGGGGACGATCAACCACTCGCTGCTGACGATCGAGGCCGCGCGCTCGGCCGGGCTCGACGTACGCGCGGTCGTGCTGACGCCGTGGCCGCTGGACCCGAACGTCATGCAGCGATCGAACCGCGCGACGATCGAGCGCCTCGGCGCCGTCGAGGTCGCGACGCTCCAACCGACGACCGCCGCGTTCGGCGACCTCGCGCGCGCGGGCGCGGCGCTGCCATTCGACGGCTGGCTCGGCGATGCGGCATGAGGGGCGCGTTTCTCAGCGGCGAGTGGCTGTACGTGCTCGGCGTCACGTACGCCGCCGACGAGGCGCTGCTCGCGCCTCACCTCCCGCGCGGCGCGCAGATCGACACGCTCGAGGGCTCGCCGCGCGTCAGCGTCGTCGCGTTCCATTTCCGTCGCACACGGCTGCGCGGCGTGCCGATCCCGCTGCACGTGAACTTCGGCGAGATCAACCTGCGCTTCTACGTGCGCCTGCACGGCAGGCGCGCCGTCGTCTTCATCCGCGAGTTCGTGTCGCGGCCGGCGATCTCGATCGTCGCGCGGCTGGCCTACAACGAGCCCTACAAGACGATTCGCATGCGCGACGAGGTGCTCGCGCGCGACGACGGACTGATCGGCGTGCGCCATCGCTTCGGGCCGGGCCTTCGCAACCGCCTCGAGGCATGGGCCGACCCGGAGCCGGTCGTTCCCGCCGCGGACTCGCCCGAGTACTGGCTCACGCACCACGACGTCGGCGTCGGCCGCGGGCGCGACGGCCGCGCGCGCTCCTACGATGTCGATCATCCCGTCTGGGCGCTGCACGAGGTGCGCTCGCTCGACGTCGACGTCGACTTCGCCGCGCTGTACGGCCCGCAGTGGGCGTTTCTCGCGGACGCCGAGCCGTCGCACGTGACGCTTGCGCAGGGCTCGCAGATCAGCATCACGCTGGCGGTCGATGCCTGAGGCATCGGCATCCGCGCGGCCGCTCGTTCGGCCCCCGCCGGCTACCCGTCCTTGCCGGCGGCGAACGACACGATCGAGGAGTCGATCAGCCACTCGACCGGCGCGATGTCGTCGGTGTAGACGCGGCCGCCGGGCAGCCGCGGCTCGACGCGGCCTGCGGCCTCGAGCGCAAGCGGCTGCAGCTCGGCGGGCAGCGACGCCGCGTTGCGCCGCAGGCGCTGCGCCGACGCGTCGCCCATCGTGCCGAGCAGCAGCGTGTTGACCGGCTGCGAGGGATCGCGGACGACGGTCGGAAAGACGGACGCCAGCGTCGCCCCGAGTACCCGCTCGAGGTCGTCCGAGCCCTCCGGATGACCGGCGTTGACGACGACCACGCCGCCGGGCCGCAGACGGTCGCGGGCGAGCTCGAAGAACTCCTTTGTCGCGAGGTAGAACGGGATGTACGGCTGGCGGTAGGCATCGACGAAGATCGCGTCGTAGCGCTCCTTCGTGCGGCGCAGGAACGGCCGCGCGTCGGCGGTGTGGGTGCGCAGCCCGGGCGCGCGCATGTCGAAGAAGCGCCGGCCGATCTCGCTCAGCTCGCCGTCGATCTCGACGCCGTCGATCTGCGTCTGCGGGAAGAAGTGGCCGTACGCGCGGGCGGTCGTCCCGGCCGCGTTGCCGAGAATCGCGATCCGGCCGGGCGGGCGGTCCTGCGCGGCGAACGGGAGGATCATGTACTCGTCCCAGACGTTGTCGGTGAGGTAGGAGTCCGGGCGCCGCAGCGAGTGCACCGCCTGGCCTTCGTTGAGCTCGAGCGTGCGGGTGCCGTCGGCGCGCTCCACGACGCGGGCGTACTGGTACTCCGTGTCGGTCTCGTGGATGACGCGCGCGCCGGCCTCGGTCTCCCCCTTGACCGTGCCGAGCGGCAGCACGAGCAGGAACGCGAGCACGGCCGGCGCGAGCAGCAGCCGCCGCCTGGCGAGGCCGACGACCGCGAGCAGCACGAGCGCCAGGCCGAAGACGATGAACGTGCGCCGCGTGCCGATCAGCGGGATGAACAGCAGCGCCGAGGTGAACGTGCCCAGCAGCGAGCCGACGGTCGAGATCGCGTACAGCCGCCCGGAGACCGTGCCGGCCTCGGTCACGTCGGCGACCGCGAGGCGCAGGGCGTACGGCGCCACCGCGCCCGAGACGAGCACCGGCGTCGCGACGAGCACCGTCACGCCGAGCAGCGAGCCGACGAACGCGCCCGCCGAGATCGAGTCGAGCGCGTCGATCGCGACGCCGAGGAACGGATCGGCGACGAACGGCACGGCGGCGAGCAGCAGGCCCGACAGCAGCACGATCCTGTAGAGGCCCTCGCGCGTCGGGTTGCGGTCGGCGAGCCGGCCGCCGTACCAGTAGCCGATCGACAGCGCGACGAGCACGATGCCGATCGTGTTGGCCCAGACGATCGTCGAGGCGCCGAAGTACGGCGCCAGCAGCCGCGCGGCCGCGATCTCGGCGCCGAGGATCGCGACGCCGACGACGAAGACGATCAGGCTCAGCGGTGGCTCGGGAAGGGCGCGCATCGGACTACGAGCGTATTCGTCCGGATGCGCGCCTAGGGTCACTACCCATGACGACGCGCGAGCTCGCAGCAAAGGACAGACGAGCGCTCTGGCACCCGTTCACGCAGCAGCAGGACTGGTGCGAGGAGGAGCCGTTGATCATCGAGCGGGCAGCGGGGTGCACGCTCTACGACACCGACGGCAACGGCTATCTCGACGGCGTCTCGTCCTTGTGGTGCAACGTGCACGGGCACGGCCACCCGGCGATCGACCGCGCCGTGCGCGAGCAGCTCGAGCGGGTCGCGCACACGACGATGCTCGGCCTGTCGCATCCCGGCGCGATCGAGCTCGCCGAGCGGCTCGTGGCGCTCACGCCCCGTGGCCTCGACCGCGTCTTCTACTCCGACAACGGCTCGACGGCGGTGGAGATCGCGCTGAAGATGGCCTTCCAGTACTGGCGCCATCGCGGCGAGCCGCGGCGCGACGGCTTCATCTGCCTGCGCGATGCCTACCACGGCGACACGATCGGCTCGGTCTCCGTCGGTGGGATCGACCTCTTCCACGCCTGCTTCGGTCCGCTGCTGTTCGATGCCTGGCAGGCCCAGCCGGGCGACGCCGCGTCGATGGCCGCGCTGCTGCGCGAGCACGCCGGCCGCGTCGCGGCGGTCATCGTCGAGCCGCTCGTGCAGGGCGCGGCGGGGATCCTCACGCACCCCGACGGCTATCTGCGCGAGGTGCGCGCGCTGTGCGACCAGCACGACGTGCTGCTCGTCTGCGACGAGGTCGCGACCGGCTTCGGGCGCACCGGCACGATGTTCGCCTGCGAGCAGGAGGACGTCGCGCCGGACCTCATGTGCGTGGCGAAGGGGCTGACCGGCGGCTACATGCCGCTCGCGGCGACGCTCGCGTCGGAGCGCATCTACGAGGCGTTCCTCGGCGACCACGAGGAGCTCAGGACCTTCTTCCACGGCCACACGTACACGGGCAACCCGCTCGCCTGCGCGGCCGCGCTGGCGACGCTCGACGTCTTCGAGCGAGAGCGCACGCTCGAGGCCCTGCAGGCGAAGATCGCGCTGCTGCACGAGCTGCTCGACGAGCTCGTCGCGCCGCTGCCCGGGGTGCGCGAGATCCGCCGCCGCGGCCTGATGGTCGGCATCGAGCTGCACGAGTTCCCGCTCGAGGCGCGGATGGGACACCAGGTCACGCTCGCCGCGCGCCGCCGCGGTGCGGTGATCCGCCCGCTCGGCGACGTCGTCGTGCTGATGCCGCCGCTGGCGATCAGCCCGGACGAGATCAGCCACCTCGTCCAGATCGCGGCCGCGTCCGTGGCGGAGGCGACGGCGCGGCCGGTCCTGCTCGCGGCAGCCGCGTAAGCCGCGGCGTCTACGCGGATCCGAGGCGCGCCTGCGCCTCGGGTTGCCCCGCGGCCGCTGCCTTCTGCAGCAGGCCGCGCGCGGCGACCGGATCGCTGCCCTCGGTGAGCTTTGCGAGGTTGAACATCGCGTCCGCGTCGCCGGCCGCGACGGCCTGCTCATACCAGGCGATCGCGCTCGCGCGATCGTCGGGCTCGTGCAGCAGCCCGAGGTTGAACATCGCGATCGCGCTGCCCCGCTCGGCCGCCTGCTCGTAGCGGCGCTGGGCGGCCCTCGGGTCGGTCGCCTGGTCGAGCACGCCCAGCTTGATCATCGCGTCGATGTGGCCGCCGTCGGCCGCGCGCTCGAGCCATTCGCGCGAGGACCGCGGCGCGTGCGGTTCGAGATACAGCCCGACGATGTACATCGCGTGGACGTTGCCGGCCTCGGCCGAGCGGCGAAACCACTCGCGCGACGCCGCCGGGTCGTCCTTCGCCCGCACCGTCGCGAGAAACAGCATCGCATCGGGGTCACCGGCGTCGGCCGCGGCCTCGTAGCGGCGCTGCAGCGTCCGACGCCCGAGATTGATCTTGAGGCCCATCGCGCACAGGTTAGATACGTCCGTCCTGCAAGTCAGAGCCGGTCGGCGATCAGCCCCTCGGCGCGCCGTCGGGGCGGCTCTGCCGCACCGGTCGACGCGTCATCGACGACGCGCCCGCTCGAGGCCGGCTCGAAGAGCACCGCCGCCACGCCGTCACGCCCGAGCAGCCCAGCTCCTCGACGGCCGCCGGGGCCGGCCGTCGAGCGTCCTCGTCAAGCGCGCTCGATGATGACCATCGGGGACTTCACGACGGCGGTCGCGGGCTGACCCGGCTTGAGGTCGAGCTCGTCGGCCGCCTCGCGCGACATCAGCGAGACGATCCGAAACGGTCCGCAGGCGAGGTCGATCTGCGCCATCACGCCGTCGCGCTTGACGTCCACGACGACGCCGGCCATCCGGTTGCGTGCACTCGAGCGCGGGTTCGTGCCACGCTCGCGCAGGACCCGCGCGAGCTCCTCCGGGGCGAGCACCCGCGTCTTGCCGCGGCGCTCGAACGCGATCCGGCCGTCGCGCTCCCAGCGCCGCAGCGTGTCGACGCTGACGCCGAGCGCCTGCGCGGCGACGCCGATCCGGATTGCCTCGTCCATCTGTCGGCGAGCCTACCGGCGCCGCGCCGCGCCGGCTCGCTCAGCTGCGGCCGGCGGTCGTCCGGCGGCTCGCGAAGGTTCGCGTACTACCCCTCGTAGCGCGTGAAGTCCTTCTTGCGCGCGCCGCAGACCGGACAGAACCACGTGTCGGGAATGTCCTCGAACGCCGTGCCCGGCGGGATGCCGCCGTCCGGATCGCCCTCGTCGGGCTCGTAGATGAAGCCGCAGGATTCGCAGATCCAGCGCATGGTCGCGGTCTCGGTCGTCATGCGCTGGAGGGTAGGCGATACCTTCGCCTGGTGGGTCGGCCCGTACGACGTTGCGAGAAGGCCCGCTAGTGGAGCGCCCGACGATCGCCGAGCGGCTGCGGCGCGAGGGACCTCCGACGACACCGCGCCAGTCCGCCTCCGTGATCCTCGTCCGCGACGCTGCCGGCGGCGTCGAGCTGCTGCTCGTCCAGCGCAACCCGCAGCAACGCTTCATGGGCGGCTTCTGGGTCTTTCCCGGTGGAGCGGTCGACGAGGGCGAGTCGCATCGCGTCACCGCGGTTCGCGAGCTCGCCGAGGAAGCAGCGGTGACGGGCGTGCACCCCGACGCGCTCGTGCCGTACAGCCGCTGGATCACGCCCGCGGCGATCCAGACGCGCTTTGACACGCACTTCTTCGTCGCCCGCGCGCCCGCCGCGGCGCAACCGCGCGTCGATCGCCGCGAGTGCGTCGACCTGCGCTGGACGACGCCGGCCGCGGCGGTCGCCGCGTACGTCGGCGGCGAGCTGGCGCTCGTCCTCCCGACGCTCAAGCTGCTCGAGGGCCTCGTGCGGTTCGCGAGCGTCGACGAGCTGCTGGAGCACGCCCGTGACCTCGACGTGCAGCCGATCCTCCCGCGGGTCGTCGAGGGCGCCGACAAGCCGCGCGTGCTGCTCCCGGGCGAGCCGGGCTACGAGGGCTGAGGAAAGCACGCCGTCGCGAAAAGCTGTGCAGATCCTGCACGCGCTCCAGCGCCCTCGGCAAGGCGCCGGGATGCGCGATCACGCAGCGGCGGCCGCTGATAAAAGGCGTGCACAGCACCCGTAGAACTGGGGACCCCAGGCTGCAATCGCTGCGTGAGGAGAAGCACACTAGGGTTGACCATCGCAACCGCTCTTGCGTAAGGTTGCAGCCGAAGACACTCCTTTTTCTGCAGACCAATGACGGTCTCAGAGCCAGAAGGCAGGAACGTGATGAGTCTGGGGCAGTCGGGGCGGTCGCAGGACGCGGACGCCGACAATCGCGGTGCAATCAGACCACGCGGGCAGGGCGTCGACCGCGACTGCGCGCGTGAGCGTGCGCGCCTGCTCGCACGTGTGTGCACGGACGTCATTCCGGGGCTCGAGGGGCTCGACGATCCCGCCGCTTCCCCCGCCGACCTGATCGCGCGCGCCGACCGCCAGTCGCGCCGGCTGCGCGCAGAGCTCGAGCGCTCCGACGACGAGGACGGCCTGCTCGGTCCCGGCGGCGTCGACGACCCCGCCGCCGTCGAGGAGCGCGAGTGGGTCCGCGGCCACCTGCACGACACCGCGCTGCAGATCCTCGAGTTCGTCGCGGGCGACGGATTCGGCACCGGTCTCTCGGCCGAGAAGATCGCGCGCCTGGCGGGCGGCGCGGCGCGCGACCTGCACCGCTGGGTGGACTCGCTCGCGCTGCCGGTCGGGCCCGAGCTGCTGCCGGAGCTCGAGCTCATCACCGAGCAGGCCCGCTCGCTGGACCCGCGCGTCGAGCTCGTCGTCGGCGAGATCCGCGCCAAGCCGACGAGCGAGCAGGTCGAGGCGCTCGCCGGCGCCGTGCGCGAGGCCGTCACGAACGCGCGCAAGCACGCCCAGGCCTCACACGTCATCGTGCGCGTCGAGTGCGACAGCGACGGACGGACCGCCGTGACCGTCACCGACGACGGCATCGGGATCGATCTCGAGCAGGCCCAGAACGGCGACGGCCTGGGAGTCAAGGGCAGCATCGTGGGCCGCATGAAGCGCGTCGGCGGAGACGCCTCGCTGCAGGACGCGCCGGGCGGAGGAACGCTCGTCACGCTCGTGACGTCGAAGCCGAGGAGCCTGAAACAGTCATGAAGATCCGCGTCGTTGTCGCCGATGACTTCCCGCTCGTGCGCGAGGGCGTCGCGCGCGCGCTCAGCGCGGACCCCGCGATCGAGGTCATCGCACAGGCCGAGAACGGGCACGACGCGCTGACGATCGCAGAGGATCTGAGGCCCGACGTGATGATCCTCGATCTGCGGATGCCCGACCTGGGCGGGCTGGCGGTGCTCGACAAGCTGCGCACGAGCCGTCCCGAGATCCGCGTCATCGTGATGACCGCCAGCGAGCAGGCGAGCACGCTGCTCGACGCGATCGCCGCCGGCGCCGCCGGCTATCTCTCCAAGCGCAGCACCGGCGAGGAGCTGCGCCAGGCCGTCATCACCGCCCACGGCGGCGGCTCGGTCATCACGCCCTCGCTCGCAAGCCACCTGCTGAAGGAGTTCTCGAGCTCGGCGCGCGGCGAGCAGTCGCCCGTGCGCCCGCTGCAGGGCCGCGAGCTCGACGTCCTGCGCCTCGTGGTGCAGGGCAAGACCGACAACGAGATCGGCAAGGAGCTCTTCATCTCGCCGCGCACCGTGCAGAACCACCTCACGCGGATCCGGGAGAAGACGGGCCTGCGGCGTCGCTCCGAGCTCACGCGCTGGGCCGTCGAGCACGCGATCGGCTAGCCCCCGACCTTCGGAGGCCCGGGACGGCAGCGAGCGCGCGGTCTCACTCCGCGACGCGCACGCGGCCGACCATGCCGCGCTGCTCGTGGTCGGCGATCGGGCAGTACCACTTGTACGTGCCGGGCGGCAGCCGCACGGTGAACACCGCGCGCTCGCCGCGGCGCAGCGCCGCCGTGCGCACCTGCCCCGACGGGCCGTCGACGGCGAGCGCGTGGCGGACGAGGCCGTCGTTCGTCGCCGCGAACGCGATCAGGCCCGCGCGCGGCACGCGCGGATCGGACACGACGAGCGCGTAGTCGACGAGCGACACCTCGGCGCTGGCGACCGCGCGCCGGTCGATCGTCGGCGCGGCGCCGGCAGGCTCGGGCAGCGTGCGGGTCGCGTTGCCGCGCTGCTCCCCGCAGCCGGCGGCGACGAGCGACAGGGCGGCGGCGAGCAGGCTGCACCGGGCTCTCATGCCGCCGAGGCTACGGCCCGCCCTCGGCGAGTGCGTCACGCGCCCGCGCGCGGGCGCGATTTGCTCCGGCGAGCCCGTCCCGCTCGCCGCCCGCGATCCGCGCGCGCTGGCGCGCCAGCACCTGCTCGCGCAGCGCGGGCGGCAGGCGCAGCAGCGGCGACACCGCGTCCGCGCTGAGGCCAGACAGGTAGCCGGCGTCGATGCGGCCGGTGGACTGATAGCGCTCGACGTTGTGCGCCGCGATCCGGCGGTCGGGGTCGGCGACCCAGAAGGCGAGCGCGGCGAGCGCGCCGAGCACGACCGTCGCCCGCGCGAGCCAGTCGCGCCGGCCGCTCGCCAGCGCTGCGATCACGAGCACGAACAGCGCGCCGCCGAACAGCAGCAGCGCGTGCACGGCGAGCCGTAGCCGCGTGAAGCCGTAGGCCTCCTCGTAGAGCCCCAGCCGGTGCAGCGCCGACACGAGCACGACCAGCGTCAGCAGGCACAGGGTCGCGAGCAGCGCCCGCAGGACGGCCGCGTCGCGCGCGTGCTCGGTGCGCGCCCAGCGCAGCGCGCTCGCGACGACGCCGAGCGTCAGCGCCGTGACGACGACGAGCTGCGCGAATCCCGAGCGCGCGTACTGCGCGTACGTCAGGCCCGAGGTCTCGCGGACGTACGCATCGCCGCCGAAGAGGACCGCGACCTGGACGGCGACGAACAGAGCGAACAGCGCGTCCAGCGCAACGAGCGCGAGCAGCCACTCGAGGCGGCCGAGACGCAGCAGGGGCCGGCGCGCGGGCTCGTCGGCGACGGTCGCAGCCTGCGCGAGTCCGCCCGCGAACGACATGACGAGGCCGAAGACGACGAGCCGCAGCGGCAGGTCGTCGAGCGCCACCGCGTCGGGCAGGACGTCTCCCGCGAGCTGGGCGAACGCGCGGTCGCCGCTCGCGAGCAAGGCGCCGAAGATCGCGACGAGCGCCCCCGTCAGGACGAGGCCGCGGCCGAGCGCGACGCCCTTGGCGACGGGCCCGCCCGACCGGCCGGCGGCGGCGGCCCGCGCGACGCGCCGCGCGCCCGACGGCATCCGCAGCAGCGCGGCGATCGATGCGAGCGCGGTCGCGCGCCAGTGCAGCGGCGCGCTCATCGCGATCGAAGCGAGCACGAGTGCGCCGGCAAGCTCGCCCGCGACGACCCAGCCGGCGTCGCGGAACGCCGCCGAGGCGGCCAGCCCGAGCGCGAGGGCACCGAGGAGCGCCGCGCGCAGCGGATGCGGCACGGGCCCGGCGAGCGCGGCGGCGACGGCGAGCGCGACCGCGACGAGCACGAGGCCGAGGCCGGCACGCGCGCCGGGCAGCAGCGCCGCGGCGAGGACGCCGGCGCACGTCGCCGCGAGCGCGAAGCGCGGGCCGCTCGCGCTCATGCGTCCGACTGCGGCAGCGTGACAACGATCTGGCTGCCCTGCGGCTCGCGCCGCTGGGCGCGGATCGTTCCGCCGTGCAGCTCGACGATCCAGCGCGCGATCGCCAGGCCCAGCCCGGCGCCGCCGCCGTCCGCGCCGCGTCGCCCGTCGCCGCGGTAGAAGCGCTCGAACACGCGCTCGAGATCCTCGCGCGGGATCCCCGGCCCCTCGTCCTCGACTTCGAGCACGACGCTGTGATCGGCGCCCGAGGACGCGCGCAGCGCCACCTGGCCGGGCCGCGGCGAGTAGCGGACCGCGTTCTCGACGAGGTTCACGACGACCTGGTGGATGCGCTCCGGGTCGCCGTGCGCCTCGAGCGCCGCGGTCGCATCGATCGAGAAGACGACGTCCTCGGGTGCATGCAGGCGCGCCTCGCGGGCAGCGCTCTCGAGGATCTCGCGCGGCGCGAACGAGCGCATGTCGAACGGCTGCTCGCCGGCCTCCAGGCGCGAGAGGTCGAGCAGCTGCGAGACGAGGCGACCGAGGCGGCGCGTCTGCGCGAGCATCGTGCGCAGCGTCTCGGGATCGGGCTCGCTGACCCCGTCGACGACGTTCTCGAGCACCGCCTGCAGCGCACCGAGCGGGGTGCGCAGCTCGTGCGAGACGTTGGCGACGAGCTCGCGCCGCAGGCGGTCGGTCTCGGCCAGCTCGGCCGTCATCCGGTTGAACGCGCGGGCGAGCTCGCCAACCTCGTCGTTGGACGAGACCGCGACCTGGCGGCCGTGCTCGCCGCCCGCCATCGCCGTTGCGACGGCGGCCATCTCGCGCAGCGGCCTCGTCGTGCCGCGCGCGAGCAGCTGCACGCACGCGAGCGCGAGCGCGACCCCCGCGCCGGCGCCCACGATCGACGGCAATCCGAGCCAGCGGACCGCGGCGATCGTCGCGCCCGCGGTGATCCACACGGCCGCGACGATCACGATGCCGAGCTTGAGCTTCAGCGAGCCGAGCGACTGCAGCGGTCTCATCGCTCGGGTGCTGCTGCGGGCATGCCGAACGCGTAGCCGATTCCCTGGACCGTGCGCAGCACGTCGGCGCCGAGCTTGCGCCGGACCGCCGCGACGTGCGAGTCGACGGTGCGCACGCCCGCGCTGCCGTCGGCGTAGCCCCAGACCTCCTCGAGCAGCTGCTCGCGGCTCAAGACGACGCCGGGACGCAGCGCGAGGCGGTGCACGAGGTCGAACTCGGTCGGCGTGAGGTGCACGAGCGCGCCGTCGCGGCGCACCTCGCGGCGCTCGGGATCGATCGTGATCGGACCCGCGCTGATCGCCTTCGGCGCCGGCTCGCCGGCGCGCTGCGCGCGCCGCAGCAGCGCCCGCACGCGCGCCACGAACTCGCGCTGACTGAACGGCTTCGTCATGTAGTCGTCGGCGCCGACGCCGAGCCCGACGAGCAGGTCGGCCTCGCTGTCGAGCGCCGTCAGCATCAGGACCGGCACCGGGCGCTCGCGCTGGATGCGCCGGCAGACCTCGTGGCCGTCGATCGCCGGCAGCATGACGTCCAGCACGACGAGGTCGGGCGCGATGCGGTCGCACAGCTCGACCCCGCGCAGGCCGTCGCCGGCGACCTCGACGGCGAATCCCTCCACGCGCAGGCGCGCAGCGAGCGCGTCGGCGATCGCCGGCTCGTCCTCCACGATGACGATCGTCGTCCTCCGCGCTCCCTCCACGAGGCGCATGCTAAGCCGCGCGCGTCGGGGCGCGTTGGAGGTTTTGTGCGGATGCTGTGGAGCGCCCGGACCGCGGGCGCGTCGAGGATCGTGTGCAGACCCAGCGCGCACGAGCCGCTGACGCAGCGCCTCCCTCCAGGCGCCATAGCCTTACACCCGATGCTGCGCGCCGCGCCCGCCGCCGCCACCCTGGACCGGCTGCCCCCGCAGGCGCTGTTCGTCCTCGGCGCGATCTCGCAGTACGTCGGCGCGGCGCTTGCCGTGCTGCTGTTCGCCGCGGTCCCCGCCGCGGGAGTGGCGTGGCTGCGCGTCGTCGCGGCGGCGGCGGTGCTCGTCGCCTGGCGGCGGCCGTGGCAGACGCGCTGGACGCCCGCGCGGCTGCAGCTCGTCGGCGCCTTCGGCGTGGCGCTCGCGCTGATGAACCTGTGCTTCTACCTCGCGATCGACCGGCTGCCGCTCGGCACGGCGGTCGCGATCGAGTTCTGCGGTCCGATCTTCGTGGCCGCGCTCGGCTCGCGCACGCCGCGCGACGTCGCCGCGCTCGCGCTCGCCGCCGTCGGCGTGCTGGCGCTCGCCGACGTGCACCTCGCCGGCAGCCCCGGCGGCTTCGCCCTGGCGGCCGGCGCCGGCCTGTTCTGGGCCGCGTACATCGTGCTCGGCCACCGCGTCGCGGCCGACACGGAGATCCGGCCGCAGGATGGCCTGGCGCTGGCGATGGCGATCGGCGCGGCCGGACTCGCCCCCTTCCTCGTCGTCAGCGCGGTGCCGGCGATCGTCAGCCCGCCGCTGCTGGCAGCGTGCCTCGCGGTCGGTGTCGCGTCGAGCGTCGTGCCCTACGCGCTCGAGCAGATCGCGATGCGGCGGCTGGCGCGTGCGCGCTTCGCGCTGCTGCTCGCGCTGCTGCCCGCGACCGCCGCGGTGATCGGCGCGATCGTCCTCGGCCAGGTTCCGGGGCTCGTCGAGGCGGCCGCGATCGCGCTCGTCGTCATCGCGGCGTCGCTGCGCACGCACGCGGATCTGTAGCGCATTGCAGGAAGTCGTACGGCCTCCGGCCGCTCAGCAGTTACAGTTGACGGGGTAGCCGCATGGAGGCCGGAGCGCTCAGAGCACCCGCCGCAATCAACCGGATCTCGGTCACGGCGCCGCTTCTGCGGCTGCGCTCGGACGAGCAGCTCGTGGCGCTCTTCCGCGCGGGCAACGACGCCGCCTTCAGCGTCATCCACGATCGCTACCGCCAGCGCCTGTTCGCCTACGCCCGGCAGATGCTCGGCGGATCGCGACAGGATGCCGAGGACGCCCTGCAGGACGTCTTCCTGCGCGCCTACTCCTCGCTGCGCGGCAGCGAGCGTCCGCTGTCGCTGCGCGCCTGGCTGTACCGCGTCGCGCACAACCGCTGCATCGACCATCTGCGCAGGCCGGTCCCCCCGGCGGTCGACCTCTTCGACACGTCGCGCAAGCCGCTGCACGACCCGATCGTCGAGTCCGAGCGCCGCGAGGACCTACGTCAGCTGATCGAGGACGTGCGCCGGCTGCCCGACCAGCAGCGCTCGGCGCTACTGATGCGCGAGATGGACGGCATGAGCTACGCCGAGCTGAGCGAGGCGCTCGGCGTGTCGTTGCCGGCGGTGAAGTCGCTGCTCGTGCGCGCGCGGATCGGGCTCGTGGAGGCGCTCGAGGCACGCGACACCGCGTGCTCGGAGATCCGTGCCGATCTGGTCGGCGCGTTTGATCGCGGCGTGCGCGCGAGCGGGCGCTCGCGGCGCCACCTGCGCGACTGCGCCGTCTGCAGCCAGTACCGCGCACAGCTGCGCGGCGTGCGCGAGGGGCTGGCCGCGATGTCCCCGGCCGGCGCGGGACCGCTGGGCGCCGCGCTCAAGCTGCTCGGCCTCGGAGGCGCGGCCGGCGGCGGCGCCGCCAGCAGCGCCGCGGGCGGCGGGGTCGTCGTCGTCGCGGGCGGCGGCACGGCCGCGAAGGTCACAGCCGTCGTCTGCTGCGCGGCCCTCGCCGCGGGCGGTGCCGCCGAGGTCACCGACAAGCTGAAGGAGCCGTCCGGCGGCGGCGCGCGCTCGGCGCAGGGTTCTGTTGGCGCGCCTGGGGCGCCGATCCCGATACAGCCCACGGGCAGCGCCGCGACGGCGGCCGGGGCGATCGGCGCGTCTCTGTCGGGCTCGGGCAAGGCCGGCGCCGACGCCGGCGGTTCCGCGGGCAGCGAGATCCGCCGCAGCACGGCATCGCCGACGCGCGCGAGCACGGCGCCGGCCGCGGCGACGGCCGTCGGCGCGGCCGACGCGGTGACCGGCGGCGCGGCGGCGCCCGACGAGGACGAGGGCTTCGCTGACGATGTCGACGGCCTGCAGCCGAGCGGGGAGCTGCCGGTCGGCGCCTCCGCGGCGCCCGGCACGGCGCCCGACAGCGGCGGCGCCTCGGCACCGGTAGACGCGCCTGCCGCCGCGCCCGCGGCGTCGGCCGCAGCGGTCGCCCCCGCGCCGTAGTCGCTTGAGTAGCGTCGTAGGCATCGACCGCTACCTCGCAACGCTCGACCACGAGACGCTGCTTGTACGCCGCGGCACGCGCTCGCGCTGCTTCACGATCGTCGCCGTGCACTCGACGGCGCGTGGCCCCGCGCTCGGCGGCTGTCGCATGTGGCACTACGGCGATGCGCGGGCGGCGGTCCGCGACGCGCTGCGGCTGTCGCAGGCGATGACCTTCAAGTCGGCCGTCGCCGGCCTGCCGCTCGGCGGCGGCAAGGGCGTGATCATGGCGCCCGACCCCGCCGCTTCAGCCCGCGGCCGCGGCCGGCGCGCCGACGCGCTGCGCGACTTCGGCGACACCGTCGCCGCGCTCGGCGGCAGCTACATCACGGCCGAGGACGTCGGCACGTCGGCACGCGACATGCAGCTCATCTCCTCCGTGACGAGCCACGTGACCGGCCTCTCGCGGCGGCACGGCGGCTCGGGCGATCCGAGCCCGTGGACCGCGCTCGGCGTCGAGACGGCGATCGGCGTCTGCTGCGAGCGCGTCTTCGGGACGCCCTCGCTGCGGGGTCGGACGATCGCCATCTCCGGCCTCGGCAACGTCGGCGGCCGCGTTGCGACGGCCTGCGCGAAGGCCGGAGCGACGCTGCTCGTGAACGACATCGATCCGCGCAAGCGTGCGCTCGCGGACACCCTGAGCGCGCGCTGGGTCGAGCCCGCAGAGGCGCTCACGGCGGCGGTCGACGTGTTCGCGCCGTGCGCGCTCGGCGGGCTGCTCGATCACGACAGCGTCGCCCGGCTCGGTGCGCCGATCGTCGCCGGCGCGGCGAATAACCAGCTCGCCGACGACGACGTCGCGGCCGTCCTCGCGCAGCGCGGCGTCCTCTGGGCACCGGACTTCGTCGTCAACGCGGGCGGCATCATCAACATCTCGGTCGAGCTAGAGCCCGGCGGCTATGACCCGCGCCGCGCCGGCAGGCTCGTGCGCGGGATCGGCGACACGCTGCGGCGGATCTTCGACGACGCCGCCGTGCGGGACGCGACGCCGCTCGATGCGGCGATCGTGCTGGCGCGCGAGCGGCTGGCGGAGGCCGGCGGCTGAGGGCGGCGCGGCGCTACACCACCGGGCGCAGCCCGCCCGCCGGCGGCCATTGCGGGCGCTGCACCCCGTCCGGCAGCCGTCCCTCCTCGTCGAGCTTGTCGAGGTGCGCGAGCAGCGTCGCGGTGGCGGCGAGGCGCAGGCTGGCGGGCGCATCGTGCCAGGCGCGGGCGAGCAGCTCTTCGACGCTGCGCAGGCCCTCGTCGAGGGCGGCGAGCAGGCGGCGCTCGCGGTCGGCGCGGTGAGCGAGGTAGCGGTCGAGCAGCGCGGCGGGGTCCTGCACCGGCGGGCCGTGGCCGGTGCACAGCAGCTCGAGGTTCATCGCGCGCAGGCGGGCGAGCGCGGCGAGATATCCGCGCAGAGCGCCCGGGTCGGGCGCGACGAAGACGCTGCTCTGGGCGAGCACCGCGTCGCCCGTGAAGCACACCTTGCCGGTCACGAACGCGAGGTGGTCGGTGGCGTGACCCGGCGTCGCGACGACCTCGAGCGGGCCGAACGCGTCGCCGTCGCCGAGCACGACGTCGGCGCCCTCCCAGCGCGCCGCCCCCGCCGGTATCCCGCCGGCGCCCGCGCGCACCGCCGCCGCGGCACCGCAGTGGTCGTCGTGGTCGTGCGTCAGCGCGATGCCCGCCGCGCCGCCGCGCCGCCGGGCCTCGGCCAGCACGTGCTCGACGTGCTCCTCGAGCTGCGGGCCCGGGTCGACGATCCAGCACGGGTCGCGGCCGACGATCCACGTGTTCGTGCCGCTCAGCGTGAAGGGACCGGGGTTGTCGGCGTGCACGAGCGCGACGTCGAAGCGCTCCAGGCTCATGCCGCAAGCGTATGTCCGAGGGCGCGTGGAGCGGGTCAGCCGGCTGCGAGGCGGTAGACCGACCCGCTGAGCGACGTCACGTAGACGCGCCCGCGGGCGTCCTCGCCGAACGAGGAGAGCTGCGAGATCCTCTTGACGCCGGGAATCGCGGCGTCGTCGCTCGCCGACCCCGGCGAGAGCTTCGCCGAGCGCAGCTGGCCCTTGCAGAAGTCGCCGTACACGTAGCGCCCCTCGAGCGCAGGGACGCCCTTGTCGCGCACGACGTAGCCGCCGGTGACCGAGCAGTTGCCGCGGTCGTGGGAGAGCTCGATGACGGGCGGCACGTGGCCCGGCGCCGTCTCGTCGCTGCTGATGCCGGGCGTCCGGCGGCTGCCCTCGAACGGGCGCCAGCCGTAGTTGGCGCCGCGCGCGCGGCCCTTCCTGGCGAAGTTGACCTCCTCGACGGCGCCCTGACCGACGTCGCCGATCGTCAGGTCGCCGTTGGAGCGATCGAACGAGAAGCGCCATGGGTTGCGCAGGCCGAAGCTGTAGATCTCGCCGCGCGCACCGGAGCGGTTCAGGAACGGGTTGCTGGACGGCACGCGATAGGGCCTGGCGCCCGAGCGCCGCGGATCGATGCGCAGGATCTTGCCGAGCAGGCTGCCGAGGTCCTGCGCGTTGCCGCGCCGGCCGTGCCGGTCGTTGCCACCGCCACCGTCGCCGGTGCCGATGTACAGCAGCCGGTCGGGACCGAACACGACGAGGCCGCCGTTGTGGTTGCTCTCCTCGTCGTCGTAGCGCAGGACGAGGCGCCCGCTCGTCAGGGCGCGGTCCTGGCTCTGCGAACGGCGAAACTCGACGACGCTCTGCGTTCCGCTGCGGTCGGTGTAGTTGACGTAGAAGCGCCGGCTCTTGGCGTAGTCGGGAGCGAACGCCATCGACAGCAGCCCCTGCTCGCCGCCGGCGACGACCTTCGAGCGCAGGTCGAGGAACGGACGCGACACGCGCCTGCCGTCACGTACGACGCGGATCGTGCCGCCCTGCTCGACGACGAAGATCCGCCGCCTGTCGCCGGGTGGCGCCGTGACGTAGACGGGCGCGTCGAACCGTCCGACCCTGAGCAGCTTCACGCCGTCTGCCGCGGACGCCTTGGCCCGCGTCGCGGAGGACGCCGTCACGGCCGGGGCGGTCTTGCTCTCGGCCGGGGCGGTCGTGCTCTCGGCCGGGGCGGTCGTGCTCTCGGCGGCGCTGTCGTCGGAGCCGCAGGCGGCGAGCACGAGCAGTGCAAAGGCGAGCGCGGACACGATGACGGCGCGGGGCACGCCCGGCAGGATGCCACGCCGCGCGTCAGCACCAGGTCGGTTGCCCGCCACGAGGCTGCGCAGGCTGCCGCGCTCGCCGAGGCCGCACTCGCCGACACGCAGCACGCCGTCGCTCGACGCCGGCCGTGCGCATCGTCGTCGCGCCGTGGGCGCGGTTCGCGCGACGATCGAGCTCCTCACACGCTGACGAGCCGTGTCGCGGTCGCCTTCCACGTCGCGGTCACGCGCATGCCCGGCGCGAGGTGCAGCCCGCCGACCGCGGCCCCGGTGATCTCCGCGACCAGCGGCTGCGGCGCGGCAAGCCCGACGCGCACGCGATTGCCGACGTGCGTCACCGTCACGACCTCGGCATCGAGGTGGTTCTGGGCCGAGCCCTCGGCGCGCGCGCCGGCCGGCCCGAGCGAGATCTCCCAGGGGTGCACGCTCAGCGCGACCGGGCCCGCGGCCCGATCGGTGCTCGTCGCGACGCCGCCGCCGTCGAGGTCGACCGCAGTCAGGTCACCGGGGCCGCCGCGCGCGACGCCCGTCAGCACGACCGCGCCCGTGAAGTCGGCGATGAACGCCGACCCCGGCGCCGCGGCGAGCTCGCCTGCCGTCCCCTGCTGCACGATCCGCCCGCCGTCGATCACGGCGACGCGGTCGCCGAGCACCGCCGCCTCGGTGAAGTCATGCGTCACGAGCAGCGCGGGCACGCCCGTCTCGCGCAGAACGCCCGCCAGCTCGCGCGACGCGCTCGCGCGCGTGCGAGCATCGAGCGCCGACAGCGGCTCGTCGAGCAGCAGCACGCGCGGCCTGGGCGCGAGCGCGCGCGCCAGCGCGACCCGCTGGCGCTCCCCGCCCGACAGCGTGCGCGGCCGCTCGTCTGCGAGCTGCGCGATGCCGAAGCGCGCGAGCAGCTCCTCGGCGCGACGGCGGCGCTCGCCACGCGCCACGCCGCGCAGCCCGTACGCGACGTTCTGCCAGACCGCCATGTGGCCGAACAGCGCGTAGTCCTGGAAGACATAGCCGCAGGCGCGCAGCTCGGGCGCCAGCTCGTGCCGGCTCGCCGTGTCGAGCCAGACGTCGTCGCCGCAGGTCACCCTGCCGTGCTGCGGGCGCAGCAGGCCTGCCGCGATCCGCAGCAGCGTGCTCTTGCCGGCGCCCGACGGCCCGGCCAGCGCCAGGCAGGTGCCCGCGGGCACCGCGAGCGCGGCGTCCAGCTCGAAGCCGCCAAGCGCCGTGCAGGCCTCAACGCGCAGCACGCACGACCCCCCTGGCGCCCAGCAGCTTCGCGGTCAGCAGCAGCGCGCCGGAGACGGCGACGAGCACCGCCGACAGCGCCAGCGCGGCGTCGAGGTCCGTCCCGAGGCGCTCGTAGATCGCCAGCGGCGCGGTCTGGGTGCGCCCGCGGAAGGAGCCCGCGAAGATCAGCGTGGCGCCGAACTCGCCCACCGCGCGGCCCCACGCGAGCGCGAGGCCGGCCAGCATCCCCGGCGCGGCGGCCGGCACCGCGACGCGCAGGAACGTGCGTACCTCGCTGGCGCCGAGCGTGCGCGACGCCTCCAGCCACGAGCGCTCGACCGCGGCGAAGGCCGCCTGCGCGCCGCGGATGAAGAACGGCGCCGCGACGAACGTCAGCGCGACGACGACGCCCGCCGTCTCCAGGGCCAGCCGTACTCCGGCGTCCGCGATCTTCGCGCCGATGATGCCGCCCGGCCCGACAGCGACGAGCAGTCCGACGCCGGCGACCGCCGGCGGCAGGACGAGCGGCAGCTCGACGAGCGTCACGACGAGCGCGTGGCCGCGGAACATCCGCGTGGCCAGCAGGTAGGCGGCCGGCGTGCCGACGACGACGATGATCGCCAGCGCGGTGAGCGTCGTGCGCAGGCTCAGCCACAGCGCGTCGAGGACGCCCGGGTCGTCGAGCGCGGCGACGAGGTTGCCGGGGCTCGTGCGGACGAAGATCGCGACGACGGGCAGCGTGAGGAACGTCAGTGCGACGGCGAGGGCGACGACGAGCGCCGGCGCGAACCAGCGCCCGCGCGTCACTTCGTCGGCGGCGGCCGGAAGCCCGCGCTCGTCAGCGCGTCGGCGCCGCTGCCGTCGAGCAGGCCGGCGACGAACGCCTGCGCCTCCGCGCGGTGCTCGGCGCCCTTGACGATCGCGACGCCGTAGGCGACGTCCGGCTGCAGCCGGGCGGGCAGCTCGATCGCCTTCAGGCGGCCGTTCGTCGCGACGACGTCCGTGCGGTACAGAAAGCCCGCGTCCGCGGCGCCCTGCGTGAGCTTCGCCGAGATGCCGCCGACGTCGGGCTCGTTCGAGCGCACGTTGGCGAGAATGCCGGCGCGTGTGGCGCCGTCGAGGCGGCCTAGGACCTTGCGCGTGTAGGCGCCGATCGGGACGGACTGCGACCCGATCACGATCGTCACGCCCTCCTTCGCGACGTCGTCGAGCGAGCCTACCTTCGCTCCCTCGGCCGGCACGGCGAGCACGAGCCGGTTGGATGCGAAGACCTGCGGGCGCTCGACCAGTCCCTCCTCGAAGAGTGCGTCGGGAAGCTCCGTGTTCGCCGCGGCGAAGACGTCGGGCTTGGCACCCGCGCGGATCTGGGCGGCGAGTTCGTCGGAGCCGGCGAACGAGAACTGCGCCTCGCCGTCGCTGAACCGCTCGCCGTAGCTCGTGAGCCCGCTCTTCAGCGAGGTCGCGGCCGAGACGACGACCTCGCTGCGGTCATTGCCTGCGTCGTCCGAACCGCAGCTCGCGGCGACGAGAGCGGCGCCGAGCAGCGCGGCGACGAGCAGGGACGTCGAACGGAGGCGCGCGTGCACCGCCTAAGCATTGCATAGGGCTCAGGTGTGATCCTCCAGGCTGCGCCGCGCCCGTTCCAAGACGAACGTCAACTGGGACTCACTCGGCGATCGATCCCACGCCAGACCCTGTGGGGGACGGATCTCACACTTGAGCTGCGTCGGGCGGGTCATCGTTCGTCGACCAATGGAGACACGGTATGCAAGCCGACGCCACTTTCTGGCCCCAGCGAAGCGCCCACTGGCAGCGCTCGCGAATCGACGCCCGCCGCGGCCGCGACGCACAAGCCGCCGTCCGCGGCGGCCGTCCCTCCGCAGCGCTCGTCGGGGTCGTCTAGCCCGCGCAGCCACCGCAGCGGCCGCGGCCAGGTCCAGGAGCCGATCAGGTTCGCGCGCCAGTTGGCCACGATCATCGGACCTTCGGACTTCCAGGTGGGGACGTTCCACCACGTCGAGGGCGAGAAGTCGATCCGCGAGTACATCCTCGCGGCCGGGGCACTCGACTATGTCTACGTCCTCGGTGAGCTGCTGGGCGTCTTCAAGCTCGCCGACGCGCTCGTGCTGCGCTGGACGGCCGGTGTCTTCGATGTCCGAGATCCCGCGACTAAGAGCCGCTTGAACCGTCATTGGCAGCTGAGCGATGACCGGCTCTCGGCGAAGGACCGCGGGATGCTCTATCGGCGTGTTCTGGCCAAGGGCAATACCGAAGTGCTGTCGGGGATGGTCGTGAACGACGCCTTCCCGAACCTCTGGCGCCAGCTGATGTCGAGGGTCGCCGACTACATCCGCGAGACCCAGGGCGCCGGGCAGAATACCGTCAGCAAGGTCCCGATCGAACTCGCGACGAGGGACCTGCAGCTCAACCTGACCGAGCACATGAGCCGCGTGGCGCTAATGCAGGTAACCGATTTGCACGCGCAGCTGCACGAATCGTTCGACGTGCTCGGCGCGCCCGAGATCGCCCGAGAGGTGGGGGCAGGCCGACAAGGCGGGGTTTGGGCGACGATCGAGCGCTTATGGCTGACGGAGGGGGAAGCGGCGCCCGACACCGCCTCGCTCCGGACGCTCGCCGTCGAGGGCAACCAGATCTTCCGATGGATCGCCGACTACAGCGGCGCAACACCGGCCGCCGCTGACTTCGACCGCTTCCGCGAGTCCGCCGAGGCCTGGACCATCGCCGCGTCGGCGATCGGTGAGGGACCCCCACCTTGACGCCGCGGAGGACGAACGCGCCGCGCCTGCTCGCAGACGAAGGCAATGACCTCGTCGCTTCGAGCGACCGAGGCGGGCTGGTTTTGTCGCGATGATGACGCGCTCAGACGCGGGCTGCGCGTCGTCTACCCGCTCACCGACGAGCCGTGGGGCGTTCGCCGCTTCTTCGTCGAGGACCCTGGAAGAACGATCGTCAACGTGCTCGCGCACACCGGCTGACCGCAGGGCCGCGCGTCTCAGCGGGCGGCGGTACGGCCGGGACCCGGCAGAGGGATCCGCTTGCCGGACGCTCGCACGGTGGGCCGCAACCCGGTCCTCCAGCGGGACGCAAGACGAGCCCGCGAAGGCGCGGGCGGTCCCGCCGGCGCGTCCGACAGGCGAAGCGCAAACGGGACGAGGCGTCTCGACAGGGTGCAGGCCTGGGGAACGTCGTGTTGTGGATTCAGGCTTCGGGTGCAGCGCGATGCCCGTCGCCGAGTCCGAGGGCGAGCAGTCGGGTGAGCGTCAGTGCGGCGAGCGTTGAGCCCACGATCAGCAGCGGGGCCTGCCAGGTCCAGTCCAGCGCGCCCGCGAGCGGAATCGCGTTGCCGAACGCATGCACCGCGATACATGGATACAGCGACCCGGTCCAGTGATACAGCAGACACATCGCGATGCCGAAGACGACGATCGGGACGATCAGCGCGAGCGACACCCATCCGAGGTGCGTCGCAGCGAACAGCACGCCCGTCGTGATCGTCGCCGGCCATACGCCGCGCCAGTTGCGCAGCGCCCGAAAGATGTAGCCGCGAAAGAGCACCTCTTCGCCGACCGGCCCCACAACCGACACGACCACCACGAGGACGATCACGGACAACGTCCCCTCGGCCCCGAGTCGCTGCGTCAGCGCCTGGCCTTCCTCACCGTCGAGGCCGAGCGCCGCGACCCACAGGACAGTAAGCACGGTCAGCCCCAACCAGACGGCGACAAGCAGCCCCATCGCGCGTACGAGCGGTGGGCGGCGCAGCCCAAAGTCACGGGCGGTCGCTCTACCGTGCAGACGGGCCAAGATCAGCGCCAGAGCGATCGGGGCGGCGTTCAGCACAATCAGCGCGACACCGACCAGCGCGTCCACGTCATCGCCCGTAGCGGTCGAGACGATCGCCCGACCGGCGAGCACGAGCGCGAAAGCTCCCACGGCCGCGACCCCGACGGTCCATGGCTGCCAGCCAGCCGCTCCGAGCGCCGGTGACGGCGCCGCCGCGTCAACACCGCTTGGCTGCTTGACGGGCGGCGGAGCGGTTTCAGCCATGGTCGTGAGCGTACGGCGCGGCAAGGCGACGAACAGACTCCCTTGCTGCGTCTGGACCCTGCCGCGCAGGACTACTTCAGCCATCGTCATGTACGCCAAGCGCGCAAGGCTTTTCGCCAGCTCGCAGAGAGCGATGCATCCGCGAGACAGTTACGACTCGGAGCGCTGCTATTCGCGACCGCCCGCGCGCTTGAGGGCTACGATCCGTTCGGGAAGCGGCCTCGTCAGAACTTCAATCGCTCGGAGACTATGCATCGCGTCTCCCAGCCGCAGTACGCCGTTGGAAACAGCCTCACGGCGCTCATGCTCACGGTGTCGCTCATCGTGGAGGCAGAGAGTCTGGTCCAGCTTTCCGCTCCGAAAACCACTCCATAGGCGTCCTTCACCCGGGCCCGGACCCGACGCGCGACGCGCTGCCTGGCCGTCCCGGAGACGAACCACAACCGGGACGGCGGCCTCGAACAGCTCCGCTGCGCTAGGCCACGTAATTGCGGGACGCATCCGAACACGTTCCCACGAGCGGCAAACGCGACGCTACGCGCGATCCACCGGCTTGCGTGCGCTGCAGACCGCTGCTCGTGCCTCACAGCAGGAGCGGTCGGAGTAGCTCGCGATATTCGCGAAAGGTGCGGGCAGCGACGCCGGAGACGTAGCCGGACGTCCAAGGCGACGGCGCATTCACAGCGTAGCGTGGGCCGCGAACGATCGGTCTTTAGGGCGATCACCCGGTTCCCACACCTCGTTCACGCTCAACGTCGAGCACAGAGCGGCTACCACGTTGACGCGATCGGAAATTTAGGTTCGCGCGCCGCGTCCAACTCCAGCTCGGGCCATCGCTTCGGTCGCGGTCTTCTCGGGACCACGAGCGTCGTCGCTCTGAGGTTCTCGGTGACGAAGATCCGCCCGCCGCCCTCGTCGGAGGATGTCCCGTTCGTCGTGGAACTTCGTGATGACGGTCCCGGTGTTGATGGTCAGGCGGTGACGAGCGTAGCGTCCTGCTCGGCGGGCGGCGAGAGGTTCGTCTTGGCGGTGAGATCGCGTTCGACGGCGACGGCGAGCTTGGCGAGATCGCGGTAGCCGATCACGCGGCGAAACTGCTGCTCGGCTTCGAGCATGCCCGCGGCCGTCCAGCGCAGCGCCATGTCGCCGGACTGCCAGTGCTTGACGTTGCGGCTGGTGCGACGCACGCACTCGATCATCGACTCGCACGGGTTCGTGGACTCGAGCGTGCGCTTCAGCGCGCCGCGAATCCCGAGCCTGGTCACTGTCAGCGTCTCGGCGATGCCCTCACGCAGCGACGCCGCGGCACCCGGGTGTGAGCGCGCGAGCTCGTCGGCGAGCGCCTGCAGCCGCTCGAGCGCTGCAGCGTGATCGTCAAGCTTCCACGCCGCCCGCAGCCGGCGCTTGACGGGCGGACGATCGCGCTCGGGCAGGTGATCGAGGACGTTGCGTTCCTTGTGACGGATACAGCGCGCTGCACCGGCGTGTCGGCGCCGAGCACGTCGCGGACCGCTTTGCGCAGCGCCTTGGCGCCGTCAAGGACGCAGAGCACGCCCTGACCGACATTCAGACCGCGGTCGACGAGGTCGGCCAGCAGTGCGGTCGCGACCGCCGCGTTCTCCGTCGAGCCTTCCCACAGCCCGAGCGGGATCTTCACGCCCTCGGTCGTGATCCCGAGCGCGACGACGTTGCAGCGGCCCTTCAGATCGATGCCGTCAAGCATCAGCACCGCGAGGCGGATGTCGTCCAGGCGACGCGCCATCAGCTCGCCCAGGCGCTCGCTCGTGCGCGCCACGAACGCCCGCGAGACCGCCGACTTCGACGTCGACCGCGACGCCTGCTCGACCTCCTCGCCGACGGGCTCCTGCGTGCGCGCGTAGCGGCGCGTGCTCACACCGGCGAGCATCCGCTCGAGCACGACAGCTGTCAGGGCGTCACGGTCGGCGAAGTGCGCGTACGTCTTCAAGGCCACCTCCTCGCTGTCGTCGGCGCTACGCACGCGCGGCCGTTGAACCGGGACGCGCCGGCCGCCGAGCGTCACGCTGCCGTCCTCGCGGCCGTGACGCACCGCGCTGCGATCAGGGTCGTGGCGGCCCTTCGGCCCGACGACCTCATCGACCTCTTCTTCCATCAACTCGGCGAGCACGCCGAGGCCGACGCCGACGCTCAGCGCCAACAGTCCTTCCTTCGCGGCGCCGACGAGCTCACCGAGCGCTTCCTGCACGCGCGCGGGCAACACGCCCTCCTGCGCGGCCGCGGCCTGCGCGACCGATACGGTCTTCATGGCGGTTCCTCCTCGATCTTTGGCGGATCACCGCGAACGCTGCCAACGGCAGCGGACGCGGCGGGAGGGACCGCCGTACTACGAAGTTCTACGAGCTACGGGACAACCTCCCCTCGTCGGCGAGTCCGCGCTCGAGGCCGGTGGCTGGCGCACGTGCCCCCGTCCGGCGGATCCGCCCGTTGGCCGCGTAGCCATAAGCGAGATCGGCCCAGCGTAAGCGAACTTTCTTGTCGAAGGGTTGACCGTTGCCCGATGGCGGCCGTAGTGTCGGCCATTCCGAATCGCGCGATCGAAGTGATACATGCGTAGTGCGGAGAGTCCACGTTGTTGTATCTCGTGGTGCCTTCTATCGAGAAGCTCCCGATGACGGCACCCATCTCCTGCTCGCTGGAGCACGAGCTGGCGGGTTGAAGCCGCTCGTCCCTACCATCGTTCACCACCCGCCGACCGGAACGCTGGAGCTACTCACGGTCGGTGACGATGGGGCGGTCGCGGCGGCGAGCAGGGGCGCGCGGGGCTGGGAGTCGCCACGGACGCTCAGCGCGCCTGCGGCCGCGCCGCCCGGGGCCCGCATCGGCGCGGCGTTCGACCCGGCGAGCGGGACGCTCGCGGCGCTGTTCGTCGACGGCGGCGGGACGGTCGTCGCCGTGCACCGGCGCGGGGGCGAGCCGTGGTCGGCGCCCGAGCGGATCGGGCCTCAGGGCGCGGCGCCGCCCGGCGCGGCGGTCGCGGTCGCCCACCACCGGCCGGCCGGGACGCTCGAGCTCGTGCTCGCGGACGCGCGCGGCGCCGTCAGGGCGCAGCGGCGGCGTGGCAGCATGCCGTGGTCGAATGCGGAGCGGCTCAGCGACAACGGCTTCGCGCCGCCGGGCGCGCCGCTTGCGCTGGCCCACCACCCGCCGGGGGGGAGCCTAGAAGCCTTCGTGGTGGCAGACGACGTGGTGCACGTGCTGTGGCGGGCCGAGGGCGTGGACGGCTCCGAGTGGCACGAGCCCGTCCCGCTCACTGAGTCGATCTCACACCCGGTGCCACCAGGCGCGCACCTGAGCGCGGTGCACCAGCCGTCCGTGCGGACGCTCGCGGTGCTGTTCGTGGACGCCCGCGGGGCGCTGCGCGCGCTGTCGAAGCGCGACAACGAAGCCTGGGGCTCCCCGCCGCAGCGGCTGAGCTCGGACGGGTTCGCGCCCGCCGGCGCGCCGGTCGCCGCGATCCACTACGCCGGGCACGACCAGCTCGAGGCGGTCGTCGGAGGCCACGACGCGCTGTGGCTCGTGTGGCGCGTAGGAGGCGACGGCTGGCAGGGCCCGATCGCCCTGACAGAGCCCGGGAGCGGCGCGCCCGCGGCGCCCGTGTCGGCGGCGCACCAGCCGCCCGCGGCTGCGCGTGACGACGTCGCTCCACCGGACGACGGGGCGGCTCCGCCGGGCGACACCCTCGCGGTCGCTGCGGGCGATCCTGTCTTCCTCGGGCGCGTGATCTGGAAGGACCGCAACGGTTTCTGGCGGCCGTGTGCGCTCCCGATCGTCCGGCGCGCGGCCGCGCCGGCCCCGGATGTCCGAACCGACCACGTTATGCAGGTCACCGGCGGTCCGGAGTGGGTGGCCGCCGGCGTCCCCGGCACCGACCTCGGCGCGAACACCGAGCACCGTGGCGAGCACTGGGTCTTCTTCGGCGACGTCCCGCGCTTCGAACCCGGGCCCGGACCGCCGCACGACGCGGACGTCGTCGCGCGCGTGACGAGCATGAGCCCGGAGTCGGTCAAGTTGAGCCCGGTGCTCGGAAACGACGGGCTGTTCGCGCCGTTGGCGATCCGGCGCCCCGACGGCATCTTCGTCCCGCAGACCGTCCAGACGCCGACCGGCGCCTTTAGCGACGGCGACCGCGCGTACGTCTTCGTGCTGGTTCACGAGGGCCCGAACGGCGAGCCGGTCCCGCGCCCCGTCCCCGGCGGCAAGGTCGTCTCGTACCTGACCGCGTCGCCCGATCCGGGGGCGGGGGAGCCGTACGAACTCGTGTTCCGCTGGGCCGAAGAGCGCTTCTGGCAGGTCGCCCCCTGGGTCGTGCGCGATCCCGGCGCGGTCGGTCTGTCCGCGGACGTCGGCGAGGGCGTGGCGCTCCTCGGGCACGGCTTCCAGCCCGGGCTCGGCGACGCCGTTCACCTTGCCTGGCTGCCGCTCCCGCTCGCTCCCGACGCGCGCTCGAGCGTCCGATATTGCGACGGCGCGACGCCAGACCCCCGCCAGTGGTCGCCTGACCTGGCCGCGGCGCGGGCGCTGTGGCTTACGCCGGGCGGCTACACGGCTGTCTCGCTCGCCTGGCTCGCCGCCCCCCGCCGCTGGGTCGCCCTCTACTCGAAGGCGCTCTTCGATCCGCCGCATGTGTTCCGCGCCCGCCAGCCGGTGATCGCGCGAGTCGCGCGCGATCCGGTGGCGCTCGGGGCGGCGCCCGAGAGGATTTTGTTCGATCCCTGCCGTGACGAGGCGTACGGCCGGTACATGCACTGGCCCGGGCTCGACCGGCTGCATCGGGACCCGCCGGGCATGCCGGACGACCCCGGCTGGGCGTACGGGGCGCACCTGCTGGCGCCGCTCGCGCGCTGGGACCCCAGCGCGCGCGTCCTCACCCTGCTTTTCCTGATGTCCACCAGCCGCCCCTATCAGGTGCAGCTCATGCGCTCTGAACTCGCGCTCGTGCCGTGATCAGGCGGTGTCGGAGTCGATGCGTGGCTCGCAGTAGGTCGGGTCGGCCGCCTCGGAGCCGGCGCCGCCCCGCGGCGCGCGTCCCGCCTCGGGTACGACCTGCCCGCCGGTGTCGATCCGGCGCATCTCGCGCTCGAGCGCCGGTACGCGGCCCGGCTGCGACTCGAGCACCTCGGCGGCCCGACGCTCGGTCCCCGAACGCTGACTGCCGCGGGTGTACGCTCGTCCGGCCTCGCGTTCCGGGCTGCCCTCGAGGCACGCCACGAGCTCCTCCATCAGCCGCCGCGGGACCAGCACGTAGTCGTCACTCATGTCATCCCCCTGTCTCAAAGCGCTTTCGCCGTCACCCTTAGGATCCGACCGGCGTTGTCGAAGAGCTGTACCGAGAACCGCACGTTGCCGCTGAGCTCCACGAACTCCGCCCTATCGCCGGGGTTGCTGGGCACCACGAGCGAGCCGAGGAAGGCCGACGTCTGTGAACTTCCAAACGGCGCCGAGCGGCGGACGAACACCAGCGGCTGCGCGATTCCACGGTTCCAACCTTCGGGCCGGATGTACTCGAGGAAGTAGTCCCACGCCTTCCCGGGCCGGCGCAGCACCAGCTTGATCCCGAGGTTCGCTCGCGCGGCGGGGTCCGTGAGCGTCGCCAGCGGCAGCGAGATACCGTCGGGCTCGTTCATCCAGCCGCCGGCGTCGACGTAGAGGCGACGCGGGTACATCCACCCGTGCAGCGATAGGTGCGACGTGCAGATCGCCGGACCGAACGCGACGTTCCAGGGCTGCTGGATGAACGCGTTGTTCTGACTCATGATGCAGCAGGGGTCCATGTAGTGGCCGACGAGGTCGGCGCCGAGGTCGTGATCCATCCCAAAGCTGTGGCCCATCTCGTGGGCGACGATGTTCCCGGTGTGAGGCGGGGTGAGGCTGACCTTGCCGCGCCCGTCGGCGCTGCCGTCGATCCAGAACTGGCCCCAGGTCGGATGGCTCCAGTCGGCGCCGGGCGGGGCCCCGCTCATCGACCAGTTCTCGATGTAGACCGAGAGCTGGCTATGGAACCCCGTGATCGGGTCGTGCCCGTCGCGCCGGGCGGCGGCGATCGCTGTGTCCACGAGCGTCGAGCGGTTCTGCCCCGATCCGACGTTGGCCTTGCTGCGCTCCAAGTCGACTTCGATCCAGCCGAACACCCGCGACCCTGAGACGTCGAGCTTGCCTAGCGAGGCATCGCGCCAGAACTCGACGAGCCCGCCCGTGCCCTTCGTGAATGCGCCGCGGTAGAACTGCTCGATCGGGCCCTCGCGGGCGGGGTCGGCGGGCTCGTTCTTGAAGCGGCAGAGGATGATCGCCCACGGCTTCTTCGCCGCGCCCTGGAACATCTGGTCCTGCACCGAGCGCAGCGAGCCGCGCTGGCCGGGCGGGAAGCGGGCGTGCAGGTCGCGGAGGCTCACCTGTCCGGTTACGGGTAGCTGCCCGTCGTTGCGGACACGCTCCACGGCCTGCATCAGGGTCGCCACTCAACGCCTCCCGCTGGGTCCATATGATTCGAGCGCTTAAGCCCCAAGTAGCACTTTACACCCAGTACGTGTAGACCCGGGAGGCAGCCGTGCCCAGTTATCAGGACGACCCGATCATCAGCCGCAACCACAACGGGAACCCGGAGTTCGACGGCGGAGTGTACGGCGAGAGCACGCTGTTCAACGGCGTGCGCGGCGTGTGCTACGCGGCCGGTCACGGGGCGGTCGTGGGGATCCAGGAGAACGCGAGCGACCAGGCCGGCCCGGCGTTGTACGGGCAGAGTCGCGCCACGGGGGCCTGGGGCTACAGCCAGACCTGGCACGGCGTGTACGGGAATAGCGAGTCGACCACCGGCGGGGCCGGCGCGATGGGCGAGGGCAACACCGGCGTGATCGGCGTCGGCAAGACGTGGATCGGCGTGTACGGCGAGACACGCGGCACCACGAACGGGCCGTCGGGCGTGCTCGGCGAGGGCGGGCAGGGCGGCGTCGGGGTCAAGGGTCACGCGAGCGGGCCCGGCCTCGCTGGTGTCGCCGGCTACAGCCTCACCGGCCGGGGCATGGGCGTGTTCGGAGAGGGCAACCCGGGGATCTTCGGCCGTGGCAATCCCGCGGGCCACTTCGAGGGCAACCTCGTGGTGACGGGGAACGTCGAGGTGGGGGGGGACGTCCGGCTGACGAACGCCGACTGCGCCGAGGAGTTCGAGCTCGAGGCGGGCCCGATCGAGCCGGGGACCGTGGTCGTTCTCTCCGAGCGCGGGCGGCTCCTGCCGAGCGAGGCCGAGTACGATCCGCGCGTGGCGGGCGTGGTCTCGGGTGCGGGCGAGTACCGGCCCGGACTGACGCTCGACGCGCGGTCGCGCGACGGCGAGGCCGTGCCGGTGGCGCTGATGGGCAAGGTCTACTGCCGGGCCGACGCGAGCGCAGCGCGCATCCAGGTCGGCGACATGCTCACGACCGCGGCTCTGCCGGGGCACGCGATGAAGGCCGCCGACCCGGCCCGGGCGTTCGGCGCGATCATTGGCAAGGCGCTCGCCCCGCTGTCGTCCGGCCGGGCGCTGATTCCGGTTCTCGCCAGCCTGCGCTGATAGGTCACGAGCGGCATCCTCAAACGCCCGGCTCTGCGTGAGCCTCCTCCTTTCGTGACTCTCAAGAGGAGGTTGCTCAGTTGCCGCTCCCGTCCTTCTCAGGTCTCGGCGAGCGACGAGTCAGACGAATGTGAACGCCACTAACGGCCGCGCGCGGCGGCGTTCCGGCCCAGACGTCGCGCGAGAACGCCTCACAACGCGCCGGTTGACGTTCTCCGCCACCGCGCGCTCGTTGAGGGCGCGCAGCCGCGCACGTCCGAACTGGTGCGCCTCTTGGCCCTGGATGGCATCCGCGTGCGTGACAACGTGCGCGAACTCGACAGCGATCACGTCGACAGCCTGGCGCGGTCGATCGCGCTGATCTGAACGTCGCCGGAGCGAGATCCGACCCCTGTGACATTGATCCACATCCGGACCCCGCGAGCGCGCGGGAGACCGAGGACGGCGCCAACCGCCAAGCCGGCGACATTCGTCGCGTGTTTCGGCGACGCATCTGACGAACCGAAACCGGGACGCCGCAGCGGATCGCGCGGCCTCATCGTTCGTGGAGAGCGCCGGTCCGGTCTGCGTCAAAGCAGAAGCGCGGCTGAGCGTGGACCGGTATCTGCGTCGCTGCCGCTGCTCGTCGGAACCAGAAGCCGCTAGACGGTGCGGTCAGGCTCTGCTGAGTCCTTCGGCTGGTGGCGCGGTGATCCTTCCACGCGTCGCCGAATCGCTGAAGCGGGCGAGGGAATCACGACCTCGCGACAGGAGCGTTCCGCACGTGTGGTAGCCGCGGTGCCGCTCGTCGGCCGCCATTCGAGAAGATCGTCGCGCACTTTGCCATGGATCTCGAAACGCGCAGCGACGACAACTGGGTGACGCGCCTCGCGAAGCAGGTCGGTTTCGCGCTGCTCGTGGATGTCACGAAGAAGGTCGTCGTGTTCGTCGGCGCGAGCTTCCTTGCCCTGGTGGCGCTGATCATCTGGCAGGGCGGCTCGGTCCCCGCGTGGCTCCTGCTCGCGGCGGTCGTTCTCGTCGCTGCCATCTTCACCGCCCTCTGGAGCCGCTCGTCGCGCGCGGTGCGGCGAGAGATTGGCGAGATCGAGAAGGAACGCGACGACTACGAGTCGATCGCCGCGGACTACGAGGCGGCGTTGGAGCGGCACGAGACTTACTCGGGTCACGTCGCCCAGGCACTCGACGCTCTTCAACAGGTGCTGACGGATGAGATCGACGTCCCCCTCGACCACTACATCGAGGCGGGAGTGCTCGAGCCCGCCCGCGACCTGATCACCGACAAGCCTGCCGAGCACGTTCGGCTCTCCGTCCTCGCGCCCCGCGCCGAGGACCCCGAGCGGTGGACGATGGTCTGGAGCGCAGGGCACACGATCACCGGGAAGGCGAAGTACGCCGAGAAGATCGTGGACACTCTCGCGCGTCATGCCTTCGAGACGGGCGAGCCGCAGAAATGGGACGACGTCGAGGAGGACCGATCGTTTCGCCAGAACCCGAAGGCGAGCCATCCGACCCGCGCGCTGTTGTCGTTCCCGATCCGCTGGGGGGAGCGGACGGTCGGCGTCTTCAATGCGGTCTCGTCGGAGCCGTACGCGTTCGATCCGGCGGAAGAGCGCTACCTCGCGTCGCTCGGCGCGGTCATCGCCGTCGCAATGGGCGCGCACCTCAAGGACGATGAACGGGAAGCGTCAGATTCCGAGTGAGCGGTCCGCTAGTGTGCCGCGACATCAAACGGAGGGTTCTATGAGCAAGCCGTCCCCAAAGCCGCAGTCCGAGTCGTCTCGGCAGTACACCCGGCTCTTGAAGGGGCAGACGAGCGCCAAGACCTACGTGACCACGCTGAAGAAGGAAGCGCGCACGCGCGTCCAGAGCCAGCGCAGCGTCAAGCGCGGCGCGAAGTAGCCACCACCAGACCAACTTCGACAAGGGGCCCGGCATCGCCGGGTCCCTTATGTTCCGTGAGCTTGGCATGTGGGCGGCGGTGGAGACGGCCAAGCGCGGAGGCTCCCCGCGCCGGTGCACGTTGAGCCGGTGATCCGCGGCGCCGATCGCCGGCGTCTTGGCTGGCTTCGGCAGCCCCTCGCGTTGCGCAAGCCGGTCCCCTACCGGCACGATGCGGCGGACGGCCGCGTCGCTCGCGGCCGCGTCGAGAGTGCCCCGTCGCAACGGACACCTCGACGGAATGAGTCCGCCTACGAGCCCAGCAGCCGCTCGCCCGCGCGCACCGCGACGTTCAGACGGTTGGTGGGTGGCGCGAGCGGGCACATCCAGCGGTCGTCGTAGGAGCACGACGGCTGGTAGGCGAAGTTCAGATCGAGCACGAGCAGCCCGCGCTCGGTGCCGAGGTCGGCCCCCTTGATCGTGTCCAGCGCATAGCGCCCGGCGCCGTAGGAGTGCTCGCCGCTGGTCGCGTCGGCGAACGGGACGAACAGCCCGCCGCCGTAGGCATCCAGCCAGAACAGATCCAGCGACACCCGCTCCGTGCGAGCGCGCGCGAAGCGGGTGAAGCGCATCGTCGCGCCGTCGCTAGCGGGCAGCTCGAATGTCTCCTGAGTCGCTGCTTCGACGCTAGCCAGCAGTCGCCAGCTCGGATCGTAGTCCCAGACATGCGGGCCGCCGAACCCCTCGCGCTCGGGCGCCGGTAGCGGCGACTGAGGGTGCTCGGCATACAGACGGCGGCGCGCCGCCGACCACAGGGCGTGCGCTTGCGCAGGGTCCGCGGCCGCGCGGACCTCGGCATAGAGCTCGGCGACCTGCCTGCGGTAGTCGAGCAGCTGTGCGATCGAACCGGGATCGGTGACGGTGGTGGCGATGCGCCAGGCCTCGGTTAGACGGACGTGCCGGCGGACCGCAGCGACAGCGCCGGAGCCAGCCGCAGCACGACGTCGAGGTCGCCGTATGCACCGCGGGTCGTGAGCGTCGTGAACCGCGCGATCGACGTCGCGTCGAACTCGAAGGCGATCGGTTCGTCGAGGTCGGGCACGCGCAGCCCGACACGCAGGTCGTCAAGGGCGGCGGCGAGCCGGTTCAGGTTCTCGCGTGACGCCGCGGGCGTGATATTCAGGTCGTAGGTGACGGTTGGGTCGCCGTGCGCGCGGCCGGCGACGCCGCCGATCACGACGTATTGCACGCCGCGGGCGTCCAGCTCTTGGAGGATCGCAGCGATCTCATGCCGCGGGCGACCGCTCACCGCGACGGTTGCGTGAACGCCGGCTCGAACTCGTCCAGCTGCCCGCCCAAGCCGCCGATCTCGTCGAGAACCTCATCCAGCGGTAGCCTGGCGTCGCGGGCGGCAGCTCCACCTCGCAGCGCCTCCAGGTAGGCGCCGTCCGGTCGATACGGCACGACGTGCCGGCGCCCCCGCTGTCGTAGACGACGACGCCGGCGTCCCCGAACTCGGGCGGCTGTGAAGGCGCGCTCATACAGCGAGTCTACGCCGCGCACGCGGTGCCCCGCGGCAAGCGCGTGCCCCTCCCCCATCCGCGCGCCCGAGACCGCTCGAGACGTGGCGCAAGCGGTCTCGCTCGGGGGGTCCCGCTGAACGGGCCGCTGCTGTGACCATCCCAGCAAATGGGCCGCTCAGCGGAGTCCGACGAAGTCGTGGAACTCGACTCGATAGCCGGTCCCTCAGCGGGACATCGCCCGCTGCAGCCGCGCGTCCCGTAGCCGACCGCTTGAGGGGCTCAGCTCTGCGCTGCGGCGCGGTCTCCATCGCTGATTCTTTTGACCGGTAGGAGACGCGTTCAGGGAATATGCGTCATCGGCCGGTCGGCCGATCTAATCAAGCCAACAGGGAGCGCGCGATGTCAGTCGAGCTGAGCAATGTCCCGGGTCGCGTCGAGCCGGAGGGCTACGTGCACGTGGGCGTGGCGACGGGCAGCAAGACCGTGTACCTCGCCGGTCAGGTGTCACAGGACGCCGAGGGCGCCACGGTCGCCGCGGGCGATCTGGCAGGGCAGACTGAGCAAGCGCTCGTCAATGTGGCGAGCGCCTTGGACTCCGTTGGGGCGAGCTTCGGCGATGTCGCGAAGCTCACGATCTACGTCGTCGACTGGGAGCCGGCGAAGATGGAGGCGCTCTTCGCGGGGGTCGGCGCTGCTGCCGAGAAGCTGGGTGTCGATCCCGTAAAGCCGGCCACGCTGATCGGCGTCGCGGCGCTGTTTGAGCCCGACTATCTGATCGAGATCGAAGCAACGGCGGTGCTCGCATAGCCAACGGCTATCGGGACGCAGCAGACTTCGCCGCCCTCGTAGAGGATCGGCTCTCGGGAGGGCGACCGGCCGAACGCGTAGCGGAGAGGCGCCGTTGGCGCAACGCGATCGCCGGCGAGCCGGTGTCCGTCGCCGCTGCGGTCGCGCCCTCGCCACCTTCGCGGCTGGCTGCGAGCGCCGGCTGTCGTGTCAGCCGCCGCCGGATCCCCGCTCGGAGTCCGCTGGCGCCGGGGTCGTCTCGCCCTGTTGCTGGCCACTCGGCGTTTGCTCGTTGAGCGGCGCCTCATCCTGCTGTGACGGGCTGGCGTTGTCGCCGCCGCAGGCGGCGCCCAAAAACGCGACGGTGACAACGAGCAAAGCAGCGGCGAGGGTACGGATCCGGGCCATGCCACCGGATGCCCGCTCTGGTCGCGCCTCACACGTGCGGCGGCCGCGGGACGAGTGCCACCTCCGCGCGCCAAGCGCCGGGCCGGCCGAGTCGCTTCGCGAACCGCAGCGGCGGTGTTACGCCGAGGGCCGACCTGACAATCGCTCGCCCACGCCGCGGTCGACCGATCGGCGCGGCTGGGCTCATCGTCCGGGGGGCCACGTGGAGCGTGCCGGTCCTGTGTCGACGCGGAAGCCATCGGGGTACAGATCGAAGGTGTCCCGGTGGTTCAGCGATCCGCCCATGTGGCTCTCTGCGCTGGCCATGGTCCTGATGGTCGCTTTGGCGGTTCGGCGGCTCCCTTCTGGCCTCGGGCCGCTCGACTGGCTTGGCGGTGTGGTGCTGGGATCTGGTGCCGCCCTCATCGCGTGGGACATCAAACAGCGGTTGCGTCAGTCGTCACAACGAGCGCTCGGCGCTGCTGCTTTCGCCTGACTGTGACCAGCTCGCTCGCGCAGCCTGACGTGTGGCCGTCGCGTTAGAGCGGCCCCAATCCAAACCCCGGACAGGGGCGTCGTACGACACACGTCTTCGGACTGGCGGCGCAACAGCAGCCTCTCGACGCTGCCCTCCGCGCCACGTAGCGCTCGAGATACCGCATCTATCGCCGAAGATCACAGCGTCAGACCTGCGGCAACGTCCCCGCGACCCATTCCGGCGGGCCGTCCTCCGGGTGCTCCTGCTTCCAGATCGGCGCCTGCGACTTGACCGCGTCAAGCAGCGCCCGCGCGCCGGCGAAGGCCTCCGCGCGGTGCCCCGCGGAGACCGCGATGACGATGCTCGGCTCCATCAGCTCGACGGTGCCGGTGCGGTGCGCGACCGCGACGGCGGCGAGGCCGTACTCGGCGACGACCGCCTCGGCGAGCTCGCGGATCTTCTCCTCGGCCATCTCGACGTAGGCCTCGTACTCGAGGCTCGGAACCTCGCGCGTCGTGCCGCAGAAGACGACCGTCGCGCCGGTCGCGGGGTGCGCGACGAGCCTGCGCACCGCCTCGGGGTCGAGCTTCTCGCCGGTGACCTCGGCGAGCAGGACCTCGCCGGACCCGCCGCTGACCGGCGGCACGAGCGCGAGCTCGTCGCCGTCGGCAAGCGGGTGGTCCTGCTTGACGTACTCGCGCGCGACCGCCGCGACGAAGGGCGCGTTCTCCGGCAGGCCCGCCAGCGCGCCGCTGCGCAGCTGCGCGATGGCGTCGGCGACCGTCGCGCCGTCGCCGAGCTGCAGCGGCACCGTGCCAGCCCCGGCGTGCTCGCGCAGGCTGGCGAAGAGTCTCACGGTAACGTCCATTCCCTGATGCTAACCGCCGCGATCCTGACCGTCTCGGACACCCGCTCGGCGGGCACGCGCGAAGACACGACGACCGCGCTGATGGCCGAGATCCTCGAGGGGATCGAGATCGAGATCGTCGCGACCCGGCTCGTGCCCGACGAGCAGGACGAGATCGCCGCCGCGATCGTCGAGCTCTGCGACGGCGCGACGCTCGTGCTGACGTCCGGCGGGACCGGCCTCGCCCCGCGCGACGTCACGCCCGAGGCGACGCGTTCGGTGATCGACCGCGAGGCGCCGGGGATCGCCGAGGCGATGCGCGCCGAGACCGCGCAGTTCCAGCGTCTGGCGTGGCTGTCGCGCGCGGTCGCCGGGACGCGCGGCCGGACGCTCGTGATCAACCTGCCCGGCAATCCAAAGGCGGTCCGGGAGTGCCTCGGGGTGCTGATGCCGATGCTGCCGCATGCGCTGAAGCTGGTGTCGGGCGACGATGATGGCGGCGGCGGCCACGGGGGCGCGGGGGGATGAGCTTCGCGGGTGTCAGGCGGTCGCGGTGGCGCTCCGCGCGGTGCGCGGATGGCTGCCGTGGCGCGGCTGAACAGCAGCGATGAAGGAAGAAGCGTGGGATCGGTCGCCTTGGGGTGCTCGAGCGACACCCCGAACCCCGCGCGCCGCGCGCCGCGTACGGCGCCGGCGCCAAGACCGCTGCCGCGGGCCCCACCGCAAGTCCCTCAAGCCACGAACGCCTGCCGCGACAGCCCCACCCGCTTCGTGAACGGCGAGTCGAACACGCCGTCCGGATCCAGCGCGGCGCGCACCTCGAGCCAGTCGCCCAGCCGCGGATACATCGAGGCGACGAACTCCCCGCTGCCCGACAGCGTGTTGATGTGGCCCCAGTGCGGCCGCCCGCCCAGCGCGTAGAGCGCCTCCTCGTAGGCCTTGAGCAGCTCGATGCCGCCGTCGTTTCCGTTCAGCCCGATCAGCTCGATCATCATCGTGTCGCGACCGTTCATCATCGACAGGTAGGCCGGCGAGGCCTGCACGAAGCGCAGCGCGATCGGCGAGCTCTGGTAGACCTGTCCGAGCTCGCGGCGCTCGCGCGCGACGCGGAAGATCGTCTCGACGGCCTCGATGTGGCGGCCGTCCGTCGGCACCGCGATCTCACACGAGTACGCGGGCAGGTTGTTCAGCGTGCCGATGTTGAAGACCTTGAAGCTGACGGCGTCGTACTCGTCCTTGACGAGCGACCTGACCGAGCCGCGCAGCATCGCCGGCGCCAGCCTCGGCGCCACGTCCAGGATCAGGTTGATGACGTGCGGCGTGAACGGAAACAGCGCAGCGGCCTCGACGAGCCAGTTGCGCATGCGCTTGTCCCACGGTCGGTTGCGCGGGTCGCCGACGGTGTCGCGGGTCGTCACGAGGAACGGGTACGGATAGCCGTCGTCGTACGGGCTGAAGGCCAGCTCGTAGTGCTCGTGGCGCTGCAGCACGCCACCGTCCTCGAGGTCGGCGCGCACCTTCGCCCACGGGTGCATCTCGCGTACCTCGCGCATGAAGAAGCGCTCGCGGACCTCGATCATCGCCGTGCAGATCACGCCCATGCAGCCCATCCCGACGCAGACGGCGTCGAAGACGTGATCGTCCTGCACGAGCCTGCGCCCGTCGCCGAAGTGCGCCTCGAACGCCGCCCGGTCCGTCGGCCCGTCGCTGGGCTCGATGCGCTGGACGCTGCCGTCGCCCACGACGACGTCCAGCGAGCGCAGCGCGTCGTTGAGCGGGCCGAACCCGACTCCGGAGCCGTGCGTCGAGGTCGACGTCACGCCGGCGATCGTCTGCCCGTCGTAGCCGCCGAGGTTCGCGAAGCCCATCCCGTTGGCGTCAAGCCACGCGTTGAGCTCGCGGATGCGGGCGCCGCCCTCCGCCCGCACGAGCCTGCGCGCCGCCCAGTCGGCACGGATGAAGTCGGGCTCGGAAGCGGGCACGCGCGTCATGCCCGTCGGCTCGAGCAGGAAGCCCTCGGTCAGCGCCACGTCTGACCACGAGTGGCCCGAGCCGACGGCGCGCACGTTGACGCCCCGCTCGCGGGCGAGGCGCACGATCTGCTGGACCTCGGCGATCGAGCGCGGCGCGTAGATCCGCAGCGGGTCGATCCGCTGGTTGCCGAGGTGGTTCTTCCACGTCTTGCGGATCTCGAACTGCATCACCGCGCCCGCTCGGCCAGCAGCCGCTCGACGCCGCGCTCGGCGAGCGCGGCGATCGTCTTGGAGGGGTTGACGCCGATCGCCGTCGGCACGATCGAGCCGTCGAGCACGTACAGGCCGCCGTAGCCGAACACCTTGCCCGCATCGTCGACGACGCCCGCGACCGGGTCGTCTGACATCGGGCAGCCGCCAAGCGGATGAACCGTGACGTACTTGCCCAGCGGGCCGGCGTCGAGCGCGAAGAACGCCGTCGCGCCGGCGGCGTCGGCGAGCTCGCGCACGCTGCCGCGCATCGCGTCGAACAGCCGCTGGCTGCGGTTCATCTGCCAGCGGATGTCAAAGCGCCCGAAGCGGGTGAGGTGCATCCGCCCGTCGGCGGCGTCGCGCCCGATGCAGAGGAAGATCAGCGCGTCGCCGATCGGCTGGCGGCGCTTGACGCGCATGTCGCCGGGCGCGAGCGCGTGGTCGGAGAAGCCGATCTTCGTCGCCGCGTTCTTCGCGCCGACGCGCAGCCGGCCCAGGCCCGTCAGCAGCCGGACGCCGCGCAGCACCTCGAGCACGTCGCCGAAGCTCGCGGGCAGGCCGCCGTCGGCGATCATGTGCCCGCGCTCGACGATGTAGTCGATCCGGCTCGTCATGACGGGACCGACGTCGGCCTGCGCGCCCGCGACGCCGGTCGCGGTCGGATCGAGGGCAAGCGCCAGCGCATCGCCGTTGCCGGAGTAGCGGCTGCCGAGCGCCGGCGACAGGCGCGGCAGCCGCCTGCGGTTTCGCAGCAGCAGGCGGGTCGAGCCGAGCGCCCCGGCGGCGAGAACGAGGACGGGCGCGCTGACCTCGGCCGCGGTCTTGTACTGCAGGTCCCGGAACCCGACGCGCCAGTCGTCGCCGCGGCGCGCGGGCGCGTCGATGCGGTGCACCTCGTGCAGCGGGAAGACCTCGGCGCCGAACATCTCGGCGCGCGCGATGTACGTGATGTCGATCGTGTTCTTCGACATCCGTGGGCAGCCGACGTCGCAGCGGGCGAGGTTGTCGCAGCCCTGCTGGAAGACGCCGCTGAACGGGTGGCGGCGGTCGGCGCCGAAGTGCACCGCGATCGGCAGCCGCAGCGCCGTGCGCCCCGCGTTCTCCGCCATCCGGTCAAAGGCGCCGACCTTCGCCAGCGGCGGCTGCGCCGGCGTCGCGTGCGGGTCGAGTGCCTCCTCGGTGCGGGTGTAGAAGCGGTCGAGCTCGCCGCCGTCGATCACGTGGGGCCACGCGGGGTCGTCGAAGATCGCGTCGGGCGCGGGCAGCTGGACGTTCGCGTAGACGAGCGAGCCGCCGCCCACTCCGGCGCCGGTCACGACGGCGACGTCGCGCATGATGCGGACGTCGAACATGCCGCCCGGGTTGCGCCGCGGGTGCCACAGCGCGTGCGGAAACTGCGCCAGGCGGTCGGGAAAGTCGCCGGCACCGAAGCGCCGGCCGCGCTCGAGCACGCACACCCGCCAGCCCTGCTCGGCGAGACGGCAGGCGGTGATTCCCCCACCGAACCCCGAGCCGACGACGATCGCATCGTAGGCGCGCTCCATGGCGCCACACTACCCGCGGCCCAGGCGCGAGGGCGTGGGCTGCGTCACACGCTATGTCGGGCGCGGCGCGCCGCCCGACGGTTCGGCGCCGGACGCCTCTGCGCGACCGCTCGACCGCGCCAGCCAGAGCCCGACGGCGATCAGCAGCGCCCCGAAGGCGAGGAACGCGAGATCCCAGCCGAGCGGGCCGCCGAGGTCGTCGCGCACGTGGTGGATGCCGAGGATCACGTGGTCGACGAGACCCTCGACGAGATTGAACGCGCCCCAGCCGGCGAGCAGCATCCCGACCTGCACGCGCCACGGTGGCGCGAGCTCGCGTCGCTGCCAGCCGCGAACGATCAGCAGCATCGCAACGACGACGCAGATCCAGGTCGCGACGTGGAAGAACCCGTCGGCCAGCGTGTTCGCCTGCAGGCCGGCAACCGTGCCGACTGGATGTTCAGCCGTGCTGCTGAGCATGTGGTGCCACTGCAGCAGCTGGTGCAGCAGGATCCCGTCGATGAAGCCGCCGAGCCCGACGCCCATCAGGAACGCAGGCGCCCTCGGCGCGGTCGCAGGATTCCGATCCACGGCTGGCGTCGGGGCGGACATGACGGCCTGCGAGTACCCCGTACGCTCGGACGCATGAGCCTCGTCGCGTTCCTCGACAACGCAGATCGCGCCGTCAGCGTGCCGGCCAGGCCCGATCCACGCGCCGCGCGCTTTCACCGCAGCATGCCCGGCTACGAGCCGACCGCGGTCGCCGAGGCGCCCAGCGCCGCTGCCGGGCTCGGGCTCTCGCGGCTGCTCGTCAAGCTCGAGAGCGAGCGCTTCGGCCTGCCGTCGTTCAAGATCCTCGGCGCCTCGTGGGCGACCTGTCGCGCGCTGAGCCTGCGCGCCGGCCTCGAGCCCGCCGCGACGTTCGACGAGCTGCGCGCGATCATCCCTCGCCTCGACGGCCTCACGCTCGTCGCCGCGACGGACGGAAACCACGGCCGCGCCGTCGCCCGGATCGCGCGGCTGCTCGACCTCGACGCGCGGATCCTGATTCCCGAGCACAGCGCCCGGGCGCGGATCGACGCGATCGCCGGCGAGGGCGCCACCGTCGACGTCGTGCCGGGAAGCTACGACGACGCCGTGAGGCTCTCGTCAGCGCTCGCCAGCGACGACCACCTCGTGATCTCCGACACCTCGTGGCCCGGCTACGAGCTCGTTCCCGGCTGGGTGGCAGACGGCTACGCGACGATCTTCGAGGAGCTTGCCGAGCAGCTGGGCGGCGAGCCGCCGCCGCTCGTCGCGATCCAGATCGGCGTCGGCGCGCTCGCCTCCGCCGCGGTGCGGGCGCTGGCGTCGCCTGGGCGGGTGATCGTGGGCGTCGAGCCGGCCGACGCGGCATGCGCGCTGCAGGCGGTGCGCGAGGGCCGGCCCGTGCTCGTCGCCGGGCCGCACCGCTCGATCATGGCGGGGCTGAACTGCGGCCTCGCGTCGCGCGTCGCGCTGCCGGACATGGCGGCGGGGATCGCCGCGTTCTGCACGATCGACGACCGCTCGGCCGACGAGGCCGTGCGGCTGCTGCTGCTCGACAACCTCGTCTGCGGCGAGACCGGCGCATCCGGCGTCGCCGGCCTGCTGGCCCTGCGCGAGCGCCGGCCCGAGCGTACGTGGGAGTCGCTCGGCCTCGACGACGCGCGCCCGGCGGCACTTGCGATCTGCACCGAGGCGCCGACCGATCCGAAGTCCTTCGCGCCCATCAGCGACGGCGAGTCAGGCACTCGCCGATGTAGCTGCGCGATGCGCGTCCGCGGGTCAAGGCGAAGGGTCCCGTTTCTGATCTCGTCGCCGACCAGCGTCGCTGACCCTCTACTTCGACACCTCGTCGCTGATCAAGCTCCTCGTCGAGGAGCCGGGGTCCGAGCTCGCGGTGCGGTTGTGGAACTCCCGCCATCGCGTGGCTGTCGGCGTTCTGGCCTACCTGGTGCCCGCTGCGCCTGGCCCCACCCGCGGGGCCTGCTGAGCACTCGACCTGCTTGAGACGCGCGCAGTCGAGGGGGCGGCGTGAGCCACCCCCTCGCCGTCGCGCTTGAGCGCCTCGCTACTCGTCGATCGGCGCCTGGAACTCTTCCTGCGTCTGCGGATTGGACCAGCGCCACCTCTTGCGTGAGACCTGGCTGGGGTGGATGAGGACGGCGTACGCCTCGAAGCCGCGGTTCGCGGTCGCGCCGCGGCGGTTGAGGCCGCCGTTGACGAAGACCGTGCCGTTGTACCAGTACGTCGACCACGAGTCCGCGGCCCCGAGCTCGTCGTCGAGGTCGGCGAAGCCGAGCTCGCGCGGCGCCGCCGGGTTCGTGAAATCGTAGAACGAGTTGCCGCCCTGGTAGAAGGCCTGGACCTGCAGGTAGCGTCCGTCCCTGGTCGGCAGGACGCTGCCGTTGTGCGATACGCAGATCTCCGTGTTCTGCGGGCGGGGGATGACGTAGCGGCCCTTCAGGTCGGCGAAGCCGTCGACCGCCGTGCCCGGCTCCACGAGGGGATAGAAGAACGTGAAGCCGCGCTTCGTGTTCGGCCCGTCGCAGCGCGGCTCGACGCCACCGCCGCTCTCGTCGGTGATCGCGGCGACCTTGCCGTCCCATGTCGCGACCGCGTTGTGGATGAAGTCGAACGACTCGGTCGTGCCGTCCTCGCGCTTGATGTGCGTGTGCGGCTCCCCGTCGGCCGACGTCGGGTTGCCCCGGACCCTGATTGACCAGTACTGCGCGTCGCCGGCGCACGAGCCGATCATGATGTCGCGCGGCAGGAACGCCTGGTGGTCGTGGCAGGCGATGAACGCCGGCGCGTTGCCCTGCTGGGTGCCGTCGTCGCTGCGCGGCTGGCCGTCGGGGTCATAGGGCTCGGTGTCGGAGCTCAGCGGCTTCTGCTCGACGGTTCCCGCCGCCGGGTCGTTCAGCGGGATGTGGACGATCGAGATCTTCTGGTGCGGCGCCTTGCACGTCAGCCCGAGGCTGTCGGACTGCGCCCGGTCGACCTGCGGCGTGATGCCGGCGCCCAACGGATACGACGCGACATAGGCGTGCACCATCCCGTTTGCGGGGTCCGGCGCGAGCGTATGCGTGTGCGAGCCGCATGCGGTACGGAAGAAGCGCAGGAAGCGCGGCTTCCTCGGGTTCGTCACGTCGAACATCCGCAGCCCCTCGTAGCCGAAGCGCGCGCGGCTGCGCGTCTGGGCGTTCGCGGGGTCCGTCGTGGATTGGCCATTGGGCCCTTCCAGCTCGCTGACGAGCGGCGTGTCGACGGCGTTGCAGCCCGGCGCCGTGACCGGTCGGTCGATCGACTGCAGCAGGATGCGCCGGCCGTCGTCGGCCTTGAAGACCGACACGTCGCCCTGGTTGGCGCGGCAGCGGATGTCGCTGCGGACCTTCATGTCTGTCGGCCTCGAGATGTTGATGATCCGGAAGCCGTCGTAGTTGCCCACGTACGCGTTGCGGCCGTAGAACGCGATGTCGGAGTTGATCGTGCCGTCCTTGTCGGCCGCGTCGAGCAATGCGAAGTTCGACAACCCCGGCGGCGTCAGCGGCAGTGTCGGCGTCGGCACCGGGATCTCGTCGTGGCCGTGCTCCTCGCCGGGGTCGGCGACGGCGATCGGGCTCGCCGCCAGGAGCATCGCGACGGCTACCGTCGCGACGATCGATGGTGTCGTTCTGGACATTGTTCCCCCTTGCCGATCGCGGCCGTCGTGAGCGCCGATCGGGCGGTCATGAAGGCGAGCGGCGTCCTGCCGACCCGATTGACCGAACGCTATCCGGGCAGCCCTGCCCATGCCAGCGCTCGGGGCTACGTTTAACCTCCTCGCGCAATCGGGCCCGTCGGGACGGGCCGAGAGAGACGCAACCGCGCGCTGCCATACCGGAGCGCCGAAAACGGTGGGACGCGAATCTGGGCGGGTGGGTAATCGGCCCCGCGTGCCGCGGCCCGTATCAGGCCGCCCGGCGCCGCCTCTGTCTGATCAGGGACGGGCGCTTGGGGCGCCGCGATGAACCCGGAGAGGCGGAGGAGGACACTCAGCATGGCGACAGCAGAATGCATCAGTGAGCCGCCCGACGAGGTGGCCGCGCGGCGGCCGGCGCGCGTGCCGAACTTCGACCCGACGCTCGGCGTCGCGGTCGATCGCGATCGCGCGGGGGAGCCGATGCACCGCCTGGTGGCCGTTGGCGACTCGCTGACGCACGGTTTCCAGAGCGGCGCGATCTTCAACACGCATCTGTCCTATCCGGCGCTGATCGCGCGCGAGCTGGGCATCTATGACCGCTTCCGGCACCCCAGCTACGAGCGCTTCGGCGGGCTACCTCTGAACCTCGAGTACGTGCTGCGCGAGCTCGAGGACCGCTTCGGCGACAAGGTCAGCCCCTGGGAGCTGCCGCTCGCCGGGCTGCGCGTGCGCGACCTGATGGACAGGATCGAGGACTTCTGGGAGCGCGACGCGCAGCCGGAGGGCCGCTTCGCGACGCGCAACCACAACCTCGCCGTCTACGGCTGGGACCTGTACGACGCCAACACGCGCAGCGCCGAGGCCTGCCGGCAAGACATCGAGGCGCCGACCGACGCGCTTTTCAAGCAGCTCGTCCAGAACGCCAACGAGCGCGCCGCGCTGCGTGTGCTGGCGCCCGGACCCGAGGGGCAGCAGAAGCTCAGCCCGCTGCAGACGGCCGCCGCGCTGGGGGCCGACGGCACCGTGCAGACGCCCGGCGAGGGCGACGGGATCGAGACGCTGATCGTGGCGCTCGGCTCCAACAACGCGCTCGGCGCCGTGACCGAGCTGCGCGTCTGCTGGTCGGCGCGCAGCTCGTATGACGCCCCGGCAGGCAAGCGCCACTACACGGTCTGGACGCCCGCGCACTTCCGCGAGGAGCTTGACATGGCGCTCGAAACGGTGCGCGCGATCCGTGCGCGCCACGTGATCTTCGCCACCGTCCCGCACGTGACGATCGCGCCGGTCAGCCGCGGCGTCGGACCCAAGCTGGCTGACGACCCACGCTACTTCCCCTACTACACGCGGCCATGGATCGGCGATGCGCAGTTTCATCCGCGCCGCCATCCGTACATCAGCGGCGAGCAGGCGCGCGCGATCGACAGCGCGATCGATCTCTACAACGATGCGCTCGAGGACGCCGTCCGCGCCGCGCGTGAGGAGGGGCGCGACTGGTACCTGCTCGACCTGTCGGGGCAGCTCGACCGACTGGCCGCGCGACGCTACATCGACGACGCGGCCGCGCGGCCGGAGTGGTGGACCCCGTACGAGCTGCCACCGGCGCTGGCGCAGCTGCGCCCGCCGCCCGACTCGCGCTTTCTCGCCTCTGGCCCCGACCGTGGGCGCTCGGCTGGCGGGCTGTTTTCGCTCGATGGCGTGCACCCGACCACGATCGCCTACGGGTTGATGGCAGAGGAGTTCATCGGCGTCATGAAGCTCGCCGGCGTGCGCTTCGCCGGCGGGCCGGCGGACAGCCCGACGCAGATCGACTTCGCCGCGCTGCTGCGCCGCGACACGCTGATCTCAGCGCCGCCGCGCTCGCTGACGAGCGTGCTCGAGCTACTCGCCTTCCTCGACGAGCGCTACGGGCTGCTGTCGCGCCTGCTGTCGCGCGGCCCGTGACGGCGTTGATCGCCGCCCGATCCGACCCTGCCCTCCAGATCCGCCAGCCGAGTGGCGGAGACTGCCAGTCGCAGTAGGCGGTTCCGTTAGCGGACCGCCTTACGGAGCGACCGGACGAACCACCGCGCTGACCATCGCGGGTGGTGCACGGTTGCGGGCGGGTGGCGCAGCCAGCCGGTCGAGCCGAGGTCCAAACCGTCAGGGAGCAAGCCGCCGATGCCACAGACCGTATTCACGCAACCGCCGGTGCAAGACCGCAAGTCGCTCCTACCGCGAAACTGGTACGCGTTGTCGGAGATCTCCGTTAACGTCCGTGCTCAGGGTCCCGGCTCGGCCGGGGCCTTGGGGCCGACCGCGTGATCGACTTGCGAGAGCTCGGCGTCGAATGCGAAGAGCGCCCCTATCGTCGAGAAGCGAAACTCTCTTACGTGACGGTGGCGTGAACGTCAGCCATGACGGTTCCGGCTCGCTGGGGAGCTGCCTCAGGCCGCGCAGCCCCATGCGGCATGTCGTAGACGCCGATAAGCTCATCTCCATGAACGCTGCCGAGTTCGAAGCCGAGGTTCTCCGGATCGCCCGAGCGATGTGGCCTCAGGCGGAGAACAGCGGCGCCGCGATCGTCGGAGGGCGCGAAAGGGATGGCATCTTCATCACGGAAGATCAAGTAGCACTCATCGAGGCAACGACCGACCGCACCAAGGCGAAAGCGGCCAAGGACGGCAAGAAGCTCGACGACTTGGCACGAGATTACGGCCGTCGATACCCCATGCATGCCGTCAAGGCGTGGTTCGTCACTCTGCACGAGCCGACTGCCGATCAGCGTCAAGTGATCAAGGCACTGAAGAACGCAGCAGTCCAGCCGGTGTCCTTTAGCCAATTTCGGTCTCGTCTCATAGATGCCCGCGCATACCTTGAAGCTCGATCCGACCACCCGTTCGGCAGCGCACGGTCTCTTGACGAAACGGGCTCTTACAAGGAACTCGGCGCATACGTCGGACTAGACATATTAGAGACTGGCTCGGGTGGCGCTACATGGACGGTGCAGGACATGTCAACCCGACTCGCGGATGGCGGTCGGCTCGTGATGCTGGGGGACTTTGGTGCCGGCAAGAGCATGACCACGCGAGAGGTCTTCTTCGCACTGGCTGCCTCGTACAAGCAAAGCTTGAGCATGAGGTTTCCAGTGCACCTGAATTTAGGCGAGCACGTGGGCCAGACTGATCCGTCAGAAGCTTTGGCCAGGCACGGTGCGCTCATCGGCCTCGCGGCACCACACCAGCTAGTACGAGCGTGGAAGTCGGGTTACGCAATTCTTCTCCTTGACGGGTTCGACGAGATGGCGGCAACCAACTGGTCTGGGGACGCCAACCTCGTCCGAGACGCTCGACGCAGAGCAGTCCAACTAGTCAGGGCATTCTTTGCGAGTAGCCCGTCAGACGCGGGCCTTCTCGTAGCCGGTCGCGAATATTACTTCGATAACGACGATGAGCGCCGGGAAGGTCTGGGCTACGGGCCGGGAACCCCGCAGTTGTCGCTGAATGACTTCACCGACGACCAGCTACAAGCCTTCTTGCAGCGCAAGGACATCCCAACATGGCTCCCCCGCCGGCCGTACCTGCTTGGCTACCTCTCGGCGCGACACCTTCTGCCGACGAGCGACTTCCAAGCAGGTCCTGCAGCCGGATGGAGCCATCTGTTGGACGGCATCTCAGAGCGCGAGTCGCGGCCGGATGCGGGTATCGCCGGCCGAGTCGTCCGTGAAATCCTCGAGAGGCTCGCCACCTACGCTAGGAGTACGGAAGACGGTTTGGGGCCGCTCACGTTCGAGCAGATCGCGCACTCCTTCCACGATGTTGTCGGCCGAGCAGCAGATGTCAATGATTACGTGCTGTTGCAGCGACTGCCTGGATTGGCAGTTGGTGACCCCGTGACAGGAACGCGCAAGTTCATTGACACCGCGCTAGCCGATGCAGTCGCCGCCGGAGACCCGCTTCGCTTTGCACTTGACCCCCATTCTGATCATCTAGGCTTCGATCCTAGGGGTTGGAAAAAGACCATAAGCGCGCTCGGTGCCGAGGTACTCGCCTACCGCATTGATGACGCGGCACTGGTGGCGTCCCAGGGAGTGGGGAAACGCGGTGGGCGTAGCTTCCGCGGTGTGTGAGTGAATTTTACTTCACGCCGCAATCACCTCCTGAGCGGCAAGGGCGGTGGAAACGTCGGTGCGGGGGCTTTGGCCGCGGCGGACGCGTTCGATCTGCGCGACGGCCTGGGGGTCATGGTGATGCCGCGCCAGCCGCGGCTGGCGAGCTCCAGGACGGCCCAGATCAGCGACAGTGCCGAGGTCTCGCCCGGGAAGCGGCCGATGATCTTCGTCCGCCGGCGGACCTCCACGAACGTGCGCTCGAGCAGGTTTGTGCTCCTGGTGCGCTTGCGGTGCTCGAGTGGGAAGCGCAGATGCGCCACGAGCTGGTCGATGTTGTCGTCAATGACGCGCATCGCCGACGGGTAGGCGGTGCGGTAGTCGCCGGCCAGGGCCAGCAGTCCGGCCTTCGCCTCGGCGGCCGAGACGGCGTCGTCGAGGACCTGCCAGTAGCGGGCTTTGACTTCGCGGTGCAGTCGCTCGGGCAGCTTGGACGTGAGATTCACGCAGCGCGTGGACGGTGCAGCGCTGCTCGGCCGCGTGCTCGAACAGCTCCCTGGTGGCCTTCCAGATCCCGGCTGCGCCGTCGGCCACGATCAACGCCGGCGCTCGCATCCCGCGGGCCTTGAGATCGCGCCCGAAGTCAAGCCACGACTCGTAGCTCTCCCTGGATCCGAGTTGCAGCCCGAGCAGCACCTTCTGGCCCTCCAGCGTGATCCCCCAGGCGACCAGCACGCCCTCGGCCGGCTCGTCGGTCGGCCTGAGCTTGAGGTAGATCGCGTCGAGATAGCAATAGACGAGATCGTGCACCGAGAGGTCGCGCTGGCACCAGGCCGCGTAGCGGTCGGCGACGTCCTTGCAGACCCGCGCGACGGTCGACTTGGCGATCACCTGCTCGCCGAAGCACTCCTCTAGCGCGGCCTCGACGTCACGCACCGACAGGCCGCGCAGGAAGCTGCAGATCACCAACGCCTCCAACGCGTGCGTCCGCGCGACGCCCTTGCCGAGCACCTGCGACTCGAACCCAACGGCGGTTGCGTCACGCACGCGCGGGCGCTCGATCACCGTCGGGCCGCTCGTCGTGCGCACCGTCGAGGGCTCGGCGAACCCATTGCGGTAGATCACCTCCTCGCCGCCGCCGGCGCTCGTAGCGCCCGCGGCCGACGAACTCGGTCACCTCGTCCTCCAGCGCCTGCTGGAGGATCAGCCGCGCACCGAGCCGCGCGACCGCCTCGATCGGATCCTGCTCCTCGCCGATGGCGGCAAGGACATCATCAAGCTCGCGGCGCAGCCGCTCGCTGGGGACTACCTTCTTCATGCGGGCGTACCTCCATCAGCTTCGACTTGTCGGTCAAAGCGGAGGCTACGCCCGCCCTACGATTCCCCCAGCGCCTGGGACGGCACCGCGGCACTCCCAACCGCTTCGACACGGGCTGCGGTCGATCGCGCTATTGAGCGGGGCTGGAACACACTAGCGTTCGACTTGGTTCGGTCGATCGACGCCGCTGGGGACGAGTTGTCGGGAAGCCAAATCCCTATCGAAGGCGTATGGATAGACGAATTCAACCTCGGATATTCGGATACTCCGTTCGATGGCCTGCGCTTGGCTGACTCCATCGTTCAGCGCTTGGACGTCAACGCACCTCTGACTGTGTCGAGCACGCCTACTTTTATCAGATGCACATTCGGCACAGTCTCGGGCGTATCGAACGAATCGGATCCTCCGCAGGGGAAATTTGTGGACTGCGACTTTGAGGCGTACTCTGAAACCACTAGCACAACACAAGCCATTCTGCGGATGCGCTTGCCGCTTGGTACGCGGGTAGGCTTGACCGTCCTCAAGAAGCTGTACCTTCAGCGAGGCACGGGTCGCCGGGACGGTGCACTTCGACGAGGACTCGCCGAAGATGCGAAGCAATACGTCACCCCGGTGCTTAAGATGCTCCAAGCCGAGAACCTTGTCGTGCCGGCACGCGTGGGACGTCAACAGATATGGCTCCCTGTTCACGGCCAGCGGTCGCGTGCTATGCGAGTCTTAAGCGCGCCGATGACGTCGGACGATCCGGCGATCACGGCGTTGGCCACGCTCAGGTAAACGCTACGGCCCACACCGAGCCGTGCGCGATCACTTTCGTGACTCGACCGCCACCGGTGACTACTTTGCCTGGACGCGGGATCATGCGAGCCGAAGCTTCTGAGCGGCGAGACCGCGTCTCGCCGGGGATCAGGCGCGGAATCGCTTCGGCGGCGAGATGTGGTGATCAACCGATGTTCCCGTCAGCACGATGTGCTGGGCTGCGCCGAGGTCGCGCTGCGCCTGCGCGAGATGCTCGCGGGCGCGGGACTGCGCGCGCTCGCGAAAACGTCGGGCTCGAAGGGCCTGCAGGTGTACGTGCCGCTCAACAGCGCCGCCACGTACGCGCAGACGAAGCCCGCGGCGCGGACGATCGCGGAGGTTCTCGAAGCGCAGTGGCCCGAGCGCGTGGTCTCGCGCATGGCGAAGGCGCTGCGCGGCGGCAAGGTGCTGATCGACTGGGGGCAGAATACCGAGCACAAGTCGATGGTCTGTGCCTACTCCGGACTGCAACGTCGTTTCCTTGGTAGCGATGATCGCCCTGTGAGCCAGCCACCCGCAGCATTCGACTACCCGATTGGCGGTCTAACGCCGCAGCGGATCGACGCGCTCGGCCGAGAGCAAGCCCCAGCGCTTGTTGAGAATGCCCAGAGGAGAATGCGTGCCACGGTCGCCGCAGGCCTCGGAGCGAGCCTAGAGGCCGGTCCAGTCGAACGGCACCTCGCCGCCGATCCCGGAGCCACTTCGGATACCGCTGCGAACGAGCAGGCGCTGGAACCGCTTCCCTTTCGGCGAGCCATCATCGTTCGCGCTGGCACGCCTGAGTTGGCGATGGTCCTGACTGAGACCAAGCCTGCTCGCGGCTGGGCCGGGACGCTGCACGCCTCAGCCGGCGGGCTCGAGTTGTTTGTCTCGATGCGCGGCTCCGACCCCGTTGAAACACGCCTCGATTGGCGCTACACCCTGGGGCGCGGCGGAGCTCTCGAGCAGTTCCTCGCGGTGCAAATAATGTTGCAGGCGCTGCTTGGACAAGTGGTCGCGATCACCCAGGCCGCGGACGAGCATCAGCTTATATCGGCAACCCTCGATCGGCCAACCGACGTCGATGAACTAATCGAAGATCTTGAAGCGAGAAGACAATTTCTCGGATATGTAACGGAGGTTGAAGCCTGGCTCGGCAGGATCCTGAAGCCTCCGCCTCGACCGTCTGCTCGCGACGCAACGACAGTTAGTGCCTTGCTTCCGCTTATTAGACAGCCGAAGTCGCCCATTACTTGGACGCGAGTGTCGATGGCGCCCGGCGCAGCCCCGCCCGACGGCGAAGGCCCCTTCCAGTTCTCATTGCTTCAGCCGCTGTACGCAACGCTCTTCGGGGAGGAACTTTACGTCGGCATGGAGTGGTTGTATCTGCCCGAGGGACGTGTCATAGCTGAGGCGGAGGAGTTAGCGATCGTTCCGTATGGCGCGACGGGGACTGGCACATCGACGATCTTCCCGCCGGACGAAGTTCCGGCTGAAGCTGCCAGGACAAGCAGGAGTGGGATGTCAGGGGAGCGTCAGGAGACGTTGTCAGTCAGCGAAACGGCACAACGACTTGGCTATACGCGCGAGCACGTACTCGACCTCGTGCGCATTGGGGCGCTGGCTTCACAGGGCCCGGAGGCCGGGAGCTCGGCGCAGATCCCACGTAGCAGCGTCGTGGCGTTTGAGCAATCTCGTGAGCGGGCGCGCGAGCATGCCGACGCACACAGCCGCGGTCTTGACGAGGCTGGAGCACCTCTCGAGTGAGGCATGCTGGTCGCCCTCTTCGGGCGGTGCTAGATGTCGATGTAATCTACTCGCGCGTACTCCACGAGCTGCTGGGCCGAGCCGCCACCGACGCTCGACTGCTTGACCTAATCTTGGAGCGACGAACTCTTGGCTGAGGCTGAAGGTGCGCTTCGTCAGGGCAAAGGTGTGTCCGAGGATGTTGCGAGGCGTTGGGTCGGATACTTGACAACGGCCTTTCCGAATGGCCGTTCCGACCTCTCCGCGCTGTCGCTAGACACCAAGATGTCAACGTTCACTGCGGACCCCGACGACGAGCACGTGTGTGCTCTCGCTATCGCCGGGGAAGCGCAGGTCATTTTCACGTTCGATCAAGGCTACGATCGCGACGCGCTACGTTCAGTGGGCGTCGAAGTGATGAATCCGGATGAATGGTTGGCGGAGCTCGCCAATGAGGAGCCGCTGCTCTTCCGCGACGTCATCCTGCGGCAGGCGATGGCCTGGGGCGGCGGCAGGACGGTCGGCGAGCTGCTCAGCGCGCTTGACCGAGCGCGCGTTTCGGAGTTTGTTGCCGTGATGCGCGCCATACTCGAGGTTTGATCGAGGTTCGTATTCTAACGTCATGGCTGCGCGCTCATCTCGGAGTCGTCGTCTCGGTGAAGAAGGCGCACAGGAAGGCCCCACGCTCGCCTCAACAATGCGGAGATCGAAGCTGCCGCGAAGGATGAACGCCCGCGGAGCGAGCCGCCGCGGCTCAGTAGAGCCGGAACCTGAGCATGGCACGGTGCTAATCGTCAGGTACATAGCGACGCCGATTCAGGGGCAGGCCGGCGCAGACGAGAGCGCTGGTTCTCGCGCATTGCGACACTCTCGCGGCTCTGTCCCCGCAGAGGTTCCTCCATCGGTCTGGTTCAAGGATTCGACCGGCAAGGTCGAGAACGCTGCTCTTCGACGAGAAGGGGCGCTCTCACCTCCACTCAACCGGCGCGTCCGGTTGGCGTCCCGCAGTTAGAAGGGCGATGACCGCCACTGCGAGCTCGGCGGGGTTCTCACTCCCACTGATAAGGGAGGAACTTGCCGTTGAGTACGACTTCGACGCGGTCGCCACCAGGATGCGCAACACGCCGGAGATCGATGTTGAAGTTGATGGCGCTCATGATCCCGTCGCCGAACTCTTCGTGGATGAGGGCGCGGAGCGCCGGGCCGTACACCGCGAGAGCCTCGTAGAAGCGGTAGAGCGTCGGATCGGCCGGAAGCTCGAACCTCGATCCGATCCTTTCCCTCGGGATCTCGATCAGGCGCTCGGTCTCCTCGGCGTCCATTCCGAGCGCGTCGGCGGCTCGCCGCGCCTGCTCAGCCAAGAGCGGGTGCTGACCGAACAGCGCGGCAGTAGTGTGCACGCGCGGCCCGCCGACCCTCTGGGCCAGCTCGGTCCAGCTCAGGCCGGCGGCCCGGCGCGCTGCATCGATCCGCTCGTGCATCTCAGGTCATCGCTCCCGAGATCATCCCGCCGCGACCTTCTCGGCCGCGACCGTTTTGCTCGCCGGGAGCTTCTTCGAGCCAGTGCGGAGATTGGTCGAATAGAGCGTCAAGCCAACGAAGGCCAGGCCGCCCACGAGATTGCCGACGACCGTCGGGATCTCGTTCCAGACCAAGTAGTCCCCGATCGTGAAGTCGCCGCCGAGCAGGAGGCCCGACGGGAAGAGGAACATGTTGACGATGGAGTGCTCGAAGCCCATGTAGAAGAAGAGCATGATCGGCAGCCACATCGCGATCGTCTTGCCCGTCACCGTCGTCGACATCATCGCGGCGATCACGCCGGTGCAGACCATCCAGTTGCAGAGCATCGCGCGGATGAAGAGCGTGAGCATCCCGGCGGCGCCATGGTCGGCGTACCCGAGCGTCCGGCTCTCGCCGATGGCGCCGATTTTCTGGCCGACCGCGTCGGGGACTTCTGTGAAGGCGAAGGTGAACGTGGTCGCCATCATCAGCGCGACCAAGAAGGCGCCGGCGAAGTTGCCGACGAAGACGAGCGACCAGTTGCGCAGGATGCCCCGCCACGTCACGCCGGGCCGCTTGTCGAGGAGGGCAAGCGGCGTCAGCATGAAGACGCCCGTCAGCAGGTCGAACCCGAGCAGATAGAGCAGGACGAAACCGACGGGAAAGAGGACTGCCCCGGCCAACGGCTCTCCGGTCTGCACCGAGATCGTCACTGCGAAGGCTGCGGCGAGCGCGAGGATTGCCCCAGCCATCGTGGAGCGGATCAGGGTGTCGCGAGTCGACATGAGGACCTTTGACGCGCCGGCATCGACCGCTTTGGTCGTGTACTCCGCTGGGCTGAGGTAAGCCATCTGCCTTCTTTCTATTCCTGCGACGAGGCCGAGCTGCCGGCGGACGGGCGTCTGCATTGCGCCCAGTCCTTGCATGCCACCGGTCGACCGGCGGCCCTTGCCAGGACAAATGACAGGCCGCGTGACGCCCACCGCGCACGACGACTTGCTCGAGTGACTGGGCAACGAAAGCGTGCCGCGGCGACGCAGCGCGCGCTATCGACCGGCTGTCGAACCTGCGCGTTCGGCTTTGTACACCGCGTCCTAGTGGCCGCGGACGCTCGGCGATGTAATGCAGATGTAACCGTTGCGACCGCGCGACGTAACGCGAACGACAGCGAACGGAAACGTCGATGCGTTACGGCCCGCCGTGGTAGCGGCTGCGAGCGCGGGGTCAGGCAGGCTCCTCAAAGTAAGCAGCGCTGCAGCCCGACCGGCTACGCACCGAATCAGCATCCTGATCGCGGCTCTGCGTCAATCTTGCCCCGCCGCCGCGATTCGCTGCAGAGTTCGCGGTGGCGATGAAAGCGCCGGCTTGCGCGACGAGACCAGCGGCTTGAAGCTCGCTTGTCCCCGCCCGCAGTGCCAGCCCTGCCAACCATCGCGCGGACCCGGTAGACGGGTCCGGCCGCGGGGTACCCGCACAGGCATGAGCACAGAGAACCCACCGATGGATCCGACCAGCTCGGAAGCCGACGCAAAGCAGCTCGAGCTTGCCCGCAGGCAGGGCGAGGCCTATCGCGAGGCGCTCGACCACATGGCCGAGAGCGTCGCCCACGACGGCGGCATGCACCCCGCGGACGAGTACCTCGTCGCCTACGCGATCGAGGAGGCCGAGGGGATGTACATGTGGCAGGACGGCAAGCTCGCCTGGCATGAGCCCGAGAACGAGAACCTGCATGTGGAGATCGCGGTCTGCGATGCGTCAGACGGGCGCTTCATCCCGGGGCTGAACGTGACCGCCACGCTGATCGACCCTGACGGCAACGAGGTCGGCACGCACGAGCACCCGCTGCTGTGGCACCCGATGATCTACCACTACGGGCGCAACTGGGAGGTTCCCAGCGACGGCGAGTACACGCTCAAGGTGCACATCGAGCCGCCGACGTTCCACCGCCACGACGAGATCAACGGCTGTCGCTTCGCGAAGCCCGTCGACACGGAGTTCACGGGCGTAAAGGTCGAGCGCGGGCAGGACTGACGCCGCCGCCGGTCGCGCTGTCGGCGAGCACGTAGGCCGCGATCCCGGTGACCGCGGCCGCAAGCAGGACCGACGGCCAGGCGCCGAGCGCGTCGGCGACGACGTGCGACAGCACGAACGCGCCGACGTAGATCAGGACGAGGGCCGCCGTGCGCGCCGCTCCGGCGGCGCGCAGCCAGCGCATCGCGCACCACGCGCAGCCCGCGATCAGCACGATCCCGCCGAGCGGGCGAATGCCGGTCGCCTGGGCGACGGCGAAGCCGAGCAGCAGCGAGCCGGAGGCGACGGGCCAGGTCATCGTCGAAACGGTAGCTGCCGGAGCGCCGGCCGGCTCCGATCGGGGTGCTCGCGGGCGGGGAGACCGAATAGATTTGGCGTCGTGACGTCCGCCGCGCCGGATCAGCGCGCCCGCCAGGATCGCTGCCCCGGCGTGCTCGCCCTGCACGAAGCCGCCGACGGCTGGCTGGCGCGCGTCCGTGTCCCCGGCGGACGCCTGACGGCCGCCGCGCTGCTTGCGCTGGCGGTGATCTCCGAGGAGCTCGGCAACGGGCTCGTCGACCTGACCGCCCGCGCGAACCTGCAGCTACGCGGCCTCGCGCCCGACGCGGCCGGCGCCCTCGCTGCGCCGCTCGAGGCGGTCGGGCTGCTGCCGTCGGCGGCGCACGACCGCGTCCGCAACGTGCTCGCGAGCCCGCTGGCGGGCCGCGCCCCGGGGGCCCTGGACGAGGTCGACGACGTCGTCGCGCTGCTCGACGCACGGCTCATGGCGGCCCATCGGCTGCACGATCTGCCGGGCCGCTTCTGCTTTCTCGTCGATGACGGAACCGGTGCCGGCCGGGAGATCGGGCCCGATGTCACGGTCGTCGCCCGCGGCGGCGGGAAGTTCGGCGTCGCGCTCGACGGCAGGCCGATCGAGTTTCAAGGCGACGACAGGACAGCGGTCGCGGTCGCCGTCGGCGCTGCCGAGGTGTTCGTCGCGCTGCGCGGGGACGCCTGGCGGCTGTCGGAGACGCCCGGCGGCGCCGACAGGATCGCCGCGATGCTCGGTCTACGACTGGCGCCGCTGACGCGCGCGGCGCGCACGTGCGGCTTCGGGCCGGGCGTCGTCGAGCAGCGCGACGGCCGCTGCGCGCTGACCGCGCTCGCGCCGCTCGGCCAGCTCTGGCCCGGGCTGCTGCGGTCGCTCGCGGCGCTGAGCGACGACGTGCGGCTGTCGACGAGACGCAGCGTGACGCTCGTCGACCTCGAGCCCGACGCCGTCGCCGCGACGCGCGACGCGCTCGCGACGGCGCAGCTCGTGCTCGACCGCTCCTCGGGCTGGATCGGCCTGACGGCCTGCGCCGGGACGGCAGGCTGCGCGCACGCGCTGGCCGACGTGCGCGCGGCCGCGGCCGACCGTGCGCGCGTACGAGCGGCGACCCACCCCGCCGAGCACTGGGCGGCGTGCGAGCGGCGCTGCGGCGAGCTGCCCGGCACGCCGGTCGCCGTCGCGGTGCGCGAGGCGGCGGATGTCGAGGTGCGCTACGACGCGCGGACGACGCACGTGCGGTCGCTGCGCCGCGCCGCGTCGCTTCTGCTCGCGCAGGCGGCGCGATGATCGTCTACGAGCGCGACGGCGCGCAGATCTACCGCCGGTCGTTCGCCACGATCCGCGCCGAAGCCGACCTCGCCGGCCTGGATCCGGTCCTCGAGCGCGTGGCGGTGCGGATGATCCACGCCTGCGGCATGGTCGACCTCGTGTCCGATCTGGCGTTCTCGTCGGACTTCGGCGTGGCCGCCGAGCGTGCGCTGCGCGCGGGCGCCCCGATCCTCTGCGACACCGCGATGGTCGCCGCGGGCGTCACGCGCGCGCGGCTGCCCGCCTCCAACGACGTGGTCTGCACGCTGGGCAAGCCCGGCGTCGTCGAGCTCGCCCGCTCGCTGCGCACGACCCGCAGTGCGGCTGCGCTGGAGCATTGGCGCGACCGGCTCGACGGCGCGCTCGTCGTGGTCGGCAACGCGCCGACGGCGCTGTTTCGACTGCTCGAGCTGATCGAGGAGGACGAGATCGCGCGGCCCGCCGCCGTGATCGGCGTGCCAGTCGGCTTCGTCGGTGCCGCCGAGTCGAAGGTCGCCCTGGCGGCCAACGACGCCGGCCTGGAGTACCTCGTCGTCCACGGCCGGCGCGGTGGCAGCGCGATCGCGGCGGCCGCCGTCAACGCGCTCGCGCAGGTGGCGGAATGAGCGCGTCAGCGGGGCGCCTGTTCGGCGTCGGAGTCGGCCCGGGCGATCCCGAGCTCGTCACGGTCAAAGCGCAGCGGGTGATCGGCGCCTGCGATGTCGTCGCCTATCCGGAGAAGCGCGCGGGCAGCTCGATCGCGCGCCAGGCGGCGGCGCCGTGGATCGCGGCGGGCTGTCAGGAGCTCGCGCTCGTCTATCCGGTGACGACGGGCGAGACGGACCACCCGGAGGGCTACGAGGGCGCGCTGCGCGACTTCTACGACGAGTCCGCCGCGCGGATCGCGGCCGGGCTGGACGCGGGTCTCGACATCGTGTTCCTCTGCGAGGGCGACCCGTTCTTCTACGGCTCCTACATCTACCTGCACGAGCGCCTCGCCGAGCGCTATGCGACGGAGGTCGTGCCGGGAGTGACGGCGTTCAGCGCGGCCGCCGCGGCGGCCGGCACGCCGCTTGCCAAGCGCGACGACGTCCTCGTCGTCGCGCCCGGGACGCTGCCGCCCGACGTGCTCGCCGCGCGCCTGCGCGACGCCGACGCGGCGGTCGTGATGAAGCTCGGGCGGCGCTTCGACGGGGTGCGGGATGCAGCGGCGATCGCCGGCGTCGGCGAGCGCGGCGTCTACGTCGAGCGGGCGTCCCACGAGGACGAGCGCGTCGCCGCGTTGGACGAGGTCGAGGGCGCCGTGCCGTACATGTCGCTCGTGCTCGTGCCGACCGCGCGCAGCGCAACCGCAGCAGCTGCGGCGGGTGCAGGCGCCGGCGCAGCCGGCCGCGGCGCGCTCGCGGTCGTCGGGCTCGGACCCGCCGGGCCCGTCTGGCTGACGCCCGAGGCGAGCGCGGCGCTGGCGACGGCCGACGACCTCGTCGGCTACGGGCCATACCTGGACCGCGTCCCGCAGCGGGCCGGGCAGCGTCGCCACGCAAGCGACAACCGCGTCGAGATGGACCGCGCGCGCCACGCGCTGGAGCTGGCTGCGGCCGGTTGCTCGGTGGCGGTCGTGTCGTCGGGCGACCCTGGCATCTTCGCGATGGCGACCGCGGTGCTCGAGGCCGTCGAGTCGGGCAACGGGCAGTTTCAGAACGTCGATCTGCGCGTCGTGCCGGGGCTGTCGGCGATGCACGCCGCCGCGGCGCGCGTCGGCGCGCCGCTCGGCCACGACTTCGCGGTCATCTCGCTGTCAGACCAGCGCAAGCCGTGGGAGGTCATCGAACGCCGGCTCGACGCGGCGGGCGCGGCCGACCTCGCGCTGGCGCTCTACAACCCCGCGTCGCGGACGCGCCGCGAGCAGCTCGTGCGCGCGCGCGAGGTGCTGCTGCGCCACCGTGCGCCGGACTGCCCGGTCGTCGTGGCGCGCGACGTCGGCGGCGCGGGCGAGTCGATCTCGGTCTCGACGCTCGGCGGCTTCGACGCCGAGCAGGTCGACATGCGCACGCTGCTCGTCGTCGGCTCGTCGACGACGCGCGTCATCAGCGGCGCCGGCGGGCGCACGCTCGTCTACACGCCGCGCAGCTACCCGTCGTGAGCGTGCTCGCCGAGCCAGGCGAGCGCCTCCGAGACGGTCTGCACGGTCTGCGCGGCGGGCCGCGGCGGGCGGGCGACGACGATCACCGGCAGGCCGCGTTCGCGCGCGGCGGCGAGCTTTGCCTGGGTCATCTCACCGCCGGAGTCCTTTGTGATCAGGACGTCGAGCGCGTGGCGGTCGACCAGGTCCAGCTCGCCCTCGAGCGTGAACGGTCCGCGGTCGAGCAGGACGGCTCGATCGGGCGGAAGCGCCTCGGGATCGGGCGCGTCGACGCAGCGGATCAGGAAGAAGGCGTCGGACGTGGCTGCGAACGCGGCGAGGCCCTGGCGGCCGGTCGTGAGGAAGACGCGGCGGCCGGCTGCGGGCAGCGACTGCGCCGCCTGCGCGAGCGACTCGACCTCGCGCCAGTCGATCGCGGGGTCGCGCGGGAACGGCGGGCGCTCGAGGCGCAGCAGCTTCGTGTTCGTCGCCGCGCACGCCTTCGAGGCCGACCACGACATGCGCTCCGCGAACGGGTGCGTCGCGTCGACGACCGCGTCGACGCGCTGCTCTGCGATGTACTCGCCGAGCCCGGCCGGCCCGCCGAAGCCGCCCACGCGCACCTCGCCGACGGGCAGGCGCGGCCTGGCGATCCGCCCGGCGAGCGTGGAGATGACGCGCGTGCCGGGGATCTCTGCGAGCGCCGCGGCGAGGGCGCGCGCCTCACCGGTGCCGCCGAGCACGAGCACGGTCGGCATCGCGTCAGCCCCCCGCGATGAGGCGCATGCTGCTGATCGGGATCGGCGCGGGCGACCCCGAGTACGTCACGCAGCAGGCGATCCGCGCGCTCAACGAGGTGGACGTCTTCTTCGTCGTCGAGAAGGGCGAGCAGAAGGACGACCTCGTCGCCCTGCGCCGCGAGGTGTGCGAGCGCTTCATCGAAGATCAGTCCTACCGCATCGTCGCCGTCCGCGACCCCGAGCGCGACCGCACGGCCGCGGCGTACGCCTCCGCCGTGGACGACTGGCGCCGCGCCCGGGCCGAGATCTGGGAGCGCCTGATCGCCGACGAGCTCGACGAGGAGGGCGGGACCGGCGCGATCCTCGTCTGGGGCGACCCGTCGCTGTACGACTCGACGCTCACGATCGTCGACTCGATCCTCGCGGCGGGCCGCGTGCGGTTCGCCGTCGACGTCATTCCCGGCGTCAGCGCGATCGCCGCGCTCTGCGCCCGCCACGCGATCGCGCTCAACCGCGTCGGCGAGGCAGTCCACGTCACGACCGGCCGTCGCCTCGCTCGCGAGGGCTTCCCCGAGAACGCCCCCGACGTCGTCGTCATGCTCGACGCGCACTGCTCGTTCGGCAACCTCCGCGGCGAGGAGATCGACATCTACTGGGGTGCCTACCTCGGCACGCCCGACGAGATCCTGATCGCGGGCGCGCTCGACGACATCGCCGGCGAGATCGAGCGCGTGCGGGCGCAGGCACGCGAGCGCAAGGGCTGGATCATGGACACGTACCTGCTGCGCAGGCGGACGGCGTGATCGCGCCGACGTGACGCGTTGCGTGAGCGCGGCGCTAGAACCTGTGTCCAGAACGCTTCAGCTCAGGCCGCCGTGAGGCGATCATTCGAACGTAGCTCGTCGCTCACCCACCCAGCGTTAGGACGTCGTGAGATCGGATCGGCCCACGGACGGCAGCCGAAGGTTCCCGGTCGCGGGTCGCTGGGCGCGTTCAGCGCTTGCTCTCGGGGTCGCCCTGGCCGCGCTGACAACGGCTGCGCCGGCCGCCGCACCGCACTCGGGCGGCAACGGTCGCGGTAGCGAGGACCGACCGCGCGCGGCTCACATCCCGCCCGGCCAGGCGAAGAAGCCGGCCGCGGCCGCTCCGGTCGCTCAGGCACGAGCGCCTGCCTCCGCCGGCGCGCCTCAGGCCGCGCCTCATCGGGCGAAGAAAGCGGCATCTGCGCGTACACCGGCGCGTCAAAAGGACGCGCCGCCGTCCGCGACGGCCGTGCAGTCGAAGGATGCGACGCCGGCGCAGTCGCAGGACGTCAGCGCGTCTCGTAGCCCGGGGCGTTCGAAGAAGACGGGCGCCTCCACGAAGGGATCGAAGCGGGCGGGGTCCGGCACCCCCCTGCCGGCGCCGCCGGCCGCGCCCGCGCCCGCGGCCGCGCCGGCGCCGGCGGCCGTTGCGACGCCGCTTCCGGCTGCGCCACCGGGGTCTGCGGCGCAGACGCAGGCCGAGCCTGCGCCGCGGCCACGCACTGTCGCGCCGGCGCGTGCCCGCAGGAGCCCGACGCGGAGCTCGGGCACGGCCGGTCGCCCGACGCCGCTTGCGCAGCGCAGCTCCGACGCGCTGCGCCCGGCCCCGGTGGCGCCGACTCCGCCCGTTCGCGCCGCCGCTACGCCGACGGCGGCGCGCTCGAGCGGCGAGGGCGGCGCGCGTGGCGCGCGGCCTCAATCGCCCCTGACGCGGACGGTCGTGCGCGTGCTCGAGGTGATCCCGCCGCGCGTGCGCATCGCGCTCGCCGCGCTGGCCCTGCTGGGTCTGCTGCTGGGTGCCAGCACCGCGGTCCAGACGGTCCGCAGCCGGCGGCTCGCACGGCAGCGTCGGATGCTGCTCGCCGACGTCGGGGTGCTGCAGTCGGCGCTGCTGCCCGATCTGCCCGAGCGGATCGGCGGGGCGCGCGTCAGCGCGGCGTACCGGCCCGCGGCCGGTCTCGCCGCCGGCGGCGACTTCTACGACGCCTTCGAGCTGCCCGGCGGCCGCACCGCAGTGATCGTCGGCGACGTCGCCGGGCACGGCCGCGACGCCGTCCCGCTGACCGCGCTCGTGCGCTACAACCTGCGCGCCTATCTCGAGGCGGGCCTCGCGCCGCGGGCGACGCTCCACGTCGCATCCAACGTGCTCGCCGCGCAGCTCGGCGGCCGGCAGGTGACGATCGTCGTCGCGATCTTCGATCCCGGAACGGGACGCCTGACCTACGCCTGCGCCGGGCACTGGCCGCCGCTTCTGGTCGGAACGCAGGCGTCGCTCGTGACCGTCTGCTCGTCGCCGCCGATCGGCGCCGGCGTGCCGACGGGTCGCCGGCAGACGACCGTCGGGCTCCCGCCCGGCGCCCGCGCGTGCTTCCACACCGACGGTCTCGGGGAGGTGCTGATCGCGCCTCGACGCCGCCTCGGACGCGACGGCGTCGACGAGCAGCTGCAGGCGATCGGCCCGAACGGCGAGGCCTGCGACCTGATCGCGCGGATCGTGCGCCGCAGCCAGGAGCAGTGCGACGACATGGCTGCCTGCATCATCACGGCGCTGCCCGGCGGCGCCGAGCACTGGTCGCTGCGACTGGAGGAGCTCGAGGTCGACGCAGCGATGCTGCGCGGCGGCTGGGTCGAGCAGTTCCTCGTCGCCTGCGGCGTCGGCGGGCCGCACGTCGCGAGGGCCCTGAGCGAGGCGCGCGAGATGGTCGGCCTCGCCGGCACCGCGATCGTCGAGCTGCGGGTCGGCGAGCAGCTTGTCGAGGTCCGCGTCGGTGCACCGTCGGCCGTCAGCCTTCCGATCGGGCGGCGGGCGACGCCGGTCGCCGAGCTCGAAGCCACGGGCTGAGCGAGAGCTGACGCCCCGGCTGCTGGTGTTCTTCGGCCTGCCGATCATGATGATGCTGCGCTTCGGCCTGCTGACGGGTCGGGTAGGCGGCCGGTACCTCAAATGACTTTGGATCTCGCGACCATCCCGTCACGAGCGCTGCGCGGGTGAGCGCGAGCGCGCGAACCGGCCGTGATCGCGTCGCCTTCGTACTCGGCGGAGGTGGGCACCTCGGTGCGCACGAGGTGGGGATGCTCGAGGCGCTGCTCGACCGCGGCATCGCGCCGTCGTTGATCGTCGGAACCTCGGTCGGCGCGATCAACGGGGCGGTGATCGCCGCGCAACCGACCGTCGCGATGGCCGGCCGGCTCACGGAGGTCTGGTCGCGGTTCGAGCAGGAAGGCGTCTTCAAGGGCTCGCTCCTGCGCCGCGCGGCCACGCTGGTGCGCACGCGCACGCATCTGCACGGCGACGAGGCGCTGCGGCGGTTGCTGGTCGACGTGCTGCCCGAGCGGATCGAGGACCTCGCGGTGCCCTTTCAGTGCGTGGCGGCAAGCATCGAGCGGGCGTCGGAGCACTGGTTCGAGCACGGCCCGCTCGTCGACGCCGTGATGGCCTCTGCCGCGGTTCCCGGCATCCTGCCCGCCGTCGAGCTTTGCGGCGAGCACTTCGTCGACGGCGGGATCGTCAACAGCATCCCGGTTGCCCGCGCCGTCGAGCTGGGCGCGGACACGGTCTACGTCCTGCAAGTGGGGCGGCTCGACCGTCCGCTCGAGCCTCCGCGCTGGCCCTGGGAGGTGGGCCTCGTAGCGTTCGAGATCGCGCGGCGCCACCGCTTCGTCGGCGACCTCGCCCGGCTGCCCGAGAATGTCACCGTCCACGTGCTCCCGACCGGCCAGACCGACCCGCCGCGCTACAACGACCTCTCGCAGCTGCGCTACCGCGACAGCTCGCAGATCGGCGACAACATCGCACGCGCACGCGAGGCGAGCGGGCTCTATCTCGACCGCGTCCGACCGGACGACGGCTGATGCCAACCCCGCCCCTGGCGGTCCGCCGCTTCGTGCTCGCGCCGCTGATCGTCGTGCTCGAGCTTGCGCTGATGCTCGTCTCGCCGCTCGTGCTCGTCGCGGCCGTGCTCGCGTCGCCCGCGTTCGGCGGCTGGCGTCCCGTGCGCGTGGCCGTCATCGTGCTCTCGTTCGCGCTGCGCCACCTCGTCGCCAGCGCCGCCTGTGCGCGCCTGTGGGCGACCGCCGGCCTTGGCCGGCGCGCCGACCGCGAGCGACTCCAGCACGCCCTCTACGGCGTGCTGCGCTCGTTCGTGGGCGGCTTCTACGGAGCGGTCGTACGCGCGGCACGTGTCGAGGTCCGGTTGTCCGAATCGGCGGTCGCCGAGGAGGTCCTCTCGTCGTCTCGACGTCCTGCCGTGGTGCTCAGCCGTCACGCCGGCGAGGGCGACACGCTGCTTGTGATCCACCAGCTGCTGTGCCGCCACCACCGCCTTCCCCGGATCGTGATGCACGAGCGGCTGCGCTTGGATCCGCTCATCGACGTGCTGGGAACGCGCCTGCCAAACCGCTTCGTCGACCCGGAGGGCGGTGACACGGAAATGCAGATCGCCGCGCTGGCGCGCGACATGGACGAGCGCGCAGCGCTGCTGATCTTCCCCGAAGGCGGGAACTTCAGCGCGCGCCGGCGCCGGCGCGCGATCGAGCGTCTCGAACAGGCAGGCCACTGCGAAGAGGCCGACTGGGCGCGCAGCATGCGCCATATGTCGGCGCCGCGCCCCGGCGGCGCGCTGGCGGCGATCGAGGCCGCGCCCGATGCGGTCGTGATCTTCGCCGCGCACGTCGGCGTCCCAGCCTCGCTGCGAGCGGCGTGGCGTCTGCTCGCGCACCAGCAGACCGTCGAGGTCAGGCTCTGGGCGGTGCCCGCCGAGGAGGTTCCCTGCGACCGCGACGGGCGGATCGACTGGCTGTTCGCGTGGTGGCGGACGCTCGACGATTGGGTGTCCGAGCGCCACGAGGCGCGGGCCTTGGAAGCGAGCGTGAGCTAGCGAGCAGCCCGCAAGCGCCACGGCCGCGAACAGAAGACGCGCCCCGAGAAACAGCGCCGCTGACACGAACGGCGCGAAACGCTCAAGTGCCGCTGCCCGGCAGCCGATACGGCACTCGAGTCTCCTCCCTCCGCGAAGGCCCGCTCTTGAGCGGGCCTTCGTCGTTTCAGACGCTGAATGTTCCCCCTAGGGTCTCGCGCGCTCAGCCGAGTACAGGTGGCTGTCGCAGAAGCCCCGATCAGCGAGCGCCGGCCCGACGATGATCACGGCCGTCCGGCGCACCCCTGCGTCGCGCACCTGCGAGGCGATCGTCTCGAGCGTGCCGCGCAGGACGATCTCGTCCGGGTGCGACGCGCGCGCGACGACCGCGACCGCCCCGTCGACGCCGTAGTGCTCGGCGAGCCTCGGCGCGAGCTCGTCGATCGCCTGGACGGCGAGGTGCAGGACGAGGGTGGCGCCGTGGGCGGCGAGCGCGTCGAGCTCCTCGCCTTCTGGCATCGGCGTCGCGCGCCGCGCATGGCGTGTCAGGATCACCGTCTGGGCGATCGCTGGCAGCGTCAGCTCGCGGCGCAGCGACGCCGCGGCGGCGGCGAACGCCGGCACGCCCGGCGTGAGGTCGTAGGCGATCCCGAGCTCGTCGAGGCGGCGCATCTGCTCGGCGGCGGCGCTCCAGATCGAGATGTCGCCCGAGTGCAGGCGCGCGACGTCCTCGCCTCGCTCATGCGCGCCGCGGTACTCCGCGACGATCGCGTCGAGCGCGAGGTTCTGCGTGTCGACCAGGCGCGCGTCGCGCGGCGCGTGGGCGAGCACCTCGTCGGGGACGAGCGCGCCGGCGTAGAGCACCACCGGCGACGCGGCGATCAGCCGCTGCGCGCGCAGCGTGATGAGATCGGCCGCGCCCGGACCGGCGCCGATGAAGTGAACCGTCACGGGACGCGCAGCTCGTATTGCGTGACGGGCAGCGCCGGCCGCCAGCCCGTGAAGGCGCCGAGCGGCTCGGCGTGCGTGATCGCGAGCCGCTTGAGCCGGCCGCCCTGCTCGGCGTGAGCGCGCGAGAGCAGCGTCTCGCCCTCGACGGTGACGACGTTGGCGACGAGCCGGCCGCCGGACCGCAGCGCCTTGCGACACCGCGTCAGCAGGCCGTAGGTCGTCAGGCCACCGCCGATGAAGATCGCGTCCGGCCGCTCGTCGAGCGCGTCGAGCGCCGCCGGCGCCTCGCCGTTGACGACCCGAAGCGACGGCACGCCGAGCGCCACGGCGTTGCGCTCGATCCGCCGCGCGCGCTCGGCGTCGCGCTCGATCGCGATCGCGCGTGCCCCGGGCGCGGCGCGCAGCCATTCGATCGCGACGGAGCCGCTGCCCGCGCCGACGTCCCACAGAAGCTGACCGGGCACCGGCACGAGTGCCGCGAGCGTGATCGCCCGCACGTCGCTCTTCGTGATCTGGCCGTCGTGCTCGTAGGCGTCGTCGGGCAGCCCGGGCGCGCGTCCGAGCAGCCGGCCGTCGCCGCCGACCTCGAGCGCGACGACGTGCAGTGCGGCGGCGTCGCGGTCGCCCCAGTCGTCGGCCGTCGAATCGATGATCGCCTCGGCCTCGCCGCCGAGCTCCTCGAGCACGACAAGCCGGCTCGCGCCGAACCCGCGCTCGCGCAGCACGCGCGCGATCTCGGCCGCGCTGCGTGCGCCGAAGCCGAGCACGACGATCCGGCGCCCGGGCTGCAGCGCCGGCACGACGACCTCGGGGATGCGGCTCGTCGCGGAGACGAGCTCGGTGTCGGCCTGCGGCCAGCCCAGGCGCGCGCAGGCCAACGCGTACGACGAGATCGCCGGGACGATCCGCACGCGCTCGTCGCCGAGCCGCCGCACGATCGTCGCCCCGACGCCGTGCAGCAGCGGATCGCCGCTCGCGAGCACGACGATCGAGCGCGAGTCGTCAAGCGCAGGCAGCTCGTCGACGAGCGCGACGATGCTCTTCGGCCACGGTCGCCGCTCGCCGGCGGCGTCGTCGGGAACGAGGTCCAGCTGGCGCTCCCCGCCGACGAGCAGGTCCGCCGAGAGCACGAGCTCGCGCGTCTCGGGCGAGAGGCTCGGCCAGCCGTCGGCGCCGATCCCGACGACGGTGATCACCGCGCGACCGCCGCCGCGAGCACGCCGGCCAGACGCTCGTTGTCGCGCGGCGCGCGCGCGGTGATGCGCAGGTCGTCGGAGGTGAGGCCCGGGAACGATCCCGCCGGGCGCACCGCGATCCCCGCGTCGCGCAGCCTCGCCGCGACGGCGGCGCCGTCGCGCACGCGGACGAGCACGTAGTTGGCGGCCGCGGGCCAGGTCCGCAGCCCGGGCAGCTCGGCGAGACGCGCCTCGAGATCGGCGCGCTCGGCCTGCGCCCGCGCCGCCGCTGCGTCGAGCGCCTCCGGTCGCCGGGCCATCGCGCGCAACGCCGCGAGCGCGAGCGCGTTGCACGACCACGGCGGTCGCACCGCCCGCAGACGCTCGGCGAGCGGCGCGGACGCGACGGCGTAGCCGGCGCGCAGGCCGGGGATCGCGAGCGACTTCGTCATCGAGCGCACGACGATGACGTCGGGCAGCACGTCGCGCACGAGCGACGCTGGCTGGCCCGGCACGAGATCCATGAAGGCCTCGTCGACGACGACGGTGCGGCCGGGACGCCGCAGCTGCAGCAGCGACGCGACAGGGTCGAGCGTGCCGCTCGGCGAGGCGGGATTGCCGGCGACGACGAGGTCGGCGCCGTCCGGGACCGCCGCCGGATCGAGCGCGAAGTCGTCGTCGGCGCTGCGCAGGACGCGCGCGACCGGGACGCCGTGGGCGCGCAGCGCGGCCTCCGTCTCGGTGAAGCCGGGGTGGACGCAGGCCGCCAGGCGCGGGCGCAGCGCGGCGGGCAGCAGCCACAGCGCCTGCGCGGCGCCGTTGGTCGGGACGATCTCCTCGGGCGCGCGGCCGTGCAGCGCGGCGAGCGCCACCACCGTCTCGTCCTCGCGCGGGTAGGCCGAGACGTCGTCCTGCAGCGCCTGCGCCAGCGCACTGCGCAGCCAGGGCGGCGGCCCTCCGGCGAGCACGCTGACGGCGTGGTCGGCGTCACCGGGGCGCACCAGCGTGTCGCCGTGCCGGCGCAGCCCAGCGAGCGCGCTCGCGGGGAGCACGTCGCGCGGCGGCAGCTCGATCGCGCGTCCCGCCACGACGAGCACGGCGCTCTGCGCGACCTCGCCGAGCGCCTGCGTCGCCTCGCCGACCAGATCGAGCCATCCGCGCGACAGGGCGTCCGGCGGCAGCATCCCCTCCCCCGCCTGCTCGGCGACGACGATCACGAGATCGCCCGTCGCCGCCGCCGCGCGAGCGAGCGCCGCGACCTGCTCGCGCACCCGGCAGCGGGCGTCCGCACCGGCGCGCTGCATGACGCTCGCGATCCACGTGCCGAGGCCGTCGACGAGCACGCCGACGCCCGGGCTCAGCAACGACGCCAGGTCGTCGTCGGCGACGACCGTCTCCCACTCCGGCGGGCGCCGCGCGACGTGCGCCGCGATCCGCTCCTGCATCGACGCGTCGCGTGGATCGGCGGTCGCCACGTAGCGCACCGGCAGTCCGCTGCGGCGCGCGAGCCCCTCCGCGTACGAGCTCTTGCCCGAGCGCGTGCCGCCGAGGACGAGCGTCAGGGCCACGACCGGGCGCCGTCGCTCGCTGCGCTGGCTCTCGTCAGGACCGCCGCGGCTCCGCGCGCTGCGCCCGCCGGCTGGCGCGCGGCGGCCGCCACGAGCCGCCGCGCCGCCTGCGGGAACGCCGCCCAGTGGACGTGCAGGTAGGACGCGTGCACGGCCCCGGCGACGAAGCCCTCCGGCCGCGTGCGCCCGCGCGCGCTCAGCTCCCACGCGGCGGCGCCGTCACCCTCGACCGCCGAGTAGTGAAACTCGTGGCCGCGCACCTGCTCGCCGCCCGTCCACAGCGCCGACGCGGCCTGCGCGACCGCCTCGCGGTAGCCGATCGACAGCCGCCCCGCCATCCGCGCGCGGGCCGGCAGGACACCGCACATCGCCATCCCGTCGAGCTCCTCGCAGAGGTACAGCAGGCCGCCGCACTCGGCGAGCACCGGCCGGCCGCGCCGGGCGAACGCGGCGACGACCTCGCGCAGCGGCGCGTTCGCCGACAGCTCGGCGCCGAAGATCTCCGGAAAGCCGCCGGCGAGGATCAGCGCGCCGGCGTCCTCGGGCAGCGCGCTGTCGGTCAGCGGGTCGAAGGGCGCGAGCGTCGCGCCGGCGGCGCGCAGCAGCTCGAGGTTCTCCTCGTAGTGGAAGGAGAACGCGGGACCGCGGGCGATCGCGATCGTGGCGGGCGCTGACGATGAGCGCTGGTGGACGTCAGCGCCCCGCCCCGGGCTCGCTGCGTGAGGGCGAGCAGCGCCCGCTATCAGCGGTGCTGGCGGGCGCTGCTCACGCACGACGGAAGGCGGGTCGCCGCCGCCCGAGCCCGCCGGCGACCAGACGCGACCAGCGAGCGCGGGCGCCGAGCGCGCCAGCGCCAGCACGCGACCCAGGTCGACGTGCGCGAGCACCGCTTCGCGCAGCGCGTCGATCGCGCCGCGCGTCCGGCCCTCGCGCTCGACCGCGGGCACGAGGCCGAGGTGGCGCTCCGGTGCCGCGACGCGGTCGTCGCGGCGCAGCGCGCCCAGCACCGGCACGCCGAGCGGCTCGATCGCCTCGCGCAGCAGCTCGACGTGGTGGTCGGAGCCGACCTTGTTGACGATCACGCCCGCGATCTCGACGTCGGGATCGAACGTGCGGTAGCCGTGCACGATCGCGGCCGCGCTGCGCGCCATCGATGCGGCGTCGATCACGAGCAGGACCGGGGCGTCGAGCAGCTTCGCGACGTGCGCCGTCGAAGCCAGCTCGCCCCGGCCCGAGGCCCCGTCGAAGAGGCCCATGACGCCCTCGATCACGGCGACGTCGGCACCCGCCGCAGCGTGCAGGAAGAGCGGCGCGATCAGCTCGGGTCCGGACAGGAACGCATCGAGGTTGCGTCCCGGCCGCCCGCTCGCCAACGCGTGGTAGCTCGGGTCGATGTAGTCCGGCCCGACCTTGAAGCCCTGCACCACGTTGCCGCGCGAGCGCAGCGCCGCGATCAGCCCGCACGCGACGGACGTCTTGCCCGCGCCCGAGCTCGTCCCCGCGACGACGACACGCGGGATCGTCACCACTCGATCCCCTGCTGCGCGCGGGTGCCCGCGTCGATCGGATGCTTGATCTTGACGACCTCGCTGACGAGGTCGGCGGCCTCGATCAGCTCGGGCGGCGCGTCGCGCCCGGTGACGACGACGTGCTGGAAGCCGGGGCGCTCGCGCAGCGTCGCGACGAACTCGGCGACGTCGATCCAGCCCCACTTCAGGGGGTATGTGATCTCGTCGAGCAGGAGGAACTCGTAGCGCTCCTGCGCGATCACCTGCTTGACGTGCTCCCAGCCCTCGCGCGCGAGGTCGGCCGACTCGTCGAGGTCCTTCGACAGCCATGACCAGCCATCGCCCATCTTCTCCCAGTCGATCCCACCGAGCGCGGCGGCGGCCTTCGCCTCGCCGACCTTCCACTTGCCCGACTTCACGAACTGGTAGACGCCGCAGCGGTAGCCACGCGCCCAGGCGCGCATGAGCGTGCCGAACGACGAGGTCGACTTGCCCTTGCCGTGGCCGGTGATGACGATCAGCAGCGGCTTGTCGCGCGGCTTGCGGCGCTTGGGCTCGGCGCTGCCGCGGTCGCCCGGCCGGTGCGGGACGTCGACGTCGTCGCCGCCGTGCTTCTGGAGCGGATCGTCGGTGCTCATCGCGAGCGCCTCGCTGCGGCGTCTACGGCGGCGATCGTCGAGCGAAGATGCGCCCTCACGCGGCTCTCCTGCTGTGCGGCTGCTGCGGAAGTGCGATCAGGCTCGCGCCGGCGGCGGCCGCCAGCGAGCGCGCGAGGCCGAGGCGTACGGCGCCCTCCTCCGTGTCGACGACGTGGACGGCGTCGGCGGTGCGCCCGAGCCGTGCCGCGGCGGCGGTCGCCGCGGGCGCGCGGCCGTCGGTCAGGACGACCGCGATCGCCCGGCAGCGGGGGTCGCGCGCGCGGTCGCGACGGATCAGTTCGCCGGCGGCGTCGAGGCCCGCCGCGAGCGGCGTGCGGCCGCCCGTGCGCAGCGCGAGGACGGCGGCGGCGGCCTGCTCGAGCGGCGCGCCGGGGACGTGCACGACGTGCGCTCGCGCGTCGCGGAAGGACACGATCGCGACACGGTCGCGGCGCGCGTAGGCGTCGCGCAGCAGGCCGAGCAGCGCGCCCTTGACGCGTGCCATCCGCCGCCGCGCGGCCATCGAGCCGCTCGCGTCGACCACAAGGCACAGCAGCGTGCCCTCGCGCCCGGCGCGGACGTTGACGCGGCGGGCGAAGCGATCGCCGCTCGCAAGGCGCTCGCGCAGGGTCGCGACGAGGGCGAGATCGTCGTCGTCGTCGGCAGCCGCGCAGCGGCTGTCGACGGGCGCGGCGGCGCCGCCGTCGGCGCGCGCGCTGCGGCCGCTGCGCGTGGCGCCTGCAGCGCGCCGGGGCAGCGGCGGGAGTCTCAGGGCGGGCGCGCGGTCGGGCGCGTCCAGCCGCTCGCGCGGGGCGGGCGCCGCGAGGTCGGATGCCTCGGGCGCGCGCATCTCGTCGCCGGCGCGCGCGGCCGGCGCGTCGGCGGGCTCGCGAGCGCGTCTGTCGTCGCCGCCGGCCGGTCCTCGGGCGGCGGTGGCCCGCCTCGCTGCTCGTCCTCCAGCGCGCGGTCGAGGTCGCCCGGATCGGCGGCGCCGTCGGCGAGCGGCTCGCGGCGGCGGCGGTGCGTCAGCGCGAGGTGCGCCGCGCGGCGCACGTGCTCGGCGTCGACCTCGCCGGCGCCGTCGAGCGCCGCGAGCACGCGCGCGGCGCGGGCCGTCACGACATCGCCGCGCATCCCGTCGACGCCGATCTGCGCGCACGCGCGCACGATCCGGTCAAGCTCGCGCTCGGGCAGCACCACCGACGCCAGCCGCTCGCGCGCCGCCACGATCGCGGCCGCGACGTCGGCGTCGGCTTGCGCCCAGCGCTGCGCGAACGCGACCGGATCGGACTCGTAGTCCAGCCGCCGCCGCACGATCTGCGCGCGTACGGCCGGCTGCACCGGGGCCGCGACCTCGACGCCGAGGCCGAAGCGGTCGAGCAGCTGCGGGCGCAGCTCTCCCTCCTCGGCGTTCATCGTGCCGACGAGCAGGAAGCGCGCGTCGTGGCGCACCGAGACCGCGTCGCGCTCGACGTGGCAGACGCCCATCGCGGCCGCGTCGAGCAGGACGTCGACGAGATGGTCGGGCAGCAGGTTGACCTCGTCGACGTAGAGCACGCCGCGGTGCGCCCGGGCCAGCAGGCCGGCCTCGAAGGCGCGCTCACCGGCCAGTGCGCGGCCGAGGTCCAGCGCGCCGACGAGGCGGTCGATCGTCGCGCCGACAGGGAGCTCGACCAACGGCGCCGCGCGCTGCTCGACGTCGGCGGCGCCGTCGACGACACCGTCCGGCGCGAGGTCGCCGGGCGCAAAGCAGAACGGCTGCCCCGCCGCGGCCGGCACCGGCGGCAGCAGCGGCGCGAGCGCCCGCACGGCGGTCGACTTCGCGGTCCCGCGCTCGCCGCGCACCAGGACCCCGCCGACCTCGGGCGCGACCGCGTTCACGAGCAGCGCCTCACGCAGCGCCTGCTGGCCGACGATCGCCGAGAACGGATATCCGGGCGTCACGCCGACGCCTCCTCCAGCTCGCCCTCGAGCTCGAGGTAACGCGCACGGATCGCGCCGATCGTCTCCTCCGACGGCGCCTCCCAGAGCCCGCGATCGGCCGCCTCCATGAGCCTCTCGGCGATCGAGCGCGCAGCCCACGGGTTCGAGCGGCCCATGAAGGCGCCGACGTCCTCGTCGAGCAGGTACCTGCGCGCGACGTCCTCGTACATCCAGTCGTCCGCCGCGCCCGTCGTCGCGTCGTAGCCGAACAGGTAGTCGACCGTCGCGGCAAGCTCGGCGGCACCCTTGTAGCCGTGCCGGATCATCGACGCGATCCAGCGCGGGTTGGCGACACGGGCGCGGAACACGCGCCGCGTCTCCTGCGCGAGCGAGCGCGTCACGACCCGCGACGGATCCGAGGAGTCGCCGAGCAGCGCCGCCGGCTCGCGGCCGCTCAGCGCCCGCACCGTTGCCACCATCCCGCCGTGGTACTGGTAGTAGTCGTCGGAGTCGAGGATGTCGTGCTCCTGGCTGTCGACGTTCTTCACGGCGACGTCGATCCGACCGAAGCAGCCGCGCATCGCGTCGCGCGCCGAGGCGCCGTCCAGGCCGCGCCCGTACGCGTAGCCGCCCCACGCCTCGTAGACCTCGGCGATGTCGCCGCTGTCGCGCCAGTCGCGCGCGTCGAGCAGCTGCGCCAGACCGGCCCCGTAGGCGCCCGGCTTGGAGCCGAAGATGCGCGTCGTCGCCTGCCGCCAGGCCGGCTGTGCGTCGAGCTCGCCCGCGAGCGCCTCCGCGTCCTCGCGCGCGTGCGCGGCGACGAAGTTCATGTCGGCGGGCTCGTCGAGCCCGGCGACGAGCCTGACCGCGTCGTCGAGCAGCCTCAGCAGGTGCGGGAACGCGTCGCGGAAGAAGCCCGAGATCCGCACGGTGACGTCGATCCGCGGGCGGCCGAGCTGCTCGAGCGGGATCACCTCGATCCCGGTCACGCGGCGCGACTCGCGCGCCCACACCGGCCGCACGCCGAGCAGCGCGAAGATCTCGGCGGCGTCGTCGCCCTGCGTGCGCATCGCCGACGTGCCCCAGGCGACGAGCCCGACCATCCGCGGCAGCTCGCCGTGGTCGGCGACGTGGCGGTCCAGCAGCGCCTGCGCCAGCCGCTGCCCCGTCTCGTAGGAGAGCTGCGAGGGCAGCGCCCGCGGGTCGACGGAGTAGAAGTTGCGGCCCGTCGGCAGCACGTCGACGCGGCCGCGCGTCGGGCTGCCGGAAGGACCCGCCGGCACGTGGCGGCCCTCCAGGGCGGCCAGCACGTGCTCCAGCTCGTCGCCCGTCCGGGCAAGCCGCGGGACGACCGTCTCGGCGGCGAAGCGCAGCGCCCGCTCGACGTCGCCGTCGCCGCGGCCGAGCACGTCGACGCAGACGTCTGCGACCGCGTCGGGCGACCAGCCGCGCGACGCGAGCGCGTCGAGCAGGGCCATCTGCGCCGCCTCGAGGCGGTCGATCACGTCGCCGTTGGAGAGACCAACCCCACCCCTCCCGCGGAAGCGCTCGCTGAGTTGTGCGGGAACGCCCGCCGCCGGCGCGCCGGCGTCGGCCACGAGCGCCGGCTCGTCGAGGCCGAACGCCGCGCCGACCGCGCGCCGCAGCCCGGGGACGTCGTCGCCCGAGCCGAGCCTCCCGATCGCGCTGACGAGCCCGCGCAGCTGGTCGCCCGCGGGCGCGACGCCGAGCACGTGCAGCCCGTCCTTGACCTGGATGTCCTTGACCTCGCAGAGGTAGCCGTCGATGTGCTCGACGAGCAGGCCGAGGTCGTCCGGGCGCTCCTGCACGCCGAGGTCGGCCTGCAGGTTCGCGCGCTCGATCGCGTCCCAGATCTGCACCGCCAGACCGGGCAGCTTCGGCGGGTCGAGGATCTCCAGGCGCGCGTACTCGTCGAGCAGCGCCTCGAGCTCGGCGAGCTCGTCGTACGTCTCGGCGCGCATCATCGGCGGGACGAGGTGGTCGACGATCACCGCGTGCGCGCGGCGCTTGGCCTGCACGCCCTCACCGGGGTCGTTGACGACGAACGGGTAGACGAGCGGCATGTCGCCGAGCGCCGCGTCGGGCGCGCACCCAGACGACAGCGCGAGCATCTTGCCGGGCAGCCACTCGAGCGTGCCGTGCTTGCCGAGGTGGACGATCGCGTCGGCGCGCCACGACGCCTCGAGCCAGCGGTAGACGGCGAGGTAGTGGTGCGTCGGCGCCAGCTCGGGGTCGTGGTAGATCCCGACCGGATCGTCGCCGTAGCCGCGCGGCGGCTGGATCGCGATCAGGACGTTGCCGAGCTCGAGCGCCGCCACGACGAAGTCCTCGCCGTCGACGAACTCGTCTCCCGGCGGCGGGCCCCAGCGCTCCTCGATCGCGCTGCGCAGCGACTCGGGCAGCGTCGCGTACCAGCGCTCGTACTCGGCGACCGGGAAGCGCAGGGTGGCGTTCGCGAGCTGCTCGTCGGTGACGAACTCGGGATCGTGACCCCCGCCGGCGATCAGCGCGTGCATCAGCTCGTCGCCGTGGCCGTAGGGCCGCTGCACCTCGTAGCCGGCCTCGTGCAGCGCGTCGAGCAGCCCGAGCGCGCTGGCCGGCGTGTCGAGGCCGACCGCCATCCCGACGCGCGCGTGCTTGGTCGGAAAGCTCGTCAGCAGCACCGCGATCTTCTTCTGCGCGTTCGGCGTCGCGCGCAGCCGCGCGTGGCGCACCGCCAGACGGGCCACGCGCCCGCAGCGCTCGCGGTCGGCGACGTAGCGCGGGATCGCCGCGCCGACGAGCGAGCGGCCCTCGCCGCGCTCCTTGAACGACACGACGCCGCCGAGCAGGCGGCCGTCGAACTCGGGGATCGCGACCTGCGTCGCGGCATCGAGCGGCGTCAGGCCGCTCGCGCTCTGCTCCCACGCGGCGCGCGACGAGGTCGCGCAGACCGCCTGGATGACCGGCACGTCGAGAGCCTCGAGCGCAGCGGCGTCCCAGCGCTGCTCGGCGTCGCCGGCGTGCGAGCCGCCGGTCGCGAGCATCGTGACGAGCAGCGCGTCGACGTGGCCGTCGAGCAGGGCGAGCGCGGGGACGTTGCCGTCGCCGTCGCGGCGCAGGGTCGTCGACCAGACGGCGATCGCGTTCGCGCCCGCGGCCTCGATCTGCGCGGCGAGCTCGTCGACCCACGTGGCATTGCCGGTGATCCGGTGCGAGCGGTAGAAGCAGATGCCGATCGTCGGGCGGTCGGGTCGATGGCGCGCGAGCGCGTCCGCGACCTCGACGTCGCCGACCCCCGGCACGTAGACGCCGAGGTCGGGCACCTCGTGCGGCGGCTCGAAGCCGTGGCCTTCGAGCAGGAACGTGTCGGCGAGGAAGCGCAGCAGCTGCTCGACGTTGGCGACGTCGCCGTGGCGCAGGTACTCGCCCGCCTGCGCGACGGCCCCTGCGGGCGCCAGCGACAGCGCGGTCATCTCGGCGTCGGGCTCGATCTCGCCGCCGAGTGCGAGCAGCGGGATGCCGTCGCTCCTGCAGCGGGCGCGAAGAAGATCGAAGCCTTCCGGCCAGCCGCGGCGGCCGCCGAGGATCCGGCACAGGACGACGGCGGCGCCGTCGAGCAGCTCGTCGACGAACGCGCCCTGATCGATCGCTGCGCCCGGGTTCGCGCAGCGCACCGCCGGGAAGTCCTCGCCGAGGCGCTCGACGGCGGCGGCGGTCGCAAGGATCTCGGTGTCAGCCGTCGTGACGAAGCGCAGCAACTGCTCGCACCTCCGTAGCGATCGTGGGCAGCTCGGCCGGCGCGCCGGATTCCAGCAGCGCGAGGACGGCATCGGTGTCGAGATGCTGCTCGACGAGGTCGCCGAGGACGTCCAGGCGCCGCTCGCGACGCGCCGCGAACGACTCCGTGCCGGCAACGAACGTGCGGCCCCGGGCGCCCGCGACGGCCCGCAGCAGCGCGCGTCGCAGACCGTCGTCCTCGAGCGCTCCATGCCACGCCGTCCCGAGCGTCCAGCCCACGCGGCAGCCGTCGGGCTCGCCGTCGTCGCCGAGCAGCAGCGGCTCGCCGCCGTGGCGGGTCACGCGGCCGTGGCGGATCTCGTAGCCGGTCTGCGACCGCGCGCCGCCGAGCCAGCCGCAGGCGCCCGAACGCCGCCGCAACAGCTTGTCGGGCTGAAAGACGGTCCGCACCGGCAGCAGGCCGAGCCCCTCGACGGGACCGGCGCGCGACTCGACGCCGTCGTCGATCGCCTCGCCGAGCATCTGCAGGCCGCCGCAGACGCCGAGGATCGGCGCGCCCGCCGCGGCCCGCGCGCGCAGCGCACGGTCCAGCCCCGCCGCCCGCAGCCGCGCCAGGTCCTCGACCGTCGCCTTCGTGCCCGGGACGACGACGAGGTCGGCGCGCTCGAGATCGGCGGGCGAGCGCGTGAAGCGCACCCGCACGCCGGGCTCCGCCGACAGCGCGTCGAGGTCGGTGAAGTTGCTCATCCAGCGCAGCCGCAGCACGACGACGTCGAGCGTGTCGGCGAGCGCCGGCGCCTCGGGCGCGCGCGCCTCCAGCGCGAGCGAGTCCTCGGCGTCGATCCAGAGATCCTCGACGAACGGCAGTACGCCGAGGACGCGACGCCCGCTGCGCGCGGCCAGGTCCTCGAGGCCGGGTGCGAGGATCGACGGATCGCCGCGGAACTTGTTGATCACGTAGCCCGCGACGAGCGCCTGGTCGGCGGACTCGAGCAGCGCGAGCGTCCCGAACAGCGAGGCGAAGACGCCACCGCGGTCGATGTCGCCGACGAGCAGCACCGGCACGTTCGCGGCGCGCGCGAGCCCCATGTTCGCGAGGTCGCCGGCCCGCAGGTTGATCTCCGCGGGACTGCCCGCGCCCTCGCAGACGACGACGTCGTAGCGCGCGCGCAGGTCGGCGAGCGCGTCCTCGACGACCGGTCGCAGCTGCGCCTTCATCGCCTGATAGGAGCGTGCGTCGGCGTCGCGCCACGGCCTGCCCATGACGATCACCTGGCCCCAGCGCTCGCCCGACGGCTTGATCAGCACCGGGTTCATCGCCGCCTCGGCCTCGACGCCGGCGGCCGCGGCCTGGACCGCCTGTGCGCGGCCGATCTCCGCCCCGCCGGCCGTGACGACGGAGTTCAGCGCCATGTTCTGCGACTTGAACGGCGCGACCGAGACGCCGCGGCGCGCGAGCCAGCGGCACAGCCCCGCGGTGACGAGCGACTTGCCCGCGTCGGAGTGCGTCCCGCAGACGAGCAGCGCGCCGCGCGTCATCGCGAACACCCGCGTCGCCGATCCGACGCCCGCGAGCCGCCGACGCCGGCTGCGCGCCGGGCGCGCAGGCCCCGGACCGCGACGGTCGCGGCCAGCGCCGCCACGCCCACGCGGCTCGACAGCCTGTTCGCGCGGCGGATGTCCGCGGCGACCGGGGCGCGGCCGTCGCCGAGCGGTGGGCGCAGCTCGACGCGGCCGTCGTAGGAGAGCGGGCCGCCGAGCCGCAGCCCGAGCGCGCCCGCGAACGCGGCCTCCATCCGGCCCGCGTTGGGGCTCGGGTGCGCGCCGCCGTCGCGGCGCAGCACGCGCCATGTCCGTCCGTGCGCAGCGCCGGAGCACAGGACGGTGAGGCGTGCGCCGGCGCGCGCGGCCGGCCAGCCGAGCACGTCGTCGAGGCGCGCGCAGGCCCAGCCGAACTGCTCGTAGCGCGGCGAGCGATGGCCGACCATCGCGTCGAGCGTGTTCGCCGCGCGGTAGGCGGCGACGCCCGCCGGCCCGAGGACCGAGCCGTACAGCAGCGTCCCGACGACGGCGTCCGAGGTGTTCTCGGCGACGGACTCGACGACCGCGCGCGCGATGCCGTCGCCGTCCAGCGCCGACGGATCGCGCCCCGCCAGCGCGGGCAACGACGTGCGGGCGCCCTCGACGTCGCCGCGCTCGAGCTGGTCGGCGATCGCCGCCGCGGTGCGGCGCAGCGAGCGCCCGCCGAGCGCCGTCCAGGTCAGCAGGGCAAGCGCGGCGCGGCGCCCGAGCAGCCGCGAGAGGCCATGCCCGGCGAGCGCGGCGCAGCCGACGAGCACGCCCGCGTAGAACACGCCGCGAACGCGGCTCGGCGCGTACAGCACCCGCTCGAGCGCCAGCGCTGCGCGCCCGAAGCCCGCGACGGGATGACCGCGCCGCGGGTCGCCAAAGGCGAGGTCGGCGCCGTAGCCGAGCGCCAGTCCGGCGGCGCTCATCGGTCATCCTCCGGTTGCCTCGACCCGCGCCGTCTCACGACGGTACCTCCGCGTTGACGCGCGCCACCGTCCAGCGACCGTCGTGCGCGTGCATCTCGGTGACCGCGAGCGGCGTCACGTCGACGCGCCAGAACGCCGCCGCCGGCGCGCCGAGGGCATGCACGACCGCCGCCTTCACGACGCCGGCATGGGTCACGGCGATCGCGCGCCCGTCGCGCGCCGCCTGCGAATCCATCCAGGCGCCGACCCGCACCAGCAGCGCGCGCAGCGACTCGCCGCCGTGCGGGCACGCATCGGGGTCGGTCAGCCAGACGCCCGCGCCGTCGGGATCGTCCTCGTGTACCTCGGCCAACGTGCGCCCCGCCCACGAGCCGAAGTCGCACTCGCCGATCAGCGGCTCGATCGCGGCGTCGAGCCCCACCGCGGCGGCCGTCTCACGGGCGCGCAGCGCAGGGCTGCTCATCGCCTCACCGCGTCCGAGCCGCCCCGCGAGCCCCGCGGCCGACGTCCGGCCGGCGTCGTCGAGCGGCTCGTCGACGGGAAACGCGGCGCGACGCACGGCGTCGGTCGATGCATGGCGGATGAACAGCAGGCGCCTCACGCGACCGCGGGTGTGCCGAATCGTGCTCGCCGACCGCGATCTGTTCGGCACACGCCCCTCATGCGCTCGACGTCGCCCGGGTGCTCGCCGTCGTCGCCGCGGCCGCCCGCATCGTCGCGATGCCGAAGCCGATCCCCAGCGCTGCCCACAACACCGCCTGCGTGCCGAGCGAGCTGAGCCGGAACTCCCAGATCAGCGCCGCCGGGAAGTCCTTCGGAAGCTCCTCGACGCCCGGCAGCGCGAGCGCCAGTCCACCGGCGACGGCCACGAACGTCCCGGCGCCGGCCAGCGGCCGCGCCCACGGCGGCGCGTCGCGCCGCAGCGCCCACATGACGCGCGCTGCGGCGAACATCGCCAGCGCCGAGCCGACGAGCAGGATCAGGTAGTACGTCGTGCGATGCGCGATCGTCTCGGCGTCGCCGACCGCCGGCGGGTTGGGCGGGTACTTGACGAACGGCACGAGCACGATCGCGACGAAGATCGCACCCGCCAGGCGCGTCGCGAGCTCCCAGTCGCTGCGCTGCGAGCCGCGGCCGCGCAGCGCGGCGAAGGCGATCGAGAACAGCCCGCCGGCCGCGATCCCGTACAGCGCCGTCGCGAGAAACAGCCCGCCGCGCTGCTCGCCCCGGCCGACGACCCAGTCGCCGGCCTGGGCGAACGGGATCGACGACAGGCTTGCGTGCGCGCTCGCGGCGTTCTCGATGTCGATCGCGTCCTGGATCAGCGGCTCGCCGAAGACGAACGCGAAGGCGCCGGCGAGCAGCCCCGCGAGGGCGCCGACGACGAGGCCCCTGCGAACGAGGGTCCAGACCACGAGCTGCGTCCGGTCTGGAGGCTAGTGACAGGGCACGCCGAGCAGGTGGCGCCCGTCATGCATGAGCTCGTGAAGCAACGAGCCGCTCTGGGAGAGGGCGCCCTGGTCGTACTGCACGAGGTAGATCGCGAGCACGAACAGCACGCCGAGCAGCAGCGCCGGAAGAAGCTGACGAAGCGGAAACGGCTGGACGTTGGCTGCTTGATCCATCGGTGAAGGCCTCCTGGGGATGGTGCGTCCCTCGTGGAAGGTGCCGCGACGGTCGAGTTCCTGACTTGCGGGGCATCGCCCCGTCACAGTGGCGCAACCGTCCCGGATTCCCACCGGCTTCCTCGCGCCGTCGCGCTGACGCCTCGGACCCTAGCGCGCGCAGCGGCCGAGCGCCATGCCGCCGTGCCACTCGACTACCGTGTCGCCGACGCATGAGCGACGACGCGACGCGCTTGCACCGGCCGGCGACGCCCCCGGGGCACGATCCCTCCCGCGCAGCGCAGCGTGCCGCCGATCCGCGCGGCTGGCGCTACGACGACGACGCGCTCGACGCCGTGCATCGCGTCATCGCCGAGCGCCGCGACATCCGCCGCTTCCGCCCGGAGCGAGTGCCCGACGACGTGCTCGAGCGGGTGCTGACCGCGGCGCACCGCGCGCCCTCGGTCGGGCTCATGCAGCCGTGGCGGCTGATCGTCATCCGCGCCAGCGAGCCGCGCATCGCGATCCGCGACGTCGCCGCGCGCGAGCGCCTGCGCCAGGCCGACCGCTTCGACGAGCGCGCGCACCAGTTCCTCGACCAGAAGATCGAGGGGATCGTCGAGGCACCGCTCGGCGTCTGCGTCTGCTGCCACCACGGCAGCCCCGGCGAGGAGATCCTCGGCCGCGGCACGATCCCGGAGACCGACGTCTACTCGACGGCCTGCGCGATCGAGAACCTCTGGCTCGCAGCGCGCGCCGAGGGGCTCGGCGTCGGCTGGGTGAGCTTCTACCGGCTGGCGGACCTCCGCGCGATCCTCGCAATCCCCGCGCAGGTCGACCCGATCGCCTACCTCTGCATCGGCTGGCCGGACGAGCGGCCGCTGCGGCCGGGGCTCGAGACGAGCGGCTGGGCGGCCCGGCTGCCGCTCGAGCGCGTCGTCATGGCCGAGCGCTGGCAGGCGCAGCCCGGCGACGGCGACCGCGACCGGGACGTCGCCGGCGCCGCGGCTGCGCGCGCCCCCGATCGCGCCGCTGCGATCGCCGCCCGCGACCGCTCCGACCGGCTCGTCAAGCCCGGCGGCAGCCTCGGCGCACTCGAGCCGCTGATCGAGCGCTGGGCGGCCGCCAGCGGCGAGCCGCCGCCGCCGCGGATCCGCGCCGGCGTACTGGTCTGCGCCGCCGACCACGGCCACACCGCGCACCGCACGAGCCTGTTCGGCAGCGAGGTCTCGGCCCAGGTCGCGGCCGCAGCGGCGCGCGGCGAGACCGCGGTGGGGGTGCTCGCGCGCGACGCAGGCCACCGGCTGCTCGTCGCCGACCTCGGCCTGCGCGGCCCGACCCCCGACGGCGTGCTCGACCGCAAGGTCGTTCACGGCAGCGCCGACATGACGGCCGAGGCCGGCCTGACCGCATCGCAGCTGCAGCAAGCTCTGCAGGCAGGCGCAGAGCTCGCGGCGCAGCTCGCGGCCGGCGGCGTCGACTGCCTCGTGCTCGGCGAGATCGGCATCGGCAACAGCGCGACCGCGGCGGCGCTCGCGTCGCTGCTGACCGGCGCGCCCGCGAGCGCGACCGTCGGGCGCGGCACCGGCCTCGACGCGGCGGGCCTGGACCGAAAGCGCGCCGTCGTCGACGCCACCGTCGCGCGCCACTCAGGCGCGGCGACGCCCGAGCAGATGCTCGCCGCCGCCGGCGGCGCCGAGCTCGCGGCGCTCGCCGGCGCCGTGCTCGAGGCCTGGAAGCGCCGTCTGCCGGTCGTCCTCGACGGCTACGCGACGGCCGTCGCCGCGCTCGCCGCCACGCGCCTGCAGCCCGCCGCCGGCGCCGGCCTCTTCGCAGGCCACCTGTCAGCGGAACCGGGGCATCAGCTCGTGCTCACCGAGCTCGGCCTCGAGCCGCTGCTCGATCTGCGCATGCGCCTGGGCGAGGCCTCGGGCGCGCTCGTCGCCCTGCCGCTCGTCGAGCGCGCCGGCCTGCTGCACGCGCAGATGGCGACGTTCGTCGAGGCCGGCGTCGACGACATGCAGCGATGACGGTCGTCGACGAGGCGCGCGCGGCGGTCGGGCTGCTCACGATCGTGCCGATCGGCCGGCGCGAGCTGCGCGACGCAAGCAACCGCGGCGCCGCGCTGTGGTTCCCCCTCGTCGGCGGGCTCGTCGGCGCCGTCGCGGCCGCCGCCTACGGGCTCGCCGAAGCGCTGCTGGGCGGCGTCTACGGCGCCGCCTTCGCGCTCACCGTGTCGGCGATCCTCACGGGCGGGCTGCACCACGACGGCCTTGCCGACGCAGTCGACGGTCTCGGCGTGCGCGGCGACCTGACGGGCCGCCTGGCGGCGATGCGCGACGCCGGGATCGGCGCCTACGGAGGGCTCGCGCTGATCGCCTTCGCGCTGCTCGCGACAGCGGCGCTCGCGCGCCTCTCGCCCGCCGAGGCCACGGGCGCACTCGTCTGCGGCCATGCGCTCGGGCGCTGGGCGGCGCTCGCTCAGCTGGCCTTCGTCGCGCCCGCCCGCGAGGACGGCCTGGGCGCGTCGTTCTGCGCCGACCGGACGACGTTCGCGATCGGCTCTGTCGCCGCGGTCGCGGTCGCGCTTGCCGCCGCCGGGCCAGGAGCAGGCGCCTGCGCGATCGTGGGCGCGGCGATCGCGGCGGCAGCGATCGCGCTGCTGGCGCGGCGCCTCGTCGGCGGTCGCACCGGCGACACGCTCGGCGCCGCGGTGCTCGTCACCGAGCTCGTCGTGTACTCGGTGCTCTCCGCGTACATCGTCGCCTGAGCTCGAGCGCGCGGGCGAAGGGCGCATCGATAGGCGCTGCGCGGGTAGGGCGGCGCGACATGGATGACCAGGAGATCGCCGCGCTGATCGCTGCGCTCGTGCTTGCCGCGGCGCACCTGTCCGCCGCGCAGTTGCGGTTCCTCAGGGTGGTTCCGCGCAGCCGCTGGCTGTCGCTCGCAGGCGGGATCTCCGTGGCGTACGTCTTCGTGCACCTGCTGCCCGAGCTGGCCGAGGGCCAGGCCAGCATCGAGGGCGAGCGCGGCGCTGAGGCCGAGGCCGCGCGCGGGCCCCTGCTCGAGTTCCTCGAGCATCACGTCTACCTCGTCGCGTTGATCGGCTTGACCGTCTTCTACGGCGTCGAGAAGCACGCGCTGTCCTCACGCCGCAGTCGCTGCGACCAGACCGGAGAGGACCGCACGACCAGCGAGGCGTTCTGGCTGAGCATCGCGTCGTTCGCGGCGTACAACGCGGTCATCGGCTACCTGCTGCTGCGCGAGGAGCTCAGCGAGATCGACGCGATCGTCCTCTACACGGTCGCTCTCGGCGTGCACTTCGTCATCAACGACATCGGGCTGCGCGAGCACCACCGCGACTCCTATGACCACGTCGGCCGGTGGATCGTCGCCGCTGCGGTTCTCGTCGGGTGGCTCGCCGGGATCACGATCGAGATATCCGAGCGGGTGATCGCGCTTGTGATCGCGTTCATCGCCGGCGGCGTCGTGCTCAACGTCTTCAAGGAGGAGCTGCCGGGCGAGCGCCGCGCGCAGTTCTGGCCGTTCGCCGGCGGCGCGCTGGCCTACACGGCGCTTCTACAGCTCCTGTGATCGGCGACGCGGGGGCCGGCGGCGCGTTCGCGCTCGTCCGAGCGCCTGCACGGGAAGCCACCGAGCGAGAGGCCGATGACGTTTGTGGAGCGAGCGCAGGGGTAGCCCGGCGTCGCTCGTTCTCACCAGGAGGCCGCACATGCTCGCCAGCTCACCCTCGTTTCATCTCATCTGCGGCGGCGTTCTCGCCGTCGGCTTGTCGCTCACGCTCGGCGTGTCCGCCGGCGCCCAGGGCGGCGGTTCGCAGGCCTGTCCGAACGAGTCGCAGGCGCCGATCCTCGGGACGGCGGGCGCTGACACGCTCAACGGAACGGGGAACCCCGATCGTATCCTGGCCCTCGGCGGTGACGACGTCGTCAACGCGCTGCAGGGCGACGACTGCCTGCGCGGCGGCGACGGCTTCGACGAGATCCAGGGCGGCTCGGGGCGCGACAGGATCTTCGGCGAGCGCGGACCCGACGACCTGACCGGCGGAGCCGATGACGACCGCATCTTCGGCGGCGACGGCTTTGACTTCCTGTCCGGGGCGCTCGGAGACGATGAGCTGTTCGGCGAGGACGGGCCCGACGACATGAACGGCGGCCGCGGCGACGACGAGCTGAGCGGTGGCGATGGCGTCGACTTCCTCGAGGGCGGCCTGGGACGCGACGAGCTTCGCGGCGGCGACCAGTCCGACCGCCTGTCGGGCGGCGACGGCGCGGACAGCCTCATCGGCGGCGCGGGCAACGACCGGCTGTCGGGCGGCCTGGACGGCGACCGCCTGAGCGGCGGCAGCGGCAACGACCGCATCGACGGTGGCGACGGCCGCAACCGCTACTTCGGCGGCTCCGGACGCGACGTGATCGACGCCGCCAACGGCAGCGTCGAGATCATCAACTGCGGCAGCGGCCGCGACGTCGTGCGCGCCGACTCGAGGGACCGGGCGATCCGTTGCGAGCGCGTCTTCAGGCTGCGGCTGATCAAGAAGGGCAAGCGGTAGCGCCAGCCGGAAGCTAGGGCGGCGAGACAGCGGCGCTCTGCTCGGAGACGGCGCGCTGATGCGCGTCGTCTCCGCGGCTGCCCTTCGGACGCTGGTCGAGCTCCGCCAGCCGGGCGGCAGGCCCATAGAGCACGAGCGTGTCGTGCGGGTTGACGCGCGTTGCCCAGATCGGCGAGCCGACGTAGCTGTCATCCGGGCGCTGCACGCCGAGCACGGCGACGCCCTCGTCGCGGAGGTTGAGCTCTGCGAGCGTGCAGCCGGCGAGCCAGCCCTCGGGCTGGACCACCATCTCGATGACGGCGAAGTCGCCTCCGAGGTGCAGCAGCCGCTCGTAATCGCGTGCGTCGAGGTCGGTCCAGCGCGTGAGCCCGCGCGCGATCACACGCGACAGCCAACGGTCGACCGCCGGGCTCTTGGAGATGACGAGGATGCCTGCGAGCCCGCCTGCAAGGACGGCGAGCCGGAGCAGGGCCTGCTCGCGGTCGGCGTTGACGAACGACAGCAGCAGCGTCGCCATGACCGTCACGATCCCGGCACTGCCGACGAGCATCAGCAGGAGGACGATGCGCCGCCGAACCGGGTGCGTCACGACCGACTCCGCCTCGCTCGTCGTAAAGCCGACGCCTGACAGCGCCGAGCGCGCCTGAAAACGCGCGACTTCGCGTGATAGGCCCGTCAGCGTCAGCGCCATCGTCGCGACACGCGTGATCAGCAGCGAGACGAGCGCGACGAGCAGCACGCTGGCGAGCGCGATCATCCAACCGGACTACCCACTGAGCGGCGCGAGCGTTCAGCGTCGCCTCGTGCTACTCGCAAGAGCGCGCGCGAGCCGAGCGACGCAGCGCAAGCGGCGGTGCGGCCAGCCGCACCACGGGACACCGGCCACCCTCCTTTCCGGGGTGTCAACGCGATGTGAAGCTGCGCAAACCATGACGACGATCGTTGACACGCCTGCGCAGCACCAGCCGATCCTCTGGCTGGAGGATCCCGCCGCGATCAGCGCGCGGCGTACCGGCGGCAAGGCCGCCGCCCTTGCCCGGCTCGCCGACCGCCTGCCGATCCCGCCCGGCTTCGTCGTCGTCGGCGACGTCGATCGCATCGCGGTCGAGCTCGCCTACGCCGCGCTCGGCGACCGCGCCGGCACCGACGACGACGCGCTCGTCGCCGTGCGCTCCTCCGCCGCCGACGAGGATGGCCTGCAGAGCTCGTTCGCAGGCCAGCACGAGACGATCCTCGGCGTCCGCGGGATCGACGAGCTGCTCGACGCGATCGCCGAGTGCCGGGCCTCGGCGCACTCCGAGCGCGCGCTGCACTACCGGCGCGCGAGCGGGCTCACAGCACCGCGAGTGCCGCTGCCGGTGCTCGTCCAGCTGCTCGTCCCCGCCGACGCGGCCGCGGTCGTCTTCAGCATCAATCCCGTCACCCCGCGCAGCGGCGAGGTGCTCGTCAACGCGGCCTTCGGCCTCGGCGAGAGCATCGTCGGCGGAACCGTGACGCCCGACGAGTGGGCGCTGCGGCGCCCGTCGCTTGCGGTCGCGCGGCGCACGATCGCCGACAAGCGCCGCATGACCGTGCGAGCGCCCGGCGGCAGCCGCGAGGTCGACGTGCCCGCGCCGCTGCGCCGGCTGCCCTCGATCACGGACATGCAGGCGCGCGAGGCCGCGGGCCTCGCGCTCGACCTCGAGCAGGAGCTCGGCTTCGCCGTCGACCTCGAGCTCGCCTGGAGCGGCGACGACGTTCATCTCCTTCAGTGCCGACCGATCACGACCCTTGCTCAGGAGGCAGCATGACCCCGCAGACGACAGCCGCGACCGCCCCGACCGCCTTTGCCCTGGCCGGCGCCGACGAGCCGCTCTTCTGGCAGCAGGACAAGATGCACTTCCCCGATCCGCTCGCGCCGATGGAGTCGGCGATGATCGAGCGCGCGATCGGGCACGGCTTCAGCCACGGCGTCCGCGCCTACGACGCCCCGCTGGAGCGCATGGAGGTGCGCACGATCAATGGCTACCAGTACCAGGCGATGGTGCCGATGACCGGCACGCCGGACGAGATGGCCGCGCAGGGCGCGCTCGCCGAGGCCGCGATCCGCGAAGCGCTCGGACGGCTCGACGAGCTGTGGTCCGAGCAGATCCTCCCCGAGGTCCGCGCGCACCTGGTCTTCTGGGACACCTTCGACCTCGAGCGCGCGAGCCGCGCGCGGTTCGCCGCGCACGTCGCGCAGACGTGGGAGCGGCTGCTGCGCGTCTGGGAGCTGCACTTCGAGATCGTGCTGCCGTCCTACCTGGCGATCAGCGAGTTCGACGAGCTCTACCGCGGGCTGTTTCCCGACGCCGGGCCGCTTGACTCCTACCGGCTGCTCGAGGGCCTGCCGAACATGACCGTCGAGGTCGGGCAGGCGCTGTGGACGCTGAGCCGCCGCGCGATCGCGAGCCGCGACGTCCACGAGGTGCTCGTGTCGCGCCCAGCCGCCGAGGTCCTCCCGGCGCTCTACGCGACGTCCGACGGCCGCGCGTTCCTCGCCGACGTGGAGGAGTACGTCGACCGCTACGGCCGCCGCGCCGACAAGTGGACGATCGTCGCACCGAGCTGGACGGAGGATCCGACGCCGGTCATCGAGCGCCTGCAGGACTTCGTCCGCCTTCCCGAGAGCGAGGCGCCCGCGGTCACGACGCAGGCAGCGGCAGCCGCCCGAGAGCATGCGATCGCGGAAGCACGCGAGCGCCTGCGCGACTACCCGGCGCAGATCGCGGGGCAGTTCGAGGCGATGCTCGCCGCGGCGCAGTCGGGCCTCGTCATCTCCGAGGACCACAACTTCTACATCGACAACATGTCGATCCACCACCTGCGCGCCGTGCTGCTCGAGGCGGGCCGCCGGCTCGCCGACGACGGCGCGATCGTCGTCGCCGACGACGTGTTCATGCTCACGCCCGAGGAGCTGCAGACGGCTCTCGCGACGCCGGGCGCGGATCTGCGCGCGGTCGTCGACGAGCGGCTCACCGCGATCGCCCAGCAGCGGACGATCGCGCCGCCGCCCGTGCTCGGCGCGATCCCGACCGAGCCGCCGCCCGACGACCCGTTCACGGGCCTGACGATGAAGTTCAACGGCGTCCCGCAGGCGCCCGCGAACGAGCGCGAGCTGCGGGGCTCGGCGGGCTCGTCGGGGATCGTGCGCGGCACCGCGCGCGTGATCCGCTCGATCTCCGAGTCCGGCCGCGTCCAGCCCGGCGACATCATCGTCGCCGAGACGACCGCGCCGCCGTGGACGCCGCTGTTCGCGACCGCCGCCGCCGTGGTGACCGACACCGGCGGCGTGCTGAGCCACTGCGCGGTCGTCGCCCGCGAGTACGGCATCCCGGCCGTCGTCGGCACCGGCATCGCGACGAGTGTCATCGCCGACGGCCAGACGATCGAGGTCGACGGCGATGCGGGCATCGTCCAGATCGTCTGACAGGACGGTTCTCGCCGCCGTGGCGCTGAGCGGGACGCTGCTCCCGCTCAACTCCACGATGCTCGCCGTCGCCCTGCCCGACATCGCGTCGGGCACGGGCGGCGGCGTTGCCGCGTCGAGCTGGCTCGTCACGTCCTACGTCGTCGCGATGGCGACGCTCGCTCCGTTCGCCGGCCGCCTCGGCGACCGCCTCGGACGCCGCCGCGTCCTGCTGTGGGGCCTGTTCGCGTTCGCCGCCGCCTCCGCCGCCGCCGGCCTCGCGCCCTCCCTCGAGCTGCTGATCGTCGCCCGGCTCGGGCAGGCGATCGCCGGCTCGCTCGTCTTTCCCAACGCGATGGCGCTCCTGCGCGACGCGCTGCCGGAGGGCCGTCGCGCGTCCGGCTTCGGTCTGCTCGGCTCGGCCGTCGGCGCCGCTGCCGCCGTCGGCCCGGCACTGGGCGGCGTGCTCGTCGGCGCGCTCGGCTGGCGCGCGATCTTCCTCGTCAACGTCCCGGTCGTCGCGGCGGCAGTCGTGCTCTCGCTGCGCGCGCTGCCGAGCGTGGTGCCCGCGCGGCGGGACGCCGGCCGGGGGCGCGCGCATCCGCGCCCGCGCTGGGACTGGGCGCAGCCGCTGCGCGTCCCGGTCTTCGGCGCCGCGACCGCGGCCGTCGGCCTGAGCAACCTCGCGATGTACGGCACGCTGCTCGCCGTGCCCGTCGTGCTCGCCGGGCAGCCGGGCTGGTCGGCGGCCGACGCCGGGCTCGCGCTCGCGATGCTGTCGGTCGCGATGATCGCCGTCGCCCCGCTTGGCGGGCGCCTCGCCGACCGCCGCGGCAACCGGCTGCCCGCCGCCGGCGGCCTGACGCTGCTGACGATCGCCGGCGCGATGCTCGCGGCGATGGGCGCCGCGCCGTCGGCGGGCGGCCTCGCCGCCGCGCTGCTGCTGGGCGGGGTGGGCCTCGGCTTCGCCAACGCGGCGCTGCAGACCGCCGCGATCGAGGCGGTCGACCCGCGCCGCGCCGGCGTCGCCGCCGGCCTCTTCTCCACCGGCCGCTACGCCGGCAGCATCGTCTCGGCTCTGCTGCTCGCCGCGCTGCTCGGGCACGGCAGCTCGCACGCGGTCGCGTTCTTCGCGATCACCGCGGCGGCGGCCGGCACGTCGGCCTTGCTCGCATTGCGCCTCGGCGGCGAGGGCCGGGTCGTGGAGTTCTCACATGAGAGCTGAGGAAGCACAGCTGAAGACGGCAACGGAGGCCAAGCCGAAGCCGCCGCAGCCCGACGATCCGCGGCCGGCGTACTGGCAGAACACCGGCGGTCCCTGGATCGGGTGAGGCGCAGAGCCAGTCGGGGCCGCGCCGACCGGCGCCGCGCGCGGTCCGTTAGCGTCCCGCTCGGATGAGCGAGCGACCCGACGAGCCGCAGAGCTTCGAGGAGGGCGACCGCGTGGCCGTGATGCGCGTCGCGCCGCTGACCGGCGAGATCCAGATCGTCGAGGCGACGGTCGTCGGCATGATCGACGACTATCAGGCCGTGATCCGCTTCGCCGGCAACGACAAGCAGTTCTCCTGGCCCGTCGGCGATCTCACCCGGATGCCGCCGAAGGCCTAGCGCGGCCACGCCCGGCGGTGCAACGGGCGGTGACCAGATGTTGTCGCGCTTGAGCATCATCCGAAGCGGAGATTCTGCCTCCATGACGATCTTGTCGTTGGCCGTTGGGATTGCGCTGATCGCGGTGGTGGGCCAGGACATCTTCACCGTGCTGTTCCGGCCCGGCGCGCTGAGCAGGTTCAGCGGCAAGATCGCGCGCGGCGTCTGGACGCTGCTGCGGCGCGCGAGCGGGCAGCGGCGCTTCGTCCTCTCGCTCGCCGGCCCACTCGCCCTGTCGGGCGTGATCTGCTTCTGGGCGGCGACGCTCGTCGTCGGCTGGGCGCTGATCTACCTGCCCCACTACCCGCAGGAGTACGTGCTGGCGGAGGGGACCGTGGCGCACAGCCCGATCGTCGGTGCGCTGCACATCTCGCTCACGACGATCACGACCCTGGGCTCCGCCAACGTCGTGCCGAAGGCGGGATGGCTGCAGGTCCTGAGCCCGATCGAGGCGCTGATCGGATTCGGCATGCTCACCGCGGCGGTGTCGTGGCTGCTTCAGATCCACCCCGTCCTGTCGCGCCGCCGCTCGCTGGCGTACGAGATCCACCTGCTCGCCGACAGCGAACGCCGGCTCGGCGTGGAGCTTCCGCAGCTCGAGACGTCAGTCGCCTCGCAGCTGTACGCGGACCTCACGTCGCGGCTGATCGCAGTCCAGCGCGACCTCGTCAAGTTCCCGATCACCTACTACTTCGCCGAGACCGACCCGCGCGTCGCGCTGGCCGCCGCGATGCCCGTGCTGAGCGAGATCGCCGAACGCGGGACGTCCGACGAGCATCCGGAATCGGTGCGGCTGCGCGCCGAGATGCTGCACGACGCGATCGAGGAGTTCGGTGAGATGGTCCTCGAGCGCTTCGTCCTCGATCACCACGATGACCCCGACGATGCGATCGCCGCGTTCGCGCACGACCACCGCCACGACCGCGACGGGCCGGGGCTCGACGAAGACCGCAGGGATGTCTCGCGGGCGCCCTCGTGACGGTGCTCGACCGCGACCAGAAGCCGATGCTCGCAAAGCTCGTCCACGAGCTGCCGGAGGGCGAGTTCGTCTACGAGCCGAAGTGGGACGGCTTTCGCTGCCTCGCCTTTCGCGACCGCGACGCTGTCGACCTGCGCAGCCGCCACGGCCGGCCGCTCGGGCGCTACTTCCCGGAGCTGGCGAGCGCCCTCGCGGCGGTCGCGCAGCAGCGCTTCGCGCTCGACGGCGAGGTGCTCGTGCTCGAGCACGACCGCTTCGACTTCGCTGCGCTGATGGCGCGGCTGCACCCGGCCGCGTCGCGGGTGCGCGAGCTGGCGCAGCGCACGCCGGCGATCTTCGTCGCGTTCGACCTGCTCGCAGTCGCCGACGAGGATCTGCGCGGCGCGCCGTTCGATGAGCGCCGGGCGCGCCTCGTGGACCTCCTCGACGGCGTAGCGCCGCCGCTGTTCGCGACGCCGGCGACGTGCGATCGCGAGGTCGCGGCGCGCTGGCTCGAGCAGTTCCGCGGCGGCGGCCTCGACGGCGTCGTCGCCAAGCCGCGCGCCGGGCGCTACGAGGGCGGCGCGCGCGATGCTCAAGGTCAAGCACGAGCGCAGCGCCGACTGCGTCGTGGCGGGCGCGCGCGCGAGCGAGGACGGCGGGGTGGCATCGCTGCTGCTCGGCCTCTAAGGATGTCCCGCCCCGCCTCGACACTGGCAGTAGGTGAGATCACGGTCGGCGGCCGCCGGCTCGCGATCCGCAACCTGAGTTGTACCGCAGCGAGCACATACCAGCCCCAGATTGGCCGATGGGCGTTTTGGACCCGCGGTCGGTAGGAGCTCCGCGCCGTTGCTCGTTCATGTGTCGTCGGCACCGACCGAGCGCCCGTGGCTTCAGCCATCGGTGGACGGGTACCCGCACGCGTGACGCCCGAGCGCGCCACACCCCTGCCGCGAGCCGATGAAACACAACGACCCCCGGCACTCACGCGGGGGGTCGTCGAGGATCCTGCTGCTGGCGGGCGCATTCGCGCCCGGCGGCCTGCCGTTCACGTCAGCCGCGGGACCGCATGTCGCTCGTCGACGAGCCACGCATGCTCCGTGACCCGCCGCAGGCAGCTCTCAGGTGTCAGGATCGCCCTTCGTCTGAGGCTGGTACTCCTCGCCGCCGTGCGTGATCTGGTTCTCGTCGCCGCTGGTCGTCTGGAAGGCCGGACCGGCCTCGCCCTCCTGCTCAGGGTATGCGAGCTCGGGATCGCCGGTGCCGCTCTTGATGTCGACGTCCTTCAGCGCGTCGCCCTCGGCCGGGCTGCGATGGTCGTCGTGGTCCTTGGGCTGCTCCTCGGACATGCGTCCTCCCTTATAGAAATGCTGTCATCCGGGCAGGCGACTACCCCCTGACGGAGGCTCGGGAACGTCCACTCCGGACGCGGCGGTGCGCGTCTCATCGACGCGAATGCCACGAATGCCGCAACGGCTCGTCGGGTAGCCGCGCCTTGAATCCACAAGGGAGGCGAGATGCCCGATCAGGAAGGCAAGCAGAAGGGTCCCGGCACCAAGACGCCCGACCTGGCGTACGCGGAGGGGCGGGCCGAGGACGTCCAGGAGGGCTCTCTCGGCGCCGACACCGGTGGAGCCGGCGTGCAGAAGTCGCGCCTGCCCGAGGGCCGCGACGAGCCCGGCTCCTACCAGGCCGGCGGCTTCGGCGACTCACCCGATGACGCGCCCGCCGCGGGCTCGGCGACCGACCACAGCGGCGAGGGCGATCCGTCGCCCCACGCGCAGTACGACAAGACGTTGCAGGACGAAGCCGACGCCAAGGGCGGCCTCTCGGACGCGCCGGGCGAGGGCACCGCCGGCTTCACGAACGCGCCGGTCGCCCCCGGCGACCAGACCCCCGAGGAAGTCGGCAAGCGCGGCTACGCGGAGCAGCCTGACTACGACGCGAACGATCCGGACGCCAAGCAGCCGCACCCGAAGACCCCGAGCGACATGGGTAACCGGTAGCGAGAGCCAAAGCCGCATCGACCCCGGCGCCGGAGCGCCGGGGTCGGGCATCATTGGGGAGAGAAAGGAAGGACCCTCCGGCGTGCCGAGGACGAGCGCGGTCAGCTCGAGCACGAGCGGGTCAGCTCGAGCTCAGCGTGTCCTTCAGCTCGAGCTCAGCGTGTCCTTGAGGCGGGTCAGCGGGCCGCTGCTCGGATCCGGCAGCAGCTGATCGATCTTGTTGACGTCGCTCGCCATCTGCTGCAGCGGCGGGCGCATCGCGCGCACCTCGTGGCGCACCTCCGACATGCGCTCGTTGAGGTCGGCACGCAACCCGTCCATGCGTGTCGTCAGCGTCTCCTCGAGCGACTCGAGGTCGACGACACGCGCCTCGATCCGGTCGATCGAAGCCTGCAGCTTCCCGACCGCCGCCAGGAACGCCGGCATGCGCTCCTGCTCGAGGCTGGTGACCACGCCGTCGATTCGGTCGATCGATCCCTGCAGCTGCCCGAGGCCCTCGACGAGCTCTCCGGCGCGCTCGTCGACCGAGCCCAAGTACTGCCTCGCATCTGACTGCAGCGCCACGACCGCGTTGACCAGCGTCTCGATGTCGGAGACGACGCGCCCCGGAAGGCGCAGGGGCATCAGCAGCGCGTCGAACACGGCCAGCGGCCGATCGCCAGGACGATCATCATCGCTCATGAGCGCGGCCTACCCCGGATCAACCGTCGCTGCACGAGACCAGGTCAACCAGGCGCCGATCGTGCATCCTCGCCGGGCAGCCGACGCAGACGCGCGTCAGCGCGAGCGCACAGGCGCCGGCGCGCACATGACGTCTGTCAGGCCGGCATGCAGTGCGGCCGCGGCGCGCGTCATCGGCCGTGCGCCCCAGCGCGTCTGCAGCGCGTAGTCGATGATGCGTCCGTAGTACTGGGCCAGTGGCCTCGGGCGGATCTGCGGCCCGAGCGCCTCGCGGGCACGGCTGTCGTCGAACTGCGTCCGGACCGAGAAGTACGGCACGTACGTCGTCGTCGCGCGCACAAACGTGCGCCGGCGCGGATTGAACCGGCCGAGCAGCGGCGCGAGCACGCGAAGGTACAGCCGCGGCGAGATCAACGGCGGCGGCTTGACGTCGAGCTTGTCGCAGGCGAGCGCAAGCAGCTCGCCGATGCTCGTCGCATCGCTTGCCGAGGTGAGGTGGTAGGTGTTGCCACTCCCGGCGGGCATCGCGGCGAGTGCGTAGACCGCATCGGCGACGTAGTCGACCGAGACGACGTCGACGGGCGAACGACGGCGCGCGGGAAGGACGGGAAACGCCCCGCGCGCCAGCGCGCGCGTCGGCCAGTAGAGGACGTTGAACGACGCCGTCCAGCCGGTGCGGCTGTCTCCGACGATGATGCTCGGCCGCACGACGGTGACCGGCAGGCGCTCGCGATAGCGGCGCACGAGCTGCTCGGACTCGAACTTCGACTGCTCGTATGCGTTGCGGAAGCGCTGGCCGACGTCGAGGTCGTCCTCGCGAAACGGCCCGCGGTGCAGCCCGGCGACGTAGGCGGTCGAGATGTACGTGAAGCGCCGCAAGCCGCCGCGGCGCTCACAGAGCAGCGCCAGCTCGAGCATCTCGCGCGTGCCCTCGACGTTGATCGCGCGGGCGAACTCGAGGCCGAGGTCGAACGAGACGGCCGCCGCCCCGTGGACGATCTCGTCGACGCAGCCGGTGACCGCGCGCGCGACGGCGGGATCGAGCCCCAGCCCCGGCTTGGTCAGGTCACCCGCCAGCGCCCGCACGCGGCCTGCGAACGGCTCGGCGCTGCCGAGCGTCGACGCCAGCGTCTCGTGCAGGCGCCGCGTCGCGTGCGCGTCGTCGTCGGCGCGCACGACGGCGTAGACGGTGCGGTCGCTGTGCTGCAGATAGCGCGCCAGCAGCTCGCTGCCGAGAAATCCCGTCGCACCCGTCAGCAGCACGCCGTCTCGCCTGGCCGCGGGATCGCCTCCGGCCGCGCCGCCGGGCGCGGGTGCGAGCGTGCTCATCAGGCCCCGACCGGTTGCCGCGCCGCGTCGCGCGGCAGCTCCGCGCGCGAGAGCAGCTCGTCTATCTCCTCCTGGATCGCGCGCGCGACCAGGTCGGCGTCCTCGGCGAGGTCGGCCTGCGCGTAGACGCCGAAGCACGCCTGGTCCTGCACCGTCGTCATCCCGATCGACATGCCGTGCCCGTTCGTGAGCGGCACGACGGGATAGGCGCGGCAGGCCTCGCAACCCATCAGGTACAGCGGCACGGTCGGACCGGGGATGTTCGACACCGTGAGGTTCGACAGCCGCGGGCTCGCGAGGATCCTCGACGCCAGCCGGCGCACCGGCAGTGGCGCATACGAGACGGCGCTGAAGAGCGCGTCGACGGTCTCGGGCTCGCGCTCGCGCTTGCGCTCGCGCATCGCGACGTGGACGTCGCGCAGCCGCCAGACCGGATCGGCCTCCGCGGTCGGCAGCTTGACGAAGAGGAACGCGAGCCGGTTGCCCCAGCGCTCGCTCGGCGCCTGCACGCTGACCGGCACCATCGCCTTGATCTCGCGCAGCGGCTCGTCGCGCTGCTGTGCGAGGCTGCGCAGTGCGCCGGCGGTCGCCGCGAGCAGCACGTCGTTGACGGTCGTACCGAAGCTGCGCTTGATCTCCTTGATGTCCTCCAGCGAGCGCGCCTCGCAGGCGAGGTGGCGCTCCGCCGACATCGGCCCGTTCAGGCGGCTCGGCGGCGCCGGCGGCGTTGTCGTGTGCAGCAGCGCCATCGCCGCGCGGCGTGCCTGGCCCGGAAGGTCGAGCAGCCGCATCGGCTCGAGCGCGTAGCCGAGCGGCAGCTTGACGACGTCGAGCGCCTGCTCGGCCTGCTCGCGGACGGCCTCGGCGGCGATCTCGAGCGCACCGGGCGCGGGCTGCGGGACCCACTGCTCCCCGTCGCCGGACTCCGGCTCCGGCGTTGCGTCGAGCAGCAGCGCCATCAGCTCGACGGCGGCGAGGCCGTCGACGAGGGCGTGATGGGCCTTGCCGATGATCCCGATCATGCCGTTGTCGAGCTCCTCGGCAATCCACAGCTCCCACAGCGCGCGATCGTGCTCGAGCGGCGTCGACATGACCTCGTCCGCGAGACGCTGGAAGTCGCCGTGCTCGGCGCGCAGGACATGGTCGGCGATATCGAATTCGGGGTCATCCACCCAAACGGGATCACCGAGCGCCAGCGGGACGTGGGCCAGTCGCTGACGGTAGCGCGGCGCGCGACCGAGGCGCCCACGTATGTGCGAGCGGATCTCCTCGAAGCTCGGCCGCGAGCCGTCCGGCCGCGGCGCGAACTGTGCTGCCCAGCCGACGTGCATCGGCGCGTGCGAAGCTTCAAGCGACAGGAAGGCGGCGTCGAGCGCCGACAGCCGCTCCCGTTGCGATCCATTCGATCTCATGATGTGCCCAATCGATATCGTGGCCGTCCTGTATCAGTGAGCGTACGCAGCCGGGGTGCCCTTCGATCAACGCGCACCCCGAGGCTCGGAGTTACCCGCGTCAGACGATCACCGCACCCGACCGCTCAGCGCCGGCAAGCGTCGGAGCAGGCGGCTGCTCTGCGTATGACAGCAGCGCCGCGCCCCAAGAGAAGCCGGCGCCGAACGCGGTCATCACGACGTGACCGCATCCGGGCAGCCGCCCGTCGTCGTCGGCGAGCGACAGCGTGAGCGGGATCGAGGCGGCCGACGTGTTGCCCAGATCGGCGATGTAGTCGGCCACCCGCGCTCGCTCGAGGCTCAAGCGCTCGCGCAACGCATTGATGATGCGTCCATTGGCCTGGTGGGCGATGAGCAGGGTGACGTCGCCGATGTCGAGGCCGGCGAGGTCGAGCAGCTCGCAGCATGACCGCTCCATGTGGTCGACGGCCTGCTGGTAGACCAGCCGGCCCTGCATCCGCACCACGCTCTCGATGCGGTCGATGTAGAGCACGTCGCGCTGCGCGTCGGCGCCGAGCACGATCGGACCGATGCTCGCCGCGCCGCCGGGCGCCAGGACCACCGCGCCGGCGCCGTCGCCGAACAGCGCCGCCGTCTGGCGATCGTCGTCATCGGTGTAGCGGGTCATGACGTCGGCCCCGATCAGCAGCACCGTGTGCGCTCGGCCGCTCTCGACCAGTGCCGCGCCCGACTGCAGGCCGGCGAGGAAGCCGGTGCAGCCGAGACCGACATCCCAGGCCATCGATCTGTCGGCCCCCAGCGCCCCCGCGACGACCGGCGCCGCCTGAGGGACGATGTCATCCGCAGACGAGGTCGCGACGAGCACGGCGTCGACGTCAGCGGCGTCGAGTCCGCAGTCCTCCAGCGCGCGAGCGCCCGCTTCGGTCGCCAGCTTTGCAAGCCCCTGCCCCTCGGCGCTGCGCCGCCGCGTGAAGATGCCCGTGCGCTTCGTGATCCAGGCCGGCTCGACTCCGACGCGCGCCGCGATCGGCGCGTTTTCGACGACTGCCGCGGGCAGCGCACGCCCGAAGCCGATGATCCCCGCGGCGCGCACGAGCGAGGCCGCGGGCGGCCCGACACGACGGCTGGCCAGAGCGCGGCACGGCACACGGGCGACGTACCCCGCCGGATCGGAGCGCCAAACTCGGCGCCGCCTGCCCAACGGCGAACGCGCTGCGCCTCGATCGATGCTGCACGCCCGCGGTTCGCGCCCCGAGCGTCGGCTTCCCGGTTGCATCGATGCAACCCGACGTGAACCGCGCAGCGAACAGCGCCGTAGCGATCGGCATGCAGAAACTCCTCAGCGATCGCCGCCTGTTGCTGCCGGTCCTGCTGACGGCGGTGGCCATCGCCGTGGGATCGGTGCTGATCGTCGTCCTCGCCGACGACGCGTCCGTCGGCGGATCGACCGCCGCTCCCCGGACGCAGAGCGCCGCGGACGGCTCTGTGACGATCGACATCACCGACTTCAAGTACGAGCCCGCCACCGTCACGGTGCGGGCGGGCAGCCGGGTGTCGTGGGTCAACAACGACGTTGCTCCTCACACCGCCACGGCGAGCGACGCGTTCGACACGGGCACCTTGGAGAAGGGCGACATGGAGACCGTGACGCTCGAGGAACCGGGCACCTACGCGTACATCTGCGAGTTTCATCCGTTCATGAAGGGAACGGTCGTCGTCGAGTGAGCGGCCAGCGGGCCTGGACGACCTGCGACGGGCTGCGGCTGCTTGCGGTCGCGCTGCTGCTGATCGAAGGCGCCATCCACCTGCAGCAGTGGGAGGGGCCGCTGCGCGCGGTGCCGACGATCAACACGCTGTTCGTGCTCAATGCCGTCGGCTCGGCGGGCATCGCGCTGGTGCTCGCCGGCTCGCGCGGGATGATCGCGACGCTGGCAGCGCTGGCCGGGATCGGTCTGACGCTCGGCGCATTGGTCTCGCTGGCGATCTCCCGGGCGGGCACCCTGTTCGCCTATTCCGAGCCGACGCTGCGTGCGGCGGTCGGCTTCGCAGCGCTCGTCGAGCTCGCCGCGGTGCTTGCGCTGGCCGCGTTCGTGCTCTGCCGCCAACGCGAGACCAGCACGAGCCTGCGCGCCGATCGGACGCAGGTCAGCTGACCACCCGCCTGCTGTGTCGCGCGGCGACTGCCCGCTGGCCGCCGCTCAGCGCGCCGGCGGTGGGTCGTCGCCCGACGTCGCCGGCGAGAACGGCACTCCCAACGCCGTGATCACCCGCCACGCCGGAATGCCGATCCGAGCAGCGCGACGAATGATCGCTTCGAGTTCCTGACTCGGGATGTCGGCGGGCGCCGTTTCGTGCGTGCTCCGTGGACAGTCAGCAGACACCGTCGTATCTCCCTCGCAGCCGGTTGATCGCGAGACGGATCGGCCCCTTGACGGGCGATTCGCGACGACCGGCAGCGCTGGCATGTATACCAGAGTGTCTTCGCGCCAAGCGTCAGCTCGCGAGAACCGCGATCGAGGCGGCTCGCCGCGAAGCGGCGACGACCGGATCCGGCCGCCGTCGAGCCGACGCTCCCGGCGCGCGCACGCGCCGAATTACCGGTCGATGAGGCTTGTGCCGGTTTGCCTCCCAGACCATTGCGGGCACGCCACGCTCGATGGCCAGCAACGAGATCGCCCTGACGCCGCTGCCCAAGCGCGAGCGCGGCCGCGATCGCGGCATCCGGGCGAGCGTCGCGGGGCTCGGCAGCGCGTTTCCACCGTCGTTCAAGCAGGGCGAGCTGTGGGACGACTTCTTCGCCGAGCACTACGGTCACGACGCGCTCGCGCGGCAGATATGGCACGGCTGCGGCGTCGAGCAGCGCCACGCCGTCGCCGACCCACGCCACGAGGATCTGCGCTTCCGGGGCACGGAGCACCGGATGCGCCGCTTCCTCGAAAGCGGCGTGCCGCTCGGTCTGCAGGCAGTCGAACGCTGTCTGGACGCCGCCGGGGTCGATCGCGCCGACGTCGGACTGCTCACGGTGGTCTCCTGCACCGGCTACGGGAGTCCGGGGATCGATATCCGGCTCGCCGGCGAGCTCGGCCTCTCTGCCGCCGTCGAGCGCCTCTACGTCGGACACATGGGTTGCTACGCCGCCCTCCCCGGGGTCATGACGACCGCCGACGCGGCCGCCGCGCGCGACAAGATCGGCGTGACCCTGTGCCTCGAGCTGACCAGCCTGCACGTCCAGCGACCGACGGACGAGATCGAGCAGGTGATCGCGCACGCGCTGTTCTCGGATGCCGCCGTCGCCGCCGCTGTGGTTCCCGAGTCGCGAGGGTTCGAACTCGTCGGCATCAGCGCCCGTACCGACATCGCCGAGGCGCCGCTGATGAGCTGGGACGTCACCGACATGGGGTTCCGGATGGGACTGTCGCCGGACGTGCCGCGAGTCCTCGAACGCCACGTCGAGCCCGTGGTGCAGGAGCTCCTGAGCACGCACGGACTGACTGCGCCAGATGTGCGCGGGTGGGCCGTCCACCCCGGCGGACCGGCGATCATCGACGTCGTCCAGGAGCGACTGACGCTGCGCGACGACGATCTTCGCGAGTCGCGGGCCGTACTCGCCCAACACGGTAACTGCTCGTCGGGAACGGTTCTGCTGGTGCTCGATCGGATCAACACCGAGCGCGACCTCAGCGACGGCGACCCCGTCGTCCTGATTGCCTTTGGCCCCGGCCTGACCCTGTACACAGCGCTGCTGCGCTTTCGCGCCTGACCGCCGGGGCGCGGGTGAGCGGCATCTCGACGTACCTCTCGAGAGGGAGGGGCCGGCTACTGCCATCCGCCCGCGTCGTCGCTCGCCGGAAAGCCGTCCCGCGCGCGGTCCTTCAGTCGATCGACGACCTCGCGAAGGATGCCGACGAGCGCGTCGCAGGCGGCGGACCGGTACGAGGCCGGGGGGAATCCGAGCTTGACGTGGCGCGCCGGGGTCGGCTCGAGCGGTCGGATCATGATGTCGGAGCGGACGGATCCGAGCGAGAGCCACGGCAGCAGCGAGAGTCCCTGCCCAGTGGCGACCAGCGCCTGAACGGACTGGAAGTCGTGCGCGTGGTAGCGGGGCTCGAAGCGGGGCTCGAAGCCTTGGCGCTGGCACAGCCGCGCCAGGTCGACGCCCCACGGCGCGCAGTCGTGCGGGCTGCCCAGGATGACCTCGTCGGCAAGCTCGCCCAGCGCGACGATGTCGTGGCCGGCGAGCCGGTGGCCGACCGGGACGGCGATCAGGTACGGGTCGTCGAACAGCTCCTCGTAGACGACGTCGTCGCCGTCGGACATGAGCTGGCCCTCGTAGCTGCGCCCTACCGGCCACGAGTCGAGGTCGAACATGACGGCGCAGTCGAGCTGAAGCCGCTCCAGCCGGACGATCTGCTCGTAGGGCTCCGCGTCGCGGAAGCGCAGGTCGACTCCGGGATAGCGGCAGCGGAACGCGCCCACCGCGCGCGCCACGAACGACTCGGTGGCGGTCGGAAACGAACCGAAGAGCAGCTGTCCACCTTCGCCGCGGGCGATCGCGGCGAGCTCCACTGCCGCGCGCTCGAGCCGGTCGAGCGCGACTTCGGCGTGGGCGAGCAGAACGCCGCCAGAATGCGTGAGTCGCGCGCCGCGGGGGCCGCGGTCGAACAGCTGCGTCCCGACCTCTCGCTCGAGCGCCGCCATCTGCTGCCAGACGGCAGAAGGCGTGAACGAAAGCTCCCTGGCCGCGGCTGCGAAGCTCCCGAGGCGTGCGACCTCGCGCAGCATCCGCATCTGCTTGACGTCCGGCATCGTGAGAACCTACTCGTGCTGTCCCGGCCTGAGCTCCCAGCGCTCACTTCCCAGTTAGCTGTACTTACGTGTCACGTTAGGAAAGGTCGCTTCAGCTTCTGTCCCAGGGCGGGTACTTCAGCGCTGTCCAGAGGCGACCGCAGGGGGCAGCGATGGAGAATCCATTCTCGAAGGACGACGCGGACGCCGAGGCGGCGACGCAACGGATCGGCGAGCTGAACGAGCAGATCCTCGACAACGGCCGTAAGGTGGGGCTGGCGTCGCTGGATCTGTACGAGAAGACGCTGAAGAGCATCGCCGACATGCAGCAATCGGCCGGCGAGGCGAGTCAGATGCAGTGGTTCTCCCAGATCGCTTCAGCGCAGGCGAACTTCATGCGGGAGATGGCCGAGACGTACACGTCGGCGGCGCGCCAGTTCCTGAAGTGATGGTCGGGTTCGGGCGGAGCGCGGACTGAGCGAAATGCCCGACGAGGGCAGCCAGCGCGTCGGCCACGAGGCTGAAGCGCATCTTGGCCGCTCGATCGAGCGCGTCGTGGCCAGCGAGGCGTTCGCGGAGCTGTTGGCTCGCGTGGCGGAGAACGTCTTCGCGCTGCATCGCATCGCGTCGGCCGCGCTGGACCTCGTCGTGCGCAACTTGCGCTTGGGCGGGCGGCAGGACCTTGCGCGGCTCGGGCGGCAGGTCGGCCGCGCGGAGGACAAGCTCGAGCGGGTGCTGCAGGAGGTTGAGACGCTCCAGCAGCCGCACGAGCCGCAGCCGGCAGCGGAGCCGCAGCCGCCAGCCGGCGACACACTCGCGACACGGCGCGCGGCGCGCGGCGGGGCGGCGGTGACGGCGCTGTCCGTTGGTGCGGTGCTGGTCGCGCTGCATCCACCCTCGGTCGCTGGCTTGGAGGACGTTGTCGCGTTGGCTGCCGGCGCGCTGGCGCTGGTCCTTGCGAGCGCCTGGCTGACGCTCGTGTTCGCGTGCCGCTGCGCAGGCGGATCGAAGTGACGACGCGCGCGCCTTTCGCCGCCGCGGTCGAGTTCGCGAACGTCCTGCTGACGCAGGACGAGGCGCGGATCGGAGCAACCCCGAAGGACGTGGTGTGGACGCATCGCTGCACGACGCTGTACCGCTACCGCAGCGACCGTCGGCGCCACCCGGTCCCGGTGCTCCTGGTCTTCGCGCTCATCAACCGGCCCGAGATCTTCGACCTGCGCGCGGGCAGCTCGTTCGTCGAGTTTTTGCTCGAGGAGGGCTTCGACGTCTTCCTGCTGGACTGGGGTCGCCCCGGCGACGAGGACGCCGACGTCGGGCTGGACGACTACGTCTGCGACTGGCTGCCGTGGGGAATCCGCGAGGCGCTGCGCGCCGCCGGCCAGCAGGATCTGACGTTGCTGGGATGGTGCATCGGCGGCGTGCTCTGCGCGATGCACGCCGCCCTGTGCGAGGACCGGCGCGTGCGCAACCTCGCGCTCCTGACGACGCCGGTCGACACCGACGGGTCGCTGTACGCGCACTGGGTCCGCCGCGACTCGTTCGACGTCGACGCGCTCACCGAGACGCTGCCCGCGATGCCGGGCGCCGGGATCGACCTGGCCAACAAGCTGATGAAGCCGGTCACGAACTTCTGGACGACGTACCGGAAGCTGTGGGAAGACGTGCAGGCCGGCACGTCACGCCGCGACGCCTACCAGTCGATGGCCAAGTGGGTCGCCGACAACCCGCCGTTCCCGGCGCGCGCCTTCCGTGAGTGGGTGACGTGGATGTACCAGCGCAACGAGCTCCTCGCCGGGCGCATCGAGCTGCGAGGCGAGCGCGTCGACCTCGCGCGCATCGACCAGAGCCTGCTCGTCGTCACGGCCGGCGATGATCACATCGCGCCTCGCGCCGGGACGATGCCGCTGCTCGACCGCGTGTCCTCGCGCGACCTCACCCACCTCGACAGACCCGGTGGACACATCGGTCTGATGGCCGGCGGCAAGGCGCGAGACGAGATCTGGCCGCAGATCGCCGACTGGCTTGGAGCCCGATCCGACGCGAAGGAGAAAACATGACGGTTCACGCCCCGGGGCTTGATGTGCGCGCGAGCTCGCCGGCTCGTCCCCTGGCCGGAAAGGTCGCACTCGTCACGGGTGGAGCGCGCGGCATCGGCGCCGCGATCAGCCGCCGACTGGCCGCCGATGGGGCGACGATCGCGGCCGGCTATCGCCGCGACCGCGAGCGAGCGTTGGAGCTCGCCGCCGAGCTCGAGGCCGGTGGGTCCGTCTGCAGCGTCCACCAAGGGCACGTCGGCTCCGCCTACGACTGCGAGCGCGTGATCGCCGAGGCGTTGGACCGCCACGGGCGTCTCGACATCCTCGTCAACAACGCAGGCATCACCGTCGACAAGCCGGTCCTGCGGATGGGCAGCGATGACTGGAACGAGGTCCTCAGCGTCAACCTCTCCGGGACGTTCTACCTCTCCAAGCCGGCGCTGGAGCACATGATCGACCGCGGCAGCGGGAGGATCGTGAACATCTCCTCGATCATCGGCCAGATCGGCAACATCGGCCAGGCCAACTATGCCGCCGCGAAGTCCGGGCTGTTCGGACTGACGATGACGATCGCCCGCGAGGCCGCGCACGCGCTCGGCAAGGCGGGCAGGCTGGACGACGGTGGGCCGGGGCTGACCGTCAATGCGGTCGCGCCCGGCTTCATCGCGACCGAGATGCTCGCCGCCGTGCCCGAGCGCGTGCTCGACCGCATCAAGCAGCAGATCCCGTTCAAGCGACTGGGCCGCCCGGAGGACGTCGCGCGTGTCGTCGCCTTCCTCTGCGACGACGCCTCCTCGTACGTGACCGGCCAGGTGTGGGCGGTCAACGGCGGGATGGAGATGTAGGACATGGTCATCGAAGAGCAGTTCACCGACGTCATCGAGGAGCGGCGCGTCGTCGTCGACGGCGTGACGTCGCAGGTCCTGACCGCCGGCGAGGGGCGGCCCGTCGTACTGCTGCACGGCGATGGCGACAACGCGGCGGTCTGGCAGTGGGTGATCCCCGCGCTGGCCCGGGAGCACCACGTCTTCGCGCTCAGCCTGCCCGGCCACGCGGACACCGACAGGGCGCGGATCGACTACACGCGCGAATACATGAGGGACTTCGTCAGCGCGACCCTCGACGCACTCGGGCTCGAGCGTCCTGTGCTCGTCGGCAACTCGCTCGGCGGGCAGCTGTCCCTGTGGCTGTCGCTGGCCGAACCGGAGCGCTTCCCCGCCGTCGTGCTGCTCGACAGCTCCGGTCTGGGTTGGCAGGTCAATCCCAGCCTCGCGATCGAGACGCTGCCGTTCGTCGGCGAGTATGCGGCCGCCGTCGCGCGCAGCCCGTTCGGCGGCGTCGGGCGTCAGATGTCGCGAGTCTCGGAGCTGTTCTGGCGCTACGACCGCGCGCCCGCCGGCTGGCTGGCCGAGCAGGCCCGGCTCGCCAAGCTCCCCGGGTTCCTGGATGCCGCGATCGCCGCCAGGCGCGCGGTGCTCGGACCCTGGGGACAACGGCAGGTGTTGCTCGACCAGTTGCACCGCCTGACGATGCCCGTCCTCGTCGTCTGGGGCGCGAACGACCTCGTCGTCCCCGTCGCGCACGCTCATGCCGCCGCAAGCCAGCTGCCCGATGGCGAACTCGCCGTCATCCAGGACTGCGGTCACATGCCCCACGTGGAACGTCCAGACGAGTTCCTGCGCGTCGTCGTTCCCTTCCTCGCCCGCCACGCGAACGACGCCGACGACGCACAGCCGCCGCCCGCCCCCCAGCGACGGACACCGCGGCGCCGCGCGCCGCAGCGGGCGTCTCCCCTGTCGCACCAACCGTTCAAGCAATCACCAAGAAGAGGAGCTGAGGCATGGACTTCGAGATAGGACCCGCGATTCTCGCCGGGCTGATCGCCGGCGCGATCATGGAGGGCCCCGTCTACATGCAGAAGGCGATGGGCCTGCCCGTCAAGCAGAACATCTTCCGGACGTGGGGCCAGAACCTGCTGCGCGTCGAGGGCGGCGCCGGCTACTTCGCGGGGTTCATCTTCCATCAGGGCATCGCCGTGTTCGCCGCGATCCTGTACGCGCTGTTCTTCCAGATCATCGGCGCAGACGACAACCTATGGCTGTGGGGCCTCGTCGGCGGGCTGATCCACTACACGATCGCTGGACCGGTGGTCGCCAAGATCCCCTCGCTGGATCCCGCGACAGGCACCGTCGGCGGCCAGGGCTTCGCCTACAAGAACTACGGCGCACTCGACGTCGGGACGTCGTTCGTCGGGCACCTGATGTTCGGCCTCACCACGGGTGTGCTGTACGGCCTGCTGCACAGCATGGGCGGCTCGAGCCTGGCGTTCTGACATGCCGACGCCGATCGCAGACCAGGTCGTGGTGATCACCGGCGGCTCGTCGGGGATCGGCCTCGCGACGGCCGTCGAGCTGGGGCGGCGGGGGGCGAGCGTGGTACTCGCCGCCCGCGGCGCCCCCGCGCTCGAGCGTGCCGCTGCCGAGGTCGAGCGGGCGGGCGGGCGCGCCGTCGCCGTTCCGACGGACGTCGCGGAGTGGCCCGCGGTCGAGGCGCTGGCGCAACGCGCTGTTGACAGCTTCGGACGCATCGACACGTGGGTCAACGGCGCGGCCGTCTCGGCGTACGGGCTGATGTCCGACCTCCCCGTCGAGGAGATTCGGCGGGTGATCGACGTCGACCTGCTCGGTCACGTCCACGGAATCAAGGCAGCGTTGCCGCACATGCGCGCCCAGGGGCAGGGCACCATCATCGGGATCTCGTCAGGCCTCGGGGCCCGCTCCGTCCCGCTCCAGGCGCCGTACTGCGCCGCCAAGGCGGGCGTCGTCGGGCTCATGGACGCGCTGCGGCTCGAGCTCGAGCACGAGCACGCCGGCATCGGCGTGACGACGATCCTGCCGTCCTCGATCAACACGCCCCTCTTCGATCACGCCGCGTCGCGGCTGGGCGTCCGGCCGGCGCCGTTGCCGCCGGTGTACCAGCCTCAGGCGGTCGCCGACGCGATCCTGTATGCCGCCGAGCATCGGGTTCGCGACATCGTCGTCGGCGGCGCCGGTAAGGCGCTGACGCTTTCCCATCGCCTGGCTCCGAGGTTCACCGACCGACTGTTGCTGTTCGGTGGACAGGGCTTTGCCCGCCAGCGAAGCGAGCACCCCGAATCGGTCACCGCCGGCAACCTCTTCCAGCCCGGAACGGCGAACGGACCGACCGGGTCCCACGGGCGCTTCGCACTCTCGAGCAGCGTCTACACGCGGCAGCTCGACCAGCGTCCGGCGCGTCGACGGATCCTGCTCGCCGGCGCCGCTGCGTACGCGCTCGCGGCGCGCCGACGGCGCCGGCGACGATGCCACTGAGCTGCTCGAACGCGTTCGACGCCTCGAAGCCCTCCTGGGCCGCACAGTTCAGCGCAGCGCTCTCACCCGTCTCGGCCGGTCAGGACATCTTTGACCTTCTCGACCGTCTGGCGGACCGTCGGCGCCTTCATCACCGGCTCGTCGCGGTAGCCGGTCTCGCCCTCGGAGGGCTGCGCGAACTGGATCGCCTCGGTGTAGGGCGCCTCGCGGTTCATCAGCCAGGCCGCCTGCTGCTCGCCGAACTCCGCGCGCGCTTCGTCGACGGTGCGCTTGCCGGTGACGATGTCGTGCATGAGGTTGACGGTCAGCAGGTTCGCGCCCTCGTTGTCGCACGAGGCGGTCACCTGGCCGGCGGTGCGGTAGACGATCAGGCTGCCGTCGAACTGCGCGAGCTCGGGCAGCTTCTCGGGTGGCACGTCGTAGTTGAGCGTCTGCGAGATGTAGTCGGTGTGCGGCGTCGGGAAGTCGTGCGCGGTCTCGTCGCTCGTGACGATCGTGCGCTTCCAGGGCCCGCTGTCATGCCAGACGAGCATCGTCGGCGTCGCCTCGTTGGGCAACCCATAGCGCTTCATCACTTCCTGCACGACCTTCTTCGGTGCCGCGGGCCAGTTCTCGATGATCGCCTCGACCTCGATCTCCGGGATCGTGTACCTCGCGCCGGGCGCGGGCTCCTTGCCGCTGGACAGCTTCTCCTGCTGCGCACCGGCCTTCGTCTTGGCGACCGTCTCGACGCGATCCTTGGGCTTCATCGTCTCTCCTCGTTGCTCGCTCGGTCGATGTCGTGTACCCGCTGTTCGCCCAGAGCCACGAAGCAGCAGTGGTGGCGGTTCGACGAGCCTGTATCGGGGCGCCCGGATTTGAACCGGGGACCTCACCGACCCGAACGGTGCGCGCTACCAAGCTGCGCCACGCCCCGATGCTCGGCATTATCTCACGACGACCCTGCGACCGCTCGTCCGTCAACTCCGGCTGGCGATCGGCGAAGTCCGCGCCGAGCGCGTAAAGGGCGATGTCGGCGAACGGCTCGAGCTCGCCGTCGCCGCGCTCATCAACCGAGGCTGTTCAGTGTCGTCGTCTTGGCGGCGACCACGCCGGACATCGCGGACGAGACGCCGGCCTGGATCGTGGCTGCGCTCGCGTCCGCGGCGGCCGGGTCTGGCGTCCCCGTCATGGCCTCGTCGACGACGGTGCCGGTGGCGGGAGCCTCGCTGCCGTGCGACAGCTGCGACGGGTCGGGCGTTGTCGTGCCGATCGGCCTGCTGCCGGCGGCGTCGGGCTCGCCCGGCGCCCGGACGACCGTGTCGAGCACGCGCTCCGCGGGGCGCTCCGGCTCGAGCGCACGCTGGGCTCCGCTCGCAACTGCGCCCCCGAAGACCGTCGGCAACCCCGAGTCCGAGCCGAACGGGCGATCCGACTGGCTGGCGGGCTGCGACGGGCTGCCGCCGGGCGCGGCCGGCATCCGGCCCCGGCGACGACCGACGGGCGCCGGCTGCGCGGCGCGAGGCTGCACCGGCCGCCCGACGCGCACAGACTGCGTGCCCTGCGCGCCGCGCTTCGCCGCCCCGCTCGCCGCGAGTGCATCGACCTGGCCCCCCGGCGGCCGGGAGGCGGACTGCTTCAGCTGGGCCTGCGACGCGCCGAACGGGTCAAGCGGCGCGCGATCGGTGAATGCCGCGCCCGCGCCCATCCCGGCGACCGCCACGGTCGCCGCCGCCGCGACGGCCTTCGCCCAGCTCGACGCGACCGCGGGATCGACGACGGTGGCGACGTTCGCCGACCACTGGCTCAGCGAGCCGCCGTGACCGAGCAGCGGGGCCCCATCGTCGCCGCCCCAGCGCCGGCGCAGGAACGCCGGCAGCGGCAGGAACGCGGCGATCCGCGCCGCCCCTGCGGCCGGCCGCGCAACCGTTTCCAGAGCGATGCCGGCCCGGCCCGCGTAGCGCCGGCAGGGCTGGCAGTACGCGAGGTGACGACCCATGCGGCGCTGGTCGCGCCGCCCCGCGGCGCGCCCGCCGGAGGCATCGACGATCCGCTGCACGCGCAGGCAGCGCTCGCCGCTGACGATCTCCTCGTACTCCTCGGTCAGCCGCTTGCGAGCGCGAAACAGCGTGCTCTCGACGGCCGCCCTGCTCATGCCGAGGCGATCGCCGATCTCGCGGTAGGACAGCCCCTCGAGCTCGCGCAGCACGAGGATGTCGTGGTGCACCGACGAGAGGCCGACGAACGCGCCGCACAGGTTGTCGATCGCGATCTTGCCCTCGACCGCGGAGTCCGGCGTCGCACCAGGCTCGGCGAGCCGCCCGTGCTCGTCGGCGCCGATCGCGTCGCGCGCGTCGAAGGAGACCTCGCTCGCGTTGCGTGTGCGGCGAAACGCGTCGATGCACTTGTTCTTCGCGATCTCGAAGATCCAGGGCTTGAAGACGATCTCGCGCTCGGTCTCCGCGCGCATCCGCCGCAGGGCCGAGATGAAGACCTCCTGCGTGATGTCCTCGGCACGGCCGTGGTCGCGGACCATTGCGCGCACGTAGGCGGCGATCCGCGGCTGGTAGCGCCCGAAGAGCAGCTCGAAGCCCCGGTCGTCGCCGGCGCGCACGCGTGCGACGAGCTCGCGATCGTCCGTGTCGCCATCCGTTGGCCTGGTTACGACTGCCAAGGCCGACATGAAGTCCCCTGTTCCATTCCGTGGTCCACGACTGCCGGGGTCCGCGTCCTGCGTCGCCCGGGTTCTTCGACAGCCGTGGCAACTGTAGCGTTCGCGGGCGTGCTCGACAACATCATCGCCTACCTCGAGGAGCTCCTGTCGCCCGCGTCGTTTCAGGACTACGGACCCAACGGACTGCAGGTGCCCGGCCCCGAGCGGGTGCAAACCGTCGTCACCGGCGTGTCGGCCAGCGCCGAGCTGTTCGAGCGCGCGGCCGAGCATGACGGCGACCTCGTCCTCGTCCACCACGGGCTGTTCTGGAACGCCGCGCCGTTGGCGCTCACGGCGTCGTCCAAGCGGCGCCTGCAGCTGCTCTTCGAGCACGACATGGCGCTCGCCGCCTATCACCTGCCGCTCGACGCCCATCCCGCGGTCGGCAACAACGCGCTGATCGCGGCCGGCTTGGGCTGCTCTTCGCAGGAGCCCTTCGCGTTGCATCGCGGTTCGCCGATCGGGGTCGCCGCGCGCTTCGACGGCGACGGCATCACGGCCGCCGAGCTCGTCGAGCGCGTCGGGCGGCTGACCGGCCGCGAGCCGCTGGCGTTTCTCGCCGGGCCCGCGCAGGTTCGCATGATCGGGATCGTCTCCGGCGGCGGCTCGGGCTACCTCGCGGACGCGGTCTCAGCCGGCCACGACGCGTTTCTGACGGGCGAGCCCGTCGAGCGAGTCATGGCCCAGGCCCAGGAGGACGGCATCCATTTCGTCGCCGCCGGCCACTACGCGACGGAGACGTTCGGCGTCCGCAGAGTCGGCGACCTGCTGGCAGAACGCTTCGATATTCGGCATCGATTCGTTGACGTTCCCAATCCGATCTGACGATTCGCGTTGAGCCCGTCCACCCGGGGTGGTACAAGACACGTGTGCTCTAAACCACACCAGGAGGGTCTCTGCCGATGCCCAATCACCTCACCCCCACGGAACTCGCTCGCGAAGCAGGTCTCGACCGCCGCGACGTGATCTCCAAGTGCATGGAACTGGGGGTACCGATCTTCCAGGGCAGGATTGACAAGACGCTCTTCCTCACGAGCCTCGACGCCGAGCAGCGCGCCGAGCCCGTCAAGCTCTGAGCCTCGTCACGGACCGATGCACGCCGCGCCCGCGAGCTCGCGGGCGCGCGACGTTGCGGGGGCGGCCGCGCCGCGCAAGCGCCGGAGCCGAAGCTCAGCTGCGCTCGTGACCGACTGAAGCCGGCCATCTCGAGTGCGCCCGGGTCGGGGTTGCTCGTCTGTCTGCGCACCTTCGAGCGGCCGGTGTTGTTGTCTATCGACGATGCAACGCGTCTTCGCAACGCTGCTCGCGCTTCTCGCGACGCTCGCAGGCGCCACGCCTGCGGCCGGCTACGACGAGTCCGACCTCAAGAAGAAGCTCGCGCGCGAGATGCGCCTGGCGCCCTCGAGCTCGGGCGCCTACGTGCGCGACATGGACAGCGGCGAAGAGCTCTTCGCCCTGCGCGAGAACGTCGTCCGCATCCCCGCCTCGGTCGAGAAGCTCTTCACGACGTCGAGTGCGCTGCTGCGGATGGGCCCGTTGGCGACGCTGCAGACGAACGCCGTCGCGGCGCCGGCCGCGATCGTCGAGCCGGGCGGCGTCCTGCGCGGCGATCTCGTGCTCGTCGGCGGCGGCGACCCCTTCTTCGGCGAAGCGTCGGCCACGTTGCTCGCGCGAGCGGTGCTCGTCGCGGGAATCCGCCGCATCGAGGGTGCGATCATCGGCGACGAGAGCGCGTACGACGCCCGCCGCGCCGGCTGCTGCAGCGGGTACGACTTCGACCTCGGCGGCGTGCTGAGCGCGCTCGCCTACGACCGCGGGATCTTCCGCGGACGTGCGCGGTTCGACGCCGGACGCTTCGCCGCCGCGCGCTTTGCCGCTCGACTGCGAGCCGCCGGCGTCGCGGTCAGGGGCAGGAGTCGTGCCGGGACCGCGCCGGAGGGCGCGAAGACGTTCGCTTCGGTCCCGTCGATGCCGCTGCGCGAGCTTGCGCGCTTCATCAACGCACCGTCGAACAACTTCGCCGCCGAGATGCTCTTCAAGGAGCTCGGCGCCCGCTATCGCGACAGCGGGACCACGGCCGCCGGCGCCGACGTCGTGCGCGACACACTCGACGACTTCGGCGTGCGCCCGCGCGTCGTCGACGGCTCGGGACTGTCGCGCTCCAACCGCGCGACGCCACGCCAGGTCGTCCGCCTGCTCGAGCGGATGCACAACCAGGACATCGCCTCGAGCTTCCGTGCCTCGCTGGCGGTGACGGGCGCGACCGGCACCGTCAAGGCGCGCATGCGCCGCAGCGCGGCGGCGCGCAGATGCCAGGTGAAGACCGGCACGCTGCGCGGCGTCAGCGCACTGGCGGGCTACTGCCGCACCGCCGGCGGCCGCGACCTCGGCTTTGCGCTGATGTTCAACCGCGCGAACACGAACGCGGCCAAGTCGCGCGAGGACCGCATCGCTGCCGCGATAGCGCGCCTCAGCAGCGCTGGGCCGGACGCGCCCGACGCCGGGGGAACGGTGCCGCGGGTGCGTGGCCGATAGGGCCTGGGGGTTGCGTCAGGGCAGCAGGGCCAGCAGCCCCGCCTCGTCGAGCACCGCGACGTCGAGCCGCTCGGCCTTCTCGAGCTTCGAGCCCGGCGTCGCGCCGGCGACGACGTAGTCGGTCTTCTTGGAGACGCTCGACGTCACGCGGCCGCCGGCCGCCTCGATGCGCTCGGTCGCCTGCTCACGGGTGAGGTCGGGCAGCGTGCCCGTCAGCACGAACGTCTTGCCCGCCAGCGGCCCCTCACCGGCGGGCGGGCCCTCGAGCGCCATGCTCACGCCGACGGCGCGCAGGTCTTCGACGAGCGCGCGCAGCTGCGGCTCGGCGAGCTGCTCGTGGATGCGCTGCGCCATCTTCGGGCCGACCCCGGGCGTCCCTTCGATCTCCTCGGCGCTGGCGGCCAGCAGGGCGTCGATCGTGCGGAAGCGCTGCGCGAGGTTGCGCCCCGTCACGAAGCCGACCTCCTCGAGGCCGATCGCGAACAGCACGTGCCCGAACCCGCGCTCCTTCGACGCGGCGATGTTGTCGACGATCTTGCGCGCGGAGATCGCCGCGTAGCCGTCGAGTTCGCTGAGCTGCTCGGGCGTCAACCGGTAGAAGTCCGCGGCCGTGCGGACGAGCCCTGCCTGCTGGAGCTGTCCGACCTGCTTCTCGCCGAGGCCGTCGATGTCCATCGCGCCGCGCGAGACGAAGTGCTTGAGCAGCTGCCACTGGCGCTCCGGGCACAGCTGGTTCGGGCACTTCGTGAACACCGAGCCCTCGGGCTTGACCGTCTTCGTGCCGCACGTCCGGCAATGCTCCGGCGGCCGCGGCGCGTCGGCACGGTCGGGACGCTCGGTCGCATGCGGCGCGGGCGAGAGCACCTGCGGGATGACGTCCCCCGCGCGCAGCACGATGACGTCGTCGCCGACGCGTACGTCCTTGCGCGCGAGGTCCTCCTCGTTGTGGAGCGTCGCGAGCTTCACCGTGACCCCGCCGACGTGGACCGGCTCGAGCACGGCGAACGGGTGCAGGTCGCCGAACTTGCCGACGTTCCACATGATGTCCTTGAGCGTCGTGACCTTCGTGGTCGGCGGGAACTTCCAGGCGATCGCCCAGCGCGGATCGCGCCCGACGACACCGAGGCGCCGCTGCAGCTCGAGGTCTGACACCTTCACGACGACGCCGTCGATCTCGAAGTCGAGGTTGCCGCGGCGCTCCTGCCAGGCGAGGCACTGCGCGACGACCTCGTCATCGGAGTCCAGCCGCCTGACGTCGGCGTTGACGCGAAAGCCGTGTTCGCGCAGCCACTCGAGCGCCTCCCAGTGACCCTTGAACTGGATGCCGTCGACGCGCCCGATGCCGTAGGACCACATCGACAGCGGCCGCTCGCGGGCAAGCCGCGGGTCAAGCTGGCGAATCGTGCCGGCGGCGGCGTTGCGTGGGTTCATGAACGTCGACAGGCCGGCCTCGGCGCGACGCTCGTTGAGCCCGGCGAAGTCCTTCAGCGACATGTAGATCTCGCCGCGCACCTCGAGCACCGGCGGCGCGTCGTCGACCTTCAGCGGGATCGTCGGGATCGTGCGCAGGTTGTGGGTGACGTCCTCGCCGATCTCGCCGTTGCCGCGCGTCGCGCCGCGGACGAGCACGCCCTCCTCGTAGCGCAGCGAGATCGCGAGCCCGTCGATCTTCGGCTCGGCGACGAACTGGAACTGCGGGTCCTCGATGCCCTCGCGGGCGAGGTGCGTGCGCATCCGCGCGACCCAGGCGCGCAGCTCCTCCTCGCTGCGAGCGTTGGCGAGCGAGAGCATCGGGATCTCGTGCTGCACCTTGGGCAGTGAGGAGACGGGCTCGCCGCCGACGCGCTGCGTGGGCGAGTCGGGCGTGACGAGCTCGGGATTGGCGGCCTCGATCGCGCGCAGCTCGTCGAGCAGCCTGTCGTAGTCGTCGTCGCCGATCTCGGGGTCGTCGAGGACGTAGTAGCGGTAGCCGTGGTGGTGCAACTGCTCGCGCAGCTGCGCGGCGCGCTGCTCGACGTCGACGCTCACTCGACCTCCTTCGCCGCGGGCGCGAGCAGCCGGCCGAGGTCGTGACGCTGCAGCGCGTCCATTCCGGCAGCGTCGGTCAGGTCGAAGTGCAGCGGCGTGACGGCGATGTCGCCGGCGGCGACGGCGGCGAGGTCGGTGCCGGGCTCGTCGTGGAAGCCGTGGTCGCGGCCGTAGACCCAATACCGGCGCCGGCGCGCCGGCGCGGAGCCCGAGCCCGCGTCGGTGCCGGCGGCGGTGCCGGGATCGGGGTCGCTGAGCGTCAGCTCGTCGCGGTAGATGCGCTTGCCCAGGCGCGTGACCTGTACGCCGAGCGCGTCTCCCGCCGGGCAGTTGACGTTCAGCAGCGTGCCGGTCGGAAGCGGGACGTCGTCGATCTCCTCGACGACGCGCGCGACGAAGCGCGCGCCCTCGTCGAAGTCGAAGCTGTCAGACAGCCTGAAGTCCATCTCGCGCGCCGAGGACTGCTGCGAGACGGCGATCGCCGGCAGCCCGAGAATGACGCCCTCCAGCGCCGCGGCGACGGTGCCGGAGTAGGTGATGTCGTCGCCGAGGTTCGCGCCGTGGTTGATTCCGGAGACGATCAGCTCGGCCTCGAAGCCGTCGACGAGCCCGAGGTTGGCGAGGCGCACGCAGTCGACCGGCGTGCCGTCGGTCGCGTAGCCGATCGTGCCGTCGTCGAAGCCGATCTCCTCGACCCAGAGCGGGCGCATCGTCGTGATCGAGCGCGCCATCGCAGATCGGTTGCCGTCGGGGGCGATCACGACGAGCTCGATCCCGGGCACGCGCAGCAGCGCGCGGCGCAGCGTCTGCAGCCCCTGCGCATCGATCCCGTCATCGTTCGTCAGCAGCACCTTCATGGCGGTCACCGAGGATAGTCAGGGGTTCAGGCGTAGCCGACGCGGGCCAGCGCGAGCCCGTGCGGCGGCGCCGTCTGACCCGCCTGGCTGCGCGGCGCGCCCTGCAGCAGCGCGACGAAGTCCTCGAGCGTGCGGCGCCCCGCCGCGACCTCGAGCACCGTCCCGACGAGGATGCGGTTCATCAGCCGCATGAACGTGTCGGCCGTGATCCAGAACTCGAGCAGGTCGCCGTCCGTGCGCCACTCGGCGGCGAGCACCTCGCGCTCGAAGCGCCTGTGGTAGGTGTCGCTGGGCGTGAACGCGGTGAAGTCGTGGCTGCCGACGAGCGCCTGCGCGCAGGCGTGCAGCGCGACGAGGTCCAGGTCCCAGCCATGCCACAGCGCGCGGTTCTCGTGCCACACCGAGCGCGTGCGCCGGTGCAGGACGCGATAGCAGTACGTGCGCGAGATCGCGTCGTGGCGCGCGCTGAAGCCGTCCGGCGCGGGATTGCAGTCCAGCACCGCGACGTCACGCGGCAGCAGTGCGTTGAGCCGCTGTGGGTCGACCGCCTCATGCTCATAGGAGCACACCTGCCCCCACGCATGTACGCCGCGATCGGTGCGCCCGGCCACGACCAACGGCACCTCCTCGCGCAGGATCGCCGAAAGAGCCTTCTCGACCTCCTCCTGCACGGTCCGCTGCCCGGGCTGCCGAGCCCAGCCCGCGAACTGCGTCCCGTCGTACTCGAGCAGCATGCGGCTTGTCACGTGGGAGAGGCTATGGCGTCGCGGTGAAGCCGGTCGCGAGCGCGGGCGCCCGCGCTCGTGAACGGCAGCGATGAAGGAGGTTCGTGTCGTCGACGTGCGTGGCAGCTATGCAGTGCTCAGCGCTGCACGGGTGCCACGAAGGTGCGGCCGAGGGGGTCTGTCGAATCGCCGTCGTTCCGCGACGACCATTCGACACACCGGTTGCCGGCGGCATCCGTCGCACGAGACACGCCACTCGGCGTCTTCCGGGCGCGGGATCGGCTCCCGGAAGAGTCTGGCGGCTACTGAACAGCGCACGCCCTACGGGCGGTCACACGTGTTCTTCCGGGAGTCGATACCGACAACCCGGAAGACGCCGCCACAAGCGCCGAAAGCGACGGACCAGCGCTCAGACCAGCTCGAGGTAGACCATCTCGGTCGAATCCGACCGCCGAGGGCCCAGCTTCAGGATCCGGGTGTAGCCGCCAGACCGCCCCGCGTACCGCGGAGCGACCTCGGCGAACAGCGTGTGCACGACGAACTTGTCCTGGCCGAGCGTCGAGAGCGCCTGGCGCCGCGCATGCAGATCGCCGCGCTTGGCGAGCGTGATCAGCTTCTCGAGCTCCGGCTTGACGGCCTTCGCCTTGGCCGCCGACGTCTTGATCCGCTGATGCTCGATGACCTCCTTGCAGAGGTTCATGAGCAGCGCCTTGCGATGGGCCGAGTCGCGGCTGAGCTTGTTGCGTGTCCTCTGGTGGCGCATGAGCGGATCAGGAGTGTAGTTCAGTCGGCCCGCAGATCGAGGCCCCGGTTGTGCAGGGTCTCGATGACCTCGTCGATCGACTTCTTGCCGAAGTTCGGGATCGCGTTGAGCTCGCCCTCGGACTTCGAGATGAGGTCGCCGACGGTCTGGATGCCGGCGCGCTTGAGGCAGTTGTAGGACCGCACGCCGAGTTCGAGCTCCTCGATCAGGATGTCGTGCATCGGCCCGGTCGAGGCGCCGCCGCCGACGGCGCCCGCGAGCGTTCCGTGGCCGTTGGAACCCTCGAGCTGCCCGCCGGGACCGGCGCGCAGCTCCTCGATGCGGTCGGCGTCGGTGAAGATCGCCAGCTGGGCGATGAGGATCTCGGCCGCCTCGCGCAGCGCGGCCTGCGGGTCGATCGACCCATCGGTCTCGATGTCGAGCGTGAGCTTGTCGTAGTCGGTGCGCTGTCCGACGCGGGCGGGTTCGACGCCGTAGGCGACGCGCCGCACCGGCGAGAAGATCGAGTCGATCGGGATGACGCCGATCGGCTGGTCGGGGGACTTGTTGTCCTCCGACTGGCGGTAGCCACGGCCACGGCCGACCGTGAGGTACAGCTCCAGCTTGGTCTTCTTCTCGAGCGTGGCGATGTGCACGTCGGGGTTGAGCACCTCGACGCCCGAGGGCAGGTCGATGTCACGCGCGGTGATCTCGCCGGGACCGCTGACGACGAGCGGGGCCTCGACCTCGGTGGCGTCGGAATGCATCCGGCAGACGATGCCCTTCAGGTTGAGGACGATGTCGGTCACGTCCTCCTTGACGCCCTTGATCGTCGAGAACTCGTGCGCGACCCCCTCGATACGCACGCTCGTGACGGCGGCGCCGGCGAGCGAGCTCAGCAGCACGCGCCGCAGCGAGTTGCCGAACGTGTAGCCGAAACCACGGTCGAGCGGCTCGATCGTGAACGAGCCGCGGTTCTCCTCGACCGTCTCACTGGTGATCCGGGGGACTTGGAAGTCGAGCATCAGGGTCCTAACGTCGGGGTGTCACTTGTGGGCGGCTGCGCGCTGCGATCCCTGCGCGCACGAGCGCAAAGCTGTGGAAAGGGATGGTTACTTCGAGTACAGCTCGACGATGAGCTGCTCCTGCACCGGAGCAGCGATCTCCCTGCGCTCGGGCTTGCGCAGCACCTTTGCGGTCAGGGAGTCATGGTCGGCCTGCAGCCACGCGGGAACCTGGGCCGTCATCTCGGTGGCGTCGCGAATGAGGGGCTCGACGGGCGTACCGGCCTTGACCGCGATGACGTCGCCCTCGCTCACCTGAAAGCTCGGGATGTCGACGCGGCGACCGTTGACCGTCCAGTGCCCGTGGCGGATGAACTGGCGCGCCTGGCGGCGCGAGCCGGCGAATCCGAGGCGCACGAGGACGTTGTCCAGCCGCGACTCGAGGATCGACAGCAGGTTCTCCCCTGTGATGCCGTCCTGCCGCGAGGCCTTGTCGTAGTAGATGCGGAACTGCTTTTCGAGTACGCCGTAGTAGCGACGCGCCTTCTGCTTCTCGCGCAGCTGGACGCGGTACTCCGACTGCTTCTGGCGCCCGCGCCCGTGATCGCCGGGCGGGTACGCGCGGCGCTCGACGCCGCACTTGTCGGTCAGGCAGCGCTCGCCCTTGAGGAAGAGCTTCTGCCCCTCCCGGCGGCACTGCTTGCACTGGGGAGATGAATCGCGTGCCATGCGGTGATCAGACCCTTCGCCGCTTGCGGGGGCGGCAGCCGTTGTGTGCCTGTGGAGTGACGTCGCGGACGCCGGTGACCTCGAGCCCGGCGGCCTGCAGCGAGCGGATCGCGGTCTCGCGGCCCGAGCCGGGGCCCTTGACGAAGACCTCGACCTTCTGCAGGCCCTGGTCGATGCCCTTGCGTGCAGCGGCGTCGGCGGTGACCTGAGCGGCGAACGGCGTCGACTTGCGCGAACCCTTGAAGCCGGCACCGCCGGCGGACTCCCACGCGATCACGTTGCCGTCCTTGTCGGACAGCGAGACGATCGTGTTGTTGAAGGAGGTCTTGATGTGGGCTTGGCCGATCGGGATGTTCTTCTTCGGCTTGCGTCGGCCACGCTGGGGTCGCTTGGGTGCAGGCAACGGGGATGTCCTCTATTTCTTCGTGGCCTTCTTCTTGCCGGCAACCTGCATGCGCTTCGGCCCTTTGCGCGTGCGGGCGTTCGTCTTCGTGTTCTGCCCCCGAACGGGCAGGTTGCGGCGATGACGCAGGCCGCGGTAGCACCCGATCTCCATCAGGCGCTTGATGTTCTGTGAGCGCTCGCGGCGCAGGTCGCCCTCGACGGTGAGGTCGTCGATCGCCTCGCGCAGCCGGGACACCTCGTCCTCGGTGAGGTCGCGGACCTTGCGGTCGGGCTCGATGCTCGTCTTGCGCAGGATCTCGTTGGCGGTCGGCCGCCCGACGCCGTAGATGTACGTCAGGCCGATCTCGGCGCGCTTGTTCAAGGGGATGTTGATGCCGGCTATCCGAGCCATCCCTACCCCTGACGCTGCTTGTGACGCGGATTGGAGCAGATCACCAGGACGGCGCCGTGGCGACGGATGATCTTGCACTTTTCGCACATCGGCTTCACCGACGGTCGTACCTTCATGAGCCCCTTCTTGCAGACGTGAGGAAACGCGCGCAGGACATGCGTCCTGGCGCAGGCGCGACCAATGAGGGTAGCAAAGCGCCTCAGTCAGGCGATTCGTGCCACGGAGTCAGCACGCGTGGACCGTCGGCCGTGACGGCGATCGTAAACTCGAAGTGTGCGGCCAGCGAGCCGTCCTGCGAGTAGATCGCCCAGTGGTCCTCCGCCATCCGGACGGCGTGGCGCCCGACGGTGACCATCGGCTCGACCGCGAAGACCATCCCCTCCTCGAGCTTGACGCCCTTGCCGGGCGCGCCGTAGTTGGGGATCTGCGGGTCCTCGTGCATGTCGCGCCCGATGCCGTGACCGACCAGCGAGCGCACGACCGACAGCCCCTCCGCCTCGACGACCGCCTGCACCGAGTGCGACACGTCGCCGAGCCGGTTGCCCGGGCGGCACTGCGCGGCGGCGGCGAACAACGAGCGCTCGGTCGTGTCCAGCAGCTTGCGCGCGGTCTGCGAGATCGGCCCGACCGGGAACGTCCGGGCCGCATCCGCGACCCAGCCGTCGAGCACGACGCCGCAGTCGACGGAGAGGATGTCGCCCTTGCGCAGCGTGTAGGAGCCTGGGATCCCGTGCACGACCATCGAGTTGGGCGAGATGCACAGCGAGCGCGGAAAGCCGCGGTAGCCCTTGAAGGCGGGCGTCGCGCCCTGGGAGCGGATGAACTTCTCCGCCGCGGCGTCGAGCTCGCTGGTCGTGATCCCGGGCCGGATCTTGCGTTCGACGAGCTCCAGCGCGCGGACGAGGATCTCGCCCGCCGCCGCCATCTTGTCGATCTGCTCCGGGGTCTTCTTGACGATCACCTGCAGGCCCTACAACTCGTCTTCGAGGCGCAGCGTGGCAATCGTCGCGCGGATGTGGTCGTGCACCTCGGTCGGCGCCCGCGTCCCGTCGAAGCGCCGCAGCAGGCCGCGCTCCTCGTAGTAGTCCGCGAGCGGCTCCGTCTCGGCGTGATAGACGGCCAGGCGCTTGGCGATCGTCTCGGGCCTGTCGTCGTCGCGCTGGATCAGCCGCGAGCCGTCGACGTCGCAGCGGCCCTCGTGCTTCGGCGGATCGAAGTCGACGTGGTAGACGCGCCCGGTCTTGACGCTGACGCGACGCCCCGACAGCCGGCGCTCGACCTCCTCGTCGGGCACCTCGATGAGGATCACGGCCGTCAGGCGACGCTCGGAGGCCTCGAGCCCCAGCGCGAGGGCGTCGGCCTGCGGCAGCGTGCGCGGAAAGCCGTCGAGCAGGAACCCGTCGCGCGCGTCGGCGCTGTTGAGCGCCTCGAGGATCACCGCGGTGATGACGGCGTCGGGTACGAGCTCGCCCCTGTCCATGTAGGACTTCGCCAGCGTGCCGAGCTCGGTCTGGTCGCGCGCCGCGGCGCGCAGGATCTCCCCGGTCGAGATGTACGGCAGATTGAAGTCGTCGGTGAGCCGCTCGGCCTGGGTGCCCTTGCCGGCGCCCGGAGGGCCGAGCAGGATGAGGTTGAGCTCGCTCGACATGAGGGGGGCGAGAGACTACTGAGGTGACGTCGCCGGCAGGCAGCAGGCGGCCGCTCGCGGCTCGCGGACGGCGAAACGGTCATCCGCGACGCGCGGAGAAGGTTTGTTCGGCCTGCGAACGACGTTACTTGAGGAAGCCCTCGTAGTCACGCATCATCAGCTGCGCCTCGAGTTGCTTCATCGTGTCCAGCGCGACGCCCACGACGATCAGGATCGAGGTGCCGCCGAAGAAGAAGTTGGCGCTCGTCTGGTTGATCAGGATCGTCGGCATCGCGGCGACCGCGGCGAGGTACAGCGCGCCGGGGAACGTCAGCCGCGCGAGCACGCGATCGAGGAACTCCGCCGTCGGCCTGCCCGGCCGCACCCCGGGGATGAAGCCGCCGTACTTCTTGAGGTTCTCGGACTGGTCGACCGGATTGAACGTGACGGCCGTGTAGAAGTACGTGAACAGCACGATGAAGATCGACTCGCCGACGATGTAGGCCCAGCCGTTGGGCGAGAAGAACGCGGCGAAGTCACGGCCGAACTCGTTGTTGAGCAGCTGTCCGACGGTCGGCGGGAAGGCCATGATCGAGGCCGCGAAGATCACCGGGATGACGCCCGCCATGTTCACGCGCAGCGGCAGGTAGGTCTGGCCGCCCTGCGTCATGCGCCGGCCGATCACGCGCTTGGCGTACTGGATCGGGATCCGCCGCTGGCCTTCCTGGACGAAGACGATCGCGGCGATCACGCCCAGCGCGATGAACGGCATCATGACCTTGAAGACGGGGTCGGGGCTCGTCGCCCACGCCTGCACGCCGTTGGGCAGCCCGGAGACGATCGAGGCGAAGATCATCAGCGAGATCCCGTTGCCGATGCCGCGCTGCGTGATGAGCTCGCCCATCCACATGAGGAGGATCGAGCCGGCGGTCAGCGAGATGACGATCATGAAGACGCGCGCGGCGTTGAAGTTGTCGATGATCGGCTGGCCGGCGCTGGCCGTGAACGAGCGAAACAGGAAGACGTAGCCGATCGCCTGGCCGAACGACAGCCCGACCGTGAGGTAGCGCGTGTACTGCGTGATCCGCTGCTGACCGACCTCGCCCTCCTTCTGCAGCTTCTCGAGCGAGGGCACGACGACGGTCAGAAGCTGAAGGATGATCGAGGCCGTGATGTACGGCATGATCCCCAGCGCGAACAGGGCGATCCGCGACAGGCCGCCGCCGCTGAAGAGGTTCAGGAAGCCGAGGATGCTCGAGCCGCTGAACGAGTCCTGCACCGCCTTGACGGCCTCGACGTTGATCCCCGGCACGGGGATGTGCGCCCCCAGCCGGTAGAGCGCGAGGATGAACATCGTGATCGCAAGCTTCTTGCGGATGTCCGCGACCTTGAAGGCCTTGAGGATCGTCGAAAGCACGACGCATCAGGTTAGAGCACCGCGCCGGCGAGGCTGCCGGCGGCGACGCTGCTGGTACGCCCGGCCCGAAGCTCTGTCTGGTCTTCCCGGATCGTCGTCGCGTGCTAGTCGAGGGTGCTACAGGTGCCGCCGGCCGCTTCGATCGCCTCGCGGGCGGCGGCGCTGAACGCGTGCGCGTGGACGGTCAGCGGCTTGGAGATCGCGCCCTTGGCGAGGATCTTCACCGCGACGTCCTTGCGCGTGCCCAGGCCCTTGGCCTTCAGCGCCTCGAGCGTGACCTCGTCGCCCTCCTCGAAGCGCCGCTCGAGGTCCTGCAGGTTGACGGCCTGCGTGTGCGTTCGAAACGGCTCGAAGGGCATCGACTTCTTCATGTGCGGACCGCGCAGCTTGCGCATCCGCATGTGCAGCGGCATCTGGCCGCCCTCGAAGCCCGGCCGCGTCTTCGAACCGGAGCGCGCGCCGGCGCCCTTGTGGCCGCGACCCGACGTCTTCCCGTGCCCCGAGCCGTGCCCGCGGCCGACGCGCTTGCGCGGCTTGCGGCTGCCGGGGGCGGGCTTGAGCGAGTGCAGCCCGATGTCCTCGGGGTCGATCTCGTCGGGCTCAGGCGGGGTCATCGCTTCTCCTCGACGACGCGAACGAGATGGCGCACGCGGTGAACCATCCCGCGCGACTGCGGCGTGTCGTCGATCTCGACGACGTGCCCGATACGGCGCAGGCCCAGCGAGCGCAGCGTGTCGATCTGGCGCTGATCGGACCCGTTCCTGGATTTGTACTGCGTGATCTTCATCAGGACGCAGGCTCCTCGGCGGCGGTCGCGGCGGCCGGCTCAGCGGCGGCCGGCTCATCGGCGGCCGGCTCAGCGGCGGTCCGCTGATCGGCTGCCACCGCGACGGCGGCGGGATCGACGCCGGACTCGGCGTCTGTTCCGGCGATCATCTCGGCTGCGAGGTCGTCGCCGCCGCCGAGCCCGAGCACCTGGTTGATCGACAGGCCGCGCAGCTCGGCGACCTCCTCCGGCCGGCGCAGGCCCTGCAGGCCGGCGACCGTCGCCTTGACGAGGTTGATCGGGTTCTGCGAGCCCAGCGACTTCGACAGGATGTCGTGGATTCCGGCGAGCTCGAGCACCGCGCGCACGCCGCCGCCGGCGATCACGCCCGTACCGGGCGAGGCAGGCTTCATGAAGACGCGGCCGGCACCGTAGACGCCGGTCGTCGTGTGCGTGATCGTCTGACCGTGCTTGGGCACCCGGAAGAGGTTCTTCTTTGCCTGCTCGACGCCCTTCTGGATCGCGAGCGGGACCTCGTTTGCCTTGCCGTAGCCGACACCGACGACGTCGCGCTCGTCGCCGACGACGACCAGTGCGGTAAAGGAGAAGCGACGGCCGCCCTTGACGACCTTGGCAACGCGGTTGATCTCGACCACGCGCTCCTGCAGATCCAGGCCCGCCTGGTTGACCGAGCGGTCGACGACTGGGGCGCTCATCGCGAGGACCTCCGATCGGGGACGGCGGTTGCGACGGTCGAGCAATGGCGCGCAGTCATCGCGAGGACCTCCGTTCGGGGACGGCGGTTGCGACGGTCGAGCAATGAGGCAGGTTCATACGGTCAGTCCTCCTTCGCGGACGCCCTCTGCGAAGGCCTTGACGCGGCCGTGGTACTGGTATCCGCCGCGATCGAACACGGCGCTGGAGATGCCCGCGGCCTGCGCGCGCTCGGCCAGCAGCTTGCCGGCCTCGGCGGCCTGCTCCATCGGAGCCTTGCCGCGCAGCGGCTCCTCGGTCCACGTCACGGCGGCCAGCGTGTGGCCGGCGATGTCGTCGACGAGCTGCGCCGCGATCCCGCGGTTGGAGCGAAAGACCGAGATGCGCGGCCGCTCGGGCGTGCCGGAGATCTTCGCGCGCACGCGGCGCCGGCGCTTGAGACGCGTCTGGGGCCTGGTTCGAACGGTCACCTCTTGCCTCCATCCGGTCGGCGCGCTCGAGACGGTCGGCCGCCATCCAGCCGGTCGTGAATGCTGCGCTTCGCTGCACTCATGCGCGCTTGCCGACCTTCCGGGCGACGTACTCGCCCTCGTAGCGGATGCCCTTGCCCTTGTAGGGCTCCGGCGGGCGCTGCTTGCGGATCTTGGCGGCGATCTCGCCGACCTGCTGCTTGGAGTTGCCGCGCACGATGATCCGCGTCGGCTGGGGCACCTCGAACTCGATGCCCTCGGGCGCCTTGATCGGCACCGGGTGCGAGTAGCCGAGCGCGAGCTCGAGGTCGCGGCCCTTCAGCAGCGCGCGGTAGCCGACGCCCTGGATCTCGAGCGTCTTCTGAAAGCCGCTCGTGACGCCCTCGACCATGTTGGCCACGAGCGAGCGCGTCAGCCCGTGCAGGGCGCGGTGCTCGCCGCGGTCGGTCGGGCGCTTGACGATCAGCTGGCCGTCCTCCTGCTCGACGGAGATCGCACGCGGCACGCGCTCCGAGAGCTCGCCGCGCGGGCCGTTCACGCGCACGACCTCGGGCCCGATCGACACGCTGACGCCGGTCGGGAGGGGGATCGGCTTCTTTCCGATTCGCGACATGGCTACCAAACGTGCGCCACGACCTCGCCGCCGACGCCCGCGCTGCGGGCCTCGTGGCCGGTCATCACGCCGCGTGACGTCGAGACGATTGCCGTGCCCATGCCGCCGAGCACCTTCGCGATCTCCTGGGAGCCCGCGTACGTGCGGCGGCCGGGCCGCGACACGCGCTTCAGGCCGGAGATCGCCGAGCGGCGGTCGGAGGTGTACTTCAGCCGCACGCGGATCGTCTCGCCGGGATGCTCGCGATCCGGGGCGACGGTCTCGAAGCCATCGATGTAGCCCTGCTCGGCGAGGATCCGCGCGCACTCGGACTTCAGCCGCGACGACGGGATCTCGACCGTCTCGTGGGCAGCCTGGATCGCGTTGCGGATCCGCGTCAGAAAATCTGCGATGGGGTCTGTGCTTGCGCTCACGGTCGTGCTCTCTCGGTCTGGCTCGTCACCACGAAGACTTCGTCATGCCCGGAACAAAGCCGTTGTGGGCCATCTCGCGCAGGCAGATCCGGCACAGGCCGAACTTGCGGTACACCGCGCGGGCCCGGCCGCAACGGCGGCAACGGCTGTACTCCCGGGTCTTGAACTTCGCGGGCCGCGCTTGGCGGACCCGCTGGGACGTCTTGGCCATCTTAGTGTTCCTCGGTCAGGTTGGACGCGTCGATGTCTGGTTCGATCTCGGGCTCCTTGGTCGTGGCCGCCGCCCGCTCGTACGCCGCGGGGTCCTCGCTCTTGAGCTGTTCGCGCGCCGCCGCCTCGGACTCGCGCTTGTCCTCCGCCTCCGCTTCGCGCGCAGCGAGGTCGGCATCGGCAGGCGTCGGTGGGGGCCCGCCGGGCCGGTTCTGCTTGCCGAACGGCATGCCGAACGCCTCGAGCAGCGCGAACGCCTCGGAGTCGGATTGGGCGGAGGTCACGATCACGACGTCGAGTCCGCGCACCTGGTCGATCGCGTCGTAGTCGATCTCCGGGAAGATCGTCTGCTCACGGATGCCGAGCGTGTAGTTGCCGCGGCCGTCAAAGGCGTTGGCCTTCAGCCCGCGGAAGTCGCGGATGCGCGGGATCGCGACGGACATCAGGCGGTCGAGGAACTCGTACGCGCGCTCGTTGCGCAGCGTGACCGCGAGGCCGACGGGCATGCCCTCGCGCAGCTTGAAGTTCGCGATCGACTTGCGCGCGCGGCGCACGTTGGGCTTCTGGCCGGCGATCGTCGCGAGCTGCTCCTGCGCTGCCTCGAGCGCCTTGGAGTCCTGCTTGGCGTCGCCGACGCCCATGTTCAGCACGATCTTCTCGATCTTCGGGACCTGCATGACCGACGTGTAGCCGAAGCGCTTCATGAGCGCCGGCCGGATCTCGTCGAGGTAGCGGCCCTTCAGGCGCGCGGGTGGTGCGGCGGTCTGCGTCGACATCTAGAGCTTCGCTCCTGTGCGGGCCGACGCGCGCATGCGCTTGCCGTGCTCGACGACGGTCTTGACGCGCGTGGGCTTCTTGTCCTTCGGGTCGCGCAGGGCGACGTTCGAGAGGTGGATCGGGCCCTCCCGCTCGATCACGCCGCCGGGCTCGGCGGAGCCGGGGCGCGGGCGCGTGTGGCGCTTGATGATGTTCAGGCCCTCGACGTAGACGCGTTCCTTGCGCGGATCGATCCGCAGCACCTTGCCCTGCTTGCCGCGGTCCTTGCCGCTGATGACGACGACCTCGTCGCCCTTGACGATGCGTGCGGGCATGGCTTAGAGGACCTCCGGCGCGAGCGACACGATCTTCATGAAGTTGCGGTCGCGCAGCTCGCGCGCCACCGGACCGAAGATGCGCGTGCCGCGCGGGTTGTTCGCGGCGTCGATGATGACCGCGGCGTTCTCGTCAAAGGCGATGTACGTGCCGTCGTCGCGCCCGAAGGACTTCTTCGTGCGCACGACGACCGCCGTGACGACCTCGCCCTTCTTGACCGTCCCCTGCGGGTTGGCCTGCTTGACGGTCGCGGTGATGACGTCGCCGACGAACGCGTAGCGGCGGCGCGAGCCGCCCTTGACGCGGATGCAGAGGATCTCGCGGGCGCCGGTGTTGTCGGCGACCTTCAGTCGTGTCTCGTTCTGGATCACTTCGCGCGCTCCAGGACGTCGACGAGCTTCCAGCGCTTCGTGCGCGACAGCGGCCGGCTCTCGACGACGCGGACGCGATCGCCCTCGTTGGCGTCGTTGTCCTCGTCGTGCGCGTGCAGCTTCGACGTCGAGCGGACGATCTTCTCGTAGCGCCGGTGCCGCCGGGCGACGTCGATCCGCACGACGATCGTCTTGTCGGCCCTGGACGACACGACGGTGCCCGTCCGCAGCTGCGGGGTCGAGACCTTGGGCTCGGCCGGCGGCGTGCCGGTGCCGGCGGGCGTACCGTCTGCCGCGCGCTTGGCCTTCTCCTGCTGGCGGCGGCGGGCACGGGCGAGCGCCTTGCTGCGGCGCAGCTCGCGGCGCTCGGCGTCGCGCTGCTCGGGCGTGCGCGAAGGACGCTGCGAGCTCGCGGCGTGCTGCGCGCGCGCGCGCTCCTCCTTGGCGCTCGGCTGCGGGCCGGCGGGCTCGGCGGGCTCGGCCCCAGGGGCGTCCGTCGCCGCCGTCTCGTCCGCGGTCTCTTCGGTCTCAGGGGTCTCGTCGTCAGCCATCGCTTACTTCCGGTTCGGAATCTTGACGCCGCGCTCGCGCGCGACGGTGAGTGCACGGGCAAGCTCGCGCTTGGCGGTCCGGATCCCGGCCGTGTTCTCGAGCTCGCCGGTGGCGTGCTGGAACCGCAGGCCGAAGACGTCCTTGCGGGTCGTCGCGACGTGCTCGAGAAGCTCCTTCTCGGACAGGTCGCGCAGGTCCTTGGCCGTCACGACGGGGTGTCCTCACGCATCACGAACTTCGTCTTGACGGGCAGCTTGTGTCCGGCCAGACGCATCGCCTCACGCGCGAGCGGCTCGGGAACGCCGGCCAGCTCGAACATCACGCGGCCCGGCTTGACCACCGCGACCCAGCCCTCGGGCGAGCCCTTGCCGGAGCCCATGCGGGTCTCCGCGGGCTTCTTCGTGAAGGACTTGTCGGGATAGACGTTGATCCAGACCTTGCCGCCGCGCTTGATCTTGCGCGTCATCGCGATACGGGCCGCCTCGATCTGGCGGTTCGTCAGCCAGCCGGCGTCGAGCGACTTGAGGCCGTACTCGCCGAACTGGATCGACGTCTGCCCGCGCGACAGCCCGCCCCTGCGCCCGCGGTGCTGCTTGCGGTGCTTGACGCGCTTCGGAGCCAGCACTATCGGCCACCTCCTCCGCGGGCGCCCGGGCCGAAGCCGGGACGCGAGGTCCCGCCACCGCCACCGCCGCCGCCACCGCGGCCGCCGCCGCCGCCACGGCCGCCGCCACCACGGCCGCCGGCACCACCGCGACCGTCGCGGTCACCGCGCCCGCGCCCGCGGCCGCCGTCGCGATCCTGCTGCTGGTTGGACGGGCCCTCCATGTCGGTCAGGTCGGTGCCGGAGTAGCCCTCGGGCATGATCTCGCCCTTGTTGATCCAGCACTTCACGCCGATGCGCCCGAACGTCGTCTTGGCCTCGAAGAAGCCGTAGTCGATGTCCGCCCGCAGCGTGTGCAGCGGCACGCGGCCGTCGGAGTAGCTCTCGGTGCGCGCCATCTCGGCGCCGCCGAGGCGACCGCCGACCTGGATCTTGCAGCCCTTCGCGCCGGAGCGCATCGCGCTCGTCAGGGCGCGCTTCATCGCGCGCCGGAAGGCGACGCGGTTCTGCAGCTGCTCGGCGACCGACTGCGCGACGAGCCTGGCGTCGAGCTCCGGGCGCTTGATCTCGAGGATGTTGACCTTGATCTGCTTGCGCGTGATCCGGTGCAGGTCCTTGCGCAGCGCGTCGACCTCGGAACCGGACTTGCCGATCACGATCCCCGGCCGCGCGGTGTGGATGTTCACCTCGACCTCGTTGGCGTCCTTGCGGATCGTGATGTCCGACAGACCGGCGTGCGACAGCTTGCCGGTGATGTGGTTGCGGATCGCGACGTCCTCGGCCAGATAGTCGGCGAACTGCTTCTCGTTGAACCAGTTGGACTTCCAGTCGTGGATGTACCCCACGCGCATCGACTCGGGGTGGACTTTCTGACCCATCTAGCTGTTCCCGTCCTTCATCTAGCTATCCCCGTCCTTCGGTGCAAGGGTTATCGAGAGGTGGCTCGTGCGCTTGCGGATCTTCGTCGCGCGACCCATCGCGCGCGGCCGGAAGCGCTTGAGGGTCGGGCCCTCGTCGGCCTTGACGGCATGGATCCGAAGCTCGTCGCCGATCAGCTCGTGGTTGTGCTCGGCGTTGGCGACCGCCGACTCCAGCAGCTTTGACCAGTCACGGGCGACGTCGCGGCTGGCGTGCGCGAGGATCGCGCGCGCCTCGGGCACCGACTTGCCGCGGATGTGGTCGCAGACCAGGCGCGCCTTGCGCGCCGACGTGCGGACGCTTGCCGCGGATGTGGTCGCAGACCAGGCGCGCCTTGCGCGCCGACGTGCGGACGTACTTGGCGTGGGCGCGCACCATCGGCGGGGTGTCGCCGTCGTCGCGCGGGGCGGCGCGCGCGCCGGCGGCGGGCTCGGCGGGCCTGTCCTCGGCCTTGCGGCGCGTGCGGCGCGGCTTGGGCTTCTCGTCTGCGGCCGGCTCGGCCTCGGCCTCTGCGCCGGGCTCGGGCTCGGGATCTGCGGCGGGCTCGGGCTCGGCCTCTGCGGTGGGCTCGGCGTCGGCGGCGGGCTCGGGCTCGGCGTCGGCGGCGGGCTCGTGGGCGGCGGCCGGCTCGTCGTCCTCGACCGGCTGCGCGAGCGCGGCCTCGGCGGCGGACTTGTCGACGCCGGTCGCCTCGGCGGCCGTGCCCTCTGCCTCAGGCGTCGCCTTCCTGCGCCGCCGCTTCGGCTTGCTGGGAACCTCCTCGGAGGCGGCCTCGACCGCGGCGGCCTCCTTGGCCTGCTTCGCGTCGACCCGATCCTTGTCAGGATCGCCGGCCTTGCCCTCGTCCGGCGTGGCTGGTCGGCGCGGGCTCATCGGACCTTCCCGCTGCCGGCATGCCCGCGGTACAGCCGCGTCGGCGCGAACTCGCCGAGCTTGTGGCCGACCATCGACTCGGACACGAACACGGGGACGTGCTTGCGGCCGTCGTGGACGGCGATCGTGTGACCGACCATCTCGGGAAAGATCGTCGAGGCCCGCGACCAGGTCTTGAGCATCTGCTTGGAGTTGGAGGCGTTGAGGGCCTCGACGCGCGCCATCAGGCGCTCCTCGACCCACGGCCCCTTCTTGCTTGAACGGCTCAACGCTTCTTCCCTCTCTTGCGACCGCGGACGATGTAGCGGTCAGATGGCTTGTTCTTCTTGCGCGTGCGGTAGCCGAGCGTCGGCACGCCCCACGGCGTGACGGGATGGCGACCGGCGGTCGTGGAGCCCTCGCCGCCGCCGTGCGGATGGTCGACCGGGTTCATCGCCGTGCCGCGCGTCTGCGGACGCACGCCCATGTGACGCTTGCGGCCGGCCTTGCCGATCTTGACGTTCTGGTGATCGGAGTTGCCGATCGTGCCGACGGTGCCGCGACAGCTGTCGCGCACGAGCCGCATCTCGCCGGAGGGCAGGCGCAGCGTCGCCATGCCGGCGTCGCGCGCCATCAGCTGGACGCCGGTGCCGGCCGAGCGCGCGAGCTGGCCGCCGCGGCCGGGCTGCAGCTCGACGTTGTGGATGACGGTGCCGATCGGCATGCGGCTCAGCGGCAGGCAGTTGCCCGGCGTGATGTCGGCGTCCTCGCCCGAGGCGACGGTCATGCCGACGCGCAGCCGCTGCGGCGCGAGGATGTAGGCCTTCTCGCCGTCGACGTAGTGCAGCAGCGCGATGTAGGCCGACCGGTTGGGGTCGTACTCGATCGCCGCGACCTTCGCCGGCACGCCGTCCTTCGTGCGCTTGAAGTCGATCTTGCGATACAGCCGCTTGGCGCCGCCGCCGCGGTGGCGAGCGGTCTTTCGCCCCCGCGCGTTGCGGCCGCCGGACTTCGTGAGGCCCTCGACGAGCGTCTTCTCGGGCCGGTCCTTCGTGACCTCTGCGAAGTCGGGATACGTCGCGAAGCGACGGCCGGGGCTGGTGGGCTTGGGCTTGCGAATCGCCATTGCTCGATCAATCCTCGTCCAGGGATTCGAGTCCCTGGAAGATCGGAATCGAGTCACCGGGGGCGACCTGGACGATCGCCTTCTTCCACGACCGCGTCCGGCCGTGAATCGCGCCGCGCCGCTTGGGCTTGGACTTCACGGCGAGCGTGTGCACCGAGACGACGGAGACGTCGAACAGCGCCTCGATCGACTGGCGGATCTGCGTCTTGTGGGCGTCTGGGTGCACGCGGAAGACGTACTTGTTCGCGGTCGCGAGGACGTAGGACTTCTCCGAGACGACCGGGCGGATGATGACCTGGCTGGGATCCATCAGGAGGGCTCCTCGGAGCGCTCGCCGTTGGCGCGCGCGGTCAGCGCGTCGAGCGCCGCCTGCGAGCAGACGACCGACGCTGCGCCGATCAGGTCCGCGACGCCGACCATCGACACCGACAGCACCGAGACGCGCGAGATGTTGCGAAAGGACAGCGCGGCCTGCTCCTGGTCGTCGGAGAGGACGACGAGGATCGGCAGCTTCAGGCCCGCGTCCTCGAGCAGCGCGGCGGCCTTCTTCGTCGCCGGCGTCTCGAAGGCGTTCGTGTCGAAGACGGCGATCGAGCCGCGGGCGGCGTGCACCGAGAGCGCGCTGCGCAGCGCAGCGCGGCGCTCCTTGCGGTTGACCTTGAAGGTGTAGTGGCGCGGCGAGGGACCGAAGATCGTGCCGCCGCCCGTCCAGATCGGCGAGCGCGACGAGCCGGCGCGGGCGCGGCCGGTGCCCTTCTGTCGCCACGGCTTGGCGCCGCCGCCGCGGACGTTGCCGCGCGTCTTCGTCGCGTGCGTGCCCTGCCGCCGGGCCGCGAGCTCCGCGCGCACCGACTCGTGCACGAGCGCCTCGTTGAACGATGCGCCGAACGCGCTGTCGTCGAGCTTGGCCGTCTCGGATCCACCGAGGATCTTCGCATCAGCCATCGCTGCGCACCTCGACGAAGCCGTTGCGGGGACCGGGCACCGACCCGCGCACGAGCATCAGGTTGTCCTCGGGGTCGAGGCGCACGATCGTCAGGCCCTTCTGCGTCACGCGCTTGTTGCCCATCTGCCCGGGACCGCGGATGCCCTTCATGACGCGCGCCGGCCACGCGGACGCCCCGATCGAGCCCGGCGCGCGGATGTTGTGCGAGCCGTGCGCCTTCGGGCCGCTGGCGAAGTTGTGGCGCTTGATCGTGCCCTGGAAGCCCTTGCCCTTCGAGGTGCCGGAGACCTTGATGCGCTGACCGACCTCGAAGTCCTCAACCGTCACGGAGTCGCCGACGACGTGCTCGCCGGCCTCGTCGCGGAACTCCTTGACGAGCCGCATCGGCGGCGCGTCGGCCTTCCTGAGATGACCGAGCTCGGGCTTGCTCAGGTACTTCTCCTTCACGGAGCCGAACGCGAGCTGAAGCGCCTCGTAGCCGTCGCGGTCGTACGTCCGCACGCCGGTGACCGGACACGGTCCCGCCTCCAGCACGGTGACGCGCTCGACGGTGCCGTCCTCGAGGAACAGCTGGGTCATGCCGAGCTTCTTGGCGAGGATCGCTGGCATCTCAGATCGGCGCGAGCATGGGTCGGGTCGAGGACATCTCTACGTGGCGAGGCGGATCTCGATGTCGACGCCGGCCGGCAGATGGTCGAGGCGCTGCAGCGAGTCGACGGTCTTCGGCGTGGGCTGATGGATGTCGATCAGCCGCTTGTGGGTCCGGATCTCGAAGTGCTCGCGCGAGTCCTTGTCCTTGAACGGCGAGCGAATCACGCAGTAGACGTTCTTCTCGGTCGGCAACGGCACCGGTCCGGAGACGGTCGCACCGGTCCGCGTCGCCGTCTCGACGATCTCCTTGGCCGCTGTCTCGATGGCCGAGTGGTCGTACGCCTTGAGGCGGATGCGGATCTTGTTCTCTGTGGTGGTAGCCATTGCTGTGTGCGTGCGTTTCGAGCGACACGAAGGGCGGGGCCCCGGGCAGGGGGCGGATGGCGGGGCCCGCCTCCGGGCCCGCCCCTCGATGCGTGCTGGAAGGCGAACGCGCTCCTTACTCGATGATCTCCGTCACCACGCCGGAGCCGACCGTGCGGCCGCCCTCGCGGATGGCGAAGCGCAGGCCAGCATCCATGGCGATCGGCTGGATCAGCTCGATCGTCATCTGGACGTTGTCGCCCGGCATGACCATCTCGACACCCTCGGGCAGATGCGCCGAGCCGGTGACGTCCGTCGTGCGGAAGTAGAACTGCGGCCGGTAGCCCGTGAAGAAGGGCGTGTGACGGCCGCCCTCTTCCTTCTTCAGGACGTAGACCTCGGACTTGAACTTCGTGTGCGGCGTGATCGACTTGGGCTTGCAGAGCACCTGGCCGCGCTCGATGTCCTCGCGCTTGGTGCCACGCAGCAGGCAGCCGACGTTGTCGCCCGCGCGCCCTTCGTCGAGGATCTTGCGGAACATCTCGACGCCCGTGACGACCGTCGTCGACGACTCGGGGCGGATGCCGACGATCTCGACCTGATCGCCCGTGTGGACGATGCCCTGCTCGATGCGGCCCGTCGCGACCGTGCCGCGGCCGGTGATCGAGAAGACGTCCTCGACAGGCATCAGGAACGGCTTGTCGAGCGCGCGCTCGGGCTCGGGGATGTAGCTGTCGAGCGCCTCGGCGAGCTCGAGGATCTTCGCCTTGGCGGCCTCGTCGCCCTCGAGCGCCTGCAGCGCCGAGCCCGTGATGAAGGGGATGTCGTCGCCCGGGAAGTCGTATGAGCTCAGCAGCTCGCGAACCTCGAGCTCGACGAGCTCGAGCAGCTCCTCGTCGTCGACCATGTCGGCCTTGTTGAGGAACACGACGATGTACGGCACGCCGACCTGGCGGGCGAGCAGGATGTGCTCGCGCGTCTGCGGCATCGGGCCGTCGGCGGCCGAGACCACGAGGATCGCGCCGTCCATCTGCGCCGCGCCGGTGATCATGTTCTTGATGTAGTCGGCGTGACCGGGGCAGTCGACGTGCGCGTAGTGGCGGTTGTCGGTCTGGTACTCGACGTGCGAGGTCGCGATCGTGATCCCGCGCTCCTTCTCCTCGGGAGCGTTGTCGATCTCATCGAAGCTGCGGGCCTCGCCGCCGCCGTGCTCGGCGAGCACGGTCGTGATCGCGGCGGTGAGCGTCGTCTTGCCGTGGTCGATGTGACCGATGGTGCCCACGTTGACGTGCGGCTTGTCGCGCTCGAACTTCTCCTTTGCCACTTTCGATTCGCTCCTCTGCGTCTGTCGATGAACTGGTTGAAACTATCGAATCTGCGGGGTCAGGCGGGGACCGGGTCGCCCATGCGGTGCTCGACGAGCTTCTCGGCGATCGTGGCCGGCACTTCCTCGTAGCCGTCGAACTGCATCGTGTAGCTGGCCCGGCCCTGCGTGTTGGAGCGCAGGTCGTTGACGTAGCCGAACATCTCGCTCAGCGGCACGCGGCCGGTCACGGCGAGCGCGTTGCCACGCCGCTCCTGACCGTCGATCCGCCCGCGCCGCCGGTTGAGGTCTCCGATGACCTCGCCGAGGAAGTCCTCGGGCGTCACGACCTCGACCGCGAACACCGGCTCGAGCAACACCGGCTTGGCGCGGCGTGCTGCCTCCTTGAAGGCCAGCGAGCCTGCGACCTTGAACGCGATCTCCGAGGAGTCCGTGTCGTGGTACTTGCCGTCGACGAGCGTCACGCGGATGTCGACCATCGGGTAGCCGGCCTTGACGCCCGTGTCGAGCGCCTCCTCGACGCCCTTCTCGACGGCCGGGATGAACTCCGACGGGACGGAGCCGCCCTTGATCTTCGAGACGAAGTCAAAGCCCTCGCCCGGCGCCGGCTCGATGTCGATGTAGACGATGCCGAACTGACCCGAGCCGCCGGTCTGCTTGACGAAGCGGCCCTCGACCTTCTGCGCGGTGCCACGGATCGTCTCGCGGTAGGAGACCTGCGGGCGCCCGACGTTGGCCTCGACCCTGTACTCGCGCTTCATGCGGTCGACGAGGATCTCGAGGTGCAGCTCTCCCATGCCGGAGATCTCGGTCTGTCCGGTCTCCTCGTTCGTGGCGACCTGGAACGTCGGGTCCTCCTCGGCGAGGCGCCCCAGCGCGACCGACATCTTCTCCTGGTCGGCCTTCGTCCTGGGCTCGACGGCGACCTTGATGACCGGCTCGGGGAAGTCGATCGTCTCGAGCTTCACCGGGCGGTTGGGGTCGCAGATGGTGTCGCCGGTGACGACCTGCTTGATGCCGACGGCGGCGGCGATGTCGCCCGCGTAGACCGCGTCGACCTCCTCGCGATCGTTGGCGTGCATGACGAGCAGCCGGCCGATGCGCTCCTGGCGGCCGGTCGAGACGTTCAGCACCTTCGACCCCGCCTCGAGCTTGCCGGAGTAGACGCGGAAGTACGTCAGCTTGCCGACGAACGGGTCGGCCATGATCTTGAACCCGAGCGCGGCGAACGGATCGTCGTCGTTGGGCTTGAGCACGATCGGGTCGCCGTCGTCGCCGTGGCGGTCGACGAGGATGCCCTCGATCGGCTTGACCTCCAGCGGCGAGGGCAGGTAGTCCAGCACCGCGTCCAGCAGCGGCTGCACGCCCTTGTTCTTGAAGGCCGAGCCACAGAGGACCGGGGTGATCTCGATCGAGAGGGTCGCCTTGCGCAGCGCGGCCTTCAGGATCGCCATCGGGATCTCCTCCTCGGCGAGGTAGAGCTCTGCGATGTCGTCGTCGAGATCAGAAAGCTGTGTCAGCAGGTGCTCGCGCGCCGCCGCGGCCGCGTCGGCGTGCTCGGCGGGGATCTCGATGACCTCCTGGTCCTTGCCGAGGTCGTCCTTGTAGACGACCGCCTTCATGCCGAGCAGGTCGACGATGCCCTTGAACTCCGACTCGGCGCCGATCGGGATCTGCACCGGCACCGCGTTCGCGCCCAGGCGCGTCTCCATCGTCTTCAGCGAGCCCTCGAAGTCCGCGCCGATGCGGTCCATCTTGTTGATGAACGCGATCCGCGGCACGGCGTACTTGTCGGCCTGGCGCCAGACGGTCTCGGACTGCGGCTCGACGCCGGCGACGGAGTCGAACAGCGCGATCGCGCCGTCGAGCACGCGCAGCGAGCGCTCGACCTCGACGGTGAAGTCGACATGGCCCGGCGTGTCGATGATGTTGATGCGATGGTCGCGCCACTCGCAGGTCGTCGCGGCCGACGTGATCGTGATGCCGCGCTCCTGCTCCTGCTCCATCCAGTCCATCGTGGCGGCGCCCTCGTGGACCTCACCGATCTTGTAGGTGCGCCCGGTGTAGTACAGGATGCGCTCGGTCGTCGTCGTCTTGCCGGCGTCGATGTGCGCCATGATCCCGATGTTGCGGGTCTTCTCGAGCGTGTGTTTGCGTGGCATCTCGGCTGGTTCTCTTCTCTTCGGTCACGACCAAAAAAAGCGGGCCCCTCGGGCCCGCGCGCACGTCCGATGTAAGTCCGGCCCGTCGCGCTATCTGGTCGAGGAATCCATCGTCGGGCGCACTGCGGTCCCGGGGCGGGCGTGGATGAGCACAGCGACCCCGGGAACGGTCGTGCACTATAGCAAAGGCCCTTGTGGGATCAGGGCGAATTCGTGATTGCGCGGTGGGATCGCGGCAACACTTGCGCTCGTCGCCGTCGCGCCGCTCGTGATCGCGGAGTTCACGCCCGTTTTCGAGGTCACCGTCCGCCCGTTCTCGAGGTCACCGTCGGGTCGCTGGACGTCGTCACGCGCAGCGTGACGGGCGGGGAGAACCACGGCCACGCCCTGCTGGTGTTCGCGGTGGTCGCAGCCGCGATGACGCTGGCTGCGCTGCGCGGGGCGCGGCCGCCGGCGCTGGCGCTCGTGGCGCTCGCCCTCGCGGCGCTGTCGATCGCGCTCGTCGTCGATCTGCCCGCCACGCGCGCCTCGGCCGGGCTGGCGGAGTCGCTGAGCTACGAGAACGCGCAGGCGCGGGCAGGAGCCGGCTTCGGGCTGGAGCTCGCGGGCTCGGTGCTGCTGCTGGCGGCGGGCGGGCTGCTGCTGCCGCGCGCGGCGTCGCTGTCTGCGCCACGGCAAGCAGAGGCTCGACGGCGGCCCAGACCTCGTCGCGGACCTCGAAGACCTGCGTCGCAGGCACCTCCAGACGTCATGTATGTCAGCACGACCGGTGCTCGCCAACCAACCGGCGACTCCTGTTCTGAAAGAGGTTCTTAGCTTAGACCTCGAACCTCTCGGGCGCGTTCTCGAAGTCCTGCGACGCACGCTCGTACTCCTCGAGTGTGCCGATGTCGTACCAGTCAGCGTCGCTCTCGAAGGTCGCGACGGTCTCGCCCGCGTCGATCAGGCGCAGCACGAGTTCGGGAAACTGGCTTGGCCCGGGCGCCAGGTACTGGAGGGCGCGGGCGTCGTAGACGTAGATCCCCATGCTGACGGCGTAGTTCAGCGTCGGCTTCTCTACGTAGCCGGTGACGCGGCCGTCGCTGCTCTCGATCACGCCGAGGTCGATGTCGACCTTCTTGCCGTGCGTCGCGATCGTCAGTGCTGCACCGACCTCCTCGTGATGCCGGACGAGAGCGCTGTAGTTCAGCGACGTCAGAATGTCGCCGTTCATCGCGATGAAGGTGGCGTCGAGATCCGGGACGGTTCGCAACGCGCCGGCGGTACCCAGCGCCTCGTCCTCCCAATGGAAGCCCAGCTCGAGATCCTCGGGCAGCCCTGCCTGCGTGAGGTAGAGCCGGATGAGGCTGCCGAGGTGGCTGACGCACAGGTCGACCTGGCGAATGCCGTGACGGTGCAGCGACCAGATGATGTGCTCGAGCACAGGGCGGCCGCCGACGGGCACAAGTGGCTTGGGGATGACGGTGGTGTACGGGCGCAGACGGGTGCCGAGCCCGCCCGCGAGGATGACTGCTCTCACACGACCTGCTCGCCGCGGCGCAAGTGGACCGAAAGCCGGCTTCGTGGCACGACGCCTAGAATAACGCGATGATGGCGGACTGGAGCGTGCCCCTCGCCGATGTGATCATCGACGAGGGAGATCTCGAGGCCGTCGTCGCAACCTACCGCTCGGGATGGCTGAGCATGGGTCCTCGGATCGAGGAGTTCGAGCAGGGCTTCGCCGCCTATCTCGGGGTGCGCCATGCGATCGCCGTCTCCAGCGGGACAGCGGCGCTGCATCTCATGTGCCTCGCCTCGGGGCTCGGGCCCGGTGACGAGGTCGTCGTGCCGTCGATGACGTTCGTGGCCACCGTCAACGCCGTCCGCTACACCGGCGCCACACCGGTGTTCGCCGACATCGCGGGCCCTCTCGAGCCGTGGCTGTCGGCACCGACCTGTGAGGCCGTCATCGGCCCGCGCACGCGCGCGATCCTCTACGTGGCCTACGGCGGACACGCCGGCCAGCTCGCCGCGGTCGCCGATCTCGCGCAGGATCGCGGGATCACGCTGCTGCAGGACGCGGCGCACGCCGTCGGCACGCGCCTGGACGGCCATCAGCTGGGCAGCATCGGGCGCGCATCCGCGTTCAGCTTCTTCTCCAACAAGAACCTCGCGATCGGCGAGGGAGGGATGGTGACGACAGACGACGATCAGCTCGCCGCCGCCGTGCGGCTGCTGCGCTCGCACGGCATGACGACGTTGAGCTGGGACCGCCACCGCGGCCACGCCGCAGGCTATGACGTGGTCGCGCTGGGCTTCAACTACCGCATGGACGAACCGCGAGCCGCCCTCGGGCGCCGCCGACTCGAGCGGCTCGATGCCGAGAATGCGCAGCGCGCCGAGCTGGACGCCCGCTACCGCCAGCGACTCGCGGACACTGTCGCCTGTGCGATGGCGCCGGCCGACGGCGTTCAACCCGCACACCACATCTTCACGATCGTCCTCGCCGACGGCGTCGACCGTACCGCCTTTCGCGAAGCGCTACGCGACGAGGGTGTGCAGACGAGTGTCCACTATCCACCTGCGCACCGCTTCTCGATCCACAGCGATGACGCTCCGCAGCTGCCGCTGACCGACGCCTACGCGGCGACCACGGTCACGCTGCCGCTGTTCGCACACATGTCGCTGCCCCAGCAGGATCGTGTCATCGCGGCGGTCACGGCCAGCCAAGCCTAGGGAGTGTTCCGGTAGCGTCCATCCAAGGGGTCGCCGAAGCGGCCGGCGTCGAGCCCGTCGATGATCTCGCTGACGCCGTCGGGCACCGTCATCGTCGTGTGAAATCCGAGTTCCTGGCTGATGCGCTCGAAGGAGACCTTGTAGTCGCGCGGATCCTCCTGGCGCTCGACGAAGCTCACCGAACCGTTCGTAGTCCTGCCCTGGATGATCTCTACGAGGTCGATCTTGCGATAGTTCTCGCCGGAGTTGCCAGCGTTGTAGACGCGGCCCGCCATGCGCGCCTCGAGCACCGTGCGCACGGCGCGTGCGGCGTCGCCCACGTGCACGTACGGGCGCCAGAAACGCTCGCCGAAAACCTCGAGATGGCGGCCGAGGTGCAGGTCGCGTGTGAACTCGTTGACGGTCAAGTCGAAGCGCATCCGCGGGGCGACGCCATAGACGGTGGCGAAGCGTAGGCAGCAAACCTTCAGCGGCGAGAAGTCGCCGCCCAGCAGCGCCTGCTCGATCTGCACCTTCTGCTCGGCGTACAGTGATAGCGGCGCAAGCACGCCCTGCTCGTCGATCGGCACGGTGGGATCAGACATACGGCCATAGTTCGAGCAGGTCGACGCGAACACGAGGCGCTGCACGTCCGCGCCACGCGCCGCCTCAATCACCGCTTTAGCCCCCTCCACGTTGACCTCCTGCGAGAGCTCGGGGTCGCGGGCGCAGGCGGGATCGCCGACGATGGCGGCGAGGTGGACAACGGCGTCCGCGCCCGCGAAGGCCTGCTCGCGCGCGGCAGCGTCGCGGATGTCACCGCGCACGATCTCTACGCCGCGCGCTGCCAGGTCGTCGGCGACGTCGTCCTGGCCATGCATGAGGACGTCGAGGACGACGACGTCGCGGCCGGCATCGAGCAACTCGTCGCAGACCATCGCGCCGATGTAGCCGGCACCACCCGTTACCACGGTGCGACCGCTCACGGATCGATCGTCCCAGCGCGATGCCGATGCACCGGGATTACAGTAGCTCGCTCGGTGCGACTTCGTCGCCGGGCTGTCGTGACCTACCTGGCGGCTGGGGTCTGTCCCACCGCGGCGACCGAAGCAGTTGCCGGGCCGGGCTTGCGGCGCCGCTGGCGCATGCGCCCGCTCTGGCGGTCGACCGCGACCTGCACCTTCAACAACATCGCGATCGCGGTCCAGGCCAGCGTTGCGATGTCGGAGCGCAGCCGCGGGCGCTCGGCGTACTTGCAGTCCAGGCGCACCTTCGCGGGAAGGATGCAATCGACGTAGTGCCTGACCGGATCGGACCGGTCGAGGATGGTGCTCTCGGCGGCGAACGCGAGCTGTGACCAGCCCGTGATGCCGGGGCGGACCTGGAGGACGTGCTCGTACTCTTCCGCGTAGAGGGCGACGAAGCGGGGATCCTCGGGGCGCGGGCCGACGAGGCTCATCTGACCGCGAATGACGTTCCACAGCTGCGGCAGCTCGTCGACCCGCGTGCGCGCCATGAACGCCCCGACACGGGTCAGGCGCTCGTCGCCGGCGAGCGTCAACGGAAGGCCCTCGGCGTCGGGCGGCATCTTGCGGAACTTCAGAACGTCGAGTGGCCGGCCCCGGTAGCCGACGCGCCGTGCACGGTAGAACGGCGAGCCGGGGGATTCGAACTCGATCAGGAGGATGACCAGCAGAAGCAGCGGCGCCATCACTATCAGCAGCGCCACAGCGATCGAGATGTCAAGCGCGAGCTTCGTCCCCCTACTCAACCGCTGCCCGGCCGACCACGGCCGCACGGCCTGCGATGGGCGCTCGACCGCGTCGTCGACGAACACGAGTCGGTGGCCGTACAGGGACATGGACTCGTGGCTTTCACTGGGTTGCTCTTCCGTAGTTTCGATAGCCATTCGTGCTCCCGAGTCGTCCTTCGATCTCAGGTTGTATCGCGGGAATCGAGAGCGACAGTAACCGCAAGGACACGTACAGGGGAGCCGTTTGGATCCGGTCTGCGCGAGGGCACGAGAACTCTGCCAGCCTTAGCAGGGCGTGATGCGGAATCCCGCAGGGTCGCGGGCGCGCGCGGACGCGGCGACGATCGGAGCCGCGAGCGGCTGAGCTCAGTCGAGCGGGGCGACCCGTGCGAGCGTGTCGACGAGCTTGCGCGACTCGATCTCCCAGTTGTAGCGCTCGAGGACCACCTGGGGTCCCCGTGCGCTCATCTCTTGCAGCCGGTGCGGATCGTCCAGCAGCGACGCGATCTCCCGCGCGAAGGCTTCGACGTCGCCGGCGGGCGTGAGGACGGCGACACCATGTTCCGCCGTGAACTGAGCAGTCGTGGGGAGATCGCTCGCGACGAACGGCAGGCCGGCCGCCATGTACTCGAAGATCCGGATCGGGATTCGGTCGGCATAGTTGACGGCGCCTGGATAAGGGACAAACCCGATCTTCGAGCTCTGCATCATCCGCTGCATCTCGGGGAACGGCAGGTTGTAGCGCAGGGTGAAGTCATCGCGCAGCCCGCTGGCGACGAGCGCGCCCTCGAGTAGGCGCTTCTCGTGGTCGTCGTAGTTGCGCGCCACGACAAGCCACCGCACCGGGCGCCCAAGGATCTCCTCGACGCGGGCGGCCGTCTCGGCCAGCAGCAGCATCTGGTCCTCCGGCAGGCTGCCGCCTACGAGGACGTCGAACTCGTAGTGCCCGTCGCGCCGGGTCTGCCCGATGAGGAAGGCGGGCGGGAAGTTGCGTACGAGCGTCGACTTCACACCAGCCCGCTCGAACTTCTCCTGCGTCGCCGGAAGAGCCGTCGTGGCGCCATCCAGTTGTCGCGCGAGCCATGGCTCGAGCCACCGCACGAGGCGTTGAAGCAGCGGGCGCACGCGCACCGGGAGCCACTCCTTGATGAGCATGTACGTGTCGTACTCGTCGTTGCTGTCGTAGACCACGCTGCAACGACGGAGCTTGCGCACGAGCGCGCCCCACGGCAGCAGATCCAGGCTGACGAGATACAGCACGTCCGGCCGGCGCGCGAGTGCCCGCCCGATGGTCAGTGGACCGCTGATCATCCGAGTCAGCCGGTTGCGCCTGATCGGCAGATACGCGACCGGCACGGCGTCCTCGTGACCCGATGTCAGGTCTGGCGCGGCCAGCGTCGTGACGTCGTAGCCGGCGTCGGCGAGGGCAGCGGCGAGCCGATAGTGCTGGCGCGGATGGTGCGCCATCCGGCTGCTCTGGACGAAGACGACCCGGGGAGGCCGCGAAGGTGGGTGGATGGCAGCGTCGATGGGCGATCAGGCAGGGCGGAGAAATCCGAGCCTCTGGAGCTGCGCGCGGTTGCCGAGCAAGATCGCCTTCTTGTCCACTGACGCCTTCCTCGTTGAGCTGAGCGGGGTTGATCGCGCCGCGGGGACGGGAAGCCCCGCCGACCGCAGGTGGAGAATATCGCGCCTCAAAGGGGCCCACTCCTGTAGAAAGAAACGAATGAGGCACCTAGATCCCCCGTGGCCCGATGCCACGCTGAAGGTCACGGCGCTGGCCGCCGCAACCTCCGTGCTGGCGGCGTGCTCAGCGGTCGCGCTGGGGCCGCTCGCGTTCGTCGTGCCTGTCGGGATCATCGCGCTGATTCTGCTGGCGCGCTATCCAGCGGTCCTCTTCGTCGCATACATCTATGTGGGGATCTTCAAGGGAGAGGCGCTCCTGCGGTCCCTGCCCTTCGACATCACGGCCGTGCTCGGCGTGCTGCTCGCGCTCGTCTGCTTCATACGACTGATCAGCGGCCGCGTGCGGCACCCGCCGATGCTGATGCTCGTCCCGATGGTCGTGATCGGGATTCTGATGGCGATCAGCCTCACGTACACGCCCGGCCAGGTCTATGACTATGGCCTCGAGAAGGTCGCGAAGTACTTCAGCCTGACGGCCCTGGCCGCGCTTGCCCCCTTCTTCATCATCGAGGATCGGCGCGACCTGAAGCTGCTGCTGATCGCGATCGTCGCACTTGCCGGCTTCGGCGCGGTCGTCTCGCTGCTGAATCCAGGTTCCGTCGAGCAGACCGGCCGCGTCGAGTTCGGAGGCCACAAGAACACGATCTTCACCTCGCGGCTCTTGTGCAGCGGCGCGCTGGTCCTCCTGCTTGCGCCGCGGCTGCTGGGGCTCGGGCGGAATCTGTCCGTGACCGCTGTCGCGGCTTCGATCGCCATCTTGGCCGTCAGCGCCAGCATCGGCTCGCGCGGCCCGATCCTCAGCTTCGGCTTCGCCGTGGCCTGCGTCATCGCTGCGTCCGCACTGCGCAACCCCCGGCAGCTCGTCCCGGTCATCGCGCTCGTCGCCGCGGCGATCGCCGTCTTTCCCTTCGTGTCCCTGCCGGAGACGTCGCGCGAGCGATTGGAGGAGGCGGTCAAGAACCCGACGAAGTCACTCCAGGAGGACGGCCGCGCGATTCTCTACCGGCAGGCGTTCGAGCTGATCGACCGCGACCCGCTCACGGGCTTCGGCAGCGGGGGCTTCTTCCTGTACAGCTACGTCCTGCTCAACCAGGAGGAGAAGTACCCGCACAACATCTTCCTCGAGCTCTGGAGCGAGAACGGGATCGTCGCCCCCTTGGCCTTGGCCGTATCCGTGCTGATGCTGATACTGATGCTCTTCAAGCGCGCCTGGAACGCGTCGGGCCCGCACGACAGGCGCTTGCTGTACATCTTCGCGGGTCTGTTTCTGTTCAACCTGTTCGCGGTGCAGTTCTCGGGCGATATCAACGACAACCGCGCGTTCTGGGCCGCTTTCGGCGTCGCCTGGCTGCTTGCTCAGTACGGTGTGCCGGCTCGCGAGGCGGCCCCCGACCCTCGGAGCCCATAGCCCATCTCACCGCCAGCCCCCTCCAACCATCTGCCTTCGATCGACGTCCTCGTGTCGACCTTCAACGAGGAGGAGTACATCGGACGCTGCCTCGACAATACGCTCGGCCAGGATTATCCGCCGGACCGTTTGCGCGTCATCGTCATCGACGGCGGGTCGGCGGATCGGACCGTCGAGATCTGCCGCGCGCGCGCGGAGCGCGATCCGCGGCTGGTCGTGATATCGGATGGGCGCCGGCTCAATCTGCCGGCCGCCCTGAACGTGGGGCTCGAGATCTGCGAGGCGGATCTCGTCGCGAAGATCGACGCTCACGGCTACCCAGAGCACGACTTCCTGCGGCTCGCGGCGGCGGCGTTCGAGAACGGCGGCGATGACGTGGCGTGCGTCGGCGGCCGTCCGGTGCAGGAAGGCGAAACGAAGTTCGGCCGAGCCGTGGCGCTCGCCCGGACGAGCCGCTTCGGTGTTGGCGGCAGCGAGTACGCGGGCACGAGTGCGCGGTCGTTCGTCGACACCGTTCAGTGCGGGATCTATCGGCGCCGCGAGCTCGACGCCGTGGGGCGCTTCGATCCCGTGATGAACTACGGCGAGGACGAAGAGCTCAACTGGCGCTTGCGGCGTGCGGGCCACCGGATCCTGCTCGACACCGACATGCGGTTCCACTACGTCACGCGTCCCTCGTGGAGGAGCGCCTACCGCCAGTACCGCAATTACGGCGAGGCCCGCGTACGCGTCATCCAGGCCCACCCGGACTTCCTGCGAGTCCACCACCTCGCCCCGGCAGCTTTCGTCGGTGGGCTCGGGCTGCTGACGGGGGCGGCGCTGTTCTCGCGGCGCGTGCGATGGGCGACCGGGGGTGTCGCGGCGACGTACGGTGCCGCCGCGTGCTGCGCCGCGCGCCGGGTCTCCCACTCGGTCGAGCCCGAGCTCACCCCCTCCGTCGCGGCGTGCTTCGCCGCTCTGCACCTGGGCTATGGCGTCGGGACCCTCAAAGGGGTGCTGCGTCGCGCCGCCGGGCGGCGCGTTCGATGACGAGCTTCTGGATCGGGGGCATCGGGCGGGATTCCCGGTCGATTGGTTAGGAGCGGTTCTGCTGCTGTCCTCCAGGGCCTATTCTCGGTGGGCGATGAGTTCTCCGCAGTCGTTGGATCTGCCGACGGTTTTGTCGATTGTCGCCCGTAGGGCGGGGCTGATACTCGTGATTGCGGCGGCTGCGGCGGGTCTTGCGTTTGGCTGGTCGACGCAGCAGGAGGAGCGTTTTGAGGCTCGCGCGAAGCTGTTGTTTCGCGCCGAGGAGCCGGTTCCGCGAATCGATCCCAACGATCCGTTGCCCGATCCCTCGAGGGCTCCGGAGCGTGTCGCCGCGACGAACCTGGCGCTGGCTTCGCTGGACTCGGTGGCGGTGCGCGTCAAGCAGCGCTTGGGCAGCTCCGCGACGCCCGAGGCGCTGCGCAAGCGCGTTGATGTGGCGCCCGAGGGGCAGACGGACATCGTCACGGTCACCGCGCAGGGCCCGACGCGCGCCGAAGCCGTCCGGCTGGCCAACACGTTCGCGTTGGAGGTGATCGCGTTGCGGCGCGAGAACGCCCAGCGGCGCATCCAGAGGGTCATCGACGCCGTCGGCGACCAGCTGCTCGTGACGCCGCCGCAAAGCGAGGTTGCGCGCGAGCTGGGCGCCCGCGCCGAGCGGCTGAAGGTCGAAAAACGCTTGGCGGAGGGCGACGTCGAGCTTGTCCAGCCGGCCACCCGTCCGCGTGATCGCAGTGCCCCCAAGCCCGTCCGCAACGCGGGCATCGGGTTCGGGCTGGGGTTGGTCCTCGGCGTCCTGCTCTCGCTGCTGCTGCACCGCCTCGACAGGCGGATCACCAACGAGGAGGAGATCGCGCAGATCGCCGGAGCGCCGATCATCGCGAGGATCCCGGTCGGGCCGCGCGCGGCGTACAAGCTCAGGATGCAACAGCAGGCCGACTGGGAGCAGCAGCGGTTCCTCGAGGCGTTTCAGTTTCTGCGCTCAAACCTGCAGCATCGCGACGCCGGCGAGCAGCTGCGCGTCGTCGCGATCACCAGCGCGCTGGCCGGCAACGGCAAGACGACCGTCGCGGCCAATCTCGCCGAAGCGCTCGCGCTCGGCGACTCCGACGTGATCGTCGTAGACTTCGACCTGCGCCGTCCGGCGCTGCACGAGCGCTTCGGGCTGCCAAGCGACGACGGTGTCACGACCGCGATCGCCCGATCAACAAATCCCGTCGACCTGCTCCAGCAGACCGCGGACCCCGGCGTGCGGTTGCTCGCCGCCGGCCGACAGATCGCGCTGCCCGGATCGATCATCGCCGGCAGCAGCGGTGTTTCGGCACTCATCTCACAGCTCGAGGAAGAGGCCGACTACATCCTGATCGACACCTCGCCGGTCACGATCGCCGCCGACGCGTCAACGATCGCCGCCAGGGCAGACGCGACGCTGGTCGTCGTCGACGCCCAGAACACCGAACGTCGGATCCTGACCGCTGCCGTCGAGCAACTACGCAACGCGCACGCGAACATCGTCGGGGTCGTCCTCAACCGCGCGCCCGTGCTCCTCAAAGACCACGACTACAAGGGCTACTACCCGACCGGAACCAATGCCCCAACAAGCCCCACCGCGCTCACCGCCACCGACGACACCAACGGCACCGGCCCCCTGCCCCACAAACACGCCCGCCCCTAGACGACCCAGCCCGCCTCAATGACGAACGACCACCTGCCACCCCTTCGGCGGTCGTCTTGAGGATCGGCGTCGGGATATTCTCGAACTCGTCGCCGGGCGTCGAGCACGGAACGGTCGACACGGCGATCGGCCTGCAGGCGGCCGGGGTTGAGGTCACCCTGTTCGCGGAGCCCGAGATCGAACTTCCCCGGCGGGCGGCTGCCCTCCGCGAGAGCGTGACCCGGCTCCAGCCGCTGTCGCGGCCGCTTCGTCGTCCGCGTGTGCGCAGCGCGGCATTTCTCGCCACAAAGCTCGCGTGGAGCCGGCGGTGGGCCGATGCGCTCGAGCGGCGACCGGTCGACATCGTCCACTCGTTCAGCCCCGGCTCGGCGGCGTTGTTGCCCCGCACGGTGCCGGTCGTCGTGCAGGCCTGGTTTCACCCCGCGCGAGCGACGCTGCGCGACCGTCTTCTCGGTGGCGCCACCTACGGTACCGGCGGTGTGGGCGCCGCGTTGCCGCTCCCACTTCGCGCACCGGTCGCCTACGGCGCGCGCGTCACCTACCAGGTTCAGGTCCACGCGAGCGATCGGCTCGGATACAACCGTGCCGAACTGATCCTCGCCAGTACCGCCACGGCGGCCAGCTGGCTGGCCGCCCGCGGTCTGCGCGCGGACTGCGTTCCTCCAGCTCTCCATCTTCTCCCGCGCCCACCGATTCCCTCGCGCTGCGAGGCGCTCCGGGTGGCGTTCTGCGCCGACCCGCTCGACCGGCCGTGGAAGGGGCTGCGCTACCTGCTGGACGCGCTCCCCTTTGTCGAAGCCCGGCCACTGCGGGTAATCCTCGTGGGTAGCCCCAGCCGGCAGATCGCCCAGGGCGTCGAGCGCGCGCGGGCGGCCGGCATCGAGGTCGAGCTGCTTGGCCGGGTGCCGCGCCCGCGCTATCTCGACCACTTGGCCGCGGAGGTCGACGTCCTGGCAGCTCCCTACCTCGTCGAGGAGTGGGGCTACTCGCTGTTCGAGGCGCTCAGCCTTGGCGTGCCGGTCCTTGCGTTCGACCTCTACCCGTACTCCGAGCTGCTCGACGCCCGGTTTGGCCGGCTGGTGACACCGCGCGACCCCGTCGCGCTAGCGGCCGCCATCGATGCAGCCGCTCGTGGACAGCTTCCGACGCGGGAGGCGGTGCACGCCGCGACCGCGGCCCGGTTCGGAGCCACGGTGATCGGCCGCCAGCTCATCCAGCACTACGAGCGTCTCCTGAACGGACGTTGATTTCCACGGCGGTTGAGCTCGACCGCGCAACCTCTCGCAGCGCACAGGGGCGCTGTTGAGCCGCGGCGGTCGCGCCGGGCTTCAGCGCTCGTCGGCGAATTGTGCTCAGCGCGGTCCGAGAACCTGGAAGGAGCGCATCTCTCCGCGGATCCGACGCGGGTAGTAGCCGGTGAACAGCGTGTAGGAGTGCACCGTGCCCTTCCGCCGCGCGATCGCGTTGCGCGCGCTCTGTGACAGCTGCTGGTTCAGCGACCAGCGCCCGTCGTCGATCGGTGCCAGGTACTGCAGCGTCGTCGTCTTGCCGTCGACGACGTACTCGATCTGCACGCGCACGACGCCACGCGCGCGCTTCGTGACCGTGCCCGACGCCCGCAGGCGCCCGCCCGTGATCGTCGGGCGCTCGAGCTGCAGCCTCGCCTGCTGCGAGGCGGCGCGCAGGCGTACCGTCTGCGGGCGCGTGTCGGCATCACCGCGGTAGGCGATCGTGATGATGCCCATGCCCAGATTGGCCTGCGCCTTGGGAATCCGCTTGCGGAAGCGGATGCGACCGTCGCGCGAGTTGACCGGCGCCGTGAAGCGGTAGCGGCGATTCGCCGCGTGCAGCTCCACTCGGGCGCTGCCCGACGCCAGGCTCGTAATCGGCGCCAGCACGTCGAGCATCCGTTCACGGCGCAGGATCGTCGCCCGCGCCAACGCGAGCTTCGCCGTGAACAGGCCAGCGGCGGGCGACGACGACGACCCGCCCGCCGGCGGCGGCTGTGGCCCGCCCGCCGGCGGCCCAGCCTGGTAGGGCTCAAGCTCGCCCGAGGCGGCGGCTCCGATGCGGATGAACTTCGCCACCGATGGCACGCCTTGGTCGCTGAGCAGGAACAGCATGTAGTAGCCGGGCGTGGCGGCGTCGGCGTCTGCGGGCAGCTGCAGCAGCAGGCGCCCGCCCGGACGCGCTTGCGGAGGCGGAAGGGTCACGACGCGCTGGTTCATGTCGTTGGCGTGGGTGGTGGCGCCGGGTGCCACGAGTGCGGCCCGCGTTGCGGCGGCACCGGACGCGGCGACCTCGAAGGCGGCGCCCATCGGCATCGATGCCGGCGCGCGGTCGATGACCGGCCGCGCGCCCTTGTGCAGGTAGGGCGGCTCGTAGATCTCGGCGGTGTCACGGTCGGTGCCACCGTTGACGTCGTCGCCGGCAGAGATCACGCGACCGTCGGGCAGCAGCAGCGCGGTGGAGTGATAGGCGCGGCTTTCGGCCTGCGCGGCCCCCAGCCGCCAGCTCGCCGTCGCGGGATTCCACAGCTCGACCTGGCGCTGCGCGGGGTCGGCCTCCCACGGATCACCGTTTCTGATGCCCACGCCCCCGCCGACGGTGACCATCGAGGCGTCCGGCAGCAGCACGGTGTTGTGATGGCCGCGCCCGACGTTCATCGCAGACGCCGCCCGCCAACCCGGACTGGCCTCGTCAAAGACCTCGGTGCTCCTGACCGCCAAGTCGGTCGTCGTCGAGGTCACCGTCGGCGGCGCCGAGCCGCCGAGCTGCATGACCCGTGTCGAGCCGCCCGGCCCGCCCGGCATCAGGACTGCGGCGCCATACAGCCGGCTGCGCGCCGTGTTCGCCGCGTCCGTCCAGCCCCAACGGTTCGAGGCCCCGGGATCATGCATAAACCAGGTGTCGACCGCAAACGGCCCGGCGACGAACGTGCGTCCGCTGGGCATCGCGAACATGTGCGGATACAACCCGCCCAGCGGCGGCTTGCCAGTGCCGCCGAGCGTCGTCAGCAGCGACACGCTGCCGCGACCGTTCATGCCCGCCGACGGCGTGAAGATCTCCACGTCGGGGTTCTTGGCACCACGCCCCCCGCTCTCATCCAGCCCGCTGATGATCGCGATCCGCCCGTCGGCCATCCGCACGCCCGTCGGATACCAGCGCCCGTGGCGCATATCGGGCTGCTCCGTCCACGTCTCGTCAAACGGGTTGAACGTGTAGATCTTGTTCAGGCCCTTCCAGTCCGTCGACCCCGACGAGTACGCCAGGTTGCCGCCGAACACGACCAGCCGCCCATCGGCGGTGAACGTCTGCCCCGCACACCAGAGGTTCACCCGCTTCGTCACCCCATCCGCGGGATCACGCCACAACGGCGGATCGACGCGCTTGCTCTGACCCGTCGCCGGATCCCACAACCACGCCTGCGAGGTGTTCGGCGCCCCGTCACCGCCGTGGCGCGGGCTCGGGTTCTTCGGATACGAAAACCACATCACCTTGCCAGTCGGCAACGTCGCCGCATGGATCGCCATCACCGGAATCGAGAACGGCGCGCCCCACCGACCAACCCCATCAAGCGGACCGACAGCCGCCCTCGCAAACCCAGCAGAGCCCGAGCGCGTGCGCGACGAACGCGCCCCCGCAGCCCCATGCCGCAACCGCTCTCGCGCCGCGCGCCGCGCCCGCGCATGCTGCGCCCCATGCCCCGGACCCAACACCCGCTGCTCGAAGCGACGCAGCTCACGCTCGCTCAACCCCCGCACGCCAAGGCTGCCGCTACCGACCGGACCAGCCGCCGCGCCACCCGCGAGCACCAACGCCCCAACCAGCGCGAACGCCACGACAAGGCAAGCCCGACGACAAAGACACTCAGCCACGATCCGACTACCCCTTCCGGCCGCACCGGCCACGAGCGAACAGGCTAGCCGACACCTCATTCACCACCCACGCCAAACGTCTAGGTTCACGCCGGACCAGAGCCGGGCTGGGGACGGGCTTCGAACATCAGGATCCGGTCCTGGGCAAAGGAGATTCGCCGGCCTGTGAGCACGACAAGAAGTACGCCGATGAGCTGATCGCGCCGCGTCTGGCTGGCGCTGCGGTGTCAACGGCCATCGGTTTCTCCCCAGCTACGGCCATCGGTTCCCCCATTGGCGGACACGTTGTCTCCCCACTGGTGGCCATCGGTTCTCCCCAGCGCGCTGTCGTCGCGAAGCCGAGCCCGTAGGGCGAGGCGAGCGGCGATAGCGCGCTGCGCGCGTCAGGTCAGGGGCCTCACCCCCTTGCCGGCGGTTGCTTGCGCCAAGCGGTAGGAGTCCGTCCCGTCGGTCAGCAGCACATGCGCGTGGTGCAGCAGCCGGTCGACGGTCGCCGCGGCGAGGGTCTTGGGCATCAGCTCGTCGAAGCCGGCGGGGTGGATGTTGCTGGTCAGGGCGATCGAGCGCTTCTCGTAGGCGGCGTCGACGACGCGGAACAACGCTTCAGCGGCGTCGGCGGCGACGGGAAGCATCCCGACGTCATCGATCAGGATCAGGTCGGCGCGGATCAGCCGGCCGATCGCCTTGTTCACGCTGTCGTCGGCGCGGTGGCGTCGCAGCAGCGTCGCGAGGCTCTCCAGTGTGTGCCACGCGACGGTCTTGCCCTCGTCGATCGCGGCGTGCCCGAGCGCTTCGGCGAGGTGGCTCTTGCCGGTCCCCGACGGTCCGCAGATGCAGAGGTTCTCCGCCCGGGCGACCCACTCCAGCGTCCTGAGCGCCTGCTGGGTGGCTTGTGGGATCGGTGAGGCGTTCTCCTTCCACGCGTCGAACGTCTTGCCGGCCGGCAACCCGCTCGCTCGGCGACGCATCCGGATCGTCGCGCGGTCACGACCGGCCGCCTCCTCGACCAGAAGGACGCGCAGGACTTCGGCGGGATCCCAGCGCTGCGACTTGGCTGTCGCGAGGACCTCGGGGGCCGCGTGGCGAACGTAGGGCATCCGCAGCCGGCGCAGCAGCCGGTCGATCTCGGCGGGCAGCGGCGGAGCGATCGGCGTCTTGACGCTCATCGCGGTGTCCTCATGCGGTCGGCGTGCTCGGCGACCTCGAGCAACTCGAACGCCAGTGCCCTGGCTTGGCAGACCAACAGCGCGACCGCCGCCGGGCGCAACGCCCGGTCGCCGCGCGAAGCGTCGGTGAGGATCACGCTGACATCTTGGCGGCGGCCCCCGTCGGGCAACGGGTCAGACTGCTCGGGATCGATCAGCACACGGATGCTGGAGTAGTAGTCGGTCATCGCCCGTAGCCCTCCCACGCCGCCGTGGAGCGCTGCAGCGACTGCTGCTCGCTGGCCTTGGCAGGAAACGCGATCACCTTCGCGCTGTCGTGGTGGGCGAGGATCGCGGCGAGATCGCCGTCAGCGAAGCGCCCGGCATCCGCCGCGGCCCGCAGCGCCTCGTCGACCTGGCCCGAGCCGTGGAGCTTGGCGAGGTCGACGGCTTCGGCGAGCTTGCGCCGCACCCGGCTCGCGCCGGCCGCGGCGGCGGCGATCAGCCACGCCTCCGCGCCCGATCCGATCGCAAGAAACGCCTCCTCGTCGGCGCTGCGCGCGCGCGGCTTGCGCTCGATCGCGCCCGCAGGCCTGGGCGGGTAGTGGCGCTGGTCGATGCTCGGCTGGCCCGGCGTCGTCAACGCGTGCCGCGCGACCTCACGCGACCCCGCCTCGCCATCGGCATAAACGACGACGAGCTTGCCACCCTCAGCGCGCGCCCACACCCGCTCGTCGACGAGCGTCGACGGGACGGAGTAAAGCGCGCCGCCGACACTGATCGTCGACTGCCACGACACCCTGCGCGTCTCACCGAAGCAGACCGTGTGCGCCATCGTCGGCAGCCGGTGCAACCTGTCGCGTTCCTCGGCGAGCATCACCGCCGGCGCGCGCCGCGTGATCCGGTGCTCGCGCGTGTTGACGCGCTCACAGAACACGGCGCACGCCTGCTCAAGCTCGCCGAAGGACGCGTAGGCGTCGCGCAGGTTGTGATCAGTCGGGACGAGGTCGGCCTTGGCGATCCGAACGGTCGCCTCCGAGCCACCCTTGCTCTCAGGGTCCGCCGGCACGCACGTCGCGATCGTCAGACCGTAGTGGCGGCCAACCGCCACGATCGTCGCGTTGCGGACCGCGATCCCGCAGACATGATCAACCGACACCGTCTTCTCGTTGTCAGTCAGCGCGTACGTCGGCGCGCCACCGAACGCCCGCAACGAGCGGTCAAGCGCCATCACCACCGACGCCATCGTGCGATCACGCAACGCCAGCACGACGCGGTAGCGCGACCACGCAAGCCAGGCGCAGAACAACACCGTCGAGCGCCCCTCGACGACCGGCCCGTCGCCGTAGTCCCACTGCATCCACAAGCCCGGCTCGACGACCCACGGCCTCGTGCGGCGCCCGTGCTCGGCGCGCCACCGTCGCTTCGCCTCAGCGACCGCGCGGCGCGTCGTGCGCTCCGAACCCATGTAGCCCATCGCGACCAGTCGCTGATGCGCCGCGTCCGCGCGGATCTTCCCGCGCGACCGGTCCACCCACTCCTCGATCTTCTCCGCGAACGCGTCGATGCGCGGCCGCGGCCGCGTCGGCACGGGCAGCCCGCCGCCGGCCTCGTCACGAGCGCGCACCCAGTGCGCGACCGTCTTGTGATCACAGCCCGCCAGCTCCGCAGCGCCACGCAGCGTGCCGGTCAAATCAAACGCCTCCAGGATCTCCATCACTTCCTCCGAGCTCTTCAAGCCGGACCCTCCCGCACGCGCGTCGATGACAGGACGCGCCGGTCAGTACCGGCCGATCAGGACAGAATCGTGGGGAGAACCGATGGCCACGGGCGGGGAGATCCAGCGACCGCCAGCGGGGAGATCCGATGGCCGCCTACGGGGAGATTCCCATGGCCGCCGTCATGCGGAGCGAGCGCCCGATCGCGCCTGCACCGCCGATCCCGCGATCCACTCGGCGACGCTGCACTGGAAGGTGCGCGAACGCCGAGGCCGACTGGTAGGTGTCCGTATTGACCCGCAGGAGCTCGGAGATCCAGCGGTTGCGTCAGGCTTCGAGCTCGCCGCGTGTCGACGAGGGACCGAGGCTGCTTGGCGAACCATCTGCCAGACCCTTGAGGGTGTCGGCTTGCGCGCGGGCACCAGCGCGCGACCGGAGAGCGGTCGCGCGCTGGGTTCAGCACGAGCGACTGCTCGACCCCATCGCGAGCTGCGCACCGCCGACTACTACGCCTCTAGGCCGACGCTGCTCGCAGGGCGCCTCGCCGCCCGCGCGCGTGCGGCGGCGACGCCCAGAGCGCGCGCGAGAGCAAACCCGCCTCGCCCGTCAGCGACGTATCGGCTGCCAGTCAGGGCGTCCGTCGTAGCCGCGGAACCGCGTGAGCCGCCTGACCCGCTTACCGTTTGAGCGCATGACGTAGACGTCGGAGCCGCGCCTCGGGTAGTTTCGCTCGAAGGCGATCTCGAGGCCGCTGGGTGAGAACACAGGCAAGCGCTCCGCCGCCGACCGCGTGCGGGTCAAGCGCCGCTGGTTCCTGCCGTCGGCGTTCATCACGTATATCTCGGGGTTCCCGTCGCGCAGGCTCTGGAACACTATTCTGCGGCCGTCGGGAGACCAATCCGGATCGCTGGCTCCCGGAGCGTTCATCAGACGGGTCTCGCCCGTCCCGTCCGCGTTCATCACGACAATATGCGACTGGCCGTTCGCGAACGAGCGATAGGCGATCTTGGTGCCGTCGGGGGAGAAGACGGGATCGTCGTCGCTCGCGTCATGGGTCGTCAGGCGCCTCTTCCCGGAGCCGTTGGCGTTCATCACCCAGATGTCGAGGTTGGGCGTGCCGTCGAGCTGGCGCGCGCGCGAACTGCGAAAGACGATCAGCTTGCCGTTGGGCGACCACGACGGGCTGGCATCAGCTATCGAGTCGCGGGTCAGCCGGCGCTTGCGCTTGCCGCTGGCGCTCATCGTCCAGATCTCTGCGCGACTGCGCGAGCCGCGGACGAAGACGATCGTCCTGCCGCTGCGTGAGAACGCGGCTTCACCCTCGCTGGTGCGGTTCTTGGTGAGCCGGGTCACCTTGCGGCCCGTCTTGCTCATCGTGAAGACCTCGCTGCCGGCGCCGGCGCGATCGCTCGTGAAGACGATCCGGCCGCTGCCTCCGGGGAAGCTCGCGTCGGCGGGCGGCGCCGTCGCGACCAGCGCGACGGCAAGCCCGAGCGCAGCGACGATTCCTGCCGAGCGGGGCCTGGCATCTACCCGATGCGACGCCGACCTGCACCGGCTGCTGGGACGTGGGTGCGATGACCGAGATGTTCCGATGAAGACGCTCACAAAGCCTCCTTGCCTTCCGCATGTAGGGGGCGCGGCCTCCCCGAGTCCACCTGACGCTAAGCGACTTGATCGAGACTGTCAACGACCCTCGGTTGGCCTGGCCCGAGCTCCGCCTGGTCCCGGCGCCACCGAGCCGACTCAACTCCAGCCGTGACGCGGGGCCCGCTCCGGCTGCGTGCACGAGGCGCGTCATTCGCTGCGATAGGCGCGACGAAGCTCTTCGGCGTGCGGCGCCGGCCTCTCGACCGTGCGACCGGGCAGGATGTGACGATGTGGCCCGAAGGACACGAGGCGGGCGAGTCTCCCCCCGCCCGGCGGCGGCGCGTGCATCCGTTCTTCCGCGACGTATCGGTCACGATCTTGGCTTCGGCGTGCGTCGCGATGGGCGGGCTGTTGCTCGCGCGCCTGCTTGCCACGCAGGCGGGGGCCGAGGGCTTCGCCGCATACTCGCTCGTCAAGCAGGCGGTGACCGTGCTGTTCCCGATCGTCACGGTCGGGCTCATCGGAGGGCTGCCGCGCTACCTCGCGCTCCCCCGGGGGCAGGGGGACCCCTCGGCGGAGGGCTACGTTGCCGGCGCAGTTCTGATCTGCGGCGCGGCCGTCGTCGTCGCCGCCGGAGCGACCCTTGCGGTCCCTTCGGCAACCGCAGCGCTCTTCTTCGGCGATCCGAATGCGACGCCTTACGTGCCGCCCTTCGTGCTGCTGCTCTCGGCGACGACACTCTTCTACCTCGCCTACGGCTACTTCCGGGGGCTGTTGAGGCTGCGAGAAGCGGGGCTGCTGCAGGTCCTCGGGATGGCCGCGCTTCCCCCGGCGCTCGTCGCCCTGTATCCCGACGAGCCGGTGCACCGGCTGATCATCTACATGGCATTGGGGACGGCGATCCTGTCGCTGCTTTCCATCGTTCGCCCGCTGACTGTCGCGCTGCGCACGCGCCACCGCGCGCTCGTGCCGCGGGGACGCCGACGGCTGTGGGTCTACGGGCGCCGGCGTGTGCCTGGCGAGCTCGCCCAGGTGGGACTGTTCGTGCTGGTGCCGATCCTGGCTGCGCACGTCGGCTCGCTGACAGACGTCGCGTACCTGAGCGCCGGGCAGCAGGTCCTCGGCATCCTGTCGCTGTCGGTTGTCCCGCTCGGGCTCGTGCTGCTCCCGACGCTCACGAAGCTGTGGACCTCGGACCGCGAGCGGGCCTCGGAGTACGTCGCGCAGCTGTCGGCGTTCGCCACCACCGTGGCGATCTTCGCCAGCGCCCAGGCGCTGCTGTATGCCGACATCGCCGTGAGGGTGTGGCTCGGACCGGAGTTCGAGCAGGCTTCTTCGGTGGTGCGGGTGGTGGTCTCCCCGGCCGGGATGTTCGTGCTATATCTGATGCTGCGCAACACGCTCGATGCCGTCGAGGTGAAGTCCTACAACTCACGCAACAACCTCGTCGCGCTCGGGGTCTTCGTGATGGTGGCGGCGGTGACGCTCCCGTTCGAGCTCGTCCGGCCGGCGATCGGCGTGGCTTGGGCTTTCGCTGCCGGCGTGACCGTACAGGGTGCCCTCGCCTTTGCCACCGTGCACCGCTTCTTCGGCGTCAGCTGGTCCGTCTACGGGCTGCAGTACGCGCTGCCGATCGGGCTGCTCACGGTGCTGATCGGCCTCGCCCTGCGGCCGGTCGTGCAGGGGTCGGGTGCCACGCTCGTGCTCCTGATCGCGGTGCAGGCGGGACTCGCCATCCTCTACCTGGCGATGATCGTCGCATCGCCGATGCGCTGGCCGCGCCTGCTCGCGGCCCGCTTCTTCGCCCGCTGAAGTCAGCGCTTGAGCGCAACGCGGACCGACACCGAGCGGCCCGCCCCGGGAGCGGCCGCGCGCACCCGCAGCCGATCTCCGGGTCGCCGCACGTTCACGCGCAGGTCCAGCACGAAGCGGCCTCGCGAGCGCAGTTCGGTACGCCCGATCGTGCGCCACCCGCCGGCGTGCCGCCGCATCTGGATGGCGACGCGCAGGCCCGGTCGCGCGCGCGGCCCGGTGACCTGGCCCTTGAGCACCATCCGGCCTACGCGGCTGGCGTTACGGCGGCTGGCGGCGGCGCGGCGGAGGATGAGCGTTGCCCGCTTGAGAATCACGCGTCGCGGTGATCTCGCGACGACAGGCTCCGGTACGGCGAAGTACGGATGGGGCAGTGCGAACAGCTGAGCCGCATCCGCGCTGCCGGCCGTGGTGAACGGGAAGGCGCCCGCGCCGAGGCCGAAGACCTTGACCAGGAAGGCATCGGCCTCGTAGCGGTAGACCGTGCCGGTGTTCGTGATCTCGTATGTATCCCCCGGCTCCACCGCGACCGGCGAGCTCAGCGCGCCCTTGACGATCCCGCTCCCGAGCGACCCGGTGCGCCCGATCTGGCCCGTTCGGGTGTTCCTGACGGTTACCACGCCGACCGAGGAACCGACCGGCGCGTAGCCGCCCGCCTCCGTGAGCGTGGTCTTGCGGGGGACGTTGCGCGCGGTCAGCGTGCAGGCGCTGCACTGGTTCCAGTACTGGTAGTAGGGCTGGTTGGCCTGCGGCTTGGTGGAAGCCGAGGTCTGCCACCCATACCACGGAAGACGGGTGCCGTCGTCGCTGGACGGGCTGCCGAAGTAGGGACCGACCTGGCGGCCCCAGCTCCAGCTTCCGCCGCCGTTGGTCGACGAGGCGACGGCCTCGCGGGGATCGAGGCCGGCGATGGCCCCCGCTGCATCCGGATCGAGGTTGTTGCGGCCGTTCGGTCCCGCCGCAGACTCCTTGACCGTCGGGGAATTGATCGAGAAGAAGTTGGAAACCGGGTCACGGTGGGTGTTGCGGTAGACCATCGCGTACATCGTGTTCCGCTTCAGCTGTATGCCTCCCATGCTGGAGAAGATCATCTGCGTGATGCCGTCGACGCCGTACGAGTTCTTGGAGTCGAAGTAGCGATCCTTCGCGCTGCGCGTCTCCTCGGCGAGCACGTTCGAGAGGTTCGGCGTGCCGTCGGCCTTGACGGTCACCAGGCGCGCGTTGACGATGCCGCCGTCTCCCGCCCCGTAGCACCCACTGCCGGGGCCGCCGCACTTGCTGCCGGAATGCGGGTCCCACGAGGCGCCCTGCGTCTTGAAGCCGCTCATGAATCGATACATGCTCGTATCACGATCGAGCACGAAGCGGATCGCAAGCAGGCTTTCGTGTGTGCGCAGGTTCTGATCGTTGGTGCTCGCGAGTCCGACGGGGATGCTGCGGGCCGCCTCGGCCGTGGCCGCCGGGACCAGCGCGGTCATCACGGCCAGCAAGAAGGCGAGGGCGCGGCGCCGGGTGCGCTGGGCGGGGATCGGAGACGACGTACGCTGGCGGATTGGGCAAGACAACAGAGTCCGTCCTTCGTGGGGCGGGCCCGCCGCGAGGAAATGGGAATGACCGGCGACTTGACGACCGCCGGGGGTCCCTCCTCTGCGACAGGCCCGGTTACGGGAGTCGCTCACTGGGTCGGTGCGGAACGGATCGACGAGCAGCCGAGTCGGCACGACCTGGACGAGTGTCCGAGCCGCGCGGGGACGGCGACCGCCGCGCTCGCCGCACGCAGCTGCGGCGGGAGGCTGTGCACGAGGAGATCTACTTGTCGGCCGATTCGGTGCTGATCCAGAGTCCTTCTGTCGACGTGCGGCTGAACGGTGCCGGCGCGTAGCCAATCGCCACGCTCTCCGGGGTACTCCAAGTCCGATAGTGTCGGAGTCCGCAGTGTGATGCAACGCACGCTTCCCTCCGCCCACGCTTGCAAGGCTCGCAGGCCTCACGGCGATAGGCCGGGTACGAAGCAGACGCGTTCCGGATCAGGGGCTCCCGGCTCAAGGAGAGCGGACCGGCTGTGGAACCAGAGGTTCCGAAAGCGGAGGATGGATATGGCTCGCCTCTCCAACTCGCAAATCATCGAGATCCTTGCCGGCGAGTCGCCGGAGTTCCATCGAGGTCGTGACGGGAGCGCGAAGTCGTTCGTCGCGTCGAAGCAGATGCTCCGGTTCATCAGCGCTCACGTGCGCGAGGGCTCGAACACGGTCGAGACGGGAGCCGGGGCAAGCACGGTGCTGTTCGCCGCTGTGGGCGCCCATCACACGGCGATCGCTCCCTACCCGGAGGAGTTCGAGCGCGTCAGGGCGTTCTGCGACGCGCACGCGATCAGGACGGTGGACATCCGCTTCGTCGCCGAGGAGTCGGAGTCCGCGCTACCGAAGCTCGACATCGAGAACCTCGACTTCGTCTTCATCGACGGGTTGCACTCCTTCCCGTCTCCGTTCATCGACTGGTACTACACGGCGTTCAAGCTCAAGGTCGGCGGGATCATGGTCGTCGACGACCTTCAGCTCTGGACGGGAGCTGTGCTGAAGCAGTTCCTCGACGCCGAGCCGGAATGGGATCTCGTGGAAGCGTTCGGGGGCGGTCGGCGGCATTCGTCAAGCGACAGCCCGTCGACGGACTGAAGAACTGGATGGACCAGCCATTCGTCGCTCGCAAGAGCCGGCAGGGCCGATACCTGCTGATGGGCAGGCAGGCCGCCGACCTCATCCGGGAGGGCGAGATCAGGATCCTGGCGCACAAGGTCGCGAGTAAGGTGCGGCCGCTCCAGCGCGCATCCCGATAGCGCGCGCCCCCGCCGCGCTCGCCTCTGCTGTCGGGCGCGGACGTGCATGCTCGGCGCAAGGGGCTCACTGCCGCACGGGTGCTCCGCTTAACTGCGCGGCGTGAGGACATACAAGTGCCGACTGTGGATGTCGTCGCTCAGCGGCATCTCATACGCGACATCGAACCCGAGAACGTGAACAGCTCTCGCCACTCGCGTCGACCGCAGAACGTGAGATCTCATACTTCTGCGACAGCGACAGAAACCGCTTGCGACGACGGCCCCCGTTGGATGGTCCTTGGTCGGTCACTCCGGACTCCTGTTCGACGAGCCGGAGAGCCTGCCAGATGCGGTCTGATCAAACCCCGAATCTGTGCGTTGAGTCAGATGCAAACCAAATGAACGACCACGTGGCGGCGTGCGATGCGATGCGCGCGTAGCAGCGGGATCGCATCGTCTGCTGCATGGTGCAGCACGTACGTGACGAACACGAGATCAAAGCTCTTGTTCGGGTAATCGAGCCCCGCCCCGTCGATCTGGCGAACCGGGTAGACGGTGTCGGGTGGGACGTGCAGGTCGCACAGCTCGAGCATGTGGGGGCTGAGCATGTCGGCGAGGTAAGCGTCGACGCAGCCCGAGCCGGTGCCAACGTCAAGCCATGACGTTTGATGCAGGTCCGTACGCGTCGCGAAGTAGTCGTAGAACGCGCCGTCGCGCTGAAACCGGTAGCCAGGCACGTCCAACCCCTCCCGGAGCATCCGCTCGAGAGCCGAGCGCCTGATGCCATAGCGGGTGGCGTACGCGCCGAGATCATCCTCGCGATGGTCAAGGATCAGCGCCCGCCGCTTCAACTCGGGGTGGCGCATAAACCGTAACGCCGTCGCGATCGCCAGTCGCTCGAGCTGCGGGTAACGAAGCGCCAGCCGACGCGCGGCCGACGACGCCCGCTGCTGGGCCGTGAGACGACCGTCATGCGTCGAGGCTACATCGCGACACTCGCGCCTGTCACGTTGCCAGCCCCAGCGCCGTCCCGGGAAGGTTGGCTTCGCCCGGATGCTGCGCGCGCCGCCGAGCCGGCGGTAGACTCGCCGCATCGTGTTCTCTTGGCCGCACCGTCGTAGCGTGACCGTTCGATGGGCCGCCCGCCGCCGCCCTTGAGGGGCGATGGCGGTGTATTCGCCGCGGCGCGGAGCAGGCTGGTCGAGGAATGGAACTACCCGCTCTTCGAGGCGCTTGACAAGGGCGTACCGGCGCTTAGCGCCGACCGGTGCCCCTTCTTCGAGCTCATGCGCGCCTGTACCGGGATCGTCGTCTCGGCGCGAAACTCGCGCGGTAGCGCCGATGCGATCGAGGAGGCCGCCGCCGTCACGCTGCCCGCTGCGGATGAGGGGCCGCGCTCGATCCGCCAGCGGTTCGACAGTGACATCGTGCTGCGCCGCGTCACGGCAAGTTGCGATCGGATCGCCGCGTGACGCGAGTCGCCGTGGTGGGGCTCGGAGGCATCGCCGCCCAGCATCTCGAGAAGCTCAACCGGCTGCGCGGCGTCGAGGTCACCGGCATCTGCGACCTTTCCCGCACCCTGGTCGATGCGGTCGGCGAGCGCTACGGCGTCGGGCCCGGCTTCACCGACTACGGTGAGATGCTCGTCCGCGCGCGCGCGGACGTCGTGCACGTGCTCACCCCGCCCCAGACGCGCGTCGAGCTCGTGCTGCGCGCCTTGGAGTGCGAAGCGCACGTGTTCGCGGAGAAGCCGATAGCGCCGAACTTCGCCGGCTACGAGCGGATGCGCGATGCTGCGGTGCAGCGCGGGCTCCTGCTGGTCGAGAACTACAACTACCGCTACATGGCGGCGGTCGTCGGTGCGCTGGAGATCGCGAGGGCGGGACGATTGGGCCGCCTGATCAATCTGGACGTGACCCTCAGCGGCGCGCTAGGCGGCGCCAGCTATTCAGATCCCGATATTCCACACTTCGCGCATTCGCTGCCTGGCGGCGCGATGCGCAACTTCGCCAGCCATCCGGCATCGATCGTCACGCAGATCCTCGAGGACTGGGACGCGGTTGCTGTGCACCGCCGCACGCTCAAGCCTGGCTTCCCCGGCAGCGATGAGTTGCGAGCGCTCGTTGCCGGAGATCCGGTGAGCGCGACCATCACGATCACGAGTCACGCCAAGCCCACGCGGCTGTTCGTCAGCCTCCAGGGCGCCGACGCCTCGCTCGAGTGTGATGCCTTCGCGCAGCGGCTGCACGTCGACGCGGGCTCGCCGGAGCTCGCCCGGATCACCAACGCGATCCGCCACGGCGTCTCGCATCTGCGATCGTCGGCTGCCACCCTGAGGCGGGCGACCACGACGCGCGAGGGGTATTTCCAGGGCTTCGAGAGCCTGCTCGAGGACTTCTACGCGGCGGTCGCGGGTCGCCGGGAGCCACCGATCACCGTACGTGACATGGACGCCACGAACCGCCTGGTGGAGGATCTGCTCGCCGAGGAGAACCGCGTATGAGAGTTCTCGTGACAGGGGCTGGAGGCTTCCTCGGCGGCCATGTCATCGACGAGCTGCTGCGGCGGGGAGATGATGTGGGCGCTCTGGTACGCCCCTCGAGCACGGCTCGCGCCGCGCTCGAGGAGCGGGGCGTGGAGGTGGTGCCCGTCGATCTTCGCCGCCCCGACGAGGACCTCGGCAAACGGATCGCGTCATATGAAGCGATCCTGCACCTCGCCGCCGGGGTGGGAGCGAGCTGGCGAGCAACTTTCGATACGAACGTGCTGGCAACGGAGAACCTCATCTCGGCGCTGTCCGAGACAGGCTGGACCGGGCATTTCGTGCACGTCTCGAGCTTCGCCGTCTACGGGTTCAACCAGCTCAAGCCGAAGTCGGTGATCGACGAGGCGACACCCCTCGAGCCCGAGCCCGGGCGTCGTGACGATTACGCGTGGACGAAGTTACTGCAGGAGCGCGTCGTGCGCCGGCTGGAGGGGCAGGCAGGCGTCGAGGTGACGATCGTGAGGCCGGGGGCGATCTACGGTCGCGGCCGGGAGTTCCAGTGGCGACTGGGCCGGCCGCTCGGCGAGCGTGTGGTCCTGCTGCTCGGCGGCGGCAACCGGATGCCGCTCAACTACGTGGGGAATACGGCGTCGCTGCTCGTGGAGTGCGCCCACAACCCGGCGGCGGCAGGAGAGGTGTTCAATGCGGTGGACCCGCATCCGATCACTCAGCGCGAGTACCTGCGCGCCTGGCAGCGGGCGGAGCCGATCAAGGTGGTGCGCTTCCCACTCAGCGTCTACCGGGCCATCGGCCGCGCGCTCGAGATGGTCCATCGCAAGATCGGCGGTCGGACGCAGCCGCCGATCTTCCTCGACTCCTACGTTATGGAGCCGAGCCTGCGTCAGTTTCGCTACGACCCGTCGCGACCGACCACCGTGCTGGGATGGGAGCCGCCCGTATCGATCGTCGAGGCGCTGCGTCGCACCTTCGAGCCCGGCAGCTCGGACGCCGACGGCTGGCACGGCCGCGTGCCACAGCGCGTGCGCAGGCGTCGACGGCGCCGGCGGCCCGTCGCGCGTCCGGGACGGGCTCGCAGCGAGTACCGTCAGCGCCGCGACGATGACACGCCGCCGCTTCCGGAGAGTCCGCCATCTGCCGCGGCCAGCCGCGCTCGTCGGCGTGGTCGCGACGTGGGACCCTGACGCAGGTTGACGGGACTCGCGAGCAGGCAGTGTGCGCGGCCCGCTGCCGCGGCTCCTGAGTCCTCCCGGCGCCCGAGGCTCAGCCCAGTCGTCATCTTCCTTCCGGCGGTGGTGGTGGTCGTCGCCTGGGTTGGCTGGAGCCACTTTGAAGGCGGCATTCCGGTCGGCGTCTGGTATCCGAGCGCGATTGCCGCGGTCGGACTCCTCGCCGTCACCATCGGTGTCACGGGTCGCATCCTCCCGGCCGCTCGGGCGGGCGCCGTGGCGATTGCCGGGCTCGCCAGCCTCACCGCCTACAGCTACATGTCCATCAAGTGGGCGCCGTCGCCGGCCGACGGCTGGGAAGCCTCGAACAAGCTGCTGCTACTGCTGGCGGTGGCGTGGACGATCTCGTTGCTGCCCTGGAACCTGCGCGCGGCCCAGATCGCGATCGGGGGCTGGGTCTTGGGTGTGACCGGCGTCTGCGCTAGCAGCATCATCGCGGCTGCGGCCGCCGACGACGTCTCCGCGAACTTCATCAAGGGCAGGTACCTCGAGCCGATCGGCTACGCGAACGCCGCTGCCGCGCTGCCGGCGATGGCGCTCATTCCGGCACTCTGGCTCTGCACCCGGCGCAACGCTCCTGCGCCACTGCGCGTTCTCTTCTTTGCCGTGTCGGTGTTCCTCGCAGAGCTCGCGGCGCTGCCCCAGAGCCGAGGCGCCGTGGGCGGCCTGCTGGTCTCGCTCGTCGTATTCGTCGCGCTCGCGCCGAACCGAATGCGCCTCATCGCCCCGCTCGCGGTCGTCGCCGGCGCGCTGGCTGTCGCGATCGGGCCGATCTACGACGTCTATTCGATCGGCATCGAGGTCGCCGACGCGGCGGATAGAGGAGTCCCGTCCGGCGGCCTGTCGGTTGCGGCGGCCGTCGACGGCGCCGCGCGCGTCATGGCCATAACTGCCGCTGCCGCTGCCGCGCTGGGCTGCCTGGTCGTCGCTGCGGACGCAGGGCTTCGGCTCTCGGCGACCGCCGCGAAACGCGCCCGCCAGTCTGCTGCAATCTTCATCGCCGCGGTCGCGCTGGTGGGACTCGTCGCCGGCGTTGCGAGCGCCGGGCGCATCTCCGACGGCGTGAGCGACCGGTGGCAGACCTTCAAGTCGCATACGGAGACGCCCGCGACCAAGGGCGCGCGGCTGACCGCCAACTACGCCGACCAGCGCTATGACTTCTGGCGCGTCGCGCTGCGTTCCTTCGTCGACGCCCCGGTGACGGGCGGGGGCGCGGCCAGCTTCGAGCATCGATACTCCGCGCAGAGGCGGTTCGAGAAGCCGTTCAAGTACGCGCACAGCATCTGGATGCGGTTGCTCGCCGAGGGCGGCTTGGCAGCGCTCGCATTGCTGCTCGTCGTGTTCGGCGCGGGGGCCACGGGCCTTCGGAACACGTGGCGCCGTTGCGCCGCGAGCGACAGGGAGTTGGTTGCGGTCTGCGCGGCGATACCCGTGTACTTCTTGGTTCATGCGTCGGTGGACTGGCTCGAGGAGTTCCCGGCGCTGGCCTCGCCCGCGCTCGCGCTGCCGTTCGTCGCCATCGCGGTCGCCGTCTCCAGGTCCGCCGAGCCTCAGCGCAGCCGCCTGGGTGCCCCCGCTGCGGTCTGCTCCGGCCTCGTGGCCGTCGCCGCCGTCGTGTCGCTCGCGCTGCCCTACGCCGCGCAGCGCCACCTCGAACGCCGGACGGCCTCCGCCGTCCGCGACCTGCCGCGCACCTACGACGATTTCGCCACGGCGGCGTCGCTCAACCCGCTGAGCCCACAGCCCCCCCCATCTAGATGATCGATTCCATAGTCGGTGATGGCCCGCGGGACGGGCGGGTGGAGGTGTCCAAGACAGACGTGTTCTCGCACCGTCGACCTTGGAGGCCCAGTCCCCGCCTGTCTCGACACCCTCTCATCGGACGTTACGTCCTGGCTGATGACTTCTTCATGCCCCGTCGCGGCCGCGGTCGGCCGCCGCAGATCACCGACGCCGAGCTGGTCTGCTCGGCCGTCGCGCAGGTGCTGTTCGACTGCCCCGGCGATCGGCGCTTCTTGGCGTTCGCGCGGCTGGCGCCTGGGGCAGCTGTTTCCGTACCTGCCCAAGCAGCCCGGCTACAACAAGCGCGTCGGGGCGCTGCTCCGATCATCGTCAGGCTGCTCAACATGCGGTGTTCGTCGCGCGTCGTGCGGCGACCGGGTGTCGCTGTTGGATGCAACACCGATCCCGTGCGGGCAGTCGCGCGAGACCGCGCGCCGATCGAGCTGCCCGGCTACGCCGCCTACGGCTGCAGTCGCTCGCACTCCCGCCACTACTGGCGATTTCGACTCATGCTCGTCTGCGCACCCGACGGCATGCCGATCGGCTTTGAACTGGCCGCCGCCAAGGTCACCGAACGCAAGATCGCCGCGGAGATCCCCGAGCGCCTCCCGGTCGCCGGGGGACGCACGATCATCGCCGACAAGGTCTTGAAGGACAGCGCTCGCTCGAACGCCACGGCGCTGCCCGGACTCCTGCCCGCATCTGCTGCCGACTGCTGGCCCTGGCCGCCGCTATGCGTCACAACGAACTCGCCGGCACCTGGAACCGCAGCCTCATCGCCTACGACCACTGATTCCGAGCATTCGGAATCGATCATCTACTCGCTGTTGCCGCCGCGACATGCCCGTGCCCCAGCGACCGCACGATCTCAAAGCCCTCGTCGAGGTCGAGCAGGCGCCGGCCGGCGAGCATCGCGCGGATCGCGTCGACCACCTCGATCGGAAGGTGCGAGAGGTTGCCGAGGTTCTCGTGGCGGACCCGGCCGCCCTCGCGACAGGAGCGGCCCAGCAGATGCGACGTGTAGACGACGCCGCCCTTGCCCTTCGTCTTGATTGTGGCTACGTGAGCAGACCCACCGCGCCTAGGCATCGGAAGAAGATGCCGAACCACCAGACAGAACGCAACCATAACTTTGGCTACATCAACCATTGAAAAGAAGCCCGACCCCCGCAAACACAGGCGATCGGGCCTCAACCCCTCAAAAAGTTCCGGTTTAATCCTCCGCCTACAGCGGTTCTGGGTCTGTCACCCGGGCCCCGCTCGCACCGCGCGTGACGCGGACGTCGCAGCGGGTGTCCGTCGCCGCGACGTTCTGCTAACGGCTCGACCGCCTGCGGGACAGCGCGCCAGCTCAAGCAGGCGCGCGGCGCGCAAGCCTGATCAGCCCGAATCGTCGAACGCAGCGCTCGGATCGCGCGTCGGCTGCGGCGCGGGCCTTGGGCTGACTTGAGGTGCGGGCTTCGGCGTGAGCGCGGGTGGTGGTGGTGGTGGCGGCGGTGCTGGTGGTGGCGGCGGCGGTGGCGCCACCGTCCGCCGGCGCGGCGCGACCGGCTGTCGCAGGCGCGCCGCCGCCTGCCGCTGCGCGGCAGCGCGCTGGGCACGTATGCGAGCGTCGCGCTCGATTCGCGCGCGCCGCGCGCGGGCGGCCCGGGCGCGGCTGACACGGGCCTGCTCCTGCGCCGCGCGCCTGGCCGCCGCGCGCTCGCTGCGCGCGAGATCCACAGCTGCGTCGTCCGATGCTTCCGACGAGTGCGTGATCGTTGCAGGCGCGAGCAACTTTGCATCGGACGCGCTGGCGCCGACCCCGCCGACGAGCCCCGCGAGCCCCGCCCCAAGGCCAAAGCCCAGCCCAGCCGCAAGGGCGACCGCCAGCATTCCGCGCGCCAGGGTCGTGATCCGGCGCGACTGCGTTACCCACATGCCTGCTCAACCCTCCGTGATCAAACTGTCCCGGGTCTCCCTATCGTGACGCACCGCCGGACGGGACTCAAGCCGCTCACTGCGTCGTTCGTAGAGGTTTTGTGGCGGTCGCGATGAGACGTTCCCGCGGCTGGCGCGCATTGCCACAACAAATCTTGGTGAGTCGCCCACAGGATCGGTTCGCGGCCGCCACGGCCAACGGCAACCGCGTCGTTGCCGACGGCGGTCACCGCGTCCAGTCGACCGGACGCAGCGGCACCGTCAGCAGCGCCTGCCAGGTCGCGGCGTCGGTCTCGCCCGTCGGCGCCGGGCCGCGCGCGCCCTGGAAGTCCTTCAGCGCCTCCTGCGTCGCAAGTGAGAACCTGCCGCGCGACTGACGGGTCCGCCGACGCGAGGTGCTGCTGCAGCCAGATGACCTGGTCGCCGCTCGAGCCCTTGCTCAGAGCCGGCCAGCCCGGATCGGGGAGGGCGATCGCCGGGGGCGCGGGCTCCGAGAGCACGTCCGATGACGCGGCGCTCGACGCCTGCCAGCTCCACTACGACAGCCCGCCCGCGTCGTAGCCCGCCCAGACGGAGCGGAAGCAGCGCAGGTCGGCGGCCGACGGCGCGTCGTAGGTCTGCCCGATCGGCGCCATCGGCGTCCCGTAGATGCGGTTGTTGGCGACGGTCTTCGCGCTCACGGCGTCGACCGAGCCGCCGATCGCCTTCCAGTAGACCT
>JAUJOT010000001.1:290294-721991 GCA_030447505.1 Solirubrobacteraceae bacterium | reverse complement strand
TGATCACCGCGGTGAACGACTTGATGCCGAACATCCCGAGGTTCGAGACGGTGAAGGTGCCGCCGGAGAGCTCGGGCGGCGTGACCGCGCCGGCGCGCACGCGCTCGGCGAGCGTGCGCGCATCGCGGGCGATCTCGCCGAGCGACTTGCGGTCGGCGTCGTAGATCGTTGGGACGACGAGCGCGTCCTGGCCCGCGACCGCCATGCCGACGTTGATGCGCGAGTAGAGCTCGAAGCGGCCGTCGCGGTAGGCGCCGTTCGCGCGCGGGAACTCGCGCAGCGCGAGCGCGCTCGCCTTGACGACCATGTCGTTGTAGGAGGGAACGTCGCCGCCGAGCGCCTTGAGCTCGGCGCGCAGCGCGACGCAGGCGTCCATGTTGATCTCCGTGCGCAGCTCGAAGGACGGGATCGTCGCGCGCGACTCGGCCATCCGCCGCGCGATCAGGCCCTGGACGCGGGTGAGCTCCTGGACGGTGACGTCACCCTTGGCGGTGCCGGTCGCGGACAGCGCCGGCGGCGGCGGCGGTGCTGGCGGTGCGCCGACGGCAGGCTGCTCGCCGGTGGCGGCGGGCGCGGCGCCGGCAGGTTGCTCGCCGAGCGCGGCGGGCGTGGCGGGCGCGGCCGGCGCGGCTTCGGGTTCGGACGCGGCGGCGCGCGGCGCGGCCTGCGGCGGCGACGGGGACGTGGCAGCCTGCTCGACGTCGTCCTTGACGATTCGCCCGCCGGGACCGGTGCCGGTCACCTGATGCAGATCGACACCGTGCTCGCGCGCGAGGCGGCGCGCGACGGGCGAGGCCTTGACGCGGGCACCGGAGCGAGACGGCGCCGCGGGCGCGGCCCGGGGCGGCGTGACGGACTGCGCAGGCGCCGCCGCGTGCGGCTCGACGTCGGCCTGCGGCGCCGGCTCGTGCTCGGGCTCGCCCGACGAGTCACCCTGCGGCTCGGTCGGCGCTGACGTCGCGCGCGCGCCGTTGCCCGAGTCCAGGCGCGCGATCACGCTGCCGATCGGCAGCGTCTCTCCGGCCGGCGCGACGATCGTCAGCACGCCGGCAGCGTCGGACTCGTAGGTCAGCGTCGCCTTGTCGGTCTCGATCTCGGCAAGCGGCTCACCGCGGCTGACCGCGGCGCCGTCGTCCTTGAGCCACTTGAGGATCGTGCCCTCCTCCATCGAGTCCGACAGGCGCGGCATGACGATCTCCGTCACGACTGTCGCCGCTTGCTCGTCGGATGGTCGCTGGATCGGCTCATCGGATGTCCTTGCAATCGCGCGTCGTCGCTATCGCCGGTCGCCGAACGTCGCGAGGACGGCGTCGATGACCTGCGGCTCGTGCGGGAAGGCGATCTGCTCGAGCGGCTTGGAGTAGGGCATCGGCACGTCGGCGCCCGTCACGCGCTGGATCGGCGCGTCGAGGTCGTCGAAGGCCTGCTCTTGCACGAGCGCCGCGAGGTTCGCGCCGACGCCGCCGTGCGGCCAGCCCTCCTCGACGATCACGCAGCGGTTCGTCTTGCGCACCGACGCGAGGATCGTGTCGAGGTCCAGCGGGCGCAGCGTGCGCGGGTCGATCACCTCGGCCTCGATGTCGTGCTCCTCGCTGAGCGTCTTCGCGGCGCGGGCCGCGGTCAGCGCCATCCGCGAGATCCCGACGATCGTCACGTCGGAGCCCTCGCGGCGGATCGCGGCCACCCCGAAGCGCACGGTGTGGTCCTCGTCGTCGGGCACCTCGCCGCGCTGGCCGTAGAGGTACTCGTGCTCGATGAAGATGACGGGGTTGTCGTCGCGGATCGCGGACTTCAAGAGGCCCTTCGCATCGGCGGCGGTCGTCGGCGTCGCGACGAGCAGGCCCGGCACGTGGAGGTAGAGCGCCTCCCAGGAGTGCGAGTGCGTCGGCCCGAGCTGATGGCCGGCGCCCTGCGGCATGCGCACGACCAGCGGCACCTTGACCTGGCCGCCGAACATGTAGCGGATCGACGCCGCGTGGTTGACGATCTGGTCCATCGCCAGCAGCGAGAAGTTGATCGTCATGAGCTCGACGACCGGGCGCAGACCGGTCATCGCGGCACCGACGCCCATGCCGACGATCGTGTTCTCCGAGATCGGCGTGTCACGCACGCGCTTCTCGCCGAACGCCTCGAGCAGGCCGGCGGTGACCTTGAAGGCGCCGTTGAAGACGCCGATGTCCTCACCCATCAGCATGACGTTCGGGTCGCGCTGCATCTCCTCGCGCAGGGCGGCGTTCAGCGCCTCGCGGTAGCGCATGACGGCCACCGGCTAGTCCTCGTCCGCCTGCGCGGCGTCGGCGGGCTTCGCCGTCGTGGCGCCGGCGTGCTCGGCCGCGTGCGGGAGCTCGGCGCGGTCCATCGCGCTCTCGTCCTCGCCGCGGTGCGGCGTCGGCGTGCGCTCGTCGACGGAGTACCAGCCGCGCACCTGCTCGCCGAGCACATAGATGTCGTCGTAGAGATCGTTGGGCGACGGGTGAGGCGAAGCGTCCGCGAACGCGACCGCGCGATCGACGCGCTCGATCGTCTCGCGATCGATCGCTTCGCGCTCGTCCTCGCCGAGGACGCCGGCGGCGACGAGTTGGTCTCCGAAGACGGTCAGCGGGTCGCGCTTGCGCCACTCGTCGACCTGCTCCTTCGTGCGGTACTCCTCCGGATCGGCCATCGAATGCCCGCGGAAGCGGTAGGTGACGGCCTCGACGAGCACCGGCTGGCGCTCCTCGCGCGCGATTCGCAGCGCGTCGCAGGTCACGTTGTAGGTGTCGGCGACGTCCATGCCGTCGCAGCGCATCCCGGGCACGCCGAAGCCCTCGCCCTTGCGCATCAGGTCGGTCACGGCGGAGTGTCGCTCGAGCGCGGTGCCCATCCCGAACTGGTTGTTCGTGACCATGAAGACGACCGGCAGGCGCCAGAGCGCGGCGAGGTTCATCGTCTCGCCGAACGTGCCCTGGTTGGAGGCGCCGTCGCCGAACTGGCACAGCGTCACCTCGTCGCGCTCGAGGTAGTCCGAGGCGAGCGCGAAGCCGGCGGCCAGCGGGAGGTTGCCGCCGACGATCCCGTAGCCGCCCATGAAGCGGTTCTGCAGATCGAACATGTGCATCGAGCCGCCGCGGCCGTTGCACAGCCCGTCGACGCGCCCGAACAGCTCGGCCATCACGCGCTCGGGCTCCGAGCCGCGCGCGAGCGTGTGGCCGTGCGAGCGGTACGTCGAGATCAGGTAGTCCTGATCGCGCAGCGCGCGCGTCGATCCGACGATCGTCGCCTCCTCGCCGATCGCGAGGTGCAGGAAGCCGCCGATCTTCGCCTTGGCGTACATCTCGCCGGCACGCTCCTCGAAGCGGCGGATGAGCAGCATCGTCGCGAGCCATTCACGGGCGACGGCGGGCTCGGGGAGCCCGGCGTGCTCAGCGGGTTGCGCGACGCGTTCTGCCATTCGTTGTCTCCAGGGTACCGGCCGACTGCCGGCGCCAGATGTCGCCGGTCGCTCGTCGAGGCGCTCTACGCGCCGGTCGAGCCGAAGGTGCTGCGGCGGATCCTCGCCGACGGCTTCCTCGTCGGGATGCTCAACCCGATGATCGGCCTCGGCGCAGGACTCGCGGTCAGCGGGCGGCCGAAGCAGTAAGCCGCCGCGCTACAGCTCGCCCCAGCGCGAGAGAAACTCGCAGTCGTCGAGCTGTGACAGGTCCTCGCGCAGCCGCCGGGCCTGACGGGCGGCGTCGGGGGCGGGCAGATCCCAGAACAGCACGACCTCGCCGGAGGCGACCTCGACGACCTCGAGATGGTCGATCCGCGCCGGATCGAGGCTCGCCGGGCGGCGGCTCGAGCGGGTGTGCAGCAGCCGGTAGCTGCGGTTGGCGCGCATCGCGATCGAAGCTACGCGATCAGCGCGCGCACCGCGCCGTCGAGCGCGTCGTCGCCGTGAAAGACGCGCCCGTCGGGCAGCCAGACCGCCGGGACGTCGCGCACGCCGCGCTGCGCGGCGAGGGTGGTCGCGTCGTCGAGGGCACGCGCGATCGAGCTGAGCTCGGCGCCCTTGGTCACCGCCCTGGGGTGCATCTCGCACGCCGCGGCCGCGATCAGCACGTTGTCGGCAACGCCGAGGTCGCGGCCGGCGGCGAACGCCTGGCGAAACGCGGCCAGCGAGAACGCGACCGCGCGGCCGATCTGGCAGGCGTACGTCGCGACCCGCATCGCGTAGGCGGAGTCGCACGGAAACGGGTCCGGCCAGCGGAGGTCCTGCAGCCCGCGGCGCGCGGCGATGCGCTCGATGCGCTCGAAGAACGCGTCGCGGTCGGTCTGACAGCGAAAGCCGTCGAGCAGGTCGGCGCCCGGCAGCCGCGGCGCGAAGACCGGGATCCATTCCGCGGCGGGCAGCAGGTTGATGACGCGCTCGGCGGCGAGGTACGCCTCCGGGCTGAACAGGTCGTAGTAGAACGCGGCGCGCACGGGGCGACCCGCTACCGGCGCCTCTCGCAACGTTTGATGCACACGCTCACGCGAAGACGGACTCAGCCGTGGATGAGCCAGCCGTCGGCGTCGCGCGCGGCCTCCATGACCGCCTCCGACAGCGTCGGATGACCGTGCACCATGCGGGCCACCTCGGGGTAGCCGCCCTCCAGCGCGCGGACGTTGACGAGCTCCTGGATCAGCTCGGTCGCCTTCGTCCCGACGATGTGGCCGCCCAGCAGCTCGCCGTAGGTGCGATCGCCGACGATCTTCACGAGCCCGGCGCGGTCGCCGTAGACGGTGCCGGCGCCGACGGCGCCGAAGCCGAGCCTGCCGACGACGACGTCGTGGCCGGCGTCGCGCGCCTGCTGCTCGGTCAGCCCGAAGCTCGCGACGTTCGGCAGGCAGAACGTCGCGCGCGGGATGTCGACGTGCTCGAGCGGGCGGGTCTCGAGGCCGGCGGCGTCCTCGACCGCGATGACTCCCTCGTCGGAGGCCTTGTGCGCAAGCGCCGGGCCCGCCACGAGGTCGCCGATCGCATAGACGCCGGCCAGCGAGGTCCGCATCGCGCCGTCGACGGCGACGAGGCCGTCGGACGCGAGCGTGACGCCCGCCTCCTCGAGCCCGAGCCCCTCCACGTCGGGCGCGCGGCCGGTGGCGATCACGAGCCACTCGGCCGACTGCGGCTCGCCCGCGACGCTGCACGTGATGCCGTCGGCGCTCGTCTGCACGTCCTCGACCAAGACGCCGCTGCGAACCGCGATGCCCTGCCTCTTGAAGCCGCGCTCGGCGATCTTCGAGATCTCGGGGTCCTCGATCGGCAGCACGCGCTCGAGGGCCTCGTAGAGCGTGACATCGCTGCCCAGCCGCGCGTAGGCCGACGCGATCTCGGTGCCCGATGCGCCGGCGCCGACGACGGCGAGCGTCTGTGGCAGCTCCTCGAGCGCCCACGCCTCCTCGGTGCCGATGACGCGCCCGCCGAACTGCGCGCCCGGCAGCGCCTTCTTCTGCGAGCCGGTCGCGAGGATGACGAACGTCGCCTCGATCTCGCTGCCGTCGAAGTTGCCGCCGACCCTGACGTTGGCGTCGTCGGTCACGGAGCCGTGGCCCTCGATGACGTCGACGCCGTTCTTTTTCAGCAGCCCGGCGACGCCGCCCGTCAGCGTCTTGACGACCCTCTTGCGCCGCTCGCCGACGGCAGCGAAGTCGACCGTCGGCTCGCCGACGCTGATCCCGTAGGCCTGCGCCTCGCGGATCTCGCCGAGCACATCGGCAACGCGCAGGACCGCCTTGGCGGGGATGCAGGCGTAGTTCAGGCAGCGCCCGCCGACGAGGTCGGACTCGACCACGGCCGTCCTCATGCCGAGCTGAGCGGCGCGGATCGCGGCCACGTAGCCGCCCGGCCCCGAGCCGATGACGATGCAGTCGTAGGAGCTCTCGGCCATGGCGGATCGAGCCTATCGACTCGGCTTGCGGCTCCCTCGGGCGCGAGCGCGAAGGGGTCTACGGCGCCGGTTCGCGTGGGCCCCGCGTGGGCATCTGCAGCTGCGCCATCGGGCGCACGAGCTTCCAGAACAGCCAGCCGAGCAGCCCGATCGCGAGCACCGGGATGATCGCGTGCCAGAGCTTCTGCACGCCGATCAGGTAGAGCGAGAAGAAGACGATCTGGATGCCGAGGATCGCCTGAAAGCCGAGCACCGCCCAGTACTGGCGGGCCAGCATGCCGAACCCCGCGAGCAGCAGCACCGCCGTCGTCACGGCGGTCGCCAGCGAAGGGTCGCCGCTGGCCGTCGAGATGTCGTTTCCGCCCACGGCGGTGGCGACGTTGGCGATCGCGAAGACGATCGCGACGATCGCGGCGATCGTGACGACCCGCGGGCGCTCGCCCGGGGCGAGCGGCTCGAGGCCTGCCCTGATCTCCTCGTCGCGCGCGCGGCCGCGGGCGTAGCCGCGACGCAGTCCGTCGTCGGGCGCCGATTGGCGCTGCTGTGGCTGCTGTGCCGGTGGCGCCGGCGCCGGCGCCGGTGCCGGTGCCGGCGGCTGTGGCTGCGCTCGCGCGCTGCCCGAGCGCTTGCGCTTGCGCCTGCTCACGAGAGCGCTCCGGCCGGGAGCGCGGCGCGCAGCGCCGTCGCCGCCGCCGCCGGATCGGAGGCCTCGGCGATCGCGCGCACGACGGCGATCCGGCGTGCGCCCGCCGCCACGATCTCGCCCACGTTGCCAGCGTCGATGCCGCCGATCGCGAAGAACGGGACATGCGCGTGCCAGGCCGCGAAGCGCACGAGCTCGACGCCGACCGGGTGGCGGCCGGGCTTCGTCGGGGTCGCGAACACGGGCCCGACGCCGATGTAGTCGACATCGGTGGCGGCGTCGATCTCGTCGGGGAAGTGCGTCGACTGGCCGACGAGCGCGTCCGCGCCGCCGCGCTCGCGGGCGGCCGCGGGCCCGACGTCGTGCTGCCCGACGTGGCAGCCGTCCGCCCCCGCCGCCTGCACGAGGTCGGGACGGTCGTTGAGGATCAACAGCGCCCGCGCGTCGTCGCACAGCGCGCGCGCGATCTTCGCCGCCGCGACCAGCTCCTCGCCGGAGGCGTGCTTGTCGCGCAGCTGCACGACGTCGACGCCGCCGCGCAGCGCGGCCGCGAGCACGTCCGCGAGCGCGCGGCCTCCGGGTTGCAGGTCGCAGACGAGGTACAGGCGGGCTTCCTGGAGCCGTGCGCGGCGGTCGTCGAGATCGGTCACCGCATCATTGTGGCAACGGGCGAGCGTCTAGGATGGACCGATACGGGAGCCCGCGGGCGCGGGCTGAGAGGGCGACCACGCCGACCGTCAACAGCTGATCCGGATCATGCCGGCGAAGCGAGGTGTCATGGCGCAGAACGCAACCGCAACGAGCGACGTCGCCGTCATCGGCGGCGGCGTCATCGGGCTCGCGATCGCCTGGCGCGCTGCCCAGCGCGGGCTCTCGGTCTGCGTGCTCGAGCGCGGCGAGCTGGGGGCGGGCGCCTCGCGCGTCGCCGCGGGCATGCTCGCCCCGGTCACCGAGGCCGACGCCGGCGAGCTTGCGCTGCTGAAGCTCGGGCTGCGCAGCGCCCGTGCATGGCCGGCGTTCGCGGCCGAGCTGGCCCAGGCGGCCGGCGCGGATCCCGGCCTGCGCAGCAGCGGCGCGCTCGTGGTCGCGCGCGACCGTGACGAGGCCGAGGCACTCGAGCGCGAGCTCGCGCTGCGCGTCGAGCTGGGGTTGGACGTCGAGCGTCTGCTGCCGAGCGCCGCGCGGCGCCTGGAGCCGGCGCTCGCTCCGACCGTGCGCCTTGCGCTCGACGTCCCGGGAGACCACTCGGCGGACCCGCGCGCGGTCGTGCTCGCGCTCGCGCAGGCGGCGCGTCACGCGGGCGCGACGCTGCGCACGGGGACGAAGGTCGAGCGCGTCGAGCGCGCTCGCGGACAGGTCACGGCGATCGGCCTCGCCGGCGGCGAGACGCTGCGCGTCGACCGCGTCGTCGCGGCCGCCGGCGCGTGGAGCGCCGCGATCGACGGCCTGCCGCCGATCCCGCTGCGCCCCGTCAAGGGTCAGATCCTGCGCCTGCGCGACCCCGCGGGGCCCGGACTGCTCGAGCGCATCGTGCGCTTCGAGGGCGGTTACCTCGTCCCGCGCGGCGACGGGCGCTATGTGCTCGGCGCGACGATGGAGGAGCGCGGCTTCGACACGACCGTGACCGCAGGCGGGCTGTACGAGCTGCTGCGCGACGCGGGCGAGCTCGTCCCCGGGGTGCACGAGCTCGTCGTCGAGGAGATCTCGGCGGGCCTGCGCCCGGCGACGCCCGACAACGCGCCGCTGCTCGGCCCTGCCGGCGAACTCGAGGGCCTGCACTGGGCGACCGGCCATCACCGCAACGGGATCCTGCTCGCGCCGGTCAGCGCCGACATCGTCGTCGACGGGCTGGTCGGCGGCGGCGCCGAGCTTCCCGCCGCCTTCGCCGCGGCGCGCTTCGACGGAGTCCACGCATGATCTTCGTCAACGGCGAGCCGCTCGATGCGGGCGGCGAGCCGACGATCCGCGACGTCCTGCTCGCGCTCGAGATCGATCCCGAGGCGGCCGGCATCGCGGTCGCGGTCGACGCCGAGGTCGCGCGCCGCGGCGTCTGGCGGAGCCGCACGCTGCCAGACGGCGCGCACGTCGAGATCGTGCGCGCGGTGCAGGGCGGATGACCCGCGCGCTCTCCCCAGCGCTGCAGATCGCCGGGCGCACGTTCGCGTCACGGCTGCTGCTCGGCACGGGCGGCTTCACGCGCATGGAGACGCTCGGCGAAGCGATCGAAGCGAGCGAGACCGAGCTCGTCACCGTCGCGATGCGGCGCATCGACCCGGGCGCCGCGGGTTCCCTGCTGGACGTCATCGCCGCCACGGGCGTCGACGTGCTGCCGAACACGGCCGGCTGCTTCACCGCCCGCGACGCGGTGCTGACCGCGCAGCTCGCGCGCGAGGCGCTCGGCACCGACTGGGTCAAGCTCGAGGTGATCGGCGACGAGCGCACGCTGCTGCCCGACGCGCCCGAGCTGCTCGTCGCCGCCGAGCAGCTCGTCGACGACGGCTTCGTCGTGCTGCCCTACACCAACGACGACCCGATCCTCGCGCGCCGCCTCGAGGACGTCGGCTGCGCGGCGGTGATGCCGCTCGGCTCGCCGATCGGCAGTGGCCAGGGGATCGCCAATCCGGCCAACCTCACGCTGATCGTCGAGGCGGCCGGCGTGCCGGTGATCCTCGACGCCGGCGTCGGCACGGCCTCGGACGCGGCGCTCGCGATGGAGCTCGGCTGCGACGGCGTCCTCTGCGCGAGCGCGATCTCGCGCGCGACCGACCCGGTCGCGATGGCGCACGCGATCCGCCACGCGATCGTCGCGGGCGTGCTCGCGCGCGACGCCGGCCGGATCCCGCGCCGCACGCACGCGCGCGCGAGCTCGCCACTGCAGGGCATGGCGGAGTTCGCGGAGTGACCGCGGCCGGCGCCCTGCAGCTGGTGGAGCGCTTCGAGGCGGCGTGGTCGGCGGCCGACCTCGCGCGGGAGCTCGCTGATACGTGCGCGCCGGATCTGCACTACGAGGACCCGCTGACGTTCAAGGGGCCGCTGCACGGTCCCGCCGCGCTCGCCGGGCACGCGGCGCTGCTGCGCACCGCCGCGCCCGACGCGCGCATCGAGGGCACCGGCCCGCGGCTCGGCGACGGGCGCTTCGTCGCCGCGCCGGTACGGCTGCTGGCGACGCACACCGGCGAGCTCGAGGCGCTTCCTCCGACCGGCCGCGCGATCGTCGTGCAGGCGGTCTTCTACTGCGAGCTCGACGAGGCGCGGACGCGGCTATGGCGCGTCCGCGCGTTCTTCGATCTCTACGACGCGGCGATCCAGCTCGGCGTGCTGCCGAAGCCCGGATCGGTCGGCCAGCGCGCGCTCATGCTGCTGCGCGGCTTCGGCCTGCGCCAGAGCTAGAGCAGGGCGGCGCCAGGATCGGCCATCACTCGGTGACCCTGATCTGGCCGTTCTGGCCGGGGTGGATCGTGCAGACGTACCTGATCGTGCCGGCCTTCGTCGGGCTGTACTCGAACGTCTGGCCCTTCTGCAGTGTCTCGGACGCGAAGTCCGCGCCATCGGTGGCGGTCACGTTGTGCGGGACGTCCTCGTTGTTCGTCCAGACGATCTTCTGACCGACCTTCGCGGTGATGCTCGCGGGGACGAACTCGATGTCCTCGATCCCGACGCTGACGACGTCGTTTGACTCCTGCGCCTCGCTCTGGGTGCTCGTCTGAACCTCGGGCGTCGGGTTCGTCGTGACGATCGCGCCGTTGTCGCCGGGGTTGCGGCCGCTGTTGCTCGCCTTGTCGTCGCCACAGGCGGAGACGACGAGCGCGAGCAGGACGCCGGCAAGCGCGATCATGGGGATGCGGAACATTGTTCTCCTGTAGTTCGGGGGTCGGCGAGCCTAGGCAGCGATATTGCCCGCTCGCGGCAGCGCACAGACGATTACGGGCGCATGGTCGGAGAGGTTGCCCCGAGCGGGGATCTCCGGCGCGCCGCCGGCATACATCGCGCGCCCGAGGAGGTGGTCGACGCCGTGGCCGGCGAGGTGCTCGAAGCCGGTCGCGAGCGGGTCGCGGACGTTGAAGTCGCCACCGAGCAGCGCCGGTGCATCGCCCGCCCAGCACAGCGTCGCCGCCGCGGCGCGATCGATGTCGGCCTGGGCGCGCTGTCGTGAGTGCACCTGGGCGTGGAGGTTGGCGACCCACGTCCCGCTGCGCGCGAGCGCGACGGCGTGGCAGACGCGCCGCTCCGGCAGGCGCCGCAGCAGCACGCGGCGGTGCTCGCCGATCGCACCGGCCGCGCGCCGCACGAGGATCGCGTTGGCGCCGCCGCCGTTTGACTTGATCGCATCGGGCGCGCGCTGCGCGATCGCGCGGCGCAGCGCCGGCAGCGCATTGCGCGACGTCAACGCCGTCCGCTGCTCGGCCGCGCAGGCGTGCGCGAGCGCAGGCGGCCACCACGGTGGAACCTCCTGCAACAGCGCGACATCCCAGTCCCAGCCGGCGAGCGCGGCGGCGAACTCGGCCTGCAGCTCGCGCCCGGCGGGCGGCACGGCGCGGCCGTGGAAGAGGTTCCAGGTCAGGACACGCATCGTCCTCGTAGACTGCCCGACTTGGCGCGCCACCTGCTCACGGGGACTGAGCTTGATCGCGACGCGCTGCTTGCGCTGCTCGATCGCGCCGACGCGCTGAAGGCCGCCCCGCTGTCGTCGCGCGCGCTCGAGGGCCGCAGCATCGCGCTGATCTTCGAACGGCACTCGACGCGCACGCGGCTGTCGTTCGAGGCCGGCGTCTTCGAGCTCGGCGGGCGGCCGATCGTCCTGCGCCGCGACGAGCTGCAGCTCGCGCGCGGCGAGTCCGTCGCCGACACCGCGCGCGTGCTCTCGCGCCACGTCGCAGCGGTCGGTCTGCGCACCGGCCCCCACGAGCTGCTCGAGGAGCTCGCGCAGGCGTCGCGCGTGCCGGTCTTCAACATGCTCACCGCCGTTCATCACCCCTGCCAGGCGCTCGCCGACCTGATGACGCTGCGCGAGCGGTTCGGTCGCCTCGAGGGTCTGAAGCTCGCCTACGTCGGCGACGGCAACAACGTCGCGCGCTCGCTGGCGCTGGTCGGCGCGATCGCGGGCGTGCAGGTCGCGGTCGCCTCGCCCGACGGCTACGCGCTCGCGGGCGACACGGCGGGCGCGCGGCTGACCGCCGACCCCGTCGAGGCGGTCGCCGACGCGGACGCGGTCTACGCCGACGTCTGGGTCAGCATGGGCGACGAGGACAGCGCCGATGCGCGCCGCGCCGCGCTTGCCCCCTACCGTCTCGACGACGCGCTGCTCGACCGCGCCGCGCCGGGCGCGATCGCGCTGCACTGCCTGCCGGCGCACCCCGGCGAGGAGATCAGCGCGGACGTGCTCTACGGCCCGCGCCAGTGCATCTGGGACCAGGCCGAGAACCGCCGCCACGCGCAGAAGGCGCTGCTGGAGCTGCTCGTCCGCTAGCGTCCGCGCTCGCGAGATCGATCGCGGGAACTCCGATGCCGCAGCCGAAGAAGCCGCCCGAAGACCGCGAGGCACCGCATCGCGAGGACCAGCTGCCGGCGGCGGTCGCGTCGCTGCGCGATCTGCTGTCCAAGGGCGTCGCGATCACGAGCGAACGGCTGCAGGAGACCGTCGACGAGGCCGTCAAGCGCGGCAGGATGACGCGCCAGGACGCCGAGGAGATCGTCCAGAACCTCGTCGCGATCGGCCGTCGCCAGTCACAGGACGCGCTCGCCGAGATCGAGGGACTCGTCGGGCGCTCGGCAAGCGAGACGCGCCGCCAGGCACAGGCGCGGGTCAAGAGCGTCGGCGCGGTCGCGCGCCGCGCCCCGGGCAGCGACCGCGCGCTGCGCACGGTCGACCGCGTGCGCCGCGCGGCCGGCCTGGGCCACGCGTTTCCGATCATCGGCTACGAGGAACTGACGACCGCGCAGGTCGAGGAGCGCCTCGACGATCTCAATCCTGCCGAGCTGCGCAAGGTCCGCGACCACGAGCGCCGCAACGCCAACCGCAGCTCGGTGCTGACGGCGATCGAGCGCGAGTTGCGCCTATCCTGACCCGATCGAGCCCTCCACGTTCATCCGCCCCGAGCGGGGCGCCGAGCTTGACCTGAGCGTCGACGCGCTCGCCTACGGCGGCAACGGCGTCGCCCGGACGGAGGGCTACGTCGTCTTCGTCTCCGGCGCCGTGCCCGGCGATCGCGTCCGTGCGGTCATCACGAAGCGCAAGCGCGCCTACGCCGAGGCGCGCACGCTCGAGGTGCTCGAGCCGAGCCCCGAGCGGATCGCGCCGGTCGCCGAGCACCCGGGCGCGCCGTGGCAGGTGCTGCGCTACGAGCGCCAGCTCGTCGTCAAGCACGAGCAGGTGCGCGACGCGCTGACGCGGATCGGACATCTCGACGGCTTCGAGCTCGACGAGATCGTCCCGGCGCTGCAGCAGTGGCGCTATCGCAACAAGCTCGAGTACTCGTTCGGCACGGGCGACGAAGGCTCCCTCGTCTGCGGCTTCCACGCGCCCGGCTCGTGGCACGAGATCGTCCCGATCGATGACTGCCTGCTCGCGTCGCAGCGTTCGAACGTCGCCCGCGAGCAGGTGCTGGCCTGGTGTCGCGAGCAGGGTCTCGAGGCGTTCGACCGCCGCACCCAGACGGGCTTTCTGCGCAACCTCGTCGTCCGCGAGGGCCGGCGCAGCGGCGAGCTGCAGGTGCGGATCGTGACCGGCCCGGGCGAGCTCGACGGCATCAGCCTCGCCGCGGCCGTCGACTGCGAGGGCCTGATCTGGACGCGCACCGAGGCGCTCGCCGAGACGACGCAGGGCGGCGTCTCCGAGATCGTCGCGGGCAACGCGTCGCTGCAGGAGGAGCTCTGCGGCCTGCGGCTCTCGATCTCGCCGCACGCGTTCTTTCAGACGAACACCGAGATGGCCGAGAAGCTCTACGGGATCGCGGCCCAGCAGGCGGATCTCAAGGGCTGGGAGCGCGTCTACGACCTGTACTGCGGGATCGGCACCGTCGGGCTGAGCCTCGCGGCGCGTGCCGGCGAGCTGTGGGGCCTGGAGATCGTCGAGCAGGCGGTCGCCGACGCTATCTCCAACGCGCGCCGCAACGAGATCAAGAACGCGAGGTTCTTCGCCGGCGACGTGCGCCTGGCGCTGCGCGAGCTCGTCGAGCAGGCCGGCCGGCCCGACCTGATGGTCGTCGACCCGCCGCGCGCCGGGCTGTCGCAGAAGATCGTGCGGCGCGTCATCGAGGCCGCGCCGCGGCGGATCGTCTACATCTCCTGCAATCCGACGACGCTCGCGCCGAACGCCGCCCAGCTCGTCGAGGCCGGCTACGCGCTGCGCCGCGTCACGCCGGTCGACATGTTCCCGCAGACCCCGCACATCGAGTGCGTGGCGCTGCTCGAACGCGCTTGACCTCCGCGCCGCGGCCGAAGCGGTTGCGGCGCTGCTGACCGCGCCCTAACGCCCGCGCAGCGCGCGCAGCTCGGCGCGCAGCTGCGAGACCTCGTCCTCGAGACGCGCGACGCGGTCGGCGAGCGGCAGCTCGACGCGCTGCAGCTCGGGGACAGCCGGCATCGGGCGCCCGGGCGCAACGCGCGGCGGCGGGGGCGGCGCGCCGGCTGCGCCGGCGTCGATCCCCGTCGCGGCCGCGCCCGCGCCCGTCGGCGCCGCCACGCTCGCCGCAACCCGCGGCTGCGGCGCATCCTCGTCCGACAGCCGGTGCGCGTAGCGCTCCTCCTTCTGCCCGGGCCGGCGCGGCAGCTGCCCGACGAGCTCGCGCTCGATCAGCCGCTGCAGCGTCGCGTGGATGGCGGCGAGATCGGCGAACGGGTGCAGGCGCTCGCTGCGGCCCTTGAGCTCGCCCGGCGTCTGCGCGCCGCGCAGCATCAGCACGCAGAGGACGGCGAGCTCGTCGGGAGCGGGCGTCAGCGCGTCGTCGAGCAGGTGGCGGTACTTCGAGGCGCGGCTGCCCGCGCCGCTCGCCAGCCGCGCCCAGCGGCGGCGGCTGAGGCGCGCGATCGCGTCGCGAATCGTCGCCTCGTCGTAGTCGACGACGGGGTCGCGGTTCGTCGACTGGTTGCACGCCGCGCGCAGCGCGTTGAGCGTCAGCGGATAGGCGTCCGGCGTCGTGCGCTGCTTCTCGAGGAGGCAGCCGAGGACGCGGATCTCGGCCGCGGAGAGGTCCATCGAGCCGACATTCTCACTGATCCGCGCTCTTCGGGCCGCCCGTCGAGGACCTGTCGTCGTCCTGCAGGTTGCGCAGCCAGTCCGACAGCTGCTGGCCGGCGCCCGAGACGTGCTCGCCGGCCTCCTTGAAGAGCTCCCTGAAGCGCTCGGAGTAGTGCGCGGTCGCGTCGGCGGCCTCCTCGCGCGCCGGGCGCTCCTGGCCGCGGCGGATGTACTCGCCGCCGATGATGCGGTCGTACTCGCCCTCGCGCACCCAGGCCAGCAGCTCGTGGACGCGCTTGACGGGCAGCGAGTGCGTCTGGCGCAGATCGGTCAGCAGCCGCTGCATCCGGTCGAGGCCCTCTCCCTTCTCGGTGTACTCCATCGCCTGGCGCATGAACGCATCGAGGTTGAGGTCCGACGCCTTTGCGCCCGCCGACATCGTCATCAGCAGCTTGCAGACCAGGCGCGGGTCGCGCGTGACGATCGCCGCCGCGCGGTCGCACGTCAGCTCGGTCGCGCGCGACCACTCGAGCAGCGCGTACTGGACGGCCATCAGCGGCAGGCCGGCGCCCATCGGCAGGCGCGTCTGCCAGGTGAGCCGCAGCAGGATCTGCAGCGCGGTGCGGTACAGCACGTGGTCGGAGAGGATGTGCGCGACCTCGTGCGCGATGACCGCCTCGAGCTGGTCGTCGCCCAGCAGCTCGACCGTACCGCTGTTGAGCACGAGGATCGGCTTGCCCGAGCCGATCGCCATCGCGTTGAGGACCGGCTCGGCGGTCAGGTAGAGGTTGTACTCCTCGGGCATGTCGAGCACGCCGAGCACGTGCTGGTAGCGCGTCCAGATGTCCGGCAGCTGGTCGGTTCCGAGCCGGACGCCGGCGCCGAGGTACGTCTGGCGCAGCGCGCGCTCGTAGCCGAACTCGATCAGCTTGCGCACCACGTAGTCGAGCATCGGGATCGACCCGAGCGCGGCTGTCGCCGCCCGGTCGGCCGGGTGCTCGTAGGCCTTCGGCGAGATGCCGGTCAGCCGGTAGGCCTGCGCAGGCGTCGACACGTCGATGAGCTTACGTGACGAGAGCGCGCGCGTCGCGCATCTTTAGACCCTTAGACTCCGAGCCCGTGCGCGCCGCCACGATCCGCGCCGGCGAGGTCCTCGTCGAGGAGCACCCCGATCCCGAGCCCGGCGCCGGGCAGGTGCGCGTGCGCGTGCGCGGCGCGGGCGTCAACGGCGCCGACATGCTCCAGCGACGCGGTCGCTATCCGGCGCCGCCGGGCAGCCCGCAGGAGATCCCCGGCCTCGAGCTGGCGGGCGAGGTCGAGGCGCTCGGCGACGGCGCGGCGCGCTTCGGCGAGGGCGACCGCGTGATGGGCATCGTCGGCGGCGGCGGCCAGGCCGAGCTGGCGGTCGTCCACGAGCGCCAGCTGATGCCGGTGCCCGACGCCGTCGCGTTGCCGGACGCCGGCGGACTGCCCGAGGTCTTCACGACGGCGCACGACGCGCTCTTCACGCAGGCCGGTCTGCGGCCCGGCGAGCGGCTGCTCGTGCACGGCGCGGCGGGCGGCGTCGGCACGGCGGCCGTCCAGCTCGGCCGAGCGCTCGGCGCGCACGTCACGGCGACGGTGCGCAACCCCGCTGCGCGCGACGCCGTCGCCGCGCTCGGCGCCGACGAGGTCGTCGAGCCGGAGGGCTTCGAGGAGCACGGCCCGTTTCACGTCATCCTCGAGCTCGTCGGCGCGCCGAACCTCGCCGCCGATCTCAAGGCGCTCGAGACCGAGGGGCGGATCGTCGTGATCGGCGTCGGCGCGGGCGCGAAGGCGGAGCTGAACCTCGCGCTGCTGATGGCCAGGCGCGGGCGGATCATGGCCTCGACGCTGCGCGCCCGGCCGCTCGAGCAGAAGGCGGCGACTGCGCGCGCTCTGGAGCGCGAGGTGCTGCCGCGGTTTGCGCGCGGGGAGCTGCGCGTCCCGATCGCCGCGACGTTCGCGCTCGACGACGTCGCCGCGGCCTACGACCACTTCGCCGCCGGCGGCAAGCTCGGCAAGATCGTCCTCGAGCCGTAGCCGGCGACCCACTACGGCTGCTGGTGGCCGAGCAGCCTGCCGATCCGGTCGAGGTTCGGCAGCAGATATCCCGCCGCGAGCAGCGGCAGGGCGGGGATCGCCTGCTCGAGCGTGACGCTGAGCACGAGCGACGCGAGCAGCCCGAGCACCATGCCGAGCAGCGTCAGGCTGCGGCGAAAGCCGTAGCTCGCGGCCCAGGCCGCGAACATCGACAGAAACAGCGCGTCGGACAGCCCGAGGTGGCCGGCGCTGCCCCTGTCGCCCCAGGCGGGGAAGTCGAAGCTCAGCGCGTCGACGCGGTCGGTGCCGCCCTCGAGCAGCTTCGACGTGGGCCCGTTCACCAGCGACGCGATGTCGACTGCGGCGGCGAACAGCGGCACCGCGACGGCGCTCATCGGGGCCGCGAACATGCGCGCGAGGATCAGCCCGGCCGAGCTCGCCAGCAGCGCCTCGAAGACGTTCGCCCCCGCACCGACCCCCTCCGCGCCGTCGCTGTTGAGCGCCGCCACGAGCAGCCCGCTGCCGAGGACGATCAGCAGCGGCCCGATCAGCGCGTCGCGCGCCGGGAGCAGCGCGAGCGTCGTGGCGGCGACGAGCAGCACGCCGATGCCGCCGGCCACGAGGATCGTCTCGTCACCGGGCGCAAGCGCGGGCAGCGCGGGCGCCGCGAGAAAGTAGGCGAAGGCCGCGAGCGGAACCGCGAACGCGATCGTGGCCGGCCCGGGACGCGTCAATACGGCGGAAGGTCGGCGTACCACTCGCCGAGCACCCTGAACGCCGACCAGAACGCGCGCTTGGCCGACTCCTCGTCGAGCGCCTGGTCGATGTTCGGCACGTACAGCGCCTCGATCGACGGCGTCAGGCGCTGGACCTCGCCGGGCTGCTCGAGCACCGGCCGGGCGAGCGGCAGGTCGAGGTCGTTGAGCACCGCGAGCGCGTCCTCGCCCATGATGACGACGATCTTCGGCTGCACGATCGCAAGCTCCTCGGCGATCCGCGCGACGCATGCGGGGTCGGCAAGCGACGTGTCGCTGACGGGGCACTTGACGCAGAGCGTCCCGTAGACCGCCAGCGGGTCGATCGCCAGGCGCCTGAAGGCCTTCATCAGGGCCGCGCCGGCACGGCCGTAGAACGCGACGCCCTCCTCGATCTCGGGGGGCATCGGAGCATGCTTGAGCAGCAGGACGTCGGCCTGCGGGTGGCCCGAGCCGAGCACCGGCATCAGCTGACCGCGCGGGCAGTGCGAGCAGGCCTGCAGCTCGCGCGTCAGCGTGTTGAGCTCTCGGATCGCCCGCTCGAGGTACTTCTCGCGGATCTCGTCGTCGGTCGCGGGCATGGTCGGCGGTGGTTTCGACGGCTGCGACGGCCGACCCTGCGCGTGCATCACGACTTGCGCGTCGCCCTTCGCACGCGCCGGTCGCGCACCGCCCGCCGTGCGCCGTTCGGCGTCGCCTTCGTCTCGAGGAACTTCAGCGCCTGCACGTAGAGCAGCGACGACGGCTTCGTCGTTATCTCCGCCTCGCGCAGCGCCTCGAGGAACTCCTCGGCTCCGTCGAAGCGCGCCATCCGCACGCGTACGGAGCCCAGGCCCTGTGCCACGTGCGAGTCGGAGCCGGCGCCGGCGAGGATCCGGTACTTGGCCGCGAAGCGCGCCGCCTCCTCGTTGAACGAGCCGATCGCGACGCGCGGGTTGTAGACCTCGATCGCGTCGATGTCGTCGACGATCGTCAGCAGGTGCTCGTAGTCGGGGACGGAGTGCATGCGATCGAACGGATGCGGCACGTAGACGAGGCCGCCCTGGCGCTTGATCTCGGCCACGGTCTCGCGCAGCGACATGCCGCGCGCGATCTTCTCCTCGATGAACAGCCCGATCACCTCGCCCTGGTCGGCCGTCTTGACCTCCTCGGCGACGATCACGTCGACCCCGAAGCGGGCGCCCTTCTCACGCGCCTCGAGCGCGCCGGAGACCTCGTTGTGGTCGGTCACCGCGATCGCGCCGAGCCCCTGCTCGCGCGCGGTCGCCAGCAGCACCTCGACGGGGGTCGCGCAGTCGTGCGAGTGGTCGGTGTGCATGTGCAGGTCGACGTCGATGCGCGGCCGCTTGCGCAGCCGGGCGCCGAGCGCGGCGTTGCCGGTCAGCGGGTGGCGCCGCGCGACGAGCGTGGCGTAGACGTCCTCGAGCTCGTCGGCGACGCGCTGCCAGCTCAGCTGGGCGCGCAGCGGCGCGGCGGCGTCGCGCAGGCGCGCGAGCAGCGCGGGGTCGTCGGTGAGCCGCTGCAGCTGGGCGGCGAGCGTCTCGAGGTCGCGCGGCTCGAACAGCAGCCCCAGCTCGCCCTCGCCGAGCGCCTCCTCGTAGGCGGGCAGGCGCGAGGCCAACGGCACGGCGCCCGCGTTGAGCGCTCGCAGCAGCAGCCCCGGCGCGGGCACGGCGCCGTCGGAGGCGGCGACGAGCACATCGGTGCGGGCGAGTAACTCGCGCTCGGGCTGCTCGTCGGGCGTCGCGTAGCGCACGCGCGTTTCGAGGTCGGGGCGCAGCGGCGTGCTGCTCGACGGGCCGCGCGCGGAGACGATCGTCGCCTCCCACGGCGCGGCGCGGTCCAGGCGCCGCAGCGCGCGCAGGAACAGCCGCAGCGCGGGACGCTCCTCGTCGTCGACGAAGCCGAAGCGCACGCGCCCGCCGTCGGCGCGCACGCGCGGCGCGGCGTCGTCGGCGCCGGGCAGCAGGACGCGGTACTCGGCGGGAAAGAAGCGCTGCATGAGCTCGCGCGTGGCGCCGAAGCTCGCCGTTCTGGCGTCGAGGCGGCCGAGCACGAGCTGGACGACCTTGCGCGCGACCTGGGTCGACAGCAGGCGCTCCGTCGGGCGGTGAAACGTGCCGACGTTGAGGGCGCGCGAGTGACGCAGCGCGGCGCTCGACGTCGACGGGGCGAACGGCTCGTGCACGTGACAGACGTCCAGCGGCAGGGTCGTCAGCAGGTTCTCGATCGTGCGCGAGACGTCGACCGGCAACGCCGGTGCGCGCCGCGGGCCGCCGGGCAGATCGGGCAGCGCGTCGCCGACGGCGAGCACGCGCGGCGGCGCGCCCGGCTCGGGCAGCAGGGACGACGGATCGTGGCGCGCGGCAGCGATCGCCTGGCGCGTCTCGCGGACGGCCTCGTTGGAGCGCGAGGGGGCGACGATCAGCACGCGGTGGCCGCGCGCCGCCAGCTCGACGGTCGTCCGCTGCACGTAGGTCGTGATCTCGTGACGGCCGGCCCCCCACGGATAGGGCGTCACGTGGGCGATCGCGAGGCGGTCGTCGGGCACGACTGCTGAGGATAGGGAGTCGTCGGGTGGCGGCGATCGCGACGTCGCGAGCTGCGCGCTGCGGTCAGCCGTCCTCGTAGAGCCGGGTGAAGTCGTCCTGGTAGCGCGCGTAGACGACGTTGCGCTTGACCTTCAGCGTCGGCGTCAGCTCCTCGTCCTCCTGCGAGAGGTCGCGCTCGAGCACCGCGAACCTCTTGACCTGCTCGATGCGCGCGAACTTGCTGTTGGCCTCGTCGACGGCCGCCTGCAGCTCGGCCCGCACGGCCGGGTCCCGCGCGAGCGCGGCCGGATCCTGCGACGCAGCACCGACCTGCTCGGCGAGCGCGCCCGCCTCGTCGGGCTCGAGCGTCAGCAGCGCGGTCAGGTACGGCCGCCGGTCGCCGTACACCACGGCCTGCGAGATCCAGCGGCACAGCTTGAGCGCGTTCTCGATGTTCGAGGGCGAGATGTTCTTGCCGCTCGACGTGATGATGAGGTCCTTCTTGCGGCCGGTGATGCTCAGGTAGCCGTCGGCGTCGAGCTCGCCGAGGTCGCCCGAGTGCAGCCACCCGCCGACGAGCGTCTCCCGCGTGGCCTGCTCGTTCTCGTAGTAGCCCTTGAAGATGTTCGGGCCGCCCATCAGCACCTCGCCGTCGTCGGCGATCTTCACAGTGCAGACCGGCAGCGGTCGCCCGACCGTGCCGAACCTGTGCTCCTCGATCGTGTTGAGCGTCTCGACGGCGCAGGTCTCCGTCATGCCGTAGCCCTCCAGCACCCAGATGCCGGCGGCGCGGAAGAACTCCAGGATCTCGATGTCGATCGGCGCGGCGCCCGACAGCGCGAGCTTCACGCGCCCGCCGAACAGGTCGCGGATCTTGTGCAGCACGAGCTTGTCGGCGAGCGCATGCTGGGCCTTGAGGATCAGGCCCGGACGTCCGCCACGGTCGTCGCGGCGGCCGACCTCGCGCCCGACGGCGACCGCCCAGTGAAAGAGCTTTGCCTTGACGCCTCCCGCGGCGTCGGCCTTCGCCGTCGCCGCGGCGTGGATCTTCTCGAAGATGCGCGGCACCGACGGCAGGTGCGTCGGCTTGATGACCTGCACGTCCTCGACGATCTTCTTCGGGTCGCGGCGCCAGTAGGCCAGCTCGGCGCCGGCGTCGACGGTGACGAGCTGCACGATCCGCGTCAGCACGTGCGCGAGCGGCAGGAAGACGTAGACGACGTCCTCGCCGGGCACGAACTCGACGCGCTGCCGGATCCCGTCGACGTCCGAGCAGACGTTGCCGTGCGTCAGCATGCAGCCCTTGGGCAGGCCGGTCGTGCCCGAGGTGTAGACGATCGTCGCGACGTCGTCGGAGCCGATCGCGTCGACGCGGGCGTCGAAATCGGCGTCGGAGACCTGGGCGCCGGCGGCGCGCAGCTGCGCGAGCGTCATCGCCTCGCCGCCCTCGCCCTCGAAGCGGATCACGTGGCGCAGGCCGCGCAGGGCTTCGCGGACCTCCGCGAGCTTGGCGAGCTGCCCCTCGTCCTCGGCGAAGAGCACCGTGGCGCCCGAGTGATCGAGGACGTACTCGCACTCCTCCGGCGAGTTGGTCTGGTACACGGGGACGACGACCGCGCCGGCGCAGATCGCGCCGAAGTCCGCGAGCGTCCACTCCATGCGCGTGTTGGAGAGGATCGCGACGCGGTCGCCTGGCGCCACGCCGAGGGCGATCAGGCCCTTGGCGACGGCGCGCACCTCGGCGCCAAGCTCGGCATAGGAGGTGCGGCTCCAGCCGCCGTCCTGCGGATAGCGCATCGCGGTGGCGCTGTGGCGAGCGGCGGCGCCGAGCGCGAGCGTCGCGACGGTGCGTGCACGCGCCGCGCCCGGCGTCTGTGGCTGCGGCACTGCGGTCGTCTGGCTCCGGGTGCTGCTGTCGTCCGTGCTCATGACAAGATCCTACGCCGCGTGCGGCGCCCGGGCGGACGGCTGGCGCACGGACGACGACGGCTTCTCGCGGTCGGGACGAACGTCGCTCACGCGGGCGCGGCCTACAGCGTGCGCCCGGCCTGCGTGTTCGCCGGGTCCGAAGGCTGCGCCTCCGCCTCGGTGCCCGGCTTGCGCGTGTACTTCGCGATGAAGGCCTCCGTCGCCGCGTGCGCCTCGTCGTCGGGGCGCTGGTTCATCGGCGACTTCATCAGGTACGAGGACGGGCCGTCGAGCTGACCGCTGAGCCCGTGGTTGAGCGCGAGCTTGCAGCAGCGCACGGCGTCGATCACGATGCCGGCGCTGTTCGGCGAGTCCCAGACCTCGAGCTTGAGCTCGGCCGTCAGCGGCACGTCGCCGAAGGAGTTGCCCTCCAGGCGGATGTGCGCCCACTTGCGGTCCGTCAGCCACGGCACGTAGTCCGACGGGCCGATGTAGACGTCGTCGGCCGGCAGCTCGTGGTCCATGATCGAGGTGACCGCGTTGGTCTTGGAGATCTTCTTGGACTCCAGGCGCTCGCGCTCGAGCATGTTGTAGAAGTCCATGTTGCCGCCGACGTTGAGCTGCGACGTTCGCATCAGCTTCACGCCGCGGTCGTGGAACAGGCGCGCGAGCGACCGATGCACGATCGTCGCCCCGACCTGGGACTTGATGTCGTCGCCGACGATCGGCAGGCCGGCCTTCTTGAAGCGCTTGTTCCAGTAGTCCTCGCGCGCGATGAAGACCGGGATGCAGTTCACGAAGCCGCAGCCGGCGTCGAGCACCTGCTCGACGTACCACTTCGTCGCGTCCTCGGATCCGACGGGCAGGTAGGAGACGACGACGTCGGTGTGCGTGTCCTTGAGGATCTGGACGATGTCGGCCGTCTCGCCCGGTGCCTTCTCGATCTTCTGCTTGAGGTACTTGCCGAGGCCGTCGTGGGTCATCCCGCGGTGGACCTCGACACCGAGCTCGCTGGGGACCTCGGCGAACTGGATCGTGTTGTTCTGACCGGCGTGGATCGCCTGCCCGAGATCCTTGCCGACCTTCGTGCTGTCGATGTCAAAGGCAGCCGTGAACTCGATGTCGGAGATGTGGTAGCCGCCGAGGTCGACGTGCATCAGGCCCGGCACGTCCTGGTCGGGGTCGGCGTTCTTGTAGTACTCGACGCCCTGCACGAAGGCCGACGCGCAGTTGCCGACGCCGACGATCGCGACGCGCACCTTGTCCTGCTGGTAGCGCGCAGCGCCGTTGGTGGAGGCGGCGCCGTTGCCGTTGCCGTTGCTGGGAGTCATGTCGGGTTCGCTTCCTTTTCGTCTCTGCGTTCGCGGGTCATACACCCGCGCGGGATGGCTCGTTACAGCGGTGCCTGCGCGAGCTGGCGGCGGACGTGCAGGATGCGCTGCACGACGGTGATCGTTGACAGGGCGGCGAGAACGTAAACCGACGGCTCGAGTGCGCCGAGGTCCGCGAACACGAGGCCCGCGGACAGGATGACGACGCGCACGAGCCGGTCGGCGATGCCGACCTTGCACTCGACGCCGAGCGCCTCGGCGCGCGCGCGGGTGTAGGACACGACGAGCGACGACATCACGGCCACGACGACCGCCGCGACGGCGAGCTCGTCGCCGCGCTCGGTGAAGGTCGCGGCGACCGCGGTCAGCACGATGCCCTCGACGATGCGGTCGAGCGTCGAGTCCAGGAAGGCGCCGAACGGCGTGCCCTTGCCGGACATGCGCGAGTAGCCGCCGTCGAGCGTGTCGCACAGCGATCCGACGATGAACACGACCCCGCCGATGAAGAACTCGTGCTGCCAGACGAGCACGGCGGCGACCACGTTGAGCGTGAAGCCGGCCATCGAGATCTGGTTCGGCGTCAGGCGTGACGCGATCAGCCGGTCGCGCAGGACCTCGAGGCGGTTGCCGCCGGGCCGCGGGCGCGAGCGCCGGAGAGGTTCGCGGGGGCGGGCGGGATCCGGCTGCGGCGGCGGCGGCGTTCTCGTGTCGGCCGGCCTCAAGGCTGCGCCGTCGCCTCTGCCGCCGACGCGGGGAGGACCGCCGGCTCGCGCGGCGGCGTGGGCTCGAACGCCCACGCCTGCGGTCGCGCTCGGCCCAGAGCTCGTGCCGCGAGCGCGCCGAGGCCCGCTGCGACGGCGCCGAGGACGGCGTCGGCGATGAAGTGATTGGCGGTCACGACGATGACGAACACGACGATCAGCGGATAGATCGCCCAGAAGATCTTCAGCGCGCGCCAGCGCACGAGCCGCGCGAGCGGGACGCTGATCATGAGCGCGAAGCCGACGTGCATCGACGGCACCGCGGCGTATGGATTGAAGAGCTCGTTGATCGTCACACTGTCCTGCGCGAGCCCGGTGAAGTCAGAGACGGCGTCGAAGAAGCCCCATTCGGGGAAGAAGCGCGGCGGTGCCGTCGGAAAGACGGTGTAGCCGATCAGCGCCAGGCCGAACGCGACGAGGAACATGTTGCGCACGAAGTAGAAGCTCGCGTTGCGAAAGAGGTACAGCCACGTGAGGGCGCCGAGGCTGATCGAGGTCTGCGCGTTGATGTACATCCAGGAGGCGCCGTCCAGCAGCCAGTCCTGGCCGGCCGCAAACGCCTGTAGCGACGGCTCGATGAAGATGTTGAGCGCCTGCTCGGCGTGGATCAGGTCGCGCGCGTTCGCGAACGCGGCGGTCGCCGATCCCGGGTCGTCGGCCAGGCCGCGCACGAGGCGGTAGAGCTGGTAGGCGGCGACGAACAGCACGACCTGGCGCACGACGTCCAGTGGGCCGTGCGGCAGGAGGCGCGCCTGAACCGTGCTGAGGCGGGCGGACATGAGGGCTCGTGCATGTTACGAGAGATCTGCACCCCGTTCCGGGGTTTGGCCGTTTCGGGTGCAAGCAGCCACAGCAGCCGCGCGCAGCCCGCTGCGCGACACCCTCGGCAGAGGAGTCCTCAGCGCCGGCAGGGGGAGCCGATCAGGCGCGCCCGGATGCGCACCGTGCCCGGTCTCAGGACCCGAACCCTGGTCTGCCCGCCCGCTGCCGCGTGGACGCACGCGCGACCGCTGGTCACGCGCCACCAGCGCGTGTGGTGCGCGCGGACGAGCACGTCGCCTGCGCGCTGCGCGCGCAGCGCGATGCCGTCGGCGCTGAGGGTTGCGGTCGCGCCGTCGGCGAGCGGCTTCGGTCGCCTGACGGCGTAGACGCGCCAGTGCCCGTCGCTCCAGACCTCGCGCAGATATGGGAGACCGGCATCGATCAGCCGCGCCTCGTCGCGGCCGGCGTCGTCGAGCGGGACGTCGGGCACCGCGACGTAGGCGACGGCGCGGCTGTCGAGCCAGGCGCGATAGCTCGACGCGTCGAGGCTGCCGTCGTAGAAGAGCGCGCCGAGGCGGCGGTCGAGCTGGCGCTCCCACCCGCGCGCGAGCGGGATCTGGGGCGCGACGTGACGCGCCTCCCAGTGGTTCTGCGTGAAGGGGATCTCGATCCGGAAGCCGCCGTCTGCGGGGCGCGAGCTCAGGTACCCGAGCAGCGGCGCGTAGTAGCTAGCCTGCAGGGACGGGTCGCCGGCGGCGCGAACGACGTCGCGCACGGCGGGGTACAGCGGCCAGTACGCGAACGCCGCGGCCAGCGCGGCGAGCAGCAGCGAGCTGCGGCGGCCGACCAGCGCGCCCAGCAGGATCGGGCCCGCCGCGAGCGCGCCCAGGCGGCTCGCGTTGCCGCCGAGCGGGGTCGCGATCGCCAACGCCATGACGAGCGCGACGGCGTACAGCAGCGCTGCGATCCGCAGCGTGCGCTCGCCGGCCGGCAGCAACGCCGCGACGAGCAACGTCGCGGCGAGGGCGGGCCAGAACGCCGAGGCGACGAACGGCTCGCTGCCGCCCTGCGGAAACAGCGCGAGCATGATCGCGACGGGCGCGAGCGCCGCGACCGCGATCGCGGCGCCCGAGCGCCGGCGCTCTCGTCCGGCGAGCGCCCAGGCGACCACGCCGAGCGCGACGAACAGCCCGGCGACCGGGCTCGCCAGCGTCGTCAGCAGCGCGAGCACCGCGGCGAGCGCGCGCCGGTCGTGCGCCAGCGCGAGCAGCGCGCCGAGGCCGATCGCGACGCCGAGCAGGAACGTCAGCCGGCCGGTCAGCAGCACAGCGGCCGTGCCGGCGGCGAACCACAGCGCCGCCGCAGCGGCGGCGCGCGGATCGCTCCAGTGGCGGTGGGCGAGCGGCGCGAACAGCGCCGCCGCCGCGACCGCCGCGAGCGCGCCGGCCAGGCGCACGCCGAGCGTGCCGCCCAGCAGCGGGGAGAGGAGGCTGTAGCCGGGCGTGTGATGACCGGCGTACCAGCCGTTGTTCCACAGCACGAGCCCGAGATCGGCGCGGTACTCCTGAGCGGCGAGATCGGCGCTGGGCGGCGCGACGAGCAGGTAGAGCGCGGCGCCGAGCGCTGCGACGAGGGACGGAATCAGGATCGCGCGGCGCACGCCGCAACCCTCGCAGGACTCAGTCGCTGAGGTGCTCGACGATCCGCGCGGCGAGCTCGGGCTGGTCGATCCACGGCCAGTGCCCGGCGTTCTCGACGACCTCGAGCGTCGCGTCGCCGAGCGTCGCGGCGTACCCCGCGCCGAACCGCGCCGGGATGTACGGGTCGTGGCGGCCCCACAGGACGAGCGCGGGCGCCGTGATCGCGCCGAGTTTCGCGCCGGCCTGCGCGAGCAGCTCGGGCGATGCGCTGCGCAGCAGCTGCAGCGTCGCTCTCGCGGTTCCCAGGTCGAAGTTGTCGGCGACGCTCGCGACGAACGGCTCGGGCATCGGCCCCCTGCCCGCCGACGCGCGTCGCGAGACATGACGCAGGACGCGCTTCGTCGCCGCGCCGACGGCGATCGGCCCGACGAACGGAGTCCGCACGAGCCGCGCCGGACCGCGCCAGCGAAAGCCCGCCAGCAGCGGGACGGCGTTGATCGCGACGAGCCGCTGCACGCGTTCGGGCTGCTCGCCGGCCCACGCGAGTCCGATCGCGGCGCCCCAGTCGTGCATGCACAGCCGCACCCGGTCGAGGTCGAGCTCGTCGAGCAGCCGGTCGAGGAAGCGCACGTGTCCCGCCAGCGAGTAGTCGAGGTCGCCGCGCTTGCCGCTGCGTCCGTAGCCGGGCAGGTCGACCGCGATGCCGCCGCCCAGCGCGAGCGGCGAGAGCCAGTCGAACGAGCTCGTCGGGATCCCGTGCAGGTAGACGATCGGCGACTGCTCGTCGCCTGCGCGGCGCAGGAAGACGGGCTGGTCGTCGATCTCGACGGTCTCCTGGGACAGCGCGGGCACCGTCGCGGAAGATAGCCTCACGGAGTGGTGCGGACACTCTGCTTCGGCGAGGCCCTCGTGGACCTCATCTGCCGCCGTCCGGTCAGCTCGCTCGCCGACGCGGACGCCTTCGTGCCATCGCCCGGCGGCGTCAGCGCGAACGTCGCCGCGACCGCCGCTCGCCATGGCGCAGCCGTCGCGCTCGGCGGCGGCGCGGGCGACGATCCGTGGGGCGCGTGGCTGCGCGACCGGCTCGCCGCCGCGGGCGTCGACCTGCGCTGGTTCGGCCTCGCAGCCGGCTGCGCGACGGCGGTCGCCTTCGTCACCGTCGACGAGCGCGGCGAGCCGACCTGGCAGCTCTACGGCGACGCGATCGCGGCGACCGTCGACGCGCTCGCCGGGCGCCTGCTCGACGCGGTCACGACGTGCGACGCGCTGTTCTTCACCTCCAACACGCTCGTCCGCAAGGCCGAGGCGCAGCTGACGATGGCGGCGCGCGAGCGCGCACTCGAGCTCGGACGCCCGATCGTCTTCGACCCGAACCTGCGCCTGCAGCGCTGGCGCCGCAACCCGGGTCGCGCCGCAATGGCGGCGGGCGCCTGCGTGCCGGGGGCGTTTCTCGTCAAGTGCAACCAGGCCGAGGCGCGGCTGATGACCGGCGAGAGCGATCCCGAGGCGGCGGCCGCGTCGCTGCTGGCGGCCGGCGCGCAGCACGTCATCGTCACGCGCGGCGTCGGCGGCGCGATCCTGCGCGCGAAGGGGATGCGGCTCGACGTGCGTGCGCAGCCGGCGAAGCTGCTGCGCAGCACGGTCGGCGCGGGCGACGTCTTCCTCGGGCTGCTGATCGCGCGGCTCGGCCAGACCGACTACTACCCCTCGGCGCTCGCTGCGGCGCTGCCCGAAGCCGCCGAGCAAGCCGCGCGCGCGTGCGAGCGCTGGGGCGCGCTGGAGTGAGCCGCTGCGACTGGCGGCGGCCCTCCCGCGCGCGCGTCGCGCGGATCCGTGCGCGCCTCGCGGAGGTCTACGGCGTGCCTGTCGCCGCCCCGCACGGAGATGCGATCGCGGAGCTCGTGCTGACCGTGCTGTCGCAGTCGACGAACGACCGCAACCGCGACGTCGCGTACCTGCGCCTGCGCGAGCGCTTCCCGACCTGGCAGGCTGTCCGCGACGCGCCGCTCGAGGAGATCGAGGAGGCGATCAGGCCGGGCGGCATCTCGAAGGTGAAGTCGGCGCGCATCCAGGCGATCCTGCGCGCGATCGGCGACCCGCTCGACCTCGAGTGGATGCGCTCGGCGCCTGTGGTGCAGTCGCAGGAGTACCTGTGCGCGCTGCCGGGCGTGGGGCGCAAGACCGCCGCCTGCGTGCTGCTGTTCTCGTTCGGCCTGCGCGACGTGCCGGTCGACACGCACGTCTCGCGGGTGGGGACGCGGCTCGGGCTGCTGCGCCCGAAGGCGCCGTCTCGCGAGCTGCACGACGCGATGCTCGCGCTGACGCCGCCGGGCGCCGAGCTCGAGTTGCACGTGAACCTCTTGCGGCACGGGCGCAGGACCTGCCACGCGCAGCGCCCGGCGTGCCGGGAGTGCGCGCTGCGGCGGATCTGCCCGAGCCGCCGGGAGTGACACGCGTGGCTACGCCGCGGACTGCAGCTCGGCGAGCACGCGCTAAAGCTCGTACCAGGCCAGCTCGTGCGTCGGCTCGTCGGCGTACCAAGCGAAGGTGCCGCTCGCTACGTCCTTGAGACGGCGGCGAGCCGGGGGGCTGTTCCGCGAGCCGAAGGCCGACAAGAACTCGCACGCCCCTTCAGGAATGCGCTGGCTCGTTGCCCAGTGCAGGAGCGCACGCTTTCGGTCCTCGGTGACAGGGCCATCAGTTGCAACCGCCTCGACGACCCAGAAGGTCGGGGGCTCTTGCCCGATATCGACGATTACCGCGTCAGGCAGGAGCGTCGTCTGGTCGATCTGGAGACCGAGTTGCGCGAGCGTCTTGCTGTCGGCCATATACACCTTGTCGCCCGGCTCGGAGACGGTGAGCACCACGGGATCGACCAAGCGCGCAGGCGCCCACTCCTCGATCACTCCCTTGAGAATCACCGAGGCTTCTCCCGGCTCGAGCGCGCGCTGAACGCCATTCGGCAGGCGCAGTTGGACTTCGTGCGCCGTCTGCGCGCGCTGATGCGCTGTGAGCGCCTTGAGACGGGCGCCAGGTGTCATGTGCGCGTCACGCCATCCGTCTATAGCGGTGAGCAGAGCATCGCCCTGGAAAGCCGGATGGAAGAGGTCGGCGAAAGACGCCGTAAGCGCCCAGCGCGGCGCGGGGCTTGTCGTCTTCACGCCAGGGCGGACACGGAGAGCGCCGTGGTCTAGCCATGCGGGGAATGTCTCGTCGCGCAGCGTTTCCCGCGTGTTGTCCCCATACAAGGGCTTGTGCGGATGCCCCCATTGCTGGTGCAGCGCCTCGACCTGCCCCTTTGCTCGGGCGCCGACGGCTGCCTCGTAGTACTCCGTCCGGGACGCCGCGTCCTGGCGCGCGTACGCCTCTTCGCTGAGCCACAGGCAGGTGGTGGGGCGCGCCCAGCGCGCGTCGGTCGGCATCGGGTCGTCGTCGCGGACGACTGCATCGACATAGAGCATTGCGGCGACCGCTGCGCCGGCCCCCGGCGAGGAAAGCACGGTGTCGAAGGCGGCGCGCGGGAAGATCAACTCCAAGCGCTCGACGCACTGCTGAATCGGCAGAAGTGGGCGATACGCCATCGTCACTACGGCCGGTAGGCGGCCGTGACCGCGCTCTCAAGCTCCGCCCCTCGCAGGCCCTCCCATGCGGCCAGCGTCTCCGCGTCCGGCAGCGGCAGCGCCTCAAGCTCGTATGCGCTCAGAGCAACGGAGCCCGACAGACACCGCACCAACCTGTCCACGCACCGCGTGCTGAGGACGGCGCTGAGCGTCGGCTGTGTGATGAGCGGAGCTTCGCCATCCCTCGGGCGGAGGACATTGACATGGTTCTCAACAACAACAGCGCCGCCCCAGGCGTCAAGGTCTGCGCGCGTCAGCTCGACGCAGACGACGCGGCGCTCCTGCTCTGGCGCTGTCGTCCTTTGCACGAGCACGGCCGGCGAGGAGAGCGTGAGCACCGCGACGTCGCGTTCATCTCGCAGCTCGATGAATCGGAACGGATCACGTTGCTTGTCTCGGTGAAGCTGCCCGCCGTCGAGGTCGGCTGCCCACACGATCATCTTGCGCCTCTCGCCGCCCTCTGCGTAGAGGTCTTGCCGACGCCTGTTCCAGACGAGCGGGCCAGTCGATGCCTTCCAGCCGCTCGACGCGAGCGACACAGGCATCGCGGACGCCGCCGCAGCGACGTGTGCGTCATCGGACCTACGAGGAAGCAACCACGGTGCCGCACCCCGAGGCGAGCGCACCTTCGCTACAGCGACGACGCGGCCGTTCAAACACACGACCGTGGTGCGGCGCGCCTTCCGCTTCGAGAAGACCGCGAGGCAAGTCTCCTGCAGCACGCCGGCGAACACGCCATCGCGCTCAGCGACGAAGGCCGCCTCGCGAAGAGGCGCGACGTGGGCTAGCTCGGCCCGGAGGTTCGAGAAGTACCGGCCGGCCGTGAAAGAGGTCGGGATGAGAGCCCCGAGGACACCATCGGCGGCGAGCTGGTCGAGCGCCGCGGCCATGAACAGCGAGTAGAGGTTCGCGTGACCATAGAGGACCCGCGCGAAGCGCTCGCGCTCGTCGGCCGAGAGCCGCACGCGGCCGTACGGCGGGTTCATTGCGACCGCTCTCGCAGGGCGATCTTGAGGTGCGAGGCCGTCCCCGACACGAGCAAGCGCCGGCAGCGGTCGCCGGCGGGCGGCCGGCGTGGCCGCCAGCAGCGGAAGCGCCTCGGCCGCGAGCACGACATTGGCGACCCAGACGGCCGACGGATCAACATCTATCCCTTCCATGAGATTCGGCAGTCCCGACAGCGTCACGCGGGGGTCCGAGTGCGCGAGCGCGTGCAGGTGCTCGCGGAGGGGAGGGAGAAGCAGCGCCCCTGCGCCACACGCCGGATCGCGCATGAGGCCGCCGAGCGGGCCGGACTTGCCGCGCGCATGCCCGAGTGCGCGGCGCATCATCTTCCAGAGGTGGTCGGCTAGATCAAACGGCGTGTAGTGGCGCCCGTGCCTTGCGCGTACGCCCGGACCGAGCGCGGCCACATACGCCCGACCAAGCTTGTCACCTGTCAAGGTCTCGAGCGTCTCCGCGGACGTCGAGTAGCCGCCGACTCCCGCCAGTGGCACCGCACCGAGAGCTTCAGTCAAGTCGAGCCAGCGGCCGGTGAGACCGCTCGCATGCGCTCGACGCTCCCACCACGCAGGGAGAGCCGCGAGCACATCAACTACGGCCGGGGTGAGTGGCCCGGCCGGGTCTGCGTCACTAATCGGATCGCGGGAGCCGCGTGCGCCGAGTTCGCGGGCGAGCGTCAGCTGTGCAGCCGCCGTCTGCCCGCTGCTCATCCTCTGCCTTCGCCACGGGGCCGCGCCACGCCCGCATCGTGTCAGAGCGGGTCGATGGCAACTCTGACGCGCCAGCGCGCACGAGAGTGGGCGCGCGGGTCAGGGCTAGCCTCCCGATGGTTGGTCGGCCATCTCGGGCTCCTTCAACAGCTTGGCCTTCTTCGCGAAGTTGGAGAAGTTCCGCTTTAGCGCCCAGCCAGCCGCACGACTACCGCGTGCGCGGATTCTCCCGAGCCGGTCCCCGACGACCTTGTGCTGGCACGCTCGTGCGTCCCGTGCGGAGACCGACGCGAGCCCCATCTCGGCCGGGTGCCCGTTGACGACAGTCTCGGGCTTCGTCGGATCGACAAGCGGACTCTGCATATCAACCGAACAGCCGTCTTCCGGCTGGCCGAGTCGAGCGCCTGAGACGAGAGTGGGCGGCCGCCCTTGCCGTCGCTCGCGAGAAAGCGCGGGCGGTTCGACCACCCTCCAGGCAGTACATCGTCAAGGGGAGGTCCGTCATCCCCTGCGCTTCGAGACAGCACGCATCTCACGGATCGTGATGGCGACAGAGGCGCCGACAACATCTGCTTGGCATCGCCGAAGACCGAGGCGACGTCCTCGTGCTCGGCGACTCATCCGCCGGCTGAACAGATTGAGCTGGAGGATGGCGGCAACTCCGGCTGCAGTTCCGCCGGCTCGATGTCATCCAGCACTTGGCCGACGCGGACCACATCGCGCAGCTCAAACCGTGGCAGCGCGACGAACTGCGCCGCGCCGGACGATCTCGACGACCGGCGGCTTCTTGAACTGCGCAAGCTCGCCGTCGTCGCCTGGAACACCGCTCACAACAGGATCATTCCACGCGCCTTAGACGGCTGCCAAAGCCGCAAGGACTTCCGCGTCGTGCGTCTTCGGCGAGGCCTTTGGGATCACATGCCGGATGCAGCCCTCGGCGTCGATGATGAACGTCGCGCGCTGGGCGCCCATGTAGGTCTTGCCGTACATCGACTTCTGCACCCACACGCCGTACAGATCGCAGACGTCGTGGTCGGCGTCGGCGAGCAGCGTGAAGTTCAGACCGCGCTTGTCGTGGAACCTCTTGACCTTCCTGACGGGGTCCGGCGAGACGCCGACGACCTTCACGCCGGCGGCCGCGTAATCGGCCTCGCGATCGCGGATCGAGCACGCCTGGGTCGTGCATCCGGGCGTGTCGGCCCTGGGATAGAAGTACAGGACGACGGGGCGTCCGCGCAGCGCCGACAGGCGGATCGGATCGCCGTTCTGGTCGGGCAGTTCGAAGTCCGGAGCTGGAGCGCCTGGGCCGATCACCGGCAGATGATCGCACTTGCGTAGGATCGGACGTGACCGCTGGCGCACCGGCACAATCGCATCCGAGGTATGACCGTGAACATCAAGATCCACGAAGAGACCGCTCCGCTTCCCTCGAGCCCGCGCGAGGAAGTGCCGCAGACGCCCGGCCATCAGGCTGCCGTCAGCGCCGCCGTCGAGGCCCTTCTGAACTGCTACACGCGCGAAGGCGGCGAGTGGCGTCCGGTGCCCGCCGCGAGCGCGCCGGAGTTCGCCCAGGAGGGCGACGAGTTCGTCGCGGTGCTGCCGTTCCCCGACGAGCGCAGCGCCGTGCTCGCCGGCGTGCGCCACCTCTCCCCCACGCACCGCCACCGCTTCCGTACCCCCGCGCACGTCGCGATGGCGGGCGGCAAGCCCTGGGCGGTGTCCGTCGACACGCTGATGGGGATGCTCGCCGACGAGCTCGGGTCGACGCTGTTCGACGACGACATCTCGGCACCCGGAACGCGCGGGCCCGATCCGACGTTCCTGCTCTCGCGCGTGCGCCAGCACATCGCCACCCTCGGCGCGTTCCTCGATGCCCGTGCCAACGACATCGACCGGCTGTGGAGCGCCGATCGGCTGAGCTTCGTCGACAGCGAGCAGGCGGGCCTGCTGGGCAACATGGCGCACCCGGCCGCCAAGAGCCGCTGGGAGCTCGATCCCGAGCAGAGCGCCGCCTACGCACCCGAGGCGCAGGCGCGCTTTGCGCTGCGCTGGCTCGCGGTCGATCCCGCGCTCGTGCAGTCAGACAGCGCCGGCGGCGCATCCGCGGCGCAGCTCACCGAGCAGCTGCTGCGCGACGATCCGGCCGTCGACGGCGCCGCACTCGACGCGGCGCTCGCCGAGCTCGGCGAGCGCGTGCTGCTGCCCGTCCATCCGTGGGAGCTCGAGCACCTGCGCGGGCAGAAGCTCGTCGCGGGCCTGCTCGAGGACGGCCGCATCGCGGACCTCGGCGCGCTCGGCAGCGAGGTCGCGCCGACGGCGGCGCTGTCGACCGTCTACAACGCCGACTGGCCCTGGCAGCTCACGTTCCCGCTGCACGTCCGCCTGACCGACGACATGCGGCTCGCCGAACCGCAGGAGCTGCAGCGCGCGGTCGACGTGGCACGGGAGCTTGCAGACGAGCTCGGGAGCGACGCCGCGGCGCTCGCCCCTGAGCTGACGATGCTGCAGGACCCCGCCTATCTCGCCGTGCACGTCGACGGCGAGCCGGTCGCCGGGCTCTCCGTGCAGCTGCGAGAGAACCGCTGGCGCAGCGGCTCCGACGCGGACGTCAGCGCGCTCGAGGTGCTCGTCCAGGATCACCCGTTCGGCGGCGCGAGCCGCCTCGGGCAGATCGTCGCGCGGCTCGCCGAGCAGAGCGGGCGCCCCGTCGCCGAGCTCGCGCGCGCATGGTTCGCCCGCTACGCCGAGGTCGCGATCGTCCCGCTGCTTCGCCTCTACGCCGAGCTCGGCCTGTCGATCCAGACCGATCAGCAGAACACGCTGCTCGAGCTCGAGGGCGGCTGGCCGGTGCGCTGCGTCCTGCGCGACGCCCGCTGCTGCCTCGTCGGCCAGGCCGCGCACGACGACGTCGCGGTCGGCGCTGCCGGAATCGGCGAGGGTCCCTTCCTCGACAACGCGCTCGCCGTCATCAACGCGCTCGGCGTCGCCGGGGCGATCGAGGAGATCGAGCTGCTCGCCGACCTCAAGGCGCTGCTCGAGCGCGAGCGCGAGCGCGGCGACGACGCGGCGACGCTGCTTCAGCGGCTGCTGACCGCGCCGACGTGGCCGTGCAAGGCGCAGATGCGCACGCGCCTGAACGAGGAGGACACGTACGTCCAGATCCCGAACCCGCTGCACGGGGTTCGCGACTGACGCGCGCGACCGTCGCGGTCGACTGCTGCGCTACTTCAGCAATCGCGACAGCCGCCGGTCCTTGAGCACCTTGCCCTGCGTCTGCTCGGCGGGGCAGTAGCACATCACGTAGTCCTCGTAGTGGACCTGCTCGATCGTCGTGGCGCAGCGCGGGCACGGCTCGCCGCCCCTGCGATGGACCTGCAGCGGCAGCGGCAGCTTGTCGGGGATCGGCAGCGCGACGACGCGCTCGTAGTGCTCGATCGCGCCGTCGAGGACCGTCGCGATCGCCTCGCGCAGCGCGCTCGCCTCCTCCTCCGACAGGTCGTCGCCGCGCTTGAACGGCGACAGCCGCGCGCTCCAGAGGATCTCGTCGACCCACGAGCGCCCGATGCCGGCGATGACGCGCTGGTCGCGCAGCATCGTGTGCAGCGGGCGGGGCGCGTTGAGCAGCGTCTTGAGGTCCTCCGGCGGCTGCGGCCACGCCTCTGGCCCGAGCGACGCGATCAGCTCCTCGTCGTCGACCGCGTCGGCCTGCAGCAGCTTGACCCAGGCGGACTGCTTGGTGCCGAACTCGCGCAGGCGAAGCTCGCGCGCGCCGGCCGGATCGGCGATCCGCAGCAGCAGCCGTGACGTTCGGTCGCGCGGGCCGGCACGCTTGTCGTAGAGCTGCAGGCGGCCCGCGCTCATCAGGTGCACGAGCAGCGCGAGCCCGCCGCTGACCTCGACCACGAACTGCTTGCCGCGCCTGCCGACCGAGCTGATCGTGCGGCCTTCGAGCGCCGACAGCGGCGGATCGAAGGTCTTCAGCGCGTTGATCCCGGGCGCCAGCGCGGACTCGATCGTCGCGCCGCACAGGGCGTCGTCGAGGCGCCGCGCGGTGATCTCGACCTCCGGCAGCTCGGGCATGCGTTCAAGCGTACGCTTCAGCGCATGCCCCGCGAGCGACTGGCGATCGTCGGCGGTGACGCGGCCGGGATGAGCGCGGCGAGCAGCGCCCGCCGCCGCGATCCGGACCTCGAGATCGTCGCGTTCGAGCGCGGCCCGTACACGTCCTACTCGGCGTGCGGGATCCCGTACTACGTCGGCGGGCTCGTCGAGCAGGCCGAGCGCCTCATCAGCCGCAGTCCGCAGGAGCACCGCGCCCGCGGCATCGACGTGCGCACGTGCTGTGAGGTCGTCGCGATCGACCTCGACGGCCGCCGGCTGACCGTGCGCTGCGCGGCCGGCGAAGAGACGCATGAGCCCTTCGACCAGCTCGTCGTCGCGACGGGGGCCGAGGCGCTGGCGCCGCCCGTCGCGGGCGCCGAGGCGATCGAGCCGGCGCAGACCGTCGACGCCGCGCAGCGGCTGCGCGCCGCGCTCGAGCGCGGCGGCAGCAGCGCCGTCGTCATCGGCGCCGGCTACATCGGGCTGGAGATGGCCGAGGCGCTCGTCGACCGCGGCCTGCGCGTGACGATGATCGAGCAGGCGCCGCAGGTCATGGCGACGCTCGACGCCGACATGGCCGCGCACGTGCAGGACGCCGCCGAGGGCCACGGCGTGCGGGTCGTGCTCGGCACGTCCGTCGAGCAGGTCGTGCTCGACGCGGCGGGCGCGCCGGTCGCGGTGCGCACCGCCTGCGAGTCCTTCGAGGCCGACCACGTCGTGATCGGCACGGGCTCCAGGCCGGCGGTCGCGCTCGCGCGCGAGGCGGGCCTCGAAGTCGGCGACAGCGGGGCGCTGCGCGTCGACGACCGCCAGCGCTGCGCCGGCGCGGACGGCGTCTTCGCTGCCGGCGACTGCGCCGAGAGCCACCACCGCGTGCTCGACGCGAAGGTCAACATCCAGCTCGGCACGCACGCCAACAAGCAGGGTCGCATCGCGGGCATCAACGCGACCGGCGGCGACGACCGCTTTCCGGGCGTGATCGGCACCGCGGTGTCGAAGATCTGCCGCTATGAGATCGGGCGCACGGGGATCGGCGAGCGCGAGGCGGCGCAGGCGGGGATCGTCGTCGTCAGCGCGACGATCGAGGATCGCACGCGCGCCGGCTACTACCCGGGAGCCGGGCCGATCTGGGTCAAGCTCGTCGCCGAGCCCGGCAGCGGCCGACTGCTCGGCGGGCAGATCGTCGGGGTCGAGGGCGCGGCGAAGCGGATCGACGTGCTCGCCACCGCCGTCTGGGCGGGCCTCGCCGTGCAGGAGCTCGCGCTGCTCGACCTCTCCTACGCGCCGCCGTTCAGCGGTGTCTACGACCCGCTGCTGATCGCGGCGCGCGCGACCGCAAAGCTGCTCTGAAGCTCAGCCTGACGGCGCGATCAGGCTGATCTCGCGCGGGCGCAGCAGCACGAGCAGCTCGCCGCGCCGGCGGCCGCGCATCCGCACGGCGGCGACGCCGCCCTTCTTCATGTCGACGTCGCCGCCCGTGAGGTCGTGGACGACCTGCACGAAGTCCGGGTTGTGGCCGACGAACAGCAGGCGCCTGTCGTCTCCCGCGGCGGCCGCCAGTCCGACGGCATCGTCGACATCGAAGCCGCTCGACAGCGACGCGTCGATGACGACCTCGTCACTGTCGAGCGCCTCGCACGCCATCCGTGCCGTGTCCAGCGCCCGCAGCCGCGGGCTGCTGAGAACGAGCTGAAACGAGATCCCGAGCGTCGCCAGCGCACGGCCCGCCGCCCGCGACTGCTCTTCGCCGCGCGCGGTGAGGCGGCGATCGCAGTCGGGGCGCGCATCGTGCGGCTCGGCCTCGCCGTGTCGCAGAAACCAGAGCTGCTGTGCCATCGCGGGGAATCTAAGCCGTTTCCGCAGCGACCGTCAGACCGGCCGCACGCTGATCCAGCTCTTCACCAGCGGACCGGCACGCTCGGCGACCGGCGCGCCGAACAGCGCGCCCATCTCGGCGCGGCGCAGCAGCTCGATCTCCTCCCATTCGCCGGCCACGCCAAGGCGCCAGTACGGCCGCCGCAGCGCCCGCGGCAGCCAGTGCGCGAAGGGCAGCAGCGCGTGCGGCTCGATCGGAAACGAGAAGGCGGGCGTCTGCACGTACCAGCCGCGCGCGACGCGGCGCAACTCGGCGGCGAACGCGGCGCGGTCGCCAGGCGCGATGTGCTCGATGACGCTCGAGCAGTACGCGAGGTCGAACTCGGCGTCGGCGAAGGGCAGCCCCTCGAGCACGTCGGCCTGCACGAACGGCCCCGGATACTCCGGCCGGGGGACGCGGTCGACGCCGGTGATGTCGAGCTGCGGCGCGTGGCGGCGCAGCCCGAGGCGCCCGCAGCCGATGTCGAGGATGCGCGTCTGCGCCGTCGCGCCGGTGAGCGCGAAGAGGCGCTCGTGTCGAATGCGCCGCGCGCGCGCGGAGACCGCCGCCGCCGCGCGCGAGCGCAGCCCCTGCCTGGCGGTGCCATAGACGTTCTCAGCCGACCAGCGCGACATCGTCGCGCCAGCCTACGGCCCTCACGCGCAGTCGAAGTAGCCTGACGCCCCGCACCATGAGCGAGAACTACCGGCCCGACAACCTGCTCGACAATCTCAGCGATCCCGCGACGCTGGCCGAGCAGTACGAGCGCGGAAAGCGGCGTGAGCGCGAGCTGCTCGATCGTCACCTCGGTCTGAGCGGCGGCGACGCGCTGTCGGTCGGCTGCGGCTGGCACCCCGGCCGCCACCTGCTGCCCAGGCCCGCCTGGCGGCTCGTCGCCGCCGACCTCGACCCCGAGCGCGTGCGCCACGCGGTCGCGCAGGGCGAGGCCGACGAGGGGCTGCAGGGCGCGGCGGGGCAGCTGCACTGCCTGCCCGACGGCTCGTTCGACGTCGTCCTGCACCGGCTCGTCCTGCACCACGTCGCCTATGCCGGGCCGCTCGAGCCGGTCCTCGCCGAGGCGCGGCGGCTGCTGCGTCCCGCCGGCGCGCTCGTCGCGATCGAGCCCAACGTCCTGCATCCGATCGGCGCGGCGCTCGCGGTCGCCAACCGCGCCGGCCTCGGCGTGCGCGTGCATGGCACGCCCGACGACATCCCGCTGTCGCCGCGAAAGCTGGCGGCGGCCGCCCGCGCGGTCGGGCTGACGGCCGAGCTGCACGCCGTCAGCTACTCGTGGCGCAGGCTGCCCGTGCGCGCGCAGCGCGCCGTCGGCGCGCTCGATCGCTTCGGCTCGGCGCCCGGCGCGCGCTGGCTCGGTCACACGTTCATGCTGATCGCGCGCCGCCCCGCAGGCGCAGTGCGCGACCGACGCTAACGCCCGGTGTACGACCCGACGGGCGTCCCCGAGAACCCTTCCCAGGTGATGTTCCAGCGCCGGCCCTTGCGCCACCTCGACCTGACCGTGAAGTAGCCGCGCGCGTCCGTCCTGACGGTGCGCAGCGTCTTGAAGCGCGACGAGCCGCGGTCGGCGTAGGTGATCGTCGCCCTGGTCGAGCCGGTCGCCGGCCGCACGAGCCCCCAGATCGAGACCCTCGAGCCCGTCTGCTTGACCGCGAGTGGCAGCCGGAACGCCGGCAGCGACGGCTTCGGCCTGCCGTCTGCGAAGCGCAGCCCCGACTCGAAGCCGCCGTACTGGCCCTTTCCGGTCGGATCGCTGTCGCGCAGGAGGTACTGCGAGAACGCGACCACGCGCCGGTTGCTCCACGCGATCCGCTCGGACGCCGCGCGGTACTCGACCTGCTTAGCCAGCGAGACGCCGCTCTGCTTGTCCGGCGTGGACTGGATGCCGAACTCCGTCAGGTAGATCGGCAGCCGCTTGCGCAGGGCACCGGCGGCGCGCGCGCGATCGAGCGCCTTCGTCAGCCGCGAGAGGACGCCGATCGTCACGTCGTCCTTCTGCGCGGGCTTGAAATATGGCCCCTGGCGCGTCGTGTAGGCATGGTGCGCATAGCCGTCCGCGTCCAGCGCGCCGCACTTCGCGCGCTTCTTGTACTTCGCGTTGAGGCACAGCATGCCGCGCAGGAAGCGCAGCGGCGCGACGACCCTGCGGGTGCCGCGCGGCGACGTCTCGCCGATCAGCACCCTGTCATCGCCCTGCCCGGCGTTTGCCAGCCCGCGCACCGCGGCCTGGTACAGGCCGCGGTAGATCCTCGGCGACACCGCTCGCCCGCCGCGTGCGTACTGCGGGCGCAGGAACTGCGGCTGGTTGGGCTCGTTCCAGATCGACCAGGTGTCGATCTGGTCACCGAACCTGCGGCCGACGGCGGTCACGAAGGCGGCGAATGCGGTCGCGCTCGGGCGCGTGAGGTTGTCGCGCCTGGCGGCCGTCGCCCACTTCGGCACGGGGCCCGAGATCGTCACGAGCACCTCCCAGCCGCGCGCCTTGGCGGCCGCCAGCAGCGGCTCGTACTGACCCCAGTCGTAGGCGTCGGGATCGGTCGGCTCGAACGCCGGGCGCTGGGCCTGGTCGGATCCCGGCGCGACCGCCGACCACGAGAGGATCACCCGCAGCGAGCGCACGCCGAGCGAATCGACCTCCTCGAGCGCGCGCGCACGGGTGCCGGGGTTGAGGAAGTCCTTCGGGCCCTCGAAGGTCATCGACTGCGTGCGCGAGGCGCTCGCGGGCGACGCGAGCGCGAGCAGCGCGAGCAGGACGGTCAGCGGAAGAAGTCGGTGCATTGCGGACCGAAACCACGCTGGCGAGGCAAGGTTGCGGCAGTGCTGGTTAACGTCTCGCGTAGCGCGCCGGCGGCGCGAGGCCGTCCACGACCAGCGTGACGACCGCGCTCGACACGCCGCCGAGCGTCGCCGGATCGGCGAGGGCGTCATGGCCCTCGCCGAGCGAGCCGAGCAGATGATGTCCGAAAGCGCCTAGGCGGCCTTCGGGCCCTCGTCGCCGTCGTGGGGCGGCGGCGGCGTCGCGGGCGTCGTGGCTGGCGTCTCGGCGGCAGGGGCGCCGGCGGCTGGCTGCTCGCCCTCCTTCTCGGCGCGCTTCTCGGCGAGCTTGGTCTTCGCGGCGCCGATCTGCCCTTCGATCTTCTGGCGCGCGCCGTCGAGCTTCTCGCGGTTCTTCGGATCGTTGGCCATCGTCTGGGCCTTGTCGATGAGCTCCTTGCCCTTTTCGGACTTGGCGAGCTTCGTGAGCTTGTTCATGAGGGACATGCGTGCACGTTAGCGGGTGGCGTCATCCTCGATGCGTCGTCTGAGCTCGCCTGCGCGTCCGGCCGAGACCGCGCGCGCGGCGCGCCGCTCGTCGAGCGCGACGCCGCCGGCCGCGGCGAGGTCGAGCAGCTCCTGGCGCTCCTGTCCCTCGCGCGCGCTGCGCAGAAACAGCCAGCCGAACAGGCAGATCGTGAGGATCGAGCCCTCGACCATCATGATCGAGCCGGCGATGACCTGGTCGGTGTGCGGCGTGATCGCGTTCGCGCGCTCGCCGTCGGCGTAGACGCCGAAGAACGCGTCGTCGCTCCAGACGAAGACGTTGGCCAGGACGGTCGACGTCAGCCGCACGACGACGATGTAGAGCAGCTTCGCGAAGTTGCCGAACCACGCCGGCTTGGGCAGCGGCCCGAGCAGCGCCATCCAGACGTTGATCCCGAAGCCGACGAACAGCATGTGCTGCAGCGCGTGGACGACGTCGTCGTCGACCGCGGCCTCGTGCGGGCCGACGAGGTGCCAGAAGAAGAGGTTCGCCGCCCACAGCCCGAACGCCGGGACCGGATGAGCGAGATGGCGCAGCCAGCCGAGCGCCGTCGTGCGCAGCAGCGGCGCCAGCAGCGGTCCGGTGAAGCCGAGCACGAGCAGCAGCGCGCCGAGGTCGGCGAGCAGCAGGTGCTCGGCCATGTGCGCCCAGAAGACCTCGTCGGCCAGGCCGGCGAGCGGCGAGACGAGCGTGACCGCGATCAGCGCGAGCCCGCCGAAAAAACAGGCCTGGCGCCAGGCGGGCAGCGGGCGCCCGAGCTCGGCGAGCCGCCGTGCGCGGACGCGGTACATCAGCCCGAACGCGAGCGCGGGCGCAAGCTGCAGCGGCTCGAACTGAAACGCGGCGGCGGCGAGTGACGGCACGCCGAGAAGGCTGACAGGTGGCAGCCGGCTCACCCGCCGCACAGACGCCGGCGCCGACCGTGAGCTATGGGCCGCTCAGGCGACCGACTGCGCGCTAGGCGCCGGCCGCGATCAGCACCACGCCCGCCAGCGCGACGATCACGCCGATCCGCTGCATGCCCTGGACGCGCTCGCCGAGCAGCAGTGCGGCGAGCATCACGGTCGTCACCGGGTACAGGGAGCTCGCGACGGCGACGCTCGACAGCTCGCCGATCGTCGAGGCGTAGTTGTAGAAGAAGTTCGCGGCGAGGTCGAGCAGCCCGATCCCCGCCAGCGCCGCCAGCGCGCGCCGGCGCGGCCGCGCCGCGCCGCGCCGCACGACGACCAGCGCGATCGTCGCGATCAGCGGGAACCCCGACGTGCGCGACAGCAGGAGCGCCCACGCGACGTCGCCGCGGGAGCCGATCTCGGCGAGCACGAAGTACGACCCGAAGCCGAGCCCGGCGACGATCGCGAGCGCGATGCTCAAGCGCTGCTGTCGCACGTGCGCCGCGCCCTCGTCGTCCTCGCGCGAGGCGAGCACGACGCCGACGACCGCGAGCGCCAGGCCGGCCGATCTGACCGGGCCGGGGTCGTCGCCGCCGATCAGCCCGACGATCACCGGCAGCGCGACGCCGGTCGCGGCGATCGGCGCGACGACGCTCATCGTGCCGATCGCAAGCGCGCGGTAGAACGCCGCCAGCCCGGCGATCCCGACGAGCCCGGCGGCCAGCGACGCCAGCACGTGCTCGGACGCCGGGGGGCCCTCGCCGCGCAGCGCGACGAACGCGAGCATCACCGCCAGCGACGACAGGTACATCATCGCGAGCACCACGGGCACGCAGAACGTGCGGCTCTTCAGCCCGCCGAGATAGTCCGCCAGCCCCCACACCACCGAGGAGGCCAGCCCGAGGGCGATCGCGGCCATCAGGGCCTACTCCCTCATCTACGGGCTGTTGCGCCGGCTGCGCGCAGCCTCAGCGGCGCCGGGCGCGGCCGTAGAGCAGCCGCAGGCCGCGGAACAGCGCCTTGGAGACCGTCGGCCTGTACGGGAACATGAAGACGTCGTTCTTGAGGTGCACCCGGCTGACGAACAGCGACTGCTGCTTGGTGAACTTCCTGATCCCGCTCGCGCCGTGACGCGTGCCCAGGCCGGACGCCTTCCAGCCGCCCATCGGCAGCTCGACCGCGACGTAGTTCAGCAGCGCGTCGTTGACGCAGACGGCGCCCGCCTGCATCCGCCGCGCAAGCTGCTCGCCACGCGCGCGGTCGGCCGTGAAGACCGCGCCGCCGAGCCCGTACGGCGAGTCGTTGGCGAGCGTCAGCGCCTCCTCGGCGTCGCCGACCCTCATGATCGCAAGCGTCGGGCCGAAGGTCTCCTCGGTCATCGCCTTCATCGTGTGATCGACGTCGACGAGCACGGTCGGCTCGTAGAACGTGCCCTTGCCCGGGCGGCGCCTGCCGCCCGTCAGTGCCCGCGCGCCCTTGGCGACCGCGTCGCGCACGTGCTCCTCGACGACGTCGAGCTGCCTGGGCAACGTCATCGCGCCGACCTCGACCGTCGCCGGAGCGGCCGACTCGCCCTGGCGCAGCACGCCGACCTTGTCGACGACCCTGCGCACGAACTCGTCGTAGACGGGCTCCTCGACATAGACGCGCTCGATCGAGATGCACGTCTGGCCGCCGTTGAGCATCGAGTAGTAGACGGCGAGGTTGGCGGCGCGCTCGAGGTCGGCGTCGGAGAGGACGATCATCGGGTCCTTGCCGCCGAGCTCCAGCGCGACCGGCGTGAGCGTCTCGGCGGCGCGCGCCATCACCTTCCTGCCGGTCGCCGTCGACCCGGTGAACATGATCATGTCGACCTCGTCGACGACCGCGGCGCCGGTCTCCCCGCGGCCGGTCGCGACCTGCAGCACGGCCTCGGGCAGCCCGCTCTCGGCGAGACCCTGCGCGAGCAGCAGCGACGTCAGCGGCGTGATCTCGGACGGCTTGAGGATCACGCTGTTGCCGGCGAGCAGCGCCGGGATGCAGTCGCCAAAGGAGTTGATCAGCGGATAGTTCCAGGGCCCGATGACGCCGATCAGGCCCAGCGGCTCGTAGCGGACGATCATCTTCTTGCCGATGCCGGCGAGCGTCTTGACGTGCACCGGCTCGTCGGCGAGGAACTTCGGAGCGTGTTTGATCCAGTAGTCGATCGCGCCGCCCGCGTAGTTGATCTCGACGAGAAAGGCGTCCTCGTAGGTCTTGCCCGTCTCCGAGACGATCGTCGCGACGATCCGCTCCCAGTCGTCCATGATCCACTTCTGCATCCGCCGGATGACGCGCCCGCGGCCCTCGAATCCCATCGCCTGCCAGCCCGGCTGGGCGGCGCGGCCGAGACGGGCGAGCTCCGCGACGCGGTCGGCGGGCAGGTCCGCGACGTGCGCGACGACCTCGCCGGTGGCGGGGTTCTCGACGGGGATCTCGGCGCCGCCGCAGTGGCCGTTCGTGCGCTGGGCGGCCGTGCTGTCGACGCTGGCCATGTCAGTTGTCCTTCCTCGTTCTCGACGTGCTGTCGAACCTACCCGGAGTGAGCCTTCTCGCCACGGCAGGACGCCCTCAGGCGATCGTGCCGGTGGCGGCGAGCACGAGCACGACGGCGCCCAGCGCGACCCGGTAGGCGACGAAGACGGCCGTCGTATGGGTTGTCAGGAACCTCAGCAGAAACGCGATCGAGACGTAGCCCGAGACGAAGGCGAAGACGGTCGCGACGGCGGTCGGGCCGAGGCCGGCGGCGCCCTCGGCGCTGCCGCCCAGGACGTCCTTGAGCTCGTAGACGCCGCTCAGCACGACAGCGGGGATCGAGAGCAGAAACGAGAAGCGCGCGGCCGAGACGCGGTCCATCCCGAGAAACAGGCCGGCGCTGATCGTCGCGCCCGAGCGCGACACGCCGGGAATCAGCGCAAGCGCCTGCGCGAAGCCGACGACGATCGCGTCACGGCGCGTGATCGCCGACAGCTCGCGCTCTCGCCGCGAGACCTTCTCGGCGGCGAGCAGCACGATGCCGAGCAGGATCAGCGTCGTGCCGATCAGGTACAGGTCGCGGGCGCCGTTCTCGATCTGGTCTGCGAACAGGACGCCGAAGACGACGATCGGGAGCGTCCCGAGGATGAGGTACCAGCCCAGGCGCGCGTCGAGATCCGAGCGCAGCGACGGGTCGCGCAGCGATCCGAGCCATGCGCGTGCGATGCGGATCAGGTCGTCGCGAAAGTACAGGACGACGGCCGCCATCGTCCCGAGCTGGATGACGGCGGTGAACGCGGCGCCCGGGTCGTCCCAGCCGGCGAAGGCGGGGACGATCCGCAGGTGCCCGCTGCTGGAGATCGGCAGAAACTCCGTGAGCCCTTGGACGATTCCCAGGACGATGGCTTGGAGGAGGTCCAAGCCTCGCCGGCGCGCGCTAGTCGCCGAGCTCGATCGAGGCGATCATGATCGGCTCGATCGGTCGGTCGGCGCCCTTCGTCGGCACGTTCTCGATCTTGTCGACGACCTCCATCCCGCCGGTGACCTCGCCGAAGACGGTGTGCTTGCCGTCGAGCCAGGGTGCGGCGTCGGTCGTGACGATGAAGAACTGCGAGCCGTTCGTGTTGGGCCCGGCGTTCGCCATCGCGAGCGCGCCGCGGACGATCTTGTGGTCGTTGAACTCGTCGTCGAACTGATAGCCGGGGCCACCGGTGCCGGTGCCCTGCGGGCACCCGCCCTGGATCATGAAGTCCTTGATCACGCGATGGAACGGCAGGCCGTCGTAGAAGCCCTCGCTGGCCAGCTTCTTGAAGTTGGCCACGGTCTCGGGCGCATCGTCGTCGAAGAGCTCGAAGACGATGACGCCCTCGGTGGTGCGCATTGCGGCTGCAGACATGCCGGGAGCTTAGAGGCTGGGCGCGCCGCGCAGCGCGATGTCGCCGATCGCGATCCGCGGGTCGCTGGGCTCGGCCGGGTCCGTCATGTAGAGCAGCAGAAGCTGGACCTTCGCGCCGTCGCCCTTGCCCTTGAGCGAGATCGGGTCGCCGTCCTTGACGCCCTTCTTGTCGGTGAGGTGGATCCAGCGCTTGTCGATGACGTCCGCCGGAAGCTCCTTCGCACTCCTGGCGCCGTAGATCTCGACCGTGAAGCCGGGCGTCGGGGTGACGAGCCGCAGCGAGCGCAGCGCGTAGGGCTTGCCGAGGTCGAGCACCAGGCCGGCCGCGATCGGCTGGCCGTCGGCGGGCACGACGACGTCCCAGACGGTGTCGGGCTTGCCGTCGACGGCGGAGGCGGCGGGGCCGAACTCGGCGCCGGCCCGCGCCGGCTGGTTGTACGTCTTGGCGGCGTCCTTCGCGAGCGCGATGAGCCCGCTGCTGGTCCGCGTCGCCCCTGTCGACCCGGTGCCGGCGCCCGAATCGCCGGTCGAGCCGGTCGAGCCGGTGCTGTTGCCGTCGGCCGCGCCGGAGCTCTTCGTCCCCGCGGCGGGCGGTGGCGGTGGCGGTGGCGCGAGGGGCGTGTTCGTCGCGGGCGCGGGCGGCTGCGCCGGGATGATCGGGACCGCGTTGGCCGGCGCCGGCGGCGGCGTCGTGTTCGGACCGGTCGCGCCCGGCTGGACGGGGATCGCTGCCGGCGCCGCTCCGGGGGCGGCGCCCGGGGTCTGCGCGATGATCGGGTCGCCGGAGGCGACGGGGGGCGCGGTCGACGCGCTGCGCTCGGCGTCGCCGGTCAGCGCGGCGTAGGCCGCGACGACCGCGCACAGCAGCAGCAGCGTCGTCAGCCCGACGACGGTGAACGCCGCACGCCAGCCGGGACGCGCGCCGAGCCGGCCGGGAGCGGCCGTCCCGCACTCCAGGCACCAGTCCTGCCCGCGCTCCATCGCCGCCCCGCAGACCTCGCAGGGGTAGTCCGGAGCCGCGGTCGAGACGGCGCCGCCGGGGCGTCGATCGACTGCCTCGGCGCTCGCATCGCGGTCTTTGAGGAGCAATGCCACGTCAGGGAAGGGTAACGCGCCGGCTCAGGAGGAGTTGCGGGCGGTCAGTCGGCCAGCATGCCGGGATCCGTCGGGACGTCGACGCCATGCGCGCGCAGCGCCTCCAGCGGCACGATGTCCAGCGCCCGCTCGTGCGTCGAGGCGAGCACGACGAAGGCGGCTGCGCCGTCCTCGTGGGCGCGCAGCCAGTTCGCCGCGGTCACGCACCAGCGGTCGCCTGCGACGAGTCCGGGGAAGCGGTACATCGGCATCGGCGTGCTGAGGTCGTTGCCGATGCTGCGCTGGTGCTCGAGGAACTCCTCGGTCACGACCGCGCAGATCGTGTGGCTGCCGAGATCCTCCGGCCCGGTGCTGCAGCAGCCGTCGCGGTAGAAGCCCGTCATCGGGTCGCTGCCGCACGACTCGAGCTGCCCGCCCAGGACGTTGCGTTCCTGACGGTGACGTCGCGGGGAGGTCATCGCAGCCGATCGCTGGAGGTGTCGCGTCGCGGGGAGATCATCGGTTCCGATAGCGAACCGCGAAACCGTCAGACCTTGGCGGGCTCGACTCTGATCCGTCGCCCGCGCACCCGCTCGCCGTCGACGGCCTCGGCGATGCGCTGGGCGTCGGTCGCGGGCACCGACAGGAACGCGAAGTGCTCGAGGACCTTGACGTCGCGCACCGCCTCGCCGTCGATGTCGGCCGCATGCGTCACGGCGCTGACGAGGTCGGCGACCTCGATCCCGGCGGAGCGCCCGCCGGCGACGATCAGCTTCGCGTACTCCTCGTCGCCGTTGCGCGAGACGTGCGGCTTGCTGTGGCGCCGCGGTCGCTCGACGACCTTCGCCGGCTGCACGTGCGCGCCGGCCTCCCACGGCGTGAGCTCGATGCCGATGTGGCGCTCGATCGCGTCGAGCTCCTTCTCCTGGCGCGGCTCGACGAACGTGATCGCGCGGCCCGAGCGCCCGACGCGGCCCGTGCGACCGATCCGGTGCACGTAGACGTCGGGCGAGCGCGGCACGTCGAAGTTCACGACGTGCGTCACGGTCGAGATGTCGAGGCCGCGAGCGGCGACGTCGGTGGCGACGAGGATCGGCACGCGGCCGCCCTTGAAGCCGAGCATCACGCCGTCGCGCGCGCCCTGCGACATGTCGCCGTGCAGCGCCTTGACGTTGAATCCGCGGTCGCGCATCTTCTTGTAGAGCTGGTCGGTGCGGATCTTCGTGCGCGCGAAGACGATCGCCTGGTCGGGCCGCTCGGCCTCGAGCAGCTCGACGAGCTTGTCGGCCTTGTCGGCCGTCTTCACGCTGACCTGGAACTGCTCCACCGAGTCGACGGTGAGCGTCGCCGACTGGACCTTGACGTGCTCGGGGTCGTAGAGGTAGTTGTCGGCGAGCTTGCGGATCGGCGGCGGCATCGTCGCGCTGAAGAGCGCCGTCTGACGGCTGTTGGGCGTCAGGCGCAGGATCTTCTCGACGTCCTCGAGGAAGCCGAGGTCGAGCATCTCGTCGGCCTCGTCGAGCACGACGAAGCGGCAGGCGTCCAGCACCAGCGAGTGGCGGCTGATGAGGTCGAGCACCCGCCCGACGGTGCCGACGACGATGTGGCCGCCGGCCTTCAGCTGGGCCTGCTGCGTGCGGATCGGCGCGCCGCCGAAGACGGCGACGACGTCGGCGCCCTTGCGCTGCGCGTAGGCGCGGATCGCCTGCGTGACCTGGATGCACAGCTCGCGCGTCGGGGTCAGGATCAGCGCCTGCACCTCGGGCTCGGTGGGGTCGACATACTCGATGATCGGCAGGCCGAAGGCGGCCGTCTTGCCCGAGCCCGTCTGCGCCTGGCCGATGACGTCTCGTCCTTCGAGCATCGGCGGGATCGCCTGCTCCTGGATCGGGCTCGGCTTCTCGTATCCGACGTCCTCGAGCGCCTCGAGGGTACTGGGGGAAAGGCCGAGGTCGGCGAAGGTGGTCACGTGCTCCAGCTTAGTCGGTGGGTGCGACCGTTCACGCGCGCAACCGCTCGCCGACCGCCGCCCGCACCGACGCCGCCTGGGCCTTGTCGCGCGCGAGCTCGTCGAGGCGCTGTGAGGCGAGCCGCACGCGCCGGTCGACGTGCGTCGCGGCGAGGCGCCGCGTATCGGCCTCGCAGTCCCACAGGCACTCGACGGCGACGTCGCCTCCGAACGTCGGGTCCGACGCGGCCAGCGCGGCGACGATGTAGCGCCGGCCGTAGGAGTACGCCATCGCCTCGTAGGCGCGCAGCAGCTCCTCGAACGGCCCGTGCACGCCGCAGCGGCCGAGCGCCTCGGAGAGCGAGCCGATGACGTAGACGTCTGCGTCGAGGCCCAGGTCGAGCTCATGCGACAGCGCGCGCCGCGTCGGCTCGAGGTCCTCGTCCTCGGCCCACGTCGCGAGCATCCCGGCCGCCTTGCGCCGCCGCGCCCAGTCGGCCGACTGCAGCCAGTCGTGTGCGAGCGCGCGCGTCTGCGAGAGCGGCATCGCCTCCAGGGCGAGCGCGATCGCGCCCTGCAGCTTGCCGCGCTCGGCGTCCGCCGTCGCCTGCTCGGCGATCTCCAGCAGCTCGCGCCGGCCCTGGCGTCCGAGCGCGAGGATCGCGGCGCGGCGCATCGGCACCTCGGGATCGTTCGCCGCCTGCAGCAGCAGCTCGACGTCGGCGGGCTCGGCGCGCCCCGCGAGCTCGTCGGCGATCTGCGTCCAGCGCGAGTCCTCGGCGATCTGCAGCAGCGCGGCGGTGCTCATCTCGCGCGGGCGCGCGCCTGGGAGACGCTCGCGCTCGCGGCTGTTGCGCCGCTTCGGCGACGAGGCCCTGGGCGCCGGGGCGGCGCCACCGCCACGCTGCTCGAGCGCGAACGCCCGCGCGATGCGGCGGTTCTCGACCGACCACATCGTCCACGGCCGCTCGCGCGGGTCGAGGCCGGTGAGCGCGTCCGCGAGCGCGTCGTCGCTGCCGAAGCGCTCGACGAGCACGGCGTCGAGGCCGGCGACGACCTCCGGCCACGGCATCGTGGCGTGCAGCGCGTCGTGGTCGCCGATCAGCCGATCGATCGCGCGCGCCCAGAAGTGGCCGTAGGCGACGTACTCGCGCAGCACGCGGCGGGCGTCGGCGTGGCCGCGGACGGCCATTCGCCCGAGCATCGCCAGCACGTCGCTCGTCGTATCGGCGTCGTCCTCGTCGCTGTCGCGCAGCCACAGCTCGAGCGCGCCGGTGTGCAGCTGCACGTCGAGCGCGAGCGTCGCATGGAAGTCGGCGCGGTCGTCGAGCTGGCGGTCCCAGCGCGGATCGTTGAAGACGCAGTGCATCAGCAGCGCGTGCGCGACCGCGCGATCGGCGTCCAGCGCCCACAGATAGCCCGAGCCGAGCCCGCGCTGCAGCTTGCCGAGCGGATCGGCGGCGTCGGCGAGCGGTGGCGGGCCCGGCTTCACCCTGACGATCGTGCCAGGGATCGCGCACCCTCACGTCGCCGGCGCCTCGGCCCTCCGACAAAGCCGCTCGATCGCCGGCACGCCGATGACTGTCGGCAGCAGCCAGATCAGAGGCAAGGCGCTCGCGCTGACGACGAACACGGCGGTGACGAGTGCGACGTAGGCGCCGGCGGTACCGCGGACGCGGGCTTGGCGCCAGCGGCCCGAGCGGCGTCTGGCGGCGAGGTGGCCGACCAACGCAAACGCGTACGTGCCGATCGCGATCGGCACGAAGAACCACAGCCGCGAGAAGTCGAGCAACGCGAGCACGACCGCCGACACGCCGACGACCGCGACGAGCCAGTGGTAGGCCGCCGCTGCCGCGCCGGGAGCGGCGGCGCGCACGGCATCACGGATCGCGATCGGACCGATCGCCAGCCCGGCCACGCCCGAGCCGACGTGCACGAGCTCGCCGATCACGCCGCTACCATTCGTCCGGTTCGGATCATATAGTCCGAATCGTACCATGTCGGACGAGATCGATCTCACTCCCACCTCCTTCATCGTCCTCGGCCTCCTCGCGCGCCTCTCCGAGGCGTCGCCGTACGAGCTCAAGCAGGCGGTCGCCGCGAGCATCGGCAACTTCTGGAGCGTTCCGCACTCGCAGATCTACCGCGAGGCGGACCGCCTCGCGCGCGCGGGCTACCTGAGCGATCGGCGCGAGGCGACGCCCGGCGGGCGCCCGCGCAAGGTCTACGCGCTGACGAGCCGCGGCCTGCGCGCGTTCGAGCGCTGGCGCGAGACGACAAGTGACGAGTTGCCAGAGCTACGCGATCCGGGTCTGCTGAGGCTGTTCTTCGACGCCCGGCCCAGTCGGCTCGCGCCTGTGCGCCTCGAGGCCCACCGCCGCCAACTCGAGAGCTACCGCGCCCGCCACAAGCTCTACGCGGGGCAGGCGCCACGCGGTCCCCTGCTGGCCCTGGAAGCGGGTATCGCGCATGAGCGCGAGTGGGTCCGCTTCTGGTCGCGCCTCGCGGGCGAGCCGGAGGGGCCGAGTTGAGGAGTGCCTATTCCCGGGGCGGGGCGTACGGGAGGCTCAGCGGCTGACGCCGCGCGCCAGCGAGCCGGCGATCTCGGCGCCGGAGCGATCCGACGGCGCCGGGGCGGCCGCCAGTCGGCGGCGCATCAGCACCGTCGTGCCGTCGTTGCGCGGCGTTACCTCGACGGCATCCATGACCTTGCGGATCAGCGGCAGCCCGCGGCCGCGGTGCGGCTCGTCGCGCGGTGGCTGCCAGGAGCCGGTGTCGCGGATCCTGATCGTGACCTCGCCGCCGTCGCGCTCGAAGGCCACCTCGAAGAGGTCGTCGCCGAACCCGTAGCCGTGCTCGACCGAGTTCTCGCAGGCCTCGTTGCAGGCCATGACGATGTCGTCGGCCTCGGATGCGTCGGCGGCGGTCTCGCTCAGCCAGCGGCGCAGCGTCTGGCGCATCGCGAAGAGCCCGCCGGGCTGGCCGGAGACCTCGAGCGTCACCTGATCGCCGAGCGTCTCGTTCATCCGCACCGCGAGCAGCGTGACGTCATCGGAGCGGCTCGGCGATCCGCGCAGGCCGCGCTCGAGCAGGCGCTCGCAGGTCGCGGCGACGTCGCGGCCTGCGCCGCGCGCGGCATCGAGCAGGCGCTCGAGGCCGACGTCCAGGACCTCGCTCGGCTCCTCGACGAGCCCGTCGGTGTAGAGGACGATCGTCGAGCCCGGCTCGACGACGGTCACGTGCTCGGTGTAGCGCGGCGACGCCAGCACGCCCATCGGCGGCGACGGCGGGTCGGCGAGGAAGCGCGCCCGGCCGTCGGCGCCGGCGAGCACCGGCGGCGGATGACCGGCGTTCGTGTAGCGCAGCTTGCCGGTCGCGGGCTCGAGGATCGCCAGCACCACCGTCGTCATCACGGCCTCGGGCCCGAGCGCGTGCGCGAAGCGGTTGAGGCGGTCGGCCATCGCGCCGGTGTCGTCGCCCTGCATCAGGATCGCGCGCAGCGCGCTGCGCATCTGGCCCATCGTCGCGGCCGCCGCGATGCCGCGGCCGACGACGTCGCCGATCGCCAGCGCGACGTGCCCGCTCGGCAGCGCGACCGCGTCGTACCAGTCGCCGCCGACGGTCGTCCCGTTGACGCCCGGCAGGTAGCGCGCATCGAGCGCGACGCCGGGCACCCGCGGCAGGCGCTTGGGCAGCAGCGAGCGCTGCAGCTCGCCCGCGATCTGCCGCTCGCGCTCGTACAGGCGCGTGCGCGCGATGGCCAGACCGGCGCGGTCCGCCGCCAGGCCCAGCAGGGCGGTCGTCTCCTCGTCGAAGTCGCGCCGCGTCAGCGTGCCGACGTGGATCGAGCCGATGACCTGCTCGCCGTCGGCGAGCGGCACCGCCAGCAGCGACGTGATCGCCGGCCCCAGCGAGCTTGCGTCGAGGCCGGCGGCGGGGAGGTCCGCGATCGCGAGCGGTCCGCCCTCGCGCATGACGCGCACGGTGATGTCGTCGACGTCGTCGCGAGCCTCGCGCCCGACGACGGTGTCGACGCCGCCCGCGGCGCGCGCCACCACCGCGGGCGCCTCGTCGGTCAGCACGACCGCGGCACGGTCGACATCGAGCGCCTCGAGGATCCGGTCGAGCAGCTCGCGCAGGAGCTGCTCGAGATCCTCGGCTCCCAGTGCGGCGACCGCGATCGACTGCATGATCCGCAACCGCTCGGCGGCGGCCTCCGCCTGAGCGCGCTCCGCCTGAGCCCGGATCAGCTGCTCGCGGTCGCGCTGCGCGCGGCGGCGCTCGCGCAGGTCCTGCAGCTGCAGGATCAGATCGGGCCGGCTGTTGTTCGCCGAGCGCGCGAGCGACGCGCTCACGAGCACCGGAATCGTCGTCCCGCGCGGGCCCACGAGCCGCCGCTCGACCTCGTAGCGCGCGATCCGCCCGGCGAGCAGCTGCTCGCGCTGGGCGGCGTCGATGCCCGCCTCCGCGCGCGGGCCGAGCTCGTCCAGCGTGCGCCCGAGCAGCTCGCCGGCCTCTCGCCCGAGGGCTTGCGTCAGCGCCGAGTTGACGTGGCGCAGCCGCCCGTCGGCGCCGGCCCGCGCCATCCCGATCGGCGCGTCATCGAACGTCGCGCGCAGCAGCTCCTCGCGCTCGGCGAGCGCGCGCCCGCGCTCGTAGAGCTGACCGAAGACCTCGACCTTGGAGCGCAGCACGACCGCGTCGACGGGCTTGAAGAGGTAGTCGACGGCGCCCGCTTCGTAGCCCTGGAAGACGTGCTCGGGTGCCTTGCTGATCGCCGTGACGAAGATGATCGGCACGCAGCGGGAGCGCTCGCGCGTGCGGATCAGCTCTGCCGTCTCGAAGCCGTCGAGGCCCGGCATCTGGACGTCGAGCAGGATCGCCGCGAAGTCGCCCTGCAGCAGCGCCCGCAGCGCCTCCTCGCCCGAGCGCGCCTTCACGAGCCGGTAGCCCGTCGGCTCGAGGACCGCCTCGAGCGCGATCAGGTTCTCCTCGTGATCGTCGACGAGCAGGACCGCGGTCTCGGGCATCAGCGCGCCGATTCCTCGCGCGTCCCGGCGAGCCCGGTGAGCGCCGGCGCGATCTGCGTGAGCTCGAGCACGCGCGCCTCGGGAGTGGCCCACAGCGCGGCCTCGGGCATCTCGCGCCGCTCGGCGGTCTCGGGATCCTGCACGATCGCCGTACCGCCCCGGCCGGCGATCTGCGCAAGGCCGAGCGCGCCGTCGGCGTTGGCTCCCGTCAGGACGACGCCGACGGCGCGCTCGCCGTAGGCGTGCGCGACCGACCCGAAGAGAACGTCGATCGCCGGCCGGCTGTAGTTCAGCGGCGGGTCGACCGACAGCGCGACCGCCCCCGGCTCGACGAGCAGGTGGTAGTCGGGCGGCGCGACGAGCACGAGCCCCGGATCGAGCTCCTGCTTGTCCTCGGCCTCGCAGACGGTCAGCGCGCAGCGGGCGTCGAGCAGCCGCACGAGCGTTCCGTCCGTCGCGTCGGCCTGGCGGTGCTGGGCGATGACGACGGGGGCCGCGAAGTCCTCGGGGAGCGCGCCGAGCACCGTCTCGAGAGCGCGCAGCCCACCCCACGAGGCGCCGATCGCGACGAGCCCGGTCGCGCTCACGAGCGCCGCCTGAAGATCTTCTCGCTCTCGACGAGCGGCTCGTACTCGTCGGCGTGCGTCGAGTGGCGGATCGACTCCTTGCGGCCGAGCGCGAGGATCCCGCGGCGCGTCATGCTCTGACCGAACAGGCCGAGCACCTCTTCCTGCAGCTTGGGGCCGAAGTAGATCAGCACGTTGCGGCACACGATCAGCTGGAACTCGTTGAAGGAGCCGTCTGTTACGAGGTTGTGCTGGGCGAAGACCATACCGGCGGCGAGCGCAGGATCGAAACGGGCCGACGCGCCCGACGCGGTGTAGTAGGAAGAGAACGCGTCGCTGCCGCCCGCGCGCTGGTAGTTCTCCGTGTAGCGCTGCATCCGGTCGAGCGGAAACGATCCCGATCGGGCGCGCTCGAGGGCGCCGTCGTCGATGTCGGTCGCGTAGATCCGCGTGCGATCGAGCAGGCCCTCCTCGCGCAGCGCGATCGCCAGGGAGTAGATCTCCTCGCCGGTCGAGCAGCCGGCATTCCAGACGCGGACGAACGGATATGTCCGCAGCAGCGGGAAGACGCGCTCGCGCAGCGCGCGGTGAAAGCTCGGATCACGGAACATCTCCGTGACGTTGATCGACAGGTCGCGCAGCAGGCGGTCCATGCAGGCGGGGTCGTGCAGGACTCGCTCCTGCAGCCCCGACAGCGTCTGCAGCCCCTCGCCATAGGTGCGATGCCACAGCCGGCGGCGCAGCGAGGCCAGCGCGTAGCCGCGGAAGTCGTAGCCGTAACGGCGCTGGATGGCCTCGAGCAGCAGGTCGATCTCGATGCGCTCACGAGCTTCGTCGTGCTCGTCGACGCCGTTCATCCGTAGAGCCACACCCGCATCAGGGAGATGAGCTGCTCGACGTCGACGGGCTTGGTGATGTAGTCCGAGGCGCCCGCGGCGATCGACTTCTCGCGGTCGCCCTTCATCGCCTTCGCCGTCAGCGAGATGATCGGCAGCTCCGAGAAGCGCTCGTCGGCGCGCAGCGCGATCGTCGTCTCGTGGCCGTCCATCTCGGGCATCATCACGTCCATCAGCACGAGGTCGACGGCCGGGTCGGCGTCGAGCGACTCGATCGCCTCGCGTCCGTTCTCGGCGAAGCGGACCTCCATCCCGCACGCCTCGAGCGCGCTCGTCAGCGCGAACACGTTGCGCACGTCGTCGTCGACGATCAGCACGCGCTTGCCGGGCAGGACCGCGTCGGCCGTGTGCAGCTGCTCGAGCATCTGGCGGCTGTCGGGCGGCAGCGCGGACTGTGCGCGGTGCAGGAACAGCGCCGTCTCGTCGAGCAGGCGCTCGGGCGAGCCGGCGTCCTTGACGATGATCGAGTCCGCGTAGCGGCGCAGGCGCATCTCCTCGCGGCGCGTGAGCTCGCGGCCGGTGTGGATGATCACCGGCGTCGCGCTGTGGCGCTCGTCGCTCTTGAGGTGGTCGAGCAGCGCGAAGCCCGTCGTCTTGGGGAGCTTGAGGTCAAGCACGATGCAGGCGAACGGCTCTCCCTCGAGCGCCTCGCAGGCCTCCTCGCTGGAGCCGACGGCCGTCACCTCGACGTCGTCGCCGGTGCCGACGAGCTCGGCGATGCTCTGGCGCTGCGTCTCGTCGTCCTCGACGATCAGCAGCCGGCTGACGCGGCGTTCGAGCAACACGCCGGCCTCCGTATAGGCGTTCGCGAGCGCGTCGGCCTCGACCGGGCGCGGGAGGAAGCCGACGGCGCCGGCGCGCAGCGCCGCGACGCGCTCCTCCGGCGCGCCACAGACGTAGACCGGGATGTGGCGCGTACGAGGATGGTGCTTGAGCTGCTCGAGCACGGCGGCGCCGCCGTGGACGGGCACGGCCAGCACGATGACGTCGGGTGTCAGCTCGTGGGCAAGCGTGACACCGGTGTTGCCGCGCCCCGCGACGACGCCGCGGAAGCCGTGCTCACGTGCCTGCACGAGCGCGCGCATCGCCTGGCCGGCGTCGTCGTCGACGATCAGCGCAACACGGTCGCCGGGGGCGATCCGCGCGCGGTCGTCCTCCAGGCCGGGGAGCAGCTCTTCCTCGGGGTCAGGCGGCACGCGCGGAGGCGGCCCGGCGACCTGCGCGGGCCCGACATCGAGCGCGAGCGGTTCGTGGCCGTAGTCGGAGGTCTCGCCGGGCGTGGCGGGATCGGCCGCGGGGACGGCCTCGGCGGGCTCGACGTACGTCGGCAGCAGCAGCGTGAAGGCGCTGCCCTCGCCGGCCGTGCTCTGCACGCGGATCTCGCCGCCGAGCGCGCGCGCGATCTCGCGGCTGATCGACAGCCCGAGGCCGGTCCCGCCGAAGCGCCGGCTCGTCGTGCCGTCGGCCTGCTGAAAGGCCTCGAAGATCAGCCGCAGCTTGTCCTCGGGGATGCCGATGCCGGTGTCGCGGACCGTGAAGCTCAGCTCGTAGGGGCTGTCCTGCGGCGCGGCCCCCAGCTCGAGCTCGACGTGGCCGGCGTCGGTGAACTTGAACGCGTTCGACAGCAGGTTGCGCAGCACCTGCTGCAGGCGCTGCTCGTCGGTGAAGATCGACGACGGCGCGTCGTCGGCGGTCTTGACGCGGAACTCGATCCCCTTCTGCTCGGCGAGCGAGCCGAACGCCCGCTCGACGTACTCGCAGATCGTCCCGAGCTCGATCGGCGCCGCGCTGATCTCCATCTTGCCCGCCTCGACCTTCGACAGGTCGAGGATGTCGGAGATCAGCGACAGCAGGTCGGCGCCCGCGGTGTGGATCGTCGAGGCGAACTCGATCTGCTTCGGCGTCAGGTTCTGCTCGGGGTTGGACGCCAGCAGCTTGGAGAGGATCAGCAGCGAGTTCAGCGGCGTGCGCAGCTCGTGGCTCATGTTCGCCAGGAACTCCGACTTGTACTTCGAGCTCAGCGCAAGCTGCGCCGCCTGGCCCTCCAGATCGGCGCGCGCCTTCTCGATCTCCGAGTTCTGGGTCTCGATGTCGCGGTTCTGGCGGCTGAGCAGCTCCGCCTTCTCCTGCAGCTCCTCGTTGGTCTGCTGCAGCTCCTCCTGCTGGGTCTGCAGCAGCTCCTCGGATGCGCGCAGCGACTGCGTCTGCTGCTCGAGCTCGGAGTTGGAGCGCCTGAGCTCCTCCTGCTGGGCCTGCAGCTCCTCGGACTGCGACTGCAGCTCCTCCGCCAGCGACTGCGACTGCTCGAGCAGCTGCTCCGTGCGGCGGTTGGCGATGATCGCGTTCAGGACGACGCCCAGCGTCTCGGCGAGCTGCTCGAGAAACGCCTGGTTGACGTCGGAGAACGCGCGCAGCGAGGCCAGCTCGACGACCGCCATGACCTGCTCCTCGAACAGGATCGGCATGACGATGATGTTCACCGGCTCGGCCTCGCCGAGGCCCGAGGTGACCTTGATGTAGTCCGGCGGCGCCTCGGCGATCAGGATGCTCCTGCCCTCCAGCGCCGCCTGGCCGACGAGCCCCTCGCCGAACTCGAAGCGGTTGGAGACGTTCTTTCGCTTCTTGTAGCCGTAGCTCGCTATCAGGCGCAGCTCCGGCTTGTCGCCGTTGTCGGACTCGGTCAGGAAGAACGCGCCGTGCTGGGCGGTGACGAGCGGTGAGATCTCCGACATGATCAGGCGCGACACGGTCGTCAGGTCGCGCTGGCCCTGCATCAGCCCGGAGATGCGCGCGAGGTTCGTGTTCAGCCAGTCCTGCTCGGCGTTCTTCTGCGTCGTCTCGCGCAGGTTGGCGATCATCTGGTTGATCGTCTCCGACAGCTCTGCGACCTCGCCGCGGGCCTCGACGGTGACGTGACGCGTCAGGTCGCCCTGCGTCACGGCCGTCGAGACATCGGCGATCGCGCGCACCTGGGTCGTCAGGTTGCCGGCGAGCTGGTTGACGTTCTCGGTCAGGTCGCGCCACGTCCCCGACACGCCCTCGACCTCGGCCTGGCCGCCGAGCACGCCGTCGGTGCCGACCTCGCGTGCGACGCGCGTGACCTCGGCCGCGAAGGACGAGAGCTGGTCGACCATCGTGTTGAGCGTCCCCTTCAGCTCGGCGATCTCCCCGCGCGCCGGCACGACGATCTTCTGCGACAGGTCGCCCTGCGCGACCGCGGTCGCGACCTGGGCGATGTTGCGCACCTGGTCGGTGAGGTTTCCGGCCATCAGGTTGACGTTCTCGGTGAGGTCGCGCCAGGTGCCGCTGACGCCCTTGACCTCGGCCTGGCCGCCGAGGATCCCCTCGGTGCCGACCTCGCGCGCGACGCGCGTGACCTCCGCCGCGAACGACGAGAGCTGCTCGACCATCGTGTTGATCGTCTCGGACAGCTCGAGGATCTCGCCACGCGCCTCGATGTCGATCTTCTTGGACAGGTCGCCCTTTGCGACGGCCGTCGTGACCCGCGCGATCGCCCTGACCTGACTGGTCAGGTTGCCTGCCATGAGGTTGACGTTGTCCGTCAGGCCGCGCCACGTGCCCGACACGCCCTCGACCGTCGCCTGCCCGCCGAGCCTGCCCTCCGTGCCGACCTCGCGCGCGACGCGCGTCACCTCTGCGGCAAACGAGTTGAGCTGGTCGACCATCGTGTTGATCGTGTCCTTCAGCTCGGCGATCTCGCCCTGCGCGTCGACCGTGATCTTCTTCGACAGGTCGCCGTTTGCGACCGCCGTCGTGACCTGCGCGATGTTGCGCACCTGGTCGGTGAGGTTGTCGGCGAGCTGGTTGACGGACTGCGTCAGGTCGCGCCAGGTGCCGCTCACGCCCTCGACCGTCGCCTGCCCGCCGAGCCGGCCCGCGGTGCCGACCTCCAGGGCGACGCGGGTCACCTCTGCGGCAAACGAGTTGAGCTGGTCGACCATCGTGTTGATCGTGTCCTTCAGCTCGGCGATCTCGCCCTGCGCGTCGACCGTGATCTTCTTCGACAGGTCGCCGTTTGCGACCGCCGTCGTGACCTGCGCGATGTTGCGCACCTGGTCGGTGAGGTTGGAGGCGAGGAAGTTCACGTTCTCGGTCAGGTCGCGCCACGTGCCGGAGACGCCCTCGACCTCGGCCTGGCCGCCGAGCTGTCCCTCGGTGCCGACCTCGCGCGCGACGCGCGTGACCTCGTCGGCGAACGACGAGAGCTGGTCGACCATCGTGTTGATCGTCGCCTTGAGCTCGTCGATCTCTCCGCGCGCCGGCACGTTGATCTTCTGCGACAGGTCGCCGGTCGCGACAGCCGTCGTCACCTCCGCGATCGCGCGCACCTGAGCCGTGAGGTTGTTGGCCATCAGGTTCACGCTGTCGGTCAGGTCGCGCCACGTGCCGCTGACGCCCTCGACCTCGGCCTGGCCGCCGAGCTGTCCCTCGGTGCCGACCTCGCGCGCGACGCCCGTCACCTGCTCGGCGAAGACGCGCAGGCGGTCGGTCATCGAGTTGATCGTCTCGGCGAGCGTCGCGACCTCGCCCTTCGCCTCGACGGTGACCTTCTGCGACAGGTCGCCGTTGGCGACGGCCGTCGTCACGACGGCGATCTGGCGCACCTGGTCGGTGAGGTTAGACGCCATCACGTTGACCGAGTCGGTCAGGTCCTTCCAGGTCCCCGCGACCCCCGAGACCTCGGCCTGGCCGCCGAGCACGCCGTCGGTCCCGACCTCGCGCGCGACGCCCGTCACCTGCTCGGCGAAGACGCGCAGCGTGTCGGTCATCGAGTTGATCGTCTCGACGAGCGTCGCGACCTCGCCCTTGGCCTCGACGCTGACCTTCTGCGTCAGGTCGCCCTGCGCGACGGCGGTCGTGACAGCGGCGATCTGGCGCACCTGGTCGGTCAGGTTGGACGCCATGAAGTTCACGTTCTCGGTCAGGTCGCGCCAGGTGCCGCTGACGCCCTTGACCTCGGCCTGGCCGCCGAGCGCGCCCTCCGTGCCGACCTCGCGCGCGACGCGCGTGACCTCGTCGGCGAAGGACGAGAGCTGGTCGACCATCGTGTTGATCGTGCCCTTCAGCTCTTCGATCTCGCCGCGCGCCGGGACCGTGACCTTCTGCGTCAGGTCGCCCTGCGCGACGGCGGTCGTGACAGCGGCGATCTGGCGCACCTGGTCGGTCAGGTTGGACGCCATCGAGTTCACGTTCTCGGTCAGGTCGCGCCAGGTGCCGCTGACGCCCTTGACCTGGGCCTGGCCGCCGAGCTTTCCGTCGGTGCCGACCTCGCGCGCGACGCGCGTGACCTCGTCGGCGAACGAGCCGAGCTGATCGACCATCTCGTTGACGGTGTTGCCGATCGCCGAGAACTCGCCCTTGACGTGCTGTCCCTCGATCGTCAGTGCCATCTTCTGCGACAGGTCGCCCTTGGCGACGGCTGCGATCACGCGCGAGATCTCGGCCGTCGGGCGGACGAGGTCGTCGATCATCCCGTTGACGGACTCGACGGTCTCGTTCCACTGGCCTTCGACGGTGCCGAGCGAGACGCGCTCGGTCATCCGGCCCTCCCGCCCGATGATGCGGGCGACCCGTCCCAGTTCCTTCGCCATCCGGGCGTTGGTCGCGATCAGCTCGTTCGTGCGCTGCTGGATCTCGCCGACGACGTCGCGGCGGCGGGCGCGCAGGCGAACCGAGAAGTCGCCGTCGCGGGCGGCGGTCAGGACGCGCAGGATCTCCTCGAGGGCGGGGTCCTCACGTGGATCGCCGTTGACAGGCTCGGCCGCGGCCGCGCCTGTCTTCGTGCGCGCGCCAGCCTTCGTGCCAGTTGCCATACGACCCGTCCCCCCAACTCGTCGCTCGTCCCAACCGCCCGGCGTTACCCAATCCGCCTGGATTCAAACGTGCTGCGGCAAGGGGGCGAGCCGATCGTTGCTCGTGCGCGCCCCGCCTTCGTCGCGCGAAGGGGCTGGAGTGGTGCGGGCGGCCTACGGCCTTACGTCTGCGCGTGCGCGCGGACCTCTTCGACGTCGGCCTTGAGGCTCTCGATCGTCTGCTCGGGCGCGGCCGGTGCAGCGCGCTGGAGCTGACCCTTGCCCATCACGGCCATCAGCCCCGCCACGGCGAGCAGCAGGACCGCGACGATCAGCGCGGCGAGCCAGGCGTCGAGGGCCTGCGCGAGGAGCAGCACCAGCATCGCGACGAGCGTGCCGACCCCGAGGAACGCGACGAAGCCGGCGCCGGCGAGCATGCCGGCGCCGATGCCGGCGTGCTTTGCCTTGTCGGTGATCTCCAGGCGCGCGAGCGCGAGCTCCTGGCGGATCAGGCGCTGGGTCTGCTCGGAGACCTGCTTGACGAGGTCAGCGGCAGAAGCTTCGCGCGGCGGTGTTCTCGAGCTCTCGATCAGATCGGAGTACCGCACCTGGCGCAGGGGCAAACGTCACACGAGCGCCATCTGCTCATCGTGGGCCGCAACCGCACGCAGTCGCTCGAGCGCGCTGCGGATCAGTCGCGAGACCTGCATCTGGCTGACGCCGAGCATCGCGCCGATCTCGCTCTGCGTCATGTCCTCCTCGAAGCGCAGCCGCAGGATCTCGCGGTCGCGCTCACAGAGCCCGCGTCCGAGCTGCTCGGCGAGCACGCGCTGCTCGGCGCGCGCAAAGCCATCGTCGACGTCGCCGAAGAGATCCGCCAGCGAGCGAGCCTCCTCGGTGTGGTCCAGCGGCGCGTCGAGCGACGCGCCATGCTGTGCGCGGCCGGCCTCGAGTCCCTCGAGCACCTGCTCGCACGTCAGGTCGAGCTGCTCGGCGAGCTGGCTGATCGTCGGCGCGTGATGCAGCTGCTCGCTCAGGCGCTCCCTCGTACGCTCGATCCGCAGCGCGCGCTCGAGCAGGTCACGCGGGGGGCGCACGCTCCAGGTGCGGTCGCGGAAGTAGCGCTTGAGCTCGCCGACGATCGTCGGCACCGCGTACGAGGAGAACGCGACCTCGCGCTGCACGTCGAAGCCGTCGATCGCCTTCAGCAGGCCGAGGCAGGCGACCTGGAAGACGTCGTCGTACGTGTCATGGCCGCTGGAGTAGCGCCGGGCGAGCTTGTGGGCGAGCGGCAGAAAGCGCTCGACAAGCGCTTCGCGCGCATGCGGATCGCCGCCGGCCATCCGGCCCAGGAGCAGGCGGTCATGACGTGTTCTGGCGAGATCCGACGAGTGATACGTGTTGGGCACGCGATACTCCGGTCATTGAATTGACACGAAGCCGGTACATGCACCAACGGTTGATGCCGAACGTCTTCGAAGCGGTGTAATGAGCCCCCGCCTTCAGAGCAGGCGCACTCGCTACAGCGTACCCGAGCCGCTCGCCTCAGGAACGCTTTTCGGCCGCGCTGTATGCGAGTTGCGCGGCGTCGGCGATCGCATGCGCGCTCCACATCGCCGTCAGCAGCCGCGTCACGCGCGGCGCGACGACATGGCCGACGGTGAACGCGCCGGCGATCCACTGCGCCAGGCAGTAAGGACAGACGAGCAGCTCGCCGACCGCCAGCCGCAGGCCGCCGCCGCGCGGCTCCTCGTCGACCTCGGCGTGCCCGGCCGCCTCCTGAAAGCGGGTGAAGGGGGCGCGCGCGAAGGCGGTCACCTTGTCGCGCGCGACGAGGCGGCTGAGCTTGTGCGTCGCCAACCCGGTGAGGACGATGTCCTTCACGCGGTGCTCCTGGGGCAGCGTGTAGCCGGCGCGGTGGGCGGCGACGAGCGCGCCGACGAAGCTCGCCGAGAACACGGAGGTCAGCAGCGAGTAGCTGGCGAGCGGGCGCTCCTCGCCGGGCGGCGCGTAGCCGTCCAACGGCGAGCGCGGCAGTTGTCTGGTCGTTGACGGCATCTCGCGCGTGTTCCCGCCCGGCGGCCCGGTCAATCCAGGCTACGGGCCCTTCTCCGACGCGTCGTCGAACGCGCCGGAGGGATCGTCGTCGCTGCGCGCCATGTCCGACCAGTCGCCGACGACCTCGCCGACCGGCTCGTCGGCATCCGGATCGGCCTGCTCGCGGGTCTTCTGCGCCTTCTTCGCAGCGTCGTCGATGTGTTCGTCGAGCTCGTCGAGCCGGGCCTGCATACGGTCGGCCTCCTCGTCCATGCCTAGACCCCGGCGTAGTCCGGCTCGTCGGCCACGGCGACGCGCTCGTTGGGCACGCAGTGCGTCATCACGTGTCCTTCGACGTTGCGCGGGCCGTTGTCGCCGAGGTTGCGGCGGCGCTGCTCCTCCTCGTCGGTCAGGGTCTGCGTCGCAAGCGGCGCCATGTCCTTGACCTCGGCGAGCGAGATGCCGATGCCCTCGCCGACGCGGGCGCCGAGCTCGTCCTCGACCATGTAGAGGTGCCAGAGCATCCGCTCCTGCACGGGGCGGTCGCACTGCGACAGCGCGTCGACGAGGTTGAGGACGAGGTCGTCCTTCTCCCACTGCTCCGAGAGCTGGTAGCGCTCGCCGGCCTGCGCGTAGTCGTTCGTACGCGGGATCCGCTTGCGCGAGAGCCGGCCGGAGATCAGCGGACCGACCTCTTCGTGACCGGGCGCCTCGGCCTCGCGCAGCCCGCCGAGGATCGACGGCTCGTAGTTGACGTGCGTGCTGTCGCCCGCCTGATCGACGTAGTAGGCCATCTGCCCGTCGCGCTGGTTCGTCCGAACCTCGGCGTTCTTGGCCTGGTTGACGGGCAGCTGAAGGTAGTTCGGCCCGACGCGGTAGCGCTGCGTGTCGCTGTAGGAGAACGTCCGGCCGACGAGCATCTTGTCATCGGAGAAGTCGAGGCCGTCGACGAGCACGCCCGTGCCGAAGGCGATCTGCTCGTTCTCGGCGAAGAAGTTGCGCGCGTTGCGGTCGAGCACCATCCGCCCCACCGGCCGCAGCGGGAAGACCTCCTCGGGCCAGACCTTGGTGTCGTCGAGCGGGTCGAAGTCGAGCTCGGAGTGCTCGTCGTCGCTCATGATCTGGACGTTGAGCTCCCACTCGGGGAAGTCGCCGGCCGCGATCGCGTCGTAGAGGTCCTTCGTGTGCGAGCCGTAGGTCTCCGACTGCACCTTGGCGGCGTCGGCCGCCGTGTAGGACTTGACGCCCTGCTTGGGCAGCCAGTGGTACTTGACGAGGACGCTGTCGCCGTCGGCGTTGACCCACCTGTAGGTGTTCACGCCGAAGCCCTGCATCGTGCGATAGCTGGCGGGGATGCCGCGCGGGCTGAAGACGAGCATGACCATGTGCATCGACTCGGGCGTCTGGCTGAAGAAGTCAAACGCGCGGTTGGCGACGGACTGCTCGAAGGTCACCGGGTCGGGCTTCTGTGAGTGGATGAAGTCCGGGAACTTGATCGCGTCGCGAATGAAGAAGACGCCGAGGTTGTTGCCGACGAGATCCCAGTTGCCGTCCTCGGTGTAGAACTTCACCGCGAAGCCGCGCGGGTCGCGCACGACCTCCGAGGAGTCGCGGCCGCCGGCCACCGTCGAGAAGCGCAGGGCGACCTCGGTGCGCTTGCCCTTCTCCTGCAGGAGCTTCGCGCGCGTGTACTTCGAGATCGGCTCGTCGCCGCAGGCGCCGTAGGCCTCGAAGTAGCCGAACGCCGTCGTGCCGCGGGCGTGCACCACGCGCTCGGGAATGCGCTCGCGGTCGAAGTGGCTGAGCTTCTCGAGGAACTGGTAGTTCTCCAGCGTCGCCGGTCCGCGGGGGCCGACCGTGCGCTCGTTCTGGTTGTCTGAGACGGGGTGGCCCTGGCGGTTGGTCAGGGTCTTGCGATCGTCGCCCTCGGCGGGTGGGCGGTTTGCGGAGTCGCTCATCGTCGGTCCTTTCGTCCTTTGCTGCGGGCTCGGTTACCCAGCGACGTCGCTGCAATCTCGCACGGGGCGCCGGCTGTCGCCGATGGTCCCGATCGTACGCGACCTCCGACAGGCCCGTTCGTCGGATCGGGCAACGGCAGCGCGCCGACGCGTCGCATCTGCTGCTGAGGCCGGGCTGTTGTGGGGATTGTGACGTGATGACCGAGGCTTCGCTGCCCGGCTTGGCGCACGTCCCGGCGCTGCGGTCGCTGCGGGCGGCGGTGGCGGGTGGCGGCATCCTGGCGATGCTCGGCGCCGCGTCCGCGTTGGTCGTGCAGGCGGCCGGTGGGCCCTCCGTCATCGTGCCGGCAGGCCGGGAGGCGTTTCCGCAATGGATGGCGGGGCCGCTGGCGGGCGTCGCGGAACCGGCGAGCTTCGAGCAGAGCGGCGCTCTGCTCTGCGTCCTGGCGGCGGGCTACCTGGCTGCGCTGTGGGGTGCGACGGCGCTGCCGGCGCGGGTCGCGATCGCGTCGATCGTCGCGCTGCACGTCGTGTTCCTGGTCGGTCCTCCGCTGTACTCGGCCGACGTCTTCGGCTATCTGGGATACGGACGCGTCGGGATGGCGCCCGGGCTGAGTCCGTACGTCGACGGCATCGGCGCCGTGCAGGGCGATCCGATCGAGCCTTACGTGCGCTGGAATCAGGGCGTCTCGCCCTACGGCCCGCTGTTCACGCTGCTCAGCTACGCGGTCGTGCCGCTCGGGATCGCCGGTGGCTTCTGGGCGTTCAAGCTGCTCTGCGCCGCCGCGAGCCTGGGCGTGGTCGCGATCGTGTGGCGGCTCGCTGCCGCGCGCGGACATGACCCGGTCGCCGCAGCCGTCTTCGTCGGCCTGAACCCGGCGCTGCTCGCCTTCGAGGTCGCTGGCGCCCACAACGACACCCTGATCGCGCTCGTCGTGATGGGCGGCGTGGCGGCAGCGTTGCGCGGTCGCAGCGCGACGGCGGCCGGCGCCGTCACCGCGGCGGCCGCTGCGAAGGCGTCGGCCGGCGTGATGCTGCCGTTCGTACTGCTCGCCGCCGAGCGCCGCCGGGCCGCGCTCGCGGGCGCCGCGCTCGCGGCGGTGCTGTCCGCCGCAGTGGCGTTGATCGCGTTCGGTGCCGACGCCATGAACTTCGTGGCCACGCTGGAAGAGCAGCAGCGGAGGGTCGCCGACTTCAGCGTCCCGTCTCAGGTGAGCCGGCTGCTGGGGTTCGACGGCGTCACCGACGCGGTTCGTCTCGCCTGCCTCGTTGCGCTGGTCGCGGGCGTCGGCGTCGCCCTCGTGCTCACCGCGCGCCAGCGCCTGGACTGGGTGACGGGCGCGGGCTGGGCATCGCTTGCCGGGCTCGCGACGTCGGCGTGGCTGCTGCCGTGGTACGTCACCGCACTGCTGCCACTGGCCGCGATCGGGATGAGCGGCGCACTTCGCGGCGCAACCGTGCTGCTGACCCTTTACCTGGTCGCCACCCGCGTCCCGTTTCTGATGTAGCGACAGGCCGTGGTCAGCCGGCCGCAGGAGGACGCCTGCGCGCGTGGTCGTAGGCCTCCAGCGCCTCGACCACCGCTCGCCGCTCGTCCTGCGCCAGGACCCGGGGAGTGCCGCATGCGCACGCGTGCAGGTAGACCGAGCAGGCCCACTCGAGCAGCTCGGTCGCATCGACTGCGGCTTGCAGGTCCGTGCCGTACGTGACGGCGCCGTGGCTTCCCATCAGCGCCGCGGTTCGCCCTTCGAGGGCCTCGATCACGCTCGCCGCGAGGCCCGAGCTGCCGAACGTCGCGTACCGTGCGACGCGCACGTTGCCGCCGAGCCCGAGCAGCGAGTAGTGGATGCACGGCAGCTCGTCGGCGACACAGGCGACCGCCGTCGCCATCGGAGGATGCGTGTGGACGACCGCCGCCGCGTCGTAGTGACGGTAGATGGCGAGGTGGAAGGGCAGCTCCGAGGTCGGCGCCAGCGGCGCGTCGACGAGCGCGCCCTCGAGGTCGACGATCGCGATCTCGTCGGCCCGCAGCGCCGCCAGTCGTCCGCCCGTCGGCGTCACCGCGACGAGCTCGTCCGCGCGGGCGCTGACGTTCCCCGCGAGCCCGGTGACGAGGCCGCACGCCGCGAGCTCGCGGCCCGCGCGCGCCACCTCCGCGCGCAGGCGGTCGATCGTCCCAGACGAGCGTTCGTGCGCCACGAGCCAAGTTCACCAGACCGCGCGGCGCGTGGCGAGGGCCGCTTGCTCGCGAGATCAGCGGCTGAGGCGCGGCGCGCCCTATGATCGAGCGCGGTGGAGGAACTCGACGAGCTGTTCGCCGAGCTGCGGCCAGTGCTGGCTCGCCACGGACCGTCGCTCGTCGTCAGCCGCGACGAGCCGGGCGATCTTCAGGTGGAGACGACGCACAGCGGCCCGAGCGGCACCCGGATGTGGTTCGGCGCGGTTCAGACCCGCAAGCGCTACGTGAGCGTCCACGTGATGCCGGTCCTCAGCCATCCCGAGCTGCTCGCCGGCATCAGTGATGCGCTGCGCGAGCGCATGCAGGGCCGCGGCTGCTTCAACTTCACGAAGCAGAGCGCGACGCCCGAGCTGCTCGGCGAGCTGACCGAGCTTGTCGACCTGGGGCTCGAGCGCTACCGCGCCGACGGCCTGGCCTGAGCGCTGCTGCGTCAGCCGCGATCCCTGCGGCTGCGGTTCAGTCGGAGGTCGGGACCACGACGACCGGACACGGAGCCTCGCCGGCGAGCGCGTGGGAGGTGCTGCCGAGCAGCGCGGCGCGAATCGTCCCGCGTCCTCGCGACCCGACGACCAGCAGCTCCGCGTCCCGATCGGCGGCGATCCGCCGCAGCCCATCGGCGACGCTGGCGTCCAGCACCACCTCGACCTGCGCGTCGTCGACGCCCCACTGCGCCAGCAGTTGCTCGACGCGTCGCCGTGACTCGTCGCGCAGCTCGTCGAGCTCCGCTGGCTCGGGCGGGAGGTACGGGTACGGCGCCGGGGCGGGCGCGATAAGGGCACCTCCGCTGCCGGCGGCAGAGAAGGCGCCCGCCGGCGCGACATAGGCGACGACGAGCGGTCGGCCAAGTCGCTCGGCGAGATCGGCGCCGACGCTGAGCGGCCGGCGCGACCCGTCGTCGTCGCTGTCGACGGCACAGACGATCGTGGAACCCATAGGCAATGGCTGCCCGTTGTGCTCGTGCGCGCACGTCCGCTGTCCGATTGCGGACACCGCCGGGGACGACCGGGCGATGGGGGCGGGTCGGGACGCGCCCCGACGACGCTGCGACGCGGCGCGGGGCGGACGACCGTAGGATTCGCCGATGAGCAGCGACAGCCTCGCGGCGAGCGGCTTGCGCGCGGCCTCGGCGATTCCTGGTCGCATCCGGCTGCGCGCGATCGACGCGTCGCGCGCCGGCAGCCTGGCCTCGGTCGCCGACGTGCTGCGCGGCTGTCCTGACGTCACGTCCGTGCAGCTGCGTGCCCGATCGGCGAGCCTCGTCGTTCGCTTCGAGCCCGAGCGCGCGACCGCCGTCGCGGAGCGGTTGCTGTCACTCGGGGTCGACCTGCGCGTGGGCGTCGCACGGCCGCTACGGCGCAGCCCCGCGGCCGTCGTCGCCGCTGCGGCAGCGTCTGCCGATCGCGAGGTCGCTGGGCGTCTGAACGGCACCGATCTGCGCATCCTCGTTCCGCTCGGGCTCGGCCTGCTCGCCGCGCGGCGAGCGCTACGCGGCGATCAGCGGCTGGCGGATGCGCCTTGGTACGTGCTGGCGTGGTACGCGTCGGAGACGTTCTCGAAGTTCCACGGCGGCGCGGCCGCCTTGGCTCACGTCGACAGCGAGGGGGAGTGATGGACGACAAGATGTTGGCTCTGCTGGGCGCGGCCGCCGGCCTGACGGTGGCGGGCCGCGGTCTGCGTCCGGTCGCCAAGCTCGCGATCAGGGGCGTCGTCGCGGCCGCGGACGCAACCACCGGCGCGCGCCGCGAGCTTGCCGAGCTGTACGCCGAGGCGAAGGCCGAGCAGCGCGGGACCAAGGCGGACGCGGAAGCTGTCTCCGCGTCCATGCCGCCGGCGTGACGAGCGTCGCCGCCCCGCCCGTCGCCGACCACGAGGTCGTCCACCAGCTTCCCGACCGGCTGCGCTGCCATGTGCCGCGGCTGCGCGCCGACGAGGCCTACGCGGCACGGCTGCTGGCGCTGGCGCAGCGCGATGGACGTGTTGGGGACGCGCGCGTCAACCGCTGGGCAGCGTCCGTCGCGGTCCGGTGGGCGGCGCCCTTCCCGGCTCAGGATCAGGCAGAGGCCCGGATCGGGGAGCTGTTGCACGACGCGCAACGCGCTTCGACGCCGGCGACGCCGCTGTCCGGCTCGCGCTTCGGCGACCGCTTCGCGCGCCTGGCGGTGGCGGGGGCGGTCGCCGGACTCGCCGGACTCGGACGGCTGCTCGGCCTCACGGTGCCCGGGCCGCTCGCGGCGATCGCCGTGCTCGCAGCGTCGCTGCCGATCGCCCGCCGGGCCGTCCACGCAGTCACCGTCGAGCGGCGACTGAACCTCGACGTCCTCGACATGACGGCGATCTTGCTGACGACGATGCGCGGCTCGTTGTTGGCGCCGCTGTCGGTCATCGGCCTCGTCGAGGTCGGCGAGGCGATCCGCGAGCGCACAGCGCGTGCGTCGCGGCGCGAGCTGCTCGACCTCCTGGACTCGATCGCCGAGACCGTCTGGGTGGAGCGTGGCGCCCAGCGCGTGCGGGTGGCGATCGACGAGGTCCGCCGCGGCGACGTCGTCGTCGTGTACCCGGGGGATCGCATCCCGGTCGACGGACGCGTGCTCGAGGGGCGTGCGCTGATCGACGAGCATCAGCTGACCGGAGAGCCGATGCCGGTCCTGCACGAGGAGGGGGAGGTCGTCTACGCGTCGACTCTGATGCGCGACGGTCATCTGCACATCGCCGTCGAGCTCGTCGGCGGCGAGACGCGCGCCGGGCGGATCGTGCAGCTCATGCGCGACGCGCCGGTGCATGACACGCGGATCGAGAACTACGCGGGAAGGCTTGCCGACCGGATCGTGCTGCCCTCCTTCCTGCTCGCGGGCGCGGTGCTGATCGCCACCCGCAATCCGACGCGCGCGGCTTCGATCCTGATCACGGACTTCGCGACCGGGATCCGCGTCTCGGTGCCGACCGCAGTGCTGGCGGCGATGACCGGCGCAGCCCAGGCCGGCGTCGTCATCCGCAGCGGGCGGGCGCTCGAGCAGCTCGCCCGCGTCGACGCGGTGGTGTTCGACAAGACCGGGACGATCACCCAGGGCAACCCGGCCGTCGTCGGCGTCGAGAGCGTCACGAGCGGCCTCTCGAGCGACGAGGTCCTCGCGATCGCCGCGACCGCCGACCAGCGGCTGAGTCATCCGGTCGCAGAGGCGATCGTGAGGTACGCGGCGATCAACGGGCTGAGCCCCGGGGCGCGGGATCGCTGGAACTACGACATCGGCCTCGGCGTCCGCGCGGAGATCGGCGGGCAGGAGGTCCTCGTCGGCAGCGACCGGCTGCTCGCGAGCGCCAACGTCGACCTCGCGCCGGCGCAGCCGTCCAAGGAGGGGGAGTCGCGCATCTACGTCGCTGCCGACGGTCGCGTCTGCGGCGTGATCGCGTACGCCGATCCGATCCGTCGCGAGGCGCAACACGTCGTCGGCGCGCTCCGCGAGCGGTACGGGATGGACATCCACCTGCTGACCGGCGACAAGAGCGAGACCGCGCACGCCGTCGGCCGCCGGCTGGGCATCGACGCGGCGAACGTGCACGGCGAGCTGTTTCCCGAAGACAAGGCCGCTGTCCTGCGCGAGCTGCGTGCGGAGGGTCGGCGCGTGGCCTTCGTCGGCGACGGCATCAACGACCTTCCGGCACTGGCCTACGCGGACGTCTCGGTGTCGTTCGGCGGCGCCACGGCCGTCGCGCGCGAGACAGCCGACGTCGTGCTCATCGAAGACAGCCTGCACGCGCTGCCGACCGCCGTCGGCGCAGCACGCCAGGCGATGCGCCGTGTGCGCCAGAACATCGGCATCGTCGGCGGCGTCAACCTCGCTGCGCTGACGGTCGCCACGGCCAGCGGGCTGTCGCCGACGACGGCCGCCGTCGTGCACAACGGCTCAACCGTCGTGGCTGCCGTCAACGGACTACGACCACTGCTCCGAGGGGACCGTCGCAGGCGACCCGCCGACGACGACGACAGACAGGAGATCCGCGATGGATGACAAGCCGAAGATGCGTTCGGAGATGTGGAAGGGCGTCCGCCGCGGTGCGGGCTGGGCGCTCGGCGCGGGCGCGGTGATCTCCGTGGCGACGCTGCTGCGCGACGGGCCGCGAGACACGATCAAGACGATCATGAAGGCAGGCATGCGCGGACGTGAAGTGGCGGCCGAGCTCACCGAGCAGGTGCAGGACCTCTACGCCGAGGCCCAGTCCGAGCGTCTCTCGGGTCGCTGCCAGGGCTGACCGACCGGGCTGACCGACGGGCGCGCAACCGGCGGCGCTCTTCGAGCATCGGTAGTGCCGGCGCGCCCGGCTTCGAGACGCGCGTAAGACGGCTCGCGCAGCGAACACAAATAGCGCGTGGCCGAACAGAGGTTAGGCATAGCGCGATCCCGCGGTGCAGCGCTTCGTCGCCGCGCGGCCGAGCGCTGCGACGCCGTCACCGTCCTCGTCGTGCTCTGCGACCTGCCGACGCGCCTCGCGGTCGCGCGTCAGCCGAGCAGCGAGCCGGCCCGCGGCGGCGCCGCGAGAGCAACCGACGGCCAGAACAACACAGCGCCCGGTTCCTTCAGGCGCGGTACCGCAACGAAACGGAGGCGACGATGACCACATCGCAGATCGAGCTGGCAAGCGTCGACGAGGCCGACTTCGTCCGCGAGGTCGCGGCCACGCCAGACGACGAGCTCGCCGACACGATGAGCGGCGAGCCGCGCGACGAGATCCTTCACGAGATCTTCGACCGCATGCGCGAGCACTTCGAGCCCGAGCATGCGGAGGGCATCGACGGCGTCGTCGAGTGGAGGATCTGCGATCCCGACGGCGACGGCGACGGCGACGGCGACGGCGATCTGTACCAGATGATCATCCGCGACGGTGAGTGCCAGATCCGCGAATGCGATGAGGAGGAAGCGAGCGTCACCCTCACCGTCGACCCCGTGTCGTTCCTCAAGCTCGTCTCCGGCAACGCGCGCGGCCCGGCCCTGATGCTACGCGGCAAGCTCAAGCCCGACGGCGACATCGCGTTCGCCCGGCACCTCGAAGGCCTGTTCAGCTTCCCGCAGCCCGAAGACTGAGGCGGGGGGTCGCCCGCTCCGCTGCGCTGCGGCGCGGCTGCCGGTATCCGCTCACAAAGAATTTCGGTCGTCGACCAACCATCGCGCTCGGAGGGCGTTCTACCCGTCGGACAGGGACGCCCGGGACTCGGCCAGGGGATGGCCTCGTCAGACATCGATACCGCGATTGGAGTGAGCATGTTCCGCCGCCACGCTGTCCATTCTGAAGAGGGTGATCTGCTCTGCGCTCCCGAGCAGCTCGCGATGCGCTCCGACCGTGATGGTCATGCCCACGTGGTCGAGCTGATCGGAGAGCTCGACATCAACACCGCCCCCGCGTTCGACGCCGAGCTGAAGCGCGTGGAGCGCAGCGACGCTCGCGAGATCATCGTCGACCTCAGCGGCTTGACGTCCATCAGCTGCGACGGTCTGAAGGCCCTGATCCATGCCAACGCGCGCTCGCGCGACTGTCACAAGCGGCTCAGGTTGCTGCGCGGCACCGACCAGGTGCAGAGGACGTTCGAGACGGCCGGGCTGGTGACGCGGCTGCCCTTCGACGACGATCGCGAGCTGAACCTCCTCTTGCACAGCCGGCCGCCGCGGGCGCGTGTGGTCGTGTCGAGGCCAGTCCGGAACTGGTGCCGTAGCACCCGTTGACGTGCGCCGCGTAGCGCGTTGAGCAAGATCTCGCATTTCTTCGCGCGGCCGGTCATAGTTCTCGCGTGGACGCTGTGCCGGCTCCGAGGCTTCGGCCGACGCTACGCCCGTTGCGCTTCGCCGACGACGAGTGGCTGGTCGCTCAGGTACGCGGCGGCAGCCGCAGCGCCTTCGAGGTCATCTACGACCGCCATAGCGCCGGGATCCTGTCGTTCTGCCGTCACATGCTCGGTTCGCGCGAAGAGGCCGAGGACGCCGTCCAGCACACGTTCGCGGCGGCATACAGCGCGTTGCTGGCCGACGAGCGGGAGATCGCCCTCAAGGCCTGGCTGTACGCGATCGCGCGCAACCGCTGTCTCTCGGTCTTGCGCGGGCAGCGCGAGCATGTCGCGCTCGAGGACGCCGGGGCGAGGCTCCCCGCGACTGCCGGCCTATCCGTCGAGGTCGAGCAGCGCGAGGATCTGCGCGCGCTCCTCGGCGACCTGCAGCGTCTGCCCGAAGACCAGCGCGCCGCGCTCATCCTCGCGGAGCTGGGCGCAGAGTCCCACGAGGAGATCGGCCTCATCCTCGGAGTGCCCGCGGCCAAGGTCAAGGCCCTCATCTTCCAGGCCCGCGAGGCGCTCATGAACCGCCGGCTCGGGCGCGAGGCCGACTGCGGGCCGATTCGCGCGCAGCTCGCGGTCGCGCGCGGCGGCGCGCGGCGCCGCCGCGAGCTGCGCCACCACGTCGCGCAATGCGACCATTGCCGCGCATTCGAGGCTGAGATCCTCCATCAGCGCGCGGCGATCGCCGTGCTGCTGCCTGTGGCCCCGACGCTCGGGCTCAAGGAGAGCTCGCTCGCCGCGGCGTTCTCGGCGGGCGGGAGCGGCGCTGCCGCGGGCGGTGGCGCTGCGGCGGGCGGCATGGCGGCCGGCGGCGGCGCGACGGGCGGCGGCGCGGCGGGCGGCGGCGCGGCGGGCGGCGGCGCGGCGGGCGGCGGCGCGGCGGGAGGCGCGGTGAGCGGCGGCGCGGCGGAGCTGTACCGGCGAGGGGCGGCGTGGCAGCAGGCGGCGTGGCAGCAGGCGGCGCGGCAGCAGTGGGCGCTGCGACAGGCGGCGTGGCAGTAGGCAGTGCCGCGGTGGGCGGCGCAGCGACGATCGGCGGCGCAGCGAGCATCGGCGGCGCCGCGACGCTGACAGGTGGAGGCGCACTGGTTGGCGCCAAGATCCTCGGCATCAAGGCCCTGATCGGCCTGGCCGCCGTGACCGGCGTGGCCGGCGGCGGCTACACCGCCGTGCAGCAGCTTCCCAACGATTCGTCCCCTCCGCCGGTGCACGCGACCGCGGGCGAGCCGAACAAGCCGCAGGCGCCGGGTCTCAAGCCGCCGCTGTCCGGTGGCGTCGTGGCGCCCGATGCCGACGATTGCCGCAAGCCCGCCGCCAGCGCCGGCACGTGCGAGGCGAAGGGGTCGGCCGATCCGGCGTCCGCCGGTGCGCAGTCGCCCGACGGCGACGGCGACGGCGACGGCGTACCCAACCGCGAGGACGGCGATCGCGACGGCGACGGCGTACTCAACGGCGAGGACAGATGCGCGAACAGGCCCGGCACCGCCAACGGATGCCCCGAGAAGATGCTCCGCCATCCGACGTCCGCGGGCCTGGGAGCGGCGGATCGTGACGGCGACGGCGTACCGAATCGCGAGGACGGCGATCGCGACGGCGACGGCGCACCCAATCGCGAGGACAAATGCCCGAACAGGCCCGGCACCGCCAACGGATGCCCGAAGAAGATGCCCATCGCTCCGGTGCCCGCCGGTACGGGAGCGGCGGATCGTGACGGCGACGGCGTGCCCGACCGCGAGGACGCCGATCGCGACGGCAACGGCGCGCCCGATCGCGAGGACAACTGCGCGACCAAGCCCGGCAACGCCAACGCATGCCCCAAGAGAACGCCCTTCGATCCGGTCCCCTCCGTCCCGGGAACGGCGGATCGTGACGGCGACGGCATTCCCAACCGCGAGGACAACTGCGGGAACAGGTCCGGCAGCGCCGGCGACGGATGTCCTGAGAAGAAGCCCGGCGATCCGACGCCCGCGGCTCCGGGAACGCCGGACCGCGACGGCGACGGCGTTCCCAATCGCGAGGACAAATGCCCGAACAGGCCCGGCACCGCCAACGGATGCCCGCAGAGCGCCCCCGTCGATCCGGGGCTCAGCGGCCCGGGAACGGACGATCTGACGGCGACGGCCTTCCCGATCGCGAGGACAAATGCAAGAACAAGCCCGGCACCGCCGCCGGCGCCGGATGCCCTGACAAGAAGCCCGGCGATCTGACGCTCGCCGCTCCGCGGCCGGTCGTACCGTGAGCGCGACGAGGAGTCTCGGCGAAACGACAGACCGGGCAGTCGAGGCGTAGCCTTCCGGCGAAAGCCGCCACGACGATCGAGGGGTCGCGATGAGCACCGAGGGGCCGAGTTACGAGATCTGGATCGAGGACACGATCCATGCCTGGGACAAGCCGACGATCTCGCTGGCGGAGATTCGCGAGCTCGGCGGGATGCCCGCCGACTGCCCCGTCTGCGCTGTCGATCTGGTCGCTCAGCAGGAGGTTCCGCTGCCCGAGGACACCGTCCACGACGTGCCGCCGCGCGACCCCGGCAAGCCGCTCCTGAAGCGGACGCAGTTCAAGCGGCTTTCCTGAGCGGCGCGCCCGCGTCGGCGCTGACGATGGGCGGCTGAGCCGGCGGGGACTGGGGTAGGCGGAGGGCGATGACGCTCACCGTGGGAAGCGGGCCGCTGAGCGCCCGGCCGGTCGGACGGCGCAACTTCGAGATCGAGGCGCCCGGGCACCGGTTGCTGCTCGAGGACTACCCGCACCGTCTGCGAGCGGTCGTCGCCGGGCGCGTGGTGCTGGACTCGACGCGCGCGAGCATCCTCCACGAGACCGGCCATCAGATCGTGCCCTATGCGCCGCTGGAGGACTTCGACGATGCGCTCCTGCAGCGCAGCGACAGCGTCACGCGCTGCCCGGTCAAGGGTGACGCCTCGTACTGGTCGCTGCGGCTCGGCGACGACGCCGTCGAGGATGCGGTCTGGGCCTACGAGGAGCCGCTTGAGTCGGCCGGGTGGCTGGCCGGGCTGGCCGCGCTGAGCTGGGACGTGGCCGATGCCTGGTTCATCGAAGACGAGCTGGCGTTCGGACCGCATCTGCGCGATCCCTACCACCGCGTCGACGTCTACCAGACGTCGCGGGTCGTGACCGTACGTGCGGATGGACGGCTGCTCGCGCGAACCGACCGTCCCAAGCTGCTGTTCGAGACCAGCCTGCCGGTGCGTGTCTACGTCCCGCGCCCCGACGTGTTGCCCGCGATCCTCGTCGAGAGCCAGAAGCGCACGCAGTGCCCGTACAAGGGGGAGGCGACCTACTTCTCGGTGCAGGTCGACGGGCGACGAATCGACGACGGCGCCTGGACATACGAGACGCCGCTTCCCGAGGCGCACAAGGTGACCGGCGACGTGTGCTTCCTGGCGGAGGGCATCGAGGTGGAGCTCGGAGCGCCGAAGGATCGGCCGGCGGCGTGAGCGCCGTCGGCTGGGGAGCAGCCGGCCGCTTCCACAAGCTCGATCCCTAGGGCGCTCCGGGCCTGGCCGTCGGCGCGGTCGTCATCAGCGTGCGGCACAGGTGCGCGCGGCGGCCCCCGGGGGTACGCGTCCCCGATGACCGATCACAGCTTTCACGATCAGCTCACGAAGTACCTGACCGATGTGCATTCGATCGAGCTGCAGGCGCTCGAGCAGGTACGGCGGGCGCCGGACATCGCCGGCGACCCATCGCTCGCGCAGATCTTCTCCGAGCACGCGGACGAGACGCGCGAGCACGAGCGCCTCGTGCGCGAGCAGCTCGACCGGCGTGGCGCCAAGCCGTCGCTGATCAAGGACGTCGCCGGCCGTGCCGGCGGATGGGGGATGGTGCTGTTCGCCAAGCTCAACCCGGACACGCCGGGCAAGCTCGCGATGCACGCCTATTCATACGAGCACATGGAGCTCGCGGCCTACGAGCTGCTACGCCGGATCGCCGAGCGCGGCGGGGAGGACGCCGTCGTCGCGCTGGCCGTGCGAATCGGAGAGCAGGAGCGCGCGATGGCCGATCGCATCGCCGAGCATTGGGAGCAAGCGGTCGACGCCTCGCTGCGCGAGAAGGACGCCGACGACCTCGGCAAGGAGATCGTCAAGTACCTGCGCGATGCCCATGCCCTCGAGGCGCAGTCGCTTCAGATGCTCCAGGCGGGTCCGAAGCTCGCCGAGTTCGATGCGCTGGCGGACGTCTTCGCGCGCCACCTCGAGCAGACGCGCGACCATCAGCGGCTCGTCGACGAGCGTCTGGCGGCGCTCGGCGGGCATCCGGCCCGCGTTGAGGCGGCAGCGATGCGCATCGGCGCCCTGAACCTCGCCGCCGTCTTCAAGGCCCAGCCCGACACGCCCGTCAAGCTCGCCGGCTTCGCATACGCGCTGGAGGCGCTGGAGGCCGGCGCCTACGAGCTGCTGGCGCGCACGGCCCGGCGCGCGGGCGACGAGCAGACCGTCGCGCTCGCCGAGCGAATCCTCGCCGAGGAGCAGGACGCGGTCGAGCAGGTCGCGGGCACCTGGGATGCCGCCGTCGACGTGGCGCTGGCCCAGCAGCTCGCATGAGCTGCGCGCGTGTGGCTGCCTTCTGACGCGCTACGCGGTCGGGCTGTTCGTGTCGCCCGATCCGATCGCCTGGCTCGTGCGTGTCAGCGTCACGAACAGCATCCCTCCGACCATGTTGCCCGCCGCGGCGATCAGGAAGTTCAGCGCGACCTCGCCGCCGGTGATGTCCGCACCGAAGCGCAGGCCGAAGATCAGCTCGAGCGTCACGACGATGACGTGGTTGAGCGACGCCAGCGCGAGCAGCACGCCTGCGATCCACGCGACCACGATCCGGCCGCCGACGGTACCCACGCCTTCGACCATCCAGGTCATGACGGTGATCAGCGCGCCGCCGACGATCGCGCTCAAGAACGCGTTCCAGTGGTTGAACTCGCCGATCGTCTCGGCGACGTCGACGAGCGCCGGCGCGGATCCCTCGGGCAGGACGCCCTTCGAGCTGACGATCAGGATCAGGGCGGTTCCGCCGAGGATGTTCATCACCGGCGAGATCGTCCACAGCTCGGCGAGCTTGAGCTTGGACAGCTTGCCCCTGCGCAGCGCCGTTATCGGAACGAGGAAGTTCTCGGTGAACAACTCGGAGCGACCGACGACGATGAAGATGAAGGCGATTCCGAACGCAAGCGAACCGAAGAAGTGACCTGCGCTGGGCCCGAAGCGGGGGGTGATCGCCGCGGTTGCGACAGCCAGCGCGATCACTCCGAAGACGACGTCGAAGCCTGCGACCAGGGAGGTGCTCGTCAGCTCGAGGCGCGAGCGCGTGAGGCGGCGCTTACCCTCCTCGCGCGTGCGCGCGAACATCTCGTGCGGGTCAGGCGCCTCCTCGGGCTGCTCGGTGGCGTCAGCGATCTCAGATTCAACGGCCATGGCGGCCTCTTCTTTCCCGCTCGCGGTCGCGGCCAAGCACAGCGACGCGACATTGGTGCGCGGGGACTCTAGTGCCGCCGCGCGCGCGCGCTGTCCAGCCGCCGCCGGTCGCGCTTCGTCGGGCGCACGCCGAGATCCGCCCCCGGCGGCGGTGACTGCAGGCGGCGCTGCTCGGCGGCCAGCTCACGGGCGGCGACGCTCGCGGCCGTCTCCTCGTAGAGCTTCACCGCCTCCTTGGCCGGACCGCGGCGCTCGCTCAGCCCGCGCACGATCACGACGCGGCGCGTCTGCCCGATCGTCAGCTCGAGCTCGTCACCGGCGGCGACCTCCTTGCTCGGCTTGACGCGCGTGCCGTTGAGGCGCGCGAGGCCGCCGCTGACGGCCGCCGCCGCCAGCGACCGGCTCTTGTAGAACCGCGCCGCCCACAGCCACTTGTCGATCCGCACGCGCTCCATCGGCCGATGATCGCAGCCCTATCCTCGGCTGCCAGATGGTCGTCGCAGCACCGCACATCAGCTACCCGCCCGAGCTGCCCGTCAGCGCGCGCCGCGACGACCTGCTGGCGGCGATCGCCGACAACCAGGTCGTCGTCGTCGCGGGCGAGACGGGCTCCGGGAAGACGACGCAGCTGCCGAAGATCTGCCTCGAGCTGGGGCGCACCTCGATCGCGCACACGCAGCCCCGGCGGATCGCGGCGCGCACCGTGGCGTCGCGGATCGCCGAGGAGCTCGGCGTCGAGCTCGGCAGCGCCGTCGGCTACGCCGTGCGCTTCGAGGACCGGTCCAACCCGCAGACGCTCGTCAGGCTGCTCACCGACGGCCTGCTGCTGGCCGAGATCCAGCACGACCGGCTGCTGCGCCGCTACGACACGATCATCGTCGACGAGGCGCACGAGCGCAGCCTGAACGTCGACTTCCTGCTCGGCTACCTGCGCGGGCTGCTGCCCCGGCGGCCCGACCTGAAGCTCGTCATCACGAGCGCGACGATCGATCCCGGCCGCTTCAGCGCGCACTTCGGCGACGCGCCGGTCGTCGAGGTCTCGGGGCGCACCTTCCCCGTCGAGCTGCGCTACGAGCCGGTCGACGACGAGACCGACCCCGTCGACGCGATCGGCGACGCCGTCGAGCAGCTGCTGCGCGACGCGCCAGGCGACGTCCTCGTCTTCCTCAGCGGCGAGCGCGAGATCCGCGACACCGCCGAGGCGCTCGCGGGGCGGCTGCCGAGCGAGACCGCGATCCTGCCGCTCTACGCGCGCCTCTCGCCGGCCGAGCAGCAGCGCGTCTTCAAGCCGCACGGCGAGCGCCGCGTCGTGCTCGCGACGAACGTCGCGGAGACGTCGCTCACCGTCCCGGGAATCGGTGCCGTCGTCGACCCGGGGACGGCGCGGATCAGCCGCTACAGCGCGCGGCTGAAGGTTCAGCGCCTGCCGATCGAGCCGATCTCGCAGGCGTCGGCGAAGCAGCGCATGGGCCGCTGCGGGCGCACCTCGGACGGCGTCTGCATCCGCCTCTACTCCGAGGAGGACTTCGCGCAGCGACCCGCGTTCACGGATCCGGAGATCCTGCGCACGAGCCTTGCCGCGGTGATCCTGCAGATGGAGGCGCTGCGGCTCGGGGAGGTCGAGGACTTCGGCTTTCTCGATCCGCCCGACCGCCGCCAGGTGCGCGACGGCAAGCTGCTGCTGCACGAGCTCGGTGCGCTGAACCTCGACGCGAAGAACCCGCGCCGGCGCCTGACGCCGCTCGGCCGCCGCCTCGCGCAGCTTCCCGTCGACCCCCGGATGGGCCGGATGGTGCTCGAGGCCGACCGGCTCGGCTGCGCCGACGAGGTGATCGTGATCGCCGCCGCGCTGTCGATCCAGGACCCGCGCGTGCGGCCGGCCGACAAGCGCACCGAGGCCGACCAGCATCACGCCCGCTTCAAGGACGACAGCTCGGACTTCCTCGCCCACCTCGAGCTCTGGCGCCATCTGCGCGCCCGTCAGAAGGAGCTGTCGCGAAACGGCTTTCGCAAGATGTGTCACGCCGAGTTCCTGCACTACCTGCGCGTGCGCGAGTGGCAGGACCTCGCCGCCTCGTTGCGGCGCTCGGCGCGCGCCGTCGGCGTGACGATCAACCAGGAGCAGGCCGCGCCGGTCGAGATCCATCGCGCGCTGCTCGCCGGGCTGCTCTCGCACGTCGGTGTGCGCGACGCCGGCCGGCGCGAGTACGCCGGCGCGCGCGGCGCGCGCTTCGCGCTGTCGCCGGGATCTGCGCTCGCGCGCAAGCCGCCGGCCTGGGTCATGGTCGCCGAGCTCGTCGAGACGACCCGACTGCTCGGCCACACCGCGGCGCAGATCCAGCCGCGCTGGATCGAACCGCTCGCGGGGCACCTGATCAAGCGCACGTACTCCGAGCCGCGCTGGGAGCGCAGGCGCGCGTCGGTCGTCGCGACGGAGCGCGCGACGCTCTACGGGCTGCCGATCGTGACGGGGCGCACGGTGGCCTATGGCGCGATCGAACGCGAGCTGTCGCGCTCGCTGTTCATCCAGCGCGCGCTGCTGGAGGGCGACTGGAACGCGCGCCACCGCTTTCTGGAGGACAATCGCGCGCTGCTGGAGGAGGTCGAGCAGCTCGAGCATCGCGCGCGGCGGCGCGACATCGTCGCAACGCAGGCGCAGCTGTATGACTTCTACGACGCGCGGATCGCGCAGGACGTCGTGTCGGGCGCGCACTTCGACCGCTGGTGGAAGGACGCGCGGCGGCGCGATCCGCAGCTGTTGAGCTTCACGCGTGAGCTGCTCGTCGGCGACGCCGTCATCGACCGCGAAGCGCTGCCCGACGAGTGGCGCCAGGGCGACATCGCACTGCCGCTGACCTACCGCTTCGAGCCTGGCTCCGATGTCGACGGCGTGACCGTGAACGTCCCCCTGAAGGCGCTCGCGCAGCTTCGCTGCGATGGCTTCGACTGGCTCGTGCCCGGGATGCGGGAGGAGCTCGTGATCGCGCTGATCCGCTCGCTGCCCAAGGAGCTGCGCCGTTCGCTCGTGCCGATCCCCGAGACGGCGGCGGAGGTCGTCGCGGGCCTGCAGTTCGGACGCGGCGCGATCGTCGAGGCGGTCGCGCGCGAGCTCGAGCGGGTGCGCGGCGTGCGCGTCTCGGCGCAGCAGTTCGACCTCGCGCGGCTGCCCGTGCACCTGCGCCCCCGCTTCGAGGTGCAGGACGACGCCGGCGCCGCGGTCGCGGCCGGAGAGGACCTCGACGCGTTGCGCGAACAGGTCCGGCCGCGGCTGCGCGCGCAGCTCGCCGAGCAGACGGCGTCGGTCGAGCGCAGCGGACTGCGCGACTGGACGATCGCAGAGCTGCCGCGCAGCGTCGCCCTGCCGGGCACGGGCGGCTCGGTCCGCGCCTACCCCGCGCTCGTCGACGAGGGCGACAGCGTCGCGGTACGCGCGCTGGAGACGCCGGCCGCGCAGGCGGCCGCGATGCGCGCCGGCAGCCGCCGGCTGCTGGCGTTGACCGTGCCCTCGCCGCTGCGGTCGCTGAAGCGCGGGCTCTCGACCGCCGCGGCGCTGACGCTGGCGGGCGCGCCGGCCGGTGGCGCCGCGGCCGTCCTCGAAGACGCGTACGTCGCCGCGCTCGACGCGCTGATCGCCTCCGGCGGCGGCCCGGCGTGGGACGCGGCCGGCTTCGCCGCGCTGCGCGAGCACGTGGCGGCGCGGCTGCCGGCCACGACCGCCGCGATCGTCACCGACGTCGTCGCCGTGCTCGACGCCGCGGCCGAGCTGCGCCGGCGGCTCGACGAGCTGCCCGCCGATCCGGCGCTGCAGCCCGCCCGCCTCGACATCGCCGCGCAGCTCGGCGGCCTCGTCCATCCCGGCTTCGTCGCCGCCGGCGGCGCCGCGCGCCTGCCGGACGTGCTGCGCTACCTGCGCGCCGCGGTCCGCCGGCTCGATCGCCTGCCCGACGCCGTCGCCGCCGACCGCGACCGGATGAACGCGATCCACGAGCTCGAGCAGGAGTACCGCGCGCGCGGCGGCCGCGCCGCCGCGCCGGCCGCGCACTGGATGTTGCAGGAGCTGCGCGTCGCGCATTTCGCGCAGGGGCTCGGCGTGCACGGCAAGGCGACGCCGAAGCAGATCCGGCGCGCGCTTGCGGCAGCGGCCGGCTCGTAAGCGCGGATCACCCCCTCGGCGCGAGCGGCGACGCTCGACCTCCGTCTACGCCACGAAGACCGGCGTGCCGACCGGCGCGCGCGCGTACAGCGAGATCACGTCGGGGATCCGCATCCGCACGCAGCCGTGCGACGCGTCGGTGCCGATCGAGGAGTACGCGCTCGGATCGATGCCGTGGATGCCGGCGCCCCCGTTGAAGGCCATCCAGCGCGCCTTGATCGGGTTGTCGGGGCCGGGCGGGATCGTCTTGCCGGCCAGGTCGCCCGCCCACTCGCTGTTGGGGACCCGCCACTTCGGGTTGGTCTCCTTCCACTGGATGTCGTACAGCCCGGCGGGCGTCTCGAGGCCCGCGCGGCCGACGGCGATCGGCCAGCTGCGAAGCGGCTCGAGGTTCTCATAGAAGCGCAGAACGTGGTCCTTGCGGTCGATCACGATGTAGGCGGGGTACTTCTCGGCGAGGTCCTCGGCGGTGACCTTGGGCGCGACCGCCAGCGACGTGACGTGGATGTCCGCCGGGCGCGAGCGGTTCTGCACCGCACGCTCGAGGCTTCGGTGCAGCGCGGCGGTGCCGATGCGCGAACCGACGCGCGACGCCACGCGCTCGAGCCCGTCGCCGCCGGGGTCCGGCGCGACCGCCGCGTCGACGGGCGCCACGTAGGTGAAGGCCGCGATCTCCGCCACGAGACGCGGAAGGACGCCGCGCGCGTACCGCGTCGTCAGCGGGATCGACCGCCGCACCTTCCGGCTGCGCACGTCGCGCAGCACGCGCGTCCCGAACCAGCCGCGCCGGCTGTCCGCCAGGGCGCTGTCGAGGGCGTCGTCGACGTCGGCGCGGACGCGCAGCTGGGCCGCCGTCAGGACGAACGTCTTCGCGCGGGTGTGGACGCGCAGCGTGCGCTGCCGCGGCGCGACCGCCCGGTCGTGCACGAGCCGCTTCGCGGCGGCCACGTCGAGGCCGCCGACGTCGACACCGCCGACGCGGATCCCCTGCGCGAGCCGGTCGGCGCGCGTGCTGTCGTAGAGCGCGGCGCCGCCGACGAGCAGCGCGGCGAGCGCCACGCATGCGAGCAGCACAGCGCGGCCGCGGCCGCTGCTGCGGCGTCGCCTCGAAGGGGTCACGCGACGCAGTTAAGCGCGTCAGGGGCGCAACGCCGGCGATCCGGGCGCAGAAACCTCGTCCTGCACGAGCGCTTGCAGTTGCAGGAGCCGCCGGCCGCGCGTCGTCCACCGGTCAGGCGGCAGGATCTCGACCTCGTCGAAGTGATCAGCGAGGCTGTTGCAGCGCCATGCGAACAGCGCCACCCGCAGTAGGCTGGATCGATGGAGCGCAGAAGCAGAGGCGAACTCGTCACGGGCGTCGGCGTCGGCCGCGCGGGTCACGCGCGCGGCGCGATGCACCGCGCGACGGGCAGCTAGGTCGACCGGCGCCGCTCGCGACGACGATGCGCGACGACGACCCCACCACCGAGACGCTGCGCGTCGAGCAGCTGCAGCGTGAGCTGGCCGAGCGCGCTCGTGCCGAGCAGGCCGTGACCGAGGAGGAGGAGCATGCCGCCGATCGGCGCGCGGACAAGGCGTCCTACCTGCGCGAGAAGCTCGAAGAGCAGGCGCAACACCCGGACGAGCCGGGATAGTCAGCCCCAGCGAAACCCCGTCGGAGCCGGTGCCGGCGTCAGCGGCTGGTCGGGCAGTCCGGACGGAAGATCAGCGAGCAGAAATCCCTGCGGTGAGGTGTCGTTCGGCGCGTCGGGATGAAACAGCGACGCGAGGTACTGGATCTGCCCGCGGCCAGGCCCGAGCTCGTACATGCCTCCGCCGTAGGCGCCGATGCCGTTCGCCTCGACGTAGTCGTAGGCGTCCAGCAGCCGCTCGAGGCCGCCGATCCGCGACGGCTTGAAGTTCAGCATCCGCGGCGCGAACGGCAGCGCCTCGATGTCGGCGATCGAGCGGATGTTCGCGTCCCAGGTGATGCGGCTGCGATAGGGCGCAAGCAGCTCGTCGATCTCCGGCGTCAGCTTCGGATCCTCGAGCCACACGTCCTTCAGACCGTCGACGACACGCCGGTAGAGCGCCGGGTCGGGCGGTTGCTCCATGATCGAGCCCTCGTAGTGGCCCTTGAAGTCGACGAGCTCGACGGCGCCGGTCTCGGCGACTGCGGCGATCAGCTCCTCGTCCCACTCGGAGGTCGGGTCGAGCTTGAAGCGCAGCAAGGGGTAACGCTCGAGGCGGCTCGTCAGGCGCTCCAGCGACGGCGGGTCGCCCAGTCGCAGGGAGACGACGAACGTCAGTCGCTGCGGCGTGCGCTCGAGCACCGCGTGCAGCGGCTCGCCGGCCTGGCGCAGGGCGAGATCCAGCGCCGCCGATTCGTATGCCCAGGTCCGGTAGCGGCGCGACACCTCCTCCTGCGGCGCCTGGGCGAAGAGGTCGAGGCCGGCCAGCTGCTCGGCGAACGAGCGGAGGGTCCACGTGCCGTCGAGCGGCAGCGACGCGCCCGCCTGCTGCGCCGCGTCCTGATCGACGGAGTCGTAGGTCACGTCCTCGCCGACGCCCTCCTCGCCCTCGCCGTGCAGCCGGATGACGCTGGACCTGCGCGAGAAGTCGCTCGATACGTCCTGCTCGAGTGCCTCCAGCGCGTACCCGTCGATCTGGACGGGCAGATCCGCGACGAGGTCGTACGTGCTCATTCCGGCGGCTCGTACCCATCCGCCGCGCTTCGCAGCAGCGCCAACCGCGCGCGGAGTGCACCCCGTCGGCCGCCGCAGCGCGCGAGCCGGTCAGGCGGTCGGGTCGAGCGTGACCTTGCCCGTCGTGCGCCGCTCGGCGAGATCGGCCTGGGCGCGGGCGGCGTCGGCGAGCGGGTACGCCGGGCCTGTGACGACGCGCAGGTCGCCGCGACGCACGCGCTCGAACAGATCGGCGAGCGCCTGGTCGATCATCGCCGGACGGTCGATGCAGTGCACGAACCAGAAGCCGACGATCGCGCGCGAGCGCCGCATCAGCTCGCCGCTGCGCACGCTGTTGCCGTTGCCCGAGGCGATCCCGTAGGTGACGAGGCGCCCGAACGGCGCGAGCGCGTCAAGCGACGCGTCGAACATCGCTCCGCCCGCCATCTCGAAGACGACGTCGACGGGCGTGCCGAGGTTCGCCTGCACCAACCGCTCCGTCAGCCCCTCCGCCGCGCTGTCGACCGCCGCGTCCGCGCCGAGCTCGAGCGCGAGCGCGCGCTTGTCGTGCGTCGACGCGGTCGCGATCACGCGGCCCGCGCCCATCGACTTGCCGAGCTGCACCGCAAGCGAGCCGACGCCGCCGGCGGCGGCGTGCACGACGACGCTCTCGCCGCCGCTCGTGCGCGCGCACGTGCGGTAGAGGTGCCAGGCCGTCAGGCCCTGGAGCACGAGCGCCAGCGCCGTCTCGTCATCGACGCCTTCGGGAATCGGGAACGTCAGTGCTCCGGGCGCCGTCGCGTACTCCGCGTAGCCGCCCGATCCGCAGAGCGCGACGACGCGCTCGCCGTTGTCCTTGCGCACGCCCGCGACCTCCGAACCGGGCACCAGCGGCAGCTCGTCCTGTGCGAGGTAGGAGTTCGTGCGCCGGTGCGTGTCGGCGAAGTTCAGGCCCGCGCGAGTGACCCGCACGAGGACCTCGCCAGGCGCCGGCTCGGGCAGCGGGAGCTCGACGAGCTGAAGCACCTCCGGACCGCCGTACTCGGACATCTGGATCGCGCGCATCTCCTCGGTCCACGATACTTCGCGCGCTCGAGCGTGAGCTGCGGGCGAACGCCGCCGACGAACGGATAGGGTGCGGTCTATGACTGTCACGGTCGTTGGATCGATCGCATTCGATGCCGTGCAGACGCCGCACGGCGGGCGCGAGCGCATGCTCGGCGGCGCCGCCGTGCATTTCTCGCTGGCCGCCTCCTTCTTCGACGAGATCCGCGTCGTCGGCCCGGTCGGCGACGACTTCGGCGACGAGGAGTACGCCGTCCTGCACGGCCGGCGCGTCAACACCGACGACATCGAGCACGTCACGGGCGGCAAGACCTTCTTCTGGAGCGGCGTCTACCACGAGAACATGAACGCCCGCGACACGCTCGAGACCGAGCTCAACGTCTTCGAGACCTTCGATCCGAAGCTGTCGCAGCAGTCAAAGGACGCAGACGTCGTCTTTCTGGCGAACATCCTGCCCGAGCTGCAGCTCAACGTCCGCAAGCAGTGCGAGCGGGCGACCTTCGTCGCGCTGGACTCGATGGACCTGTGGATCAACATCGCCAAGGACGCGCTGATCGCCGCGATCTCCGAGGTCGACTGCGTGATCCTCAACGACTCCGAGGTCGAGCTCTTCACGGGCGAGCGCGAGGTCGTCGCGGGCGCCCGCAAGATCATGCAGCACGGCCCGCAGGCGATGGTCGTCAAGCTCGGCAAGTACGGGGCCGCGCTCGTCACGCCCGACGACTCCTTCTGGGTGCCCGCCTTTCCGGTCGACGTCGTCGCCGATCCGACCGGCGCCGGCGACTCGTTCGCCGGCGGCTTCGTCGGCTGCATCGCCGCCCATGGCGGCGACGCCTCGTTCGACGTGCTCAAGCTCGCGATGGCCTACGGCACCGCGATCGCCTCCTACAACGTCGAGGAGTTCGGTACCGAGCGCGTCGCGCGCCTGACGGGCGCGGAGATCGTCGAGCGCGTCGAGGAGCTGCAACGGATCACGTCGTTCGAGACGCTCGAGGTCGCACTGAAGGCCTGACGGGCCGAGCACGACGCCGCGCTCCTGCAGGCCCGCCGGCACGAGAACCTCTCGGATGGCGCATCGCCATGCGCATCTTTGATGCGCCAGCGAGCGGGGCTGGGTATCGTGACCGTCACATGAGCGCGACCTTCATCTTCCTCATGATCGTCCTGAAGCTCCCGATCTTCGCTCTCTTCTACATCGTCTGGTGGGCCGTGCATTCGCCGCCCGAGCCGGAGCCGGTGAACGACGAGGACGGCGGCTCGAAGCGACCGCTGAATCCGCGCCCGCGCCACCCGCATCCGCGCCCGGCGCTGCCGCGCCGCCCGCGCCGTGGGCCGCACGGCGCGCCGCCGGTCGCGCCGCCGCCGCGCGTGCGGACCGTCGTCGCCCGAGGGCGCCGCGTCGCGCGCTAGCCTCGCGCGCCGGCCTCGCGCGCCGGGTACTCGCCTGACCTAGACTCGCGAGCGCATGAGCGCCCCGACCTCGGTCCTCTCCGACGGCACGATCCTGCGCCTCGTCGCGGAGGGGCAGATCACGATCAGGCCGTGGGATCGCGCGATGGTGCAGCCCGCGAGCGTCGACCTGCGCCTCGGCAACACGTTTCGCGTGTTCCACAACCACCGCACGGCCGCGATCGACCTCGCCGCGCCGCCGCAGAACCTGACCGAGCAGATCGAGATCAGCGACGACGAGCCCTTCGTCATCCACCCCGGTGAGTTCGTCCTCGGGAGCACGCTGGAATGGGTCGAGCTGCCCGACGACGTCGTCGCGCGGATCGAGGGCAAGTCGAGCCTCGGCCGGCTCGGGCTCATCGTCCACGCGACGGCGGGCTTCGTCGACCCGGGCTGGAAGGGAACGCTGACGCTCGAGATCACGAACCTCACGCGCGTGCCGATCAAGCTGTGGGCCGGCAAGCCGATCGCGCAGCTGTCGTTCATGGCGCTCGACGCCCCCGCGCTGCGCCCCTACGGGCATCCCGATCTCGGCAGCCACTACCACGGTCAGGTCGATGCGACGGAGAGCCGCTACGAGGGCGGCCCGGCTGGGACCGATTCCGTGACGCGCCGCGTGCGATAAGGTCGCGCCGCCATGAGCGTCCTCGCCACGATCCTCGCCACCGCCGAGCACGCCGCCGAGGCCGGCGGCCACGCCGCCGAGGCCGGCGGCCACGCCGCCGACGAGGAGCACAAGTCAGAGCTGCCGTTCTTCCTGATCGGCGGCGCGCTTGCGCTCTTCGCGATCGTCGTCAGCGTCATCGGATTCAAGAAGCCCGACTTCCCGGGTACCGCCGCCGCCGCACGCGGCGTGATGACGCTGGGCATCGCGCTCACCGTGGCGACGATGGCCAGCGTCCTCTATGTCGCGTCCTGACGCACCCGACGACGGCTACGCGATCTCCTACAAGGTGCTTGAGCGCGGCACTCCCGTGGTCGACCGCGACGGCGGCGAGGTCGGCACCGTCCGCGAGGTCCTCGAGAACCGGGCCGAGCACATCTTCGACGGCCTCGTGCTCGACACGCCGGACGGCCAGCGCTTCGTCGACGCGCCCGAGGTCGCGCGCATCGCCGAGCGGCGCGTGACGCTCGCCCTCGACGCCGAGCAGGCCGCCGCGCTTCCCGAGCGCGACTCCGCGGGCGGCGCGACCTTCCGCGCAGACGTCAAGGGCGGGCGACTCAGCCGCTTCCTCGGCGGCGGATGGAAACGAGACTAGTTCTCAGGTGCCAGGATTCCGAGGACGGAGACGACTACTTCGGCCGCCGCGGGTGCATAATCGGAGGTAATGAGCAAAGAGAACGAGACCACGATCAGCACCGCAAGCCGCCCCGAGACCAACGGGGCGGGCGCACCGAGCGGCGAGGAGACGCTGACCGTCACCGACAATCGCACCGGTCGGTCCTACGAGGTACCGATCGTCGACGGCACGGTCCGCGCGCTGGATTTCCGCGCGATCCGCGTCGACGAGGACGACTTCGGGCTGATGACGTACGACCCGGCGTTCATGAACACCGCCGCGTGCCGATCGTCGGTGACGTACCTCGACGGCACGAACGGGGTGCTGGAGTACCGCGGCTACCCGATCGAGCAGCTCGCCGAGAGGTCGAGCTACCTCGAGGTCGCCTACCTGCTCGTGCACGGCGAACTGCCGACCGCCTCGCAGCTGGCCGACTGGCAGCACCAGATCACGATCCACACGTTCGTGCACGAGAACATCAAGGAGTTCCTCGGGGGCTTCCGCCACGACGCGCACCCGATGGGCATGCTGCTCAGTGCGACCGGCGCGCTGTCGACCTTCTACCCCGAGGCGGACGACATCGACGACCCGGAGAACCGTCACATCCAGACGATCCGGCTGATCTCCAAGATGCCGACGCTGGCGGCGTTCGCATACCGCCACGCGCAGGGCCAGCCGTACGTCTATCCGGACAACGATCTCGCGTACTCCGGCAACTTCCTCAACATGATGTACAAGATGACCGAGCTGAAGTACGAGCCCGATCCGCGGCTCGAACGCGCGCTCGACGTCCTCTTCATCCTGCACGCCGATCACGAGCAGAACTGCTCGACGAGCGCGGTGCGCTCGGTCGGATCCGCCAAGCCGGACCCGTACTCGGCGGTCGCGGCCGGCATCGCGGCGCTCTACGGGCCGCTGCACGGCGGCGCCAACGAGGCCGTGCTGCGGATGCTGCGGCGCATCAAGCACCGCGACAACATCCCCGACTTCGTCAACGGCGTGAAGGAGGGCAAGCAGCGCCTGATGGGCTTCGGCCACCGGGTCTACAAGAACTACGACCCGCGCGCCCGGATCATCAAGAAGGCCGCCGAGGACGTCTTCGAGGTCACCGGCCGCAACCCGCTGCTGGACATCGCGCTCGAGCTCGAGTCGATCGCGCTGGAGGACGACTACTTCATCGAGCGCAAGCTCTACCCGAACGTCGACTTCTACTCCGGCCTCATCTACGAGGCGCTCGGCCTGCCCGTGGCGATGTTCCCGGTGATGTTCGCGATCGGGCGCACGAGCGGATGGATCGCGCAGTGGCGCGAGATGGTCGAGGACCCCGAGCAGAAGATCTCGCGCCCGCGCCAGATCTACACCGGCGAGCGCGCGCGCGACTACATCCCGATCGACCAGCGCTGAGCGACCGGCACCGCCGGTGCGGCGTCAGGCCGGGCGGCGGGTCCCTGCCGCGTCGCCTGCCTGCAGCCTCTGCCGCGGGGCCGCCGCGACGGCCCGCGGGCTAGCATCGCCCGCCAATGGCGTACACGGTGACGATCCGCGTCGGGCCGAAGATCAGGCGCTCGCGCCACGAATCGCTCGACGAGGCGATCGCCGCGCTCGAACGCGAGCTGACGACGCTCGGTCCCGTCGCGCGGCGCACGACGCGGAAGGCGCTGGCGCGCGAGTACGAGCCGGTCGCGCAGGTCGCAGCGCGCGGTGAGCTCGCCGGCCCGTCGCGGATCAACCCGCGCGTGCGCGCGGGCGCAGACGTCCGCGGCGACGGCTCGATCGAGGTCTACCAGGGCAAGCTGCGGCGGCAGCTGATCGCGCTCGAGCGCCGCGAGGCGCCGTTCGACGCGCTGCGCCGGGCGCTCGGAGCAGGCGGATGATCCCGGGGCGGCTCGTCCAGCAGACGGCGGATGAGTGGATCCCGACGGTGATGGAGTACGTCGCCGTCCTGGACCGCACCGCCGACGACCTGACCGCGAGCTTCGGCTGGACCTGGGCGCAGGGCGAGGAGGAGGGGCTGGGAACGATGCAGTACGTCGGCCTGGCCTACGACGGCCGCTCGCGCTTTGTCCTGATCGCGTCGGTCGAGAACCCCCGCCGCGGCGTCGCTCTGGAGGCCGCAGAGCACGAGGAGCCGGCGCAGGCGCGGGCCGACTTCCTCGCCGCACTGGCGCTCGAGCCCGACGTCTTCCTGTCGATCCGCGAGGGCGCCGTCTGGTTTCAGCGCTGGGACGAGAGCAAGCCGTTTCGCGAGGCCGGCGGCTGAGGGCGGCAGGCCGGGCACCGTCGACGCTCAGAACGATCGTCTCATCGAGCCTGGAGGTGTTCGCGACGCGGATGATCGGGTACCCGGCGCGCGAAACCACCACGGGAGGTCGCCATGCGAGACGAGGAAGAGACACAGCAGGACGACGAGGCGGCCGACGTCGCGCCAGCCGGTGAGGCGGCGTCGGCGAGCCCTGACGTCACGGTCGCCGATCCCGACCCTGATCTGGTCGACGCCGCGAACGAAGCCGAGAAGCCGGCTGACGAGGAGTAGCCTGAGCTGTCGTTGCAGCTCCGACGCGGGCTGGATCGAGCGACGGTCGTCGTCTGCGGACTGGTCGGGGCGACCTGCCCGCGGAGAGGCACACGAAGCAGTGCGGCGACGGGGCCGGCGATGCTCGCCTGTTCGACGTGGCCGGCGCAGGCTGCGCGCCGCGAGCGTTGAATGTGAGAGATGCAAACAGCGAAGCAGCGCTCGTTGCGGGCGGCCGTCGCCAGCGGCGTCGCGTCCGCGCTCGTGGTCTCCGCGATCTTCCTCGCGGCCGGCGCCTTCGACGACGACGAGCCCGTCGGCCGGCGCTCCGACGGCTCAGCGACGTCGTCGACAGCGGCCGCTTCCGTAGCTGACGTCTACCGCCGCGCGCGGCCTGGCGTCGTGCTGGTCGAACACCGTCCGCCGGGCGTCAGTCCCAGAACGGGCCCGCCGACGCGCGACGACGGAATCGCCACCGGTTCCGGGTTCGTCCTCGACACGAAGGGGCACGTCGTGACCAACCAGCACATCGTCGCCGGGCGCGGCACGACGACGGTGCAATTCGACCCGGATGAGGACGCCGTCGATGCCACGATCGTCGGCCGTGATGCGTCCACCGACCTGGCTCTGGTGAGGGTCGACAGCGCGGACTTCGGGCTGCTGCGCCCGCTGGCGCTGGGCCGATCCGACGCGGTCCGGGTCGGCGACGCGGCGATTGCGATCGGCAACCCGTTCGGCCTCGAGCGCTCGCTGACCGTCGGCATCGTGTCGGCCACCGATCGCAGCATCAAGGCCCCGAACGGGGCCAAGATCAAGGATGCGGTGCAGACCGATGCGCCGATCAACCCCGGCAACTCAGGTGGGCCGCTGCTCGCGTCGTCAGGACGCGTCATCGGCGTCATCTCCCAGGGCCGCGGCAACGGGATCGCGTTCGCGGTCCCCGTCGACACCGTCAAGCGGGTCGTCGCGGACCTGCGCCGCCAGCGCCGCCTCAGCGGTACGAGATCGCGCGAACCGCAGCAGGCGAAGCGGGCGCAGTCGCGAAGATCGTCTGCGAGCAGGGGCTTCTGACGGAGGGCGGATCGACTACGAGGTCGAGCTGGCGAGCAGCCGGGGTTGCGACCCCGTCGGTCCGCGCGACCGAGCCTCAGGCGAGCTCCAGCTGCCCCTCATATGGCCCGCGACCGGCCAGACACGCCGCTCCGCAGCGCGCTCCCAGCTCGACCGCCTCCGGCAGCTCCATCCCCGCGCCGAGGCCGAATGCCAGGGCCGCGGCGAAGGAGTCGCCGCAGCCGTAGGAGTCGACCGGCGGCCCCGGCAGCGGCGTCGCCTTCCACGTGCCCGACGTCGCGCCCGTCCACGACCCGCCCAACGCGCCGCGCGTGCTGACGACGAAGCGCGGCGCGGGATCGAGCATCCCCGGCGCGTAGACCTCGCCGCGATCGTTGGCGCTGTGGACGAGGACGTCGAGCTGCACGCCGGACGCGGCGAGCGCCTCGATCGCGCGCGGCGTCGCGACGAGCACGCGGGCCGTCCGCGCCGCGCGGACCGCGCCGGCGTCGCCACCGGTCAGGTAGATCGCGTCGAACTGCGCGAGCCCGTCCCACGCCAGCGCGTCTGAGGACCACGGCACGATCCGCTCGCCGAGCACGGTGATCGTGCGCTCGCCCGCGTCGTCGAGGAACGTGAACGTGCGCCGCTGCGCAGTGTCGCGCTGGCCCGCGTGCAGCTCGACGCCGAGCTCGTCGAGTCGCCGCGCGACGCACGCCCCGGCGTCGTCGTTGCCCAGCGCCGTCAGGAACCGCACCGCGCCGGCGAGCTTTCGCAGCTGCACCGCCGCGACGGCGCCGCCGCCCGCCGGCTCGGCGAACGTCTCGCGCGCGTGCACGATCTCGCCGGAGACCGGGACCCGCTCGACGACCGCGAACTGCACCCACTCGACGTGGCCGACGACCCCAACGCGTGTCATGCGCCCTCCTCGGCCTCAGCGGCCGCTCGACTTCAGGCGGCCGCCGCTCTGCGCAGGCTCCACGCTCGGGAAGCGCTCTCGCCCCTGAAACGGCACCGGCCCCTGCACCTTACAAGCGGGCGTGTTCGTGGGCCCCTTCGCGCGACAGCGGTTGCAGCCGAGCTCGACAGGATGAGCGTTCACCCACCCGCGAAGCGCTAGAGCACCAACGTCGACCCCTGGAGCCTGAGCCAGCGCCGGTGCTCCTCGTAGTCCGGGCAGTGCCGGCCCACCAGTGCCCAGAAGCTCGGCGAGTGGTCCATCACGCGCAGGTGGCAGGCCTCGTGCCAGACGACGTAGTCGAGCACCGGCTCGGGCGCCAGCAGCAGGCGCCAGTTGAAGCTCAGCGCCCCGCGCGCCGAGCACGAGCCCCAGCGCGTGCGCTGCCCGCGGATCGACAGGCTCGTGTACGTCGTGCCGAGCGCCTGCGCCGCCGCGTCCAGTCGCGGGGCGATCTCCCTGCCCGCCGCGCGCCGATACCAGCGCTCGATCGCGGCCGGCGCGCGCTCGGCCGCGGCGGGCACGAGCAGCGTGTCGCCGCAGCGGTGCACGCGCGCGCGGCCGCGCTCGGGGCGCAGCTCGAGCGGCGTGCCGAGGTACGGCAGCGTCGAGCCGCGCGCGGCGAGCGCGGCGCGCAGCGCGCTCGCCTCGCGCAGCCGGCGCTCGATCCAGGGCCGCAGCTCGGCGACCGCGGCGGGCGCCGCGCTCAGCGGGCTGCGGCGCGGCAGCACGACCTCGACGCCGCCCTGGGGATCCACGCTGACGCGCACGCGCGCGGCGCGATCGGAGCGGCGGATGCGGTAGGGGACGTCGTCGGCGGCGCTCATCGCGTTTGCGGTGTCCTTGTACACGACGCCCCGGCGTGCCGCGCGGCAGGCCGGCAATGGCGGCGCTCGCGCGCCTTCTGGACCGAAATTCGCGCTCGATCTGCTCTGGCCTGCGGTCGGGCGGGCAGTCGGCGACCATAATGGGGCCGTGGCCGAGCAATCGATCGTGCGACTCCCAGCCAGCGTACGGGCGCCCTTCGACGTGTACGTCAACGGCGTGCACCAGGAACCCGGCGTCGACTTCGACATGCGCGACGGGTCGCTCGTCTTCGGCCGCGTGTTGAAGAAGGAGGGCAACCTCGGCTTCTGGCGCTGGTTCCTCGGCGCCTGGGGCGTCGGCACCTATCGGCAGAACGACTCCGTCGACGTTCGCTACGAACACGGCGGCCGCCCGGTGCTGCTCGAGGGTCTGGACATCGAGCAGGGGTGACGAGCGCCCCGCAGCGCGCCGGCCGGCCGCAGCAGCTTCTGCTCGCCCTCGCGGTCGGGCTGATCCTGTCGGACTCCTCGATCGTCACGCTCGGCCTGCCGGCGATCCTGCGCGACTTCGACGCGTCGGTGACCGCCGTCGCGTGGGTGCTGATCTCGTTCAACCTCGCGCTCGCGGTCGCTGCCGTGTCGGGCGCGCGGCTCGCGCGCGGGCGGCCCGGCGGGGCATTCACGCTCGCGATGCTGCTGTTCGCGACAGCGGGTGTGGCATGCGCGATCGCGCCGTCGCTCGGCGCTCTGATCGCGGCGCGGGCCGCGCAGGGGCTGTTCGGAGCGGTCGCGCTGGCCGCCGCCCTCGAGCTGCTCTTGATGTCGACGGGACGCGGACGCGCCGTGTCGCTGTGGGCGACCGCGGGCGTGCTCGGCGCGGCGGTCGGCCCGGCGGTCGGCGGATTCCTGACGGAGTCGCTGTCATGGGAGGCGATGTTCGCGCTGCAGGCGCCGGTGGCGCTGGTCGCGCTCGCCGGGGCGCGCGCAGCGGCGGCGCCGGAGTCCGCACGCGCGAACGTCACGAGCCAGATGCGGCGGCCGTCGCTGTCGCCGCTGGTCGCCCTGGCGCTCGCGAGCGCGGCGCTGTCGGCGGCGCTCTTCTTGCTCGTGATCCTGCTGATCGAGGGCTGGGGCAACACGCCCGCCGTCGCGGCGCTGACGGTGACGGTGATGCCGCTCGCGGCGCTGGTCGCCGGCCGCTGGGCGCGCGGGCGCCAGGGGCTCGTGCCGGCGATCGCGGGGTCGCTGCTCGTCGCGGGCGGACTCGCGGCGCTCGGTCTGATGCCGGGCGCGAACGCGTACTGGACGCTCGTGCCGCAGCTTGCGATCGGCGCCGGGCTCGGTCTCGCGCTCGCCACGCTGATCGGGGCCAGCATCGGCGACGACGGCGCGGTTGCCGGCCCCGCGGCGTGGACCGTCGCTGCGCGCCACGCGGGCATCGTCGTCGGGCTGCTGCTGCTCACGCCGATCTTCACCGCCGACCTCGAAGCGGTGCGGGCGCCGACGGAGCGCGCCGGGCTTGCGCACGTGCTCGACGCGCCGCTGTCGCTCGAGGCGAAGATCGCGCTGGCGCGCAGGCTGAACGCGCAGATCAGCGCGGCCGATGGCGAGCAGCTGCCCGACATCGAGGGGGCATTTCGCGGCCTCGACGTCGATGCCGACGAGCGGCCGGCGCTCGCGGCGCTGCGCGACGACCTCGAGCAGGAGCTCGACCGCGGCGCGACGCAGGCCTTCAGGCGCTCGTTCCTCGCCGCGGCGCTGCTCGCGCTGCTGGCCGCGGCGGCGGCGTTCGCGGCCGCGGCGGCGGCGCGAGGGGCGGCCGGCTCGCCCTTGTCGAACGGCAGCACCGTGCCACGGCTCGCCGTCGCCGTGCCGGGCGCCGCCGCCGCGGCCGCGCTGCTCGCCGCCGTCTACCTGGCGCTCGGCGGCGCCGACTTCGGGCCGCGAGCGGTCGCCGACCCATGCGCGCAGCGCGCGCATCCGGCGGGCGTCGAGCGAACGCAGCGGGCGGCGCTCGCCACGCTGGACGGCGCGGCCTGCGAGCTCGGCTCGTCGCGCGAGCGCCTGCTGCGCACGCTGCTCGAGCGCAGGCGCCCGGCCGGCGTCTCCGAAGACGAGTTCGCCGACGCGTTCGTCGCCGGCGTCGACCGCGCGCAGAAGGAGGGCGCGCTGAGCGCCGTCGAGGCCGGAGCGCTGAAGTTCGGCCTGCGGGCGGGCGGCGCGCTCGGGATCCTCGGGCTGCTGCTGCCCGAGTGAGCGCTGGGCTGCCCCGGTGTTCTCGCGCAGAGATCCTGCTCGCGAGCGGGTCAGGCCGCCAGCCACCGCTCCGGCTCCTCACCGGCACGCCGGACAGCGCCGACGACCTCCAGCCGGCGCAGGTAGGACAGCGTCTCGGGCAGCCACCAGCCGGCCGTCAGCTGCGTGAGCTGCTGGCCGTAGAGCAGCGGCACGACGTCGTACGCCGTGATCGGGCCGTGCTCTGCGACGGCGCGCAGAACGCGCTCGAGCCGCTCGCAGACGAGCGCCCGATTGGCCTCGATGTGTGCCTCGACGTCGGTGAACGTGCGCGCATGCCCGGCGAGGCAGAGGCGCGCGTCCAGTGCCGCGACCTTGTCCAGCGACGCCAGGAACTCGCCGACGGGGTCCGCTGTCCAGCCGAAGTCGAAGTACAGCGACACCCGCCCGAGCAGGTGGTCGCCGGAGAGCAGCAGACGGCGGTCGGGCTGATGCAGGCAGACGTGCGACGGTGCGTGGCCCGGCGTCTCGAGGACGATCCACGGGCCGAGGTCGGTCTCGACCACGACGCCCTCGACGAGCTCGCCGTCGGGCTCGACGAGCCGCGCCACTCCGCTGCCTCGCTCGCGCGCGGATCGCGACCATTCCTTCAGCGGCGCCAGCGGCACGCCGCTCTGCAGCGCGACCTCCAGGCGCCGCGCGTGGACCGCGTCGGGGTTGTCGATCGCGGCGCGCATGTGCGCGTCCTCGGGGTGCATCCACAGCTCGCAGCCGCCGGCGTCGATGACGCTCGCCGCCTGTCCGTAGTGGTCGGCGTGCGCGTGCGTGCAGACGAGCAGCCGCACGTGCTCGAGGCGCAGGTCGCACTGCGCCATCGCGCGCTCGAGCTGTGCGAGTGATCCGGGCTCGTGCAATCCGCAGTCGAACAGCACGACGCCGTCACCCGCCGCGACCGCCCACGCGTTGCAGTGCGGGATGCCGGGCCACGGCAGCGGCAGGCGCAGGCGCCAGACGCCCGGCAGGATCCGCTCGCCGCGGCCGAGCTCGCGGCGCCTCGTCGAGGACGACATGGGGCGGACGATAGGGTTGGAGGCGAGATGGGCAAGCGCAACCGCGGAGCGGGACGCATCTCGGCGGCCCCGACGGACTACCGCGACGCGGACGGAAACGTCCTCACGCTGCGAGGCTCGATGTCGGCTCTGACGCGGCGCAAGTACGCCTCGACGCTGCACGACCAGCGCCGGACGACCGACGACTCATGGCACCGCGCGGTGGAGTTCCTCTTCGAGCGGCTCGTCGAGCGCTGGACGATCTTCGACGTCCCGACCGAGGGCCAGAAGGAGCTGCTGGAGCGCTACCGGATCGCGTCGGCCGACGAGAAGCGCTGGATCCGCGACGTCCTGCGCGAGCACGTCGCGACGAACTTCCCCGACGTCGAGGCCCCGTAGCGAGGAGCACGCGATGATCTGCGCGATCAGCAACCCGACGAGCAGACGCGCGCGGTCGCAGCCGTGAGTACGGGCATCGACACCGAGGCCGCGACGGCGATCCCGCAGCGGCTGCTGCTCGGCTCGGGTCCGAGCCCCGTCCCGCCGCGCGTGCTCGCCGCGCTCGCGCAGCCCACGATCGGCCACATGGACCCCGCCTTCGCCGCCGTCATGGGCGAGACGATCGCGCTGCTGCGCGAGGCCTTCCAGACCGAGAACCTCGCGACGCTGCCGATCTCCGGCACCGGCAGCGCGGGCATGGAGGCGCTCGTCGCGAACTTCGTCGATCCCGGCGACCGGATCGTCTGCGGCGTCAACGGGCTGTTCGGCGTGCGCATCGCCGACGAGCTGCAGCGCGCCGGCGCCGACGTCGTGCAGGTCAGGGCCGACTGGGGGCGCGCGATCGCCACCGAGCAGCTCCTCGAGGCCGCCGCAGGCGGGCGCACGGATGCGATCTTCGTCGTGCACGGCGAGACGTCGACCGGCGTCGCGCAGCCGCTCGGCGGCCTGGCCGACTGGTGTCGCGAGCACGACGCGCTGCTGCTGCTGGACTGCGTCACGTCGCTCGGCGGCCATCCGCTGCGACTCGACGAGGACGGCGTCGACGCGGCCTTCTCCGGGACGCAGAAGTGCCTGAACTGCCCGCCCGGGCTCGCCCCCTTCACCGCCGGCGAGCGCGCGCTGGACAAGCTGCGCCGCCGCGACAGGCCCGGCCGCTCGTGGTACTTCGACCTCTCGCTCGTGCTCGACTACTGGAGCCCGGGGCCGACGAGCGGCCGCACGTATCACCACACCGCGCCGATCAACATGGTCTACGCGCTGCGTGAGGCGCTGCGGATCGCAGTCGGCGAGGAGTGGCTGGCGACGAGCTGGGAGCGCCACCGACGCGCGCACCACGCGCTGCGCGACGCGCTTGCCGTGTTCGGCTGCGAGCGGCTCGCGCCCGACGGCGAGCAGCTGCACCCGCTGCTCGCGGTGACGCCCCCAGCCGGCGTCGACGAGGCGGCGGTGCGGCGCGGCCTGCTCGTCGACCACGGGATCGAGATCTCCGGCGGGCTCGGGCCGCTGACCGGCAGGCTGTGGCGGATCGGCGTGATGGGCGCGGGCGCCAAGCGCGAGCCGCAGGAGCAGCTCGTCGCGGCGCTCGCGACGCTGCTGCACGCCGATCCGAGCGAGCCGCTCGCCGCGCTGCACGAGGGCTGGCGCGCCTAGGCGCGCCGACGACGTGCCGCTCGACGCCGCGCGCTTCGCCGACCTGCTGGCGGGCTACTGCCTCGACGTGCAGGCCGGCCAGGAGGTGGTCGTGCGCTCGACGGCGCTCGCCGCACCGCTGCTGCTCGAGTGCCAGCGCGCGATCCTCGAGCGCGACGCGTGGCCGCTGCTGCGCGTCGAGCTGCCCGGCGCGACGGCCGAGTTCTACCGCCACGCGCGCGATCGCCAGCTCGACCGCTGCTCGGAGGTCGCCTTCGCCGAGGCCAAGAAGGCGCACGCGCAGCTCGGCATCCAGGCGCCGGAGAACACGCGCGCGCTGGCGGGAATCGACCCGGAGCGCCTGGCGCGCGCGGCGCGCGCGCGGCGGCCGCTGCGCGAGCAGACGCTGCGCAAGCGCTGGTGCTCGACGCTGTGGCCGACGCAGGCCGGCGCCCAGCAGGCGGGCATGAGCCTGGCCGACTTCGAGGCATTCGTGCAGCGCGCGCTGTTTCTCGACCAGCCTGACCCGGTCAGGTCGTGGGGTGAGCTGCGCGCCTTCCAGGACGGCCTGATCAAGCGCCTGAAGGGCGCGAGCGAGCTGCGCATCGAGGCTCCCGGCACCGACGTGACGCTGACCGTCAAGGGGCGCACGTGGGTGAACTCCGACGGCAGGCGCAACATGCCAAGCGGCGAGGTCTTCACCGGTCCGCACGAGACGAGCGCGAACGGGCGCATCCGCTTCGGCGTGCCGTCCTCGCCGGCCGGCGTCGACGTCGCGGGCGTCGACCTCGAGTTGCACGAGGGGCTCGTCGTGGCCGCCGCCGCCGAGCGCGGGGATGACTACCTGCAGCGCGCGCTGGCGACCGACGAGGGCGCGCGCCGCCTCGGCGAGATCGGGATCGGCACGAACTTCGGCATCGACCGCGCGATCGGCGCGACGCTGTTCGACGAGAAGATCGGCGGGACCGTGCACCTCGCGCTCGGCCGCTCGTATCCCGAGACCGGCGGCAAGAACGAGTCGGCCCTGCACTGGGATCTGATCTGCGACCTGCGCGCCGGCGGGCGGCTGACGGCAGACGGCGAGACGGTCATCCAGGACGGCCGCTTTGCACTGTGATCTGCCTGCGTAGACCGCTTTCTATGAATCGGCGCGCCTGCTACGTACAGTTCGGCGCCGATGAGGCTCTGCGCCGTCTGTGCCGCGCTGGCGGTCTTCGCCGCGATCGCGGTCGCTCCGGCGCAAGCCTACGAGGAGCGTCCGATGCGCCTGCCGTCGGCGGGCGCGGGCGCTTCCGCCGCGTCCGCCGAGCCCGCGACATGGCTGATCGCAGCCGAGCCGGGCACGCGCGGGGCTGACGCGATCAGGCGCCGCTTCGGCGCGACGAAGCTGCGCGTCGGCGACGTCTACAAGGTCGCGCGGCCTCGCGCCCGCGCGTTCGCCGCCGCCCTGCGCCGCGTCGGCGGACTGCGCTATGCCGAGCCCAACGCACCGCTGCGCCGCGCGAGCGCCTTCGACGCCGCGCCCAACGGCTACTCGCGGGGCTACATCGTCGCGCCCGGTCTCGTGCCGCCGACCCCCGGCAGGGTGGCGATCGCGGTCGTCGACGACCTCGTCGACGTGTCGCATCCCGACCTCGCCGCGAACGCGCGCCAGCTCAACCCGGGCCCGGTGCTCGGACCGCACGGCACGATGGTCGCCTCCGCCGCCGCCGGCGCATTCAACGGCTCCGGCGCCGTCGGGATCTTTCCCTCGGCACTTGTCCTGTCGGTTGGCCTGCCGCTCGAGATCAGCTGCGCCGACGCGGCGGACGGCGTCATCGCCGCCACCCGCGCCCGCGCGAAGATCATCAACCTGAGCTTTGGCTCCGCGAGCCACTGCGCATCGCTCTTGGCCACGGTCCAGGTCGCCTACGCGGCCGGCAGCCTCGTCGTCGCCGCGGCGGGCAACGAGTTCGCGGCGGGCAACCCGGTGATCTATCCCGCCGCCTATCCGCACGTCCTGTCGGTCGCGGCCCTGGATCGCAACCTCGCGCCGTCCGGGTTCAGCAGCGAGAACACCGCCGTCGACGTCGCGGCGCCCGGCGTCGGCATCCCGCTCGCGATTCCCGCCGCGTTCGACGGCGAGGACGGCGCGATCGACGGCGTCACGCTCGCCAACGGCACGAGCTTCGCGGCGCCGATCGTCTCCGGCGCGGCCGCCTGGCTTGCGACCGCGCGCCCCGCCCTCTCCAACGGACAGATCTCCGACGTCCTGCGCCGCTCGGCGCGCGACGTCGCGACACAGGGCTACGACCCGGCATCCGGCTTCGGCCTGATCCAGATGGCCGGCGCACTCGCGCAGCCGACGCCCGAGCCCGACGTGCTCGAGCCCAACGACGGCATCTCGTTCATCGACGGCTCCGTCTTCGCCAAGCCCGACCCGTACATCTGGAAGGGCTCGGGCAGGCGCTCGCTGAACGGGACCGCCGACCGCGTCGAGGACCCGATCGACGTCTACCGCATCCGCCTGCCCGCACGGTCGCGCGCTCGCGTCCGCCTGCGCGCGAGGTTCGGCAACCCCGACCTCTACATCTACCGCTCGAACGCGAAGTCGGTCTTCGACAGTTCGAAGATCCTCGCCCGCTCGCGGCGCGCCACGAGGAGGACCGACAGCGTGAAGATCACGAACCGTGGGCGCAGCGCGCGCCGCTTCTACGTCGTGATCCGGGTCGGAAACGACCCGCGGGGGACGCTCAACGCGGCCTACCGGCTCGAGCTGCAACGCATCAGGCTCCGCCGCTAGTACGCAGCGGACGAGCAACGGCGACGCAGCCAGGGCGGGCGGGATGGATACCGTGCAGGCCGTGCAGCGCCACACGAAGATCGTCGCGACGATCGGCCCCGCGTCGCGCGATCCTGAGACGCTCGTGCGGATGGTCGCGGCGGGGATGGACGTGGCGCGCCTGAACTTCTCGCACGGCACCCCCGAGGAGCATGCCGAGACGGCTCAGCGCGTGCGCCAGGCGGCGGGCCGCGCGGGTCGACCGGTCGCCGTCCTGCAGGACCTGCCGGGGCCGAAGCTGCGGATCGGGCCGCTCGTCGACGACATCGCCGAGCTCAAGCCCGGCGACCAGGTCGTGTTCCGCTGCGACGAGGATGGGCTCGGAACGGCGACGCAGATGCTCGTCGCGCGCCCCGAGCTGATCGGCGCGATGACGCCGGGTGACGTCATGTACCTCGCCGACGGGGCCGTGCGGCTGCGCGTGCAGGCGGTCGACGACGACGCGATGGAGATCAATGCCGAGGTCGAGATCGGCGGCGCTGTGGCGTCCCGCCAGGGGCTCAACATCCCGGGCCCGCTCGACCAGCTGCGCACGGTCCCGATGGAGGACCTCGCGCACCTCGAGGTCGGCGAGAAGATCGGCGTCGACCTCGTCGCGCTGTCGTTCGTGCGCGGTCCCGAGGACATCGCGTTCCTGCGCGAGCGCACGCGCCTACCGCTGATCGCGAAGATCGAGAAGCCGCAGGCCGTCGAGCGCGCAGAGGAGATCATCCGCGCCGCGGACTGCGTGATGGTCGCGCGCGGCGACCTCGGGATCGAGCTGCCGATCGAGACCGTGCCGATCGTCCAGAAGCAGCTGCTCGCATGCGCCGGACGGCTTGCGCGCCCGTCGATCACCGCGACGCAGATGCTCGACTCGATGGTCGCCTCGACGCGACCGACGCGCGCCGAGGTCGCCGACGTCGCCAACGCGATCCTCGACGGCACCGACGCCGTGATGCTCTCCCAGGAGACGGCGATCGGCGCCTACCCCGTCGAGACGATCGCGATGATGGCCGCGATCGCGACGTCGACGGAGACGGCGGCGCCCTACCGGCGCTGGAACGAGAGCCGCGTGCACCGCGACGCGCGCGACCCGTCCTACACCGTCGCCTACGCGGTCTGCATGGCGGCGCGCGAGCTCGAGCTCGACGCGATCGTCGTGCCGACGCTGTCCGGCCGCTCGGCGCGCCTGGTCTCAGCGCACCGCCCGACGGTGCCGATCTACGCGCTCTCACCGGGCCGCGAGACCGTCCGGCGCTGCGGCCTGATGTGGGGCGTGCGGGCCGCGTTCCTGCGCAAGCACAGGGTCACCGAGGAGCTCGTGCTCGACGCCTGCCGGCGCGTCATCGAGCTCGGCTGGCTGACGGCCGGGCAGCGCGTCGCCGTCACCGCAGGGCTGCCGAGCGGTGCGCCCGGCTCGACCTCGCTCTTGCAGGTTCAGCAGCTGTAGCCCGTCAGGCGGAGCTGGGGCGGGCGCGGTGGCGGTCGCGCTCGCCGCGCAGCAGCACGAGCCCCGTCAGCGCCATCAGCACGAGCGCGACGATCGCGATGATCGCCTCCGGCGACGTGAGGTCGTCGAGCGATCCGCCGAGCGCCGTGTAGGCGAACGCGCGCGGCGCGACGCCGATCGCCGTCGCCGACGCGAACGCCGGCAGGCCCACGTGCGTCAGCCCGGCGGCATAGTTGACGAGCGAGTACGGCACGCCGGGCGCGATCCGCGCGTACAGGACCGCCCAGAAGCCGCGCCGCTCGATCCACTCCTGCAGCGGGCGCAGGCGCCTGCCCGCGAGCGCCTCGACCGCGTCGTGTGCGACGAAGCGCGCGATGCTGAACGCGAGCACCGCGCCGAGCGTCGCCGCGGTGATCGACACCGGCGTGCCGAGCGCGGTGCCGAACAGCAGGCCGCTCGCGCCCGCCAGCAGCGGGCCGGGGAAGAGCGCGCAGGTCAGCAGCGCGCTGACGGCGATGAAGGCGGGCACCGCGGCGGCGCCGAGCGGGTCGACCGCGTCACGCACCCGCTCCGAGGACAGCGAGCCGCTCGAGGCGACGAAGACGAACACGATCGCGACGGCCGTTGCCAGCGACGCGACGCGCAGGAGCGCTGCGCCGCGCGTCACGCGGCGCCGCGCAGGACCGCCGCAGGCGGGTGCGCGGCGTAGAACTCGGCCTCCTGGCGGCCGAGCTCGGTCTGCGGCGGGTCAGCGTAGATCCACTCGCGCGCGATCCGGTGCCAGTTGCCGCGCGCACGCAACTGGCTCATCACGGCGAGCGTGAGCATCTCCAGGCGCCGGCCGAAGAGATGGTCGGGCGGCAGCGTCTCGTGGCGCATCTTGGAGAAGTGCGACGAGCGCGGGTCGGACATCTCGATCATCACCTCGGTCGCGATCTCGGGCGTCAGCGCGACCTCCTCGTCGGCGAGGTACCACCACGTCATGTCGTGGACCTGCTCGAGGATGCCTTGTGGCGTGTAGTACTCGGGCTTGCCGATGAAGCCGCCCTCGTGCAGGTGGTCGAGCAGCGCCTGCCCGTCGCCGCTCGCCGCGAGGCGCTGGATCTCGAGCTCGAACTCAGCGATCGCGGCCGGGATGCGCTTGAACAGGCCGAAGTCCAGGAACGCCATCCGACCGTCGTCGAGCAGCAGCGAGTTGCCCGGGTGCGGGTCGCCGGAGAACTGGTGATGGCGGTACATGCAGCCGAAGTAGAAGCGGTAGACGATCTCGCCGATGCGGTCGCGCTCGTCCTGGGGCAGCTGCTTGAGCTCCTCGAAGCCACGGCCTGAGACGAACTCGCTGACGATGACCTTCTCGTGTGAGAGCTTCGTCACGACCTCGGGCACGACGATGAACGGGTGGTCGCGGTACAGGCGCGCGACCGTGCGCTGGTTCTGCGCCTCGAGCTCGTAGTCGAGCTCCTCGTCGATCCGGGAGCGGATCTCGTCGCCCATCGCCTTTGGGTCCAGCCCGGGCGCGACCATCTTCATGAGCCGCAGGATGATCCCGAGGTTCTGCATGTCGGCGCGGACGGCCTGCGCGACGCCCGGGTACTGCACCTTGACCGCCACGTTGCGGTCGTCGTGCAGGCGCGCCTTGTAGACCTGACCGATCGACGCCGCCGCGATCGGCACCGGGTCGAAGGTCTGGAAGACCTCCTCGATCGGCGCGCCGTACTCGCCCTCGATGACCTTCTTCATGTCCTTGAAGGAGACCTTCGGCGCGGCGTCGCGCAGCTCGGCGAGCTTGGCCTGGAACTCCTCGCGGTACTCCTCGGGGACGAGGCCGACATCGAGAAACGACATGACCTGGCCGAGCTTCATCGCGGCGCCCTTCATCGTCCCGAGCGCGGCGACGATCTGCTCGGCGGTCTCGAGCTGGCGCTTGGCGAGCGCCTTCTCACGCCCCTCGTCGGTGCGCGCGACGTTCGTCGCGCGGGTGCCCATCTGCTTGGCCGCCTGCGACGCCGCCAGCCGCCCGACCTTCGACGAGCGGCTGATGCGAGACGTCGGGATGGCGTCCTTCCTGGCCACTAGTCCGGTCTGCGTTCGACCTGCGAGCCGGGGACGACGTCGTCGTCGCCGTCAGCCCACCGCACCCACGCCTTGTGGCCGCCGTCGTAGTCGTCGCCCCAGACGACGAGCGTCGCGGGCTCGCCCCAGACGGTGACCTGCTCGTCGCCCTCCGGGTCGAGCCCGCGCCAGACGCGGATGAACGCGTTGTTCTCCCACTCGTCGCCGATCGTCGTCGGATCGGTGTGGCCGGGATGCACCTCGGTCGCGTGGTCAAGGCCCATCAGCTTGTCCATGATCGAGGCCTTGATGTCGGCGTAGGACGTGCTGCCGGGGGCGCGCACGCCGCCGATCGAGTTCTTGAAGAGGGTGTCGCCGGTGAAGACGTGCCCCGGGATCGTGAAGTTGAGCATCCCTCTGCTGTGCCCGGGCGTGTGGACGGCGTCGACCTGCAGGCCGCCGATCTCAAGTGGCGCGAACGGCTCCGCCTGCATCGGCTCGTCGGGGTGGCCGAGGACGATGATCTGCGGGTAGCGCTGCGTGACCTCGTCGCGCGCGCAGACATGATCGTGGTGGTGATGGGTGAGCAGCAGGTGCGTGACGTCGATGTCGTGCTGCTGCGCCGCGTCGAACAGCGGCGCCATCGGACCGCCCGCGTCGACGAGGAAGCCGGCGCCGCCGGGCGCGCTTGCGACGAGGTACGTGTTCGTCAGAAAGCCATCGGACATCGAGCGTTCGATCAGCACGAAGCTCAGGGTACTGTGTGCTCGATGGCCGCAAAGCAGCTCATCCCACGGGGGCTTCGCCCCCTTGCGCCCGCCGCAGAGAGCCGGTCTACCGCCCGGGTACCGCAATGGCTGCCCGCGAGCTGATCCACACCTGCTACCGGATCGGCGACATCGATCGTTCGGTGGCCTTCTACGAGGCGCTCGGCTTCGAGGAGCGCAGTCGCAAGCCGATCCGCGACGAGGCGATCAACGTCTTCATGGGCCTGCCCGGCGACGGCGATCGGCTTGAGCTGACCTACAACCACGGCGTGTCCGAGTACACGCACGGCACCGGCTACAACCACATCGCGCTGACCGTCTCGGACATGCAGGAGACGCTCGCCGCGCTCGCCGAGCAGGGCATCGAGCCCGAGAAGCCGCCCTACCGCGTCCGCGAGGGCGGCTCGCTGCTGTGCTTCGTGCGCGATCCGGACGGCTATCGGATCGAGATCATCGAGCGCAGCTGAGCGGCGTGCTGGACCGGGTGCACAGGCTCGTGCCGAGCGCGGTCGCCGAGGGCGACGCCGACGAGTCGCCGGCGCTGGAGGCGAGCGAGCCCGAGTCGCTGGGAGCGCTTGGCGTGGGCGGTCCTGGGCGTCTGCGGCGCGCTGCTCGTGATCGGGACCGTCGTCGACTGGTTCACCTGACTGGCCCGCAGCCCAGTAGCGCGCGCAGCGTGAGGGCCACGGTCTGCGGGGCGCCGCTGATCTGCCGGTAGGTGAAGCGCACGACGCGGTAGCCGGCGAGTGTGAGCTTGGCGTCGCGCGCGCGATCGCGTTCGAACGCCTGCCGCGTGAGGTGCTTCCGGCGGCCGTCGACCTCGACGATCAGTCGCTCGCGCGGCCAGAGGAAGTCGACCTCCTCGCCGGCGACGGTGTGATTGACGAGCGGGCGCAGGAGGTCATCGGCCTCGCAGAGCGCGAGCAGCATCGCCTCGAGCTCGCTGCGCGTCATCTCGTCCTCTCGGAAGAGCTCGATCGCGGCGTGCAGTCTGTTCGCTCCGCCGTGGGTCGGGTGCAGCTCGAGCGTGTGCCGGACTGCGCGGAGGTCGAAGAGCTCGAGGATCTCCGAGCGCTCGATCGTGCGGTTGAGGCTCTGCGGCTGCAGGATCGCCGCGGCGTCGAGCAGCGTGCGCGCGACGGTGGTGACCGGGATGGCGCGGTGGACGGTGGTCTCCGCCTCCGCGATGGCGCCGCAGCGGTCTAGGCGGATGCCCTCGCGCTGCGCGAGGCCGTTGCGCGTCGCGACGATGACGTCGATCTTCCGAGCGCTGGACGGACGCAGGTCCCAGTGCGCCAGCGCGGTGGTGCTGCCGAGCGCCGCGCGCACGCCGTAGGCCAGCACGGCCGCCATCCACCACCCCTCGCGCGTCGTCGGGCGGTAGCCGACGGCAAACACGCCGCGGTACAGGCGGTGCAGCAGCCCGCTGCGGACGCGGTGCGCGATCGCGCCGCGCCCGAGGCCCGCGTCGACGAGCTGACGCCAGCTCACCACGCCATGCTGCCGGCCCGCGAGTCTGGCGATGCCCACGTCCGCCGGGGCCGGGTCGCGCTGTCGTCCCACAGATGAACAAGTCGCCAGCAGGACTGAACTCGCCCCGCGTCGACCGGTGCTCGTGGGCCGCGGTCGGGGGCGGGTCGAGTTGTTGTCGCGTGACGTGCACAGATCGACCCGACTGGTCGGGGTCGTCGTTGCATGCGCTGGGCGCGTCGAGTTGTTGACGCCTGACGTGAACAGATCGACCCGGGCGATCGGGGGCGGGTCGAACCCGAGGGCTCGACCCCCCCTCGCGTCTAAGCTGCAGCGCAATGACCGTGGCGGCGACGAGCTGGAGCACGAGCGCCGTGGCGGAGCGCCGGACAGCGGTCATCGACATGGGCTCGAACTCGTTTCGGCTCGTGGTGTTCACGGCCGCCGACGGCTGGTGGAAGCGCACGGACGAGATCTACCTGGCCGTGCGGATCGGCGAAGGGCTCGACGCGAGCGGCAGGCTCGGCCAGAAGCCGATCAGGCGCGGCCTCGAGGCGGCCGAGGTGTTCTCGCACTTCTGCAAGGCGAGCGGAATCGAAGCCGGCGACATCAAGGCCGTCGCGACGAGCGCGATCCGCGACGCCCGCAACCAGCAGGTCTTCCTCGACGAGGTGCGCGAGCAGACCGGCCTGGACGTCCGCGTCCTGAGCCGCGAGGAGGAGGCGAGATTCGGCTACCTGGCGGCGGTCAACTCGACGACGTTGACCGACGGCGCGGTGCTCGACCTCGGCGGCGGATCGCTGCAGCTCGTCGAGGTCGTCGGCCGCCACTCGGGCCAGCTCGGCTCCTGGCCGCTCGGCGCCGTGCGCATGACCGAGCATTTCCTCGCCGACGACGACCCGCCGCCGAAGAAGGCGCGCAAGGCGCTGCGCGCGCACGTCGCGCAGCTGCTCGAGAGCGAGGCCTCCTGGGTGCCGCGCAGCGGCCGGCGGATCGTCGGCATCGGCGGCACGATGCGCAACCTCGCCGCCGCCGCGCAGGCCGAGGCCGGACAGCCCTCGACCGGCGTGCAGGGCTTCGCGATCGGCCGCGACCAGCTCCGATCGCTGATCGACCGGCTCGCGTCGATGAAGGCCTCCGAGCGCGGTTCGGTCAAGGGCATCAAGTACGCCCGCGCGGACCTCATCCTGGCGGGCGCGCTCGTCGTCGACTCCGTGCTCGAGCACGGCGGCTTCGACGCGATCGAGGTGACGGAGGCGGGGCTGCGCGAGGGGATCTTCTTCAACTCCTACCTCGAAGGCGACCCGCCGCTGTTCGACGACGTGCGCCGCTGCAGCGTCGCCAACCTCGCCGCGCGCTACAGCGTCGATCCGGCCCACACCGCGCACGTCGCGCGCCTCGCGCTGGGGCTCTTCGACGAGCTCGCCCAGCAGGGGCTGCATCCCGGCGACCGCTGGGAGCGCGAGCTGCTCTTCTGCGCCTGCAAGCTGCACGACATCGGGATGTCGGTCGACTACGACGATCACCACAAGCATTCGCGCTACCTGATCCTCAACGCCGGCCTGCCCGGCTTCGCCCCGCGCGAGGTCGCGCTGATCGCGCAGGCCGCGCGCTATCACCGCAAGGGAACGCCCGAGTTCGGCGAGCTCGCGCCGCTCGCGCAGGACGGCGACGCCGAGCGCCTCAACCGCCTGGCCCTGATGCTGCGCCTCGCCGAGGACCTCGAGCGCAGCCGCGACCAGAGCGTCCGCGCCGCGCACGTCGCCGCCGAGAACGGCCTGATCCGGCTCGAGCTCGAGGCCGACGGCGCCGCGGCCGTCGAGCGCTGGGCGGCGCAGCGCGAGGTCGACCTCTGCGAGCGGGCATTCGGACGGCGACTGAAGGTGCAGTCGGCGTGAGCCTGACGCAGGGAAGCGGGCCGCTCGGCGGCTCGCCCGGGGACGCGAACTACACGATCCAGGCGCCCGCGCACAGGCTCCTCTTCCAGGCCGACCCGCGCCGCCTGCGCGCGTTCGTCGCAGACGCCGTCGTGCTCGACACGGTCCGCGCGCACCTGCTGCACGAGACCGGCATCCGACCGGTCGTCTACGTCCCGCTGGCGGACATCGACGAGCGACTGCTCGAGCGCACCGACACGAAGACGCACTGTCCGTTCAAGGGCGACGCGTCGTACTGGTCGCTGCGCGTCGCCGACGAGCTGCGCGCCGACGCCGTCTGGGCCTACGAGGAGCCGCTCCCCGAGGCCGGCTGGCTGCGCGGCTTTGCGGCGCTCTACTTCGGCTGCGTCGATCGCTGCCTCGTCGAGGACGAGAAGGTCGACGGCGGACGGCTGCGCGACCCGTATCACCGCGTCGACGTGCACGTCAGCTCGCGGCCGGTCACCGTCACCGCCGGCGATCAGGTGATCGCCCGGTCGGCGCGGCCGACGCTCGTCTTCGAGACGAGCATGCCCGTGCGCGCCTACATCCCGCGCGGCGACGTCAACGCCGGCCACCTGCGCCCGAGCGACAGGACGACCTCGGACCCGTACATCGGCGACGCGATCTGGTGGCACGTCCACGCCGGCGGCGAGATGTTCGCCGACGCCGCGCACAGCTATGAGCTGCCGCGCGCGGAGGCGATGAAGATCGCCGGCCTCGTCTGCTTCTCGGGCGCGGGGATCAGCAGCGAACTGGGGTCCTGACCGCTCGTCAGGACGTGCTCAGGGGCGCGCGCGGACGCTCTGGCTCGCCCGCTCGTCCTCCGACGGCGAGCCGACGGGGAGCATCCGCGTCTCCGAGGCGACGGCGTCGACGACCTCGGCCTGCTCGGCTTCCTTCTCCTCGAGGTGGTCGCCGTCGCAGAGCACGCGGAAGTTGCCGGTCACGCCGCCGTCGGCGTGGATCGTGATCCCGGGCAGGACCTCCTCGCCCTCCTCGAAGCCGAGCCGCTCCATGTCGAAGTGCGCCAGCCCGATCCCGTGCGCCGTGTGCGTCGGGTTCTCGCGATCGTGCGAGTTCAGCGCGATCTGAAAGGCGCGCAGGTTGGCGGCGACCTTCTCGGTTGGCGTCGGCATGGCTGCCTTAAACCGTAGCGCGGATCAGGTGTCGATCAAGACGCCCGGGTTCAGCATCCCGGCGGGGTCGACGGCGCGCTTGGCAGCGCGCAGCGCCGCCGCGAACGGGTCCGGGCGCTGGCGGTCGTACCAGGGCCGGTGATCGCGGCCGACGGCGTGGTGGTGGGTGATCGTGCCGCCGGCCGCCAGCAGCGCGTCGCTGACGAGCGCCTTGATCTGCGCCCACTGCGCCACCTCCTCGCCGCGCCGCGCCGCTGCGAGCACGGTGAAGTACGGCGCCAGCCCGTCCGGATAGACATGCGAGACGCGGCACGTGATGCGGCCCGCCGGACCGATCGCCTCGCTCGCGGCGCCCGTCACGGCCGAATGAAGGGCCGCGAAGCGCTCCCACGTGACCGCCGTCTCGAACGTCTCGGAGAGGATCCCCAGCGCGACGAACGCGTCGCGCAGGTACGGCGCACGGAAGAACGCCGCGCGCCAGGCGCCGACGGCGTCGCCGCTGCCCGCCGGGTCGCCGGCGAAGCGCGGGCGCCGGACCGCGCGCTCGTCCCACTCGCCGCCGGCCTCGGCGCACAGGTGCAGCCCGCGGTCGAGCAGCTCGCCGACCGGGGCGAGCGCCTCCGAGGCGCCCTCGAAGCCGAGCACGAGCAGCGCCGCGGTGCCGTCGGCGGCGCCCGCCATGCGCGCCTCCTCGGCGTCGATCAGCCGGCAGTTGGAGGGCCGCAGGCCGGATTGCGCGATCGCGCGCAGCGCGTCGATGCCGGCGCCGAACGACGCGAAGCGCACGGCGGCGAGCGACTGCGCATGCGGTCGCGGGCGCACCCGCACCCAGGCCTCGGTCACGACGCCGAGGATCCCCTCCGAGCCGAGCAGCATCCGGTCCGGCGAGATGCCGGCGCCCGAGCCGGGCAGGCGGCGCGACTGCCACGCTCCGCTCGGGGTGATCGCGCGCGCCGACTCGACGAGGTCGTCGACGTGCGTCTCGGCGGTCGCGAAGTGCCCGCCCGCGCGCGTCGCGATCCAGCCGCCGAGCGTCGACAGCTCAAAGGACTGCGGATAGAAGCGCAGCGTCAGGTCCAGCGCGCGCAGCTGGCTCTCGAGCACGGGCCCCAGCGCGCCGGCTTGGATCAGCGCCGCGCGCGAGACCTCGTCGATCTGCAGCACGCGGTCCATCGCCCCGAGGTCGAGCGAGACGACGCCGTCGAAGCGCGCCGGCACAGCGCAGGTGACGCCGCCGGTGACGCTCGTCCCGCCGCCGTAGGGCACGACGGCGACGTTCGCGCCCGCCGCCCACTCGAGCACCGCCTCCACGTCGCGCTCGCCGCGCGGGCGCGCGACGACGTCGGGCGGGAAGCTGAACTGGCCGTTGAAGCCGCGTACGACGTCGGAGTACGACTTGCCCCAGGCGTGCGACGCGCGCGCGTGCGCGTCGCTCGAGCAGATCGCGGCGAGCGCGCGGGGCGCAGCGATGCGCGGCTGCGCCAGCACGACGTCCTGCAGGGCGACCGGCTCGCGCACGATCCCGTCGCCGCGAATCTGCAGGTGCTGCTCGAGGCCGGGCGCGGCGGCCCTGAGCTGCTTGGCGGACCACGCGTCGTCCTCGTAGCCCCAGCCCCAGTGCTTGCGCCTGCGCATCCGCGCGACGATAGTCCCGCGTCATGTCCTCGCGCGCAGTCATCTTCACGGCCTCGATCGGCGCCGGCCAGGACCTGCCCGCGCGGGTGCTCGCCGACGCGCTGCGCGCGCGCGACGCGACCGTCGAGGTCGTCGACGGCCTCGAGCTCGCGAGCCCCGTCGCGCGCACGATCGCCGGCGGCGCCTCGAAGCTCGACTCGACCGTCGGCGAGCTCGCGTTCGACGCGGGCCACCTCCTCCGCACGCGCGTCGCGCCGATCCGCGATGCCGCCTGCGCCGCGCTCGACAGGCTCATGCGGCGCGGCTTCGAGACCTACCTGCGCGAGCAGCCCGCCGACATCGTCGTCTCGACGTATCCGCTGTGGTCGCAGCTGCTCGGCCGGATGCGCGACGACGGCACGCTCGGGACGCCGGTCGTCAGCGCGATCACCGATCTCGCGGCGCTTGACCTCTGGGCCCATCGCGCCATCGACCTGCACCTCATCGCCCACCCGGAGTCGGCCGCCGAGGTCGATGACATCGCCGGCCCGGACGCGCGGATCGAGGCCGTCCAGGGGCTGACCGACCCCGCCTTCACGGACCCGCCCGAGCGCAGCGTCGCGCGGACCGAGCTCGGGCTGCCGGCGCGCGGCTCGCTCGTCGTCGTCTGCGGCGGCGGCCGGGCGCCGGCGACCTGCCCGCGGCGACCGACACCGCGCTGCACTACGGCGCCGACACCGTCGTCGTGCTCGTCGGCCACGACGAGCGCGCGCGCGAGCGCATCCAGGCCGCATACGCCGACGACGGCCGCGTCCAGGTCTGGGGCCGCACCGACAGGATGGTGACGCTGCTGTCCGCCGCCGACGTGCTGATCGGCGCGACGGCGGGACTGACCGTGCTCGAGGCGCTGATCTGCGACTGCCGCGTCATCTCCTACGGCTCGCGGCGCGGGCGGATCCGGATCAACAACCGCGCCTACGAGCAGCTCGGCATGGTCGCCGTCGCCAGAGACCGGCCGCAGCTCGCGCACGCGCTGATCCACGCGCTCGCGGCGCCGCCGCTCGGTCGCCAGGTGCCGGACCTGCCCGCGGCCGCCGACCTCGTGGTCGGGCTCGCCGAGCGCGAGCCGACGCACGCCGCCTGACGCAGCCTGGCGCGCTCGTTGCGCCGAGCGCGAACTATCGTTGGTGGCATGCAGCAGCCGGCCATCCTCGCTCGCGGCCACTGGCCGGCCGAGCGCGTGCGCGCGCGCTGGCACGAGCAGCATTACGAGCCGCCGGTCGACAAGGTCGCGGCCGCCGACGCCGCGGTCGCCGCGTTGCGCGAGCGCGGCTCGCCGAGCCACGACGGTCTGTCGGCACGGCTCGTCGCGCACGCCGAGCACGGCGAGGAGCTGCTGCTCGAGCTGCAGCCCGCGCGCTGGGCGCTGCGCCTCGTCGACGGCGACGCGTCGCACTCGATGGCCGCGCTCGCGGTGACGCGGGCCGCCGACGGGCGCTGGCTCGCCGGCCGGCGCGCGCCCTGGCTGTCGTCCTGGCCGGGGCGCTGGGCGCTCGGCGCCGGCGGTGCGGTCGACGTCGGCGAGAGCCCCGCCGACACGCTCGCCCGCGAGCTCGACGAGGAGTGGGCGGTGCAGCCCGAGCGTCTCACCGTCGAGGCGCTCGTGCGCCTGCCGCACCAGCTCGTCATGATCGTCGGCCTCGCCTGGCTGCCCGACGGCGCCGAGGTCGAGATGGACGACGAGCACGACGCGTACGCCTGGTGGCCGGCCGAGGTCGCCGACTGGCCCGCGGAGGCCGACGAGCCGCTGCGGCGGATGGCGATGCTGCTGGCGGCGCGCGGCGCATGAGGCGGCTGCTGACGTTCGCGCGCCTGAAGTGGTCGTCGTTCGCCCATTCCGCCGTCTACACGGTGCTGCTCGTCGTCTGGCTCGTGCCGGGCCTGGCGGGCCTGGAGGCCGTCTTCGGGATGGCGCACGGCGTCGGCTGGATCGCGATGTCGCTGGCGTGCATCGTCGCGCTGCGCCTGCGCGTCATCGACCTGCGGCTGGCGGTCGCGGTCGCCGTGCTGGGCGGGATCGGACCGTTCATCGGCTCGTATGAGTTCGTCCGCCAGTCGCGGCGGCGCCCGGCCGCCGCGGCCGACCCCGCCGCGCACGAATTCGCGTGAGCGGGCACGAGCGGCGCCGGCGGCAGGACGGACTACGCGCGGCGCGAACGGGTACCCGAGTGAGGGGCAGGCAACCCGACCAGCCGTGAGGTGTAGTCGTCGTAGATGCAGCGCCGCGCTCCCGTCATCCCTCGCATCTCGCCGGCCCGCAGGGCTCAGCAGACCTTCTACAGTGGAACTTCGGCATGGCCGTGAACACGACAGTCCAGGTGACCCTCCCCGCGATGGGCGAGTCGGTCCGCGAGGGCACCGTGCTGGAGTGGCACAAGCAGGAGGGCGAGCCCGTCGAGGCCGAGGAGACGCTTGTCGAGGTTTCGACGGACAAGGTCGACGCCGAGGTCGCGGCGCCCGCATCGGGCACGCTCGTGAAGATCCACGCTCCCGCGGGCGAGACCGTCGCCGTCGGCGCGGTGCTCGCCGAGATCGCCACGAACGGCAGTACGCCCGCCGCGCCGGCCGAGTCAGGGGTCGACGACGAGCGCCGAACCGCCGATGACGATCGGCCGGCAGCGGGCGACAGCGAACTCGTCGACGTCGTCGCCCCGGCAGGCGGCGAATCGGTCCAGGAGGGCACGATCCTCGAGTGGGCGGTGCAGGTCGGTGACGCCGTCGAGGAGGGCCAGACGCTCGTCGAGCTGTCGACGGACAAGGTCGACATGGAGCTCCCCGCGCCCGTCAGCGGCACGATCGTCGAGATCCTCGCCGGCGCGGGGGACACCGTCTCGGTGGGGCACACGCTCGCCCGGATGCGGCCCGGCGGCGCCGACGGCAGCGCCAACGGCGCCTCCGCACAGCGGCAGCCCGAGCGGTCGCCGGCGCCCGCGTCCGCGCCGCAGCCCGGCGAGCCCGGCGACGCAGCCGACGGCAACGGCCGTCACGCCTCGCCTGTCGCGCGCCGCGTCGCCGCCGCCGCCGGCGTCGACATCTCCGCCGTCGCGGGCAGCGGACGCGCCGGACGGGTCACGAAGGCCGACGTGCTCGCCGCGAAGGCCGCGCCCGCGCCCGCCGCAGCCGCCGAGCGCCAGCGCGCGCCGGCCGGCAGCACCGAGCTCAAGGGCGGCGCGGCGATGCTCGCCCGCTACATGGACCAGTCGCGCGAGATCCCGACCGCGACCTCCTTGCGAACGATGACGGTCACGGTGATGGACGCCCGCCGCGAGGAGCTCAAGAGCGCCGGCCACAGGATCTCCTTCACGCATCTGATCGCCTACGCGATCGCGCGCGCAGCGACCGAGCAGATGCCGGTCATGGCGCACCACTACGCGCTGATCGACGGCAAGCCGCACCGGATCGACGACGGCGCCGTCAACCTCGGCATCGCCGTCGACGTCGAGAAGAAGGACGGCAGTCGCACGCTGATGGTGCCGGTGATCCGCGACGCCGGCCGCAAGGCCTTCCCCGAGTTCCTCGACGCGTTCGGCAATCTCGTCGCCCGCGCCCGCGACAACGCGCTGAGCGCAGACGACCTCGTCGGCGCGAACGTGTCGCTGACGAACCCGGGCGGCATCGGCACGGTCGCCTCGGTGCCGCGGCTGATGCCCGGCCAGGGCACGATCGTCGCCACCGGCGCGATCGGCTATCCCCCCGGCCTCGCCGCGGTCGGCCCGATGATCGGCGCCGAGAAGGTCATGTCGATGACCTCGACGTACGACCACCGCGTCATTCAGGGGGCCGAGTCCGGGCGCTTCCTGAAGGTCGTCGAGGAGTACCTGCAGGGCGAGCACGGCTTCTACGACGAGCTCTTCGCGCAGCTTCAGACCGAGCCCGGCCCGCTGCCCGCTCCGCCGGCGCCGGTGGCGGCCGCCGTCGCGATCCGCGATGCGACCCCGCCCGCGACACCGCTGCCGGCGGCGACACCCGCGCCGGCCACGGGCGACGGCAGCGTCGAGGTCGAGGAGCTCCTGCAGGCCGTCCAGGCCGCGGTCTCGCTGCTCAAGGCGCACCGCACCCACGGCCACCTCGCCGCACGGCTGGACCCGCTCGGCCGCGAGCCCGAGGGCGACCCCGCGCTGGACCCCGAGCCGCTCAAGCTGACGCCGGAGCTGATGGCGCGGATCCCGGCGAAGATCCTGCGGATGCACGTCCCGGGCGCGACGCTCGCCGACGCGCTGCCGCACCTGCACGAGACGTACTGCGGCACGATCGCCTACGAGATCGAGCACATCGCCTCGCATCGGCAGCGCACGTGGCTGCGCGCGAAGATCGAGTCCGGCGAGTTCCGCTCGCCGCTCAGCCACGACGAGCAGAAGGCCCTGCTCAAGCGGCTGATCGAGGTCGACGCGCTCGAGCGCTTCATGCACAAGGCGTACCTCGGCCAGAAGCAGTTCTCGATCGAGGGGCTCGACATGACCGTGCCGATGCTCGACGAGCTGATCCAGCTCGCCGCGGCGCACGGCGCGCGCGAGGTCGTGCTCGGGATGGCGCACCGCGGCCGGCTCAACGTCCTCGCGCACAACCTCGGCCGCCCGTACGACACGATCTTCGCGGAGTTCGAGGGCGCCTCGACGCTCGAGGCCGTGACGACGATCCCGCAGGGCGGGACCGGCGACGTGAAGTACCACCACGGTGCGCAGGGCTCCTACCAGCTGCCCGACGGCTCGTCGATCCTCGTCAACCTCGAGTCCAACCCGTCGCACCTCGAGTACGTCGGCCCGGTCGTGACCGGCGCCACGCGCGCCGCGCAGACGACGCGCATGGGCCCGCACGCGCACCGTGACGTCAACTCGGCCGTGCCGATCGTGCTGCACGGCGACGCGGCGATGCCCGCCCAGGGCGTCGTCCCGGAGACGCTCAACCTGCAGGGCCTCGACGGCTACGCCGTCGGCGGGACGATGCACCTGATCCAGAACAACCAGGTCGGCTTCACGACCGATCCCGACGACGCGCGCTCGACGCGCTGGGCGTCGGACATCGCCAAGGGCTTCGACGTGCCGATCATCCACGTCAACGCCGACGACGTCGCGGCCTGCATCGCGGCCGTCCGCCTGGCGTGGGCGTTCCGGCGCGAGTTCGGCCACGATGTGGTGATCGACCTGATCGGCTACCGGCGCTTCGGTCACAACGAGGCCGACGAGCCCGCCTACACGCAGCCCGAGCAGGTCGCGCGGATCCGCGGCCACAAGCGCGTCGCCGACCTGTGGGCCGAGCAGCTGATCGCCCAGGGGGTCATCACCACGCAGGACGTCGAAGGCCAGAAGAACGACGCCTGGGAAGAGCTCACGCGCCTGCACCAGCAGCTCAAGGCGCAGATCAGGCGCGCGGCGGAGGTCGGGCAGGTCGAGCAGCCGACGGGCGAGTACCAGCTCGACCGCACGCCCTCGCCGCAGGTCAGGACGGCCGTCAGCGCGCAGCGCCTGCGGACGCTCAACGACGAGCTGCTGCGCATCCCCGAGGGCTTCACCGTGCATCCGAAGCTCGTCAAGCAGCTCGAGCGCCGCCGCGAGGCGCTCGGGCCCGACGGCGGGATCGACTGGGCGCACGCGGAGGCGCTGGCGTTCGCCTCGCTGCTGACGGAGGCCACCCCGATCCGCCTGACCGGCCAGGACGTCGAGCGCGGCACGTTCTCGCAGCGCCACATGGTGCTGCACGACGCCAAGACCGGCCAGACGATCTGCCCGATCCAATCGCTGCCGGGCGCGCTCGCGCCGTTTGAGCTGCACAACTCGCCGCTGTCGGAGGTCGCCTGCCTGGGCTTCGAGTACGGCTACAGCCACGAGGCGCCCGAGACGCTCGTGCTGTGGGAGGCGCAGTTCGGGGACTTCGTCAACGCCGCGCAGGTCATCATCGACCAGTTCATCGCAAGCGGCCTGGCGAAGTGGGGCCAGACATCGCGGCTCGTGCTGCTGCTGCCGCACGGCTACGAGGGATCGGGCCCGGAGCACTCCAGCGGCCGGCTGGAGCGATTCCTGACGCTGGCGTCGGAGGGCAACATGCGCGTTGCGAACGTCACGACGCCGGCGCAGTACTTCCACCTGATCCGCCGCCAGGCGCGGATCGCCAAGCAGCGCCCGCTGATCCTGATGACGCCGAAGTCGCTGCTGCGCCTGCCGCAGGCGACGAACCGCATCGAGCATCTGAGCGAGACGAAGTTCTTTCCGGTGCTCGGCGAGCCGCGCGTGCCGGTCGAGCAGGTCAGGCGGCTCGTGCTCTGCACGGGCAAGATCTACTACGACCTCGTCGGCCACCCGCGGCGCAAGGACGTCGAGGGCGTCGCGATCGGCCGCGTCGAGCTGCTGTATCCCTTCCCGCAGGTCCAGATCCTCGAGCTCATCGACAGCTACCCGAACCTGCGCGAGGTCGTCTGGGTGCAGGAGGAGCCGCGCAACATGGGCGCCCGCGCGCACATGTTCCCGCGCCTCATGCAGATCCTCCCCGAGCGGCTGAAGTTCGGCTACATCGGCCGGCCCGAGCGCGCCTCGCCGGGCGAGGGCTACCCGGCCGCCCACGTCGCCGAGCAATCACGGATCGTCGAGACGACGCTGGACCTCTCGATCCCGGTGTCGCTGTATCCGGTCAAGACGCCGGGCGAGCGGTAGGGCGCCTCCAGCGCGGCGCATATCGCTGTCGCCGCGGTGGCACGGCGCCTGCTCATGTGCGCGCGCCGGACTCGGTCTCGGTCTCGCGCTCGCGCGCGAACGCCACGAACCAGTCCAGCGCTGCCGGGTTGGCGAGCGAGTCGCGGCTGGCGGCGCGCTCGGGCGCGACGCCCGACAGGATCCGCTTGACCGGAACCTCGAGCACCTTGCCCGACAGCGTGCGCGGGACCTCGGCCACGGCATGCACGTCGTCGGGGACGTGCCGGGGCGAGCAGTCCGCGCGCACGCGCCGCGCGATCCGCGCGCGCAGGTCATCGTCCAGCGCCGTCTCGTCGCGGACCACGACGAAGAGCCCGATCCAGCCGTCGACGTCGACCACGAGCGCGTCGACGATCTCGTCGAGCGCCAACACCGCGCGATAGATCTCGCTCGTGCCGATCCGCACGCCGCCGCGGTTGATCGTCGCGTCACTGCGGCCGTAGATGATCGCGCTGCCGCGCGGCGTGATCTCGATCCAGTCGCCGTGGCGCCAGACCCCCGGGTACAGCTCGAAGTACGCCTCGCGCAGTCGCGCGCCGTCTGGGTCGTTCCAGAAGTACAGCGGCATCGACGGCATCGGCTGCGCGATGACGAGCTCGCCGACCTCGCCGATCAGCGACCGTCCGTGCTCGTCGTAGGACCGCACGTCGCAGCCCAGCGAGCGCGCCTGCAGCTCGCCCTCGTAGACCGGCAGCAGCGCGACGCCGCCGACGAACGCGGTGCAGACATCCGTTCCGCCGCTCGTCGAGAACAGCCACGTGTCGGCGCCCAGCTCGTCGTAGATCCACCGAAAGCCCTCCGGTGACAGCGGCGAGCCGGTCGAGCCGACGCTGCGCAGCGCCCGCAGATCGCGTCCGCTGCCGGGCCTCACGCCCGCCTTCATGCAGCTCGCGATGAACGCGGCGCTCGTGCCGAAGCACGTGATGCCCGCCTCTGCGGCGAGGTCCCACAGCCGACCGAGCGACGGTGCGGCGGGGCTGCCGTCGTAGAGCACGATCGAGGCCGGCGTCAGCAGCACGCCGACGAGGAAGTTCCACATCATCCAGCCGGTCGTCGTGAACCAGAACGCGCGGTCGTCCGGGTGCATGTCGAGGTGCAGGTTCTGGTGCTTGAGCTGCTCGAGCAGGATCCCGCCGTGGCCGTGGACGATCGCCTTGGGCAGGCCGGTCGTGCCGCTGGAATAGAGGACCCAGAGCGGGTGCTCGAAGGGCACGGGCTCGAGCGAGAGCTCGGCGTCGTCGTCGCCGAGGAACCCGTCCTGCCAGCCGCCCGCGTCCAGGTGGCCGAGCCGCACGAGCGTCCCGCCGACGGCGGCGTGGATCTGCTCGACGACGGCGGCGCGGTCGAAGTCGCGCCCGCCGTAGCGGTAGCCGTCGACCGCCAGCAGCACCTTCGGCTCGATCTGCGCGAAGCGGTCGATCACCGAGCGCGCACCGAAGTCCGGCGAGCAGCTCGACCAGATCGCGCCCAGGCCGGCGGTCGCCAGGAACGCCGCGACCGTCTCGGGGATGTTCGGCATGTACGCAGCGACGCGGTCGCCGCGCGTCACGCCCGCGGCCCGCAGCCCGGACTGGATGCGCGCCGTCAGCAGGCGCAGATCGCCCCACGTCATCGACTCGAGCGGGCGCAGCTCCGACGCGTGGCGGATCGCCACCGCGTCGTGATCGCGACCGCGGAAGATGTGCTCGGGGTAGGACAGCGTCGCGCCGTCGAACCAGCGCGCGCCGGGCATCTGGCGCCGCGCGAGCACCGCCTGCGGCGCGTCGTGCAAGCGCACGTCGAAGTGCTCGGCGATCGACGACCAGAAGCCCTCGAGGTCGCCGACCGACCACTCCCACAGCTCGTGGTACGACGCGGCGGCGACCCCGTGCTGGGCCGACAGCCAGTCGCAGTACGCGCGCAGGCGCGTGCGCTGCGCGAGCGCCTCGCCGGGCTCCCACAGCACCTGCGGCTTGCGGCGGTCCACGCCGCAAGCCTACGCCGTGGCTACAGCTTGCCCTCGAACTCGACGGTGACCTCGTCGGAGACCTTCAGCGCGCCCATCAGGGCCTTGAACTGCTTGATGCCGAACTCGCTCTGGCTGAGCGTGATGCTGCCGCTGATCTTGTCGGCGCTGACGTTCAGCGGGACGTTGACCGACGAGCTCGAGCCGGCGATCGAGAGGTCGCCCTTGGCGGCGCTGTCGGTCACCTCGCTGGACTTGAAGGAGATCTGCGACGAGCCCAGCACCTTGCCGGTGATGCTCTTCTTGATGTCGGCTTGTCCTTGTCGGTCAGCGCCTTGGCGCCGCCCGTGCCCTCGATGACCTCCATCGAAGCGGGATCCGCGGTGAGCTGGATCGAGGGGCTGTCGCCGCCCTCGATCGTCGCGTCCCAGCTGTTGACGCCGAGGACGAGGTCGTGTCCGGCCTTGGCTGCGGCTCCCTCCCTGCCCGTCTTGACCCTCAGCGATCCGTTGCTGGGCCCGATGTTGTGCGTACCTTCCGGAATTGACATGCCCTGACCCTACCCGCGAGCGCGCCGGGCACGCGTCCCGCGTAGCCTGCCGGCGATGCCCTGGTACCAGCGCGAGATCACGCTCGAGCCGCGCCCGCGCGGCGTGCACCTCGTGACGTCGGAGATCGTCGGCGCGCTGCCCGAACTGCGTGAGCTCGAGATCGGCCTCGCGCAGCTGTTCATCCGCCACACGTCGGCGTCGCTGACGCTCAACGAGAACGCGTCCCCCGACGTGCGGCGCGACTTCGAGTCGTGGTTCAACGCCGCTGTCGGCGAGGACTTCGCGTGGACGCACACGCTCGAGGGTCGCGACGACATGCCGGCGCACATCAAGGCCTCGTTGATGGGCTCGTCGCTGAGCCTGCCGATCAGCGGCGGGCGGCTGGCACTCGGCACATGGCAGGGGATCTACCTCTGCGAGCACCGCGACCGCGGCGGCGCGCGCTCGCTGCTGGCGACCCTCTCCGGCGAGCCGCGGTGAGTACGCGCGTCCGCAAGTTCTGCGGGTTTCCCGGCGCCCGACCCGTGCCTGGCGGCTAGTACGCGGAAAACAGCGTCAGATCGGGCTCGCGCTCGCCGCGCAGCACGGTCAGGTCGACCTCGACGCAGGCCAGCCCGCGCGCCTCGGCGAGGACCCGCGCCTGGGGCTTGATCGACTGCGCCGCGAGGATGCCGCGACACGACGTCATCGCCGGGTCCAGGCGGATGCGCTCGAGGTAGCGCGTGAGCTGCTCGACGGCGTCGATCGTCGCGACGCGCTTGATCTCGACGGCGATCCAGGCGTCCGCGACGTCGCGGCACATCAGGTCGACCGGGCCGATGTCGGTCGGCCACTCGCGGCGCACGAGGCGGAAGCCCTCGCCGCAGAACTGTGGCGCCGCCGCCAGCGCCTCCTGCAGGTCGCGCTCGACGCCGTCCTTCTCGAGCGCCGCCGCCTCGGCGGGCGGGCCCATGTCGTGAACCACGTCGGAGACGACCTCGGCGATGTCGATCTCGAGGCGATCCTCGCTCGCGCCCGCGCGCTTGCGCACGACGATCCGCTCGGGCTCCTCCTCGATCACCGTCGGCGCCGTCATCCAGTTGCTCGGCTTGTAGCCGCCGCTGTCGGCATGGACCATGAAGGAGCCGTCGGCCTTGATCATGAGCAGCCGCAGCGCCGCGGGCAGGACGGCGTTCAGGCGGCCGCTGTAGCGAACCTCGCAGCGGGCGACGATCAGACGCATCGTTCGCGACCGTACCGGCGGCGGCGGACCGATCGCGGTGGCGCAGCGCAGGCGCCATCGGTAGCCACCGGGACGACGACCTCCGGCGCGAGCGATTACCTCGAGACCTGTCGGCAAGCCGACGCTCAAGACCGCGGGCGCGAAGATCGCCGAGAGGGTCAGCCGCCTCAAGCCCAACGACGAGCTCACGTCCTACTCGCCGCTGAGCCGCGTGCTCGAGCTCGAGGGCCTGGGCTCGGGGGTGGCGGGCAAGCTCGGCCTGTGGGACGCGCTGGCGCAGATCGCGGCCCTCGACGAGCGGCTCGACGAAGAGGAGATCGCGGGCCTGCAGGCCAAGGCCGAGCGCCAGCTCGAAGGCCTGCGCGAGCAGCACCGGATGGCCGCGCGCGAGGCGTTCGTCCAAGCCTGAGGCCTAGGCCGAGGCCGCGGGCAGCACGCGCGGCAGCTCGTCGCGCAGCCGGGCCAGCAGCTCGGTGACCTCGTCGTTCTCGGCGATCCGCAGCGCGAGGTCGCAGGCCTCGATCGCGTCGCTGACGCGATCGGTGCGCGCGAGCGCGTGCGCATAGCGCGCCCAGGCGGCGGCGCTCTCGTCGTCCAGCAGCGTCGCCTGCTCGCAGGCGGTCAGCTCCGCGCCGAGGTCGCCGGCGAGGTGGTAGGCGAGCGCGAGGTCGAGCAGCCCTTCGACCGACGGCACGAGCGAGCGCGCGCGCTCGAGCGCGAAGATCGCCGCCTCGCGATCCATCAGGCGCAGGCGCAGGCGCCCGAGCCGCTCCCACGCGTCGGCGTCGTCGTTGCCGCGGTCGACCGCCCGCTGCGCGGCGTCGGCGGCGAGGTCGATCGCGCCCATGTCCTCGTAGATGCGCGCCGCGAAGCGGTGCGGCGCGGGGCGGTCGCCCTCGGCGCGTGCCCAGTCGCGCACCGACCGCCCGGCGGCGTTGAGGTTGCCCGCCTGCCAGAACGCGAGCGTCAGCAGCCGCAGCACGGTGACGTTGTCCGGCTCGGCGTCGCGCGCGTAGATGAGCCGCTGCGCCGCCAGCGCGTGGTCGCCCTCGAGCGTCGCGTGCTGGGCCGCCGTCATGAAGCGCTCGACGCGGTCGGCGCCCGCATCGGGCTTGGAGAAGTCGACGAACTGCAGCGTGCCCGCGGGCACGGTTCGCACGCCGACCTGGAAGCGCACGCGCGCCCATTGCTGGATGTCGTCGCCGCTGCCCGTGAAGTAGATGCCGGTCACGCTGCCGACGCCCCATTCGGGATAGGCGACGCAGCGCGCGTAGCGGTGCACGACGGAGTGGTCGGGAACCTGTGCGGCGAAGGGGTCGTTTGCCGCGCGGTCCTCGGCATGGGCGCGCTCGCGTTGCTGGGCCTCGTAGTTGCGCCGGCCCTCCTCGGCGCGCGCGGTGCGCGCCGCGGCCGCGCTCACCTTCACCGCGTTGCGCGACACCTTCCCGCCGCGCGAGCCCTCCGCGAGCCGCTCGAGCTGGTCGGCCGCCTCGTTGATCGCCTTGAGGTGGCGCTCGTGCTCGAACTGCTTGCCCGGCGGCGCGATGTCGGGGTGCCAGACCTTCGCCTGCCGGCGCCGCGCCAGCTGCACGTCGCGCTTGTCGAACGGCGGCTGGAGCTCGAGGAGAAGCAGCGACTGCTCGATGTCGAGGACGGCCGGCATGAACCGTCGAGACTAGCGCCGGTGGGGGTGGTGGCGTGCGCGGCGCGCGCTGTCCGAGTCGGCGTTGCGTGGCCCCGGCGACGTGTGGAAACGGCGGTGGGGGCGGCTCGCTACGACTCGCCGCGTCGTGACGTCGCGCGGCGCGTCAAAACCGCGCCGCGCTTGTTGGCTCGCGCCACTTCGTGGCGCCACGGCGCGTGAAAGCGGCGGCGGCGCCGTCGGGTCGAGTTGTTGTCCCGTGAGGTGAACAGATCGACCCGGCCGGTCGGCGTCGTGCTTCCAGCCGCTGGCTGGTCGGGTTGTTCATGTGTCACGTGCACAGATCGACCCGCCCGGGCGCCGGTGCCACCGGCGACCCGCTACGTGATGAGCTTGCGCTGCAGCGCGCGGATCGCCAGCCGCCAGAGCACCAGCCCGAACAGCACGAGCGCGCCGAGGTGCAGCAGATCGGCGGCCGGCTCCCAGCCGAACGCCGCGTGGCGCACGAGCTCGACGGTGTGGTACAGCGGGTTGAAGTTGCCCAGCACCTGCGCCCACTCGGGCAGCTCGCTGAGCGGAAAGAACGTGCCGGCGGTGAGGAACGTCGGCGTGATGACGGTGCTCGTGACGTAGTTGAAGTTGTCGATCGACTTCAGCAGGCCGGCGATCATGATCCCGAACGCCGCCCAGCCGAAGCCGCTGACGAACGCGATCGCGGGCACGAGCAGCATGTCGATCCGCGGATCCAGCCCGAAGCAGATCGCGACGAGCAGCGGTACGCAGCCGTAGGTCCCGGCGCGGATCGAGATCCACAGCGCCTCCCCGGTGACGATCTCCTCGGTGTCGACCGGCGCAGCCAGGATCGCGTCGTACGTGTGCTGGAACGAGTACTTGACGAACGTCCCGAACATCGACGGGAAGACCGACGCGAAGAGCACCGCCGTCGCGACCGTGCCGGTGCCGACGAAGTCCACGTAGTCATAGCCCGCGACCTGCGAGACCAGCGCGCCGAAGCCGAAGCCGAACGCGAGCAGGTAGATCGTCGGCTCGACCGTCGAGGAGAACGTCGTCGAGCGCCAGTAGGAGCTGAAGTTCGTGATCTCGCGGACGAGCACGCCGGCGATCGCGGGCCGGTCGAGACGTCCGACGCGGCTCGAGCGGCGGATCAGCGCACCTCCTCGCCGGTGAGCAGCACGAAGACGTCCTCGAGGTTGGCGGCGCGCCGCACGCCGTCGGGCAGGTCGCCGTCGTGGCCCTCGACGCCGATCAGCGCGACGCTCGTCCCGGTGCGTCGCGTGCGTACGCCCGCGCACGTCATCGCCTGCTCGACCTCGACGAGCCGCGCCGGCGGCCCGTACACCTCGACCACCTCCCGTCCGGCGCGCTCTACGACGAGCTGCGCCGGCGGCCCCGTCGCGACCGCCGCGCCGGCCGACATGATCGTCACGGAGTCGGCGAGCCGCTGGGCCTCCTCGATGTAGTGCGTCGACATCAGGATCGACGTCCCCTCGCTGCGCAGCGCGTCGATCAGCGCCCACAGCTCCTGGCGCACCTGCGGGTCCAGGCCGACCGTCGGCTCGTCGAGCAGCAGCAGCCGCGGCCGGTGCACGAGCGCGCGGGCGATCAGCAGCCGCCGCCGCATCCCGCCCGACAGCTCGTCGACCTTCGCCGTCCGGCGGTCGCTGAGCCTCGCGATCCGCAGCGCCCGCTCGATCGCCGCCGCGCGCTCGGCGCGGCCGATCCGGTAGAGGTGCGTGAAGACGCGCAGGTTCTGCTCCACGGACAGCGACGTGTCGAGGTTGTCGAGCTGCGGCACGACGCCCATCTCGGCGCGCGCGATCTTCGACTCGCCGGGCAGCCTGCGGCCCAGCACCTCGATCTCGCCGGAGTCCGCGATGACCTGCGCGGTCAGCATCTTCATCGTCGTCGACTTGCCCGCGCCGTTGGGCCCGAGCAGGCCGACGCAGGTCCCCTCGGGCACGTCGAGGTCGAGGCCGTCGACGGCGACGATCGCGCCGAAGCGCTTGACGACGCCTCGCAACGAGATCGCGAGCGCGGGCATCCGCGGAAGGCTAGTCACGCGGGCTCTGACCGCCGCGGCGTCCGAAACCGATCGCAGCAGATGCCCGACCGCGGCCGGCTACCCTGGGGCGGATGTCGTCCCAGTACATCTTCACGATGCACCGCCTGTCGAAGGAGTATCCGCCCGACAAGACGGTGCTCAAGGACGTCAGCCTGCAGTTCCTGCCGGGCGCGAAGATCGGCGTGCTCGGCTACAACGGCGCGGGCAAGTCGACGGTCCTGAAGATCATGGCCGGGATCGAGACCGAGTACCGCGGCGACGCGATGCTCGCGCCCGACGCGACGGTCGGCCTGCTCGAGCAGGAGCCGCAGCTCGACGCCTCCAAGGACGTCAAGGGCAACGTCGAGGAGGCGGTCAGCGAGACGAAGGCGCTGCTCGAGCGCTTCAACGAGCTGGCGGCCAACTACTCCGACGAGACCGCCGACGAGTTCGCGCGCCTGCAGGAGCAGATCGACGCCGCCGACGCCTGGAACCTCGACACGAACGTCGAGTACGCGATGGACGCGCTGCGCCTGCCGCCGGCCGACGCCGACGTCGCGAAGCTCTCCGGCGGCGAGCGCCGCCGCGTCGCGCTCTGTCGCCTGCTGCTGCGCCAGCCCGACCTGCTGCTGCTCGACGAGCCGACGAACCACCTCGACGCGGAGTCCGTCGACTGGCTCGAGCGCCATCTCGCCGAGTACAAGGGCACGATCGTCGCGGTCACCCACGATCGCTACTTCCTCGACAACGTCGCCGGCTGGATCCTCGAGCTCGACCGTGCGCGCGGCCTGCCCTACGAGGGCAACTACTCCTCCTGGCTGGAGCAGAAGCAGGCCCGGCTCGCGCAGGAGGAGAAGTCCGACAAGGTCCGCCAGCGCACGATCGCCTCCGAGCTCGAGTGGGTGCGCGAGAACCCCAAGGGCCGGCGCAAGAAGGCCAAGGCGCGGCTGAACAACTACGAGGCGCTGCTCGCGCAGGAGCGAAACGTCAAGCTCGACCAGGTCCAGATCCACATCCCCGCGGGCCCGCGGCTGGGCGACATGGTCGTCGAGGCCGAGGGGCTGCGCAAGGGCTTCGGCGACCGCCTGCTGATCGAGGACCTCGACTTCAAGCTTCCGCGCGGCGGGATCGTCGGCGTGATCGGGCCCAACGGCGCCGGCAAGACGACGCTGTTTCGGATGATCACCGGCCAGGAGCAGCCCGACGCCGGCGAGCTGCGCGTCGGCGACACCGTCGAGCTCGCCTATGTCGACCAGTCGCGCGACGCGCTGGCCGACGACAAGTCCGTCTGGGAGGAGATCTCCGGCGGCATGGATCAGATCAAGGTCGGCGACCGCACGATGAGCTCGCGCGCCTACTGCTCGTCGTGGAACTTCAAGGGCTCCGACCAGCAGAAGAAGGTCGGCAAGCTCTCGGGCGGCGAGCGCAACCGGCTGCACCTCGCCAAGCTCCTGCGCACGGGCGGCAACGTCCTGCTGCTCGACGAGCCGACCAACGACCTCGACGTCGACACGCTGCGCGCGCTCGAAGAGGCGCTGCTGAGCTTCGCCGGCTGCGCCGCGATCATCTCCCACGACCGCTGGTTCCTCGACCGCGTGGCGACGCACGTGCTCGCCTTCGAGGGCGACTCGCAGGTGACCTGGTTCGAGGGCAACTTCGAGGCCTACGAGGAGCACCGCCGCGAACTGCTCGGCGACGAGGCCGACCGCCCGCGCCGGATCACCTACAAGCGCCTCACGCGCACGTAGCGCGTTGCGAGCGATGGCCTGCTGCGCGTACGGCGCGACGAGCAACGGCGCGCGGGCGTGAGCGCCCCCGACGTCTGCGTCACCGACTTCACCGACCCCGGCTGCCCGTGGGCCTGGTCCGCGGAGCCCTTTCGTCGCCGCCTGCAGTGGCTCTACGGCGACAAGCTCGACTGGTCGCGCCGGATGGTCGTCCTCGCCGACGAGCCGCAGGAGTTCCTCGACAAGGGCGTCACGCCCGCGAGGATGGCGACGAGCCTCGCGGCGATCGCGCGCGACCACGGCATGCCGATCGACACCTCGCGGCGCGAGCGGATGGCGGCGACGGCGCCGGCCTGCCGCGCCGTCGTCGCCGCGCGCCTGCATGCGCGCGAGGCCGAGGACGCGCTGCTGCGGGCGTTTCGCGTGCGCCACTTCGCCGGGCAGGCGCTCGACGAGCCGGTGACCGTGAAGGACGCGGCCGGCGACGCGGGGCTCGATCCCGACGAGCTGCAGGCGTGGATGGCCGACGACGACGTCGAAGCCGCGCTGAACGAGGACCGAGCGGCCGCGCGCGAGCCGATCGCCGCCGCTCGGGTGCTCGACGACAAGCTCGCCAACTGGTCGGGGGGACGGCGCTACACGTGTCCCTCCTATGAGATCGTGCGCCGCAGCGACGGCGTGCGGATCGCCGTGCCGGGCTTTCAGCCCTTCGCTGCCTACGACGTCGTGCTCGCCAACCTCGTGCCCGGCTCCGAGCGGCGCGACCCGCCGCGCTCGGTGCTCGAGGTGCTCGAATGGGCGGGCGAGCCGCTCGCCACGCGCGAGGTCGCCGTCGTCTGCGACATCGATCACGCGGAGGCCCGCGAGGAGCTCGGCCGCGTCGCGAACGAGCGCCACCTCGGCGCCGACGGGCTCTGGTCGCCGGCTTGAGCGCGGCGGCGAGCTACGGCTCGACGACGAGCCTGCCGATCTGCGTGTGCGAGCCCTCGAGCTCGAGCTCGAAGATGCCCTCGGCGTCGGCATCGAACGAGAAGCGCACGCTGTCGCCCGCCTCGAGGTCGCGCGTGATGTCGTAGCCGTGCAGGTGGACCTCGTCGCTCGTGTCCTGCGAGCTGACCTCGATGCGGGCCCGCTCGCCCTTCTTCACGGTGATCGTCTTGACGCCGCCGGCGGGCTTGCCGTTCTGCACGCGGATCGTCGTGGACGTCGCGGCCGCCGGCGGCTCGTCCGGCGCCTGCGCGCCGCGCTCGCGCGTCGTCGCGGGCAGCGTCGTCGTCGGGGTGGCGCCGCCGTCGAGCTCGTCGTCGCCGTCGGGCGACAGCACCACGAACGCCAGCACGAGCGCCGCGACGGCGGCCACCAGCAGTCCGAGGCGCTCGTTGCTCATGACCGCAGGCTCGTTCGCTCCGTCAGCCAGCGCTCCAGCGCCTCGCCGAGCTCGTCCGCGTCGCGCGCGACGGCATCGGCTTGGCGCAGCTCCTCCGGGCCGTAGGGGCCGCTCGCGATCGCTGCGACGCGCACGCCGTCCGCGCGCGCACAGGCGATGTCGCGCGGCGTGTCGCCGATCACGGCGGTCTGTGCGCGCGGCCAGTCGGCGCCGTCGCCGGCGCCCGCTCGCCGGCGCGCGATCTGCGGCAGCATCGCGCGGTCCTCGTGGTCAGAGCCGAAGCCGCCCTGCCCGGGCGCAAAGAAGCGGCCGATTCCGGCGGCGCGCAGCTTCATCCGCGCGATCGGCTCGAAGTTGCCGGTCACGAGCGCGAGCTTCGTGTCCTCGCGCGCGGCGAGGCGCTCGAGCAGCGCGCCGATCCCCGGCGCGACGTGCGCGCAGAGATCGTCGGGCACGAGCCCGGCGTACGCCTGGCAGGCGGCGATCCGGACGTCGTCGGCGCGTTCGTCGATCTGCAGCGCGGAAACGCCGGCGTGCACGAGCAGGTTGCGGGCGATCTCGGCGTCGGTTCGCCCGGCGACCTGCATCCCCCGGCTCTGCGGATCGGTCACGCCGTGGACGGTCCGCAGCGCCTCGTGGATCGCGTCGCGGTGCGCGTCGGCGGCGCCGATCAGGAGCGTCCCGTCGATGTCGAAGAGCAGTAGCAACCCGTGGCCCATCCATTAGCTCCGCGCGAACGACGTCTCGGCGCGCAGCGACTGCGCGAAGGCGGCGATCAGGCGCGCGCAGGCGTCGATGTCGTCGAGCTGCACCATCTCGACCGGAGAGTGCATGTAGCGCAGCGCGATCGACACGCCGCCGGTCGGCACGCCCGCCCGCGAGAGATGGATCGCGTCGGCGTCGGTGCCCGTCGAGCGCGCCGAGGCCTGCACCGTGAACGGGATCTGCTCGCGCTCGGCGGCGTCGTGCAGCAGCTCGAAGACGACCGGGTTGAGCACCGACCCGCGCTCGATGACCGGCCCCTGTCCGAACTCGTGCTTGCCGATCTCGTTGACGTCGACGCCGGGCGAGCCGGTCTCGTGCGTGACGTCGACGACGATCGCGACGGCGGGCTCGAGGCGAAAGGCAGAGGTTCGCGCGCCGGCGAAGGTGATCTCCTCCTGCACGACGCCCAGCGCCGCGACGTCGCCCGGCGCGCCGCCCGCCTCGGCGACCAGCCGCGCCGCCTCGAGCGCGATGAACGAGCCCAGGCGGTTGTCCATCGAGCGCGAGACGACGCGCCCGTTGCGCAGCTCGACCGGCTCACCGGCGATCACCGCCACGTCGCCGATCCGCACGAGCTCGCGCGCCTCGTCGCCGTCCTTGGCGCCGATGTCGATGTGCAGGTCGCGCAGCTTGGGCACCTTCTCGCGCTCCTCCTCGCGCAGCAGGTGGATCGCCTTGCGACCCGCCACGCCGGGCACGACGCCGTCGCGCGTCATCAGCGCGACGCGCTGGCCGACGAGGATCTGCGGATCCCAGCCGCCGACGCCCATGAAGCGCAGAAAGCCGTTGTCGTCGATGTGGGTGACGATCAGCCCGATCTCGTCGATGTGCCCGACGACGGCGAGAAACGGCGCCTGGTGGGCGGGATCGGATGTCCCCGCGACGCGCGCGATCGCGCTGCCCATGGCGTCGATCTCGACGTCGTCGGTGAAGCGTCGCCCGGCTTCGGCGAAGACGGCGGCGGGCGCGGCCTCGTAGCCCGACGGACCGGCGGCGCCGAGCAGCTGGGCAAGGACGTCCGGTAGCGGCATGAGCAGCAGCGTACCGGCGCCTGACCGCGATCTCGCTCTGCAAGGATGGCGACAGCTCGATGCTCCTGGCCATCTTCATCTTCGCGGGAGCACTCGCGGTCATCGCGTCCGAGCGCGTCGATCGCACGAAGGTCGCGCTCGTCGGCGCGATCCTGATCGTGCTCACGCAGACGATCGACCAGGAGCACGCGATCGAGGCGATCGACTGGGAGACGATCGGGCTGCTGGCGGGGATGATGCTGATCGTCCGCGTGACCGAGCCGACCGGGGTCTACACGTTCCTCGCGATCCGCGCGGGGCAGATCGCCCGCGGCCGTCCGTTCGCGGTCGTGCTCTCGCTGGCGCTGTCGACCGCCGTGCTGTCGGCGTTCCTGGACAACCTGACGACGATCCTGCTGATCGTACCGATCACGTTCCTGCTCGCCGACGCGCTCGACATCGACCCGATCCCGCTCGTCCTGATCGAGATCATCGCGTCGAACATCGGTGGGACGGCGACGCTGATCGGCGATCCCCCGAACATCCTCATCGCCGGCGCCACCGGCCTGACCTTCGCCGAGTTCGCCGTCAACCTCGCCCCGATCGCGGCGCTCTCCTTTTTCATCGTGACGGGGCTGCTGTACCTCTTCTTCCGCAAGCGATTGCAGATCGCGCCCGAGGCGCGCGAGCGCGTGCTCGAGCTCGACGCGCGCCGCTCGATAGAGGACGTTCCCGAGCTCAAGCGCACGCTGCCGGTGCTCGTGCTCACGATCATCGCCTTCTTCGTGCACGGCGCGGTCGGGATCGAGCCCGCGACCGTCGCGCTGAGCGGCGCCACCGTCATGCTGCTGCTGACGCGCCAGTCCGTCGACGAGGCGCTGCGCGGGATCGAGTGGCCGACGCTGTTCTTCTTCATCGGCCTGTTCATCATGGTCGGCGCGCTCGAGGAGACCGGCACGATCAAGGAGGTCGCCGACGCGATCGGCGCGGTGACCAACGGCGACCGCAGCGCCGAGCTGCTGGGGATCGCATGGGTGTCGGCGATCGGCTCGGGAATCGTCGACAACATCCCGTTCACCGCGACGATGATCCCGGTCGTGGAGCAGCTGCAGGGCGCCAGCGACGGCGACGACGCCTACTGGTGGTCGCTCTCGCTCGGCGCCTGCTTCGGCGGCAACCTGACGCTGATCGCGGCGGCCGCCAACGTCGCCGCTGCCGGGATGGCCGAACGCGCCGGACGCCCGATCGGCTTCCTGGCGTTCCTGAAGGTCGGCGTTCCCGCGACGCTCGTGTCGATGCTGCTCGCGACCGGGTACATCGTCGTGCGCTACCTCTGAGGGAGGACGAACACGATGAGCCCACAGACGATCGCCAGCAGCGTGCGCCGCGAGGTCCCGCTGCTGCGCGACGACGAGTGCCTGCGCGATGCGGTCAGGGAGATCGTCGGGGCCGACCTGCCGGCGTTGCCGGTCGTCGACGACGCCGGCAAGCTGCTCGGCATCTTCGGCGAGCGCGAGTTCATCGGCGCGCTGTTCCCGGGCTACCTGAACACGCTCGGCTTCGCAGGCTTCGTCCCGAGCTCGCTCGACGAGGTGCTCGAGAAGCGCGCGTCCTGCGCCGACGATCCGGTCCGCAGGTACATGAACACCGATCACATCGACGTCGGCGAGGACATGTCCGACACGCAGCTGGCGGAGATCTTCCTGCACCACCGCGTGCTGATCATCCCCGTCGTCGATCGCGGTCGCGTGAGCGGCATCGTCACGAGAGAGGACTTCTTCCGCGCGCTGGCCGAGCGCGTGCTCGCATCGAACGAATGATCGAGGGCGCGACGATCGAGATCGCCGGCCGCGCGCGCCGCGCCGCGGTCGTCGCGGCTGCGTCGTCGCGCGACGGGTAGCCGGCGCGGATGGCGCTGCGCGACAGCATCCCGGTCGAGTTCCCGAGCCGGCCCCATGGCCCGCTGCGCAACATCGGCGTGCGGATCGCGATCGCGATCGCGCTCGTGGTGTTCGTCGCGCTGCTGACCTACGCCGGCCGCGACGGGTACGTCGACGCAGGGGGCGACCCGGTCAGCCTGCTCGACGCCTTCTACTACTCGACGGTGAGCATCACGACGACCGGGTACGGGGACGTGCGCCCGGTCAGCGATCAGGCGCGGCTGCTGACGACGGTGCTCGTGACGCCGGCGCGGGTTCTGTTCCTGATCCTGCTCGTCGGCACGACACTCGAGATCCTGGCGCAGCGCAGCCGCGACGCCTACCGCCGCTCGCGCTGGAAGCGAACCTTGAACGACCACATCATCATCTGCGGCTTCGGCGTCAAGGGACGCAGCGCGCTGCGCACCCTGCTCGCGAAGGGCGTCGAGCGCGAGCAGATCGTCGTGATCGACGACGAACCCGCGGCGCGCGAGCACGCGACCGCCGCCGGGCTGAGCGTCGTCTGCGGCAGCGCGGCGTCGACCGACGTGCTGCTGCAGGCGGGGGTCCGCGACGCGCGCTCGATCATCGTCGCGGTCAACCGCGACGACACCGCGGTGCTGGCGACGCTCACCGCACGCGAGCTCAACGCGAAGGCGACGATCGTCGCGGCCGTCAGGGAGGAGGAGAACGTCCACCTGCTGCGCCAGAGCGGTGCGACATCGGTCATCACCTCGGCCGACGCAGCGGGTCGGCTGCTCGGCTTCGCGATCGACCAGCCGAGGATCACCGAGGTCCTCGAGGACCTCATGAGGATCGGGCAGGGCCTCGACATCGCCGAGCACTGCGTCTGCGACGACGACGCCGGAGCGCTCGGCGCGCTCGCGATCCCGGGGCCGGTCGTCGCGGTCGTCCGCGGCGACGACCTGATGCGCTTCGACGATCCACGGGCGAAGACCGTCAAGCCGGGCGACCGCGTCGTCTACCTGCGCAGCCACCGCCGCTAGCTGTAGGTCCCGAGCAGGTTGTTCAGGCGGCTGATCGGTGGTTGTCGGCCGATGGCTGCGTGTCGTCGGTGATGGTTGTAGCGGTAGATCCAGCCGTCAAGGGCTGCGGTGCGTTCGGCGCTGGTGGCGTAGATCGCGCCGTAGGCCCAGCCGGCGAGCATCGTGCGGATGAAGCGCTCGGCCTTGCCGTTGGTCTGCGGGCGTCGTGGCCGGGTGCGCAGGTGGCGGATGCCCAGCGTTCTGCAGGCGATCGCGTGAACGGCTGAGCGGTACGCCGAGCCGTTGTCGGTAAGCAGGTCGCAGACGGTCATGCCGTGGCTCTCAAAGAACGCGATCGCTCGGCGCAAAAACCCGATCGCGGTGGTTGCCTTCTCGTCGCTGAGGACTTCGGCGTAGGCCAGGCGCGTGGCGTCGTCGATCGCGACGTGGACGTAGTCCCAGCCGACGATCCTGCGGTTGTGTCCCTCGCTGTCTTTGCGTGTGCGTCGCGGGTTGCGCTGGAGCCCGGTGATGCGTTTGCCCGCGCCGCCGTGGATGCGGCCGAGCTTCTTGACGTCGATGTGGATCAGCTCACCGGCGACCTGGCGCTCGTAGCGCTCCGCGGGCTCCAAGCCCAAGCGACCGAGGCGCCCCATCCCGATCCGCGTGAGGATCCCTGAGACCGTCGACAGCGGCCGGTCAAGGACCTCGGCGATCTCTGGCCCCGAGAAGCGCAACCGTCGCAGTGCCGCGATCGCCTCGATCGTCCGCTCGTCGGTGCGGTTGGCCACCAGCTGCGGCGTCGACGGCCTGTCGATCAAGCCATCGGGCCCTTCGGTGCGATACCGCGCGAGCCACTTCCGGGCGGTCCGCTCAGAGATCCCGACGCTCTGTGCGGCGTCTCGGACCTTCCAACTCTCCTCTCGATTCGATCGACAAGCAACTGCCGGCCGATCACGCTGAGCCGCGCGTTGGCGTGCAACTTCATCCGGTGTCTCCTTGGTGCTGGGGCTTCGTAACCACCAGCCTCCAGGGAGGCCCGGATGAACAACGTCCTCAGGAACTACAGCTAGCGACGCTCAGATCGCGGCCGCCGGCGCGCCCGCAGGCGAAGCGCGCGGCGCCAGCCGGCGCAGGACCGGCGGCACGATCACCGTCGTCAGCACGGACATCGCGACGATGATCGCGAACAGCTCCGCATCGATCGTGCCGGTCGCGCTGCCGATCCCGGCGACGATGATCCCGACCTCGCCGCGCGGCACCATGCCGACGCCGATGAACGCAGCGTCGCGGCGGCCGAGGCGGATCGCGCCGAGGTAGGCGCCGACGAACTTCGTCGCCACGGCGAGCACGGTCACGCCCGCGAGCAGCAGCAGGGTGTCGAGGTCGCCGAACGCGGCGAGCGAGACCTCGAGGCCGATGAAGGCGAAGAAGAACGGCGGAAAGAACGCGTACAGCGGCGCGATCTCCTGCTCGATCGGGGACTGGTCGCGCGTCTCGGCGACGATCATGCCGGCGAGGAACGCGCCGATGATCGCCGCCAGGCCGATCTGCGCTGCGAAGGCCGCGAGGCCGAGGCAGAGGATCACCGCCGGCAGCAGGGGCGACTCCGAGAAGCGCGGCGCGTGCAGGAGCGCGGGCCGCGTCTGCAGGAGCCGCGTGCCGCCGAGCGCGATGAACGCGACGAACGCCAGCGCGATCCCCGCCGTCACCGCGATCGAGCCGACGTCGACGCCGCCTTCCGCCGCGACGCCCGCCGCGATCGCCACGAGCAGCAGCGCGAGGATGTCGTCGACGATCGCCGCTCCGAGGATCGTGCGGCTCGCGCGCCGCTCGAGCACCCCCAGCTCGATCAGCACCGCCGACGTGATCCCGACGCTCGTCGCGACGAGCGCGGCGCCGATGAACAGCGACGTCGCGGTGCTCTCACCGAGCGCCGCGCCGAGCCCGACCCCGCCCGCGAACGGGATCGCGACGCCGAGCACGCCCACGGAGAGCGCCATCCCGCCGACCTCGCGCAGCGCGGACAGCCGCGTCTCGAGGCCGACCCAGAACAGCAGGAAGACGACACCCAGCTCGGCGAAGACCTCGATCACCTCGTTGGGCTCGACGAGGCCGAAGACCGCGGGTCCGACGAGCAGCCCGGCAAGGATCTCGCCGACGATCGTCGGCTGGCGCAGGCGCCGGAACAGCTCGTCGCCGAGCTTCGCGGCGAGCAGGACGATGAACAGGTCGGTCAGGACGTCGGCGACAGCGGCGGCTGCGGCGATCGGCACGGGCGGTTCCTCTCATCTGGGCAGCAGGGATCCGTGCCGACCAGACTTCCCGGCGCACCGGCGCCAGGGTACCGGTCGACGCGGCCCTGACGCCGGCAGCGTCGCGCACTGGCTCTACGCTGCTGCGCATGCGCGCGATCCTCGCCGCCCTGGCGCTCCTCGCGGGCGTCGCGCTGGCCTCCGCCTGCGGACAGTCGACGATCGATGCCGGCAGGCCGGAGCGCCTGATCCGTGGCGCGGTCGTCGAGCAGGTCGGCGCGCGCGTCGCGTCGGTCGGCTGTCCGGAGGACGTCGAGATGCAGGAGGGTCGGACGTTCAGATGCTCCGTGACGGGCACCGACGGATCGAAGGGCGACGTCGCCGTCAGGCAGCGCGATGACGACGGCAGCCTGCGCGTCGACGCGCCGTTCCTGCACGTGCGCGAGGCGGAGAGCGTCATCGCGACGGAGATCGGCAAGCGGATCAGGGCCGACGACGTGAAGCTCGCCTGTCCGGAGATCGTCGTCGTCGCAGCGGGCCGGCTCTTCGAGTGCGAGGCGACGTCGGCCCGCGAGGCGCGCGACGTGAGCGTGCGCCTGACCGACGACGAGGGGCACTTCCGCTACAGCGTCAGCGCCGCGCGACCGCGCTGAGCGCCGGCGCCGCCGCGCCCCGGACCCGCGACCGCCGAAGCCCGACCGTCAGCGGTCGCGCAGCTGGCGCAGCATGTACTGCAGGATCCCGCCGTGGCGGAAGTACTGCGCCTCCTTTGGCGTGTCGATCCGCACGCGCGCCTTGAACTCGCGCTCGCCCGCCCGCACGGTGACCTCCGCGGGCACCGGCTCGCCGGCGTTCATCGGCTGCGCCAGCCCGCTGGTCGAGAACACCTCGTCGCCACGCAGCGCGAGGTCCTGCGCCGGCGCCGGCAGCTGCAGCGGCAGCACGCCCATCCCGATCAGGTTCGAGCGATGGATGCGCTCAAAGGACTGCGCGAGCACGGCGCGCACGCCCAACAGCCGCGTGCCCTTCGCCGCCCAGTCGCGCGACGAGCCCGAGCCGTACTCCTTGCCGGCGAGCACCACCAGCGGCGTGCCCTCCTCGAGGTACGCCAGCGACGCGTCGTAGATCGACATCACGACGCCCTCGGGGAACCTGCGCGTCCAGCCGCCCTCCGGGAGCGGGTCGTGCCCGTCGCCGAGCAGGTTGCGCAGGCGGATGTTCGCGAAGGTGCCGCGCACCATCACCTCGTGGTTGCCGCGCCGTGCGCCATAGGAGTTGAAGTCGCGCGGAGCGACGCCGCGCTCCTGCAGGTACAGCCCGGCCGGCGAGTCGGGCTTGATCGACCCGGCCGGGGAGATGTGATCGGTCGTGACCGAGTCGCCGAGCAGTGCCAGCACGCGCGCGCCCTCGATGTCCTCGACGGGCGGGGGCTCGGCCGGCATGCCGTCGAAGTACGGCGGCCGGTGCACGTACGTCGAGTTCTCGTCCCAGGCGAAGCGGTCGCCGATCGGCACGTCGAGCGAGTTCCAGCGCTCGTCGCCGGCGAAGACGTCGCCGTAGGAGGAGCGGAACATCTCCGAGCGCACCGCGCGCTCGACCGTTTCGCCGACCTCGCGGCTGGCCGGCCACAGGTCGCGCAGGTAGACGTCGTTGCCGTCGGGGTCCTGGCCGATCGGGTCGTTGACGATGTCGGCGTCCATCGATCCCGCCAGCGCGTAGGCGACGACCAGCGGCGGCGAGGCGAGGTAGTTCATCTTCACGTCGGGGTTGATGCGGCCCTCGAAGTTGCGGTTGCCCGAGAGCACCGAGACGACGGCGAGGTCGTTCTCGCCGACGGCCTCTGAGACCGCGCGCGGCAGCGGACCGGAGTTGCCGATGCAGGTCGTGCAGCCGTAGCCGACGAGGTGGAAGCCGAGCGCCTCGAGGTCATCGGTCAGCCCGGCGCGGTCGAGGTACTGCGTGACGACCTTCGAGCCCGGCGCGAGCGACGTCTTGACCCACGGCTTGCTCTTCAGCCCACGGGCGACGGCGTTGCGCGCGAGCAGCCCGGCGGCGAGCATGACCGACGGATTGGACGTGTTCGTGCAGCTCGTGATCGCCGCGATCACGACGCGGCCGTGGTCGAGGTCGGTCTCGGTCCCGTCGTCGAGCACGAGCGGGACGCGGTCGTCGAGGCGCTCGGCGAGCATCGCCGCGGCGATCTGCTCGGCGTTGTCGGGATCGGTGGCGTGCTCCGGCGGGCGGATCCCCTGGCGGCCGGTGTAGGTCGGGGGGTCGGACGCCGGAAACGAGAGCGCGTCGAACTCGATCGTGTCGCCACCGTCCGCGTCGGCCTGCTCGCCGCCGCCGTCGTCGTCGCCGGGCAGGAAGTCCTTCAGCGCGATGCGAAACGCCGCCTGCGCCTCGTTCAGCGCGACGCGGTCCTGCGGGCGCCGCGGCCCGGCCAGCGAAGGAACGACCTCGCCGAGGTCGAGCTCGACGGTGTCGGAGTAGACCGGCTCCGGCGACGTCTCGTCGTGCCACAGCCCCTGCTCGCGCGCGTAGGCCTCGACGAGCTCGATGCGCTGCGGCGTGCGCCCCGAGAACTCGAGGTAGCGCAGCGTCTCGGCGTCGATCGGGAAGATCGCGCACGTCGAGCCGAACTCGGGGCTCATGTTGCCGATCGTCGCGCGGTCGGCGAGCGGCAGTGACGCCAGCCCCTGGCCGTAGAACTCGACGAACCTGCCGACGACGCCGCGCTCGCGCAGCATCTCGGTGACGGTCAGCACGAGGTCGGTCGCGGTCGCGCCCTCGGGCAGCTCGCCGCGCAGCCTGAAGCCGAGCACCTGCGGGATCAGCATCGGCATCGGCTGGCCGAGCATCGCGGCCTCCGCCTCGATCCCGCCGACGCCCCAGCCGAGCACGCCGAGGCCGTTGATCATCGTCGTGTGCGAGTCGGTCCCGACGAGCGTGTCCGGATACGCGAGGCCGTCCTTCGTGACGAACACGACGCGCGCGAGGTACTCGAGGTTGACCTGATGGACGATCCCGGTGTCGGGCGGCACGACCGCGAAGTCGTGAAACGCCGTCTGTCCCCAGCGCAGGAAGGCGTAGCGCTCCTGGTTGCGCTCGAACTCGCGCTCGGCGTTGCGCGTGAACGCGTCGCGGCTGCCGAAGGCGTCGACCTGCACCGAATGATCGATCACGAGCTCGGCCGGCACGAGCGGGTTGATCATCGCCGGGTCGCCTCCCATGTCGGCCATCGCGTCGCGCATCGCGGCGAGGTCGACCACCGCCGGCACGCCGGTGAAGTCCTGCATGACCACGCGCGCGGGCGTGAACGCGATCTCCTTGGAAGGCTCATCGGCCGGATCCCAGCCCGCGAGCGCCTCGACGTCCGCCGCCGTCACCGATCCGTTGCCCTCCGTGCGCAGCAGGTTCTCGAGCAGGATCTTCAGCGAGAACGGCAGGCGCGCGACGTCAAACCGCGAAGCGAGGGCGTCGAGGCGAAAGATCTCGACGGTGCGCGCTCCCGCCTTGAGCGTGCTGCGGGCGTCGAAGCTGTTCGTGGACAAGCGGGTCTCCGGGGAAAGGGTGCGTCTCGCTGACTGATCCCGCAGCGAGCACAAGACGAATCCATCAGTGTGGCAGCCCCGAGACGACTCCCGTCTGTCGGCCCCTGACGCCGCGATGAACGAGTCCGTCTGGGACTACCCGCGCCCGCCCGCGCTGGTCCGCTGCACGCGTCGCGTGCGCGTCGAGCTCGGCGGAATCGCGGTCGCCGACTCGACCGCGGCGCTGCGCGTCCTGGAGACGAGCCACCCGCCGACGATCTACATCCCGCCGGCCGACGTCGCAGCCCGATGTATCCAGCCTGCCGCCGAGCGCTCCTTCTGTGAGTGGAAGGGCATCGCCACCTACTTCGACGTCGTCGCAGGCGAGCGCCGCGAGCCGCGCGCGGCGTGGGCGTACCCCGACCCGGCGGCGCCGTTCGCCGCGCTGCGCGACCACGTCGCGTTCTACCCCGGCCGGATGGACGCGTGCTGGCTCGATGACGAGCTCGTGCAGTCCCAGCCGGGAGACTTCTACGGCGGTTGGATCAGCGCCGACCTGCGCGGTCCGTTCAAGGGCGCGGCGGGCACGCGGAACTGGTGAGCGATCGCGGCGCGGGGGCGATCGCCCGAAAGGGCGTCGTCTACTCTCCTGCGGGGGGAGAACGTTGTGCATGCGGCAGCCATGAGCGAACGGCGCAGTCCACGCCTCGTGGGGCGCGGACGCGAGCTTGCGCAGCTCGACACGAGCCTGGAACGCGCCTTCGCCGGCCGCGGCGGCCTGATCCTGCTGACGGGCGAGCCCGGCATCGGCAAGACCGCGCTCGCGCGCGAGTTCGTCGAGCACGCCGCGGCGCGCGGCGCCGCGTGGGCGTGGGGCAGCTGCTGGGACGGCGGCGGGGCGCCCGCGTACTGGCCCTGGGTGCAGGTCGGGCGCGTGCTCAGCCGTCGCGCCGACGCCGCGGCGCTGCGCGCAGCGCTCGCCGAGGGCGCCCCGTGGATCGCCGGCCTGCTGCCAGAGCTCGCCGGGGCGCTCGGACCGCCCGCGCAGCCGTCCGAGCTGGACTCCGACCAGGCTCGCTTCCGGCTCTTCGACGCGCTCGCGACGCTGCTGGCGACGGTCGCGGAGCAGCGTCCGCTCGTCGTCGTGCTCGACGACCTGCACTGGGCCGACGCCTCGTCGCTGCTCGCGCTGGAGTTCGTCGCGCGCACGCTGCCGGACATCCCGCTGCTGGCGATCGCCGCGTACCGCCACGCCGAGGCGCACGCGCGCGCCGATCTCGCGACCCCCCTCGGCGGCCTCGCGCGCGCCGCGACGCGCCTGCCGCTCGAGGGCCTCGGCCGCGACGACGTCGGTCTGCTGGCGCAGGCGCGGGCGCGGGGCCTTGGGACGGGCGAGCGCGCGCCGATCCCGCCGCAGCTCGTCGCGGCCGTCCACGAGGCGAGCGCCGGCAACCCGTTCTTCGTCGACGAGCTCGTGCAGCTGCTCGCCGCCGAGGGACGTCTGCACGACAGCGCGGCCGCGGCGCGCCCGCTGCCGCTGCCCGAAGGCGTGCGCGACGCGATCCGCCGGCGCCTGGACCCGCTGGAGCCCTTCGTGCTGCAGACGCTCGGCGCGGCCGCCGTGATCGGCGGCGAGTTCGGCCTGCACACGCTCGCCAGCGTGCTCGGGCAGCCGCCGGGCGCAGTACTCGATTGGCTCGAGGTGCCGCTGCGCAGCGGGATCGTCAACGCCGCGCGCGAGGCCGCTCGCTACGAGTTCGCGCATGCGCTCGTTCGCGACACCCTGCTCGAGAGCCTCGGCGCGACGCGGCGCGCGCGGCTGCACCGGGCCGCCGCCGAGGCGCTCGAGGAGGCCTACCGTGACGACCTCGAGCAGCATCTCGCGAAGATCGCGCACCACTACCTGGAGGCTGCGACGGAGGGCGCTGCCGAGCGCGCGGTCGACTACGCGGCGCGCGCGGCGCAGCGCGCCGTCGCCCAGTTCGCCTATGAGGAGGCCGCGCGGCTGTACGAGCGCGCGATCGACGTCGCGGCGTCGCTGGCGGCCGACGAGCAGCGCGCCTGGCAGCTGACGCAGGGCCTGGGCGAGGCGCGGATGCGCGCCGGCGACGTCGACGGGGCGCAGCGCGCGCTGCGCACGGCGGCCCAGCACGCCCGCCGTCTCGACGATCCCGAGCGGCTCGCGCAGACGGCGCTGGCTCGCACGCTCGGCTCGTTCTCGCCCGGCCTCGTCGAGCCCGAGCTCGTCGCGACGCTCGAGGAGGCGCTCGACCGCCTGGAGGACCTGGCGACGGACGAGGAGTCGCTGCGGCGCGCCAGCATCGACGCCCTGCGCTGCCGTCTGCGCGTCCAGCTCGCGCTCGCGCTGTACTGGTCGCCGCAGCGCGCGCGCCGCGAGCAGCTCGTCGACGAGGCGCTCGGCCTCGCGCGCGCGCTCTACACGGACAGGTCGGCGCGCGGCTCGCGTGCGCACCGGATGCTCGGCGACCGCACGCTCGCCTTCGCCCTCGCGCAGGGCTTCGTCGCCGTCTGGGGCCCGGAGACCGTCACGCGCGGGCTGCCGATCTCGATCGAGGCGCTCGAGCTGTGCGAGCGCACGAACGACGCCGAGCTCGCGATGCAGGTGCGTCTGTGGCGGATCAGCCTGCTGCTCGAGCTCGACGACCCCGTCCGCGCCGACGAGGAGATCGAGGCGTTCGGCTCGACGGCGCGGCGCCTCGGTCAGCCGCGGATGCTCGTCTACGACCCGCTGCACCGCGCGATGGCCGCCCACATGCGCGGCGACTTCGCCGCCTCCGAGCGCTTCAGCGCCGAGGCCGTCGCGCAGTCGCGCGACGTGCCGGGCTCGATCGCGCCGATCATCGCCGACGCGCAGACGTTCCTCGTGCGCCGCACGCAGGGCCGCCACCTCGACCTCGAGCCGCTCGTCCGAAGGAACGCCGACCGCCTGCCCGCGATGCGCCGCTGGCGCTGCGGCCTGGCGCTCGTGCTCGCCGAGCTCGGGCGCGAGGACGAGGCGCGGCGCGAGCTCGAGCACCTCGCGGCGTGCGACTTCGAGGACGTCCCGCGCGATGCGCTCTGGCTCGTGGCGATGTCGCTGCTCGCCGAGCTCTGCACGCTGCTCGACGACCGGTCGCGGGCGCGGCGCCTGTACGAGCTGCTCGTCCCCTACGAGGGCCGCAACGTCGTCTCGATGGGCGCCGCCTACCTCGGGCCGGTGGCCCGCTACCTCGGCCTGCTGGCGATGACGATCGGCGAGGACGAGCGCGCGCTCGGGCACCTCGAGACCGCGCGCTCGGCGGCCGAGCGGATGGGCGCGCGGCCGACGGTCGTGCTGACGGCGCTCGACACGGCGGAGGTGCTGGCGCGGCGTGACGCGCCAGGCGACGCGCAGCGCGGGCGCGCGCTCGTGCAGCGCGTGGCGCAGGACGCCGCGCGGATGCAGATGGACGCCGCGATCGCGCGCGCCGACGACCTGCTCGCGCGGCTGGAGGAGGCGCCCGCCGCGGCGCGCCAGGTGTCGCGCGCGCGGCCGCTGCATGCCGCGCTGCGCCGCGAGCAGGACGTCTGGCTGCTCGACTACGACGGGCGCAGGGTGTGCCTGCAGGACGTCAAGGGCCTGCATCACCTCGCCGCGCTGTTCGCGCGTCCCGGCACGCCGATCGCCGCCGTCGAGCTCGCCGGCGGCGCGAGCGGCGGCGGGCGCGGCGGCTCGGACGCGGCCCTCGTCGCGCAGCGCGAGCGGGCGATGGATCTGCGCGACGAGCTCGCCGAGGCGCGGGCCTTCAACGACCCCGAGCGGATCATGCGCGCCCGCGCGCAGCTCGAGGCGCTGGCGGCCGTCGTGGCCGAGAGCGACGTCAGCACGAGCGCAGCCGGCGAGCGCGCCCGGATCAACGTGACGCGCGCGATCAAGGCCGCGGTGCGCCGGATCGCCGAGCACGAGCCGGAGCTCGGCCACCTGCTGCGCGCTACCGTTCGAACCGGAATGTCGTGCATGTATGAACCGGATCCGGGCGTGCCGCTGGAGTGGGAGATTCAGCGCTAGCTTCGCCGGGCCGCCGCGTTCATCCGACAGCAGCAACGTTCGAAGGTCAGAGACTGGAGACGCTCTGCCGCAAGAGAAGGTGTTTTCTGGTGTGCCGACGGCGGGCGAAGGCCCGCTCGTGGGACGCGTCCGGGAACTGCGCGAGCTTCACGACGCCTTCGAGCACGCAGGTCGCGGGCACGGTGGCGTGCAGCTCGTGCTGGGCGACCCGGGCGTCGGCAAGACGCGGCTGGCCGCGGCGCTGGCCGAGCACGCGGCGGGCCGCGGGGCGCGCGTCATCTGGACGCGCGGCTGGGGTCGCGCGGCGCCGCCGTACTGGCCCTGGGTCGAGGTCGTGCGCGGCCTCGTGCGGGACCTCGACGGCAAGACCCTGCGCCGCGAGCTCGGCCTGGCGGCCGATCAGCTTCTGCGGCTCGCGCCGGAGCTCGCCGAGCGGCTGCCCGACGCGCAGGCCCCTGCACGAGACGCCGAAGACAGCGAGGTCGCGCGCTTCGCGCTGTTCGACGCGCTCGTCGCGCTGCTGCGCGCGCGCAGCGCAAGCGGTCCCGTCGTGATCCTGATCGACGACCTGCAGGCCGTCGACGAGGGTTCGCTCGTGGCGCTGGACTTCGTGTCGCGAATGCTGCGCGACGTCGGCGTGCTGCTCGTCGTCACGATGCACGTCCGCGTGCGCTACCGCACGCCGGACGCGCAGCTTGCGCTGCAGAACATCGTCCGCGCCGGGCGCCGCCTCGTGCTGGGCGGCCTGACCCGTGAGGACGTCGCGCGGCTGATCGAGCTGACGAGCGGCAGCTGCGCGCCGCCGGCGCTGGCGACCGCGGTCCACGCGGTGACGGAGGGAAACGCGTTCTTCGCGCGCGAGATCATCGCGCTGCTGCTGGCCGAGGGGCGGCTGCACGATCCGCCCGAGGAGCTGCCGTTGCCGGAGGGCGTGCGCGAGACGATCCGCCGGCGCCTGGAGCCGCTTGACCAGCGCGCCTGCGAGACGCTCGAGCTCGCGGCGATCATCGGTCGCACGTTCGACCTCGCGACGCTCGAGCACGCCTCGCCGCTGGATCGCGACTGCGTCCTCGAGACGCTCGACGAGGCCGCGTCGCTCGGCCTCGTCGTGGCCGTGCCGGGCAGACTCGGCCAGTACCGCTTCGGCCACGGGCTGATCCGCGACACGCTGCTCGCCGGGATGACGGCCGCGGCGCGCATGAACTGCCACCGCATCGTCGGCGAGGCGCTCGAGCAGGTCTACCGCGGCGCGATCGACGAGCACCTGGCGCAGCTCGCTCACCACTTCCTCTCCGCCGCGCTGCGCGGTGACGTCGTCAAGGCCGTCGACTACGCCGAGCGCGCCGCCTACGGCGCGCTGGAGTCGCTCGCCTACGAGCAGGCAGCCGAGCTCTTCACGCGCGCGCTGGAGGCGCTCGGGACGATCGACCAGGACGTGCCGCGCCGCGCCGGCCTGCTGCTCGGCCTCGGCACCGCGCAGTCGCGCGCCGGTCGTCCGGCCGCGCGCGCGACCTTCGAGGCCGCGGTTGCGGCAGCGCGCTCGATCGAGGCCGACGAGATCTTCGCCCGCGCGGCGCTCGGCTTCGCGCCGTTCGCGCTGACGCCCGGCTACGTCGACGAGGCGCACGTCGCGCTGCTCGTCGAGGCGCTGGAGCGGATCAGCGGCGCCGACGACCCGATGCGCGTACGCCTGCTCGGGTCGCTGGCGGTCGCGCTGTACTGGTCTGACGACGCCGAACGCCGCGCGCGGCTCGCGATCGAGGCGCTCGAGATGGCGCGCCGCCTCGGCGACGAGATCACCCTGACGATCGCGCTGAGCTCGGCGCAGCTGGCGACGAACGGCCCCGACACGACCGAGCAGGGCCGCGAATGGCTGCGCGAGCTGTTCGCGCTGACCGAGCGCGTCGGCGAGACCGTGATGTCGCTGGCCGCCCGCAGCCGCCACGTCGACGTCCTGCTCGAGCTCGACGACCTCGCCGGCGCCGACATCGCGATCGAGGCGCTCGAGCGCCTGGCACACGCCGCCCGCGACCGACGCGCCGCCGCCTTCGTCCCGCTGCACCGCGCGCGCCGCGAAGCGCTCGAGGGGCGCTATGCAGACGCCGAGCGGCAGCTTGCCGACGTCGAGCAGCTCGTCGCCGAGCTGTCGGCGTCGACGATCCCGATCACGGTCGCCTCGCAGCGTGTCGTGCTGACCTGGCTGCAGAAGGGCCCGCGCGAGATCGTCGAGCTCGTGCGTCCCTATGCCGCCGCCAGGCCCGCGATGCCGGCCTGGCGGGCGGGCCTCGCCGCCGCGCTCGCCGACGGCGGCCGCCGCGACGAGGCGAAGCTCGAGTTCGATCGCCTCGTCGCCGACGACTTCGCGGCACTTCCGCGCGACAACCTCTGGCTCACCGCGATGGCGCTGCTCTGCGAGACGGTCGTCGCGCTGGACCTGAGCGAGCACGCGATCGAGCTGCACGGCCGGCTCGCGCCCTTCGCGGGACGCAACGTCGTGCTGCCGACGGTCGGGTTCCTCGGTCCGGTCGAGCTGTGGCTCGGCATCCTCGCGCGCGTCGCGGGGCGTGACGCCGAGGCGCTCGAGCAGCTCTCGGCGGCGCGCGCTCGCGCCACGCGCGACGGCGCGCGCCCGGCGCTTGCGCGCATCGCCGTCGAGGAGGCGACCGTGCTCCTGCGCGACGGCGGCGCGGCGGCGCGCACGCGCGTCGAGGAGCTGCTGGAGAGCGCCGGCGACGCTTGCGAGCAGATGAACCTGATCCGCCTGCACGAGCAGGTGCAGGCGCTGCGCGCACAGCTCGACGGCGTTGCGCCCGCGGCCGCGCCGGCGGCGCTCGCCGGCGCTGCGGGAGCCGATCACGCGACGCTGCGACGGATCGGCGACGTGTGGACGGTCGGGTACCGCGGGCAGACGCTGCATCTCAACGACGGCCGCGGCGTGCGGCTGCTCGCACTGCTGCTCGAACGGCCCGGCAGCGAGGTGCACAGCCTCGACCTCGTCGCCGCCGTCCAGGGGTCGGCGACGATCGGCCCGGCGGTCGAGCACTCCGGCGGGCAGGAGACCGGGGGCCGCTTCGGCGTGCAGGGCGGCGCCGGTCCGGCGCTCGACGCGAGGGCGAAGTACGACTACCGCGACTGCATCGAGAAGCTCGAGGCGCAGCTGGCCGCGGCCGAGGCGCGGCGTGACGAGGGCGCCGTCCAGGAGCTCGGCGAGGAGCTCGACTTCGTGCGGCGCGAGCTGCGTCGCGCGACGGGCCTCGGCGGGCGCGACCGCGAGTCCGGTTCGCACGCCGAGCGCGCGCGCGTCAACGTCACCCGCGCGCTGCGTGCGACGCTGAAGCGGATCGCCGGCTACGACGAGCAACTGGGCGCAGAGCTCGAGCGCTGCGTCCACACCGGTGCGTTCTGCGTCTACGAGCCCGATCCCCGGTGCCCGCTGCGCTGGACCGTTCAGCCCTGACGCGCTGACCCGGTGGCGTTCGTTCGGCGGCCCCGAACGGCGCCGGCTGATCGGGTGTACGACGTTCACGCAGTCGTCACGCCCAAGGGGCAGATGAAGACCGCCATCGAACACACCTTCCTGTTCGCCGACCTCGTCGGCTACACAGCCTTGACGGAGCGCGTCGGAGACGATGCCGCAGCCGACGTGGCGGTGGCGTTCCAGGCGGCGGCCGCGCACCTCGCCGAGCAGTGCGGCTGCGAGGTCATCAAGAGCCTCGGCGACGCGGTGATGATCCACTCCGACGACGCGGCGCGCGTCGTCGCGCTGGCGCTGCGGCTGCGGCGCGAGCTCGCCGACGAGGGCTGGTGCCCCGAGCTGCGGATGGGCGTGCACTCGGGCAGCGCCGTCGAGCGTGGCGGCGACTGGTACGGCGCGACCGTGAACGTCGCCGCCCGGGTCGCCGATGCGGCCGGCGCCGGCGAGATCCTGCTGAGCCTGACGACGCGCGAGCGGATCGCCCGCGCCGGCGTCAAGATCGCCGATCGCGGTGCCCGCAGCTTCAAGAACGTGAAGGCTCCGCTGGCGCTGTTCGCCGCGGCGGCATGACGATCTGACTCCGGACAGGAGAAAGGGCGCCACGGGGAAGAGGCGCCCTTTCTCCTGCTAGGAGCGAGGCTCCGGAACTACGGGGAGCCTCGGGTGGTTCCGGTCGGCTTGTCCCTGCCTGTCGTCATCAGCTTGGCGTCAGCCAGAAGCGAACGACGTTCGTTTGGCCTGAACAATCCGAGTGGGAATGCGCCAGCTCTCGGGCAGTCTCAGAACACGCGCTGCGGGGAGAGCATCAGCTGCGATCTGCGCGCCCGCCGGCTTCTGCTCGCCGTCCTCGCGTGCGCCCCTCGTGGGCCTTCGGCGCCCGACGCCGGACGACCTCGCAGGAGCCGTTGAGGTTCTGCGACGTCGCGTCGGTGATGACGTCGACGGTGTCGAGCAGCGCGCGATCGTCGCCCGGCCCGCAGGTGATCCTGTCGGCCTCGCCGTCGCGCGTGCGCAAGACGTCGTCGCCGTTGCCGCCGTCGAGCGCGTCGGCGGCGCTGTCGACCGCACCGTCGGGGCCGGGCGTCACGTCGGCACGGGCGAGCGCCCACAGCACGTCGTTGCCGTCGCCGCCGCTCGAGACGTCGACGCCGCGGTTGGCGAAGATCGTGTCGTCGCCGCTGCCGCCGTCCTGCACGTCGTCGCCGCTGCCGCCGGCCATGCGGTCGCGGCCGTTCTCGCCGGCGATCCGGTCGTTGCCCGAGCCGCCCGAGATGCGGTCGGCGGAGTCGCCACCCCTGAGCGTGTCGTTGCCCGCGGCGCCGAAGATGCGATCAAACGAGGTGCGGTCGCCGGCGTTGTTCACGTCGCCGCTGACCGTGTCGTCGCCAGGACCGCCGTTGAGCCGGTCGTTGCCCTGCAGGCCGGCGATGACGTCGTTGCCGGTGCCGCCGAAGACGCGGTCGTTGCCCGGCCCGCCGCTGAGCAGGTCGGCGCCGCCGAGGCCGCGGATCCGGTCGTTGCCGCCGTTGCCGTCGATCGTGTCGGCGAGGTTCGTGCCGCGTAGGCGCTCGCTCGCCGGTCCACCGCTGATCGTCGCCGCGAGCGCGCTGGCGGGAACGACGAGACCGACGACCGCGACGGCCCCGACGAGCTGCGTCCTGGTGAGGTTCATGGCTCTTGCGTCCTCCCGTTCGGGTGTGCTGCCGCTACTGTGCGCATCCTCGAGCCGGCGTGGCTGCTGCTCTCACGGAGTCCTCACCGCTGGTGAGAAGTCGATGAGAGCCACGGGTAGCACGACCTGTGACGGCCGCGCTGCGTCATCGTGTGCGGACATGAGCTCGCGCTGCGTCGCAGTCGCCCTTGTCGTCGCGGCGGTCGCCGGCGGTTCGACGGCGCTCGCGGCGACGCCGCCGAAGGGCGCGCGGGGGCCCGACCGCATCGTCGGCGCGCCGGGACCGGACAGGATCAACGGCACGCCCGGAGCGGACAGGATCAACGGGCGCGGCGGAAACGACGACCTGCGCGGCGGCGCGGGCAACGACAGGCTCAACGGCGGTCCCGGCGTCGACCTCGTCGCCGGCGATGCCGGCAACGATGTGCTCGTCGGCGGCACGGGCGCCGACGTGCTGCTCGGCGGAGCCGGCCGGGATCGGATCGACGCGACCGGTGGTCGGGGCGACGTCGTCGAAGCCGGCGACGGGCGCGACACGGTCCGCGCCGTCGACGGGGCGCGCGATCAGATCGGCTGCGGCAAGGGCCGCGACCGCGTCTTCGCCGACGCGATCGACAGGATCGCGCGCGACTGCGAGCGCGTCTCGCGTGGATGACGGGCCCGGCGGCCCGATCGTGCTGCTCGTCGACGACGATGCTGCGATCCGCCGGGCGGTTGCCGCGGGTCTCGAGCTCGAGGGCTTCCGCGTCGTCCGCGCCTCGGGCGGTCGGGCCGCGCTGGCGGCGATCGAGTCCGTCTCGCCGGCGGTGATCCTGCTCGACCTCACGATGCCCGACCTCGACGGCCTCGAGGTCCTGCGCCGGTTGCGGGCGGGCGGCGACGACGTGCCGGTCTGCGTGCTGTCGGCGCGCGACGACGTCGAAGACCGCGTACGCGGACTGCAGGCGGGCGCCGACGACTACGTCGTCAAGCCGTTCGCGCTGGAGGAGGTGACGGCGCGGCTGCAGGCCCTGCTGCGCCGCCGGCCCGCGACGCCCGAGGCGGTGCTGACGGTCGGCGACATCGCGCTCGACCCGCGCTCGCACACGGCTCAGCGCGGCGGGCGCGATCTCGAGCTCACGCGGCGTGAGTTCGACCTGCTGCACCTCTTCATGCGCCACCCGGCGGAGGTGCTCGACCGCGCGCGCCTGCACGAGGAGGTGTGGGGCTACACGTTCGACCCGGGGACGAACATCGCCGACGTCTTCGTCGGCTATCTGCGGCGCAAGCTCGAGGCCGAGGGCGAGCCGCGCGTGCTGCAGACGGTGCGCGGGGTGGGCTTCATCCTGCAGGTCTGATCTGCTGCAGGGATGCGCAGTCTCCGCGGTCGGCTCTCGCTTGGCATCACGCTGGTGCTCGCCGTCGTGCTCGCGGGCGCCGGGCTCGTCGTGTCGCGCTACGTCGATCGCTCTGAGCGGGCGGCCGTCGACGACCGCCTGAAGCGGACGGCCGAGCTGTCGCGCGAGACGGCCCTGGCGGCGGTCCAGCGCGAGCTGCCGACGGGTGACGAGCGGCTCGACAACGTCCTTTCGGCGACGGGCACGTCGCTGCGCCTGCTGCTGGACCGCAGGCAGCTGCTCGCCTCCGGCCAGGCGCTGCCGCCGGGACGCCCCGCGGCGCGCGCCGGCCTGCACACGTTCGAGCTGGGCGGCGAGCGCTACCGCTCCTACGCGATCAGCCTCGACGCGCTCGGCGGCCTCGCGCGCCTCGAGGTGACGACCCGGCTGCGAACGGTCGAGCGCAAGCTGTCAGACCTCAACCGGCGGCTGCTCGGCTTCGGCGCGGCGGCGCTGCTCGTGGCGGCGCTCGGCGTCTGGTTTGCCGCCGACCTGCTGCTGCGCCCGCTGCGGCGCCTGCGCGTGGCGACGTCGGTGATCGCCGGCACCGAGGACCTCGACCGTCGCGTGCCGGGCGACGACGGCCCCGCCGAGCTGCGCTCGCTGGCGGCGAGCTTCAACGAGATGCTCGCCCGCCTCGCCCGCTCGGCAGCAGACCGCGAGCGCGCGCTGGCGGCGACGCGCCGGTTCACGGCCAACGCCGGCCACGAGCTGCGCACGCCGCTGACGAGCGTGCAGGCGAACCTGTCGGCGATCGCTCGCCATCCGGAGATGTCCGAGAGGCAGCGCGCCGAGATGGTGGCCGATGCGCTGGCCGAGAACCGCCGCCTCGTCGAGCTGCTCGACGGCCTGCAGGCGCTCGCGCGCGGTGATGCCGCGCCCGCCGAGCACGTCGAGGTCGAGATGACCGATCTCGTCGGCGTCGCGCTCGCGGCGGCGCGCGCGCGCCACCCCGAGGTGCGGTGGTCCTGCGAGCTGCCCGAGGAGCCCGTCGTCCTGCGCGGATGGGAGCCCGGGCTGCGGATGCTCGTCGACAACCTGATCGAGAACGCGGCCCGCCACGGCGGCGGAGCGGTCGCGGTGACGCTCACGGCAGACGGCCCGGCGCTGCTCGTCGACGACGACGGCGGCGGCGTCGCGGAGGGCGAGCGAGAGCGCATCTTCGAGCCGTTCGTGCGCGCCAACGGCACGACGACGCCGGGGTCGGGGCTCGGCCTCGCGCTCGTGACCCAGCAGGTGCGCGCCCACGGTGCGACGGTCTGCGTCGGCGATTCGCCGCTCGGCGGCGCGCGCTTCGGCGTGCGCTTCTGAGCGGGTGGTCGTTCGCGCGAGGACGCGCGCTGTCCAGGCGCTGATCACGCGGCTGCCTGGTGGCGGCGTGCGTGCTTGCGGGGACGACCACTAGCCTCATTTCAGGTGCGACCCGCGATCTCGATCGGCGCGCTCGCCATGGCGGCGGCTGCCGCTGCCGGCGCAGCGCTCGCGGCGTGCGGCGGCCAGGACGGTGCGCCGGCGCCGCGGCTGCAGCCCGTGCGCCTGCAGGTCACCGCGCCCGCCGACGACGCGATCGTGCGCGGCGGCAACGTCGACGTCCGCGGACGCGTCTCGCCGTCCGTGTCGGAGGTGACGGTCCTCGGGCGCCCGGCGCTCGTGACGCAGGGACGCTTCACGGCCGTGGTCCCGCTCGAGCCGGGTCCGAACGTCGTCGACGTGATCGCGTCCGCGCCGCGCCGCAAGCCGACGCTGACGGCGCTGCGCGTGACGCGCGACGTGCTCGTGACGGTCCCCGAGCTCGCGGGCCTCACGCAGGACGAGCTCGAGCGGATCCTCGAGCCGCTCGGCCTGCGCGCCGAGGTGCAGCGCGGCGGCGGGATCCTCGACCTGCTGCGCGCGGGGGAGCCCGCCGTCTGCGAGCAGGATCCGGATGCGGGGACGCGGGTGCGACGCGGGCGCAGCGTGCTGGTCGTCGCCGCCAAGCGCTGCTGAGCGGGGCGCGCGGGTCAGCCGTCCGGCGTGACCGCGATCAGCGCGATCCGTGTGCGGGCGCGGTCGCGTACGACGCCGAGCACGATCCTGCCGGTGATCGACGGGCGCCCAGCGCGCCGGACGCGGTAGCCGGCGCTGACCCGGCCGGCGCGACCGCCGCGTACGTCGAGTTCCTCGAGCTCGTAGCTCTGCGTCGCGTTGACGCGGAACTGGCTCTCGTACTCGCTCACGATCGCGCTGCGGCCGCGGACCGCGCCGGCGGGCAGCACGCGCTGGGCGTCGGGCGTCAGCAGGCGTCGAAGCGCGCGCCCGTCCTCGCTCTCATAGGCCTGTGCGAACGCCTCGGCGGCGGCGCGCACGTCGTCGTCGGCAAGCGGTCGCGTCTCGGCGGCCCTGACGTCGCGCTCCTCGCCGCCGCCGAGCATCAGCACGGCGACGGTGGCGATCCCGGCCAGCGGCAGCGCGAGCGCGGCGGCGAGGCCGCGGCGGCCGAGGCGACGGCGGCGGCGCGGTGGTGCGGCGGCTGGTGCTGCGTCGGGCGCTCGTGCGGCGCGTGGTGCTGCGGCCGGCGCTCGTGCGGCGCGTGGCGGTGCTGCGTCGGGCGCTCGTGCGGCGCGTGGTGGTGCGGCCGGCGCTCGTGCGGCGCTTGGCGGTGCTGCGGCCGGCGCTTGTGCGGCGCTTGGCGGTGCCGCGGCTGGTCGCGTGCCGGGCGATAGCGGGGCGGGCATCGACGCGGGTGGCGGTGCGGGCGTGAGCGCGCGGCTGCGCGGACGCCCGACGACGGCGGTCGGCGCAGTCGGATCGGGGCCGTCACCGGGCGCGGCGGGACCGATCGCCACCGTGCGCTCTGACTCCGTGACCGGCTCGCCGCGCGCTGCCGCCAGCGCGGCGCGGCCGAGGTCGCCGGCCGACGGGTAGCGGTCGTCGGGCGCCTTTGCGAGCGCGCGCGACGACCCGGTCGAAGTGCGCCGGCGCGCCGCTCGACGACGGCCGCGGCGGCGGATCGTGCAGGTGCGCGAGCAGCGTCGCGGGCACCGTGGCGCGCGCGAACGGCGGCGCGCCGGTCAGCGCCGCGAACAGCACGCTGCCGAGCGAGTAGACGTCTGAGCGCGCGTCGACGCGCTCGCCGCTGAGCTGCTCCGGCGCGGCGAAGTCGACGGTGCCCATCCAGCGGCCGCTGTCGGTCAGCGGCACCTGCGGGTCGAGCGCGCGCATCAGCCCGAAGTCGCTGAGGTAGGCGTGCTCGCCGTCGTCTGCGAGCAGCACGTTGGCGGGCTTGACGTCGCGGTGCACGAGGCCCGCCGCGTGCGCCGCGTCGAGCGCCGCCGCCACCTGCGCGACGATCGCCGCCGAGCGCTGGGCGGGCAGCCGTCCCTGCCTCTTGATCAGTGCGTGCAGGTCGCTGCCCGGCACGAAGCGCATGACGATGTACAGCGCGCCGCGGTCCTCGCCCGCGGCATAGACGGGCACGACGTTGGGATGGTCGATCGCCGCCGCCATCCGCGACTCGCGCTCGAAGCGCTCGCGGAACTCGGGGTCGCCGGCGCGGTCGCCGGCGATCACCTTCAGCGCGACGGGGCGCTGGAGGTCGAGCTGCACGGCGCGATAGACGACGCCCATTCCGCCACGGGCGATGACGCCCTCGACGCGGCAGCCGCCGAGCAGCTCGCCTGCGCTCAGCTCGGGCACGGGGTCTCGTGGTTGAGCCTGGTACTCATCGCCTGATCCGGAGCTAGCCTACGGCGAGATGGCGGAGCTGCAGGCCGCAGGGACGATCCGCGCGGGCGTCGCAAAGCCGCGATCCGACGAGCTCGAACGGCAGTTCGAGCAGCTGCGACCGCAGCTGACGGGCTACTGCTACCGGATGCTCGGCTCGGCGTTCGAGGCCGAGGACGCGGTGCAGGAGACGATGCTGCGCGCCTGGCGCAGCTTCGACCGCTTCGAGGGCAGGTCGGCGCTGTCGTCATGGCTGTACCGGATCGCGACGAACGTCTGCCTGACGCTGCTCGACGGGCGCAACCGCCGCGCCGGGTGCCGGCAGCCTCGAAGCCGGCCTGGCGCAGCCAGCGGTGCATTCGTTTTCGCTCAGGCGCCGCCGCAGACTCTCGGGACCGTCGCCCGCCGCTCGGCGGACAGCGCGCCCTCGCCGGGGACGCCGCTGATCTTGCAGAACGCGTAGCGCCCGCTCCGAAAGTCGATCAGCGCCCGGTACGGATGGCCGATCGCGCCGGCCACGTTCGTCGCGCTGGGCGCGATGTCGGCCGTGACGACGAGGCACGCGTAGCGTCCCCACCGGCGGCGCAGATCCCGGCGCGGGTCGCGATCGTCGACGCCACGCGGGAAGGGCGTGCAGCTGACGCGCCGCAGGCGCCCGGGCAGGCGGCGCGCCCGCGCGTCGGCCAGGATCCGCGCCTCGACCTCTGCCAGCAGCCGCCCGCGCGAGGCGAGGCGGACGGCCGGCCCGGCGTCCGCCGGCAGCAGCGCCCTCCGCGCGACCTCTCACCGGTCGTTGCTCGGCGCGCAGGGCGCGCGTCCGCTGCGCCTGCGCCGCGCGCAGCTCGGCGGCCTGCTCGCGCGCGCGCTCGCGCTTGGACTCCTGGATGCCGGGCGCGAGCGCGACCGCCGCCCCGGCCGCGAGCAGCAGCGCGGCGACGAGTGCGGCGCGCGCGGAGGGCGGCGTTCTGCGCCAGAGCCAGACCGGCATCGCGTGCAGGTCTGGAAGCGGCTCGTAGCGCTCCGGCGAGCCGCGCTTGCGGCGCGACCTGACCATCCCACAGAAAATATGCAGCTCATGGATGGCATCAGCCGATCGCGCCGATGCGGGCGAAGCGATCGGCGCCGTGCCGCCGCTTGATCACACCGACACGTGCCCGGTTGCCTGCCGCACCGAGCGGCGATCTTCTCACTTGCGCTTCGTATGCAACCGGATCGATGACGCGTCGCCATGCCGGTCGATGAACAAGCGGTGCGGTCTCGCCGCTTGACCGTTCTGACGCTGTTTGATTGATTGGTCGTCAGCCGTCATCTGCCAATTTGCGGAGGAACTCGTGTTCAAGCCCTTGCATGCAGCGGTCGTCGTCGTTGCCGTCGCGCTGAGTTTTGCGGCCGAAGCGGTTGCGGGGCATCTCGTCCCCGCCAACCCGGCGAATTGCAAGACCTTCGCTGACGACCCGCATCCGTCGCGTCATGTGCGTGGGACCATCAACGCCGTGGTCCGCCAAGTCTGTCCGGTTGTCGTTCAGAGAAACTCGACCGAGGCGAAGCTGTGGGAGAAGCGGTGGTGGGGTTACAACGTCATCGCCGGGCCACGGTTCTCGCGGCTGACCACGAGCAGGACTTCGCGCATCAACGTGTCAGCCCGATGCCGCAACAACTCGATCCGTGTCACCGGCTTCGGCCATTATCTGTGGGCTGGCCGCCACATCCGCTCGGCGGAGGTCTTCAACACCAAGCACGTGGCCTGCTGACCGAGCGACCGCAGAGCAGCGACGACACGGCGCTGCTGCCCGATGGGCTCGTCGTCGAGCTGCTGTCCTCGCTGTGCGAGGGGCATGAGCCGGCGGCGACTCACGCGCTGGTAACGCTGTCGGATTTGCTGAGTCCGCACCGGCGCGATACATCCCTGCGACCGGCCGCGACCGATCACGCGGCTCTTGCTCGGGTCGCTGCGGCAGTCGAAGAGCTCGACGGCGTGCTGGCGGCTCGAATGGATCGGCCCCCCATCCACCTGTCAGCCAATCCGGACTGGGCGCCCGAGCGATTCGTGTCACCGGCGGTCGACTTCAGGGCTGCGGGCGGGCATTGGAAGCCGCTCGACGTCTTGTGGACGACGCCGGCGCTCGATGCGACGCAGAGCGACTGGTCGATATGGATGGCGTATAACACGGAGAGCCCCCCGCCCCAACTGACGGTGTCGTTCGACCGTCCCCCCGCCAGCCAGGTCAGCCTGATCGCGTCGCTCGCCGACGCGGACAGCATCGTGGCGCGCAGCGGCAGCGTCGCCGCCGCCGTCCAGTCGCTGCACGAGCGTGGGATCCGGGTCATCGACTTCTCGTGGCGCTGCGTTCTCGAAGCAGAGATCTCGGCCTTTCGAGGTCAACGCAGCGCGTTCTCCTTTCCCTGTGGGCTGGGCACTGCATGCTCCCTCTGGCTGCTGATGCCCAAGGCGGCGATCGCGGTTCAGTTGCGACCTCGATCAGCGCCCGACGAGCTGCCCGCGAAGTGGTTCACGTACGGCGGCGCGTGAAGCCCTTGAGGATCCCCAGCCTCGTCGTCGCCGCGGCTGTCGTGCTCGCCGCGCAAACAGGCTGCTCGTCGGAACGGCCGACGGAAGCGGGACGTGGCAGTGCAGACGTCAGCCTCTGCGTGACCGTCGACGGCACCACTCGCGACGTCCGCCGGCTTGCGGACTCGGCGGCGCAGCCCGAGCGCGCAGCGACCAACAGGGCATCACGCCTGGTCGCGATGCCGGTGCCCGACAGCACGGTCGAAATCAGCGTGCAGCCCGCCAAGCCATTGAAGCTGGTCGAGGTCGCCCTCTATCGCTCGGTGCGCGTCCTCGGTCGTGAGCCACCCATCGAGAGCGCCGAGTGCGCGACCACGAGCTGCGGGCGATGGCCGACGACCCTCTCAGGCGCGCGCCGGACCGTGCGCGTGCCGGCAACGGACATTCAGCCCGGCAACGTCCTCATCGTCGCCTCGTTCGTCCAGACCCCGACCGACGTCCAACAGATCTCCTGGGGCGTTGTGTTCCGTACCACAGCCTCGCTGGAGTAGTTCGTGTGACTGTGAGCATCGCGGACGTGCGGTTGCGCTGGCAACGTCGTGACGATTTCCCAGTCGCGATCGTCAGAATCCCCATCCTCGGCGGCGTGGCTGAGGGCGGCTGTGAGGGATGCGGGCGGGCTTGGTGGCCGCGCATGCGGTAGCGCTCGCCATCGATGCGAGGTTCGCATGACGAGGTCGGTGGCGGTCGTGTCGTGGACGCGGTAGCCGGGGGTGCACGGCCTTCAGAGCGAGCGCGATCGCGAGCAGAAGGCGGCGGCGATGCCGGCTGCGTTCAGCGCCGCGAGTATCAGCGCCCGGCTCACGCCGATCCGCGGCGCGAGCAGTAGGAACATCGGCACGCTGGCGATCGTGCCCGTGAGGACGAGCCCCAGCGGGAAGCCGAGCGCCGGAACCACCGGCATGGCTACCAGGAAGCTCAAAAGGACACCCACGAACGCTCCCAAGGCGAGCGCGTCGCGGGTGCGCTCACGGTCTTCGGCGATCAGCTCGCTTCGCCGGATGCTGTGACGATAGGGCCTCACGCCGCCGACCGCTGCAGCGGCGTACACGCCACGTCAACCGCCGCGGGCGGAAGGCCAGGGCGTTGCCGGCAGCTCGCGCGTGGCGTCGCCGGTTCGCCGAGGTCCTCACAGGAACGCGTTCAGCGGCGCATCGAAGGTAGGCGATGGCAGCGCCGGTTGCCCCGGACGATCTACGACGATCGCCGGGCGACCTGCCGCTGCGGCAGCAAGAGCTCGGCGATCAGCGCGCGGTGGTCGCTGCCGCGGAGGGTGTGAAGGCTCACCCGGCTGACCTTGATCGGCGCGGGGAACAGCACGTGGTCGATCGTGAGCGGCGGCGCTCCGCCGGTCGTCGGCCAGGTCGGTCGCAGCCCGTCGCCCATGGCATCCGCCGCGTCGACGTAGCCGCGGCCGAGCAGGCGGCGCAGTTCGTGGTGGTCGAGCGTTGCGTTGAAGTCGCCGAGCAGCACGCGCGGCACGCCGCCCGCGCGCGGTTCGGGCAGGTCGCGCAGCGCAGTGCGCCAGGCGCGCGTGTTCACCGGCGAGGTCGGCGGAAGCGGGTGTACTGCGACAAGCCGCAGGGGCGCGCCGTCGCCTGGTGACAGCACCGCTTCGAGCTGCGCCGCCGCGCTGCTGCGTCGCGCCGTCACGCCCCGCACTGGCGCTCTCGTGAGCAGGCCCAGGCCCGACCAGCGCATGTCCGGGCGCACCGAGCGGCCCGGCAGCAGTGCAGCCGCGCCGGCAGCGTCGAGTCGCCTCAGGGCGTCGGGCGTGAGCTCCTGCAGGCTCAGGACGTCCACGTCGTGCTCGCGGACCAGCCGCAGGATGCCGGCCGCGTCGGCGCCGCCGAATCGCAGGTTCGCCGTCATCACGACGAGCGCCCGGCCGCGGGCGTCCGGCTGCGCCCTATGCGGCCCGGCGAGCGTCCGCGGCAGCACCGCCGCCAGCAGCGCCACGGCAGCGACGCCGGCGACGGCGGCCACGAGCCGGCGGCGCAAGAGCAGCGCGACGACGACCGGTAGGGGCGCGAGCGCCGCCGCATAGGGCGAGAACGCAATCAAGGCGACGAGCGGATGGCCGCGCTCGAGCCCGAACGTGCGCAGCGCCGCCCACAGCACCCACGGCGTGGCGACGGCCGCCGCGATGACGCCGGCACGCTTGGGAGCCAGTCGGCGCATGCCTCGACCCTAACCGAGCGCTGTTGGGATTCCGTTCAGAAGCCGCGATGCTCAGCGTGGGCGCGGGGGCAGGCTCGCAAAGAAGAGCCCGATCTCAGCGCTGCCGTTGTACGCGGACGGCTCACCGTACGGCGCGTCGGCGGCCGGCCAGGCATGGCCGAAGTTCTCCAGCGCGACGAGCTGCACCTGCGTGTTCTGTATCGCGACGACACACGCCTGTCCGCGCCCGCGCAGTCGGCGGACGACATGTGACCGTGAAGAGCAGCTCATTCTCCTCACCAACCCCTCACCAACCTCACGACAGTCGCCAAGTACCGCGGTCGAGCCCCAAGCGCCGGCCGACGTGCAGTTGACGGGAATTGCAGCACTGCGAGGGCGTCGACGCCAGCGGTCTCAGCGCTCGCCGAGCAGGTCTACGAGCATCGCGATGGCGACGTCGGCGTGCGCGTGGCCGTGGACGCTGACGTAGGTGAGCTGCTCCTTGCCCCGCGCGATTGCCACGACGTGCCCGCCGTTGACGCCGCCGTCGGGGTAGGGCGGGTAGCGCCTCAGCTCGATGTCTCGGTCGGCGACCCGCACGCGCTGAACGCGTGGTGGCCGAGCGCTGCGCAGCGCGTGCTCTTCGAGGCTGCGTTCGCTGCCCGCTGCGGTGAGCCAATGCCCCTCGGGTCGCAGCGACCGCGCGTAGGCCTCGATCACATAGAAGTCGCGCGGCCCGCGGTAGCGCCGCCTGCCGTCGTCGCCGCGGGCGCCAGGTCGCACAACGCTGCGGCGCGGTCGCAGCACGGATGAGCCGCCCGCCCCCGCCGGGATCAGACGCGGACAGCGCACGGACACCGTGCCCTTGCGCGCCGCGCTGGCACAGACGCGCCGTAGACGCGGCGGGATGTCGCGTGTCATCGCTGCGGTGGTGACGGTCGGGGCAACCTCGCCGGTAGCGGTCTGCTCTTGGCCGCAGGCGCTCACCGCCAGCGCGGATAGCGCAAGGAAGAGGCTGCCAGCTGTCCGCATGGCCGAAGTCTGACCGAGTCAGATGAGGCAGGGCGCTTGAAGGCCGATCGACATCTGACTCGGGCTCCGTGAAATCGTCCACGGCCGCGACTGCAGGCGCAACTCCCGGCGTTCACAGGGATTCTTGATGCCATGAATCTCCGCGCGCTCCCTCTCACCGTCGTGCTGCTTGGAGTCTTGGCGCCAGACGCCGCCGCGACGACGACGAAGGTCGCCGCCAATGGGGATCACCTGACTACGCGTGAGGTGACGCAGGGTCGCTTCTTCGTACAGCCGTCGGATGCCTGGCGACGAGAAGGCCGCGACGGATTGCGCACCGCGACCTTCCTCGTGCGTCCCGAGGAAGGCTGCGTGGTCAAGGTGCGCGTCTCCCTGCGAGGCGTGGCCACCAGGAGCGGCCCGCGCAACCAGGTTCGCTCTGCCACTCGCGGCGGTACACCTGTCTTCGGCGAAGGCGATGGCCGTGCCGGCCCTTGGCGGGTGGTACGGATGGACAACGACGCGCTGTATGGAATCGCGTCCAAGCGCATCGCCGATCGCCGCTACGCACAAGTTCGCGCACTCGGCTTCGCGCAAGGGACCTGCACCGATGCCGCGCAACGTCGGATCGGTGCGCAGCTCGTCAAGCTCGTGCGCACAGCGCGCGTGGACGTCAAGGTTCGGCGAACCTAGAGCGCGGGGTCGCTCGGCTGGTTGAAGCCGCCCTGGACAGCGTCGTTGGCGGCCGGATGCGGTCGTCTACGGGAACGAGTCCTACCGGTCCTTGGATCCACGCGCCGTCGTCAACACCCTCGGGCACGACCGTGCCGGCCTGCACCTCGTCCCCGCCGAGGATCTCCCCAAGCTCGACTCTCGATCCTCGCCCACCCCCCCAGCCGGACAAGCCAACCGCTGAAGCAGATGCGCGCCCGCGCGTGGCGGCTCGACAGCGCGATCACCGGACGGCCCGCACCGCGGGATCCATTCGCGAGATAGTTGCCGGCGACGAGCACGGCGATGAGGAGCCCGCCCACCGCAACCTTGCGAGCGCCATCTTCTTCGGCGCCGGCGGCCAGTGCTCGATGATCGCCTCGACCTGGGCGTGGGGAACCGTATACCTCGCGCCGGGCGCGTCCTGGCTTGCGCTGGACGGCTTCTCCTGGCGCGCCGCGATCGCCGCAGGCGAGCTCGCGCACGACAGCATCGGCGAAGCGAGCGATGACGAGCGCTCGAGAAGCCGTCAGGTAGCCCAGTTGGCCGCGCCGAACGGTCCGACGCTGAAGGGGACAGGCCCCAGCAAGCGCCGAGAGGCGGCCACCGGTGCCTGCCTCCCAAGGTCTCATGCGTGTGAACGGTGTCGGGTCGTCTGGCCCATTGCGCGCGGGGGCGTGCGGCTGCACGCTGTGGTGCCTGACGGGGATCTAGATGCTGAGGGACTCGTTTGGCTGCGTTGATCTAACGAAAGGGGCCACCGTGGCGCGCATGCGACCCATCGCCTCAGACGTACAGCAGATGCTCACCCCTTCGGACCCCGCGTTCGCCGGTCGCGGGCCGTCCGCCGGCGCCGCACTCAGTCCAGCCGAGCAGCACGCGCTGCGCCGCAGCGCACCCCTGACCACTGCCGAATTCAAAGCCGTCGCTCAGCTGGTCGATCGCCGTGATCTGCCGCTGCGCCGCCTCCTACGCCAGCAACACGACGCGCGCCGTGCGCGGCACATTGCCGGCGCAGGGGCCGTTGCGCGGGAGTAGCGTCGGCGCGCACCGCGGCCGGCGCGAGAAGCGCCGCCTTGATTCCCTCCCCTGAGGGGCGATGCCGGGGTGCCCGCACGAGCGCTGCGCGCTGAGCGAGCGATCCGGTTCATCCCTCGATACGCGACCCAGCGGTTCTCACCGCGAACGAACGATTCGAGGACCTCCGCGAAGTCGTGACGCTCCTCGTAGTGGCTCGGCCGCTGAGATCGAGCAGGGCCTCCGATGTCGCGGCGCTCGCACTCACCCAAGCGCTCGTAGAGCTCGCGCATCTCCTTGGCCAGAGTTTCGCCGCGAGCCCTGCGGATCGCTGGCGACCACTGCCGATCGCCCTTCGGCCCTTCCTGGCCAAATCTCCTGCTCCTGCTGCTATTGCGACCCTCCGGTCCGCTGCGGAGCGGGAGCGACGGGACTCGAACCCGCGACCTCCGGCGTGACAGGCCGGCGCTCTAACCAACTGAGCTACGCCCCCGGGACGGGTGGCCAGTATAGGAACACGTGACGCCGTCCGGTGCCTGCGCCGTAGATTGCAGCCCGTGACGCGCCCCTCGGTCGATGTCGTGCTGCCGTTTCGTGGTTCGGACGAACAGCTCGAGCGCGTGGCGGAGCGGCTCGCGACGCTGAGGCTCGAGCCCGGCGACACCGTGACGATCGCGGACAACCGACCGAAAGCGCAGGACGGCGGCCGCAACCAGGTCCGCATCCTCGGCGCCGGCGAGCTGCAGACCTCCTATCACGCCCGCAACCGCGCGGTCGCCGAGGGCAGCGCGCCGTGGATCGTCTTCCTCGATGCCGACGTGCACCCGCCGGAAGACCTGCTCGGGCGCTACTTCGCGCAACCAGCCCGAGACAGCACGGCCATCCTGGCCGGCGCCGTCGTCGACGAGCAGCCACCCGAGCCCGCAGCGCCCGCAGCCCGCTACGCCTGGCTCAAATCCTCGATGAGCCAGGAGATCACGCTCGCCCACGACGGCTGGGCGTTCGCGCAGACCGCCAACGCAGCGATCAGACGCGACGCGTTCACCCAGGTCGGCGGCTTCGAGGAGCGCATCCGCTCGGGCGGCGATGCCGACCTGTGCTTTCGCATCAGGGCCGCAGGCTGGGAGCTCGAGCGCCGCCAGGACGCGGCGGTCGTCCACCACAACCGCCAGACCGTCCCGCGGATGCTCGCCCAGCGCGCCCGTCACGGCGCGGGCGCGAACTGGCTCGCGCAACGCTGGCCGGGTGCGCTCCCGCGACGGCGCTGGCCGGGCCTGATGCTCTGGAGCTTGAGACGCGCGGCCGAGGGCGCAGGCGCCGCCGCAAGAGGCGACCGCGACGCCACGCTGCTCGGCCTGCTCGACGGTCCCGCCGTCTGGGCGTTCGAGCTCGGCCGCCTGATCCCGAACCGCCCGCGCCCGCGGCTGCGGCTGCGCCCGGGTCCGCGCCCGTAACCGCAACCGCGTCCGCAACCACGTCCGCGTCCGCGCCGTTGACGCCGCGAAGCACCAACCCCTGCACGCGGGAAGGCCCGCACCGCCCGGCGTCGAAGAGGCGCCGCGGGTGGAGGCGCCGAATTCAGCGGCGAGCGAGGAACCCGGCACCGGCGGCGCCGCCCCGCCGGCTGCGCCACCGCCGCCGCCGCCACCACCGCCGCCGCCGCCCGCCCCGCCATCACCCGACGCCCCTGCTCCCGCGCCGGCGCCTGCGCGCGCAGCCGAGCCGTAGCACTGGGACGCGATCGACCGCCTGCGGGGGCTCGGCCGTCGTTTTCCTGCACGCGCAGCTGCTCTGCGAGGCGCTCGACGGAGTAGGCTGGATGGCTCGGGTTTCAAATCGAAAGGGTCGGTCATGACCCCAGCGAGCGACAAGACGCATACCCCCGGTCCGGGCAAGTCGACCGCCAAGGCCGCGTTCGACGAGCTGACGAAGCAGATCGCCGCGCGCAACGAGCAGGCGCACAGGGCGGCCAAGAAGCTGCGCGAGAAGAAGGACAGCAAGACGCTCGCGGAGAAGCGACGGCGCGATCTCGCGTAGCGTCCCAACGCCTGGCCGGCGTGCGTGAGCGCCGGCGCTGCTTCGCGTAGCGTTCAGGTCCCGTGGGTTGCCTGGTCGTCCTGCTCGCGCTGATCTCGCCACGCCTGGCGCTCGTCGCCGTGTGGCTGTTGACCGACATCCTCAGCCGCGCGTTCGACAACGCGCTGCTGCCGCTGATCGGCTTCTTCCTGCTGCCGTGGACGACGCTCGCCTACGCAGGGATGTGGGAGTTCGGCACCCATGGCGTGAGGGGCCTGGAGGTGTTCGTCGTCGTGCTCGCGTTCCTCGCGGACCTCGCCGCGTATGGCAGCCGACGCGGCTGAGGCTTCCGCTTCACACGATGGGCGGTCGCGGGCTCGAACCGGGGACCTCCTGCTTGTAAGGCAGGCGCTCTGACCAGCTGAGCTAACCGCCCGCGCGACAGGTTACGACGCGCGAGAGCACGATGGTCTGGGCTCCTCCGGCGCCAGCCGGAACACGGCCACCTCGAAGAGCGGCTCGAGGTGCACCTCGCCGGAGAACGCGAGCACGCGCCGGCCGGTCGCGCGCTCGACCATCGAGACGAACAGCGGCCCGGTGACGTACTGGAAGGCGACGCGGTCGGCCCGTATGCGGTCGCCGCGGCCGCGCTCGAGCAGCTCGCGCTCGGAGTCCGTCAGCTCGATGTCGTCGGCGACCACGACGAGGTCGGCGATGTAGCACGTGCGAAAGATGCCGGTCGTGCCGTAGGCGGGCTCGTGCATCATCGCCAGGTCAGCGCAGATGTCGCGGGCCACGCTCGCGTGGTCACGCTGGGAGGATCGTATGGTTATTGGAGCTCTCTTGGACGTCGAGGTCGATCACCGCGGGGGGTGGCTCACGGCAGCATGACAGTGGGCCGCCTGGGACTCGAACCCAGAACCTAGGGATTAACCTGCCGCACCGGCTCTCACCGGCCGCCGTGGCGTTGCGGTCTGGACCATCTCTTCACCCTCGCCTGAACGCGTTAGGGTGGGCAGCGTATGGCCTCTGAGGGCTCTCCCTTGCGGGGTTGCCTGCTGATTGCCCAATCCTGAGGATGTCACCGCCAGCGGTACCTCAGGCTCTCAGGGGGTCCCAGCAAACAGCTGCCGACAAACCAGCGGTCTCCCGACTGGCGCTCCGTACCGAAGTCCCTTGCTCTACCGATTGAGCTAACGGCCCGCACGCGCACCAGCTTAGACTCAGAGAGTACCCCCAGGGGGAATCGAACCCCCGCTACCAGCGTGAAAGGCTGGCGTGCTAACCGCTACACCATGGGGGCGAGGCGGTCCTGGCGCCCAGTCTAGGCGTGCAGCTGGGATGCACGGCTCGCGCGACGGCGACCGATCCCGTCAAGGCGCGCCTGCAGCAGCTCGATCGAGCGCTCGAGCTGCTCGAGCGACGCCTCGCGCACGCCGGCCGCGCCGATCTCGCGGTTCAGCCAGGTGTTGATGTCGCGATGCGAGCGGCGCTCGAAGCCGGCGAGCGTGACCACGAGCCCCTGGCGCTTGTCGCGCAGGCGCCGCCGGCGCTGGAAGATCGGCTCCTCGCCGGCCGCGGGCGGCGGCGGGGGCGGGACGGGCGCCGGCGGCGCGACCTCGACGGCCGGCGCTGCAGGCCCGCCGCCGAACAGCGCGAGCTGCGGCGCCACGTCGGCGTCGAGCGGCACGAACGCGTCGGGCTCGCTCGGCTCGCTGCGGCGCCGCTCGACCCGGTCGAAGGCCTCCGGGCGCTCCTCGGCCGGGGCGCGCAGGACGTGGCAGAGCTCCTCCTCGACCTCGGCGGCGTGCCTGCGCAGCAGCCCGTCGGCGGGCAGGAAGAGGTAGCTGGGCTCGGGCGGGCGGCCCGCGAGCGTGCGCACGAAGCGCCCGACGATCTGGCGGAAGACGAGCGGCGTCTTGGCCGCCGTCGCGTAGACGCCGACGCGCAGCCGCGGGATGTCGACCCCCTCGGAGACCATGTTCACCGCGACGATCCAGCGCTCGCGGCCCTTGCCGAACGCGCGCAGCTTGGCGGCCGCCTGCGCGTCGGTGTGGACGACGACGGTCGGCGAGCGGCCGGTGATCTGCTTCAGCAGCGCGGCGACGCGGCGCGCATGCCCGCCGTCGGCGGTGACGACCAGGCCGCCGGCGTCGCGGTGGCCGCTCGAGCGGACCTCTCCGAGGCGCTCGTCGGCGGCACGCAGGATGCGCGGCAGCCCGTCGGCGAGCTCGGTCGAGATCGCCGTCCGGTAGCGGCGGCTCGCCTCGCGTCCGCTCAGCGCCGCGTCCGCGAAGGAGGACTCGATGACGTCGTCGCCCGACTGCCACGACAGCGTCCCGTCGTAGGGGACGAAGACGACGGGCCGGCAGATGCCGTCGCGCACGGCGTCGGCGTAGGAGTAGCTGACGTCCGGCATCGCCAGGCCGTCGTCGTAGCGCACGCCGGCGATCGCGCCGCCGTCGGAGCGAAACGGCGTGCCGGACAGCAGCAGCCAACGCTCGGTGGCCGCGAAGGAGCGCGCGAAGCCCTCGCCCCATGCGAGCTCCTCGCCGAGGTGGTGCGCCTCGTCGGCGATGATCAGCGTGCGCGCTCCGCATTGCGAGGCCCAGCGCTTGGCGGATTGCGCGGCGCGCGCGTAGGTCACCGCGACGCCGTGGAAATCGCGCGGCGCCAGCAGCTCCTCGGCGTCGGGCGCGAGCTGCACGCCGAGCCGCCCGGCGGCCTCGGCCCACTGGCGCGTCAGCGGCGCCGTCGGGCAGACGACGTGCACGCGCGTGATCGTGCCGGCGTCGAGCAGGCGGCGGGCGAACACGAGGCTCGGGATCGTCTTGCCGGCGCCGGGCGCGGCGGACAGCAGGAACGAGCCGCCGTCCCATGCCGCCAAGCGCTGGAGGGCGCACTCCTGCCAGGCTCGCAGCGTGGTCACGATGTCAGGGCGGAGAGGACGCTTGCGACGAGCACGAGCGGCGCAGTGTGCGCGACCGACCGGACGGACCCGCAGGTGCCCTGCAAACCCGCCGTGCTACGGGCCGACGTGGGCGACAGCCTCGATCTCGACGAGCATCCGCGGGTCGATCAGCGCGGCGACCTGCACCATCGTGCTGACCGGCGGATGCGCACGGAAGCGCTCGCCGTGCACGCGTCCGATCTCCTCGGCGCGGCTGATGTCGGTGACGAAGATCCGCGTCAGCACGACCCGATCGAGGCTCGTGCTCGCCTGCGCGAGCGCCGCCGCGATCTTGTCGAGCGCGAACGCGGTCTGCGCGGCCGCGTCGCCGAGGCCGCGCACGATGCCGTCCTCGTCGATCGCCGTCGTGCCCGCGACGAGCACCGTGTCGCCCGCGCGCACCGCGCGCGCGTAGCCGAAGCCGGCCTCCCAGCGGCCGCCCGAGGCGAAGCGCTCGATGCCCGCCACGCTCGCGTCCTAGTGGCGGAAGTGGCGGCGGCTCGTGAAGACCATCGCGACGCCGGCGGCGTCGGCGGCGTCGACGACCTCGGGATCGCGGCGCGACCCGCCCGGCTGGATGATCGCGGTCACGCCGGCGCCGATCGCGATCTCGGGTCCGTCGGAGAAGGGGAAGAACGCGTCGGAGGCGAGCACGGAGCCCGCCAGCGACTCCAGGCGCGACTTGTCGATCGCCAGGCGCACGGAGTCGACGCGGCTCATCTGGCCGGCGCCGATGCCCGCCGTCGCCTCGTCTCGGGCGAGCACGATCGCGTTGGAGCGCACGTGCTTGCAGACCTTCCAGGCGAACATCAGGTCGCGCCACTCCTCGTCGCCGGGCTGGCGCTTGCTGACGATCTCCATCTCGGTGCGATCGCCGAACTCGAGGTCGCGGTCCTGGATCAGCAGCCCGCCCATGACCTGCTTGATCTCGGGCTCGGCGCTGAGCGGCGAGCGGCGCTCGTTGTCCTCGAGGATGCGGATCGACGGCTTCGTCGTGAGGATCTCGAGCGCGCCGTCGTCGTAGGCCGGCGCGAACAGCACCTCGACGAACTGCTCGGACAGGCGCTCGGCGGTCGCGACGTCGATCGGCTGGTTGAACGAGATCACGCCGCCAAACGCGCTCAGCGGGTCGGTCGCGAAGGCCCGCTCGTAGGCGTCGAGCGCGCTGGCGCCGACGGCGACGCCGCAGGGGTTGTTGTGCTTGACGATCACGCAGGCCGGCCGCCCGAAGTCGCGGACGAGGTTGCGCGCCGAGTCGAGGTCGAGCAGGTTGTTGAACGAGAGCTGCTTGCCGTGGTGCTGCTGGACCATCGACAGCACGTGCATCCGTGCGCCGACCTCCTGGTAGTACGCCGCGCGCTGGTGCGGGTTCTCGCCGTAGGGCAGGTCGGAGACCTTCTCGTAGGCGCGCACGTGTAGCGGCGGGAAGTCCTCGGACTTCTCCGCGAACCAGCGCGCGACGGCGGTGTCGTAGCGCGCCGTGTAGGCGAAGGCCTCGGCGGCGAGCGATTCGCGCGTCGGCATCGACAGCTGCGCATCGCTGCTGCGCAGCTCGTCGAGCACCGCGTCGTAGGCCTCGGGGCTCGTCACGACGGCGGCGAACGCGTGGTTCTTGGCGGCCGCGCGGATCATCGTCGGCCCGCCGATGTCGATGTTCTCGATGATCTCCGCGCTCGGCAGCCGGCGCGCGACGCTGCGCTCGAACGGATAGAGGTTCACGCAGACGAGGTCGACGTACTCGATGTCGTGCTCGCTCGCGGCGTCGACGTGCGCCTGGTCGTCGCGGACGGCGAGCAGCCCCGCGTAGAGGCGGGGGTGCAGCGTCTTGACGCGCCCGTCCATGATCTCCGGGAAGCCGGTGAAGCTCTCGATCGTGCGGACGTCGAGGCCCGCGGCCTCGAGCTCGGTCGCGGTGCCGCCGGTCGAGACGAGCTCGACCCCGAGCTCGCCCAGGCCGCGCGCGAACTCCACGACGCCGCGCTTGTCCGAGACGGACAGCAGCGCGCGACGGATCCTTACCGCTGCCGGTGCGGTGAGCGTCTGAGCGCTCGCGTTGTCGGGCTCGATCGCGATGGCGCGAGGATATCGGCCGCGAGGATCACCTGAACCGTTCGCAGTTCCTGGTCCGGTCGCGCTTGTCGGCGATCACGCGGTCGTTGCCCGATCCGCAGTCGATCGTGTCCCGACCTCCTCCGAGCGCGATGACGTGGTCGTTGCCGAACCCGCCGGAGATGGAGTCGTTGCCGAAGCCGCCGTTGAGCTTGTCGTTGCCCGGGCCGCCGTCGAGCAGATCCTCGCCGCGGGCGCCCTCGAGCGTGTCGCTGCCGGAGCCGCCGACGAGCAGGTCGGCTCCACCGCGCCCGTACAGGCCGTCGTTGCCCGACCCGCCGTAGAGCCGGTCGTCGGAGCCGTCGCCCTCGAGCCGGTCGTTGCCGCCCAGGCCGTACAGCGCGCCGTCGGCGTCGAGCGCGTTCTCGTTGCGAACGCTGAGCGAGTCGTTGTCGTTCGACGCCGCGCCGTAGCGCCGCCGCGGCTGCTTTGCGTTGAAGTCGTTGACGTCGGCGACAGCGGCCGCACCGGGCGGTCCCGCCTTCTGCAGACCGGCGTTCGTCGCGCGTCCCTGCTGCGTGCGGGGATCGACGAACTGCGGGTTGAAGTACTCGCCGACGAGGGCGTTGACGCGCACCGTGAGCGGGATCAGCACCTCGCAGTCGGCGAACGTCCAGGGCTGGTGGACGGCGGGGTCCTGCACCTGCGCCGGTGTACCGCGCTCGGTCCTGCCGGACGTGACGTGGCCGGCGTACACCGTGTCGATCCCGTCGCCGCAGTCGACGTCGCTGGCCCTGATGTATCCGGCCCAGATCGTGTCGTTGCCGCCGCCGCCGCGGATCGTGTTCGAGCCGCCGATCGCGATGATCGTGTCGTCCTCGCCCTCGCCGTCGAGCACGTCGTTGCCGCCGCCGCCGCCCTCGAGCACGTCGTTGCCGGCGCCGCCGACGAGGTGGTCGATCCCCGAACCGCCGATCAGGATGTCGTCACCCTCGCGGCCGAGCACGATCCGGTCGTTGCCGCGGTTGGTGTTGACGTAGTCGTCGCCGGGCCCGCCGTCGGCGAGCCTGTCGTTGCCGAAGCCCTTCTCGAGGATGAAGTCGTCGCCCTCGCCGCCGAGCAGGGTGTCGTCGCCGTCGCCGCCGTCGATGCGGTCGTCGCCCGTCCCGCCGTCGACGGTGTCGTCGCCGGTGCCGCCGTCGATCTGGTCGATCCCCGTTGCACCCGCGACCTTGTCGTTGCCGGACTCACCCTCGAGGCGGTCGTTGCCGCCGTCGCCTAAGAGCCTGTCGGAGCCGAAGCCGCCGAGCAGCACGTCGTGGCCGGCCCTGCCGCGCAGCACGTCGTTGCTGTGATTGCCGCGCAACAGGTCGCGCTCGTTGGTGCCCGTGAGCCTGTCGCTGCGCCCACTGCCGTCGCGGACGACCGCCTGCGCGGCGGGCAGCGCTGTCAGCAGCGTCAGCGCCAGCGCGCAGATGAGCATGCGCAGCGTCACCGGATGGAGTCGGCGCGCGCGCACGGGCGCCATCATGGCGCGTCGGCGCGCGCCCGGCAACTCGCTCAGCCCTCCGCCACCACGATCCGGCGCGGGTTGTCGGGGTCGCGCGACAGCGCGCCGCGGGCGATCAGCCGGACCGCGGCGGGCAGCAGCGCGTGCTCGATCGGTCGCAGGCGCGCGTGGACCGCGTCGGGGTCGTCGGCGTCGGGCAGCTCGACGGAGCCCTGCAGGATCACGGGCCCGGTGTCGACGCCGCCGTCGTCCTCGACGAAGTGGACCGTGACGCCGAAGACCTTCACGCCGTAGTCGATCGCCTGCTCGATCGCGCGCAGGCCCGGAAACGCGGGCAGCAGCGAGGGGTGGACGTTGAGCACGCGGCCGGGAAAGCGACGCAGGAAGGGGCTCGTCAGCAGCGCCATGTAGCCGGCGAGCACGACGAGCTCGACGTCGCGCTCGAGCAGCCACGCGGCGATCGCGCTGTCGCGCGCGTCGCGGTCGGGGTGGTCGGCGAGCGGGAAGGCGGCCGTCTCGATGCCGGCGCTGCGTGCCCGCTCGAGCGCGACCGCCCCCGGCCTGTCCGCGGCGACGCCGACGATCACGGCCTCCTCGCCGTGCACGGAGTCCAGCAGCGCCTGCAGGTTCGTGCCCGCTCCGGAGGCGAGCACGCCGACGCGCAGGGGTCCAGCCGCGGGGCGCGCCACGGCTCAGGTCGCCTCGAGCTTGGGATACATCCCGCCGCTCGAGCGCAGCCTGCCGCCCTCGATGAGCTCGTCGACGCGCGCGAGCACCTGCTTGGCGGTCAGGTGGTCGAACGTGCCGTACGCGGGCAGGCCGTCGTGCCCGCTCCTGACGAGCGCCTGCGAGCGCCCGCCGCGCAGGATCTCGACCGTGCGCGTCCGGCCGACCGCCGGCTGCGCGGTCGCGACGACCTCGAGGATCGCGGCGTCGAGATCCCCGGGCGCGACCGCGCTGCCATTCGCTGTCGCGTGCCCGGACCCGTTCGCCGACGCTCGCCTGGCGGCGGCCTTCGCCGGCGCCGCCGGAACCCACGACGCGTCGCAGACGTCGCAGCACGGGGTGCCCGGCTCGGGCGCCGGCGGGCTGGGGTCGCCGAAGTGGCGCAGGATCGTCGCGCGCCGGCAGGCGTCGCCCTCGACGAACGCCCAGACCGAGCGGTACTGGCGCCAGCGCGCGCGCTGGCCCTCGCCGGCAGAGGTGCGGCAGGCGGCGCGGGCGCGGGCGTCGAACGGTCCTTCGATGCGTCCCCGCAGGCGGTCGGGCGACGACGGCGCGGGGCGCACGACGCCGGCCCGCGCGAGGTGGCCGATCACCGCGCGCACCTGGTCGTCGTTCTCGCCGCGACCGTCGAGCACCGCCGCGAGCTCGTCCGTGCCGAGGTCGTAGCGCCCCTCCTGCGAGCGCATCTGCAGGCGCCGCGCGACCGTCGAGATCGCCTCGTCGCTGACCTCGCTGCGCTGGATGAAGAAGACGTGCAGGCCCTTGTCGCGCCCCTCGGCGAACAGCAGCGCGCGGGCCGGCCCGCCGTCGCGTCCGGCGCGCCCGGCCTCCTGGTAGTAGGCCTCGATCGAGCCCGGCACCGACTCGTGGCAGACGGTGCGCACGTCTGCCTTGTCGATCCCCATGCCAAAGGCGTTCGTCGCGACGACGACGTCGAGGCGGGCGTCCATGAAGCGCCGCTGGACGTCGGCGCGCTGATCGCGGCCGAGTCCGGCGTGGTAGACGCCGACGGCGCCGTCGAGGCTGCCCGCCAGTTTCGTCGCGAGCTTCTCGCTGCCCGCGCGCGTGCCCGCATAGACGATCGCGGGCGTCGCGTCGGGCTGCGCGAGCGCGGCGGCGATGTGGCGGTGCTTGGCCTGCGTCGACGCGCACGGCAGAACCGCGAAGGAGAGGTTCGGGCGATCGAAGCCGGTCGCGACGCGGGCCGGGTCGCGCAGCCCGAGGCGCTGCACGATGTCGTTTGCGACCTGCGGCGTCGCGGTCGCGGTCGAGGCGATGATCGCCTCGGCCTGCAGCCAGCGGGCGGCGTCGGCGAGGCGGAAGTAGTCGGGCCGGAAGTCGTGGCCCCACTGCGAGACGCAGTGCGCCTCGTCGACGACGAACAGGCCGATCTTCGTGTCGCGGATCGCCTGCAGGAACGGCGCCGAGGAGAAGCGCTCGGGCGCGACGTAGAGCAGGCGCAGCGCGCCCGACGTCGCGCGCTCCAGAGCATCGCGGTTCGACGCGCCGTCGCGCTGGGCGTTGACGAGTCCGACGCGTCCGGGCGCGATCCTCTCGAGCGCCTCGACCTGGTCCTGCATCAGCGAGACGAGCGGTGAGACGACGAGCGTCAGGTCGTCGCGCACGAGCGCGGGCAGCTGGTAGCACAGCGACTTGCCGGCGCCGGTCGGCATGACGACGAGCACGTCGCGCGCGGGCGGACCGATCGCCGCGCGCACAGCATCCTCCTGGCCCGGTCGGAAGGCGTCGAAGCCGAAGGTCTCGCGCAGGGCGACGGTCGGATCCATGGCGACGCTCGACCATAGCGGGCGCTGCGGCGAGGACCGCCGGCGTTCGCCGTCCCGTTGCGCCGTCTGCGTGATGTCGCGCGCGTGCGGGTGCATTTCCGGGTATTGATCGAGGGCCCTTTCCACTCCCGCTACGCTGGACACCGGTGCCGGTCAGCTTCATCTTCCGCTGTCAGTTCTGCGACGCTCAGCCCGACCCGCTGACGCAGCTGCGCCTTCAGGCTGCGATGCGCGAGTTCGTCTGGGGCGCCTACCAGAACGCGCTGCCCGGCCGCTGGCTCGTGTGGCACGGGCGCGGCCTGTACGGTCCCGCGCGCTACGCCTGCCCCGATCATCGCGGCGACCTCGTCGCCTACCTGCGCGAGCACTACGGGACGATCGGCTTTCATCCCTGGAAGCGTCCGCCGTATCCCAACAGCCTCGAATCGGCGGACACCGACCACGCCTGGATCACCGCCACGCGGCGCCAGCGCTGGAGCGGTTTCTAGCGCCGATCCGCTGTTCGCGTCGACCTTCGGGGGTGTACTCTGAGGACCGGATGTCGGTCCGACTGATCTTCCGTTGCCAGTTCTGCGAGGCGCAGCCCGATCCGCTGACGCAGATCAGCCTCGAGAAGAGCGTGCCCGAGCTGATCTGGGGCGCCTACGAGGACGCGATGCCGGAGAAGTGGCTCATCTGGCACGGCCGCGGGCTCTACGGGCCGTCGCGCTACGCCTGTCGCGAGCACCGCGGCGACCTCGTCGCCTTCCTGCGCGAGCACTACGGGACGATCGGCTGGCACCCCTGGAAGCGCCCGCCGTACCCGACGAACCTGCGCAACCCCGATCGCGACCGCGCGATCGCCGTCGGCGGTCGCTCAGGGATGCCGAAGTGGGGCTACGGGCCGCAGGTCAGGTAGCGCCCGCTGCGGCCTGAGCGAGCGCCGCTAGGCGCGGACGAGCGGGAGCTCGAGCGCGTACTTGCCGTTGGCCTCGTCGCTGCCCTCGAGCGGGTAGCGGCCGCTGAAGCACGCGTCGCAGTGGCGCTCGCGGTCGCCACGGACCGCCTCGTAGACGCCTTCGAGCGACAGGTAGGCCAGCGTGTCGCAGCCCAGCTCGGCGGCGATCTCCTCCTCCGTGCGCTCGTGGGCGATCATCTCCTCGCGGGTGGACATGTCGATGCCGTAGTGGCACGGATGCTTGATCGGCGGCGCGGACACGCGCATGTGGACCTCGCGGGCACCGGCGTCGCGCAGCATCTGGACGATCTGGCGCGTCGTGTTGCCGCGCACGATCGAGTCGTCGACGACCACGAGCTTCTTGCCGGCCACCACGTCGGGCAGCGGGTTGAACTTCAGCCGCAGGCCGTGCTTGCGCAGCTCCTGGCCGGGCTCGATGAACGTCCGCCCGACGTAGCGGTTCTTGATCAGCCCGTCGTCCTGCGGCAGCCCGCTGGCGCGCGCGTAGCCGCGCGCGGCGGGCGCGCCGGAGTCCGGCACCGGGATCACGAGGTCGGCGTTCGGGGCGGGCGCCTCGCGCGCGAGGATCTCGCCCATCCGCCCGCGCGCGGCCTGCAGGACATCGCCGTTCATGCGCGAGTCGGGGCGGGCGAAGTAGATGTACTCGAAGACGCAGAAGGCCTCGCGCGAGCCCTTGACGACCTGGCGCGAGTGCAGCCCGGCGGAGTCGATCCAGACCATCTCGCCTGGGTTGACGTCACGCACGAGCTCGGCACCGATGATGTCCAGCGCGCACGATTCGCTGGCGACGCAGTAGTGCCCCTCGAGGCGGCCGAGGACGAGCGGACGCAGCCCGGCGGGGTCGCGGAACGCGACGAGGCTGTCCTTCGTCATCAGGACGGTCGAGAAGGCGCCCTGCAGGCGCGGCACGACCGCGGACACCGCGTCCTCGATGCGCTCGGCGCCGTGCGAGGCCAGCAGCGCGGCGATGATCTCGGAGTCCGAGGTCGAGCGGAAGCTGACGCCGAGCTCGCGCAGCTCGCTGTGCAGCTCGACGGCGTTGATGAGGTTGCCGTTGTGGCCGAGCGCCAGCTCGCGGCGGTCGGAGCGGTGCACGGGCTGGGCGTTGTCCCAGCCGTTGGACCCGGTCGTCGAGTAGCGCACGTGGCCGACTGCGAGGTCGCCGCCGAGCGCACGCAGCTTCTGCTCGTCGAAGACCTGGTTGACGAGCCCGAGCTCGCGCAGGGTCATGATGTGACCGCCTACGTCGGCGGCCGCGATGCCGGCCGACTCCTGGCCGCGGTGCTGCAAGGCGTACAGAGCGAAGTAGGCCAACCGCGAGACGTCGTGGCCGGGTGCGTAGAGCCCGAACACGCCGCACTCGTCACGCGGTCCCTCGCGCTCGTCGAGCTTGGTCACGAGTTCAGGATAGCCGTGCGTTCGGCGTTGAGACCTTCGCCGCTCAGGCTGAGCCCGCATGCTCCCGAAGGATTCTGGCCGCACCGTTGAGCACGAGCGCCCGCGCGAGCGTCGTCGGCTTCATGCCCACCGCCGCGGCTGGCTGCGCTCGGCAGCAGGCGAGCCACGGGGTGCAGGGCGGTTTGCGCCCCCCTGCCTCGTGGAACACGCGTCTCGTGCAACGCGAAACCGAACAGCAGTACGACCCTGAAGAGGATCCCGACACGGGACCGGCCACGACTCCCGACGAGGTCGAGAGCGACGCCGATCGTGACCAGGCCGAGGGTGCAGACGACCCCCAAGAGGGCATCGGCTGAGAGCCGCGGCTGCGCGCGCCGTCAGGCAAACAGCGGCGCGAGCGCGCCGTGCGCCGCGCGCAGCTCGTCGAGCGTGACGTCGATCAGCAGCTCGCTGCTCGTCAGCACGAGCGACTCGCCGCCAACCGTGCCGAGGATGTCAAGCGACACGCGCTCGCCCAGACGGCGCAGCGCGTCCTGCGATCCGGAGACGACGAAGCCGCTGCCGAGCGACTCGCCGAAGAGCGTCTGCATCAGCTCGTCGCCCGCGCCCACCTCGATCGTGGCGCCGATCGCGCCGCCCAGGCACGACTCGGCGACGGCCACGAGCAAGCCGCCCTCGGCCACGTCGTGCGCGCTCGACAGCTCGCCCGCGCGGACCGCGTCGCGGATCGCCTGCTGCGCTGTCCGCACCGCGGCGACGTCGATCTGCGCCAACCCCGCCGGCAGCTCGTCGCCGCGCAGCTTGGCGAGCTCTGACCCCGGCAGCGAGGGCGCAAACGGCCCGGCAAGCGCCACGGCGTCGCCCGCGCGCGTGAAGCCCGAGCGGCCGGCGCGCGCGACGTCGGGCAGCTCGCCGACGATCCCGACGACCGGCGTCGGGTAGATCGGGCCGTCGCTGCTCTCGTTGTAGAGCGACACGTTGCCGCCGACGACGGGCACGTCGAATGCCCGGCAGGCGTCGCCCAGCCCGCGGATCGCCTCGGTCAGCTGCCAGGCGATATGCGGCTTCTCCGGGTTGCCGAAGTTCAGGCAGTTCGTCAGCCCGAGTGGCTCGGCGCCCGCGCAGGCGAGGTTGGCCGTGCATTCGAGCACGGCCTCGATCGCGCCGGTGTACGGATCGCACGCCACGCGGCGTCCGCTGCCGTCGATCGAGACCGCGATCCCGCGCGGCGTCTCGGGCAGCGCGAGCACCGCGGCATCGGCCTGCTCGGGGCGGCGCACGGTCCGCGACTGCACGAGCGAGTCGTACTGCTCGAACAGCGGCAGGCGCGAGGCGATGTTCGGCGCCGCGATCAGGGCGAGCAGGACCTCCTGCGGCGAAGCGTCTGCGACCAGGACCGGCGGCGGCGCCGGATACAGGCCGGCCGCCGGCGGCTCGACGGTCAGGTCGTACAGCGGGCAGTCGTCGACCAGCGCCGGGACCGGCATCTCGCCGACGATCTCGTCGCCGACGAACACGCGCAGCGCGCGCGTGTCGGTCACCGCGCCGATCGCGCTTGCGTCGACCTCCCACTTCTCGCAGACTGCGAGCAGCTCGTCGAGCTGCGACGGCTCGACGACGCAGAGCATCCGCTCCTGCGACTCGGAGACCATGATCTCCCAGGGCTCCATCCCCGCCTCGCGCAGCGGCACGCGGGCGACGTCGACGTCCAGGCCGACCTCGCCCTTGGACGCCATCTCCGCAGACGACGACGACAACCCGGCCGCGCCGAGATCCTGCAGCGCGACGAGCAGGCCGCGCTCCAAGAGCTCCAGCGAGCACTCCAACAGCTTCTTCTCGGCGAACGGATCGCCGACCTGCACGGTCGGGCGCTTGTCGTCATCGCCCGCGCCGAGCTCTGCCGAGGCGAGCACCGAGGCGCCGCCGATCCCGTCGCGCCCGGTCGAGGCGCCGAACAACACGAGCGCGTTGCCGATCCCTGTCGCCGCGCTGCGGATCAGGCTGTCCGCGCGCGCCAGTCCCAGAGCCATCGCGTTGACGAGGCAGTTCTGCTCGTAGGGGCCCTCGAAGTAGACCTCGCCGCCGATCGTCGGGACGCCGACCGAGTTGCCGTAGTGGCCGATCCCGCCGACGGCGTGATCGAGCAGATAGCGCGAGCGCGGCGAGGACGGCTCGCCGAAGCGCAGCGAATCCAGGATCGCGATCGGCCGGGCGCCGATCGCGAAGATGTCGCGCAGGATCCCGCCGACGCCGGTCGCCGCGCCCTGAAACGGCTCGACCGCGGAGGGATGGTTGTGCGACTCGACCTTGAAGGCGACGACCCAGCCGTCGCCGACGTCGACCGCGCCCGCGTTCTCGCCGGGGCCCAGGGCGAGCCGCGGTCCCTCGGTCGGCAGCGACCGCAGCAGCTTCTTGGAATGCTTGTAGGCGCAGTGCTCGCTCCACATCAGCGAGAAGACCGCGAGCTCGACGGCGTTGGGCTGGCGGCCGATCTTCTCGACGATGAGCTCGTATTCGCCCGGCGTCAGCCCGAGCGCGACCGCCTGCTCAACCGTGGGCATGGGCCATCGAGGTGAAGATCTTCAGCCCGTCGACGGAACCGCTCAACGGTTCGACCGCGTGCTCGGGATGCGGCATCAGCCCGAACACGTTGCCCGCCGCGTTGGTGACGCCCGCGATGTCGTTCGAGGAGCCGTTGGGGTTGGCGTCGTGGGCGTAGCGCAGGACGATCTGCCCGTCGGCCTCGAGTGACTCGAGTACCGCAGCGGGGGCGTAGTAGCGCCCGGACGTGTGCTTGACCGGGATCGACAGCACCTCGCCGTCGGCCATGTCGGCGCTGAACGGCATGCGCGCGCGGACGACTTCGACGTTCACCTGCCGGCAGATGAAGCGCCGGTTCACGTTGGGCAGCAGCGCGCCGGGCAGCAGCCCTGCCTCGCAGAGGACCTGAAAGCCGTTGCAGATCCCGAGCACGAGTCCGCCCGCCTCGGCGAAGCGGATGACGGACTCCATCACCGGCGAGAAGCGCGCGATCGCGCCGACGCGCAGGTAATCGCCGTAGGAGAAGCCGCCCGGGATGACGACGGCCTCGACGCCGTGCAGGTCCGCGTCGCCGTGCCACAGCAGCTGTGCTGACGCGCCCGGCACGCGCTGGCAGGCAAGCAGCGCATCGACGTCGTCGCACGAGCCGGGAAACCGGACGACGCCGAACCTCACGGCTCTGAGACGATCTCGAAATCCTCGATCAGCGGGTTCGCGAGCAGCTTCTCACAGATCGCCGGAAGCTGGCTCGGCTCGTCGATGTCGAGCTCGATCAGGCGGCCGACATGCACGTTGGCGACGCCCTCGAAGCCGAGAGCGGGCAGCGCGCGCTCGACGGCGACGCCCTGCGGATCGAGGATGCCCGCCTTCGGGCGCACCAATACTCGCGCACGCGTGGTCATGACCGCACCCGCTGCAGCCACTCGTCGAACGACGTACCGGTGATCCTTTCGTAGGCCTCGACATAGCGCGCGCGCGTGCCGGCGACGACGTCGTCGGGGATCGCGGGCGCGGGCGGCTTCTTGTCCCAGCCGGTGCCCGCCGCCCAGTCGCGCACGTACTGCTTGTCGAAGCTCGGCTGGCCGCGCCCGACGGCGTACGTGTCGGCGGGCCAGAAGCGCGACGAGTCGGGCGTCAGCACCTCGTCGCCGACGCGGATGACGCCGTCCGCGTCGCGGCCGAACTCGAACTTCGTGTCGGCGAGGATGACGCCGGCGCCGAACGCGTGCTCGGCCGCGAAGGAGTACAGCGCGATCGACAGGTCTCGCAGCTGCTCCATCGTCGCGCGATCGCCGACAAGCTCCGCCGCGCGGTCGAAGTCGATCGTCTCGTCGTGGCCGACCTCGGCCTTCGTCGAAGGGGTGAAGATCGGCTCGGGCAGCTGCTGGGACTCGCTCAGCCCCTCGGGCAGCTCGATGCCGGCGACGGCGCCCGTCGCCTGGTAGTCCTTCCACCCCGACCCGCTGAGGTATCCGCGCACGACGCACTCGACGGGCAGCATGTCGAGCTTCATGACGTTCAGCGCCCGCCCGCGGACCTCGTCGGGAACGCCGTCGGTCGCCGACACGAGATGGTTGGGCACGATCTGCGCCGACTGCTCGAACCAGAAGACCGACAGCGCCGTCAGGACCTTGCCCTTGTCGGGGATCGGCGTCGGGTGCACGACGTCGTAGGTCGAGATGCGGTCGCTTGCGACCATCAGCAGCCGGTCGCCGAGGTCGTACATCTCCCTGACCTTGCCCGAGGCGACGAGCGGCAGGTCGGCGAGGGCGGTCACGTGTCGCAGGCTAGCAACGCGATCGGCTAGCGGAACGCCTCGGTGTCCGCGTAGTCCAGGCGCCCGCCGGCGCCGTCGTAGACCCCCACGCGGATGAAGAACGGGCCCCGCAGCTCGGGGATCGGAACCCAGAACTGGGCGCTCGCGCTATCCCTGTCGGCCTCGCCGCGCAGCAGCATGATGCGCTGGTTGCGCAGCCACGCGCGCGGCACGCGAACCCGCTGCGTGGCGCTGTACAGCGACCAGCGCACCTGCACGGTGCGACCGCGAAAGCCGGTCAGCGAGACGTTGAAGTCGACGGCCGCCCCGACGAGCTCGCGCTTGCGCGGGTCGCCGGGCGAGCGGACGGTCCGCGTGCCCCGGAAGACCCGCGCGAGCTGGCGAGCGACGTTCTCCTCCGAGACGGTGTCGATCGCGCCCGGCCCTGCTGCGGTGAGCTCCATCGCGCTCGCGAGGCTGCTCAGCCCGCAGGACGGCGCGAGCGGGTTCGCGCGGCAGCCAGGCGTGATGACGACCGGCTGCGGCGTCGCCTCGAGCGCGTCCGTGACGCCGTCGGAGAGCGCCTCGCGCGCCGCCGGCGACAGCTCGCGCGTGATGACCGGTCCGTCGCCGGACCGCGTCGTGGTCGTCGGCGTCGTGGTCGTCGGGGTCGTGGTCGTCGGGGTCGTGGGCGTTGTGGTCGTGGGCGTCGTGGTTGTCGTCCCCGCAGCCTGCACCCGCTCGCGGGCGCCGGGCTCCGGCATGGGCTCCCTTGTCTGCTCCCCCGCTGCCGCGGGCTCGGCCGCCGCCGAGATCATCAGCGTCGCGGGGCCGTCGCCCACCGCGGCCGTCTGCTCGTCGTCGGCCGAAGGGCTGTCCTGCTGGCGGACCGCGTACTCCTCGAGCGTCATGCCGGGCTGGATTGAGACGCGGCTGAGGTCCGCGTTCGGCGGCGACCTCATGAGCGTCGGCGATGTCGGACCCTGCGTGTGCGCTGCATGCCCTTCCCCTCGCACCGTACGGTAACGCTGCACGGCGACTGCCGCGCGGCCTTGGCCGGGCGCGCGGCGCCGAATCACGGCGCGAACAGCCGTGTTGCGAGTGAAAACCGCTTCACGACGGAAGGGGAACAATGTCCAGTCGTACCATCTTCGCGGCGGCGATCGCCGTGGGAATCCTGACCGGCGCGCCGTTCGCGGCCGCCGACACCGGGGACCCGGTCCGCGAAGGCATCCGAAACCCGACCACGGGTGATGCCGAGCGCGAGACGGAGATCATCGCGCGCACGGGCAAGGACACCTACGGCACCCGCCAGTCGAACCTCGGCGCCGGCGGCGGCGCGATCTACGGCTGCCGCTCGACGCTCGACACGAGCAGCCCGGTTGCGATCGCCGATCCGGAGAGGAGTACGCCCTGCGTGCGCATCAACAACCTCTCCAGCGGCAAGGCGTTCGACTTCCGCGCCAAGGACACCCCGATCATCGGCGTCATCCAGAGCGGCGGCAGCATCCTGTCGCCGAAGCCGAACGTGGCGCCGTTCGTCACGAACGCGAATGGGGTCGCCGCGGGGCTGAACGCCGACCGCGTCGACAGCCTCGGCGCCAGCGAGATCATCGCCCAGGCCGTGCAGGCGGCGAAGACCGCCGCAGGCGGCGGGGGCGCCAACAACGCAGCGGGCTGCCCGGCGAACACGGTCCTCGTCGGCGGAGGCTGCATCGAGAACGCGCCGCGGGCCGCCGCGACCTACGCGGACGCTGCCGCCGCCTGCGGTGGCGCGGGGCGCCGGCTCGTGCCGCCGGACGTGCTGCTGCACGCCCGCACGCTGGAGGGCATCGACCTCGGCGGCGGCGAGATGAGCGCCGACATCACGCCGGCGTCGGTGGTGCTTGTCACGGGCGTCATCGTCCAGGGCTATGCGACGGTGAACGATGCCGGTGCGGTCGGCACCGCGGCGCAGACGGTGCCGTCGCCGTTCCGCTGCATCACCGGCTGACCGAAGACGGCGAGAGCCCGGCCGCGGCCGGGCTCTCGCGAATCTCGTAGAGCGGAGGGAGAAACGGTCCCCGTTTGCTCGGCTTGTCGTCACAGCTGAGCAGCCGGCCCGTCAGTCGCGCGACCCGCAGGGTACGGTGATCGCTCGAGTACGACAAACTGACCCTTATGTCCGAGCCGCTGAATCGGTAGCCGGCACGTCGCTAGGCGGACACGTGAACGGGTAACGGTTCCCGCAGCGACCTGCTGTCCGTTACACCCTTTTTCTCGTGCAGGGGGCACGGCTTCCGGTCGAACGACAATCCGCCATGAACGACGCCCCCCCCGAGCCGATCTCCTTCGATCAGATACGCCGCGTCCTGTCGCGACGGCGATGGGTGCTCATCCAGCTCGTCGTCATCGGGGCGGTCGCGGGCATCCTGTTCGCGCTCGCGGTGTCGCGGACCGAGGCGGCCACGGCCACCGTCTTGGTCTCGTCGGGAGCCGGCTCGGGCGCGAGCGCGCCCGGCGGCCTCTCCGCTGACGTCGCTGCGCGGCTGATCCGTACGCGCGCGGTCGCGAAGCGGGTCAGCGAAGAGCTCGGGGATCAGCGTCCGCTCGGCGAGCTGCTCGACGCTGTGTCGGTGCAGCCCGACGAAAGCCGGGCGTTCATCGACATCACCGCTCGTGACGAGAGCCCTCGCGCGGCGGCGCAGCTCGCGAACGCCTTCGCGGAGCAGTTCATCGCCGCGCGCGGTGAGAGGTCTCGCGATCGCGCGCGGCGTGCGATCGCGAGCCTGGAGCGCCAGCTCGCGGATCTCCCGCGAGGCTCCCGCGAGCGCTCCGTGCTCGCGTCGGAGCTGGCCGAGCTTCGCACGACGGCGCTGCTCGGAGATTTCGACGCCGAGTTGATCGAGCGCGCGGTCCCGGGAGCTACGCAGGCGGAAGCGGCGCCGCTGCGCTGGGGCGCGGCCGGAGCAGCGCTCGGCCTCCTGCTCGGGCTCGTCCTCGCGTTCTCGCTCGAGGCGCTCGATCCGCGCGTGCGGCGGCTGTCGGAGTTGCGGCGCCTGGTCGACGCTCCGCAGCTCGCGGCGTTGCCGAGGCTGCGCCGGCCGCGAGGCCGCAAGCCGCGCGTGCTGGCCGCGAGCCGCGAGCCGTTCGATCAGCTGCGCACCGCTCTGCTCGTGCTGAACGGGGGAGCGGACGCGCTGCGGCGGATCCTCGTGACGAGCGCGACCGACCGCACCGACGGCAATGCGAGCGTCGCGGCGCATCTGGCCGTCTCGCTCGCCAGACAGGGCTTTCGCGTGGCCGTCGTCGACACAGACCTCCGTCACCCCGCCCTGGGGGCGCAGTTCGGCCTCGACGATGCGGCCCCGGGACTGGCCGACGCGATCCGGCGAACGCCCGCCGAGCAGGTCGTCCAGAGCTTCGATGTTCCCTCTGAGGAGTCCGTCAACGGCAGCCGGCCCCGCCAGCCCGTGCAGATCAGCGTGGTGACCGCGGGCAGCGCGAGCGGGGATGAGGCCGGCGAGCTGCTGTCGGGTGGGCGCGTCGAGCGAGTCCTCGACGATCTCGCCGCCGACCACGACATAGTGATCGTCCAATGCGCCCCGCTGCTGGCGGTCGGCGACGCGCTGGCGCTCCTGGCGCAGGCCTCGGGAGCGATCCTCGTCGTGCAGCACTCTCGCACGCAGCGCCGCGACGTCGCGCGCGCGGCGCAGGTCATCTGTGAGGCGGGAGGCTCGCTGCTCGGCACGGTCATCACCGGCGTCCCGAAGGGCGAGCTCGCGGCCGAGGGCTACGGGCCCTGGCCGTCGGCTGCGGCGAGGCCGGCCATTGCCGAGTGAGCGAGCGCTGCGCGTGCTGCTCGTGCCCAGCGCGTACTACCCGCACGTCGGGGGGATCGAGGAGATGACGCGGCGCCTGGCGCTGGAGCTCCAGCGGCGCGGCCACCGGCCGATGATCCTGACAAATCGGTGGCCATCTCGCACGCTCCCGAAGCAGACGATGGACGGCCTGCCGGTACGCCGGCTGCGCCTCGCGCTTCCGGCCCGACGCACCGGTGCGGTCGCGCGCTTCGCTGTCGTCGCCCCGCGGTCGGCCGCCGCACTGCTGCGGCTGACATCCACCTTCGCGCCGCACGTCGTCCACGTCCACGGAGCGGGGCCCAACGCCGTCTACGTCGCAGCGCTGCGCAGGCTCATCCGGGCGCCGATCGTCTTCAGCGCGCACGGCGAGCTGCGCAACGATGCGCACTCGAGCCTCGAACGGTCGCGGCCGCTGCGCTGGGCGCTGCAGACCCTGCTGCGCGATGCCGCGGCCGTCACCACGCCATCGCGGGTCGTGCTGGAGGAGCTGCGCGAGCAGCTCGAGCTTCTCGCGCCGGTCACCGTGCTGCCCAACGCCGTCGACCTCTCGGAGTTCGAGACCGCGCGTCGGCGCGACGACCGAGTGGACCCCTACATCTTCAGCGCGGGCCGCCTCGTGCACCAGAAGGGGGTCGATCTCGTCCTCCGCGCCTACGCCCAGGCCAGGCAGTCGCTCGGCGGACGCCGGCTGGTCGTCGCCGGCGACGGCCCCGAGCGCGCGGCGCTGACGCGCCTCGCGGCCGAGCTCGGTCTGGACGGCGACGTCTCGTTCGCCGGCGCCGTCGGTCGCGAACGCCTCGCCGAGCTGATGTGCGGCGCCGACGCGTTCGCGTTCCCGTCGCGCCAAGAGGCGTTCGGGATCGCCCTGCTGGAGGCGATGGCGGCCGGCACCCCGGCTGTCGCCGCCCGTGTCGGCGGCATCCCCGAGTTCGCCCGCGACGGCGACAACGCGCTGCTCGTCGGTCCCGAGGACGCCGACGGCCTCGCTGCCGCGCTGGTCCGGCTGACGGGCGACCCGGAGCTTCGCGAGCGGCTCGTCGCCGGCGGCCGCGCGCAGGCCGAGCAGCTCTCCTGGAGCCGCGTCGTGCCGCTGTATGAGGAGATCTACCAGCGGGTGGCGCATGCCTGAGGGCGCTCTCGCGCGACCGCCCGACTGGCTCGTGATCGCCCAGGAGGAGTGGGATCAGGTCGAGCGGCGCAACCAGCTGCTCGTCCGCGCGCTCGCCGAGCGCCACCGGAGCTCGCGTTTTTTGTTCGCCGAGCTGCCGCTGCGCCCGCGCGCCGTGCGCCGCTGGCGGCCGCCCCGCCCGCAGCAGGTCGCGCCGAACATCTGGCGGCTGTGCCCGATCCGCCCGCTCCCGGCGGTCGGCCTGCTCGACCGGCTCAGCGACCGCGTCGAGTGCGCGCAGATTCGGCGCGCGCTGCACACGCTGGGGATCCGGCAGCCGGCACTGTGGACGCAGGATCCGCGCGTCGAGACGCTCGTCGACCTGCTGCCCGTCGGGCGCATCGTCTACGACCTGACCGACGACTGGGCCGCGTTCGAGGCAGACCCCGTGCGGCGCGCCGCGGTCCAGCGGCGGATCGAGTCGCTCGGCGGCCGCGCCGACCGCGTGCTCGCGTGCTCGCGCACGCTGGAGCGCGACGCGCGCGCCTGGAGCGACCGTGTCACGTACCTGCCCAACGCGGTCGAGCCCCCGGCCGCCGCTGCGCCCGCGCCCGCCGAGCTCGACCGCCTGCCGCGCCCGCGCCTCGGCTATGCCGGGACGCTGCACTCGTCGCGGCTCGACGTCGAGCTGCTCGCGCGCGCGGCCGAGCTGCGCCCGTCATGGGCCTTCGTGCTGCTCGGGCCCGACCAGCTCGAGCCCGCCGACCGCGAGCGCCTGCTCGGGCTGCCCAACGTCCAGCACCTCGGCGTGCGCCCGCACGCCGACGTGCGAGCATATCTCGAGGCGTTCGACGTCTGCCTGCTGCCCCACCGCGTGACGGAGTTCACCCGCAGCCTGGACCCCCTCAAGCTCTACGAGTACCTGGCCGCCGGCCGGCCCGTCATCTCTACCCCGACCGGCAATGCGCCTGATCTCGAGACGCACGTGACGTGCGCCGCTACCTGCGAGGAGCTGGTGGCCGAGGCCGAGCGCCTGCTCGTCGAGGACGACGCCGAGCAGGCCGCAGCCCGCCGCGCGGCCGTCGCGGACGAGACGTGGCAGGCGCGCGCGCTGGAGATCGAGCGGGTGCTCGGGGTGCGCCCGGCCCCCGCCGCGGGGAGCGAGGTGAGCGTCGTGATCGTGAGCTACAACACCCGCGAGCTGCTCGAGCGCTGCCTGCAGTGCCTGCGCGACCAGGCGGACGTCGACCTTCAGACGATCGTCGTCGACAACGCTTCCACCGACGGCAGCGTGGAGCTCGTGCGCGACCGGTTCGCGGACGTGGAGCTGATCGAGCTCGAGCAGAACGCCGGCTTCGGGCGCGCCAACAACATCGCCTTCGAGCGCTGCAGCGGCGCGTACGTGCTGCTGCTGAACTCCGATGCCTTCCTGCAGGCCGGAGCCGTCGCCGAGCTCGTCGCGGCGGCGGAGCGCCATCCGCGCGCGGGGGCGGTCGGACCGCGCCTGCTCAACGTCGACGGCACGCTGCAGCGATCGGCCTGGCCGTTCCCGCATGCGGCGCGGCTCTGGCTGGAGGCGCTGCTGCTGCACCGGCCGCTGCGGCGCCTCGGCCTGCTGGAGGACCTCGGCACCTGGCAGCACGACGAGGAGCGGACGGTCGACTTCCTGATCGGCGCCTGCCTGCTGCTGCGCCGCGAGGCGCTGGACGAGGTCGGCGGCTTCGACGAGGAGTTCTGGCTGTACGGCGAGGAGGCGGACCTGCAGCGGCGGCTCCTCGCGTGCGGCTGGGACGTCGTCTTCACCCCGACGACGACGGCGACGCACGTCGGCTCGGCGTCGTCGACGGTATCCGCCACCCGCCTGCGCCACTTCTACTCCGGGCAGCGGCGCTTCCTGAAAAAGCACGGCGGAGCGCTGGCGTGGCCGCTGGCCCGGCTCGCCCTGCTGATCGGCTCCGTCCTGCGCGGGCGCTGGAGCGCGGCCCGCGTCGCCCTCGGACGGGGGGTGTGAGAGTGCCGACCGGATTCACGGATTCGCTGACGCCGATCGCCGCCCTGATCGAGTGGCTGCAGCCTCAGCGGGTCCTCGACATCGGGGTCGGCAACGGCCGCATGGGGTTCCTCGCGCGCGAGTACGGCCACCAGCCGTGGCATCCGCGTGCGCGCGGCGACGGCGTCGAAGTGCACGGCATCGAGGGCTACGAGCCCTACATCGGGGACCTGCAGCGGTCGATCTACGACCGGCTGCTCATCGGCGATGCAGTCGAGGTGCTCGAGCGCATGGCAGCGGAGCACCAGCGCTACGACCTGGCGATCGCGGCGGACATCCTCGAGCACTTCACGCCGCAAGAGGCTCGTCGGTTTCTTGGGCAGTGCCTTGCGGTCGCTGATCTGGTGGCGGTGGCGACTCCGCGCACGTTCTTCGAACAGGCCGATGAGGAGAACCCGTTCGAGACGCACCGCTCGCACTGGCCGGAGCACGAGCTCGCGCGGGCGGGCGCGACGGCAGTCCTCTCCCGAGGCGACAGCCTCGTCGTGCTGTTTGGAGATGCCGAGCTGAGCTCGCAGTATCTGGCGAGCCGGCGCAGGCGACTGCGTCACAGGCTGCTGCCGCCCGCGCTCGTCGAGCTTACGCACTTCACGCTGACACGGCTACGGCTTCGCCAGGCGCGCGCGTGAAGGTCGCCGTGGTATCCGGTGCGCGGAGCCCTCAGCCGATGGGGCTCGAGTCGGCCGAGTTGCGCCTGCTCGAAGCGCTGCAGGCCAAGCCCGACGGGATCACGCTCGAGCTGCGTGTGGTGGGCGGGCGGGCGGGGCGCCGTCATGCCCGGTCGTTGCGCGCGCGGTGGTATCCGGGCCGCCCCTGGCGCGTGCCCCGCCGCGCGTGGCGCTCGGCCGATCTGGTCCACCTGATCGGACTGGACCTGCGGCCGCCGCCGCCCGAGCGCCCGTTCGTCGCCACGATCCATGATCTCGCCGCCATGCGCTTCCGCGACGAGGGGACGCTGCCGGTATGGACCAGCGATCTGGTGCAGCGCGCCTCTAGGCTGCTGACGCCCTCTCGCTTCACAGCACACGAGCTGCAGGAGCTGCTCGGGGTGCCGCCCGAGAGGATTCGCGTGGTGGCCAACGGACCGGGTCAGCCGGTCTCGCCTGCGGTCGAGCCCCTGTCGGAGGACGAGCTTGCCGCGTTGGGCATTCGCGGACCGTTCTTCCTGCGCATGGGCGGCCATAGCAAGCGCAAGAACGTCCCGCTGCTGTTGGCCGCATGGCCCGCGGTCCGGCGGCGGACCGCCGCCTGCCTGGCGCTGGCCGGCCCGCCCCCACAGGCGGAGAACGCGGCGCGAGCGGCCTCGCTCGACGGCGTAGTGGTGCTCGACTACCTCCCCGCGGCGACGATGCCGCGCCTGATCCGCGCCGCCTGCGCCGTGGTGTCGACGTCGACGTACGAGGGCTTCGGCCTGCCGCCGCTCGAGAGCATGGCGGCCGGTACGCCGGTGGTCGCGGTGCGGTCACGCGCCGTCGAAGAGGTCTGCGCGACGGCCGCCGTACTGGTCGAGAACGACCCCGAGGCGCTCGCCGACTCGCTCGTTCGCGTCATCGAGGACGCCGCGCTTCGACAGCAGCTCGTGGAGGCCGGCCTCCGGCGCGCGGAGTGCTTCAGCTGGGAACGCGCTGCCGACGCGCTGCTCGCGGTCTACCGCGAGCTGGACGGCGGCCCGGTCGCTGCGTCTGACGACGCTGTCCCTCGCAGCGGACATGAGTGAAGGCGGCGGGCTGTCGGCGGGCGAGCTCCAGCGGCGCGCGATCCGCGGGGCGACGTGGTCGACGGTGTCGAGCGTGATCGCGCTGCCACTGGCGATCCTGGTCAGCGTCGTCCTCGCCCGGACGCTCGGGCCCCAGGAGTTCGCCCGGTTCGCCTTTCTGAGCTTCCTGGTTCCGTTGCTGTTCGCCGTGACCGACCTGGGCTTCGGCCAGGCGATGACGCGCGCCGCCAGCCAGTCGTTCGCGGCGGGGAACCTGGCAGCCACGCGCGATCTCATCGGCAAGGCCCTCGGCTGGAATCTGCTGCGGCTGCCGATCGTGTCGGCGATCACGGTCATGGTGGTACGCCCCGACCCGGTCCTGGCCGCGATCCTCGTCGGGTCCATCGTCGCGTCCAACGCCGGCTCGGGGCTGCTGTTCTCGATCCAGGCTGAGAATCGCGGGGCCGTCAGCGCCAAGCTGGCCTTCCTCGCGGCCGTGACCTCGGGTATCTCCTCGATGGTCGCGGCGCTGACCGGCGCCTCGGGCACGACGGTCTTCGTCGTCAATCTCGTAGCCGGTGTCGTGATAGTCCCCTGCTGGATCCTCGTCGCCAACCCGTCGCTGCGTCGCGCCGCGATGATCCCGCGCATGCCGCGCGCGCTTCCGGACGCCTTCTGGCGCTACGCGATCACGGCGCTCGTGCTGTCGCTGCTCTCGACGCTGGTCTTCTCCCGCTCGGAGGTCGCCATCCTCGAACTGCTCGGGGAGCACCAGGCGCTGGCGGTATTCGCCCTGGCGTTCGGGCTGGCACAGCGCCTGACCACGCCGGTCGACACGATTCTCGGCCCGCTGACGCCGGCGCTGTCGGCGATCGCCGGCGCGCATCCGGATCGGATGCGGGCGGGCTTCGACCGCGCGCTGCGTCTCTCATCCACCGCCGTCGCCTTCCTCGCCGGCGCGGCCGTCGTCGGAACGATGCTCATCGCGCCTGTCCTGTTCGGGCCGGAGTACGCCGGCACCGGCACGGCCTTCGCCGCGCTCGCCGTCGTGTCGCTGCTGCGCGCCGCCGGGCAGCCATACCTCGCGCTCGCCCACGCCATCGGCAGGCCGGGAATCCTGCTGCGGGCGAACATCGTCGCGCTCGTGGTCGACGTTGCCCTGGCGGTCGCGCTGATCCCGCCGCTCGGGGTTTGGGGAGCGGTGATCGCGAATGCCGTCGGCGGCGCGATCGCGATCGCGATGACGGTGCGCGCGACGGTCGTTGCGAGCGACCTCGGCCGGGTCGACGTGCCGTTCGTGCGGCTCGCGCTCCTGGCCCTGCTGTCGTCCGCAGCCGCTTACGGGCTGGGCCTGGGCGGCGGCGAGATCCACGCCGTCGTAGGAGCCATGGCCGCGTTCGCCGGCGGCACCGCCTGCTTCGTCGTCCTGGCCAGGCTCTCCGGCGGACTCCTGCCCGCCGCGGACGCCGACGTGCTCTTCGATCTGCTGCCGGCGCGCCTCGTGCGCGTCGCGCGTCCCGTCGTCCTCGCTCCGACTCAGGCGGCCTAATGGGACGCGGCGACGCACCGCCCGGCGGCGATCTCCACGTGCACGTCCCGACTCCCGGCGACCACTACTCGCCCGCAACCGGCAGCGCCGTGATGACGATCGTCTACGAGCTCGCTCGGAGGCATCTCGAACATGGCGGGCGGACCGAGGTGATCGTCGGACGTGGGACGCGCAGCGGGTATCCCGTCGGGGAGCGTCTCGAGGTGGAGTTTCCGCCCCTACCGGGACGCATGAAGAAGGCGATGGACGCCGGCCTCGGTCGCCTGGGCGCTTCGCGCCGCTTCGCCACGGCGCTGTACAGCCCCGCGCTCGCCGCGATCGACCGCGACCTGCGGACGCCCGTCTTCCTGCACAACAATCCCGCGCCCGTGCCTTTTCTCAGCGCGCAGCGACCGCAGGCTCAGGTGTGCCTGTACGTCCACAACCGCCTCTTCCGGACCTACGGGCGCCGGGAGGCCCGGCGGACGATCGCTGCCGCGCACCGCGTCATCTGCGTCAGCGACTTCATCGCCGACGATCTCACCAGCCGCCTGGGTCGGGAGAGCGCGAACATCGCCGTCGTCTACAACGGCGCCGACACCGAGCGCTTCCGCCCGCGGCAGGGCGGTCCGCCGGAGGGCGTCCCCGTGGTGCTGTTCGTCGGGCGAGTCGTTCCCGAGAAGGGCGCTGATCTGCTGCTGCGCGCCGCGGCGAAGATCTCCGGCGGAGGCCGACGTTTCATCGTCCGCGTCGTCGGAAGCAGCGGGTTCGCAGCGAATGCGCCGCTGTCCGACTACGAGACCGGGCTGCGCCGGCTCGCTCAGCCGCTCGGAGAGGCGGTCCAGTTTCGGCCCTTCGTCGACCGCCGACAGATCCTGTCGGAGTACCAGGCCGCTTCGATCTTCTGCGTACCGTCCAACTGGGACGATCCATGCCCGCTCACGCTCGCCGAGGGCCTGGCCTGCGGCCTTCCGACGATCGCGTCGCGGCGTGGTGGCATCCCCGACGTGACGCGGGATGCGGCGCTCCTGTTCGACTCTTCGGACATCGACGTGCTCGCCGAGCTGCTGGCGCATCTGATCGACGAGCCGCAGGAGCGCCGGCGGTGGGGCCGACGCGCCCGCGCGCGGGCGGAGGAGTTCTCCTGGGACCGGCAGTATGTCGTGCTTCGCAGCGCCCTGGCGGAGGGAGCCGCATGAATCTCTACATCGACGCGAGGGCGCTGCAGAAGCGGCAATGGCGCGGCCAGCAGCTGTACGTCCACCGCATCCTCGACGAGATGACGGACATCGGGCGCAGCGATACCTTCCATCTTCACTTCGGGTGGGACGAATGGCACCCGCGGATCGACGACCTCATCGTCAAGCCCAACGTGGTGTGCCATGAGCATCGGGGGCGCATCCGCTCGCACGCCTCGCTGCCGCTGGAGATCGTCCGGACGCGCAGCCGGATCTACTTCCGGATGTACAACGAGGACTCGCGGCTGCGCGTTCCGATTCCGTCCGCGCGCGTAGCGTTGGTCCTGGACAACGGCCGCCACCTGTTCCCTCGCGAGTACGCGATCGCGGATGCGCCCGAGCTGCGGCGGGCGACGCGTCGGCACATCCGGTGCTTCGACCTCATCATCACGATCTCGCAGACCGTCAAGAGCGAGATCGTCGAGCTGTTCGCGGTCGATCCGCAGCGCATCGTCGTCGCGCCGTGCGCCGTCGATCCGCCCGCCGGCGCTGCGCCCGGCGAGCGACCGCCGGCATTGGCCGCGGAGCGCCCGTTCGTGCTGATGGTCAACCCCGGCGGAGCGAACAAGAACTGGCAGGACGCGCTCGCGGGCTTCGCGCGGTTCGCTCGGGAGCGCGATGATGCCGAGCGGGTGCTGCTCGTCCTTGCCGGAGGCCTTGCGTCTGAGCGGGAGCGCATCGAGCGGGCGGTCCGCAGCGACGCGCTGCTGAACTCCGCCGTCGTGTGCCTGGGCCACGTCCCGGACGAGCAGCTCGTCTGGCTCTACCGGCGCGCCCGCCTCGCGCTGTACCCGTCGCGCTACGAAGGCTTCGGCATCCCGGTGCTCGAGGCATTCGCGCACGGGCTTCCGATCATCGCCTCCGACATCCCGGTCCTGCGTGAGGTCGGAGCGGACGCGGCCTACTTCGTTGCGCTCGGCGACACGGAGGCGATGGCGGCGGCCCTCGACCGACTGCTCACGGACGATCTGCTGCGCGAGCGGCTGGTCGCTCGCGGCCACGAGCGGGTACAGGACTTCTCCTGGCAGGACAGCGCTAGAACCATCCTCGATGCCCTCGCGACGGTCGCCCGACGATGAGCTGGCGGTGGACCGACGCATGTCCGGGTAGGGCCAGCAGGTGATCGACCAGCCGCCTTTCACGGCTCAATTCGGCGAGGATCGCCTCCTCGCCGAGCATTTCGCCGGCAGGCGCGAGGGGTTCTACGTCGAGGTCGGGGCCTACGACGGCGTCGAGGGAAGCGCCACGGCCTACTTCGAGCGGATCGGGTGGCAGGGGATCCTGGTGGAGGCCGATCCGGAGCTCGCGGAGCGCTGTCGCGACGTGCGGCCGCGCGCACAGATTTTCAACTGTGCCGCCGTCGGTCCCGGTGCGCCGGCGGAGGTGCAGTTCGAGATCGTGGAGGGGTCGCGCGGGCTCTCCTCGCTGGCGGTCGGTCGCGACGAGCTGCGTGCTGTGGACCACATCGCCGACCAGGTGCGCATCCGGCGCACCACCGTTCCCGCGAAGACGCTCGACGAGATCCTCACAGCCGGTGGCGCGAGCGAGATCGACTTCATGACGATCGACGTCAACGGGCACGAATGGGAGACCCTGCAAGGTCTGACGCTGGGGCGCTGGCGACCCGAGGTCGTCATCGTCGAGCGGCTGATGCACCTCCCCGACCGCAGGATGCTCGGCCACATGCGCGCGCACGGCTATGCCTTCCGGCGCACGACGGGGGTCAACGACTGGTACGTGCGCTGCTCGGATCCCGCGGCGCTCGGCCCGCGCTATCGTGCATGGCTGCTCGCGCGGCACTACCTGCCCAGGTACCTGACGCTGTACATGCCGCTCGTGCGGGGACCGCTCAGGCGCATGGTCAAGAGAACGCTGCGTCGCCTCGGTCTTCTGCAGGCGGCGCGCCGGCTGACGCGACGCGGCTCTCGATCCGGCCGGTGAGGCTGCATGCTTACGTGCTGGCGGCCGATCCGGCTTGGATCGAGCGCAGCGTGGGCGCCTACTACGACCTCGTCGACGAGATCGTAGTCTCCTACGACCGCAGCGGTCGCGGCTGGACGGGCGCTCCTATCCGCGTCGATCAGGCGCTCGAGCGTCTCAGGGCGCTGGACCGCGACGGCAAGATGAGACATGTCGGCGGCGACTACGCGCGCGCCGCCCCCACGCCGCTCGAGTCCGAGACGGCGCAGCGCCGCGCCGCGCTGGCCGAAGCCGGGCGCGGAGCGGACTGGGTCCTCCAGGTGGACACCGACGAGGTGCTGCCGCGGCCGCAACGCCTGCGCGACGTGCTCGCGCATGCCGACGAGCGCAAAGTCGATGCCGTCGAGTGGCCGATGCGCCTGCTGTTCCGATCGCTGCGCGACGGACGCTGCCTGGAGGTATGTGCCCCCGACGGTGCCGACCACTTCGAGTATCCCGGGCCGATAGCCGTCCGCGCCGGTGCCCGGCTGGTCCAGGCACGCCGCGCGGCGGGAGCGTTTCTGCGCGTCGTCGTGGCGGGCGACGAGCACAGCCTTCAGGTGACGCGGGCGGCCGAGCCGGGCGAGCTTCGCGCCCACCTGCTGGCGTCGGAGGATGCCGCGCTGCACTTCTCGTGGGCCGGCTCGGCCGAGCGCATACGCACCAAGGTCGCGTCGTGGGGCCACAACCAGGGCCTGCGTACGCGCGCCTTCTACTACCTGCGCTGGCGGCCGGCACCGTACGTCTGGCGCCGGATGCACGACTTCCATCCCTTCTCGGGAGGCCTCTGGCCGGCGCTCAAGATCTCGGACGTGGCAGTCGACGATCCCACCGCACGTTGACCGTGGTCGCGAGCCGACGGCCGGACATCGCGCTCGTCCTGCTCAACTGGAACGGCTGGGAGGACACCCGCGAATGCCTGCAGTCGCTGCGAGCGGTGACTGCGCCCTGTCGGATCATCCTCGTCGACAACGGCTCCACCGACGATAGCGTCGAGCGCGCCCGAGAGCAGTTCCCGGAGGTAGAGATCATCGACAACCGCGCCAACCTCGGTTTCGCCGAGGGCAACAATCGCGGCATCCGACACGCGCTCTCGACGGGCGCCGACTACGTGATGCTGCTCAACAACGACACCCTGGTGGATCCCCACTTCCTCGAGCCGCTCGTGGCGGCGTTCGACCGCGATCCGGCGGTGGGGTTCGCGAGCCCCGTCATCCTCTATGCCGACGAGCCAGAAGCCGTCTGGTTCTGCGGCGGTGAGATCGATTGGCGGACCGGTTGGGCACACCACCGCCAGCCGCCGGACGGCGTCGCGCCCACGCACGGCATCACTAGCACCCCGATCGCCACCGGCTGCTGCCTGATCGCCGCGCGCGCCACCTGGGAGCAGGTCGGCCTCTTCGACCCGCGCTTCTTCTTGTTCTGGGAGGACTCTGACTGGACGTTGCGGGCGACCCGCGCCGGCCGCGCGGGCGTCGTCGTCGCCGAGAGCCGGATCTGGCACAAGGTGTCGCGCTCGTTCCGGCGCGGCATGCCGACGCTCGGCACGTTCTACTTCGTGCGCAACGGGCTGCTGTTCGTTCGCAAGCACGGCCCACGCCATCCGCTCGTGGCGCTGCGCTTCCTGTCGGCGTGGGCGCTGCGGCCGTCGCTGCGCGAGGCCCGGCGGCGCGAGGGCGCCTGGCTGCGGATGGCGCTGTTGCGGGCGGCCGGCGTGCTCGCCTACGTCACGGGCTCGTTCGGCGCGGCCCCGGCCCCAGCCGTGCGCCTGACCGTGCGGCGCGACCGCTGAGCGGCGGCCTCCCGCCAGATCCGCTCGATCTCGCGCGCGTCGCGCTCGCGCGAGAAGCGCTCCTCGACGTGGCGCCGGCCGGCCGCGCCGAGCGCGCGCCGCCGATCGGGCGAGCGCAGCAGCTCGCCGACGGCAGCGGCCAGCGCATCCGCATCGCCGGGCTCCACGAGCAGGCCGGTGCGTCCGTCGTCGACGAGCTCCAGCACGCCTCCCGCACCCGCCGCCACCAGCGGCGTCGCGCTCGCCATCGCCTCCAGGATCACGTTCCCGTACGGCTCGGCCTGCGTCGAGGCGTGGACCGCGACGTCGAGGTCGCGGTAGACGTGCCAGATGTCTTCACGGAAGCCGAGAAAGCGGACGCGATCGGCGACGCCGGCATCGGCTACGCGCTGGTGCAGCGAAGCCTCGAAGGCATCTTCGCCGAACAGCGGCGCCCCCACGATCAGGAACTCGGCCTCGGGGAACTCGCCCGCCAGGCGGGCCGCGGCGTCGATGAAGACGTCCTGCCCCTTCCAGGGCGCGATCCGGCCGACGAGTCCCACTCGCAGGGGGCCGTCCGATCGCCGCCGCTCATCGAGATCGGGCAGCGCGACGCCCTGATGGATGACGGCGACGTCGGCGCGCCCGACGGTACGCGCGGCGCTGGCGGACACCGCCACCACACGGTCCGGCAGGATCCGTGCCGCGAGGCGCACGGCGCGTACCGCCGCGGCCGGCAGGTAGGGCTCGGCGAGGTGGTCGCGCACGTGCCAGACGACGCGTGCGCCCGCGAGTCGCCCTGCCGCCCCGGCGAGCAGATGCGCCTTCAGCGAGTTCGTGTGCACGACGTCGATGCCCCGGCGGCGAAAGATCCTGGCGAAGCCGACGGCAGCGGCCGCGGTGCGGGCGGCCAGGGCCGGACGGGCGAGCCCGGCGAGGCCGAGGTCATCCTTGCGCTGCTCTGCGACGCGGGCGTCGAGCGGGCTGACGAGGACCTCGACGCCTGCCCGGCGCAGGCGGTCGGCGAGCGGGCCCTCCTCGCCCAGCACCGCCACCGGCGCGACGGCGTCGCGATCGAGTCGCTCGGCGATCCGCAGCAGCGCGATCTCTGCGCCGCCCATCCGTGCCGTGTGGTTGACGAGCGCAACGCGCAGCGGGCGCTCAGGCACCGGCCAGCACCTCCCGGTACATCCGATCGAAGCCGTCGGCGACGCGCTCCCACGACAGCTCCTCGGCGGCGCGGCGGCGCCCGCGCTCGCCCAGCTGCGCGCGGCGGGCCGGGTCGCGCAGCAGCGCGGCGAGCTTCGCTGCGAAGTCCTCGGGATCGCCCTCCCGCGCCAGCTCCCCGCAGCCTCCGAGCACCTCGGGCAGCGAGCCGGAGTCGGAGGCGACGACGGCCGTGCCGGCGGCGAGCGCCTGCGCGGCGACGCGCCCGAACTGCTCCTTCCAGCCCGCGGTCGTCAGCGACGGGACGAGGAGGGCGTCGTAGGAGGAGATCCGCTCGAGCGCCTCGGCCTGGGACACCGCCCCTGGAAAGCTCACGCGCTCCGCGACGCCGAGCTGCCCGCAGAGCTCGCGCAGCTCGGCCTCCTGCGGCCCGGCGCCGAGCAGCTCGAGCTCGGCGTCGAGCCCGTCCGCGCCTGCGGCGAACGCCCGTACGGCGACGCCGGCGCCCTTCTCGGGCACGAAGCGGCCGAGAAACCCGACGCGCAGGCACCCGCCGTTTTCGCTGCCCCGCGCGGGCGGCAGCGATACCCCCAGCGGCAGTACGTGCAGCGCACCGGCGAAGCCCTTTGCGCGCAGCACCTCGCCGGCCTCACTCGAGCAGGGGTAGGCGGCGGCGGTCGCCGCCAGCGCCCTTCGTTCGAGCTGGCGGAACGGCGGCGGGTAGCGCTTGAGGATGTTCTGGGCCGTGTACATGCAGATGCGCGCCTGCGGCGCCTCGCGGCGGACGGCGGGGAGCGCGGCGGCCGCGGCCAGGCTGTAGGGCTCCTCGTGCAGGTCGACGATGTCGGGGCGCACCGAGCGCAGCACGCGGCGAAACGCCCGGCTCGCGTACCAGAACAGGATCGGATGCGTGCGCCCGCGGACAGCGACGACGTGCAGCGGGATCTCGGCGTCCGGCGCCGCCTGCACGACGCTTGCTCCCTCCGGCCACGCGGGCGGGCAGACGAGGTGGACGTCGTAGCCGTGGCGGCTGCGCAGCAGCCGCTCGCGCTCGCGGTACTCGTCGACGACGGCGCTGTGGTAGACGCGCAGAACGCGGACCGCCGTCATCGGAGGGCTCGCTCGCGCAGCCGCCGGTAGAACGCGAGCATCTCGGCTGCGGTGCCGCCGGCTCCGTAGCGCGCCGCCGCGCGCCGCCGCGCCGCCTCGCCGATCTCCGCGGCGTAGGGTCGATCACTCGCCAGGCGGACGATCGCCCGCGACAGCGCGTCGGCGTCCTCGGGCGGCACGAGCAGCCCCGTGACACCGTCCTCCACGATCTCGGCGCTGCCCCCGGCGGCGACCGCCACAACCGGCAGCGCGAACGCCATCGCCTCCGCCGTCGCGAGCCCGAACCCCTCGCCGGGCGAGGGATTGACGTAGACGTGCGCGCTCTGCAGCACGGGTGCCGGGTCGGCCACCGCGCCCGTCCAGACGACCGCCGGCTCGATGCGCAGTTGGGACGCCAGCTCGCGCCATCCCTGCTGCGCGGCGCCGGATCCGGCGATCACGAAGCGGCAGCCAGGCAACTGCTCGAGGACGTCGGGGGCGGCACGCAGCAGCATGTCGACGCGCTTCTCTGCCTCCAGGCGACCGATGAACGCGACCACCGGCGCGGGCGCGTCGCGCCGCGCGACGCGCGCGCGAGCGAGCGCCTCCTCGTTCGGAAGATCGATCCCCGGAGGGATGACAGCGAGCTCTGCCGCGCCCGTCTCGCGGCGCTCGAGCGCGCGGTCGGCGACTGTCTGCGAGACCGCGACGTATCCGTCGAGCTGCCGGTTGATCGCGCGGTGCAGACCCAGCGACGCGTCTCGCCGCCAGCCGCTTCGGCCGACGGACGCCGGGTGGGTGAAGTGCTGGGTGCGCACGACGACACCCCGCCCCAGCGGTCCGAGCAGCACGCCGGCCAGTGCGGAGCGCCCGTCGTGCAGGTGGATGACGTCGACGGGCTGGGCGGCCAGACGCCTGGCGACGTCGCTCAGCCACGTGCGCGGCCTGCCGCCGGCCGACGGATGCAGCGGGATCCCGAGCGCTCGCGCCTCGGCTCTGAGCCGACCGGCGGATGGAGGGCAGGCGAGCTCGGCAGCGCATCCGAGCGCGCGCAGCTCGCGTGCCAGGCGGATGACGTGCCGCTCGATGCCGGCGTACGCGTCGGAGGTGACGACATGCAGTACTCGCAGCGGCCGTGGCTCATCAGGAGCGGCGGCGCCCGCGGCGCGGCTCGCGCCGCTGAGCGGCTGCACGACCGGATGCGGCGGTTCTGTCGCAGGTGCTGGCGCTGGCGCAGGTGCTGGCGCTGGCGCAGGTGCTGGCGCTGGCGCAGCTGCTGGCGCTGGCGCTGCCGGAGGCGCCGGCACCGCCCGTGCGCCGCGAGACGAGCCGCGTGCCGGCGGGTGCGCCTCCGCGGCCCCGCGCGCCAGCCGCCCGGCTGCCAGCAGCAGGCCCATCATCGCGAAGGCCAGCGAGGCGCTGCCGCGGTTCCATGTCGAGTCGACCTGGAAGTGGACGAGCAGGGAGATCGTGACGCCGCCCGCCGCGACGGCCGGTACGGCCGCCGTCGCCGGGAGGCGGCGGCCGGCGAGGAGCAGGCTGCCGAAGCGGTACAGCAGGAAGATGAGGGCGGCCATTCCGAGGACCCCGATCTCCGCCCAGGTCAGCAGGAACAGGTTGTTGGGATCGCGCAGCCCGATGTTGAACTCCCGGATGTGGTCGCGGTAGGTGCCCGCACCGGTGCCGAGCAGCGGACGCTCGGCGATCTTCTCGACCGCGTTGTCGAACGAGTACGCGCGCACGGCGCTGCTGTCGTAGCCGCCGCCCTCCAGCGAGTCGCTGACGGTCGGCGGCCCGATCACCAGCAGGAAGCCGGCTGCCGCGCAGGCGACGAGCCCGGCGCTCAGCAGCCGGCGCCGGCGCAGCAGCAGGCTGACGATCACGATCGCGATCAGCGCTCCCAGCATCGAGCCACGCGACAAGGCCGCGAACAGGCCCGCGAGCTCGACGAGCGCGGCGATCCCGAGCGCGCTCCGCACGCGCGGCCGCGCCTCGGCGAGCCAGAGCGCGTAGGCCAGCACGAGCCCGGCCGCGAGGAAGCTGCCGATCGCGTTCTTGTGCAGGCCCGGCAGATACTGGCCCGTCAGATCGCCGCTCAGCGCGCGCGGCAGAAACGAGCCGAAGGTCACCAGCGCGAGGATGCAGGTGAACCCGACGTAGAACAGCATCCCGCCGCGGACCGCGCGCAGCGAGCGCGGCAGCGAGGCGAACACGAGCGGCAGGACGACGACGATCTCGAGCATCTGGATCGTCGTGCGGACGCTGTCGAGGCGATTCACCGACCAGGCGAGCGATGCGGCCGTGACGGTCACGAACAGGAGCGCCGGAACGAGCAGCGGGTTGCCCGCCGTCCACGGCGCCGAGGCGGCGCCGGCGGCTCCCGCGACCAGCCAGCCGCCGAGCGCGATCAGCAGGAGCACGTCCGCGAGCGCGACGTTCGCACCGGCTGGCTGCACGAGCGAGATCGGAAGGATCATCGCGCCGAGGACGCCGATCAGGACGAAGCGCTGCAGGTCGACGAGCGCCCAGACCGCGGCCGCCACGAGCAGCGCTGCCGCCGCGATGGCGACCGTGCCGGCCTCCAGCGGCACCCTCAGCGTCACGAGCACCAGGACGAGCGTCGTGCCGAGAACCGCCGGCGCGAGCGCCGGCGGGACGCGCGAGGCGAGCGGCAGCGGCGGCACGGCGATGCTCGTGACGTGCCGAGACGAGCACGCTCGACGGCGGCCAGCAGACCTTCGCGGAATGCCTGCGGCGAAAAGCGCCGCGCGTGCGAGGCGAGCGTCTCCGGCGATGTCTCGATCGTGTCGACGCGCTTGATCGCCGCCAGCAGCGCTTCCGCCGTCGGCTCGCTGAACATCGCGGCGCTGACCCCGTCTTCGAGCGTCTCGAGCGCGCCTCCCCTGGCGAACGCGACGACCGGCTTGCCCGCCGCCAGCGCTTCGACCGGGGTGATCCCGAAGTCCTCGTCGCCGGGCAGCAGCAGCGCGCGGCAGTTCTCCATCAGCTCGGTGATCGCCGCGTCCTCGAGGCGGCGATCGAAGCGCACCGTCGGCCCCGCCATCGCCGCAAGCTCGTGGTAGCTCGGGCCGGATCCGATGACGTCCAGCGGCAGGCGCGCGCGGCTGGCAGCCTCGACCGCGAGATGCACGCGCTTGTACGGCAGCAGCCGGGAGACGACGAGCAACCGGTCTCCGCGCGGCCGCGGACAAAAGCGATCCACGTCGACCGGCGGGTAGACGACATCGGCGTCGATGCCGTACGTCGCGCGGATGCGCCGGCGGACGTTCTGCGAGTTGGCGACATAGCGATCGGCGCGCCGCGCGGCGGCACGGTCCCAGCCGCGCAGGGCGCCGAACAGCGGACGGGCGACGCGCTCGCGCGCCGAACGGTCACCCAGATGCTCGCCCCCGTACAGCCAGCGCGCGGGTGTGTGGCAATAGACGACGTGCGTGCTGTCGCGGCCGGTGCGCACGCCGTGCGCCCACCCCGCCGAGCTGCTGACCACGAGATCCTGGCGCAGGCTCCCGAAACCTCGAAACGCGGCGGGGTACAGGGGCAGGAGGTTGCGAAACCCGCTGTCGACGGGCAGGCGGCCGAGGAACGAGGTGAGCACCTCGCGCTCCGCGAACTCCGGGAACGTCGAGGCCGGCCGGTACAGCGATGTGTAGATCGGCGCTTCAGGCCACAGCCGCGCCATCTCCAGCGCAACCCGCTCGGCTCCTCCGCGCTGGTTGAGGTAGTCGTGCACCACCGCCACCGAGCGGGGAGCGGCGGACGCCTGCTGTCGGGAGGCCGTGCCGCCCCGCCATGCGCGCGCTCCGGGCGTCACAGGCCGCGCCGCGCCAGCACATACGGGATCGTCCGGATCAGCAGCTTGAGGTCGCTCCACATCGACCAGTTGGCGACATAGAGATAGTCGATCTTCACCATCTCGTACAGCGGGATCCGGCCGGACCCCAGAATCTGCCATGGCCCCGTCATCCCCGGCTTGAGCTGCAGCCGCCGGCGATGCCAGCCGACGATGCGACGATCCTCGTCGAGGACGAGCGGACGCGGACCGACGAGGCTCATATGGCCCTGCAGGACGTTGAGGAGCTGGGGCAGCTCGTCCAGCGACGAGCGCCGCAGCAGGCGGCCCACGCGCGTGACCCGCGGGTCGTCGCGCATCTTGAACAGCCCCTCGGTCTCGTTGTCGGCGAGCAGCTCTTGCTTGCGCGCCTCGGCATCGGCGGCCATCGTGCGGAACTTCACGATCTCGAAGACCTGGTCGTCGCGGCCGACGCGCTTCTGGCGAAAGAACGGAGGTCCGGCGGAGTCCAGCCTGATCGCCGCCATGATCGCCAGCATGAAGGGCGCTGCGAGGAGCAGCATCGCCGTGGCACCGACCACGTCGAGCGCGCGCTTCGTCACCCGCGAGGAGCGGGTCAGCCCGAAGCGCCGCACGCCCAGCACCATCAACCCGTCGAGGTCGTCGAACTCCGACGACGACCCCACCACCTCGAGGATCCGCGGCAGCACGCTGAGCTTGACGCCCAGCGCCTTGACGGTGCGCACGACGTTCAGGTGGGCGTCGGAGTCGGTGTCGCGAGGCGCGACGATGACGCGGTGGATGTCGTGGTCGTCCAGCAGGTCGCCGAGCTCCTCGAGGGCTCCCAGCGGCGACGGGTCGTCCGAGCGGATGCGGTCGCGCAGCGGGACGTAGCCGATGACCTCGCTGTTGATGTGCGGGCTGTCGTCGAGCTTCGACGCGAGCTGCGCGCTCGCGTCGGCATCGCCGATCACGACGCATCGTTCCGTCGCCGTCTGGCGCAGCGCGAAGGCGCGCGCGCCGGCGCGGAAGATCACCAGGAGGAGCGTGAGGCTCAGCCAGAGGACGAGCAGCGGCAGCGGGGTCAGGTCGCCATCGGCGACCGCGTTGCCGCCGAGCGCCATCAGGAGCGTGGCCAGCGTCGCGACGTTGAAGAGCGCCGGCATCTCGTCGAGCGAGGTCGCCTTGTAGATCAGCAGGTCGTCGCGGTCGTAGAGGCCGGCGACCTTGTTCGCGACCACGACGAGCGGCAGCGCCAGGAGCGCTTCCCAGCGAGCCTCGCCGCCGGCTGCAACGACCACCGCGAGCATGTAGGCGCCGGCGGCTGCGGCGATGTCGGCCGTCGCGAGCGCACGACGGGCGAACGCGTCGCGGACCCGGATGGTGCCGCGCGGACCGACGTCGCTGATCGGGTCAGGGACGGAGGGGCCGGCTCCGCGCATGCGGCGCTTGTCGCCGCGCACCGCCGAACTCAACATGCGGTCTGTCCGGACCAACCGACGCTGACCGATCCTTGCGACATCATCGGCCGACCACTTTACGCAACACGCTGAGCCGAGTGAAAGGTGTCGCGCCGGGCACGGCGGTCTGCGCTGCGGCTTGTGAGCAGGTGGCTCTTGCGGCTGAGAAGCGTGTTCGGCAGTGATGCGGCAGCTTCGATGTCACCGCATTTCGTGTCAATGCTCCCTCGCATATGGCGTCATGCATCGCATCGCGGCGCATGTACCGCGCCACGCAAAAGAGCAATCCGGAGCCGATTAGCACTGACTATTCGCGGCAACCTCTGCAAAGAGGCATCCTCGGCGGCGTAACGCTGTCTCACAGCCGCGACGCCCACTCCCAGAGCGGGTCGACCCTAGCTCGCCGCCCGCTTCTGCGAGTGGTCCTTCTCGAGACCGGCGGGCTGCCGCCGCGCTTGCCCGGCACACGCGGCGCCAACGCAGCTGCTCATCGCTCGAGCCGTCCCACGATCTCCGCCGCATGCCGCGTGTACGCGCCGAGATCGAAGACCGCGTCGAGGTCGAGCCCGAGCTCGGGCCGCGCCTCCAGCAGCTCGCGCAGCGGCGTGCGCTCGTCCCACGCGCGCTGCGCGGCCTCCTGCACCCCGCGGTACGCCTCGTCGCGCGACATCCCGCCCTCCACCAGCGCCAGCAGCACCCGCTGGCTGAACAGGGCCCCATAGGTCAGCTCGACGTTCTCGCGCATGCGGTCCTCGTGGACGACCATGCCGCGCACGACGCGGATCGCGAGCGACTGCAGGTAGTCGAGCAGGATCGTCGAGTCGGGCAGGATCACGCGCTCGGCGCCCGAATGCGAGATGTCGCGCTCGTGCCACAGCGCGACGTTCTCGACCGCTGCCGAGGCGTTACCGCGCAGCACGCGCGCCAGGCCGGTGATCCGCTCGGTCGTGATCGGGTTTCGCTTGTGCGGCATCGCGCTCGAGCCCTTCTGCTTCCCCGAGCGAAACGGCTCCTCGACCTCGCGCACCTCGGTGCGCTGCAGGTGGCGGATCTCCGTCGCGAGCCGCTCGAGGCCCGCGCCGGCGAGCGCGATCGCCTGCAGCAGCTCGGCGTGGCGGTCGCGCGCGACGACCTGCGTCGAGACCGGCTCGCGCTCCAGGCCGAGGCGCTCGAGCACGCGCAGCTCGAACGCCGGCGACGTGGAGGCGTACGTCCCGACGGCGCCGCTGATCGCGCCGACGGAGGCCTGTGCGAACGCGCGCTCGAGGCGGTCGACGTTGCGCCGCGCCTCCATCGCGAAGCCTGCGAGCTTCACCCCGAACGTCGTCGGCTCGGCGTGGACGCCGTGCGTGCGCCCGACGCAGACGGTGTCCGCGTGCTCCCGCGCGCGCTGGGCCAGCGCCTCGTGCAGGTCGCGCGCGCCACGCAGCACGATCGCGCCCGCCGACCGGATCTGCAGCGCGAGCGCGGTGTCGAGCACGTCGCTCGAGGTCAGGCCGAAGTGGATCCAGCGCCCGGCGTCGCCGGCCGACGCGCTGAGCACGTCGACGAACGCCGCGACGTCGTGGTCGGTGATCGCCTCTCGCTGGTGGACGGCCTCGACGGTGAACGTCGCCCTGCGGATCGCGTCGAGCTCCTCTGCGCTCGGGCCCTCCATCGCCTCGCAGGCGGCGACCTCGACGCGCCGCCACGCCTCCATGCGGGCCGCGTCGGTCCAGAGCGCGCCGATCTCCGGGCGCGTGTAGCGAGCGATCACGCCGCCATTATCGCGGCGCTAGGCGTCTGCGATCGCGGCGGCGGTCAGCAGCCCGCGATGCTCCCGCCGACGACGACGGCATGCTCTCCGACCCGCTGCATCATGCACCTCCTCGGTTGACACGCCGAGCTCCCGCGCGCGGCTGCTCACCCACCAGGTCGGTTTCTGCTCACGGCCTACCGAGCGTCAGCGCTCGGGCCCGTACAGCTCGCGCTGCCAGAGCCACTCGACGACGCGCTCGACGCCGCGCGTCAGATGCCGGCGATACGTGCCGAAGGGAAGGCCGAGGACCTCCGCCGCAGCCTCCTGCGTGGGCGCCGGGCGCGGGTGAGCGCGCGCGCGAGCTTCAGCGTCGCGCGGATCGCCCGCCAGGCTGTTGACGGCCTCCTCCACGGCCTCGCAGAGGACCGACGTCGCGCCGCCGCGCTGCGGGCGGTCGTCGTGTGCGAAGACCCCGTAGCGGCGGCCGCCGACCTCGTAGTCGCGCGATCGACGTGCGCTACGCCAGCCGCTACGTGCGGCTGCCCGCAGGCGCGTTGCGCGGCGACAAGCTCGTGCTCGTGACGACGACGCCTGGAGGCTGTCGACCGGCGCCGACCTCGCGTTGCCGGTGGTCGAGGCGAAGGCGCCGGTGCCCGTGCGCGCGATCAACGCCTACCTGCGCCGGCTGCGCGCCGGGCCGAGCACTATCCGCAGGTGGCGGAGGCGCTCGTGCAGGTGATCGGGATGCGCGAGCGCCCGCGCCACGTCCTGCGGCCGGCCACGATGCGGCGCGTGCTGCGCGGCGCGCGCCCCGCCGAGAACCGGCGCCCGCGCGGGCGCGCGGCGCCGGATGCGGGCGCGCCTCAGCTCGTGAGGATCCGCAGCGCCAGATGACCCGCGTTCTTCGCGTTGTCGAGGCCGACGCCCGCCACGGGGACGCCCGGCGGCATCTGCAGCACGCTGAGGATCGCGTCGAGGCCGCCGATCGCCGACAGGCGACTGGACAGCGGCACCCCGATCACCGGCAGGTCGGTATGCGCCGCCGCGACGCCCGGCAGCGCCGCCGACAGACCGGCACCGGCGATGATCACGCGCAGGCCGCGCATCCGCGCGTTGGCGCAGTACTCGGCGACGATCTCGGGCTCGCGGTGGGCGGACATGACGCGGACCTCGTGGTGCACGTCGGCCTCGCGCAGCACCTTCGCGGCCCCGTCCATGACGTCCATGTCGCTCTTGGAGCCCATGATGATGCCGACGCGCGGCGCGTCGACCTCGATCTCCTCCAGTTCGACGACGACGTCGGTCTGGGTCGCCGGTTCGGCCTGCTCGCTCATTCGCCCGTCCTCTCCACCGCGCGCAGGGCGATGTCGCTGCGAAGCTGACGCCCTGCGAAGTTGATTCGCTGCGCCGCAGCATAGGCGGCGTCACGCGCGCGGGCCGGCGTCGCGGCCAGCGCGGTGACGTTCAGCACGCGTCCGCCCGCGGTCACGATCGCGCCGTCGTCGCGGCGCCTGGTTCCCGCGTGCGTGACCTCGATCGCGTCCGGCACGTCGTCCAGCCCTGTGATCACGTCGCCCGTCCGCGGCGCGCCGGGGTATCCCGCGCTCGCCAGCACCAAGGTCACGGCCCAGTCGTCGGCGAAGTCGAGCTCGACGCTCTCCAGCCCCCCCGGCCGCGCCGCGGCGCTGAGCACCTCGAGGGCATCCGAGCGCAGCCGCGGCAGCACGGCCTGCGTCTCGGGATCGCCGAAGCGCACGTTGTACTCGAGCACCTTGGGACCGTCGGAGGTGAGCATGATCCCCGCGTACAGGACGCCCTGAAACGGCGTCCCGCGCCTGCGCAGCAGGTCCACGATCGGTCCGTGAACACGTACCGCGAGCTCCGCCAGCTGCTCGGGGCCGACGCCCGGCACCGGCGAGTAGGAGCCCATCCCGCCCGTGTTCGGCCCCTGGTCGGCGTCGAAGATCCGCTTGTAGTCCTGCGCCGGCGCCATCGGCAGCGCGCGAACGCCGTCGCACAGAGCCAGCAGCGACAGCTCCTCGCCCAGCAGGCACTCCTCGACGACGACGCGCCCCGGACCGAACCGGCGCTGCACGAGAAAGCCGGCCAGCGCCGCGCGCGCCTCATCCTCGTCGGCTGCGATGACGACCCCCTTGCCCGCCGCAAGCCCGTCGAACTTCAGCACGACCGGATAGGACTCGATCGCCGCCATCCCCGCCTCGACGTCGTCGACGGCGCACCAGCGCGCGGTCGCCACGCCCGCCGCCTCCATGACCTGCTTGGCGTACTGCTTGGATCCCTCGAGCTGGGCGGCCGCCCTGCTCGGGCCGAAGACGGCGATGGCGCGCTGCGCCAGCTCGTCGGCGAGCCCGGCGACCAACGGGGCCTCGGGGCCGACCACGACCAGGTCGCAGCGCTCGCCCTGCGCCGCATCGGCGAGCGCGGCGACGTCGTCGACGGCGACCGGCAGAAGTCGCGCGTCCGCCGCGATGCCCGGGTTGCCCGGCGCGCACAGCAGCTCGGGCGCCGCGGCCGAGCGCTTGAGCGCGCGCACGAGCGCGTGCTCGCGACCGCCGGCGCCGACGACGAGGATCTTCGGCGGCAACCTAGATCGACGCGATGAAGTCGTCGATCGGGATCGCCGGCAGCGTCTCGTAGTGCGACGTGCCGCGCGAGCCGAGCTCGAGTGAGACCCGCGCCATCGTCAGCTCGTCGGGCGCCTCGACGATGCTCACGAAGTCAAAGCGGCCGAGCGTGCTCCACTGCGCCTTGACCGTCGCGCCCAGCTGCTCGACCTCGCGGTTGACCTCCCTGATGCGCTGCGGGTTGTTCTTGACGGTCTGCACGCCGTCGGGCGTCAGCGTCGCGAGCATGAGGTACGTCGGCATGGCGGCTCCGATCGGTGGCGAGCGAGGCTTGGGGACTCGTTGTATCCGATTGCCGCAGCGTGCGCGAACAGGCCTCCCGATCCGCTACCTTCGCCTGCGATGAACCGCCGTTCGATCCTCGCTCTCGTGACCTTCCTGACGGCGGTCGCCAACGCGCCCGCCGCCGGCGCGGCGACGATCCAGACCGACACGCGCTGCTATCAGGAGCAGCAGGAGGTCGTCGTCCGCGGCGCAGGCTTCACGCCGCTGGCGACGGTCAACGTCGCCCGCGACGGCAAGGTCTTCGCGAGCGCCCAGGCGGACGCGAACGGCGCCTTCGTCGGCAAGTTTCCGACGCCGGTGATGCCCAACGAGGTCCGCGAGCGGCTCTACCGGCTCAGCGCCGGCGACATGATCACCACCGCCGCGACGACGTATCGCTCGACGAAGGTCTTCGCGAACTTCAAGCCGAGCAGCGGCAACCCGGAGACGCTCGCGGTCCGCTTCACGATCAACGGCTTCGGCCTCGTCCGGCGCCGTGCGCCGGTCTACCTGCACTACGTCGATGCCCGCGGGAAGGAGCGGCGCACGATTCGCCTCGGCACCGCGACGGGTGTCTGCGGCAGGATCGAACGGACGCGCAAGCGCCGCCTGTTCCCCTTCAGAGCGCAGCGGGGCAGGTGGATCCTGCAGTTCGACACGCGCAGGCAGTACGAGCGCGCCACGAGCAGGCGGCGCACGCCGTGGGTCCGCAAGCCTGTCAGGATCTCCTAGCCGGGCCTACACTTCTCCTCGTGGACGTTGCTGCGGGGAGCCTCGTCGGTCGTGATCGCGAGCTGTCCGAGCTGCGCCAGGGCCTCGACAACGCGCTCGCCGGCCGCGGCCGGCTGTTCATGGTCGCCGGCGACCCCGGCGTCGGCAAGACGGCGCTTGCGGACGCGATCGGCGCGCAGGCCGTCGCGGCCGGCGCGACCGTCCTGTGGGGTCGCGCCTGGGACGGCGGCGGCGCGCCCTCCTACTGGCCCTGGCTGCGGATCCTGCGCCGGCTCGCGATCGAGCGCGAGATCGGCGCCCCGCTCGCCGCGCTCGGCCCCGAGGCGATCGCCCGCCTGACCCGGCTCATCCCCGCGCTGGCGCGGGCGCCCGAGGACCTCGTGGGCGGGGAGGACGGCGCCGCTCGCGTCGCCGCTCCCGCTTCCGCGGGCGACCCCGGGGAGTCCGACGCGGCCCGCTTTCAGCTCTTCGACGCGATCACCTCGCTGCTGCGCGCGGCCGCCGCGCAGGGCCCGATCGTGCTCATCCTCGACGACCTGCACGGGGCCGACCACCCGTCGCTGCTGCTGCTCGGCTTCCTCGCCGTGCACGTGCGCGACTCGCCGATCCTCGTCATCGGCACCTACCGCGAGGCCGAGGCGCGGCTCAACGCGCAGCTCGCCGCGACGCTCGGCGACATCATCCGCCACGGCCAGCGGCTGCCGCTGCGCGGGCTGCGCGAGCGCGATATAGCCGCGGTCGTCGAGCGCGTGGCCGGTCGCCGCCCGCCCGACCGCGTCGTGCGCGCGATCCACGACGCAACGGAGGGAAACCCGTTCTTCGTCGACGAGGTCGTGCGGCTGCTGAGCGCAGAGGGCCGGCTCGACGACGCCGCGCAGGTCGCCGCCGTGCGGATCCCCGACGGCGTGCGCGAGACGATCCGCCACCGCCTCGAGCCGCTGCCCGACCGCAGCCGCCGGCTGCTGTGCACGGCCGCCGTGATCGGGCGCGAGTTTCGGATCGACACGCTGCAGCGCGTCAGCGGCTGCGAGTCCGCCGAGCTCGACGAGGCGCTGGGCGAGGCGGTCGCCGGCGGCGTGATCGTCGAGCGGCCGCCGGCGCTCGGTGCCTACAGCTTCTCGCATGGGCTGATCCGCGAGACGCTCTACGACGACCTCGGCCCGCAGCGCCGCAGCCGGCTTCACCGCGAGGTCGGCCTCGCACTGGAGGAGCTCTACGCGGCCGACCCCGAGCCGCGCATCGCCGAGCTCGCGCATCACTTCTTCGTCGCCGCCACCGCCGGCGAGCTGACCAGGGCGATCGACTACTCGGTGCGCGCCGGCGAGCGCGCGCTGAAGCTCGTCGCCTACGAGGAGGCCGCCGACCACTTCGAGCGCGCGCTGCAGGCCCACGGGCTGCAGGAGCGCGCCGACGTTCCGCGGCGCTGCGACCTGCTGCTCGCGCTCGGCAGCGCGCAGTCGCGCGCCGGCGACTCGTGCGCCGCCCGCGAGACGTTCCTGCGCGCCGCCGGACTCGCGCGCAAGCTCGACGCGCCCGACCGCCTCGCGAAGGCTGCGCTCGGCTACGGCGCGGGCATGGGCGGCTTTGAGTTCGGGCGCGTCGACGACGCGCTCGTCGCGCTGCTGAGCGAGGCGCGCGAGGCGCTCGGCGAGGACGACGCTCCGCTGCTCGCGCGCGTCCTCGGACGGCTTGCGACCGAGCTGTACTACTCCGACCGCAGCGAGGAGCGCGTCGCGCTCGCCGAGCAGGCGGTCGCGATGGCACGCCGGCTGGGGGACCGCGCGACGCTCGCGTCGACGCTGAGCGCGCGCTTTCTCACGCTGTGGGGCCCCGAGAACTGCGTCCAGCGCCTGCAGATCGCGACCGATGTCGTCGCGCTGGGGGAGGACGTGCGCGACCGCCAGCTCGTGCTGCGCGGCCACGTCTGGCGGATCCTGTCCCTGATGGAGCTCGGCGACTGGGTCGACGTCGACATCGAGCTCGCCCTCCACGCGCGCCTCGCCGAGGAGCTGCGCGACCCGCTTCACCTGTGGTACGTGCCGCTCTTCAAGGCGACGCGCGCGCTGCTCGAGGGCCGCCTGGCGGAGGCCGAGCGCCTCGCAGGGGAGGCCTTTGCGGTCGGCCGCCGGACGCAGGCGCAGAACGCCGCGCAGCTCTACGCGACCCAGCTGTTGGCGCTGCGCGCCGAGCAGGGGCGGCTGTCGGAGGTCGAGCAGTCGCTGGAGGAGTTCGGCCGCCGCTATCCGGCGGCGCCGGTCTGGCGCGCGGCGGCGGCGTTCGCACTGACGACGCTGGGCCGTACCGAGGACGCCCGTCGTGCGTTCGAGGCCATGACTGCGGGCCACCTCGCCGAGGTCCCGCGCGACGGCGAGTGGCTGTCGACGATCGCGCTGCTCGTGCGCACCGGCGCGCGGATCGGCGCCGCGCGCCGCACCGGCGAGCTCGGCGAGCTGCTGGCGCCCTACAGCGAGCGCGCCGTGATCGCCGGGCGCGGCGCGATCTGCCTCGGCCCCGTCTCGCGCTTCGCCGGGATCGCGGCCGCGACGGCGGGGCGCGACCTGGAGGCGATCGACCTGCTCGAGCGCGCGCTCGCGACGGCGCGCTGCTGGGGCGCGGAGCCGATGGTGGCCGCGATCCGACTCGAGCTCGCCGAGGTGCTCGAGCGCTGCGGCTCGAGCTCGGCGGAGTTCGAGCAGCGCTCGCGCGAGCTGCGCGCCGAGGGGCTTGCGGCGGCACGGCGGCTCGAGCTCGCCGGTCTCGAGCAGCGTTGGGGAGCGAGCGCGGAGCCGGCGGGCGCCGTCGTCGCGCCCGCGCCGGACGTGCTGGCGTCGACGCCCGTGCACGCAGCGGGCGCCGCGCTGTCGGGCTTCGGGCCGTCGGCGTTCTACCGCCGCGGAGAGATCTGGACGATCGGCCCGCCGGGCAAGCAGATCCAGCTGCGCGACGCGAAGGGCCTGACGCACATCGCGCGGCTGCTCGCAGCGCCGCACGTCGAGTTTCATGCGCTCGATCTCGTCGGCGGCGCGTCGCCCGGCGATCGTGGCGCCGCCGCCGCCGCGGCGGCGCTCGCGGTCGGCGCGGGGATCGAGGTCCGAGCGCGCGGCGGCGGCGACGCCGGTCCGGTGCTCGACAACCAGGCCAAGGCCGCCTACCGCGCGCGCATCCGCGAGCTGCAGGAGGAGATCGACGAGGCGGAGTCCTTCAACGACCCGGAGCGCGCGGTCCGCGCGCGCGGCGAGCTGGCCTTCGTCGCGCGCGAGCTGGCGGGCGCCGTCGGCCTGCACGGGCGCGATCGCAGAGCCGGCTCGGACGCCGAGCGCGCGCGGGTCAACGTCACGCGCGCTATCCGTACTGCCCTGAAGCGCCTGTCAGAACACGACGCGCTGCTCGGGCGCCGGCTCGGCGCGGCGATCAAGACCGGCACGTTCTGCGTCTACGAGCCGCCGCCCGGCGAGGAGCCCGTGTGGGACCTCGCCGGGCCGCCCGAGAAGCGGCGCCCTACGCCGCGACGTCCGCCGGCGCGGTCGCCTTGATGAGCACGAGCTCGTCGCCGGCGGCGTCGACCAGGATGGTGTCGCCGTCGCCGAACTCGCCCTCGAGGATCTGCAGCGCGAGCCGGTCGACGAGCTTCTTCTGGATCACGCGCTTGAGCGGGCGCGCGCCGTAGACCGGGTCGTAGCCGAGGTCGCCGAGCAGCTCGCGCGCCTCGGGCCTGAGCTCCAGCGCGATCCCGCGGTCGGCGAGGCGGTCGATCACGCGGCGCAGCTGCAGCGCGACGATCTCGCCGATCTGCGAGCGGCTGAGCGACTCGAACTCGACGATGTCGTCGAGGCGGTTGATGAACTCCGGACGGAAGTGCAGCTCCGCGCCCTCACGGCCGCCGGCGATGTTCGAGGTCATGATCAGCACGACGTTCTTGAAGCTCACCGTGCGGCCCTGGCCGTCGGTCAGGCGCCCGTCGTCCATCACCTGCAGCAGCGTGTTGAAGACGTCGTGGTGGGCCTTCTCGACCTCGTCGAGCAGGACGACGGAGTACGGCCGGCGGCGGACGGCCTCGGTCAGCTGGCCACCCTCGTCGTAGCCGACGTAGCCAGGGGGCGCGCCGACGAGCCGCGACACCGAGTGCTTCTCCATGTACTCCGACATGTCGAGGCGGATCATCGCCTCCTGCGTGTCGAACATGAACTCCGCCAGCGCGCGGGCGAGCTCGGTCTTGCCGACCCCGGTCGGGCCGAGGAAGAGGAACGTGCCGATCGGGCGGTCGGGATCCGACAGCCCGGCGCGCGAGCGGCGCAGCGCGCTCGAGACGGCGGCGACGGCCTCGTCCTGTCCGACGACGCGCTGGTGCAGGCGCTCCTCCATGTGGACGAGCTTCTCGACCTCGCCCTCGAGCAGCCGGCTGACCGGGATACCGGTCCAGCGGGCGACGATCTCGGCGACGTCCTCGGCGGTGACCTCCTCCTTGAGGAAGCCGTCGTTGGCGTCTGAGCGCGCCTCGGCTTCGGCGAGCTCGCGCTCGAGCTGCGGGATGACGCCGTAGCGCAGCTCGGCGGCGCGCTGCAGGTCGGCCTCGCGCTCGGCGCGCTCGGCGTCGCGGTGCGCGACGTCGAGCTTCTCCTTGAGGTCCTGGATCGTCGTGATCTTCGCCTTCTCGGCCTGCCACTGGGCCTTCATCCCGGCGCTCTGCTCGCGCAGCTCTGCGAGCTCGCGCTCGAGGGCCTCCGTGCGCGCCTTCGAGGCGTCGTCCTTCTCCTTGGCCAGCGACGTCAGCTCGATCTCGAGCTGCATCGCGCGGCGCTCGAGCTCGTCGATCTCCTCGGGCATCGAGTCGATCTCGATGCGCAGCCTGGAGGCCGACTCGTCGATCAGGTCGATCGCCTTGTCGGGCAGGAAGCGGTCGGCGATGTAGCGGTGGCTGAGCGTCGCGGCGGCGATCGTCGCGGAGTCCTGGATGCGGACGCCGTGGTGGACCTCGTAGCGCTCCTTCAGACCGCGCAGGATCGCGATCGTGTCCTCGACGGACGGCTCGCCGACCATGACCGGCTGGAAGCGCCGCTCGAGCGCGGCGTCCTTCTCGATGTGCTTGCGGTACTCGTCGAGCGTCGTCGCGCCGACCGCGCGCAGCTCGCCGCGCGCGAGCATCGGCTTGAGCAGGTTGGCGGCGTCGACGGCGCCCTCTGCGGCGCCCGCGCCGACGATCGTGTGCAGCTCGTCGAGGAACAGCACGACCTGGCCGCCGGCGTCCTGGACCTCCTTGAGGACGGCCTTCAGGCGCTCCTCGAACTCGCCGCGGTACTTCGAGCCGGCGAGCAGTGCGCCGATGTCGAGCGCGATCACGCGCCGGTCGCGCAGCGACTCGGGGATGTCGCCCGAGACGATCCGCTGGGCGAGCCCCTCGACGATCGCGGTCTTGCCGACGCCGGGCTCGCCGATCAGGACGGGGTTGTTCTTCGTGCGCCGGCTGAGCACCTGCACGACGCGGCGGATCTCGTCGTCGCGGCCGATGACGGGATCGAGCTTGCCGTCGCGCGCCTCTTCGGTGAGGTCGCGCCCGTAGCGCTCGAGCGCCTGGATCTTCTCCTCCGGCGACTGGTCGGTCACGCGGTGGGAGCCGCGCACGTCGACGAGCGCCTGCAGCAGCCGTTCGCGTGTCGCGCCGGCAGCGCGCAGCGCCCTGCCGGCGGCGCCGTCGTGACCGGCGATCGCGAGCAGCAGGTGCTCGACGGAGATGTACTCGTCCTTGAGCTCGCGCATCTCGCGCTCGGCGCCGCGCAGCACGGACATGAGCTCGGGCGACGTCGTCGGCTCGGCCTCGGCGGCAAGCGTCGGCAGCGCGTCGAGCGCGGCGTTGATGTCGGCGCGCAGCGCCTCGGGGGCCGCGCCGAGCTTGCGCAGGACGGGCACGACCAGGCCGCTCTCCTGCTCTTCCAGCAGCACGGCGAGCAGGTGTTCGGGGGAGACCTGTGCGTGGCGCCGCCTCGGCGCGAGGGCGAGGGCTGCCTGCAGGGCCTCCTGAGTCTTGATCGTGAAGCGGTCAGGTTGCATGGATCTCAGTGTAGCTCACTTAGATTTCTTGTCCAGACAGCGCTGGCCCCCAGCTTCAGGCTCGCCTTTCACTCGACCAAACGGCATGATCCCGTCGATCACGGATCGATGGATGGAGCGGAAAGGATCTGGCACAGGGTGACATCGCAGACGCAACCGCCCGTCAACGTCGCGGTCGTCGGACTCGGCTACTGGGGCCCGAACCTGGTGCGCAACCTGTGGGAGACCGAGGGCGTCCAGGTGGCGGCGGTCTGCGATCCCAACCGCCGTGCGCTGGCGCCGATCGCCCGGCGCTATCCGAGCATACGCGCCATCGAGCGCTACGAGGATCTGCTCGCCGACGAAGGCGTCGACGCCGTCGCGATCGCGACCCCGGTCCACACGCACTTCGCGATGGCCCGCGCAGCGCTGCTCGCCGGCAAGCACGTCTTCGTCGAGAAGCCGATGGCCGCCCGCAGCGAGGAGTGCCTCGAGCTGATCGGCCTGGCCGACGAGCGCTCGCTGGTGCTGATGCCGGGGCACACGTTCCTGTACTCGCCTCCGGTCCGCAGGATCAAGCAGCTGCTGGATGACGGCGAGCTGGGCGAGCTCTTCTTCGCGACGTTCAGTCGCGTCAACCTCGGCATCCACCAGAGCGACGTGAGCGTCGTGCGCGACCTCGGCCCGCACGACTTCTCGATGCTCCTGTACTGGCTCGGGAAGCCGGTCTTCGTCCGCGCGATCGGTCGCGACGCGGTGGGATCCGGGCAGCTCGACGTCGCCTTCGTCGACATGGGGCTTCAGAACGGCGCGCTCGTGCACATGGAGTTCTCGTGGCTCGCCCCGACCAAGCTGCGTCGGACGGTGCTCGTCGGCAGCGGCAAGATGGTGGTCTACGAGGACACGAGCCCGGAGCAGGTCCGCGTGTTCGACCGCGGCGTCGACGTGATCGAGCCCCAGAGCTTCGGCGAGTACCAGCTCTCCTATCGCTCCGGCGACGTGCTCAGCCCGCGTCTGGCCGCCGACGAGCCACTGAGGCTGGAGATGCAGGACTTCGTCGAGTGCGTCGCCAGCGGGAGAACCCCCCTGTCGAGCGCCGCACTGGGCCGTGACGTCGTGCAGATGATCGAAGCGGCGGAGAACTCGCTGACGTTCAACGGCTCGCCGTGCGGCCTCGGCGCGCGCCCCGGCGACCAGCGGCGCGCCGGCGACCGGCGGCGCAGCGACGGCGGGATGCCGGTCATCGGCCGGCTGGCCGCGCCGGGCCGCTGATCAGCCGACCGGAAGGCCGGCTCGCAGCGCCAGCTGCCTCCATCTGTCGGGGTCGTCTGCGAGCAGCCGCGTCGTCTGCACGACGAGCGGCTCGTCCGGGTTCAGATGCCGCGCCCTGCGCAGCGAAGGCCGCGGATCTTCGCCCGCCGCCGCGCGCGCGAGCGCGAGGCCGTAATGCCCCTCCCAGTTGCCGGGGTCCCTGCTGACCGCGTTGCGCATCGCGCGCACCGCGAGCTCGCTCTGACCGAGGCGCACGTTGCAGTAGCCGAGCAGGATGAACGGCTCCGGACGCACCCCCAGCGCCGCGCTCGAAGCCAGGGCGCGGTCGACCGCCGTCGCGCAATCGCGCGCCGCGAACGCGCGCGCGCTCTCACGCAGCGGTCGCTCCGAGAGGAAGACGCGCGCGGGGACGATCGCGAGCAGCAGGAGGCCGAGCGCGACGACGATGCGCGCGATCGGCGTGGCCGGCAGGCGCGGCTGCGCGCCGGCGGGGGCGGCCAGCGCGAGCCCGCCGGCCGCGAACAGCCAGAACGTGATGGCCGGCATCTCCCAGTCCCAGTCGATCGCCGCGTGCATGGCCCAGGCGAGGCCGGCGGCGAACAGGGCGCCGCCGACGACGCGGTCGGGGCCGCGAGCGCGTGCCAGGAATCCCACGAGTACCAGGACGATCGCCGCCAGGACGAGGACGAGCCCCACGATCCCCAACTCACCGAGGATCTCGATGTAGAGCGAGTGCGCGTCCTCGACCTGATAGACGGCAGGACGCCGGCGATCCCACTCCAGTGGATACGTTCCCGCCCCCGCGCCGCGCAGCGGCTCGCGTTCGAAGGCCCCCAGCGCCACCTGCCACTGCTGCGTACGGCCGTTGTTGCCCGGGTTCGTCAGGCGGCCGCGCAGGTCATCGTCCGCCTGCGTGACGCTGTCAGCGCTTTCGAAGCGGTCGTACTGGCGGCTGACGGCGCCGGGTACGCCGAGGACCAGCGACACCGCGACGGCCGACGCCGCCACGGCGCCGGCCGCGCCCCATCGCAGCGCCGGCCGGCGCAGCGTGGCAGGCAGCACCAGCCGCTGCATTCGCCGATCGAGCGGCAGCAGGGCGGCGCGGGCGGCCGCCGCGAGCAGCGCGCCGACGGCCACGACCAGCGCCACGTCGTGACCCTGGGCGATTGCCGCCGCACTGGTCGCGTCCTGCGTCGCCAGCAGCTCGGCGCCGTAGGCGGAGGCCATCGCCGCGGCCACCGTGGGGACGGCGACGAGCAGCGCGCTGAGCAGCGCGCGCGGCCGCCCGGCGACGAGAAGCAGGATCAGCCCGACCGCCCCCGCGGCGATCGCGCCGCGCGAGAACGTGAGCAGCAGCGTCGCGCCGAGCACCGGCAGGGCTCCCGCCGCCAGCACGCGCGCCACCGGCGCCTCGCGATCGTCGGCGGTCAGGGCGAACGTCATCACGCTGCCGATCGCGGCCAGCAGGCCGAGCGCGTTCCAGTAGCCCAGGGGATAGCTCAGGCGGTCGCCCTCCAGCGAGGGGTCAACCGGCCAGACGTCGGGTGCCAGCCGGGTGACGAGGCCGCACAGGCAGACGGCGAACGCTGCCGCAGCGATGCCGCGCACGACCCACCGCAGGCGGTCGGGGGTGCGGCCCACGGCGCCGACCAGGAGAAAGCCCAGCAGGTAGAGCAGGACGCGGTCGTACTCGACGATCGCGCGGGCGGGCGCGCCCGACCAGCGCTCGGACAGAAGCGTCCAGCCGGCCAGCAGCGCGAGGGCCGTCGCGCCGGCGACATATCCGGCGCTCAACGAGCCCCATGGGTGTGTCGCGAGCGCGACCCGTAGAATCAGGAGCGCCGCGAGAACGCTCACCCCGAGCGCGACGGGCCCCGGCAGAAAGCCACCGGAGGCGAACGCGAAGCCGAGCACGAACACGCCCGGCAGGAGGGGGACCAGCGCGGCGCCGGCTCGTGAGGCGCGGTGGCTCAGCCGCCTCGGCTCCGCGCGCTCCCGGCAACGGCGGTCGCGCCCCGAGAGGTCTTCGACGCGTAGTACACGTGCCGCTCGCCGCCGCCGGCGTCGGTCACGACGACACCGAGCGCTTTCGCGTCCAGGTTGCCGACGGTGCGTATCGCGCGGCGGGCGGCGTCCTTCGTCGTCTGGTTCAGACGGGCCACGAGCGCGATGCCCTCGACGAACGGCGCGAGCACCGCCGCGTCGTTGACCGTGCCGAGCGGTGCGCTGTCGATCAGCACGACGTCCGCCATCGTGCGCGCAACCTCGATCAGCCGCCGCATGGCCGGATTCGACAGCGTTCGCTGGGGGTTGTCCGGCACGACGCCGGCGGGCAGGATCGCGAGCGCGCCGGCGTCGCCCGCGTCGCCATCGGACGCAAGCAGCGTGTCGGCGTCGAGCGAGAGCAGCTCGTTGGCGAGCGAGGCGCCGGCCAGCACTCCGGTCACGCCTGCCGAGAACGATACGTCGGTGTAGCGCCCGAAGGCCGGGCGGCGCAGGTCGGCCTCGATCACGACGACGCTCAGGCCGAGACGCGCATAGGCGCGCGCGACTCCGATCGTCACGCTCGTCTTGCCGTCGGCGGGGCTGGGTGAGGTGATCATGATCACGGAGCTGGCGTCTCCGATCTCCGCGGCGCGCAGGTTCGCGGCGAGCAGGCCGTAGGCCTCGCGCTGGGCCGGATCGTCGAAGGCCGCCGCGCGTCGCGCCGGTCGCGGGATCGCCGCGAGGACCGGCAGGCCGAAGAACTCCTCGACCTCGTGCTCGTCCTTCAAGCGCCGGTCGATCAGGCTCAGGACGAGGGCGGCGCCGACGCCGAGGAGGAGGCCGAGGACGATGCCGATCGCCGCGGCCAGCTTCGGGCGCGGCCGTGCGGCGCTGTCGGGAACGCTTGCGCGACGAACGAGCTCTGCGCCTCCCGTCTGCAGCCCCGCCGCGATCTGCAGGTCGCGGCGCCGGGCCTGCAGCTCGCGTCCCTGCGGCGTACGCCGTTCGACGGGCGCGAGTGCCAGCAGCTGCTGCTGGGCCAGATCCGCCGCCTCCCGGTAGCGCTGGCGCGCCGAGTCGACGCGGAACTGCACATACGCCTCGGCGAGGGCGTTTGCGATCCGCGCGGCGAGCACGGGGTCGGGGTCGCGGACTGAAAGCTCGACGATGTCCGACGTCGAGCTGGTCGTGACCTCGACCTGGTCGAGCAGTTCGTCGGCCGTCCGTTCGAGGCCGAGCTGGCGCCGGACGAGGTTCGCCGTCGGTCCGATCTTGATCAGCTGCACCTCGGTGTTGAGTGCGCGCTCGGGGTCGCGCGAAGACGCGCTGCCGCCGGGATCGAACAGCGCGTCGATCGGCTCCTGCCCGCGCAGCAGCAGCTGGACGGTCGCGTCGTACTGCTTCTCGGAGGAGAGGCTGACGCCGAGCGCGGTGCCGGCGCAGACCACGACGACGAGCACCACCAGCCGCCACCGTCGGCGTACGGCGCGCAGATAGTCGACTGCTGTGGCCGATCCCTGAGGATTCATTGGACGTGCCTCACATCTCGGGCGGGAACGCAGGGCGGCTCGGGGCAGGACGCTCCGCGTGGACGAAAAGAGGATGTCGCGCCACGTTCGCGATGCTGGCGGGGGATTCGCGCCGAAGACTGGACAGAGATGTTTAGCGAACTCCCCACACGGATACGCGGAAAAGCCGTGCATTCGGACGCTGCGATGAGAGCATTATGAGGCTTGACGCGAGCACGGCGGTCCAGCTGGATCCTAGCCCCGTCGCGCAGGCGCCGCCACAGCGCCCGGACGCTTCGACGAGCACCCCCATCTCGCATCGCTGGGAAGGCGCGAAACGCACCATCGACGTGCTCCTCGCCGCGGTCCTGCTGGTGGTGCTGACCCCGCTGCTCGCGCTGATCGCCGTCGCCATCAGGCTCGACACGCGGGGGCCGGTGCTGTTTCGCCAGGAGCGCTGCGGTCGCGGCCGGCGGCCTTTCATGGTGCTGAAGTTCCGCACGATGCATGACGGAGCGTCGCCCGATGCCCACCGGCGCTACATCGCCCACCTCGTCAGCGCCGGAGTCGACGCCGGTCCGGGCTTGAAGAAGCTCACCGGGGACCCGCGGATCACGCGCGTCGGCAGATTCCTGCGCAAGACGAGCCTCGACGAGCTGCCCCAGCTCGTCAACGTCCTGCGAGGGCAGATGTCGATCGTCGGCCCGCGCCCGGCACTGCCCTACGAGCTCGAGCACTACCAGTCAGAGCACTTCAGGCGCTTCGACGTCCGCCCCGGCATCACCGGGCTGTGGCAGGTCAGCGGGCGCAACGGCGTGAGCTTCCTTGACATGCTGTCGCTGGATGCGGAGTACGCCCGCACCTCCAGCCCACGTGTCGACGCGATGATCCTGCTGCGCACGCCGCTGGCGCTCGTCCGCGGAAACGCGGCCTGACGTCGTGCGCGGCGGAGGGGCAGCGAAGCCGCGATCGTGAGCGCGGACGCGCTGCCGCTGTTCGACCTGACGCGCCGCTGGTCGACCGAGCGCGAGGCCGCGCTGGCGGTCTTCGAGCGGATCGCGGCCGCCGGTGCGTTCAGCCTGGGGGAGGACCTGGCGGCCTTCGAGGCCGAGTTCGCGGCGTTCTGCGGCACCGCGCACTGCGTCGGCGTCGCCAACGGCACCGTCGCGCTGGAACTCGCGCTGCGGGCCTGCGGCGCCGGGCCCGGCAGCGAAGTGATCACGGTCGCGCATACGTTCGTGGCCACGGTCGAGGCGATCGCGGCGACGGGGGCGACGCCGGTGCTCGTCGACATCGACCCCGCGACGCGCTGCATCGATCCGACGAAGCTGGCGGCGGCGCTGGGTCCGAACACGGCGGCCGTCGTGCCGGTGCACCTCTACGGACGCCCCGCGGACATGGACGCGATCCACGCCGCCTGCGCGCCGCACGGCGTCGCCGTGATCGAGGACGCAGCGCAGGCACACGGCGCGCTGCTGGGTGGGCGACGGACGGGGTCGCTGGGCAGCGCCGGCTGCTTCTCGTTCTACCCGACGAAGAACCTCGGCGCGATGGGCGACGGCGGGGCGGTCGTGACCGACGACGCCGACGTCGCCGCCCTCGTGCGCTCGCTGCGTCACCACGGCTCGGCGCCGGGCGACGCGAACATCCACGACCGCGTCGGGCGCACAGAGCGGCTGGACAACCTGCTGGCCGCACTGCTGCGCCTGCGCCTGCCCGTGCTCGACGCCGAGAACGCCGAACGGCGTGCGCTCGCCGCGCGCTATCGTGAGCGCCTGGCCGACCTGCCCCTCACCCTGCCCCCCGCGGACGCGCCCGACATGACCTCGGTCCATCACCTGTTCGTCGTCGAGCTGGACGGCCGCGATGCCCTGCGCGCTCGGCTGCACCAGGCCGGCGTCGCCAGCGGCGTGCACTACCCGACGCCGGTGCATCTGCAGCCGGGCTGGCGGCACCTCGGCTACGGCCCCGGCGACCTGCCCGCCTGTGAGCGGACGGCGCGACGCGTCCTCTCGCTGCCGCTCTTCCCGGGCCTACGGCCGGCAGAGGTCGACCGCGTCTGCGGCGTCCTAGAGGGCGCGCTTGAGCTGCTGCCGTCTGATACGCGGCGTGCGGATCGAGCTTGAAGACGAGGTGCTCCACCGTCATGGCGGCTGACCGGATCCTCGTCATCCGCCAGAACTCGATTACTTTCGACCCCCGCGTCCGGCGCGAGGTGGCCGCACTGCTCGACGCCGGCCACGAAGTCGACGTGATCAGCGTCCGCGAGGACGGCGAGCGGTGGCGCGAGCGCACCGCTGCGCTCACCGTCTACCGCCTCCCCGCCGCGATGAGGAGCCCCAGTCGGTCCCCCGCGGGCTACACGCTGCGCTACGGCCTCTTCCTGCTCGTCGCCGCACTGCTCAGCGGCGCGCTTCACCTGCGCCGCCGCTACGCGCTGGTCCAGGTTCACTCGCTGCCGGACTTCCTCGTCTTCGCGGCGGCGATCCCCAAGGCGCTCGGCGCACGCGTCGTGCTCGACCTGCACGAGATGATGACCGAGTTCTTCGGGACGAAGTTCGGTGCGGCGGCGGGCAGCGTGCCCTGGCGCGTGGTGGCGGCGACGGAGCAGGCGAGCATCCGCTTCGCGGACTTCGCGTTCACCTGCACAAAGGAGATGCGCGAGGCATTCATCGCGCGTGGCGCGGACCCGGATCGCATCGGCGTCGTGCTCAACTCCTCCGAGGAGGACGTCTTCGACGTCGAGCGCCATCCGCCCCGCGGCAGCGAGGACGGCGCCTTTGTGATCCTCTGTCACGGCTCCGTCGAGCAGCGCTACGGGATCGACACGGCGATCGAGGCGGTCGCGCTGCTGCGCGACGAGATCCCAGGCCTGCGGTTGCAGATCATGGGGGATGGCTCCTATGTCGAAGGGGCGCGCGCGTTGGCGGCGCAGCGCGGCGTGGCTGACCGAGTCGAGATCAACGGCCGCTGGGTGGCGCTGCCGGTGCTGCTGGATGCGATCGCCGGCTGCGACGCCGGCTTGGTGGCGATGAAGCGTGACGCGTTCCGCGACCTCACCCACTGCAACAAGATGTACGACCTGGTCACGATGCGCCGGCCGGTACTGATGTCGCGCACCCGCTCTGTGGAGGCCTACTTCGACGACGAGAGCTTCGAATACTTCGACTCCGAAGACCCGACTGCGCTGGCTGACGCGATCGTGCGCCTGCATGGCGACGGCGCGCGGCGCTCCGCGCGCGTGCGCCACGCGACGCAGGCGCTCGAGCCCTACCGCTGGCCCCGACAGCGAGAGGTCTACCGCGGTTACATCGAGGGCGTCTTGCGCTCGCAGCCGGCCGCCGAGGAGACCGGCGAGGAGCACTTCCTCTACGAGCGCTACGAGGGCACCCGCCGCCGTTCCGCGGCGATTCGCGCCTACTATGCGGTCAAGCCGCTGCTGCCGCGCCGGCTGCAGATCGCGGTCCGCCGCGGCTACGCTCGAGTGCAGGCGCGCCGCGCGTTCCCGGCGTGGCCGGCCGAACCGGTTCTCGTCGAGCTCCGCGACGCCGAGCTTTGGCGCAAGCTCGCCGACGCGCCCGACGGCCGAGTGCCGCTCGTCAACTTCTGGCCGGAGGGTCGCCGCTACGCAGTAGCGCTCACGCACGACGTGGAGGGGCCGCGCGGCGTCGCGAACATCGAGCGCGTGCGCGAGGTCGAGCGCCGCCACGGCTTCGTGTCCTCGTGGAACTTCGTCGCGGAGGGGTACCCGCTGCCCAACGGGCTGTTCGAGGCGCTACGGGCCGAGGGCTGCGAGATCGGGCTGCACGGAATTCACCACGACGGCTCGCTGTTCCGCGACCGCGCGTCGTTCGAGCGCCAGCTGCCGCTCATCTGCCGCTACCTCGCAGAGTGGGACGCCGTCGGCTTCCGCTCGCCCGCGACGCACCGCAATCCCGATTGGATGCGCGAGCTGCCGGTCCTCTACGACAGCTCGTTCCCGGACACAGATCCCTTCGAGCCCCAGTCCGGCGGCTGCTGCTCGATTCTGCCGTTCCGCTTCGGAGACGTCGTCGAGCTGCCGATCACCCTCGTCCAGGATCACACGATGTGGGAGATCCTGCGCGAGCCGGGGATCGACCGGTGGCTACAGAAGAGCAAGTGGATCATGCGCCACCACGGCCTCATCAACCTCATCGTCCATCCCGACTACGTCGTCGATTCGGCGCGACTGGAGCTCTATGACCGCTTCCTGGCCTTCCTCGTGGCGCAGCCCGGCGGCTGGCACGCTTTGCCGCGCGACGTCGCCCGCTGGTGGCGCCAGCGCGAGGATCTGAGCGTCATCCACGACCGTGACGGGCGGCCACAAGTCGCCGGTGCCTGCGATTACGTGCCAACGGTGGCCCACGCTCAGGAGCGCGACGGGCGCATCGTGTTCGACACCGGTGGCACTTGATGGCGTATCTAGGGGAGGCGCGCGCTCAATGAAGACCCGGATGGGCGGCAGCGGTCGGTCGCCGGGGCGGCTGAGGCCCTTGAACCAAACCGCTGCGGATCTCAGCAGAAGATCCGCCGGTAGCGGGCGCTCTGCTGCGCGGAAGCACGCAGAATGCGAGCAGCAGGCCGATCGTGGCAGTGATGGTCTTCGACGCGACGCTCGGGAACGTGACCGCAGCGATCGCGAGCGCAAGTACGGATGCCTGCGCGCCCAGCGCGACGCCCGCGAAGACCCGGTCTCCCGGTACCCGCCCTCGCCGCAGGATCGCCAGGAAGATCGAGCCCCACAGCAGGATCGCAAGTGGGATTCCGAGCTTCCACGCCGACCAGAGGTAGCCGTTGTGAGCAAAGTAGTTGACGGACGGGGGCACGTCGGACGCCGGGCGACCCCACCAGATCGAGGCTCCGAGACCAGAGCCGACGAGTGGAGCCATACGGATCTCCTCGATCATCTGCTGTGACTCCCGCAGGCGGTAGGCGACCGAGCTGTCGCTGCTGTATTGGTTGAGCGACAGCAGGCGTTCACGAGCCGTCGTGAGCGTGTCAGGAGCGAGGAACGCCAGCGGGATCATGCTGACCACGACGACCACCGGGGTCAAAGCGATCGCGCGCGCGCGCTGTCCGCGACCGGCACGCAGGACGACGAAGGCGCACGCGACGATCGTCACCACCCAGAAGGTGCGCTCGAACGTGAGCAGGACGCATATCGCGTTGAGGGCGATGCAGAAGCCCAGCGCGACCCGCCCCAGCGTCGCCCGGACAGCGCCCGACATCAGCGCCGCGAAGGCCAGCGTGATGGCGACCGGGAACGCGTACAGGCCGCCCTGCAGCTGGCCGCGCCCCGAACTGGTGAGCGCGACCCCCTCACGCACGCCAGCGCCCGCGAAGTACGGGAGGTTGAGCGACCACTGCGCGATCCCCCAGAGCCCGAGCAGCAGCCCGATGCCGAGCAGGGCCTTCAGGAGCCGCGGGCGCAGCTCCTCGTCCTGCAGGATGGGCAACGCGACGAGCACCACCCCAAAGCCGAGCAGCGTCCGCAGTTCGTCGCCTGCGACGTTGAGCGGAGCTCCGCCGCGGACGCCGTGTACGAACTGGAGGGCAGCGGCCGCGAGGACCAGCAGCGTGAGCGCGATGCCGACGACCTCGCTCGTCCTCAGCCGGCGCTGGGCAAGGACGAACGCGCCGCGCGCCAGCCCGGTGAGCAGCACGGCGTCGGAGGCCACGAGGCCGGCGCCGCCGCCTCCCACCGCGTTCTGTAGCTGGTGGGGCACGATCGCCGTGAGGATGATCAACAGTGTCAGGTGCGCGATCGGCGCGACGAGCGTGAGCAGCATCAGGCCGGCGAGGCCGGCGAGGGCGATGGCGGCGAGCGGCTGCAACCCTATGAGCACGCCCAGCAGCGCTGCGGCGAGCGCCGCAGGCAGCGCCAGGAGCTGACGTTCGGCGACGGCCGACATCACGCCATGATGGCACGGCGATCAGAGCGGCCGAGACGCTTGTCGTTACTGGGCCGTCACCTCTACAGGGCGCGCACGGGGTCGCACACCTGGCCGCGACTGCCGTGCAGGAACCACAACGCCGACAGCACGCGAGACAGGACGCGCACGTACGGCTCACGCTCCTGCGGCGTCGTGTCCAGCAGCTGCGCGTACCGCCGACGGTCGACGAAGTCCCACAGCGGTGAGTCGCCGACCGCGAGCGCGAGCTCGCGATGCTGCTCGAGGCCTGCCTCATACCAGGACACGTAGAACGGCGTGCCCAAGGACTCGCGAGGCGGCGACGTGCCCCTGATCCTCCGTCCGACGCGACGTCGCCCGTCGTCGATGGCCAGCGGCAGAGCGAGCGATGGCCGCTGCGACTTCCACGGAACCTGGTAGGGCAGCGCGTCGACCTCCGGTGCGAGTTGCTCGATCAGCACGTGATGCGGATGCTCGAGGTAGCGCTCCGCTGGCGAAACCGCCAAGCAGTGCTCGACGAAGGCGCGTGTCGCGAACGGACTGAACAGGTCACTACTTGCCGCCGCCCGACGGACGCCCATGGCCGGACGCGCCGAGAGGAACTCGAAGGCGTAAAACGCCTCGTGCACGGTGTCGGCAGGCCAGTCCTCCTCACGGCGCCGTGCGACAAAGTCCCGCAGATGCTCGTGGGCGAGCTCGAGCGTCTCGCCGCGCAGCATCCCGGCGGGATCCCCGACGCTCTTCGCGAGGACACGCCGGCGCCCGAGGTAGGACCCGCGCAGGACGGGGAGCATGGCCATGAGGGGGCCCAGCAGGTGCTTGTGCGTCCGGCCGACCTCGCCACCTGCTCCCCAGAATTCCAGCGCCAGCCGCTCGACGGGCTCCTCGTGATCGACGAAGTCGGAGACCAGCTCGAGGTTGGCGACTCCATCGGTTCTGACCACGAACCTGGTGGTCTGCTCCGCCCATGCCCCGCCGACGGGAGCGACCGGCTGCAGCAGCCGGTGCGTCAGCCGAAACCGCTCGGCGAGCTGTCGCGCGATACGCACGTCGAGGTCGGCCGGCTCGCCGCTGGTGTAGAACTCGACCTGCTCAGCGGCGCCGGCGGCGCGCAACAGCGCGAGCAGCACGCGCGTGTCCCGGCCCGAGGTCAACGCGCAGCGCAGCGGCGCACCACTGTCGACTGCGCTGCGGGTGAGGGCGAGCAGGCGGCGGCTGAGCTCGTCGAGCCGCGGCTGGGCGACGCGGACGCTCTGCGGGGTGAAGTAGGGCTCCGAGGCCGTCGACGTCGTCGTCAGGCGGTGCCGTGCCCCGCCCGGCAGCGTCTCGACGCCGGCCAGTAGGGTCCGTCCGACCGCGGTGTATCCCAGCGAGAGCAGCGAGCTGACCCCCAGCGGATCCGGCGCCTCCAGGCGTAGCTGGACGCGGATCGCCTCCACGCTGTTTGAGAGCATCAGCCCGCGACCGTTTCGAGACACAAAGATCCGCGCCATGCCCAGCGGATCGAGCAGACACTCGACCGCGTCGGTCGACAGATCCAGACGGACTACGCTGAAGATGCCGTCCAGGCGGCCTGGCAGGTCCTGCCACCGCTCGAGCAGCGCCCCCGCGTCGTGGGCCGCGAAAGATCCGTCCTGATCGAGTGGGAAGCCGTCGAAGAGGACGCGCTCAGCCCCCCGCTCGGCGGCGTAGCGGCGCGGTGCAGTTTGCGCCTGAGCATGGCTGATCCGGGCGTACGAGAGACGCCCGGACCGCGACCGCTCGGTCGTCAGGGTCGCAGCATCAAGCTGCGGCGTCCCCCGAGCACCGGCCCGCAGCGCCGCGCCGACGTCCAGCGCGCCGCCGTCGTCGCACGACAGGAAGACGGCGAAGAGCTGCACCGACGAACCGTAGCGACGCCCGCGAGTTGCGCGCCATCTCGCCGCTAAGCTGGCGTGCCGGTGGATGATCGCGCCGTCAAGGGGATACCGTGGACGATGCTGTCGTACGCGGCCAACCGGGTCGTGTCGGTGGCGACGACAATCCTCCTGGCTCGCCTGCTGGTCCCGACCGACTTCGGGCTCTTCGCGCTGGCGATGCTGGGGACCGGCTTCATCAGCCAGTTCAGCGGCCTCGGGCTCGGCACGACGCTCGTGCTGCGCCAGGATCTCGATCGGCGCGGCCAGGGCACCATCCTGAGCCTCCTGCTCCTGACGGGGATCGCGTTCGCGGCTCTGCTGGCGGCGCTGACTCCGCTGGCCGCCGACCTGTTCGACGAGCCGCGGCTGGTCGACGTGCTACTGGCGATGGCCGGCATCCTTTCCTTCACGGGGGTCAACTGGTTCTACGACTCGCTTCTGCAGCGCGAGCTTGCCTTCAAGCGGCGTTTCGTCACCCAGATCGTCTCGACGGTCGTCTTCTCCGCGGTCGCCCTCGCGTTCGCCCTGCAGGGTGCCGGCGTCTGGGCGCTGGTCGCCGCGCACATCTCGGGTCATACGTCGCGGGGGATCGCGCTGCTGTGCCTCGCGCCCTACCGGGTCCGGCCGACGTTCGACCGGCGACTGGCCCGCGACGCATTGCGCACCGGTAGCGGCTTCGTGCTGCAGGACGGAGCGGCATACCTGCAGCAGAACGCCGACTACATCGTCATCGGCCGAGTGCTCCCCACAGCCCAGCTGGGCTTCTACTCGATGGCCTACCGACAGGCCGAGCTGCCGCACTACGCGATCGCCGACCCCGTCGCTCGCGTCACCTTCCCGAGCTTCGCCGCAATGCGGCATCGCGGCGAGGACGTGATGCCGTCGTTCCTGTCCGGCCTGCGGCTCGTGGCGCTGGCGACGTGTCCCCTCGCGGTGATCCTCAGCGCCGCGGCCGAGCCGTTCACCCGCGCCCTCTTCGGCGAGCAGTGGCTGCCCATGATCGGCGTGCTCAGCGTCCTCGGGATCTGGGCGGTCGCCCGACCGCTCGAGGTGACCCTCGCCTGGCTGCTCAACTCGATCGGCGAGGCGCGACGCGTCGGCCTCATCTCGGTCGCGATGCTCGTGCCCTTCGTCGTCGGCCTCTTTGTCGCGTCGAGCCGCGGGGGCATCACGGCGGTCGCCTGGGTACTTCTGGCTCACATGGCCCTGCTGTTCGCGTTGCTGATGGTCAACGTGCAGCGCGTCACCGGCGTCTCCGTGGCGCGACAATGGGCGACGCTGCACCCGCTCTTCATGGCATCGGCCGTCAGTTGGGCGGCGACGCACTGGACGGCCGGAGCGCTCGCGAACGGCTCGCCGCTTCTCGCTCTCGTCGCCGCCTCCGCCGTCGCGCTCATCGTGTACCTTGCCGCGGTCCGACTGTTCAGCCCGAAGCTCCTATCGCAGGCGCTGGCCCAGCTGCGCCGTGCTTTCGGGCGATCCCGACCGCCGCAGCCGGCGGCCGCGTCCTCGACGTGAACAGCCGTCAGTTCGCGTGCGAGCGAAGGCGCTCACGTCTCAGCCGCGCGTGATCGCGATGTCGTCGACGTTGAAGTTCGCGTAGTCGCCTCGCAGCCCGACGCGTCCGCCTACGAGTCGCCGACCGCCGACCGAGCCGTTGTCGGTGACCTGCTGGATGACCTGGCCGTTGACGAGGACCTGGATCCTGTTCGTGCCGTTGCCGTTGTCGATCACACGACCGCCCCAGCGGTACCACGTCCCGCGCCTGGGGCTCCAGCGCCGCTGGGCGAGAATGTGGTTGACGTTCCCCACCTTCTTCTGGATGTAGAGCTTGCCGTCGCGGTTCACGAAGTCCACCGTGTAGCCCTCCTGCCGCCGGCCATCGGCGATGCGCGATCCGTCTGCCGGCGTCCGCAGTTTGCGGTTGAGCCAAAGGTTGATCCCATTCCAGCCCCGTCTGCCGCCGGTCCAGCCGTTGAAGCGGATATCCATCTCGGTCTTTGTGAACGCAAGATCGGTCCGGCGGGTCCACATCCGAAAGACCCGCGCGTTCGTCCACCCGGTCGATGAGCGCCGGTACATCGTGCCGCCCTCCGCGAACGAGTCGCGGTTCTGGCTCAGCCCTCGGTCCGAGAAGTCCCAGAAGGCGCGCGCGCTCGCGAACACCCCGTCGCCGCCACCGAACGTCGCAGATAGGACGCGCGATTTCTTCGTCGACGCCGTGACCGACGGGGCGGTCAACCCGACGCCCGCCAGCGGTACGACGAGCAGCACCGCGACCAACGTCGCGGCCGGCAGCGCGATGAACCAGTGTCGGACGGCAGCGATGGGCGCGATCATGGCACAGGAGCCCGTGCCCGGAGATTCTGCTCTGTCGCGGGATGACAGCTCGGCTCCTGTCTGGTCAGACGCTGCCCCCGGCTGCAGTCAGGGCGAGCAGGCGGTGCGGCGGATGGACGGCGCCGCGTCTCAGCGCGTGATCGTGAGGTTGTCGATGTTGACGTCGGAGTAGTCGGACCGGACGCCCACGCGTCCACCGATGAGCCGGGGCCCGCCGACGGAGCCGTTGTCGGTGACCTGCTGGGCGACCTGGCCGTTGACGAGCACTTGGAGGGTGCTCGTGCCGTTGCCGTTGTCGACGACACGACCGCCCCAGCGGTACCACGTCCCGCGTGCCGGAGTCCACTGCCGCTTGGCGAGGATGTGGTACGTGTCCCCGACCTTCTTCATGATGTAGACGTTGCCATCGCGGTTGAGGAAGTCCAGGACATAGCCTTCGGTCGCGCCGTCATCGATGCGCCCTCCCGGACCCGGGGTCTGGAGCTTACGGTTGAGCCAGAGGTTGATCCCGTGCCAACCGTCGGTCCCGCCGGCCCAGCCGTTGAACCGGACGTCCATCTCCGCCCTCGTGAAGCCGAGATCCGTGCGCCGAGTCCACATCCGGAACACCGGCGAATTGGTCCAGCCGGTGCCTGCGCGCCGGTACATCGTGCCGCTCTCCGCGAACCAGTCCGGATTCTGGCTCAGCCCGAGGTCCGGGAAGTCCCAGAAGGCGCCGGCGCTCGCAAAGAGCGCGTCGGTGCCGTCGAACGTGGCCGAGAGCATGCTCGTGGACGGCGCGGGCGCGGGCTGCACGGGCGTCTCGCTGTCCGCTGTCGTGGGAGAGGTCGTCGGCGCCGTCGGATCGCTCGTCGCGGGCAGCCGGACGGTCCAGGTCCGTGAGACGGGCGTCGCGTCGATGTTGCCGGCCCGGTCACGAGCGCGCACGCCGAAGACATGCTGGCCCGCGCTCAGCCCGGTGAGCTGCTTCGGCGTCGTGCAGCCGTACCAGCCCCTGCCGTCGACGTTGCACTCGAAGGTGCTCGAGGCCTCGTTGGAGGAGAACGTGAACGTCGCGCTGGTGCCCTCAACCGTCCCGCTCGGGCCGTTCAGGAGCGTGGTCTGCGGCGCAGTGCGGTCCTTCCTGGCCGCCGTACGAGCCGCTATTCGGATGGAGCGCGCGCGCCGGGCTCGACGGATGTGACGCGTCTCGCACGCGCGTCGGGCGCGGCGTCGAGCGGCAGCGGAGCCGTTTGTACGGCGAGTGTGATGCTTGCACGCGCGTCGGGCGCTGCGTCGAGCGGCAGCGGAGCCCTTGTCCGACGTTCGCGGCGTCGCGACTCCAGCCTTCCGCGCGGGCGATGCCGCCGCCGCCTCCGAGGAACGTACGGCACCGTGAGCCGGGGCGCAGGCGAGCACGATTACAGTGGCTTTCAGCGCAGCACCAAGTCGAGCCTTCGGCGACATCGGAGTCCTCCCCGTTTGGCGCCGGGCGGGCGCCAGCGGCGTGTCCTTGAAGTGGAGGCAGCGCCCCCTATGAGGCAGTGATTCGGACCGCGTCGGCGTGCTCTTGATGTCCTCGCGAGAACGTCGCACGAACGTCCACCTGCGGCTGGCGGGCGTCGCACGAACGTCGACCGACCGTTGACGGGCTCTTGGGCAGAGCTACGCCTGAGTACGCTCCGTGCTCGATGCGACTCGCTGTCGTCGTTCCCTTCCTCAACGAGGCGGAGGTTCTCGGGCGGCTTCTGTCCTCGATCGAGGCGCAGGAGCGCCGACCGGATCGGCTGCTGCTCGTCGACGACGGCTCAGAGGACGACTCGTTCCGACTCGCTGCCGCCTTCGCCGAAGACCACCCGTACGCCGGCGTCCTGCAGCGCCCACGACAGGCCCGGAGCAGCGATCGGCTCGCGCGTGCGTCAGAGTTCTTGGCCTTCCAGTGGGGCGTCGAGCGGCTGGATCTGGCGTGGGACGTTGTCGCCAAGCTCGACGCCGACTTGGAGTTGCCGCCGTGCACCCTGGGTCACCTGCTCGAACGGCTGGAGGAGGACCAGACGCTCGGTATCGCCGGCACCTTCCTCTCTGAGCGCGACGAGGCGGGCGTCGTACGGCGCGTCTCGGCGCGGGAGTGCCACGTGCACGGCGCGACGAAGTTCTACCGCCGCGCCTGCTTCGAGCAGATCGCTCCCGTCCCGCCGATCCTCGGATGGGACACGATCGACGAGCTCACCGCGCAGCTGCACGGGTGGACGACGCGGAGCTTCGCGCTTCCCGGCGGGGACCCGCTGCACCTGCGGCCTCGCGGTGCATACGACGGCCTGCTGCGTGCCCACCGTCGCTGGGGGGAGTGCGCCTACGCGTTCGGCGAGCCGCTGCCGGTGACCATGCTGCTGGCCGGCCGTGAGCTGGCCGATCGCAGGCCGCCCCTGGGACCGGTCAACTACGTCGCGGGGTGGCTCTCGGCCGCGCTGCGGCGCCAGCCCCGCGCCGCTACCGAGGTGCGTGCGTTCGTGCGCCGCGCGCAGTACGGGCGGGTGCGCGATCGCCTGGCGGGCCGCGCGCGGTGAAGCGCCAGATCGAGCGGCTCGAGCGGTATGCGTGGAGGGCGCTGGGCGCGATTCGCGACCGCGGCTTCACCTCGCGCCTGCGGGTCGATCCTGCGGCCCCCGCCGTCGTCCTTTCCCCGCACCTCGACGACGCCGTGATCAATTGCTGGTCACTGCTGACGGCCGACCGCGACGTCACGGTGGTCAACGTCTTCACGGCCTCTCCCCCCGCAGGGACGTTGGCGCATTGGGACCGTCTGTGCCGAGCCGACGACTCCGCCTCGCTGATGGCCGAGCGGCTGGTCGAGGACCGCCAGGCGCTCGCGTTGGCAGGGCGCCAGTCGATCGCCCTCTCCTTCGCCGCCGATCCCTACCGCTCGGCGCGTCAGGCGCCGAGCCTGAGCCGGTTTGACGCGGCGCTGGTCGCCGCACTGCCGGCGGCGTCGCTCGTGCTGGCCCCGGCCGTCCTCGGGACCGTGCACCCCGACCACATGCTCGTGCGCTCCTACGCGCTTGCGCTGCGCGGCGCCGGCGTCCCCGTCGAGCTGTACGCCGATGTGCCGTACGCGATCCAGTTCGGATGGCCGTACTGGGTCACAGGCGAGCCGCCGCATCCCCGCCTGGACCCGGAGGTTTCCTGGCATGCCAGCGGTGCGCACCTAGCGTCGCTCGACGGCGCGCACGCGCGGGTGGTCGCGCTCGAGGACGGCGTTGCTGCCGCGAAGCTCGCGGCGATGCGGACGTACCGATCTCAGTTCGCGATGCTCGACCGGGGACCGATCGGGCAGCTCAGCGAGCGGCGAATCCACGGCTTCGAGGTCTTCTGGCCGATGGCGAGGTAGCCATGCGGATCCTCGTGCTATCCGACCTCTTCCCTCCGGTCGCGTTCGGCGGCTACGAACTCGAATGCGCGGCGCTCGTCGACCGCCTGCGGCTGCGCCACGACGTTCTCGTCCTGACGTCCGACCTCCGGCGCGACACCGCCCCCCCTGATACCGGCGTTCTCCGCTCGTTGCCCTTCGCGGGCGGCGGGCGACATCGCGCGGTCCTTCGGGCCCCCGTCGCCGCGCTGCAGGGGGCGGTGGAGGCGCGACGCGTCCTCGGGCGCTTCGGGCCAGAGCTCATCTACGTCTCCAACGGCGTGTCGATGCCCCAATCAGTCGTCGCTATCGCCGTCACCGCCGGGGCGCCCGTGATCTGCCGGTTCAGTGAGCTCTTCTACGCCAGCGCCTTCCTGAGCGGAGATCGGTTCCTTCGGCACCTGACGCCCGGTGAGTGTGGCGCGCGCGGCGCGTGGGCGCGCCTGCTCCGCGCGGTGAACCGCCTCCCGCCGCTGCGGATCGACGCGGGCCTGCGGTTCCCCGCCGCGATCTCGTGGGCCAGTGCCTCGCTACGGACGGAGGCCGGCGTGCCGGCGGCGATCGATCCGATGCTCGAGCGCGTCATCCATCCGGCAACGCCGCGTCCCGACGTCTTCGCCGCGGTGCAGCACGCACCCGACGCTCGTCCGATGGCCGCCTACATCGGCCGCGTCACGACGGCCAAGGGCGCCGAGGTCGCCCTGGAGACGCTCGCCCACGTCCGGCGCGACCACGGCGTGGACCTCCGCCTCGTGTTCGCGGGCACGTGCACACCGGCGATGCGCCGCAGGCTCGACACGGTGGGGCGCGAGCTGGGCGTCGCGCAGGAGGTCGAGCACTTGGGGCACCTCTCTCCGGAGGGGCTGGCCGCCGTCCTCTCTCGAGCGCGCGTAGCGTTGATGCCGTCGCTCGAGCACGAGACCTTCGGGCTGGTCGCTCTCGAAGCGGCCCTCGCCGGCGTGCCCGTCGTCGCCTCGCGCGCCGGTGGGATCCCCGAAGGATTGCGCGACGGCGAGCACGCGTTGCTCTTCGAGCCGGGGAACGCGGCGGCGTGCGCGGCCGCCGTGGCCGCCGTCTTCGCCGATCAAGCAGCGACTGCCGCGCGAACCGTGAGGGCGCGGGCGCGGGCGGCGTCGTTCACCCTTGACGCCTATCTCGACCGATCGGAGGAGTTCATCGCGGATGTCGCCTGAAGCACTGCCCACGTACGCGCTTGTCTCCCCTGTACGCGACGAGGCAGCGGACTTCGAGCGCACCGCCGAATCGATCCTCGCGCAGACGCACCGTCCACAGCAGTGGATCGTGGTTGACGACGGCTCGACCGACGGCACGCACGAGATCGCAGCGCGGTACGCCGCGGAGCACGAATGGATCGAGCTCATCAACTCCGACGAGCACCACGCACGCGCTCGAGGCGCCCCGATCGTCCGCGCCTTCAACGCCGGACGCCGACGCCTTGACGTACGCCCGGACGTCACGGTCAAGCTCGACGGCGACCTCTTCCTTCCCGCCCACTACTTCGCGTGGGTGGCGCGCGTCTTTGCTGACGATCCGCAAGCGGGGGTCGTCGGGGGCGTCGCACTGATCAATGACGGCCAGCAGTGGCGCACCGATCCCGGCAAGCAGATCGCGGTCAACGGGGTCGCCAAGGCGTACCGTACAGACTGCCTGGACGACATCGGCGGTCTGCCCGCCTCGATGGGGTGGGACGGGATCGATGAGTACGCGGCGCGCGCTCGCGGCTGGCGCGTGCATGTTCTGACGGAGCTACACCTCCTGCACTACAAGCAGCGCGGATCGAAGCAGGTTTGGTGGCGGGCTCGGCTGGAGGAGGGGCGTGGCACCCACTTCATGGGGTACCTGCCGAGCTTCCTGCTCGTGCGCGCGGTGTACCGCATGCTCGTCGAGCGCCCCCCGGTCGCGAGCGGCCTGCTTCTGTTGGCAGGCTATGCACAGGCGCGGCTCGAGGGCAGCCCGCAGTTCGCGGACGAACGGGCGACGGCGCTCCTTCAGTACGAGCAGCGAATGCGCCTCCGTGCGTTCGCCGGCGGGCGGCTCACGCTGCCTGCGGCGCCGCTGCCGGGAGGCGGTCCTGCCTTCACCGCTACCGGGAGCGCCGATCGCGGCTGACGTCGCGCGCGTCGTCCGGTCGCCCTCCTCGACATGACCCGGCGGCCTGTGTCCGCGGTCAAGCCGATCGTCGCTCCATACAATCAGGCCAATCGTGACGGACCTCCGACAAGCTGGCGCCGTCGTGGTAGGGGGCGACTACCAGGGGCTCGCCATCGCGCGCAGCATCGGGCGGCGGGGCGCGTCTGTCTGCGTGATCGATGACGAGGCGTCGATCGCGCGGTTCTCGCGATACGTCACCCACTACCTCCGCGTTCGCGATCTACGCGACGAGTCGCATTGCGTCGCAGCCTTGCTTGGGATGGGTCGTAGACTGGGCCTCGCTGGATGGGTGGTCTTCCCCACGCGTGAGGAGACCGTCGCCGCCTGCTCCCGTCACCGCTCGGAGCTTTCGCGCCTGTACCGGATCCCGACCCCGGAGTGGGATGCGGTCCAGTGGGCCTGGGACAAGCGGAATACCTACGGCCGTGCCCGAGCACTTGGCATCCCCACTCCCCGGACGTGGCAACCGTCCGATCCCTCTGAGTTGCCCGCGCTCGCGCGGCACCTGCCGCTCGTGATCAAGCCAGCGATCAAGGAGCACTTCTTCTACGAGACGAAAGCGAAGGCTTGGCGGGCCGACACGATCGATGAGCTCTTGCGGGCCTACCGAGAGGCGGCCGCGATAACCGATCCCGGGGAGATCCTCGTCCAAGAGCTCATCCCCGGGACGGGGCGCGACCGCGTCGCCTACTGCGCCTTCTTCAAGGACGGTCGTGCCGCGGCGAGCATGACCGTCCGCCGTTTGCGTCAACACCCGCCACAGTTCGGGCGGGCCAGTACGCTCGTGGAGACAGTCGAGCTCCCCGCGCTGGAGGAGCCGTCGACCAAGTTCCTCTCGGACATCGGCTATTACGGGCTGGTAGAGCTCGAGTACATGTTCGACCCGCGGGACCGGATCTACAAGTTGCTCGACGTCAACGCCCGGACCTGGGGCTATCACTCGCTTGGGGCGGCCGCAGGAGTCGACTTTCCGGCGCTGCTGTTCGCGGACCAGATGGGGGAGACCCCCCCTCCGGCGCAGCGAGCGCGCGCCGGCGTTCGCTGGATAAGGCTGCTGACCGACACGCCGACGGCCCTGCGCGAGCTCGCCGCCGGCAGGCTTGGCCTGCGGGCGTATCTGCGATCGCTGCGCGGTCTCGACACGGAGGCGGTGCTGGCGCGCGACGATCCGCTGCCGTTCGTCGCGGAAGCTGCGCTGCTGCCCTACCTCATCGTGCAAAAGGGGTACTGAGGTGCTTGCCGCAGCCGTTTTCGGCGTAACGCTGGCCGTGACGGCCGCGTCGCTACTGGCCTTGAAGTGGGAGCTTGGCGTCCGACGCAGCGCGCTCGTGGTACTCGCGCTGACGGTCACGATTGCTGCCGTGCTCGCCACCATCGAAATGCCACCGCTGCTCGCCGGATCGCTCGTGTTTTTCGGCGGTCTCGCTCTTGCCGGGCTCATCGTGCTCTGGCGCTTTTATCGCGACCCCGAGCGCGTGGCGCCCGATCGGGACGACGTCGTCGTGAGCCCCGCTGACGGAACCGTCATCTACGTGAAGCAGTCGTCCGGCGGCGTCCTGCCGGCCTCCGTCAAGGGCGGACGCGAGTTCTCGCTCGAGGAGCTGGTCCGAACGCGGCTATCGAGCGACGACGCGATCGTGGTCGGTATCGCACTCAGCTTTCTTGACGTGCACGTGAACCGCGCCGCGGTCGAGGGCGAGGTGACGTTGCAACGGCGCTTTGCCGGCCAGTTCATGTCGCTCAAGCGTGAAGATGCCGTCGTACGGAACGAGCGTGCGACGACGGTGATACGTAACGACTCGCTCGAGGTCGGCATCGTCCTCATCGCGTCGCGCCTGGTGCGCAGGATTCTCAGTTACGTGCAGGAGGGCGAACAGGTCGCGCTCGGGCAGCGAATCGGCGTGATCCGATTCGGTTCTCAGGTCGACCTCGTCCTGCCCGCGCGACCGGACCTGCGGCTGCTCGTCGCTCCCGGCGATCGCGTCCGCGCAGGTGGCTCGGTGGTCGCGGTGATCGAACGCGCGCCGGGGGAGATGCCAGAACCGCCTGCCTATGGGGTGGTCAGCAGCTAGGAGCGCCGAGCCGCATGTGCCCCCTTGCGCGAGCGCAAGCAATGGACCGACGATCACCACTGAAGGTGGAGATCCTACGCCGCCAGGCGTGGCAGAACGCGGGCAGCCGCGGCCGCAGGACGGGCAGCGCGGTACTCTGACGGCCTCTCGCCAATCTGGCGACCACCGCGGTACCAAGACCGGCAGAAATATGCGCGTCATCGAGGTCGATCCGTCCAGCGACGCACGCTGGGAACGATACGTCGCTGGCCACCCCCAAGGTCTGATCTACCATCGCGCGGCCTGGCAGCGCGTGCTGGCGAGCGACTACGGCGACCGCTTCGTAAACCTGCTGTGCGAGGACGGGGGCGACGTTGTCGGCGTCCTCCCGCTGTGCCGCACGCGAGGGCTGCCGTTCAGGCTGGGGGGAGTTGCCGCGGGGGCCCGGCTCGCGTCACTCCCCCGCTCACCGCTCGGCGGACCCCTCGCATCGCATCGCGAAGGCGTCATCGCGCTGGTCCTGGCGGCATCGGAGCGGTCGCGCGCAGCCGGGATCCGGCTGCAGCTCAAGCCGCTGCCCGACGCTGCCGAGGTGCTTGACGACATCCTCCAACGCGTCGAGGGCGACACCGGATACGTGCTCGAGCTGCCGGAGGATAGAGCCGAGCTCCGCTTCGGCGGCAGTCGCAACCACGGCACCATCCGCCGCGCCGTGGGCAAGGCAGCGAAGTCCGGCGTCGAGATACGTCACGCGCAGGACGAGCACGACCTGCGCGCCTGGTATCCGCTCTACCTCGAGGCGATGCGCCATCACGTGGCGCCACCGCGGCCATATCGCTTCTTCCGCCTGATGTGGCAGGTCCTGAAGCCAGCGGGGATGATGGAGCTGTTGCTGGCGGAGCAGCCTGCGCGCCGGCCGCGGCATCTGCTCGCCGGCTCGATCTTTCTGATGTCGAGTCAGACCGTTGTATTCGCCTTCAATGGGCGGCGCGAGGACGAGTTGCACTTACGGCCCAACGATGCACTGCATTGGCATGCGATCCACGAGGCCCAGCGCCGCGGCTTCAGGCGCTACGACTTCGGTGAGGTCGCCGATGCGAACCCCGGCTTGGCGCAGTTCAAGCTGAAGTGGGGGGCCGTTCCTCAGCGGCTGTATCGGTATCACGACCCACCGCTCGAAGAAGACGCCGCAGGGGTGGCGAGTTCGGCGGCGCCGGCGCTGCGCATCGCACGTGCTGGCTGGCAGAGGCTTCCGCTCTCGGTGACGGCGCGAGTCGGAGACGTCCTCTACCGGTACATCTGATCGGCGTGACGCGCCGCCGGCCGCGAGGACGGCCATCGCCATCGCGGCATACGCCACATTCAGCGCTGCTCAGGCGGCTTTTCCGCGCAGGATCGCCAGTGGCGTGCGCAGCAGGATCACCGCGTCGACGCGCGGCGCGCTGGTTCGCGCATACTCCGCGTCGAGCGCCAGCATGCCGTGAAAGCCGATCTCGCTGCGTCCGCGGACCTGCCACAGACCCGTAAGCCCTGGACGGACGAGGAAGCGCGCGTAGTGCTCGCGCTCGTAGAACTCGAGCTCGTACGCCAGTGCGGGCCGCGGTCCGACGATCGACATCTCGCCGCGCAAGACGTTGACCAGCTGGGGGAGTTCGTCCAGGCTCGTGCGCCGCAGTAACCTGCCGACGCGCGTGACGCGTGGGTCGTCGACGAGCTTCTTGAGTCCTGGACCGACCTCGTCCTCGGCCGTCGCGAGCTGCGCGATGTAGCGCCGGTGGGCGTCGGGCGAGACACCATCGTGCATGGAGCGAAACTTGAAGACGACAAAGGGCTTGCGTCCGCGACCGTAGCGTTCCTGACGGAAGAGCAGTGGTCCCGAACTGTCGAGCCTGATGACCAGCGCGACCAGCGCGAGCAGCGGGCTGAGCAGCACCAGCACCACGCTGGCCAGGATGACGTCGAATACGCGCTTCGCGCATTCCCATTCGCGAGATGTCGGGATCGCCTGCTCATGCATCCCCTGCGGCAGGCCCCTGGCATCGAGGAGCGTCAGCTCGGTGCAATGCGTCCCTGCGTCGATGCTCATGATGCTCCCCGGTCACCTCCGTGCGCCATTCGTCGAGATCCCACTACCCTTTTTAGCGTACCCGCACGCGAGCAGACCCCGGTTGCGGCGGCAGCCCGTCGATGACCGCCTGAAGCTCCTTCCGGCTCGGCTCGGCCGGCCCCGCTGCATCCGACTGCGGCGGGTTCTGATCGTCGAGGAGCCCGCGCTCACGATAACAGCGGCTTTCGGCCAGAGCCAGGATCGTTGCCGCAGGAGTAGATGCAGGAAGCTGCAACGTCGCCCGCGGCTCTGACATGCCGTTGACGTCTGGTTGCGCGAGGCCGCCGGCTCGGGTGTCAACGGTCGTGAGAGTTCCCCAGTTGCGACTGTGAGAATTCCTCGCGCATCGGCTGCGTCGCCCCCGCGATGCCGTCGACCCGGTCAGGTACTTGCGGACCGTCTTGCGATCACGCGCAGTGCTGGACGATCGCAGACACCGGAACGGTCTCTCCGCGCCAGAGCGTGGATCTCCGCATCGTTCTCCTCAGGGTCGCGGCGGCGCCGCGCATCGCCGTGACGGCGGCCATGGGAATCTCCCCGTAGGCGGCCATCGGATCTCCCCGCTGGCGGTCGCTGGATCTCCCCGCCCGTGGCCATCGGTTCTCCCCACGATTCTGTCCTGATCGGCCGGTACTGACCGGCGCGTCCTGTCATCGACGCGCGTGCGGGAGGGTCCGGCTTGAAGAGCTCGGAGGAAGTGATGGAGATCCTGGAGGCGTTTGATTTGACCGGCACGCTGCGTGGCGCTGCGGAGCTGGCGGGCTGTGATCACAAGACGGTCGCGCACTGGGTGCGCGCTCGTGACGAGGCCGGCGGCGGGCTGCCCGTGCCGACGCGGCCGCGGCCGCGCATCGACGCGTTCGCGGAGAAGATCGAGGAGTGGGTGGACCGGTCGCGCGGGAAGATCCGCGCGGACGCGGCGCATCAGCGACTGGTCGCGATGGGCTACATGGGTTCGGAGCGCACGACGCGCCGCGCGGTCGCTGAGGCGAAGCGACGGTGGCGCGCCGAGCACGGGCGCCGCACGAGGCCGTGGGTCGTCGAGCCGGGCTTGTGGATGCAGTGGGACTACGGCGACGGGCCGGTCGTCGAGGGGCGCTCGACGGTGTTGTTCTGCGCCTGGCTTGCGTGGTCGCGCTACCGCGTCGTGCTGGCGTTGCGTGATCGCACGATGGCGTCGGTGGTGATGGCGCTTGACCGCTCGTTGCGGGCGTTCGGTGGCGCGCCGACGTACGCGCTGACTGACAACGAGAAGACGGTGTCGGTTGATCATGTCTGCGGGATCGCGGTCCGCAACGCGACGATCGTGGCGGTTGGCCGCCACTACGGTCTGACGATCGCGACGTGCGTGCCGGCGGACCCTGAGAGCAAGGGTGGCTCGGAGGCGACCGTTCGGATCGCCAAGGCCGACCTCGTCCCGACTGATCACAACCTGCGCGACGCCTACGCGTCCTTCGGCGAGCTTGAGCAGGCGTGCGCCGTGTTCTGTGAGCGCGTCAACACGCGCGAGCACCGGATCACGCGGCGCGCGCCGGCGGTGATGCTCGCCGAGGAACGCGACAGGTTGCACCGGCTGCCGACGATGGCGCACACGGTCTGCTTCGGTGAGACGCGCAGGGTGTCGTGGCAGTCGACGATCAGTGTCGGCGGCGCGCTTTACTCCGTCCCGTCGACGCTCGTCGACGAGCGGGTGTGGGCGCGCGCTGAGGGTGGCAAGCTCGTCGTCGTTTATGCCGATGGCGAGGCGGGGTCGCGTGAGGTCGCGCGGCACGCGTTGACGACGCCGGGCCAGCCGAGCATCGACCAGCGCCACTACCCGCCCAGGCCTGCGGGCGCGATCGAGCGCAAGCCGCGCGCGCGCAGCGCCGACGAGGAGGCGTTTCTTGCGATCGGATCGGGCGCGGAGGCGTGGCTGATCGCCGCCGCCGCGGCCGGCGCGAGCCGGGTGCGGCGCAAGCTCGCCGAAGCCGTCGACCTCGCCAAGCTCCACGGCTCGGGCCAGGTCGACGAGGCGCTGCGGGCCGCGGCGGATGCCGGGCGCTTCGCTGACGGCGATCTCGCCGCGATCCTCGCCCACCACGACAGCGCGAAGGTGATCGCGTTTCCTGCCAAGGCCAGCGAGCAGCAGTCGCTGCAGCGCTCCACGGCGGCGTGGGAGGGCTACGGGCGATGACCGACTACTACTCCAGCATCCGTGTGCTGATCGATCCCGAGCAGTCTGACCCGTTGCCCGACGGGGGCCGCCGCCAAGATGTCAGCGTGATCCTCACCGACGCTTCGCGCGGCGACCGGGCGTTGCGCCCGGCGGCGGTCGCGCTGTTGGTCTGCCAAGCCAGGGCACTGGCGTTCGAGTTGCTCGAGGTCGCCGAGCACGCCGACCGCATGAGGACACCGCGATGAGCGTCAAGACGCCGATCGCTCCGCCGCTGCCCGCCGAGATCGACCGGCTGCTGCGCCGGCTGCGGATGCCCTACGTTCGCCACGCGGCCCCCGAGGTCCTCGCGACAGCCAAGTCGCAGCGCTGGGATCCCGCCGAAGTCCTGCGCGTCCTTCTGGTCGAGGAGGCGGCCGGTCGTGACCGCGCGACGATCCGGATGCGTCGCCGAGCGAGCGGGTTGCCGGCCGGCAAGACGTTCGACGCGTGGAAGGAGAACGCCTCACCGATCCCACAAGCCACCCAGCAGGCGCTCAGGACGCTGGAGTGGGTCGCCCGGGCGGAGAACCTCTGCATCTGCGGACCGTCGGGGACCGGCAAGAGCCACCTCGCCGAAGCGCTCGGGCACGCCGCGATCGACGAGGGCAAGACCGTCGCGTGGCACACACTGGAGAGCCTCGCGACGCTGCTGCGACGCCACCGCGCCGACGACAGCGTGAACAAGGCGATCGGCCGGCTGATCCGCGCCGACCTGATCCTGATCGATGACGTCGGGATGCTTCCCGTCGCCGCCGACGCCGCTGAAGCGTTGTTCCGCGTCGTCGACGCCGCCTACGAGAAGCGCTCGATCGCCCTGACCAGCAACATCCACCCCGCCGGCTTCGACGAGCTGATGCCCAAGACCCTCGCCGCGGCGACCGTCGACCGGCTGCTGCACCACGCGCATGTGCTGCTGACCGACGGGACGGACTCCTACCGCTTGGCGCAAGCAACCGCCGGCAAGGGGGTGAGGCCCCTGACCTGACGCGCGCAGCGCGCTATCGCCGCTCGCCTCGCCCTACGGGCTCGGCTTCGCGACGACAGCGCGCTGGGGAGAACCGATGGCCACCAGTGGGGAGACAACGTGTCCGCCAATGGGGGGAACCGATGGCCGTAGCTGGGGAGAAACCGATGGCCGTTGACACGCCGGCGGCCAGACCTCCCGCTTCACGTGCCCGTCAGAGTCCGCGACCTCCTCTATCGGTAGTGATTAGAGGTCGCGCCCCGAGGCGATGGTCCTTAGTGGTGCGTCCTGTAATTGCGTTTACTCGCAGCGCTCGCGGCACTGCCCGACTCGGTATCGGCCCGGCGCGTGCACGCATGGCGATCAACAACTCCCGCACCTCACGATGCGTCAGCGACCGGCCGGCGGCATGCAGCACGATCCGCGTGCGTTCGACGATCGCACCTAGGCCGTTTCGCAACGGCGAATGGCGCCGAGGCCGGCGCCCTTAGCGGCGACCGAAGTTGAGCGTCAGCGTCGCGGCGCTGTCGGCGACGTTCGTCGCGGGAGCGCCGAGCGCCAAACCGATGCCGAGGTCGCGAAAGCGCCTGCTGAGCAGCGTCCGACGGTGCGCGGGGCTGCTCATGAACGACGCGACGAGCCGCGCGGGGGTTGCACCCGAGCCGGCGCCCCAAGACAGCGTCTCGCCCAGCAGCGTATGCCTGCTTCTGCGCAGCACGTAGCCGGAGCGGGTGGCGCGCGAGAGAACGTCACCGCCGGGACTGGCGTGCGAGAAGTACTTCCCGATCACCATCGCTGCACTGTGCCGCCGTGCCGCCTTCGCGAGCGGCCTGTTTCGCCGCAGCGGGCGGACCCTGTGTGCCCTGCGCTCGCGGTTGACGAGGCACAGCACGACCTTGCTCGCCTTCCGGCGAGTGGCCTCGTCGACTGCCGTCAAGCTCGCGCCGACGCATTCGCGCGTCGCGGAGGCGTGCTGCTTCGCCGAGCCGTGCTTCTTTGAGCCGTGCTTCTTCGCCGAGCCGTGCTTGGTGTCGCCAGCGGCTACCGCCGGGCCGGACGCTGGCACTACGAGCACGCAAACGATCGCCATTCTCCGCAACATCCCCACAGACCTCCCCCGAGCGTTGGAGACGCGGAGACTATAGGAACGGACCGCGGGGTAACACTCCGGGTTGGCGTCGGGCTCGCGGTGCCTGTTCTGGCGCAACTGCCTTCAGGACCAGAACGGCTACCCCTCTGGTCCCTTTGCCGGCCGGCGGGGAGCTATACCCAGAAGTTGTGGATCGCGATGAAGAAGAAGGCGGCGTACCTTCCCGGTTGATCAAGACCGATGCCGGTGATGGCCGGCAGGAAGGCACGCGGTGGTGGATGTTCGCAGGCTCCCGATCGGGGAGGACGACCAGCGCGGTCACGCTCGATGATCTTGCGCGCGAGGGCGCGCGTCGGATGATCGCGACGGCGTTGGAGGCCGAGGTCGCCGACTACGTCGAGCGGTTCGCCGAGGATCGCGATGAGAACGCCAAGCGATTGGTCGTGCGCAACGGTCGCGCGCGGGAGCGCAAGATCACGATCGGGTCGGGGACCTTGCCGCTCCGGGCGCCGCGCGTGAACGACAAGCGCGTCGACGACGAGACCGGGGAGCGCCGGCGGTTGTCGTCGAAGATCTTGCCGGCGTACGCGCGCCGCTCGCCGAACGTCAACGACGTGCTGCCGGTGCTGTATCTGCGCGGCCTGTCGACGGGCGACTTCCGTCCGGCGCTTGAGCAGCTGCTCGGCGAGGACGCCGCCGGGCTGTCGCCGTCGACGATCAGCCGGCTGTGCAAGGACTGGGAGGCCGAGCACGAGCGCTTCCGCACCCGCTCGCTGCGCTTTCACCAGTACGCCTACTGGTTCGTTGACGCAGTCCACGTCCACGTCCAGGTCCGGCTCGGCGAGGACGACCGCCTGTGCCTGCTGGTCGTGATCGGCGTGCGCGAAGACGGCACCAAGGAGCTGCTCGCTGTCGAGGACGGCTACCCGAGAGCACCGAGTCGTGGGCGACCGTGATGCGCGATCTCAAGGCCGGCGGCGCCAACGAGCCCAAGCTCGTGATCGCCGACGGCGCGCTGGGCACTTGGGCGGCGCTCAGGGACGTGTTTCCCGGCGCGCGGCGCCAGGTGTGCTGGGTACACGCGATCGCCCGCGTGCTCGACAGCCTGCCAAGCGCCTGCAGCCGACGGCGAAGACAATGCTGCACGAGATCATGGAGGTCCCGTCGCGCGCTGACGCCCGTCTCGCGCTCGAGCGCTTCCGCGAGCAGTTCGACGCCAAGTACCCCAAGGCGACCGCGAAGCTCGTCGCGACGTGCTCGCCAGCGTGAAGTTCAAGGACGCCATCAAGGTCACCGACGACGACAACGCGGAGGGAGGCGGCTCAGCCGCGCGCGGCGACTACCCGGAGCGGGACCGCCGGGAATGCTGCGGCGAGCTGGCAAGCTCCCCACGCACCGGCCGCTGCGGCTCGGCGACGCGGCAAGGCACCGCCGAGCAGCTGGATTGCGGGCCCGAGCTACGGTCGAACGGACTGGGAGGCGATGCCGCGGCGCAGCACCAGACCGCAGGCGAGCACGAGCAGTCCGATCAGCAGGATCGGGATCGGCGCGTAGCCCGTGAACGGAAGCTCCGACTTCTGCGAGACCTCAAGCTGGCGCGGAGCCTGGGCCTGGGCCGCCTGGGCCGGCGCCGCCTGCGCGTTCAGCACCTGGTTGCTCCCTGGCGCCTGCTGCGGCCCGGGGGCGTTGAGCACCTGGTTGCTCCCTGGCGTTCCGTACTGCACCGAGCTGGAATTGGTGTCGGTCGAAAGCGCAGACGCGCCGATGGCAACGCCGGTGCTACCCATGACCAAGCCGCCGGCGAGCAGGGCCGTGATCGCGACCTGAGCCTTGAGCGAACGATTGCAGCGAGACATCCGGTCTCTTAGGTCATGTCTGCTCACAGTCAGCCTCCTTGCGTGCAGCGCCCGCACGCGGGGCACCTGAAATTTGTGCGAACGAGATCGATCGCAGCGGGATTGTACCACCTCTCGCCTCGATACAAACACGAAACTGAAGCGGTGCCTGCGCGCCTCTCTCACGCCGCCGGCGCTACCCGTCCCCAGAGTCGTCAGCCGCGGCGGTACAGCCGCGTCGTCAGCGGCGCGAAGATCGCGGTCAGCGCGGCGGCCGTCGCGAGGACGATGACGATCTCGGTTGGGTCGGCGTTGCCGTGCATGAGTCCGCGCGACGCGGTCGCCAGGATCGAGATCGGGTTGACGTCGACGAACGCGCGCAGGCCCGCGGGCAGCGTCTCCGGCTCGACGAAGACGTTGCTGAGGAAGGTGAGCGGGAAGATCCCCATGAAGCCGGCGTTCATGACGGCGCTGGGCGAGCGCAGCAGCAGGCCGAGGGTCGTGAAGACCCACGACAGGCCAAAGGCGAAGACGATCACGAGCGCCATCGCCGCGAGCACGCCGCCGATCCCCGCGCCGGGGCGGAACCCGAGCGCCAGGCCGAGCACGACGATCACGGTCCCGCCGACGAGGTAGCGCGCGGCGTCGCCGAGCAGCGCGCCGACGAGCGGCGCCGGGCGCCAGACCGGCAGCGAGCGGAAGCGGTCGACGACCCCCTTCGTCAGATCGGTGTTCAGCGCGACGCCCGAGTACACCGTCGTGAAGAGGATCGACATCACGAGGACGCCCGGCAGGATGTAGTCCAGGTACTCGCCGGTCGAGCCGGCGATCGCGCCGCCGAACAGGTAGGTGAACATCAGGACGAACATCACCGGCGTGATCGTCACGTCGAGCAGCTGCTCGGGGACGTGCTTGACCTTCAGCATGCCGCGCCAGCCGAAGGCCAGCGTCGCCTGAACGGCGCTCGCGCGCGGCGGGCGCGGTGTCGAGGCGAGAGCCCTGCGCAGCGCTGCCGTCTCCTCGCCGGCGGCCGGCGTGCTCGTCTGAGCGTGGCTCGTCCGGGTGCTCACGCTGCTTGCTCCTCGTGCAGGTCGGCGGCTCCGTCTTCGGTCTGCTCCTCCGCGGTGTGGCCGGTCAGGGCGAGGAAGACTTCGTCGAGGCTCGGCTGCCCGAGTGAGAAGCCGCCGATCCGGACGCTCGCGCGGCCGAGCTCGGCGACGGCCTCGGCCGCGCGGTCGGCGTCGGAGCACGGCCCCGACAGCGCCGCCGGGTCGGCCTCGAGGTGGACGGAGCCCAGCTCGCGCTCGAGGACCCGCGCCGCCTCGGGGCGCTGGTCGGGATCGAGCAGCCGCACGTGCAGCGCGCGCGATCCGACCGACGCCTTCAACTCGCCGGGCGTGCCCTCGGCGATCACCGTTCCACGGTCGATCACCGCGATCCGGTCGGCGAGCTGATCGGCCTCGTCGAGGTACTGCGTGCACAGCAGGATCGTCGTGCCCTCCGCGACGAGCGTGCGGACGATGTCCCACACCTGGTTGCGCGAGCGCGGGTCCAGGCCGGTCGTCGGCTCGTCGAGGAACATCAGCTGCGGCGTGACGACGATGCTGGCGGCGATGTCGAGTCGCCGGCGCATACCGCCGGAGTAGTGCTTGACGAGCTTGCCCGACGCCTCCGCGAGGCCGAACGCGGTGAGCAGCTCGCCGGCGCGCGCCTTGGCGGCCCGCCGCTTGAGGCCGAGCAGCAGGCCGAGCAGGACGAGATTCTCCTGGCCGCTGAGATCCTCGTCGACCGAGGCGAGCTGCCCGGTGAGGCTGACGAGCTCGCGGACCGCCTCGGCCTCGCGGACGATGTCATGGCCGAGCACGCGCGCCGAGCCGGCGTCGGGGCGCAGCAGCGTCGCGAGAACGCGGATCGTGGTCGTCTTGCCGGCGCCGTTGGGACCGAGCACGCCGTAGACCGACCCGCTGCGGACCGCCAGGTCGACGCCGTCGACGGCGCACGTCTCACCGAAGGACTTGACGAGGCCGGTCGCCTCGATCGCAAGGGGTGGCTGCGTGGTCATGGCTCCTCAGGTGTCGGTCGCTGCTGTGGGGTGGATCTGGGGTGAAGACCGGCAAGCGGCTCGAAACTCATCGCTGGCCTGTGAATCGTCGCGGGTTGCGCGGATTTCTTCTCTCAACCCTTCAGGATCAATCTGCGCGATGTCGCTGTCAGGCGGACCCGGGCCACGATATGCCAGCCTCTCGTCGATGCTGTGTCTCAGACGGCTCGCGCCGACGCCTCGGCGTCGACGTCTATCAGATCTAGCTCAGCTGGATCGACGCCGCGCCCCTCCGCCCGGCGGACCCGTCGAACCCCCGCGATCCGGCGTACCGCTGGCCGGCACGGCTGGACCAGGCGCTGGCGGCTGCGCGCCGCGAGGGGTCGAGGTCGCGATCATGCTCTGGACGGGGCGAGACGACGCAGGTCAACAACTTCAACCCGATGCCTCCGGACAGCCGGTCGGCAGCCGCAGCACCCGGACATGCGCGACCTCGGCGACCTCAGGCGGCTCAACGCCGATCTGCGCAAGGCCTACCGGCGCAGCGGCGTGTGCCGCGGTTGTGGCTGTCGGAGTACACGATCTCCTCCGACGGAGCGTCGGCGAGCGTCAGACACACCCGCAGTCGCGGGGTCGTCTCGCTGCGGCTGCGTCTGCCCCGGGCGCGCAGCGGGCTGTACAGGCTGCGGGTCGTCTCGCCGCGCGGCGAGACGCTGGCGCGCCGGCTGCGGATCCGCTGATCGCCCCGCCGGCTCGGCCTCCAGCTGTACTCGGTCTCAGCGGCGTTCGATCGGCATCGTCCAGCGGTTGAGGTCCTTCGCGCGCACGAGCGCGGAGCCGGTCCCCGCCTCATAGCGGACGATGTCCTCGCAGACCTGCTTGCGGCGCCCCTCGAGCACCTCGATCTCGGCCTGCAGCTCGTCGCGCCGGCGCTCGAGCGCGGCCACGCGCTTGCGCGTGCGCTCGAGCTGCTGCTCGAGCTCGAGCACCTTCTCGACGCCCGCGAGGTTGAGCCCGAGCTCGGCCGTCATCTGCTGGATGCGGCGCAGCCGCTCGACGTCCTTCTGCGAGTACAGGCGCGTGCCCTTCGGCGAGCGCTTGGGCTCGATCAGCCCGCGCTGCTCGTACATCCGCAGCGTCTGCGGGTGCATGTCCGCGAGCTCCGCCGCGACGGAGATCATGAACACGCCGCGGTCCGAGGAGACCTCGATCCGCGTGGTCGTGGTGCGGCGCCGCGGCGTGCTCATCGCGAGGACCTCCGTCGCAGGCTGCCGCGAACGGCGGTCGAGTCATCACGCGCCGCCATCATGCGAACAGCTTCGATCGCGGGTTGCCGTTGAAGACCTTCGCGAGATCGTCCACCGCAGCCTCCTGTTCGGCCGTCAGCTTGTCGGGCAGGTCCAGCGTGAAGCGGTAATGGATGTCGCCGCGGCCGGTCTTGCCGAGCCGCTTGGGGCCCTCGCCGCGCAGGCGCTGGATGCTGCCGGGTCGGGTGCCCGGGGGCACGCGCAGCGTCTTGCGACCCTCGAGCGTCGGCACCTCGATCTCGGCGCCGCGCAGCGCCTCGGGCAGCGTGAGGGGGACCTCGACCTCGACGTTGTCGCCCTTGCGCGTGAAGACGGGCGACTCCTGGACGTGCGTGACGACGTAGAGGTCGCCGTCCGGACCGCCGTTGCGGCCCGGCTCGCCCTTGCCGGCGAGGCGGATCCGGCTGCCCTCGCGCACGCCCGCGGGAATGTTCACGCGGTAGCGCTTGACCGCGCGCTTGCGGCCCTCGCCGTTGCAGGTCGGGCACGGGTTCTCGATGATCGTCCCGGCGCCCAGGCAGCGCGAGCAGGGCTGCGAGATCGAGAAGAGGCCCTGCCCCTCCGACTCGATCCCGCGCCCGTTGCAGCGCGGGCAGACGATCGGCGAGGTGCCGGGCTTGGCACCCGTTCCCGCGCAGGTCGGGCAGCGCTCGTAGGTCGGGACGGAGATCGGGACCTGCGCGCCGGCGATCGCCTGCTCGAAGCCGATCGAGACCTCGGCTTCGAGGTCTCGCCCGCGCTCGGCGCGGGGACGCGATGACCCGCCCGCCCCGCCGCCGCCCGCGCGGCCGCGGGCCTGGCCGAAGAGGTCGGACAGGATGTCGCCGAAGCCGCCGGTGTCGAAACCGGGCTGGCCGGTGCCGCCGCGGCCGGCCTGCGAGAACGGGTTGGCGAGCGCGCGGTCATAGTCCTTGCGCTTGTCGGGATCGCCGAGGACGTCGTGCGCCGTCGAGATCTGCTTGAAGCGCTCCTCGGCCTTCGCGTCGCCGGGGTTCTTGTCGGGGTGGTACTTGCGCGCGAGCTTGCGGTAGGCCTTCTTGATCTCGTCCTGCGAGGCCTTTCGCTCGACGCCGAGCACCTTGTAGTGATCCTGTGCGGCCATCTTCACTCCCTCAGCCGGCGACGATCACCCGCGCGGGACGCAGGACGAGATCGTTGAGCCGGTAGCCGGACTGCAGCACCTCGACGATCGTGCCCGCCTCCGCGCCCTCGACCGGCGTCTGCGCGACGGCCTCGTGATGCACCGGATCGAAGCGCTCGCCCTTGGCGGCATAGCTCTCGATCCCGCCGCGCCCGAGCGCCGACGACAGCTCGGCCTGCACGAGCCGGATGCCCTTCGTCAGGTGGTGCTCCTCCTGGTCGTCGGACGCCTCGACGGCGGCGATCGCGCGGTCGAGGTTGTCGAGCGCCGGCAGCAGCTCCTTGGCGAGGCGGCTCATGCCGCGCGCCTCCGCGGCGCGCACGTCGCGCGCCATCCGCTTGCGGAAGTTCTCGAAGTCCGCCTGCGTGCGCTGGGCCAGCGCGAGGTAGTCGTCGGCCTTCGCGGCGCGCTCGCGCAGCACCGCGGGGTCGACCTCGACCTCGGGCTCGGCCGCGGGCTCGGGCGCCTCGGGCGCCTGATCCGCCGCGGGCGCCTGAGCCGCCGCGGGCTGGTCCTCGACCGCAGGGGCGGGCGGCGCCGGAGCCTCCGGCGCCGCCTCCTGCCTGATCTCGTGCTCGTGTGTGGGCACCGACCTAGCGACCTTCCTCGACGACCTCGGCGTCCACGACGTCCTCCTCGTCCGCCGAGGCGGCGTCGCCGTTGGCCGAGGCGCCGTCCGTGTGCTGCGAGCGGGCCTTCTCGTACATCGCCTCGGAGACCTTGTGGAACGCGGTCTGCAGGGCCTCGGTCTTGGCCTGCAGCTCGGCGGCGTCCTCGGACTCCAGCGAGTCGCGCAGGTCCTTGATCAGGCCCTCGATCTCGCTCTTGGAGGACTCGTCGATGCTCTCCTCGAGGTCCTTGAGCTGACGCTCGGCCTGGTAGGCGGCGTTCTCGGCGCCGTTGCGCGCCTCGGCGAGCTCGCGCAGGCGCCTGTCGTCGTCGGCGTGCGCCTCGGCGTCGGAGACCATCCGCTTGATCTCCTCGTCCGACAGGCCGGAGCCCGACTTGATCTCGATCTTCTGCTCCTTGCCGGTGCCGAGGTCCTTCGCCGACACGTTGAGGATGCCGTTGGCGTCGATGTCGAAGGCGACCTCGATCTGCGGGATGCCGCGCGGCGCGGGCGGGATGCCGGTCAGCTGGAACTTGCCGAGCGACTTGTTGTACTGCGCCATCTCGCGCTCACCCTGCAGGACGTGGATCTCGACCGAGGGCTGGTTGTCCTCGGCGGTCGAGAAGACCTCGCCCTTGCGGGTCGGGATCGTCGTGTTGCGCTCGATGAGCTTCGTCATGACGCCGCCCTTGGTCTCGATGCCGAGCGTCAGCGGGGTCACGTCGAGCAGCAGGACGTCCTTGACGTCGCCGGCGAGCACGCCGGCCTGGATCGCCGCGCCGATCGCCACGACCTCGTCGGGGTTGACGCCGCGGTGCGGCTCCTTGCCCGTGAGCTCCTTGACCTTCTCCTGGACGGCCGGCATGCGGGTCATGCCGCCGACCAGCACGACGTGGTCGATCTTCGCCGCGCCCTTGTCCTTGGCGTCGTCGATCGCCTGGCGGACCGGGCCGACGACGCGCTCGATGAGCGGGGAGGCGAGCTCGGTGAACTTCGAGCGCGTCATCCGCAGGTCGAGGTGCTTGGGGCCGGTCTGGTCGGCGGTGATGAACGGCAGGTTGATCTGCGTCTCCTGCGCGGAGGAGAGCTCGATCTTGGCCTTCTCGGCCGCCTCGTAGAGGCGCTGGAGGGCCATCTTGTCCTGCGTGAGGTCGATGCCCTGGTCGCGCTTGAACTCCGACGCCAACCAGTCGACGATCGCCTTGTCGAAGTTGTCGCCGCCGAGGTGGTTGTCACCGGCGGTCGACTTGACCTCGAAGACGCCGTCGCCGATCTCGAGCACCGACACGTCGAACGTGCCGCCGCCGAGGTCGAAGACGAGGATCGTCTGGTCGCTCTCCTTGTCGAGGCCGTAGGCCAGCGAGGCGGCCGTCGGCTCGTTGATGATCCGCTTGACGTCGAGGCCGGCGACCTTGCCGGCGTCCTTGGTCGCCTGGCGCTGGTCGTCGTTGAAGTACGCCGGCACGGTGATGACGGCGCCGTCGACGGTGTCGCCGAGGTAGGCCTCGGCGTCGGCCTTGAGCTTCTGCAGGATCATCGCGCTGATCTCGGGCGGGGTGAACTGCTTGCCGCCCGCCTCGACGCGCGCATCGCCGTTCTTGCCGGCGATGACCTTGTAGGGGACGATCGACTCCTCCTCGCGCACCTCGGCCTCCTTGCGGCCCATGAAGCGCTTGATCGAGAAGACGGTGTTCTGCGGGTTGGTGACCGCCTGGCGCTTGGCGACGGTGCCGACGAGGCGCTCGCCGGACTGCGCAAAGGCGACGACGGAGGGGGTCGTGCGACCACCCTCGGAGTTCTCGATGACGGTGGGCTCGCCACCCTCCAGCACGGCCATGCAGGAGTTGGTGGTGCCCAGGTCGATTCCGATGGTCTTGCCCATGGTGGAGGGTCTCCTTCTTTGATGCCTAAGAAATCTGCGTCCCAGTGTAGTAGATCTTGAGCGGCTACCCCAAGAGCTCGGCGGCGAGCTCCACGCCGGCTGCGGGAAGTGCCCGGCGGACGCTCAGATCGAACGAGGCGAGGGTCGCCGCGTGCGCCTTCGCTGTCGCGATCGCAAAGCCGTCGGCGAGGCTGATGTTCAACGCGCGATGACGGGCGGCGTTACGCGCGATCGTCTCGGTCGGGGCGAGGAGGCGAATGCCGAGTGCCGACAGCGCTGCGACCGCCGCCCGCAGGGTGCCCTCGTCCTGTGCAGGCCGGACCAGCGCCTCGGCGTAGTTCACCAGCGACAGCAGCAGCGGCGTCCCGGCATCGATCATCGCCGTGATCGATGCTGCGGCAGCCGCGTGATGAGCATCCGCGCGATCGAGCGCCGCGATGACGACGTCGGTGTCCAGTACGCAGGGGCTCACCCGCGCTCTTCGGAGCGCAGACGCGCGAGGTGGCCGGGCTCGTACAGGCCATCGAAGATCCCAAGCCCGCGGGCGGGATCGGGTGGGGTGCGCCGTACGACGATGCGGTCCGCAGCATCGGTCTCGATCGTCACGTCGTCGCCGGCTCGCAGCCCCGCGCGCTCGAGCGTCTCCACCGGGAGCGTGATCTGGTGCTTGCTCGAGATCCGCGGCATGCCTTTACCGTAGCGCAAAGGATCTCGTTTCGACGTCGTTGCGGCGACGTGACATGCACGCTCTGCGACGTCGGGCATACGACATGAACGCCAGACGGGGCGAGTCGCGTGCTACAAGTAGCACGTGTGGAGGATCGGGATCAGGGAGCTGCGTCAGCAGGCAAGTCGCTACCTGCGGGAGGTGCAGCGTGGTGAGACGATCGAGGTGACCGATCGAGGCAATCCTGTCGCCTGGCTCGTGCCGGTGCCGCCCAGCGGCGGCCTCGCCGAACTGGCGGCAAGCGGCCGGCTCGTGGCGGCTGCGGGCGACGCGCTCGATCTCGGCCCCCCGGTGCAGCCCGTCAGAGGAGCAGCGCTCCCCAGCGAGCTGCTCGCCGAGTCCCGTGCCGAGGAACGCTGACGTGGCCGTCTACCTCGACTCGTCGGCGATCGTCAAGCTCGTCGTGGCCGAGGCCGAGTCCGACGCGCTCACCGGTCACCTGCGCGGGCATCCCGACCGCGTGTCGTGTGCCTCGCGCGCGTCGAGGTGATCCGCGCGGTCCGTCCCCATGGTCGCGATGCGGTCAACAGGGCAGGGCAGCTGCTGCAGCGGATCTCGCTCGTGCGGCTCGACGACGTGCTGCTCGACGAGGCCGCCGCGCTGAACCCGGCCAACCTGCGAAGCCTGGATGCGATCCACCTCGCCGCCGCACGAGCGCTCGGCCACGGGCTGACCGCCGTCATCACATACGACCGTCCTATGGCCGACGCGGCCGATCAGATCGGCCTGCCGGTCGCCGCTCCTGCTTGACGTCGGGCGTCGGCATGCGGCGATTCAGCGGCCGCCGCAGCAGCGCTTGTGCTTGCGCCCGCTGCCGCAGGGGCAGGGATCGTTGCGGCCCACCTTCACGACGATCCGGGTTGCGCCGTACACGGGTCGGTCCACCGCTCCGACTCCTGCATGGCCGCGTCGGCCTCGTGCTCGCGACCGGGCTGCTCGGCGAGCAGGTCAGCGAGCCGCTGCCAGACCGCCGCGATGTCGTCGCCGTCGCGCGCCCGGGCGGCCGGTCGTGCCAGTACAGCGGATCCCAGGTCAGCAGGTTGCAGGATGCCACGACGGTCGCGCGAAGCAGTGCCCGCGTCAGGACAGGAACGCGACCTCGACGTCAGGCTCTCGAGGCTCTGCGGTCGCGGCTGGGCGAACGTCAGCGCATGCTCCGCGGACGTCAGGGCGCCGACAGGCAGCGCGAGGGCCACGGATCTCGGCGGTCTGAGGGCTGAGCCCTCGCCGAGATCCCTTTGCGAGTCGGCCGCCCTACCGGATACGAGCTCGCAGGCGCCTGCGCTCCTCTGCACGCTGAGCGGGCGTGAGGGCACCGCGCAGAAACGCGTAGAAGCCGCGCTTGCGCCGGCCGTCGTGCGTGAGCAGACCACCCTTGACCGAGGTCTGACCCGGAACCGGAGGCTCGTCGTAGAGGTGTACCCAGCCGAGAGCGACGGCATCGACCTTGCGCGCGACCCTGAACGCGTTGGTGATCCATTTTGCCTGGGTCTTGCGCGAGACGTGAAAGTTGAACTCGCGGTCGCGAGCGGTCGGGATCGTGAACTCCGACAGGAACAGCCGGATGCGCTTGTGACGCGGTCGCCCGAGGTAGCGCTGGATCAGCTTGTCGAAGCGGCCGAGGTCGGAGAAGTCGACGAGGTCCTCTGTCGACGGCGGGTTGCGCAGATTCGGGTTGCGAAACGAGAAGGGGTTGTGTCCGTAGAGGTCCATCCGCGGCGGTCGGCCGTTGGGCAGCTTCATGCTCCTGACCCAGTCGGGGGGACGTACCTCCCCCGTCACGTACGTGTTGCCTCCGATGACGAGGTTTGAGCGGCGCTCGGCCTTGAGCTGACCGTATGCCTTGTCGAGCAGGCGCGCGTAGCGCCTCGGCGCACGCTTCTGAGCGGCCGTGATTCGCGTGCCCAGCGGCTGTTGCACGAACGGCTTGAAGTTGTGCGAGCGCGACGGTTCGCCCCAGATCATCCAGTGGCGGACGCCGCGATAGCGCTTGGCGGCTGCGCGTGCGAAGTCGGCGAAGTCGGTCGGGTTCCGCGGCGCGTATTCCTTCGACCGGCCGCCGTTGGCCCATGGCGGGGATCCGATCAGCATGATGAGGATCTTCATGTCGTGGCGCCGGGCCTGCCTGATCGCCTCATCGATCTGCGGCGGCCATCGGTAGGCGGGGTCATCGGGGTCGCGCGGACGCGCCGGGCGGCTCGGCGCCGCCGACATCCACCACAGCGACGTCTGGTAGATCGTGACGCCGAGCTGCTCGTAGAGCGGAAACTGCGACCTGCCGTCGACCGCGATCGGGCCCCAGAAGCCCTTTTCGAGAACCGCCCCGCGGGCGTTGGCGGCGCCGAGCAGCATGAGCAGCAGGCAACACGACAGCGCGACGAGGCTCATCCGACAGTGGTGCGCTCTCACGCGGGTGGGGGGCATCGCCATGTTCGAGCAGACTACGACAAGTAAGTCCGCGCGGTGTCGGCGGGACAGTGACTGCGTATCCTGCTGCAGATGCTGACCTTGAGGTGCAAGGGACCCTTGCTGCTGCTGCTCTGCGGGCTTGCCGTCACGGCTCCGGTCGCCGCCGCCCAGGACGACCAGGTCTTCGTCGATCCCGATTCCCCGAGCGGGAGGGAATACGAGCTGCCGATCGACCGTGCTCGCGAGCGGGCCGCGCCGAAGACCCAGAAGCAGCGAAGGTCGCCCGGGACCCGAGATGCCCCGCTCTTCGGGGCGGGAGTGGAGGCCGATGACGCCGGCACGACGCCACCGCAAGCGCCGCGCGAGCCGTCAGGCGCGGGTGACCGCACAACCGACGACGTGGCGGCGGAGCGGGCGGCGGCGGGCGCAGCCGCCGAGCGCAGGGCGCAGGCCGCTGCGCCCGATGGTGTCACCGGACTCGCCGCCGTCCTCGGCGCCGGCGCGGGCGTTCTCCTGGTAGGCGGCCTGGTCGGGCTGCTGCTGCGGCGTCGCGCGGCGCGCTGAGCTGCCTTCGGCGTTCCGACGCGGCTGCACCGGGCGGTCCACCGACGGCGCAGGCGAGCAGGATGAGCAGCACTTGCGCCGACGACTTGCTGTGCTGTTAGCGGGCGGGCGATAATCAAAATTCCGTAGTAATAGGAAAGCGCCTCGAGAGGCCTTCCCCAACGCGGCGGTATACGTAGCGTTATTTGTGCAGCGGCGCCGCGTATGCCACCGTTCCCCCGGCGGGGATGCGAAATACGTGCGCTGAAGGGCGCGCGGAACCCATGAAAGGCGAAGGCATTGCGGTTCCTCATCACCGGCGGAGCGGGTTTCATCGGTTCGCACCTCGCCGAACAGCTTCTCGGGCGCGGGCACTGCGTGCACGTCCTCGACGACCTCTCGACCGGCTCGATCGACAACGTTCGCCACCTCAAGGTCGATCCCCGCTTCAGCTACATCATCGAGACGTGCGCGAGCCCGTCGATCGTCGCCGAGCTCGTCGACGAGGCCGACATCGTCTACCACCTGGCGGCCGCGGTCGGCGTCGACCTCATCGTCGAGAGCCCGGTACGGACGATCGAGACCAACGTGCACTGCACCGAGGTCGTGCTCGCCCAGGCGGCCAAGAAGCGCAAGCCGGTCTTCATCGCCTCGACGAGCGAGGTGTACGGCAAGTCGACGCAGTTTCCGTTTCGCGAGGACGGCGACCTCGTCATGGGCGCCTCGACGACCGGCCGCTGGTCCTACGCCTGCTCGAAGGCGATCGACGAGTTCCTCGCGCTCGCGTACTGGAAGGAGCGCAAGCTGCCGACGGTCGTCGCGCGGCTGTTCAACACGGTCGGGCCGCGCCAGACCGGGCGCTACGGGATGGTCGTGCCGAAGTTCGTCTCGGCCGCGCTGGGGGAGCGCCCGCTGACCGTCTTCGGCGACGGCACGCAGACACGCTGCTTCTGCCACGTCGGCGACGTCGTCGAGGCCCTCATCGACCTCATGCTGCTGGGCGACGCCGCGTACGGCGAGGTCTTCAACATCGGCTCGCAGGAGGAGATCTCGATCCTGGGGCTCGCGGAGCGGGTGCGCGAGCTGACGGGGTCGGAGTCGGAGATCGTCCTCGTGCCGTACGACGAGGCCTACGAGGAGGGCTTCGAGGACATGCCGCGGCGGTATCCGGACGTGTCGAAGGTCGAGGCGGCGGTGGGGTGGAAGCCGACGCGGTCGCTCGACGGGATCCTCGCGGACGTGATCAGCTTCCAGCAGGCGGAGGCTGCGGTGGTGTGAGAGCACCAAGGACGACGGGTTCAGCGGCACAGGCTTGGCTACTATCGGCTCAGTGAGGCTTACGAAGCTTGCGGCTCTGACCGTGGTGGCGCTGTATCTCGCGGGCTGTGGTGGTGGGAACGACAGCATCGAAGCGGGCTCCTCGCAGGCAGCTGCCCCGGAAGCGGAAGGACAGCCGCCAACCACGCTGCTTTCACGCGAGGACGTGCAGAAACAGCCACCAGGGTCGGCGCGAGCCGCTGTGATGAATCTTCTGTACTGGGCGCAGTGGGGCAACTGGCCGGAGGTCGTGGCTGCGTACGAGCCGCGCATCCGAAGCGTTGCCGAGGACACACGGATCATGGGTACCTATCAGCAGCAACGGGGCAGCCTGATGACCACGCGCTTCTCGATCCGCGACCAGGCCAGCACGTCACGCGGGCGGCAGTTCGTGGCCGTCGAGTTCACACTAGGCAACGGCATGAAGCAGTCCCAGTCGTACCTCCTGGTGCGGCGTGGCGGCAAGTGGCGGATCTCGAACGACACGTTCTTCCAGGCTGCATACCGAACATACATGCAGGACGTCGTACAGACTGCAGTGGCGCCAGGCGCGACCAAGCCTGCGGGCGCCGCCCTGAGAGCCGCCGCCGCCGCTGCTGAATCGCTGCGTGCTGCGGTCGTCGCGCCAGAGCGCGACCCGTAGGCGCACGATCCTTGGGTCTGTCTCGACGCCTGCTCGTATCGACCGTTGTGGCCGCCGCACTCGCGGGCACCATCGGCTACGTCCGCGAACACGCGGGTGAGTCCATCTACGAGGCTTCGGTGACCGGCCAGGCGCGCGAGATCGGCGGGGTTAGCGCCGGTCAGGCAGCCACCGAACGGATCTTGACGAGTCCGCTGATCGCTGTGCAGCTGCACGACAGCAACGTCTTGCTGGCGAGTGCGCGCGAGCTGCGCCGCGCTGTGAACGTCGACGTGTCATGGCCTACATTCACGATCACTGCCCGCGGCAACAGCCGCGGATATGCGGCGGTCTTGGCCCGCAGCTGGGCCGCGGCCATCAACCCGCTACTCGCGACGCTGCTCGTTGAGGATCCTGCCGAGGCGGTGGCTAAGTTGAACGTTCCACTACGCGATCGCGCCGGCGCGACGCTTGCGCTGAGGCGTGAGCGGGCGCTGACTCGTCAGCCGGCCGGCGCGGCGCTGGCTCCGAACGATCCGCGGGTCGAGGAGCTGACGCGGCTGCGGACGACCATCGATAGCCCCGTGGACGTTGTCGCAGCCGTATCCGCGCCCGTGGTGTCCGAGCAAGCCGTCAACCGCCGGTCCGTCTGGCAGCTTCTGCTTTGGCTAATCGGCGGTGCTGCGGCAGGGACATCGATCGCGCTCATTCAAAGCGCTCTGCTTGGGCTTCGCCGACAGGCCGCGCTGAGAAACGAATGACGACGGCGGTGGCGCAGCGGCTCATGCACCCGCGCCGGGCCGTAGTCGTCGGCCTGATCATCGCAACGGGTGCTGCGGCCGCCGTTCTTGCGAGCCCGGCGCTCTACGTGCTTCTGTTCATCGGTGCCGTGGCGCTCGCGCGAGCGCATCCGCTCGCTGGCTGGGCGCTACCGCTGCTGTGGCTCACGGTGGCGGGGACCGAGTTCAGGCCCGAGATGATCGGTGTGAGCGGGCCGCAGCTGCGCATCTTCGACGTTCTCGCCGCAGGCGTCGTGGCCGGCCGGGTCATCCGCGCCCCGGTCCGCGTGGGATGGCGTCCCTTCAGCGGGAGTCTTTTCCTCGTGGCGGCCGTCGTCGTGGCGGGCATCTCCACGCCAGGTGGATCATCCGAGGAAGCGGCTGAAACGCTGCACCAAGTGGCTCTGGTGATCATCGCAGCGCTCGCCGCCGGCGAAGCCGTTCGCGCTGCGAGCGTCGAACGGCTAGTGCTCCTAGTGCTGCTTGCCGGAGGAATCGCAGCGCTCAAGACGGCGGCGATCTGGGGCAGCGGCGTCGACGTGCTGAACGGCCCCGCCTCGCTGCTGCAGGCGCGATCGCAGGTACTGCCGGACCTCTTTGTTCGTCGCACGATTCTCATCGGCGGCAGCGCCGTCGTCGCGGTCGCCACCGCGATCGCGTTGGCGGCAGCTCTACAGAAGGGCCGCCTTCGCGCACCAGCGGGAATCGTCTTCTTCATCGGGTCACTGGCCGTTGTGATGGGGATGACGCGGGCCTACATGGCGGGAGTCGTCACCGGCGGTGTCGTTGGAGTCGGGTTCCTCTTCTACCGCCATCGCGATCGCCTCGCTCTGCCGCGCCTGAGCACGGTCGCGATGTTGTTCGCCTGCGTGTGGATCGGCGGTCTCGCAGTGAGCTGGAATGCGGAGCGAGATCCGCTCACGGGAATGGTCGAACGTGTCGTGTCACCGGCGGCTCGGTCGGCATCGCTGCAATTTCGGGGCGACGAGACGTCCGCGATCCTCGACGAGTTGGATGGGCCGCGACTCATCGTCGGAGGCGGGCTCGGGGGGCAGTTCCAGCTGCGTGCCGCCGGGCTCGACCCCGATGGCAACGGATATGCGCACAGCTGGGTGTTCTGGGTGCTGCTGAAGAGCGGGATCATCGGACTCGCGCTGACGTCCACCGCGCTCGCGCTCATGCTCTCCCGTCTGCTCCCCTGGCGCCGAGGTGCGCACGATCCCGCCTTGACGCTGGTCGGAGCCGCGCTCGTGGTCGTGCTGGTCGCGTCGCTGGGCGCCAATGTGCTGCCAACGGCTGAAGGCCAGTGGCTGCTGGGGACAGCGCTTGCCGTCGCCGCAGCCCCCGGCTCGCGCCCGCTTCAGGCTGACGACAGCGACGAGACAGCATCGGCTAGGTCGCGAGCAGTGCGGCGCGGGCTTGCGCACCGTCTTCGCCGCGGTTGATGGCGATGACATTCACCTCATCGACCCGCCCGTCTGCGAGATCGCTGAGCAGGGTCGGGGCGAAGCACCCGACGCGCGGCGGCGTCGCGCGCCATGGCCACGGCTTGTCGATCTGCGGGACGAACAGCTCGTAGCCATGTTCATCGAGGATTGCGGCCAGTGCGGCAGGGCTGAGGCCCCGACGCCGAAAGCCCTCCAGGTACGTCTCAATGACGAGGGCCGGCCGGTGTCGCCGCAGAATGCCCTCTGCTCCATGGAGTATCGGTATCTCAGATCCATCAGTGTCTATCTTGATCAGTCCGACCGGCGGACCATCGAGCTTTGCGACGATCTCGTCCACCGTGAGCACCTGCACGTCGATCGGGGGTCCGGTCGTGAACTCGGCGTCGACCTGCGGGAGCAGCCCGATGCCGACGCGGCCCATGCGAAAGGACTCGTGGTCTGGCACCTGCCCGAGCGCGACGCCGTGGATGTCGACGTTCTCCATCGCGTTCAAGCGAACCTGCTGCTGGATTCGTTCGCAGGCCGCCTGCGAAGGATCTATCGCGACGACACGCCCGTGCGGGCCCACCATCCGGGACATCATCACGCTGAGAACCCCGCAATTCGCACCGATGTCAATCGCTGTGCGGCCGCGAGGGAGCACGCGTTGCATAGCGGCGACGACCTCGGGCTCGTACGTCCCCCAAAGGTAGATCGATACTTCAGGCGGATTGGACGGATCCACCAGGTACTTGACGCCGAGCGGCCCAGCCGCGGTCACCTGTTGCCGACGCGCACGTCTACGCAGGCTCGAAACGAAGAGGGTGCCCGGCCCGCGAACCGGCACGGCTCGCCAAAGCATGATCGGGACGTTCAAGCGCTCTAGCTGCTCTCACCGATCGGGGTTTCGCCTAAGCGAGTGGCCCTGGCCGTCCATTTGGTTCGAAAGTGGTTGCGGTTGCGCTCGGCAATGCGGCCGAGGCGCTCGCTGTGCCCGTCCCACTTCACGCGGCGCCACGGGCGTGCCGAGGAGATGCCGAACTCGTGCGCATGGGTGACACCGGCGACCGCGACGCACTTCAGGCCGAGCTCGAGACGTACGGCGGTGCAGTAGTCGACCTCCTCAAAGCCACAAGGACTGTACGCCTCGTCAAATCCACCAACCTCACGCCACGTGCATGCCGGCGTCGCGAAGAAGAAGCCCGAGACGACTTCGCATTCGGCGGTCGCACCGGCCGCCAATGCGCGCGTGTCGACCCATGCTTGATGACACGGCGTCGCGATGTCCCAGCGCGTTCCCACCGGCCCTGCGACGCCCACGTCCGACTCGCACAACGCGTTATGCAGGAGTGCGAGGGATTCTGGTCCCATATCGACGTCGTCATTGACGAAGACGAGTGTCCTGCCCTCAGCTGCTCGTGCCGCGACGTTCCATGCGATCGGCACTCCGCGATTGCGCTCGTGCCTGATCAGGGTCGCTCCGGATAGCGGCAGAGGGACATCCTGCTCCCGGATGCCGTTGAGGACGACGATGAGCTCGGCGCGCAGTGCCCCCGCCGCTGCCGGAAGCTGTGATGCGAGCGATCCCACGTTTGGCTCGCTGTGGCGCCGGTAGACGGGGACGCAGACCGAGACGTCGATCAGATCGGCGCGATCGCGAACCTGAGCTGGCATCGGCCAATACTAGACTCGGCGCCGCATGCCGGCCGTGAACGAACTCCGCTATGACCCTGATCAGGTCCCGGAGGGCGACCGGCGCGCGCTTCTGGAGCGCGTGCAGCAAGGCGCACGCGTCCTGGATGTCGGATGCTGGTCTGGGTTCAACGGCCGCTATCTCGGTACGCAGCGAGGTGCCGTCGTCGACGGAGTCGAGCCAGACGCTGCGATGGCCGCGCGGGCGTCGCGCACGTATAGCTGCGTGCATGCCATGACGATCGAGAAGGCGCTGCGGGGTCCATTGTCGACGGCGACGAGATCCTACGACGTGGTGTTGCTGCTCGATGTGCTCGAGCATCTCAGCGACCCGGCCGGCGTCATGCAGGGGTTGCGCCACGTCGTCCGCAGAGGCGGGACTGCCCTTGTGTCGCTGCCGAACGTTGCACATTGGAGCGTCCGCAAGGAACTTCTGCTGGGGCACTTCCGGTACACGTCGTCCGGGCTGCTCGACGCGACGCACCTGCATTTCTTCACTGCAGCGACGGGAGCCGCACTCCTGCGTGATGCCGGCTGGGAGATCTCGTGGCGTTCATCCTCGCTCGGTCCTCCGCCGCTTCTGCCCATCGGAGGCCGCTACCTGCGCGGTCTGCGGCGTTGGCCCAATCTCTTCGCGATTCAGTTGCTCTACGAGGCACGCGTCATCCGCTGACGTCTCGCTAATCGAGTTACGAGCCGCCCTCAACGTGCCCCAGACCTCAGGTAGGGCGAACACGCCGACGACGACTCCTGCGCCGCACACGATCAGCAGCACGAGCGGAGGTGACAGCGGAGCAGCCGCAACCAGGACGGCCGCGCTCACGATCATGACCAAAGCTGCTCGCAGACACAGGCGCTTCGAGAACACCCGTTCCGAGCCTGTCTCCGACAAGGCGCGTGCGTTGAACCAGGCGGCCGGCACCGCGAGCGTGAGAGCGAGTCCGAGCGCCAGCGCCGACGAGCCGAGCAGGGCTCCGATCGTGATCAAAGGGAAAGCGAGCGCGAGCTGAAGCATCTTGTAGCGCACGACCGCCTGCAACTCGCCGAGCGCAAGCAGTGCTGACGACAGCACACCGGTTGATGCATGAGCGAGTACGCCGGCGACCACACAACTGGCTGCGATCTGGTCGCGTAGGGACAGGGGATGGCCGCTCCAGAGCGCGATTGCTGGCCCCGCAGCGGGCACGGCGATCGCAGCGCCCAGCAGAAAAAGGGGGAGACCCTTCTGCAGCAGCGGGCGCAAGAACTGGCGCAGGCCTTCGCGGCCGTTGTGAATCGAGGCCGCCGATGCTCGCGGAAGCACAAGAGGTAGCAGCGCGAACAGCGGCGTCGCCACCGCTTGCCCGATCCGGAGGGCGAGGTCGATGATCAGGACGGCGCCGCTGGAGAGCAAGATGCCCGATACCAGTCGTGGCAGCTGATAGGTCGCGAAATCCGCCCAGTTGGAAACTTGCCACCTCGCACCGACGTTCAGCATCATGCGCAGAGTTGGCGGATCTGCAGCATTGCGGGGCAGCTGTCGCATCGCCTTCCAGAGTGCGGGCGCCAAGAGCACGAGCGGCAAGCCGTAGCTTGCAATGGCAGCGGCGCCGACGGCATGGACGGCCGGCAGGAACATCAACCCGACAACCAGCGCCGGGACAAAGCCGAGGGCGCCGATGGTCTGCGCTTGGAAAGCGACGGCAATTCGGTTGAGTCCCTGCAAGGCCGCATTCGCAACCATCGACGCGTTCGTCAACGCGAAGGCGACGGCCATATAGCGAAACAACGACACCGCCTCATCGATCTGCGGCCCCTCCAGGTAGGGAAGGCTGCGCGCGAACGGCCCGGCGAGGATCCATAAGACTGCGCCTAGCAGTGACAGGAGCGCGTACACGGCGCCAACGCGGAGCAGGACGACCCGCACGAACGCTTGCGACCGCGCGGTGGCTCCGATCGCCACAAAGCGGATGAGCACTGCGCTGAAGCCGAAGTCGATGAGCCCCTGCGCAAAGACGAGACTGCTTGCCAGGACCCAGACGGCGTACACGTCGGTCCCGAGTGCATGCAGGAGGATGGGCACCGCGACAAGCGCCGATCCTTGCGACGCCACGCGAAAAGCACCCGACCACGCAATGCTGCCGCGGATCCCATCGCCCGAGGAGGTCGGAGGGCCTCCACATCGGGGGGGCATCCGTCAAGCCTCGCAGATTGATTTGTGAGCGCCCGTTTCGGCCGCAGTTCGAGCAGCCCGAGCGGTCAGTCTGCGATAGATCTTCCGGACAGCATCGCCTCATACACCTGCGAGGTTCGACGGGCCATCCTCTCAATGGAGAACGCCGCTGCTCTCGCGCTGCCGGCCTCGCCCAGCTTCTTCCTGTGGGATGGATCGCCTAGCAGGCGGCGGAGCGCGTGGGTAGCCGCCTCAACATCCCCGACCGGGACCAATACGGCCGATCCCGCGGCCACCTCGCGGTGCGCGGGGATGTCGGTGCAGATGGTCGCCAGCCCGGCACCCATCGCCTCGACGAGCGCGAGTCCGAACCCCTCCGTCTCTGACATCGAAATCCAGAGCTCGCCGCCATACAGCACGGGCCACACGTCGTCCACGTGGCCGAGCATCGTGACGCGAGATCGGACTCCAAGCCTCTGGGCGACGTGCTCGATCAGCGGTCGATGCTCCCCATCGCCAACGATGGTGAGCGTGAGATCCGGTTCAGCGAGGGCGGCGAACGCGCGTACTACGTCGTCTACGTTCTTTCCGGCTACGAGCCTGGAATGTACGACGAGACCGCGGCGTTTCGCGGCAAGATCGTCCGAGCACTCCCCGACGCGAACCCCGTAGTGGATCAACTCGATCTGAACGCCGTCTTTGAAACCAAGCCGTCCTACCGCCGCAACGCGCGCCGCTTCCGAGATGACGATGCACCGATCGAAGCGCCGGCTCAGGTACCTCATCATCAGCCGCGCCGGAAGCGTGTCGCCGCGCCGCTCGCTGTGGATGGTCGTCACGAGCCGCGGCAGTCGGGACCGATGCGTCCTGACGCCCATACCGGCGTGGATGTCAGCGTGAACCAGGTGCGTGTGGACGATCTGCGCGCGAGCGCTCACGTCGTGCAGCCTCCGGACGAGCCGGACATCTGCCGAGCCACGGATGCTTAGGCGTGACACGGGCACGCCGCGGTCCTCGAACCCTTGTGCAAGCGCATCGATCGGATGCGATGGCGACTCCAGCAGGCACAGACGGACGTCGTGTCCCGCCTCGCCTAGAGCCGGCAGCAGGTCGAGGAGATGCCGTTCGCTTCCGCCGATCCCGGTCGCCTTCGCGATGTGTAGCACTGTTTCGCGAGCCGATTGCGGCACGATGACTCACGCGAGCGTCGAAGCAGCAGGGGGAACGGCCGGGTCGCCGCGGCGTCCACGCGCACGGCGCACGGCGCGCCGGCCAAGCCCCACCAGCGCCGGCGGCAGCATGGACACCGCGAGCCACGCGCAAGTCTGCGGTTGACGTGGCACGTACCTGAGGGAGCTCCGCAGACGTCGTCGCGCCGTCCGTCTGGATCCGTGCTTCAGGTGCCATTTCCCGAGGTCATAGTAGGTGGCTGCCCAGACCCGGCGTTCGGTCTGCGCCGTCGCGTGCAGGCCGTCAAGCGCGCGCGAGACGCTGCACAACCGCGCTCGCTCGTTCCCCTCCAGACGCGCTGCGGTGCGCTGCGCGTCTGAGACGAGATAACGCACCGTAACCGTGTCGAGGGCGCGAACGCGGCCTCTGGCGGCCAGTCGCAGCCAGAGATCGAAGTCCTCGCAGCTCGACGGAACGTAGTCGACCGACTCGTCGAATCCACCCTCGGCGAGGGCGGCGTCCCGCAGGACGACCGCTCCGCTCGTCGTGGCCACAACATGCTGTAGAAGAAGATGGACTGGCTCGACATCCTGCGCGTGGCGAGCGGCTGGGGCGAAACCCGCGAACGTCCCTGCGGATGTCTCACGGCTACTCCCAGAGAGCCACAGGACGGCGTCTGGCGCCTCGCTCACACCGCGGCGCATCATCTCCAGATGGTGAGGCTCCCACGCATCGTCGGCGTCGAGGAAGGCCACGAGTGGTGTCGCCGCCGCGCGGAGTCCGGTGTTCCGCGCCGCAGCGGCCCCGCGCTGGGCGCGATGGCGTTCGACGCGCGCGCCGTGGCGTTGGGCCACTGCCGATGATGCATCGGTGGAAGCATCATCGATCACGATCACCTCTGCGGGCACGAGGCTCTGATTGCGGATGCTCTGCAGGGCTCGGCTGATGTCCGAGGCCGCGTTGTGACATGGGATCAACGCGGTGACCTCGGTCCAGCAACTGGATGTGGTCCTGCGGGCGCGTGCCTCGGCGTGAGCGCTGGAATGCTCGTTCACGCGTATCGAAATGGGGTTGGCCAGGAACGGGTGCCAGGCGTCACGATGCGGCCTCCTGATAACAGCCGATCATCTCTTTGGCGATCTTCGCGGGAGCGAATCTCCGTGCCTCAGCTCGCGCTTGCATGAGCGCCGCGTTGCGCCCACCATGGGCAGCCTCGCCGAGTGCACCAGCGAGTCCGCGCGCGTCCTCCGCGCGGAATGTCATCGCAGCCGATCCGGCAGTCTCCGCAAGTGCGCCACGATCTGGACAGACTACCGGCCGACCCATTGCAGCACCCTCCGCCGCCGAGTAGCCGAACCCTTCGTTGACCGACGCGCTGACCACGGCGGCGCAGCCGGCATAGAGGTCGCGGATCATCGGGCGTGGAAGAACGCCCGTGAACCTCGTCTCACAGCCGGAACGAACCGCGAGGCTCTGCGCTGTCGCTTCGGGCGCTCCCGTGAGCACGAGTGGGCCGTTGAACGCTCCCCACGTCTGCGCCCTCGCAACGCCCTCGAACAGGACCGCCAAGGACTTGCGTGCATGGAGGCCGCCGGAATACAGAACGTACTCAGATCCAACGAGTTCCAGAGCGGTCAGTGTTGATTCGACAGCACTCGCGACGACGGGCTCGAAATACATCGGATCCAGCGGGCACGGTACGACGCGCACGCGAAGCCGCCCGCACCACGCGTCCATCTCGCGCGCGGTCCATTCCGAGGAGACGACGACGGTGTGCGCTCGTCGCGCGAGCAGTCGGAGCAGCCCGCCGTAGTAGGCGCGCTGCTTGCTGCTATAGGACGCAGCGCTCGTGAGAATGCTGAAGTCATAGATATTGACGACGAGTGGACGCAACAGCAGTGGTGACGCCTCGTGGTAGAGCGCGTGGTAGACATCAACCTTGCGCCGCGCACGCAGCGGGAGCGCGACTTGGTCGATGTACAGCTTTCGAACGACGGTCGGCCCGGTAAGCCCTGAATCGGCACCTTTCAGCCCGAGGGATGACACTGGCACGAGTTCGACGGCAGGTTCATGTCGCAGCGCTTCGTACAGAAGCGTGGCGACCATGCCGATTCCGGTAAACGGAACGTAGACGCCGCGGCGATCGTCAAAGAGCACACGCACAGCCGAGCCGTGGGCTCGCCGTGTTGTGGCCGGGCTCTGTGCCTCGGTGCAGAGGTCGGTTCTCACGAGCGAGCGAGCTCTTCGATGAGAGTCCACCATTCCGCCGATGCTCCCCTCGACAGCGCCGGCGCGTCCGGCGGAAGATCGAAGCTGAGCGCCCCGACCCGGCTGTTGACATGCAGCAGACAACCCGACAGCGCTGCTTCGACTACCACTCGCCCCTGTGGTTCCGGCCATCTCGGGAGGAAGATGAACTCCCGTGCTCGAGCATAGATCTTGGGCATCTCGCTCGGGGCCACATAGCCCAACCACGTTCCAAGCCAGGTGCTCCCGGCCGTTGGCGCGGGACCAACTCCTACGATCTCTCGAGCCCGGGGATGCGCGATCATGCTTTTGGCGCCCTTGGCCTCGACGAGCGGGCCGGCGTAGAGCAAGGGGATGTCTCGTGCACCCGACGACACGGAGAAGGAGGCCGGGTCCAGGAGCGGGCGAACGACGCTCCCCCGCGAGGCTGTGGGTCCCACCATCCCGAGTACCACCTGTTGATGCAACGGTGACACGAAGCAGTTCACGATGCTGCGCTCGTACAAGGGACGTGTCTGCTCACGTAGGACCCTGCACCGCTGGTTGCGCAGCAAGCAGACATCTCTGTTGAGCATCTTGCCGTTGCAGGGCAGATAGCTCTGACGGCAGACGTCCACATATGCGTTGTCGTAGTGAACAAAGCGCCTGTCGTCGATCACGCGCCGGACGCGATCTCGGTACTCCGTGGCTGCTCGATCGACATGAGAGGCGCTGGCGATCCGTCGGAGGGGATGCGACCAGTGGCCCGGCAGATTCCAGACGTCTGCCATGATCGTCACGTCTGGCCGCTGATGGCAATCCGCCGTGAACCGAGGAAAGCGGTGCGTGTGCCTCACGACGTGACCGCGGCGGGCCGCCTCTTCGAGGTGAACTCGCATCGCCAGCTCGCCTCCCCCCGTACGGATCCGCGGGTCCACGTAGCTCACGAGGTCCACCTTCAAGCCGACTCGGGCCATCGCGTCAGCAACGGCTGCCGGGCGTCGCGCGACGGCCGTCGAGCATCCGGGAAACGCCGTCGAAGCGGTGCCTCTGGAGAGCGCGGATCAGCGCCGCAGCGGGGAGCATGGACGCCAGCGTAGCCGGAACATCATCGTGGGTCGGAGACAGGCGGAGGCTACCGCGGGCACGTCGAACGTTACGATCGACCTGGAGGCACAGACACCGTGCGGAGGACGATCCGAGAACCATGAGCTCTAGCGACACCACCACTCCGATCACCGATCTCAGCAAGACGTACTGGAAGCTCATGGAGCTCCGGCCGACGTATCCTGGCGCGCCACTGATCAAGATCGACCGCGGTTGGCGCGAGCGAAATCCTCCGTCGGGACCGGCGGCGGACCTGTTCAAGCAGCACCTTGCAGGGGTGGCGAGCATCCTCGATGTCGGCGCGGGCGATCGTCTGTGGGAGTCGGTGTTTGAGCGGATGGGAATCGGTGCCCGCTATGTCACCGCAGACCCGGAGCTACGTCACCACCACGACTACGGCGACTTCCTGAGCGTCAACGACACGTTCGATGCGATATGCATGCTCGAGTTGCTCGAGCACCTGCCGCTTGAGCTAGGACTCGCGTTCCTACAGCACGCGGTCGATCTGCTCAAACCTGGCGGCGTCCTCGTGATCGGCACCCCGAACGCTCACCACCCACACCAGGTCTGGAGCGCAGACGTCACGCATGTGCGGCCGTGGCCGTCACACGACCTGTGGGCGCTTTGCGTCGTTGCCGGGCTGGAAGGGATCGAGGTCTATCGGCAGGCGCTGACGTCGAAGCGACGCCGGTTCACGATTCCGCTCCAAATCGCGCTCGGCCGTTTGATGGGGTTCGATCCGGCATACGGCCTGCTGCTGTTCGCGCACAAGCCGGGCGCTCGCAGCACTGAGACTGGATGACGGTACTTGCCGTCTTTCGCGTGGTTCTCCTGCTCGAGCGTCAACAGCGTCCACAAGGCGAGCTCCGTGACGATCGGTCCCTGCGGAATGCTCAGCCCAGATGCGGGCGAGCGGCGCAGACTCCAACCATCTGCTCAGTCGTGAGTCGGCGGCGAGGATCTCGTCGCCGTAGACGGTCCCCAGCTCGCCGTCGAACCATCGGCACTCCGAAGCCGTGCTTCGGGCGCGTCCAGACCTCGGCCGCCAGAAGATGTCCGCAAGCCTTGCGGAGTAGCGGCTTCGGATGTGTCCAGGACGCGCAGCCGCCGGTGCGCGAACCAGCCCGAAACGCCCTCGCCGCGAAGTTCACGCGCGCCGCCGCCGTCAGGGCCGCGATGCGCGATGACTGATGCCATTGAGAGGGCAATCGCACGACCGTGCTCCGTGGGATCGGCGCCTCGTCCGATCCATCCGCAGATGCCGCACATCGAGGCTCAGCCGCCTTGCGGGGCTGTGAGGAGTCTCATGTAGAGGTCGTCGATGTCCCGCACGAGGCGTTGCGCGCTGAACGCGTCGCGAACGTGGGCCCGACCGGCGTCTCCCATGCGTGATCGCGCCGCCGGGTTCTGCCAGATCCGTACCAGCGCCCGCGCAAGCTCTTGCGAGTCGCCTGCGGCGACAAGGATCCCGGTGTCGGCACGGACAATGTCGGCAACGCCGCCGACGCGTGTGCTGACAGCCGGCCGGGCGGCGGCGGCTGCTTCGATGAGCGCGACCGGCGTCCCCTCGTTATCTGACGACAGGACTGCTACATCGGCGGCGGCAACGGTCGACGTCAGGTCCGTACGGAACCCGCAGAACGTCACGGCGCCACCGAGGTGGAGCGCCCGGGCCTTCGCCTCGAGTTCAGCTCGCAGCTCTCCGTCGCCGACGACCGCCAGCCGCAGTGGCGCACCCTCACGACGCGCGATCGCCACCCCCTCAAGGAGAACGTCGAGCCGCTTGATCGGGGCCAGACGCCCGACGAACAGCGCCAGGAGGTCGTCTTCAGTTGCGCCGACCTCGCGTCGAAAGGCGTCGCCAGCCGACGGTTCGACATCCAGGAAGTCGTCCAAGTCCAGCCCGACCGGTATCACGGTGAAGCGCGAGCGCGGCGCAATGCGCATCGCGACCAGGTCATCGACAGTCGCCCTGCTCACTCCGATCAACTGGTCGCTCATCGACGCGAGCACCCGCTCAATCGCGCGGAAGGCGCGCGTCTTCACTGGCCCGAAGTAGCCCGACAGCACGTGCCCGTGGTAGGTGTGTACGACGATCGGCCGCGGTCCCAGAGCTGCTCGGGCGGCGATCCGCCCGAGCGTTCCGGCCTTCGCCGTGTGCGTGTGAACGATGTGGGGCCGGAAGCGTCGCATCGCGCACGCGAGGGACACCAGGGCACGTATGTCCTGACGAGGCTCGAGCTCGGGTCCGAGACCGTCGATGTAGCGCACTTCGGCACCGTGATGCGCCGGAAGGTGCTCGAACGACCCTTCGCCCGAACCGAGGCGACCTGCGAATAGAAGCGTCTCGTAGCGCGTCGGGTCGAGACGCCCCGACAGGATGCTCACGTGGTGAGCCGGGCCGCCGACGTTGAGCCGCGCGATGATGCGCATGACTCGGACGCGGCGAGGGGCGGCGCAGCTCATGCAGTTGACAGACGCGCTGCGGCGCTCCGCGGTTCCAGGCGCTCGGCCCGGTAGGCCGCGATCGTCCGGCTCAGGCCTTCACGCAGATTGACCTCGGGCTCGTAACCCAGACTCTGCCTAGCGCGCGTAAGGTCGGCGAGCGAATGCTTGACGTCGCCGGCGCGGGCCGGCTTGTAGTCGACTTCGATCTCCGTGCCGCCAAGCACCTCCAGTTCGGTGACGAGCCCGTTGAGCGTGACCTTGCGCCCGCAGGCGATGTTGTAGACCTTGCCGGAGACATCAGATGCATCCATCGCGAGCAGGTTGGCCTGCACGACGTTGTCGACGTGCGTGAAGTCGCGCGACTGCTCGCCGTCTCCGAAGATCGTGACCGGCCGGTCGTCGAGCATCGCAGTGATGAAGTTCGGGATCACCGCGGCGTACTGCGATGTCGGATCCTGCCGGGTGCCGAAGACGTTGAAGTAGCGCAGGGCCACCGTCTCCAGCCCGTACCCGATGCCGAACGACCGGCAATAGCCCTCGCCGGCCAGCTTGGCCGTCGCATACGGCGAGATCGGGAGTGTTGCCATGTCCTCGTGCTTCGGAAGCTTTGGATTAGCGCCGTAGACCGAGGACGAAGATGCGCAGACAACGCGCCGGACGCCCTCGTCGCGCGCCGCCAGTAGGACGTTGAGCGTTCCGATGACGTTCGTCGCGTTGCTGGTCAGCGGGTCCTGAATGGAACGTGGAACGGACGGCAATGCCGCCTGGTGGAAGACGAACTCGCATCCACGCACCGCCTTGTGTGCGCGCTCGTAGCTCTGGATGTCGCCTTCCACAAGCTCGACATCGCCGATCGCCTCGATGTTCGAGCGGCGACCGGTGGCGAAGTTGTCGAGCACGCGGACGTCGTGGCCCAGTTTCACCAAGCGCGCCGCGAGGTGCGAGCCGATAAACCCCGCTCCTCCAGTGACGAGCATCTTCATAGCATCAGCCTCCCACAGACCGTCGTCGCCGCAGCAGCCCAGCCAGGCCGCCCAGCAGGAGGACGTCCGCGCCCGCAGCGATCGGGACGAGCACGTTTCCGCCGCCCTGCGGAGACGGCGCCTGCGCCCGGACGCTCTCCGGCGTGCTCTCCGCCAGGTCGCTCTGCTCCGCGGCCTTCGCAGGCGTGGCCGGCTTCGCTGTGTCGGAGCTGGCGCCGGAACCGCTCGTGCTGCCCGAGCGAGACGGGGAATCGGGATCGACCTCGGGTGCTTCGCCGAGGGCGGGAGAGGCTAGAGCGAGCACGCGGCCAGAGCGCAGAGGTAGACCCGGGTGGGTTTCAGCATGAAAGCTCCCTATCCGCCTTCCAGACGCTCGACTGCCGTCTGCGGGTTCCGTGCGAGCGTAGCGAGGCCCACGTTGCGCGGATTCAGTCGCGCCGCCCGCCGGTAGTTCGCCTGCGCTGCGCGGAGATCGCCCTGGCGCACCGCCAGATCGCCGAGCAGTGCCCAGGTCACGAAGTTCCGCGGCTCGCGGCGGGCGGCGTCGAGCAGCACCGCGCGGGCTGCGTCGCCCTCGCCGAAGCGGGCCAGGGCGGCGGCCTTGGCGTAGTAGGCGTCGATCGCCTCGCGGTCCAGGCGCAGCGCGCGGTTTGACTCGACGAGCGCGCGCTCGGGATCGCTCGCCAGTGCGGACTGCGCCCGCTCGACGTAGTGCTCGGACAGGCTCTGGCGGCTGAGGCTCAGCGCGGCGATCGTCACGGCGACGGCGATCAGGATCGCGGGCGCCAGCCGGGCGCGGGCCGAGCGCGGGCGCGTCGCGGCCGGGGGAGCTGCCTCGCTGGTGCTGTCGCCTGCGTCGCTCTCGCCGCTGCCCGGCACCGGGCGCAGCAGCACGGCCGCTCCCAGCAGCGCCACCCCCGTCAGTCCCGGCAGCAGGTGCATCCAGTCCACGCTCGTGTGCACGAGCCACGCCGCCGACACGCCGAGCCCGGCCACGACGAGCGGCGCGCGGCCGCCGTCGCGGATGCGCCGCCACGTGCCCGCCGCGATGAGCGCGAGCGCCGCCGCGAACATCACCCCGCCGACTATCCCCAGCTCGGCGAGCACCTGCAGCGGCAGGCTGTGGGGCTGGCGGATGTCCTCGGCGGTCGTGCGCTCGGCGAAGTACGGCTTGTCGTAGCCGCCCGCGCCGACGCCCGCGATCGGGTTGGCCTGCCACGTGTCGACCGCGATGCGCCAGTAGTCGTAGCGGTTGCCGGCGCCGGTCGCCAGGCGCGACGCCGTCGGCTCGCCGCGCGGCCCGCCGAGCGTCACGAAGGCCGTGTACTGGCGGTGCAGGAAGCCGCCGATCCGCTCCGCCGACAGGACGGCGACCGACACGCCGGCGAGCGCCAGCACCGCGACGCCGGCCGCGACCGCCCGCCGCATCCGCAGCCCCGACGCGCTCGCCCGCCGCTCGAAGGCGACGAGCCCCGCCCAGGCGAGCCCCGCGACGGCGGCCGCCAGCAGCAGCGCCCCGGCCGCGGTGCGCAGGTCGTCGGCCGTCGTGCCGCCGCGGTAGACGTCCAGCAGCGCCGGCAGCGCGGGCGCCAGGCACGCCGCGGCGATCAGCAGCGCCACGACCCGCCGCAGCCGTCCCGGCAGCAGCGCGAGCACGAGCAGCAGCGACAGCGCCGTGGCGAGCACCGCGCCGCGCGACTGGCCGAGCACGGCGAGGCCCGCGAACAGCGTCGCCCCGGCGGCGCCGAGGCCCGCGAGCGGCGCCGCCCACGCGTCGCCGCTACCACGCCGCTCGGCGAGCGCCAGACAGGGCCAGAACGCGAGCACGAAGAAGCTCGCCTGGCCGTTGATGTAGCCCAGCGGCTCGTGCAGCCGCCCGCCGAGGAACAGCGACTCGTCGCCGTCGAGCATCCCGGCGAGCACCCAGCCGGCGACCGCGACGGCGCCCGCGACGAACGTGCCGAAGGCGAGCACGGCCCCGCGATCGCTGCGCAGCAGCACGACGAGCAGCGCCAGCCCGGCGGCGTAGATCAGCAGGCGGTTGCCCTCCACGACGGCCTGCTCGATGGAGTCCGTCCACAGCGCCGAGGCGAGCGACAGCAGCGCGAGCGCCGCGATCGCCGCCGGCGCGATCACGGCGCGGCGCGGCAGGCCGACCGGCCCGGCGATGAGCGCGGCGGTCAGCACGATCAGCAGGCCGAGGCCGGCGGGCGCCCAGATCGAGGAGTCGTAGTAGCCCGCCGCAAACGGGCTGAGCCCGAGCGCCACGCCGAGCGCGGCGGCCAGCGCCAGCGCCGGCCAGGTCGGCGTTCCTCGGGCCGGCGCGCGCACCCGCTCCTCGTCGTCGGCGTCCGCGTTCGCCGCGACGGCGGGCATCGCTGCCGTGGCCACCGCTCCCGCCGTCGCCGCGCGCGGCCCGCCGTCCAGCACCGCGATGAGCACCGCCAGCGCGACGAGGTACAGCAGCACCGCCGCCACGAGCAGCGCCGAGCCGCCCTGCACCGCGACGAGCGCCAGCGCCGCCAGCAGCGCCTGCCCGGCGCCGAGCGCCGCGACCGACGCGTGCGCCGTGCGCAGCCGCGCATGCGTGCGATGCGTGAGGTGGTCGCGGCCGCCGGTCAGGATCGAGATTCCGCGGCGGCGCCGCGACACGACGACGAGGCACGTGTCGAGCGCCGGCACGCCGACGAGCAGCAGCCCCATGACGAGCGCCTGCCACTCCGCCGCCGCCGACGAGGCGCCGATCATCACGAGCGCCGCGATCGCGAATCCCAGCGGCATGCTGCCGCCGTCGCCGAGAAAGATCCGCGCCGACGGGCGCGAGAGGTTGTGCGGCAGGAAGCCCAGGCACGCGCCGCACAGCGCGGCGCTGGTGGCGACGAGCCACACGTCGGACTGCACGAGCCCGAGCACGGCGACGGCGCCCGCGACGACGCACGCCATCGTGCTCGACGCGCCGTCCATGTTGTCGAAGAGGTTGAAGGCGTTGACGACGGCGATGACCCAGACGACCGTCGCCAGCAGGTCGGCGGCGCCGCCGAGCCCGAGCGACCAGCCGAGGCCCGCTGCCCACAGAATCGACGCCAGGCCCGCCTCGACCGCGACCCGTGGCAGCGGACGGATCGTGCGGCGATCGTCGACGGTTCCGACCGCCCACAACACGAGGACCCCGCCGAGCACCGGCAGGGTCCGGGCCGCATCAGAAGTCAGCGCGAGGACCGCGACGACGAAGCCGGTGATGACCGCCAAACCGCCGAGGTACGGCGTCGGCGCGGCATGGCCCTTGTAGCCGATCGGCGCGTCGTAGAAGTCGAAGTGCGCGGCCAGCCTGATCGCGACGGGGGTGACGGCGTACGCGATCGCGGTCGCCAAGGCCAGCCCGAAGAGCAGCCGCGCTTCGAGCGGCAAGTCACCGACCCCTACGGCGTGTCACTAGCACCGGCAGTTGGTAAGCAAAGCACGCTTTGCCCGCTGTGTCTTCACCAAACGGTTTGAGCGAGAGTCGGGCCTGCCGTCGGACTCTCGTCGTTCTGGCGCCGGGGGGCGGCAGCCCGCACCGATGCAGATGTTGGTTGAATGCGCATCTCCGCATGCACGACCTGACGATCTACGAGGTCAAGAGCTGCTCGACATGCCGCAACCTCTCGGCGCTGCTGGCCGAGCGCGGGATCGAGTACACCGGCGTCGAGTACCACGAGACCGGCCTCGACGAGGAGACGATTCGCGACCTGCTGGCGAAGGCCGACCTGGGCCCGCGCGACGTGCTGCGGTTGCGCGAGCCGCTCGTGGCGGAGCTCGGGCTGCTGGAGGAGGGCGTCTCGGACGACGAACTGATCGCCGCGATCGCCGCGCATCCGCGGCTGCTGCAGCGGCCGATCGCGGTGCGCGGCGACCGCGCGCTGCTTGCGCGGCCGGTCGAGCGCGTACACGAGCTGCTCGGCGACTGACGTAGAATCGGCCGCGATGGTGACGTCTGCGCCCGCGAGCGCGCGGCCTGCGCTTCGCGAGGATTACGCTCCGCTGGCGGAGGTTCTCGCGCACGCCTTCTTCGACGACCCGGTGACGTCGTGGTTCTATCCCGACGCCTCGAGCCGGATGCGCCACGCGCGCCGCTTCTTCTCGATCCGCCTGCGCCAGCTCGCGGTCCACGGGCTGATCTACACGACGGCGGAGCGGTCCGGGGCGGCGCTCTGGGCCCCGCCCGGGCAATGGCGCGAGAGCCTGCGCCAGTCGCTCATGCAGCTGCCGATGCTGCCGGTCCTGCTACCGCGGATCGTGTCCTGCACGCATGCGGTGCGCGAGATCGAGCGCCACCATCCCGTCGAGCCGCACTTCTACCTGTCGGTCATCGGCACCGACCCGGAGCAGCAGGGCGCAGGTATCGGCTCCGCCCTGCTTGCTCCGGTGCTTCGACGTTGCGACGAGACCCGGACGGCGGCCTACCTCGAGTGCTCGAGGGAGAGCAATGTCTCCTTCTACGCCCGCCACGGCTTCGCCGTCACCGAGCGCGTCGAGTTGCCCGAGGGGCCGCCGCTGTGGCTCATGTGGCGGGAGTCGCCCGGCCGCCGAGGAGGCCGCCCAGCAGGTTGTCGATCAGACCGGTGACCGGGCTCAGCACGCCCGGGACGATCGTCCCGACGGTCGCGGTGACCGTGTTCAGGATCTGCGAGAGCGGGGCCTGGACGGCGGCCGGCAGCAGCGGGACGATCGACTCGACGATCGCGAACGCCTGGTCGATGATGCCCGTCGCCATGCCGAGCGCCTGGCTGACGGTGCCGGCGATGGCGCTCGGCAGGCTGCCCGAGTCAAGCGCCTGCTCGAGGTTGACGACCTCGTCGGCGTCGCCGACGGACAGCGCGGCGATGATCGACGCGATCATCGGCTGAGCCTCGGCAGGCACCTGGTCGAGCAGCTGCGTGAGGACCCCGACGATCTTCTGCTTGCCGGCGAGGCTCGGTGCGATCGAGTTCGCCACGAGCGCCTGGACCTGACCGCTGATCTGATCGACGATCGCGGTGATCGTCTCGACCAGCTGGTCGTACTGCGTGGCTGCGAGCGTCAGCGCCTGGGCGGCGGCGATGCTCTTCGTGCCCGGCGCGGCCGTGACGGCCATCTGACGCGCCATCCGCGAGGCGGCGGCCGACTGCGAGCGAGCGATCTTCAGCTGCTTGGCGACGGCCTTGCCGTTGCCCAGCCGTGCGTAGCGCTTCATGCGCTTGACGGCCTTCGTGGCCTTGTCGACGTGCACCTGCACCTTCGCAGTCGACGCGACCTTCGACGAGGACTTCGCTGCCGATGCCGTGGCGGGAGCCGCCACGAGCACAGCGAGCGTCGCCAGTGCGGCGAGGATACGACGGGAGTGAGACATGGATGCCCCCTTCGGCAACTGGGCGGCCTTCTAGAGGCCCCTGGTTTTGCGCGCCCGCCTCGCGACGGGGTTGCCTTTTCGATTTCCGGCTGCCCCTGTCACGGTGCCGAGGTGGCGACCGTCCGCGCGTTCGAGAAGAGCGCCAGAAGCTGCTGGCGGATGCGCTCGAGCTTCGCGGCCGCGAGCTGCTCGCGCGTCTTGGCAGTGGCCACAGCAGGCCCGGTCGACGGCGACGGTCGAGCGGAGACGACGACGCGCGGGCGCTGCGAAGCGAGGATCGCCGTTGCCATGTCTGGCGAGCATCGGCATCCGCAGAGCGATGTCTGAGTGCAGGCGATGAATGTTCGACCCCCCGTAGTCTCTGCCGGGATGCTCGTCCAGGCCTCGATCGGCTCGAACATCAGCTCGTTCTTCGACGCGGTCGGCTCGTTCTTCGACAGCCTCTCGCGCGTCGGCTGGTTGTCGCTGCTGATCGGCGCGCTCGCCTTCGTCATCTACCTGACGCTGCGCTCGCGCGCGTTCTTTCACACCCTGCAGGCCGCCTATCCGGACGAGCGGATCCAGTTTCGGCGCATCTGGGGCGCGTACGTCGCCGCCTATGGCTTCAACAACGTCATTCCCGCCCGCGGCGGCGACGTCATCAAGCTGTTTCTCGTCAAGCGCTCGATTCCGAACGCGACGTATCCGGCCGTCGGCGCGGCGATCTTCGTGGAGGCGGTCTTCGACGCCGTCATGGCGGTCTTCATCCTGAGCTTCGCGTTCACGCAGGGCGTGTTCCCCAAGCCGCCGGACTTCGCCAAGCTCGACGCCTTCGACCTGGCGTTCTTCGCCGGGCATCCGAAGTTCACGCTGTTCGTGCTGACCGCGCTCGCGATCGCGGTGCTCGTCGCCTTCGCCGTCCTCTCGCAGCGCGTCAAGGCGTTCTGGGCGCGGGTGCGCCAGGGACTGACGATCCTGCGCGACCGCCGGCGCTACCTGCGCGAGGTCTTCGCGTGGCAGTTCGCGGGCTGGTGCTTTCGCTTCACGGCGTTCTGGTTTCTGCTCGAGGCCTTCAACGTCGGGGGCTCGGTGCGCAACGTGCTGCTCGTACTCGGCGTCAACGCGGTCGCGGCCGTCGTGCCGTTCACGCCCGGCGGCGCGGGCGTCCAGCAGGCGCTGCTCGTGAAGGTCTTCGCCGGCGCGGCGTCGGGCGCAACCGTCGCCGCCTACTCCGTGGGCCAGCAGATCGTGATCGCCGTGACGACGATCGCGGCCGGCTTCGGCGCGCTCGTCTCGATCTTCCGGATCCGCTCCTTCAAGGAGGCGGTTCTCATGGGCAGGGCCGAGCGCGACGCAGAGCGGGCCGCCGAGCGCGCAGAGGCCGTACGCGAGACGGCCTACTGAAGGCCTGAGCGCGCCTCGCGCACGAGCGCGACCGCCTCGGGAAAGACCGTCGCCATGACCGAGCGGATCTGCTCGGCCTGCTGCTCGACGGTGCCCTGGATGTTCATCCGGTTGATCGCCGCGACCGTCATCTCGACGGCCAGCTTGATCGCGTTGTCGGCCCACGCGAGGCCCTGCTGGGCCTGCATCTGCTCAGCGAACTCCGCCATCCGCTTGCTCAGCTCCTCGGGATCGCCGAAGAGTCCTCCGAAACCTTCCATGCCCAAAGCGTAGCCGCGTCGCTGACTCGGCAAACCGCAGCCGTCAGCCGGCCTGCTTGAGCGCGGCGAATCCGATCTGCCCGCGGCGGAAGCGCACGCGGCGTCCGTAGCCCGTCAGCGTGCGCGCCTGCAGGCCCGCCGCCTCGAGGTCGGCGAGCGCGTCGACGCGCGAGTACAGCCACAGCCGGTGCAGCTCGTCGCTGCGCCGGTAGCGATCGTGCTCAGGGCGGAAGACGGCGATCCTGCGCGTCAGCGTCCCCGCGTCGGGATCCTCGCGGGCTTCGAGGCACAGCAGCCAGTCGGGCCCCTCCGACCAGGTGCGCCGGCCGGTCTCGGGCTCGCTGCCGCGCGTGATCACGTCGAAGACGAGCAGCCCGCCCGGCCGCAGCGCCGCGGCGATCCGGCGCAGGACGATCGCCAGCGCGGGCCGGCCGGCGCGCCTGTCGACGCTGTAGGAGAAGCACTCGCCGAGCACGGTCACCGCGCTGCACGGCGGCAGCTTGACGTCGAACAGCGAGGCCCGTACGAAGCGCGCGCCCGGCGCCCGCTCGCGCGCGATCTCCAGCAGCGCCGCGGATTGGTCGACGCCGATCACGTCGTAGCCCGCGTCGACGAGCGCCGCCGCCCAGATCCCGCTGCCGCAGCCGAGGTCGACGACGAGGCCCTCGTGGATGCCCGCGCGCCGCATCAGCCCGAGCACGCCGGGCGCGGCGTCGCGCGCGAAGTCCCCGTGCCCGGCGTCGTGCACGTGGGCGACATCGTGTCCGTAGGCCTCCATCAGGCGGCGAAGCTACTAGCCTCGCGCGCATGCCGCCGCACGGCGAGGGCGCCGGGGTCGCGCTGCACTACGTGGAGCGCGGGAAAGGGCCGCCGCTGCTCGTCGTGCACGCGATGGGCTCCGACGCCCGCGCCTGGGATCCCGAGCTCGACGAGCTTGCGAGCGCCGGACTGCGCGCGATCGCCTACGACCGCCGCGGCTACGGCGCCAGCGGCGCGCCCGAGCCCTACGCCGCGACGACGGTGCAGGAGCAGGCGCAGGACGCCGGCGCGCTGCTCGAGGCGCTCGACGCCACGCCGGCGCTGCTCGTCGGCGACGGCTTCGGCGCGCTCGTCGTCCTCGAGCTGCTCGTGCGCCGGCCGGAGCTCGCGCGCGCGGCGGTGCTCGTCGACGCACCGCTGCACGCGTTCGTCGCCGAGGCGACGAAGGCGCTCGCCGCCGAGCGCGAGCTGCTCGAGGAGGCGCTGCGCGAGGGCGGTCCCGTCGCGGCCGTCACGGCCTGGCTCGGCGACGCCGTGGACCGGGAGCGGGCGACGCGCGCGGCGGCGAGCCAGGCCGGGTTCTTCGCCGACTATGCCGGTCAGTCGAGCTGGTCGCCGTCGCGCCGCGAGCTGCGCTCGATCGCCGTGCCGGTCGCCGTCGTGACGCGCCCGCAGGCGCCGCCGCACATCCTCGCGGCCGCCGACGCCGTGGCCGGCCTCGTGCGCGGGGCGCGCCGCGCGAGCGACGGCGCTGTCGCCGCCGCTGCGCTGGCGTTGTTGCACTAGGCGGCGCGACTTCTGCCGCTACATCCGCCGCGCCACGACGGCCACCGTTCCGCCCCTGCGGGCAAGCGCGAACGCCGCCTCGGCCGCGAGCGCGAGCGGCACGAGCGCCAGTGCCGCCGCCGTGACGAGCGCATCGCGGCTGCGCAGCGGGGCGTTTCGCTTCAGCGCGTGGTACAGCCACGACGGCGTGCGCGTCGCGCGGCTGACGACCGACTGCCAGAGGCCGAAGGGGTTGTGCTCGGCGAGCAGGTGGTGGGTCGCGACCGGCTGCAACCCGTGACGGCGCAGCAGCGCGTGCAGCCCGTCGAGCGTGAAGTGCGTGCGGTGGCGCGGGACATCGAGGTGAAACCAGCGCACGCCGCCGGCGCGCGCCTGCAGGCTGGCAAGGTTCGGCACGCCGATCACGAGCAGTCCGCCGGGGCGCAGCCAGCCCGCGACCCGCTCGAGCGCCGTGCCGGGGTCGTCGAGGTGCTCGAGCACGTGCCACAGCGCGGCCGCGTCGAGCGAGCCCGGCGCGACGTCGGCGCTGTCAACGCTCGCCTGCTGCAGCTCGATTCCCAGTTCGCGCGCGCCCTCGACGCCGCGCAGCGACGGCTCGATGCCGTCCGCCTCCCAACCTGCCGCCCGCGCCTGCGCGACGAAGCGCCCGCGTCCGGCGCCGACGTCGAGCAGCCGTCCGGGTGGGCGCGCGCCCGCGCGCGCGAGGAACGACAGGCGGCGGCGGTCGAACGCGCGCAGCAGCGGTGCCGCGAGCGCCGAGCCGCGCGGGGCGCCGCCGCCGTAGGCGCCCTCCTCATGCGCCTCGGCGGGTGCGGGCGCGAGCGTCACCGCACTTGCGCAGACCGCGCAGCGCGCGAGCTCGTACTCGCCCGGCAGCGCGGGGTCTGAGCCGGGAACGGTGCGCCACGCGGCGAGCGCCGCCGCGCCGCACGCGGGGCAGGCGCTGGACGCTGCTGCGCCGGCAGCAGCAGCGCGTGCGTGGGGTGCGTCTGCGCGGTGAGCAGCGGGTGCTATCGCGCGTGCTGGCGCGTGCTGCTCACGCTCCATCGGCCACCGCACGCGGGCGGTGCGCCCGAGCCCGCGCCCGAGCCCGCGCCCCGTCATCCACCCCTGTCGTGGAAGTAGAACCCGGGCAGCGCCGCCCGCGTGATCTGCGCGGTCATGTGCGCGGCGAGCTCGAGGTCGCCGGTGCGCACGGCGAGGTCGTCGAGCGTGACGATCCCGGTCAGGCGGCCGCCGTCGAGGATCGGCAGGCGCCGGATGCCATGGCGGACCATCAGCTCGGCGGCCTCCTCGACGTTCATCCCCGGCTCGCCGGTGACGACCGGCGACGAGGCGTGCGCCGCGACGGGGTCGCCCGGGTCGCGGCCGTCGGTGAGGGCGCCGATCGCGAGGTCGCGATCGGTCACGAAGCCGGCGAGCGTGCCGTCCTCCTCGTCGACGAGCACGACCGATCCGACGTTGCGCTCGCGCATCAGCTCTGCGACCTGGCGCACCGAAGCCGACGGCGAGGCGCTGACGACGCCCTCGGTCATGACGTCTCGGATCTGCACCAGCGCAACATACACTTGCGCCGTGGCCGCCACCCCGGATGAGACGCTCGCCGAGGAACGGGAGCGTCGCCCGAAGGCCGCGGCGAGCGCCTTCGTGGCGGCCCTGCTCACGCTCGTCAGCGCGCTGGTCGTCCTCGCCGCGGTCAGGAACTTTCCGGTCGTGCACGTGCTCGACACGCTGCGCGCGACGCTCGGGCAGGGCGCGGGCCCGGGCCCGGTCGCGCGCGCGCTTCTGTACTTCGACGACCACATCCCCGCGTTCGCCGCCTTCCAGCTCCTTCCGGCGCTCGCGGCAGCGGCTCTCGGCGTCACCCTGACCTTCCTGTATCGCTCGACGTTCGCCCGCAAGCCGCAGACGGGCAGGCTCCCGCTGATCAGCGCCGTCTCGGGCTCGGTCCTGCTCGTCGTCGCCGCACTCGTCACGACCGTGTCGCTGGCGCTCGACGTGCAGGCCTTCGCAGACGGCGCCGACCAGAGCGAGCAGGCCGCACGCGAGGTGTTCTCCTCGCCGGTCCGCGACGTCGGCGGCTACCTCAGCATCATCGGCAGGCTCGCGCTCACCGTCGCGATCGTGACCGGCTCGCTCAACGCGATGCGCGTCGGGCTGCTGACGCGCTTCATGGGCGTGCTGGGGATCATCGTCGGCGTCCTGTTCGTCATCCCGCAGCTCGAGGGCCAGGTGCCGTTCGTGAAGATCTTCTGGCTGGCTGCGCTGGGCGCGCTCTTCCTGCACCGCTGGCCCGGCGCCATGCCGCCGGCCTGGGTCACCGGCGAGGCGCAGCCGTGGCCGAGCCAGCAGGAGATCCGCGAGCAGCGCGCCGCCGCGCAGGCCGAGCGCAACGCCGGCGGCCTCGAGCAGAAGGCGCGCCGCCCGCGCCGCGGGCCCGCCGAGCCGCCCGAGACGCCGGCGCCCGAGCCGCCGCGCGCGAAGGCGCACTCGTCCTCGAAGAAGAAGAAGCGAAAGCGGCGCTGACAAGCCGACAGCGGCCGGGAGCCGGGAGCCGGGGCCGGGCACGGCGGCGCGCGCGGGGCGATACGGTGCGCAGACGATGACCTACGAGGAAGCCTGCGCCGCGCACTCGTGGCAGGTGCCCGAGCGCTACAACATCGCCGCCGACGTCTGCGACAAGCATCCGCGCGACAAGCTGGCGATGATCCACGAGGACCCCGAGGGCAACGTGCGGGAGGTGCACTGGGGCGAGTTGCAGGACATGTCGGACCGCTTCGCCCTGCGGCTGCTCGAGCAGGGCGTGCAGCGGGGCGACCGCGTCGCGATGCTGCTGCCGCCGACGCCGGAGACGGCGGCCGCGTTTCTCGGGACGTGGAAGATCGGGGCGATCCTGCTGTCGATGTCGATCCTCTACGGCGACGAGGGGATCCGCCACCGGTGCAACGACTCGCAGGCGAAGGTCGTCGTCACGAACGCCGCCAACCGCGCGCGCGTCGAGGGCCTGACGCAGATCCTCGAGCTCGAGCCCGGCGACCTCGACAGCGGGTCGACCGAGCACGAGATCGTCGACAGCTCCTGCGACGACGCGGCCCAGCTCTACTACACGTCGGGCACGACCGGCCTCGCGAAGGGCATCCTGCACGCCCATCGCTACATCCTCGGCCACGAGGAGTTCGTCTACTGTCACGACGTCCGCGACGGCGAGCGCTTCCACGGCATGGGCGAGTGGGCCTGGGCGGCCGGCATCTGCCCGCTGCTCGGACCGTGGCGCTTCGGCGCGGTCCAGGTCGTGCTGCAGCGCAAGGGCGGCTTCGATCCGCACGGGCAGCTCGCGTTCCTCTCCCGTCACAGGCCGACGAACGTCTTCGCGACGCCGACGGCGATCCGCTCGATGATGGGGATCGGCGACGCCGGCACCCGCTATCCGCAGGAGTTCCGCATCGTCTGCTCCGCGGGCGAGCCGCTCAACCCGGAGGCGATCCGCTGGTTTCGCGAGCAGTACGGGGTGACCGTGCTCGACTACTACGGCCTCAGCGAGTCCTATCCGCTCGTCGCCAACTACCCCTTCATGGAGGTCCGCGAAGGCTCGATGGGGCGCCCGATGCCGGGCTGGGACGTGCGGATCCTCGACGAGGAAGAAAAGCCCGTCGCGCGCGGCGAGCGCGGCGAGATCTGCCTGCGCGCGCGCTCCAACCCGCATTATCCGCTCGGCTATTGGCAGAACGAGGAGGCCGGCCGGCAGACCTTCGGCGGCGAGTGGTTCCACACCAAGGACGCGGCCTCGATCGATGAGGACGGGTATTACTGGTACGAGGGCCGCGCCGACGACGTGATCATCTCCGCGGGCTACCGGATCGGCCCCTTCGAGGTCGAGTCGGCGTGCCTCGAGCACCCCGCCGTCGCCGAGGCCGCGGCCGTCGCCTGGCCCGACGAGCGGCGCGGCAACATCGTCAAGGCATTCGTGATCCTCGCGTCCGGGTATCAGGGCAGCGATGCGCTCGGCAGGGAGATCTCCGCGTTCGTGCGCGAGCGCCACTCGGCCTACGCATATCCGCGCCTGGTCGAGTTCGTCGACGAGCTGCCGAAGACCCTGACCGGCAAGATCCGCCGCATCGAGCTGCGAGAGAGGAGCAGGTCTCAGTGAGCGTCGATTCGCATCAGGCCCTGGCACAGCGGCTCGAGGAGCTGCTCGAGGTCGAGTTCTTCCCGCCGCCCGAGCAGTTCGCGCGCGACGCGCTGCTCAACGACCCCGAGGTCTACGCGCGGGCGGCCGCCGACCCGCTCGCGTGGTGGGAGGAGCAGGCGCGCGCGCTTGACTGGTTCTCGGAGTGGGAGACGACGCTCGACGACTCCAACCCGCCGTTCTACAAGTGGTTCACCGGCGGCACGATCAACGCCTCGTACAACTGCCTGGACCGCCACGTCGACGCCGGCATCGGCGACCGCGTCGCGTTTCACTGGCGCGGCGAGGAGGGCGAGGAGCGCGAGATCACGTACGCCGAGCTGCACCGCGACGTGCAGCGCTTCGCCAACGCGCTGCGCGACCAGGGCATCGAGCAGGGCGACGTCGTCGGGATCTACCTGCCGATGATCCCCGAGGTCATCGTCGCGATGCTGGCCTGCGCGCGGATCGGCGCGCCGCACAACGTCGTCTTCGGCGGCTTCTCGCCGGAGTCCGTCAAGGAGCGCATGGAGGTGAGCGAGGCCAAGGCGCTGATCACCGTCGACGGCGCGCGGCGCAAGGGCAGGACGGCGCCGATCAAGCAGTCCGTCGACGAGGTCGGGATGCCGGTCGCGACGACGATCGTCGTGCGCCACACGGGCATCGACTGCCCGATGGGCGACGGCGACGTCTTCTACGACGAGATCATGGCGGCGGCCGACGCCGAGTGCGCGGCCGAGCCGCTGGACGCCGAGCACCCGCTGTACATCCTGTACTCGTCGGGCTCGACCGCCAAGCCGAAGGGCATCCTGCACACGACCGGCGGCTACCTGACCGGCGTCGCGTACACGCACAAGGTCGTCTTCGACCTCAAGCCCTCAAGCGACGTCTACTTCTGCTCGGCCGACGTCGGCTGGGTCACCGGCCACTCCTACATCGTCTACGGCCCGCTCATGAACGGCGCGACGTCGGTGATGTACGAGGGCGCGCCGGACTACCCCGACAAGGACATCTGGTGGGAGCTCTGCGAGCGCTACGGCGTGACGCTCTTCTACACCGCGCCGACGGCGATCCGCGCCTGCATGAAGTGGGGCGAGCAGTACCCCGGCCGCCACGACCTCTCCAAGCTGCGCCTGCTCGGCAGCGTCGGCGAGCCGATCAACCCGAAGGCCTGGGTCTGGTACTACCACGTCATCGGCGGCGAGCGCTGCCCCATCGTCGACACCTGGTGGCAGACGGAGACCGGCGCGATCATGATCTCGCCGCTGCCCGGCATCACGCACTGCAAGCCCGGCTCGGCGACGCAGCCGCTGCCCGGCGTGTTCGCGGCCGTCGTCGACGATCAGGGCGAGCAGTGCCCGCGCGACAAGCAGGGTCTGCTCACCCTGACGCAGCCGTGGCCGTCGATGCTGCGCACGCTGTACGGCGACGACGACCGCTACGTGGAGACCTACTTCTCGAGGTTCGGGCCGCGGACCTACTTCGTCGGCGACGCGTCGCGCCAGGACGAGGACGACTACTTCTGGGTCATCGGGCGCGTCGACGACGTGCTCAACGTCAGCGGCCATCGCATGTCGACGGCGGAGATCGAGTCGGCCGTCGTCTCGCATCCGAAGGTCGCCGAGTGCGCGACGATCGGTCAGGCCGACGAGGACACCGGCCAGTCGATCTGCTGCTTCGTGACGCTCGAGGGCGACCTCGAGGGCAGCGACGAGCTCGTCGCCGAGCTGCGCGAGCACGTCGCGAGGAAGATCGGCAAGCTCGCGCGCCCGAAGCGGATCGTCTGGGCCGACGACCTGCCCAAGACGCGCTCGGGCAAGATCATGCGCCGGCTGCTGCGCGACATCGCCGAGGGCCGCGAGCTCGGCGACGTCACGACGCTGCGCGACCCGTCGGTCATGGGCCAGCTCGAGCAGCGGATCGCCGCGCGGCGCGACGAGGAGTAAGGGTTTCGCCGCCCTCAGGCTCGCCGCACGCGGCGACCTGCGCTCGACGTCACTCAGTCGGCGAACGGCAGCCGGTCGGCGAGATCGGTGATCTCGAAGACGCGATGGACCTGCTTGGGCCCGCGCAGCAGCGAGAAGCGGCCCTCCCGGCAGCGCTCGGCGGCCATCACGAGCAGCCGCAGGCCGGTCGAGTCGATGAACTCGAGCTCGCCGAGGTCGACCACGATCGCCTGCACGTCGCTGGCCTCGACGCGGCGCAGCTCCTCCTCGACGCGCGGAGCACCGTCGAGGTCGAGCTCGCCGATCAGTTCGATGACGTGCGCGTCCCCCTCGCGCGTGCTGCGCACGGCGAGACTCCCGAGCTTGCTTGCGCGCGTCGCGCGCTCGCCGTCATCCTCCGGCATTGGCCCCTTTCCGTTCAGAGGACGATCGATCGGCTGATCGGCTCCCAGCCGTGCGCCTAAATCTAGCAGCGGGCGTCGAGCTTGGCCTGGGTCCGCAGCTCCGAGACGATCCGCTCCAGGCGCGGTTCGGTGTCGCGGTCGAGGTGCGTCATCGCGGCCGCGACGGCCGGGTGCACGGCGGCGATCCGCTCGTGCATCGCATGCGCGACGGCGCGGTAGGCGGGATGGCCCTCGCGCCCCGAGCGCAGCTCGATGAGCTGCATCGCCTCGCGCGCGTTGAGATCGAGCACGTACCGCAGCCGGTAGCCGAGACAGAGCGCGTACATCGCCGCGCGACGGTCGTGGCCGGCGTCCAGCAGCGCGTCGTACGCCGCGTGTGAGATGTCCAGCGCGCGGCGGTAGTCGTCGCCCGCGCCCGCGTCGTCGACCTCGTGCGGCACGCCGGCGCCGAGGTCGGGCGTCAGCACCTGCCACTGGCAGGTGAGCATGCGGTGGCGCTGCAGATCGCGGAAGGCGCCGTAGTCGCTGACGATCTCGAAGCGGTAGCGCAGCGACTCCAGCCCGCGGCCGGGGCGGTGGCGGCGGTTGGCGCGCTCGCCGACGAGGTCTGCCAGCAGCGCGCCGCGCTCGTCGTCGCAGAGCTCCGCGAGCGCCGCTCGTGTCGTGCGCTCGTCGGTCGTCGCGGCCTCGAAGAGCAGCGCCGACAGCAGCAGGTCCTCGTCGCCGTCGTGATGCGTGAGGCGCACGGACGGGCCGCCGGCGCCGTCGTCGCCCGCCGCGCGGTCGAGGCCGAGGCGGGCCGCCCAGCGCTCGGCGGCCTGCTCGCGGCGCTCGAGATAGGAGACCCACTCGCCGCCGCGCTCGGGCCGCTCGACGCGCGAGACGAAGCTCGGCATCACGTCCTGGACGGCCGTCAGGATCATCCGCCCGTAGTGGCGCGCCTCGGGCAGCGGATGGGCGAGCAGGTGCAGGATCAGCTGCTCGTAGGTCTGGCCCGTCGCGAAGATCCCCATGTGCGACAGCGAGGCCGCCGGCAGCAGCCCGCGCAGCAGATCGAGCGCCTTGGCGCGGATCGCGCGCTCGTGCGCCTTGCGCGGCTCGCCCTCGGCGGCGGGGTACTGCTCGGCGGCCCACGCCTGCACGCGCGGCAGCGCCGCCGAGTAGATCCCGAAGAGCTCGTCCATCGCGCTCTCGTAGCGCGGGCCGAGCTGCGGGTCGCGGTAGTAGCGGTACCGCGACGTGCCCTCGATCGGCGCGTCGTAGGCGATGTAGCGCGTGGACTGCTCGAGGTAGGCGCCCAGCCGCGGGCGCTGGAGCACCTTCGTCAGCACGTTGGAGACCCATTCGCAGGCGACGTGGGCGCCGCCGAGCTGCGCGACGGAGTCGTCGCCGTAGCCGACGAAGATCCGCTCGTAGAGGTCCGCGGCGCGCGCTCCCTCCTCGTTGTCGTACGAGGCGGGGTGGGTTCGATCGGATTGCAGCGACGGCGCGAACTCGTCGAGGAACATCCGCCGCAGCGTGCCCTGGTAGCGCGAGTAGCGCGCGAACAGCGCGCCCTTGACCGTCTCGGGGAGGTTGACGAGCGCGAAGACGGGCGCGTCGAGGTTCGTCACGTGCGCCTCCAGGCGCGCGCGCTCGTCTGCGCTGAAGGTCTCGACCGGGTACTCCACGGGGCTGGGGAGGCTAGCGGCCCGCCCGGCGGTTCATGCCGAGCCCGTCGCGGGCCGGCCCGCGCTCAGGCGCCCTGCTCCTCGGCCGCGACCAGGACCCGCTGCACGACCGCGTCGAGGTCGTCGGTGACGTGCAGGAGGTCGAGGTCGTCGGCGCCGATCTTGCCGTCTGCGGCGACGCGCTCGCGCAGCCAGTCGACGAGGCCCGACCAGTACGCCGTGCCGACGAGGATGACCGGAAACGAACGGATCTTCTCGGTCTGGATCAGGCAGAGCGCCTCGAAGAGCTCGTCGAACGTCCCGTAGCCGCCGGGCAGCACGACGAACGCATTGGCGTAGCGCACGAACATCACCTTGCGACAGAAGAAGTAGTGGAAGTCCAGCGACTGGTCGACCCACTCGGCGGCGTCGGCGTGCTCGAAGGGCAGGTCGATGTTCAGGCCGATCGAGTGTCCTCCCGCCTCGCGTGCACCGCGGTTCGCCGCCTGCATCGCGCCGGGCCCGCCGCCCGTGATCACCGCAAAGCCCGCATCGGCAAGACGGCGACCCAGCTCGCGCGCGAGCTCGTACTCCGGCGAGCCCGGCGCTGTTCGCGCAGAGCCGAAGACGGACACGCCGCGCCGCAGGCCGTCGAGCTCGCGGAAGCCCATCGCGAGCTCGGCGGACATCCGCTGCACCCGCGTGGCGTCGCTGATCTCGCTCGCGTGCGCGTCGATGAGCTCCTCGTCGGGGGTCGCGGGTCGGCGGGCCATCTCACCGAGGGTAGAGGGGTCTTCGATCGGCGCGTCGATCAGCCCGGCCGGCCCGCCGCGGCCTGCACGTCATCGGCGGCCCTGGCGTCGGCCTCGCCGATCACAGCGACCGCGACGCCGAGCTTCGCGTGCTGGCGGTCATCCGGGCGCGGGTCCGCGAGCGCGAGCGCCTGCGGCAGGCCGCGGCCGGCCTTCATGCGCCACTCCGTCAACGGCTGCAGGATGCCGCGCAGCGCCAGCGCCGCGCCGACGTAGCGCGGCGCCCAGAGGCGCGCCGAACGGCGCTGCACGCCGCGCTCGATCGCGTCGATCGCCTGCGACAGCGGCGCCGGCGTCGAGACGAACGCCGGCAGCGACGACGTCAGCGCCTGCGTCGACGGATGCGCGAAGCTGCCCCGGACGAGGTCGGTGTCGATGAAGCCGAAGTACGCGCAGCCGACGCGCGCACCGCTCGGCGCGAGCTCGACGCGCAGCGCGTCCGTCATCGCCTCGACGCCGGCCTTGGACGCCGCGTAGGCGCCCATCAGCGGCGTGTGGCTTGCGGCGGCGAGCGAGGAGACGTTCAGCAGGTAGCCGCGACTGCGGACGATCTCGTCGAGCACGGCGCGATCGGTGCGCCAGACGCCGAGCAGGTTGACCTCGATCGTGCGCTCGAACTGCTCGCGCGGCATCGTCGCCATGCGGCCCATGAACTGCAGCCCGGCGTTGGCGATCGCGGCGTCGATCGCGCCGAAGCGCGCGAGCGTCCCGTCGACGGCGGCCACGAGCGCGTCGTAGTCGGTGACGTCGGCCTCGAACCACGCCGCGCGCGGGCCGAGCTGCTCGGCGAGCGCCGCGAGCTTCTCGGGCTCGAGACCGACGAGCGACACGTTGGCGCCGCGGTCGTGCAGCCGTCGCGCCGTCGCCGCGCCGATCCCGCGTGCGGCGCCGGTGATGAACACGGTCCGCCCGGCGACCTCGAAGCGCGAGCGCAGCGTCACGCCGCCGCCTGCGCGACGGGCACGGCGCTGTCGTGGCGCAGCTCGTAGGCGCGGGTGTCGAAGCGCCGCGTGCGATGGCGAAAGCGCCACGTGAAGTCCGGCCAGATCGTCGTGTTGCGGCCCTGCGAGTCGAGGTACCAGCTCGCGCAGCCCGACATCCAGACGGTGCCCGGCATCTTGGACTGGATCTGCTCGTTGTAGGCGGCGATCGCCTCGGGTCGCACCTCGAACGTCGCGATCCGCTGCTCGTCCATGACGCGCAGCGCGTCGATCACGTAGCGCAGCTGGGACTCGATCATGAACAGCATCGAGTTGTGGCCGAGGCCGGTGTTCGGGCCGATCAGCTTGAAGAAGTTCGGCATGCCGCTCATCGTCGCACCGAGGTAGGCCTCGATCCCGCCCGCCATCCGCTCCGCGAGCGTGCGCCCGTCGCGGCCGCGCAGCAGCTGCGCGGTCGGCGGGTCGGTGACATGAAAGCCGGTGCCGAGGATGATCGTGTCGACCTCGCGCTCGCTGCCGTCGCTGAGCACGATCGTCCTGCCGCGGATCTCGCGGATGCGATCGGTGACGAGCTCGACGTTGGGCCGCGTCAGCGCCGGATACCAGTGGTTCGACAGCAGGACGCGCTTGCAGCCGAGGCGAAACTGCGGCGTCAGCCTGCGCCGCAACTCGGGATCGCGCACCTGCTTGCGCAGGTGCGCGCGCGCGATCCTCTCGGCGCCCTTCATCAGGCGCTGGTCCTTGATGAAGCCCAGCAGGAAGCTCTCGCGGCTCCAGTACACGCCCGTCCGGACGGCCCGCTGCGCGAACGGCAGCGCCCTGTAGAGGCGCCGCTCGAGCGCTGTCGTCGGCCGGTCGGTGTGGGGGAGGATCCAGGGCGCGGTGCGCTGCAGGACGTGCATCCGGCCGACCTGCTCGACGATCTGCGGGACGAACTGGATCGCCGACGCGCCGGTGCCGATCACCGCGACGCGCTCGCCGGTCAGGTCGTGGTCGTGGTCCCAGTGCGCCGAGTGAAACAGCTTGCCCTCGAAGCGCCGCAGGCCGCGGATCGCCGGCACCTGCGGGTGGCTCAGCGGCCCGGTGGCGTCGATGACGAGCTGCGCCGTCCACGTGCCCCGCGAGGTCTGCACGCTCCAGTGCCGGCGCTCGTCGTCCCAGCTCGCCGCGGTCAGCTCGTGACCGAAGCGGATCTGCGGGCGCAGGTCGTGGCGCTCGGCGAGGTCGCGCAGGTAGTGCCAGATCTCGGGCTGGCGCGAGTAGGTCCGGCTCCAGCCCGGGTTGGGGGCGAACGAGAACGAGTACAGGTGCGACGGGATGTCGCACTGGCAGCCGGGGTACGTGTTGGCCTGCCAGGTGCCGCCGACGTCGTCGGCGCGCTCGATCAGGACGAAGTCCTCGATCCCCGCCTGCTTGAGGCGGATCGCCAGGCCGAGCCCGGCGAACCCGGTCCCGACGATCGCGATGCGCACGTGCGGCACGCCGCCGGCGCCCTCGACGACACCCCGCCCGTCCGTCGCCGCCGTCAGCTCGACGACGGTCATCACGTGGACCTCGCTTGCGCGTCGATGATGACGGTCGGCGAGCGGTGGCGCGCTGTCATCGCACGGTCTCGGTCCGGCGCCGTGCCCACTCGGGCAGTCCGCCGTCGTACGCGTCGCGCTCGGGCCCGGCTTCGGGCTCGTCGGGCTGCGCCCGGTCGCGCGGCGGCGTGTCGCGCTCGCGGCCGGCGGTGACGCCGACGCGGTGGATGCCCCAGGCGAGCATCGCGATCAGCAGCAGTGCGAACCCGAGGACGGTGCCGTAGCCGGCGTACGTGATCGCCGCGTCCTGCGTCCTGGCCTCGCGCTGCAGAAGCTCCTTGTCTGCGTAGAAGCGCCGTTGCAAGCGCGACGGCGCGGCGATGCCCGCGACCGGGATCGCGGTGTCGCGCGGCGCGTAGATCGGCAGGGCGCTGATCGCGTTGCCCTTGTGCAGGCGGACCATCGCCTTCCACGAGCCGTGCACGGGGATCGCCTTCGTCGTGCGGTAGACGCCCTCCGAGACGCGCTCGAGCCGGTCGACGACGAGCCGCCCGCCGCCCTGCCAGGCGGTGACGGTGAACCAGGTCGCGCCCCCGGCGGCGTCGCGCGGGTTCAGCGTGACCGTCGCGCCGACGGCGCGCTGCGGGGCGGACCGGGCGTCCGTCAGCTGCAGCGAGGCGCGGATGTCGGTCTGCGACGTGGTGAACAGCGGCAAGGCGAGCATCGCGAAGATCGCGAGCGACGCCGCCAGCGCGACGGGGCGCAGCGAGCGGTCGTAGGGGATCTCGTCGTCGAGACGGGCGCCGATCCAGGCCCCGAGCGCCCCCGCGCCGATCGCCGTCGCGAGCCCCAATCCGATCGTCTCGGGCAGGATCTCGACGGGCCATGGCAGCGGCATCCAGACGTGCGACCAGCCCCATTCGGCGGCCAGCCCGATCGTGCCGATCAGCGCGCCGGCGGTCACGCCGAAGGCGAGCGGGCGCTGCTTGACGGCGATCAGCATCGCCGCGGCCTCGACGCAGAGCGCCTCGACGACGTAGAGCGGGAAGTGCGCCAGCGACTCGCCGAGCGCATCGTGGACGAGCAGCGCCAGCCCGGCGCGCATGATGATGAAGAAGGCGACGGCGCCGAACAGCGCGCCGCGGCCGAGCCAGATCCGCGCCATCACGAGCACGAGGCCGGCGGCGAGCATGATCAGGATCGGGTGGAAGATGAGCTGGAACTGCGGCACGCCGAAGTCGAACTCGCCCTGGAAGGTCGACATCCCGACGAGCAGGCCGCCGGGCAGCCAGACGACGCGCAGGTGGCGCACCCAGGCCCGCTCGAGGTGCATGACGCCGGCGGCCTTCATCGCGCGCACGACCTCGGCCTGGATCACGGCGATGCCGAGCAGCGTCATCACCGCGCCGCCGATCAACATCAGGTGCGTCGGCCCCCAGAGCGTGACGTCCTGGCCGAACAGGCGGTGCCAGACGTCGTCGAGCGGAAAGGCGATCAGCGAGAACGCGCCCGTCACGCACATCAGCACGCCCCCGAGCGGGGCGTACCAGTCGTCGGCGATCCGGATCGCCGTCGGGCCGGGACGATCGGCGCGCTCCTCGCGCCCGAGGCAGATCGCGAAGAAGCCGGCGGCGAAGATGCCGTACAGGCCGCCGAGGATGAAGAAGTGGCCGGGGTTGCCCCAGACGCTCGTGTCACGGCCGCGGTCGATGTGCATCGACACGTCCCAGTAGAGGCCGAAGACCGCGGAGATCAGCGAGATGATCGCCAGGCCGCAGGGCAGCGAGGCCCACGCCGGTTGACCCGAGACGCGCTCGGAGAAGCGCTCGAACCAGGCGAGAATCGAGACGAGCCCCGCGCGGTGGCCGAGGCCGCCCATCAGCAGCACGATGATGGCGAAGCCGGCGACGCCGGCGGCGATGCCGAGCTCTTCGGCCGACGCTCCGCCCGCGCCCGGGTCCGAGACGGTGGCGGCGATCACGGCGAGGGTCGCGTCGACGGCGCTCATGACTACGCCACCGTAACGTGTGACGTCAGTTCATGTCAAATAGCGGGGCGGCCTTCGGGCGCGCCTTCAGCCGCCCGCCGCCCTCGGATTGCCGGTCGCCTTGCTCGGTTCGCTGTCGCGCTTGGAGGCGCTCTTGGGCGGGTCGTCATCGGGCGGCGCGATCTTGTCCTCGGCATGGTCGTGGGCGTCGATCCCGGTGCCGGGCTGGCTGTCCTCGGGGTAGCCCTCGCCGGTCGTGTCGCGCGCGAGCGGCTGCTCGTACTCTTCGTGCTCGTTCATGAGCCGTGTGTACCCGCCTGCCTGCGCGCGACGCTGCGCATGCCTGCGCGAGCCACGACGGGCCGGGCGGGACGGGCCGGGCTACAGCAACCCGAGCGCCGCGCCGGCGCCGCGCACGACGTCGAACAGCGGCGACGGGACGACGCCGAGGATCAGCGTCAGCGCTCCGAAGACGACCGCGACGGCGATCACCTCGCCCTGCGCGCGCAGCCCGGTCGCCTCGTCAGAGCCGCCCGCCAGCACCGGCTGATCGCCGCCCGGCAGCGGTGCCGGCACGGGCGCGACGCCCTCCTCGGTCTCCGACGGCGTCATCCAGATCGCCGCGATGACCTTCAGGTAGTACGCCAGCGAGATCATCGAGCCGACGACGATGAAGACGGCGAGCCAGGTGTAGCCCCCGTTCACGGAGGATTCGATCAGGTAGAACTTGCCGATGAAGCCAGCCGTCGCCGGGAAGCCGGCGAGCGCGAGCATCGCGATCGTCATCGGCCAGGCGAGCAGGGGCCGGGTCGCGCCGATCCCGTTCAGCGAGGCGATGTCGTCGCCGAGCGGCGTCTCGCGCTCGCGCGCGACGATGACCGCGAACGCCGCGAGGTTCATCACGACGTAGACGGCGAGGTAGAAGACCGTCGCCTGCAGGCCGAGCCGCGACGCCACGACGACGCCGGCGAGCATGTAGCCCGCCTGCGCGACCGACGAGTAGGCCAGCAGCCGCTTCAGCGAGGACTGGCCGAGCGCGCCGACGTTGCCGACGACGATCGTGACGGCGGCGAGGGCCGCGAGCGGCGGCGCCCAGTCGATCGCCGCCTCGATCAGCGCGACGTCGAGCAGGCGCAGCGTGATCCCGAACGCGGCGGCCTTCGTCGCGACCGCCATGAACGCCGTGACCGGGGTCGGCGCGCCCTCGTAGACGTCGGGCGTCCATTGATGAAACGGGGCCACCGAGGCCTTGAACGCGAGGCCGACGATCGCCAGCGCGAGGCCCGTCAGCAGCAGCGGGTCGGTGACGAGGTCGCCGTCGCCGCCGAGCGCCGTCGCGATGCCGGCGAAGTCCGTCGACCCGGTCGCGCCGTAGATGAACGCCAGGCCGTAGAGCAGGATCGCGGAGCCGAGCGAGCCGACGACGAGGTACTTCAGCCCCGACTCGAGCGACGAGGCGCGGCGCATCTCGGTCGCGCACAGGACGTAGAGCGGGATCGAGAGCAGCTCGAGGCCGAGGAAGACCGTCACGAGGTTCTGCGCCGCGACGAGCACGATCATGCCGGCGATCGAGGTCAGCAACAGCGCGTGGTACTCGCCGTGGGCGGCCTCGCGGGGGGCGACGTGGCGCCAGGACAGCAGCACCGTCGCGATGCCGGCGACGCAGAAGATGACCGTCAGGACGAGCGTCAGCTCGTCGAGTCGCAGCGCGCCGGCGATCAGATCCTCGCGCCTGCCCCACTGGCCGACCGACAGCCCGATCGCGATCGCAAGCGACGCGATCGACAGCAGCGGGACGACGTTCTCGCGCACGGTGCGCGAGACGACGAGGCCGAGCAGCAGCACGACGAGCGCGCCGCCGAGCACCGCGATCAGCGGCGACAGGCCGGCCCAGTCGATCTCGGGCCCTGCGGCCTTGCCGGCGGCGGCGGCGGCGGCGGCGATCATCGCGTCTGCGCCTTCGGTCTGGCGGTCTCAGCGAGCGGCGCGTACTGCGTCAAGCCACGCCCAGGGCGCTCGGCCAGCCGCGTCGCGACCGGCGCGGTCACCGCCGTGACGGTCGCCTCGCTGCGCTTGAGCCCGAACTGCGGGTACAGCGCGATCGCGACGATCAGCAGCACGAGCGGCACGAGCACGAGCCCCTCGCGCAGCGTGAGCTCGCGCGACTCCACGCGCGCGCCCGTGCGGTTGTGCACCGACGTGATGAACAGCCGCAGCGTGTAGAAGGCCGCCATGATGACGCCCGCCGCGGCGACGAGCGCGATCACGATCTTCTCCGTGAAGACCCCGAGCAGGATGTAGAACTCGCCGACGAAGTTCGACGACCCGGGGATCGCCAGCGTCGCAAAGGCGACGATCAAGAACAGCGACGCGAGCACGGGCGCACGCATCCCGACGCCGCCCATGTCGCGGATGTCCTGCGAGCCGCCGGCGCGGGCGGCCAGCAGCGCGACGATGAAGAACGCGGGCGCGACGACGAGGCCGTGGTTGAACGCCTGCAGGATCGCGCCCTGAGCGCCCTGCGCGTTGAGGGCGAAGATGCCGAGCGTGATGAATCCGAGTTGGGCGACCGACGAGTAGCCGAGGATCAGCCGCGCCTCGGTCGTCGTGAACGCCATCGCCGAGCCGTACAGGATCGATGCCAGCGCGATCAGCAGCAGCAGCATCTGGAACTGCTCGCTCGCGGCGGGGAAGAGCGGCAGGGTGACGCGCAGGAAGCCGTATGCGGCGACCTTGCTCAGCACGCCCGAGAAGACCGCGAGCACCGGCAGCGGCATCGAGCGATAGGCGTCGGGCATCCAGCCGTGCAGCGGGAAGGCCGGCATCTTGACGAGGAACGCCGCCGCGAAGAACAGGAAGATCCACTGCTGCGAGGACTCCGCCAGCGGCCGCTGCGCGAGGTCGGAGAACGCGAACGACAGCGCCGGGTCGCCCTGCGCCGCGAGCACCCCGGTCGCGATCGCCGCGGTCAGCATCAGCAGCGAGCCGACGAGCGTGTAGATGACGAGCTTCATCGTCGCCTGCACGCGCCGCGCGCGGCCCCACATGCCCGTCAGGAAGAAGAACGGCACCAGCATCAGGTCGAAGAAGACGACGAACAGCGCGAGGTCCTGCGCGAGCAGCGCGCCGAGCACGGCGGTCTCGGCGAGCGCCATGTGGAAGTAGAACAGCCGCGGACGGTCGGCCGCGTGGGTCCTGTCCTGCAGGTTCGCCCACAGCGTCGAGGCGAACCAGAGGATCCCGGTCAGCGCGACGAGCAGCAGGTTCAGCCCGTCGATGCCGAGCTTGTAGGAGATCCCCAGCTCGCCGATCCATGTCTCGTCGGTCACGTACTGCAGCCCCGGCGCCGCCGAGTCGAAGTCGACGACGTACGTGATCGCGTAGGCCAGTGCGAGCCCGCTGCCGACGAGCGCGAGCCGGCCTGCCAGGCGCGGCGGCGCGAGCAGGCCGAGCACGCCGAGCGCGAGCGGCAGCCAGAGCATGATCGACAGGTGCAGCGTCATGCGTTGAGCAGGAAGTAGAGGGACAGGGCGACCATGCCGACGACGATCAGCAGCGCGTAGTAGCGCAGGAAGCCCGTCTGCGCGGCGCGCACCGCCGACGAGCCGGCGCGCACGACGCCGGTCGTGCCGCCGACGAGCAGCCCGTTGACGAAGACGCGCTCGAACGTCTGCTGCGCCCACGCGCCGAACCACAGCGCGGGCCGCGTGACGAGCGCGTCGATCAGCTCATCGAAGTACCACTTGTTGACGAACAGCCGGTGCAGCGGGGCGAGGCCCGCGCGCATGCGCGTCGCGATGTCCGGGTTCTTGACCCAGATCAGGTACGCGACGGCGACCCCGGCGATGCCGACGACCGCGCCGAGGACGAGCCCGAAGCCGATCAGCCCGTCGCTCAGCTCGCGGTGATAGAGCGCCGACTCCTCGAACGTCGGCTCGAGGAAGCTGTCGATCACGTGCGTGAGCTTCGGGATCTGCACAAGCCCGCCGACGATCGCCAGCAGCGCGAGCACGCCCATCGCGAGCTTCATCGCCGGCTCGCGCTCGGCGATGTGGTGCTCGGGGCCCGGGAAGCCGACGTCCGTGTCCTCGACCTCGCCGCTGGCCGGGTTCGTGTGGACCTCGGCGTGGTGCAGGTGGCCCTCCTCGAGCGCGCGCGCCTCGGGCACCGGCTCGCCGCAGAAGGCGCGGAAGATCATCCGGAAGGTGTAGATCCCGGTGATGAACGCGCCGACGTACCCGGCGACGTAGAGGATCCAGTACCAGCCGCCGCGGTCGCCCATCAGCAGCAGGATCTCGTCCTTGGAGAAGAAGCCCGAGAACGGGGGCACGGCCGCAAGCGCCAGGCCGCCGATCACCATGCAGCCGAACGTGAACGGCATCGCGCGCCTGAAGCCGCCCATCCTGTCGAGGTTCTGCTGGCCGGCCATCGCGGCGATCACCGAGCCGGCCGCCATGAAGAGCAGCGCCTTGAAGAACGCGTGCGTCATCAGATGGAAGAGGCCCGCCGCGTAGGCGCCCGCGCTGACGCCCATGATCATGTAGCCGATCTGCGACATCGTCGAGTAGGCGATCACGCGCTTGAGGTCGGTGACGGCGATCGCGATCGTGCCGGCGACGAGCAGCGTCAGGACGCCGATGATCGCCGCGACGTCGGCCGCCGTCGGGGCGAGCTCGAAGAGCGGATGCATGCGCGCGATCAGATAGACGCCGGCCGTGACCATCGTCGCCGCGTGGATCAGCGCACTGACCGGCGTCGGACCCTCCATCGCGTCCGCCAGCCACGTGTGCAGCGGGATCTGCGCGGACTTCGCGGCGGCACCGACGACCAGCAGGATCACGCCTGCGGTGAGATCGGCGTCGCCGGGGGCGAACTCCTCGCGGGCCTGCTCGAAGGTGGCGAGCAGGTCCAGCGTGCCGACGTGCGCGAAGATGAAGAACGTGCCCAGGACGAGCGCGACGTCGCCGAGCACGTTGATGACGAACGCCTTGATGCCCGCGCCGGTCGCGGTCGTGCGGCGATACCAGTAGCTGATCAGCAGGTAGGAGGCGGCGCCGACGAAGGCCCAGCCGATGATCAGCACGAGGAAGTTGCCCGCCAGGACGAGCAGCAGCATCGAGAAGACGAAGAAGTTCAGGTACGCGAAGAAGCGCACGTAGCCGCGGTCGGAGCCCATGTAGCTGATCGAGTAGGCGTGGATCAGCATCGACACGCCGGAGACGACGAGGATCATGAACACCGACAGCGGGTCGATCAGCAGCGAGAGCTCAGCGTCGACGCCGGCCGAGCTCGCGTAATCGTAGGCGACCGCGACGACCTGCTGGTGGTCGTGCCCCTGGTCCAGCAGCGCCAGCAGCGTGGCGACGGCCGCTGCGAACGACAGCACGAGCGCGCCCGTGCCGACGTAGCCGGCGCCGCGGCCGGGCAGCCTGCGGCCGAGCAGCGCGATCGTGACGCAGCCCGCCAGCGGGAACAGCAGCGTCAGCCAGGCGAAGAGCTTCAGCGACGTCATCGTGAGGACCGGCCGCTGGGGTCGACGGCGACGGTGCAGCGATCGGGCGCCGTCATCCCTGCAGCTCCTGCATCTCGTCGACGTCGATCGGCAGCCGGCGACGGTGCATCGCGACGATCACGCCGAGGCCGACCGTGACCTCGCAGGCGGCGACGACCAGCACGACGATCGCGAAGATCTGGCCGTCGTGGTTTCCGTGCATGCGCGCAAAGGCGATCAGCGCGAGGTTGGCGGCGTTGAGCATGAGCTCGAGGCAGAGCAGGATCACGAGCGGGCTGCGGCGCGTCAGCACGCCGGCGGCGCCGATCGTGAAGATCAGCGCCGAGACCGCCAGGTACCACCCGATGTCCACTAGTGATCCCCCCTGTGAACCACTGGACCTAGACCTCTGCCTCGGCCTCTGCCGCTGCCTTCGCCTCGGCCGGCGTCTTCGTGACGACCGCGCCCGGCGGCAGCGAATGGCGCTCGCCGACGGCCTCGGCCATCGTGCCGGTGTACGCCGGGCGCAGGATGTCCATCGCGCTGTAGCGCGCCTGCTCCTCGGCGTTGCTCAGTCCGCCGCGGCGGCGCGCGAGCACGACCGCTCCGACCGCTGCGATCAGCAGCAGGAACGACGCGACCTCGAACGGCAGCAGGAACTTCGTCAGCAGCAGCGAGCCTATCTCCTCGGGCGAGCCGAAGCCGGCCGGGACCGGCCTGCCGCCGGAGTCGATCAGCTGCAATCCCGAGCCGAGCGTCGCGACGGACAGCTCGAGAAACAGCGCCGCGCCGAAGATCGCCGACACGACGCGCAGCCCGCTTCCGGCCCGCGGCCCGAGCGGTTCGTCCTGGCCGCCGACGTAGGCGACGACGAAGACGTACAGCACCATGACGGCGCCCGCGTAGACGATCACCTGGGCGGCCGCGACGAACTCCGCGCGCAGCAGCAGGAACAGCAGCGCGAGGGACACCAGATGCGACACGAGCGCGAGCACGCTGTAGAACGGGTTGCGCACGGCGATGACGCCGATCGCCCCCGCAATCGCCCCGCTCCCGGCCACGAAGAACAGCACCTCTGCCATGAACGGCGCAATCTATCCGTCCCGACGGGTGGAGGACCCCCGGTCTTCGCGCACGACAGCCGGCGCACGGGCATCTGCAACGATCGACGCGCCCGTGCGGCGGGTAGTTCTGCGCCGATGGGACGCGAGTCGGCCAGCTACTTCCTGACGATCCCGCCCGACAGCGGCGATGGGGTGATCGTCGCGCTGCAGGAGGGCGGGGCGGAGCTGGTCGGATCGCACCACTCGTGGATGGAGCTGCGCGTGCGTGACCCGCACCGCTACTGGATCGACCTGCGCCTGCACCGCGCGCCCGAGCTTCTGCTCGAGCTGCGGATCGCGCTGACGAACGACGAGTGGTCGATCCGCGCGCCGCTGGAGAACGCGCTCACGGCGCTGCCGCCGGCCGCGGCCGAGCGCCAGCTGCGCGACGAGGACGGAAACGAGCTCGGCGCGCCCGCCGACGACGGCTGGTCGATGCGGCTCGAGGAGGACTTCGGCCGGCGCCGGGCTGCGTTCATCGACCGCGTCGGCGAGTTCACGGCACCGCTGTCCGCCGATCACGTCTACATGTACATCCACCAGACGCGCTGGAACCGCGACAACGACGCCGAGCTCGAGTGGCAGCGCGAGCGCGAGATCAGCCGGATCGAGCAGATGTGGGAGGGCGAGCCGCAGCTGCCCGAGGCGCACCCGGACAACCTGCCCGACGACGGCGGCTAGACGCGCTCCTACTCGCCCTCGTTACGCAGCGGCGTGCGCTCGAGCGGCTCGTCGAGCAGCATCTCCTTGGTGAAGACGAGGTCCTGGCGGTTGTAGGCCGACATCTCGTAGTCGTGGCCCATCGTGATCGCGTCGAACGGGCACGCGACCTCGCAGTAGCCGCAGAAGATGCAGCGCGAGAGGTTGATCTCGTAGACGGCGGCGTAGCGCTCCCCCGCCGACACGCGGTTCTCGGGCGTGTTCTCGGCGGCGACGACGCGGATGCAGTCGACCGGACAGGCGGCGGCGCACAGCGAGCAGCCGACGCACTTCTCAAGGCCCGTGTCCTCGAAGCGGTGCAGACGATGGCGGCCGCGAAAGCGCGGGTAGACGGGCACCTTCTCCTCGGGATAGGAGATCGTCTTGGGTCCCTCGAAGAGGCGCGCCATCGTCGTCTTCAAGCCGCGCAGCGTCTCGCCGAACGCGCGGTAGGTGCCGCCCGCGCCGCCCGGTTGTGGCGCGCGCTGCACGACGAGCATCTCGTCTCCCGGACTCCAGCTCATTGCGAGCACCCACCTTCCGCTTGCACGGCGGCGATCGTCGAGCGATGCCGCGCTGTCATCCGACCGCCACCACGACGATCGCGGTCACCAGAGCGTTTGCCGTCGCGAGCGGCAGCAGCACCTTCCAGCCGAAGCTCATCAGCTGGTCGTAGCGCAGGCGCGGCAGCGTCGCGCGGATCCAGACGAACAGGAAGACGAAGACGAAGATCTTGCCCAGGACGACGAACGGGTCGACCCAGCCGGGCGGGTCGACGAAGGGCAGCTGCCAGCCGCCGAGGAACATCGTCACCGCGATGCCGGAGACGACGAGGATGTTCACGTACTCGGCGAAGAAGTACGCCGCGAACTTCGAGCCGCCGTACTCGGTGTTGTAGCCGGCGACGAGCTCGGCATCGGCCTCGGGCAGGTCGAACGGTGCGCGGTTGGTCTCCGCGAAGCCGGCGGTGAGGAAGATCAGGAAGCCGACGAACTGCGGGACGATGTACCACATGTTCGACTGCGCCTCGACGATCGCCGTCAGCGACAGCGTGCCCGCCATCATCAGCACGCCGAGCAGCGACAGGCCCATCGCGACCTCGTAGGAGATCAGCTGCGCGGCCGCGCGCATCGCGCCCAGGAACGAGTACTTCGAGCCGCTCGCCCAGCCGCCGAGCATCAGCCCGTAGAAGGCGATCGCACCGAAGGCGAACACGTAGAGCACGCCGATCCCGACATCGAGCCCGTAGAGCCCGACCTCCTGGCCGAAGATCGTCGCGACGTCGCCGAAGGGCAGGATCGCGAACGCCGCGAGCGCCGTCAGCAGCGAGATGACCGGCGCGAGGGCGTAGAGGAAGCCGACCGCCGTCGAGGGCTGGAAGGGCTCCTTGGTGGCGAGCTTGATGATGTCCGCCAGCGGCTGCGCCATCCCGAACGGGCCGACGCGGTTGGGGCCGTAGCGGTTCTGGAAGCGGCCCAGCAGCTTGCGCTCTGCGAGCAGCACGACCGGCACGATCTGGACCGCGAGCAGGAACAGGACCACCGACTTGATGATCTGGACGTACCACGGCTCGGCGAAGCCGACCGCGGCGAGCGTGGTCGTCACTCGGGCGACACCTCCACGAGACCGTCGTCGAGCTCGCTCGCCGACTCCTCGCAGATGCCCTGCTCGAGGAAGACCGTGCCCTCGGGCACGGCCGAGCGCAGCACGGCCGTGGCGCGTACGCGGCTGCCGTTGGAGGCGACCGTCACGCGGTCGCCGTGGGCGACGCCGAGGCGCTGCGCGTCGGCCGGGCTCAGCTCCGCGCGCTGGTACTGGCGCAGGAACTTCAGCGCCGGCGACAGCTCGACCTCGGGCGCCGCCCAGATCGAGCGGAACGTGCCCAGCCGCAGCGCGCCGTTCGGAGTCGGCGCGTGCAGCGGCGCTTCGAGGCCGAACGGGCCGCAGTCGGCGTCCGGCCATGCCGCCGCCGCGGCTCGCTGCGGCCAGCGCACGCCGCGCCCGCCGATCTCGTCGAGCGTCAGGCCGGCGTAGAACGGGACGGCCTCGAAGAGCTTCGCGGACGCCATCGGACCGCTCAGCACGGCGGGATCGTGGCCGAGGCGCTTGGACAGATCCGCGAGCACGTTCCATTCCGCACGCACCGAGCCCGGTCGCGCAATCGCCGGGCGCAGGCGCTGCAAGCGCCCGTCGGGGTGCGTGACCGTGCCCTCCTTCTCGGCATAGGACTCCGACGGGAAGACGACCGTCGCGTACTCCCACAGGCCCTCGGAGAGGAAGTCGGCGTGCGCGATCAGCGCCTCCGTCTGCGCGAGCGCCCGGCGCCACGTGCGGCGGCTGGGCAGGTCGCGGAGCGGATCGACGTGCAGGAGGTACAGGGCGCCGAGAGCGCCCGCTGCGCCCGTTGCGCCGACTGCGGCGCTGTCCAGGCCGACCGGGCTGACGGCCGCGAGGCCCGGCCCGGCGTTGGGCAACACGCCGGCCTCGCGCAGGCCGCGGCCGTTCGTGCCGGCGGGCAGCTCGAGCAGCCCCGCGCCGTCGTGGCCGGACCGCACGATCCGCCCGGCGACGTTCAGCAGCGCGCGCGCTGCGTGCTCGCCGCGCGCGCCGTGCGTCAGGCGCTCGCCGTAGAGGATCACGACGTCCTCGCCGGCGTCCGACAGCAGCTCGGCCAGCGCGCGCACGTCAGCGGGGTCGGCGCCCGCGGCGGCGGCGAGCTCGTCGACGACGCCGCTGCCGCCGAGCGCGGCGCTCAACGCCGCGCAGAAGGCCTCCGCGGCGCCGGGCGCGTAGCGCGCCACGAGCGCGGCGTTGACGTCCAGCGAGGAGGGTCGCGACGTCGCGACCGCGAGCTTGACGCCGTTGCGCCGAACGCCCTTGCGGATGCGCAGGTCGAGGATCGGGGCGTCGTCGACCGGCTCGCAGTCGAGCACGAGCACGGCGTGGGCGAACTCGAGGTCGGCGACGGTCGCCTGCAGCGCCGGCGCGTGCAGCGCGGCGTGCAGCTCGCGCGCGAGGATGCCGCCCGTGCGCGAGTCGACGTTCGACGAGCCGAGCCCTCCGCGCATCAGCTCCTGCAGCAGCCAGCCCTCCTCGTTCGTCGTCTCGCCGCCGGCGATCGCCGCGCTGTCGGAGCCGGCGGCGCCGAGCGCCGCCGCCGCCTCGTCGAGGGCGCGGTCCCAGCTGACCGGCACGAGCTCGCCGTCGACGCGCACGAGCGGGTGCGTCACGCGCTGGTCGACGTGCACCGACTGATAGGCGAAGCGGCCCTTGTCGCACAGCCAGCCGTCGTCGACCTCCGGGTTGTGGCGCGACTCCGCGCGCAGCACGCGCTCGTCGCGGACCGTGAACTCGACGTTGCACTGCGCCGGGCAGAGCGTGCAGACCGAGCCCGACCCCTCGATGTCCCAGGGGCGCGCGCGGAAGCGGTAGGGCTGGCTCGTCAGGGCGCCGACCGGGCACAGCTCGATGATGTTGCCGCTGAACGGCGCGACGTACGGATGGCCGTCGAACGTCGAGACGAAGGTCTCCGCCCCGCGCTCCTCGAGGATCAGCTGGTAGTCCTCGGCGATCTCCTGGCTGAAGCGCACGCAGCGGTAGCACAGGATGCAGCGCTCGCGGTCGATCGCGATCAGCGGCGACAGCGCGAGCGGCTTGACGAAGTCGAAGTGGCGCTTGGGCTCGATGAAGCGCGAGCGGCCGGGGCCCCAGCCGAAGGTGATGTCCTGCAGCGGGCACTCGCCGCCGGCGTCGCAGACGGGGCAGTCGAGCGGGTGGTTGATGAGCAGGAACTCGAGGACCGCCTCCTGCGCCTCCTTGACGCGAGCGGTCTGCGTGTGGACGACCATGCCGTCGCGCACCGGCGTCGAGCAGGCCGTCTGCAGCTTCGGGATGCCCTCGATCTCGACGAGGCACATGCGGCAGGCGCCGACGGGCGGGCCGAGCTTGGGCTCGTAGCAGAAGACGGGGATCTCGACGTCGCCGAACTTCGCGGCGTCGGCGAGCATCATGCCGGCGGGCGCGTTGACCTCCAGCCCGTCGACCGAGAAGGCGATCGTGTCGGGGTTCGGCCTAGGCACGCGCGGCGCCCTGCAACAGGGCCGGGTCGGGATCCGGCGGCTCGTCGCCGAGCCACGGGTTGCGTGCCCGCGCGGCCTCGATGTGGGCCTCGAACTCGTCGCGGAACTTCGCGACCATCGAGCCGATCGGCATCGCCATCGCGTCGCCGAGCACGCACAGGCAGTTGCCGATGATCTGCTCCTGCACCGAGGCCATGATGTCGAGGTCCATCGGCGTCGCGAGGCCCGCGTCGACGCGCTCGAGCATCGAGACCGTCCAGCGCGTGCCCTCGCGGCACGGCGTGCACTTGCCGCACGACTCGTGCTTGTAGAACTTCGCGAGCTTCAGCGCGACGCTGACGACGGGCACGGAGTCGTCGACGACGATGATCGCGCCCGAGCCGAGCATCGACTTGGCCTTTGCGAGCGTGTCGAAGTCGTAGGCGAGATCGAGGTCGTCCTTCGTCAGCACCGGCGACGACGAGCCTCCGGGAAACCAGAACTTCACCTCGCGGCCCTCCGGCGGGCCGCCGGCCAGGTCGTAGATGATCTCGCGCGAGGGGATGCCGAGCTCGATCTCGTAGTTGCCCGGGCGCTGGACGTTGCCCGACACGCTGACGAGCTTCGTCCCGGCCGACGTCTCGGTCCCGATCTTCGCGTACTCCGCGCCGCCCATGCGCAGGATGTGCGGCATCGTCGCGAGCGTCTCGACGTTGTTGATGACGGTCGGCCCCTGGTAGAGGCCCTGGTTGGCGGGAAACGGCGGCTTCAGGCGCGGGTTGCCGCGCTTGCCCTCGAGCGAATCGAGCAGCCCCGTCTCCTCGCCGCAGATGTAGGCGCCCGCACCGCGGTGCAGGACGAGCGACAGGCTGAAGCCCGACCCGAGGATGTTCTCGCCCAGCAAGCCGGCCTGCTCGGTCTCGGCGAGGGCCGCGTCGATGACGTCCGCCTGCTCGGCGTACTCGCCGCGGATGTAGATGAACGAGCGGCTCGCGCCGGCCGCGTAGGCGCCGATGATGATCCCCTCGATCAGCATGTGCGGGCTCTTCTGCATGAGCTCGCGGTCCTTGAACGTGCCGGGCTCGGACTCGTCGGCGTTGCAGACGAGGTACTTGTCGACCTGCGCCTTGGGAATGAACGAGATCTTCTTGCCGCTCGGAAAGCCCGCTCCGCCGCGCCCGCGCAGGCCGGAGGCGAGCAGCTCGTCGAGCACGGTCTCGGGCGTCATCTCGGTCAGCGCCCGGCGCGCCATCTCATAGCCGCCGCGCCGGCGGTAGACGTCGATCGTGTTCAGGCCGGGCTCGTCGATGCCGGCGAAGAGGATCGTCGGGCTGCTCATCGCGAGCACCCGCGGTCGTTCTGTCGGCGGACGTCCGACGAGCAACAGCGCGCTGTCATGCGTCCTCCTCGGGCGGGGGCGGCGGCGCTTCGATCTTCGCCGGCGGGCCGGCGGCCTCGCCGCTCATCGGCGCCCCGTAGCTCGTCGTCGGCGTGACGGGATCGGCGGCGCCCGCGATCGCGCGCGCCGCGCCGGGATCAGTGCTCTTGCGCAGGCGCAGCTGCTTGCCCGGCAGCGGCGGCAGGCCCTCGCGGATCTGCTCGACGAGGATCGGCACCTCGCCGACCGCGATCGGGCCGACGTAGACCCCGTCGACGGAGGCCATCGGCGCGATGTCGCAGGCGCCGAGGCATTCGAACGCGCGGACGTTGAACTGCGGATCGCCGGCCGTCTCGTCCTTGAGGCGATCGAGCAGCTCGTCGGCGCCGCACAGCGAGCAGGAGATGTTCGTGCAGACGTAGACCGCGTGGCGCCCGACGGGCCGCGTCTCGAGCATGTCGTAGAACGACGCGACCGCGATCAGATAGCCCGGCGTGAGGCGCATCACGCAGGCGGCCTGCCAGATCGCGTCGGGCGAGCACCAGCCGTGATGGCGCTGCGCGGCGGCGAGCGCGGGGATCGCCGCGCTGCGGAAGTCGGGGTACTTCGCCATGTGCGCCTCGATCTCGCTGCGCAGCGCCTGCGGGACCGGCGTCGTTGCGGGGTCCGGGATCTGCGCCGGGTCCTTGCCGAGGTCGACGGCGTCATCCCAGCCGGGCACGCGCGAGCCATGGCCGAAGCGCGACACGTCACGCGCCGGCGGCACGGGCAGAAGCTCGCCCTGCGGCTCGTCGACGGCCGACGTATGGGCGAACTCGCGCCTGTTGCGCCGGCCGATCACCGGTCGATGCCGCCCAGCACCGGGTCGAGCATCGCGAGCGTCGCGATCAGGTCGGCGATGTAGGAGCCCTCCGTCATCGGCGCGGTCGCCTGGAGGTTCACGAACGACGGGTCGCGCATGTGCACGCGCGCGGGCTTCGACGATCCGTCGGAGCGCACGAAGCAGCCGAGCTCGCCGCGCGGCGACTCGATCGGGAAGTAGACCTCGCCGGGCGGCACGCGGAAGCCCTCGGTGACGAGCTTGAAGTGGTGGATCAGCGCCTCCATCGAGGTCGCAAGCTCGTGGCGCGGCGGCAGCGCGACCTTGCGGTCGTCGGTGATCCAGGCGCCCTCGGGCAGGCCGTCCATCGCCTGCTCGATGATCTTCACCGACTCGTACAGCTCGGCCACGCGGACCGCGAAGCGATCCCAGTTGTCGCCCTCGGTGCCGACCGGGATCTTGAAGTCGAAGTGGTCGTAGGAGCAGTAGGGCGTCGCCTTGCGCAGGTCCCACGGGTTGCCGGCGGCGCGCAGCAGCGGGCCCGTGACGCCGAGCGCGAGCAGCTCGGCCTCGGCGAGCGGGCAGATCCCGCGCAGGCGCTGCAGGACGATCTCGTTGTTGGCGAGCAGATCCTTGTACTGGTCGATCCGCGACGGCATCTGTGACGTGAACGTGCGCAGCTTCTCGGCCCAGCCGCGCGGGAGGTCCTCGGCGACGCCGCCGACCTGGATGTAGCGCGTGTGCATGCGCTGGCCGCTGGACTGCTCGAAGAGGTCCATGATCAGCTCGCGATCGCGGAAGCAGTACCAGAACATCGACATCGCGCCGAGGTCCAGCGCGCTCGTCCCGAGCCAGACGAGATGGCTCATGATGCGGTTGAGCTCCATGTGGATGACGCGCAGGTACTGCGCCCGCGGCGGCACCTCGAGCTCCAGCAGCGTCTCGGTCGCGCCGCAGAACGCGTATGCGTTGAAGTAGTACGCCAGGTAGTCCATCCGCTCGACGGCGGGGATCGCCTTCCAGTACGACTTGTCCTCGGCCGTCTTCTCGATCCCGGTGTGGACGTAGCCGATGATCGGCTTCAGATCGCGCACGACCTCACCGTCGAGCGTCACGAGCAGGCGCAGCACCCCGTGCGTGGCGGGGTGGTGGGGACCCATGTTGAGCGTCAGCAGCTCCTGGTCGAGGTCGTTGCTCCCGAGGCGCTCGAGCGGCGCCATCGTGATCGACTCCTCCATCTCGCGATACTCCGAGCTGCGCGTGACGTCGGTGCTCATCGCGAGCACCTCCCTTGCGGCTCGACAACGACGAGCGTCGAGCAATGGCGCGCGGTCATTGCGTGTACGCCGTCCCTTCGGACTCGTGGATCGTGAACAGCACGGGCTCGCCGCCGACCGGGAAGTCGCGGCGCTGCGGGTGGCCCTCGTAGTCCTCGGGCAGGAGGATCCGGCGCAGCGACGGGTGGCCGTCGAAGATGACGCCGAACATGTCGTAGATCTCGCGCTCCTGGTGGTCGGCGGTCGGCCAGCTCGGCGTCACGGACGGGACGTGCGGGTCGTCGAGCGGCACGCGCAGCTTGATCGTCAGGCGGTCGACGGCGGTCATGTCGAGCAGCTCGTAGTGGACGCCGAGGCGCGGCTCCTCGGGGTAGTAGTCCACGCCGTGCACCGAGGCGAGGAAGTCGAAGCCCTTCGCGCGCATGTGCTCGAGCGTCGCCCCGATCGTCGCCGGCTCGACGACGATCGTCCCCTTGCCGCGGAAGTACACCGTCTGCAGCACCGCGCCGCGCTGCGCTTCGCCCAGCTCCTGGGCGACGAGCTCGAGCCCGACGGCGTCAGGCACCTGAGGTGGGTCCCGGCAGGAGTACGTTGACCGCCGCCTCCTGCTCGTCGGCCGGGATGACCTCCTCGGTCCCGTGCGCCTTGTGGCCCTCGCGCCAGGGAATGTCGGGATCGTCCTGGATCATCTTGCGCAGCTTCAGGATCCCGTGCATGAGCGCCTCCGGCCGCGGCGGGCAGCCCGGGACGTGGACGTCGACGGGCATGAACTTGTCCGCGGGCACGATCGCGTAGTTGTTGAACAGGCCCTGCGAGCTCGAGCAGGCGCCCATCGCGATCGCCCACTTGGGCTCGAGCATCTGGTCGTAGATGCGCCGCACGACCGGCGCCATCTTGATCGAGATGCGGCCCGACAGGATCAGCAGGTCGGCCTGGCGCGGCGAGGCGCGGAAGGCCTCGAAGCCGAAGCGCGCGACGTCGACGCGCGCGGCGACGATCGACATCATCTCGATCGCGCAGCAGGCGAGGCCGAACGTCGCCGGAAAGAGGGCGTTGGAGCGCGCCCAGGCGACGGCCTTGTCGAGCGTCGTCGTCAGCACCCGCTCCTCGACGTACTTCTCCAGGTCCTCGCCCTCGAGGTCGCCGCGCAGCATGTCGCGCGCGCGCAGCTGGCGGATGCGGAAGTCCTCCTTGGAGAGATCGGCGTCGGCGGGCACGACGGCGAGCTTCTGGCGCGTTACCGCCATTCCAGCGCCCCCCGTCTCCAGACGTAGACGAACGCCGCCATCAGCAGCGCGATGAAGACGCTGATCTCGATCAGCGCGAAGGTCCCGAACGCCTTGAGCTGGATGGCGACCGGGTAGAGGAAGATGACCTCGATGTCGAAGAGGATGAACAGCATCGCGATCAGATAGAAGCTGATCCCGAAGCGGAAGCCCTTCTGGACCTCGGACGGCAGCCCGCATTCGTAGGGGTCGGTCTTGTGCGGCACGGCGCGCCGCGGCCCGAACAGCCGGTTCAGCAAGGCGAACGCGACACCGATCGCGGTTCCGAGGCCGACGAAGACGATCGCGGGGAGATAGCTGCTGAGCACGACATCCTTTCTATCAGCTATGTCTCAGGTGGCCATACCCGATGGATGAGCGGTCGATCGCCGAGATCGCGGCCTGGGCCACGGTTGCCGCCAATGCGCTCGCCGGCGCCTTCGCCGGCTGGCGCTGGTGGCAGGTGCGCCCGAGCGACGCGGTCTGGCCGCTGCTGCGGGCCGGGCAGGCCGTCGCGGTCGCGCAGGCGCTGGTCGCCGCGGTGCTGTTCGCGGGCGGCTATCAGCCCGAGGACGGGTTGTACTGGCTCTACGCGCTGCTGCCGGTCGCGATCGGGCTGATCGCCGAGCAGCTGCGGATCGCCGCCGCCGAGCAGATCCTGGAGAACCGCGGCTTGGAGGATGCGCAAGCCGTCGGAGCGCTGCCGGAGGCCGAGCAGCGGTCGATCGTGCTGGCGATCGTCCGCCGCGAGGTCGGCGTCGTCGCCCTCGCGGCGGGCGTCGTGGCGTTTCTCGCGCTGCGCGCAGCGCTGATCGCCTAGCGCTCAAGCTCGTGCAGCCGGGCGAGGGCTGAGCGCGCGTCGCTCGATGAACGCTCCTAGCGCAGGACGCGCGTGATCGAGAACGGGTCGATCCACTGCGGGCGCGTCTTGAGCGAGAACGTCCTGGACTGGTCGACGTACGCGCGCCACGCGCCGTAGCGGACCCGCGTCGGCAGCGCGCGCATCCTCTTGGAGGTGATGCCGCACGGGCCCTTGGCGATGCCGAGGCTGACCGTGCGGCGGGTGACCGCTCGCCTCCAGCCCCGCTCGCCGGGGTTCGTCCTGCCGCCGTAGCGGAAGTGCGCGTAGACCCTCTTGCCGGGCAGGAACCCGCGCGCGGTGTAGCGGACCGCCTGGTGCGGGCGCTTGGGCTTCGGGCTGCGCGTCAGGCCGAAGCGCACGACCTGGAAGGGCGCGGCTGCGATGACCGGCGCGGTCGGGTTCGTCCTGTCCTCGGCGATCAGGTTGAACGTCTCGAGGTTGGCGTCGGACTTCGTGAGCGGGGGCGGCAACGTGATCGCCTGGAAGCCGCCGACCGCATCCAGGCGCGCGGATGTGAGGATCCGCGGCGTCGGGTCAGCGTTCGTGTTGGTGTAGAGCGTGACGAAGCCGCCCGGTGTGAAGCCGGCGGCGGCGACCGGCATCGTCTGCTCGCCGGCGATGTACGAAACGCACGGAAACGTCTTGATCTCGGCCGCGTGTGCGGACGGGGCTGCGATGACGGCCGCGGCGGCGGGGAGAACAGCGAGGGCACGGCGGACTGCGGACATCGAACCTCCGGTGGCTGGACGTGACTCGTCGTTCCCCGCGCGACGGATCGTAGTGGTCGCCGCGACGCGCCTGTGCGCTTCGCGGACGACCACTGCTCGAGCGGTGGGCTGGGCGCGTGTCCTGACCCTCGAGCTCAGGACGGCGAGCCCGCTGCGTCGCCGGATCCGGCGAGCAGGGCTTCGCTTGCCTCCCACAACCGTCGTTGCGCATCCTGATCGTAGGAGCTCGGCGACGCGCGGCGCGCGCGGCGGCGGACGAAGTAGCGGCCGCTGACGTCCTCGACCGCGGGCGCGCTGGCGAGCCAGACCTGCGTGCGCGCGCCGCGGCGTGGCGAGACGCCGAGCGGCGGCAGCTGCGTGACCGTCATGAACGCCCGCATGACGAGGCCGTTGTTGTGGCCGAAGCCGGATCGCACGATCCCGGGGTGCAGCGTGTTCGCCGTGACGCCGCTGCCCTGCAGGCGGCGCGCGAGCTCGAACGTGAACAGGACGTTGGCGAGCTTGGAGCGCGCGTAGGCCGTCCAGCCGTCGTAGAGGCGCTCGGACTGCAGGTCGGCGAGGTCCAGCGTCGCCGCACGGTGGGCGACGGAGGAGACGGTGATCACGCGGGCGGGCGCGCAGGCCGTGAGGCGCTCGAGCAGCAGGTCGGTGAGCAGGAATGCGCCGAGGTGGTTGACCTGGAAGGTCTCCTCGAGGCCGTCGACCGTGATCCGGCGCTGGTTGAGCAGCAGCCCCGCGTTGTTGACGAGCACGTGCAGCGCGGGGAAGCGCGCGAGCAGCTCGCCGGCGGCGGCGCGCACGGTGTCGAGGTTGGCGTGGTCGCAGTGCACGACGTGCAGGTCCTCGTTGCCGCTCTGCGCCGCGATCCGGTCGCGCGCCTGCGCGCCGCGCTCCTCGCTGCGACACAGCAGGGCGACGGTCGCGCCCTTGCGCGCGAGCGCGAGCGCCGTCTCGTAGCCGAGGCCCGAGCTTGCCCCGGTGATCGCGCAGATGCGACCTCGCAACGCCGCAGCCCCGCGCTAGTGCGCGACGGTGGTGTAGGCGCCGCGGTAGAAGACGAGCGGATCGCCGTCCTGCGCAGCGCCGGTCGCGACGACCTCGCCGATGCCGATCTCGTGGTCTCCGCCGGGGCGCAGCTCGCGCAGCTCGCAGGCGATCCACGCCAGCGCCCGGTCGAGCACCGGCACGCCGTGCACCTCGCTCCACCCGTGCTCGGTCAGCGCCTCGAACTTCGCGGGCCCGACGCGCTTGGAGGCGAACACCGCGGCGAGCTCCTCGTCGCCCGCGCGCAGGACGTTGACCGCGAAGCGCCGCGTCGTGCGCACGACCTCGAGCGTGCGCGAGCGCATCTCGAAGCAGACGATCAGCAGCAGCGGGTCAAGCGACAGCGAGGCGATCGCGTTCGTCGTCATCCCGGCCGGGCCGTCGGCCCCGATCGCCGTCACGATCGTCACGCCGGTCGAGAAGCGACCGATCGTGTCGCGGAACGCGCGTGCCGGGTCGGCGGTCCTCACTCCTGCACCTCGAGCTCGCCGTACTGGCCGAGGTCGTCGTGGTTGGCGATCGTGCACACGAGCCGGTAGCTGCCGGGCGCGAGCGTCACCTTGATCGGCTCGCCGGTCGCGCCGGGCTGCATCGTGCCGACACGCCCGCCGGGAACGTCGACCGGCTTGCCGTCCGGACCCTCCGCAATCTGGATCGCGAGGTTGTGGGTCAGCCGGCCGGCGTTGCGCACGGCGACCTTCAGCCGGCCGGGCTTGACGACGACGTTCTGCGGAACGATCCGGTACTCGTCGACGGTGAGGCGCACGATCGGCCGATCGGTGCGGAAGACGTCGTCGTCGCCGCAGCCGGCGAGGGCGATCGAGAGGACGGCGAGCACGGCGGCGATGAGCATCGAGCGGGACATTGCCTGCGCCATTGTTCCGTATGATCTGCGCGCCCATGGCCCGACGCGTTCTGATCGCCGTATGCCTCGCTGCCGCGGCGTCCGTCGCCGCGGGCTGCGGATCGTCGGACATCGAGCTCGCGGAGGACGATCCCAACCATCGCGGCGCGAAGATCTTCGTTGACCGCTGCGGCGGCTGTCACACGTTCGAGGCGGCCGGAACGCAGGGCTCGACGACCGACGTCGCAGACCGCGAGCGCGAGGACGGCCCGAACTTCGACGATCGCCAGGAGAGCGTCGAAGACGTCGTCTTCGCGATCCAGAACGGCGGGTTCTCGGGTGCGATCATGCCCGAGAACATCGTCACGGGCGAGGAGATGCGCCAGGTCGCGGAGTTCGTCGCCAAGTACGCGGGGAAGGGCGCCGGAGACGCCGACGACAAGCTCGGCGCGCCGGGACCAGAGTCGATCCAAGGCGAGTAGCCGCCTTTCGTGCTGGACCTCAGGCTGATTCGCCGCGAGCCCGACGCGGTGCGAGCAGCGCTCTCGCGCCGCGGCGACGACTCGGCCCGGCGGCTGGACCGCGTCCTGGAGCTCGATGCGCGCTGGCGCGAGGCGCAGCGGGCCGCCGAGGGGCTGCGCGCCGAGCAGAAGTCCGCGTCCGACCAGGTGGCGCGCGGCAAGCGCGAGGGGCAGGACGTCTCGGTGACGCTCGACCGGCTGAAGTCGCTGTCGGGCGAGGTCAAGGCGCACGGCGAGCAGGCGCGCGCCGCCGAGGCCGAGCTGCAGGAGCTGCTGCGGACGCTGCCCAACGTGCCCGACGCGACGGCCGCCGAGGCCGAGGACGAGGTGCTGCGGGTCGTCGGCGACGCGTCGAGGACCGGCCGCGACCACCTCGAGCTCGCGGGCGAGCGGATCGACATGGAGCGCGCCGCCCGGCTCTCGGGCACGCGCTTCTCCTACCTGCGCGGCGACCTCGTGATGCTCGAGCTCGCGCTCGTGCAGTGGGCGCTCGCCAAGCTGCGCGGCAAGGGCTTCGAACCCGTCATCCCGCCCGTGCTCGTGCGCGAGCAGGCGCTCTACGGGACGGGCTTCCTGCCCGACACCGAGCAGCAGATCTACCACCTGCCGGCCGACGACCTGTACCTCGTCGGCACGAGCGAGGTCGCGCTCGCCTCGCTGCACGCGGGCGAGATCCTCGACGCCGCCGACCTGCCGCTGCGCTACGCGGGCTTCTCGCCGTGCTTTCGCCGCGAGGCCGGCGCCGGCGGCAAGGACACGCGCGGGATCTTCCGCGTGCACCAGTTCGACAAGGTCGAGATGTTCTCGTTCGTCGAGCCCGAGGAGAGCGCCGCGGAGCACGACCGGCTGCTCGCGATCGAGGAGGAGATCTTCAGCGAGCTCGAGGTGCCCTACCGCGTCGTGAACATCGCCGTCGACGACCTCGGCTCGAGCGCGGCGAAGAAGTACGACATCGAGGCCTGGCTGCCCGGGCAGGGCCGCTTTCGCGAGGTCACGTCGACCTCGAACACGACCGACTTCCAGGCCCGGCGGCTGGAGATCCGGATGCGTCGCGAAGGCGGCAGGCCCGAGACGCTGCACACGCTCAACGGCACCGCCGTCGCGGTCAGCCGGACCCTGATCGCACTGCTCGAGAACGGCCAGCGCGAGGACGGCTCGATCGCGCTGCCCGCGGTGCTCGCGCCCTACGGCGCGCCCGCCGAGCTGTCATCGGCGCTCAGATCGGAGTCCTGAAGCACGTGCGCGACGGCGTTCGCGCGATCGTCGAAGATGTCGAAGGTGTCGTCGAGGCTCGTGATCTGAAAGAGCCGCAGGACCGTCGGGTTGGCGCAGACGACGGCCATCCGGCCCTGCATCTGCGTCACGAGCCGCAGCCCGTTGAGCAGCACGCTGAGACCGGTGGAGTCGATGAACTCGACGCCGGACATGTCGAGCACGATCGCCGTCTTGCCGCTGTCGATCGCGGCCGACAGACGCTGTGCGAACTCGGGCGCCGTGGAGACGTGGATCTCACCGCGAACGCGGATAACATGCGCGCCTGCGCCGGAGCTCTCCTCGTCGAGCTCGAAGCGGGGGATCACCGGTGACACGGCGTCTATCTCACCTTGCCCGCGGCAGCGTGTCAACGGGGTATGGTGTGATATGTGACATCGACTGATGACACCGTTCTGACGATCGACGAGCTGGCGCGCAAGATCGGCATGACGGTCCGCAACATCCGCGCCCACCAGTCGCGCGGTCTGCTGCCGCCGCCGCAGCTGCGCGGGCGCACCGGCTACTACGGGGCCGAGCACATCGCGCGCCTCGAGCTGATCCAGGAGCTGCAGACCGAAGGCTTCAAGCTCGAGCTCATCAAGCGCCTGCTCGACGGCGCGGGCGGTTCGAGCAGCGAGGTGCTGCGCTTCAAGCACGCGCTGGCGCGTCCGTTCGTCGCCGAGGAGCCGGAGATCGTCGGGATCGCCGAGCTGATCGCCGAGTGGGGCAGCGCCGATCCGAAGATGCTCACCAAGTCGCTCTCGTTGGGGCTTCTGCGCCAGCTTCCCGACGGGCGCTTCGAGGTTCCCAGCCCGCGGCTGGCGAAGGCCGGCCGCGAGCTGCAGAAGCTCGGCGTGCCGCTCGAGCGATCCCTGGAGTTCACGGCGACGGTTCGCGAGCACGCCGACCGGCTCGCGCAGATCTACGTCGATCTCTTCCTCGAGACGGTCTGGACGCCGTTCGAGGAGGCGGGCCGGCCCGACGAGGGCTGGCCGGCGGTGCAGGATGCGCTCGAGCGGTTGCAGCCGCTGGCCTCGCAGTCGCTGCTGGCGCTCTTCGGGATGGCGATGAGATCGGCGGTCGACCGCGAGGGTGCGCGGGCGCTCGAGCGGATGGCGACAGACGGCGCCGGCGCCGCGGCCCCGCCGCCGCCGCCGTCGCCGTCGTGACGAGCGCGCCGGTCCTGACGCCGGTCGACCTCAACCGCGCGACGCTCGCGCGGCAGATGCTGCTCGAGCGCGCGTGCGGGGTCGGCGTCCCGGAGGCCGTCGAGCGGCTGGCGGGCATGCAGGCGCAGGAGCCCAAGCACCCCTTCATCGGGCTGTGGACGCGCGTCGAGGGCTTCGAGGAGGAGGCGCTGCGGCGCGCGCTGCACGAGCGTCGCGTCGTGCGCGCGCCGCTCATGCGCTCCACGCTTCACCTGTTCAGCGCGGCCGACTACGCCGCGCTGCGGATGGCGCTGCAGCCGCCGGCGTCGGTCGCCCTGCGCGTGCTCGGCGCACGCGCGGAGCTGCTCGATCCCGAGCAGGTGCTCCCCGCCGCGCGCAAGCTCCTGACGGGGAGGTCGCTGGCATTCGACGAGATCCGCGCGCAGCTGCAGGAGCAGTTTCCCGACGTCGACGACCGCGCGCTCGGCTACGCGGTGCGCACGCTCCTGCCGCTCGTCATGGTGCCCAGCGGGGACGCGCGCTGGGGCTTCGGCCGCCGCGTCGAGTTCACGCTCGCCGGCGAATGGCTCGGCGAGCCGCTCGCACGCGACGGCGCCGCGCAGGCGCTCGTGCGGCGCTACCTCGGCGCGTTCGGCCCCGCGAGCGCGAAGGACGTGCAGGCGTGGTCGGGCGTCGGTGACATGAAGGCCGTCCTCGACGACATGCGCGACGAGCTCGAGGTGTTCGGCGACGAAGGCGGCCGGCGCGAGCTGTTCGATCTGCCCGACGCGCCGCGTCCCGGCGCCGACGTGGCGGCTCCCCCGCGCCTGCTGGCCGAGTTCGACAACCTCGTGCTCGCCTGGGAGGACCGCTCGCGCGTCATCGCCGACGAGCACCGGCCGCTCGTGACGACGAAGAACCTGCGTGTCAAGGCGACCTTCCTCGTCGACGGCGTCGTCGCGGGTACCTGGGCGATCGCGGTCAAGCGCCGCGTGGCGACGCTGACATTGGAGCCCTTCGGAAGCGTTCGAAAGCGCGCGATGAACGAGCTCGAGGCCGAGGCGGAGCGCCTCGTGCGCTTCGCCGAGCCCGGCGCCAGAGGGCACTCCGTCGTCGCCGCGCAGTTCTAGCGCCGACCTGCGCCCCGGCTCGGTCAGGCCACGTGCTCTGCGCGCTCGCCGTGCTCGACGACGAGTCGTCGCAGCCGGTCGTCGTCGGGCTGCGAGGGCTGGGTGGTGTCGGTGAAGTCGCTCAACGCCGCCACGAACCCGGCCGGATCGTCGTGGTGCGGGAAGTGGCCGACGCCGGCGAAGATCCGCAGCCGGCTGCCGGGCATCAGCTCGTGCGCGCTGATCCCGTGGTGCGCGGGGATGATCGAGTCGCGATCGCCCCACAGGATCAGCGTCGGAACGGCCTCGGCGAGATAGAGCTTGTCGGTCGCGCTGACGCGCTGGCCGGCGATGTCGATCACCGAGCGGGCGGTGTGCACGAAGGCACGGCGCGCCTCGATGTCCTGCAGCGACGCGAAGCCGGCCGCCATCGCCGCGATGTCGCCCCCGACGCGCAGGCCGATCTGCCGGATCCAGCCGCCGAGCTTCGCCCCCGTGCTGACGAGCGGCTGCGAGGTCAGCAGCGGCAGGAGGTACTCTGCGGCGGGCAGCGCGACGGCGCGCAGCACCGGCGTCACCTGGCGGCCGAGGCCGCCGCTCGATACGAGCACGAGCCGCTCGACCCGCTCGGGGAACTGGTAGGCCATCTGCATCGCGATCCCGCCACCGAGCGAGTGGCCGACGATCGTCGCGCGCTGATGGCCGAGCGCGACCATCAGGTCGCGCATCAGCGAGGCGCTGGCGCCGAGCGAGTAGTCGCCGCGCGGCTTGTCGGACTGCCCATGGCCGAGCAGATCGGGCGCGACGACGGTGAAGCGGGTGGCGAGCTGCGCCAGCACGGGGTTCCAGCTGGCCGAGGAGCTCGTGATGCCGTGGATCAGCAGCAGCACCGGCCCGCGGCCGCCGCTGCGGTAGCTGAGCCGGTGCCCGTGCAGGCGGATCTCGGTCTGTCTCACCGATGCCACCCAGCGGATCTGCAGCCCGCGGCCCGCATCACGCCCGCCGGCGGCGCTTGAGCCGGAGCTGGCTTGCGAGAAACGCGCGCACCGTCGGCACCGGCGGGCGTGCGTCCTCGAGCGTCTTGAGGCAGTCCGCGCACAGACAGCCGTCGTAGAACTCGACGAGCGAGGCGCGCGTGATGTCGTTGACGCTCGCGTCCGCGCACCAGCACGAGCCGGTGTCGACACCGCATTCGAACACGTTGGAGCAGCGCGGGCAGACGACGGGCGTCGCGGACATGCGCACATCTTGACGGGCGGCGGCTGCCGGCCGTCGCGCCAGCAGCCCGCCGCGGTTCATGCCTGCGTCGGCTGGTCCTTCTTGCGTGCCGCCTTCTTCGCCGTCGCCGCGTCCTGCAGGCGCTGCGCCTCGGACTTCGCGGCGACCGCGACCTCGCCCTCCTCGAGCGCCTGCGCCTCGGCCTCGAGCTGCTCGAGGCGCGCCCCGTCGGCCTGCTCCTCGATCGCCTCCTCGGCCTTCGCCTTCGCCCTGCGGTTGGCGGCCTTGCCCTTCGTCTCGCGCTGAGCTTCCCCACGGGCGCGCTGCGCCCGGCGCTGCTCGGCCTGATCGCGCTGGCGCTCGGCGCGCTGCTCGGCCGCGGCGCGATGCTCTTCCGTCTGCTCGGCGCGGTCGGCGAGCCGCTCGTCGGCTTCGGCGCTGCGCTCCTCGGCGGCGTTGCGCAGGCGAAGCGCGCGCGCACGCTCGTCGGCGGCGATCCGGCGCCGGATCGCGTCCTGGCGCAACTCGTCGTCGAGCAGCGCGTAGCCCGCCAGCTGGCGCATCGTCGCCTCCCAGCGGTCGACGGCGATGCTCGCTGCCGGTCGCGGGCCGCCGCCGTCGCTTTCCGGCAGCAGCGAGACCGCGACGTCAAGCGGTAGCCGGGCGAGCTTGACGCCTGCGCCGACGGCGCCACGGGGAATCGCTCTGATCCTCATCTATCGCTCCTCAGGGTCGATGGCGTCGGCGCTCGCCTCCGCGGCGCGCGCCTCCTGCTCGAGCCGCGCGGCCTCCTGCGCGGCCGCGGCGCGCTCGGCCTGCGCCGCGCGCTCAGCGATGTCGGCGCCGCGCTCGTGCAGGTGCTGCTGGGACTCGGCTTGCGCCTTCTCGCGCTCGGCGTTGGCCTGCGCAGCGATCTCCGCCTCGCGGCGGTCGCGCTCGATCTGGTCCTCTCGCTCGCGCGCGGCGATCTCGTTCTCCAGCCGTTCACGCTCGACCTCGTTCTGGCTGCGCTCGGCCTCGAGCTCGGCCTCGGCTTCGGCCTGGCGGGCGCGGTCGGCTGCGGCGGCGGCGTCGTCCTCGGCCTCGACCTGGGCCTCTTGGAGGCGACCCTCGCGAGCGAGGTCGTCGTTGCCGATCGCCGACCCCGCGGCCTTCTTCGCGCGACCCGCGAGCTTGCCGGCAAGCCCACCGCGCGTGCGCTCCGGGATTTCGGGGTTCGTCACGTCATAGCTCCTGGTGTCGTTTCGACGGGTCGCGTCGCTGCGACCCCGCCCGACGGAAGGGGTACCCGGGATCGGCCTGGGTGCAGTCTGCGGCCGGACAGATGGCACGGCGCCGGTCCGAGTAGGCAAGGCAGCCCGAGGGGGCGCCGCCGGCCGCAGGCGCGGGCTCGGGCAGCGCGCTTGACAACAGCGGTCAGCAGCAGTCAGGAGCCAGCAGTTCGGTGGGACACGAAAGCGGCGCGAATGCGGGGCTTCGCACGGAGGGGGCGGGATTCGAACCCGCGGTCCGCTCTCGCGGACTCCGGTTTTCAAGACCGGTGCATTCGACCGCTCTGCCACCCCTCCGAGGCACAGACCGTAGCGGTCAGATCGACCAGATCGGCCGCCGCGATTGGAGGGTCATGGGCGAGATGGGGGATCGCCTCGGAGCGTACCTCTGCGATCTGCACTGCGGCTGGCTTGTGGACGAGCCCGAGCAGGGCTTCGGCGAGCAGGACGCAAACCGGCGTTCTTCGACATCTCCGGCTTCACTCGCTGATCGAGCGCCTCGCGACGCGCGGCAACCCGTCAGGCTCGCCGGAGCCGAGCTGCTGCTGACTCGTGAGGTTGGCGTACGTCGCGTCAGGGCGCGTCCCACAGGGTCCGTGGGACCGGGCCTGTCTGCCAGCAGCCTGCCGCAGCGACCCTGCGCGGCGTTGCCCACAAACGCAGGTGCGCACTGGCGCACGCTACGGGCAGCCCCCGGGTTAGACTACGCGAGCCCCTGTTCGGAGAGGTGGCCGAGTGGCTGAAGGCACTCGCCTGCTAAGCGAGTATGGGGATTAAACTCCATCGCGGGTTCGAATCCCGCCCTCTCCGCTACCCTGCACGACCCAATTGCGCCCGTAGCTCAGCTGGATAGAGCGTCGGTCTACGGAACCGAAGGTCAGAGGTTCGAATCCTCTCGGGCGCGCTTCGCACCTCCGAAGATCATGAGCATTTCCTCAAGCCGTGCGGCCGCTGGGTCGTCTGCGATTGCAGCCTCCGCGTGCAGCGATCGCCCGCGCCGCAGGCAGCCGCCGAGGCGCCGGCGCGCCGCTCGTTGGGTCGATCGGGCGGGCGACGTCCGGCGTCTGACGCAGCGCGATTGCGGAGCGGATCTGGCAGGTAAGAGCGGCGGGTGCCGTGTTCGCGGGCACAGTAGAGGGACCACGACGAGCTCTCTTGTACCGTCCAGTCGACACGATTGCCGCCACTCCCGTCTCGTGCACAGGGACCGAGAGCCTCGCCTCGCCGGTGACGACGACGCCGGCGTGATCTCGCCGATGCCGCCGCCCGCCTCAGGACGCCAGATCCTCCTCGCCGCCGGCGGTTGGCGCGCAGTCGTCACCGAGGTCGGGGCGTCGCTGCGGGCGCTCTCGCTCGGCGGCGACGACGTTCTCGACGGCTACGCAGCGAGCGAGCCTGCGCTCGACGCGCGCGGTCAGGCGCTGATCCCGTGGCCGAACCGGCTCGCCGACGGGCGCTACAACTTTGCAGGCCGTGATCTCCAGCTCGCACTGACCGAGCCCGGTAAGCGCAACGCGATTCATGGGCTCGTGCGCTTCGCGCGGTGGGAGATCGTGGCGCAGGAAGAGGACGCTGTCGTGCTCGCGGTCCGGCCGGCGCCGCAGCCCGGCTACCCGTTCGCGCTCGGCGTGAGCGTGGAGTACCGGCTCGACCGCGACGACGGCGTCACGGTGACCACCATCGCCGAAAACCTCGGCGACGAGCCGTTGCCCTACGGCGCCGGGTTCCATCCGTACATCACGGTCGGCACGCGGCTGATCGACGAGGCGCAGCTCGAGCTGCCGGCAGGCGTGCGGCTGGCCGCTGACGATCGCGGTATCCCGACCGGCGAGCGTGTGTGCACGAGCGCGACGGAGTACGATTTCACGACGCCGCGGGCGATCGGCACGACGAGGCTCGACACGACTTTCGGCGACCTCGCTCGCGACGAGCACGGTCGGTCGTGGGCGCGTGTCTTGTGTCGGCGCACGGGGCGAACGGTTGCATTGTGGCTCGACGAGACGCACCCGTATCTCATGGCGTTCACGGGCGACACGCTGCCCGACCCGGCGCGGCGGCGCCGGTCGCTCGGGCTTGAGCCGATGACGTGCGCACCGAACGCGTTTCAAAGCGGAGACGGACTGCAGACGATCGAACCAGGCGAGGTGTTCGTCAGCGTGTGGGGGCTGGCTACATGACATGCCGACCAGCGCACGTCCAGCGGTGACGTCCCACGTCATCAGCGGCGCCTCGTCGACATCCGTGAGTGCGACGACGTCAAGCACCTCCAAGCCCGGTGACTCAGGAACCACCGCGGCGGCGACGGCGGCATCTGAGAACAGCGCGTGCGCGACGACCTGCTCGATGTCGTCGCTCGCTGGCTGGATGTGCAGGCTCGTGAGCTCAAGACACAGCACGACGCCGACCTTGCCGCGCGCCACCGCCGCGTCGGCGCTGCTCGTCACGGCCGGAAGGGCGGCATAGCAACCCATATGGCCGATGTGGACGCGCTGGACGACGCGTCCAAGCCCAGCTCGTCGACCAGCCGGATGTCGGCGCCGGGAGTGCCGTAAGCGAGCGCGGAAAGGCCGCGCCGAGGCCAGCAACGCTTGCCGGGGCCAGGCGCAGCGGCGGTCGCTGGCGTGCTGCCCTCGGCGCCGAGAGAATCCGACCTCCGCTCATCGCGTCAGCGACGGTGGTCACGGCTGATCGCCGGGAGTAGGGCGATCCCTCGGCAGTACCACCCCGACACACGCAAAACTGCGTTCGTCAGAACACAGACGTGCGCCAGCCCAGTAGTTGGCACAGCGCGCCGGCGTTGCCTGGCCGCCGACAGCGCGTGCGTTGGGGGCGACGCCAGCGGAGAGCATGCGGTACAGGGTGCGGTCAACGCGCAGATCGGAGACGAGGAGGAAGTGGAGATGCCCGGGAAGATGATGTGTGGTCTGGCGAGCGGCGCCGCCGGCTCGGCGGCGCTGAACATCGCTACGTACCTCGATATCGCAATCCGCGGCCGGGCGCCGAGCAGCGTTCCGAGCAAGGACGTCGAACGGCTGGCATCCGAAGCCGGCGTCGAGCTCGGCTCTGACGAGCAGACGGCCGAGCATCGCAAGAGCGGCCTGGGGGCGCTGATGGGGTACGCGAGCGGCCTTACGGTCGCAGCCGCGTACGCCATGCTGCGGCCGCTCGCACGCGACCTGCCGCTCCCGCTCGCCGCCCCGCTCGTCGGCGCCGCCGCGATGGCCGCGACGGACACCGCGAGCACCATGCTCGGGACGGCCGACCCGCGGAAGTGGTCAACCAAGAGCTGGGCCGTCGACATCGTCCCGCACCTCGCCTACGGCGCAACGACCGTCCTGACCTACGAGGCGCTGTCGAAGTAGCGGCGGTCGACTCGCCTGCCGCAGCTCGCCTACGGCGCGATGACCGTCCTCTATCAGGCGCTGTCGAGACCGACGCCGCTTGCCCTGGTCAGTTGTGTCGACGGCCCGGCTCAGCGATGAGCCGCGGCGCGACGCGGCGACCTGACCACAACCGATCGCGCAGATCAGCTGCTTGACGCCGACGCGCACGAGCCGGACATGAGCCAGCGAGGGGTGGCGAATCCTCCGGCGGCCGAGCGCGGTCGCAGTGAGACATGCCAACGCGACAAGGAAGAGCTCATGAACACGATCAGCACAGTGATCCGCCGACTCGTCGGGGGCCACGAGTCGACAGGCGCCGGCCCGATTCAGGCCACCTGGAACGACGCCGTGGTCGCCTCCAGCGAACGTACCGTCGTCGTCGAGGGCAACCACTACTTTCCGCCCGACAGCGTCGACCGTGCTCATCTCGAGCCGAGCGAGAAAACGACCGTCTGCCCGTGGAAGGGCCGCGCCGGCTACTACGACATCGTGGTCGGGCAACACCGCAACGCCGCGGCCGCGTGGTACTACCCCGACCCCAGCAAGGCGGCTGAGAAGATCCGCGACCACGTCGCGTTCGGACACGGCGTCAGGATCGATCGAGCCGCGCAGTCGTGAAGGGCGGCAGCCACCGCTACGACCTCGTCGTGCTCGGCGGCGGTACCGCCGGCCTCGTCTCGTCCGGTGCAGCCGCGGGCCTCGAACCGGTGCAGCCGCGGATCGACTTCACGCGCGTGATGGAGCATGTGGCGCGGGCGATCGCCACGGTTGCCCCGCACGACTCGCCCGAGCGGTTGCGCGCTGTCGGGGTGGAGGTGATCGAGGCCGAGGGACGCTTCGTCGCGCCGGGGCGGATCGAGACAGCGGGCAGAACGCTGCGCTGGCGCACCGCGATCATCGCGACGGGCTCGCATCCGGTGCTGCCGCCGCTGACGGGCCTGGATCAGGCGCAGGCGCTGACGACCGAGAATCTCTGGGATCTTCGTGAGCTGCCCCCGCGCCTTGTCGTCCTCGGCGGCGGCCCGATCGGCTGCGAACTCGCGCAGGCGTTCGCGCGGCTGGGTTCGCACGTCACGCTCGTCGAGCTGGCCGACCGCCTGCTGCTCAAGGAGGAGCCGGAGGCGAGCGCCCTGATCGCCGACCGTCTGTGCAGCGAGGGCGTCGACATCCGCACGAGGACACGCGCCCGCGGCGTCCACGACGGCGAGCTGCTGCTCGAGGGCGGCGAGACGCTGGCGTTCGATCGCATCCTCGTCGCCGCCGGCCGCGCCCCGCGAAGCGCCGCCATCGGCCTGGACCGCGTCGGCGTGAACATCGACGATCGCGGCGCGGTCATCGTCGACGACCGCCTGCGGGCACGATCCCGTGGGTCACGTTCACCGACCCCGCGATCGCGCGCGTCGGCCTGTCCGAAGCGCAGGCGCGCAAGCGCTGGGGCGACCGCGTGAAGATCGCGCGGTTTGACTACGCACGGTCAGACCGGGCAATCACCTCGGGCGAGGCCTACGGCTTCGCGAAGCTGCTCGCCGATCGGCGCGGCCGTCTCGTCGGCGCCACGATCGCGGCACCGGGCGCCGGCGAGGCGATCGCCGAACTGACCGCCTGGGTCTCGCAGGAAGCGAAGCTCGCCGTCGTGTCTCGCACCGTGCACGCCTACCCGACGCTCGCCGAGGGCCCGGCGCGCGCCGCTGACGAGCACCTCGCCGCTCGCTAACGCGAGTCCGCGGATGCGCGCGCTCGCGAGACCCGTGCTGGCTGTGCTGCGCGCTCTGCAGGGTCCGCGCTCAGCCTGGCGTGCCCGCGACGCCGGTGCACACGCGGCGACACGTCGTTCATGAGCGCACGCGACGCCGCGCAGACGGCGATCGCGGCAACCGGCCTGGATCGCCCCGTGCAGACGGTGATCGGCGCCGACGAGGTCGGGGGCCTACAAGCCCGACCCGGGTCCGGCGGCAAGGCCGGTCCAACCTGGATACTGTCAGGCGTGACAAGAGCTGGGCGCGGCGGGCTCTCGTTGGACAGGATCGGCATTGACTTCTTCAGCTTCATCTGAGCTCGCCGCTGCCGGCATGCGCGTCCGCGTGCGTAACGCCTGCGCGTACTGCGCGCGGCGGGAGAACCTGCGTCGCACCGTGTGTATTGCGCTCGTGGTCGGTGTCGTACTGACGGTGATCAACCAGGGAGGCGTGATCGCGGGGGGCGACGCGACGCCCCTGACGTGGGTGCGTTGCGTGCTGAACTTCGTCGTGCCGTTCCTCGTGTCCAACGCGGGTTTGCTGAGCGCCGGCGCTAACGCAGGGCTGCGCCGCTGCGCCGCATCGCAGGGCGGGACTCGCCGCTTGTGGATCCTTTCTTCGCCTGAGGATTCACGGCGAGCATGAATCCTTCGCGCTCCCGGATGACTCCAATCGACAAGCGCGCCCGCAGGACGGGGCGCCCCCGGATAATCGCAACGATGGAGTGCATGAACATGCAACGGGAATTCGATGTCGTCGTGATCGGCGCAGGTCCGGCCGGCGAGGTACTGGCCGCTCGGCTGTCGCAACGTGGCGGGAAGCGCGTGGTGATCGTCGAGCGCGAACTCGTCGGCGGCGAGTGCTCGTTTTATGCGTGCATGCCGTCCAAGGCGCTGCTGCGTCCCGCCGAGGCGCTGCGCGAGGCCGCGCGCGTGCCAGGTGTCGCCCAGGCGCTGAGCGGAGATCTCGACGTGGGGGCGGTGCTCGAGCGGCGCGACGAGATCATCAATGGTCTCGATGACGCAAAGCAGGTCCCGTGGCTGCAGAGCGCCGAGGTCGAGCTCGTGCGCGGCCAGGCACAGCTCGACGGTGAGCGGCGCGTGCGGGTGGGTGACGACGTGCTCGTCGCGCGTGACGCCGTCGTCGTCGCCGTCGGCAGCGGCGCGCTGGTGCCGCCCATTCCCGGGCTCGCCGAGGCGGGCGCCTGGTCGAATCGTCAGATCACGACGGCGCGCGAGGTGCCGCGCAGGCTGCTCGTCCTCGGCGGCGGCGTCGTCGGCGTCGAGATGGCGCAGGCGTGGGCGTCGCTGGGTTCCCGGGTGACGGTGGTCGAGGCGCAGGACCGGCTGCTGGCGCGCGAGGAGCCGTTCGCCGGCGACGAGCTGCGCACGGCGCTGGGCGGGCAGGGCATCGACGTGCGGGTCGGCGCGAGCGCGAGCGCCGTGCATCGCGACGGCGAGGAGATCACCATGACGCTCGCCGACGGCGAGCGGATCAGCGGCGACCGGCTGCTCGTCGCCGTCGGCCGCCGGCCGCTGACCGACGATCTCGGCCTGGAGACGGTCGGGCTGCCCGGCGGCGTCATCGAGGTCGACGACCACCTACACGTGCCCGACCGGCCGTGGCTATACGCAATCGGCGACGTCAATGGCCGCTCCCTGCTGACGCACTCGGGCAAGTACCAGGCACGGATGGCCGCAGATCACATCCTCGGAGAGGACGCCGCAGTGTCCAGCGACGGCCCGGGCGCGCCGCGCGTGGTCTTCTCCGACCCGCAGATCGCCGCCGTCGGCCTGACGCTGGAGGCCGCGCGGCAGGCCGGCATCGCCGCCGACGCGATCGACCTGCCGACGTCTGGCACCGCCGGGGGGAGCTTCTACGGCCGCGGCGAGCCTGGCACGACGCGCTTTGTCATCGACAGCGACCGCGAGCTGCTCGTCGGCGCGACGTTCGTCGGAGCGCAGGTCGCAGAGCTGCTACACGCCGCCACGATCGCGATCGTGGCAGAGGTGCCGCTGGCGACGCTCGCGCACGCGGTGCCGGCCTTTCCGACGCGCAGCGAGCTGTGGCTGAAGTTCCTCGAGGCCTACGAGACCCAGCAGGGGCACTCGGTCCACCGCCGGCGCGCCGAGACACTTTCGAGATGAGGGAGAGCTTGCGATGAGAGCCGTCTTCAACGGAGTCACGATCGCCGACAGCGACGACACGATCGTCGTCGAGGGCAACCACTACTTCCCGCCCGACAGCGTTCGCTGGGAGCACCTGTCGCCCTCGCGGGCACGCAGCGTCTGCCCCTGGAAGGGCGTCTCGGGCTACTACGACATCCATGCGGCGGATGGCGATGCTCGCTCCGCGGCCTGGACGTACCGCCACCCGTTTCCTGGATCCGGAAGATCCGCAACCACGTCGCGTTCTGGGGCGCGGTGGAGGTCAGCTCATGAGACTTCGCTCACCAGACTGTCGATGGCCGCGGCGACGCGGCGGGGGTGGTCCTCGGGGGTGAAGTGCTTGCCGCCGTCGATCTCGTCAAGCGAGGCCCCGAGATCGCGGGCCCGGGATCGGCCAGGAGTCATAGGAGATCGCGTTGGTGAGCACGAGCCCGGCGCAGCAATCCGGCGCGTGCACGGCGGCGATCTGCGCCACTCCGCCCGGCGCTGTATGACGAGCCGTGTCGGCGCGCTGTCCTCGCGAGGCTTGGCCTCGGCTCTCGCCTGATACGACCCGTGCGGCTGCTCTCAGGCGCCTTGGCCGACGCTGCGCATCAGCCCGCCGTCCATCACGTACGTCGACCCCGTCACGTAGTCGGAGTCGCTCGAGGCGAGGAACAGCGCGAGCTTGGCGATCTCCTCGGGCTGTGCGGCGCGTTTGAGCGGGATGCTCTGAACCTGCTGTTCGCGCAGCTGCGGATCGTCGATCGCGGCCTGGTTGAACGGCGTCAGCACCATCCCCGGGGCGAGGTTGTTGACGTTGATGGCGTGTTCGGCGACCTCGAGTGACAGCGTGCGGGTCAGCATCCGCAACGCGCTCTTGGAGCAGTCGTAGTCGGAGCCGCCGGGGTTGGGGATGTCCTCGTGGATCGAGGTGACGTTGATGATCTTGCCGCCGCCGCCGCGCTCCTTGCGGTGGCGCACGAAGTGCTTGCAGCACAGCACCTGGCCGATCAGGTTGCTGCGCAGCGTGCGCTCGAACTTCTCGATCTCCAGGTCGGCGACGTGGACACCGGACGCATCGACGCTGGCGTTGTTCATCAGCACGTCGATCGCGCCGAACGCGTCGAGGGCGGCGGCAAAGAGCTTCTTGACCTGATCTTCGTAGCCGTGGTCGGCCTGCACGACGATCGCGCGCCGGCCCTGCGCCTCGACGTCCTGCTTGGTCTGCTCGGCGCCCTCTTGGTCTTCGAGGAAGTTCACGACGACGTCGGCGCCCTGCGTCGCGAATTCGACGGCGCTGGCATGGCCGATCCCGGAGTCCGATCCGGTGATCAGAGCGACGCGATTGTCAAGCTTGCCCATGGTTCTCCTTTGTCGTTTTGGCCCTCGCGAGCTCGCTGGATCGCGTATGCGGTGTTGATCGCGTGCCTGCGACCAGCGCTCGACGGAGTCCTCGGCGCGCAGTTGCGGGGCGAGCTTGACGGCGCGGTCAAGCGCGACCAGCACATCAGCTTGGAGGTGACGTACTGGCGCTCGCCTTCGCGGCGTTCCCAGATGCCGGCGTCGGGCTCGCGCCACGTCTTGACGGTGCCGTCGGCGAGCCCGCACAGAAACGTTCGGGCGCAGAAGTGACAGGCGCCCGCGACGTGATCGCGGACCTTCTCAAACGCACCGTGGAGCGGATGGTCCTCCTTGAGCAGCTCGGCGGCCCAGAGAACACCGGCTCCGTCGAAGATGAGCGTGGACTCGTCGCCGGCCTCGGCGAACTCCTGAGCGTCGTCAGCGCGTTGGTGGCGCGCCCCAAATCGGCGTGGGAGTCGGTTCCGGTCAATACGACGATCGCGGCCTTGGGCATGGGCGGATCCCTTCTCTGCCGCGGGTTGGATGACGAGTCTCGTCCACGCTGAGCTGTCCCGAGAGGTTCGACCCGCAGGCCGCCGAGGCGATTCAGGATCCCCGCAACACGAGCACCGGCGGCCGCCCGGGTCGCATGCGCAGCAGCGCGACCGACCCGTCATCCGAGGATCTTCGCGTTCGGGAGGAACGCGGCCAGCGCGAACCAGAACTGCTGGTCGTGGCGCAGCGGCCGCAGGCGCTTTCCCTTCAGCGGTCCCTTGATCGCCCGTCCGGTGATGTCCCACCTCGACGCGGTCTGTCGGTCGACGTAGCCGCCCTCGACCGCCCGGAACTCGAGCGTCCTGCCATCCAGGCGGCGGTCGAACGCGGCGGAGGTGCCGATGTCCTCGGAGCGGCTGATCGCAGCATTGTCCAGCGACGACACGACACCCTCCTTGTAGAGCGCCACGAACGGCGTCCCGCCGCTCTGCGCGTTGACGACCGGCTCGCGGACCAGTCGCGAGAAGGGAATGACGAGCGGCTTGTCCTCGTCGACGAAGACGGCGATGACGTACTCCTTCGCAGGCAGGCGGTCGTCGGTCTGGCCGTCGAAGAGAAACGGCTGCGAGTCGCGCTCGTCGTAGCCGACGTACGGGTTGCGGCCATAGTCGCGCTCGAAGCCGGTGTCGCGCGAGAGGACATCGCCGTCCGGGAAGCTGCGGCGGAAGTCGGCCCAGCTGAGGGTCTGCGACGCCAGCACCTCGAGCCGCTCGCCGCTGAGCCTGCCGACCACCGCCTCCGCCGAGAGCTGCTGCCACCACGACTCCGTCTGGCGGTCCCACATCACGAGATCTGACCGACGCAGGTTGCCCGTCGTTCCGAACGTGAGCACGCGTCCGTCCACCCGCCGGTCGAAGACCACGGAGGAGTTACAGAGGGGGCAGTACGTCACGGCGATCGGCCGCGCGTCCAGCTCGTCGTTGACGATCTCGTGCCAGATGAGGATCTGGAGCGGGTAGGCACGGACCGCTTGGCCCTGCTCGACGACGAGGACCGGCTCGCGGTCGTCGAGGAACTTGTCGGCGTCTTCCTGCGAGACCGTCGTCGGCTCGTCGATCGGCGGGATGCCGTCGCGGCCAGGCCCGCCGCTTCGGAACTCCGACAGCGGGACCGTGTGCCGAGAGAAGTCTGTCTTCCAGCCCGCTGTGGAGACCTGAAGCTGCGCTGCCGCTCGCTCGTCAGCGCCGCTACGGACGTCTGAGCCGCCGCACGCTGACACCACGACCGAGAGTGCGACCGCCGCAAGCACGGCAAGGATGTACGACGCCTTCATCGGTAGCTTGGACCCCGTCAACCAGCCGGCGGTTCTCGGGCGGTTGCGGCGATGCAAGATCAGACCACGTGTCAGCTCAGACCTGTGCTGCGAATGCACCGTTCGCTCGCCGCCGAGGTCCGAGAGCGCATGATCCGCGACGCGCCGGGACACCAGCCGTTACCAACCGCCGGGAACCGGATCATCCAGGGGCTGCTGTTCGTCGGCGGCGCCCGCCTGCGCGCAGCGGAAGTCGCCGGTCTCGCGCGCCGCTTCGCCGGTATCAGCCCGGCGTCTGCTCAGGACTCGCGCGCGCGGGCCGTCGCCCGGTCGTTGTAGCGATGTAGCGCGTCGGCGAGCTCTGCCTTGCTCATCTTCGAGCGGCCCTCGATGCGCGCCTCGCGGGCGTCCTGCAGCAGCTCCTTCTTTGGCTTGTTCATGTCGACGCCCTGGTAGCTGCGCGCCGGATCCTCGAGCGCCTCGTCGACGGACTGCTCGGAGCGCGGGTCCGATGGCCCGTACTCGTCCTTGAGCTCCCAGTGATCGCCCTTCTTCTCGGCCACGTGCTTCACCGACGCCCACGCAGCCCGGTGTGCGGGCTCCTCCTCGTCGTACGTCTCGTGGGCGCTGTCGAGCGTCTTCTCGTACGCGCGCTGCACCTTCTCGGCCGAGCGCTGCAGCGTGCTCGGGAGATCTTCTTTGTTGGCCGGCATCCGGTCCTCCGCAGTTTGCGATCGACGCACGAGTACCCGCCGCCTGCCGTGGCAACCGTCCTGTCACAGCGCATGCGGACGGGTGCGGGGGCTGCTCGAGCGCCGCCGCCGGAGGCGACCGGGATCGGACGGCGCCCGGCGATGCGCCACAGTCGCTGCGCAAGCGCTGGATGCTCGCGATCTCGCCGAGTCTCGGTCTCGTGGGCGTTCAACCGCCATCGCCAACGTCCGAGGCGTTTGTCGTGCACGACACGTACGGGCCGGCGCTGGGGCTTATGCTCGCTGCTGGTCACGATGAAGGTTGAGCTTCTGTACTTCGAGGGCTGCCCCGGCTATGAGGAGTTGCTTCCGCGCGTGCGCGAGCTGGTCGGGGATCGGGCCGAGGTCGAGCTACGCGTCGTCGAGTCGGTGGACGAGGCGGAGCGCGTCGGGTTCCTCGGCTCGCCCACGTTGCTGGTGAATGGCGAGGACGTAGACGCCAGCGCCGCCGACCGCAGCGACTACGGGATGAAGTGTCGGCTGTACCGGACCGACGAGGGTCAGTCGCACGCGCCGCCGGACGAGTGGATCTGCCGCGCGCTCGACGGCGCCGCGTGATGCCGAAGTCCATCCTGTACCCGAGCTCCGGCGGTTACTCGAGCCGTCGTGACGACGCCGGAGGGGCGTGCTGATCGGCGTCGTCCGGCGCAACGACCTCTAGGGGTTATGGCGAGCGCACCAATGCAAAGCGGATCGTTGCGGGATCATCGGACTCGGTACGGGCAAATCCGAGCTTTGCGAGAACCCGAATCGAGGGCGTCAGGTGGGGCAGCGTCTCGGCCTCGATGCGCTGTACGCCGGATTGTGAGAATGCCCACTCGATCAGGCCAGAGACCGCCTCGGTGGCGATGCCCTGCCGCTGGCGGGAGGCGACGACGCTGTACCCGATCTCGACCAGCTGGTCTTCGGGCGGTCCCTTGAAGCCGGCAACCGATACCGCAAGGTCCGGCTTCTCGTCTCGTCGCAGCAGCACGTACCAAGACCACCAGCCGACCTGTTCAGGGTTCGCCGTCAGCTTGTCGTGTACCCAGCCGGCATGCGCGTCGGTGCTGTACTCGGGAGGCCAGTCCTCTGGCACTCGGACACCCAACGCCTGCGCGAAAGCGTCGGCGCCCGCCATCTGGGCGGCGCTGAGCGCGGCATCGGCAGCAACCAGGCGAAGTCGGTCAGTCAGCAGCTGCATCGGCTCAGTCGTCGGTGCGCGTCCTCGGCGCGCTTGGCCTCCTCGATCGCCAGCCACCCGCGCTCCGCGACGCGCCGTCGCCGGCCAGCAGCCGCCGCGCCCGCGCGAGCCAGCCCGCCGCCTCGGCGTGGCGGCCGTCGATGCGGTGCTCGGCCGCCAGGTACGCCGCCAGGCCACCGGCACTACGGCGATCGCCGCGCCGCTGGTAGGCGCCGTAGGCCTCCCGCCGCCGGTCGATGCCGGCGTCGCGCTCTCCCAGCCACCACAGAGCGGCCGAGGCCGTCGAGCGCCTCGGCGTCCTGCGGGTCGGCCTGGAGCGCGGCCGCGAAGGCGTCACGCGCCGCCGACCACTCGGCGCGGGCGAAGTGCTCCCACCCGGTCTGCGTGCCGCTCATACGCCGGCAGAGTCTGACGTGCGAGCGGCGGTGGCGGGCGTGCGGTCGCTACCGCTCGCGCCATCTTGCGCCGACGCCACGACGCGCGTCGACGTAGCGGTGAGACAGGCAGTCCGAGGCTGGGGCTGTTGCTGTGCGCCACCGTCCTCGAACGGCGGCGCGCCCGGCGCTGCCGGCGCAGCACCGGGCGCGCGATCCGAAGGAGGTGGCGGGGGGAGCGCCGAACGTCCTTCGGTGGGTTCACCTGCTGGGATGCCCGCCGCGGCGTGCGGCAAAACAAGCGGGACGCCGACGACGTGCTCGCCAGACGCGGGTGCGCTACTGCCCGGCGGCGGCGGGGCTGTCGAGCGCGTCTTCGTCGGTCGCCTCGCCGACGCTGTCGTCCTGCGTCTGCCCTTGCGCGGTCGCGGCGCGATCGTTGGCGTCGCCGGCGGCGTCGAAGACGAACATCTCCACGACGAGATCGGGGTCGAACATGATCTGCGACTGGTAGGTGACCACCTTGCGGCCCGTGAGCCGTTCGACCATCTCCGTCAGTCGTTCTCTCATCTCGTTCTGAAAGAGCTGGCGAAACTGCCTGACCTGCTCGGGGTTGCCGAACTCGAGCATCGTCTTCTCAGCCGTCGTCAGGCCGCCGCGCATCACGATCAGCAGAAAGTCGTCGAGCATGTACGACTTCGCCTCGGTTGGGCCCTTGCCGAAGAACTGCTTCTGCGCGCGCACCATCTCGTTCGAGATCCGCGCAAGCAGACCCTGACCGTGATCCTCGCGATCTTCGGGCCCGTCGGACATCGCGGAAGCCTAGCTTTTGGACCAGCAAGCGTGCTGTGTGCCCGGGCGCAGGTGTCCCCCTGAATCTGCGGACCCCGCACCGCCGCTCGACGCTCACGGCACGCGGTCGCGCCACCGAGCTGTCGCGCGTTTGGCTCCAGCCCTGCGTCGTGGCTGCGACTGCCGATCACACGTCCCGGAGGAACGCGAAGACCGACAGGACTGTACTCCCAACGGCGTGCGACCTGCAGCGCCGCAGACGCTCGTTGCGCTGGCCGCTCGTGGGGTATGTCGAGCGACGGCCTCGATGAGGAGCCCCAGCGGGGCTCAGCGCTGAGGCCGCGGCAAGGGTACGGGAACCGGTTCGCCGTCGACTGAGGCGGTGTCGGGGCCCGTGCTCATCGCGCGCGTGGCGCGAGGGCCGCCCGACCCGCCAGACCTGGAGGAGGAACCGACGACCCGCCGCTACGCGGCGAGCATCACGCGGTTGCGACCGCCGCGCTTGGCGGCGTAGAGCGCGTGGTCGGCGCGGTCGACGAGGCTGGCGGCGCTCTCGCGTCCGTCCCAGCGCGCGATCCCGATCGAGACGCGCTGCTCGTCGATCGTCGCGTGGCGCAGGCGCTCGGCGATCTCGATCGCGCGATCCTCCTCGCAGCCGGCGAGCAGGACGGCGAACTCCTCGCCGCCGTAGCGGGCGAGTACGTCCTCCGCGCGCACCGCCGAGCGCCATGCGCGGGCCGCGCGGCGCAGCAGCTCGTCGCCGGCGGGATGACCGTGGCGGTCGTTGTAGCGCTTGAAGTGGTCGAGATCCAGCAGCGCGACGTAGAGCGGCTGCCTGCCCTTGCGCAGCGCGCTCGCCAGCAGCTGGTCCCAGGCGCGGCGGTTGAGCACGCTCGTCAGCGGGTCGCGCTCGCTGAGCTCGCGCAGGTCCTCCTCGCTGATGCGGCGGCGCTCGACCTCCTGCATCAGCTTCGCGCGCTCGAGCGCGACCGCCGTGCTGCCGGCCAGCGCGCGCACGACCGCGATCTCCTCGCTGCTGGCGGTGTGAGGCTCGCCCCAGTAGATCCCGATCGCCCCGATCGGATCGTGGCTGCGGATCGGGACGATCAACAGGCTCTTGACGAAGGTGCGGCGATACGCCGCGTGCGGGACGCGCGCGTCGGCGTAGACGTCGTCGATGACGACGGGCTCGCCGTGCAGCATCGACCAGCCGGCGACGCAGGTCTCGAGCGGAAAGCGACGGCCCTTCCAGAGCGGCTTCATCGCATCCTCGTCGACGTAATGACATTCGCCGCCTTCGCGCAGGACGAGCGTTGCGCCGTCGGCGTCGGTCAGACGCCGGGCGGCCGAGTGGACGAGCCGCTGCACCCGCTCGACCGAGCCCGCGGCCGCGAGATCGTCGATCGCGTCGGCGAGCGTGCTCAGCGTGTCCGCTACGGATGTCTGCATGGGCTCAGGTGCTGGTCGTGCTGCTCGATGGATCCGGAAGTGGGTGCGCGGGAGCGGTCAGAGTGCGCTTCAGCATAGGTGCGCGTGCTCAACATCTCTCAGCTTCAGACGTCGACGTCTACCCGCTCGCGGTGCTCTTGGGCTCCGGGCGGCGCTTTTGCACGGCATGCAACGACGGCCGGCGTCATAGCCAGCGCAATCAGGCATCATCTGGCGAATGCACCGCCGACTCGCCGTACTGCTCGCCACCGCCATCAGCTGCGCGCTGCTCGCCGCGCTCGTTCCCAGCGCAGGCAGTGCCACCGATGCCCGCACCTCCGCACGCCAGGCGGCGCTTTCGTGGGCGCTCGACCAGGTCGGCACGCGGGAGCGCGGCCAGACGAACTGCTCGCCGAAGATCGATCGCTGGCAGCGCGACATGGGTCTGAAGGTGCCGCCCTGCCGCGTCTGGTGCGGGGCCTTCGTCCACCAGGCCTACAAGCGCGCGGGCATCAAGCTCTCGTCGCGCCTGATCGACCCTGACCGCTCCTACGACGACGCGATCGCGGGCCGACGCCACCTGCGCCGGATCAGCGTCTCGTCGATTCGCCCGGGCGACATCGTCTTCTACAAGTTCCGCGACGGCGTGCGCGCCTCGCATCTCGCGCTGGCCCGCTCCAAGCCCAAGGGCGGCAAGCTCGACACCGTCGAGGGCAACACCAGCAACGCCGTGCGCCTGGAGACGCGCGGCACGCGGTACATCGTGCTCGCCGCTCGCGTGACGAGGTAGACGCGCGCCGCCGGCGCAGGCGTCGGCCGGAGGTTCGTCGCGAAACCAACAGAACCTCCGGCCGCGACCACTAGCCGCGGGTGGAGCGCCCGAGGTGCAGCCGCACGCCGTAGTACGGCTCGCCGGCGCGCACGTAGTGCGCCGTCAGCGCCGACAGGACGAAGGCCTCGCCCGCGACGATCAGCGTGCGGCCCTCATCGCGCACCTCCTCGACGACGGCAGGGGTCGTCGCGCCGAGATGGACGATCTCGACCTCGAGGCCGACGCGCGGCATCGTGCGGGTCCTGTTCAACGGGGGAGAAGCTCGACAGAGACGTCAGGAAAGCTGTGACCTTTTGCGGTCGCAGTGAACATACTTTCGCGGCGCGCTTGCGGCGTCGTCAGCCCGCGACTAGCGTCGGGCGTACCGCCCATCGGAGGTCCGATCAGGGGTCGGGGAGACATGGGGACCGTCGGAGGGGCCGGCCGGGCGATGGCCCGGCCGGGTGCGGGCGCGGCCCCCGGCGCGCGCCGGCCTGCGTCCCGTCGCGCAAGGGGTTGGCGATCGCGCCGATCGTGGCCGCCACGCGCTGCGCGCCCGCGCCTGTGGGCAACGGACATTCCGCCAACCACGCCGCGCGCGCTCAACTCGGGGCAGCGGTGGCCGATAGGGAGGACATGAGCCCTGAGGGCGATCAGCTGCGCGCTGCTGCCGGCGGCGAGCAGGAGATCGAGCAGGTCCTGCTCGGACTCGCCGACGGCAGCTACGTGCTCAGCACGCCCGACGGTGCGGTCGCCGAGTGCGGCGTCGGCGTCGTCGGGCTGCTCGGCGCACCGGCTGACCGGCTCGTCGGGCGGCCGACGACCGACGTGCTGGTTCCCGGCGCCGACCACGCCGTCCGCGACGCCTTTGGCCGGCTGCTGCTCGGTGACGGCGCCGACCAGGCGGCGCCACGCACGTTCCGCGCCCAGACACCCGGCGGCGCCAGCCGCTCGCTGCAGTTCGTCGTCGTCGCGGTGCCGCTCGCGTTGGGGTGGGAGTTCACATCGCTGCTGAGCGAGCTCGGCTCACGTGACGCGGGCACCTGGCATCCCGAGGCGCTGCGCCTGCGCCACGGCCGGGCGCTGGAGGCGGTCGAGGGCGTCGTACGCGACGGCCGCCAGCCCGACCCGGACGCTCGTCTGGCAGGCATCCTGATCGTGGTGCGCGACGTCGACGCGCCGGCGCTGACGCGCGAGGACGTCGGTCGGCGCATGGCCGACCAGCGCGAGGCCGGACGTGTCGCGGCCGCGGAAGCCGCCCGCCGCAGGGACGAAGCCGCCGGCCGCGCCGGGCCGGGATCCGACGCGAAGTCCGTCAACCAGCTTCCGGGGCTCGAGGATCTCGTCGAGCGCGCGCGCGTCCTGCGCGAGCGCCTCGAGGAGGCCGAGCAGGACGCGGCCGCGGCGAAGATCGAGCGCGAGGAGGCGCTCGGCAAGCTCGCTCACGCCGAGGCCGAGCGTGATGGCGCGAGCTCGCGGGCGCTGAGCCTGCAGGCGGCGGGCGAGGCGCGCGTCGAGCTGCTGACCGGCGAGCGCGACGACGCGCGCTCGCGCCTCGAGGAAGTCCGCCGCGAACTTGAGTCCGCGCACGCCGCGGCCGACGACGCGCGCGCCGCCGCCGCTCACGCCGACGCCGAGCTTGCCGCCGCGCGGGCTGCCGTCGAGCTCGCACAGGCCGAGCTCGTCTCCTCGCGGGCTGAGATCGAGGCGACACGCGCCGAGGCGCTGGCCGCCGCCGCGGTGGCCGCCGCCGCGCGCGGCGCGGCGCAGGCCGGGCGCGCCGCCGGCGACGCCGCGCGCGCCGACGCGCAGTCCGTCCGCGAGGCACGCGACGCCGCGCGCGCCGACGCGCAGTCCGTCCGCGCGGCGCTGGATGCGGCCCGCGCCGACGCGCAGTCCGTCCGCGCGGCGCTGGATGCGGCCCGCGCCGAGGCGCAGGCCGCCCGGACCGCCGCGCAGGCCGCCCGCGAGGAGAGCGCATCCGACCGCGACGACGCCGAGCGCGCGCGTGCCGAGCTGCACGAGATCCGCGCCGCCCTCCGCGCCGCCGACGACGAGAGCGCGGACGCCGAGCTTGTAGCGCTGCGCTCGCAGACCGCGACGGCGCAGACCGACGCCGACGCGCTGCGCGCCGAGCTGCAGAGTGCACGCGCCGAGCTCGAGGCCGCGCGCGGCAGCTGCGAGTCGCGCGAGGCCAAGCTCGTGAGCGCTCGTGCCGAGCTGGAGGCGCGCACCGACGAGCTGTCCGGCATCCGCTCCGAGCTGGAGGCGCGAAACGCCGACCTGCGCGCTCGCGACGCCGAGCTCGAAGCTCGCAGCAGCGAGCTGCAGGGACGTGGTGAGGAGCTGCACGCGCGCGATGGCGAGCTGCAGGAGCGCAGGGACGACCTGCACGCGCGCGACCGCGAGCTGCGGACGGCGCGCGCCGAGCTCGAAGCTCGCGAGCACCAGCTCGCCGACACGCGAGCGCAGCTCGGGGCGGCGCGCGCCGAGCTCGAGGCCCGCAGCGCCGAGCTGAACGCCCACGACGGCGACCTCGCCGCGCGCGACAGGCAGCTTGCAGGCATCCGCGGGGAGCTCGAGCGGCGGACCGCCGAGCTGGCCCAGGCGCATGCGCAGGCCGAGCTGCGCGGGACCGAGCTCGAGCGCCGCGGCGCGGAGCTCGAGGCCCGCGCTGTGGAGCTCGCCGCGTTGCGCGCAGAGCTCGTCGACGCACGCGCGGAGGTCGACGACAGGCGCGCGGAGCTCGCCGCCACCCGTGCCGAGCTCGACGACAGGCGTGCGGAGCTCGCCGCCACCCGTGCCGAGCTCGACCGCACGCGCAGTGAGCTCGACGCATCGCAGGCGGCCGCCGACGACGTCCGCGCCGAGCGCGAGCAGGTCAAGATCCGCGCCCAGCAGCTGCTCGCCGAGGCCGAGCGCGCCCGCGCCGCCGCCGAAGCGATCCGCGCCGAGTTCGCCTTCGATCCCGATCCGGCCGACGCCGGCGGCGACCCGCCGTCGCACGCCACGCCCGTTCCCGGCCGCCGCACGCCGTGGTCGGTGCCCGCGCCGGTGAACGCCCAGCCCGCCCAGCCCGCCGCGCCGCCGCCCGCGCTGCCCGCCGTCGAGCCCGGACAGGCCGCCGCGCTGATCTCGCTCGACGGCCGGTTCAAGCGTCTCGACGAGGCGTTCTGCTCGCTGCTGGGGTGCCGCGAGGAGGACCTTCGCGCCGCGCGCTGGCCGTCGATCATCGACCGCGTCAACCTCGAGCCCCACCAGGAGATCGCCCGCGCGCTGAAGGCGGGCGAGATCCAGAGCGCCGAGATCGAGACGGTCTACATGCACGCCCAGGGCCTGCTCGTGCCGATCGCCGGGACGGTCTCGCTGCACCGCTCCGACCCCGCCGGCGAGCCGACCCACTTCCTGTTCTGCGCCGACGTCAGCAGGACCGCCGGTGTGCCCGGAGCGATCTGAGAGCGGCCGCCGCGGGCGGCAGGAGCTGCGGCCAGGGCCAGGCGCGCCGCCGAGGCGCCCTGGTCTAGGACCCGGCGCCCGCGCCGATCGGGCAGCTGACGCCGGTCCCGCCGAGCCCGCAGTAGCCGCGCGGGTTCTTGGCGAGGTACTGCTGGTGGTAGTCCTCCGCGTAGAAGAACTCCGGCGCCGGCAGGATCTCGGTCGTGATCTGAGCACCGCGGCCGGCCGCGCGCAGCGCCTCCTGGTAGCGCTCGCGCGACGCCGCCGCAGCGGCGGCCTGCGCCTCGGTGGTCGTGTAGATCCCGGAGCGGTACTGCGTGCCGACGTCGTTGCCCTGGCGCATGCCCTGCGTCGGGTCGTGCGCCTCCCAGAACGTCGCGAGCAGCTCCTCGTAGGAGACCTCGGAGGGGCGGTAGACGACGAGCACGACCTCGTTGTGGCCGGTCCGCGCGCTGCAGACCTCCTCGTAGGTCGGGTTCCGGGTGAGGCCTGCCGCGTAGCCGACCGCGGTCGTGTACACGCCCGGCGTCTGCCAGAAGACGCGCTCGGCGCCCCAGAAGCAGCCCAGGCCGAAGATCGCCTGCTCCGTGTCGGGCGGGAAGGGGCCGCGCAGCGGTGTGTCGAGGACGTAGTGGCGGTGGGGAACCGGGATCGGCGTCGAGCGGCCGGGCAGCGCCGTCTCGGCGGTCGGCATCTCGGTCTTGTGCCGGGAGAGGAAGTTGAGCATGCGGGGGGCCTCGGATCGTTTCGAGTTGATGCTCGGTCAACGGTAGCGGCCGTCGCGTCACACGACGCGTGTCCTGGCGCGCGGCTATTACCCTGCGCGCATGGCTGACGCCCCGCTGCCCGCGCCCGACGGCAAGCCCGACTTCGGGATCGGGACGCTGATCGCGGGCGATGGCGTGCGGGGCATCGGCGCGCTGTTCGTCTTCACGACGCACGTCTGCCTGCTCGCCGACCCCGTCCCGAACAACAACCTGCTCAGCTACGGGTGGGCGGCGCCGGTCCTCGGCCACATCGATCTCGCGCTGTCGGCGTTCTTCGTCCTCTCCGGCTATCTCATCGCGCGCCCGTTCGCGCGCGCGTATGTCGCCGGCACACGGCGGCCGCGCCTGCGCAACTACGTCCGCAACCGCGTGCTGCGCGTCGTGCCGGTCTTCTACGTGCTGACGGTCCTCGTGCTCCTGCGCTTCGGTCTCGACGGCAGCCTCGAGACCGGTGCGGCGGCGCCGGACGAGCAGAGCACGTGGTGGCAGATCCTCGGGCAGTTCCTCTTCATCCAGGGCCAGACCGCGGGCAACGCCTCGGTTCCGATCGGGCCGGCCTGGTCGATCGGCGCGGAGGTCGGCTTCTACGTGATCATCCCGCTCGCGGCCGTCGGCGCATACCTCGCAGCCGCCCGCCTGCGCGGGGCGTACGCGCGCGTCGTGCTGGCGCTCGCGGTGATCGCGGTGGTGACCTTCGTGAGCATCGCGCTGCGCGCAGCCGTCGACAGGTACCTCTTCGCCTGGCTGACGAGCCCGCCGGCGATCCTCTACGGCTTCATGCCCGGCGTCGCGCTCGGGATCGCCGAGCCGCTGTTCGCCAGGCACCTGCGCAACCGCGCGCAGCTGGCCACGGCGATCGCATGGGCGGCGTTCGCGATCGGCCTGCTGTGCGCGATCGTCTACGCGACGAGCGATTACGACCCGCGCCAGACGCCGATCCACCACGCGCTCGGCGTCCGCGCGCTGCTGGCGGCGCTCGCGAGTGGCCTGCTGTTCGCCGGGCTCGTCGTGCTGCAGCTCGGCACCGGCCGTGCGCCGCGCCTGTTCGCCAACAAGGCGATGCTCTGGCTCGGTGCGCGCTCGTACTCGTTCTATCTCGTGCACATCTGGGTGCTGCTCGAGCTCAACCACATCCTCGGCGACGGCCAGAGCATCGAGACCCGGCTCGCGGTGCTGGGCCTGATCGGCTTCCCGCTGACCGTGCTGAGCGGATCGCTGTCCTACCGCTGGGTCGAGCGGCCGTTCCTCGAGCGCAAGCAGCGCACGACGCAGCACGCGCCGCCCGAGGCCGTCACGCCCGCGCTCGAACCGGCGCGCTGACGGCTCAGACAGGTAGATTGCCCGCCCATGTCCAGGGCCCTGAAGATCCTGTCGCTGGTCGCGCTGCTCGTCGGCGCGGTCGTGCTCGGCGCCTGCGGCGACGAGACCAACAGCCGTGAGGCGAAGAACACCTACGTGCGCGAGGTCAACGCCGCGCAGATGGAGTTCGCGACGACGGTCAGGGCGGTCTCGCGGCGGATCACCCCCAAGAGCTCCGCCGGCCAGGACCGCCGCACGCTGGCGCGCTTCGAGGCGGCGATCGCGGACGTCGTGGCGAAGCTGCGCGCCGTCGAGGTCCCGCAGGACGTGGAGAGCGAGCACGAGCAGCTTGTCGAAGCGATGAGCGGCTTCGGGAGCGAGATCAACAAGGCGACCGACGCCCTGCGCGATCCCGACACGCGCAGCATCGCCGAGGCGCAGCGGTCGATCGCGTCGGCGACGGAGACGGTCAACGGCCAGATCGACGCCGCGATCGCCGCAATCAACTCGAAGCTGCAACAGACATAGAGGGGCGCGCGTGTCGCCGACCTGGATCTGGATGCAGGTCGCGATCGTCGTCTTCGTCCTCGCCGGCATTGTGATCGCGATCGTCAAGCTCTCCTCGTGAGCCACGAGGGAACTTCGGACTAGCGCCGGTGTTCCGCTCGATCGTCGTCGGCACGGACGGATCGGACACGGCCACGCAGGCGGTCGGCCAGGCGATCGAGCTGGCGCGATCGGTCGGTGCGCGGATCGAGCTCGTCAGCGCCTACGAGCCGGTATCCGACGCGCGCCTGCGCGAGGAGATCGTCGTGCCCGAGGACCTGCACTGGATCATCAACCCGCGCGACGACGTCCTGGCGACGCTCGAGGCGCTGGCTGACGAGATTCGCGCTGCCGGCGTCGAGGTCGAGGTGTTCGCGCGGCAGGGCGACCCGGCGGACGCGATCCTCGATGTCGCCGAGGAGCGCGGCAGCGACCTGATCGTCCTGGGCAACAAGGGCATGACGGGCGCCAAGCGGTTTCTGCTGGGCTCGGTGCCCAACAAGGTCTCCCACCACGCACCGTGCTCGGTGCTGATCATCCGGACGGTGTGACGCGGCGCTGTCGCGCCGCTCGGGGTGCCGTCGTGGCGGCTGCGGCGTCGAGCAGCCCCGCGCCGTAGTAGCGGTCGCGTCCGGGCGCGCCGAGGTCGCGCGCGGTCCACCTGAGCTGGCGCTCGACGTCGGCGGGGCGCGCGTGCTCTCCGAGGATGCCGGATGCGAGCACGAGGGCGGCGGCGCCGCTGACGTGCGGAACGGCCATCGAGGTGCCCTGGAATCCGGAGACGCTCGCGAACCGTCCCGGCTCGCCGGCGCGGAACCCGACCCCGGCGATGTCGCGTCCCGGAGGCTCGCCCACACGGCAGTTCGGATCGCCGACCAGATCGGCGTCAGCCCCGCCGGCGGGGGCGACGAGGTCCAGTCCCGGTCCGTGGTTGGAGTACAGCCCGAGACAGCCGTGCTCGGTCGTGCCCCCGACGTTGATCGCAAGCGAACCGTACTTCCGCGACGGCACCGAGGACGAGAACGAGTTGCCGGTCGCTGTCACCACCACGACGCCCAGACGCCGTGCCCGCCGCAGCGCCTCCCGCACGTTGCGCGAAAGCGTCAGGCTTCGCGGCGCGCCGTTGCGCGAGAACAGCTCCAGCGACAGGTTGATGACGTCGGCCCCTCGTTGTGCCGCGTAGCGGATCGCTTGCGCGATGACGAAGTCGTCGCCCATGCCGGAGCTGTCGAGCACCTTGAGCGGCATGATCCGCGCGCGATAGGCAACGCCCACCGTTCCGTAGGCGTTGTTCGCGCTGGCCGCGATGATGTGTGCGACAAACGTCCCGTGGCCGAAGTAGTCACGCCCGCTCTTGCCCTCGTTCACGAAATCGCGTCCCGCGACGAAGCGGGACCGGGGCAGATCGCGCGAAGCCCTGAACTGGCCCGCGGCGGCGTGCGAGACGCCCGAGTCGAGCACCGCGATCGTCACGCCGCGCCCTCCGCTGCCGCCGCTCGCGGCTGCGTTTGACCATGCCTGCGCGGCGTTGATGCCGAACGGCGCGGAGAGCGACCACTGCACCGACTGCCAGCCGCTGGCGGCACGTGCGCCCCCGATCGTGCCCGGGTCGTTCGGGACGAACGCCGCCCGGACCTTGCGCGACGGCTCGGTCCAGGCGACGGCGTGACTGCGCCGCAGCCGCTGCGCGGCTCGGTCGCCGGCCACGCCCGCGGGAAGATCGAAGACGTACGCCGGTCCGACGCGCCGGGCGCCCTGCGCCGAACGCAGCAGCGCCGCGCGCTCGGCGGACGATGCGCTGCTCTTCATGCGCACCACGAGCTGTCGTTGGGACGCGGCGTCGGCAGCCGTCGAAGAGGCCATGCTGACGAGGACCGCGAGCACGGCGCAGGTCACGCAGCGGCAGTACCTGAGGAGTCGACAGTTCAAGGGAGGCTCGCTGCGCAGCGACTGGGCACCGCTGATCATATTGTGACACGAGCAGCTAAGGGGCGTGCTGTCAGCATCGCGGGGAGCGAGGGACTCACTGTGTGCCCGGGCCATGATCGTGGTGCTCACCCGTGATTTGGCTGTCACAAGAGCCGGCGCGACGACGGGCGCATGCAGCGCGATCGACCCGCTGCGATAGTGCGTCGATGGCCGCCGGCTTCTTTCCCCGCGACGAGCACTTCATGCGCCTGGCGATCCGCGAGGCGCGGGAGGCGCTGACACACGACGACGTGCCGATCGGCGCGGTCGTCGTGCACGGCGGCGAGGTGGTCGGCGCCGCCCACAACGAGCGCGAGCTGCGCCAGGACCCGACCGCGCATGCCGAGATCCTGGCGCTGCGCGAGGCCGGGCGCGCGCTCGGCTCCTGGCGCGTGCTCGACGCCGTGCTGTACGTCACGCTCGAGCCGTGCGTGATGTGCGCCGGCGCGATCGTCCTCGCGCGCGTGCCGCGCGTCGTCTACGGCACGACGGATCCCAAGGCGGGGGCCGCCGGATCGGTGCTCGACGTGCTGGCGCAACCGCGCCTGAACCATCGCCCGGCGGTGGCGGGCGGCCTGCTCGCCGGCGAATGCGCGGCGCTGCTGGCGGAGTTCTTCGGCTCGCGGCGGTGATGGCGCCCGGGCGCGCCGCCGCCGCGGCGGACGAGCGCGGGATGTGTTGGTTGGTGGTGATGGTGGGCGTTGTCATCGTAGCCGCGATCAACGAGCGCGAGCTGCGCCAGGACCCGACCGCGCACGCCGAGCTCCTCGCGCTGCGCGAGGCCAGCCGCGCGCTGGGCTCCTGGCGGGTGCTGGACTCCGTGCTCTACGTGACGCTCGAGCCGTGCGCGATGTGCGCCGGCGCGATCGTGCTCGCGCGCGTGCCGCGCATGGTCTACGGCACGACGGACCCCAAGGCGGGCGCCGCCGGCTCTGTCCTCGACGTGCTCGCGCAGCCGCGACTGAACCACCGCCCGCAGGTCGCCGGCGGGCTGCTCGCGCGCGAGTGCGCGTCGCTGCTGACGGACTTCTTCGGCTCACGGCGCTGAGCCGAGCACCGCTACCCTTCGCGTCGTCGCGAATCGGACTCCCGGAGGGGTGCGAGAGTGGTTGAATCGGGCGGTCTCGAAAACCGTTGTAGGCGTAACCCGTCTACCGAGGGTTCGAATCCCTCCCCCTCCGCTATAGAGCCAGATTGGCGCTATCCGCAGCGGCTTTGCTGCCCGGGTCCTGGCGCTCTGACGCCCGCGGTACTTCTCGATCTCCGCGTTCCTGCTCCGTCGCTACGAACAGCACGCCGGCCGCGCGACGAACCAGGGGCTCGACGATTTCATGCGGCACCGCGAGTTCGAGCTCGGCGTCGCGGCCAACCTGTGCCCTCGGTGCGGGGGCGACGGCGCCATCGGCAATCGCGTCATTGGCCCCTCGTGGCGCAAGCATCGGCGACCTATCCACGCCGACTCTCGGTGCAAAGCACTCTCGGCGGCACCGGTGGCTCTGGCCGAGACATGCTCGCGGCCGGCGACGGCGACGACCGGCTGAGCGGCAACAGTTCCCGCGACCGGCTCTTCGGCGAGCGCGGGAAAGACGTCCTCTTCGGCGGCACAGGCCCCGACACTCGACGGCGGCAGCGGCAGCGACCGCATCTACTCGGTCGACAGATGGCGCGACAGAGTCCGCTGCGGAACCGGCTTCGATCGTGCGATCGTCGATCGCCTGGACTGTCACGGGCTGTGAGCGAGTGACGCGAAGGCGGCCGTGAGGCTGCCGACCAAAGCCTCTCGGTCCTCGCCGGCGCAGGCCGCCGCGCCGGCGAGCACCGACAGCGATCCTCCCGATCGACCAGCAAGGCGATCGGCGCCTCGCGGCTCACAACGCCGCCTGCGCTGATCGGGGTCGCGCTCGTGCTCCTGCGAGCAGGCATGGCGTTTCTCTCGACGGCGTTCGAGCGCGGCGCGGCCGCACGCGTCGTCGGCGACAACGCGCCGGTCAACGCAGGAGCGCGGGCCGCGGCGGACATCAGCGCGCACAACTCGCCCTCGCTGGTATCCAACCCGCGCAATGTGGAGAACCTCGTCATCGCGAACAAGATCGACAGTCCGCGCTTTTCGTGTGCGCTGCACGTCACGTTCGACGGTGGCGTCCACTGGAGCCAGACGCCGATCCCGCTGCCGGCCGGCGAGGAACCGAAGTGCTACGCGCCCGACGTGACCTTCGCGGCCGACGGCACGCTGTATCTGAGCTTCGTCACGCTCAAGGGTCGCGGCAACGTCCCGAACGCCGTCTGGCTCGTCCGCTCAGCGGACGGGGGACAGACCCTCTCGGACCCCGCCCGGGTGCGCGGCCCGCTGAAGTTCCAGGTTCGGATGGCGGCTGATCCGGCGGCGGCGCGGCGGCTGTACATGACATGGCTCGACGCGCGCGAGGTCGGCCTGTTCAAGTTCACCTCTGCGGGCAACCCGCTGCGTGCCGCGCGCTCCGACGACGGGGGACGGACCTGGAGCAAGCCCGTCACCCTCAACGCGGCTACGCGAACGCGCGCCGTGGCGCCCTCGCCCGCCATCGGGCCGCAGGGCCAGCTCTACGTCCTGTACCTCGACCTCGGCGAGGACGTGCTCGACTACGAGGGCGGTCACCGTGGCCGCGGGGGCGAGCCCTATCCCGGTGACTGGAAGCTCGTGTTGGCGCGTTCGGCGGATCGCGGCGCGACGTGGGACGAGTCGCTTGTCGAGGACGAGCTCGTGCCCGCCGAACGTTTCATCGCGTTCACGCCTCCGTTTCCGTCGCTCGCCGTCGACCGGCAATCGGGAACGCTGTACGCCGCCTTCCACGACGGCCGGCGCGGTAATCCCGATGCCTACCTGTGGACGCTGGGCACCGGCAGCAAGGGCGGGAGCGCGGCCAAGCGCATCAACGACACGCCTGCGTCGGACGAGTCCTCGCAGCTGCTGCCGAAGCTCTCGGTCGCTCCGGACGGGCGGCTCGACACCCTGTACCTCGATCGCCGTAGCGATCCGAATGATGTGATGACCGAGGTTTCGCTGCAGTCCTCATACGACGGCGGGAAGCAGTTCCTGCCCCGCCTGCGGCTATCGGACCGGCGCTTCGACTCCCGGATCGGCTACGGCAGCGAACGCGGGATGCCGGATCTCGGCAGCCGCCTTGGCCTCATCTCGACGGCGCGAGCGTGCGATGGGCGTTGCCGGACACACGCGGCGGGACGCGTACATCCGGCAAGCAGGACCTCGCCCGCGGTTTGGCTGCCTTCTCGCCACCCGAAGGGCTGTCGAGCACGCTGAAGACGCTGCTGCGCATCGTCGGCGGGCTGCTCGCGCTGGTCGGCGCGGCCCTGATCGTGCGCGCGGCAGGCGGGCAGCGCAGCGACGACCGGCCAAGCCAGCCGCGAACAGCTCGTCCGCGTCAGCACGCCTGACCGACACCCTCCTCCGCGGGCACGGCTGGCGTGCTCGGACCGGCTGATGCCGTCGCTACTGCCGCCACCATGACTGACGCTGCGGCGCGCGGGCCAAAGGCAAGATCGATGCTGCTTTCAGGTGGGAGAGCAACCACCCAGAGTCTGCAAGCGTGCTATCTGTCGATCCGCCGGGGAAGTGACGCAACTACGCGTGCGCGCCGCGTTGCGATCGCCCTGCGAATTCGCGTGACTCTACTGCTCGTCGGCCTCACCCCGGGCGTTCGCAGCGCAGGCGTCCGCCGTCGGGTTGCCCGCGGCGAACTCCGGCTGCGGCGACGACGGCCCCAGCATGAGCGACAGCGAGCCGACCCTGAGCTGACTTCGGACACGCTGCGATTGCACGATAGCGGCCGTGTTCGCATCTACTCCCTGGTAACCAGACGGCGGCAATGACCGTGAAGATCGCTCAGGTTCGTGTGAGGCGCGTCGGTGGCACCGCCCGCGCCGACTACACGTGCGCCACCCCCCGAGACGGCGTTGTCGCCCCCGCGCTGAACTCCTATGGGGCTCCTCGCTAGTGGACGTGTCCGTTAGTTCGTTGGGTTAGGCCGCGAGCTTGAGGTGCGGCTCGCGGTCGGCGAGGCGGGCCAGGAGGTCGTCGAGCTTGGCGCGGGTGAAGGTCCAATCGAAGGGCTTGGCGATCTGGCGGTAGTGCTCCTCGAAGGCCGTGATGCGCGCGGCAAGCGCGTCGAGGTCTGCGAAGTCGTTGGGTGTCTGAGGCGGGCTGGGTTTCGCGGAGGTGCCGTCCCAGGCGCTGGGGGAATCGTAGGGCGGGCGTAGCCTCCGCTTTGACCGACAAGTCGAAGCTGATGGAGGTACGCCCGCATGAAGAAGGTAGTCCCCAGCGAGCGGCTGCGCCGCGAGCTTGATGATGTCCTTGCCGCCATCGGCGAGGAGCAGGATCCGATCGAGGCGGTCGCGCGGCTCGGTGCGCGGCTGATCCTCCAGCAGGCGCTGGAGGACGAGGTGACCGAGTTCGTCGGCCGCGGGCGCTACGAGCGCGCCGGCGGCGGCGAGGAGGTGATCTACCGCAATGGGTTCGCCGAGCCCTCGACGGTGCGCACGACGAGCGGCCCGACGGTGATCGAGCGCCCGCGCGTGCGTGACGCAACCGCCGTTGGGTTCGAGTCGCAGGTGCTCGGCAAGGGCGTCGCGCGGACGCACGCGTTGGAGGCGTTGGTGATCTGCAGCTTCCTGCGCGGCCTGTCGGTGCGTGACGTCGAGGCCGCGCTAGAGGAGTGCTTCGGCGAGCAGGTGATCGCCAAGTCGACCGTCGCGCGGGTCTGCAAGGACGTCGCCGACCGCTACGCGGCCTGGTGCCAGCGCGACCTCTCGGTGCACGATCTCGTCTATTGCTATCTCGACGCGATCTACCTCAAGCTCAGGCCGACCGACGAGCCGGCCGAGGGCGTGCTGGTCGCCTGGGGGATCACGCTGGAGGGCCAGAAGGTGCTGCTCGGGCTGCAACTCGGATCCAGGGAGAGCTACGAGTCGTGGCTTGACTTCGGGCGCGATCTCAAGGCCCGCGGGATGCGAGCGCCGGCGTTGATCGTGGCCGACGGCGCAGCCGGGATCTGGAAGGCCACCAGGGAGCTGTTCGAGCACGCGGCCGAGCAGCGCTGCACCGTCCACGCGCTGCGGAATCTCACGTCCAAGCTGCCCGAGCGACTGCACCGCGAAGTCAAAGCCCGCTACTGGCAGGTCCTCGACGACGCCGTCTCGGCCGCCGAGGCGAAGGCCGGACTGCTGGCCCTGGCCGGCGACTACCGCACCGCCTACCCGTCGGCGATGCGCGTCATTGACGACAACATCGACCAGCTCGTGGCGCATCTGCGCTTCCCACTCGAGCACCGCAAGCGCACCAGGAGCACAAACCTGCTCGAGCGCACGTTCGTGGAGGTCCGCCGGCGGACGAAGATCATCGGCCGCTTCCCGGGCGAGACCTCGGCACTGTCGCTGATCTGGGCCGTCCTGGAGCTCGCCAGCCGCGGCTGGCGCGGCATCACCATGACCCCCCAGGCCGTCGCGCAGATCGAACGCGTCCGCCGCGGCCAAAGCCCCCGCACCGACGTTTCCACCGCCCTTGCCGCTCAGGAGGTGATTGCGGCGTGAAGTAAAATTCACTCACACACCGCGGAAGCTACGCCCACCGCGTTTCCCCACTCCCTGGGACGCCACCTTCGCGGAGACGGGGTTTCGTGGGTTCCTCTCTTCATTGATTGAGAGAGGGAGTCAGACGGTACTGCTCGTCGTAGAGTGCTTCCACCTCGGCAGGGGGACGATCGCCGAGGGACTCGTGCAGGCGCTCGGTGTTGAACCAGGCGACCCATTCGACGATCGCCAGCTCGAGTTGGGTCTGTGTGCGCCAGACGCGGTCTGAGATCAGCTCGGTCTTGAAGGTGTCGACGAAGCTCTCGGCCATCGAGTTGTCGTAGGCGTCGCCGACAGAGCCGATCGACGCGAGCACGCCGTGATCGTCGAGGACCTGGTTGAACGCGTAGCTGGTGTACTGCGAGCCGGCATCGCTGTGATGCACGAGCCGCAGGTCGGCGCCGGCCGCTCGTCGGGTGAGCGCCATGCGCAGGGCGTCGAGGACGAGGTCGGTGCGCATGTGGTTGGCGAACTGCCAGCCGACGATGCGGCGGCTGTAGGCGTCGGTGACGAACGCGTAGAACACGACGCCTTCCCAGCAGCGCAGGTACGTGAAGTCGGCCAGCCACAGGGCGTCGGGCCGCACGGCGCTGAAGTCGCGATCGACGAGATCTGGCGCACGCATCGCCGACAGGTCCGGGGTTGTCGTGCGCCACGGCTTGCCGCGGCGCTTAGCGCCCTGGATCGCGTGCTGGCGCATCAGGCGCTTGACGCGGTCCCGACCGACCTCGTGGCCGGCGCGGCCGAGTGCCAGCCACATCTTCCGATAGCCGTAGGCGTAGTAGTTGGCCGCGTGAACCTCGCGGATCTGCTCGACGAGGCGCTCGTCGTCGATCACGCGCCGTGAGCGCGCGCCGGTCGCGCGGTGGTAGTAGGCGGACGCCGACACGAGGATGTCCCGCTCGTCGTGGAACTTCTCGACGACGGTCCAGTGGGTGGTGGTCAGGCGGTGACGAGCGTAGCGGCCTCCTCGGCGGTCGGTGAAGGAACGTTGGCGGTCAGGTCGCGCTCGACGGCGACGGCGAGCTTGGCGAGATCGCGGTAGCCGATCACACGGCGAAACTGCTGCTCGGCTTCGAGCATGCCCGCGGCCGTCCAGCGCAGCGCCATGTCGCCGGACTGCCAGTGCTTGACGTTGCGGCTGGTGCGACGCACGCACTCGATCATCGACTCGCACGGGTTCGTGGACTCGAGCGTGCGCTTGAGCGCGCCGCGAATCCCGAGCCTGGTCACTGTCAGCGTCTCGGCGATGCCCTCACGCAGCGACGCCGCGGCACCCGGGTGTGAGCGCGCGAGCTCGTCGGCGAGCGCCTGCAGCCGCTCGAGCGCTGCAGCGTGATCGTCAAGCTTCCACGCCGCCCGCAGCCGGCGCTTGACGGGCGGACGATCGCGCTCGGGCAGGTGATCGAGGACGTTGCGTTCCTTGTGACGGATACAGCGCTGCACCGGCGTGTCGGCGCCGAGCACGTCGCGGACCGCTTTGCGCAGCGCCTTGGCGCCGTCGAGGACGCAGAGCACGCCCTGACCGACATTCAGACCGCGGTCGACGAGGTCTGCGAGCAGCGCGGTCGCGACGGCGGCGTTCTCGGTTGATCCTTCCCACAGGCCGAGCGGGATCTTCACGCCCTGCGTCGTGACACCGAGCGCGACGACGTTGCAGCGGCCCTTCAGATCGATGCCGTCAAGCATCAGCACCGCGAGGCGGATGTCGTCGAGGCGACGCGCCATCAGCTCGCCCAGGCGCTCGCTCGTGCGCGCCACGAACGCCCGCGAGACCGCGGACTTCGATGTCGACCGCGACGCCTGCTCGACCTCCTCGCCGACGGGCTCCTGCGTGCGCGCGTAGCGGCGCGTGCTCACGCCGGCGAGCATCCGCTCGAGCACGACAGCTGTCAGGGCGTCACGGTCGGCGAAGTGCGCGTACGTCTTCAAGGCCACCTCCTCGCTGTCGTCGGCGCTACGCACGCGCGGCCGTTGAACCGGGACGCGCCGGCCGCCGAGCGTCACGCTGCCGTCCTCGCGGCCGTGACGCACCGCGCTGCGATCAGGGTCGTGGCGGCCCTTCGGCCCGACGACCTCATCGACCTCTTCTTCCATCAACTCGGCGAGCACGCCGAGGCCGACGCCGACGCTCAGCGCCAACAGTCCTTCCTTCGCGGCGCCGACGAGCTCGCCGAGCGCTTCCTGCACGCGCGCGGGCAACACGCCCTCCTGCGCGGTCGCGGCCTGCGCGACCGATACGGTCTTCATGGCGGTTCCTCCTCGATCTTTGGCGGATCACCGCGAACGCTGCCAACGGCAGCGGACGCGGCGGGAGGGACCGCCGTCCTACGAAGTTCTACGAGCTACGGGACAACCTCCGCCGACACGCCCAGGACCCGGCAGATCGGCTCGACGCCGAAGCGGCCGCGGTGCTCGTCGATGTAGCGGCTCACCTCGTTCGGTCTGCGTCGAGCTCGGTCGCAAAAAACACGCTCGCGGACTTGAGGATCTCGTTGGCCCTGCGCAGCTCGAAGTTCTCGGCGCGCAGCTTGCGGATCTCCTCGCGCTCCGCGGTGGTCGGCAGATCGGGCCGAGAGCCGCTGTCGGCCTCGGCTTGGCGCACCTTCTTGCGCAGCGTCTCGGGATGCATTCCCAGGTCGGCGGCGACATGCGCGATCGGACGGCCGCTCTCAAGCGCCAGCCTCACACCGCGCGCCACGAGCTCATCGGGGTACTTCTTCGGACGGGCCATAACGAGTGCTTCCTCTCCCAAGGACCGAAATCCTCGTTTGGAAGTCTCCGTCAGACCCAGCCTGCCTCAAACATCGCGATACGCGAGCGTCGGCGTCCCCGCGCGCCGCGCAAGCTCATCACGATCCGCCTCGCCAAGCTCGATCGGGTAGCGGCTGGTCCGGGCCACGATCTCACGTTCGACACCGGGCCCGCATCCTCCTTTACATAACCCGACGAACTTGCGGATGGGTCCACTAGTTCGTGTGGGTAACGGCGATCCGGAGCTTGCCGACGGTGAGGTAGATCATCGCGATGTAGTTGCGTGTTGAGCGGTAGCCGCGGGCGCGGCGCTTGGCGGCTTGGACGAGGGCGTTGAGGCCTTCGAGCAGCCCGTTGCTGATCTGTGACTCAAACCAGCGGATGATCCCCAGCCAGTACTCCTCGACCATCCGGGCGAAGTCGATGATCCGTCCCAGACGCGAGCGTTTGGCGCCGCGACACCAGGTTCTGAAGTAGTGCTCGGCCTCCTCGACCGGCAGCTCGTCTAATGAACGCGTGAGGGAACCTTAACGTGCGTCAAGACGCAACGGCGCGTCGGCGCCTACTCCTCGACCGAGCGCGGGAAGAGCGCGATCAGGACGTCCGACGCCTGAACCATCAGCATCGGCCCCTTCGGAGTCGCTTCCCAGCGCGCCGTGCGGAAGCCTTCGCTGGGGATCGTGAAGGCCCCGAAGGTCTTGTCGTCGGTGCCGACGTACCAGACGAAGTCGGTCTCGCCGGGTGGGGCGTCGTCCTTGGGCTCGGCCTTCTGCAGCGCGCCGCTGAACATCGCGATCAGCGGAGACCCGGGCCGCGCCGAGCGCACGGTGACCGTCCAGTATTCGCGCAGGCGCGCCTGTAGAGCGGCGACGACCGCGCCGTGGTCCAAGCTGCCGCTCATTTGTTCCTCCCCTCGGGCCGGGTGTTCTCCCAGCGTCCCACCGTACCTTGCCGCTTCGCGCGGACAGAGGTAAAGGCTCAAGACACGTACCGCTAGCCTGGCCGCTGTGCTCCGCCGCATCCGATCGCTCTCGCCGGTCACGCGCGTCTGCGCAGCGCTGCTGATCGCCGCAGCCGCGCTGCTCGCGTCTTCGTTGTACGTCGGCGATGACTCCGCGGCGCGGACCGTCGGAGACGACGCGCCGGTCAACGCCGGCGCCGCGGATCTCGGCGACATCAGCGCGCACAACTCGCCAAGCCTGGTACGCAACCCCCGCGACGCCGACAACATCATCGTCACGAGCCGCATCGACTCACCCGACTTCTCGTGCGCCGTGCACGTCTCGAGTGACGCAGGCCGTCATTGGACACCAACGCGCGTGCCCATCCCGCCCGGGCTCGGGCGCAAGTGCTACGCGCCGGATGCCGTGTTCGCTGCCGATGGCACGCTGCACGTCTCCTACGTAACGCTGCAGGGCAGCGGGAACACGCCCAGTGCCGCGTGGGTGGCGTCGTCGCGCGACGGCGGCCGCACGCTCTCGTCCCCGCGTCGGGTCGCCGGGCCGCTGGCCTTCCAGGTGCGCATCGCCGCCGATCCACAGCGCGCCAATACCGTGTACGTCACCTGGGTACAGGCACGCGAGGTCGGCTCGCTGAAGTTCACGGGGCCGGGCAATCCCGTGCTCGTGGCACGCTCGGACGACGGCGGCGAGCGCTGGCGCGGGCCGGTTCGCGTCAATCCCCCGGCGCGCGGGCGCGCGCTGGCGCCGTCGGCAGCGATCGGTGCGCGCGGGCAGCTCTACGTGCTCTACCTCGATGTCGGCAACGACCGCCTCGACTACGAAGGCGGGCACGACGCCTTCGGTGGGCCGCCATACTCGGGTCGGTTCACGCTCGTAGTCGCCCGTTCGCGGGACCGCGGGGCCACGTGGGAGGAGTCGGTCGTCGACGACCGCGTCGTGCCGACAACGCGCTTCGTCGCCTTCCTGCCGCCCTTCCCGTCGCTTGCCGTCGATCGTCGCAGCGGTCGTCTCTACGTCGCCTTCCAGGACGGCCGGCTGGGATCGGCGGACGTCTGGCTGTGGACGCTGGCGCCGGGAAGCTCGACATGGCGCAAGCCGGTTCGCGTCAACGACACGCCGCGCCGCGATCGCACGTCGCAGTACCTGCCGCGCGTCGACGTCGCGCCCAACGGGCGAGTGGACGTCGTGTACTACGACCGTCGCGGTGACGCGCCGCGCGATGTGCTCAACGAGGTGTCGTTGCAGTCCTCGCGCGACGGCGGGCGCACGTTCTCCCCGCACGTCGGCCTGGCGAGCTCGTTCTTCGACTCGCGCGTGGGGTTCGGCAGCGAGCGAGAGCTCGCCGATCTCGGTAGCCGGATTGCGATCATCTCCGATGAGGATCGCGCCGTCGCGGCATGGAGCGACACGCGATCAGGTACTGACGCATCGAGCAAGCAGAACGTCTACCGTGCCGCCGTCCGTTTCGACCGATCGTCCTCAGCCGCCGATCTGCGGCGCTACGCAGCCATCGTGCTCGTCGTCGCCGGTCTGATCGCTGCGGGGGCGGCCGGCTACAGACGGCGTTCTCGGATCGCCCATGCCGGGTAGGTGTGGCGGGCATCCATCGGCCACGACCGGCGTGGAGTTCCCCCGCTTCCACCGACGGGGGGGAACTCCAGCGGCTAGGTGCACTTGACATTGATGTCGGCTACATTTAGAAGTACAGCCCAACTGTCATCGGCCTCGGCAAGCCGTCGACCGACAGATCAAGGAGAGGCCAACTTGCCCAGTAGACGCAGGTTTGCAGTACTCGCATCGGTCGGGATTCTCGGGCTCCCGCTCGCGGTCGTCGCCACCGCCTACGCGTGCGCGAACCTCTCGACCATGAAGCTCGATCGCGCCAATGCGACGCCCAGAACGAAGGTTTCGTTCGTCGGCCGCAACTTCAACAGCAACGCTGCAGCGTCGCCCGTCACGGTTCGCTGGAACGGCCGTAACGGCGAGGTGCTCTTCACCGGCCGACCAGGGCGCAACGGAAGGCTCAGCGGGACGTTCAGCGTGCCCAAGGCGAGTTCTGGCTATTACGTCCTCGTCGCGACGCAGACCGCACCGAACGGACGCCCCGCCGCGGGGACGCCGGGTCGCGCACCGCTGCGCGTTCGCGCCTCGCGCCGCTCGTCGAACTCGAGCGTCGTCGCCCCGCTGGCGCCCGGAGGCGGACCCGCTGGACCGCCCGCGCTGGCGATCGGGCTGGGGCTCTCGGGGCTCATGCTGGTCGCCGGCCTGAGCACGATCGCCGTCCGGCGGCGCCGCATCCCCGGCACGATGTCGTCAACCACCTGAGGCATGTGATCGGCTGGTCATCGGACGGTGTCCGCAGCGTCCGATGGCCAGGCCGGCCGCGGGCCCGTCTCTGCGCCCGCGGCCTTCCCTTCTCCAGCACCGGATCCAACGAGGTTCTCTTCGATGCGTAGGCGACACCGACGTGTTCTTGTTTCCGCCGTTGTCATCGCTTGCGGCGTCATGGCGGGCGTGGCATCGCCTGCGGCCGCGGCGCAGCGCGGACAAGCCGCTCAGCTCGCGCCGTCGGCACTGTCGCCGCTGCGGGTCGGCCCGAACTATCCGCTGACCTTTCCGGCCAGCGTGCCGATCTACGGTCGCGACGCCGTCTCGCTCGCGGTCAACCCCCGCAACGCGAGGCACATCGTCGCGATGTACAGCGACTACAAGACGCTGTGGTGCGAGGTTGTCGTCTCCGACGACGGCGGGCGCAAGTGGCGCCGAAGCCGCCTGAAGGCACCCGCCGGCTTCGTCTCGCCGCCCTGCACCGTCGGCAATCACCTCGCCAACTTCGTCGACGCCGGCATCGCCTTCGGCAAGGGCAACAACGTCTACGCGACCTTCGCCTCGGGCGTGCTCGACGAGCAAGGCGACAGCCAGGGCAAGTCGGTGCTCGTCGCGCGCTCCGACAACGGTGGACGGTCCTTCGACACGGGCGCCGTCGTCCTGCAGGGCGGGTCGGACCCGGATATCGGCCCGGACTACACGCTTCCGAAGCTCGTGGTGAAGCCGGGTAGCGGTTCGGCGGACGACCGCATCCACGTCGTCGCAAACTCCGAGGAGACCCAGCCGCGGGCGAATCCCGCGATTACCGAGTCGCCGCGGTCCGAGGACAAGATCATCGTCACGACCTCGCAGAACGGTGGACGCACGTGGGGGCCCGCCGTCAGCGCGAGTCCCCCCGGGCAATCCGCGATCGAGGCGACGCAGCCCGTGATCGGCAAGAACGACACGCTCTACCTCGGCTGGCGCACGCGAACGCCCGCCGCCACCGGGACGGGGTTCCGGCCCGAGGGCACCGTCGTCGTTGCGCGTTCGACCGACCGGGGGCAGAGCTGGAAGCACGTGACCGCCGCAGGCGTACGCGGCTTCGTCTACACCGGACCCGTCACGCCTCCGTATTCGAGGACGCCGACCAACTTCAACGCCTCGACGTTCCCCCGCCTTGCTGCCGACCAGAAGTCCGGCAACGTCTACCTCGTTTACGGCAACGGAGAACGCCCGCGGTCGCAGGGAACGGTGGTGGCGGCGGACCACTTCATCCACAAGGACTTGGACGTGTACTTCCAGCGCTCGACCGACGGTGGCGACACCTGGTCGGAGCCGGCTCGGTTGAACCGCCAGGCGCCGATCCAGTTCGAGCTGACGCAGACGCGTCACCCGAACATCTCCGTGGCGCCCAACGGCCGGCTGGACGTCGTCTGGCAGGATCGCCGCCATTGGTACCTCGGGCCGGCGAAGCCGACCGGCACGACCGGCATCTGCACGCACACCCACGTCGAGTGCGACGAGGCCCGCATCGGAGATACCTACTACCGCTCGTCGGGCAACGGCGGTGCGTCGTTCTCCGCCGAGCGCCGGATTAACGATCACCACATCAACAACGACGTCGGCTACGACTACCGGTTCGGCACCTACTGGGACTACGGGCCACAGTCGATCCCGCTCGGCAACAGCCGGATCCTCTTCGCGTGGATGGACTCGCGCGACGGCAACGTCGAGACGGACGACATGAACATCTACTTCGCGCAGGCGACCCTCAAGGGATCTCACAAGATTCCGCTTCGGCGGATGCGTGGCAACGATGCCGCCGACCTCGCGGTGAAGATGTCCCGGCGCGCCTATCCGGGCGGTGCCGAGGCAACGCTCGCGGGGACGTTTGCGAGCCGCCCGTGGAGTCGCGTCGTGATCGTCAACGAGCGGGATATGGCCGGTGCGCTTGCAGGCGGAGTGCTGGGTCGCGCGTTCCTCGGGCCCGTGCTGGTCACGCCGCGCGACGGGCTGTCGGCCGCGGTCAGGCAAGAGGTCGCCCGTCTGGCGCCGATCGGCGCCTACGTCATCGGCGGTGAAGGGACGCTGTCGCCGCAGGTGGTAGCCGACCTCGCCGCGACCGGCATCCCGCAGGATCAGATCGTGCGCCTCGAGGGTTCCGGCGCGGCCGGTACCGCGGCGCAGATCGCCCATGCCATGGATCGCCGCACCCCGGCGCAGAAGGCGGCGAACTCGCCCGCCTTCCGCGACGCCGTCGTGGTCAATCCGGCGAGCCCGGATGCCGCCGCGATCTCCGTGCTCGCGGCGCACCGGCGGATGCCGGTGCTGTTGACGGGAGCCAATGCGCTGCCGGCCGTGACGAGCGATGCGATCACGAGGCTGGGCATCACGCGCACGATCGTCATTGGATCGAGCCGCTACGTCGGCCCCGATGTGCTGGCGGCGTTGCCCAGGCCGCATCGCCTCAGCGGAAGCACCCCCGTCAAGACGTCGCGACTGGTAGTGGCGCAGTCGCGCCGCTGGGGGCTTCCGGACAACATCTTCTTCTCGACGAATGTGAGGCGCAAGATGGATGCCGCGGTGATCGGTGCCGCCGGAGCGCGCATCGGCGGCATGTTCCTGCTGTCGCCACGCGGAGCAGCCGAGGCGGCGGAGATCATCAACGAGCTGAAGATGCGGTCGACCACCGACCATCTCGTGATGGCCGAATCGGGCGCAGCGACAGGAGGATGACGGGCGTGGAACACGGCCCGATTTGGCTGCGGGGCGCGATCGGCGCCCCGCAGCCGCGTTTGCAGTCGACAATCCAGAAGGGAGGGCGATGACATCGTTCTTGCAGTACGGCTCGCTTGTGCGGCCGGGGCCGGCGTTGCGGCCGGCTGTCATCGGAGCGCTGACGTGCGGCGCGCTGATGCTGCCGGTGTCAGCCGCGCAGGCGAACCATCGGATGGCGGACGGGACGCTGTGCCCGCATGCCGCCGGGACGCCTGTCGCGGGTGAGTCCGCACCGGCGCCGGGGCCCGTGCGCGCGGCGAGCAAGGCTCCAATCGGGGCCACGACGTCGGCCGCCGCGCAGCCCGCGCGCCCGGCGTCCAAACCGGCCTCGAAGGCGCCGTCGCAGCGTCCGGCGTCGCAGGCACAGGCGCAGCAGCCGGCGACGTCACAGGCACCGGCACAGGCACAGGCGCAACGTCCGGCCTCTGTTGCCCGGACGGTGGCGGTCAAGCAGGCCCGGCCGACGGTCACGGCGCCGCGTCAGGTGCCCGTCGCCAAGCCGTCGACCACACAGCAGCCGCGGGCTTCCAAGCCCAGTGCGGCACGGCGTGCGGTTTCACGATCGGCTGTCGAGCGGTCCGTCGCAGCGGATGTCACGACGGTACGTCGTGCCGTTCCGGCCGAGCGCCCGGCTGTCGATTCGGCCGTCGCCGCAAGCCCCGCTGATGGCGGAGCCGCGATTCCCGGCGCCGTCCTGCTCAGCCTGCTCGGGCTGTGCGGGATCATCGTCGCCGGCGTGGTAGCTCTGCGGCTGCGGACCCGTCGCGTCGCCACGCGCGCGGCGACCCTCGCCGCGTCGATCGACGCAGCGACCGAGGCGGAGTTGCAGGAGATGATCCTCGAGACCAGGGCGCGCGTCGCGCGGGCGCCCGCCGCGAGCGAGGACGCAAGCGACGACCTGGAGCTCGCGCACACGCACTGAGCTCTGCCGTCCAGCAAAGCAGTCCAACGGCCGCGGCATTGTCCGCGGCCGTTGTCGTTCACGCAGGCTTCGTGGACACGCTCGCGTGAACCGCGACCGGCGCGTGACGAAGTTCGGCGCCCCGTTCACGCCCGCGATCGCGATCCGCGCGACGAAGTCATTGCGTCACACGTTCACGCAGTCGCTCACGCTTTCCGGACGGCGATCCAGTAGCAGGTGCCTTCCCTGAGCTACGTCGTGTCGCGGCGCCGCACAAAGGCGCCGACCAGCGCCGCAGCGCCGAGCAGGATCAGCGCCACGCCACCGATCCGCAGCAGCGTCTCCACGGCGCCGGACAGCCGTGGCGGATCGTTGAAGCCGACGACGCCGCGTGCGATGTCCTGCTTGGCGGTGCGGACGCTGCCGGCCCGCGTATCGGTCCAGACGGCATAGGCGCGGCTGTCCGTCGAGAGCAACCCGAGGCGGCTGCCGAGGTCTGGCAGGCCGCGCTCGAGGCCGAAGCCGATCCGCGAGCTGAAGGCGCGGTCGGAGACCTTCACGCGCGGTATGAAGCTCTTGCCCTCGTCGAAGGACGACTGCAACGACACCTCGTTGAGCACGTTCGTACCGTCCGCCCGGCGGTCGTAGTAGAGGACGTCGAGGCGGCCGTCGGGCGCGACCGAGAGCTTCGGCAGGTATTGCGCCGTGCCGTCGCCCTTGGGCGTGTCGTTGACCCGCACGGGCCCGCTCCACTCGCTGGCGCCGCTGCGCAGCGACCACAGCATCACGTCCGGATCGCCGCCGCGGCCGTCCTGGAAGGCGGCGTAGAGCGTGCCGCTTTCGCGATCGACCTCGAGTGACGGAAACGGCGGCGTGAAGACGATGAACCGCTCGGTTGGCGTCAGCGCGTCCTCGACGACGGACTCTTTCCAGGTTGCGCCATTGTCCGTCGAGCGGGCGAGCACGAGCTGCCAGTCGCCGTCGTAGGGGGGGCCACCGCGGCCGCGGTGGCCACCGCCGTAGTCGAGCACGTCGTCGCCGAGGTCGAGGTAGAGGACGTTGAGCTCGCCGGCGGCCTTGCCGGCGGCTGGTGACGGCGCGACCACGCGCTCACGCGACGCGCTGCTGACGCGCGCGGGCTTGGTCCAGTTCACGCCGCCGTCGTCGGAGCGGATCGCCATGATCGGGTTGCCGGTGTTCGAGAACGTGTACAGCCCAAGCTCGTCGGCCTTCAGCCACGTCAGGAAGATCCGCTCGGGGGAGCTCGGATCGGCGGTCAGTCGCACTTGGAAGGCGCGCGCGCCAAGCGGCGTCTTGACCGGGGCCTCGAGCGTCTTGCCGCCATCGGTCGAACGGCTGATCCAGACGTTGTTGGGCGCGTTGGCGCGGCCCTTGAGCGTGACGTAGGAGATGTACAGCGTCCCGTCGGAGGAGAACGCCGCGTCCGGCGCGTAGCACTTGGGTTCCTCGCCCGCGGGCGCCGGGATCCCTGTCTGCGTCCAGCGCCCGCCGCCGTCGAACGACACGTGCAGCGAGCAGGAGTACGCGGGGGAATCGACGCGGTTGACCTCGACGAGGTTGTTCTGCTCGATAGGATTGCGAGCGAGCGTGGGCGAGTTGTGGGCGTTGAGGTCGCGCGGGTTCGACGCGCCGTCGTTGATGGCGAGATTCGGCCCGAGCGCGCGCGCTTCGCGCGGCGTGTCATAGGACGACGAGACGATGATCGCGCCGACCCCGGCCGCGACCAGCGCGACCGCGATGACGAACAGCGGCAGCGTCTGACCGCCGCCCCGCGAACCGCGGCCGGAACGCCGCGGCGCTTTACTCCTACGCTCGGTGGCCGTGCTCATCGCCTCTTCCCCTTGCTCGAGCTGGAGCTGCTGGCCCGTGCCCGCGGGGGCAGGACCGTGCGGTTGGCGATCTTTCCTCCGGTCCGGACGACCTCGCAGCCGTTCAGCCGGTCGAAGCGGTCGGCGTGGACACGGTCACGGCCACGACCGCAGATGATCCGGTCGCGCTCGCCGTTGCGGGCCACGATCGAGTCGTTGCCGCTGCCTGCGTCGATCTGGTTGCGTCCGCCGCCTCCGACGATGCGATCCCTGCCGGCCTCGCCGAACAGCCGGTCGCTGCCCGAGCCGCCGATCAGATCGTCGTTGCCCGAGCCGCCGGCGAGCATGTCGTTGGCGGCTCCACCCTCGAGCCGGTCGTGACCCGACCCGCCGAAGCCCTCGTCTCGCCCGTCCTGCCCGAACAGCCGGTCGCTGCCGGGGCCGCCGACGATCTTGTCGTTGTCATCGCCGCCGGACAGCCGGTCGTTGTCGCGTCCGCCGTCGACGCAGTCGCGGCCCGCGAAGCCGGAGATCCTGTCGTTGCCGCCGAAGCCGAAGATCTCGTCGCCGGCGATCGTACCGCTGATCCGGTCGCTGCGGTCGGTGCCGACGGAGCGGTTCGCGCAGGCGCCCGCCTTCAGCGGCTCGTTCTCCGTGGTCGGCGTCGTCGGGCCGCCGGCCGCCGGCGCGGGTGCCGTCGGCGGCGGAGGCAGCGGCGAGTTGTCGCTCTTGAAGATCCACGCGCGGCCCTGGCCGCCGAAGGGACCATCGGCGAAGTAGGCGGACGCCGCGAAGTCGAGGAATCCGTCGCCGTTGATGTCGCCCATCGGCGTGAGTCCGACGCCGAACCCGTCGCCCGTCTTGCCCTCCGGGTGGGGGATCGTCATGAGGTTCTTGTCCAGGGTCGCGTTCATGAAGTTCAGGTCGGGCACCGTGTTCTGCGATGCCTCCGTGAAGTTGTCGAACCGGAAGCCCGCGACGAGCACCTCGTTGGCAGGTGCGCCGGGCCCGCCGACGACGTCGCCGACGCCGGTCTGGCTGCCGCCGAAGTTGCCGCCGATGTAGGGCTCGGGGTCGTTGAGCATGCTGAAGTTCCAGCTCTGCTCGCCGCCGCCGCCGGCCGACAGATCGCCGTTGAACACCCATAGGCGCCCCTCGTCGGCGTAGCGGATGTTTTGGAACGGCGCCCCCAGCAGGATGTCGTCGGTGTCGGTGGCGCCGAGATCGCCGACGGAGCGCCCGGCGTTGAAGCCGCCGCTGAACGTCGACCGCATCTGCGGCTCGGGGCTGACGATCGTGCGCGCCAGGGCGCCGGTGCGCCCGTCGAACAGGTCCGCCGAGCCCATGTTCAGGCCCCAGGACAGATCCGGGTCCTTCAGCGGGAAGTCCGATCCGCGGAACGAGATGACGTAGTCCGGGATGCCGTCGGGGTTCGAGTTGCAGCCCTGCGCGTTGCAGCTCGCCACGTCCCCGACGCGAAACAGGTTGCCGCCGTACTCGCCGCCGGTTGTCTGCGCGTTCGGGTTCTGGATCGCCTGATAGTCGTCGTCGAGGATCGCCTGCGGGCTCGTGCCGACGATGTCCTCGCCGCGGTAGGTCCAGATCTTGCCGGCGCCGCAGTTGCGCGTCACCGTGGTGTTCGTCCGGCATTGCGAACCGGGCGCCGCGCTGCCCGTCGGCCCGGGTGTCTCCGAGAAGCCGCGCGCGGTGATGACGATGTCGGGCTTGCCGCCGCCGTCGAGATCGCCGATCCGGACCGCCTGCGGGTAGCGGTAGTCGGAGGCCTCGAGCGCGACTCCGGCGGCCGTCGCGGTGGCGTTCGCGCTGATCGTCAGCGTCGACGTCCCGCCGTCGGCGGTGATCCTCGCGCCGCCCGGGATGCCGGGGCCGACAAGCATCTGGCCGTTCTTGGCGGCGGGCAGATCTACGTTCGAGATCGTCCGCGAACCGCTCGTCGTGTCGCCCGTCCCGCGCGTGAGCGCCGGGCACGGAGCGACGCCGGTGTCGTTGTTCTCGCTGGCAAGGCCCGCGCACGGCGGCATGCCCTGCGGCGACGCCATCGTGCGTCCGAAGGCGGCAGTGGCGGTGGGAACGCCGTCCCTGCGTGTCGGCGGGTTGCGAGCGAGGAACGCCGCGCGATCGACCTGAGGCATGTCGATCCGCTTGAGCACGGCGCGCGTCTTGCCGTCGATCACGTAGCCGCGACCGACCTTCGGATCGTTGAACGTCGCGGGAATCGAGCCGTCCGTCGCGTTGACGCGCAGGGCGCGCGCGCCGACGATGATCTCGGGGATGCCGTCGCCGGGGCCAATGGCATCGGCATCGCAGATCTTGTCGGCATCGCCGCCGTCGCCGCCGGGGCAGCTGCCGAGATCGGGCATCGTCTCGACGTAGACGAAGGCCAGCTCGGGGCTGCTGTAGACGGTTGCCGGAAGCGTCGGCGCAACCGGAGGTCCGGTCGGCGGTGACGGGGCCGTCGGCTCGAGCGGGTTGTCCTCGGGTGGCACGATCGTGTCGATGTGCGCGCCCGTCGCGCCGTCGTAGATGAAGACCTGGGTGGGCACGGCCGCCGTGCCCTGCTGCCCCTGGGCCACGAGCAGATCCTGCTTGCCGTCGCCGGTGAGGTCGGCGCTGTAGACGCCCCACCCGAAGGCGCCACCGGGAACCGGGGCCGCCGAGTCGATGCGCGTGACGTTGAACGTGCGCGGCAGACCCGGGGCCTGGGCAGCGGCCGACGCGGCTGACAGCGCGACGGTGGCGAGAGCGACGACGGGCAGGAGGTTCAACCGTCGGCGAAATCCGTTTCGAGCAGGCATGGCTGGCAACCTACGCTCCTCTAGGTGTAGAACGCAATAGATATCTTTTGTCATCTAGGGACGGAGAACGCAAAAAAGGGCGGTTTGCGGGAGCTTTGCAGGCGGAAATCTTCCCAAACGCGTTCGGAACACGGCCGTCCGGCGATCGAACGCCGGATTCCGGCTGCTGCGAGCGGCGTGCGCAGCGCGCGGGCGAGCAGCGTATGGAGCGCCAAATGACGATGCGCCGGCTCGAGCATCAGTGCTGAAACACAGCGGGGCCGGCAATTGCCGGCCCCGCTGTGAATCGTGGACGTGTGCCGTGTCCGCCCTACGCGGGACGACGCCTGCGGACCTCGGCGGCCGTCAGCCCTGCGACGAGCGCGAAGAGACCGAACGCCAGGAGTCCGATACCGAGCCCGAGCCCCGATCCGGCGCCACCGGCCGGGGCGCCTGCGACGGCACCGGTCAGCGACGGGGTGCGGCCCGGCGGGTAGTTGCCGAACAGGTCGCTGAGCGCTGCCTGCTCGGCCGGAGCCGGAGCCGGAGCGGCGGGCGCCGTGCGCGACGAGGACGAGCGCGACGGGCGAGCGGCCGGAGCCGGCGCCGTCGAGAACGTCTGGACCGGCGTCGCGGAGCTCGTCGAGCCCGAGAACACCCTCTGACCCGAGGACGACGTCACGCTGCTGCCGGCATTGTTGCTCGCGCCACCGGCGGTGCTGCCACCCGAACGCGCGGGCGGGTTGGTCCGCTCAGCGGAGGCGGGGGCCTCGCTGCGGGCGACGCTCGGCGTCCTGAATGCGGGCGCGCTCCTCGGCTTCTCTGCGGTGGGCGCAGCTGCGGCGGGAGTGCTCGGCTGTGCGGCGGCGGGCGCCGGAGCCGGAGCCGGCGCGGCAACCGAGAAGGACGCCGGCGCGAAGCCGCCCGTCGGACGCGATGCCGTGATCGTGTAATTGCCCGGCGTCGACGGCGCCGTCAGTGAGGTCTGAAAGCCGCCGCCGGCGGATGTCGGCACGGTCACGGTGCCACTCGGACCGCTGACCGTGATGTTCGTATTGCCGGGGAAGTACGAGCCGTAGACGGTGATCGCACTACTGGGCTGGTAGGAGGTCTTGTCCAACGACACGTGCGCCTGCGGGTTGCAGGCGTACGCGATGGCGGCGGGAACGACAAGAGCCGCCACCACCATCGTTACGAAGGTCGCGCGGCGCCTACGCGCCACGCCGGTGCGCCCGGACGTCGGGGACACGACACACTCCTTTCTGGGAAAGCCGGATCGCCGCCAGCGTGGCGACTGGCGCGAAGATAGCGCAAAGTGTGTCGGACATCTAGTCCTGCGACGGCTAGCGGCGAGTCAAAAAACGTCTAGTCCTTGCAGGGGAGCTCGCATTGGGCCTCGGGTAGGCCCGCGAACACGATCGCCAGCGCTCCCATCGCGGCGTCCTCGACGGTTTCGGCGAGATCCTCGAGCACGCACGACAGCAGCATCTCGTCGCGCCGCGAGACCTCGATCGCCACGGTGCAGGGCGTTGCTGCGGCGAGACCGCGCGTCAGCAGCGTGCGCTGTAGCGCACGCGGATCGCGGTCCACTCCGTAGGACGCCACGACCGTCGCCGTCGTGTGATCGCCGGCAAGCGCGCTCGCAGCGCCGACCAGCAGCGCTGCGTCGTGCGTGGCGATCTCGCGGCCGAGTGCCGCCGCGCCCGCGCTGAGCGCGCTGATCCCGGGAACGATCTCGCAGGCCAAGCCGCGTTCGCGGACGGCCGACAGCTCCGGCTCCAGCGCCCCCAACAACGTCGGGTCGCCGCCCTTGAGGCGTACGACGAGCAGGTCCTCGACGCAGGCGCGGTCAAACGCGTCCTGAATGTCGCGCTGCGTCGCCGGCGGCCACTGCAGGATCTCGCTGTCGGCTCGCGTGTGCTCCGTGAGCGCCCGGCGATCGAGCAGGTCCGCGTTCCAGATGACGATGTCGGCCGTCTGCAGCGCGTGGACGGCGCGTAGCGTCAGGAGGTCCGCCGCGCCCGGCCCGCAGCCGACGAACAGCACGCGTCCGGCGGTCATGTGACCGGATCCGCGTTCGGCGGGCGCAGCAGGAGCCACAGCGACAGCGCCAGCAGCAGCGGCCCCGGCGATGCGTGCAGCACGACGGCGTCGACCGGCTGCAGCGGACCCCCCGCGTTGAACACGAGCGTGGCGTGGCTGACGGTCTGGAAGAGCCCTGCCAGCGTGCACACGCCGAGCGCCGCGAGCAAGCGGATGCTGTCCGTCTCGCCGCGGCGCGCCGCGGCGAGCGCGACGAGAGCCGCGGCGATCGCGCAGAGTCCGGGAAGCACGTGGTCGACGACCTCGACGGTGGCCGGCACGTCGAGATCGAGCCCGACGAGGGGGCCGAGGTAGGGCGGGACGATCGACCACGCAGCGAGCGCGGCGAGCGCGATCAGCCACCGCTCGAGCGGACTGGGCGCAGCAGCGCGCGCGTGATCGGGCTGTCGGGGCACGTCGCGAGCCTAACGAGCGTTACGCCGCGGGCATCCGCCAAGCGGCTTGTCGGACCCGGGGGCGCGGCTATCGTGCCCGCCGATGCTGCGCCGGCTACCTCCAATCGTCGCACTCGTGCTCGCCGCGGCGCTGGCGCTCCCACACGTCGTCGCGGCGCAGTCGCAGGCGCCCTCGCACCTGCGGATCGCGATCCCCGCGGACGACGGCAGCCTGACGCCCTACACGTTCGAGTCCGGCTACGCGTTCATGTCGCTCGTATACGACACCCTGACCTGGCGTGATGCGGCGGGCCAGCCGCGGCCCTGGCTCGCGCGCGCGATCACCCGCGACGCGAGCGGCCTGAATGTGACGGTGCGGCTGCGACAGGACGTCAAATGGCATGACGGCAGGCCGCTGACGGCGGCGGACGTCGCATTCACGTACCGACACATGGCGGATCGCCCACACCCGCGCTTCACCCCGCAGCTGCAGGACATCGAGAGCGTGACGCAGACCGGACGGCTGACCGTCCGCTTCACGCTGCGGCGGCGCTCGCTGGGCCTCGAGGACCAGCCGTTCGCCGACGTTCCGATCCTCCCGCAACACCTGTGGGCGGCGTTGCCGCGCAACCGCCGTGCCCCGCGCGGGCGTCCGATCGGTACAGGACCGTACCGGCTGACGAGCCACGAGCGCGGCCGCAGCTACCGCTTCGACGCCAACCGCGACTACTTCCGCGGCAGCCCCTCGGTCGCGCGGATCGACGTGCCGATCATCGACCGCGAGGACGCGCTCGCCGACGCCCTGCTGCGGCGCCGAATCGACGCGGCCCCGATCACGGTGCCGCCCGGATCCAGGCTGCCGAGCGGCTCCGGGCTACGCGTGTCCGATGACATCTCGTACACCGGCACGATGTTGCTGTTCAACGTCGACGGCCGGCCCTTCAATCGGATCGCCGCCCGCCGGGCGGTCGCGCGGGCGCTCGACCTCGACGCGCTGGCCGGCAACGCCACCGGCGTCGCGGGCGGCGTCGTCCCCGCCGCCCGCGGGATGCTGCACCCGCGTTCGCCGTGGGCGCGTGCCGGGAGGCTGCACAGCTTCGATCGCGCGGCTGCACGCCTCGCATTCGCCGAACAGGGAATCGGCGCGTTCCGCATCGCCGCGCCGAGCAACGATCCGGTTCGCCTCGAGGCCGGCAAGCGGGTCGTGCGGGCGCTTGGCGCTGCGGGCGCGCGCGCCCGGCTCGTGGAGCTCTCGCCGGGCGCGCTCGATCGCGTGCTCGGACGTCGCGGCGTGCCGGCGTCCTTCGACGTCGCCGTCGTCGGGATTCCCGCGCTGGCGTCGTACGACCCCGCCTTTCTGCGCGCGATCTTCGGCGACGCGAGCGTCGCATCGCTCAACGACGGTGGCTATCGCAGCGACGGATTCGACGCGCTCGCAGAGCGCGCGGCGTCGGCGCGAACGGTCGCGGAGCGCCGGGTGGTCGTGACGCAACAGCTGCGGCTGCTGGCGCGCGAGCTCCCGGCCGTGCCGTTGCTCTTCGGCGGCGGCACGATCGTCTACCGCCCGACCGCTTATGACCGCTGGGTCGGCGTCCGCGGGGTCGGCATCCTCGACAAGCGCTCGTTCCTGCGCGGCCAGACGGCGCAGACGCCGGCCACAGCGGGTTCCGCGGACCCGCGCGATCTGACGGATGACAGCGACGATCAGGGCTTCTCGCTCGTGCCGATCATCGTCGGGTTCGTCGTGATCGTGCTCGCGGGCTGCCTGTGGTGGCTGCGCCCGGCTCGCCGGTGAGCGCATTTCCCCCTGCTGGCTTCGCGGTAGATATTCTCCACACATAGTGAGGACGAAGATGAGCAAGGACGAGGGGTCGGGCAGGAAGCCACGAGGCGGCAAGCGCCAGGCTGGCGTTCCGCGATCGCTGGGCTTCTGGTGCGTAGTCGCGATCGCGGTGCTCGTCCTCATCTACCTCGTCGCGCTCGAGGCCTCGCGCCCGCACCTCGTCGGTGACAAGCTGCGCCTCGACTCCTTCCAGACCCTCGTCGACGAGGGCAAGGTCGACAACGCCGTCGTGCTCGACGTCGACCGCGTCATCATCGGTGTCTACGAGGCGGGTGACGGATCCAAGCGCCGGTACTACATGCCGTTCTCGCGCAACGTCACGACGTCCGTCGACGCCCTGCTCAACCTGCTCGCCACGGAGGGCGTGCGGACGACCGTCGACCAGCAGCTGCTCAAGCGGATCATCGGACCGGCCACCACGCTCCTGCCGGCGCTGATCCTCACGATCGTCTTTTTGTACTTCATCCTGTCCGTGCGCGGCGGGGACGGCCTGTTCGCACGCAGCAGGTCTTCCGCTCGGGTCGACGACGTCGACGTGACGTTCGACGACGTGGCGGGCCAGGACGCGGCGGTGACCGAGCTGAAGGAGATCTCGAACTTCCTCTTGCACACCGAGCGCTATGCCGAGCTTGGCGCCCAGATCCCGCGCGGGATCCTGCTCTACGGGCCTCCGGGCTGCGGCAAGACGCTGATGGCGCGCGCGCTGGCCGGCGAGGCGGGGGCGGCGTTCTACTCGATCTCGGGCTCGGACTTCGTCGAGATGTACGTCGGGATCGGCGCGCGTCGCGTGCGCGACCTCTTCAAGGAGGCACGCGAGGAGGCGCCGTCGATCGTCTTCATCGACGAGCTCGACTCGGTCGGACGGCGGCGTGCGGGCACCGGCCCCGGCAGCCAGGGCTCGGCCGAGGAGCAGGGCCAGGCGCTCAACCAGCTGCTGGCGGAGATCGACGGCTTTGAGCCCGCGCAGGGGGTCATCGTCGTCGGCGCGACGAACCGGCCCGACGTACTCGACCCCGCCCTGCTGCGTCCCGGCCGCTTCGACCGTGCGGTCGGGCTCGAGCTGCCCGACGAGCGCGGGCGTCTCGGGATCCTCGAGGTCCACGCGCGTGGCAAGCCGCTCGGATCGGACGTCGACCTGCCCTCGATCGCTCAGCGGACGGTCGGCATGACCGGCGCAGACCTCGCGAGCCTCTTCAACGAGGCGGCGCTGCTGACGGCGCGCGCGCGGCGCTCGTCGATCCTGGCGCGGGATCTGGAGGACGCGCTCGAGCGGGTGCGCGACGCGCCCGAGCGCCAGCGGCGCCTGTCGATGCGCGACCGGCGGATCGGGCAGTCCTTCCTGCACGGGGAGCGGGTGACGTTCGCCGATGTCGCGGGGATCGACCACGTCATCGACGAGCTCGCGGAGGTACGGGAGTTCCTCGCCGACCGCGAGCGCTTCGAGCGCATCGGCGCGCGCGTCCCGACGGGCTACCTGCTGACGGGCCCGCCGGGCACGGGCAAGACGCTGCTCGCGCACGCGCTGGCCGGCGAGTCCAACGCGGCCTTCGTCTCCGTCGCGGCGACCGAGTTCAACGAGACATACATCGGCGAGGGCGCGGCACGCGTGCGCGATCTCTTCGCCCAGGCGCGCGGGGTCGCGCCCGTGATCGTCTTCATCGACGAGATCGACGCGATCGGCGGTCACCGCGGCGGCGGGGCGGCGGACAACAGCGAGCGCGCGCAGACGCTCAACCAGCTCCTGATCGAGCTCGATGCCTTCGGCAAGAGCTCGACGGTCATCGTGATGGCGGCGACGAACCGGCCCGACATGCTCGATCCCGCGCTCATGCGGCCCGGCCGCTTCGACCGCAGGCTCAACCTCGAGATGCCCGACCTCGAAGCGCGCAGGCAGATTCTCGCGCTCCACGCTCGCGACAGGCGCATGGGCAGCGACATCGACCTCGACGTGATCGCGCGGCTGACGTACGGGTTCTCGGGGGCGGATCTGAACAGCCTCCTCAACGAGTCCGCGCTGCTCGCCGCGCGCAGCGGCGACGCCAGCGTCTCACAGGCGCACCTCGAGGACGCGCTGGACCGAGTCGGCGTCGGGATCGCCAACTCCCGCCCGCTGTCGGCCGAGGACCGGCTCGTCGTCGCCTATCACGAGGCCGGCCACGGGCTGGTGGCACGCGCGCTGCCGGGCGGACGCGTACTGCACAAGATCAGCATCGTCGCGCGCGGCAGTGCCGCGGGCGTGACGTGGATACCCGAGGCCGGCGACCGCCGGCTGCGCTCGCGCAGCGTGCTGATCGAGCGGATGGCGACGCTGCTCGGCGGCCGCGTCGCCGAGCAGCTCGTGTTCGGCGAGCCCGCCGACGGCGCGGCGAACGATCTCGCCCAGGTCGGGGCGATCGCGCGGCGGATGGTGACCATCCTGGGCATGAGCGAGGTCGTCGGCCCGCTCAACTACGCCGACGAGAGCGGCCTCAACGGCGTGCACTACTCCGACGACACCGCGCAGCTGATCGACGCCGAGGCGCGACGGATCGTCGCCGAGGCCGAGCAGCTCGCCAGCCGGGTTCTCGGCGAGCAGCGCGCGTCGCTCGACCGCGTCGCCGAGGCGCTGCTCGAGCGCGAGACGCTCACGCTCGAGGACGTCGGGGAGATCGCGGGGCCGCTGCCGGTGGCACGGGCATGAGCCCGGTCGCAGTTCCGGTTCCCAAGCCGGCGCTGTGGCCGGTCGACATGCCGCTGCAGCCGCGCCCGCGCGGCCCGTTGTGGATCGGCGTCGCGGGCAAGGGCGGCGCGGGGAAGTCGGTGCTCTGCGGAACGCTCGCACGTGTGCTCGGTCGCCGCGGCTACCACGTCCTCGCGATCGACTCGGACCCGATGCCCGGCCTTGCGCACTCGCTCGGTGTCGAGGAACCCGACACGCCGCTGCTGATGGGCGCCGCCGAGAAGCCCGCGCAGGGCCCCTGGCGACTGAAGTCCTGCATCGGCCCGATGACCGTCGTGCGGCGCTACACGACGCCGGCGCCGGACGGGGTGCGGATGCTGCAGCTCGGCAAGGCCGGCAAGGACGGGCTGAACCCGGTCAACGGATCGGTGAACGCCTTTTTGGGCACGGTTCGGCGCATGCACGAGGCGCGCTCGCTACACGACTGGGCGGTTGTCGGCGACCTGCCGGCCGGGCCGCGCCAGCTCGCCGCCGGCTTCTCGCCCTACGCGCGGATCTACGTCGTCGTCGTCGAGCCGACGAGCCAGTCGGCGATGACCGGCCGGCGGGTGGCGCGGATCGCCCGCGGCCCGCTGGGCGCCGACGTCATCTTCGTCGCGAGCAAGGTCGGCGGTGCGGACGAGCGCCGCCGCGTCGAGCGGCTGCTCGGTGAGAGCGTCGAGTTGGAGATCCCGGCGGACGAGGCCGTGCGCGACGCCGAGCGCCGGCGGCTGGCGGTGATCGACGCGGCCCCCGAAGCCCCGGTCGTACGCGCCGTCGAAGGACTGGCAGACGTCATCGAGCAGCGACGGATGGAGTCATCATGAAGATTGCGGTAGCCGGCAAGGGCGGCGCGGGCAAGACGACGATCTCGGGAACGATCGCTCGCGCGCTCGCGCGGTCGGGCCATGCGGTGATGGCCGTCGACGCCGACGTCAACCCGATGTTGGGGATCTCGCTCGGGCTCGGCATGGACCGCACCGAGCGGCTTGCCGGGATCCGTCAGGAGCTCAGCGAGAGCGCAGCCGAGGACGCGATCCACGAGCACACGATCGACGGACTGATCGAGCGCTTCGGCGAGGACGCGCCCGACGGCGTGCGCGTCGTCGTCGCCTCCCGGGTGGACATGCCCGACCACGGCTGCCTGTGCTGCGGCGTCAGCGCCGACCGGCTGCTACGCGAAATCGAGGCCGGCGGGCGTACCGTGCTCGGCGATCTCGAGGCCGGGATCGGCGTGCTGACGCGGATGGAGGTCGGCAGCCTCGACGTGGTGCTCGTCGTCGCGAACCCGACGCCGAAGTCGATCGAGGTCGCGCGCCGCGCGGTGGAGGCCGCGGTAGCGCGGGAGACGAAGGTCCTCGTCGTCGCCAACCGCGTCACGAGCGCCGACGATCTCGACGCGATCCGCAGCGTGCTCGGTGAGCACGAGATGGCGGTCGTGCCCGAGGACGCGGTCATCGCGCGCGCAGACGCCGAGGGCCGTGCGCCGATCGACCTCGACGAGACGTCGCCCGGCGTCCGCGCGATCGTCGAGATCAGCGAGTGGCTCGTCGCGCGCCCGCGCGAGAAGTACGCCGCGTCGCAGCGCTAGGCTCGTCTCGCGGTGCGGGTAAGTGTTTGAGGCACTATCCAGCTATCGTTCGATCACTGAATGAGTCGACTCCGAATCTCCCTGCTGGCTGTGTTCGCGACGGTCGCCGTCGGCGTGTTGGGAGCCGGCTGTGGCGGGTCCGACAGCGGCGTTGCGTGACCGCCGGCGGAGCCGACGGCCGGATCGTGGAAGACGTGGGTTCTGTCCTCGCCGGGCGAGATCCGCGTTGCGCCGCCGCCGCGCAGTGACTCGGCGGCGGGCCGGCGCGACGCCCGCGAGCTCGAAGCGGCGCTGCGTGCCCGAACGCCCGAGCAGATCGCGCTCGCGCGCGAGTACAGCTCGGCGCCGGTCGTCGAGCCGTGGCTCGAGCAGACGATGGAGCTTGTCGCGCGCCGGCCGAAGGACCCGCCGGGCTCTTCGCGCTCGTACTCCTACGTCAGCGCCGCGATCCAGGACGCCGTCCTCGCCGCCGCTGGAAGTACGAATACGAGCGTGCCGCGCCCGACGTCGAGTCCGGCGAGCGCGCGGCCGAGCCGTCCTACCCCTCCGAGCACGCCGCGATCGCCGGAGTCGCGTCGCGCCTCATCGCTCACCTGTATCCGGAGTATCCGAAGGCGCGCCTCGAAGAGCGCGCGCAGGACGTGGCACAGGCTCGGGTCGCCTCCGGAGCGAACTACCCGAGTGACGTGCAAGCCGGCCTGAAGCTCGGCCGCGAGATCGCCGATCGGTACATCGAGAAGGCCAGGCACGACGGCTCCACGCGCAAGTGGAATGGCAAGCGGCCGCACGGCCCGCAGCACTGGGAGCCCCGCCCGGCTCGACGGGGCAGCCGATCCAGCCCCTGGCCGGCACGTGGGACACATGGCTGCTGGATCCCGTCGACCGCTTTCAGCCGCCCGCTCCGCCGAAGTACGGCACGCCGCAGTTCATCGCCAACGCCCGCGACGTGATGCGCGTCAAGGAGGCGCTGACGCCCGAGCAGAAGCGCCTGGCGAAGTTCTGGGAAGCCGGTCCCGGCACCGCACTTCCCGCCGGCGTCTGGAACAGGGTCGCGATCGCCTACACACGCGACAAGAACCTCTCCGTGCCGCAGCAGGCGCGCCTGTTCGCGATGCTGAACGTCGCGATGACGGATGCCGGCGCCGCAGCCTGGAACGCCAAGTACCAGACCGGCTGGTGGGATCCGCGACCGATCAACGCCATTCGCAACCTCGGGCTGGACAAGACCTGGGAGCCGTATCTCGACACGCCGCTGTTTCCGGCCTATCCGTCGGGCACGTCGAACTACTCGGGAGCTGCGGGCGAGGTGCTCGCGCACGTGTTCCCCGACGACGCCGAGATGTGGCGAGCGCGGGCGGTCGAGGCCGCGATGTCGCGCCTGTGGGGTGGCGTGCACTGGCACATCGACATCCAGGAGGGTCTGAAGATGGGCCGCCAGGTCGGCAACCTCGTCGTGCAGCGCGCCAAGCGCGACGGTGCGCAGGCGTGAGCCGAGCGGCCTGCGCCGGGGTTGTCCTCGTCGCCGCGCTTGCCGCGACGGACTGCGGCGGTGGCGACGACGGCGGCTCGAAGGCACGCCCGGCGTCAGATCCGTTCACGCAGGTCAGCCGCGAGCCGAGCCTCACTCGGACCGCGCGCCGCGCGGCGCCGCGCTGGGAGCGGGTCGCACGCTTCGCCGGCACTGCGCCGGCGGCCCATCGGGTCAGCATCGCCCGCGGCGCGATCCAGTGGCGCGCGCGCTGGCGCTGCTCGAGCGGTCGCCTCGCGCTGGCCGTCGAGCCGGCGCCAAGGACGGCCGCCGACAAGCCCGGCGGACACTGTCCGGGCGCGGGCGAGGCGACGTGGGTGCAGACCGGCGATCAGCAACTGCGCGTCTCCGGCGGCGGGCGCTGGAGCGTCGTCGTCGAGCAGCAGGTCGACACGCCGCTGCGCGAGCCTGCCCTCGCCGCGATGCGCGCACCTGGCGATCTGTTCGTGTGGCTGAGCGCCGCGGCGCGGCCACGGACGACGAAGCAGGCGGTCGCCGCGCGACGGCTGGGACCGCTCGTCGCCCTCAAGTCGACGATCGGCGAGCAGAACTACGTGCTGCCGCGCAGCGTAGATCCGGACCGCGTGCGCTCGATCGTGATCTGGTGCGAACCAATCCAGATCGTCTACACGGCAGCGGCGCTGCATCGCTGATCAGCTGACGCAGCGTTCGAGCTCGTCGCGCCAGCGCTCGCACTCGAGGTTTCGCCCGATGACGACGATCCGGCTCGTGCGTGGCTCGCCGGCTTCCCACTCCGCGCCGGGACCCTGTTCGACGTACGTCTGCACACCGTGCACGATCTGGCGCCGGGGCTCGCCGGCGAGCGCGACGATCGCCTTGATGCGAAAGACGTCGGGCGCGTTGAGCATGAGCACCCCACCGAGCCAGCCCTCGAAGCGGCCGGGATCGAGCTCGCCCGCGAGCTCGACGGAGAAGATCTCCACGTCGAGATGATCATGGTCGTGATGGTGAGCGTGATCTCCTCCGGCGCGTTCGTCGTCGGCCGCGAACGCGAAGCGATCGAGCAGTAGCTCGACGTCGAGCTCGTCGCGCGCGGCGACGATGACCTGCGCGTCGGGATTGAGGCTGCCGGCACGCGCACGCACGCCCTCGACGTCGGCCTGCGTCGCGAGGTCGATCTTGCTGACGACGACGTGCGTCGCGAGCTGAAGCTGCTGGCGCGCCTCGGGGCTGTCGACGCGATCGAGCTGGTCGAGCATGTGGACGGCATCCACGACCGTGACCATCGTGTCCAGGCGCAGGACGTGGGTGATGCTCGCCAGCGCGTCGACGACGGGACCGGGATCGGCAAGGCCGCTCGTCTCGACGATGATGCGATCGAGCTGCCCTGCGGCACGATGCAAGCGCGTGATCGCGTCGAGCAGCTCGCCCTGGCTCGTGCAACACACGCAGCCGTCGGCGATCTCGACGACATCGTTGGTCGCGTCGCCCAGCAGCTGCCCGTCGAGCCCGATCTCCCCCGCCTCGTTGACGACGACCCCAATCCGCTCGGCGCCCGCTCGCGCGGTGACGAGGCGGTTGATCAGCGACGTCTTGCCGGCGCCGAGGAAGCCCGTGACGACGGTGATCGGAATCGGGCCCTGCGCGGCGAGCTGCTCTGTCACGACGACATCGCTTCCTTTCTGTTCTGGCTAAACGGAGAAGATGTTGCCGACTGGGTGCTCTGTCTGCGAGGGCGGGGACTGCGCCGGGCATCTGCGCCGCTATGTGATTGGATCATAGTGCGCGCGATGCAGAAAGACCTTCGAACGGCATGGCTTCTACTTCTCCTGCGCGACGGCGCCAGCTACGGCTATGAGTTGCGCCGCGAGCTCCGGATCCGCGCGATGGAGCTCGATCCGGCGGTGATGTATCGCAGCCTGCGCGACATGGAGCGCGCTGGCTTGCTCTGCTCGCGCTGGATGCACTCGAAGGCCGGCCCGAAGCGCCGCGTCTACGACATCACCGCGGTGGGGCACGTCGAGCTGGCGCGAATGGGCGAAGCGATCAAGAGCACGCGCGACGCTCAGAACGCGTTCCTCATGGCGCTCGAACGCGATCCGAGCAACGACCCCGGGCGGCCTTGACCGCCGTCGGAGCGGGATGATCCAATGGAGGTCGTGAGTGCGGCTGCGTTGCGATCAGCGACATCGGCGCTGCTCGTGCTGGCCCTCGTGCTGTCGGGCTGCGGCGGCGGCGACGACGTCGTCGTGCAGGAAGCCCCGACCGCAAAGGAACGCGGTGTCGCGCCGCGGGCCGGCGGCACCACGAAGATCGATCGGTTGCGTGGCGCACGCGCGAGCGCGGCCCGGATGACGATCACCGTCGAGGACGTCGGACGGGGCCGGTTCCGCTACCGCGCGCCGCGCAGCGTGCGGGGCGGGCTGGTGGAGATCCGGCTGCGCAACATCGGCGACGCGCCGCGCAAGGCGCAGCTGTGGAGGATCGAGGGAGATCACACCATCAGGGAGGCGCTGCGCATCAGGCACCCACAGCCGGACTGGCTGCGGACAGCCGGTGGCGTCAGCCTCACCGAACCAGGGGAGATGAGCAGCACGCTGCAAGCGCTGCCGGCCGGCCGCTACTACGCCGCCGGGGTCCTCGATACGCCGGGGATCGTCGCGTCGTTCACCGTCACCGGTCCGCGTACCGTTCCCGCGCCACCGCGCGCGCCCGCCCGGATCGAGGCCCTCGACTTCTCGTTTCGCGTCTCCGGCCTGAGGGCCGGACGCAACAGCGTGGACTTCGACAACACCGGCGCCCAGCAGCATCATGCGTTCCTCACCCCGATGCGGGCGGCTGCCGACATCAAGGACGTGCGCCGGTTCTTCGGCTCGCGCACGTCGATCGGCGCACCGCCAGTGGACACAGAGCAGACGCGTGAGACCGCGGTGCTCGAGGGCGGCGATCGTCAGGTCACGCAACTCGATCTGCCGGCGGGCAGGTACGCACTGATCTGCTTCGTACGCGGGCGCGGCGGCGGGCCGCCGCACCTGGAGCTGGGGATGATCAACGAGGTGACGGTGCGCTGAGCAGCCGTCACCTCCAGCTTGCGTCAGGCCGGGACAGCCATGCTCGCCAGCCGGTCGGCGAGCTCGATCAGCACCTTGACGCCGGGCGAGTTCTCGTCGACGTCGATCGCTGCGCGGCCCTCGCGGTCGGCTTGAGCGATCGCCGCGTCGTCGGGCACGACGACCATCTCGCATTCGCCGACCGCCTCGCGGATGACTGCGAGATCCTCGTCGTCGCGCACGCGATTGGCGATGACGATCACGCGCCCGCCGCGGTCGTCGGCCATCTCGACGGCCCGCCGTGCGATGTTCAGCGACTTCGCGGTCGGCTGCGCGACGACGAGCACGACGTCGGCCTGGCCCTCCTGCAGTCGCATCACCGTGCCGATACCGGCCTCGAGGTCACCGATGATGATCTTGCCGTCGGACTCGAGCTCGAGCAGCAGGCTCTCGGGAGACACGCCGCAGCATGTGCAGCCGGGGTTCGCGCGTTCGATGCGGGAGGCGACGACGAGCCGCACGCCGTCGGGCGCATCGCGCCCGAAGCGCTCGACGAAGCCCGCCGTCGTTTGCTCATGCTCGGTCTCGCCGGTCTCCAGTCCCTGACGCACCGCGACGAGGAGGTCCGTCTCCTCGGGGCCGACACCAAGCGAGACGCCGAGCATCGGATTCGTGTCGGCATCGAGCGCGAGCACATCATGTCCCGCGCGCGCGAGCGCGCGCGACACCGTGCCCGATACGGTCGTCTTGCCGACGCCACCCTTTCCTGCGACAACGATTTTCATAGACGGTCTATGTTACGCACATCTAGGGCGTCCGCCAACCGCTCGATCGCGTGAACGGCGGGCGCGTCGGGCGCGAGGTCCAGCAATGCGACGCCCGCGCGTTCCGCGGCGCGCACATCGTCGTCGGCGGGAACGGTGCCGAGCAGCGGCACGCCGAGGAACTGCTCTGCTCGCTGCACATCCGCCTCGGGCGTCACCTTGTTGACGACAAGCGAGAACTCGGCGTCGTCGCGCTGCTCGCGCGCGATCCGGATGATGCGCCGCGCGGTGAGCATCGACTGCCATGTCGGCTCCACGACGAGCAGGAAGCGCCGGGCGTACGGCGCCCAGTCAAAGGCGGTCTGACGCGGCCCCGCCGGGAGGTCTCCGAGGATTACCCAGTCGTCCAGCGACCGCACGTCGCCGAGCCGGTGAATGACCTGGTAGAACGCATTGTGCGAGGCCCTGTTGGGCGCAAGGCCGCGCTTGTCGGTCTTGCCGAGCTGCAGCAGGCGCACGCCGTCGGGTGCGTCTGTCGCGTAACGCTGCACCGCGCGCGCGGGGCCGACACCCTTGACGAGGTGCCAGCGGCCCTTCTCGTTGCGCTCGGCGGCCGCGTTCAGCGGCGCGTCGTCGGGCACGTCGGCACCGAGGCTGATCGACAATCCGGGAAGCGTGTCGGAGTCCAGCGCGAGCACGCGGTGCCCGCGCCGCGCGAGCAGGCGCGCGAGAGTGGCCGCGACCACGGACTTGCCGGAGCCGCCCTTCCCGACGACGGCCAGCCGCATCCCAGCGGCCGTTGCTGTGGTCATCGCAGCAGTGTCAATCGCTGCGAGTTCGCGTGCGCTTGCGCGGCTGCAGCGCGACGAACTCGGAGTAGCGGCTGAGGAACACGCCGAGGATCTGGTCGGTTGCCATCAGTGCCGCGGCCGAAGCGTGCAGTTCCTCCATGCCCGTGCGGGTCAGCTCGTACATGCGCCGGTCGGGACCGGTCGTCGACTTCTCCCACACCGAGTGCACGAGCCCGTCGGTCTCGAGCGTGCGCAGGGCTCGGTACAGCCGGCCGGGGTCGTCGCGGTTGAAACCGAGCGGGCGCAGACGTTCGAGCAGGTCATAGCCGTGCGCCGGCTGCTCGCGCAGGAGCAGAAGCAGGCATGGGCGCAGGAAGTTCTTGGGCAGGACCTGCGCTGCTGTGAGATCAGTGGGAATGGCTGGTACCGACCCGCTCGTGGAGACATTCTGCTGCGGCTTCCGGCGAATCATGACACCAGCAGTCGGCGTCGCACTCGCCGTGCGTCGGCCGCGTGAGGTCGGCCATCTCGTCGGCGAACGTCCGCTTGCCGTTCTCCATGCCGCGCGGACTGAGAACATACCGTCCGCCGCCGCACTCGAGCAGGCCGTCTTCGACGAACCGATCGAGGTACGCCGTCAGCACGGTGTCCGGCACAGCCAGGAAGCGGCTGAGCTCGGTCGCGGTCGGTTCCGTCGAGATGCCCTCGCTGTGCATCCAGTACATCGCCTGGAGCACCTCGTCGCGGACGCGGAGGACCTCAAGCTCGTCCATGCACGTTCGCCCCCCAGGCCATCGCGAGCCGGTGGATCGGCGCGATCGCCGGCGAGTCGGGATTGAAATCCAGCGGCGCCACGCCGGCGCGCTCGGCGAGCGCGAACGTCTCGTCGAAGGGGACGATCGCGGCGATCTCCAGATCGTGGTTGGCGGCGAAGGTCTCGACGGCCTCCTGCTCGCGCTCGTCCTTGACCTTGTTGGCCACCAGCGCGACGCGATCGAGGCCGAGGTCGTTGGCGAGCGCGGCCATCCGCCGGCCCGTCTCGAGCGACTTGAAGTAGGGCTCGACGACCGCGAGCATCACGTCGGCATAGCTCGCAGTGCCACGCGAGAGGTGCTCAGGCGACGCCTCGGTGTCGAGGATGCAGACGTCGCGATCCTCGTCCGAGGCGGCTTCGATGATCCGGCGCACGGTGGCGTGCATGCTGCAAAGGCAGCCGGTGTCGGCGTGCTGCGGATGCGCCATGACGAGCAGTTCGACGCCGTCCGGTCCCGTCACCGAGTGCGACGCCTTGATGTCCTCGAGCGATTGCGTGAGCATCGGTCCGGCCTCGGTGCGCCGCAAGAGGTTGGACGGCAGCACGGGCATGTCGCTCATCCGTTCGGCGGCGATGCCAAGCGTGAGCGCGAGATTGGGGTTCGAGTCGCCGTCGATCGCGAGGACGTTGCAACCGTCGCGGGCGAGCAACCGCGCCATGGTGCCTGAGATCGACGTCTTTCCCGAGCCACCCTTACCAGCGATAGCGAGCTTCATAGCTCGGAACTGTATCCAACTCGGTCAGTGGCTGCCACACATAGCACCGAGACGCCCACGCGCTTGGCACTGCGGACCGTCGTCGTTCGCATCGCCTGCGTCCTGCGGCGGCATCTGCCTGCGACACTTGCCGTGTGTCCGTGGTACTTATATGCTCGGCACACCTAGACGGGAGGAACTGGAACATGGCCTATGCGGTCGGCGACTTCGGCGGGTTCAGCGGCGGCGAGACAAGCCTGGACGGCGGGCGAGTCGTTCACGTCTTCTGGCTTTCGGGGATGAGCTGCGACGGCTGCTCCGTCGCCATGCTCGGCGCGATCTCGCCGAGCGTCGAGGATCTCACGCTCGGCACGATCCCGGGTGTTCCACGCGTCGTGCTGCATCATTCGATGCTCGACGAGGACTGCGGCGCGGGGTTCATGGAGGCCTTTCGGCAGGCGGCCGAGGGAACGCTCGAGGCGCCGTACGTCGTCGTCGTCGAGGGATCCGTCCCCGACGACCAGAGCTTTGGCGGGCCGGGCCACTTCGCAGCCATGGGGAGCGGCTCGGACTGGCCACAGTCCAAGGGAAGCGCGGCGTACGGCGAGCAGCCGCTGCGCGCGACGGACTGGATGTGGGCGCTTGCACCGGGCGCGGCGGCGTGCATCGCGATCGGCACCTGCGCGACGTGGGGCGGGATCCCGGCCGCGGCCGGCAACATCACCGGCTCGATGGGATTGACCGACTATCTGGGTCCGAGCTACCGCTCCGCCCGGGGGCTGCCCGTGGTCAACGTGCCTGGCTGCCCGCCGATCGGCGACAACTTCACGGAGACCCTCAAGGACCTGCTCGGGTACTTCGAGGGCAGCCGCGCGCTGCCCGAGTTCGACGAGCTGGGCCGGCCGGTGTGGCAGTTCGGGGAGACCGTGCATCGTCACTGCCCGAAGGCGGGGTATTACGAGGAGGGCGTCTTCTCGCATGAGCCGGGCGACAACCAGTGCCTGGTCGAGATCGGCTGCTGGGGGCCGGTCGTGCAGTGCAACATCGTCGAGCGCGGCGCGATCAACCACATGGGTGGCTGCATGGTCGCCGGCGGGGCGTGCATCGGCTGCACGATGCCGGGCTTCCCGGACAAGTTCAGCCCGTTCTACAAGGCGCCGCCGGGGTCTGCGATCTCGGGCGGCGTCTCGAAGGTCACGGGTGGCGCGATCCGGCGCCTGCGGCGCATGTCGATGGCCAACGCCAACACCGAGCCGCTGTGGGACAACGCGCATGAGATCCCGACCGCGTGGAGCCGCGCCGCGGACATCACGCACCCGGTCCGCAAGATCAACTCGTTCTTCTACAAGAAGCTGCAGTACGCCGGCTCGGTCAACCACGCCAAGCGCAACAAGAAGCAGCCGCTGCCACAGAGCCGAGACATCCTGCGCCAAAAGGGCGTCGACATGGAAGCCAGCGTCCCCGTCCTGCAAGAGCATCTGATCTCCCGGGAGGAGCTGTAGATGACCACCCAGACGTCTCGTCCCGGCCCCGACGGATACAACGAATCGACCGCGACCGGCGCCGCCGCCCGGAACCTGCGCTTCGATCCGGTCACGCGCGTCAGCGGTGACCTCGCGGTGCACGCGTCTGCGGACTTCGGCGGCAGCCGCAGGGTTGGCGACGCGGTCGCGATGGCGACGACGTTCCGCGGCTACGAGATCATCTGCGCCGGGCGCGACGCGCGTGACGCCGTCTTCATCTCAAGCCGCGCCTGCGGCGTGTGCGGCGATGCGCACTCGATCTGCTCCGCGCTCGCGCTGGAGATGGCGTGCGGGATCCAGCCGCCGCCGATGGGGATCGTCGCACGCAACTTCCTTTCGGCGACCGAGTGCCTGACCGATCACCCGGGCCACCTGTTCCTGCGCGCCGGGCCGGACTACTCCGAGCCGGTCGTGCGGCATACGAGTCCAGAGCTGTGGACGCGCGCCGAGGCGACCCCTGCTGCCGGCGCCGCGGTGCACCGGTTCGCTCGGGTGTCGGACATCATGACCGCGCTGACGCGCAACCGCGGGCGCCTCTACCGAGAGGCGCTGCACATGTCGCGCGTCGCGCGCGAGGCGAACGTCGTGATCGGCGGCAAGTATCCGCATCCGCAGACGATCACCCCGGGCGGCGTGAGCTCGACCGTCGACACGACCGACTTCAACCTGGTGCTGCTACGCGCGACGAAGTTCCTTGACTACAGCCGCCGCGTCGTGGCCGTGTGGGACGACCTCACGAGCTACTTCTACGAGGCGGACGGGCGGTTCGCCGCGGTCGGCGAGGGACCGAAGAACTTCCTCGACCTCGGGTTGTGGGACGACCCGCTCTCGTACGACGGCCGCTTTGCCAACGCCGCGAGTTGGGGCGAGAACCGCTGGTCGACGCCGGGCGCGATCGTCGACGGCGTGCTGCAGAGCACCGATCCGCGGCAGATCGACGCGGGCGTCGAGGAGTTCGTCGAGCACTCCTTCTATGAGAACTGGAGCGGGGAATCGCGCTCGAGCGACCTGCATGGCAACCCGCTCTCCCAGCGTCACCCGTCCAACAAGCGCACGCTTCCCCAGCCGGGCAGCACGGATCCCGGCGGCCGCTACTCCTGGTCGACGGCGGCCCGCTGGCAGGGCCACCCGATGGAGACCGGCGCGCAGGCGCGCATGTGGGCAACGGCGCTGGCAGCCCAGCAGCCGCACGGCAGCTTCGTCGAGTCGACGGGCCGCAGCCTCAGGATGAGCATGCCCAAGGCCCAGATGCCGGCCACGCTGCTCGAGTGGCAGATACCCCAGCGCTGGAATGCCTTTGAGCGCAACCGCGCCCGCGCCTATGCGCTGGCGCAGGCGACGCTTGCCGCCTACGAGAACGTCGTGATCGGACTGGACCTTGCTCGCAGGGGCGGTCCCAACGCGAGGATCTTCAACCCCTACAAGATCCCCAAGGACGGCGTCACGGGGGCCGGCTACTGGGGCGGCGCGCGTGGCTATGTGAGCCACCACGTGCAGCTCGCCGACCGCGTGATCGAGAACTACCAGATCGTCGGGCCCTCGACGTTCTCAGGTTCGCCACGGGATGGCGCCGGCAGGCCGGGGCCGTGCGAGGCGGCGGTGATGGCCACGCCGCTCGTGAGCTCGGACCCGTCTCAGCACGGCATCGACGTGCTGCGTGCGATCCGCAGCTTCGACCTGTGCATGTACTGTGCCACCCATTGACGTGAGCGCCGATCAGCCTGCTGCCGGGCCGTCGCTCAGCCGTCGGCTGAGTCGACCGCCGCCTCATCCGCCAGCGCCTCCTCGCAGGTGCGCACGAAGAATCCGTACATCCACGCGCGCTTGAGATCGGCCGGGTCACCCTCGATCGGGTTCTCTCTGCCCCGCAGAACCTCTTCGATCGCGCGCCGTGCGAGGAAATGGCGGACGTGGCCGCCGGGACCGGGCACCTGCCAGCTCATGGCGGCCGGGTCGTCGGGGCTCGGCTTGCCGATCGGTTCCGCGCGCGCCAACTCGCCGCAGAGGACGGCGACCGCCTGATCGACGTCTTCTGTGTCCTCGGTATGAGCTCTGACTCGGTCCGGCACCCACTCGGCGACACCCTGGGCAGGCTCGAAGAGCTCGACCTCGACAAGCCGCGCGAGGTACCCCGAAACGCGCAGGTTGCGGTCCAGCGCGGGGTCGTTGTCGCCGATCAGCGCCTGGTCGGCATCGAGCGCCGACGGTGTCGCGAGGAGCGCCCGCGCCGCGAGCCGCTCCTGAACCTGCTCGTGGACGGCCTCGACGAGCGTCTGCAGCAAGACGGTGGTGTTGACCGGGACGTAGCGGCCGTGATCAGTCGACATTGCTCATGATCCTCCTGCGGAAGGACGAGGCGAACGGATGCTAGTGCGCCATCGGGCACACTTCTGTATGTTGCCGGCCATCCTATGTGTAGGATTCACACACCGCTTGCTACGTCTGGGAAGGAGAACGCGGGCTGATGGCCTACGACACGGGGCATAAGCAGAGGCTGCAGACAGTGCCGAACGCCGGCGGCGTCTTCGGCACCGACGTCGATCCGGGGCTCGGTGGGCTCGGCGGGAGCCCCGACGGACCCCTCAACATCGTCCACGTCTTCTGGATCGCGGGAATGAGCTGCGATGGCTGCTCGATCGCGGCCAGCGGTGCGACGAACCCTTCCGTCGAGGATCTGCTGCTGGGCAGGATCCCCAACCTGCCGAAGGTGGTGCTGCATCATCCGGTGCTCTCGCCGGGCGCCGGCACCGAGTTCATCCGACCGTTCAGGGCGGCCGTCGACGGCACATTGGGCGCGCCCTACGTGGTGGTGCTCGAGGGCTCCGTGCCCGACGATCAGGCGTTCCCCACCGAGCACGGCTACTTCTCGGCGATGGGAGCCGGTGGCTTCGATCCCGAGTCCGAGACCGACCAGCCCAACCGCGTCACCGACTGGTTGTGGAAGCTGGCCCCCGGCGCCGCCGCGTACGTCGCGATCGGTACCTGCGCGACGTGGGGCGGGATCCCGGCCGCGGCCGGCAACATCACGGGCTCGATGAGCCTCGCCGACTTCCTCGGCAAGGACTACCGCTCTGCGCTGGGCGTCCCGGTCGTCAACGTCCCGGGCTGCTCGCCGATCGGAGACAACTTCACCGAGACCGTCGCCGCGGTGCTCCTGTTCCTCCAGAACCTGGCGCCGCTGCCGCAGTTCGACGAGCTGGGGCGGCCGGCGTGGCTGTTCGGGGAGACGGTGCATCGCCATTGCCCGAAGGCGGGGTATTACGAGGAGGGCGTCTTCGCCGAGGAGCCGGGCGACCACGAGTGCCTGGTCGAGATCGGCTGCTGGGGCCCGGTCGTGCAGTGCAACATCGTCGAGCGCGGCGCGATCAACCACATGGGTGGCTGCATGGTCGCCGGCGGGGCGTGCATCGGCTGCACGATGCCGGGCTTCCCGGACAAGTTCAGCCCGTTCTACAAGGCGCCGCCGGGGTCTGCGATCTCGGGCGGCGTCTCGAAGGTCACGGGTGGCGCGATCCGCCGGCTGCGGCGCATGTCGATGGCCAACGGCAACAGCGAGCCCCTGTGGGACAACGCCGGCGAGATTCCCTCGGGGTGGGGGCGCGCCTCGGGCACGAAGAACCCCGTCGCGAAGGTGAACTCGTTCTTCTATAAGAAGCTGCAGTACAGCGGCTCGGTCAATCAGGCCAAGCGCTACAAGAATCAGCCGCTGCCCCAGAGCCGGGACATCCTGCGCCAGAAGGGCATCGACATGGAAGCCAGCACACCCGTGCTGCAAGAGCATTGGGTCACCCGGGAGGAACTGTAGATGTGCTTTAAGAACCTGCCGATCGAGTTCGACGCGGCGGGCAACGCGACGCTGAAGGCGGGTGTCGCAAACCCGTACACGTACACTGAGACGCCACTGCCGACGCCGATCGAAGACGATCCCGAGCGGATGCGGCAGCTGTTCGCTCGCAACGGCGCGATTCGCCGCGTCGACTTCGACCCCGTGACCCGCGTGGCGGGCGCACTGGCCTTCCACACCGTCGTCGACCTGGAGAACCGCCAGGTCATGGAGACCGCCTCGATGGCGACGCTGTTCCGTGGCTACGAGATCATTCTCCAGGGCCGCGATCCGCGCGATGCCATCTTCATCTCGAGCCGCGCCTGCGGCGTCTGCGGCGGCGTGCACGCGATGGCCTCGGCGCTCGCCTGCGAGATGGCCTTCGGCGTCAAGCCACCCCCGATGGGCGTCGTCGCACGCAACATCCTGCAGTCGACGGAGTACCTCTACGACCACCCGATCCACCTGTCGCTGCTCGCGGGTCCGGACTTCTCGGAGGAGGCGGTGCGCGAGACGAACCCGGAGATCTGGCAGCGCGCCCTGGACACGCGCCTGCCGGGGCGCGCCATCCACGGCTACGAGTTCATGTCCGAGCTCATGACCGACCTCACGCCGCTGACCGGCAAGCTCTACCTCGAGGGCCTGCACTACACTCGGCTGGCGCGTGAGGCCTACGTCCTGATCGGCGGCAAGTTCCCCCACCCACAGACGGTCGTGCCCGGCGGGGTCAGCGCGTCGCTCACCGCCTCTGACCTCAACGAGATCCTGCTGCGGGTCGTCAAGTACTTCGACTACGGCCGCAAGACGGTGGCGATCTGGGATGACCTCGCGGACTTCTTCTATGACGTCAACCCCAAGTACCGCGACATCGGGACGCGGCCCAAGAGCATGATCGAGCCCGGGCAGTGGGACGATCCGTATGCCTACGACGCCACGTTCGAGAACGCCGACGACTGGGCCCGGCAGCGCTGGGCGCCGCCTGGCGTGATCGTCGACGGCGAGCTCGTCACGACGAGCATCCAGATGCTCAACGCGGGCGTCGAGGAGTTCGTCGAGCACGCCTTCTACGAGGAGTGGACCGGCAGCGGGCAGGACCAGAAGTTCGCCACCGACCCGGCCGGGAACCCGCTGTCGCCCTACCACCCCTGGAACAAGCAGACGATCCCCAAGCCGACGGCGACGAGCTGGAAGGAGAAGTACTCCTGGTCGACCGCGCCACGCTGGGATCGCCAGGCGATGGAGACGGGCGCGTACTCGCGCATCTGGACGGCCGCGATGTACCAGAACTACCGCACGAGCGACTACATCGAGGCCACGGGGCGCAGCCTCAAGGTCCAGCTGCCCAAGGCCGAGCTGCCCAACCCGCTGATCGAGTGGACGATCCCCGAGACCTGGGGCGCCTTCGAGCGCAACCGGGCGCGCGCCTACTGCATTCCGTTCACCGCGGCGATCGCCTACGAGAACATCCTGCTCGCCTACGACCTGCTGCGCAAGGGCGGGCCGGACGCCAAGATGTCGACGCCCTACAAGGTGCCGAAGGATGAGCGCATGGGCGTCGGCCTGTGGAGCGCCGGGCGGGGCTACCTCACGCACCACATGGAGATGGACAAGGGCGTGATCGAGAACTACCAGATCCTCACGCCCTCCACGTGGATGGCCTCGCCGAAGGACCCCTTCGGCAACCCCGGCCCATACGAGGAGGCGGTCATGGCGACGCCGCTGTTGGAGAACTACGAGAAGCCCGAGGACTTCAAGGGCATCGACGTGCTGCGGGCGATTCGGAGCTTCGATCCGTGCATGCCGTGCACGACGCACCTCCACATGGACGACCGGACGATCACGCGTGAGATCATCAGCTGCGCCTGCGGGTCTGATGGTCCGCATGACCATTAGGAAGCGGTAGTCGGGTGCGGGTCCTCGTCTGCGGCGTCGGCTATCGCTTCCTTCGCGACAACGCGGTCGGGCTCTGGCTGACCGACACCCTGGCGCCGCAGGCGAGCAACGGCATCGAGTTCGAGGATCTCGGCTATCACCCGGTCGGATTCACGCAGAACCTCAACGAACGACCCGACTACGACCGCATCGTGTTCGTGGGGGCGGTTCAGCGCGACCGCCCTCCGGGCACGGTCACGGCAGTTCGCTACGACCATGTGCTCCCGGACGCGAAAGAGGTCCAGGAACGTGTGGGCGACTCCGTCACGGGATCGATCTCGCTCTATAACCTCGTGATCGTGTCCGAGGCTTTCAAGGCGCTGCCAGACGACGTGTGGATCGTTGAGATCGAGCCCGCGGACGAGACCTGGGGCGAAGGCTTCAGTCCCGAGATCGAGGCTAAGCTGCCTGAGATCATGGAGACGGTATGGAGTTTGACCAGGCTGTAGCCCAGCTCGCCACGCTCGTGGAGACGCTCGAGCGCGAGGGCGACGAGCGAGCGCTTCTGCTGCTCGGGCTGATGGACGACATCCACCGCCCAGGGCTCGAGCTGATCGTCGACGGCCGGCCCGACCACCCGGTTGCGGTCGCGCTGCTGTCGATGTACGGCCTCGCGCCGGTCGACCAGCGGATCGAGGCAGAGGAGGCGCTCGACGAGATCCGGCCCTACATCGAGTCGCACGGCGGCGCGCTGGAGCTCGTCGACGTACAGGACGGAGTCATCAGCGTTCGCATGAGCGGAGCCTGCAACGGCTGCGCGGCCTCGGCCATGACGCTTCGGCGGGGGATCGAGGGCAAGCTTCGCGAGCGGCTCGACTGGTTCAAGGAGGTCGTGGCGCTGGACCCCGCAGGCGACGAGGGCGAGCAGGACAACGGTGGGGCGTCGCTGCCGCTGCTGCACATCGAGCCGCTTTCCAAGGCAGGCGCGGGCAACGGGGGCGCCAACCCCGAGCTCCTGCAGATCGAGAAGCTGCGGCGGCCGGTGTTCGTCGAGGTTGGCGCATTCGACGATCTGCCCGAGGGGAAGATGAAGGCCGTGGACGTCGAGGGCCGCTCGGTCCTGATTCTCAAGCTGGCTGGTGAGCCGTACGCGTTCGCCAACGTCTGCCCCACGGCGGGCGCCCGGCTGCCCCTCGACGGCGCTCGCCTCACGAGCTCGGTGATCGTCTGTCCCTGGCACAACTGCGCGTACGACGCCCGCTCGGGCAAGCGCGTGGACGACGAGCCCGACGAGCCCTCGCTGGCCGTCCTGCCGATCACCGTCACCGACGGCATCCTCCGGGTCGCAGCGAACGTGGCGTGAGCACGGCGCTCCCCTCCGAGCCGCTCGACGTTCGGTCCAAGCGCGTGCTCGTCGCCGGCGTGGGCAACCTGCTGCGCGGCGACGACGGGTTCGGCCCTGCTGTCACCGAGCTACTGGTCGGGCTGCCCGAGGGCGCGGAGGTCATCGAGACCGGAATCGGGGGGATCGCGCTGCTGCAGGAGCTCATGGTCGGCTGCTCCGGGCTCATCCTCATCGACGCGGTGGAACGCGGAGCTCCTCCGGGAACGGTCTTCTACATCGAACCCGAGATCGAGAAGACCGGCCATGTGCCGGACGTGCATCTCGCCAATCCGGCCCGCGTCCTTTCGATGGCCAAGACGATGGGCGTGCTTCCGGAGCGCGTCGTGATCATCGGTTGCCAGCCGGCAGACACGGAGGAGCTTCACCAGGGGCTTTCGCCGCCCGTTCAGCGTGCTCTGGCCAGCGCGGTAAAAAGGATCGAGGAGACGGTACATGCCTGGCTTTAACTCCATTCACGAGCTGCGCGCTGCGCTGACCGATCAGCGCTACCTCATGGACGAAGGGCTCGCCACGGTCGTGTTTCTGGCGCTACGCCTGCGCAAGCCGCTGCTGGTCGAGGGGGAACCCGGAGTCGGAAAGACCGAGCTGGCAAAGGCGCTCGCGACGGCGACCGGGGCACCGCTCATCCGGCTGCAGTGCTACGAGGGCATCGACGTTCACCACGCGCTCTATGACTGGGACTACCCGCGTCAGCTCCTTCAGCTGCGGGCAGGGGGCTCGGCGCTGCTGTACTCGGAGGAGTTCCTGCTGCGCCGGCCGTTGCTCGAGGCGCTCGCGCAGCCGGGGTCGGTGCTCTTGATCGACGAGCTCGACCGCGCCGACGACGAGTTCGAGGCATTCCTGCTCGAGTTCCTGTCTGACTTCCAGGTCACGATCCCCGAGGTCGGCGTCGTGCGCGCGGAGGAGCCGCCGATCGTGATCATCACGTCCAACCGCACGCGCGACCTGCACGAGGCGCTCAAGCGCCGCTGCCTCTACCACTGGATCGACCATCCGGACCTGCAGCGCGAGGTCGCGATCGCGCGCGCAAGGCTGCCCCACGTCGGCCAGCATCTCGCCGACCAGGTGTGTGCGTTCGTGCAGGACCTCCGCTGGCTGGACCTGTACCGCTCGCCGGGGGTCGGCGAAACGCTGGACTGGGTTCAGGCGTTCCACGCACTGGGGCATCACCAGGTCGACGCGCGGACGGCCAGCAGCACGCTCGGCACCTTGCTCAAGGAGCGCGACGACCTCGAGCGCATCCGCGCGGGTGGCCTCGACGCGCTCGTCGCCCGATCGGCGGAGCGGGCGCAGGAGCTGCGCAGGGGCAACTACTCGTGAGGCTGGGTCCGCCGCAGAGCTCTCCCGACCAGGCCATCATGTCGGCCGCCGTCGGCTTCGCGCGCGCGCTGCGCGAGTTCGGCCTGTCGGCCAGCGTCGACGCGGAGCACACGTTCCTGCGCGCGCTCGCCGAAATCGACGTTCGCGAGCGCACGCAGGTGTTCTGGGCCGGTTACGCCGCCTTCGTCCACAGCCCCAACGACGTGCCGATCTATGAAGCCGTCTTCGAGCGCTTCTGGGAGGGCCGGCCGCTCATACTCCAGGAAGCCGGCTCCGAGCACGGCGAGAGCGACGCCCGCATGCAGGGCTCCCACCACGGCGGCGAGGCGCTGCCGCAGTTCGGCGGCGAGGCGCGCACCGCGGTTCCGCTGGACGGCGACCGCAACCGCGGCGCGCAGGACATCCCGACTGCCGAGGGCGAGGAGGGCACCAGCAACCAGGAGCGGGGGATCCTCGCGGCGTGGAGCGCAGAGGAGACCCTGAGCAGACGCGAGAACCTCGAGTATCAGGAGGACGAGCTGCTCGCGCTGCGTCTTCTCGCACAGGAGATCAAGCGCCAGGCGCCCGCGCGCCGCTCTCGCCGCGCCCGCCCCTCGGCCGGCGGTCACCGCTTCGACGTGCGCGGGACGATTCGCGAATCGCTCGCGACCGACGGCGAGGCCTTCCGTCTGGCATTCAGCGCGCCCACGCTACGGCCGCGCCGGCTGCTGTTTCTCTGCGACGTCTCAGGCTCGATGGAGCGCTACTCGCGTGTGCTGCTCGCATCGCTCAAGGCGGCGGTCGGCGCAGCGAGGCGGGCGGAGGCGTTCGTCTTCGCCACACGGCTGACGCGCCTTACGAAGACGCTCGACGGTCGCGACCTCGAGCAGGCGCTCGAAACCGCTCGCGCGGCCGTCCCGGACTGGTCGGGTGGCACGCGGATCGGCCAGGCGCTCGCGGACTTCAACACGATCTACGGCCGCCGCGGGTTCGCTCGCGGCGCGATCGTGCTGGTGGTCAGCGATGGCTGGGACCGCGGCGATCCGAAGATCCTCGAGGCCGAGGTGCGGCGCCTGCAGCTACAGGCGCGGCGGCTGGTGTGGATCAACCCGCGGCCGATGGCCGTCGATCAGCAGCCGCTCGCGATCGGCATGCGCGCGGCGATGCCGTACATCGACGACTTCGTTCCCGGACACGACCCGCGCGCGGTCGCAGGTCTCGCCCAGCTGATCGGCGGTCTCGCCAGCGACCGGCCGGCGCGCAAGGTCGTGGCTGGCGCTCGGTAGCGCGGCGCCTGACGCGCGCCTGCAGCACGTCGACAAAGCTGCGCTTTGCAGGGCAGGCACGTGATGCAGCGTGCTCTCGCGAGGTCCCTCGCGACCTGGCGCACGATAGGTGTACGACACACACAGTGTTGTGTTACGCTCCGCCGATGAGCATCCTAACGCTGGGGGATCCTGCACTAGCTTCCACTGGAGGTTGGTGGCTCGGGATCGGCATCGGCCTCGCCATCGTGGTCGTCGTGGTCATCCTGGTCATGACGATCATCACGCTCGCTCACAAGATCGCCGGCCAGGCCACGGCTGGGTCCCGTGGCATGTTGGACGCGTACGCCAACACCAATGCGGTCTGGGGCCTGCGGGACGTCAATCGGTCCGCCACGGGTATCTGGCGCGCGGCGGAGTCCGCTCGCAAGGTTCTGGAAGGGAAATAATGTCGCCTGAGGAAGTAACACTTTGGAAGGGCGTGCTGGTCGCGGGCCTGATCCTGGTCTTCGCGGTCATCGGCCTGCTGACGCTGCTGCTATGGACGGTTCGGTCGATCGACCGCAACGTCGTCCAGCTGTGGACTGACACCAAGCTCCTGGCAACCAACACGACCGGCCTCTACCAGATCGCCGGCACCGCATCGGTCGTCCGGGCGCTGCGCGAGGAGCTGCTGCGCCACGAGAAGCTGCTCGGGGCAGGGCACTGATGAGCAAAGGTCTGCTGACCGTGATCACGGTCGTCGAGATCGTGGCCCTCGTGGCCGTCCTCGGCCTGTATCTGCTCGTCGTCTCACAGGGCTTGCGGTCGATCGTCTCGACGCTCGCCGAGGTGACGTTCGGCGCCCGCGCAGTCGAGCGGCAGCTGCGCGCCGTTCCCCATAACCTGCGTGAGGTGAACGCGGGGCTGACGGATGCCGCGACCGTGCTGCCCGCGCTCTCCGATGCCGTCGACCGTCGGACCGGGAGGCGGACATGACACTCTGGTGGATCGGCAACATCATCCTGATCGCCGTCGTCATCCCGGTCGTCGTCGCGATCCTCATTCAGGTTCTCGTCCCGATCTTCCAGATCAGGCAGTACGCCGAGGACATCCTGGAGTACGGAGCGCAGTTCGGTCCGCACCTGGACGCGATCGCGGAAGAGCTGGTCAAGACGAGGGATCTCGTCAAGCAGGCCGGTCCCGAGGTCGGGCGCTATGCCAGAGCGGTCGACAATCTTTAGGTAGGAGGACAACATGGAAGCAGCCCCCCTTGTCACGCTCATCGCCGTCGGCCTCGCGATCGCCGTCATCGCGGCGTTCCTCATCACGGTCGTCTACCAGCTCTACCAGGTGTATTCGCGCCTGAACTCGATTCTCGGCGCCGTTGCCGGCGTCATCGAGAAGACGGTCGTCCTCGATCCGATCATCTCGGAGATCAAGGCCGACATCGCCGACGGTCACGCCGCCATCGACGGGGCGGTCGAGCGGCTCAAGGTGCGCAAGGGCTACTCGGAGGAGTCTCAGCGGGAGCAGGCGAGCGAACACGAGTACCTCCCGGTGGGAGCGAGCGCAGCGGCAACTCCGCGACAGCCGGCTCCGCCGGCAAGCACCAGCTCCTACACGAACTACTGAGCGGCCGGCAATGGCGTCACACGACCAGGTTTCCCCTTCCGGTATCTGTCTCATCAGGAAGGTCAGGTCATGTGTCTAGCGATCCCCGGACAGATCGTCGAATGGGTTGACGAGGAACTGCACATCGCGAAGGCGCAGGTCGCCAACGTACGCCGAAACGTCAACGTCGGCCTGCTCGCCGAGACCGCAGACGCCATTGCGATCGGCGACTGGGTGCTCATCCACGTAGGCTTTGCGATGTCGAAGATCGACGAGCAGGAGGCGCAGGCCACGCGCGAGTTCCTCGAGGAGCTGGGTGATCCGTACCGAGAGGAGCTTGCCGAGCTGGAAGCAAGCACGATCGAGTGACAGAGCCGGCCGAGCGTCGCTGCAAAGCGTCCCTTGGCCCCCGCTCTCAGGCTCGGCGGAACGAACAACAGGTAGGTCTGTCTGCTCTCGCTGCTCGCAAGAGGGCGCCGCTACGTCCTGAGATCTGCGAGGTGGGTGTTGCTCTCGTGCTCTCTCGCGAGTATGAGCGCGCTGCCGCGTGAGCGACTGGCGGCCCGCGACAAGGGAGGAAGTCACGGGCCGCCGCCGCTGCCGGCGCCCACGCGCGAGCGCCGGGTCGGTCGTGGATAACGTTCCCGCTACATATATGGCGCAAACATGCACCCCGGTGACGGCGCCGCCGGACGGCGGCGCGGATCACGGGCGGCTCGGATGGTTGTCCTACTTGCGTTTGCTGACGCCGTCCTTGTGCGCCTGCACGAACATCTCGTTCAGATCACGGATATCTGCGATCAGCGCGGCGATGTCATCGAGGTTGCGGCGCCCCTTCGCCGTCAGACGGTACAACCGCCGTCGCGGCCCGGCTGCGGACTGCAGCCAGCGAGACTCGACCCAGCCGTCGCGTTCGAGCTTCCTCAGCGAGCGGTACAGGACGGACGGATCGACGCTGAGGCGATGTGCGTCGAGATCGCGACGCAGCTCGTAGCCGTAGCTCGCTCCACGGTCCAGCAGCAGGAGCAGCCAAGCCGTCATCAGCTCCTTGTGGGGGCGTAGCGATCGAGGTACGGGAGGTGCGGGGGGATCGAGCACGGTACGGACAGTCAGGCTCCTGTGAGCGCTTCGGAGGCGGCGCGGCCCGTGACCGTGGGTGCCACGGGCCGCGGCCACCGCCCCGGCGCGCACATGGCCTTCGCGCCGGAGTCGTGGAGGGAGACCACGGCTACATATATGACGCAGACATATACTGGCGTCAAGTCATTCCACCACGGCAACCGCTCGCGAGGCCGCTCCGGAGATGATCCCGACCGCAGCACAGACCCTGGGCCGGCGGGTCGAAGCGCGTGCTCAGCACGCCGCAGGTGGGTACCGACATACAGACGCCTGCATGACCGATTGCAGTGCGTCCTCCTAGCGATAACCCACGACCGAGGAGTTGATGCATGAGCGAGTCTCGAAAGCCAGAATCTGACCCACCGCCGGTCCAGCGAGTGCGCACCGAGGAGCCGCAGGCTCCGTTCGGTCAGGACGAACCGAACCCCAATGTCGTCAGCGACGCCACCTCCGACGAACAGGGCCCAGGAGAGCCGGTCGATCCCGGCGTCGGCGGATATGGCGGACGCGACCCGAAGACCGATATGCCGCGGCTACCGAGCGAGCCGGAGACCCAGGACGATCCTCTCAGCCACGACGCCGCCCCCAGCACCGACCGCGAGCCACCGGCTTCACACTAGCCGCAGCGCCCGCGATCTGCGCCTCACGCGCCGCTGTGGGTCGCGTGCCTGGCACAGGAGGGCGCGCACGTGGGGCGCGTCCCGCCTGTGCCACGCCCACCGCAGGCCACGCGAAGCGCGTTCGATCCGCTGCTCGATCGAGTGCCTACGGGCGGCTGCCGCGATCACCGACGGCACCAGGCTCGCGAGATCACGACCCGGCCGCAGCGTCCTTGACCTCTTCGGCTGCCTGGCAGCGTGGGCATCGCATCCCGCGGACATCACCGTTCACGTCCTTCACCACGTGCCATGCGGCGAATTCCGGACGGTTGGAGGGCGGGACCGGCCGCCCGCATCGGTCGCATCTGGAGAGGTCAGCAGGAGCAGCGATCTGTCGTCGTCCTCGTCATCGCCCGCAGCGCGCATAGCGGCAGACGAATCCTGCCCGTCGCGCAGTTGCCGGCCTCGGCGCGCGCGTCGTCTCCCGGCCAACGCGCCGTCCGCGGCGGTTCAGTGGTGCCCCCCCTCGCCGCCTTCGCCGGTCGCAGGCGCAGGCGCAGGCGAGCCGGTGATGGACGCTCGGAACTGGCGCATCTGCTCGATCTCTCGCTTCTGCGCGACCGTGATCTGCTCGGCGAGCCGCCTCGTGGCGGCGCCGGCCCCCTTGGCGAACAGCACCCGCGACATCGTGATCGCGCCCTGATGGTGGGGAATCATCATGTCGACGAAGTGGATGTCGAATGGATCGGCTCCCACGAGGTGCGATATGTCGTGATCCATTCCCATCTCGCGCTTCGTGAGCCCGAGGCTCACGGGCGGGATCCGGGCGGCCTTCAGCTTTGCGGCCATGACGCGCATCCGCGCGATCTCGGCGTTCTGAGAACTGATGATGCTTCGGGCGAGAGCCTGGACGTACGGCGTACTGGCACTGCCCAACGCGAGCTCCGCCATCTTCACCGCTGAAACGTGGTGGGGGATCATCTCCTCGACATACGAGCGATCGATGCCGTTGCCGTGCCTGACCAGCCGGCGGCCGGCGACGACGCATTTGGCGAATGCCGACCTCCGCGCGTAGCGCGACGGCTTGCGGCTCAAGCTTGCGCACGCGATCAGCGCGGAGCGGCTCTGGCCGCGTGCCAGGCGAGACATCGCGGTGACGCATCTGCTGAAGGACGTGCTCTTCAGGCCGGCGAGCCGCTTCTTGCTCTGGGTCTGGCAGCTCTTGCCGAACGCCCTCGTGTCCGCGCTCGTGGTCGCGGCGTGCGCCGGCGACGCGGAGGCGGCCACGGCGAGTACGGCGGCGAATGCGACGATCCTATGGCGAGTTGCGGTCACGCTTCCTCCAAGACAGCTCATGGCAGCTAGATGTAGGACGAATATAGCTTCCGCGCCACCGCGCTCAGCGCGACGGGGACGCGCCGCCGTCGCGGGCGCATCGCCCGCCGTAGTGCGGGCGTGCGACCGATGGCGTTTCTCCCGTTGCACGGGTGGGCGCTGCCCCGGCGCCGGCGTCGGCGGGGAGAGAACCGGCGACGAAAGGACTCTATGATCACCGCATCTACGATCGTCGATTCTTTTCGCTGGCCGTCCCGTCGATGGACGCCTGGAACTCGCGCAGACGCTCGACGAGATCCGCAGCCCACGCGATGACGGCGCCCGACCGCGTCACGGTTCTCGTCGCCGGCGCGCCAGACGCAGCGGCGGTTGCGACGATCGGCGACCTCGCCCGCGGCATCGTGCGCCCTGATCGGACAGCAGCCTGACGCCCCCTGGATCAGAAGTGTCCCCGCAACTGCGGCTCAGCGTGCTGGACCAGTCCCCGATCGCGCAGGGTTGCTCGGGCGGACAGGCGTTGCGCAACACGCTTGACCTGGCGCGGCTGGCCGACGCACGCGGCTACCACCGCTACTGGGTGGCCGAGCACCATGGCGGTCCGATGCTCGCGGGAACGACCCCGGAGGCGCTGATCGGTCCGGTCGCAGCGCTGACGTCGCGTATCCGGGTCGGAAGTGGCGGCGTCATGCTGCCGCACTACAGCCCGTTCAAGGTCGCCGAGACGTTCAGCGTGCTCAGCGGTCTGTTTCCCGATCGTATCGATCTCGGAATCGGCCGCACCGACGGGACGGACGACCCCGTCACGATCTTCGCGCTGCAGCGCGACCGCAACCACCCTGCGCTCGACGATTTCGGCCAGCAGCTTTCGGAGTTGCTGGCCTACCTACACGACGCGCTGCCATCGGACCATCTCTTCGCCGGCCTGCCCGCGCTGCTTCCGGGCCGCCCCGAGGGTCCCGCGCCCTGGCTGCTGGGCTCGTCGGCGCAGAGCGCGGTGTGGGCGGCGCAGCTCGGCCTGCCCTACGCCTTCGCGGACTTCATCAATCCCGCCGGCGGCGTCGACATCGTGAGGCTGTACCGCGAGCGGTTCGTGGCCTCCGAGCGACTCGGCGAGCCGCGCGTCGTCGTAGCGGTGTGGTCGCTGTGCGCCGACAGCGACGCGGAGGCCGAGCGCCTCGCGGCCAGCAGCCGGATGGTGATGATGCTGGCGCGACGCGGAAGGTTCACGCCCGTGCCACCCGTCGAGACCGCGCTGCGTTTCATCGATCGGCGCACTCGCAGAGAACCGCCGCAGGCCGCGCTGCGTACCCGGATGTTGCACGGATCGCCTGCCGCCCTTCGGTCCGCTCTGCAGGGCCTCGCTGGCGACTACGGCACCGACGAGCTCCTCGTGGTGGCCGTGACGCATGATCACCAGGCCCGCCGGCACTCCTATGAGCTGCTGGCCGACGCGTTCTCGCTTACGCCCGCGGCGGTTGCGCCCGATTGGTAGCTCGGCCGCTCGGCGCGCTTTGCACAGGAGGCTGCGCCGATATAGCGCAGCGCTCTGAGCGCTCGGCGGCGTCTGGTTGTCGAGCAGGTCATGCGCGACCGCGCTGTGGTGGCCTTCAGGTGAACCGGCGCGCTTACGTGTCGAGCTTCGTCGTGTCGCGCGGCTCCAGGAACGGCTCCTTCTCAGGATCCATGCCGCGCTCGATCTGGCGGCCGCGCTCGACCTCGGCGTTCAGCTCTGCGCCCAGCAGCACCGCGATGTTCGATATCCACAGCCAGGTCAGGAAGACGATCACGCCGCCGAGGGTCCCGTAGGTCTTGTTGTAGGAGCCGAAGTTCGCCACGTAGAAGGCGAACGCGGCCGATGCGACCAGCCAGATCACGACCGCGACGACCGAGCCCGGGCTGATCCACCGAAAGCGCGGGTGCTTGACGTTCGGCGCGACGTAGTACAGGAACGCCAGCATCGCCATGAAGACGATCGCGATGACGGGCCACTTGGCGATGTCCCACAGCGCGACGGCCGTGCTGCCGACGCCGATCAGGTCGCCGGCGCTCTCGGCGAGCGGGCCGGTCACGACGACGGCGACCGCGGAGAGCGCGAGCATCAGGACCATCACGATCGTGACCCCGATCTGCAGCGGCCGGACCTTCCAGAACGGGCGGCCCTCGCCGATCTCGTAGATCGCATTGGACGCGCGGATGAACGCGCCGACGTAGTTGGACGCCGACCACAGGGCGGCCGCGATCCCCACGATCGCCAGCACGCCGCCGGCGGAGCCGCTGCTCTGCAGACCCTCTAGCGCGCTCGTCGTGATCTCCTTCGCCTGCCCTGGCGCCACCGCCCCGAGGTTGTCGATCAGCGGCTGCGTCGCCGAAGCGCCGACGATCCCGAGGATCGAGACGAGCACGAGCAGCCCCGGAAACAGCGACAGGATCCCGTAGTAGGTCAGCGCCGCCGCCCAGTCGGCCAGGTCGTCCTGTCTGAACTCCCTGAACGTGCGCTTCAGGACGCCGCCCCACGAGCGCTTGTCGAGCTTCGCAGGGCTGTCGGGCTCGTCATCGTCGCGGCGGGCGGATCGCTCCTGCCGCGGCGGGTGCTCGAGGTCGCGTTCGCTCGCCTTCTGCGCCATCGCGGGCGATCGCCTACCCGGTCCGTTCGGCGCTGACACGGCGCCTGTCGCAGCCGCTTCCGGCGTCGCCGCCTCGATCGATAGGACAGAGCCTGCGAACGTGCCAGGACCGATAGGCGTTGGCCGACGACAGGTAGACAAAGCGGTATCTTTCGCGGTCCTGAACGTGAGCGACTGGAGCGAGCGATGGCGGGCAGTGGCGGATCGGTGCAGACCAAGCCGCAGGAGGTGAGCAAGCAGGCGGACAACACGCCCTTCCGCTTCTACGACAACCGCCAGAAGTACCTCGCATTCGTCAACACGTGCAACGAGAAGGCGGTGGTTGCAGGCAAGGCGTCGGACGAGATCAGCCAGCTTGCGCCGCGACCGCCGGCGCTGCGGATCTTCGACGCGGGCATGGGCGACGGGCACGTGCTCAGCCGCCTGATGGCCAGCGTGCACCGGTACTACCCGACCGTTCCGCTGCTCGCGGTCGCCAAGGAGATCAGCCTCGAGGATGTGCGCCTGGGCCTCGAGAAGATGCCCGACCGGTTCTTCGAGCATCCGCAGACGGTGCTCGTCATCACGAACCTCGCCTACAAGGACGCGCCGTCGCTGATGCCGTCCGATCCGGAGCAGGTCGCGGACGTCAACTGGCAGGTCGTCCGCCTGCGGGGGCGCTCGTCACACGAGTACGTCGAGCAGATCGAGGCGCTCAGCCCCGTGCTCGCGCACGGCTGGCAGACGAAGCCGAGCCCGAAGACCGGCAACCCGATCTACGTGCGCCCGAGCGTGCTCGTCGTCTATCGCGAGGACTACGAGTTCCTGCTCGACAGCGTCGTCCCGCAGGTCGGCGACGATCCGGTCGAGTACGACTTCATCCTCGCCTCGCAGCCGTGGCGCGCCAAGATGTCAGCCGAGTTCAAGGCCGAGAAGGTACTCGCGCCGCTCGCGCGCGCGCTCTGCCCCGGCGGGCGGCTGCTGACCGTGCAGTCCCACGGCGACGACCCGCCGCTCGAGGTCGTCCAGAAGCTGTGGCCCGGCGAGAACCCGTTCACCGTCGACCGCTTCGCGCTGCTGCATGCATTGGAGGACGAACTCGGCAACGAGGCCGGCGACTTCAACCTCGCTGCGCCCCCCGACAAGAACGCGCTCTTCCAATACCAGATGCACACGCTGCCGTCCGAGATCGGCGAGCGCATCGGGACCTCTACCCTGTTTGCCGCGTGGAACGCCGTCATCTATGTCAACCAGGTCGAGGACGAGCGCCTCGACGAGGTCGTCCAGAACGGCTCGTATCTGAAGGCCACGCAGGAAGTCCTCAAAAAGCACGGCGGTCTGTGGTTCAACGACGAGAAGTTCGTCGTGTCACGCCGCCATCAGTAGGGAGAGCCGACCGTGACGAAGCTGGTTGACATCTACGCCCGCGACGGGCTGACCTTCTCGATCGAGTTCTTCCCCCCGAAGACCGACGAGGGCATCGAGAACCTCTTCAAGGAGGTCCAGGAGCTCAAGAAGCTGAACCCCGCGTTCGTGTCGGTGACGTACGGCGCGGGCGGATCGACGCAGGGCCGCACGCTCGAGGTCGTCAAGCGCCTGAAGTGGCGCGAGAAGCTCGAGGTCATGTGCCACCTCACGATCGTCAACCAGCACCAGAAGGACGTGAAGGAGGTCATCGGCGACCTCTGGGGCAACGACGTCGAGAACATCATCGCGCTGGCCGGCGATCCGCCGGAAGACCCGAACGCGCCCTGGAAGCCGCACCCCGACGGCTTCCAGCACTCGCGCGAGCTCGTCGACGCGATCAAGCGCGGCCAGCACGGATGGTGGAACTTCTTCTCGATCGCCGTCGCCGGCTTTCCGGAGGTCCACCCGCGCGCCAAGAGCCGTGAGGCCGACCTGCAGTACCTCAAGGAGAAGGTCGACGCGGGCGCCGACGTCGTCATCACGCAGCTGTTCTTCGACAATGAGGACTACTACCGCTACGTCGAGGGCTGCCGCGCGATCGGCATCAACGTGCCGATCGTGCCGGGCATGCTGCCGGTCCGCTCCGCCGAGCAGTGCCGGCGCTTCGCGAAGATGTGCGGCGCGAAGATCCCGCCGCGCCTGGACGAGCTGTTGAGCAAGGTCGAGGACGACAACGAGGCCGCGATCGAGCTCGGCATCGAGTACTGCACCGAGCAGTGCCAGGGCCTGCTCGACTTCGGCGTGCCCGGCTTTCACTTCTACTCGCTGAACAAGTCGCGCTCGGTGGCGGCGATCCACGAGAACCTGAACCTCGGCGCGCTGACGGCGGCGCCCGCGTAGAGCGCCGGCGCTCGGCCCGCTCCCGCTCGCCGCGGCTAGACCGCGGCGGGCGAGTTCAGGTGCGGGTACAGCGGATACTTCTCGGCGAGCGCGCGCGTGCGCTCTGCCAGCGCCGCGACGTCGGCGGCCTCGAACGGCCCGGTCAGCGCCTCGGCGATCACCTTCCCGATCTCGCGGAAGTCGTCGACCTGCAGGCCGCGCGTCGCCATCGCCGACGTGCCGATCCGCAACCCGGAGGTGATCATCGCGGGGCGCGGGTCGTTGGGCACGGCGTTGCGGTTGACCGTGATGCCGATCTCGTCGAGCCGCGATTCGGCGTCGGGTCCGGCGAGCTCGGAGTCGCGCAGGTCGGCGAGCACGAGGTGCACGTCGGTGCCGCCCGTCAGGACGTTGACGCCGGCGTTCATCAGCTCCTCGGCGAGGACCTCCGCGCCCGCGCGCGTGCGGCGCTGGCGCTCGCGGAAGAGCTCCGTGCCGGCGATCTTCAGCGACACCGCCTTGCCCGCGATGATGTGCATCAGCGGGCCGCCCTGCTGCCCCGGGAAGACCGAGGTGTTGATCTTCTTGGCCCACTCCTCCTTGCACATGACCATGCCGCCGCGCGAGCCGCCGAGCGTCTTGTGGATCGTCGTCGTCACGACGTCGGCGTAGGGGACGGGGCTCGGGTGCTCGCCGGCCGCGACGAGACCGGCGAAGTGCGCCATGTCGACCAGCAAGTACGCGCCGACGGAGTCTGCGATCTCGCGGAAGCGGGCCCAGTCGAGCTGACGCGGATAGGCCGACCAGCCGCCGAGGATGAGCTTGGGCTTCGTCTCCTCCGCAAGCCGCGCGAGCTCGTCCATGTCGACGCGCGAGTCCTTGTCGCTGACGCCGTAGGCGACGATGTCGTAGAGCCTGCCCGAGAAGTTGAGCTTCATCCCGTGCGTCAGATGACCGCCGTGATCGAGGCGCATGCCGAGGATCCGGTCGCCCGGATCGAGCATCGCCATCATCGCGGCGGCGTTGGCGGAGGCGCCGCCGTTGGGCTGGACGTTGACGTGCTCGGCGCCGAAGACGTCCTTCGCGCGCTGGATCGCGAGCTCCTCGACGACGTCGACGTACTCACAGCCGCCGTAGTAGCGCTTGCCGGGAAGACCCTCCGCGTACTTGTTCGTCAGCGTCGAGCCGTGGCAGTCCATCACGGCCTGGGGAACGAAGTTCTCGGAGGCGATCATCTCGAGCGTGGTCTCCTGACGGCGCGCCTCGTCGCGTAGAAGCTGCGCTATCTCTGGATCGACCTCGCTGACAGGTCTCGTGAAGTGGTCCGCTCCCAGGTCGCTCATAGACCGGACGGTATCAGTGCCACCTGGAGGGCGAGCAAAGCTAAAACGAACGCGTCAGCCCTCTGCGGCCGACGAGGCGCTCAGCAGCGTGAGCGCGTCGAGGCCGACGAACGCGGCGCCGAGCGGCTCGCCGGCGGCGAACAGGCGCATCCAGAAGGCGTCTGCGCCGGACGCGCGCACGAGCACGAGGAAGCGCCGCTGGCTCTCGCGGAGGATCGCCAGGACGTCGGCGTCGCGCGGGTCGCGGCCGATCGCGCCGATCGCGAGCTCGCCGGGCAGCTCGGCGGCGGCGAGCAGCCGCGCCGCGCGCGGCCCGATGATGTTGAGGATCGCGACCGTCGACCCGATGTCCTTGTGCGGCAGATCGGAGCGATCGCGCCCCTTGCCGATCGGCGGCCCCGAGGCGAGCGCCGTGTGCGAGCCGACGAGCAGCGAGCGGCGCTGGTCGAGGCGCATGTACCAGACGCTGCGCAACCGCCGCCCCGTGCCGGGGGCGAGCGGCGGATCGCCGAGGCGCGCTGTCAGCGCGCGGTCGAGCAGGCTCTGGTCGCCGCGCAGCTCGAGCGCGCCGTAGTCCGAGCGGTCGGCGAGCCCGACGCTCTTCATGCAGACGGCGATCTCGCCCGGGACCGAGCCGTAGTTCGCGGCGATCATCTGCCCGTCGCGCTCGACGATGACCGCGCCGGCGGCGACGCACGTCTGTGGCACGGATCGATCGGCCGTCGGGCGCGAGGGGTCTCCAGAGGGGCCGTAGGTAGGTAGGTCGGTCTGTCGCCCTGAAGCGATGCGACCGATCATAGGCGCTCACGAGCCCGCATCGCGCCCGCCGGCCGACAGCCGCTACGCTCTGTCGACCGGCGGATCGCCCACTCGGCTGGAGCGCCTCGGCGCTCAGCCGGGCAACGCGCGCGGCTCTCGAGCCCGCGGCCAGTCCCGGTGGTCGGGAGTGTCACGTCAACCCCGGTGACACACACTCCGGGGACGTAGTAGTTCGATGGTGATCCAGGACCGGGCGGTGCTAACGGGCGAGCCTCTGGCTCGCCCGGCCGCGTTGATCGGCCCCAACGCACGTCCCGCCGCAGACGCCGTCGCCGGCCACTAGTCCTCTCCGTACTCCGGCCCCACGCCGTGCTCGCGCAGGTAGTCGAGGTACACCGGCCGCAACAGCTCGGCGACGTCGCCCTCGCCGGCATCGGTGACGTCGTCGATGTGCGCGCGCAGGGTGAGCACGTCCGCCTGCGCCTCGTCGAGCTCGCCGGCGGCGGCCTCGGCGACCGGCAGGTCCTGCATTAGGCGGATGAAGAACGGGATGTCGAGGTGGCGCAGCGCGTAGCGCACCGCGAGATCGTGCAGCGCCTTGGAGGAGAGCGCGTCGAGCCGGTCGTCGTCGATCATTGCGTGCAGGCTACGGCTTCGCCAGGCAGGGCCGATGTGATGTGATGAGCGCCGATGGCACCTCGCTACTGCCTGGCGGCAGCGCTCGTGGCCGTCGCGCTCCTGCTGCTGGGCCAGTTCTTCGCGGTATGGGGGCTGCCGCTGAGCGCGAGCTGCATCGGCAGCCGTTGCGAGCAGGATGCCCGGCAGCTGCGCGTATGGGTCAACGGCAAGCCCGTGCGCGCCGACCCGACGCGGATCGTGCTCGACGAGCACCAGCAGATCGTGATCGCCTACGGCACCGAGGCGCAGGTGCCGGATCGGATTCCCGCGAGCTTCGACTTCGCCGCCGCCGGCGTCTGAAGCTAGATCACGACGTTCCAGGGCACCACGCGGTGGCCCGTGACGATCCCGCCGGAGACGTACGGATCGACGGCGACGAACTCGTCGACCTGCGCGGGATCGTCGACGAGGAAGACGAACAGCGCCCCCGTCGGCGGGTTCGCGAGCGCGCCCGCCATGACGATCCGCCCGTCCTCCTTCCACTCGCGCGCGAGCGCGAGGTGGCCGGCGCGCAACGGCGCGCGCTTCTCGACGACGTCCTCGACGTAGTCGTAGAACAGGCAGTGGTGCACGACGGGCCCGCTCATGACGGATCCGTCGGCGCCACCCAGCCGCCGAAGGCGCGCTCGAGCTCGCGCGCGACGGCGACGGCGACATGGTCGCGGTCAGGGCCGGCGGCGGCCTGCACGCCGAGCGGCAGCCCGCGCGGGTTCAGGCCCAGCGGGATCTGCGCGACCGGCACCGCGGCGAGGTTGAAGACCGCCGTCGTCGTGAGCAGCCACGGCTTGCCGACGGTCCGCCCATGGCGCGGCGCGACGCGCGGGTGCGTGGGGTGCAGCAGGACGGCGTCGCCGATCGCAGCGGTCATCTCGGCCTCGAAGGCCTCGCGCGCCGCGGCGGCCTTCCTCATCCGTCCCTGGGGCGCCTTGCCGGTCATCCACTCGCTCATGATCAGCAGGCGCAGCGCGCGCGTGTGCGGGCCCTTGCGCTTCAGGCCGCCGCGCAGCGTGAGCTTCGCCGACCCCTCCGCGACGATCAGATCGGAGACGCTGACGCCCGCCTCGAGCTTGAGCACGGAGAGGTAGAGCTCCAGCGCCCGCTTCATCGAGCGCAGCGAGATCGTCTCGACCTTCGCGCCGGCCTTCTCCAGCGCCTCCGCCGCGCGCAGCCGTGCGGCGCGCAGCTCGCGGCTGACGGGGACATAGGACGTGTCCTCGCTGAGCAGGATCTTCGTGTCGGCGATGTCGACGCTCGCGGGGTCGCCGATCGTCGCCTCACGCGCGTAGCGATCGATGCCGTCGGGACCGGCGATGACGCGCAGCATCGGGATCAGGTCCTCGGCGCGGCGCGTGATCGGGCCGATCGTGAGCATCTTCGCCGCGACCGCGGTCGCCGTCGTCGGAAACTGGCCCGTGCTCGGGACGATGCCGGGCGAGGGCTTCAGGCCGAAGACGCCGTTGAAGAACGCGGGGATCCGGATCGACCCGCCGATGTCGGCGCCGAGGCCCAGGGGCGAGCCGCCCGACCCGACCGCGGCGCCCTCGCCGCCCGACGAGCCACCGGCCGTGCGGTTGGCGCTGTAGGCGTTGTTCGTGCGCCCGTACTGGCGGTTCTCGGTCTCGATCCAGAGGCACAGCTCGGGCGTGTTCGTGACTCCGAGCGGGATCGCACCCGCGTCGATCATGCGCTGGACGGTCGGCGCGTTCGCGTTGCTGCGCAGGGCCTGGCGCGAGACGAGGCCCGCGCTGTTGGGCATCCCCGCCATCGCGATCGATTCCTTGATCGTGCAGGGGACGCCGAGAAACGGCGGCAGCGCTTCGGCATCGGCGGCCGCCGCGACGCGCGCATCGGCGGCGTCGGCGTCGGCGCGCGCCGCGTCGTAGCGGTTGACGGCGACGGCGTTGATGCGCTCGTGCATGTGCTCGAGGCGCGCGATGTGGGCTTCGACGACCTCGCGCGACGTCGTCTCGCCGCTGCGGATCGCGCGCGCGAGATCGATCGCCGATCGTTCGGTCAGATCCTGAGCTGGCGCAAGGACGGCGATGCTGCGCAATCTACAGCGCGCAGGCGCGAGGGCCCGCTCGCCCGGTTGCGGGGCCGATGCAGGCTTGCTCGCCACATCTGTACACTAACGTTCATGCAAGCGCCCGAGCCGACGGCGGCTGCGCTCGACGGCCTGGCGTCAAGCGCCCCGGTGGGCTCGCGCGACGACACGCTCGCCCGCTTCGCCGAGCTCATCGTCCGCTTTGCGGCCAACGTCCAGCCCGGCCAGATCGTGGCGATCTCGACCGAGCCCGGCAAGCTCGACCTGACCCGCGCCGTCGCCGCCTGCGCCTACCGCGCCGGGGCGAAGTTCGTCGACGTCGTGCAGTTCGACCTGCACGTCAAGCGCTCGCGGATCCTGCACGCCGCAGAGGACACGCTGGACTACGTGCCGCCGTGGTACGGCGAGCGCGCGCTCGCGCTCGGCGAGCACCGCGCGGCGCGCGTCGCCCTGACGGGGCCGTCGATGCCCGGCCTGCTGAACGACCTGGACCCGGAGCGCGCGGGTCGCGACCAGCTGCCGTTCCTGCGCGAGTCCGCGGAGGTCGTCAACGCGCGCACGACGAACTGGACGGCCGTGCCGTGCCCGACCGAGCCATGGGCGCGGATCGTGCACCCCGACCTCGACCCGGCGCAGGCGCTCGCGCGGCTGTGGCAGGAAGTGCTGCACATGTGCCGCCTCGACGAGCCCGACCCGGTCGCGGCCTGGACGGAGCGCCAGGACGTGCTGGTCGGCGTCGCCGAGCGCCTGAGCGGCCATCGCTTCGATGCCCTGCACTTCGAGGGGCCGGGGACCGACCTGCGCGTCGGCCTGCTGGGGTCCTCGCGCTGGATCTCGGCGCGCTTCGAGACGGTCGACGGCGTCGTGCACATGCCGAACCTGCCGTCCGAGGAGGTCTTCACGACGCCCGACCCGCAGCGCGTCGACGGCGTTGTGCGCTCGACCAAGCCGCTCGTCGTGGGCGGGACGATCATCCGCGGCCTGCGCGCGCGCTTCGAGGGCGGGCGCGCGGTCTCGATCGAGGCCGAGGAAGGCGGAGAGCTGCTCGCCCAGTACGCCCAGCGCGACGAGGGTGCGTGCCGCCTCGGCGAGGTCGCGCTGGTGGACGGCGAGGGGCGGATCGGTCCGCTGGAGAGCGTCTTCTACGACACGCTGATCGACGAGAACGCCGCTTCGCACGTGGCGCTCGGCTCGGCCTACGCGTTCACCGTCTCCGAGGAGGACCTCGGGCGCATCAACCGCTCGGAGATCCACATCGACTTCATGATCGGGTCACCCGAGGTCGACGTCACGGGTCTGACCGCCGGCGGTGACCGCGTGCCGGTCCTGCGCGGCGGCGCGTGGCAGATCTGAGGACCTTCGCGGTAGCCTGATCAGCGCTCAGGAGAGGTGCCGGAGCGGCTGAACGGGCACGACTGGAAATCGTGTGTGGGTTAACGCCCACCGAGGGTTCGAATCCCTCCCTCTCCGCTCGCGCGGGGGCGAACTTCACCCGCTGGCGCCTGGACAGGTCATGACCGTCGGCGCGCCCGTCGCTGCGCCGGCGATGGCGCTGACAGCCGCCGCAGGCCCGCGCGGGCGGGTTTGCGGGCGGAGGCGAGGGGTAGCACCGCTACAGGATGACGCGCCTGATCTTCCGCTGCCAGTTCTGCTCGCGCCGGCCGGATCCGCTCACGCAGATCAGCCTCGAGAAGACCGTCGTCGACGTCACGTTCGGCGCCTACGTCGATGCGATGCCCGAGCAGTGGCTCGTCTGGCATGGGCACGGCCCCTACGGCCCGCCGCGCTACGCGTGTCCGGAGCACCGCGGAGATCTCGTGGCCTACCTGCGCGAGCACTACGGCGCGATCGGTCCGCATCCGTGGAAGGGCCCGCCGTATCCGACGAAGATCCGCGGCGACAGGCAGGAGCGCCGCGTCAGCATCGGCCGGCCCGCGCCGAAGCCGCCCGCCTAGGTCACGCCGCGCCCAGCTTGGGCAGCAGCTCATGGCGAGTGGCACGATGCCGGGATGAGCACTGGCGCGACCGGTCACGACGAGCCCGGGGACGGCAGCTGGCGGGTCGACGACGGGTTCGATGTCGACGGGTTCCTGCGCCAGCCGCTTGTGGCGCGTGTGGCGACGGCCGGGCGAGGTGGGCCCGCCGTGCGGTCCGCTCTGGTACCTCTGCGAGGAGCAGGCCTTCTGGTGGCTGACGGGCGCATGGTCGAAGCTCGGAGAGCTGCTCGAGCGCGACCCGCGCGTCGCGCTCGTCGTGGACACGTGTGACCTCGAGCGTCGAGAGGTGCTGCAGGTCACCGCCCGCGGAAGGGCGGAGGTCCGGCCCTTTGACAGCGATCGAGCGCGGCGTTGGGGCAGGCGCTACCTGGGGCCGAACGAGCGCCACTGGCGGCGCTTTCAGGGCGACGTCTTCGACGACCCCACGACGCGGTTCGTCGTCTTGGCGCCGGCGGCGCTTCGCGCGCGCGACCTGTCGTACTGAGCCGTGCGTCCCGCTGACCGAGGCGCGACTACGCCGCGTAGCGCGCGGCGGCTCGAGCGCGGGCCTTGGCGGCCTCGACCTCGCGGTCCTTCGGCGGTGCCGACGTCACGAGCCGCTCGAGCAGTCGCGCCGACGCCGCCGCGACCTCGTCGACGGCCTGCTCAAAGGCCTCGGCGTTGGCGGCCGACGGCTTGGATGAGCCGCTGATCTTGCGCACGTACTGCAGCGCTGCCGCGCGCACCTCCTGATCGGTCGCCGGCGGCGAGAAGTTGTGGAGCTGGCGGATGTTTCGGCACATCCTGCAAGCCTAACCGCGGTCTCCGTGCGCGGCCCGTCGGCGCGTCAGGATCTCCGAGACGTTTCGCCGATCGTCATCTGCTTGAGCACTGACGAAATGATGCCTAGACTGCACCTGTCGGTTCGGGTGCTGTCTTGCGGTGCCTGAAACGTCTGTCCTCCGTGCGGACCAGTCGCGATTCGAGCGCGCTCTGGGACCACCGCTATTCAGCGAGGTCCCATGCCAATAGCCAGTACCGAGACGCTGCCCCCGCCACTGACAGCCGACCAGGCCCTCGGCCTGGGAGCGCTCACGCTGCGCTCGCAGCGCGACGAGGACGCGCGCACGCACGTGCTCGCCGTCGACGGTGAGCTCGACATCGCGAGCGCGGCCGACGTCGAGAGGGAGCTCAAGCGCATCGAGGCGGCAGCGCCCGCCGCGAACGCGATCGTCATCGACCTGCGCGGCCTGACGTTCGTCGACTCGAGTGGTCTGCGGATGCTCATCGAAGCCAGCAGCCGCGCGCAGGTCTCGGCGCATCGCCTCGTGCTCCGACGGCCGACCGACGGCGTTTTTCGCGCCTTCGAGATCTGCCGCGTCGACACGCTGCTCCCGTTCGACCGCAGCGATCCCGAGTCCGATGCCTGACGCGTACTGCCGCGCCTGTCGCGCCACGTTCCCGCGGCCGCTGCCCGCGCCCTACGGCACGATCTGCCCGAACTGCCTTCCCCGCGGGGACATCGTCACCCTGACGGACGTTCGCCGCCGCCGTGCGGACCGGCTGCATCGTCCACCGAGTGCACCTCGGCCAGGCGCCGGCGCAGCCGCTCGCGCAGCTCATCGGGCGTGAGGTCCGCCTGCGCGCGACGCTTGCGCGCGACCGCGACGCCCGTCGCCGCGACGCCCGCGGCGCCGGCCAGGCCGACGAGCTTCCAGCGCATTCCCACCGCCGGCACAGGTTACGACGATGGCGCAGTCCTTCCTGACGCGTGACGATGCCGTCGCGGTCGCGGCGACCGGCGACGTCTGGCTCTTTCGCGGCCGCACGCTCGCCGACCGCGCGATCCAGACGCTGACGAACAGCCCGGTCAACCACGTCGGCATGGTCGTCGCGCTCGACGACCTGCCGCCGCTGCTGTGGCACGCCGAGCTCGGGCGCTCGCTGCAGGACGTCTGGACCGGCGAGCGTCAGCGCGGAGTGCAGCTGCACCTGCTCGGCGAGGCCGTCAGGACATGGAACGAGAAGTACGGCCAGCGCGCGTGGGTTCGCCAGCTGACCGGCGGGACGCTCGAGCGCCACCACGAAGACCGCCTGATGCAGATCATCGAGCGCTTCGACGGGCATCCGTTTCCGACGATGCCGCGGCTCGCGCGCCGCTGGATCACGGGCCGCCTGCGCCGCCGTCCGACCGCGGCACTGGAGACGATCTACTGCGCCGAGCTCGTCGCCACCACCTACCAGCAGATGGGCCTGCTGCCGGAGGAGCGCCCCGCGAGCTTCTATGATCCCGGCGCGTTCTGGAGCGGCGATCGAATCGAGCTCGTCGCGCCGTTCCGGCTCGGCGGCGAGGTGCGGGTGCGCTGAAGAGCGTCGCGACGCCCGCTGCGGCTCAGGCCACGACGCCGTCCGCGCGGGGCTCGGCGACTTCGCCCACCGACACGGCGAAGACGACGTGCTGGCGGTGCACGGCGATGAAGTCGTGGCGCGCGACCTCGTGGTCGCCGTCGAGCGCCGTCACCGTGGCGTCCGTCAGCGCGATGAAGTCGCGCTCGGGGGCATTGAGGAGATCCGAGAGGCGGCTGCGATAGCCGTCGCTCGCCAGCGTCGCGACACCGACGATGCGATGGCGCGGCGTGTCGATCGAGATGCGCTCGTAGCGATGTTGCACGTCGCCCTCTTCGGCAGGGCTGGACCGGTTCCTGAGCCGGTTCGCCTTTTTTCGTCGAACGGGTCAGGATGGTGCGATGACCGAGCCGGCCTCCGTCTACCGCCGGCGCCGCGCAACGGCGCTCGCGGCGCTCGCCGGCGTGCTCGTCCTCGCGCTCCTGTCGATCCGCTCGTGTGGCGGCGAGGCGGCGCAGACGGCCGCCGAAGCGCCCGCCGAGGCCGCCGCCGCGAAGCCTGTCGCGGAGCTTCCGCGCGGCGGGCGGCGGATCTTCCCGGACTTCCGCGTCGTGGCCTTCTACGGCGCGCCTCAGGACGACAAGCTGGGCGCGCTCGGGATCGGGTCACCGGCAGCGGCGGGACGGCGCCTGGAGCGCGTCGCGCGCGGCTACGCGAAGAAGACGCGCCCGGTGCTGCCGGCGTTCGAGCTGATCTCGACGATCGCAGCCGCCGCGCCGGGCGACGACGGCCTGTACCGGATGCGCCAGGATCACGCGGTCATCGCCCGCTACCTGCGCGCCGCGCGCAAGGCCAAGGCGCTACTGCTGCTCGACATCCAGCCCGGGCGCGGCGACTTTCTCAGCGAGGTCAAGCGGCTGAAGCGCTGGCTGCGCGAGCCGGACGTCGGGATCGCGCTTGACCCCGAGTGGCACGTCGGGCCGGACGCGGTGCCGGGCAAGGTCATCGGCTCGGTCTCCGCCGACGTGGTCAACGCCGTGACGGAGTACATCGCGCAGATCGTCGTCGACCACCGCCTGCCGGAGAAGCTGTTCGTCGTGCACCAGTTCACGAGCGACATGATCGAGAACAAGGAGCGCGTCGTGAAGCGTCCCGGCGTCGCCGTGACGATGAACGTCGACGGCTTCGGCGACCGTCCCAACAAGATCTCCAAGTACAAGCAGTTCACGTCTGAGCTGACCCGCTTCCACGACGGCTTCAAGCTCTTCTACGAGGAGGACACGAACCTCATGTCGCCGGGGGCGGTGCTGGAGCTGCGCCCGCCGCCGGACCTCGTCGTCTACGAGTAGCGGCCGTGCTCGTGGCGCTCGCGCGCCGCACCCCCCACCGCGCCGGCCGGATTCTCTAGCCTTGAGCGATGCGTCAGTACGACGACGAACGACGCTCGCCGGTCGAGCGGATCGTCGGGCAGGATCTCGATGAGCAGTCGGGCAAGGGCAAGCCGCTCTCGAGCCGCGCGGCGCAGACCCAGCGGTCGATCGAGGCGTACCTCAAGGCCGGGGTGCGCCCGCGCTGGATGGAGCGCGTCGGCGAGATCGACGCCGGGATCGCTCGCGAGCGCCGCAGCCTGGCGCGCGCCTACCGCGTGCTGCAGAGCGAGTGCGCGGGGGATCCAGAGCTGTTCGCGGCGCGCTGGCGCGCCTGCGCGCGCAGCTGCTCCTTCGACGAGCTCAACGTGCTGATCGAGCAGCACAATGCCTGGTATCCGATCGAGCGCGACCTGCCGCTCAACCCGCGCACCGGCGACTACGTGCGCGTCGGCGGGCGCTCCTACCGCCGCCCGCTGCTCGGCGAGCAGTGGGTGCTCGAGCAGTTTCCGCCGGCGGCGGATGCGGCCTGACGCGTCGCTACGCCAGTCGCTTCTCCAGCCAGATCTCGAGCGGTCCATCGCCCTGCTCGACGCGCTCGATCTCCGCGTAGCCCTCTGCCTCGTACAACGCGCACGCCTCGACGAGCATCGGCGTCGTCAGCAGCCGCACTCGCTCGTGTCCCGCCGCCACGGCGCGTGCCTCGAGTGTGCGCAGCAGCCGCCGGCCCAGACCCCGACCGCGCGCCGGCGCCGCGACGAACATCCGCTTGATCTCGCCGACACCGGGAGACAGCGTGCGCAGTCCCCCGCAACCGACGGGCGAGTCGTGCAGATACGCCACGATCCAGGCCGCGTCATCGGCGGCGAAGGCGTCCTCGGTCGCGAAGATCCGCTCGACGGGGGAAAAGTCCTCGATCCCCGATCGCGCGCGGACGAGCGCCATGTACTGCTCGAACAGCTCCCGTGCGGACGGACCGCCGGAGGGTTCGTCGCGCAGCTCGATCACGTCCGGCGCAGCGCGATGATCGCGACGTCGTCGGTCAGCTCGTCCGCGAACGCCTGCGCGTCGCGGTAGGCGCGCTCGACGAGCTCCTGCGTGCTCAGCGCCACCGCGTTCGCGGCCACGATCGCCGCCACGCGCTCCTGGCCGAAGAGCTCTGCCGCCCGCCGCGCCTCGATCAGCCCGTCCGTCGCGGCGAACAACAGATGCTCGCTGCCGAAGGCCAGCTCGTGCGCGTCGAAGCAGACCTCGTCGACCACGCCGAGGGGCAGTCCCGTCGTGGGCAGCTCGATCGGTGGCGCAGCATCGTCCGCCCCGGTCACGACGAGCGGCGGCACGTGACCGGCGTTTGCGTAACGCAGCATGCCGTCGTCGATCACCGCGAGAAACGCGGTCACGAGCGCCACGCCGCCGGGCAGCCGCCGGCGCAGGATCGCGTTCGTCTGCGCGAGCACCTCGGCGGGGCAGTCGGAGTCCCACGTGCGGGCTTCGATGAAGAAGCGCACCATCGCGCTGACGGCGGCGACCTCCAGGCCCTTGCCGCTGACATCGCCGACGAGCACGGCCAGCGCGCCGCTCGGCAGCCGCCAGACGCCGAAGACGTCGCCCCCCGACACCTCGTGCCCGACCGGCTCGTACACGACGCCGAGCGAGTAGCCCTCGAGCTCGGGCGGCGCATCGGGGATGTAGCCGCGCGTCAGCGCGGCTGCGATGCGCCGCTCGTGCTGGAACTCGAGCGCGTTCGCGATCGCCGCCGCGGCCGGCCGCGCGAGCGACTCGAGCAGCGCGAGCCGATCTTCGTCGAGGGCACCCTCGACCGGATGGCACACGGTCAGCACGCCGAAGCGCCGCGACCCCAGCCCGAGCGGGACATGGGCGAACGATCCGACGCCCTCGTCGTTCTCCCATGGCAGCAAGCGGTGGCGATCCTCGGCGCGGCTGACGTACGGCTCGCCGCCGGCGGCGACCGCGCCGATCATCCCCTCGCCGAGCGCATAGCGCCGGCTCACGAGCCGCTGCGATGCGCGTGTGCTGGCGACGCAGCGCAGCGTCTGGGTCACGCTGTCGAGCCGCAGCAGCAGCGCCGTCGGCGCGTTTGACAGCAGCACGGCCTGCTTGCAGATCGCGGCGTAGACGGCGTCGAGGTCCAGCGACGCCGTCATCTGCTGGGCCGCGTTGTGCAGCAGCTCCTCGGTCTCCGCGCGGCGCGCCTCGCGCTCGAGCAGCTCGGTGCGCTCGAGCGCCAGCGCGGCGAGCCCCGCGAAGACCTCCGTCACGCGCAGCTGCTCCTCGCCGAGCGGGGCGCGCGGCGGCGCGGCGGACAGCGCGAGCACGCCGAGCGTGCGGCCGAGCGTCGTCTGCACGGGGCATGAGATGAACGACGACGTCCGGTACCACGCCCACGCCGTGTCGGCCGCCTCGTCGTCGAGTTGCTCGCGCAGGCGCGCGCGCAGCGCATGGGCTCCGCTCCAGCGTTCGACGTCCGCGATCAGCAGCGGCTCGCCGCGCTCGATCGCGGCCTCCGTGACGCCGCCGCGGTCGACGTCATAGGGGCGTTCGAGCACGGGCTGCAGCGCGGTCCGCACCTCCGGCGTCTCGAACCATGCCGCCGCCGGGCTGATCTGGCCGCGCTCCCAGTCGACGGTCTGAAACGCGCAGCCGTCGACGTCGAGCAGCACGCGCACCTGGGACAGGATCTCCTCCAGCGTGTGGCGCAGCCAGACGGCCGACGACGCCGCGTGCTCGATCCCGAATTCCATCTCCGCCTGTCGACCATAACGTCATGCGCAGGACGGAAGGTCTGTCCCCTCGATTCGAGCGGAGCCCTGCGGGGAACGACGATGCGATGATGGTGCTGATCCTCGACGCCGTGCTGTACGTCATCGCTGTGCGCCTCTCGCTGGCCGTGCTGAGGCCGGTCTCCGGCGGCGCGTCGCGGCGCGTGCGGGCCGCGCGTGCGGCCCTGGCCTACGGCGGCGGCCTGGCCATGAGCGTCGCGATCACCCTCTCGTTCATGGGCCGCTGGTTTGAGTCCGGCATCGCCGGCTGCGTGTCGATCGTCATCGTCGGCGTCTGCCTGTGGTGGGCGCTGACGACCCGTTTCACGCCGAAGACCGACGACGAGGACGACGGCGACGACGGCGGTGGCGGCCCGCGCAAGCGCCCGCAACCGCCCGCTCCGCCGCAGCCCGCCGGCGGCCCGCCGGGCGACGTGTGCACGGACTGGACCGACTTCGACCGCGCCCGCGCGGAGTGGGACCGCGAGCGCGAGCCGGTGCCCGCGTAGCGCGGGCAGGAGCCCTGGCGCTCGTCGTCGACGGCCCCCGGGCGCGACGAGCTACGCCGCCTCGGCGCGCGCCTTCAGCTCGCCCGGGCGCACGTCGACGAGGGTCTCGCGCAGCTTGCCGACGCGCTCCTCGTCGAGAAGCAGGTTCAGGATTCGGCCCGGGTTGACGTCGAGCTGGTAGGTCGCCTTCGTCTGCCCGTCGCCGAGGTCGTCGAGCTGCCACGAGCCCGACAGCGACGACAGGTCGCCGGAGACGCGCTCAAAGGAGATCCGCGTCGGCGCCGCGTACGAGCAGCCGAGCTTCATCTTGATCTTCGTCACCTTCGCGTCGAACTCGACGGCGCACAGCGACACGCGTCCGTCGCCGTCCTGCTCGAGGATCTCCAGCGAGCCCAGCGCGGCCTGCCAGGCAGGCCAGTCTGCGACGTCCTGCACGATCGACCAGACGGCGTCGAGCGGGGCGGCGATGTCGGTGCTCGCGCTGTCGGAGAGCTTCGCCATTCGGCGCAGCCTAGGCCACCCGACGGCTGCTCGCCAGGAGTCGCGCGACGGCCTCCTCGATGACCGACGGGCGCTTGCAGAACGCGAAGCGCACGAGCGTACGGCCCGCCTCGGCGTCGTCGTAGAACGCGCTCGTCGGGATCGCCACGACGCCCGCGCGCTCGGGCAGCGCCCGGCACCACTCGCGCGCGTCGGCGGCGCCCAGCGGCGCGATGTCGGCGTTGACGAAGTAGCCGCCCTGCGGCACGCAGACGCCGAAGCCCGCTGCGCGTAGCCCCGCACAGAGCTGATCGCGGCCGGCCTGCAGCGTTGCGCGCAGCGGCGCGACGTGACGCTCGGCGTCGACCAGCGCGGCGGCGACGGCGTGCTGGAACGGCGTCCCGCCGGAGAACGAGAGGAACTGCTTCGCCGAGCGGACGGCGCCGACGAGCTGCGGCGGCCCGCTGCACCAGCCGATCTTCCAGCCCGTGAACGAGAACGACTTGCCGGCGCTCGAGATCGTCAGCGTGCGCTCGGTCATGCCGGGCAGCGTTGCCAGCGGGACGTGCTCGCCGTCGAAGACGAGGTGCTCGTAGACCTCGTCGGTGACCGCGATCAGCTCGTTGTCGACGCAGACGCGCGCGATCCCCTCGAGCTCGGCGCGCGTCAGCACGCGGCCGGTCGGGTTGTGCGGTGAGTTGAGCACGAGCATCCGCGCGCCGGGTGCCGCCGCGGCGAGCGCGTCGAGGTCGAGCGCGAAGTCGGGCGGGCGCAGCGTCACGACCCGCCGCGTCGCCCCCGCCATCGCGATCGTCGCCGGATAGGAGTCATAGAACGGCTCGAGCACGACGACCTCGTCGTCCGGCTCGAGCAGGCCGAGCATCGCCGCCGCGATCGCCTCCGTGGCGCCGAATGTCACCTGCACGCCGTCCTGCGGGTCGACCTCGAGCCCGTAGCGGCGGCGCTGGTGGTCGGCGATCGCCACGCACAGGTCGCGCACGCCGGCCAGCGGCGCGTACTGATTGGCGCCGCCGTTGCGCAGCGCGCTCTCGACGGCGGTCACGATCTCCGGCGGCCCGTCCGTGTCCGGAAAGCCCTGGCCGAGGTTGATCGCGCCGCTGCGGGCGGCGAGCGCGGACATCTCGGTGAAGATCGTCGTGCCGAACGCGCGCAGGCGCGAAGCGGTCGTCATGCCCGCCACCTCGTCGGCAGGTCAGGCGTCGCGGTCATCCGGCATCCCGTCGCTCGCCAGGCTTCGGTTGGAGTAGCGCGCGTCGTCGGTCAGCTCGCGCACGAACCACGCGGGAGGCTCGAAGCTGCGCGACGCCGCCTCGTCGGCGAACTCGACCTCGGCGACGACGAGCCCGTCGAGCGCGCCGCCGTACTCGTCGACCTCGACCTCGGCGTCGCCGACGCGCACGCGCCGGCGCGTCTTCTGGACGCGGCGACCCTCCGTCAGCTCCCAGAGAGCGTCGGCCTGGCGCTTGTCGAGCGTGAGCTCCTCCTCGGTGCGCACGGCGCCGCGGCCGGCCTTGATCGTCAGGACGGCCGCCTTCGGCGTGATCCGCACGCGCACCTCGGTGTCGCCGTCCAGCGCGAGGTAGCCCTGGCGGATCGGCTCGCGCCGCGCGTAGCGCATCGTCGCCGGCACGCTGCGGAGGAGGAACTTGCGCTCGATCTCGATGTCGCTCGCCACGGCTTCGAATCTTGCCCGATCGCGTACGCGCCACACGCGAGATCGACGACTTCCGGCTTCCCGGCGCCGAGTCGCGGCGCGCCTACGCGGCGATGCGCTTGCGCCGTCCGGCGCCCCACGTCGGGCGGTTGGACGTGAAGCGGTACATCGCTGCCGGGCGGCCCGGTCCGGCCGCGCGCTGCTCGCCGGTGGCCTCGATCAGGCCGGTCGCCTTGAGGTCGCGCCCGAACGTCGCGGGGTCGTAGCGCGCCTGCGCGATCGCCTCGTAGACGCGGCGCGCGTCGCTCAGCGCGAACGGCCCGGGCAGCATCCCGACCGTGATGTTCGACCACCACAGCTTGCCCTCGAGACGCTCGACGGCGGCGGCGAGCACGTGCTCGTGGTCGAACGCGAGCGGCGCCGGCTGCCGCGCGCGCATCCAGCGCGCGCTCGCGTCGGGAACCTCGGTGTCCGCCGGCACGAGCGCGAGGTAGGCGATCGACGGGATCCAGCCGCGCGGGTCGCGATCGGGATCGGCAAACGCGCCGAGCTGCTCGATGTACGGCGCCTGTAGGCCGGTCTTCTCGTGCAGCTTGCGCAGCGCCGTGTCGAGCGGGCGCTCCCCCGCGCCGACGAAGCCGCCCGGCAGCGCGCGCTCCGCGCCGCCGTCGCGGCCGACGGTCAGCGCGAGCAGACCCGCGTCGCGCACGGTCAGGACGACGACGTCGGTCGCCAGGGCGGCGGGCGCCGCATAGCCCTCGCTGTTGGTGGCGGTCCAGGCCATGCGCCGCGCGGGTCCTACACCCCGAGGATCGCGCGCGCCTCGTCGGGAGTCGCGACCGGCCGCTCGAGCTCGGCGGCGATCCGCACGATCCGCTTCACGAGCGCCGCATTCGTCGCGCGCTCGCCGCGGCGAAGCCACAGGTTGTCCTCGAGACCGGTGCGGACGTGCCCGCCGGCGAGGATGCAGTAGGCGTTCAGCGGCAGCTGCGCGTGGCCGATCGCGCACACCGACCACGGCCAGTCGGGCGCGATCATCGAGCGCAGGTGCTCGACCATCGCGACGGTCGCGGGCACGCCGCTGCCCGGAACGCCGAGCACGAACTGCATGACGAGCGCGTCGTCGAGCAGCCCCTCGTCGCGCAGCTGCAGCGCCAGCCCGACGTGGCCGGTATCGAAGCACTCGACCTCGGGCCGCACGCCGAACTCGCGGAACTTCTGCGCCATCCGCCGCAGAAACGGCAGGTCCCCCTCGAAGAGCTGCTCGCGGAAGTTGATCGAGCCGCAGTCGAAGCTCGCCATCTCGGGCCCGAGCTCGAGCGGGCCGAGGCGCTCGTCGCGCAGCGCGCGGCCGCCGGCGCTTCCGCAGGAGAGGTTCACGATCGCCTCGCAGCCGGCGTCGCGCAGGGCGTCGACGAGGCCGCGATAGGCCTCGCGGTCCTGCGTCGGCGTGCCGTCGGCCTCGCGCGCGTGCAGGTGTATCACCGCGGCGCCGGCGCGCCAGGCGGCGAGCGCCTCGGCGACGATCGCCGCGGGCGTCGCGGGAAGGTTCGGCCGCCGCTCGGAGTCCGGATCGATCGAGCCGGTGACCGCGCACTGGATGACGAGCGGTGAGGTCACTGCAGGCAGTCTGGCGTGCCCGCTGAGCGGGCGGCGGGAGGCGCCGCCGCCGGCTCGATCGGCAGGGCAGGAACGAGCGGACGTTCGATTACGAGGCCTTGACGGCGGAGATGTCGAGGACGATCTTCACCTTGTCGCCGACGAGCGAGTTGCCGCTGCCGAGGACCTGGTTGAACTTCATCCCGTAGTCGCCGCGCGAGACCTGGCCGGTGACCTCGAAGCCGACGCGCTCGTTGCCCCACGGGTCGGTCTCGGTGCCCTGGATCTCGGCCTCGAAGGCCTCTGACCTGGTCACCCCGTTGATCGTCAGGTCGCCGGTGACCCGCAGCGTCTCGTCGTCGATCTGCTCGATCGCCGTGGACTGGAAAACGATGTCGCCGTATGTCGCGGCGTCGAAGAAGTCCGCCGAGCGCAGGTGCTCGTCGCGAGCCGGCTCGTTCGTGTCGATCGACGCGGTCTTGACGGTGCCGTACGCGCGGCTCGAAGAGAGGTTCTCGCCGATCTCGAAGCTGCCCTCGAACTCCTTGAACTCGCCGCGAACGGTGGCGATGCCGAGGTGCTTGACGGCAAAACCGACCTTCGAGTGCGACGCGTCGACGGTCCAGGTGCCTGTCGGTGCGATGGTTGCGGTGCTCATATGGCGCCTTCCTGAAGGGGGAGTGTCCGATTGCTTGCTAGCGCAATGATACCAGATACTTGCGGGGGCAACATTCCCGCTATCCTGGGACGCGTAACGCAATGCTCGACAAGACGACAGATTCCGCTCGCAGATGCTCGCCCGCCTATGAGACCGACACCGACGGGCTCGCGCACTGGACGCAGACGCACGCCGACGCGTGGATCGGGTTGCTCGAGACCCACAAGCAGCTCACGCGCGCGCTCGACGCCGAGCTCACGGCGCAGCACGGCCTCAGCCTCAGCGCGCTCGAGCTGCTCGCGCGCCTCGCCGCCGCCGACGACCGTCAGCTTCATCTGTCGGCGCTCGCGGCCGCGTCAGGCCTGAGCCTGAGCCGCGTTTCGCGGATCATCGACACGCTCGAGGCGCGCAAGCTCGTCGCCCGCGTCAGCTGCCCGCGCGACGCGCGCGCGGTGCATGCCAAGCTCGACGACGCGGGCCTCAAGCTCGTCATAGAGGCGCAGTCGACGCACTTCGCCTCCGTCCAGGCGACGTTCTTCGACCAGCTCGACGAAGACGAGATCGCCACGCTCGCGCGGGTCTTCGGAAAGTTCGCCCCGCGCGCTGCCGGGCAGTGCGACGCCCGCCGCTGAGCATCGGAAGGCGCGCGGCTACAGCGCGGCGCGGCTGGGTATGGCCCCGCCATGCTCTCGCGCATCTTCAAGCTCATGGCGCTCAAGCGGCTCTTCGACGCGTGGCGCAGTCGGCGCGCCAGCCGCTGAGCACCAGAGCGCATCCACCCAGCCCGGCCGGCGGCGCTGCGTCTTTCGTCGGCTGACGGCGCAAGACGACAGCGCTGCCGTCCGCGACAAGGAGCACTTGCGCCGAGACCAGGTCCCGCTCAGTCGGTGGTGTCTGCGAGTGCTACGGGGGGCTGTTCGCGTGAGCTGATGTCGAGCTTCATGTACGCGTTGGTGAGGTGACCCTCGACCGTGAGGGCGGTGACGGTCATGGGGGACCTCAGAGACCGTTATCCGCTTCTGGCGACCCGCTGGGCAGCCTACGTGCACGTCGGGCCTTAGCCCGGTCCAGCCTGGCGCGTCGAACGTGCCTCGGCAGGTGTCCCAGGTTTCTGCGGGCGTGTATTCCGGCACTCGCCTGAGTTCGAGCCGTTCAGCCTCCCTGAGGGCTGGAGCAGTTCATGGCCACGCAGCTGATTTTCCGCTCGATAAGCGGCCGGACGGCTGGCGACTGGTCGACGGTCACTTACCTGTGGGCGAGCAGGCGTGGTCGCAGCGGCGGTTCTTGCCGGCGGGCTCCCACCGCTTCGACATCCACGGTGCGATGACACGCGGTGCTCTCCCGACCCGAGGTGTGCTCGCCGAGATCGACGACGGCTCGTCGAGGCGTGGGCCGCCGGGCGTGAGGACGCGCCGAACGCGATCGAGCTCGCGCGATGGGAGCGGCCGCTTGCCGCGTTGCCTGACGATCTGTCCGCGTAGCCTCGGCGTTCGGAATGTGGAGCACACGCTGCCCGTGCAGCGCGTCCCCGGCAAAGACGGGCAGCGCGTCGCGATCGAACGCCGCACACGAGCACGTCGTCAGCTGGGTTCAGATCCGAACGGGATCTGGGTGGGCTCCTTGGCCGGCGGCTCGTGAGCTGAGTCGGCGGGAACTCGGCCGGATCCCTCACAGCGCTGGCACGTGATCTGCACCAGCGGCCCACGTTGCCGATCAGCGTACTTTCCACGGCCGCTACAGCGTGGGCAGTCCTTCGTATCGTCGGTGCTGGTCATCACGACCTGCGCTACCCGCTGGGGAAGCTGAGGACACGGCGCTTCCCACCGTTCCTCCTGCACCGGTCGCACCACGAACTGCTGTCGCGTCGGGCGAGAGCGGCACTCTCGCCGAACGCGGCGGAGAGCTGCACGACCAGACCCTTTGGCAAACCCGGGCGGGGCGGTGCGGCTCGCTAGCCTCGAGTCCATGAGGGTTGCCGTCCCGCCGCTGTTCGCGTTTGACAACTCGTATGTTCGTGACCTGGAGGGCCTGTACGAGCCATGGCGAGCGACACCGGCGCCGGCTCCCCGGCTGTTGGCGCTCAACGAGGAGTTGGCCGCCGAGCTGGGTGTCGATGCCGATGCGCTACGCGCACCTGAAGGTCTCGCCGTTCTCGTCGGCAATACGACGCCCGAGGGGGCGTCGCCGGTCGCGCAGGCCTACGCGGGCCATCAATTCGGTGGGTTCTCGCCCCGCCTTGGCGACGGCCGAGCTCTGCTGCTCGGCGAGGTGCTCGACGTCCACGGACGCCGTCGCGACCTGCACCTGAAGGGCTCGGGTCGCACGCCGTTCGCACGAGCTGGTGACGGGAAGGCAGCCGTCGGTCCGATGCTGCGCGAGTATGTGATCGGGGAGGCGATGCACGCGCTGGGCATGCCCACCACCCGGTCGCTCGCTGTCGTGGCGACCGGCGGCGACGTCGCGCGGGACACGATGCTGCCCGGCGCTGTGCTGACCCGCGTCGCGGCCAGCCATATCCGTGTCGGCACGTTTCAGTACGCCGCCGCGCACGATGACCCGACGCTCGTGCGGCGCCTTGCAGACCACGCAATCGCACGTCACCACCCCGACGCGCTCGAGGCGGAGAACCCGTACCTCGCGTTCTTCGAGGCCGTCGTCGACGCCCAGGCGTCGCTGGTCGCTCGCTGGATGCTCGTCGGGTTCATCCACGGCGTCATGAACACCGACAACATGACGATCTCCGGCGAGACCATCGACTACGGCCCCTGCGCGTTCATGGATGCCTTCGACCCCGCCACGGTGTTCAGTTCGATCGATCGCGGTGGCCGCTACGCATACGGAAACCAGCCGCCGATCGCGCAATGGAACCTCGCGCGGCTCGCCGAGACGCTGCTGCCCCTGTTCGACGTCGAAAGCGATACGGCGATTGCGGCGGCCACCGACGTGCTGCAGTCGTTCCCCGAACGTTATAACGAGTACTGGGAGCACGGGATGCGGGCCAAGTTGGGCATCGCAGATGGCCAACCAGACGGTGCGCTGATCGACGACCTGCTGGTGCTGTTGCATGCACAGAGCGTCGACTTCACCTCGTGCTTCCGGGCGCTGTCTTCGGCAGTGCTCGGAGATGCAGCACCTGCGCGATCGCTGTTCGCCGCGCCCTCTGGGTTCGACGCGTGGTCAGTCCGCTGGCGCGCACAGGTGTCGTCCCAAGCGTCCGACCCGCAGGCGGTCGCGGAAGCGATGGACCGAGCCAATCCCGTCTACATTCCTCGCAACCAGCAGGTGGAGGAAGCGCTGGCCGCGGCGAGTGACGGCGACTTAGAACCGTTCCGACGACTACTCGACGTGCTCGCCCAGCCATTCGACGAACGACCCGGCCTGGAGTCCTATTCTGCACCGGCCCCGCCGAGCTGCGGCGCGTACCGCACGTTCTGCGGGACGTAACTAGCGACTGACAGGTGCAGCCGTCGGCGAGGCGCAGGACGTCAACCACTGCCCGCCGCAGGAGGAGGAGCACTCGGCGTGTGACGCCGTGGAGCGCCCGTCACACGGGAATAAAGCACTCCCGCTCCTCGCTTCGCGCGAATCGGAGCAGCTGGCGCGTGCTCGACGAGCTCGCTTCTGCCACCGAGCGGTCCAGAGCTGACCGCTCAGGTGCGCATCACGTTACGCGCCTGCGCGTTGGTCCCCATGTCGATGTCGAACGCCACGCGGTCGCCCTCGTACAGCGCGTCGACGCCAAGCGCGAGACCGCTGGATCGCACCAGGATCTCGTGGCGGTCGGGCTCTCGCACGATGTAGCCGACGCCCTCGTCGGCGTCGTAGGACTTCACGATCCCGGTGAACTGCACGCTGGCTCTCCTCTGACGTCAGGGCTGCAGCCAGGCTAGCGGGGCGGAGCGCGACACGGGTCGTCGAGCGCGAGACTGCGGACGCTCCGCATTGGCCGACTGCGGCAAGAACACGCGCGTTTCGCTCAGCGCGACGAGAAGCGCTGTGCGATCGCGTTCGCAGAGCGCTCCTACCACGCGGAAGGGGCGCTCTCCCGCTCGGCACGCTGGCTGCGGGCGAACCAGACGGTTGCGTGGCGCCGCCCGCGCGCGCCGGTCACGCCGTGCGTCTGCGCAGGGTCGCCGCGCCGAGCGCGAGCGCGAGCACGATGCAGCCGCAGATCACCGCGACGTCGACCCAGAAGCGACCGTCGACGTCGTCGGCGGCGACCTTGGCCAGCGCCTCGTAGGCGTAGGTGAACGGCAGCGCGTCGGAGGCCGCCTGCAGCAGCTGCGGCATGCGCTCGCGCGGGACGAACAGCCCCGCGAGCAGCAGCTGGGGCAGGATGAATGCGGGCATGAACTGCACCGCTTGAAACTCGCTGCGGGCGAACGCGCTGAGGAAGAGGCCGAGGGCCATCCCGACGATCGCGTTGGAGATCGCGAGTGCGATCACCGCCCAGACCGGCCCCGCTGCCGAAGACGTACTTCAGCAGCGCCACGAGTGCGGGAGGAACGACGAAGATGAGCGCCAGCGTGCGAGGGTCGCGACGCAGCTGGGCGCCGACCCGCCAGGCGGTGGCGAGCGTGACGCGGGCGCTCATTGGCGCTGTGCCAGCTCGATGAACGCCTGCTCGAGGTCGTCGCTGCCGGTCTCGCGCAGCAGCTGCTCGGGCGGCCCGGTGGCGACGATCCGTCCGTCGCGCATCAGCACCAGCTCGTCGCAGCGGCTCGCTTCGTCCATCACGTGCGTGGAGACGAGCAGCGTCACGCCGCGGGCGGCCAGCGCGTGGAACGTCTCCCACAGGCTCTGGCGCAGGACGGGATCCAGCCCGACGGTCGGCTCGTCGAGGACCAGCAGCTCCGGCTCGCCGAGCAGAGCGACGGCGAGCGATGCGCGTGAGCGCTCGCCGCCCGACAGCGTTCCGGCGATGCGGTCGAGCTCGTCGCGCAGGTCGACCGTCTCGACGACCTCCTCGATGCGTCGCCGCGGCGCGGACATGACGCGTGCGAAGTAGGCGAGGTTCTCGCGCACGGTCAGGTCGCCGTAGACCGACGGGGCCTGGGTGACATAGGCGACGCGGCGGCGCAGATCGCGCGAGCCGGCGGGGCGGCCGAGAACGGTCACGTCGCCGCCGTGCACGATCTGTACGCCGACGACGGCGCGGATCAATGTCGTCTTGCCCGATCCACTGGGGCCGAGCAGGGCGGTGACGGCGCCACGAGGAATGCTTATGGAGATGCCGCGCAGGACGGACTTGCCGCCGCGGCGGACGTCGAGATCCTGCACGATCGCGGCGACGTCGTCGCGTGATCGGCGTGGGGCTCACGCGTGCGGCGATCCGCGCCGCTGCCGGGCGCCAGTTCGCCGAGCAGGGCTACGACCGCACGTCGGTGCGCTCGATCGCTCGCGAAGCCGGCGTCGACCCGGCGCTCGTCGCCCACTTCTTCGGCACGAAGCACCGGCTCCTCGTCGACGTCGTCGAGCTGCCCTTCGACCCCGAGCAGGTCGTGCCGGTCATCTTCGCCGGCGACCGCGAGCAGATCGGCCGGCGCCTCGCCGACTTCCTGCTCGCCACGCTCGAGGACCCCGAGGCCCGTCGCCGCATCACCGGACTCGTCCGCGCCGCCGCCTCGGAGCCCGAGGCGGCGCGCATGGTCCGCGCGCTGATCACGCGCGAGGTCTTCGCCCGCATCGTCGACGCGCTCGGAGTCGACGACGGCGACCTGCGCACCAGCCTGGTCGGCTCGCAGATCGTCGGCCTCGTCATGGCGCGCTACATCGTCGGCATCGAGCCGCTCGCGTCGCTGCCCCCGGAGACCGTCGCCGCCGCGCTCGCACCGAACCTGCAGCGCTACCTCAGCGGGCCGCTCGACGCATCAGGGCGGGAGGGGCGGGAATGAAACGCGCGCGCAGGTGCCCGATATCAGATGTCGAACGCGCCGTCCGGGCGGTGCTCCCACCAATGCAGGTCCGGCCAGGGGCGGCGACGAGCGTTCGTCCCGCAGTGCACCTCGCCGAGCTGTTCGTGGTAGGCGTACCAGTCGTCGACGAAGCGCACGTCCCGCTCGGGCAGGGCGTCGCGAAACGCGCGCTCGAACGCGTCGACGCCGTCGATCCGCGGGCCGTACGGGCGCGGCACGACGCTGACGTCGCCGATCACGAGCTGATTGACCATGTCCGGGAAGAACGCGGCCGTGCGCGGGTCAGACGCCGTCGGCGGCCAGAACAGCACCGGAAGCTCGACGACGTCCGCCTCGCCGACGTCGAGCTCCATCAACAGCATCTCGCGGTTGAGGTCCATGCTCGTCTGAAAGGTCTCGTTCGCCTCCCAGAACAGCAGGTTCGAGGTGAGCTGCTGGACGCGGACCGCGGCGGGGCGCCCCGTCTCGGGGTCACCGCGGCGAAGGCCCTCGAACATCACGGCATCGCCGTGCCCCTCCTCGACGAGCCTGGCGAGCACCGCCCGAGCCTTGCGCGGCGACGCCAGCAGCACCTGAAAGCCCTTCTCGTTGCGTGCCGGCACGAAGCTGACGATCTCGTCCACGTGGCCGACGGTCAGCCAGTCGGTGTAGAGCTCGATCGGCGCCTGGACGCGCTGTGCGTGCAGGAAGCGACGCAGCTCGGGCATCATCTGCCGCGACGCCTCGCGGTAGTCGCCGTACTCACGGCCACCGAAGACGATGCGGCCGAACGGGTAGCGCCGTCCGCGCACGGTCACCGGCGGGCTCACCTCGAGGTTCCCAAAGGAGTCCAGCGAGTTCGGCGTGCTGCCGGCGAGCTGGAAGTGACCGAGATCCGGCCCGACCTGAAGGCGCGACCAGTGGTCGAGCTCCCTGTCGCGCGGGCTGTCGCAGACGACGGGCAGCATGTGCGTCGGGCTCTCGCTGAAGCCGAACTCGACCTCGTCCTGGATCCAGCGGTCGCCCTGGTGCTCGTCGACGGGCACGACCCGCAGCGGGACGTCGAGCGACCGGCAGACGTCCTTGAGCTCGCGCAGGAACTCCGTGTTGGGGACCTGTGTCGCGCGCGTGTCGCAGGCGTAGACCTCCTCGACCGGCAGCGTGTTGGGAGTCATGATCCAGGGCGCGACACGCACGACCGCTCGATCGTTGCCGACCGCGCGGCCCTGTTCGCGCAGCTGCAGCTCGAGCGTCAGCAGACCCTCGAAGAAGGGCCCCGGGTACTCGTGCGCCTCGAGGAAGCAGCGCGCGCCCTCGGCGCCCAGCGGCGGCGAGACCGTCCGCGGCTCGGCGTCGTCGTCGGTCGGGTCGCGGCCCAGCAGAAGCTCGAGACCTCGATTGACCGCGCGATAGATCGAGACGCGAACCGCCTCGTCGCGCGTCAGCACGAGCACGAGCTCGCATTCGGGCGGAAGCGGCGTGCGGGTCGGCCGCACCAGCACCTCGGTGAGCTCGGAGTCCTCGGCCTGGCGCAGCGTCAGCGACGCGCTGTCGCGATCGTTGTTGACCAGCGCGATCGCTCCGCGCTGCTGCTCGCCCCAGACCCAGTTGCGCTTGCCCTCCTCGTTGTCGCCGATCACGCCGTCTCTGTCGGCGTCGACGTCGACGCGCACGTGCAGGACGTGCAGCTCGACGGACAGCTCGTCCAGCAACCGGCCCGAGCCGTCGACGTGGTGGATGAGCGCGCGATAGAAGCCCGACTGCGCCGCGACCACCGACATCAGCCCCTCGTACGCAAGCGGAGCCGGCACCGTTTCACCCGCTGCAAGCTGCGTCCATGCATCCGCCTCGACGTAGCGAACCTCGACACCGTCGGAGCGCTCGGCGAGAACGATCCTGCCGTCGCGCTTGTTGAACGTGAAGCGCGCGGCTGTCGCTCGCGTCTGCACAAACCTCAAGTCCGCCATCCCAGCGATCCTCGCACGTTGCGGGTGGACGGACGCGTTCAGTCGCACTAGCCTGCTCGCTTTGAGGGTCAGGGAGGAGTGACGTGGCCGCCGTACGCCTGGATGGGGTGGTGAAGACCTACGCCGACGGGACCACCGCCGTCAACGGCCTTGACCTCGACATAGCCGACGGCGAGTTCATGGTCCTCGTCGGGCCGTCGGGCTGTGGGAAGACGACGGCGCTGCGGATGGTCGCCGGCCTGGAGACGATCACTGCGGGCCGCGTGACGATCGGGGAGCGCACGGTCAACGACGTCCCGTCACGCGACCGCGACATCGCGATGGTCTTCCAGAGCTACGCGCTCTATCCGCACCTCTCCGTCTACGACAACATCGCCTTCGGGCTGAAGCTGAAGAAGATCCCCAAGGCGCAGATCGACGAGCGCGTGCGGGGCGCCGCGAAGATCCTCGACCTCGAGGCCTTCCTCGAGCGCAAGCCGCGCGCGCTCTCGGGCGGTCAGCGCCAGCGCGTGGCGATGGGGCGCGCGATCGTCCGCCAGCCCGCGGCGTTCCTGATGGACGAGCCGCTGTCGAACCTCGACGCGAAGCTACGCGTCCAGATGCGCGCGGAGATCGCAAAGCTGCAGCAGTCGCTCGCCACGACGACGCTCTACGTCACCCACGACCAGGTCGAAGCGATGACGATGGGCCACCGCGTCGCCGTCATGCGCAGGGGCGAGCTGCAACAGGTCGACGCGCCGCAGGTGCTCTACGACCACCCCGACAACCTCTTCGTGGCCGGCTTCATCGGCAGCCCCGCGATGAACCTGCTCGAAGGAACGCTCGAGCGCGATGGCGACGGGCTCGTCGCGGTCGCCGGCGGGCAGCGCCTGGCGCTGGATCGCGAGCTCGTGCGCTCGCGCCGCGCACTGCCGAGCTTCGTCGGCAGGCCGCTGATCGTCGGCATCCGCCCGGAGAGCATCGAAGACGCCGCCATTGCCGGGGATGGCGCGCGATCTCGGCTGCGCGGCGAGGTGCTGCTGCGCGAGTCGCTGGGCTCGGAGGTCATGGTGCACCTCGCGATCGACGCCAAGCAGGCCGTGACGGACGAGGTCCGCGAGCTCGCGCAGGACGCCGGCGGCGAGGCGCCGGGCGCCGCCGAGCAGAAGGCGATCGTCGTCGGACGGTTCAACGCGCGCTCTCGCGTCGCGACCGGAGCGACCGCGCGGGCCGTCGTCGACACACGGTCGATGCACTTCTTCGATCCGCAAACCGGGCTCGGCATCTACGACGCCGATGCCGCCAACAGCAAGGAGTTGAACCGCTCATGAACCGTCGCATCCCCAGTCGCGCTCCCGCGCTGCTGCTCGCGCTCGCGCTCGCCTTCGCCACCGGCTGCGGCGACGACGACGAGCAGGACCAGCCGGCCGCAGGCGCCGGCGCCGAGACGTCCAACGTCTCGGGCGACGTCGAGGTCGTCGGTGTCTGGACGGGCGCCGAGCAGAAGAGCTTCCAGGCCGTGCTCGACGGCTTCAAGAAGACGCATCCCAACGTCCGCGTGAAGTACAGGTCCGCCGGCGACAACCTCCCGACGGTCGTCGGAACCGCCGTGGAGGGCGGCCGTCCGCCCGATTTCGCCACGATCGCCCAGCCCGGCCTGATCGAGGAGTTCGCCAAGAAGGGAGCAGCGAAGCCTGTGGACTTCGCGCGGGACGCCGTTGCCGAGAACTACTCGGAGGACTTCGTCAAGCAGGGCACGATCAACGGCAAGCTCTACAGCGTCGTCTTCAAGGCGGCGAACAAGTCGACGGTCTGGTTCAACGTGAAGGCCTTCGAGGACGCGGGCGTGGAGCCCCCGGGCACCTTCGAGGAGCTGCTCGAGGCCGCAAAGACGCTGAAGGCCTCCGGCCTGCCGGCGTACTCGATCGCCGGAGCCGACGGCTGGACGCTGACCGACCTCTTCGAGAACATCTACCTGCGCCAGGCGGGGCCGGAGAAGTACGACCAGCTCGCCAAGCATGAGATCAAGTGGACCGACCAGTCCGTGAAGGACGCTCTGCGGACGATGGCGAAGATCCTCGGCGACAGGGGGAACATCGCCGGCGGGACCTCCGGCGCCCTGCAGACGGAGTTCCCGGTGTCGGTCGCGAACGTCTTCACGAGCTCGCCGAAGGCGGCGCTCGTGATCGAGGGCGACTTCGTTCCCGGCGTCGTCGCCGACAAGACCAAGCTCGAGCCGAAGACCGGCTACGACGTGTTCCCCTTCCCGAGCATCGGCGATGGCGACAACGCGGTCGTCGGCGGCGGGGACTCGCTTGTGATGTTCAAGGACACGCCTGCGGCGCGGGCGCTGTTCGAGTACCTCGTGAGCAGCGAGGCGCAGGAGATCTGGGCCCGGCGCGGCGGCTTCTCCTCGGCCAACAAGAACGTGGACGAGTCGGTGTACCCCGACGAGATCACCCGCAAGACGGCGAGCGCGATCGGCAAGGCCGAGACGTTCCGCTTCGACATGTCCGATCTGGCGCCGGCGGCGTTCGGCGGGACGCCCGGACAGGGCGAGTGGAAGATCCTGCAGGACTTCCTCCAGAAGCCGAGCAACGTCGACGCAACCGCGCGCAAGCTCGAGTTCGCGGCAGCCAGGGCGTTCAAGTAGCCGACGGTGGCCGGCGTCAGCGCAGCCCCGACGCGGGCGACGGTGCCGGACCCGCAAGGGTCCGGGACCGGGCGCTGGCGCCGGCAGGCCGTCACCGCGTTGTTCCTCGGGCCGGCGCTGATCTTCCTCTGCGTCTGGCTCGTCTATCCGACGATCCGGACGCTGATCCGCAGCTTCTTCGACCGCTCCGGCAGCGACTTCGTCTTCGTCGACAACTACCGCGAGATCTTCACGAACGAGACGCTGCTGACCGCGATCAAGAACAACGCGATCTGGGTCGGCGTCGTGCCCGCGCTGGTGACGGCGATCGGGCTCATCTTCGCGGTGCTGACCGAGCGCGTGAGCTGGTCTGTGGCGTTCAAGACGGTGGTCTTCATGCCGATGGCGATCTCGCTGTTCGCGGCGGGCGTGATCTGGCACATCATGTACGAGAAGACGCCCGACAAGGGCGCGCTGAACGCGTCGATCGGCGTCGTGCGCGATGCCTTCAAGGACGACGGCGTGCTCGCGGCTGCCAACCCGTCGACGCCGGCACTGCGAGGTAGCGCCGAGCGCGGATTCGTCCTGGCGACGCCCGTGCGGCCCGGCGCCAGCGCGCTGCTCGGGCTGACGGCGATCCCGCCGAAGGAGGTCCCGGGCGGGGCGCGGCAGGCCGCGACGCCGGCGGCCGGTTCGGATGCGATCAGCGGAACGGTGTGGCGCGACTTCAGGCCCGGCGGCGGGCAGCCCGGGCGAGTCGAGCCCGACGAGCTCGGCGTCCCCGGCGCGACGGTCGAGCTGCGCGACACGGCCGGCAGGACGCTGGCGTCGAGGACCACCGCTGCCGACGGCGGCTTCGTCTTCGAGTCGGTCGACGCGGGGAGCTACCGCGTCGCGCTCGCCGCGAAGACCTTCGCGGCGCCCTACGAAGGGACGTCGTGGCTCGGCCCGAAGCTGATCACGCCGGCGGTGATGATCGCCTACATCTGGGTGTGGGCGGGCTTCGCGATGGTCGTGATCGCCGCCGGCCTGTCGGCGATCTCGCGCGAGGTGCTGGAGGCCGCGCGGACCGACGGCGCCACGGAGTGGCAGGTCTTTCGGCGCGTGACCGTGCCGCTGCTCGCGCCGGTCCTGTCCGTCGTCTTCATCACGATGCTCATCAACGTCCTGAAGGTGTTCGACATCGTGCTGTCGGTCGCCCCCGGCTCCTCGCAGGACGACGCGAACGTCATCGCGCTCGCGATGTGGCGGACCTCGTTCGGCGGCGTGAACGACTTCGGCCTGGGCTCGGCGATCGCGGTCTTCCTGTTCCTGCTGGTGATCCCGGTGCTGGCGCTGAACGTGCGCCGCTTTCGAAGGGAGGTCTGACCGATGGCCGCTCGTATCGCGAACGCCACTCGCAAGCTGCCCGTGCACCTCGTGCTGATCTTCGTCGCGGTCCTCTGGATGGTCCCGACGCTCGGCCTCCTGCTGACCTCGCTGATGCCGGCCGACATCATCGGCAGCGAGGGCTGGTGGAACCTCGTCAGCGAGCCGAGCAAGGCGGCCTTCGAGAACTACGACAAGCTCTTCGACAACAACGAGCTCACGACCGCGCTCTGGGTGACCGTCCAGGTCGCCGTCGGCAACACCGTCATCCTCGTCATCGTCGCAGCGCTGGCCGGCTACGCGTTCGCGTGGTTGGAGTTCCCCGGGCGCGACATCCTCTTCGTCGTCGTGATCGCGCTGCTGGTCGTGCCGCTGCAGGTCGCGCTGATCCCGATCTTCTCGCTCTACAACACCACCGGCCTCTTCGACACCGCCCTGGGGCTGATGCTGTTTCACGTCGCGTTCGGCATGCCGTTCGCGATCTTCCTGCTGCGCAACTTCTTCGTCGGGATCCCAAAGGACATCCTCGAGTCGGCGCGCATCGACGGCGCGTCGGAGATGCGCATCTTCTTCAAGCTCGTGCTGCCGCTCGGCCTCCCGGCGATCGCCTCGCTGGCCATCTTCCAGTTCCTCTGGACCTGGAACGACCTCATCGTCGCGCTCACGTTCGGCCGCGACACGCAGCCGATCACGGTCGCGATCTTCTCCCAGCTGCGACAGTTCGGCACGAATATCGAGCTGATCGCACCGGCCTCCTTCGTGTCGCTCGCGATCCCGCTGATCGTCTTCCTGGCCTTCCAGCGCTACTTCGTGCAGGGGCTGCTCGCCGGCTCGGTGAAGTGAGGAGGGCGGCGACGCTGCCGGCGATCTACTGCCTACAGGCGGCGATCAGCGATCGCGGATCCCGTCAGTTTGAGAAGCGCGATCAGCAGCACGGTCAGGTAAGCGGCGATCATCAGGCGGTCCTCACGGTCCAGCCAGCGCGCGCGTGTCTCGTCGTCGACGGGGGAGCGGTAGACGCGCTGCCCGAACGCCATCTTCACCGTTGCGGTGCCCATCCGGCCTCCGAGCAGCCACATGACGGCGCCGATCGCGATCCCGGCGGGAGCGGGTGCGGTCAGGATGACGATCAGGACGCCGCTGCTCGCTGGGCAGACGAACGCCTGGTCCGCGGCAGCCCTGGTATCGCTCCGACCTCATCCGCCACTGTTCGCCGCCTACGCGCACGACGCTCGGCGCCATCAAGCACTCGATGCTGACCGCGATCTGGCACATGCTGAGCATCGGCGAGCTGTACCGCGACCCCGGCGGCGACTCTTTCGCCGCAACCCCGACCGCCAGATCAAGCGCCTGATCGCCCAGCTCGAAGCGCTCGACCAGCACGTCACGCTGGACGCCGCCGCTGCTTGACCCAACCTCGATTTCTCGTCAGGGATGCCTGCGCGACCCTCAGCGGCCACGCCAGGCCGCTAGCCGCGGCCCGGCGCGATCGCGGGTGAAGACGCGTGCTAGGCGTCGAGGTAGACCAGTCGAGGCCGCCTGTCCAGCGCTCGGCTGCGTCTG
>JAUJOT010000001.1:0-290194 GCA_030447505.1 Solirubrobacteraceae bacterium | reverse complement strand
CTAGGCGTCGAGGTAGACCAGTCGAGGCCGCCTGTCCAGCGCTCGGCTGCGTCTGTGACATCGCGCACGCGGCTCGGCGGCCACGTTGCAGCCGCTCGCGACTGATGTGACAATCGCGCGATGAGGACGCAGGCGCCGAGCGGGCCGCAGGCGCGCGCGGGACTGCAGGGATCCGGCGCGGCGGCGGTCGCGTCCGGCGCGAGCACGGACGAACCTGTCCCGCCGCCGGCCGCTCCGCCGCCCTCGCGCGAGCCCGCCGCGGCCCCGGCACCCGCCGAGGCGCCGCTGCCGAACCCACGCCGCGCGCTTGAGCTGATCGGGCTGGTGGTCGCGCCGACGACGCTCGTCACGGCGCTCGCGTTCTACTTCGGCTGGGTGCTGACGGACTCGCGGGCGGCGTACTTCGGCATCGACGCGAGCGCTCTCGACTACTCGACACAGGACTACCTGCTCCGCAGCGCCGACGCGCTGTTCGTCCCGCTCGGCTCGGTGTTCGTGCTCGCGCTCGGCTGCGTATGGCTGCACGCGTTCGCGCTCCGCCAGCTGCGCGAGCCCGCAGCGCGGGCCCGCCTGCGGATCGCGGCGGGGGTCGCGGTCGCGGTCGGCAGCGCAGTGTTCGCGCTCGGCGTGTTAGCGGTCTTCAGGCCGCTGTCGTTCTCGCCGCACTACCTGTTTCGCTCGGCCAGCTCCGGCATCGGCATCGCCCTGCTCGCGTACGGGCTGCAGCTGCTCGACCGCATCGGCGCCGCCGAGCGCGGGCAGGTGCGCGCGAGCGAGACCGCCGCGAGCGTTCGCGCGACGGCGCTTGGGCTCGTCGCACTGCTGGTCGTGCTGAGCGGATTCTGGACCGCCTCCGAGTACGCCGACGCGCTCGGCCGCGGGCGCGCCCAGCGACTCGCGGCATCGCTGGATCTGCGCCCGCAGGTGAAGGTCTACGCCCCCAAGCGGCTCGCGCTCGACTCCGGCGGCGTCGTCGAAGAGCGGCTGGCGGGCGACGACGGCGCCTACCGCTACCGCTACTCCGGGCTGCGGCTGCTCGTCCGCAGCGGCGGCAAGTACTTCCTGGTGCCCGAAGGCTGGACGCGCCGCAGCGGCACCGCGGTCGTGCTCGCCGACAGCCCCGACTACCGCTTCGAGTTCGGGGCCGGGCGGTGAGCGCGGCCGTCCGCCGGCTCCTGGTCCTGCTCGCCGTGCTGGCGTTCGCCGGGGGCGTCGGCGCATGCGGCTCGGATTCGGAGGAGAACGCCGGCGGCGGCGACTCGGAGCGCGCGACGACGGACAAGGGCGGCGACGCGGACAAGGGCGGCGGCGCGAACAACGGCGGCGGCGCGAACAACGGCGGCGGCGCGCAGGACGACGGCGACGACGACGATGACGAGGAGATCAGCGACGAGGAGCCGACGGCGAACAACGAGGTGCTGCTCGGGGCGGCGTTCTTCGGCGAGCAGCCGGCCGACTTCGGCGCGGTCGCGCTCGGCAAGACGCGCACGATCTCCTTCAGGCTCAGCAGCCTCGGCGAGTCGCGAACGATCAACGGCACGTCGATCGTCGGCGATCACGCCGGCGACTTCAGCCTCGACCCCGCCACCTGCACGGACGGTGCCGTCGTCGCCGCGGGCGAGAGCTGCACGCTGCTGATCACCTTCACGCCGAGCGTCGCGGGCGTTCGCAGGGCCAGCCTGCGCGTCGAGATCGACCCGGGCGTTTCGGGCGGACGCTCGCTGAGCGGAAACGGCGGCGTGAAACCGCCGCCGCCGCCAGCGAACAACACGAACACCGACGCTACGCCCAGCAGCGGGCAGACCGACGACACGACAGGCGGGGCGACGTCCGGCGCCGACGACACGGGCGGCGCGACGGCCGAGCCGTAGGCGCCGCACGCATACGGCGACTCGTACACGCGTCCGCACGTTCTGCGGGTTTTCCCGGCGCCTGATCCGTGCCTGACGACGTCGGCGCCCGCTCCCGCGGGTGATCACCGACGGTACGAGGACCGGTGAGCCGCAGGCATCGCGGGACGTCACGACGTGACAGGTGGGGTCTGCGTGCCACAGGCTTCGCTCGCAGGCTTGATCGCGCAAGCGGGCCAACAGCTTCGCCGTCGCGAACCGGCGCGCCATGGGGGGCTTGTTGAGATCCTTCCGCAACCTTGAGGACACGACCACGTTCACTCGACATGACACGACTTTTCATCCTCACCATCACCTCACTGGCCGCCGGCCTCGCCGTGGCGCTGGGCGCCGGCGCGACCGCCGCCGGCGCCGAGACGACGGGGCAGCGCGTGGTCGACCTCGGCCGCGCGACAGCCGTGCGCGAGTACGCCGGCTGGCTGCTCTTCAGCCGCTGGGACGGCTCCGCCTACCGGCTCAGCACGTGGCATGACGGCCAGCTGCGCGACCTGCCGGTCCGACCGCAGGCCGAGCCATTCGACGCCGACGTGGGACCCGACTCGGGTGGCAGGCCGTCGGCGGCCGTATCACTCTGCGAGGGCACGTGCGATCTGTATGTGCTGGGCTTCGAGGCGGGCGACCAGCTCCGTCCGGTGCGCAACGCGAACACCAACGGCCACGACGAGACCGACCCGTCGGTCTGGAAGGGCCGCCTGGTCTTCGCTCGCGAGTACGGCTCGCGGGTGGTGCCTTACACGAAGCGATTGCAGGCACCGCGCTCGCGGCCGTCAGACCGTCTCGCGTCATTGCCCGACAAGCGCTGCGGCGCGGTCGACCCGCCGCGCTGCCGCCAGATCGAGAAGCCCGAGCTCGCTCAGATGGAGCTGTGGGGACGCTGGGTTGCCCAGAGCTGGCGCTACCAGCCCGACGGCTTCCCCGGCTTCCGCCAGAACGAGGTCCGCTTGACCGACATCGCGCGCAGCGAGACCCGTCAGGTCGCGGCCATGACCACGGGTCTGAGTGGCTCGAGCTACCTCGGCCCGTCGATCGCTGAGGGCCGCGTCGCCTTCTTCCGCGCCTGCGGAGGTGACCGCAGCGGGTGCTCGACCGACAACTTCGGTGCGCTGCGCTATCGCATCTCCAACGGCTCCTACGAGATAGCCCCCGCGATCGAGGACTGGTCGGGCTGGGCTTGGAACGGGGACGCAGCCTTCCACGGCTCCTCGGAAGTCGCGTGCGACCCGCGCTTCGGCGCCGCGACCTGCGGCATCTACCGTCAAACCGGGCTGGACTGGCGGAAGATCACGGAGCGGCGCGTGCGGTAGCTGCGGGCTCCGTGCGCAGCGCGTCCTGACTCGGATCGCGCGCTATTTCCGATCATGGGCGCGGCGGGTTTCGAACCTGCGACATCTCGCGTGTGAAGCGAGCGGGCGACGGTCGCGTCGAGCGCCGAAACCGCCGCAAATCCGCTGGAATGACCAGGTTCCAGCGGCTCGTCCGTCAGGTTGAATCTGGGGCTGTACGACGTCGTTTGGCCCAACGAATGGGACAACGGGAGCGGGCCGACGTCGATGCCCGAAGGGAAAAGTGCTGTCTTCGCGGCGTACTCGCCTGCATGCAGAAGCAAGCCGCCATGCTCGTCGCCGACGATGTGCACATGACACCCCCCGGTCCGCCCGATGCTCAGTGAGTCAGACGCCTGACGACCTCATCCAGTTCCTGCGGGAACTGCGGGCCGACCTGCAGTGCCCGATCGCTGCTGTAGGCGCTGACGGGCCCGATAATCCCGGGCACCGGCGCATGACGATCCGGCCGCACGGTGTGACGTTTCCGGGCCGGGGTTCCTCAGCGCTAGGTGGCGCGGTTGAGACCTGCGGCCGCCCGGTGGGCCGGGGATGCCCGAATGGCGCCCCCGGTCACGTCCCGTAGCGTGGTGTAGGAGCGCGTCGGACGGAACGAAGTAGTTCCGGCCACCGCGGCGCTCATCATCGTCGGAGTTCTTGACGCTTCGACAAAGGAGGCCGGCGATGGCCGGGATGGACAGGATGACGATCGATGAGGTCGTTCGTGAGGTGTTGCGCGATGAGCACGCGGATGTGATCCGCGAGTCGGTGCGGGCGGTGGCGCAGGAGTTGATGGAGGTCGAGATCTCCGAGCTGATCGGTGCGCAGCGTGGTGAGCGCACCGAGGATCGCGCGACGCATCGCAACGGCTATCGGCCGCGGCGCTGGGACACGCGCGCTGGCGAGATCGAGCTGCAGATCCCGAAGATCCGTCAGGGGTCTTACTTCCCGAGTTTCCTGCAGCCGCGCAAGCGCAGCGAGCAGGCGCTCGTCAGCGTGGTGCAGCAGGCCTACGTCTGCGGCGTCTCGACGCGGCGCGTCGACCAGCTCGTCGAGTCGCTCGGGCTGCGGATCTCAAAGAGCGAGGTGTCGCGGATCGCCGCGCTGCTGGATGAGCAGGTGACCGCGTTTCGGGAGCGGCCGCTTGAGGGCCGCTACCCCTACGTGTTTGTCGACGCGAAGATCGAGAAGGTCCGCGACGGCGGCCGCGTCGCGCGCAAGTGCGTCGTGATCGCCCACGCGGTGCACGAGAGCGGGCGGCGCGAGATCATCGGCCTCGACGTCGGCGAGGCCGAGACCGAGGCGTTCTGGACCGAGTTCCTCAGAAGCCTCGTCGCGCGCGGTCTCGTCGGCGTGCAGCTGGCGATCAGCGATGCGCACCCTGGGTTGAAGGCCGCGATCGCCCGGGTCCTCGGCGCGCCGTGGCAGCGCTGCACCGTGCACTTCCTCCGTGATCTCAGAGGGCACTGCCGCAAAGACCAGCACGACGCCCTCGGTGCCTTGATCCGCCAGCTCTTCACGGCGCCCGATGGCGCTGAGGCACGCCGGCGCCTGGCCGACGCGATCGCCCAGCTCGAGCCCCGGTTGCCGAAGATCGCACGGCTGCTCGACGAGGCCGAAGACGACGTCCTGGCGTTCTACGCCTTTCCCTGCGAGCACTGGCCCAAGCTCCGCAGCACCAACCCGCTGGAGCGCTTCAACCGCGAGATCGGCCGGCGCACCGACGTCGTCGGCATCTTCCCCGACGACGCCTCCCTCATCCGGCTGGTCTCGATGCTCGCGATCGAGGCCAACGACTGTGATGAAGGGCGATCTGGCCGCGTGAGCGGTCTGTCCTCCCCGCGTCGAACACTCGGCGCTTGCGACAACAACCGCATCGACGCGAGGAGGCAGACATGCAGTATCTCGGCATCGACTGGGGCACCCGCCGCGCGGCGTGGTGCGCGCTATCGGCGGCCGGCGAACTGACCGAAGGCGCGATATCAGCCGACGAGGACGGCCTGGCTCGGCTGGTCGCGCGGCTTGGCCCTGACGTGCAGGGCTGCATCGAGATGATGAGCGGGGCCGTTTGGGTTCGCGACCGTCTCACTGCGTGCGGCTGGACGATCGAGATCGCCGACGCGCGCAAGGTCAAGGCGATCGCGCCGCTGGCCTGCAAGACCGACCGCGTCGACGCGCGCGTGCTCGCCGACCTCGTGCGCCGCGACCTCGTTCCGTCGGTGTGGGTGCCATCGCTTGACGACCGCGCGATCCGCGAACGGCTGCGGCGGCGTTCGCATCTGGTGCGACTGCGAACCTCCGCGACCAACCGCAGCTTTGGGCTGCTGACGCAGTGGGGGTTGCGACGCAGCCTCACCGCGCTGCGCAAGCCGGGCGCCATCGACGAGCTCGCCGAACACGGCGTACCCGAGGTGTGGCGACACTCGATCGTCACGCTGCTGGGCGTCATCGACGACCTCGACCGCCAGCTCGCACCGCTCGAGCGTGAGCTGCGACCGCTCGCACGCGCCGACGAGCGCGTGAAGCTGCTCATGACGATCCCGGGGATCGCCGAGCTGCTCGGTCTCACGATCGCCAGCGAAATTGGTGACATCGCGCGGTTCCCATCTGCGCGCAAGCTCATCGGCTACGCCGGCCTGGCACCCAGGATCAAGCAGTCTGGGCAGAGCTCACGCACCGGCCGACTCTCGAAAGCCGGGCCCGACACCCTGCGTTGGGCGGCCGTCGAAGCAGCACAGCAGGCCTGGCGCCCGAGCAACCCATGGCATCCGCTCTACACCGACATCAAGCACCGCCACGGAAAGGCCAACCCCGCGAAGGCCGCGGTCGCCCGCAAGGTCCTCATCGCCGCCTGGCACGTGCTCTCCCTCGAGCAGCCCTTCAAGCTCAGCGCATCCCGCGCGACACAACCTGTCCCGGCAAGCTCCTCCATTCGTCTGGCCGCCTGACGGCCCACAAACGATCTGAGAAGCCGGGTGAGGCAGGCTGGGTCTGACGGAGACTTCCAAAGGAGGATTTCGGTCCTCGGGAGAGGAAGCACTCGTTATGGCCCGTCCGAAGAAGTACCCCGATGAGCTCGTGGCGCGCGGTGTGAGGCTGGCGCTTGAGAGCGGCCGTCCGATCGCGCATGTCGCCGCCGACCTGGGAATGCATCCCGAGACGCTGCGCAAGAAGGTGCGCCAAGCCGAGGCCGACAGCGGCTCTCGGCCCGATCTGCCGACCACCGCGGAGCGCGAGGAGATCCGCAAGCTGCGCGCCGAGAACTTCGAGCTGCGCAGGGCCAACGAGATCCTCAAGTCCGCGAGCGTGTTTTTTGCGACCGAGCTCGACGCAGACCGAACGAGGTGAGCCGCTACATCGACGAGCACCGCGGCCGCTTCGGCGTCGAGCCGATCTGCCGGGTCCTGGGCGTGTCGGCGTCCGCCTACTACCACCGTGCCACTGGCAAGCGCTCTGAGCGCGTCGTCGGCGACGAGCGGCTGCTGCAGACGATCCGTGAGGTCCACGCCGGCAACTACTACGCCTACGGGTATCGCAAGATGTGGCTGGCGCTCAGCCGCGCCGGCGAGCAGGTCGGTCGTGACCGCGTCAAGCGCCTGATGCGCCAGCACGCGATCCAGGGCGCCAAGCGCCGCGGCAAGCCGTGGCGCACGACGATCTGCGATCCGGCGGCGCTGCGTGCCCCCGACCTCGTCGATCGCGACTTCAGCGCCGTGCGGCCCGACGCCTTGTGGCTGGCCGACTTCACGTACCTGCGCTGCTGGGAAGGCGTCGTCTTCTTCAGCTTCGTCACCGACGCCTACAGCCGCCGGATCGTTGGCTGGCAGTTCGCCAACCACATGCGTACCGACCTCGTCCTCGACGCCTTGCGGATGGCCCTCACGCGTCGCCAAGACGTCGCCGACGTGCAGCTCGTCCATCACTCAGATGCCGGCTCGCAGTACACCAGCTACGCGTTCAACCAGATCCTCGACGATCACGGCGTGCTCGCGTCGATCGGCTCTGTCGGCGACGCCTACGACAACTCGATGGCCGAGAGCTTCGTCGACACCTTCAAGACCGAGCTGATCTCAGACCGCGTCTGGCGCACACAGACCCAACTCGAGCTGGCGATCGTCGAATGGGTCGCCTGGTTTAACAACGACCGCCTGCACGAGTCTCTGGGCGATCGTCCCCCTGCCGAGGTGGAAGCACTCTACGACGAGCAGTACCGTCTGACTCCCTCTCTCAATCAATGAAGAGAGGAACCCACCAAACCCGGTCTCCGCGAAACCCAGCCCGCCTCAGTACCATGTGTACAGCTCGGCGAGCGCCGCGCGCAGACGTTCGTCACGATCTGCGATCGCGATCCATGGTTGTCGGGACGTGGAACCTTGAGAATCTCTTTCGGCCGGCGGCGGACGCTGACGGCGACGTCGTGCAGGCCTACGAGGACAAGCTCGCCAACCTCGCGGGCGTGATTGGCGACGTCGATGTCGATGTCCTTGCGGTGCAGGAGGTCGGCGAGCCCGAGGCGCTTGAGGACCTGCGCGGCAGGCTGGACGGCGAGTGGCACAGCGCGCTGTCGCAGTTTCCCGACGGGCGCGGCATCCGGGTGGGGTTCTTGTCGCGGCTTGAGCTCAGCGACGTCGATGACGTGCGCGAGTTCCCCGACGGCCTCGAGGCGGTGCAGGTCGACGACGACGGCGAGCTGCTCGCCGAGATGGGCCGCGGCGCGCTGCGCGTGCGCGTGACCCACATGGACAGCGACGTCGACCTCGTCACCTGCCATCTGAAGTCCAAGCTGCTGACGTTCCCCGGGGGACGCTTCGTCCCGCGCGATGAGGGCGAGCGCGCGCGCTTTGGCGGCTATGCGCTGTACCGACGCGCGTCAGAAGCCGTCACGGTCCGCGCCTACGCCAGCGAGCTGCTCGACGGGCAGGGCCAGCAGCGCGCGGTGATCGTGCTCGGAGACCTGAACGACGAGCCGCCTGCGGCGACGACGCAGATCCTGCTCGGCCCGCCGGGCTCTGAGATCGGTTCGCCGGGCTTCGATCGTCCGGATGGCGGTGATGCGTCGCGATTGTGGAACATTGCTCCGCTGATCCCGGAGCAGCGGCGCTTCAGTCGCCGCTTTCGCGGCCGCGGCGAGCTCATCGACCACGTGCTCGTCAGCCACGCCCTCGTGGACCGCGTCGAGCAGGCCGACACCGGGCCGGCCGAGCCGCCGTCGATCACCGAGGACCCGACCGAACGGCGCGCCCAGCCAGCGTCCGATCACGCGCTTGTCTGGGCGCGCTTTGACCTCGCCTGAACTCGATCCTCTACTAGCTCATCCGCACGCGCGGAGACCGGCGGAATACGCCTTTTGCAGGGAAGACGTCATAACTACTCTTATCGCGGAGGGCGCGCGCTTTCGCATGAGGCTCTGAGGCCGACGGGGCTCAGGCGGAATCGCGGGCGCCAGCATGACCATGGGTGCGCACGTAGTCTGCCGCCTGCTCGAGTGCCGCGTAGCCCTCCGGCTTCACGCGCTCTTTCATGCCTGCTGCGGCCAGAAGCTCGTTCGCTTTGGTCGCGAGCACGTGTGCACTCGCAGCGTGCTTGCCGACATGGTGTAAGCGCCAACCGGCGTCCGGAATCGTCGCGAGCTCCGCGAGGTCACGCGCGCGTGCACGTACGGCGTGGGCGCGGCCACGGGAGTTGAGCATGCTCTCGGCCCCCCGCGGACAGCACCGCGGCGAGTCGCAAACGAGCCGGCCGCGCATCGACCGGTCCGCCAAAAGCACCCGCGCGACCTTCGGCGGCACGCTGCGCCCCAGCACCGAGAGGTAGGTCCCCTGCGCTGCGAACCCTCCGCTGCCGTCCTCGTCGCGTGGCTTGTGCTGGCGGATGTATCCGCGGGCGTTGGCGGCCTCGCCGATCCCCATCCCGCATTCATAGCCTCTCAGCCCTGCTGCTACGAGCGCCGGTCCGTAGATGCCCTGCCGCCAGGCGAGGACGGGGACCCCGAAGGTCGCGAGGTGACGGCCCGCGAGCAGCAGCTCGAGCACCTTTGCGTAGCCCTCGTCGCCGCGGCCGACCGGTGAGAAGTAGAGTCCCAGTGCCTGGGGGCCGACGTCGATCGCCGCCGTCGCGAACCGGTCAAGTGCGCTCTGCCAGCCGGCCCGATGGGCGAAGCCGCGCAGCTGGGCGCAGAGCACCGCGACTAGCGGCAGCGCAATCCCGTCGGCCCGCATTCGCTTCGCCGTCCGAGAAATCGCTGCGAGGCTCGCGTCGAACGCCGGCGAATCCGGGCGCTCCGCGTAGAAGTAGGGCGCGACGATTGCGCTAGCGCCGTGCTCGACTTGGAAGCGCAGCGACTCCATCACGATGGTGTCGAGGACGAACGGGTTGGCGAGCTCGCTAGCGGAGTAGCCCTCACAACGCCCGAACGGCACGTTTACGACCCACGGATCGTCGGCCGCCAGAACGCCCTGGAACAGCACCGTCATCGGATCGATGAGCAGCGGCGTCCCGCTCTTTGCGGCGACCTCGGCGAGCTCGGGGCGCCGGGCAACGTCCTGGGCGCTCACTACAAGCCGCGAGATCGGGCGGTTCAGCCCGGGTGCTGCTGGCGCGAGTAGGTCTGCGACCACCTTGTGGTCGTTCAGAGAGGGGCGGATCAGCAACTCGGCATTCATCTGGCACCAGCGCTTCTCGACATCGGGGACTGCTATCTTAGCGGAACTAAAGGCGGCAGTTTCTCGGAAGCCGCGCATGAGGACGAGGAGGAAGCTAGTGAGCCGAGGCAGTACAGCACGTCGGCCAGACGCCGAACACCATGGCTCGCCCGCAGGCGCGAACGCGATGCTGTACTCCCGCGTCGTCGAGGACGTCCGCGACGGGGGTCTCACCGTGGGCGAGATGGCGAAGGTCATCGGCGTCGCCGAGCGCCAGGTCCGCAACTGGAGCGCTGGCGCCAACACCCCAAGCGGCCGCAACCGCGACCGACTGCTTCAGCTCCATTACGTCGCTCAGCTGCTTCGCGACGTTTACACGCGCGAGGGCGCCGAGATCTGGTTGCACGGCCGCAAGCGCAGCCTCGCGGGCCGACGACCAGTCGACCTACTCGCCAACGGCGAGTACGAAGAAGTGCTTGCCGCGATCGAGCGCCTCCAGGCAGGCGCCGCGTGAAACCCGGCGAGCTGCTCGTTGCGATCTCCGACCTCGAACCTATCGAGATCCGCGGCACCTTCCAGCGTCATTGCTCGCTGCGCTGGGAGGGCCTGCGCGCCAGCTCAGCGGGCGGGCGCTGGGGCGAACGAGGAGCTTTCGAGGTGCTTTACCTCGGCCGACCGACCGACAGCGTAATCGTGGAGGCCTACCGCCATCTCGTCGAGGACGATCTCGACGCTCCCGCCGAGCTCGCCGCTGCGGTGCTCGAGCGCCGACTCCACACGCTCGACGTCGCCGTCCCCAACGTGCTCGACCTGCGCCCGATCGCTGCACGCGAGCGCCTCGAACTCACAGACGAGCAGCTGCGCTCAGACGTGGGCGAGTACCAGGCTTGCCAGGCGATCGCCGCTGCCGCCCACCAGCTCGGCATCGCCGGCATCCTCGCGCCCGCAGCCACGGGCCTCGGCGAGACGCTCGCGCTGTTCCCGCTCAACGTCAACGTCACGCGGTGGCCGGTCATTACGGCCAGCGAGATCTGGCACGGCCTGCCGGCTGACCCACGGCGCCTGCGCTTGCGCACGACGCGGGACGACCTTGCCAGGGAGCCCCGACGGCCGCCTCGGTAACTGCGCAGCGTGAGCTGGACACGGGCGCTCATGCGAGAACCGGATGATCGGCCCGCCTAGTCGTCCGATCCGCTTGGCGCGCGGTTGAAGCCACCGACACGCTCACGGAGCCAACGGATGCGGTGAGCGCTGAAGCGCCAGGATGCCTTCGGCTTTGCGTTGGTCGGTGACGTCGACGTAGCTGGGTGGTGCGAATGTCGACGTGACCGGCGAGCGCGCGGATGACCTCCATAGCGACGCCACGTTCGGCGAGCATGGTGCAGAAGGTGTGTCGGAGGGCGTGGGCGGTGCGGCGGTCGTCGCGGACGACGGCGGCGGCCCCGTGCTTGAGGACGATGTCGCAGATCGCGCCGGCCGACAGCGGCTCGGGGGCCGCGGAGCGGCGTGTGCGCAGGCTGACGAACAGCGCATCGGTCGCTGCGCGTGGGCGGGCGGCGTACCAGCGCCGTAGCGCGTCGTGGGCTTCCGCGTGCAGCGGGATCGTGCGCGTCCGCCCGCGCTTTGAGCCGCGTACTACGACCTCCAGCGGCGTCTGATCGCCGCGGCGCGGTGCGATCGCGCGACGCCGGCGCTTGTCAGGTTGGCGGCCGCGCTCCTGGATGTCTGCGACGGTGAGGCGCGCGAGCTCTGAGCGTCTGAGTTCCGCGCGCGCGAGGAGCTCGAGGATCGCGCGGTCCCTGGTGCCGATCGTGGTGCGCAGATCAGGCCTCGCCAGCAGCTGGGAGAGCTCGAGGTCTGACAGCGCGTTCGGCCGCTCGTGCTGGACCTGCGTGCAGCGCACCTGCGCGATGAGCGGGTCGGCGCCCATCGCCGCGGCGAGGCGCCGCACAGCCGTAGGGACCGGAGCTCGTTCGTTGGCGCCGCTGTCTAACGCACGGGCACGCCCGGCTGCAAGCCGCTGCGGGGCTTCGCTTTCGCGACCCTTCGGGTTCCGCCGTGCGTGCCCCGCGCGTGACTTGGCCGCCATGAACGAGCTGCCCACCTACGATCCCCGCCGGTGGCGCCGCGACCACTGCGACGAACCCGGCACGATCTACTTCTGGTCCGGTCGCGCCGGCGAGCACGAGGCCTTCTCGAACTTCGCCGCGACGCCGTTCGCGATGCCCGCCTGGCTCCCCGAGATCGGCGAGATCGCGCCGTGGGCGAGCGGCGAGCACGCCTTTCAGGCGGCGAAGGCGCAGACGGCGGTGGCGCATGAACGTATCCGCCGCGCGCCGACGCCGCTGGTCGCCAAGCGCGCCGGTCGCGCCATCCCGCTCCCGCACGGTTGGGAGCGGCGCCGGCTCGACGTGATGCTGATCGTCGTGCGCGCGAAGTTCGCCGACGCCGACCTGCGCGAGCTGCTGCTATCGACCGGTGACCGGCTGCTCGCGGAGGACTCGCCCTACGACGCCGTCTGGGGCTGCCGCGACCGCGGCGGTGGCTACCGCGGCGCGAACCTCCTCGGCCGCTGCCTGCTGCGTGTGCGCGACGAGCTGCGCGCCGACGCGCCGAGCGAGGGGTGATCGCGATGCCGCGAACGCCACCCGACACGAGTTCCGAGCATGCCGCCCGGGCGCGGCGCACGTATGCCGAGAACCGGCCCGTGCGCAGCGCGCTACGCCGCGGCGACGTGTCGATCGCCACGGTGATGCGCGAGCAGCCCAGCGGCCTGGCCGACCGCACGCTGTTCGAGATCCTCCTCATGGCCCACCAGTTCGGCCGGCGTCGGCTGCACGCGCTCAACGCCCGAGCCGTCGAGGAGCACGTCAACCTCGCGGTGACGCTCGACGTCGCCGAGCACGCCACTCGCGAGTGGGTCGCGCGCAACGCGCTACTGCACGGCCGCTCGGCGCCGCGCGACGCGTGGGCACAGCTGATGGCCGACTGAGCGACGCGATCTGGGGTCTATAGAGAGTTCGTCCGAAGAACCGGGCTACCTGACGGAGTTGTGCGAAACCTCGTGTTAACTGCGGATGGACGAGCTCATGCAGAATGCAATCATCGAGCGAGGACCTACGGACTAATCGAGCGCGCAAGAGGGGAGGGAACGAATGTCTGGAACGAAGCCCTCGGGTAAAGGCCTGGCAGGGGCTCTCGCGGGGCTCGCCGCTGCGATCGTCGCGCTGTTGAAGGTGTTCGACGCCGTTGACTGGACTGACGCACAGACCGCTCTGGTGTTGGCCGAAGCAGGCGCGGTGATCTCGCTTGCAGGGGCGGTTCGGGCTCACGTCCGATCCAACACCCCTAAGGAACCCGTTGTTCTTGCTGGCGCTGTCACAGCCAGCATCACGGCAACGATCGCCCTCGGCACCGGCTTCACGTGGTGGGACTGGACCGCGGAGCAGACCAGCGCAGTGCTGAGCGTAGTGACGGCCGCCAGCGGGGTCGTGTTTGCCGCGATCGCACGAGAGACCGTTAAGCCCGTGGAGGACTGACCGAACCAGCTGCGCCGCGGAGGTTGTCCGGTAGTTCGTAGAAGTTGAGGCGGCGGTCCTCCCGCCCTCGTCCGCTCCCGTTGGGAGCGTTCGGGGCGCTAACCAAGTCCGAGAGGACAGGAGGAACCGCCATGAAGAAGGTACCCGTCCCGAAGGTCGCGACGGCTGCGGAGGTGATCGAGAGTCCGCTCCCTGAGGCAGGCTGGGTCTGACGGAGACTTCCAAAGGAGGATTTCGGTCCTCGGGAGAGGAAGCACTCGTTATGGCCCGTCCGAAGAAGTACCCCGATGAGCTCGTGGCGCGCGGTGTGAGGCTGGCGCTTGAGAGCGGCCGTCCGATCGCGCATGTCGCCGCCGACCTGGGAATGCATCCCGAGACGCTGCGCAAGAAGGTGCGCCAAGCCGAGGCCGACAGCGGCTCTCGGCCCGATCTGCCGACCACCGCGGAGCGCGAGGAGATCCGCAAGCTGCGCGCCGAGAACTTCGAGCTGCGCAGGGCCAACGAGATCCTCAAGTCCGCGAGCGTGTTTTTTGCGACCGAGCTCGACGCAGACCGAACGAGGTGAGCCGCTACATCGACGAGCACCGCGGCCGCTTCGGCGTCGAGCCGATCTGCCGGGTCCTGGGCGTGTCGGCGTCCGCCTACTACCACCGTGCCACTGGCAAGCGCTCTGAGCGCGTCGTCGGCGACGAGCGGCTGCTGCAGACGATCCGTGAGGTCCACGCCGGCAACTACTACGCCTACGGGTATCGCAAGATGTGGCTGGCGCTCAGCCGCGCCGGCGAGCAGGTCGGTCGTGACCGCGTCAAGCGCCTGATGCGCCAGCACGCGATCCAGGGCGCCAAGCGCCGCGGCAAGCCGTGGCGCACGACGATCTGCGATCCGGCGGCGCTGCGTGCCCCCGACCTCGTCGATCGCGACTTCAGCGCCGTGCGGCCCGACGCCTTGTGGCTGGCCGACTTCACGTACCTGCGCTGCTGGGAAGGCTGGAGTTCCCCGCTTTCATGGACACCTGACGGCTGGGCCATCTGGCCCGGCGTGGAGGATGTCCGTCGATGCCGAAGAACGCGCCGTATTCGAAGGAGTTCAAGGATGAGGCCGTGCGGCTGCTGCGTAGCAGCGGCCGGTCGGTCCCGCAGCTGGCCAAGGAGCTCGGCGTTTCGCCGCAGTCGCTGCGCAACTGGGCGTCGCAGCGCGACGTCGACGACGGCCGCAAGGAGGGCCTGAGCAGCGACGAGCGCGACGAGCTGCGCCGGCTGCGGCGCGAGGTCAAGGTGCTCGCCGAGGAGCGCGAGATCTTGAAAAAAGCCGCGGCCTTCTTCGCCTCGGAGAGCAGGACCCGGTGAAGGTCTTCGGGTTCGTGCGCGCGAGGAAGGCCGAGCACTCCATCGCGTTGATGTGCCGCGTGCTCGAGGTCAGCCGGTCGGGCTATCACGCCTGGGCGAGCCGGCCGCCGTCGCCGAGGGTCGTGCAGGACGCCCGCTTGACCGCCCGCATCCGTGACCTGCACGCCAAGCGACGCAAGGTCTACGGGTCACCGCGGATCTGGGCGGACCTCGTCCTGGATGACGGCGAGCGGATCGGGCGCAAGCGCGTCGAGCGGCTCATGCGCCAGGCTGGCCTGTCGGGTCTGATCACCAAGAAGTACAAGGCGACGACGGTCCGCGTGCCGGGCGTTCGCGTCGCCGAGGACCTGCTCGACCGCGACTTCGCTGCCCTGGCGCCGAACCGCTGCTGGGTCGCCGACATCACCTACCTGCGCACCTGGGAAGGCTGGCTGTACCTGATCGCCGTGCAGGACCTCTACAGCCGCCGGATCGTCGGCTGGAGCATGGCCGATCACATGCGCACCGAGCTCGTGACCGACGCCCTGCAGATGGCGCTCGCACGCCGACGCCCGGACCGCGGGCTGATCTGGCACTCCGATCAGGGCAGCCAGTTCGTGTCGCTCGGCTTCGGCCAGCAGGCCCGCGCTGCCGGCATCGCGCAGTCGATGGGCAGCAAGGGCGACTGCTTCGATAACGCCGTCGCCGAGTCGTTCTTCGCGACGCTCAAGAAGGAGCTCGTCCACCGCCGCAGCTGGCCGACAAGAGCCGAGCTGCGCATCGAGGTCTTCGACTACATCGAAGTCTTCTACAACCGCGAGCGGCGCCACAGCACGCTCGGGCAACGATCTCCCGTCGACTACGAAACCAGCACTCTGAGCCCGAGCGGTTCGATCGACGCCGCTTCGCGGCTCCCTTCCTTCGACCAGATCAACATCATGTCCAGCTCACCAACGACGCAGGTCGCCTAATCAACCCCTGTCCACTGAACCGGGGGAGTTCCAGTCGTCGTCTTCTTCAGCTTCGTCACCGACGCCTACAGCCGCCGGATCGTTGGCTGGCAGTTCGCCAACCACATGCGTACCGACCTCGTCCTCGACGCCTTGCGGATGGCCCTCACGCGTCGCCAAGACGTCGCCGACGTGCAGCTCGTCCATCACTCAGATGCCGGCTCGCAGTACACCAGCTACGCGTTCAACCAGATCCTCGACGATCACGGCGTGCTCGCGTCGATCGGCTCTGTCGGCGACGCCTACGACAACTCGATGGCCGAGAGCTTCGTCGACACCTTCAAGACCGAGCTGATCTCAGACCGCGTCTGGCGCACACAGACCCAACTCGAGCTGGCGATCGTCGAATGGGTCGCCTGGTTTAACAACGACCGCCTGCACGAGTCTCTGGGCGATCGTCCCCCTGCCGAGGTGGAAGCACTCTACGACGAGCAGTACCGTCTGACTCCCTCTCTCAATCAATGAAGAGAGGAACCCACCAAACCCGGTCTCCGCGAAACCCAGCCCGCCTCAGAGCGCCCCGGGCACGTGTGGGCGTTTGACTTCCAGTTTGACCAGACCGCCGACGGCCACGTGCTGAAGCTCTTGAACGTCGTCGACGAGTTCACCAGGGAGGCGCTGGTCATGCACACAGCCCGCAGCGTCACCGCCGATCAGACCGTCGCGGTGCTGGAGGCACTCGTCGCGGTCCGTGGCGCCCCAACGCATATCCGCTGCGACAACGGCCCGGAGATGACCGCGAACGCGCTGATCGACTGGTGCGCCGCGCAGAGCACGCTGACCAGCTACATCGACCCCGGCGCACCGTGGCAGAACCCGTTCGTTGAGTCCTTCCACTCGCGCGTACGCGACGAGCTGCTGAACCTCGAGTTGTTCTCATGCCTCGCCGAAGCCCGGGTCGTGATCGAGGACTGGCGCGAGGACTTCAACCGCCACCGGCCGCACTCCGCCCTTGGCCGCAAGGCTCCCGCCGTCTTCGCTGCTGCCTGGACGCTACCCGCACCCGCCGCCTGACCCTCACCGCACGGACGCGCGCGGACGGAAGCCCGCCGCTCGGCTCGCCCTCCGGGCTCGCCTCCGCGGCGGGCTTCCGTCCGCGGCAGCACCTAGCGTGCCCGTACTACATCCACCCGGCTCTCACAGCAGGTGGACCGAAGAACGGGGTCCGGCCACTCTGGGCTCAAGATGTCGTGGTCGCCGTATCGGCGCTCGAGGCGCGCTACCACTCGGCTGTCGTCGGGCGCCTGCGGCTGCCGTCGCTCAACGCATTTGATGAGTACGACCGATGGCGCGAGCGCCAGCGCGTCGGGTCAACGCTCCGGTGGCTCGGCGTGCGACCGGTATGGCTTCGCGACACGGCGGCGTTGCTGCTCGCGCAGGCGGACGGCATCGATCCGCTCGGGGACTGGATCGACATCGTCCGTGAGGCCGACCCCGAGCGATGGCTGCGGCTGTCAGGTCGAGCGCGCAGCGCGATCGACCTGCGCCTCGCCGCCGAGATTTTTCTGCGCTATTACGAGGACCTCGCCCGGGCCGGCCGCGCCGCGCCGCTGCCCAGCGACGGTCTCGCGGGCCGGTGGGTTCGTTCGGATTTCGAGCGGCGGCTCAAGCCGCGCGGCGGCCTTGACGACCTCTTGACCCGCTTCGGCCTGTCGCCGCATCCCCGGGTGGTCCTCGTGCTGGAAGGAGCGACCGAAATGCGACTGCTGCCACGCGTCATGAAGCTCTTGGATGTCCGAGTCGACGACAACTACATCCGCGTACAAGACGCTGAGGGCGTCACGGCGAACCTAAGCGCGCTCGTCGCATACGCCATCGCACCGCGCGGGGCGCTCGAACAGGACGGGCGCTACATCGCGCTTACACGACCGCTGACGCGCCTGCTCTCAGTTACCGACGCCGAAGGGCCACGGGCCACGGCAGCTATGCGCGCCGCGCGACGCCAAAGCTGGATTGAACGGGTCCTGCGGACACTCCCCCCCGAGCAGCAGACCGCGGCGGTTCGCGCGTCGGTCGCGCGCCTGGTGCACGTCGACGTCTGGAATCGCGGCGGAGCGAGCTTCGAGTACGCGCACTTCACCGACCGCCAGATCGCACTGGCGATCGACGGGCTCGATCGGCGATCGAGGCGACCGACTCTGGAGAAGCTCGTGGAGCTCGTTCGAAAGCTTCGCGAGCGGCATGGCAACCTCGAGATGCTGCTGCACGGGACGAGCAAGCCTGATCTGGCTGAGGCCCTGTGGCCCGTGCTCGAGACGAAAATCCGGCGGGCGCTCGAGCGAGGGACAGAGCGACGAATCCCGATCGTGCGGGTGCTGGACCGCGCGATTAGCCTGGCGCACGAGATCCGACGAAGCAACGTGGTAATCCCAATCGACAAGCACTAGGGCTGTCCGTGCGCTCGATCACGCGCGTGCGTCCTCGCTGGCTCCGTCGCCGTCAGGGTTCCGCAGCGGGATCGGCGTCGGCGCGGCTACGAACGCCTCCCGAACACTCCCGGGCGACTGGCCGGCGACCAACGTCCCTCTGACCGAGCAGACTCGGGGAGGTGGGTGGCGACGACAGCGTTTGCCTCCACTAGGAGGGTTTGGCGAAACTCGTTCGCCCAGTGTTGGCGGGGCTATTCGGATCGGTCCTCATGGCGAATACCTCGCTCTGGCCGATGGGCTACCCCAAACGAAAGGCCCACCGGGAGGCGGGCCTTTCGCGAAACGTCGTCCACCGGCGAATCCGATCCCACCGGCGGCTAGGCAAGCGCCGAAGCGCTTGGCTCCCTTTCGCATGGGAGCCGAAAGCATACCGAACGACGCCGTCGTTCGGTAGTCGGGATGAGACCGGGACGGGATTCGAACCCGCGTGAAACCCCATGCGAAGGGAGTGCCTAACCGCTCAGCCACCCGGTCCTAACGCATCGTACCGCAGGTCACGGCGCGAGTTGGCGAGGGAGGGTACGCAACTTGCGTGCGGGCACGCGAATCGCGTTCGGGGGTGTCATATTTTGGTTGACACGCACATGTGCCGACGCCCGCACGTGCTAGACTCACGCGCCATGAGCCAGTACGTCGTATCGCTCCTCGCGCAGCGGCCAGAGGAGGAGTTGCGCGAGATTCACGAGAAGGCGCGCGCGGAGGTCGCTCGGCTTCAAGTCGAGATCGATCAGATCGAGCAAGCGCTTGCGAAGCAGGCGCAGCAAGCCGCGCGTCGCTCGCCACGTCCTACGCGTCGCGCGAGCGCAAGCGGCGGTACACGGGAGTTGGTACTCGATGCCCTGCGAGCCGCCGGTGATGACACGACCAGCCCGGCAGAAGTGATCGCATCGCTCCGTGCCGCCGGTTCGACCGTCCAACCCGGCGCGATCCGCAACATGATCCGTCGTCTCGTGGACGAGGGGGAGGCCGTGCGTATTCGCGAGGGCGCCTACAAGCTTCCGTCCCGGAACGGCTCCTCAGCGGAGTCGAACGCGGGACCTACCGAGAATGAGACCACCGAGCCGCCGTTCACGGCTACGGAGTCCCAGGAGGCGGATTAGGGCTTGGGCTAGTCCTAATCCGTATCGGGTTCGCTCCGGGGCCGGCCGCCAAAAGGCCGGCCCCGTCCCTTTTCAGGGAGTCTACTGACTCCCCTGGCTGTCTTCCAATTTGAGGCTCCTTTTCCCTGCTAGCGCGGCGTTTTTCCGTCCGATGCGACCTGTAGTCTTGCCTTCGATCTCCAATAAGCGACCCCCGCGACGCGCCAACGTCCGGGGGTCTGGACCACGAAGGGTTGGACTCCGTGGACTCGCAGAAGGTAGCACCGCGCTCGGCGGTATCCGAGCTTGCAGGACTCCTCGACTCCCCGGAGATTGCGGCTCTCGTCTCTGAGCTTGAGGCGACCCGCTGGACCGGCCGTCCCGGCTACCCGATCCGCTGCATGGTCGGCATGGCGCTCGCTAAGAGCATGTACGCGATCTCGACGTGGACGCGCACCGTGCGGCTCGTCGCGGAACATGATGCGCTGCAAGCCGCTCTCGGCTGTGATGGTGCCCCGCCGAGCGAATGGGCGTGCTACCGCTTCGCCACCAAGCTACGCACCTACAAGCCGCTCCTGGACGCCTGCATTGACGCTGTGACGGCTCGTCTGCACGAGGCACACCCGGACATGGGCGAGAACGTCGCCATCGACGGCTCCGACCTTCCCGCGTACGCGAACGGACAGCGCTACGTGTCGAAGGGCGGAGCCGAGCGCGAGCGGTTCTCCGACCCTGACGCGTCGTGGGGGCATCGCTCCGCAGTCTCAACGCGCAAGGGCGGCGGCTACTACGGCTACAAGGTCCACGCCGCCGTGTGTGTCGCGACAGGGCTGCCTCTGGCGTGGACCGTCGAGACGGCCAGTGCGGCTGAGACGAACTTCGCGCTTGGCCTCATCGACGCGACACGCGAACGCGGCTTCAAGCCCAGCGTCGCGATCATGGACAAGGGCTACGACAACGGCCCGATCCACGACGGCTGCATGGAGCGCGGCATCGCGCCGATCACCCCGCTTCGCCAGACGCCCGCCGTGGTCCGTGGCGACCACAAGCCGCGCTGCTGCGAACACGGCGAGTGGACGTTCGCCGGGACCGACTACAAGCGGCAGGCAACCAAGTGGCGCTGCCCGAAGTGGCGAATGCAAGCCGAAGTCGATGTGGGTCAAGGCCGACCGGATGCACCCGCTCATCCCGCGCCACACGGAGCGGTCGCGCAAGCTCTACAGCAGCCGGGGAGCAGTCGAGCGCGAGTTCGGCCGTTTGAAGCACGAATGGTCGCTGCTGCCCTTGCGCGTGCGCGGGATCGAGCGGGTGCGGCTGCACGCCGACCTGACGATCCTCGCCAAGCTCGGATGCGCGCTCAGCAAGGCGCGCAGCATTTCGAAGGCACCGTGAAGAGCGCGTGCTGCACGCCAGCTTGCCCTGCTATTCGCCACTCTGGCAAATAACTTCCGCGCCCGGGGGGAACATCTGCGATAGTTCCCTAGCACGACCCCTTGCGAACAGCCGCTGCGTATGGTATACGCGCGCGGCACGGCCCAAATGAGGAGGCCACCATGGCGCCTATCGCCGAAGTTTCTAAGTCGCCTGTTCCTCAGGAGGCGTTCGACCAGTTCCCAGGACGGTGGATCGCGCTCCGCGACGGCGAAATCATCGCTGACGCCGCGACCGACGACGAGTTGCGCCAGGATGATCGCGTAGAGTCCACCGACGCCCTGTTCAGGGTGCCGGAAGCCTCTACGCACTTCTACCGCACTCGCCCCGTCTGACGACCCCATGTCCCTCGGCTGGCCCCTTTCTGTGGGTCCAGTTTCGCTGCCAATCACACGCGACGGCGATCATTGGCATGGTCGACAGCGGGGCCGATGGCACTTTGCTGCCGAGATCGGAGGCACCCGGTTTGGGGCTTGATCCAAGTACGGATCTCGTGGCCACATCGGGCGGCTCCGGGGGCGCAGGAGGCACCAGCTTTCCCACTTGGACGACCAATCATCCCATCACGGGGCAAGTCGTCCATCTTCCCCAAGGAGGCGCGCCGAAGTTGTGGGGACCCGTCATAGCGTTTCAACCCGTTTTTGCGGACGGGGCTCATGCTCTGTACGGTCGGCGAGACTTCTTCGCACATTTCACGATCACGTTCGGCGAAGACCCCGCCCTTGGTCCGGTCTTCCACATCGACTGCTAGTCGGCCGGGACCCCGCCGAGTTTCGCCAATCGTTTCGTCAAGCCCTCCTAGGAACCGCGCGCGCGCCTTTCGCAAGCTCGGCGGGATGGTCTGCCAAAGGTCGGGGTCGACGATGTCTGGACGCGTCAGCGGCATCTGGCGAGCAGCTGACTTGCTTTCGTGGTGGAACTGCTGGAACGACACGTACACCAGGTGCTGCTCAGTTAGGCGTAGTGCAAGCCGCGCAGCCATGCCCTCCATCGGCCATGTCGCCACGAACGCTTCGTGTCTAGCCAACGCGGCCGCATCCGCCTTCGTCTCCGCGTGCGCCCATTCCTCGGCGGCGACGATCGCATCGCTGATCTTGTCTAGCGCGACGTAGGTCAGGCCCGCGGCCTCATCCACAACCGTTCGCAGCTCCCCCACGTCATGTAGTTCACGGTCGTGCCGAAGTTGCGCGCGGAGCCGCAATTGCGCGGTCCACGCGGTGATGGCCGTAACGAGGACCGCGACCACCGCTGCGATGTACGCCGGCGTGTAGTCAGTCGACGCAGCTTGGGCGGCAACGGCGAAATGCATGAGGGAAGCGAAGACGACGTGCCGGACGCGACGGACCGCTTCGCCAGGGGCCGAGGTTTTTCGCGCACGTCGTTCCGCGACGATGGCATCCGGTCGTGCGCGACCTTCGAGCGCTCTGTTGTCAACGGCCATCGGTTTCTCCCCAGCTACGGCCATCGGTTCCCCCCATTGGCGGACACGTTGTCTCCCCACTGGTGGCCATCGGTTCTCCCCAGCGCGCTGTCGTCGCGAAGCCGAGCCCGTAGGGCGAGGCGAGCGGCGATAGCGCGCTGCGCGCGTCAGGTCAGGGGCCTCACCCCCTTGCCGGCGGTTGCTTGCGCCAAGCGGTAGGAGTCCGTCCCGTCGGTCAGCAGCACATGCGCGTGGTGCAGCAGCCGGTCGACGGTCGCCGCGGCGAGGGTCTTGGGCATCAGCTCGTCGAAGCCGGCGGGGTGGATGTTGCTGGTCAGGGCGATCGAGCGCTTCTCGTAGGCGGCGTCGACGACGCGGAACAACGCTTCAGCGGCGTCGGCGGCGACGGGAAGCATCCCGACGTCATCGATCAGGATCAGGTCGGCGCGGATCAGCCGGCCGATCGCCTTGTTCACGCTGTCGTCGGCGCGGTGGCGTCGCAGCAGCGTCGCGAGGCTCTCCAGTGTGTGCCACGCGACGGTCTTGCCCTCGTCGATCGCGGCGTGCCCGAGCGCTTCGGCGAGGTGGCTCTTGCCGGTCCCCGACGGTCCGCAGATGCAGAGGTTCTCCGCCCGGGCGACCCACTCCAGCGTCCTGAGCGCCTGCTGGGTGGCTTGTGGGATCGGTGAGGCGTTCTCCTTCCACGCGTCGAACGTCTTGCCGGCCGGCAACCCGCTCGCTCGGCGACGCATCCGGATCGTCGCGCGGTCACGACCGGCCGCCTCCTCGACCAGAAGGACGCGCAGGACTTCGGCGGGATCCCAGCGCTGCGACTTGGCTGTCGCGAGGACCTCGGGGGCCGCGTGGCGAACGTAGGGCATCCGCAGCCGGCGCAGCAGCCGGTCGATCTCGGCGGGCAGCGGCGGAGCGATCGGCGTCTTGACGCTCATCGCGGTGTCCTCATGCGGTCGGCGTGCTCGGCGACCTCGAGCAACTCGAACGCCAGTGCCCTGGCTTGGCAGACCAACAGCGCGACCGCCGCCGGGCGCAACGCCCGGTCGCCGCGCGAAGCGTCGGTGAGGATCACGCTGACATCTTGGCGGCGGCCCCCGTCGGGCAACGGGTCAGACTGCTCGGGATCGATCAGCACACGGATGCTGGAGTAGTAGTCGGTCATCGCCCGTAGCCCTCCCACGCCGCCGTGGAGCGCTGCAGCGACTGCTGCTCGCTGGCCTTGGCAGGAAACGCGATCACCTTCGCGCTGTCGTGGTGGGCGAGGATCGCGGCGAGATCGCCGTCAGCGAAGCGCCCGGCATCCGCCGCGGCCCGCAGCGCCTCGTCGACCTGGCCCGAGCCGTGGAGCTTGGCGAGGTCGACGGCTTCGGCGAGCTTGCGCCGCACCCGGCTCGCGCCGGCCGCGGCGGCGGCGATCAGCCACGCCTCCGCGCCCGATCCGATCGCAAGAAACGCCTCCTCGTCGGCGCTGCGCGCGCGCGGCTTGCGCTCGATCGCGCCCGCAGGCCTGGGCGGGTAGTGGCGCTGGTCGATGCTCGGCTGGCCCGGCGTCGTCAACGCGTGCCGCGCGACCTCACGCGACCCCGCCTCGCCATCGGCATAAACGACGACGAGCTTGCCACCCTCAGCGCGCGCCCACACCCGCTCGTCGACGAGCGTCGACGGGACGGAGTAAAGCGCGCCGCCGACACTGATCGTCGACTGCCACGACACCCTGCGCGTCTCACCGAAGCAGACCGTGTGCGCCATCGTCGGCAGCCGGTGCAACCTGTCGCGTTCCTCGGCGAGCATCACCGCCGGCGCGCGCCGCGTGATCCGGTGCTCGCGCGTGTTGACGCGCTCACAGAACACGGCGCACGCCTGCTCAAGCTCGCCGAAGGACGCGTAGGCGTCGCGCAGGTTGTGATCAGTCGGGACGAGGTCGGCCTTGGCGATCCGAACGGTCGCCTCCGAGCCACCCTTGCTCTCAGGGTCCGCCGGCACGCACGTCGCGATCGTCAGACCGTAGTGGCGGCCAACCGCCACGATCGTCGCGTTGCGGACCGCGATCCCGCAGACATGATCAACCGACACCGTCTTCTCGTTGTCAGTCAGCGCGTACGTCGGCGCGCCACCGAACGCCCGCAACGAGCGGTCAAGCGCCATCACCACCGACGCCATCGTGCGATCACGCAACGCCAGCACGACGCGGTAGCGCGACCACGCAAGCCAGGCGCAGAACAACACCGTCGAGCGCCCCTCGACGACCGGCCCGTCGCCGTAGTCCCACTGCATCCACAAGCCCGGCTCGACGACCCACGGCCTCGTGCGGCGCCCGTGCTCGGCGCGCCACCGTCGCTTCGCCTCAGCGACCGCGCGGCGCGTCGTGCGCTCCGAACCCATGTAGCCCATCGCGACCAGTCGCTGATGCGCCGCGTCCGCGCGGATCTTCCCGCGCGACCGGTCCACCCACTCCTCGATCTTCTCCGCGAACGCGTCGATGCGCGGCCGCGGCCGCGTCGGCACGGGCAGCCCGCCGCCGGCCTCGTCACGAGCGCGCACCCAGTGCGCGACCGTCTTGTGATCACAGCCCGCCAGCTCCGCAGCGCCACGCAGCGTGCCGGTCAAATCAAACGCCTCCAGGATCTCCATCACTTCCTCCGAGCTCTTCAAGCCGGACCCTCCCGCACGCGCGTCGATGACAGGACGCGCCGGTCAGTACCGGCCGATCAGGACAGAATCGTGGGGAGAACCGATGGCCACGGGCGGGGAGATCCAGCGACCGCCAGCGGGGAGATCCGATGGCCGCCTACGGGGAGATTCCCATGGCCGCCGTCACTCTGTGACCGGTAGAGGTTGGTCTCCGGGCGCGTGCGGCGATGTACCAGAAGCCCAACTCTGGGACATGCATCTCGTACGGAGGCCCAGCAGCGGGCAGGTGCCGGCGCCTCGGCGAGCTCGGGTTCTCGGGACGTTTCGCGCGGTATGGCAGATCGCGTGGCGGCCGGGCCCGCTCGGGGTTGCGCCGGTCCGCGCAGGATTCTCAGGACGCATCATCGGCCGCGACGCGGATACCGCGCAACCGCGCGGATCCGCGAGGATGGGTGGTTCGCTGTAGGTGGTTCGTTGTAGGTGGTTCGCTCTAGGTGGTTCACCTTCGAGCGAACCAGGCCGCCGCTCCGCCTCCGGCCCAAATCCCCCGTAGCACCTGGGCTTTCGAGGAAGGGCCGTCCACCGCTTCGCGCTGGACGGCCCTTCCTCGACCTGCCAGATAAATCGGGCAGGGCAGCCCAGGCAATAGGGGAGGCCGGAGGCGGGGCGGCGGCAAGCAGGAGATGGTCAGCATTGAGCATGAGCACTGAGTAGGACATGGGAAGGCAGTCACTGGGGTCGCGGGGAAGTGAGCGAGGGAAGTCCGGGAAGGTAGGTGGCGAGTTGAGCGCGCGGTGGGGTTGGAGCCAAGCGGTTCGGTAGTGCGGTCGCGTACTCGTGGCACGCGAATCGTGAGCGGAGGGCTCGTCGTCGTGCCGCTCTCGGGCGTCTGCGGGTACCGCGTGGTGCGCCGGCCAGCCGCGGCCCGCGGGTGCGGCGCATACATCGCTCCGCGGGTCGCGTACTCCGGCGCCCGGCGCGGGCGCGCGTTGCACAGCTGACGATGCTCGGGACGCGCTTCGTATATGCCGCGCCCGGCGGCCAGGGGCCAGGTCTGGCCCGATCGGCTCCTTATCAATGAGATGTCGTCTTCGCCGGACCGAGACCCGCCCACGCTGGACGACGATGCGATCGAGGCCGTCGCTCGGCGCGTCGCCGAGCTGCTCGACGCGCGGCGGGCTCCGGCGAGCTACCTCAGCACCGCCGCGGTGGCTCAGATGCTCGACGTCAGCGAGGAATGGGTTCGCGACCACGCCGCCGAGTTCGGCGCCGTGCGGCTGGGCGATCGCGGCCGCGGTCAGCTGCGCTTCGAGCACGAGCGCGTGTGGCGTGCACTCGATGAGAGACGCCTCGAAGCCGCACCGCGACGGCGATCGCCGCGGCGCGCAAGGCCGCGCGCCGCGGGCGTGCGGCTGCTGCCACTGCCCGAGCCGGGACGGTCGCGGTGAGCGCTACGCTCGCTGGCACGATGCCCCGGCAGGCGACAGGCTCGGTCGAGACGCACGAATGGCGGGACGGCAAGACGATCACCTACCGCGCTCGCTTCCGCGCCTACGGGCGCCGCTGGCGGATCGACTTCGGCACGAACCACGAGGGCTGGAACGAGGAGCGCGCCCGGGTTGAGCTGGAGCGCATCATGGGCCAGATCGCGCGCGGCACGTGGGAGCCGCCGGCGCCCGAGGCGCCGGTCGAGCTCGACCGCGACGAGACGCTGCACGTCACCGCCTCGCGCTGGTGGCAGCGCCGCGAGAGCGAGCTGGCCGAGAACACAAAGCTCGACTACCGCTGGCGGCTCGACCACGTGCTGCTCGACCTCGCGCACACGGCGACCACGGCGATCGACGCCAGGCGTGTCGACGACTTCCGCCAGAAGCTCCACGCGCGCGGGCTCTCGCCGCGCTCGGTGAACATGGCGCTCGACCTGCTCGCGCAGGTCCTCGACGACGCCGTCGAGTACGGCCTGCTCGACGCGAACCCGGCGCGCGGCCGGCGCCGCCGGATGAAGGTGGCCAAGACCCGCCGGACGTTCCTCGAGCCCGACCAGGTCATCGACCTGCTCGACGTGGCCGGTGAGTGGGAGAGCGGCCTTCCGCCGCATCAGCAGTACGGCCGCCGCGCACTGCTCGCGGCGCTGTGTCTCGCGGGCCCGCGGATCTCCGAGCTGACGAGCGCGCCGCGGGCGCGGCTCGACCTTCACGGCGGGCGCCTGCGCGTCGGCGAGGCGAAGACCGAGGCGGGCATGCGCGACATCGAGCTGACATTCCAGCTGCAGGCCGAGCTACGCGAGCACGTCGCCCACATGGCGGCTCTCGGCGCACGACGACCGCAGCCGCGTCGATCTTCCCCACGTACCGCGGCGGCGAGCACAGCTCCAGCAACGTCCGCAACCGCCTGCTCGCCCAGTGCGTCGAGCGCGCGAACGCGAGGCGCGAAGCCGCCGGCAAGATGCTGCTCCCCGACAAGGTCACGCCGCACACGCTGCGCCGGACGTTCGCCAGCCTGGCGCTCGCGGCCGGCCGCGACCCGCGCTGGGTGATGGCCCAGCTCGGCCACACCGACGCCCGCCTCACGCTCAACGTCTACGCCCAGGTAATGCAGCGCCAGCGGGTCGACGAGGACGTCATCTGGCCGCTGATGCGCTTCCCGGACGAGCCCGAAGATCGGACGTTTGGCCCAACGAATGGCCCAACGAGGGGGCCACAGCGGTTCGAGTCCTCCAGCGCGCATCGCCGCTGACACGCGAAAGGCCCGCAAACACGGGCCTTTCATTACATGGGCGCGGCGGGTTTCGAACCTGCGACCTCTCGCGTGTGAAGCGAGCGCTCTCCCACTGAGCTACGCGCCCTCAGGGCCCGAGGATTCTACGAGACGCGGGCGCGCGGGCCTCGCAGGTTCCGCGCGAACGCGCCACTGGCGCCCGGCGCGCGTGCGTGGCACCCTGTCGACAGCATGTCTCGCACGACTCCGCAGGATCGCCGCGTCGATGGTCCGACGAGCCACGGCGAGGAGATCTGCCACATCGTCACCGAGGAGGATCCGGACACCGCGCTGTGCGGCAAGGACGTGACCGGCTGGCCGTGGAACCCGCCGTGGCCGTACTGCGTCGTGTGCCTGGACCTCATGCACTCGAGCGGCGGCGGCTAGCAGTGGTCGCCCCGCGTGGCGCCTTTGTCGGGCTGAGACCGACAAAGGCGCCACTCGAAGGACCAGCGCTCGGTCAGCGCCCGCCCTTGGCCTGCCGCGCCTCGCGCGGCACGCGCTTGTAGGACCGCCCGAGCCCTTCGCGAGCCCGCGACGCCGCCCGCCGGTCCTCGATCCACGCCTGCTCGCGCTCGAGCTTCTGCCACGCCGCCACGCGTTCGGGGTCGCCGTCCGCGCGTACCGCGCAGCTCGGCTCGCCGTTGTGCTGGCAGTCGGAGAAGCGACAGCGCGCGGCCAGCTCCTCGATGTCGGCGAACGTCTGGCTGACGCCGCCGTCCCACAGGCCCGCCTCCCGGATCCCGGGCGTGTCGATCAGCAGTGCGCCGTTCGGCATCGTGAGCAGGTCGCGGGTGACAGTCGTGTGGCGCCCGCGGCCGCCGTTGTGCTCGCTGACCTCGCCCGTCGCCTGGCGGTCGGAGCCGAGCAGGGCGTTGACGAGCGTCGACTTGCCGGCGCCGGAGGGCCCGAGCAGGACGCTCGTCGTCCCCGGCTCGAGCAGCGACCAGAGCACGGTCAGGGAATCCGGATCGTGGACGCTGGCGGCGACGCCTTCGGCGAGGCCGAGGTCGCGCGCCATTGCGCGCGCGACGGCGCCGCCGTCGTGGCACAGGTCGGCCTTCGTCAGCACGAGCGCCGCCGGCACGCCGCCGGACGCGGCCAGCGCGATGATCCGCTCGGCGCGGCGCTCGTTGGGCTCGGGCAGCGGCTCGACGACGAGCACGAGCTCGACGTTCGCGGCCAGCACCTGGCCTGCGACCGGTTCGCCCGCGGCGCGCCGCACGACGGTGCCGCGGCGCTCGAGCACCGCCGCGATGACGCCGTCGCCGTCGATCGCCACCCAGTCACCGGTGGTCGGCGCGCCGCCGGCAGCCCGCAGCCGTCCGCGCGCAGCGACGAGCTGCGGCGGCAGACCGGGGTCGGCGGTCGACACCAGCCAGCGCCCGCGGTGCTGGGCAAGGACGCGCGCGCCGGCGTATCGATCGTCGCCGAGCTGCGCGAGCTCGGCGTCGAGATCGGGTCGCCGACCGATGCCGGCGGCGGGACAATCCAAGCTGAGGCCCTCCACGGTCTCGTCGCTGGCACGCGTACGGCGTCGATGCCCGGGCGCTGCCCCGGGCGTCTGGTCAGACGTCCGCGGCGTGGGTGACGAGTGTGTGGAGGTGCCTGGTCATCGGCGGCAATGCTAGTACACGCCTGCGCAGGTTCTGCGGGTTTCGCGGCGCCCGATCCGTAAGCGCTGCCAGCGCCCGTTCGCGCAGCCGTCCACCCCTGGACGGCGGGTCGAGCAATGCGCGGCGCCGCTCAACGCTCGGCGCGGCCGATCCGAGAAGCACGCAATGGACCTCGCGCGAGCGTCCTCGACCCTGCACGCCGCGTGGCGCCTGCTCGGCAGCGCGGCGCTCGTCGCGCTGCTCGCGCTGGCGCTCGCGGCAGCCTCGGCCGGCGCGCAGGTCGCGCCCCGGCCGGCGCTGCGCCGGCGCAGACGGCTTCGGACCCGGCGGCCGGCGGCCACGACTTGGACGGTGGCGACGACGAGCCCGACCTGCCCGGCGACGACGTGCAGCCGCAGCCGCAGCTGCCGGGCGACAACGCGGTCCCGGGCGACGACGACGGCTGGGAGCTGCCCGTCGAGCAGGAGCTTCCGGCAGTCACGAGCACGTACGTCGCAGGCAGGGAGGCACGCATGCGGACCGACGGCAGGGCAGCGATTCCCCGCGCTGCCCCCAAGCGCGTGCGCTCGCTGATCGCGCAGCACAACCGCATCGTCGGCAAGCGCTACAAGTGGGGCGGTGGGCACGCCAAGCTCGTCGACAGCGGCTATGACTGCTCCGGCGCCGTCGGCTATGGCCTCATCAAGGGCGGCCTGCTGCGCGCGCCGATCGTCAGCGGCGCGTTCGCGCGCTGGGGCGCCGCCGGGGCCGGCCGCTGGATCACGGTCTACTCCCATAGGTCGCATGTCTACGTCGAGGTCGCGGGGCTGCGCCTGGACACGAGCTCGATCGGCGACCGCAGTCGGCGCAGCGGCGTGCGCTGGCGTCCCGGCATCGGGCAGCGCCGCGGCTTCAAGCGCCGTCACCCCGTCGGCCTCTGATCCGTCGGCGCTCGTGGCGGCGGAGATGCGGTACTTTCGTGCGGCGTGCTGGTCTACGACCTACTCGCCGCGCTCGTCGCCGCGGCGCTTCTGGGCGCCGCCGCGCTGAAGCTCACAGACCGCACGGGAACCGCCGTCGCCGCCGAGACCTTCGGCCTGCGCGGGCGTCCCGCACGCTGGGCGTGGCTGCCGCTCGGCGCGCTCGAGGCGATCCTCGCCGCCGGGCTGCTCGCCGGGCCGCCGGCCGCCGCGTGGCCCGCCGCGGCCCTGCTGGGCGCCTTTGCGATCGCGCAGGCGAGCGCGATCGCCGCGGGTCGCAGCGGCGCTCCGTGCGGCTGCTTCGGGGCGCGCGGGCACCTGTCGTGGGGCTCCGTCGCACGTACCGCGCTGCTCTCCGCCGCGGCGGCGCTGCTCGCGCTCGCGCCCGCGCCAGAGCCCCGCCCGCCGCTTCCGGCCGCGCTCGCCGCGCTCGCCCTCGCGGCCGTGCTCGTCATGCGCGCGCGCCGGCCTGCCGGCGCGCTCGAGGTCGCCGGCGAGGGACCGGCGCTCGGCGCACGGCTCGACGTCGGCGGCGCTGCGCTGGCGCTCTTCGTCGCCGACGGCTGTCGCCTGTGCCGCGCGCTCGTCCCGCATGCGCAGCGGCTCGGCGCGGCCGTCTACGACGAGGTCGCCGACGCCGGCATCTGGGCGGCGGCAGATGTGCCGGGCGCGCCGTTCGCCGTCGCGCTCAGCGCCGACGGCACCGTACTGGCGAAGGGCACGGTCAACACGCGCGCGCAGCTTCTGTCCGTCGTCGCGGCCGCCGACGCCCGTCGCCGGGAGATCGAGCATCCGCAGCGCCCGAGCTCGCGGCGCGGCTTCCTGCAGACCGCAAGCGCCGCCGTCGCCACGCTGACGGCGGGGCGGATGGTCGGGTCGCTCGTCGCGCCGGGCGACGCCGACGCGTTTCACTTCTGCGGCCACATCTACACGACCGACGGCTGCCCGCACCCGACCGGCCTGCCGCGGATCGACCGCAACGGCTTCCCGCTGCGCGCGAAGGACGGAAAGCCGGTCGACGACCTGGGCCGGCGGATCGACGCGGACGGAGCGCCGATCGACGACGTCGGGGCGCCGCTGCTGGACCCCGACGGCCGTCCCCAGCCGCCCGCGACGCGCACCCGCATCTGCGCCGCCGCCGGCAGGCGCTACCGGATCACGGTCCGCACCGACGGCGCGTGGTATCGCTGCTGCAACGGCCATGTCCGCAAGCTGCAGGACTGCTGCACGACGTCCTCGCGCCGCATCAACGGCGACCGCGGGCTGCGCGGCTACTGCTACGGCAAGCGCAAGGTGTTCTGCGTCATGTACTTCCAGACGAAGGTCCCGTGCTGATCGCGCTCGCCGCCGCCGCGCTCGTCGCCGGCCTCGCCGGCGCGTGGTCGCCGTGCGGCTTCTCGATGGTCGAGACGCTCGCGCCGCACGGCTACGCCCAGCGCATGCGGGTCACGGCGGTCGCCTGCACGACGTTCGCGGTCGGCGCACTGGCGGGCGCCGTCGCGACGTTCGGCGGACTCGCGCTGCTCGGCGCCACGTTCGGCGCCGGTCAGGGCGCGGCCGTCGCGATCGCGGTGGCGCTGCTGCTGGCGGCCGCCGCGGGCGACGTCGCCGGGCGGCGGATCGTCCCGCAGGTGCGCCGTCAGGTGCCCGAGTCGTGGCGCCGCGTGCTGCCCGTGCCGCTCGCGGCGGCGCTGTACGGCGTCCTGCTCGGACTCGGCTTCACGACGTTCGTGCTCTCGTTCGCCGTCTACGCGCTTGCCGCTGCCTGCGTCGCGCTCGGCGACAGCGAAGCCGGCCTCGTGGTCGGCATCGCGTTCGCGACCGGCCGGATCCTGCCGGTCGTCGCGTGCTCGCGCCGCTGCAGGAGACCACGCGCGGGGTCGACCTCGCCGCCGCAATGGCCGAGCGGCCCGGCGTGCTGCGCGCGATCCGCGCTGCGGGCGCGCTCGCGCTCGGCGTCGCGGCGCTCGTGCTGGCGCTCGGCGGGGTGCCCGCCAGCGCTGCGGCGCCGACCCTGCTGACGAGCAACGGCACGGATCCGAGCACGGTGTCCGGCTCGATCGCCTGGCAGCTGCCGGGCGGCGCAAACGGGCTCGTCGTGCACGACGGGGGCGTCGCCCAGCCGCTGCCCGGCACCGATCCCGCGATCGGCCCGGACACGATCGTCTGGCGCGCGGGCGAGCAGCTCGTCGTCGCCGAGCGCTTCACGCTGCGCGAGCGGCTGCGGATCGCGGCGCCGGGCGCCGAGGAGCCGGCGGTATCGGCGCGCTGGCTCGTCTGGCGCGCGCGCGAGCCGGGGGGCGACGTGCTGCGGGTGCTCGACCTCCGGGCGGCCGGCCAGCCGCCCGCCGACATCCGCCGGATGCGCGCGCCCGATCGGATCGGGCGCCCGTCGATCGAGGGCGATCGCGTCGTCTTCCACGTCGCGCAGCGCAGCGTGAGCCGGATCGAGGAGATCTACCTGCCGAGCCGCCGGCGCGCCACGCTGCGCACGGGCCGCAACGGCGCGCAGCTGCTCAACCCGTCCCAGCAGGGCGGCATGCTGCTCTACGTCAGATCGTCATTCGAGCACCAGCAGGTCATGATCGGGCCGCGGCGGGCGCGCGGCAGGCGCGGCGGCGGCCGCGACGAGAGCCTGCTGACGATGCACCCGACCGTGCGCCGCGACGCCGGCCACGAGCCTGGGCGCAAGCGCCACGACGAGGGCTATCCCGGCGGCCGCGCGCCGAAGGCGCCTCGGCGGGCGCCCGCCGGAGTCACGGTCACGCTGTGGAGCACCGCCCTCGCGCCCGACGCCGCCTACGTCAGCCGGATCCGACGTACGCGGTCGGGCACGTCGAACGTGATCCTGCGCCTGGCGCGCTAGCCGATCCCTCGCCGGCGGCCCGTATCGTCGCCAGCACCGCCACTTCAGCCAGCGAAGAGACGCTCGCTGAAGACGCGCTCGGCGGCCTGGAGGATCTCCTCGCGGCGCTCGCCGGCGGTTGAACGTGTTCGGGTGCCAGCCATCGGCAGGGCGTGAGCACGCACTCGCTCACACCTCGTGTCAACCCTACTTCCGCTTGCGGACGATCAGCACGATGGCGACGATCATGAGCGCCAGTGCGATGCCCTGGAGGCCGAGCGAGACGCCCTGGGGGCTGTCCTCGGTCGCCGACTGGATCGCACGGAACGTGATCGAGGCGCCGAAGAAGACGGTGATCGACCAGAGGAGGGTGGTGCGGCTCACGCTCGCGCACCCTACGCGACGGTTAGACTGGGCGGCGGACCGTGCTAGGCGGGGAGTCAGCGGTGCCCTGTCGCTCGTAATCCGCTATAGCGAGGCCGAATCCCCTCTCGAGGGGGGCGGCCTTCGGGGTCAGCCCGCTTGCGGTGGTGCTGATGGCCCGGGTCCCGCGCGGTGTCGGCCCGTGAATCAGGTCAGGTCCGGAAGGAAGCAGCCTTAAGCGGTCACCGACATGCGCAGCGGGAGTGCCCGGCCGGAGCCATTGCAAGCGCCAGCGTCCGGAGACTGCGCCTCGGAGGAGGGTGCACGGTCCACTTCGCTTCACGGCGGCGCGCTCTCGTAGAGCCGCCACGCCTCGTTGCGCTCGACCAGCGCCCAGCCCTGCGGCGGCTTCGGAATCCGCTTGTCGCGATCGCGGCGGTCGAGGATGTAGTCGCGCGCGACCTTCGCCGTGGCCGGGACGAGGTAGCTCCCGCGGCGCGGCAGCCCGTCCTCCTGCGCGTCGGCCAGCGCGCCCGGATCGAGCTCGAGCCAGAGCGCGAGCAGCGGGATCGGGCGCCGGTTCGGCACGGCGACCGGGCGTCGCAGGCGCTCGCCCTCGACGATCTCGCCGAGCCTGGCCTGGATCGCCTCCTGGCTGGCGAGGGCGTTGCCGAGGCGGTCGATTCGGCGCGCCTGGGCGGGGACGAAGAGCAGCAGCGCGACAAGCGCCACGGCGCCGAAGCGCGCCCACCACGTGCGCTCGCGCCCGGGCAGCAGCTCGAGCCAGCCGAAGACGCCGGCACCGGCGAAGATCGCCAGCAGCGTCGCCGTCAGCAGCAGGTAGCGGGTGATGATCGGCAGTCCGGCGGCGGCAAGCACGCCGAACGCCGCGAGCGCCAGCAGGCCCGCTGCCGCGGCGAGCCGCACGCGCCGGTCGCGGCGCCAGGCGAGCGCGAGCAGCCCGCCGCCGGCGGCGGCCAGCAGCACGGGCTCGCGCAGGATCTCGCCGAGCCGGCGCGGGACGGCGCTCGGCACGTGCTCGATGCCGGTCACGCGCCCGAGCAGCACCGCGTTGTCGCGCGTGCCCGTCAGCGAATGCAGCGGATCGCCGGTCAGCAGCAGGTCGTGCAGCGCCCACAGCAGTGGCGCGCTCGCCGCGAGCAGGACGAGCGGCGCGGCGTCGCGCCAGGCGCCGGCGCGGTCCGGGCCGGCGCCGCGAGCCGCCGTCCGCAGCCCCGGCCACAGCAGCCACAGCAGGTAGGCGGCGCTGAACAGCCAGGCCTCGGGGCGCAGCAGCCCCGCGATCGCCAGCAGCGCGAGCACGGGGCCGCCGGCGCGCGGGCGGCGCGTCTCGACGAGCAGCGCGCCGAGGACGAGGACCAGGAACGGGATGTCGACGTAGGCGCGCGCGCCGAAGTCGAGCACCGGCACGCGCGTGAGGACGATCACAGCGGCCAGTGCTCCGGCAGCCGCGTTGAACCACGCGCGCCCGAGCGCGAAGACGACCCAGCCCAGCAGCGCGAGCGACACGTAGGCGAGCGCGACGACCGCGATCGTGGCGGCCTCGCCGTTCAGCCCGCCGACCTGCCACGAGCTCAAGGGCGACAGCAGCGCCGCGGCGAGGTTCGCCAGCGGGTGCGGCGTCGGCGCGATCGCGACCTCGAGGTCGGGTATCTGCCCGTGCGCGAGCTGGCGGCCCCACACGAGCGTGTAGAGCGTGTCGTAGTTGACGAGCCCGGGCCCGGCCAGCAGCGCCAGCACGGCCGCGCCGACGAGTACAGCGGCCGCGAAGCGGAGCCGAGCCATCGCGCGAGACCGTATCGCCGCCCGCCCGCGAAGCTATCCTCGGTCGAGATGGCCGACGCCCCTTCGCTCTACCGCCGCCATCGCCCGCGGACGTTCTCCGATGTCGTCGGTCAGGAGCACGTCGTGCGGACGCTGCGCAACGCCGTCAGCCAGGACAAGGTCCACCACGCCTACCTCTTCGTCGGCTCGCGCGGGACCGGCAAGACCTCGATGGCGAAGATCCTCGCCGCCTGCCTGAACTGCGCGGGCAGCGCCGAGCGCTCGGGTCCGACCGTCGAGCCCTGCGGCCGCTGCGACTCGTGCGTCGCGATCGCCTCGGCGACGTCGCTCGACGTCATCGAGATGGATGCCGCGTCGAACAACTCCGTCGACGACATCCGCGACCTGCGCGAGAGCGTCGTCTACGCGCCGGTCTCCGGCCGCCACAAGGTCTACATCCTCGACGAGGCGCACATGCTCTCCACGCAGGCGTGGAACGCCTTTCTCAAGACGCTCGAGGAGCCGCCGCCGAACACCGTCTTCGTGCTCGCCACGACGGAGGCCTCGAAGGTTCTGCCGACGGTCGTCGACCGCTGCCACCGCTTCGACTTCGCGCGCCCGACCGTGGAGCAGCTCGCCGCCGTCGTGCGGCGCGTCGCCGAGCGCGAGCGGATCGACATCGCGCCGGATGCGATCGCGCTGCTCGCGCGTCACGCGACAGGCTCGTTTCGCGACGCGCTCGGCACGCTCGAGCAGCTCGTCACGTACGCGAGCGCCGACGCCGACGGTCAGACGGCGGCGCTGCGGATCGCCACCGACGACGTGCTCGCGGTGCTCGGCGTCGCCGACGCCGACCTGCTCTTCGAGGCCTTTGACGCGATCGCCGACGGCGATCCGCGCGCCGCGCTGCTGGCGGCCGCGCGGCTGACGCAGACCGGCCGCGACGCACTCGGCGTCGTGCGCGATCTCGAGGCGCACGCGCGCGATCTGATGATCGTGCAGACGCTCGGCGGCGTCCCGCCCGAGCTGCGGATCACGGTCGAGCGCGACGCGCGCCTGGAGGAGCAGGCCGGCCGCGCCGGGACGGGCTGCGTGGCGCGGCTGCTCGACCTGCTGGCGGCCGCCCTCGATGCGACGAAGAACGGCTCCGATGCGCGGACGCAGCTCGAGCTCGCGCTCGTGAAGGCCGCCGCCCCCGCCGTCGACCCGTCGACGCAGGCGCTGCTGCAGCGCGTCGAGCGGCTGGAGGCGGCACTGCGCGCCGAGGCGCCCGTGCCGCCGAGCCAGCCCGCGCCGAGCGCGCCGTCGGCTCCCGACTCGCCGGTGCCGCCCTCGACGCCGGCGCCCGAGGCCCCGCAGCCGCCGTCGACGCCGGCGCCCAGAGGCGCCGCAGCCGCCGTCGACGCCGGCGCCCGAGGCGCCGCAGCCGGCGTCACGCGAAGCGCCGCCGCCCGCGCCGCCGCCGCCCGCGCCCGCCGTACCTGCTGGCGCGGCCGGCGCCGTCGCGGTGGCCGCTCCGGTCGCGCTCGAGCTCGAGAGCCTGCGCGCCGTCTGGCCCGCGGTGCTCCAGAGCCTCAGGTCGTCCAACGCGCTCTGCGCGGCGCTGCTCGACGAGACGCGGCCGATCGCCGTCGACGGCAGCCGGATCACGGTCGCCTTCGCGCACGACGGCGCCTACCTGCTGCGCAAGGCCGACGACGAGGAGTACCGCGCCTGCGTCGCGGAGGCGATCCGGTCGGTCACCGGCGGCAGCGCGCAGGTCTCGTACGTCCTCGACGAGCCTGCCAGCGCAGAGCACGAGGCCGTCGCCGCGCCGACCGACCAGGAGTGGGTGCGGCGCTTCGTGACAGAGTTCGACGCCGAGGAGATCGACCCCGAGAGCGAGGCCAGCTGATGCCCCAGCCGAACATGAACCAGATGCTCAAGCAGGTCCAGAAGATGCAGGCGGACATGATGAAGGCCCAGGAGGCGCTCGCCAACGAGACGGTCGAGGCATCGGCCGGCGGCGGGATGGTCACCGTGACGATCACGGGCGATCTGGTCCTGAAGGACATCACGATCGATCCCGACGCCGTCGATCCCGAGGATGTCGAGCTGCTGCAGGACATGGTCCTCGCCGCCGTCAACGAGGCGATTCGCCAGGCGCAGGAGCACGCCGCCAAGAAGATGGGCGGGCTGACCGGTGGCCTGGACCTCGGCGGGCTCGGCCTGCCGCCCGGCATGGGCCTGTAGGTGGCCCCGCACGCCGAGACGGACCGCGCTTGTACGCCGCGCCGATCCAGCGCCTGATCACCGAGCTCGGCAAGCTGCCGGGCATCGGTAACCGGACGGCGCAGCGGCTGGCGTTCCACCTCCTGCGAGCCTCGCCGCAGGACGCGGCCGCGCTCGCCGACGCGATCCGCGAGGTCAAGGAGCGGATCGGCCTCTGCGAGGTCTGCTTCAACCTCGCCGAGGGCCCGCGCTGTCGCATCTGCGAGGACCAGCGCCGCGACCCGGGCCTGATCTGCGTCGTCGAGGAGGCGCCCGACGTCATGTCCGTCGAGCGAACGCACGAGTACGGCGGGCGCTATCACGTGCTCGGCGGCGCGCTGTCGCCGATCGACGGCGTCGATCCCGAGGATCTCAGGCTTGCCGAGCTGTTCGCGCGCGTGACCGATCACGGCAACGCGATCCGCGAGGTCGTGCTCGCGACGAACCCGACGACGACCGGCGAGGCGACGGCGCTGCACATCGCCGACGTCCTGCGCGAGCGCACGCCCGACGTCGTCGTCACGCGGCTGGCGAGCGGCCTTCCGGTCGGCGGCGACCTCGAGTACGCCGACGAGGTGACGCTCGGCAAGGCGTTCGCCGGGCGCCGGCGCCTGTGACCCGTGGCAGCCGCCGCTATTCGATCCGCACCGGCTCGCGCGCGTCGCGCGTGAGCGCGCGCAGCTTCGCGATCCGCCTCAGCGCGTCGACGATCCGCTCGGCCGGGATCTCGCCGCTGCGCACGGCGGCGACGACGTCGCGGTAGGCCTCGTCCTGCTGCGCGCGCCCGCCCGGGACGATCAGCAGGTCGACGCCCGCCTTCAGCGCCTCGACGGCGGCCGCGCCGACGCTGCCGCCGGTCGTCGCGGTCGTCGCGACGAGGTCGGCGGACACGATCGTGCCCTCGAAGCCGAGCCGCTCACGCAGCTCCTTGACGGCGTCGGGCGAGATCGTGGCCGGGGTGACGCCGTCGAACGCGACGTAGATCGCGTTTGACATCTGCACCGCGGGCGCCGCGTTGCGCCCGCTGGCGACCGCGGCGAACGGCGCCATGTCGCCCGCGCGCAGCTCGTCGATCCCGAGTCCGACCGGTGCCGGCCCGGCGTTGGGGTCCTGCGACGCCGCGCCGGTGCCGGGGAAGGGGCCGACGGCCGCCGCCACGCCGACGCGGTTGTAGGCGGCGACCGTCGTCTTGATCGCGCTCGTGACCTGCTCAGCGTCGTCGCCAAAGGCGCGGCCCTGGCCGGGGCCGCCGGCCACCGCGATGTCGGCGTTCGGGGCGAGGTTCATGGCGACGCCGAGCGCCTTGAGCTGCTCGGCGGTGCGGCGCGCGCTGGCGCGGATCTGATCGCGGTTGCCCTCGCCGACGTCGACCTGCGCCAGCGGCTCGAGGTTCGGAAACGCGCTGAAGTCACCGCCCTCCTGCTGCGCGGCGACGATCGGCGCCGGATTGCCGGCCTCACGCGCGACCTGCTGGATCTTCGACGTCAGCCCGGAGAGCTGCTGGGGCTGCTCGTAGTTGGCGCGCGTGAGCAGCACGCCGCCGTAGGGCCGCGCGCCGAGGCGCTCGAAGAACGACGTGTCGCGCAGCTTGCCGCGGAAGCCGATGACGAACAGGCCGGCGACGGCATCACCGGGCGCGCGCGCGAGCTCGTCCGCACTCGGCGGGGCGGGGTCCGATCCGGTGCGGCGCGACTCGGCGCGGGCGGAGAGGACCGGCGCGAGCGTGTCGATCAGCGTGCCGCCGCGGCCGCCCTCGTCGTCGCTGCCGAAGCGCGAGCCCGCCTGCGTGACCGGCTCGTCGCCACCGTCGCCCAGGAACAGCACGTAGATGCCGCCGCCCAGCACGAGCAGGACCGCGACGGCGACCACGGCCAGGCGAGCCTGCGGGGGCAGCCGGCTCACGCGCTAGCCTGCGACTCGCTCATGTCCGGGACCGTCGTCATGAAATTCGGTGGCACGTCGGTCGCCGACGCCGAGCGCCTCAGGCGCGCCGCGACGCGCATCGTCGCCAAGCGCGAGGCGGGCAACCGCGTCGTCGCGGTGCTCAGCGCGCGCGGCAAGACGACCGACTTCCTGATCGCCGAGGCGCAGGAGATCTCACCCAACCCGGATCCGCGCGAGATGGACATGCTGCTGTCGACCGGCGAGCGCCAGTCGTGCGCGCTGTGCGCGATGGCGATCAACGACCTTGGGCACCGAGCGATCTCCCTGACCGGATCACAGGCGGGGATCGTGACAGACACGTCGCACACGAAGGCGCGCATCCTAGATGTACGGGCCGACCGGATACGCCAGGGCCTCGACGAGGACGCGATCGTGCTCGTCGCGGGCTTTCAGGGCGTGTCGACCGCGAAGGACGTCACGACGCTCGGGCGGGGCGGCTCGGATACCACCGCGGTCGCGCTGGCGGCCGCGATCGGCGCCGACATCTGCGAGATCTACACCGACGTCGCCGGTGTCTTCAGCGCCGATCCGCGGATCGTCCCCGAAGCCCGCAAGCTGCCCGTCGTGTCGTTTGAGGAGATGCTCGAGATGTCGGCCTCCGGCGCCGGCGTCCTGCAGCTGCGCTCGGTCGAATACGCGCGCAACCACGGCGTCCGGATCCACTGCCGATCGAGCTTCTCAGACGAGCCCGGTACCGTTGTGGTCGGAGAGGAGGAGACCGTGGAGCAGCCGCTGATCACCGCCGTCACGCATTCGACCGAGGAGGCCCGGGTCACGATCAAGGGCGTCCCGGACACGCCGGGCATCGCCGGGCGGATCGCCACCGCGCTCGCCGTCGCGAACGTCAACATCGACATGATCATCCAGAACGAGCCGGTATCCGAGGGCGCTCTCGCCGACATGTCCTTCACGGTGCCGCGCTCGGACCTGACCGACGCGCGCGCCGCGCTGGCGCCGTTGGCCTCCGAGCTCGGCCTCGAGATCCAGACCGACGAGGCGATGGGCAAGGTGTCGGTGATCGGCGCGGGGATGAAGTCGCACCCCGGCGTCGCTGCAAAGGTCTTCACGACGCTGGGCGCCGAGGGCGTGAACATCGAGATGATCTCGACCTCGCCGATCAAGATCTCGTGCGTGATCTCAGGTGAGGCGGTGCCCGGCGCGGTGCGGGCGCTGCATGCCGCATTTGCGCTGTCGGGCGAGGGCACGATCCGCGCCGAGCGGCCGTTCGGGGAGTTCGTATGAGCGCGTCCGGCGCGGGCCTGCGCGTGGCCGTGGTCGGCGCCACCGGCGCCGTCGGGAGCGTCATGCTGCGGCTGCTGCGCTCGCGAGGCTTTCCGGCATCGGAGATCGTCCCGTTTGCCTCCGCGCGTTCGGTCGGGCGCGAGCTCGACGGCGGGCTCGTCGTCCAGCCGCTCGACGAGCAGACGATCGAGGGCTTCGACGTCGCGCTGTTCTCGGCGGGGGCGACGCGCTCGCGCGAGTGGGCGCAGCGCTTCGTCGACGCGGGCGCCGTCGTCGTCGACAACTCGAGCGCCTTCCGAATGGTCGACGACGTGCCGTTGGTGGTTTCCGAGGTCAACCCCGAGGCGCTCGACTCGCACAGCGGGATCGTCGCCAACCCGAACTGCACGACGATGGTCGCGATGCTGCCGCTGAAGGCACTGCACGACGAGTTCTCGCTGCTGTCGATGGTCGCCACGAGCTATCAGGCCGCCGGTGGAGCCGGGCAGTCAGGCATCGACGAGCTGGCCGCGCAGGTGGCGCCGCTGGCGTCCGATCCGACCCAGCTCTGCGAGGACGGCGCGGCCGCCGCCGCCAAGGTCTCGCACACGGTCCATCACGCGACGCTCGCGTTCAACGTCGTCCCGCTGCTCGGCGCGCTGGGCGACGACGGCCACACCGACGAGGAGCGCAAGCTGCGCGACGAGTCGCGCAAGATCCTCGCCATCCCCGACCTGGCCGTGTCGCCGCTGTGCGTGCGCGTGCCGGTGATGGTCGGCCACGGCGTCGCGGTGCGCGCGACGTTCGCCCGCGAGGTCGACCTCGACCGGGCGCTGGACGCGCTGACCGCGTTCCCGAACATCGTCCTCGACGACGTCCCGACGCCGCTCGAGTACGCCGGCCGCGACGAGGTCGCGGTGGGGCGCGTGCGCCTGGACCTCGGCGATCCCCGGACGCTGAACTTCTTCGTCGTCGGCGACAACCTGCTGAAGGGCGCCGCGCTGAACACGGTGCAGCTGGCCGAGCTGCTGCTCGAGCGCGGGCTCTTGGGCTCTGCCGGTTCGGCGCAGCGCGTGTCTGCCGCCTAACACGCGCGGTTTCGCCCAAATCGCTCAAGGAAGGGTGTCGGGGATCTGATGCTCGAGCGGTCGGCGTGGGTCGCCTCGAGGTACCGCTCGATCACGTGGAGCGGCTGATCGGCGCCCGAAGCGCTCGCCCTCAGCGCCGGTGCGCCGACAGGGTCGCCAGCTCGCGCCGGCCCTTGACGCCGAGCTTGCGGAAGACGCTGCGCGCGTGGGTGCGCACGGTCTCGACGCTGACCGACAGCGCGACCGCGATCTCGCGGTTGGAGCGGCCGAGCTGGAGCTGGTCGAGGACCTCGGCCTCGCGCGGCGTCAGGACGTCGGGCAGCAGCGGCGTCGACGCCGTCGCCCCGATCGCGTGCGGCGTGACGTGCAGGCCGCGGGAGGCGAGGTGGATCGTGGTGAGCACGTCACGTCGCTCGACCTCCTTGCCGAGGCAGGCGGTTGCGCCGAGCGCCAGCAGCTGCGCGCACTCGCCGGGCGTCGGATGGTTGGCCAGCACCACCAGACGGGTCGCGGGATGCGCGGCGCTCAGGCGCCGGATGTCCGCGGGCGCGCGCAGCGAGCCGAAGTTAACGATCGCGACGCGCGGCGCGCGCTCGGCGATGACGGCGTCGAGGCGGTCGACGTCGACATCGGCGGCGACGATCCGCATGTGTGGGTCCGCGCCGACGACGCTGCGCAATCCAGCGCCGACCAGGTCCTCGAAGCGTGCGAGCAGGACCGTGACCGGGCGGCTGTCGTCCATATCGCGCTGGTATCGGCAGATCGCGGCGCCAGGGTGAGGCTTCTCCCCCGAAGATCACCCGGCAGGGGGGAAGAGCTGCGCGCGCTGATCGGCAACCATGTCGTCCACGGGGAGCGAGCACACGAGAACCTCCGGCGGGGGGGCGGCACCAGGGGTGCACGGAGAAGGGGCCTACGGGCCCCTTCTCGGCGGGCGCGCTCAGCCGTCGGCGTCGTTGCGCGGCTCGATCGACGCCCGCAGCCGCTCGCGCGCGGCGTCGATCCGCGCGGCGGCGGCCTCGGGCGTCGGCTGCGCGGCCGGCGCTTCGGGCTCGAGCGCCGCGCCTCCCGCCCTCGGCATCCCGCGCTCACGAGCCTCAGGTCCCGCCGCCCGCAGCGCCAGCACCCGCTCGACCGGCAGCAGCCGCCGCCGGACCTCCTCGGCCAGCCGCCGTGCGGCCGCCCGCTTACCCGCGAGCGGCGGTCGCATCGACTTCGCCGACGACCGACGCCGTCCAGTCGATCACCGAGGTCGGCTTGACGACATGACGCTGCATGCCGAGCTGATCCGGCGGAAGGCCGAGCGCCAGGCCGACGAGCTGGGGGAGGTGCAGCACCGGCATCCCGAGGTCGCGGCCGACGACGCGCTCGGCGAGCGGCTGCTGGAGGTCGAGGTTGAGATGACACAACGGGCACGGCGTCACGAGGCAGTCCGCGCCCGCGTCGACGGCATCACCGAGATGGCGGCCCGCCTGCTTCAAGGACGCGTCCTTGTTCATCGTGATGATCGGAAAGCCGCAGCACTTGTGCGATCCGGCGTAGTCGGTGACGGTGCCCCCGAGCGCCTCGATGACCTGCGCGAGGTACGTCTCGCGCGGGTGCTCGTCGTCGATCCCCAGCCGGTCGTCGGGTCGAACGATGTAGCAGCCGTAGAAGGGACCGACGCGCAGATCGGTCAGCGGCCGCCGCACGCGCTCGCGCAGCAGGTCCAGCCCGAGCTCCTCGACGAGCAGCCAGAGGAAGTTCTTGTTCGTCAGGCCCTTCTCGTACGTCAGCCCCTCGTCGGCGAGCGTCTCGTTGATGCGCGCGCGGTACTCCGCGCTCGCGTCGAGGCGCTCCTGGCACTCGGACTGCGCGCCCTGGCACGTCGAGCAGATGTTCATCATCAGCGCCGTCCCCTCGGCCCCCTGGGCGAGGGCGAACGTGCGCGCGTTCAGCGTGTCGGCGAGCTCGGGGTTGTGCTCGGCGATGACGCCCGCACCGCAGCACGACGCACGCTCCAGCGCGACGAGCTCGATGTCCAGCAGCGGCGCGATCCGCGCCATCGAGCCGTGCAGTTCGGGGGTGAAGCCGCGCGAGACGCAGCCGGGCCAGTAGGCGACCCTCATCGCGAGCTCGGACGTCGTCGGGCGAGGCGGGCAATCGTCGAGCGACGATGTCGCGAGGACATGCGATGGCCGTTGACACCGGCTTCTCGTCGAGCAACGGCGCGCTGTCGCGCTGTCATGTCAGCGATCCTCGTCCTTGCCGGAGATGTAGATGTTGAACTCGGCGCGCTCCTCGCGCCCCTCGACCTCGTCGTAGATGCGCTTGATCTGGCCAAGGTCCTGGCGCGCGAGCCTGTGCGGCTTGAGCACCGCCGCGGGCGTCACCTTGCGGCGCAGCAGCGCCTTGGCGATCGAGGGCAGCGAGCTCGCGAGCTCCGCTGCCGCGGACGGCTTGAACTTCGCCAGCGGCGTGTCGCCGCCGTAGGAGCGCGGCAGTATCTCAGCCTCGGCGAGCAGCCCGTACTGCTTGATCAACGAGGCGAAGGCGTGCTCGTGACGCTCGCCGTTGTTGCGGTCCTCGATCTTGAAGTCGTTGCCGGCGCGGCGGCGCAGGCGCATGATCTGGTTCATCGGCGCGACGCCCTTCGGGCAGGCGGAGATGCACTGAAAGCAGTGCGTGCAGTCGTAGATGCCGTGCGGATCCTCGGCCAGGTCCTTCAGGCGCTCGAAGTGCTGGTCGTCGCGCGGGTCGCCGACGAAGCGGTAGGCCTTGGCGAGCGCGGCCGGCCCGATGAACTCCGGGTCGACCTCCATCGACAGGCAGTCCGACACGCAGGCGCCGCACTGGATGCACGCCATCGACTGCGTGACGTCGACCATCGACTCGCGCGGCACGATGTACTCGCGCTCGGGCACCGGCTGCTTGGCGATCAGCCACGGCGTGACACGCCGGATCTTCTTCCAGTGCACCGCCTCCATGTCGACGATGAGGTCCTTGATGACGGGCATGTTGCCCATCGGCTCGACCTCGATGACGCCGTCCTTGGAGCGCTTCTCGGCGCGCCCGAGGTGCGTGTGGCAGGCCAGATCGGGCTGGCCGTTGATGCGCACCCCGCACGAACCGCAGATCGCGGCGCGGCACGAGCAGCGAATCCCGATCGACCCGTCGAAGCGGTCCTTGGCCTGCAGGATGCCCTCGAGCACCGAGCGATGCGGCTCGAGGTCGACCGTGTGCTCCTCCCAATACGGCGCGTCCCCGGATTCGGGGTCGTAGCGGCGCAGTCTCAGGGTGAACTCGGCCATGACCTCAGTACTTCCTCACTTCCGGCTGCCACTTGGTGATCGTCACTTCCGAGTAGGAGAGCTCAGGCTCGCCGTCTGCGCCGCGCGTCACGTTGATGTGCTTGAGCCACTGCTCGTCATCGCGCTCCGGGTGATCGAGGCGAAACTGCGCCCCGCGCGACTCCTTGCGGTCGATCGCCGACACGATCGTCGCCTCGGCGCAGTCGAGCATGTACCCGAGCTCGAGCGCTCCCAGCACATCCTGGTTGAAGACGCTGCCGCGGTCGTCGACGTAGGCCTTGCCGGCCTGCTCCTTGAGCCGCTGGACGACCTCGTGCGCCTTCGTCAGCCCCTCCTCGTCGCGGTAGACCGCGACGTACTCGTTCATCGTCGTCCCGAGCTCGTCCTTGATCTCCGAGATCCGCCGCCCCTCGCGCGGGCGCTCGATGATCGCGGCGATCATCTCGGCGTCCGCGCGCAGCCGCGACGCCGGCGCCTTGGGCATCGTCAGCTGCCGTCCGCGCTGCGCTGCGTGCTCGCCGGAGCGGCGACCGAAGATCAGCGTGTCCAGCAGCGAGTTCGCGCCCAGCCGGTTGCCGCCGTGAACGGACACGCAGGCGACCTCCCCCGCCGCATACAGACCCGTGATCGGCGTGCGACCGTCGACGTCGGTCTTCACGCCGCCCATGATGTAGTGCTGGCCGGGGCGGATCACGATCGGCTCGCGCGTGATGTCGGTGCCCGCGAAGTCGCGCCCGATGTTGACGATCTCGCGCAGTGCCTCGAGCACGCGCTTCTTCGGGACGACCGTGACGTCGAGGTAGATGCCCTGCCCGTGCGCGCCGACGCCGCGCCCCTCGTTGATCTCGGTCTGCTCGGCGCGCGAGACGACGTCGCGCGACGCGAGCTCCATCTTGTTGGGGGCGTACTTCTCCATGAAGCGCTCGCCCTCGGAGTTGAGCAGGTGCGCGCCCTCGCCGCGGGCGCCCTCGGTGATCAGAAAGCCGTTCTCGGCAAGCGTCGTCGGGTGATACTGGACCATCTCCATGTCCATGATCGGGCACCCGACCCGATAGGCCTGCGAGATCCCGTCGCCCGTGCAGATCAGCGCGTTCGTCGTCGGCTTGTAGCACTGGCCGTTGCCGCCGTTGGCGAGGATCACCGACTTGGCGTTGAAGATCTCCATCGCGCCGCTGCGGATGTCGCGCGCGACGGCGCCCGCGCAGTGCCCGTCGGCGTCGAGGATCAGCGAGGTCGCAAACCACTCCTCGAAGCGCTCGACCGCCACCTCATGGCGCATGAGCTGCTCGTAGAGCACGTGCAGGATCGCCTGGCCGGTGATGTCGGCGACGTAGGCCGTCCGCTTCTTCGAAGCGCCGCCGAAGGCGCGCAGATCGAGCTCGCCGGTCTCGTTTCGGTGAAACGTGACGCCGATGTGCTCGAGGTGCATCGCCTCACCGGGGGCCTCGCTGCACATGACCTCGATCGCGTCCTGGTCGCCGAGGTAGTCCGACCCCTTTACGGTGTCGGTCGCGTGTTCGGTCCAGTCGTCGTCGACCGCGATCGCGGCGTTGATCCCGCCCGCCGCGGCGACGGAATGCGACCTGACGGGGTGGACCTTGCTCATGATCGCGACGGTTGCGCCCGACTCGGCGGCGGCGAGGGCGGCGCGCTGACCGGCAAGGCCGGCGCCGATGATGAGGACGTCGTGTGCGAGCAAGGGTGGCGAGTATATGTACGGCCCGCCGTCTACCCGGGCTCGCGTTCCCGGCGCCTCTATGCCAATCGCTGGGGCAACGCGGCGCTCAGCGCGCGGCGCACCTGCTCGATCGTCACGACGCCGCGCAGGACGCCGTCGGCGTCGACGGCCATCAGCGCGCCGCGCGAGCGCAGCTGCTCGTCGCCGAGCAGCGATTCGAGCGGGCTGTCGGACGCCACGCGCCAGTCCTCGGCGTCGCCGGCCTCGACGAGCTCGCCGACCTCGAGCGCCGGTCGGCCGGCCGTGATCTCCTGTTCCACGCGCGGCTCGCGGACGACGCCGAGGAAGCGGCCGTGCTCGTCGACGACCGGAAACCAGTCCCAGCGGTAGCGCAGGAAGTACTCGTCCTGCGCCTGCGTCAGCGCGGTGCGCGCGGGCATCGAGACCGGCTGCGCATCCATGATGTCGGCGACGGTGATGCCGTCGATGCGCTCCGTGAAGGCCGTCGACGCGACCGCCGCGCGCGCGGCCTGCGCGATGAACCAGCCGAGCACCGCCAGCCAGAGCCCGTCGATCACGGTGCCGCGGCCGCGCGCGATCAGGAAGATCCCGATGCCGATCAGGACGTAGGCGAAGCCGACGCCGATCCGGCCGGCGACGCGCGTCGCCGTGTTGCGGTTGCCCGTGATCCTCCAGACCAGCGAGCGCGCGATCCGCCCGCCGTCGAGCGGGAACGCCGGGATCAGGTTGAAGGCGAACAGCGCGCCGTTGATCATCGCGAGGAAGACGAGCAGCGCGATCGTCGGCGAGATCTCGCCGTCGGCGGCCAGGCGGGCGGCATCGAGCGCGGCGCCTTCCTGCAGAAGCGCGAGCAGTCCGACGCAGCCGGCGACGATGACGAGCGTCACGAGCGGCCCGGCCACCGCGACACGGAACTCCTGACCGGGCGACTGCGTGTCGCGCGACAGCTTCGCGACGCCGCCGAAGAACCACAGGTCGATGCCGTTGATCCCGATCCCCTCGCGGCGGGCCACGAGCGCGTGGCCGAGCTCGTGCAGAACGAGCGAGATGAAGAACAGGAACACGCCCGCGACCCCGACGATGTACGCCTCGGTGGCAGAGCCGCGCAGCACGCCGCGGAAGTACTCCGCCCCGAAGTAGATGAAGATGAACAGGACGACGAACCAGCTCCGGCTGGCACCGATCCGGATGCCGAATACGCGCAGGAGCTGAATCGACGGTCCGGAACCGAGCATCCGAGAGATCTTCGCAGGCGCGTTCGGTCGGCGAGGAGGTGGCCAGGAGCGATCGGCGTGAGAGAGATGCGTCGCCGCCCGCAGGCCGTTCGGCGCGAAGGCGCTCTGTAGCATCGCCCCTCGCCCGAACTGACCTGCTCCACAAAGGAATCCATGGCGTACGACGTGACCTTCATTCCCGGAGACGGCACCGGCCCCGAGCTTGCCGAGGCGACCCGCCGCGTGCTCGAGGCGACGGGCGTCCAGTTCAACTGGGACCGCCACGAGGCGGGCATCGACGAGTACGAGAAGCACGGCAACCCCTTCCCGGAAGAGACGCTCGAATCGCTGAAGCGCAACGGCATCGGGATCAAGGGCCCGACGACGACGCCCGTCGGCTCCGGCTTTCGCTCCGTCAACGTGCTGCTGCGCAAGGAGCTCGACCTCTACGCCTGCGTGCGTCCGTGCAAGGCCTACGAGGGCGTGCGCACGCGCTTTCCCGAGACCGATCTGGTCGTCGTGCGCGAGAACACCGAGGATCTCTACGCCGGCATCGAGTTCGAGCGCGGCACGGCGGCGAACGCGCAGCTGCGCGGCGCCCTCGGCGAGCTCGGCGCGAGCGTGCGCGAGGACGCCGGCATCTCGATCAAGCCGATCAGCGAGTTCGGCTCCGAGCGGATCGTGCGCGCCGCGTTCGACTACGCCGTCACGCACGGCCGCGCCAAGGTCACCGCCGCGCACAAGGCGAACATCATGAAGTTCTCCGACGGCCTCTTCCTCGACGTCGCCCGGCGCGTCGCGGAGGACTACCCGCAGATCGAGTTCGAGGACCGCATCATCGACAACCTCTGCAACCAGCTCGTGACGCGCCCCGACGAGTACGAGGTGATCGTGCTGCCGAACCTCTACGGCGACATCGTCAGCGACCTGTGCGCCGGCATGATCGGCGGCCTCGGCCTGGCGGGCGGCGCGAACATCGGCACCGAGGCGGCGGTCTTCGAGGCCACCCACGGCTCGGCGCCGAAGTACGCCGGCAAGAACCGCATGAATCCGACCGCGCTCATCCTGTCGGGCATCTACATGCTCGAGCACCTCGGCGAGGCCGAGGCGGCGCAGCGCGTCGAGCAGGCGCTGGCGGCCGTCATACGCGCGGGCGACAAGGTCACATACGATCTCAAGCCCACTAGAACTGATCCGACCGCGGTCGGCACGAGCGATTTCGCCGACGCGGTGATCGAGGAGATGAACGCATGACGAACGCCCCGGTGAAGGTCGCAGTCACGGGTGCCGCCGGACAGATCGGCTACGCCCTGCTGTTCCGGATCGCCTCGGGCCAGCTGCTGGGGCCTGACACCCCCGTCGCCCTCAAGCTGCTCGAGATCCCGCAGGCCGTCAAGGCGGCCGAGGGCACGACGCTCGAGCTGACCGACTGTGCCTTTCCGCTGCTGCACTCCGTCGACATCTACGACGACCCGGCGCAGGCGTTCGACGGCGTGAACGTCGCGATGCTCGTCGGCGCGCGCCCCCGCTCGAAGGGGATGGAGCGCGCCGACCTGCTGGAGGCCAACGGCGCGATCTTCAAGCCCCAGGGCGAGGCCATCAACGCGGCTGCGGCGGACGACGTGAAGGTGCTCGTCGTCGGCAACCCGGCGAACACGAACGCGCTCATCCTGGCCTCGAACGCCCCCGACATCCCGGCCGAGCGGATAACCGCAATGACGCGCCTGGACCAGAACCGCGCCGTCGCGCTGCTCGCCCAGAAGCTCGGCGTCGGCGTCGGCGCCGTCTCAGACCTCGTCGTCTGGGGCAACCATTCTCCCTCTATGTTCCCCGACCTCTTCAACGCGAAGGTGAATGGCGAGCGGGCCGTCGACCAGGTCGACATGGCGTGGTACGAGAACGAGTACATCGCGCGCGTCGGCAAGCGCGGCGCCGAGGTGATCGACGCACGCGGCGCGTCGTCGGCGGCGTCGGCCGCGAACGCCGCGATCGATCACGTGCGCGACTGGGTCAGCGGCGCCGAGGGACTGCGCTCGATGGCCGTTGCCTCGGATGGCTCCTACGGCGTCGTCGAGGGGATCATCTCGAGCTTCCCCGTCCGCTGCGCGGGCGGCGCGTACGAGATCGTGCAGGGCCTCGAGGTCGGCGAGTTCGCGCAGGGCAAGATCGACGCGACGGTCAAGGAGCTGACCGACGAGCGCGCTGCCGTCAGCGAGCTCGGCCTGCTCTGACAGCGACGAGGCTGCTTTGCGCGCGATCAGGTCCGCGACGAAGGACCTGACCGCGCGAAGCACGCTTCAGGCGGCGTCCTTGGGGTGCCAGCCTCGTCCTTCCTTGCGCACGAGGCCGTCCTCGGCGAGACCGGGAAGGACGCGGTAGAGGTAGTTCTGCTTGATCCCCATCTGCTCGGCGATCTCGGGGATCGTGATGCCGGGCTTCTCGCGGACGAGCGCGAGCGCCTCGGCCCCGCGTGCGCCGCTGCCCCTGGGGCGACCACGACGGCCGCTGCCCTTGCTGCTGCGCCGGCTGCCCGTCGAGGCGGCGCGCGAGCGGCGGCGCGAGGGAGCATTGCCGTTGCTGTGCTGCGGGACACCGTCGAGCGCCGCAGCGGCGGCTTCGAGGCGCTTGTACTCCTCGACGAGCGGCTTGAGCTCCTTCAACCGCGCGCCGATCTCATTTCGCTTCTCATCCAGGAAGTCCGCCATGTACATTTCCCCGTTCTTGCAAGTGAAGATTACCGTCACAAGCCTAGAGCATCGCTCGGTCGGGTCGTACGTCGGTCCTTTGCTTGGGGCCTATCCCGCTGGGCCCCGCACATTGCAATCGGGATAGACCCTATGCGCGGATTTCCAGAATCTCGCGCAGCCGGCGCAGCGAGGCGTTGGCCTCCTTCTCCGGAATGCCGCCGACGATGACCTTCGACGCCGCCGCGCCGAGCAGGCCAAACGGCGTGCGGAAGTCGTTGCGGTAGTCGAAGTGGGTGCGCCCGTCGCGCTCGCTCAGCCTGTTCTCGGTGATCGCCTTCGAACGCGCGGGGCCGCTTCCCTCCCAGCGCGCGTAGCGCGGGGCGTCGAGCTCTTCGAGCGTCCAGTGCACCTTGAAGTGCACGCCGCGCAGGCACATCGTCTGGCTCATCCGAAAGCCGCGCCTGATCGGGCCGGGGTCGACGCGCTCGATGCGGTCGACGATCGTCACCCACGAGCGCATCTTCGCCGGGTCCATGATGTGGTCCCAGACGTCCTGCCTCGGCGCGTCGATGTCGATGCTGGCGATCACGAGCGACACGGGCCGAAGAACCTAGCGTCTCGGCGCCGGGCGCCCTTCTGCGCTGACGTCATCTGGCCGCCAGCGGCTCGTCGAGCTCCCATTCGCGCAGCGCCCGCTCGACGGCTCGGTCGAAGCGGTGCAGGCGCACGCCGAGCAGCTCCGGCGCGCGGTTGTCGCGCGGCAGCAGGTCGCTGCACAGGCTCTCCATCAGCGGGGCGATGAAGCCCGCCTCCTCGCCCGCCAGCGCTGCGGCGAGCGGCGCGACGACGCTCGTCGCGTTGCGCCCGACGCGCAGCGTGCGGCGGCGCACGAGCATCAGCTCGGCGATCCGCTCGATCATCTGCCCGTAGCTCAGCACGTCGGGACCGGCGATGTCGAGTGAAAGCCCACCCCGCGCGTGTGGCGTCGTCGCGGCGGCGGCGAGCAACGCGCGCACGTCGCGGACGTCGATCGGCTGCGTGCGGTACTCGCGCCAGGGCGGCAGCGCGAGCACCTTCATGCGCTCGACGAGGTGGACGAGGAAGCGAAACGAGCGCGAGCGCGCCCCGATCACGATCGAGGCGCGCAGCGCGACCGCCTCGGGCGCGCCCGCCAGCAGGATCCGCTCGACCTCGAGGCGGCTGGCGAGGTGGCGCGAGAGCCGCTGCCCCTGCGGCACGAGCCCGCCGAGGTAGATCAGGCGCCGCACGCCGGCGCCCCGCGCCGCCGCGACGAAGTTCTCGGCCGCGACGCGCTCGTTGTCCTCGAAGCCCGCGCGACCGGGACCCTCCATCGAGTGAATCAGGAAGTAGGCGACGTCGACCCCGTCCAGCGCCTCGTCGAGGCCGCTGCCGCTGATCGCATCGCCGCGCACGAAGGGCAGCCGCGCGGGCGCGCGCGACGGGTCGCGGCCGAAGCCGCGCAGCTCGTGGCCCGCATCCTCGAGGGCGGGGGCGAGCGCCGCCCCGATCGAGCCGCTGGCACCGGTCAGCAGGATCCGCATCGAGCACGGATCGTCGCCGATCGCGCGTCTGGGCAACGGGGACGCCGATCTGACGGCCCGGTCAGCGCTGGGGCGACCTGCCGCAGACGTCGCTCGCTACAGCTCGTCGGCCGCATCGGCGATCCGCGCGGCGAGCGCGAGCGCGGCCGTCGCCGCGGGCGAAGGCGCGTTGCGCACGTGGATCGCGCGCGGCGTCGCAGACAGCACGAAGTCGTCGACGAGGCGCCCGTCGCGCGCGAGCGCCTGGGCGCGCACGCCGGCGAACGCGGGCAGCAGATCCTCGCTGCGCAGGCCGGGCAGATAGCGGCGGGCGGCGGCGGCGAACGCGTCGCGGCCGGCGGCGAGGCGCAGCTCGCTGATGGCGGTGCGCCACCAGCGGGCCATCATCCGCCAGGTGCCGGGCCAGGTCACCGTGTCGAGGATGTCGGCCGGGCGCAGCGTGCTGAGCCGATAGCCGTCGCGCGCGCCTACGAGCAGCGCCGAGGGCCCGAGCAGCACCTCGCCGTCGATGCGCGGCGTGAGGTGGACGCCGAGAAACGGCAGGCTCGGATCGGGCACGGGATAGATGAGGCCGCGAACGAGCTCGCGGCGCGCGGGGGCCAGGCGCAGGTAGCCGCCGCGGAACGGGACGATGCGCGGGTCGGGGTCGGCGCCCGCCAGCACCGCCAGGCGGTCAGACCACAAGCCGGCGCAGAACACCGCGCGGGCGCCCTGCGCCTCGTCGCCGCTTGCCGCGCGCAGACGGATCGAGGTCGTCGTCGCTTGCACGCTCGCGACCTCCCACGTGAAGCGCAGCTCGCCGCCCGCCTCGCGCACGTCGTCGGCCAGCCGCGCGCAGACGACGCCGAAGTCGACGATCGCCGTGTTCGGCGAGTGCAGCGCTGCGAGGCCCGTCGCCTGCGGCTCGATCTCGCGCAGGCCGTCGGCATCGAGGCGTCGCACGCCGGCCACGCCGTTGGCGTTGGCGCGCCGCTCGATCTCCTCCAGCGCCGGCAGCTCGCCGTCGTCGAGCGCGACGATCAGCTTGCCGATGCGGTGCACGTCGATCTCGCGCTGCTCGCAGAGGTCGTACATCCGCGCGGCCCCCTCGACGCAGAGCCGGGCCTTCAGCGAGCCGGGCGTGTAGTAGACGCCGGCGTGGATGACGCCGCTGTTGTGACCGCTCTGATGTCGCCCGGGCCCGCCCTCGCGCTCGACCACGAGCACGCGGCTGCCGGCCCGGCGCGCGAGCACCTCGCGCGCGACGGCGAGCCCGATGATCCCCGCGCCGACGATGATCGTGTCGTAGCTGTCGCGCGCCATCGGTCGACGAAAGTCTCCCAAAGTGCGCCAACGCCCGCTGCGCGAGGGGCGAAGTCTGCTTGTCCGCAACCTCCTACGAGAACGGCAGCGGTTTCGTTCGGCATTTGCGGAGAACCTGAGGCCAAAAACCCGATACGAGCGGCAACGACCGTTCGCCACCCCTTGCAGCAGGTCGCCGCCGCTGCTGTCATGCGCCCCGATTCGGTGTCTTCGACGAAGGGGTGTTGGGACGTCATGAGCAAGACGCGGGCGACGAAGAAGGCGGCATGTGAGGACTGCTTCTTTCGCTGCAACCTGCTGTGCGCATTGGACCTCGACGGCCCCTGCCCGACGTTTCGGCCCGACAGCCCCGAAGGGTTGAGGCCGCCGCAGCAGCTGCGCTTCGCGTTTCGACAGGAGCGCCGCACGCAGGCCGCCTGGGCCTTTCCGAGCGCGCAGGAGCAGGCCGCCTTGCACGCCGGCTGAGCAGCGTGCCTTGCGGCCCATCCTGCAGCTCTGCAGCCGGGACGTACAGCGCAGACCACTAGAGTCCGCACCGTGAGGATCACGGTGCTGGGCAAGTCGCCGGCATGGCAGGACGCCGACGGAGCATGCAGCGGCTACCTCGTCGAGGACGGCGACTCGTGCCTACTCGTCGACTGCGGCAGCGGCGTCTTCTCGAAGCTGCGCCGCTTCCGCGACTACGTCGACGTCGACGCCGTCGTGATCACGCACATGCACGCCGATCACTTCCTGGACCTGATCCCGTTCGGCTGCGCTCTGACCTACGCCCCGCGCCAGCAGCCCGTGCCCGTCGAGCGCTGGCCCGGAACCGACGAGCCGGCGTGCCCGCAGCTGCTCGTCCCGTCGGGCGCGACCGAGACCCTGCGCACGATCGCAAGCGCCGGCGGGCAGCCCTACCTGCTCGACCAGGCGTTTGCGATGTCGGAGTACGACACGTCGGCGACGCTCCAGGTCGGCACGCTGAGCGTGCGCTTCCAGCCCGTCCCGCACTTTCTGCCGTCAAACGCGATCCAGGTGCGCAGTAATGACGTTCCCGCCCGGCGCTTCATCTACGGCGCCGACCATGGTCCGACCGACGCGCTGGACGGCTTCGCCGGCGACGGCGACCTGATGATCCTCGAGGCGACGCTGCCGCGACCGGAGCGCGACGGTCCGCGCGGGCATCTCACGCCGGTCGAGGCGGGAGAGCATGCGGCGCGCTGCAACGCGGGCCGGCTCGTGCTGACGCACATCTCCGACGAGCTTGACTGGAACTGGGCTGTGGCCGAGGCGCAGCGCGCCTTCGACGGCCCCGTCGAGGTAGCGCGCGAAGGCGCCGTGTACGAGGTCTGAGAGCGCGTTGGGTGCGGCGGCGGGCGGGGTACGCTCCCTTGCCATGTCCCCCGAACGCGATCTGTTCGCGAACTTCGAGCGCATGCGGCGCGAGATGGACGAGCTGTTCGGCGACGTGTTCGGCAGCGTCGGGCTGACGTCGCGGCGCACCGGCTTCAGCCCCGCCGTCGACGTCTTCTACGCCGACGATCCGCCGCGCGCGATCGTCCACGCCGAGCTCGCGGGAATCGACGCGGGCGACCTCGACCTCGAGATCCAGGGCCGCTCGCTGACGCTCACCGGCCACCGCCGCGAGGCCGACGCCGAGGGCCGCGTGTACCAGCAGCTCGAGGTCGAGCACGGGCCGTTTCGGCGCACGATCGAGCTCGGCGCGGAGGTCGTCGCCGAGGCGGCGCGGGCGACCTACCAGGACGGCATCCTGCGCATCGAGCTGCCGCTCGCCGACCCGCAGTCGCGGACGCGCAGCGTGCCGATCCAGCGCGGCCGTCCGGCCGAGATCGAGGAACCGTGATCGACGTCGTCAGCGACGGCAGCGCCGTGCGCGAGATCGAGGTCGGGATGGCGCCCGCCGTGCCGGACGCGCTGCCGGTGCTGCCGCTGCGCGAGACCGTCCCGTTTCCCGAGACGCTGACGCCGCTTGCGATCGGCCAGGAGCGCTCGGTCCAGCTCGTCAACGACGTGCTCGCCGGCAACCGAATGCTCGTGATGGTCGCCAGCCGCGAGCCCGACGTCGAGGAGCCGTCGCCCGAGCAGCTCTACGACATGGGCGTCGTCGGCGTGATCGCGCGGATGCTCAAGGTGCCCGACGGGACGCTGCGCGTGCTCGTCCAGGGCGGGCAGCGCGTGAGGATCGACGGCTGGGTACGCGAGCAGCCCTACCTCGTCGCGTCGATCTCGCAGCAGCCCGACGTCGTCGAGGAGTCGCCCGAGCTGACGGCGCTGATGCGCAACGTGCAGCAGACGTTCTCGCAGATCGTCGAGGCCGTCCCGTATCTGCCCGAGGAGCTGCAGATCGCGGTCGCCAACGTCGAGGACCCGGGCTCGCTGAGCCACCTCATCTCAGGGTCGCTGCGGCTGCCGACCGAGGAGAAGCAGGGGCTGCTCGCGGAGACGAACGTCGCGCGCCGCCTGCGGCGCCTGACGGAGCTGCTCGCGCGCGAGCTCGAGGTCATCTCGATCGGCTCCCAGATCCAGAGCCAGGTCCAGTCCGACATGGACCGCACGCAGCGCGAGTTCATCCTGCGCCAGCAGCTCAAGGCGATCCAGGAGGAGCTCGGCGAGTTCGACGAGTCCGCCGCCGAGGCCAACGAGCTGCGCGAGCAGCTCGCGGCGATCGAGCTGCCCGAGGAGGTCCGCAAGCAGGCCGACCGCGAGCTCGGCCGGCTGGAGAACCTGCCGCCGGCGGCCGCCGAGCACGGCGTGATCCGCTCGTACCTGGAGTGGATCGCCTCGCTTCCATGGGACAAGGCGACGGCCGACGACCTCGAGCTCGACCACGCGCGCGAGGTGCTCGACGAGGACCACTACGGGCTCACGCAGGTCAAGGAGCGGATCCTCGAGTTCCTCGCCGTACGCAAGCTCAATCCGCAGGCGCGCGGCTCGATCCTGTGCTTCGTGGGCCCGCCCGGCGTCGGCAAGACCTCGCTCGGCAAGTCGATCGCGCGCGCGCTCGGGCGCAGGTTCGAGCGCATCAGCGCCGGCGGCGTCCGCGACGAGGCCGAGATCCGCGGCCACCGCCGCACGTACATCGGCGCGATGCCCGGCACGATCATCCGCGCGCTGCGCGACGCGGGCTCGAACAACCCGCTGTTCATGATCGACGAGATCGACAAGATGGGATCGGACTTCCGCGGCGACCCGGCGAGCGCGATGCTCGAGGTGCTCGACCCCGAGCAGAACGAGAACTTCCGCGACCACTACCTCGACCTGCAGTTCGACCTCTCGCGCGTGATGTTCATCACGACGGCGAACACGCTCGACACGATCCCCGGGCCGCTGCGCGATCGCATGGAGACGATCGAGATCGCCGGCTACACGGCCGACGAGAAGCTGCAGATCGCCAAGCGCTACCTCGTGCCGCGCCAGGCCGAGCGCAACGGCCTGAAGCGCAGCCAGCTGCGGATCACGGATGCGGCGCTGCGCGCGGTGATCGGCGACTACACGCGCGAGGCGGGCGTGCGCGAGCTCGAGCGCCAGATCGGCGCGATCGCGCGCAAGGTCGCGCGCGAGGTCGCCGAGGGCGGCACGCCGAAGGGCTCGATCGGCGAGACGCGCGCGCGCGAGCTGCTCGGCCGCCAGCGCTACTACGCGGAGACCAAGCGCCGCACGCGGCTGCCCGGCGTCGCGACGGGGCTGGCCTGGACGCCGGTCGGCGGCGACGTGCTGTTCATCGAGGCGCAGGCGTTCGACGGCGAGGGCAAGCTGCAGATCACCGGCCAGCTCGGGGAGGTCATGAAGGAGTCCGCCGCCGCGGCGCTGTCGTACGTCCGCGGGCATCTGTCAGAGCTCGCGCCGAGCCTGCCGGCGGACTGGTTCTCAAATCACGACATCCACATCCACGTGCCGGCCGGCGCGATCCCCAAGGACGGCCCGAGCGCCGGCATCACGATGGCGACGGCGCTCGTCTCGCTGCTCAGCGGCCGCCACGTGCGCGATGACGTCGCGATGACCGGCGAGATGACGCTGACGGGGCAGGTGCTTCCGATCGGCGGCCTGAAGGACAAGGCGCTCGCCGCGCAGCGCAACGGCATCACGACGATCATCGCGCCCGAGCGCAACGAGCCGGACACGGACGATATCCCCGAGCATCTGCGCAAGCGGCTCACGTTCCGCTTCGTCAGCGAGATCGGCGCCGTGCTCGAGGCCGCTCTGGAGCCGATCAAGGCGTCTGGCCGCAACGGAAGCCGGGTATATGCTGGCGCGACGCCTACTGAAAGCAACCCGAGGTGAACCACATGGCAGCGAAGGACAAGGCCGCAAAGGCCGCCGCAGCCGCCCAGACCGCCAAGGAGAATCCGTACCTGCAGCGGATCATCCAGGACGAGGAGCTGCGCGACAACATGGTCGTGGCCTTCGAGGCTGCGCGCAACGCCTACACGCGCCTGAACAAGGGCAAGGCTCCGGCGAAGAACCTGATCGAGGACAAGAAGCTGCACGCCGACGTCAAGCGCTCTGCCGACGCCCTGCGCGACGCCACCGCGGCGCTGCGCGAGGCGCCGAAGCACACGACGCCGAAGAAGAAGCGCAAGGGCGGCATCGGACGACTCCTGCTCGTCGCGATGTTCGGCGGCGCGGTCGCCGTCGCGGTCAGCGAGGGCCTGCGCAACAAGGTGCTCGACGCGCTGTTCGGCGCCGAGGAGGAGTTCGACTACACGTCCAACACGACGCCGGCCCCGCCGGCCGAGGCGCCGGCGCCCGCGACCTGAGCGACCGGCCCAGTCCCAGCCCGTTGCAGAAGGCGCCCTCAGCGGGGCGCCTTCGTTCGTTGCTGGCGCTAGACGGAGCCCGGCTGCGGGTTCGGCGTGCCGATCTTCTTCAGCGGCTCGCGAGCCCGCTTGCGCGGATCGATGCGCTGCGGCTCGCCGTCGGGCTCGACCTCGCCGCTGAGCAGCTCCTGTCTGAACAGCTTGAGGTTGATCGCGACGCGGTCGAAGCGAAACGGATCGACGTGCAGCTCGGCGTAGGCCGTCCACTCCGGGACGACGCCCGCGCTGAGCTGGACGTAGAGCCGCGTCGCGTTGATCTGGTCGTGGTCGGCGCGGATCTTCAGCCCGCCGCCGATCGACTGCCAGTGCTTCTCGCCGTCAAAGCCCTTGTGGTTGTCGGCCAGCTCGCGGCAGAACTCGACCAGTGTCTGCGGCGCCTCGGCGTCCTCCATGTAGACGCCGGACGCATCGAGGTCGACCGCGGTCAGCTGGATGTCGTAGGCGATCTGCGCCGGGTCCCACGGATGCGGCACCGGCGTCACGCGCAGGGTGACGTCGCCGAAGCGCGATGCGATGTCGACGTATTTCATCGCGCGCAATCTAGTCGATCGCGGCGGGCGCTCGGCCGAGCTGGCGCGCGATCGATCCGATCGCGCGGCGGCGGCGACGCTGCGCTCAGCGGAACATCTCGTCGGCCATCGTGCCGGCGTCCGCCGGCTCGGCCGTCTCGGGCGGCGCCTTGAAGCGCGTCCCGATCGTCACGAGCAGGTGCACGACACCGAGGACGATGAAGAACGCCGTCGCTTCGCTCTCGTCGCTGAAGCCGAACAGGAACGGCGCCGCGATCAGCACCGCCGCGAGCGCGAAGTCGAGCAGCAGATGGACGGTGATCGGCAGCGAGTCGATCAGCGAGGTCGGGCCCTCGGTGCTCGCGGCGACGGCGATCACGACGACCCCGGCCACGATCGAGAGCGCAACGGCGGCGCTGGCCTCGAAGCCGAAGAGAAACGGCGCGGCGATCAGCAGCACGCCGGCCACGTACTCGATCGCGCCGTGCAGGAAGGGGGGGATCGGGCCCTGGCGCAACATCGTGCCTCGGACCATACCCGCGAGGTCGGTCAAACAGACGCTGGAGCGTGAGCAGCACCCGCGGGTGGCGCATGCGCCGCAGAAGCTACGTCTTCGGTGAGCGCCAGGGTGCCGCCAGGCGCGCCGCGAGCTCGCCCGGCAGGTCGTCGACCGCGACGCGGTCCTGGCTCAGCGAGTCGCGCTCGCGCACGGTGACGGTGCGGTCCTCGAGCGTCTGGTGGTCGACCGTCACGCAGTACGGCGTGCCGATCTCGTCCTGGCGGCGGTAGCGCTTGCCGATCGCGCCGCCGTCGTCGTACTCGCTCTGCATGCGCCCGCGCAGCGCCGCGTAGACCTGCCTGGCGGCGTCGGGCAGGCCGTCCTTGCGCATGTGCGGCAGGACCGCGACCTTGACGGGCGCCAGGCGCGGGTGGATCCGCAGCACGGTCCGCTGCTCGCCGCCGATCTCGTCCTCGTCGTAGGCGTCGACGAGGAAGGCGAGCGTCGCGCGGTCGGCGCCGGCGGCGGGCTCGATGACGTGCGGGACGTAGCGCTCACCGGTCTGCCCGTCGAAGTACTCGAGCTTCTGTCCGGAGAACTCGGCGTGCTGCGTGAGGTCGAAGTCGCCGCGGTTGGCGATTCCCTCGAGCTCGGACCACCCGATCGGAAAGAGGTACTCCACGTCGGCGGTCGCGCTCGAATAATGCGACAGCTCGCCGGGGTCGTGCTCGCGCAGGCGCAGGTGATCCTCGCGGATGCCGAGCTCGACGTACCAGTCGTAGCGCGCGCCCTTCCAGAAGTCGTACCAGCGCGCGGCCTCGCCGGGCGGGACGAAGAACTCCATCTCCATCTGCTCGAACTCTCGCGTGCGAAAGACGAAGTTGCCGGGCGTGATCTCGTTGCGAAACGACTTGCCGACCTGGGCGATTCCGAACGGTGGCTTCTTGCGGCTGAACTGCAGCACGTTCTTGAAGTTCACGAAGATCCCCTGCGCCGTCTCGGGGCGCAGGTAGACGGTCGCGCCGGAGTCCTTGACCGGGCCCATCGTCGTCTCGAACATGAGGTTGAAGTCGCGCGCCTCGGTGAGATCGCAGCTCGGTCCGTCGCCGGGCGGCCTGGACGGCTTCTGCGGGCACTGCAGGTCGGCCAGGTGGTCGGCGCGGAAGCGCTGGCCGCAGGTGCGGCAGTCGACCATCGGATCGGTGAACCCGGCCAGGTGGCCGCTCGCCTCCCACGTGCGCGGGTGCTGGAGGATCGCGCTGTCGAGGGCGACGATGTCGTCGCGCTCCTGCACCATCGCGCGCCACCACTCGTTCTTGACGTTGGTCTTCAGCAGGACGCCGTAATGGCCGTAGTCGTACGTCGAGCCGAGGCCGCCGTAGATCTCCGACGAGGCGAAGACGAAGCCGCGCCGCTTGCAGAGCGCGACGATCTTGTCCATCGTGGCCGCGTCTGTCGGGCGGGTGGTGGGCTCAGCCATCTGGGGGCCATGCTAGATAATGGGTCGTCCGTGCCCTTCTACGAGTACCGACGGCCAGACGGAACGATCCTCGAGGTCATGCAGAAGATGACCGACCCGCCGCTGGCGGAGGATCCCGAGACGGGCGTGCCCCTGCAGCGCGTCTTTCATCCGATCGCGGTGCACTTCAAGGGCAAGGGCTTCTACAACACCGACTACGGGACGAAGAAGCGCGCTCGCGAGAACGCCGAGACGCAGGCATCCGAGAAGAAGAGCGACGACGCCAAGAAGAGCGACGCGCCGGCCTCGGAGTCAACGGCGGTGCAGAAGCCCGAGGCGGCGAAGTCCGAGGCCAAGAGCCCGTCTTCGAACTCGACGACGGCGAAGAAGTCGACGTAGCGCGCTGCTGCGCCGAGCAGCGCGTGCTCGCCGAGCGGCAGCGCGCTCGTCTGGTCAGCCTTCCAGGAAGCGCCGGATCTTCGCCTGCTTGACGTTCTCCGGGATCTGACCCGACATCGTTCCCAGAACCTCGGCCTGCGGCGTGCCGGCGACCGACAGCGCGCCGAACATGCCCAGCAGCGTCGGGCCGCTCATGTCCGAGCGCAGCGCCTTGGGGACGTTCCAGGCGATCAGCGGCAGCCGTACGAAGGCGATCGGCGACAGCAGCCGGCGCTTCATCGCGGCGACGATCTTCTGCTGGCGGCGGGCACGCGTGAGATCGCCCTCGCGGCTGGGGTTGCAGAGGTTCGTGCGCGTGCGCGCCAGCGCGAGCGCCTGCCTTCCGTCGATCTGCGTCCTGCCCGCGCGCAGGCGCAGCGTGTAGCCGCCGTTGCGGAAGCCGCCGTTGATGCGCGACACGACGCAGCCGCCGCGGTAGGTGATGCCGCCCATCGCGTCGATCAGCTCCGGGAAGTCCTCGAAGCTCACGATCATCACGTGGTTGACGTCGATGCCGGTGTACTGCTCGATCGTCCGCACGGCCAGCGCGCTGCCGCCGATCGAGTAGGCGGCGTTGATCTTCTGGCGCCCGCCGCCGGGGATCTCGACGATCGTGTCGCGCGCGATCGACAGGCGGCTGTTCGCGCCGCCGCCGACGCGTAGCAGCAGGATCGAGTCCGAGCGGCCGTTGCCGCTCGTCTGCGCGCCGGGCTCGGCGTTCTCCTCGGTGCGCACGTCGGAGCCCAGGACGAGGATGTTGTTGGGCGCGGCCAGCGGGTAGCCGGCGCCGCCGAGGTACTGGTTTGCGTCGGAGACCCTGCCCTGCTGGATCTGCGCACTGACGAGGAACACGACCGCCGACAGCGCGATCCAGGCGACGACCGCGAGCAGCAGCCAGCGCGCGATCCGCCAGCCGCCGATCGGCTTGCGCACGCGGGCGCTGCGGGCGCGGCGACCGCCGAGCAGGCGGCCACGCCCAGGCCTGCGCTCGGGCGCCTGCTGCGCGGCCCGGCGCAGCGCGTTGCGATCGTGGCCGGCGCCCCGTTCGAACAGCGCCCTACGCGAGCGATAGACGCGATAATCGGGCCGCCCCTCGGGCTCCTCGGGGTCCTCGGGTGGCGCCATCAAGCCCTGTATGGTGGCCGATCGTGTCGACCGGCTGCGCGATCGGGGTCGACCTCGGTGGCACGAAGCTCCTGGCCGGCGCGGTCGATCGGGAGCTGAACGTCCACCATCGTGCGACGCGTCCGGCTCATGCGCGCGACGATCACGGCGTGATCGACACGGTCGTCTGCGCGATCAGCGAGGTGCGCGATGCGACCGAGGGCGGGTCGGGCTCGGTCGAGGCCGTCGGGATCGGGATTCCGTGCCTGATCGACCAGCGCCGCGGCGTCTCGGTGATGTCGACGCACCTGCCGCTCGCCGGCGTCCCGTTTGGCGATCTCGTCGCCGAGCGGATCGGGCTGCCCGTCTTCGTCGACAACGACGCGAACGCCGCGCTGCTCGCCGAGTGGCGCTTCGGCGCGGCGCGCGGCACGCGCGATGCGGCGCTGCTGACGATCGGCACCGGCATCGGCGGCGGGCTCGTCCTGGGCGGCGCGCTGCAGCGCGGCAGCCAGGGCGCGGGCGCCGAGCTCGGACACATGGTCGTGCAGGCCGACGGACCGCGCTGCAACGGCAACTGCCCGAACCGCGGCTGCCTCGAGGCGCTAGCGTCGGGGACGGCGCTGGCGCGCGAGGCGCGGCGGATCGCGCGCCAGCGCCCGCGCTCGGGGCTCGGCCGCGCGCTCGCCGCCGGGCGCGAGATCAGCGGCCCGCTCGTGACGGAGCTCGCGCACGACGGCGACGCGGCCGCGATCGACGCCTTGGGCGCGATCGGCCGCTGGCTCGGCGTCGGCGTCGCGAACCTCGTGAACATGCTCAACCCCGAGGTCGTCGTGATCGGCGGGGGCGTGATCGCCGCCGGCGAGCTGCTGCTCGAGCCGGCACGCGAGGTCGTGATGGAGCGCGCGCTGTCGCCCTCCAAGGAGCACGCGCGAATCGTGCCCGCGCGCTTCGGGGCGGAGTCGGGGATGCTCGGCGCCGCGACGCTCGCGTTCGACGGGCTGGACGGTCTGCTGTGATGCAGCGGTGAGCATCCGCGGCCGCCTGATCGTCTGTCCGACCCCGATCGGCAACCTCGAGGACATCACGCTGCGCGTGCTCAGCGCGCTGCGCGAGGCCGACGTCGTCGCCTGCGAGGACACGCGCCACACGCGCGTGCTGCTCGAGCGCTACGGCGTCTCGGCCAAGCTCGTCAGCTACCACGAGCACAACGAGCGCGCGCGCGCGGCGCAGCTCGTCGAGCAGATGCAGAAGGGCGACGTCGTCGCGCTCGTGTCCGACGCGGGAACGCCGCTCGTGAGCGACCCGGGCTTTGTGCTCGTGCGCGCGTGCGTCGCGGCTGGACTCGCCGTCGAGGTGCTGCCGGGGCCGAGCGCGGCGCTGTCGGCGCTGGTCGCGAGCGCCCTGCCGGCGGACGTCTGGCGCTTCGTCGGCTACCTGCCGCGCAAGCGCGGCGAGCTAACCACTCTGCTGCGCGCGGCCGAGACGATCGTCGGCTTCGAGTCGCCCAACCGCGTCGCCGCCGCGCTCGCGGTGCTCGCGTCGATCGACGCCGAGCGGCCCGTCGCGGTCTGCCGCGAGCTGACGAAGATCCACGAGGAGGTCGTGCGCGGGACGGCGGGCGAGCTGGCGGCGCGCTACGAGGGCGAGCCGCCGCGCGGCGAGGTCGTGCTCGTGATCGGCGGGGCGCAGCCCGGCGAGCCGGAGCTTGCGCCGGCCCTGAGCGCGTTGCGCAAGCTCGTGGCGGCGGGCGCCAAGCCGCGCCCCGCGAGCTCGGTCGTCGCGTCGCTGACGGGGGTCAGGCCCAACGCGCTGTACCGCGCGCTGATGGAGGAGGAGCCGGCCGGGTGATGCGGCTGTAGGGTGATGCCGTGGATGCCTACCTGGCTGTCGCCAGCAAGCGTGAGGTTCGCGACTACGCCCCGCGCTCGCTCGAGGCCGCCGCGGAGCGCCGGATCCTCGAGGCGGGCCGCGTCGCGGGCTCGTCGAAGAACCGCCAGGCGCGACGCTTCGTGATCGTCCGCGACGAGCGCCTTCGCGAGGAGGTCGCGGCGTCGGTCTACGCGCAGGACCACGTCCGCGCCGCCGCGCTCGTGGTCGCCGTCGTCGTCGGCGCCAAGGGACCGACGGCGTTCGACGCCGGGCGCGCCGCGCAGAACATGATGCTGGCCGCGTCGAACGACGCGATCGGCTCCTGCCCGAACGGGATCGCCGATGCGAAGCGCCTGCGCGCCGCCCTCGGGCACGGCGAGGACGAGAGCGTGGCGACGGTACTGACGTTCGGCTATCCCGCCAAGGCGCGGCGCGATCCGGAGTCGCTGACGGCGGACGAGTGGGTGGCGCGGGCGGACCGGCGCCCGTGGGAGGAGATCGTGACGGAGCTGTAGTCGGGAGTGCGCGTCGCGATGGCGGCGCCCTCTGCCCGAGCTGTCAAGAAGCACGCGCGATCTCGTGACAAGAGGCGCGCGCCGGCCTCGGCACGCGCGCCGGCGCCGTAGCGTCGCCGACATGCGCTGGCCTCTGCCGTTCGTCATCGCCGTCGTCGCGTCCGTGGCCAGCCCGCCGCTTGCGATCGCAGGCACCTGGCACTCCCCGGTGCAGGGGCCGGTGCTGCGCCTGTTCTCCGTCGGCCCCGACCGGTTCGCGCCTGGGCAGCACCGCGGCGTCGATCTCGGCGCGCCGCGCGGGGCGCAGGTCGGCGCCGCCTGCGGCGGGCGCGTGAGCTTTGCCGGACGGGTGCCCCGCGGCGGGCGCACCGTCAGCGTGCGCTGCGGTCACCTCATCGCGACGTACCAGCAGCTCGGCGCCGTGACGGTCCGCCGCGGCCAGGCCATCGCCGCGGGCGACCGGATCGGGACCGTGGGCAGTGCGCGCCCGCGCCCGCACATCCATCTCGGCGCGCGCCGGGCCGCCACCGGCGCGTACGTCGATCCGCTCGCACTGCTCGCGGGCGCGCCCCGTGCGACGCCACCACCGCTCCCGTCCGCGCGCCGCCCACTGCCGCCCGGAGCCTCACGGCCGCGACGACCCGTACCGGTCACGCCGACGCCCGCGCGTACGCGCGCGCCGGCACGGCGACCGCTGCCGGCGGGGCCCACGCCGGCGCGCCGTCCGCTGATCGCTGCGCCCGCGCCGTCCGGGGCACAGACCGCTCCCTCGACACCGCCTGCCGGCGTCGAGCGCCTGCCATGGGCGGTCTGGCTCGGCCTCGCACTCTTCGGCCTTGGGCTGCCGCTCGGCGGGCTCGTGCGCGTTCGTACGCGCCGGCGGCTTGCCCCCGCATCGCTGCCGCAGACGGCGTCATGAGCGCGGACTCAAACCCGCGTTCCGCGACTCGCGGCGCGCGCGACGCTCCCCGCGGCGCGGGGCGCAACCGACTAGCCTGCGAGATCGATGTCCTTCTACGTTACGACGCCGATCTATTACGTCAACGCGGCGCCGCATCTGGGCCACGCGTACTCGACGATCGCCGCAGACGTGATGGCGCGGCACATGCGCCAGCGCGGGGAGGACGTCTTCTTTCTGACCGGAACCGACGAGCACGGCGAGCCCGTCGCGCTCGCCGCCGAGCGCGAAGGACTGACGCCGCAGGAGCTCGTCGACCGCAACGCGCCGCGCTTCATCGACCTGATGCCGCGGCTGAACGTGTCCAACGACTTCTTCATCCGCACGACCGATCCCGAGCACAAGGCGAAGGTGCAGGAGGTCCTGGCCCGGATCCGCGACAACGGGCACGTCTACGAGGGCGTCTACGAGGGCTGGTACTGCCCGCGCTGCGCCGACTTCAAGACCGAAGCCGAGGCCGGCGACGACAACCTGTGCCCGATCCACCGGACGCCGCTGACGCGCGAGAAGGAGGACAACTACTTCTTTCGCCTGTCGGCCTTCCAGGACGACCTGCTCGAGCTGCTCGACGAGCAGCCGGACTTCATCATGCCGCGCCATCGCTACAACGAGGCGCGCTCGTTCATCGAGTCGGGCCTGCAGGACGTCTCGCTGAGCCGCTCGACGTTCACCTGGGGCGTGCCCGTGCCGTGGGACGAGGGCCACGTCTTCTACGTCTGGTTCGACGCGCTGCTGAACTACTACACGGCGCTCTCGTACGCGAAGCCCGAAGAGGACCTGACCGAGCGCTTCTGGCCGGCCCAGTTTCACCTGATCGGCAAGGACATCCTGAAGTTCCACACGGTCTTCTGGCCGGCGATGCTGATCGCCGCCGGAATCCCGCTGCCCGAGCACGTCTTCGTCCACGGCTTTCTGCTGATCGGCAAGGACAAGATGGGCAAGTCGGCGGGCAACGCGATCGACCCGTTCAGGATCATCGACGAGTACGGAACCGATGCGCTGCGCTTCTACCTGATGCGCGAGGTGTCCTTCGGCCACGACGGCGCCGTCTCGGAGGAGGGCTTTCGGGCGCGCTACGAGTCCGAGCTCGCCAACGACTTCGGCAACCTCGCGAGTCGCACGATCGCGATGGTCCACCGCTACCGCGACGGCGTCGTACCCGGCGCCGAGCTCGACGGCGACCTGGCGAGCGAGATCGAGGGCCTGCAGGCAGAGGTGTCCGAGCAGCTCGACCGCGCTGACGTGAGCGCCGCGGGCGACGCGATCTGGCTGCGCGTGCGGCGGCTGAACCGCTACGTCGAAGAGCAGGCGCCCTGGACGCTCGCCAAGGACCCCGATCGCGCCGGCGAGCTCGACAGCGTGCTCGCGTCGCTGACCGAGGGCCTGCGCGTCGTCGCCGTCGTCCTGCACCCCTGGCTGCCGGAGAGCACCGGCAGGCTGCTCGAGGCGCTCGCCTCACCGCAGGTCGAGCTCGAAGGCGCGCACATGCAGGCGGGCCGGCTCGGCGCGATCGCCAAGCTCGAGCCGCTGTTTCCCAAGCCGCAGCCCCAGCCTCAGGCGTAGCCTGACTGCATCCGCCCGGCCCTTGATCGGGCTCGGGGCGCCGCGACGAACCAGCCGATGATCGACAGCCACACGCATCTGCACGTCTGCAAGCCGGACGACAGCGAGCTCGTCGCGGGGGCGGTCGACGCCGGCGTGACGCGGATGCTCACGGTCGGCACGAACGGCACGACCTGCCGCGCCGCGCTGCAGGCGGCCGAGCGCTTCGCCGAGGTGTTCGCGGCGATCGGGCATCACCCCAACGAGGCGGCGGGCTTCGACGACGGCCACCTCGCGGAGCTGCAGGCGCTCGCCCAGCACCCACGCTGCGTCGCGATCGGCGAGACCGGCCTGGACCACTTCCGCGACTACGCGCCGCGCGAGGACCAGCTGCGCGCCTTTCACGCCCAGATCGAGCTCGCCCGCGCGACCGGCAAGCCGCTCGTCATCCACACGCGCGCCGCCGACGACGAGACGATCGCGACGCTGCGCGAGCAGGCGCGGGGGCTCGACGTGATCCTGCACTGCTTCTCGATGCCCGACCGCCTCGACGAGTGCGTCGAGCAGGGCTGGTGGATCTCGTTCGCCGGGAACGTCACGTATCCGAAGGCCGCGGAGCTCGCGGACGCGGCGCAGCGCGTGCCCGCCGAGCGCCTGCTCGTCGAGACCGACGCGCCGTACCTGACGCCGCAGCTGGTGCGCAAGCAGCGCAACGAGCCCGCCTTCGTCGTGCACACCGCGCGCTTCGTGGCGCGGCGGCGGGGGATCGAGTACGAGCAGCTCGAGCAGCTCGTCGAGCGCAACGCCGCCGCCCTGTTTGGCTGGTGAACGTCAGCGGCCCGAGCCAGCCGAGCCTGCGCCGGATGCGCGAGTTCGGCGTGCGCCCGAGGCGCGACCTTGGCCAGAACTTCCTGATCGACTCGAACATCCTCGGCGTCATCGAGCGCGAGGCGCATCTGCAGGCCGACGACGTCGCGCTGGAGATCGGCGGCGGCCTCGGCGTGCTGTCGGAGCACCTCGCGCAGCGCGTCGCGCATCTGCACGTCGTCGAGCTCGACCGCGCGCTCGAGCCCGCGCTGCGCGACGCGATCGACCCGTTTCGCAACGTCACGCTGCACTTCGCCGACGCGATCAAGCTCGACCTGCGGGCGCTGGATCCGGCGCCGACGAAGGTCGTCGCCAACCTGCCCTACGGGATCGCCGCGGGGGCGATCCTGCGCACGATCGACGAGCTGCCCGGCGTGCGGCGCTGGGTCGCGATGGTGCAGAAGGAGGTCGGCGAGCGCTTCGCGGCCGCGCCCGGCACGAGCGCCTACGGCGTGCCATCGGTGCTCGCCCAGCTGGCTTGCGACGTCCAGGTCCTGCGGTCGGTATCGCGCTCGGTGTTCACCCCGGTGCCCAACGTCGACTCCGTGCTCGTCGGCCTGCAGCGGACCGGCCCGGCGCCGGAGCCCGGCCTGCGCGATCTCGTCAACGCGGCGTTCGCGCACCGGCGCAAGGCGCTCGCCGGGTCGGTTGCGCTCGCGCCCGGCGCATCGAAGGACGTTCGCGACCGCGTGCGGGCCGCGCTGGCCACGCTCGGCCACCCGCTCGACGCGCGCGCGGAGCGCCTGTCACCGCAGGACTTCGCCGCGTTGTACGAAACTCTGCGCAGATGACCGTCCTGAAGACCGAGGCCCGGGCGAAGATCAACCTCTGCCTGTTCGTCGGGCCCCAGCGCGCCGACGGGCGCCACGAGCTCGTGACGCTGATGGATTCGCTGACGCTCTGCGACGACGTGCGGATGGAGACCGATCCCCCGGGCGTCGTCGTCGACGAGGTGCTCTGCGCCGGCGTCGAAGGCCCGAACCTCGCCGCCGCGGCGCTGCGCGCCTTCCGCGAGATGACGGGCTGGGACGGGCCGCCCGTGCGCCTGGAGATCGACAAGCGGATCCCCGTCGCCGGCGGGATGGGCGGCGGCTCGGCCGACGCCGCCGCGACGCTGCGGCTCGCCGGCGAGGCCTCCGGGCTGGCCGACCGGCGGCTGCTGGAGGAGATCGCAGCGACGCTCGGCTCCGACGTCGCAAGTCAGGTCGACGGCGGCCTCGTGCTGGCCACCGGCGAGGGCAGCCGGCTGCGTCCCCTGAACATGAGCCTTCCCTACAGCGTCGTCGTGCTGCCGGTCGACGCCCGGCTGTCGACCGCCGACGTCTACGCCGAGGCCGACCGGCTCGGGCTCGCGCGCGACACGCTCGACCTGGCCCGCTCACTGACGCGGATGCAGGCGGCGCTGTCGGCCGAGACGATCCTCGAGCACCTCCACAACGACCTGCAGGACGCCGCTCGCTCGCTGTGCCCGCAGATCGACGCGGCGCTCGAGGCCGTGCTCGCGGCGGGCGCCGATCACGCGCTCGTCTCCGGCTCGGGCCCGACAGTGCTCGGCGTCTTCGCGGAGTCGGGCCACGCCGAGCGCGCCGCGCGCGTCTGCGAGTCGATCGCGGCCGAGGGCGCGATGCCGGCGCCGGTGCTCGCGCGTCCGTCCGGGCCGTTCCGATCGCGCTGAAGCGACGCCGAGCGGGCCGGGCGCCGCGCGTCCTGTGACTACGGCACAATCCGGTGCCATGACGAACGCAGGAGCCACGATCCTGATCGGCGCTACGTGTGGCGCGCTGGCGCTCGTCGCGTTCGTCTGGTTCATCGCCTGGCCGGCCTGCAGCGCCTACAGCAGGACGTGGGAGCGGGCGGCGGCGGCCTTCCTCAGCCTGTACGTCCTCGCCGCCCTCGTTCTCCTCGGCGCAGCTGGAGGAGCGGCGATCGCGTACTACTGGGATCGCATCGCTGCGTAGCGTGTGAGCGATGGCGACCTCCGCCGAACGCTCGATGGGAATCGATCTTGCTGCGCTGGATGCGATCACAGAGGCGGTCGAGTGCGGCGCCGGGCTGCCCGATGTCGTGCGCGCCGCCGCACGCGCCCTCGAGGCGAGCCTCGTCCTGCTGGACCGCACGGGCTCCGTGCTCGCCGTCGCGGCGCGCTCGCCGGCCGACGAGCGCTCGCTGCTCGCCGGCGCCGCCGGCGTCGAGACGATCGAGCTGCGTGTCGCGGACTCACCCGTCGGGCAGCTGCGGATGCGGGCGCGCTCGCAGCCCGGCGCGGCGCTTGTCCGGCTGGTGACGACGCTCGTCGCCTCCGAGGTCGAGCGCGTGCGTGCCCCGGCGCGCGCCTCGCAGGAGGCCAGCGCCGCGCTTCTGCGCACGATCCTCACCCGCGACCTGCTCGAGAGCGAGGACATCGTCTCGCGCGGGACCGACCTCGGCATCGATCTGCTGAGCGGCGGAAGCGTCCTCGTCGCCCGCGTCCGTGCTCACGCGGCGGCCGAGGAGGGCTGGCGCGCGCGCGTCCTCGCGACCGCCGAGCGCGGCGCGCGTGCGGTCGTGCCGACGGCGATCGCCGCGCCTGCCGAGCGCGACTCGCAGGCCGCCGAGGTCGTCGTCCTCGTGCCCGGCGGCGACGACGTGATCGCCAAGCGCGCCGCCGAGGGCGTCCTGCGCGAGTTGCAGGCCGGCCTGCCCGGCACCACGTTCGCGATCGGGCGCAGCCGCGTCGCGGTGGATCCGCTGGACCTGCACCGTGCGGCCAACGAGGCGCTGCTGGCCGTCAACGTCGCCGAGGGCGACGAGGAGCGCCCGCTGCTGGCGTTCGAGCAGACCGGCGCCTACCGCCTGCTGCTGTCGGCGATGAGCGAGGATCCGGCCGAGCTGCAGCGCTTCTACGCGGAGACGGTCGAGCCGCTGGTCGCCTACGACGAGCAGTACGAGACCGACCTCTTGCGGACCGTCGAGGCGTTTCTCGACAACGACGGCAACGTCGCCGGGACCGCCCAGAAGCTCTTCACGCACCGGCACACGATCCGCTACCGGCTCGAGCGCGTGCGCGAGCTGTCGGGGCTCGACGTCGGCTCGACCGACGGCCGCGAGAAGCTCTCGCTGGGGCTGAAGGCGATGCGCGTGCTCGGCGTCGCGGCGCCGGGCGGCCCCGCGACGGAGCCCGGAACGGGCGCCGGCCGCGTCCCGAGCCGGTAGCCCGCCTCGCCGGACGAGAAGGCCCGCGCGCCGTCCGACGAACTACGATCCCGCGCTGATGCGGATCGGAATCCTCACGGGATCGGGAACCTACGCGCTGCCGGGGATCGAGTCCGACGACGAGCCCGAGCTCGTGCAGACGCGCTTCGGCTCCGCACCGGTCACGACCGGCCGCTTCGTCGGCGTCGACGTGCTGCACATCTCGCGCCACCGGCCCGGCCACGAGCTGCTGTCCAGCCAGGTCACCCACCAGGCGAACATCGCCGCGCTGAAGGAGTGCGGCGCCGAGGCGATCCTGTCCGTCACGGTCTGCGGCGCGCTCGACGCAAGCCTGTCGCTCGGCAGCCTGGTCGTATTCGACGACCTGCACTTCCTCACCAACCGCCTGCCCGGTGGCGAGATCTGCACGCTCTTCACCGAGCCGGGGGAGAAGGGCCGCGGGCACTGGATCTACGAGCGCCCGTTCTCGCAGCACCTGCGCGAGGCGCTGCTGGCGGGCGCCGAGGAAGCCGGCAACTACGCGGTCGACGGCGGCTGCTACGGCCACGTCGACGGGCCGCGCTTCAACACGAAGACCGAGATCAGGATGCTGCAGAACTGCGGCGTCACCGTCGTCAGCCAGACGGCGGGGCCGGAGACGGTGCTCGCGGGGGAGGCCGAGATCCCGTACGCGCTGATCGGCTACGCGACCGACTACGCCAACGGCGTCAAGGCCGAGGCGACGCCGGTCGAGGAGCTGATCCGCCTGATCGGCGCCAGCGGCGAGACGTTCGCCAGCACGCTCGCCGCGGCGGTCCCGAAGATCGAGGCCGACAAGCTCGAGCCTGTCGGGACGTTCTTCCGCTTCGACTGACGAGGCTGCGCCGCTGCCGCCCGGCTTCGCGGCGTCGCAGCCAGCCCTTCGCGTCGTGCCCGGGCTCCGCCGCGAGCGTGGCGCGCGTCGGCGAGCGGCGCGTCGAGCAGCCCCGGTCACGGTCGTGCTCGTCGCGTGCTATCTCGTCGCGTTCCCGGCGCTCGACGCGCCGGACTCGCCGCTCGCCGTCGTCGCTTCGCTCGTGCCGCTGTCCTCGCCGATCGTCATGCCCCTGCGCGTAGCGGTGGGGGAGGTGGGCAGCGCCGAGATCGCGGCGTCGCTTGGCCTGCTCGCGCTCGCGATCGCTGCGCTCGTGCCGCTCGCCGCACGCATCTACGAGGGTGGCGTGCTGCGGATGGGCAAGCCGCTGCGGATCCGCGAGGCGTGGCGCGTCCGGCGGGCGGCATAGTGCGCGGCGAGCTGGGGAGCCAGGATTCGAACCCGATCCTCGTGGACCAAAACCACGCGTGCTCGCCGGTTACACCACTCCCCAGTGGCAACCTCAAGCCTACGCCGACCGGCCGCCCTAGGATCATCCCATGGCAGCCCTCACCGCCGTCATCCTCGCCGCCGGCCAGGGCACGCGGATGCGCTCGCAGCTTCCGAAGATGCTGCATCCGCTGTGCGGGCGTCCGCTCGTCGGCTGGCCGATCGCTGCGGCGATCGCGGCTGGGGCGACCAGGGTCACCGTCGTCGACTCGCCGGCGAACACGCTGCAGGCGCACCTCCCCGAAGGCGTGTCGACGGTCGTCCAGCCGCAGCCGAACGGCACCGGCGGCGCCGTCCAGGCCGCCGCCGCTGAGATCGACGCCGACGTCACCGTGGTCGTGCTCCCGGGCGACGCTCCGCTCGTCACGGCGCAGGCGATCGCGCAGCTCGTGGAGGTTCACGAGCGCGCCGAGGCCGCCGCGACGATGGCAACGATGATCCTCGCCGACCCGACCGGCTACGGGCGTGTCGTGCGCGACGCAGACGGCGGCGTCGAGCGCGTCGTGGAGACGAAGAGCGCCGGCGACGCGACCCCCGAGCAGCTGCAGATCAACGAGGTCAACAGCTCGATCCTCGCCTTCGACGGGGCCGCGTTGCTCGTCGCACTCGAAGCTCTGACGTCCGACAACGCCCAGGCGGAGCTCTACCTGCCCGACGTCCTGCCCGCGCTCAGAGACAACGGTCTGACCGTCAAGGCCCATCTGCTCGAGGACGCAGACGAAGCGCTCGGCGTCAACGACCGCGTCCAGCTCGCCCAGGTTCGCGCGATCGCCCAGGCGCGCATCCACGACGCCCACGGCCGCGCCGGCGTCACGATCGTCGATCCCGCCTCGACCCTGATCGACGTCACCGTCCAGATCGGCGAGGACACGGTCGTCGAGCCCAGCTCGTTCCTGCGCGGCGACACCACGATCGGCCGCGACTGCACGATCGGCCCGCTGACGACCCTGATCGACGCCACGCTGCACGACGGGGTCACGATCCCGCACTCGTACGTCGTCAGGGCCGAGATCGAGTCCAGGTCGACGATCGGTCCATTCGCGTACCTGCGGCCCGGCACCGTCATGCGGGAGCGCTCGAAGGCCGGCACCTTCGTCGAGATCAAGAACTCCGACGTCGGGCGGGGGTCGAAGGTCCCGCACCTCTCCTACATCGGCGATGCCGAGATCGGCGAGGACACGAACCTCGGCGCCGCGACGATCACCGCCAACTACGACGGCGTCAACAAGCACCGCACGACGATCGGCGACCGCGTCCACACGAGCGTCGACACGACGCTGATCGCACCCGTGACCCTCGGTGACGACGCCTACACGGCCGCGAACTCGGCGATCACGAAGAACGTCCCACCGGGCGCGCTGGGAATCGCGCGCGAGCGCCAGACGAACATCGAGGGCTACGCCGACCGCAAGCGGCGGGACGCGCGCTGACGGCGTCGCACGGAGTTCCTGCCGGAACAGGCCGTAAACTCGCGGCAGATGAGCACGGTGCAGACGCAGCCCGCGCCCTCGACGCGCCTCGAGCTCGGCTACGACAAGAACCTGATGCTGTTCTCGGGGCGGGCGAACCCCGATCTCGCAGCCAAGATCGCCGCCAAGCTCGGCATCACGCCCGGGCCCGTGACGCTCAAGACGTTCACGAACGGCGAGGTCTACTGCCGCTACGGCGAGTCGGTCCGAGGCGCGGACGTCTTCATCGTCCAGCCGACATGCGCCAATCCGGCGGCGGGGCTGACGCCGAACGACGCGCTCATGGAGCTCATGCTCATGATCGACGCCGCCGTCGGCGCCAGCGCGCACCGCGTGATCGCCGTGACGCCGTGGTTCGGCTACAGCCGCCAGGACAAGAAGTCGGCGCCGCGCGAGCCGATCTCGGCGCGCCTCGTCGCGCGCCAACTCGAGCGCGCGGGCGCCGACCGCGTGCTGACGATGGACCTCCACGCCGGGCAGATCCAGGGGTTCTTCCGCAAGCCGGTCGACCACATGACGGCCCTGTTCATCCTCACGCAGTACTTCCGCGACCTCGGCCTGCAGGACCTCGTCGTCGTCGCGCCCGACGCCGGCCGCGTCAAGCTCAACAAGAAGTTCGCCTCCAAGCTCGGCGCCGACCTCGCGATCCTCGACAAGGAGCGCCCGGCCCAGCAGGTCGCCGAGATCGGCTACGTCATCGGTGACGTGAAGGGCAAGACCGCCGTCATCGTCGACGACATCATCGACACGGCGAGCACGCTGAAGGTCGCAACCCAGACGGTCCTCGATGCCGGCGCCCGCGCCGTCTATGCGACGGCGACGCATCCCGTCCTGAGCGGCAACGCCTTTGAGAACCTCGAGGCCGCGTGCATCGAGCAGATCGTCGTCACCGACACGATCCCGCTGCGCGCCGGCGCGCCGGGCAACATCAAGGTCCTGTCCTGCGCAGACCTGCTGACCGACTCGATCCGCAGCATCTTCAGCGACAGCTCGGTCAGCGACGTCTTCGGCGGCGAGAACCAGCTGTTCTAGACGACTGCTGTGATCAGCAGCGGTTTCGCGTCAGATGGTCGCGAGGCGCCAACGGCCGCGACGAGCATGGCAAGCCGCTCTCGCCGCGTGGCGCTCGCACCGGTTTCGCGTCACAGCCGCCGACACGACGCTCAGGCGTCGGCGCTGGCCATCGCTTCGCTCGGGGTCTTCGCGGCACCGCGAGCGCCGTCGCCCTGCGGTGCCGCGTCGGCGGGCGCGAGCAGGAAGATCTCGACCGCGACATCCGGATCGATGTGGTCGTCGCTCATGAACGCTTCGACCTTGCGCCCCAGGATCTCCTCGATGCCCTCGATCAGGTCGTGGCGCATCGTGCCCTGGAAGGCCTTGCGCATCTCCAGCACGAGCTTGTCGAGGTCGTCGCTGACGAGGCTGCGCTCGCCCTTGGTGAGGGTGTCCTTCAGCACGACGGTGACGACGTCGTCGTTGATGTACGTGCGCCCCTTCGTCGGCCCGCGGCCGGTGTACGCGCTCATCGTGCGCACGACGTGGTTTGAGATCGCGGCGGCTTTCGAGCCGCTTGGCGAAGCCTCGGTCTGCGTGGTGGGCATTCCCAGCCTCCATCTCGCCTCCCTCCTGGGTGCGGGCACGCGCGAAAAGCAGGAAGGAAACGAAAAGCATCCGCCGCGCGGCCCACGCTTCCCTCTCGTCCCGAATGCTCGCCGGGCAGATCGAGACTCGCGATGCTCAAGCGTACCGACGAGGCGAAGCGCGCAAGCCACGGACGGAGTCGAGCAAGTCTGCGCGTTTGCGGCGTGCGCGTCAGCACGTATAGAAGAACCGAAGCCGGTGTAGCGGTCGGCTTGAGTTTTCGCTGCCAGGCCAGGGGTAACTGAGCCATAGGCGGCCTCTTGAGCTCGGGCCGTCATCCGGGTGCGGGGACTGCGCGTCCGTCCTGAGATGGGGGGATGCCGGGTCCCGCACCCCAGCGCGGGCGGCCGGCGGGAGCAGAACCAGCGCTTCTGGTGCGACTCTCCGTCGAAGCGAGGGCGACTGGCCGCCGCGGCGCGTTTGCGCCCACACCGGCGGGGGGATGTCGGGCGCGGGCGGTGTCACCGTCGTCGAAGCGGGCCGATCGGATGATCGTCCCGTCCCGATACGTCCGAGGAGGCCACGTGGCAGCAAGACCTGCAGGAATCGCGCAGCACAGCGGGCGATCGATCGCGTCCGGCGGATGATCTTCGGAGGAGGACGCCGTCGGTTTGGAGGCGGGCGGGTGCAGGTCTTCGGATGCGCCCCCGGCTGCCTCGTCACGTCGCTGCTGCTGTCCGTGGCGTTGACGATCATCGTCAACGTGCTGATCCGTGCGCTGTAGCGCCGGCGCTTGCGGCCGACGGGCGCGCGGGTAGCCTCGGGCGCGATGGACTCACCCGCGGTCACGCTCATGGAGCGGCTCGGCCTCTCCGACGACGAGCTGTGCGAGGTGCTCGCCGTCGACCCGATCGCAGTGATCACCAACGAGCTCGATCACCGGCCCGAGCTGCAGATCCTGCTCGCGCTGACGGCCGAGGCGGCCGACCGGGTCGGCGCCACGACGCTCAGGGGCTGGCTGCGGCGCAACGGACCAACAGGCGTCCCGCTCGAGCACCTCAAGGCCCGTGACTTTCAGGCCTTCGAGGACGATCTGATCGTTCTCGCCGAGCGCGGCTACGTCGTCCGCAGGGCGTAGCTCCCCGTGGCATCTCGAACCTTCGTCCAGACGCCGACAAGCACCCGTCAGGCTCCGTCGCTGGGCCCGTCGGACCGCACTGCCCGAGCGTAGGACCGGCGGGCCCTACTCCTTCTCGGGCCGCTTCTCCCCGGGCCAGATCCCGGTCAGCCAGTGAAAGCCCTTGGCGCCGCTGCGGGTGACGGCCGCCTTCGTCACCGCGAACGTCGCGCCCTGAACCGCCGCTGCGCCGAGGACCCTGCCCCAGGAAGACTCCTCGGTCGTGGCCTTGGGAGGCTCGCGGTCGTCGATGTGACCCCAGACCTGATTGAAGACCTGCCGCGCAAGGATGCCCGCGATCAGCCCGATGACGATCCCGAAGGGCTTGTAGAGAAGCTTCATGCTTGCGCAGGGTACCCCCGGCGCGTCACCATGAGTCGGAACCCAGGGAAGGCCCGACATGACCGACTCCGACGATCTACTCCAGCGCGCGCTCACCGACGCCGAAGCCTGCGCGGCCGTCGCGCTCAAGGTGTCCGAGCTTCCGCTCTCCGAGGCGCTGACCGTCATCTTCCACGGCCGCCGCGATCTCGGCACGCTGCAGACCTACGTCACGAACGGCGGACGCGGCGCCGGCTGCGCCGTCGGGGCCTCCGAGCTGCTGCGCGTCCCGTGCGATCTCGACCTTGCCGACGCCGGCTCGCGCGACGAGGCCGAGGAGCTCTACGCCGCGCAGGCGCGCGCACTGCGCGACGCGATCGTCGCCGCCGACAACGTGCTCGCCGTCTGGGCCGGCCCGCTCGCCGCGGCGACGGGCGGGGACGTCGCACTTGACCGGTCGATCGAGCTCGACGTCAGGCTGCCCGCCCACCGCCTGATGCCGGTCGCGCTGTCCGCGCCCGAGCGGCGCCTGTTCGTGGCCGCGGTCTGCGGTGCGCGCACACTGGCCGAGGGCCGCCCGCCGCTTGGCATCGTCTGCGCCCAGCAGGACCTGGCGCACGTCTACCAGCTCTCCGACGACCCGGAGAGCTGTCTCGAGGACTTCGAGGAGCGCGCGGCGGAGCACGCTCGCCGAACCGCGCAGTGGCTCGACCATCAGGACGCGTCGGTGATGCGCTTCCTCGAGCTCAACGGCGACGACTTCCACCGCGCCGGCTGACGCAGGCCACAATGGGGCGTGTGAAGCGCCCCGTGCTCATCGCCGCGGCCGTCGTCGCGTTCCTCGGGATCTCCTTCTTGATCGCGCGCTGGGTCAACAACGACACCGTCGAGCGCGGCAAGGTGACGAAGCTGCTGACCGATCAGGCGCGCGGTGACGCGCGCGCGATGCTGCGCCGCCTCGAGGACTGCGACGATCCCGCCTGCGTCGCGATCGTGCGCCGCAACGCCGACCGCCTGCGCAGCAGGGGCGACCTGAAGATCGCGCTCTACCAGTCACAGACGGCCCATGCGCTCTCCTCCCGGACGAGGTTCACGCGCGTCGTCTGGTTCACGCCGGGCCGGCTGACCACCGTGCAGTGCGTGCTCGTGCGCCGCAAGGGCAACGTCTTCGCCGGGACGTCGGTTAGCCTCCTGCGCGTCACAGCCCCGATCGGCCGCGAGTCGAGCTGCCCGTCCAAGCCGGCGGCATGAGCACAACTCGCGTCGGCAGGCGGTGTTGTGCGCCGACGACAGATGCGCCGCCTGCTCGCACCCACGCTCACGCTCCTACTGCTCGCCGCGCTGGCGTGCGCCGCCCCCGCGCTCGCCGCTGACGGCATCACGCGCGGCACGATCTACAAGGACGGGCCCGACAACCGCTACCTGCTCGGCGGCGACTGGCTGTTTCGCCTCGACGGCGGCCAGGGGACCGAGCAGCGCTTCCAGCGCCAGAGCACGACGGACGGCTGGACGAAGACGACCGTGCCGAACAGCTGGAACGCGGGCGACAACTCCGTTGCCTCGATGACCGGCACCGTCGCCTGGTATCGCAAGGACTTCCGCCTGCCCGATCGGCGCTCGCGAATGGATTGGCTCGTGCGCTTCGAGTCGGTCAACTACCGCGCCCAGGTGTGGCTCAACGGCCGGCCGATCGGTCGTAATACCGGCGCCTACCTGCCGTGGGACCTGCGCCTGCCGCGCAGCGTCCTGAAGCGCCGGGGAACCAACCGCCTCGTCGTGCGCGTCGACAACCGCCGCCTGCGCACGGACTTCCCGCCGTCGGGCCTGACCGGCTCGGGCGACCCCGCCGGCGGCTGGTGGAACTACGGCGGCCTGCTGCGCGAGGTCTACCTGCAGCGCGTCGACCGCGTCGACATCACGAGCGTCGTCGTGCGTCCCGACCTGCCCTGCGCGACGTGTACCGCGAGCGTGCTCGCGCGCGTCGTGGTCCGCAACCACGCCGATAGCACGACGACCGTGCGCGTCAGCGGCAGCTTCGGCGGCCGGGCGATGAACCTCGGCACGCGCCGCGTCGGCGCGAGGGACTTCAAGAGCTTCGAGGCGCGCATCCGGGTGGCGGAGCCGCGGCTCTGGTCGCCGGCCAGGCCGTACCTCTACCGGGCCCGCTTCAGCGTCCGCGCCGGGAGCCGGCGCGTGCTCGGCTACAGGCTGAAGAGCGGCATCCGCTCGGTCGCGGTCTCGGGCGGCAAGCTGACGCTCAACGGCCGTGCAATGAACGTGCGCGGCGTCGGGTTGCACGAGGACGACCCACGGCGGGGCTTCGCGATCGACAGCGCACGCCGCGCGCAGATCGCGGCGCAGGCCAAGGAGCTCGGCGCGACCATGATCCGCTCGCACTATCCCCTGCATCCCGAGATGCACGAGCTGGCCGACCGCATGGGCCTGCTCGTCTGGTCGGAGATCCCGGTCTACGCCGTCAAGACGCAGTACCTCAAGCGCGAGATGGTCCGCAAGCTCGCCGCGCGCGAGCTCGAGTCCAACATCCTCGCCAACCAGAACCACCCGTCGATCATGCTCTGGTCGATCGGCAACGAGCTGTCGGCACGGCCGGGTCCGGTGCAGAGCTTCTACATCGAGCGGGCGGTGCGCCAGGCCAAGGCGCTTGACCCGTCGCGGCCGGTCGGACTCGCGGTCGCCGGCTACCCGTCGGCGGGCTGCCGCCCGCAGTACACGGCGCTCGACGTCATCGGGATCAACGAGTACTTCGGCTGGTACCCCGGCCCGAACGGGCAGATCGCCGATCGAGACGCGCTGTCTGAGTATCTCGACTCCGTCCGCGCCTGCTACCCGAACAAGGCGATCTTCGTCTCGGAGTTCGGCGCCGAGGCCAACCGCGACGGCCCGCTCGAGGAGAAGGGAACGTTCCAGCACCAGCAGGACTTCGTGAACTACCACCTCGCCGTCCACGGCTCGAAGGCGTGGCTGAGCGGCTCGTTATACTGGGCGCTGCAGGAGTTCCGCGTGCGCCCGAACTGGGACGGCGGCAACCCGCGCCCGAACCCGCCGGTCCACGAGAAGGGGCTGCTGCGCTTCGACGGGTCCAAGAAGCCGGCGTGGTTCGACGTGCAGCGGCTGTTCGCCGCGACGCCGCAGCTCGGCGGGCAGTAGCGGCGCGCCACGGACGGCCGGCGCGCGTCCGCTACCCTTCCCGGTCGCCATGGCATCGCAGACGACGAAGCTTCCCATCTCTCCGCGCCAGCCCGAGGGTTCGCGTGCGACACGCCGCCTGCGCCGCAGCGGCCGGGTTCCCGGGATCCTCTACGGCGGCGACGCCGAGCCGCTGGCCTTCAGCGTCGACGCGCGCGAGCTGCGCCACGCGCTTGCCGCCAGCGGCGCCGTGCTCGAGGTCAGCGACGGCGACAGCGCCAGCCCCGCGATCCTCAAGAGCGCGCAATACCACCCCGTGCGCGGCGAGACGATGCACGTCGACCTGCTGCGCGTGAACCTCGACGTCGCGATCCACGCGGTCGTGCCGCTCGAGCTGACCGGCGGCGACGACGCCCCCGGCGTCAAGGAAGGCGGCGTGCTCGAGCAGATCACGCGCGAGCTGAACATCGAGGCGCTGCCGACGGCGATCCCCGAGTCGATCTCGCATGACGTCTCCGAGATGCAGATCAACGACACGATCACGCTCGCGGAGCTGACGGCGCCCGCCGCGATCACGCTGCTCGACGACCTCGAGGAGACCGTCGTCGCGACGCTCACCCCGCCCCGGATCGAGTCCGAGGGCGACGACATCGAAGCCGAGACCGGGATCGTCGGCGAGGGCGCCGGCCGGGCCGAGGGCTCGGCCGCGGACGCCGCCGCGGGCGACGTGCCCGCCGACGCGGGCGACGCCTCCAGGGAGTAGCAGCCGGCCGTGCGCCTGCGCGGTCGCGGCGGGGCACTGAGCGCACCGGTCGACTGGCTGCTCGTCGGACTCGGCAATCCCGGCTCGCGCTACGCGGGCTCGCCGCACAACGTCGGCTTCGAGGTCGCCAACCTGCTCGCCGAGCGCTGGGATCTCCCGCGCGCGAAGACGAGGTTCCAGGGGCTGCTGACGGAGGGGCGCAGCGGTCCCGGCGGACCGCGCGTCGCGGTGCTGCTGCCGCAGACCTACATGAACGAGGCCGGCCGCTCCGTCGGCCCCGCGCGCGGCGCCTACCGCGTCCCGCTCGAGCGCGTGCTCGTCGTCCACGACGAGATCGACCTGCCGTTCGGCGACGTGCGCACCCGGCTCGGCGGCGGCCTCGCCGGTCACAACGGACTGAAGTCGCTGAAGGCCGAGCTGGGCGGCGCGGACTTCGCGCGCGTGCGGGTCGGCGTCGGCCGGCCGGACTCGACCGATCCCGAGATCGTCGCCGCGCACGTGCTCGGCGCGTTTCGCCAGTCGAAGACCGAGATCGCGCAGCTCGTCGACGACGCCGCTCGCGCTGCCGAGGCGGTCGTGCTCGGCGCGCGCGAGCTCTAGGACGACGCCGTCGAGATCCTCAACGACGTCGTCCTCAACCAGGTGCTCGTGCGCTTCGCAGACAGCGATGCCGCCGACGCCGACCGCTCCGCCGACGCGATCCTCGCCGCGCTCCAGGCCGTGCAGGGTCCTCGGCGGACCCCGGCTACGACAGCGTGAGCGTGTTGACGCCCGTCTGCGCTGCGGTCGGCGTGCGCGCCGCGACCGTATCGTAGTCGTAGAACGCGCCCGCCTTCGAGCCCTGCTTGCCGAAGCCGAAGCCGACGGACTCGAGGATCGTGACGGCGTCGGTGATCTTGTAGAAGCCGCCCTGACCGGTCGTGGGTAGGCCGGGCACGGGCTCCCTCTGACCGAACTTCATGAACACGCGATCGTTGCCGAGCCGCCCGAGCGACTGCAGCGCAAGCGCACGGTGGACCGCCTCGACGCCCATGAACTCCGCGGCGAAGCGCGAGAAGCGCGAGCCGCGCAAGCCGCCCGCGCGGGCGAAGACGGTGCCGGCGAGGAGGTAGGCGTTGACGAAGATCTGATCGCCGACGACGAGCGTCGTGAGGAAGTTCTCGGCGCTCGCGAAGACCTCGTTGGGAACCCAGATCCGCTTCGTCACGGGCTTGGCACCGACGGCGTCGGACGTCAGCACGTCGAAGTGGATCTTCTCCTCGGTCGCGGCCGCGCGAATGTTGGCGAGCGTCACGGGATCGAGCGGCACCCGCTCGGCCCCGACGGTGTTGACGATCGTCGCCAGCACCTCCGCCGTCGCCGCCACGTTGACGATCGTCTGCACCTTGTTCGGACTGTCGTTGCGCTCCGACGTCGGGAGCTGCGCGTGGGCGTTCTGCGCCCAGCCGAGCATCCCCATCGATCCGAGCGCCGCCGCGGCGCCGCCGACGATCTGGCGTCGCGTCGCCGCCGGCTTGTCTCGGTGCTGCTCGTCGACGGACTCGAAGACCGAGTGCAGGAACTCCGACATGTGGGTGTCTCCCTTTTCGTGGGGCTGGGTGCTTTGTGGCGGGTCTACCCAACAGGATGACGCCAATGCGAGAAGGTGGCGCCAGAACGTCGACCTACACTCATCGGTGCCCCGGCCGCGGCCCAGCGCGGTCGCTCCGCCTGCCATGTCACTGCGCCCGCTTCTCTCCCATCTCGCCGACGCCGACGACGGCGCGACGCTCGCCCGCGACGGCGGCGCCGCGTTCGTCTCCTCATCGCTGAGGCCCTATGTGCTGGCCGCGCTGGCCGACGAGGATCGCGCGCGGCCGGCGCTGATCGTCGCCGGCGACGATCGCCAGGCGCGCGACCTCGCCGCCGACCTGCGCGCCTGGCTGCAGCCCCGCGACGTGCGCTTCTACCCGAGCCGCGGCGTCGCGTACGAGTCGCACCTGACGCCGCCGCCGCACCTCGTCGGCCTGCGCGTCGCGGCGCTCGACGCGCTGCTCGACGACGACCGCCACAGCGGCGCGGACGGAGCACCGGTCGTCGTCGTCTCCGCCGTCGCGCTGAGCGAGAAGGTGCCCGACCCGGCGCTGCGCCCGCGCTCGTTTCGCCTGCGCGTCGGCGACCTGCTCGACCTCGACGAGTGCATGGCGGAGCTCGTCGCCGCCGGCTACGAGCGCGTCGACCAGGTCTCCGAGCGCGGCCAGTTCGCCGCCCGCGGCGGCCTGCTGGACATCTATCCGGCGACCGAGGACCGCGCCGTGCGCGTCGACATGTTCGACGTCGAGATCGAGTCGCTGCGCTGGTTCTCGACGTTCACCCAGCGCTCGCTCGGGGAGACGCAGGAGGTCGAGATCGCGCCCGCCGCCGAGCTTGCGGCGGAGCACCGCGAGCTTGCGGAGATCGCGGCGCTCGAGTCAGCCGAGGACCGGCCCGACATCGCCGAGCTGCTGCCCGTCGACCGGTTCGCCGCGTTTCTCGATCTCGCGCCCGACGCGGGCGTGCTGCTCGCGGCCGAGGAGGAGATCACGCCGGCGCTCGACGACCACTGGCAGGACGTCTGCGCCGCCTTCCATGACGCCGACGCGCACCACCTCTACGTCGCGCCGGAGCAGATCAGCGCCGCGCTCGACGCCCGCGCGCGCGTGCGCCTGTCCTCCTATGACAGCGACCAGACCATGCAGTTGCGCGCGCAGGCGCCCGACCTCGCCGCGCGCTCGCTCAAGGAGGCCGAGCCCGAGCTCGAGAAGCTCGTGCGCTCCGGCTATCGCACCGTCGTCGCCTGGCCGCAGCGCGGGGAGGGCGAGCGCGCGGCGTACAACCTCGCGCGGCTGAAGTCGTCGTGGTTGGGCGAGGGGGATGGCGCAACGGGATGGGACCACGACAACCCGCTGCGCTTCGCGCACGTCAACCTGCGCGACGGCTTCATCGCGGCCGGTCTGAAGCTCGCCGTCCTGCCCGAGCACCGGCTCTTTCGTCGCCGACGCCAGGAGCGCACGGCCGGTCGCGACGTCGCGGCGCGCAGAAGGGGCGCGCTGCGCTCGTTCGCCGACCTGCGCACGGGCGACATCGTCGTCCACGAGGACCACGGGATCGCGCGCTTCGCGGGCTTCGAGACCAAGACGGTCGCCGGTGTGACGCGCGACTACCTGTACCTCGAGTACCACGGCGACGACCGCGTCTTCGTTCCCTCCGACCAGCTCGCGAAGATCAGCCGCTACGTCGGCGCGACCGGCGGCGGCTCGGCGCCGACGCTGTCCAAGCTCGGCGGCAGGGCCTGGGAGCGCCTCAAGGCGCGCGCCCGCCGTGCCGCCCAGGAGCTCGCCGGCGAGCTGCTCAACCTCTACGCCGAGCGGCGCCGGCGCAGCGGCCTGGCCTATCCGCCCGACAGCGACTGGCTGCGCACGTTCGAGGCCGCCTTCCCCTACAACGAGACGGCCGACCAGGCCGAGGCGATCGAGCAGGTCAAGGCCGACATGGAGACGGAGCGCCCGATGGACCGCCTGATCTGCGGCGACGTCGGCTTCGGCAAGACGGAGGTCGCGCTGCGGGCCGCGTTCAAGGCCGCCGACGCCGGCAGGCAGGTGCTGATGCTCGTGCCGACGACGATCCTCGCCCAGCAGCACTTCGGCACGTTCTCCGAGCGCCTGAAGGACTACCCGTTCACGATCGCGCACGTCAGCCGCTTCCGCTCGGCGGCCGAGCAGAAGCAGGCGATCGACGGCTTTCAGAGCGGAGCGGTCGACATCCTGATCGGCACCCACCGCGTGCTGTCGCGTGACGTGCGCGCAAAGGAGCTCGGGCTGATCATCGTCGACGAGGAGCAGCGCTTCGGCGTCAAGCAGAAGGAGCTGCTGCGCCAGCTCAAGCTGCGCGTCGACGTCATCTCGATGAGCGCCACGCCGATCCCGCGCACGCTGCAGATGTCGCTTGCCGGTCTGCGCGACATCTCGGTGATCAACACGCCGCCGGAGGGCCGTCGCCCGGTCAAGACGTACGTCGGCGAGTACGACGAGGAGCTCGTCAAGCAGGCGCTCGTGCGCGAGCACGCGCGCGGGGGACAGGCGTTCTTCCTGCACAACCGCGTCGAGACGATCGACGAGACGGCCGAGCGCCTGCGCGGCCTGTGTCCGGGGATGCGCTTCGAGGTCGCGCACGGGCAGATGGACGAGCACGAGCTCGAGGAGCGGATGCTGTCCTTCCTGCGCGGCGACGCCGACGTGCTGGTCTGCACGAGCATCATCGAGTCGGGCATCGACATCCCGCAGGCCAACACGTTGATCGTCGACCGCGCGGACGTGTTCGGCCTGTCGCAGCTCTACCAGATCCGCGGCCGCGTCGGACGCGCGCGCGAGCGCGCCTACGCCTACCTGCTGTACGCGAGCGCGGCGTCGCTGACGCCCGACGCGGCGCACCGGCTCGCGGCGCTGAGCGACTACACCGAGCTCGGGGCGGGCTTCAAGATCGCGATGCGCGACCTCGAGCTGCGCGGCGCCGGCAACCTGCTCGGCGACGAGCAGTCCGGCCATGTCGCCGCGCTGGGCTTCGAGCTGTACATGCAGATGCTCGACGAGGCCGTCGCGGAGGCCGAGCGCGCCGACGGCGGGGAGGGCTACGAGGCTCCCGAGCCGGTCCGCCTGGACGTCAACGTCGACGCCTACGTGCCGGCCGACTACATCCCCTACGAGCAGGCGAAGATCGACGTGCACCGGCGGATCGCGGGCGCCGTCGACGTCGCCGACCTCGAGCTGCTGCGCGACGAGCTCGCCGACCGCTTCGGCGAGCTGCCGCAGCCGATGTCGAACCTGATCGACCTGCAGCGCGCGCGCATCAAGCTCGGCCAGGCGGGCGCGACGGCGGTCTCGTTCCGCGGCGGCCGTCTCGCGGTGACGCCGATCGAGCTTGACTCCGTGCGCGCGAAGCGGGTGCGCGCGGAGATCCCGGGTGCGCTGTACGAGTCGGGCAAGAGCCAGCTGTCGCTGCGCGTGCCCGACGACCCCGAGCAGCGCTTTCCGGCCGTCGTGCGCGCCGCCGACGTGCTGCTTGCCGTCACGCGTGAGGCGGCATAGATCGCGCGGCTGCGCGGGGTGTCGGTTCTTCAGCTGGTGTGAAGCTCGCGTGAAGGATGCGAGAACCGCGCAGCGGCGCGGGAACGTTCGCTAGAGTCGCCTCCGTGAGCTACAACTTCCGCTTCGTCCGGGCGCTTGGCGCCTTTTTTGTGGTCACGATCGCCCTCGCGGCCTGCGGTGACTCGGTTCCCGGCAACTCGGTCGCGAGCGTCGACGGCGACACGATCACGCGTGAGGACTTCACGCACTGGCTCGGCGTCGCCACGTCGACGAGCCAGCAGCAGGCGGCGGCCAAGGTCTCCTACGACCCGCCCGCGTTCACCGCCTGTGTCGCGAGCAAGAAGAAGACGGCGCCGAAGCCCGCCAAGGGTCAGCCGCAGCAGACCGACGCGCAGTTCAAGGCCCAGTGCAAGCAGGAGTACGATGCTCTGCGCGACCAGGTCATGCAGTTCCTCATCCTCGAGAAGTGGATCACCGGCGAAGCCGAAGACCAGGGCGTGGACGTCTCTGCGGCCGAGTTCGAAAAGGCATTCCAAGCGGCCAGGAAGCAGTCGGACCTTGAGAAGGAGGAGGCCTTTCAAGAGTTCCTCAAGCAGTCAGGTATGACCGCCGCCGACGCGAAGTTCCAGGTCCGCTTCGACACCATCTACAGGAAGCTGGGCGAGAAGGCGGTCAAGAACGCGAAGAAGGTCACCGACAAGGCCGTCGCCGACTTCTACGCCAAGAACAAGGCGCGCTTCGCGACGCCGGCCACGCGCGACCTGCGCGTGATCCTCACCAAGACGGAGGACAAGGCCGTCGAGGCCAAGCGGGCGCTGGAGTCCGGCCAGAGCTGGAGCGCGGTCGCCAAGAAGTACTCGATCGACCAGGCCTCCAAGAACCAGGGCGGCGCGCTGCTGGGCATCGCAAAGGGAACGCAGGAGAAGTCCTTCGACGACGCGATCTTCGCTGCGAAGAAGGGCGAGCTGACCGGCCCGGTCAAGACGCAGTTCGGCTACTACGTCTTCCAGGTGCAGAAGGTGACCCCGGCCGACCAGCAGTCGCTGAAGGAGGTCGCGCCGGTGATCAGGCAGCAGCTCGACGCGCAGAACAAGACGAAGGCCAACGACGAGTTCAACGAGGCGCTGCGCAAGAAGTGGAAGGCCCGCACGAACTGCGCCGATGCGTTCGTCATGTCGCTGTGCAAGAACGCCCCGAAGCCGAAGACGAACACCACCGCCCCGGGCGGCGTGCAGACCGTCCCCGCGAGCTGAAACGGCACGTCGCGCCAGCCGCATAGGCTGTCGCGGCCGTGACCGCACCGTCGTCATCTGAGATCGCCGCTGCGCTCGGTCGCCTGGACGCGCTCACGCGTCGCCTGCGCAGCGAGTGCCCGTGGGACCGCGAGCAGGACGAACGCTCGATCGTGCCGCACACGGTCGAGGAGGCCTACGAGCTCGCCGACGCGGCCAACGGCGGCGACGACGCGAAGCTGCTCGACGAGCTCGGCGACGTGCTCTTTCAGGTCCACTTCCTGTCGCTGCTGCTCGAGGAGCGCGGCGCCGGCGACCTCGCCACCGTCGCCGAGCACTGTCGGCAGAAGCTGATCCGCCGCCATCCACATGTGTTCGGCGACGTCGAGGCCGCGTCCGCCGGCGACGTCCTGCGCAACTGGGATCAGATCAAGGCCAGTGAGGACGGGCGTGAGCCTGGGATCTTCGGCGACGTGCCGCAGAACCTGCCCGCGCTGCTGCTCGCGCGCAAGGTGCAGCGGCGTGCCGCCAGCGCCGGTCTGCTCGAGCGCGCGCCGGATGCGAAGCCGCGCGCCGTCGCCGACCGCGACGAAGCGTTCGACGAGATCGGCGAGCGGCTGTTCGCGGTCGTCGACGAGGCGCGCCGGCTGCGCGTCGACCCCGAGCTTGCCCTGCGCGCCGCCGCCCAGCGCTTCCGCGACCGCCTCGAGATCGGGCCGGCCGATTCATCCCAAGATGGCTGATCGAAGGAGCGCCATGAGCCAGATCGAACACGTCCACGCCCGACAGATCCTCGACAGCCGCGGCAATCCGACGGTCGAGGTCGACGTCGCGCTGAGCTCCGGTGCGACGGGGCGCGCGGCCGTGCCCTCGGGTGCCTCGACCGGCGAGTTCGAGGCCACCGAGCTGCGCGACGGCGGGGGCGCCTACGGCGGCAAGGGCGTGACGACGGCGGTGGCGAACGTCAACGGCGAGATCGCCGGCGCCGTCACCGGTTCGGACGCCGGCGACCAGGTCGGCCTCGACCGCGCGCTGATCGACCTCGACGGCACGCCGAACAAGTCGCGCCTCGGCGCGAATGCGATCCTCGGCGTGTCGCTGGCGGTCGCGCACGCCGCTGCGGCCGACGCCGGCGTGCCGCTCTGGCGCCACCTCGGCGGAGCGGACGCGCGGATCCTGCCCGTGCCGATGATGAACGTGCTCAACGGCGGCGCGCACGCCGACAACAAGGTCGACTTCCAGGAGTTCATGGTCGTCCCGGCGGGCGCGGAGTCGTTCTCTGACTGCCTGCGGATCGGCGCCGAGGTGTTCCACGCGCTGAAGAAGACGCTGCACGACGCCGGCCTCGCCACGGCGGGCGGCGACGAGGGCGGCTTCGCGCCCGACCTCGGCTCCAACGAGGAGGCGCTGCGGATGCTCGTCAGGGGCATCGAGGCGGCCGGTTACGCGCCCGGCGAGGACGTCTTCATCGCACTCGACCCGGCGACGAGCGAGATCTTCGACGGCGGCACGGGCGCCTACGTGCTCGAGCACGAGGGCCGCTCGCTGACGGCGGGCGAGCTGGCGGAGTACTGGGCCGACCTCTGCGCGCGCTACCCGATCGTGTCGATCGAGGACGGCATGGACGAGGAGGACTGGGACGGCTGGAAGCTGTTGACGGACGCGGTCGGCGACCGCGTCCAGCTCGTCGGCGACGATCTGTTCGTCACGAACACGCAGCGGCTGGCCCGCGGCATCGAGGCCGGCGTCGGCAACTCGATCCTCGTCAAGGTCAACCAGATCGGCACGCTGAGCGAGACGCTCGATGCGATCGCCACCGCGCGCGCGGCGGGTTACACCGCGGTGATGTCGCACCGCTCGGGCGAGACCGAGGACACGACGATCGCCGACCTCGCCGTCGCAACCGGCTGCGGCCAGATCAAGACGGGCGCGCCGTCACGCTCTGACCGCGTCGCGAAGTACAACCAGCTGCTGCGGATCGAGGAGGCGCTCGGAGACGCGGCGGAGTTCCCCGGCCGCAGCGTGCTGCGCGGGTAGACGCAGGGCCGGCCGGGGCGGGCGCGACCAGCGGGAGGAGACGAGGCGCGCGAGCCGAACCCCGAGCGATGACCGACTTCGCGCCGCACGTGCGCTGGGACCGGATCGGTCGGCTCGCGCTGCTGCTCGTCGGGCTGCTGCTGATCTACCTCTACATCAACCCGCTGCGCACGTACCTCTCGACATGGCAGGAGGCGCGCACGAAGCGCGCCGAGGTCTCGGAGCTGCAGCGCGAGCACTCGCAGCTCGTCAAGCGCTCGCGCGAGCTGCGCGCCGCAAGCAGCATCGAGACCGAGGCGCGGCGCCTCGGGATGGTCAAGCGCGACGAGCGCGCCTACGTGATCCGCGGGCTGCCCGTCGGCAGGTAGTGCGGCCTCGCGCCGGCGGGTAGCCTGCCCGCCGGTGGCGACGAGCTTCGAGACAGCGCTCGGTCAGTGGCGCGAAGGCGAGCGGCGGTTGGCCGGCGCGCCACTCGAGCATCGCGCGGCGCTCGAGGACGTCGTGACGCGGATCGAGGCCGAGCTGCGCAGGCGCCTGGGCGGCACGTTCACGGCCGACGAGCTCGCCGAGCTGTACGAGCGCGGGACGGACTGGTGCACCGACCTGGCCGCCGCGGTCGCGCCCGAGGCGCCCTGGGCTTGGGACCCGCGCACGGTCGCCGACGCCGCGTTCCTGCGCTACCTGCGCGACGCGCGCGACTTCGCCGGCGGCCGGCGCACGGAGCCGTAGGCGCTCGCGCCGGCGGCGAGCCGGCCGCAACAGCGCGGCGTGCCCGCCGGCGGCCGTCAGTCCTCGACGTCGGTGCCCGAGCGTCGGATCACGATCTGGTCTTCCTCGACCGTGACCTCGACGGGGCGGTGACCGGCCCAGTGCTCGGCATAGACGGCGTTGTCGGCGACGGCCGGGTCGAGCCACAGCCCGTAGCCCTCCTCGCCGTGATCGAAGGTTCCCTCGAGGACGCTCGAGCCGCGTGAGCGCCCGCGCCCGCCGCGCCGACCGCGCCGGCGCGATGCCGGCTTTGCGCTTGCGTCGGCCTCGGCCCCGTCCTCGCCCGCCTCGGCCCTGCGCAGCTTCTCGGCTTCCTCCTCGGCGAGGCGCGCGGCCTCCTCCTCGGCGCGTTTGACCTCTGCCGCCTCGAGCTCGGCGGCGACGAGCGCGTCATCCTCGGCGCGCAGGTCGATCTCGTCGTCGAAGTCCGCCACCGCCTCCCCGTTCTCGGGGTCGGCCGGCGTGAGGTCGTTGTCCTTCTTGAAGGTCTCGATCTGCTGGACCGTCGCCTCGAGCTGGTGAGCGATCCAGGCATCGGTGCGGCCCTGTCGGACCCAACCGCGGATCTGGTTGAGATGAGGGCGCAATGAGCGTCGTGCCATGGCGCGGACCTTATAAGAACGGGCCGCATCGCCTATCTGGCACGAGAAGACGCGATGATGGGCGACCCTCTGCGCCGGTTGTGTTTGCCCTGTCAACCTGCTTGAGTTCTCGCGGCGACGAGGAGGGTGGCCTTTCCATGCTGGTACTGACACGCAAGTCCAACCAGAGCATCATGATCGGGGACGAGATCGAGATATCGGTCTTGTCGATCATGGGCGAAAAGGTCCGGATCGGCATCCAGGCCCCTCGAGACATTCCGGTCTTCCGCAAGGAGGTCTATCTCGAGATCCAGGCCGAGCGCGGCCAGGTCACGGCCGGTCGCGAGGTCGATGCGGCCCTGCGCAAGCTGAGTTCGTAGGGGGCGCCGCGGTGCGCGCGCCCGGCTATCCCATCACGTAGGCGAGCGTCTGGAACATCGCGATCGTCACGATGACGGCCGTCGCGACGATCATCAGCACGAGCATGATGAAGCGCGCCGTGGCCCGCTTGTGAACCTTCTCCAGGCTGCGTTGTCGTGATCGCAGGACCGCCTTGCGTCGCAGCGATTCGCGGCGCACGCGGTCCGTGTGGGTCTCCTCGACGAAGGCTCGTTCGAACTCGTCGAGCGACTGGCGCATCCTGGTTGCCATCTGTTACGGGAGGTTAGCCGACATCGCCGCCGCTCAGCATGCCGACCACAGTCCGCGGCCATGCTCGCGGGCCTCCCGCGCGAGCTCGGCGAAGCGGTCGGCGTAGCGCACGTCGGGCGGGATCGACAGCGGCTGGGCGTAGCCCAGGCGAGCCAGCTCGGCATTGACGAACAGCCCGTCGCGGACGCGGTGGACGTAGGCCAGCAGGCGCCCGTAGCGGTCGCGCTCCCCGACGTCACGCTCGAGCCGCACCTGCTCGTCGGCGACGAGCTGCGCGTTGAACTCCGAAGCCTTGTGGCCGTAGCACTGCACGCCCTTCGTCGGGTGCCTGGTCTCGGGCGTGTCGACGCCGATGTAGCGCACCTTCTCGCGGTCCGAGCCGATCTGCACGTCGATCGTGTCGCCGTCGATCGCCCGCACGACGCGGCCGACGACGCCGGCGGCGGCTTGCTCGTCCGCCCCGGACTCGAGCAGGCCGCCTGCGTCCGCAGCGCCCGCGCCGGCAGCGCCGACGAGCAGCAGGACGATCAGGCGGCGCGGGGACATGGCGCCCAACCGTAGGGGCAGCCACGGCGTCACGCATGCCGCGTTGCAGAACCGGCGCAGACACGCGCTTGCTGCTGCGCGATCGTGACTTCGCCGGACAGCAGGCGATCCTGGACGGCGGGCGCGCGAGGATGGCGAGCAGCGCGCTACGGGTACGCTCCGGCGCGATGCGCGCGAACTTCAGCGGGCCGAGCTACACGGTCGGCGTCGAGGAGGAGTTGATGATCGTCGACGCGAAGAGCTACGCGCTCGTCAACGCGATCGAGTCGCTGCTCGAGGACGCCGGCGCGTCGAACGTCGAGCGCGAGGACGGCGAGATCAAGCCCGAGCTGATGGAGTCCGTGCTCGAGATCGCGACGAAGCCGTGCGCGGACACCGGCGAGGCGGCCGAGCAGCTGCGCTCGCTGCGCCAGAACGTGCGCGAGACGGCCGCCGCGCGCGGCCTCGCGATCGGCTCCGCCGGCACGCACCCGTTCGCGATGTGGGAGCACCAGCGGATCGTCGCGCGCCCGCGCTACCGCGACCTGATCTCGGCACTGCGCTTCGTCGCCCGCCAGGAGCTGATCTTCGGGATGCACGTCCACGTCGGGGTCGACGACCCCGACAAGGCCATTCACGTCGCCAACGGCATGCGGGTACACGTCCCGGTGCTGCTGGCGCTGAGCGCCAACTCGCCGTTCTGGCGCGGCGACCGCACGGGGCTGCTGTCGACTCGCACGCCGATCTTCCGTGCCTTTCCGCGCGTCGGCATGCCGCCGGCCTACGAGGACTGGGAGGACTGGAAGCGGCAGGTCGCGTTCATGGTCGCAAGCGGCGTGATGGAGGACTACACGTACCTCTGGTACGACGTCCGCCCGCACCCGAACCTCGGTACCGTCGAGATCCGCGTCTGCGACTCGCAGACGCGCCTGGAGCACACGATCGCCCTGACGTCGCTCATCCAGGCGATGGTTCACGAGCTCGCCGAGCACTTCGACGACGGCAAGAGGCTCGCGGAGTATCCCTGGCAGATGCTCGACGAGAACAAGTGGCTCGCCGCGCGGCACGGGCTCGACGGCGAGATCGTCGACCTGCCCTCCAGCGAGCGCGTCACGACGAAGGCGCTCACGAAGCGCCTGCTCGGGCGCCTCGAGCCGCATGCCCAGCAACTCGGCGGCGGCGATGCGCTGGACGGCATCCGCGATCTTCTCGAGCGCGGCAACGGCGCCTCGCGCCAGTGCGTCGTCTACGAGGCGAACACCGACCTCAACGAGGTCATGGCCGAGATCGTCGCCGCGACGGCGCTGTAGTCGGGCGCTCGTCGGGGCTTCTTCGACGGCTGCCGGTATCCGCGCCCTAGAATCGATTGCCGATGTCCTCTCCCGACCTCTTCGTGGTGTGCAAGAACTGTCAGGCCGAGGTCAGCCCGTACATCACCGAGTGCCCGTACTGCGGTACGCGGCTGCGCAAGCGCGCGCCGCGCATCGAGCGCCCCGACGCGCCGGTCAAGCCGCCCAAGCGCGGGCCACGCGTCGGCGGGCGAGAGCGCGGGCAGTCCAAGGCGAAGCCCAAGCAGCCGAAGGCCGCCGAGCGCCTGGGCAAGCTGCGCACCGGCGAGATCCCAGGGATCCGCGGCGACGAGCACCGGCGCCCGTACGCGACGATGGCGCTCGTCGCGCTGTCGTTCGGGCTCTGGCTGTCGCTCGCGTTCTACGTGCGCGCCGACTTCGCGATCACCGCGGTCGGCGGCGACCCCTGGCGCTTCTTCACCGCCGCGCTGCTCAACGACGGTGTTGCGGCGCAGTTCGCGGCCGTCCTCGGCGTCGGGCTCTTCGGCTGGCTGATCGAGCGCCGCCAGGGGCCGATCGCCGTCGTGCTGCTGTTCTTGCTCTGCGGTCCCGGCGCGCTTGCCGCGGCGGCCGCCGTCGACACGAACTCGCTCGTGTTCGGCTCCCACGGCGCGGCCCTCGGCCTGCTCTGCGCCTGGCTCGTCCCGGTCCTGCTCGACCGCCACCGCGGCGACGAGGACGACAGCGACCTGCTCGGCGTGCTCGTGATCGCCGCCGTGCTGCTGCTCGTGCCGCTGCTGTCGCAGGGCAGCGCGATCGCCGGCCTCTTCGGCGCCGCATTCGGCGCCGTCGCGGGGCTCGGCTACGCGGCCGTGCGGCGATCGCCGGCATGACGCAGCGGCGCTACAGCGCCGAGGAGGTCGACGCCGCCGTCGAGGCGCTGTCGGACCCCGAGCGCTTCGGGCATGCGCAGGAGATCGTGACCCACGCTGCGCCTGGCCTGCAGCGCGTGCTCGGCGCGGCGCTGCAGCAGGGCGGCTGGTTCGATCAGGCGCACGACGCGCAGCTGCAGGCCGCCGCCGGGACGGAGGATCCGTCCGAGCGCGTCGTGGCGGTGCAGGCGCTCGTCGAGGAGGAGACCCGGCTGGGGATGCTCGTCGGCGTATCGGTTGGCTTCGAGCTTGCGCGCGAGCTCGCCGCGCGCCGCAACGACGGCGCGGAAGGGAGCGAGGCGTGACACATGCGATCGTGCTCGTCGAGGCCGAGCGCGACGTCATGTCGACGCTCGGCGGAGCGCTTGCCGAAGTCGACGGCGTCCGCGAGGCCTACTCGGTCACCGGCGAGTGGGACTTCGTCTGCATCGTGCACGTCAAGCAGCACGAGGATCTTGCGAGCGTCGTGACAGGTCAGATCTCGTCGATGCACGGCGTCGCGCGAACCCACACGATGGTGGCGTTCGAGGCCTTCTCCAGGCACGACCTGGAGACGATGTTCTCGATCGGCGAGTAACGCCTGCGCGCGGGCCGCAGCGAGCGATCGCTCGGCGCGACGACGACGCGCATGATCGGCTTCGCCGCTGGCCGCGCTCGATCCGTCGCGTCGTCGCGGGCGTCAGAATGCGCCCGGTGCCCGTGATGAAGGCCGAGTACGGCCCGACGCTCCCGCAGCTGCTCGCCCGCCGCTCGCCCGCCGTGCGCGTCGCCGCGGCCGCGGTTGCGGTGCTGGTCCTCGTCGGCGCGACGACGATCGCGCTCTCGGCCCGGGCCGACGAGACGCCCGTCCTGGTCCGCGAGCCGGTGACGTTCAACCTCGTCTACGGCGGGCAATGGGAACGCGTCGAGCGCCCCGGCAGGCTCGTCGCGCTGCGCAACCGCGGCGAGCGCGGCCTGTTCCTGGACTCCTACGCGATCCGTGACCTGCAGCTGCCGGCCTATCGCGGCGTGGTCGGCGGGATGCTGCCGATCTACGCCAACGGCTACCTGCGCGACATCCGCACGCGCTACAGGGACTTCGAGTTCGTCTCGGAGGGCCGCGCGCGGATCAACAACGCAATCGGCTACGAGGTGACGTTCCGCGCGCGGATCGGCGCTCGCCGGCTCTACGGCCGCCACTACCTGCTCGTCGAGCAGGCGCCTGAGGGGCGCCGCCGCGGCGTCGTGATCGAACTCGCGTCGACCCCGGTGGCGGGCACGCCGAGTGCCGCCGAGATCGGCAACCACGGAGCGTTGAAGACGCCGCTGCGGTCGTTTCGGTTCGGCGAGGATCGCGACGGAGGAACGGCATGACGATCGAGTGGGCGGACTGGTCGGACTTCGAGAAGATCGACGTGCGCGTCGGCAGGATCGTCGCCGTGGAGGACTTCCCTGAGGCGCGCAAGCCGGCGTGGAAGCTGCGCATCGACTTCGGTCCCGAGATCGGCCAGAAGCGCTCGTCGGCGCAGATCACGAACTACGCGCGCGAGCAGCTCGAAGGCCGCCTCGTCGTCGCCGTCGTGAACTTCCGCCCGCGCCAGATCGGCCCGGTGCGCTCCGAGGTGCTCGTGCTCGGCGCGGTCGCCGACGATCATCCGGTGCTGCTGCTCGAGCCCGACGAGGGCTCGCAGCCGGGCGACCGGATCGGCTGAGCCGGGGCCGAGGCCGGCCGAGAGCGGGCTACGGCCGGGGCTTCGTGCCGCCGCTGCCCGGGGCGGCCGCGGTTGCGTCAGGATCGGGCTCGGCGGGTGGGGGTGGCTGCGTGACGGGCGCGGCGGGCGCCGGCTCGGGCGACGGCTCCGGCTCCGGCTGCGGCGTGACCGGCTCGACCGGGGCCGCGGCGCCGCCGGTCTGCGCGGGCGGTCCGGGCTTCTGGCTCAGCGTCGTCGTCTCTGTCACGCCCTGCACCGGCGCGGCCGGCGCGGCGGTGGCCGCCGGCGGCGTATCGACGCCGCCGGCGACGGGCGCCGACTCGCCGGCGTCCCGCGGCTCGATCAGCGGCTGCGGCGCGGCCGGCGTCGACTTCGCGGCCCGCGCGGCGACAGCCGGCTTCTTGGCTGCCGGCGCCGAGGGCTGCTGCGCCGCGGCGACGACCTCCGGCGCGATGCGCGCCGGCGGCGCCGTGGGCGTGGGCGTGGGCGCGGTCGTTGCGATCGGGACGGCCGGCGCAGCGGACTTCGTCTGCACGTGCTTGACCTCGACGGCGCCGGCCGTGACGATCGCCGCCGCCGCCAGCGTGGCCGCCGTCTTCGTCGCGATCGTGCTGACGCCGGCCGAGATCGCCGAGGTGCCGCCCGTCGCCGCGACGGTCGCGGCTGCGGCGCCGGCGGCGCCACCGGCGCCGGCCGAGGCGGTCATGCCGAACTGCGTGAGCAGCGCCTTCTTGAAGAGCAGCAGCGGCGCGACCGGGAACACGGCGGCGAGCGCCCTGTTCGTGCTGCGCAGCTGGGACTTGAAGCCCTGGCAGCGCTCGCAGCCGCGCACGTGCCGGCGGCCCGGCGCGGTCGAGCGGCGCAGGCCCTCGGCGATCTCGCCGAGCTCCTCGCGCACCTGCTCGCACGTCAGCGTGCGCGCCTCGGCCGCCTCGGCGAGCGACACCCGGGCGCGCACGAGCAGCGACTTGACCGACGGGATCGTCGTCTCCATCGCCTCGGCGATCTGCTCGTACGACAGCGCGTCGATCTCGCGCAGCAGCAGCGCCGTCTTCTGCGTCTCGGGCAGGTCCTGCACGTCGGCGACGAGCAGGCGGAAGTCCTCTCGCTTGTGAACCTTGTCGGCCGTCGTGACGCCGCCCTCGGAGAGGTGGACGTCCATCGAGTCGACGCCGATCGGCTGCACGCGGCGCAGGTGGTTGAGCGAGCGGTTGCGCGCGATCCTGTACAGCCACGGACGCACGTTGATCGGGCGGTCGTCGCCGAGGATCGCGTTGAACGCGGCCGCGAAGACCTCCTGCAGGACGTCCTCGGCGTCTTCGCGCGAACCGAGCATGTGGCGGCAGAACGCCAGCAGGCGCGACTGATAGCGCGAGACGAGCATCTCGAACGCGGCGTGGTTGCCGCGCCGCACGAGCGCGATCAGCCGCTCGTCGGATTGCAGGCGAAGCAGCGGGGCGGGACCCCGCATGCCGACCGGAACGGAATGCTTGAGAGCTGTGGCTTCCACGTGCTGATGCCGGCGTTCGTGCCGCTGGTCGATTGAAACCCCGCACGCGACGCGAAGTTCCGAGGTTTCCGGAGTACAGCGCAGCCTAGCGGGGCAACGGCTGCGCTTCGTGAGGATGGCGTGAGGATGCCCGGGGCGGGATTCGAACCCGCACGCTCTTGCGAGCAGCGGTTTTTAAGACCGCCCGCCTATGCCATTCGGCTACCCGGGCGCGCGCTTCATCCTACGCGCGCCCGGAAGCGCCGGCCGGTTACCTGCCGGCCCTCCTCAGCCCTGCCTTGAAGGTCGCGTACGCGGGTCGCGCCGCGCCGTTGGCCTCAACGAGCCCGGCGTCGAAGCCGTCACAGCCGCCGTTGGCGGTGCCGAACCAGTTGTAGCTGTAGAGACGCTCGACGTGCTTGTCGTACCGCTTGATCATGTTGAACATGAACTTCGTGCGGTTCGCCTGGCGCTGCTTGTCGCACGGGAACGCGGAGCCGAAGTTCGCGACGCCGCCGGTCTCGGTGTACCAGAACTTCGCCTTCTTGTTCTTCTTCCGAACCGCCTTGATGATGCGCGCCGTGCCGGGGTATCTCCTCAGGCTTGCCGCCGACCGCTTCTCCTTGAGCCTGCGGTTGACCTCTGAGTAGTTGTGGATCCCGATGATCTTCGCCGACCTGCCGGCGGAGCCGGCCGCCTTCAGCCAGCGCGCGATGTACTTCTCGACGCCGCTCTGATCGAGCACGTCGAGCGCGACGATCTTGCAGCCAGAGCACATGCGCTTGAACGCCTTGAAGAACTGCGCGGCGCGCTTGGGGTTCTTCGACGTCGGCTGGGACTTGTGGTTCGCCTCGTTCCAGACGCCCCACTCTCGGACGCCCAGCGCCCGGTAGCGCGCCACCAGCTGGCGGACCTTGTCCTTGTATTGACTGACGCTCGGCAGCGGGCGCCGCGGGACCGAGTTGATGTCGTCGGTCGAGATGTGCATGAGCACCTTCACGCGGGCCTGGCGCGCGGCAGCGACGAAGCGATCGGCGGCCGCGAGCTGGTCGGGCTGGTCGATCGCATTCCATTCGATGAAGTAGCGGGTCTTCTTGAGGTTGAGCGCCTTCCAGTTCGCGTCGGCGAACATCGTCGGGCTCTGGTCGCCGATGCCGACGGCAACCTTGATCCTCGCTGCCGAGGCGGACGCCGGAGCGGCGACGATGAGCCCGAGGGCGATGAGCAGCGTGGGGAGCAGGCGGCGGTTCACGAGAGGTCGCTTCCTTTCAAGCGGGGGGTCAGTGACCACATCGGCACGAACGGGCGCATCCTGGAGCCTAACCCGGCTACCGGCCGCTCTGTTGCGGTGCGAGACGAAAGCTGGCAGCCGCTACGCCGCGCGAACGCCGCGTGCGGCGCCGGCGCAGAGGCCGTCGAGCACGACCTGCGCGAGGCGCTCGTCGCCGTTGACGCGCAGGGCGCCGCGATCGGCGCCGGGACCGAGTGCGTCGATCCAGTCGGCCTCGCTGCCCGAGACGCGTGCGGCGGCATCGGGCGCGTCCTGCTCGGAGATCGTCGTATCACCGCGTCTGACGCTGATCGCGTAGTGGCGCGTCGAGCCGTCCGTACGGCTGACGACAAGCTCTGCCGTCGCGCTGAGCGAGCGCGGCGCATCGACGAGGCCGGGGGCGATCCGCAGGATCGCGCCGATGTCGATCGCCTCGCCCTCGCGGGGCGCGGTCCACGCCCAGTCGTACCCCCAGCGTGCGAGCGCGCCGAGGACCGGCAGCAGCTCGCGCGAGCGCTGCGTGAGCTCGTAGTCCACGCGCGGCGGCACCTCCCGGTAGCGCTGGCGGGTCAGCAGCCCGTCGGCGACCATCCGGTTCAGGCGCGAGCGCAGCTGCTCGGTGGAGATTCCGGGCAGGACGCGTTGCAGTTCGACGAAGCGCCGGGGACCTGCGGCGAGATCGCGAACGATGAGCAGCGTCCACTTGTCGCCGACGAGGTCGAGAGCGCGGGCGTCGGGCGCCCACTGGTGATAGGGATGGCGCTTCGGCGGTGGAGTGGCTGGCATGAGGTATCGAGCGCCGGCGGGGCACGACGCGTCCCCGACGAGCGACAGCTTAGTGGCGCAGCGACGCTCCGGAAGGGGGTGCTCGTGTTGATGGACCCTTTCGGTGCTGAATCTTGTGCGAATGTTCCCGAAGGTTTTGCCTGTCCCGTTCGTTATGTACTGCGATGGGCACGGTCATATCACTCGATGACCACCGCAACGCGCGCCGCGGGCTGGTTGCCGCGGCGCGCAACGCGCTGCCGCGCGCGACGCTCTACTTCGACCTCGGGTCGCCCTACACCTACCTCGCCGTCGAGCGCGCCGACCGGCTGTTCGCGCGGCTCGAGTGGCTGCCTGCGTCGGCCGACGTGCTGCAAGAGGCGGAACTCACCGAAGCGGGGATGCACGCGGTCTGCGAGCGCGCCCGGCTGCTGGGACTGCCGCTCGTCTGGCCCGAGGAGCCGCCGCAGAGCGTACGAGGGGCGATGCGCGTCGCGTCGCTTGCGGTCGAGCGCGACCGTGGCGCCGCGTTCGTGCTGGCCGCGTCGCGGCTGGCCTTCTGCGGCGGCTTTGACATCGACGATCCCGAGATCCTCGCCGAGGCCGCCGCCGCCGCCGGCATCGGCCTGCGCGAGACGCTCGCCGCGGCGGGTGACGTCGGCCGCGACGGGCCGATCGAGGAGGCCGGGCGGCTGCTGCTCGCCGCGGGCGCCTCGCGGCTGCCGGCGCTGCGCGTCGGGCAGATGCTCTTCTGCGGCGAGGACCGGCTGCTCGAGGCGGCCGCCGCCCGCACGGCCGTCTGAGCGCTGACGCAGCGTCCGACCGGGTTTCAGTGAACCGATTATCGTCGCCGCGCGATGGCGACCGAATCGTCCAGCGAGACGCGCCAGTTCGTCGGCGGGCACCTTGTCGCGCGCCGGCTGCGGGCGCACGGGATCACGAAGCTCTTCACGCTCTCCGGCGGGCATCTGTTCTCGATCTACGACGGCTGCCGCGCGCAGGGGATCGACATCGTCGACGTGCGCCACGAGCAGACGGCCGCGTTCGCGGCCGAGGGCTGGGCGAAGGTCACGCGCTGCCCCGGCGCGGCAGCGCTGACCGCGGGGCCCGGGGTCACGAACGCAATCAGCGCGATCGCCTCCGCACAGCAGAATCACTCGCCGATGCTCGTGCTCGGCGGGCGGGCGCCGGCGGCGCGCTGGGGTCGCGGATCGCTGCAGGAGATCGACCACGTGCCGCTTGTCGCGCCGCTGACGAAGATGGCGGCGACGGCGCAGCGCGCGTCGGAGATCCCGTCGCTGATCGATGCCGCGCTCGGCGCGGCGATGACGCCGCACGGGGGCCCCGCGTTTGTGGACTTTCCCCTCGACGTCGTGTTGTCCGAGGGCGTCGAGGAGGGCGCGTTCGTGCCGCTGCCCCGCCAGACGAGGGGACCGGAGGCCGACGGGGGCGCGTTCGATCGTGCGATCGAGCTGCTGAAGGGGGCGCAGCGGCCCGTGATCATGGCGGGCAACGACCTGTACTGGGGGCATGGGGAGGAGGCCCTGCGCCAGCTTGCCGAGCAACTGCGGATCCCGGTGTTCCTCAACGGGCTCGCGCGCGGGTGCGTGGCCGCCGATCACGAGCTGTTCTTCTCGCGGGCGCGCTCTGCGGCGCTTCGTGACGCTGACGTCGCCGTGCTCGTGGGCGCGCGGATGGACTTCCGGCTCGGCTTCGGGGGCGCGATCGGAGAACGGACCTCGATCGTGGTCGTGGACCGCGCGCAGCCCGCGCTGGCCCATGCGCGCGCGGTCGCCGCCGAGCTGTACGGAGTCGTCAGCGACACGCTCGACGCGCTGCGCGTCACGTGTGCCTGCCGGCGCTCCGATGCGGCGTGGCCTTCTTGGTTGCGCTCCGTCGAGGACGAGGCGCGTGCCGCTGAGCGCGAGCAGCTTCTGGACCAGCGAGCACCGCTTCACCCGATGCGCATCTACGCTGAGCTCGGCCAGCTGCTCGACCGCGACGCGATCGTGATCGGCGACGGCGGCGACTTCGTGTCGTACGGCGGGCGGATGATCGACTCATACGCGCCGGGCTGCTGGCTCGATCCGGGGCCGTTCGGATGCCTGGGCTCGGGGCCCGGCTACGCGCTGGCGGCGAAGCTCGCACAGCCCGAGCGTCAGGTCGTGCTGCTGCTCGGCGACGGGGCGTTCGGCTTTGCGGGGATGGAGTTCGACACGCTGGCGCGTCACGGCGTGCCTGTCGTGGCAGTGATGGGCAACAACGGCATCTGGGGGCTCGAGAAGCACCCGATGGAGCTCATCTACGGCTACTCGCTGGCGGCGCAGCTGACGCCGCAGACGCGCTACGACGTCGTGGTGCAGGCGCTTGGCGGGCATGGGTCGCTCGTGCGTGAGCCCGAGCAGCTGCGGCCGGCGCTGGAGCGGGCCTTCGCGGCTGACGTGCCGGCGCTGGTGAACGTCTTGACCGACCCGTCGGTGGCGTACCCGCGGCGCTCGAACCTGGCCTGATCGTGGCCGCTTGCGCGTCCGCTCAAAGGCGGAAGCCGCCCCCAGGGGAAAGGGCGGCTTCCTGATTCATGGCCCCGCCAGGACGGGCAGGGGTACGTACCTGACGAGGGCCTGTATCGGTGGTCCGAGCGGCGGGAGGCGCCGATGCAATGACACGGCTTGCCGGACCTGTATCCGGCGAGGACGCCCAAGTTGGGCTGGGTTCCCTCTGCCGACAGCAGCAGTATCGGCGCTCGCGTGACGCAACCCGATCGGACATCTGTCCATCTTGGATGCGTGACGTCCTCTACAGCGAGTGCGCGCCCGGATCGACGGCGAGCTGGAGCGCGGCGCCCCGCAGGATGTCGTGCTCGGACACCTCGAGCTCGGTGAGGCCGAAGGCGTCGAAGACCTCGAGCAGCATCGCGACGCCCGCGAGCATCGTCGGGGCGCGGTCGGGATGCAGGCCTCTGATGGCGCGCCGTTCGTCGTTCGTGAGCGGCGTGAGCCGCTCGAGGATCCGTTGCGCCGTCGCGCGCGTGAGCGTGTGGCCGTGGACCTTCGTCGGGTCGTAGGGCTCGAGCGCGAGCTCGATCGCGGCGCAGGAGGTGGCGGTGCCCGCGACGCCGATCAGCCGGGTGACGTCGGCGCGCTGCGCGCTTGGCACGTGGGCGTCGATGATCTGCGCGACTTCGTCGCGCAGGCGGTCGACGTCGCCGCTGCACGGCGGGTCGCTGCGCAGATGACGCTCCGTCTGGCGGACGACCCCGGCCTGCGTCGAGACGTGGAAGTCCACGACGCCGTCGCTGCCGATGACGAACTCCGTCGAGCCGCCGCCGATGTCGACGACGGCGAGCTTCTGGCCGTCGTTGTCGCGTTCGCTCGTCGCGCCGGCGAAGGTCAACGCGGCCTCCTCGTCGCCGCCGATCGTGCGCGCGTCGAGCCCGTAGCGCTCGCGCACCGCGGCGCTGAACTGCGCGCCGTTCGCCGCGTCGCGGACGGCGCTCGTGAGCACCGCGGTCGTGGCCGCCGTCGCGTGCGCGTCGATCAGCGCGCGGTAGTGCGCGAGGGCATCGAAGACGCGCTTCATCGCCTCGTCCGACAGCCGGCCGGTGGCGTCCACCCGGTCTCCGAGCCGCGTGACGATCGACTCGCGATAGAGCTGCTCGAGCGCGCCCTCGCCGCCGACATCGGCGATCAGCAGCCGCGTCGAGTTCGTCCCGATATCGACCACCGCCACGCGCACGTCCGACGAGGCTATCCGCCCGCCGCGTCGGTTGGTCGGGATCGCGGACGTTGCTAAACTCGCTGGTACCACGCCGCGGGGTGGAGCAGTCTGGTAGCTCGTCGGGCTCATAACCCGAAGGTCGCGGGTTCGAATCCCGCCCCCGCTACTTCCGCGAGGCCCGCTTTGTCGGGCCTTTCGTGATTCTGGGGCTCGCCGTTTCGGACGAATCGCGAAATGGGGCAACGCAGGGGGCAACACCCCCCCGGCTGTTCCTCCTCGCCGGGTTGCTCCTCGGGCGGCGGCCGTTCATGCTGGGCCCGGACGTCGTTCGGGAGGTGCTTGCGTTGCGCGGCATCCACCCGAATAGCGCGGCCAACGGCGTATGGCTTCACAAGAGTGTGCATGTCCCGATCCACACCAACGCCTATTACGCGAACGTCAATGCCGTGATGGGGAGGAAGTACTACTTCAACAGGTTCCGTCCGACCTCGGAGTTGGTCGACGACCTGGCCCGGATCGGCAAGCTTCTGCAGAAGGGTCAGCTTCCGCTGTAGTCGTGGATGAGCTGATCGAAAACGAGCTGCGGATCGCCAGGCGCGCGCTGGAGGATCTCAGCGAGCGGCACGCGGAGCTTCGTCAGGCGTGCGTCGACGCCGTCGTCGAGTGGCGCTGGGCGCGCGCGGGTTCGGACTTGCAGCGCCCCGAGCCGCTGTATCGCGAGCGTTACGGGCAGCCCACGCCGCGGCTGCTCGAGCAGCCCCCGGCCGTACCGCAGGACGAGCAGCAGTACGGCTACGACGCCGATGGCAACATCGTCGTGACACGTGAGTACGTGGGCACCGATGGCTTTCGCGAGGAGCTTCGCGTCCACCGCGGCGAGACCATCCTGGGATATCGCCGGTCAGAGACGGGCGAGCCGTTTGAGGTCAACATCGCGCGCCTTAGCGAGGCAAAGATCCGCTCCTATGTAGTCCTGTGGCCCAGGGCTCAGGAGGACTCGCTGCATGGCTGGTCGATCCAGCGCTACGTCTATGACGGCGACCTTGTATCGGAGATCCACGAGGACTCCGACCTCGCCTGACGGCGGCCATGGGAATCTCCCCGTAGGCGGCCATCGGATCTCCCCGCTGGCGGTCGCTGGATCTCCCCGCCCGTGGCCATCGGTTCTCCCCACGATTCTGTCCTGATCGGCCGGTACTGACCGGCGCGTCCTGTCATCGACGCGCGTGCGGGAGGGTCCGGCTTGAAGAGCTCGGAGGAAGTGATGGAGATCCTGGAGGCGTTTGATTTGACCGGCACGCTGCGTGGCGCTGCGGAGCTGGCGGGCTGTGATCACAAGACGGTCGCGCACTGGGTGCGCGCTCGTGACGAGGCCGGCGGCGGGCTGCCCGTGCCGACGCGGCCGCGGCCGCGCATCGACGCGTTCGCGGAGAAGATCGAGGAGTGGGTGGACCGGTCGCGCGGGAAGATCCGCGCGGACGCGGCGCATCAGCGACTGGTCGCGATGGGCTACATGGGTTCGGAGCGCACGACGCGCCGCGCGGTCGCTGAGGCGAAGCGACGGTGGCGCGCCGAGCACGGGCGCCGCACGAGGCCGTGGGTCGTCGAGCCGGGCTTGTGGATGCAGTGGGACTACGGCGACGGGCCGGTCGTCGAGGGGCGCTCGACGGTGTTGTTCTGCGCCTGGCTTGCGTGGTCGCGCTACCGCGTCGTGCTGGCGTTGCGTGATCGCACGATGGCGTCGGTGGTGATGGCGCTTGACCGCTCGTTGCGGGCGTTCGGTGGCGCGCCGACGTACGCGCTGACTGACAACGAGAAGACGGTGTCGGTTGATCATGTCTGCGGGATCGCGGTCCGCAACGCGACGATCGTGGCGGTTGGCCGCCACTACGGTCTGACGATCGCGACGTGCGTGCCGGCGGACCCTGAGAGCAAGGGTGGCTCGGAGGCGACCGTTCGGATCGCCAAGGCCGACCTCGTCCCGACTGATCACAACCTGCGCGACGCCTACGCGTCCTTCGGCGAGCTTGAGCAGGCGTGCGCCGTGTTCTGTGAGCGCGTCAACACGCGCGAGCACCGGATCACGCGGCGCGCGCCGGCGGTGATGCTCGCCGAGGAACGCGACAGGTTGCACCGGCTGCCGACGATGGCGCACACGGTCTGCTTCGGTGAGACGCGCAGGGTGTCGTGGCAGTCGACGATCAGTGTCGGCGGCGCGCTTTACTCCGTCCCGTCGACGCTCGTCGACGAGCGGGTGTGGGCGCGCGCTGAGGGTGGCAAGCTCGTCGTCGTTTATGCCGATGGCGAGGCGGGGTCGCGTGAGGTCGCGCGGCACGCGTTGACGACGCCGGGCCAGCCGAGCATCGACCAGCGCCACTACCCGCCCAGGCCTGCGGGCGCGATCGAGCGCAAGCCGCGCGCGCGCAGCGCCGACGAGGAGGCGTTTCTTGCGATCGGATCGGGCGCGGAGGCGTGGCTGATCGCCGCCGCCGCGGCCGGCGCGAGCCGGGTGCGGCGCAAGCTCGCCGAAGCCGTCGACCTCGCCAAGCTCCACGGCTCGGGCCAGGTCGACGAGGCGCTGCGGGCCGCGGCGGATGCCGGGCGCTTCGCTGACGGCGATCTCGCCGCGATCCTCGCCCACCACGACAGCGCGAAGGTGATCGCGTTTCCTGCCAAGGCCAGCGAGCAGCAGTCGCTGCAGCGCTCCACGGCGGCGTGGGAGGGCTACGGGCGATGACCGACTACTACTCCAGCATCCGTGTGCTGATCGATCCCGAGCAGTCTGACCCGTTGCCCGACGGGGGCCGCCGCCAAGATGTCAGCGTGATCCTCACCGACGCTTCGCGCGGCGACCGGGCGTTGCGCCCGGCGGCGGTCGCGCTGTTGGTCTGCCAAGCCAGGGCACTGGCGTTCGAGTTGCTCGAGGTCGCCGAGCACGCCGACCGCATGAGGACACCGCGATGAGCGTCAAGACGCCGATCGCTCCGCCGCTGCCCGCCGAGATCGACCGGCTGCTGCGCCGGCTGCGGATGCCCTACGTTCGCCACGCGGCCCCCGAGGTCCTCGCGACAGCCAAGTCGCAGCGCTGGGATCCCGCCGAAGTCCTGCGCGTCCTTCTGGTCGAGGAGGCGGCCGGTCGTGACCGCGCGACGATCCGGATGCGTCGCCGAGCGAGCGGGTTGCCGGCCGGCAAGACGTTCGACGCGTGGAAGGAGAACGCCTCACCGATCCCACAAGCCACCCAGCAGGCGCTCAGGACGCTGGAGTGGGTCGCCCGGGCGGAGAACCTCTGCATCTGCGGACCGTCGGGGACCGGCAAGAGCCACCTCGCCGAAGCGCTCGGGCACGCCGCGATCGACGAGGGCAAGACCGTCGCGTGGCACACACTGGAGAGCCTCGCGACGCTGCTGCGACGCCACCGCGCCGACGACAGCGTGAACAAGGCGATCGGCCGGCTGATCCGCGCCGACCTGATCCTGATCGATGACGTCGGGATGCTTCCCGTCGCCGCCGACGCCGCTGAAGCGTTGTTCCGCGTCGTCGACGCCGCCTACGAGAAGCGCTCGATCGCCCTGACCAGCAACATCCACCCCGCCGGCTTCGACGAGCTGATGCCCAAGACCCTCGCCGCGGCGACCGTCGACCGGCTGCTGCACCACGCGCATGTGCTGCTGACCGACGGGACGGACTCCTACCGCTTGGCGCAAGCAACCGCCGGCAAGGGGGTGAGGCCCCTGACCTGACGCGCGCAGCGCGCTATCGCCGCTCGCCTCGCCCTACGGGCTCGGCTTCGCGACGACAGCGCGCTGGGGAGAACCGATGGCCACCAGTGGGGAGACAACGTGTCCGCCAATGGGGGGAACCGATGGCCGTAGCTGGGGAGAAACCGATGGCCGTTGACACTCGCCTTCGGCGACTTGCCCCTTGAAGGCGGGCGCACGCTCATTCGCGCCTCGTATGACCCGCTCGGGCGTCTGCTCGAGCTGCGCGAAGACGGTGACCAAGGCGAGAAGATGCTCTACCGCGCGCGCGGAACCGGGCCGTCGATCGAGAAGTTGCAGCGCCGTGTCGAGGATCGCCTCGTCGAGACGCTGCCAAAGCTCGTGCGCGAGCGCGGCGGCGACACGCAGATCTACTGCCTCGTCTTGCACTACCACCCGGAGTGGCCGCTGCCGCCGACGATCGGCCTCGGTCTCGAGCGCGACCGCCAACGGTGGATCTACACGATCGACGACCCCGAGACGCTGAGGCTCACGGTGTGGAATCCGGCCGAGTTCAGCAACTACCGCGACGAGACCGTCGATTGGGACCTGACCGACATCGACCCGGAGCTCGCGCGGGCGATCAGCGCGATCCCCGAGAACGACGACGACGCGCCTGAGCGCGGACGCGTGACGCTCAACCGAGCCGCTCGTCGCCTGCAACAGCTCGACTGGCGCGCGATCGCGCCGGTGACGGACGATTTCGTCGTGTTCGCCGTCGACTACGAACTCACGCACCTCGAGGAGAACCTTCGACAGAGCGTCCCAGCAGCGCTCCGCAAGGCCCTGTCGAGCCGCGCACTCGTCTGAGATCGCCCCCGTGGCTAGTCGATCTGACGCCGCGCCATCTGCTTCGTCGCGTGGCTTGCCGACGAGGGCAAGCAGGGCAAGCGGCTGAGCGATTCGAGCATCGGCAACATCGTGATTCCCGTCCGAGCTGCGCTGGCGACTGCCCGCCGAGAGGGAATGATCGCCACAACCCAGCGCAAGGGCTGCTTAAAATCTCATAACCCGAAGGTCGCGGGTTCGAATCCCGCCCCCGCTATCCGGCCTCGTGACAGCAACCGTTCTCGAGGTCGCCGTCGCGGAGTGCCAGCAGCAGCGACGAGGCCGCCCGGCGGGCGGCCTCTGCCGTGTCTGTCACTCGTTAGGAGCTCCGACTCGGGTTTCCGGCGTGGCCGCCGCCGCCGGGCCTACGCGGGCGCGGATTGCGCGTTCACGGTCCCTGCCACGGGAGCGCCCTGCTGCTGGCGCCGCCTGCGCTCCAGCGCCTCGAGCAGGTGCTTCAGCGCCTCGCGTGCCTGGGCTCGGCGACGCTCCTGCGCCTCGAGTGCTCTGCGGCGCTCGCGCGCTTCGCGACGCTCCTGCGCCTCGCGAAGCTCCCGCGCCTCGCGACGCTCAGCGCGTTCCTGCGCTTCGCGAAGCTCCCGCGCCTCGCGACGCTCGCGGGCCGCGCGGCGCTCGCGCAGCCTGCGCGAGTACGCCCTGCGCTCGGCGCGCGTCATGCAGCTGAGCTTGCGCGTCGTCGTGCGCTTGCCGCACAGCGCCTCGAGCTTCGGACTCAGCCCCCGTGCCGACGGAAACGACCGGCACGCGCCGACCGCGTCGCGCATGTACCGCCCCCAGATCCGCGCCGGGAACGTTCCGCCGGCGACGCGGATCCCGTGCACGTCGCGCATCGGGCGTGGCCTGGGGTGGCCGACCCAGACGGTGGTCGCCAGTCGCGGCGCGTAGCCGGCGAACCATGCGTCCTTGTAGTCGTCGGTCGTGCCGGTCTTGCCCGCCGCCCGGCAGCCGATCTTCGCCGCCGTCCCGGTGCCGCGCTGGATGTTGCGCTCGAGGATCGAGGTCACGACACGGGCGGTCTTGCGGCGCACCGCGCGCTTGCGGTGCGGCTCGATCAGCTCGCGGCTGCCATCGGGAAAGACGACCTTGCGGATCGCTCGGGGCCGGGCGCGAACACCGTCAGACGCGAGCGTCGCGTACGCGCTGGTCATCTCCAGGGGGGAGACGCCGTGCTCCAGTCCGCCGAGGCCGATCGCCGGGTTGGGCGCCAGCGGCGAGCGCACACCGAGCTTGCGCGCCGTCGAACGCACCTTCTCGGGCGTGACGTCCAGCGTCAGGCGCATGAAGACGGTGTTGTCGGACGCGAGCGTCGCCGCCTCCAGGCTCGTGCGCTGCGCGCCGTAGGTCCCGCTGTAGGTCTTGACCTTGATGCGCCCGTACTTCTCGGAGCGGAGGTCGATCGGCGCCGATGCGTACGTCGTGCGGAACGGGTCGATGCGCTGCTCGACCGCCGCCGCCAGCACCATCGTCTTGAACGTCGACCCCGGCTGACGACGGGCCTGCGCGGCCAGCGAGAACTTGCTGCGCCGATAGGAGCTGGTCGACGCCATCGCGCGGATATCGCCGCTCTGCGGGTCGATCGACACCAGCGCCGCCTGCGGGTCGCGGCGATCGGGCAGCTGCGAGCGCATCGCCTTGCGCGCGCGGCGCTGCAGCGTGCGGTCGATCGTCGAATAGACCTTCAGGCCGCCTGCCTCGACCCTCTCGGCGCCGTAGCGTTCGATCAGCTGCGCCTCGACGTAGTCGAAGAAGTACGGCTCCTCGCGGCGCTCGTAGAAGCCGTTGCGCCGCGTGACGTCGAGCGGCCGGCGCATCGCCTCGAGCGCGGTCGCCTGCTCGATGTGGCCCTCCTCGGCCATCCGCTTCAGGACCGCGGCGCGGCGCGCCTTCGCGCGCTCGGGATACCTGACGGGGTCCAGGCGGGAGGGCGCCTGCGGCAGGCCGGCCAGCAGCGCCAGCTCGTGGACGTGCAGCTCGTCGGGGCGACGGTCGAACCAGCCGCGTGCCGCCGCGTGGATCCCGATCAGCTCCTGGCCGCCGCGCGTGCCATAGGAGACGTTGTTGAGGTAGGTCGTCAGGATCCAGCGCTTGGAGCGCTCGCGCTCCATCTCCTCGGCGAGCTTGGCCTCGACGATCTTGCGCTCCAGCGTCCGCTCGCGCGAGAGATACAGCGAGCGGACGAGCTGCATCGTCAGCGTCGAGCCGCCCTGCACGACCTTCTTGCGACGCACGTTGTTGTACAGCGCACGCAGGATGCCCTTGTGGTCGACGCCGCGGTGGTCATAGAAGCGGCGGTCCTCGATCGCGACCGTGGCCTGCTTGACACGCTCGGGAATGCGTTCGGCGGCCAGCGGCGTGCGCAGCTTGTCAGATCGCACGAGGCCCAGCAGTCGGCCGTCGGCGGCGTACACGCGCGAGTTCTCGCCGTTGGAGCGCTGCGCGAGCTCCGACAGGCTGGGCGCCGCGTCGACGACCGACTGGACCTTGAAGTAGACGACGCCGACGGCGGCCAGGCCAGCGACGGCCAGCGAGACCATGGCGACCAGCATCAGCCGTACCAGCCGGCGCCACGAGCGTCCCGGCCCGCGCTGCCGTGCGCGGCGGCGGGTGCGACCGGTCGCACCCGTCACGGCGGGTGTGGAACGGCGGGAACGGCGCGATCGCGCCGGAGTCCCTGCGTCAGGGCGACGGGCCATGGACATCCTTGCCTCGCGGACGACTCTCCGTGTCTCGGACTGCGACGACTGTGGCGCTCAGAGTACCCGGTCAGGAGCAGAAATCACCCATGCCACACCAGGCCGGCGCGTGAGTCAGGTCTCCTGACCGAGGTCGTTCGCCAAGGTACGATCGGCCGATGCCCGAGCGCCTGCACTTCACGGCCTCCGACGAGGCCAACGCCCTCATCGCAAGCGACCCGATGGCCCTCCTCGTCGGCTTCGTCCTCGACCAGCAGGTCACCGTGCAGAAGGCGTTCCTCGGACCGCTGGCGCTCAAGCAGCGCCTCGGCTCGCTCGACGCCGGCACGCTCGCGGCGGCCGACCTGGAGCCCGTCTTCCGCACGCGCCCGGCGATCCACCGCTTCCCCGGCGCGATGGCCCAGCGCGTGCACGACCTTGCGATGCACGTGCTCGAGTACTACGACGGCGACGCGGCTCGCGTCTGGACCGACGCGAACAGCTCCGACGAGCTCAAGGCGAACCTCCTCGCCCTGCCCGGCTTCGGCGAGAGGAAGATCAAGGCGCTCGGGTCGGTGCTCGCGAAGCAGTTCGACGTCGACGCCGCCCAGGATCTCGTGCCCTGGCATCCGACGCTGGGCGACGTCGACTCTCCGCAGGCGCTGGCGGACTATCAGGCGGCCAAGCGCGTCCACAAGAAGGAGTGGGCGAAGGCGAAGGTCTGAGCCGGCTCGATCGCGTCGAGCATGCTCGCACCGTCCTCGGAGCGCAACTTCGCGCCGCCTGCGGTGTCAGGTTCGTTCGAAGTCCACAAGGCCGAACCGCTCGCGCTCGAATGCAAGAGCGGCCGGGGGACCCAACGCGTCGCGTGCGGCGCAGGGGCGAATCGCCGGTCCGATCCGGCGTAGCGCATCGTTTTCAGCGCGAGCCCGTCAGCTCACCTCGGAGGCCGTGAAAACGGGAGGACGAAGTGGGAAACCGAGGCCGGTCGCGCAGCTGCGCGGCCACGATCGCCGCCAGCGCGGCGCTGTTCGCGATGCCGGGCGGGAGCGCCGAAGCCGCCTTCGGCGATCGCGTGCTGCGCCACGGAGACAGCGGCCGCCACGTTCGCGTGCTGCAACGCTGGCTGTCGCTGACCGGCTTCCAGACGCGTGTCGACGGGCACTTCGGCCGTCGCACGAAGATTGTGCTGCGCCGCTACGAGCGTGAGCACCGGATGCGGGTCGACGGCGTCCTTTCGCGCCTTCAGGCGCGTGGCCTGCGCCGGCGGGCGATCCTCGCCCGCGCCGCCGTGGCGCGGGCTGGTCCGCAGCCCGCTCCCGCCGTCGCGCCCGCCGCCGGCGTCGCGCCGGGCACGAACGCCGTGCTCGCTCCCGACGGCCGCACCGCGCTCGCCCCGGCCGGCGCGCCGCCACAGGTCGTCTCCGCGATCGAGGCCGCCAACCGCATCGTCACCAAGCCCTACCGCTACGGCGGCGGCCACGGCTCGTTCGAGGACAGCGCCTATGACTGCTCGGGCACCGTCTCGTACGCGCTGCACGGCGCGGGGCTGCTGGACGCACCGCGCGATTCGTCGGGCCTGACGACCTTCGGGGCCAAGGGCGCCGGCCGGTGGATCACGGTCTACGCCAACTCCGGCCACGCCTACGTCGTCATCGCCGGCCTGCGCCTGGACACGTCGGGCGGTGGCGGCGAGGGACCGCGCTGGCGACCGCAGCCGCGGTCGTCGCGCGGCTACGTCGTGCGTCACCCGCCCGAGTTGTAGCGCGACGCCCCGGGGGGCCACCGGCGCTGCCGGCGGCCGCGATGCGCGTCGCCTGGCTCGCGCGACCCGGTCCGGGCGGTCAAGACGATGTGATTCGCCGCGCCGCACGAGGCGGCGCGGCGATCACGAGGCGGTCAACGAGAGCTCCCGGCCATCCCGTTTCGCGGGGATCGACGCGGGCGGACCGGTGAGCTCGCGAACTGGCCGCTTCGGCGATGACCGCGATCATCGTGCGGCGCCCTGCCCGCATCCTTCGACCGCAGGCGCAAATCTGGCGGCGGCGACTGGCCGCGATGTCAAGACGCCGCCGCGCCGCCGCTACGAGGTCCGTCCAGCAACCTCACCAGCGACCTCACCAGTCGCAGGGCAGCGCCGATAGCGCCCGCATGCAGCGCTCGCTTCCAGGCCAGGCACTCGTCGCGCTCCTTGCTCTGCTCGCGTTCACCGGCGTGCTCGCCCGGCAGCCTCGCAGGCCCAGGCCGCGACGCGCGTCATCGCGCCGGTGCAGGCGCCGCTCAGCGCAGATCCCTCGGCTCGCCCGCGCGGCACGATGCTGCTCGTGCACGGGGGCGGCTGGGCCGGCCACGACGGCTACGCGCAGGACCAGCTGCTGAAGAACCGCGGCGCTCTCTTCCTTGCGCGCGGCTGGCGCGTCGTGTCGATCGACTACGACGAGGGACCCGCCGGGCTGCAGGACGTGCTCGACAGCGCCGGCGCCGAGCTCGCGCGCGGCTCGATCGATGGGCCGGTGTGCATCTACGGCGAATCCGCGGGCGCGCATCTCGCGCTGATGGCCGCCGCAAAGCTACGCGCGATCGACTGCGTGATCGGCCTCGGTGCGCCGACCGATCTGTACCAGTACACGGTCGAGGCCTCGGTCAGCAGCGACGGCCGGGTGAAGCTCGTCGCCGCCCAGATCATGCGCCTCTTCGGAACCACGACCGAGACGACGGCGCCTTGGAACCTCGTCGCGCTCGCGCCCTCGATCCGCGCTGACGTGATGCTCATCCACGAGGCCGACGACGAGCTCGTGACGGCCTCTCACCCGCAGCGCTTCCAGGCCGCGCGCCCGACGACGCAGCTCGTCGAGCTTGCGGCCGGCGACAAGAGCAACCCCGCGACGACCTTCATGCACGGCACCGTCTCCGACGTCGGCCGGGGCCGGTACATGTCGGCCATCGACTCCTTCACCGACCGGGCGATCAAGGCGCGCATCGCCGAGCGCGCGGCGGCCCGCACCGGCTGCTCGCAGGTCAACCGCTCGGTCACCGAGACGGGTCCGAAGCGGCTCGGGAGCGCGCTGCGCTGCCTTGCGCGCAAGGAGACCCGGCGGCCGGCCGCCGGCAGCTGGGGCGAGACGAGCGTGAAGCTGCGCGGCAAGGTCAGCGCCGCGCGGGTCTGGGCGTCGCTGCGCGAGACGAAGAGCGGCCGGCGCGCGCTCTTCGCCGCGGCCAAGGGCCGCGCCAAGATCATCGTCCGCACCGGCGACCGCTCGCGCGTGACCCTGCGCGGCCGCAGGCGCTGAGCCGCGGTCAGCGCGCGCGGCGAACGCGGAAGCCGCGCGGCCTGCCGCCGCTCGCGATTGCGCGCGTGTCGCCGCCGCGGTTTCAGCGCTTGCGCAGGGCGGCGGCCACGAGCCGCGCGGCGATCACCTGACCCGTGATGTTCAGGTGGATGCCGTCCGCCTCGCGCACGTCGACCACGCGCCCGCGATAGGGCATCGTCTCGCGGAATCCGTCGGGCGTGAAGAACTGGTCCATGCGCAGGACGTCGACGCCGTCCAGACCCCTTGCCGCCTGCAGGACCGCGAGGTTGACGGCGTCGGCCAGGTCGCGCGGTCCCTTCGGAAGCGGCAGCGTCAGCCAGAGCACGCGCGCCCGCCCCTCGCGGCGGTAGCTCTTCATCATCGCGCGGATGCGGCGCGTGTACTCGGCGATCCAGGCGGCGCCGCAGCATTCGATCCTCGCCCCGTCCGGCGCCGCCAGCGGGAACCTGTCGACGATCCCGAGCGAGACGACCGCCGCCGCCTGCCGCGCCCGCCTGCTCTGCGTGCGCGCGAGCGTCGTCCACGGGCCGAGCGGCTTGGCGATGCCCGTCCCAGGCCGGATGTCGCTGACGACCTTCGCGCCGTCGCCGAGCTCGTCGGCGAGGAAGCTGTCGATGCCCTGCATCGTGGAGTCGCCCGTCGCAAGCACCGTCGGCGGCGGCGCCGTCGCTGCGATCCCGGCCCCGACGGCGACGGCTCGCCGCACCCGGTGGCCGCGGAAGCGCAGCTCGACGCGCCAGCGCCCCGTCCCGCGCGCGCGGAAGCGATGGCTCGCCACGGAGACGGCGCGACGCAGGCGCACCTTCTCGCATGCCCGCCTGCCGCGCGGGGGAGTGACGCAGACCTGCGGCGTGACGGCGCCGTTGCCCCAGCGGTCGATCACGCTGACGCGCGCCACCGCGCCGCGCGCCAGCCGGCGCGGCACCTTGAGCTCGAGGCGCGTCGCGCACGACGACGTCCGCACGCTGTACTCGCCGATCGCGAGCCTGCCGTCGGCCAGCGGAGCGCTCGCCGCGAAGCGCCGCACGAGCCGCCCACAGCGCCAGGTCACGGCGTCGCGCATGATCGTCTCGTCGCCGGCCGACGTCCTCGTGCCGAGCGTCACGAGCCTGTCGCGCACGCGCTCGTAGAACGTCACCGGCGCGTCCGACGCGCCGAAGAAGTGCAGGCTGATGACGCCGGGCTGCGTCGCGTCGGCGGCGAAGAAATGGACCTCCGCCGGAGGCTGCGCGCCCGTCTGCGCGCCGGCGTGCGCACCCGCGAGACCGAGGACGACGACGGTTGCGGCGATGACGGCGGACCACCGTGTCCAGAGCCGGCTCACGCGTCCGATCGTAGCGGCGCCCCGCTCAGATCACGCCGACAAGCGAGGCGCAGACCCAGTTGTGAGCGCCGCGCCCGCCGTCCCAGAGCTTCGCCGCCAGGCGATCCTGCTCGGCCTTCGAGGCGAGGTACGCGTGCGGCGTCGAACCGCCGACGCCGCGCCAGGTGGACGGCAGGAACTGATAGAAGCCCGACGCGCCGGCCGAGTTGGGCGGCAGGTTCTGACCGCCCGACTCGCACTGCACGATCGGCCACGGGATCGCCCACGGCCCGCCCGGTCCGACCGCCTTCAGCGCCCGCGCGCGCTGCGCGAGCAGCCTCGTGAGCGCGCGCGGCGCGCGGCGCCGGCTGGCGCGCGTCCCGCGCAGCAGCGCCGCGCGCGTGCGCCGCGCCTGCGCGAGCCGGGCGCGCCGCTCCTGCAGCCCGGCGGCGATCGTCGCCAGCGCGGCGTGGCGGCGGCGCACCGCCTCGGCCGCGACGCGCCGCTGCGTGGCGAGCTTCGTCAGCACTCGCCGCTGCGAGACCGCGTCGCGCCGCGCGCCCTTGACCGTGTCGAGGATCCGCTGGTCCTGCGCCTGGACGCGCTTGACGAAGTCGACGGTCTCCAGCAGCTGCGCGAAGCCGTCGGAGTGCAGCACGACGGTGATGATGTCGGGCTTGCCGCCGGTGTAGCGCCGGCGCAGGAGCGTCGCAAGCTTCGTGCGCGACTCGCTCAGGCGAGCGCGCAGGCGCAGCGCGCGCGAACGCTGGTGGTCGCGCCGCCGGACGGTCGACGCGAGCACCGCTTGGGCGGCGCCGAGCTCGGCCTGCACGGCGGCGACGCGCCGCTCGAGGATCGCGACCTCGCGCGCGGTCGCGCGCTCGAGGCGTCCGAGGCGGGCGACGGAGCTCGACAGCGCCTGCTCGCGGCTGCGCTGGGAGTCGATCCGGTCGCGCAGGCCGCCCTCGCTCTGCTGGCCGATCGCGGGCACGGCGCCGAGCGCCACGGCGAGCACGGCGAGCAGGAGGAGGGTGGCGCGGAGACGTCGGCGATCCATAACGGCGGCGCGCGCCAACGTAGCCCGCGGCCGCTCGGGCGCGAAGCGCTGCACGAGCTCGTGCGGGCGCGTTCGCGCGGCCGATCCTCAGACGACGGGCGTCGGCGGATCCTCGCCGCTCAGCACCGCGATGACGTTGTCGGCGCAGAGCGTCGCCATCGCATCGCGTGTCGCCCGCGTCGCCGAGCCGACGTGCGGGACGAGCACCGTGTTCGGCAGCTGCACGAGGTCCTCGGGCACGGCCGGCTCGTTCTCGTAGACGTCCAGGCCGGCGGCCGCGAGCGGGCCGTTCTTCAGCGCGTCGACGAGCGCCGCGGTGTCGACGACGCTCCCGCGGCAGGTGTTGACGAGGATCGCGCCGGGCTTGCATCTCGCCAGCGTCTCGGCGTTGACCATGTGCTTCGTCTCCGGCGTCAGGTTGACGTGCAGGCTCACGTAGTCCGAGACGGCCAGCAGCTCGTCGAGGTCCAAGCGCTGGGCCCCGTGCCTTGCGGCCGCCTCGTCCATCGGCTGGGCGTCGGTGAAGACGAGCTCGACCTCGAAGCCGGTCAGCAGCTCGGCGACGCGTTGGCCGATGCGCCCGAAGCCGACGAGCCCGACGGTTGCGCCGCTCAGCTCGCGGCCGAGGAACTGCTCGGGCTCCCAGCCGACCCACTCGCCGCGGCGGAAGATCCCATCGGTCTCGACGATCCGCCGGCCGGCGGCCTGCATCAGTGCGACGGCGAGCTCGGCGGTCGCGTTCGTCAGGACGTTGGGCGTGTTCGTGGCGCGCAGCCCGCGCTCGCGCACGGCCTCGGTGTCGATGTTGTCGAAGCCGACGGCGAAGTTCGAGACGACCTTGAGCTGGTCGCCGGCGCGGTCGAGCAGGTCGCGCTGGACGGGAACGGTGGGGTCCGCCACGATCGCGTGAGCGCCGGCGGCGTGCTCGTAGAGCCACTGGCGGTCAAACGGCAGCCCTCCGACCTCGACGTCGAAGCGCTCGGTCAGCTTCTGCAGCCCGGCCGCCGGAAGCGTGCGGGCGACGACGACCTTCATGGCGATACCGCCTTGCCTCGTGGCCATGGCGCGCCAGCTTGCCCGAAGAAGCGTTTCGTCGCAAACGTCTGCGCGATCCGATCGAGCGCGGGCTGTGGCTGGACGGCGCGTCGCACGTCATGATGTGCGAGATGGCCTACAGCGTGCCGGACCTGCCATATCCATACGAAGCGCTCGAGCCGCACATCAGCGCGGACACGATGCGCTTCCACCACGACAAGCACCACCAGGCGTACGTCGACAAGGCCAACGCGGCGCTCGACGGAACCGGCCTGGAGGACGCGTCGCCGCGCGAGCTGCTCACGCGCCTGACGGAGTTTGCGCCCGACAAGCGCGACGTCGTCACGAACAACGTCGGCGGGCACTACAACCACACCCTCTTCTGGGAGTCGACGACGCCCGGCGGGGCCGCGCAACCGGCCCGCGACGGCAAGCTCGCCGCGGCGATCCGCGAGACGTTCGGCTCCTTTGCAGGCTGCAAGGACACGATCAAGGAGGCCGCGCTTAGCCAGTTCGGCTCGGGCTGGGCCTGGCTCGTGTCCGACGGCTACCGCGTCCTGATCGTCACGACCTCGAACCAGGACAGCCCGATCTCGGACGGCCTGGAGCCGCTGCTCGGCATCGACGTCTGGGAGCACGCCTACTACCTCGACTACGAGAACCGCCGCGCGGACTACATCGACGCCTGGCTGAAGGTGGTCAACTGGGACGTCGTCGAGCAGCGCTACGCCGACGCGCCGGTGCCCGAAGTCGCCGACATCCTCGAGCGGCTCGTGACGGTCTGCAGCGTCGAGCGGCGCTTCGGCGAGGTCACGATGGACGAGGCGCGTCAGCACGCGACGGAGCTCAAGGCGCTCGCCGGCTGGGGCCCGATGGCGAAGGTCGGCGCTATCGCGCGCGGCTGGAGCGAGCTCGCGGTCAACATGCAGAAGCGCAAGGCGGCGACCGTCGCCGATCTCGATCCGGGGATCGTCGAGCGCGCGGCGATCGAGCTGTGGATCGTGCCGCCGAACCGCTCGATGGTGTGACGCTCGTGGCGCCGTGAGGCGCCGTCGTCACGAACGCGCGTTGTTCTGTGACGCGAGGTGACGGGAGCGAGGCTACGCCACCGGCCGCAGGTGGCGCAGCGGCCGCCCGTCGCGCAGCTCGCGCACGACCGCCTCGACGAGCCCGTCGCCGTCCAGTCGCCGCCCGTCTGTGACGGCGGCGACGATCCCGCGCTTGCGCTCGATCAGCGCGGCCATCGTCTCGTCGATCGTGTCGGCGGCGAGCAGGTACCAGGCGGTGACGGCGTCGTGCTGGCCGATGCGGTGGCAGCGGTCCTCGGCCTGGTCATGCATCGCGGGCGTCCACTCGAGCTCGAGGAACGCGACGTTCGAGGCGCGCGTCAGCGTGATCCCCTGGCCGGCGACGCGCGTCGCGCCGACGAGCAGCTGCGGCCCGTCCGCGGACTGAAACGCCTGCACCGCCGTCTCGCGCACAGCGGGCGAGTCGCGGCCGAGCAGATGCGCGGCGTCCGGAAAGCGCGCGATCAGCGCCTCCTGCACCTCGACGTGGCGAGCGAAGACGACCAGCGGCTCGCCGGACTGCAGGAAGTCGGCGATCCACGTCAGCGCCGCCGCGAGCTTGCCGCGTGCGGCGAGCCGCTGCAGCGCGCCGAGCTGCGCGAGCCGCTCGGCGCGCAACGCCGCCGCGATCTTCGCGTCGAGCTCGCCGAGGTCCAGCGGCTGCGAGCGCAGCCAGGCGATCACGTCCTCCTCGGCGAGGCGGTACTCCTTGGCGTTGGAGAGCGCGACCGGCACGACGACCTGGCGCTTGGCCGGCAGCTGCGGCAGCACCTCGGACTTCAGCCGCCGCACGAAGCAGCGCCGGCGCAGGTGCCAGTGCAGCCGCTCCTCGGACGAGTCGCCGCGAAACCGGCGCGCGAACTGCGCGCCCGAGCCGAACTCCTCCAAGCGGCCGATCACCCGCAGCTGAGCCACGAGCTCCTCGGCGTGGTTGAGCACCGGCGTCCCGCTCAGCGCGAGGCGCAGCCCGTCGGAGCGGACCGACGACGCCAGCCGCCGCACCGCCTGCGTGCGCTTGGCCTGCGGGTTCTTGACGTAGTGCGACTCGTCGATCACGAGCGCGCGGGGGTGCGCGCGCGCCAGCGCCTCACGGTGCGCGGCGACGATCTCGTAGTTGAGGATCGTGATGTCGGCAGCGGGCGCGACCGCGACGCCGCGGCCCTCGATCAGCGCGACGCTGCGATGCGGCAGCCAGCGCGCGGCCTCGCGCTGCCAGTTGAGCTTCAGCGACGCCGGGCAGACGACGACGGCGGGAAAGGCGCCGGCGGCCTCCAGGGTCGCGAGCGCCTCGACGGTCTTGCCGAGCCCCTGCTCGTCGGCGAGAAAGCAGCGCCGCGCGTCGAGCGCGTAGCGCACGCCCGCCCACTGAAACGGCGCGAGCTCGCCGCCGAGCACGGCTGCGACGTCGCCGATCGGCTCGCCGGTCGTCGCGCGCGAGCGCCTGATCTCGCCGACCGCGGCGGCGTGCTCGGCGCGCAGCCGATCGAGCACGAGCGCGCCCGAGCCGTCGACCGCGACCGCGAACGCCGCAAGGAACGCGTCGAGCGGCTCGACGATCCAGGGGTCGATCGGCAGCGTGCGGCTGCGCTCGTCGCCGCCCGGCAGCCTGCTGAACGCGCGGCCGACGTCCGGATCCCAGAGCACGTCGAGCCGCAGCCGCTCGCCGTCGAACGTGCGCGCCGCCGTCAGCCGGGCCGGCGGCGGGTCGTCGGTTCCCGACAGCAGCGCGTCGACGCAACGCCGCGCGCCGGGCTCCAGGCGCACGGCGTCCCGATCGGCCAGCGCCGCGGCGCCGGCCCGCGTCAGCGGCGCGAGCACGACGCCGTCGTCGCGCACGATCGAGCCCTCGAGCAGCTCCGCGGGCGGCGTGCCGGCGCGCGTCGCGAGCGTCCACCAGCCGCGCCCGTCGTAGCGCGCGGCACCGACGTTGCCGACCCAGCGGCGCTCGATCGACGCCAGCCAGGCGAGCACCTCGTCGGATGCCGACAGGTCGGGGAAGCGCTCGATGACGTCTGCGACGTGCACGCCGACCCAGTCGTCGACCGGCGCCCACCACTCGCGCCGGTCCCAGTCAAAGCGCCTGCCGGGGATCCCGCGCACGACGTGGACGATGCGCGCGTCGTACGGGAACGCCAGCACGACGATCTGCTCCTCGCCGTTGTCGCGCAGCTCGACGTTCGGGGCGTGCGGGGCGAGCTCCATCGGCTCGTCCCACGGTAGCTACCGCGTCAGCTCGAACCAGATCTCGGCGTCGCCCGCGCCCTGCACGCCCCAGGCGTCGGCCATGCGCTCGACGATCTGCAGCCCCATGCCGCCGAGCGACGGCGTCTCGCGGGAGTGCAGGAGCGCGTCGGGGGAGACCTCCGGCGCGTCGCCCGTCACCTCGACGCGCACGCGCTCGGCCGTGACCACGACGCACAGGCGCAGCACGCGGTCCGGGCGCGGCTCGGTGTCGGCGACGAAGACCGCGATCAGCTCGGACGCCATCAGCAGGACCTTGTAGCCGAGCTTGCCCGTGATCCCCGGCGTCGCGGCCAGCTCGCGCCGGGCGATGCCCGCGGCGGCGGCCGTCGCCGGCAGCTCGACGAGGCGCTCTGAGGTCGAAGTCCCGGCGCGCATCTCGCGTCTTGTACCCGATATCGCGTGCGGGCTCCGCGCCGGGCGTGCGCTGAGCATCGAGGATCTCGAGCTGCGCGTCCGCTACCGGATCGACGGGATCATGGCGGAGGCGACGACGATTCCCAGCCGTCAGGCGGCGAAGGTCATCTCGCGCATCAAGATCCTCAGCGAGCTCGACATCTCCAAGCGGCGGCTGCCACAGGACGGGCGAACGAGCATCGCGATCGACGGGCGCCGGATCGACATCCGGGTGACGATCGTCCCGCTCGTCGCCGGCGAGTCGGCCGTCCTGCGGGTGCTCGACCCGGGCGCGCGGCCGCTGTCGCTCGGCGAGCTCGGGATGGGCGACCGCGATCGCGCGCGCGTCGAGCAGGCGCTGCACCGCTCCCACGGCGCGATCCTCGCGACCGGTCCGACGGGCTCGGGCAAGTCGACGTCGCTGTACGCGTCGGTCGGCGTCGTCAGCACGCCGGAGAAGACGCTGATGACGATCGAGGATCCCGTCGAGTACCGCCTGCCCGACGTCAGCAGATGCAGGTCTTCGAGCGCGCCGGACTGAGCTTCGCGACGGGCCTGCGGGCGATCGTGCGCGCCGACCCGGACATCATCATGGTCGGCGAGATGCGAGATGCGAGATGCGAGATGCGAGATGCGAGATGCGAGATGCGAGATGCGAGATCGCGAGAGCGCGAAGATCGCGATCGAGGCCGCGCTGACGGGCCACCTCGTGCTCTCCACGCTGCACACGAACAGCGCCCCTGCGGCCGGCGCGCGACTCGTCGACATGGGCATCGAGCCCAATCTCGTCGCCTCCGCGCTGGACTGCGTCATCGCGCAGCGGCTGGCCCGCAAGCTCTGCGCGAGCTGCCGGCGCCCGGTCACCGTCGGCGGCGCGGAGGTCGGCCTCAGCGCCCGGACGGAGGCGCAGATCTACGAGCCGGTCGGCTGCGAGCGCTGCCGTTCGACGGGCTACCGCGGGCGCATCGGGCTCTTCGAGGTGATGGCGGTGAGCGACGAGATCCGGGCATCGATCGTCGCCCGCGCGCCCGCCGGCGACGTCGCCGCGGTCGCGATCGCGCAGGGCATGAGCACGCTCCACGATGACGGGCTGGAGAAGGTCCGCGCCGGCCACACGACGCTGGCCGAGGTCGCCCGCGTGACGGGCTGACAGATTGCTGGGCGCTGGCTCGGGCGTCCAACGGGCTCTTTCCCCCTCTTTTCCTGACCGAATTGACAGAGGAGCAACCGGTAGCCTGCGGCCGGCATGCCGGACTTCCTCCCGCTGCCCGACCGCAGCCCGAAGCCGCGCGCGGCGGGGCTCACGCACGTCATCGACACCGGCCTCAGCACGGCCGAGGTCGGCGGGCTGCTGCGCCAGTCGGCGGCCCACATCGACATGGTGCGCCTCGGCTGGGGCTCGGCCTATGTCACGGCGGACCTCGCGGAGAAGCTCGCCGCCTACCGCGCGCACGACGTGCCGGTCATGCTCGGCGGCACGCTGACCGAGCTCGCCTGGCTGCACCGCCGCGTCGACGAGCTGTGCGCCTGGCTTGACGAGCTCGGCATCGACGTGCTCGAGGTGTCGAGCGGCGTCGTCGCGATCCCGCCCGCCGACAAGGCTGCGCTGATCGAGCGCCTCGCCGCGCGCTACACCGTCTTCGCGGAGGTGGGGGAGAAGGACCCCGACGCGCTGATGGCCCCCTACCGCTGGGTGGCGCTGATCCGCGAGGCGCTCGACGCGGGCGCCCAGCTCGTCATCTGCGAGGGCCGCGCGACGGGCACCGCCGGCCTCTACCGACGTAACGGCGAGGCGCGCACCGGGCTGATCGACGAGATCGTCCACGAGGTCGACCGCGGCAAGCTCGTCTTCGAGGCGCCGCAGAAGCACCAGCAGGTGTGGCTGATCGAGCGCTACGGGCCCGACGTGAACCTCGGCAACGTGCCGCCCACGGAGGTGCTGTCGCTGGAGACGCTGCGCCTGGGCCTGCGCGCCGACACGCTCGCGCAGTTCCACCCGCCGGCGGCCGAAGGTGGCTGAGCGGTTCGGCGTCCTGCTGACGGGCGTCGGCAAGCGCTACGACATCGTCAGCGCGTTCGGCGAGCACGCGTTCACGATCGCCGCCGATCCCAACCCGCTCGCGCCCGCGCGCTACGCGGCCGACCTGCACGTCACACCGCCGCGGATCGACGATCCCGACTACATCCCGTTTCTCGAGCGCGTCGCCGCCGAGCACGACGTGCGCGCCGTCGTCCCGCTGACGGACCTCGACATCGAAGTGCTGGCCGCGGCGGGCGAGCGGCTGCCGAGCTTCGTTCCCTGCGCCGCGGTGGCGCGCGCGACGTTCGACAAGTACGAGACCCATCACCTGCTGCTGTCGCACGGCCTGCCGTCGCCGCCGACCGTGCTGCCGGGCGAGGAGCCGCAGTCGTTTCCGGTGATGGTCAAGCCGCGCCGCGGCTCGGGCGCGCGCTCGATCCATCCGGCGGCCGACCGCGCCGAGATGGAGTTCTTCGTCGGCTATGTCAAGGAGCCCGTAATGGTGCAGCGGCTGATGGACGGGCCGGAGTTCTCGATCGACCTGCTGTGCGACCTCGACGGGCGCTGCCTGAACGCGATCCCGCGCACGATGATCGAGTCGCGCGGGGGCGAGTCGATCAAGGGGACCGTCATCCACGACGAGCAGCTGATCGAGCTCGGCCGCGCCGTCGGCGAGGCGTTGGGCGTGCGCGGGCCGTGCACCGTGCAGGCCTTCCGCGACGCCGAGATCGGCCTTGGCGTCACCGACGTGAACACGCGCTTCGGCGGCGCCTTCCCGGCGCCGATGTACGCGGCGCGGCCCGGCCGGACGTACCCTGAGCTGATCGTGCGGATGGCGCGCGGCGAGACGATCGAGCCGCACGTCGGCGACTTCGCCCATCGCCACACGTTCACGCGCTACTTCTGGCAGCTCGAGCTCGACGCCGATCTGCGCCCGACGGGGCGCGACATCGTCGCCCGGGGGCCGCGCGATCCGCGCCGCGCGTCGGCGGCCGACGCGTAGGGCAAATTCGCGCGCTTGCGCGGGCGCGCGCGGGTATCCGAGCGTCATGCAGTCATCCGCGGCAGGCTACGTCGACCTCGCACCGCTGCTCGAAGACGCCCTGCGCCGTCTGACTGCGCTGCGCCCGGGCGTCCCCGTGCTGACCCTCTACGTCGACATCAACCCGACCGACTTCGGCACGCAGCCCGCGCGCGACTCGGCCTACACCTCGGTGCTCGACGAGGCGCACAAGCGCGTCGAGGACTACGAGACCGATCACGAGGGCCGGATCTCGCTGCGCGCGGACCTCGAGCAGGCAGCCGCCTTCTTCGCCGACTACCAGCCCAAGCGGGGGCGCGGCGTCGCGATCTTCGCGGCCTCCGCGGCCGGGCTGTTCGAGGCCTACACGCTGCCGCGCGCCCCGCGGACGCAGATCGTCATCGACGACTCGCCGTACGTCACGCCGCTCTTCGGGCGCTGCTGACGCGCGCGACTGGCTGATCGTCGTCGTCGACGCCCGCCACGTGCGGCTGCTGCACGGCAACCCCGACCACATCGAGGAGCTCGAGCAGGTCAAGGACGTCATCCCCGGGCAGCACGAGCGCCAGGGCACGGCCGAGCACCAGCGCGCCGTCGAGCACCAGATCGACCAGCACCTCAAGAAGGCCGCGGGCGATGTCGAGCGCCTTCTCGCAACGGGGCGCTTCGGCAGGGTCCTGATCGGCGCCCCCGCGGAGATCGCACCGCGCTTCGAGCAGAACCTGAGCAACCCGGCGCGCGACAAGCTCGCCGGCCGCTTCGACGTCGAGGTCCCGGACACGTCGCCGGACGACGTCCGCCAGGCGGTGAGCGCGTGCTTCGAGGCGGACGAGCTCCGCCACGAACGCGACGTCCTCGAACGCCTCACCGAGCGACTCGGCCGCGGCGAACGCGCGGTCACCGGCGCTGCCGACGTGCTCGCGATGCTCGAGCAGGCGCGCGTCGGGATCCTCATCTACGACGAGCGCTTCGACGGCCCCGAACCGCAGGCGCTCGAGAAGGCGCTCGAGCACGCCGTCGCGCAGTCGGCCGAGATCCTGCCGCTGCGCCACCACCCCGACGCGCTCGAGCCGCACGGCCAGATCGCCGCCGTACTGCGCTTCTAGAGCGCGGCCTTGCTGAGCCGCGTCGTTGCGCGACGAGCGGCCTGCGAGCGGCGATCGTTTCACATACAACGACCACCGTCGTCGGCATACTCGGGCGGTGTCCGAGGCGGCGGCGCTCTTCAGCTTCGACTCTGTCAGCGTCGGATCTGCCCGAGCGCGCCGGCTCGACGGGCTCGACGTCGCGCTGCCCGACGGCGGGCTGACGGTCGTCGCCGGTCCCTCCGGGTCGGGGAAGTCGACGCTGCTGCGCCTCTGCAACCGCCTCGAGGTGCCGTCGGAGGGGGTCGTGCGCCATCGCGGCATCGACGTCGCGCAGCGCGATCCGCTCGAGCTGCGCCGCGAGGTCGCGATCGTCTTCCAGCGGCCGGTCACGTTCCCCGGCACCGTGCTCGACAACCTGCGCGAGGCCGACGCCGACTGCGACGAGGCGCGCGGCGGCGAGCTGCTCGAGCGCGCGGGCCTCGATGTGAGCTTCCTGCGCCGCGACGCCGGCGAGCTGTCCGGCGGCGAGGCGCAGCGCGCCTGCCTCGCGCGGGCGCTGGCGACGGAGCCGCGCGTGATGCTCATGGACGAGCCGACGTCGGCGCTCGACGTCAGGGCCGCCGGCGTGCTCGAGCGACTTGCCACGCAGCTCGTCGACGACGGCACGCCGGTGGTCTGGGTCACGCACTCCGAGGAGCAGATGCGACGGCTCGCCGACCACGTCCTGCTGCTGCACGCCGGGCGCGTCGATCGCAGCGGCCCGGCGGGGGAGGTGCTGGGCCTTGGAGAACGGTGACGTCGGCCCTGTCGGGCTTGCGGCGTCGCTCGTGCTCGTCGCCGTCGCGCTGGCGATCAGCGTGCGGCTGGCGCTGCGGCTGGAGCGCGAGCTCGTCGTCGCGGTCGTGCGCGCGCTCGTGCAGCTGCTGATCGTCGGCGCCGCGCTGGCGATCATCATCGACCCCGACACGCCGCTGCTGTGGTCGTGGCTGTGGGTCGCCGGGATCGTCGTCTTCGCCGCCGCGACGAACAGGCGCCGCGCGCCGGCGGTGCCCGGCCTCTTCTGGATCGCGCTCGCCGCCAACGCAGCGACGGCCGTCAGCGGCTTCGCGGTCGCGTTCGGCCTGGGGATCTTCCCGGTCGAGGGCCGAACGCTCGTGCCGATCGCGGGGATGCTGATCGGCAACGCGATGAAGTCCGGGATCGTCGTCGCCGAGCGGCTCGTCGAGGCGCTGTCGGACGGGCGCGCCGAGGTCGAGGCGCGCCTCGCGCTCGGCCAGCCGTGGACGGCGGCCTCGCGGCCGATCGTTCGCAGCGCGCTGCGGGTCGCGCTGTCGCCGCTGATCGAGAACACGAAGGCGCTCGGAATCGTCTTCCTGCCGGGCGCGATGACCGGCCTCATCCTCGCCGGCGTGGAGCCGCTGGACGCCGTCCTCGTGCAGCTCGCGCTGATGTACCTCATCCTCGGCGGCGCCGCGACGACGACCGCGGTGACCGCGCTCGGCACCGTGCGGCGCCTGTTCACCGACGACCACCGGCTCGTGGCCCTGCCGCGCTCGACGCGCGACGTGGGCTGAGCTGCCACTGCGATCAGAACACGACGGTGCTGGCGGGCCTGGGCGCGTGCGCGCCCGCCGGGCGCTAGGCCACCGACTCCCGCTTCGCCGCCCGCGCCGCCTTGACCCTGCTCGTCTGGTCCAGCGCGACCTTGCGCAGCCGCACGACGTTCGGCGTCACCTCGATGCACTCGTCCTCGCGCAGGAACTCGAGCGCCTGGTCGAGCGACAGCCTGCGCGGCGGCACCAACCTGACCAGCTCGTCCGCCGTCGACGAGCGGTGGTTCGTGAGGTGCTTCTCCTTGACGGCGTTGACGTCGAGGTCGTCGGCGCGCGAGTTCTCGCCGACGATCATCCCCTCGTAGACCTCCTCGCCGGGAGCGACGAATATCGTCCCGCGCTCCTGCAGGTTGAACAGCGCGAACGACGCCACCTTGCCGCGGCGGTCGGCGACGAGGGCGCCTGTCGGCCGCGTGCGCAGCTCGCCGAACCACGGCTCCCAGCCCTCGAAGACGTGGTGCAGCAGGCCCGTGCCGCGCGTCTCGGTCAGAAACTCCGTGCGAAAGCCGATCAGCCCGCGGGCGGGGACGATCTGCTCCATCCGCACCCAGCCCGTGCCGTGGTTGACGAGCGACTCGATGCGGCCCTTGCGCAGCGCGAGCAGCTGCGTGACGACGCCGACGTACTCCTCCGGCACGTCGATCGCGACGCGCTCGACCGGCTCGTGGGTCCTGCCGTCGATCTCGCGCGTGAGCACCTGCGGCTTGCCGACGGTCAGCTCGTAGCCCTCGCGGCGCATGAGCTCGACGAGCACCGCGAGCTGCAGCTCGCCGCGCCCCTGGACCTCCCACGTGTCCGGCCGCTCCGTGTCGAAGATCCGCAGCGAGACGTTGCCGATCAGCTCGGCGTCAAGCCGGTTGCGCAGCTGGCGCGCGGTGAGCTTCGAACCGTCCTGACCGGAGAGCGGCGACGTGTTGATGCCGACGGTCACCGACAGCGACGGCTCGTCGACGGAGATGACGGGCAGCGGGCGCGGGTCGGCGGGGTCGGCGAGCGTCTCGCCGATCGTGATCTCCGCGATGCCCGCAATCGCGATGATCTCGCCAGGCCCGGCCTCCTCGGCGTCGACGCGGTCGAGGTTGTCGGTCACGTACAGCTCGGAGATCTTCGCCTGCTCGATCGTGCCGTCGGCACGACACCAGGCGACCTGCTGGCCCTTGCGGATCGTCCCGTGGCGCACGCGGCAGAGCGCGAGCCGGCCGACGTACGGCGACGCGTCGAGGTTCGTGACCTGGGCCTGCAGCGGGTGGTCGGGGTCGTAGAGCGGCGCCGGGATCGTCTCGACGAGCAGGTCCATCAGCGGCTTCAGGCTGTCCTCGAGGTCCTCCGGGTCCTCGGTCGAGGCGTGGCCCGCCTTGGCGTTGCAGTAGACGATCGGAAACTCGATCTGCTCCTCGTCGGCGTCGAGGTCGAGGAACAGCTCGTAGACCTCGTCGACGACCTCCGCGATGCGCGCGTCGGGCCGGTCGACCTTGTTGACGACGAGGATCACCGGCAGGCGCGCCTCGAGCGCCTTGCGCAGGACGAAGCGCGTCTGCGGCAGCGGGCCCTCGCTCGCGTCGACGAGCAGCAGGATCCCGTCGACCATGAACAGCCCGCGCTCGACCTCGCCGCCGAAGTCTGCGTGGCCGGGCGTGTCGATGATGTTGAGCTTCACGTCGCCGTGGCGCACGGACGTGTTCTTGGCGAGGATCGTGATCCCCTTCTCGCGCTCGAGATCCATCGAGTCCATGACCCGCTCGTTGACGTCCTGACCGACTCGGAAGGCGCCCGATTGCCAGAGCATCGCGTCGACGAGCGTCGTCTTGCCGTGGTCGACGTGGGCGACGATCGCGACGTTGCGCAGGTCCTGTCTCGTGACGGGCATGGCGCACCAGGGTAGTGACCCGCTACCTTTCCGATCTGAAAGGCCGGATCACCGGATCCGGCGAAGCAGTGCCAGCGCCCAGTGACGTTGCCTGAACAGCATCCTCGGGGTATGCAGCACGACACCCGAGGAGAACCGGAATGCCTACCGGCACCGTGAAGTGGTTCAGCGACGACAAGGGCTTTGGCTTCATCAGCCCTGACGACGGTCAGAAGGACCTGTTCGTCCATCACAGCGGCATCATCGGCGAGGGCTACCGCTCGCTCGCCGAGGGCGCCAAGGTCAGCTACGACGCTGAGGCGGGCGACAAGGGTCCGAAGGCGGTCAACGTCCAGACGATCTAGGTCACTGGACGTGGCCATCTGAGCCACGTTGGGGCGGTCGCGCAAGCGGCCGCCCCTTCTTTTTGCGCGTGACCGACCGGGACCGGCGGCGCGCGCTCCTCGTCGACTCGAACGTCCGCGGCTACGCGCCGACGAGCTTCGCCGCCTGGCGCTCCTCGCTGATCCTCACGACGTCCCAGACGAGCCCGACGCGCTCCAGCGCGCAGATGACCAGCGCGCTCGGGTCGAGCATGCGCTCATGCCAGCGCATCCCGTGCGCCGCGGAGGTCGGGAACGCGTGGTGATTGTTGTGCCACGCCTCGCCGAACGACAGCGGCGCAAGCCACAGCAGGTTGCGCGAGTGATCGCCGGTCTCGAAGCGCCGGCGCCCGAAGAAGTGACACAGCGAGTTGATCGAGAACGTCACGTGGTGCAGCAGCAGGATCCGCACCGCGCCGCCCCACAACAACCCGCTGAGGGCCGCGGTCACGGTGCCGCCGAGCGCGTAGCCGAGGCCGAACGGCACGGCGAGCCCGAGCACGATCCACAGCGGCGTCATGCGGTCGATGAAGCGGATCATCGGATCCGCGACGAGGTCGGGCGCGTAGCGCTCCTTGTTGGCGCGCTGCGTATGCAGGAACAGCCAGCCGAGGTGCGCGTGCGCGAGGCCGCGCAGCGCGCCGCGCAGGCCCTTACCGTGATCGACGTGCGGGCTGTGCGGGTCGCCGAGCTGATCGGAGAAGGCGTGGTGCTTGCGGTGGTCGGCCACCCATGCCGTGATCGGGCCCTCGATCGCGGCGCTGCCGAGGATCGCGAGCGCTGCGCGGACGATCCGGTTCGTCTTGAAGGCGCGGTGCGTGAAGTAGCGATGAAAGCCGACCGTGATCCCGAGGCCGGTCAGTACGTAGAGCACGCCGAACACGACGAAGTCGTGCCAGTGCAGCAGGCTCTCCCACGCCTGCCAGATGACGACGCCGAGGGCGAGGAAGGGGACGACGGTCACGATCCCCGTGGCGATCCGGTCAACCCTCTCGTTCGCGCATGGCTGGATGTCCTGCGCGCTCAGAGCGCTCTGCATTCCCCGTTCGTCCTTTCTTGTGGCGAGCGTCCCGACCGCTTTTCGACCGGATCGCCCGTGGCGCGAACCGTAGCGTCCGGCCGTGGGCAGGTACCCTCAGACGGCTGCCGTCGCCGCCGCGGCGCTAGATGGTTGATTCCACGGGACGGCCCGTGTTTGTCGAGGGTTTCAGAGCAGCAGGGTCGAAATCGGCGGTGCGTAGACGCATCGCCGACCTGTGGGGGCCTCGATGGACGCCGACCTCGACCTGCTGCTCACGACGGTGTTCGCGCCGTCGCTCACGACCGCCGACGATCTCCTGCCTGACCGGCAGGCCAACGCGGCTCGAAGAGTCACAGACGCGGAGGTCGTCACGCTCTGTGTCGCGCAGGCGATCATGGGCATCCCGTCTGACCGCCGGTTCCTCGCCGTTGCCGGCAAGCGCCTGGGGCACCTCTTCCCGCAGCTGCCGCAGCAACCTGGGTACTTCAAGCGGCGTCGTCGACTCGCTGACACGTTGGAGTGGTTGCTGGGGATCTTTGCCAGTCAAAGCCCGGGCGCGCAGGACGATCTGCTGCTTGTCGATAGCACGCCGGTTCCGTGCGCGCAAAGCCGCGAAACGGTCCGTCGCTCGCAGCTGGGCGATGCCGCGGATTACGGCTGGTGTGCCAGCCATAGCCGCTATTTCTGGGGTTTCGGCTGCACGCGATCTGCGCCCCGACGGCACGCCCAGAGCGCTTGCGCTCAGGTCGCCCAAAGCCGATGAGCGCGACGTCGCGCTGCAGTTGCTCGCGCGCTGCGAGCGTCGCGGCGGCGAGATCCTGCTCGGCGACAAGGGCTACGCCGGCCGCGATTTCGCCCGCTCTGTCAGTGACCTGGACGCCACGATCGTTCGACCCAAGCGTCGCGACGAACCCGGCGACGGGCCGCACCCGCCAGCGATCGAGCCAGCGCACGAGAGCATCTTCTGGACCTGCAAAGACATCCTCACGCTCGAACGTCACGGCGCCCGCACCCTTGCCGGGCTGCGCGAACGCGTCCTTCAACGCTTCGTCTGCCTCGCCGCCGCGATCACGCTCAACCACCAACTTGGCCGTCCCAGCCGCGCACTCGTCGACTACTGCGCCTAACCGCGCGGAATCAACCATCTAGTGGGTCTAGCCGATGCCGCCGCTGGTGCGGCCCTTCAGCTCGGCGATCTCGAGCGCGATCGCGTTGATCACCGCGTTGAGGTCGCCGACCGCGGTCACGTCGCCCTCGCGCAGCAGCTGCGCGGCCATGCGGGCCTCCGAGAGGCCCTCGTCGAGGCGGTCCAAGGCCTCCTCGATCGCCGAGACGTCCACGGTCCGTCGAGCCTACCCCGCTCTCACGCCGCGTGCACCGCCGCGCCGAGGTTCGAGCGCGCGCGGATGATCAGCGACTTCGTCGCGGGCACGGTCGTCTGCAGCCGGCGGGCGGTCTCGATGTGTGAGCAGCCGTCGAACTCGCGCATGACGAGCGCCATCCGCTGGCGCTCGGGCAGGCGCGCGATCTCGGCGACGAGCCGGCGCATCTCGTCGCGCTCCTGCACGCGCTGCCCGGCGTCGGCGCTCGCCAGCGCGTGCAGCGCGAAGTCGTCGTCGTAGGCGGCGGCCTGTGGGGAGCGCAGCTCGTCGAGCGCGCGGTTGCGCGCGATCATGTACAGCCACGGGCGCAGCGCGATCGGGCGTTCTGTCACGCGCAGCCCGCGGTAGGCGCGGATGAAGGCGTCCTGCACGACGTCGTCGGCGTCGTGGCCCGTGCCGTTGAGCATCCGCCGCGCAAAGGCGATCAGCTGGCTGCGGTAGCGGCGGTCGATCTCGTCGAAGGGCGCGTCGTCGCCGGCGCGAAAGCGCGCGACGAGATCGTCGTCGGACAAGCTCGTGAGGGGGAGGGCGATCATCCTGGGCGGCTCCTTGCCGTAGACGTTGTGAGTACGATCGCGCGCCTTCCCGGCGTCGCGGCGACCCCCGGGGTCACGTCTCCCACGCTCAGGTGTGACGGAGCGCCACCCTGGGTGCGTTGACCGTCGATCTGGCAAGCTCCTCAGGCGATGCAGCAGGCCGATCAGTCACCGCTCGCCGCCCACGCCGCGACGCCCGCCGAGCTGCGCGAGCGCATCGAGGCCGAGCGCGCAGGGACGCCGTTTCTCGTGCTGCGCGACGGCGCCGGCGCGCAGCGCCTGTTCGTGCTCGACCCCTCGAGCAAGCGCGTCACGATCGGCCGCAGCGCCGGCAACGACGTCGCGCTGGGGTGGGACAGCGAGGTCTCGCGCCTGCACGCCGAGCTCGAGCGCCTCGGCGACGAGTGGACCGCGGGCGATGACGGCCTGTCGCGCAACGGGTCGTTCGTCAACGGCCAGCGCATCTCGGGGCGTCATCGGCTGCGCGACGGCGACGTGCTGCGCGTCGGCCGCACGCAGATCGCCTTTCGCGTGCCCGAGTCGGCGGACTCCAGCCCGACCGTCGCCGCCGGCAGCCGCGCCGAGCTTCCGGCGCTGAGCGCGACCCAGCGCGCCGTGCTCGCCGCGCTCTGTCGTCCCTACAAGGACACGGAGCTTGCGACGCCCGCGACCAACCAGCAGATCGCCGACGAGCTGTACCTCTCCGTCGACGCCGTCAAGGCGCACCTGCGCACGCTGTTCGGCTTCTTCGGCGTTCAGCACCTGCCCCAGAACCAGAAGCGCTCCTATCTCGCGATGCGCGCGCTGCAGGACGGCGTCGTCTCGCGCCGGGATTTGTAGCTCGCCGCCATCTGATCGCGGCAAGCGACGTGGAGCGGGTCGACGTATTGATGTCCTGCATCAACAGATCGACCCGGTCCCACGGCTCGCCGAGCTCAACGTGCTGAACCTGCGACGTCAGCGGTAGAACCGCACCCGCTGCAGGCCGTCGTCGTCGAGCAGCGTCAGCCAGACCGCGCGGCCGCGCGTGACGTCGAGCGCGTAGGGGCGGCTGCCGGTGTCGATCCGCTCGATCACCTTGCGCGTCCCGGCGTCGATGCGGATCAGGCGCCCGGCCTCCTTGGCGGTCACCCAGACCGAGCCGCCGCCGACGGCGACGCGCTCGGGGATCGCCTGCAATGGGATCGACCTCGTCTGCAGGCTGCGCGGGTTGATCCGCGTGATCTCGTCGTCGCCCGACGCCGCCACCCAGACGGCGCCCTCGCCGACCACGATCCCGCGCGGTACGGCACCGACGGCCACGCGCGTAGAACTGAAGTCGGTCGTGCTGATCCGCGTGACGGTCGAGCTGAAGCGGTTGCTCACCCACACCGCGCCGGCGCCGACGGCGATGTCCTGCACGCCGCGCTCGACCGGGATCTGGCGCTGCTCGCGGCTGCCGGGGTCGATCCGCACGACCGCCTCCGGCGAGCGGTCATCGCGCGATCTGTTGCGCACGCCGACCCAGACGGCGCCCGCTCCGGTCGCGACCGCGACGTTGCGACCGGGCCGGGCGACCTCGATCGCGCCGCCCGGCACGCGGCGGTGCGTCTTGGCATCGATGCGCAAGACCGTGCTCGTGCTCTCCTTCGTCACCCACACCGAGTCGAAGCCGGCCGCAAGCGAGCTTGCGCCGTTGCCGATGCTCAGCCGGCCGTTCGGATCGCCCGTGACGGCGTCGGCGAGCGCGATCGCGCCCTCGCGGTTGCTGAGCGCCCAGACATCGCCGCCGGCGATCGTCAGCGCGTTGGGGCGCGCAAGCACGCCGGATCTCGTGATGTCGACCTTCGCCGGGCGCAGCTCGCCGGTCTGCGACGGAGGAGGCGGTGGCGCGGCGGTGCTCGAATCGTCGCCATCGCCGCCGAGCAGCGCGAACCCGGCGGCGCCGGCGACGAGCAGCGCGGCGGCCGCGGCGAGGCCGCGCCGGCGCCGGCGCGCGGTCGGGTGGCGGCCGTCGCGACGCGGCGCCGGCGCGCGGCTGCGGCCGCCACGCCGTCGAGCGGAGACAGCTGCGTCTCGCCGTCGGGATCGGCAGGCGCGCCCTGCAGCGCAGTCGCGTCGGTGCCGCCGTCGAGCGGCGCCGCCTGCCCGCGGCCGACGTTGCGCTCGGGGAGCGCCGTCGCGCTGCGACCGGCCGCGCGCAGCGCCGCGCGGCCGAGGTCGCCCGCCGACGGGTAGCGGTCCGACGGGTCCTTCGCGAGCGCGCGCGCGACGACGCCTTCGAACTGCGGCGGCACGTCCTCGCTCGGTGGCGGCGCGTTGAGATGCGCCCACAGCGTCGCCTCGTCGCTGTCGCGGATGTACGGCGCGCTGCCGGTGAGCGCGTAGACGAGCACGCAGCCGAGCGCGTAGACGTCGGTGCGCGCGTCGATCCGCTCGCCGCGGATCTGCTCGGGCGCGACGTAGCCGAGCGTGCCGACCCAGCCGCCGGCGCGGCTCAGCCCGCCACCGTCGGTCGTGGCGGCGCGCTTCGTGAGGCCGAAGTCCGTCAGGTAGGCGTGGTCCTCGTCGTCGAGCAGGACGTTGGCGGGCTTGACGTCGCGGTGCACGAGACCGTGGCGGTGCGCGCCATCCAGCGCGCCGCCGATCTGGGCGACGATCTGCGCCGCGCGCTCTGGCTCGAGCCGGCCCTCGGCGCGCACGAGCGCCCGCAGGTCGGGCCCGTCGATGTAGCGCATGACGATGAACAGCACGCCGTCGCGCTCGCCGGCGTCGTAGACCGGGATCACGTTCGGGTGCTCGATCGACGCCGCGGCCCTGGACTCGGCGACAAAGCGCTTGCGGAAGTCCTCGTCGTCGGCGAGCGCCGGCGTGATGATCTTCAGCGCGACGGTCCGCTCGAGGCCGAGCTGGGTCGCGCGGTAGACGACGCCCATCCCGCCGCGCCCGGCCAGTCCCTCGATGCGGTGGTCGACGAAGACGTCGCCTGGCGCGAACTCGGGCATAGACCGTCACTTCTAGCGGTTGGAGCGCAAGCTTGTGCCGGCGGGGATCGTTCACCCAGATGCACACGCCCGGCTTCCTCCTGCGGTGGTCGCAGCAGCCGCCACGGTTTCTGACCGCCCAGTCGCTATCCCGACCTCGCTGGTAGGATTACCGGGCGTGTTCTTCACGACCAAAGCCGAGTACGGGGTGCGCCTGCTGATCGAGCTCGGCCGACAGGGACAGGCCCAGCCCGTCTCGCTCAAGGCGATCGCCGACGCCGAGAACCTGCCGCTCGCGTACCTCGAGCGGATCGTCGCGCTGCTCAAGCGCGTCGGGCTCGTCGAGTCGACGCGCGGCGCGCACGGCGGCTACCAGCTCGCGCGCAGCGCCGACGCCATCGCGATGGACGAGGTGGTCCTCGCGCTCGAGGGCTCGCTGGCCCCGATGGAATGCTTCGTCGACGACCGCAGCGACGACGGCCGCGTCCTCTGCTCGCACCACGACGACTCCGGCAGCGGCTGCGCCACGAAGCTGTTGTGGACGCGCGTGCAGGTCGGCGTCCTCAAGACGCTCGCGCAGACGACGCTCGCCGAGCTGATCGACTTTCAGACCCGCCAGCTGCCGCGCGGCGGCGAGCGCGCGGCGCCGGACGAAAGAACCCCCGCTCCCGCCTGATCCGTCAGGCCACCCCGCACGAAGGAGATCCAAAGGACACCATGCCCGAGCTCGAGATTCGCAACCTCCACGTCCAGGCCGAGGACAAGCAGATCCTCAAAGGCGTCAACCTGATGGTTGCGCCCGGCGAGATCCACGCGCTGATGGGTCCCAACGGCTCGGGCAAGTCGACGCTGGCCAACGCGATCATGGGCCACCCGAGCCTCGAGGTCACCGAGGGCCAGATCCTCTTCGGCGGCGAGGACATCACCGAGGCCGACCCCGACGAGCGCGCCCGGATGGGCCTCTTCATGGCCTTCCAGTACCCGGTCGCGATTCCCGGCGTGACGATCACGAAGTACCTGCGGATGGTCATGAACGCCCACCGCGAGGCGCGCGGCGAGGGCGACATCTCGCTGAAGGACTTCCGCAAGACGGTCGAGGCCGCGATGGAGCTCGTCAACGTCCCGCGCGAGTTCAGCGCCCGCTACCTCAACGAGGGCTTCTCCGGCGGCGAGAAGAAGCGTCTCGAGATCCTCCAGCTCGCGCTCCAGCAGCCCCGGCTCGCCGTCCTCGACGAGACCGACTCGGGTCTCGACATCGACGCGCTCAACGTCGTCGCGCACGGCGTCAACACGATCGCCGCTGGCGCCGACATGGGCGTGCTGATCATCACCCACTACCAGCGCATCCTGCACATGGTCACGCCGACCCGCGTCTCGATCATGTTCGACGGCCGGATCGCCACCGACGGCGGCCCCGAGCTCGTCGACCGCCTCGAGGCCGAGGGCTACGCGAAGATCCGCGAAGAGTTCGGCGTGGCGGCGTGAGACCGCGCGATCGCTCGACCGCATCCGGCGTGCCAGCGCGAGCCCGGCCGTCGCGATGAGCACGCTCGCCGACACGCCGCTGGCGACCGACTTCCCCTGCCTGCAGCGCGAGGGGATCGTCTACCTCGACTCGGCTGCGACGTCGCAGACGCCGCAGCCGGTCATCGACGCGATGGACGACTACTACGAGGCGCATCGCGGCACCGTCCACCGCAGCGTCTACGCGCTCGCCGCCGAGGCGACGGAGCTCTTCGAGGGCGCGCGCGACCGGATCGCCGCGTTCGTCAACTGGCCCGCGAACTGCACGATCTTCACGAAGAACGCGACCGAGGCCTTGAACCTCGTCGCGTACTCGTGGGGCCGCGCGAACGTCGGCCCGGGCGACACGGTGCTGACGACGCAGCTCGAGCACCACTCCAACTTCGTGCCGTGGTACATGCTCTGCAAGGAGACCGGCGCGAACTTCGAGATGCTCGAGGTCGACGACGACTCGATCCTCCAGCTCGACGAGCTCGACGCACTGCTGGCCAAGGGCAACGTCAAGCTCGTCGCCGTCGGCCACGTCTCGAACGCAGCCGGCACGATCAACCCGGTCGCCGAGATCATCGAGAAGGCGCACGCCGCCGGCGCCGTCGTCGTCGTCGACGGCTCGCAGGCGATCCCGCAGATCCCCGTCGACCTGGGTGCGCTGGGAGCCGACTTCTACGCCTGGACCGGTCACAAGCTCTACGGCCCGACCGGCGTCGGGGTCCTGCACGGGCGCAAGGAGCTGCTCGAGGAGATGCCGCCGTTCCTCGGCGGCGGGCACATGATCGCATCCGTCTCCGTCGACGAGATCCGTTGGGGCCAGATTCCGGCGAAGTTCGAGGCCGGCACGTCGAACATCTCCGAGGCGATCGGGCTCGGCGCCGCCGTCGACTTCGTGTCGGGCATCGGCATCGAGGCGATCCGCGCTCACGAGCGCGACCTCTGCTCGTACACCCTGGACCGGCTCGCGGAGCTGCCCGACATCACCGTCATGGGTCCGCTGGACGCCGAGCGCCGCGGCGCCCTCGCCGCCTTCACGATGGAAACGGCTCACCCGCACGACGTCGCCGAGATCCTGGGCTCGCGCGGAGTGTGCATCCGCGCCGGCCATCATTGCGCCCAGCCGCTCATGCAGCGCTTCGGCGTCGCGGCGACGTCGCGCGCCTCGTTCGCCGTTCACAACACGCGCGCCGATGTCGACGCGTTCGTCGATGCCCTCAACGACGTCAGGAAGATCTTCGGATGACCGTGTGCCGCTGCTCGACCACAGCCCGTCTGGACTCCTGTAGCAAGAGCTCTGGATGACCATGGACTCGATCTACCGCGAAGAGATCCTCGAGCACTACAAGCGCCCCCACAACTGGGGCCACCTCGACCCGTTCGACCTCAGCTTCAAGGACTCGAATCCGCTCTGCGGCGACGAGCTGACGGTCGAGATCCGCACGACGGACGACGGCAGGATCGACGACCTGCGCTTCTCCGGGCACGGCTGCGCGATCAGCCAGGCGTCGGCGTCGATGACGTCCGACGAGATCAAGGGCATGACGATCGACGAGCTGCTCGAGCTCGATCGCCAGTACGTCCTGGACCTGCTCGGCATCAAGATCTCGGCGACGCGGATGAAGTGCGCGCTGCTGACGCTCAAGGTGCTCAAGGGCGCCGCGCTGGGCGCGCCGGTCGACTGGGAGCCCGAGACGCCGCCGAGCGAGGCGGAGGGCGGCGTGGAGCGCCACCCGAGCGACGCCGATCACCTCTGACGGCGCCTGCCGTACTGCTCGTCGGGCCGCAGCTAGCGCCGACATCCGCGTTGTGAGCGGCTACACTCGTAGAGGTAAATCCGAGCGCCGCGGACGGGATTCGTGGCGCCGATGTCTTCGATGACCGAGATCCTCGATATCTGCCCAATCTCCGAGCTGCCACACGGCGCGTCGCGCGTCGTCGCGTGGGAGGACCTGGAGATCGGCATCTTCAACTGCAACGGCGAGATCCTCGCGATCGAGGATCGCTGTTCGCACGACGACGGCAACCTCGCCGACGGCGAGTTCGATCCGCAGCGGTGCACGGTCGAGTGCCCGCGCCATGGGTCGCTGTTTGACCTGCATACCGGCAAGCCGGTGACGCTGCCCGCCTACGTGCCGATCGACACGTTCGAAGTCCGCGTCGAGGACGACATGATCAAGCTGGAGGTTGAGTAACCGACATGGCAACTCCCGAGACCATCGCCGAGCAAGAGGGCCTGCAGGGCATCAACGCCGACTACACGGAGAAGTACGGCTTCCACGACGCCGAGAACTACCTCTACAAGGCGCCCAAGGGCCTGTCGAAGGAGCTCGTCGAGAAGATCTCCGAGTTCAAGAACGAGCCGCAGTGGATGCGCGATTTCCGCCTCAAGGCGCTCGAGCACTTCCTCGCGCGCCCGATGCCGACGTGGGGCTCGCCGCATCTCGCCGAGGTCGACTTCGACAACATCCACTACTTCGTGCGCGCCTCCGAGAAGGCCGAGCGCTCCTGGGACGACGTGCCCGACGACGTCAAGAAGACCTTCGACCGGCTCGGCATCCCCGAGGCCGAGCGCAAGTTCCTCGCCGGCGTCGGCGCGCAGTACGAGTCGGAGGTCGTCTACCACCAGATCAACGAGCAGCTCGAGGCGCAGGGCGTCATCTTCATGGACATGGACTCGGGCCTGCGCGAGCACGAGGACCTCATCCGCGAGTACTTCGCGACGATCATCCCGTCCAACGACAACAAGCTCGCCGCGCTGAACTCCGCGGTGTGGTCGGGCGGCTCGTTCGTCTACGTCCCCAAGGGCGTCCACGTCGAGATGCCGCTGCAGGCCTACTTCCGCATCAACACCGAGAACATGGGCCAGTTCGAGCGCACGCTGATCATCGCCGACGAGGGCTCCTACGTGCACTACGTCGAGGGCTGCACGGCGCCGACGTACTCGTCTGACTCGCTGCACTCGGCGGTCGTCGAGCTGATCGCCAAGCCGGGCGCGCGGATCCGCTACACGACGGTGCAGAACTGGTCGACGAACGTCTTCAACCTCGTCACCAAGCGGGCGATCGCCGAGCGCGACGCGACCGTCGAGTGGGTCGACTGCAACCTCGGCTCGAAGCTGACGATGAAGTACCCGTCGGTCTACCTGACCGGCGAGCGCGCGCACGGCGAGATCCTCTCGATCGCGTTCGCGGGGGCCGGCCAGCACCAGGACGCGGGCGGCAAGATCGTCCACGCCGCGCCGAACACGACGTCGAACATCTTCGCCAAGTCGATCTCCAAGGACGGCGGGCGCTCCTCCTACCGCGGCCTGCTCGAGGTCGCCAAGGGCGCGCACGGCTCGAAGTCCAAGGTCGTCTGCGACGCGCTGCTGCTCGACGAGGACTCGCGCTCGGACACCTACCCGACCATCCGCATCGGCGAGGACGACGTGGATGTCGGCCACGAGGCCTCCGTCTCGAAGATCGGCGAGGAGCAGCTCTTCTACCTCATGAGCCACGGGCTCGACGAGGAGGAGGCCGGCAAGCTGATCGTCAACGGCTTCATCGAGCCGATCGTCAAGGAGCTGCCGATGGAGTACGCCGTCGAGATGAACCGGCTGATCGAGTTGCAGATGGAGGGCTCAATTGGCTAGTCCGAGTCCCGCGACGGCGACGGCGACGGCGACGGAACCGGCTTGGCTGACGGCGCGCCGGGAGCGCGCCGTCTCCTTGACGGAGTCCTTGCCGTTGCCCTCGTTCCGCGGCAACCCGGGATGGGAGTTCACGTCGCTGAAGAACGTCGACCTCGACGCGTACGGCCCGCCGCACGCCGCCGACGTCGACGCGGCGGGCGTGGGCGTGTTCGACGCGCCGGCCGGCGCCGTCGTGCTCGAGCAGGTCGACCACGTCTTCGCCGATCCACTGGAGCCCGCGCCCAGCGGCGCGCTCGTGATGTCGCTGTCGGCGGCGGCGCAGCAGCACCCCGAGCTCGTCGAGCATCACTTCGGCTCGATCGTCTCGGCCGACAATCCGTTCGTCGCCCGCAACGAGGCGGGCTGGCAGGGCGGGGCGTTCGTATACGTGCCGCGCGGCGTCGTGCTCGAGGCGCCGATCGTCGTCACGGTCGCGCAGTCCCAGCCGCAGACGGCGCTTCACTGGCGCACGCTCGTCGTGCTCGAGGAGGCCGCGCAGGCCGAGGTCTGGGAGCAGTACGTCTCGGCGGACTCCTGCGCCGATGGCGACGCGCTGCTGAACCTCGTCACCGAGCTGTCGGTCGGACCCAACGCGAAGCTGCGCTACGTCTGCGCGCAGGGCCTCAGCGAGAAGTCGTGGGTCTTCGGCTCACAGCGCTGCATCGTCGAGCGCGACGGCGCCGTCGATTGGATCGCGCTCGGCTTCGGATCGGGCAACGGGCGCGTCGCGATGGAGACGCAGCTCGCCGGCAAGGGCGCCGACGCGAAGGTCACCGGCGCCTACGCCACGCACGGGCGCCAGCACCTCGACTACGCCACGACGCAGGAGCACGCGGCCGCGAACACGACCTCCGATCTCGCCTTCCGCGGCATCCTCGACGGGCGCTCGAGCACGGTCTGGTCGGGGATGATCAAGGTCGACCCGGGCGCGCAGCAGATCGATGCCTTCCAGGAGTCGCGCAACCTGCTGCTGACGAAGAAGGCGCACGCCGACTCGATTCCGGGCCTGGAGATCCTCGCCAACGACGTGCGCTGCACGCACGCCGCGGCGATCGCGCAGATCGATCCCGAGCAGCTGTACTACCTGCGCTCGCGCGGGCTGTCCCTGGAGGACGCCAAGCGGCTCGTCATCGAGGGCTTCCTCGAGGCCACCGTCGAGCGCTTCGAGGCCGGCTTCGTCCGCGAGGCGATCGCCGGCGCGCTCGAGCGGCGACTCGAGCACGTGCTCGGGTAGCCGCCGACGCGCGGTGTGCGAGCTGCCGGCCGCCGCGGCGAGCAGCGCCGCGGCCGCGGGTGCGGTTGGAGCGCCCCGTTTCAGGTAGAACCGCAGGCATGCAGGCGTGGATCGCAGCCGCTGCCGAGCGGATCGCCGCTCGCGCCGAGCAGGAGCTCGAGCGCTTTGTGGCGGTCTCGTCGCCATCAGGTGACGTGACCGGCGCCGACGAGGCGTTCGCGGTCGCGCAGTCGCTTGCACCCGACGCTGCGCTCGCCGAGCGCTCGCCGTGCTCGTCGGTCGACCACGCCGACGATCTGATCCTGACGCTGCGCGGCAGCGGCAGCGCGCGCGTCCTGCTGCTCGGCCACGTCGACACCGTCCATTCGCACGAGGACCACCGCGCGCTGGAGCGCGACGGCGAGACGCTGGTCGGCTCGGGCACCGTCGACATGAAGGCCGGCGACGTGCTCGCGCTCGGCGTGCTGCGCGAGCTCGCGCTGCGCACCGAGCACTTCGAGCAGATCGCGCTGCTGCTCGTCTGCGACGAGGAGTGGCGCGTCGGCGACTTCGTCCACACCAAGCGCTTCGCCGGCTGGGACGCGTGCCTGTGCTTCGAGGGCGGCGAGCTCACGCCCGATGGCGAGGAGGCCGTCGTCGTGCGCCGCAAGGCGGCGGGCACGCTGCGCGTGCTCGCGCACGGGCGCTCCGCGCACTCGGGCTCAGCCCCCGACAAGGGCGCCAACGCGCTGCTCGCGCTGGCGAGCGCCGCGCAGGCCGTGGCGGCGCGACACGATCCCGCGGGTCCGGCGCACCTGACTGCGGTGCCGACGGTCGTGCAGTCCGGGGAGGCGTTCAACGTCGTGCCGGCCGCGGGCGAGCTGCTGTGCGACCTGCGCGCCGACGAGCTCGAGACCTTCGACACGGTGCTCGCCGGACTGCCCGACGCCGTCGACGGTGTGCGCTTGGAGAGCGACCTGCTGCGCCGCTGGCCGGGCATGGACTCCAGCGGGCGCACCGCAGCGCTGCTCGAGGACGCGGGCGGCCGGCTCGGGCGCCGGATCGTCGGCACGGCGCGTGGCGGGGCGAGCGACGCGAGCTACATGGCGCCCGTCATCGCGATCACGATCGACGGCCTCGGGCCGCGCGGCGGGGGCGCCCACACGCCGCACGAGTATGTGGTCGCGGACTCGCTGCGGACACGGGCCGAGGTGGCGCTCGCGATCGTCGATGCCGTGCTCGCGTAGACGCCGGCAGGGCGCAGAGGGCGGTTATCAATCCGGGAATGCATTCGTCGTGAAGCTGCGCTAGGGTTCCGCGGGTCAGTGACCAGCCGAATCCGCGTCGAGCCATCGACGGGGAGCGGGGGAACCATTTGGGGCGTGAGATTGCGCCCCGGGGGCGAATCGCCGTCTTGCACGGCATAGCGCTAGCTCTTTCTGCGCGAGCCCGTCAGCTAACCCCGCAGGCGCCCGAAGGAGAAGGGGTCAGCGCGCGTGAAGCTGTCGTACCCGTCGTACCGTCTCGTCATGTGCCTCGCGGCTTGTGTTCTGCTCGTTCCCGTGCAGGCCGCCTCGGCGAAGAAGCGCAGCTTCAGCCTCGGTGAGCGAACCTTGAAGCACGGCCACAAGGGCAAGGACGTCCGGTCCTTGCAGCGCTACCTGACGCGCGCCGGCGTCGCGACGGACGTCGACGGCATCTTCGGCCGCGGCACGAAGCGCGCGGTGCGCAGCTTCGAGCGTGCGCAGCGCCGCAGGGTCGACGGCGTCGTCTCGCGCCACGACGTCGTCGTACTGAAGGACGTCGCCATCAACGGCGGAGCCGTCGCCTCGGCAGCGGCGACCGGTGGTGCTCTGCCGAGGAACCAGAAGCGCAAGGCGCACAAGCAGAACCGCAGCGAGCCGCCCGCGCCCGAGCCGCTGGCGCTCGGCCCCGGCATGGTCGCGACGGTCGGAGAGGACGGCTTCGCCACCGCCCCGTCGCTCGCCCCGCCCGTCGTGCAGGCCGTCATCGCCGCCGGCAACCAGATCGCGCACAAGCCCTACATCTACGGCGGCGGCCACGGCAGGTGGGACGACGCCGGCTATGACTGCTCCGGCTCGGTCTCGTACGCGCTGCACGGCGCGGGGTTGCTCGAGAGCTCGATGGCGTCGGGCGGCTTCATGAACTGGGGCGAATCCGGTCCCGGCCAGTGGATCACGATCTACGCCAACGGCGGGCACATGTACATGGTGGTAGCAGGACTGCGCTTCGACACGAGCGGCCGGACGCGTGCCGGCACGCGCTGGCAGGCCGACATGCGGCCCACCGCCGGCTACAGCGTCCGCCACCCGCCCGGCCTCTAGCCCACAACGTCGCACCCGAAACCTCGGGCGCCGTTTCAGGCGCAACGTTCCTGGGCGACCCACTAGCCCGATCGTCAGGTCCGCGGACCGGGGCTGGCGCGGGCGAGCGGGGCGCCAGGTAGCGTCTGCGCGACGTGGGGTCACGGTGAGCGCATGACACGGAGCACGCGCGGGTGGGGGAGCATCGCGCTGCTCGCAGCGCTTGCGCTGGCGCCGGCGCCCGTGGCCGACGCGCGCGTGGCGCTCGTCGCGAGCGGAACGCGCGAGCTGCCGCTGCTCGACATCTCCAGCGATCGCGTCGTCGCCCGGATCGCGCTGCCGGGCGCCAACCGGGCGGTCGCCGTCACGAGCGACGGCACGCGCGGATTCGTCGGCGCAGGCGCGACGATCTTCGTGCTCGACGTCAACGAGCGCCGCGAGATCGCGCGCCGCGCGCTCGGCAGCGCCGCGATTCGCGGCCTTGCGCTCGCACCGGACGGCCACCGGCTGTACGTCGTGCAGGGCAGACGCCTGCGCGTCCTGCGGGCCGACACGCTGGTGCTGCTCGGCTCGGTCTCGCTGCGCCGGCGCGGCGGCGCGATCGCGCTCGGGCGCGACGGGCGCCTGGCCGCCGTCGTGCTGCGCGGCGGTCGCGTCGCCTTCGTCGATCTTCGCAACAGGCGTCTGCTGCGGCGCGTGCGCGTGCCGGGGGCAACCGGCGTCGCCGTCGCGCCCGACGGGCGCACGCTCGTCTCCGCGCGCGGCGGCTTGCGGATCATCCCGCGCGGCGCGCGCCAGCCGCTCGGGCGGCGGATCGGGCTGCCACGCGGCGCGGGCGGCCACCTCGCGCTGTCGCCCGGGCGCTCGCGGCTGGCGGTCGGGGCGCGGCGCGGCGGGCGCAGCGGGGCGCTCGTCGTCCTGCGCGGCTGGCGCATCCGCCGGCTGTCGGCCGGCGGCCGCGGAATCGGTACGCCGGCGTGGACCCCCGACGCGGGCCGGCTGTTCTTCGCCAACGCCGCCGGCGGGAGCGTCTCGCTCGTCAGCCCTGTCTCGCGCGGCCTGCTCGACACGGTGCGCCTGGCCGGGTCGGCGCCGCTCGGGATCGTCGTGCAGCCCGGCCTGGCGCTGATTCGCGGCACCTCCGGCGACGATGCCCTGACCGGTACGCGCGCCCGCGACAGGATCGAGGGGATGGAGGGCAACGACCTGCTGCGCGGCGGTCGCGACCGCGACGTGCTGGAGGGCGGGCCGGGCGACGACCGCGTGTCGGGCGGCGCGTCCAGCGACCGGATCAGCGGCGGCGAGGGCAACGACTTCGTGCGCGCCGGGACCGGCAACGACACGGTCTTCGGCGGCAGCGGCGACGACGGCTTCGACGGCGGCACCGGCGACGACACGATCGACGCCGAGGACGGTGACGACACGATCGACGGCGGCGACGGCGACGACACGATCAAGGGCGGCTTCGGTAACGATCAGATCATCGAAGAGGGCTTCGGCAACGACCGACTGCTGTCCGGCGGGCCGGGCGACGACGTCATCCGCGGCGGCCGCGGCTCGGACCGGCGGATGCTCGGCGACGACGGCAACGACGAGCTGTTCGGCGAGTCGGGAACCGAGGCGATGAGCGGCGGTCGCGGCGACGACACGCTCGACGGCGGGCGCGGCGGCGACAACATCATCGGCGACGAGGGCCACGACATCCTGCGCGGCGGGCGCGGCAACGACCGCCTCGCCGGTGGTCCCGGGCAGGACCGCCTCGACGGCAGCTCCGGCAGCGACGAGCTCGACGGCGGCGACGACGACGACGAGCTCGTCGGCGGGCCGGGCCCCGACAGGCTCCGCGGCGGCGCCGGCGACGACGTGCTCCGCGCCGCCGACGACAGCGCCGACGTCGTCGAGTGCGGCGACGGCGACGACACCGTCTACGTCGAGCAGGACGCGCCGACGCGCGACGCGCTGAACGGCTGCGAGCTCGTCATCCAGGTGCCGCCCGAGGCCGCGAACGACGCCGAGCTGCCGTCGATCATCGAGGGCACGCTCCGCGACGACCTGCTGCAGGGCACCGAGGACGACGACTCGATCTTCGGTAAGGCCGGCAACGACCGCCTGTTCGCGCGCGGCGGCGACGACTACGTCGACGGCGAGGACGACGACGACGAACTGTACGGCGGCGCCGGCAACGACGTCATCGCCGGGCGCAACGGCAACGACGTCATCCACGGCGACGCGGGCAACGACCGCATCACGGGCGATCGCGGCGCGGACCGCATCTTCGGCGACGCGGGCAACGACGAGATCTTCGGCAACCTCGATCCCGACGCCGTCGACGGCGGGCCGGGCGACGACCGCATCAACGTCGTCGGCGGCGGCCTGGACATCGTTGCCTGCGGGGCGGGCAAGGACACCGTGTTCGCCTCGACGGGCGACGCCGTGGGGCTGGATTGCGAGGACGTGCGGCGCTGAGATGATCGCCGTGATCAGGTCCGTGGAAGGTCGCCGGGCAGCGCGTCGTGCTCGGCGTCGTCGTCCTCGCGTCGGCTGAGGGCTCGAGCGCGCGCTCGGCGGCTGGCTGGGCCTCAGTCCTCGCCCGGCGGCCGGCGGCGCCCGCGCTTTCGCTCCGAGGCGCGCCGCTTGGCCTCCAGGCGCCGCGTGCGCGAGGCACGCGTCGGTTTCGTCGCCCTTCTCGCGCGCGGGACCTCGAGCGCCCGTTCGAGCCGCGCCGCCAGGCGCTCCAGCGCAAGCGTCCGGTTGCGCGTCTGTGAGCGAGCGTCCTGGGCGACCGCGCGGACGACGGGACCGCAGCGGGCGGTGATGCGCGCCTTCTGCGCGTCGCTGAGCGTGTCGGACGCCGCGACGTCGAAGCTCGCCTCGATCCGCGACGCCGTCACGTTCGCGTGCTGCCCACCCGGCCCTGACGAGCGGCTCGCGCGCACGGTCACCTCGTCGAGCGGGATCGAGAGCACGTTTGTGATCGGCAACAGATCGGGCATCGTCGGAATAGAGTCGCACCTATGTCTGCCAATCTCGCCTCGAACCTGACGCGCACGGCTGCCGAGCATCCCGACGAGATCGCCGTCAAGCTCGACGACGCCGCCTTCAACTACGGTCTGCTCGACAACGCCAGCCAGCGGGTCTCGGCGATGCTCAGGAGCAAGGGCGTCGGCGCCGGCGACCGCGTCGGGATCATGCTCCCCAACGTCCCGTACTTTCCGGCGATCTACTACGGCGTGCTCCGCGCGGGCGGCGTCGTCGTGCCGATGAACGTGCTGCTCAAGGGCCGCGAGGTCGGCTTCTACCTCTCGGACCCGCAGGTCAAGGTGCTCTTCGCCTGGCATGACTTCCTCGAGGCCGCCGAGGCCGGCGCGAAGGAGGCGGGCGGCGTCGAGATCGTGTCGGTCAAGCCGGGCGAGATCGAGGGCGCGATCTTCGCGCACGAGCCCGACCCCGCGGTCGCCGAGTGCGCCGGCGACGACACTGCGGTGATCCTCTACACCTCGGGCACGACCGGCAAGCCGAAGGGCGCCGAGCTCACGCACGACAACCTGCGCAACAACGTCGACGTCGCCGTCGGCCTGTTCGACATGGCCGTCGGCGATGTGATCTTCGGCGCGCTGCCGCTGTTTCACTCCTTCGGCCAGACGTGCACGATGAACGCCGCGATCAGGTGCGGGGCCACCGTCACGCTGCTGCCCCGCTTCGAGCCCGGCAAGGCGCTGGAGATCCTCGAGCGCGACCGGTGCACGGTGTTCGAGGGCGTGCCGACGATGTACGGCGCGCTGCTGCACCATCCCGACCGCAAGAACCACGACATCTCGAGCCTGCGCGTCTGCGTGTCGGGCGGGGCGTCGATGCCGGTCGAGGTGCTGCGCGGCTTCGAGGAGTGCTTCGGCTGCAAGGTCCTCGAGGGGTACGGCCTCAGCGAGACCTCGCCGGTCGCGTCGTTCAACCACCCCGACCGCGAGCGCAAGCCGGGCTCGATCGGGACGCCGATCGAGGGCGTCGAGATGAAGTGCGTCGACGACGAGGGCAAGGAGGTCGCGCAGGGTGAGATCGGCGAGATCCTGATCAAGGGCCACAACGTCATGAAGGGCTACCTCAACCAGCCGGAGGCGACGGCGGAGTCGATCAAGGACGGCTGGTTTGCCACCGGCGACATGGCGAAGGTCGACGAGGACGGCTACTTCTTCATCGTCGATCGCAAGAAGGAGCTGATCATCCGCGGCGGCTACAACGTCTACCCGCGGGAGGTCGAAGAGGTGCTCTACGCGCATCCCGCCGTGCGCGAGGCGGCGGTCGTGGGCGTCCCGCACTCCGAGCTCGGCGAGGAGGTCGGGGCGGCAGTCGCGCTCAAGGATGGCGCGGAGGTCGAGATCGACGAGCTGCGCGCATTCGTCAAGCAACAGGTCGCGGCGTACAAGTACCCGCGCGAGATCTGGCTCGTCGACGAGCTGCCGAAGGGCCCGACCGGGAAGATCCTCAAGCGCGAGATCGCGCCGCCCGTGGGGTGACGCCGGCTGCTGGCGCCACCGGCTACAGCCCAGGCGGGTGGCGCGCGACGAACCCGCCGGTGCCGCGCATCTCGCGCGTCCAGCGCGTGCCGCCGCCGCGCAGCGCCGTGGTGTCGAAGCGCCAGCCGCCGACGACCATGAACATGTGCCCGGGGTTCGTGTAGATCGTGATCCACTTGCCGGGGCCGCTCTCGCCCCAGGTCATGAACCCGGGAGAGGCCATCGGCGACGTCACGAGCCCGGCCGCGGCGAGCGCGTAGCTGATCGAGCCCGAGCAGTCGTAGGCGCTGTCCTTGAAGCCGCCGTGACCGCCGCCGTAGAGGTAGGGCAGGCCGGCGATCGCGTTGCCGGCAGCCATCACGAGACCGACCGCGGGTGGCGCTCCCGGCGGCGGCTGAGCGGCGCCGCCGGCATTCGTGGCGATGCCCTTGCGGGCTGTGCGCGCGAGGCGCTTGCGCAGGTCGGCCAGCCGACTCTGGACCTCGCGCAGCTCGGCGCGCTTGAAGTTCGACCGCGCGAGGCGGCGCTCGCGCTCGCGCAGCAGTGCCGTCTCGACGGCGTGAGCGGCGTCGCGCTTGCGTTCGAGCGTGTCCGCGAGCGCCTGCTCGCGTGCCTGCATCTTCGCCAGGCGCTTGGTCTGCCTCGTCACCGCGACGCGCGATGTGCGCGCGACGTCCATGATCTGCGCGTTGCGCTCGGCGATGCGCTTGAGGAACTCGGTCTTCTCGAGCAGATCCGCGAAGCCGCGCGCGTTGACGACGACGGAGACGATGTCCGGCTTGCCGTTGCGGTACGCGGCCTGCAGGTTCGCACGCAGGGCCTGCGTCGCGTTGCGCTGCAGGTTGACGAGCCGCGTCAGCCGGTCGCGCGCACGAACGAACTCGTCCTTGACGCGCTTGAGGTCGGCCTGCTGCGCAGCGGTGTCCGCCTGCAGCTCGCGCAGCCGCCGCTGGGCGCGTGCGAGTCCCCGCGTCGAGCGCCTGATGCGCGCCGACTCGCCGGCCACCGCGGCGCGCAGCTGCTCGGCGCGGTTGGCGTTCGCGGTGATCTTGCTGTTGAGGTCCGCGCCCGCCGGGACGGCGGTTCCGAGTACGACGGCGCCCACCGCAGCGCACGCGGCGATCATGCAGACGAGGAGGAGGCGGCGGAGGGACATCGCGGGCGCTCGCGACGCTACCAACGACTCGCCGAGCAGCCCTCGACCCCTGCTCTCTGCAACGGGACTTGCAGTCGCGCTGGCAGCTAGGCCCTGCGTGCGCGCAGCAGTGCGACCAGCAGCACGCCGAGCCCGAAGATCGTCGCGAGGAAGCCGATGAGGGCGCCCGCGATCGGGATCAGAGCGAGCAGCTGGAGGATCACGAGGCCGGCGACGAACGCGAGGATCAGCCCCTTCTTGAGGACCCGCCGGCCGACGACGAGCGCCGTCGTGAGGTAGCCGATCGCGTACAGCGGCAGGATCAGCAACAGCAGCACGATGCCGAGCGGCAGCCCGATGATCGTGACGGAGGCCGCGATCGCGATCACCGGGAGAAGGAAGAACGCGAGCAGGCCGACGAGCGCCGCGATCAGCGGCTTGGCCCTGCCCGTTCGCGCGACGGCGTCGCCGGCCCTCGGGGCGAGCAGCAGCAGGACCAGGCCGAGCAGGAGCAGCGAGACCGTGAACGCGATCCACGCGCCGATCGCGCCGATGATGCTCGCGTCGCCGATCTCGAACTTCTTGACCTCGCCGCCGACCTGCGAGCCAGGCGTCTGGACCGGCGTTTCGTCGCCGTAGACGAGGTCGCCGCCGATGCGGCCCCGGCGGCCGAGCGTCGCCAGCCCGGAGACCGCCACGACGTCTCCGGCGACCGAGCCGCGGATCGTCACGTCGCCGTCGATGACGACCACGTCGCCCGTCACCTCGCCGCGGATCGTCACGTCGCCGTCGACGACGACGAGGTCGTCGACGGTCTCTTCGCGACCGACGAGCACCGAACCGACGAGCACGATCCGATCGCCCCCGTCGGCGGCGGCTGAGGCGCTGACCGCCGGCACGAGCCAGAGGAGCAGGAGCATCCCGAATAGGAGCGAGCGCCGCATGGGCACGACGAGCCTATAGCGCGACGACGCCAAGGAGAAACTTCTGGCGCACCGCAGAAGACGCCGCTGCGCCGTCGCGCTCGGCATCGATCTGCAGGCGCGCGACAGACGATTTGCCCGATCGGGCGCGACGCCTACGGCGCCGCGATCTCGTGAGCCGGGAGCAGCTCGGCGAGGCGCAGGTTCTCGAGCGGGTCGAGGACCGAGTGCTGGGCGCAGGCGGGCACGATCGTGCCCGTCTCGGGGTGCGCCATCGCATAGGAGCAGCCCTGCAGGCGCTCCTGCGTCTCACGGATCTTCGGCTCGTCTGACAGCTCGCCACGCTGCAGCAGCTCCCAGGCGGGCTTCACGTCGCGGGCGTCCATGAATGCGTGCATGACGTACGTGATCGCCCGCGGCCTGTCGCGGCGGATCGCGCGCACGCCGCCGAGGCGGCGCAGCAGGCGTACGGCCCACGCCGAGCCGCTGCGCAGCACGGCGGGATGGCGCGCGACGGCCCGCGCTGCGCGCGCCGCTTGCAGCCGGCGCCGGCGGTCGTCGAAGTCCATCCCGCCAAAGGCGACGATGAAGTCCTCGAGCGCGCATGCGTCGCGCGGGTCGTCCTCGTCGAGCAGCGTCGCGTAGCGGTCGCCGACGTAGATCCCGTGCGCGGTGCGGTTGCAGCGCACGTCGCCGACCTGCTCGGCGTTGAAATGCAGCCGTGCGCCGGCGCCCTGCTCGATCCGCCGCCAGACGTCGTCGGTCGAGAACGCTCGGAAGTCGTCCTTCCAGCGCGCCTCGTTGCCGATGTAGGCGGCGGGCTGGAAGGAGAACATCCGAAAGCCCATGTCGCGCGTCGCACGCAGGACGTCGGCGATCTCGTCGACGTTGCGCGGCGTGATCGTCATGTTGTGCGCGAGGTAGTGCGTGACCCCGTGCTCGCGCTCGAGGCGCTCGAACATCTCACAGAACCTCGCGCGATAGGGGTGAAGCTCGGCCTCGCTGCGCGCGCGCTTGATCCCGCGGCGGCCGAGCATGAGCGAGTCGAAGTGCCCGGCGAAGGCGAGGTGCGCAAAGCGTGGAGTGCCGGTCTGCGGGTCGAGCGCGAGCGCCTCCAGATACGCGTAGTCGAAGTCGCCGTGCGTCATCGACATCGGCTTGCGGCCGTGGCGGATCATCGCCTGCAGCGCACGAGCGTGGTCGTCGGGGCCGAGCAGCGTGACCTCGCCGCCGATCAGCTGCGCGTGCTGGCCGGGACCGCGAAGCTCGCGCAAGAGCGCCATCTGGCGGTCGACCTCGCGCTCGGTGTGGTCGCCGTCGGTGCCCACCCGCTGCGCCTCCTTGCCGTGATAGCAGGGGGTGCAGGCGAGGTCGCAGCGGGGAAAGACGCCGTGCGTCCCCTCGCAGCCGGTCATCCGCCGGCCGAGCATCTGGTTGGGCTGCTTGACGTGCGCCGGAAGCTGCGCCCAGCGCGCGGCGAGCGCGGCGCTCAGGTCCGGGTGCTCCGGGCGCGTCGCGACCTCGAGCTCACGCAGCCGAGTGCCGATCGAGGTCATGCCGGCAACGTAGCGCGTCGTCGGCCCGGCGCGACTCACCCCGCCGGGTAGGCGCGTCAGCGCACGACGCGGTACAGGCGCGCCAGGCGCTGCGGCTCGACGCCGGCGACGAACAGCCAGCGGATCACGAACCAGGCGAGCACCGTGCGCGCGATCCCGGCCTTGCGCCAGCGGCGCGCCGACGTCGTCGCGGGGCCGGGCAGGCAGCGCGTCGTGCCGCTGCGCTCGAGCCGGCGGACGAAGTCGTAGTCGTCCATGATCGGGATCTCGCGCAGGCCGCCGAGCGCGTCGAACGCCTCGCGCCGCACCCAGACCGACGAGTCGCCGTAGTAGAAGCCGTGCCGGCGCTGCAGGCGGTAGACGGCGCCGAGCGCGCGCTCGAAGCGGCCGTCGCCGAAGCGCAGCGCGAAGTTACCGCCGACAGTCCGTGACGTGCTGCGCCAGGCCTCCGCGAGCGACGCGTAGGCATCGCGCGGAAGGCGGCTGTCGGCGTGCAGGAACAGCAGGACGTCGCCGGTCGCGGTGCGCGCGGCCGCGTTGAGCTGCGCGGCGCGGCCGCCGGTGCTCTCGATCACGCGTGGTCGCGCGCGGTGTGCGCAGGCGATCTGCAGCGTCGCGTCGCTTGAGCCGCCGTCGGCGAGGATGACCTCCCAGCGGCCGTGCAGGGCGCTGACGTGGTCGAGCAGCTGTGGCAGCTCGCGTTCCTCGTTCAGGGTCGGGATCAGGACCGACACGAGCGGACCGGCCGCGCCGGCGTCGCTCACACCGCGCACCGAAACGCGTCGGGCAGCGAGCCGTCGGCCTGGCGCAGCTCGAGGAAGCGCTCGATCACGCGCCGCTTGGCCTCGGCGAGTGAGACCTCGCCGCGCGCGACGAGGAAGTCCGGGCAGGAGTCGAGGTCGGCGCCGACCGGGTGCCAGTGGGCGGCGTCGGCGCTGATCGTCAGCTCGGGCACCATGACCGCATCGGAGACCTCGATCGCGCCGGGCGCCGCCGCGCCGGCCGCGAACCCGCGCGCCACCAGCGGCCGTACGGCGAACGCGTCGCCTGTGATGCCGAGTTGCTCCAGCAGGCTGCGCAGCTGCGCGACCTCGTCGCGGTTGTCGGGCGTCTGCGTCATCGCGACGCGCAGCGGCAGGCCGAGCTCGGCCGCCACCCGCAACCCGTCGATCGCCTTGGCCCACGAGCCCGCGCCGCGCCAGCGGTCGTGCGTCGCTGCACGTGCGCCGTCGATCGAGGACTGCAGCGTCAGGCCGGGGCGCTCGGCGAGGCGCGCGAGCTCTGCACGGCGGCGCCCCGTGAAGAGCATCGCGTTCGTGAGCACGACCGTCGGCAGCCGATCGGACGCGTACTCGAGCATCGCCGCGATCTGCGGGTGCACGAACGGCTCGCCGCCGGTGACGTAGATCTCGCCGAAGCCCTCGCGCACCGCCTCGTCGACGAGCGCGAAGAAGCGCTCGGCGGACAGCTCGCGGCGGCGAGCGCCGGGCGAGCTCGCGACGACGCAGTAGTCGCAGGCGAGGTTGCAGTGGAAGTTCGAGTAGACCCACAGGCGCGGCGGGAAGAGCGGCGAGGAGAACAGCGAGACGACCGGTCGCTCGTCGTCGGCGGCGACGACGGCGTCAGCCCAGCCAGCCGCGGCGGCGTCGAGCTGCGGCAGCGCGTCGCGGTAGACGTGAAATGCGCCGCGCGCGCGCTCGCGCGGCGGCACGATCTCCAGGCAGGTCGTCCACCAGCCGGTCTCGATCGTCTCCACGAACGGCTCGGGCAGCCCCGACGCGCGCATCGACGCGGCCTGCGCGCGCCAGTCGTACGCGAGCGCCACGAGCTCGACGCGCTCGACGACGGACCGCTCGAGATCGATCACCGCATAGCGCACCTCGGTCCGACCGTCGTTCGCGGGCCGCCCGACCGCTCCGACGTTGACGATCCGCGTCCCCTCGACCGCGCGTTCCCAGGCGATCCCGGTGTGCGTGCACAGCAGCAGCTGCGCGCCGCTCGCGCGTACGCGCAGCGCGAGCTCCTCATCAGAGAGCGACTCCCAGAGGAAGTCGTTGATCGCCAGCGGCGAGCCGTGGACCATGTGGACGTCGACCCCGCCGATCTCGCAGCGCAGCTCGCCGGGCAGCCCGGCCATCCACGCCGCGAACGGCGCTGACGTGTGCGCGCGCGTGTGGTCGTACATGAGCTGCGCGAACGCGTCGTCGCGCGCATCGGCGTAGCCGCAGCCGCAGTCCTCGTCGCCGCGGCCGATCGCGACGTCGTAGTTGCCGGCGAGTGTCGTCACCTCGTGCTCGAGCAGCAGCGGCCAGATCGCGTCGCACTCGGCCCCGAAGCCGCCGAGATCGCCGAGGCAGTAGAGCCCGTCGCAGCCGCGCTCGCGGGCGTCGTCCAGCAGGGCGCGGAGCGCGTATGGATTGGCGTACACGCCGCCGAACACGGCGATCCTCGGCATCCGTATGAGTATCGTGGGTGCGCGGGGGAGGGATCACCACGAGGAGCTCGATGAGGCGTATCGCCATCCTGGGAGCGGGTCCGATCGGCCTCGAGGCCGCGCTCGCCGCGGCCGCACGCGGCGACGACTTCGAGGTGTTCGAAGCCGCCCCGACGGTCGGCGGGCACCTGCGCCGCTGGAGCCACGTGCGCACGTTCACGCCCTGGGCGATGAACGTCTCGCCGCGCATGCGCGCCGCTCTGCCATCCGCGCCGAGCGGCGCCGCGCTGCCGACGGGCGGGCAGCTCGCCGACGAGCTGCTCGAGCCGATTGCCGCGCTGCCCGCGCTGCGCGACCGCATCCGCCTGCGCACGCGCGTGCTCGCCGTCGGCCGCGAGGGCCTGCTCAAGCACGAGGCGGTCGGCGACCCGCGCCGGGCGGCGGCGCCGCTGCGACTGCTCGTGGCCGGCCCCGACGGCGACGAGGCGATCGTCCATGCCGACGTCGTGATCGACGCGACCGGCACGTATGGGCACCCCAACCGGCTCGGCGACGGCGGCATCGACGCGGTCAACGAGCGCGTCTTCGAAGAGCGCATCGAGCGCTACCTGCCGGCGTTCGAGGCGCAGGCCGAGCTGTGGGCCGGCCGCACGATCCTGCTCACCGGCGCCGGCCACTCGGCGCAGACCGCGGCCCTCCGGCTGGCCGAGTTCGCGCGCGACGCGCCCGGCACGCGCGTCGTCTGGGCGGTGCGCAACCCGGCCCCGGACTGGGGCGTCGTGCCCGGCGACCCGCTGCCCGAGCGCGCGTCGCTCGGCGCGGCGGCGGCGCAGCTCGCGGCCGGCGCCAGCGACGCGCTGCAGGTGCGCGCGGGCCACGTCACCGAGGCGCTGCGCGGCCGCGGCGACCGGATCGCCGTGACGCTGCGAAACGGCCGCGGCGAGGAGCTCGAGGTCGACCGGATCCTCGCGCTCAACGGCGGCGTCGGCGACCACGGGCTCTACCGCCAGCTGCAGGTGCACGAGTGCTACGCCACCTCGGGGCCGATGAACCTCGCCGCCGCGCTGCTGGGGAGCGCCGGCGGCGACTGCCTGGCGATCGCCTCGCACGGCCCGGACACGCTGCGCAACCCGGAGCCCGGCTTCCTCATCCTCGGCGCGAAGTCCTACGGGCGAAACGCCCAGTTCCTGCTGCAGGTCGGCTGGCAGCAGGTCGACGACGTCTTCGAGGCGCTGATCTGACTCCTGGCGAGCTGTGGGCGCGCGAGCAGCTTGCGCTGCTGCTCGCCGCGCGCTTCAGGCCGCGCGCCGTGGGGCGCTTCCTGCTCGAAAGCCAGCGGCGCTGCAACGCGCAGCGCGGCGCCCGGCCGCAGACCGCGCGCCGGATGCGCGTCTGGGTCGCCTTCGGCGCCGCCGCTTGGACCGCGCTCGCAATCGCCGGACGCGAGCCGTTTCGGCGCCGCACGGAAGCGTTCGCCGGATCGTGGGCGCTGACGTGGCTGATGCTCGACTGGCACATCGGGATGCTCGAGAGCGAGGACGGCGAGCCGCGCAACCTCGGGGCGGCCGACGCGTGCACGCTCGCGCGCGTCTGGCTTGCTCCCGCGGCTGCCGACACGCCGCAGCCGTGGATGTGCGCGCTGGCGTTCGCGACCGATGGGCTCGACGGGCAGCTCGCGCGCGCGTCGGTCCCAACGCGCCTCGGGCGCGACCTCGAGGGTCTTGCCGACGCCGCGTTCGCCGTTGCCGCGTTACGTGGCGCGCGTCGATGCGGGTGGCTCGGGCGCGCCGCCGCGGCCGCCGAGCTCGCGCGGATCGCCGGCGGCCTCGGGTACGCGCTGCTGGTCTGGTTCGGCTCGGCGCAGGCGCCCGACCCGCGCGTGCTGCACGCGGCGCGCGTCACGACGCCGATCCGTGCAGGCGGTCTCGTCGCCGCGGGACTGGGGCGCAGGCGCCTCGCCGACGCGCTCGTGCTCGCAGGCGCGGCCTGGAGCGGTCTCGCTACGGCGGCAGCAGTCCTGCGGCGCGCTTGTAGTCGGCGAGCTCGCAGCCGTTCGTACGCGTGAAGCGCCGGTCGACCTTGTCGCCGTCGATCGTGCCCGTGACGTGCGCCGTCTCGGGCCCGCCGTAGATCTGCGTGCACTGGCGGCCCTTGTCGGGAGTCGTCGTCAGAAGCTCCTTGTTTCCGCGCGCCTGTGCGCACAGCTTCGCGGGCGAGGCAGCGCCGTCGAGTGCGCCCTCTGCGCGTTGGACGGCGCCGCGGCAGGTCAGTGCGCCCGTCGTCTTGCGTCCGGAGCCGTCGTCGTAGACGATCGTCAGTTCGATCGCTCCGGATGCCGTCGTCGCGGTCTGCTGTGCGGCGGGCTCGTCGGCGTCGCCGCAGCCGGCCAGCGCCGCGGCGATCGCCAGCGCCGCAGCGGCGACGGTTGCGCGGCGCATGGTCAGCCGGTCTCTTCGGAGGGCAGCAGGTGGCCGTCGTTCTCGACGTAGCCGTCCTTGCCGCCGACCGCGACGTAGATCAGGTCCTCGTCGCCGACGTTGCGGATCCGGCGCACGGTCTCGGCGTCGATACGGGCGATCCCGCCGGGTCCGAGGCGATGCACCGAACCGTCGCCGAACTCGAGCTCGGCGTGTCCCTGATGGATGAAGTACGTCTCCTCCTGGGTGTAGTGGTAATGGCGGCGGCCCGCGAACTCGGGCGGCATGACGATCGCGTTGATGCCCAGCGCCTTGACCTCCAGCGCCTGGCGGATCTTGCGAAAACCGCCGCCGTGACCGAGCGCGCCGATGTTGCCGACGGCGTAGCCCTCGCCGGTCGCGACGTCGTGTGCTTCCTCATCGGCCATCCCGTTCTCCTCCAGCTCGCAGGTCGCCACAGACTGTAGGAGAACTGGCCCCACTTGCACCGTGTTTGCGTGCTAGGTTGCCCGCCGAAGAGGGCCGGGTGAGACCCGGCGAAGCAGTGCGAGCGTCGCGGATTCGGGCCTCGGTCCTCCTCGGCTACGCAGCACGCAAGATCATTCGGGAGGACGGCTCATGCCCACCGGCACCGTCAAGTGGTTCAGTGACGACAAGGGGTTCGGCTTCATCACGCCCGACGAGGGCAGCCGGGATCTCTTCGTCCATCACAGCGGGATCGTCTCCGACGGTTTCCGCTCGCTGAGCGAAGGAACGCGAGTGGAGTACGAGGAGGAGCAGGGTGACAAGGGACCCAAGGCGGTCCAGGTCGTCAAGCTCTGACGCGCTTCGCCGCACTGTCTGCGGTGCGCGAAAGGCCCGCTCGCCGAGCGGGCCTTTCGGCTACAGCAGGATGATCAGCAGGATGATGATCAGGATCAGTGTTCCGACGCCGATGTACATGAGGCTCCTTTGGTCTGTGCGGAACACCTACCCCCGCGCGGAGAACCGCACGCAGTCGGTGGACGGATGACTCAGTGGTCGGCGACGACGCCGCCCTCCGGCACGAGCGGGCGGTTCTCGTCGGCCCATCGCTGCAGCCCGCCGGCCATCGAGTAGGCGTCGATCCCGACGCCGCGGAAGGCCTGCGCCGCCATTGCCGACCGCGAGCCGAGACGGCACTGGAAGATCACCGGTCGGTCGGTGTCGATCTTGCCGGCGTTCGACGCGAGGTGCTCGAGCTCGATGTGCAGGGCGCCGTCGATCCGGCCGGCCTCCCACTCGTAGGGCTCGCGCACGTCGATGAGCTGTGCTTTGTCTTCGGCGAGGGCCGCCTGCGCCTGCTCGGGCGTGACCTCGATGCTGGAGGAATCGAAGATGGATGGCATGCGCGCGAGAGTACCGCGCACCCTCAGCGCGGTGCCGGAGGCGTCGTCCTGAGGTCCGGCCGCGGCCGCGGCCGCATGCGCTGCCAGAGCCCCGCGGCGAGCAGCAGCAGCAGCCCGAGCGCGATGAACGAGCCGACGCGGTACAGCGACTCGAGCGCCGCGAGGTCGTAGAGGAAGACCTTGGCGATCGTCGTGCCGAGGAGCGCGAGCGAGCCGAGCCGCAGCGTGCGCTCGTCGCGCACGAGCCCGGCGATCAGGCCGGCGAGGCCGGCCAGCGCCCACAGGCCGCTGAGCAGCGACTGACCGAGGTCGGCGCCCGCGAACGGCGTCACGAGTGCGACGGACGCGAGGTACAGGAGCGTCAGCGCGGCGGTGGCGGCGAGCGCGGTGCGCCAGCGCGAGAGCAGCTGCGCGCCGCGCAGCGCGACCAGCGCTGCCGCGCCGAGCGCGAGACCGGCCGCGGGGATCGACTCCAGGCCCGCGAAGAGCGCGGCCGGCGGTGCCTCGAACACGAGCGCATGGCCGAGCGCGAGCGCCAGGAACGCGCCGGCGCCGCAGCCGGCGACGTCGTCGCGGGCGCGGGCCGCGATCGTGACAAGCGCGAGCGCCTGGGCGGCGAACGCCGCGGCGAGCGCGGGGCCGTCGAGCGTCAGCATCGACAGGTAGGCGACTGCCGCCATCGCGGCGGCGTCCAGCGCCGCCCGCCACTGGGGCCGGATCTGCGCTGCGAAGCGAGCTGCGACGAACGCCGCGGCGGCGGTCGCGGCGATCGCGAGCTGCCCATCGAAGGAGATCGGGTCGCCCGCGGCGATCGCTGCGGGCGGCGCCTGGGCGATCGCCTGCGCGGCGCTGAGCAGCAGGTGGGCGCCGAGGCCGAGGCCGACGAGCAGCTCGTCGCGGTCGCCCTTGCGGCGCGCGATCACGCTGCGGGCGAGGAGCGCGAAGCCGACGGTCGTCAGCGCCCACGCGGTTGCGAGGATCGCGCCGTCGAGGATCGTGGCCGCCGCGACGTCGGCGAGCACGACGCCGAGTGCGAGCGACAGCAGGCGCAGCTCGCGGGCGATGCGCGTCGAGCGCGTCGCCAGCCCGACGGCAAGGTGCACCGCGGCGAGCGCGACGAGCCAGACGTGCGCGAGCAGCGAGCCGTCCAGTGCCGACCAGCCCGCGAGCGCGAAGACGAGCGCGTTGAAGGTCAGCAGCAGGGCCGAGGAGACGCGCAGGCGCGCGGCCGGCACGCGCAACTCGAAGCCGACGGCGGCGCCGACGTTCAGTGCGCCAAAGCCCGTGAGCGTGAGGAGGGCCAGCGTGTGCGACGGCGCGCTGTCGGCAAGCCACCACAGCCACTGCGGCAGCGCGATCGCGAAGACGGCGACCGACAGCCAGTTCCAGCGCTGCCAGACGACGACGGCGACGCCCGACATGCCGGCGAGCCAGAGCAGGGCGAGCGTCGAGCCCTCCGACGGAGCGCCGGCGAGGACCGGCGCGAGCAGCGCGCCGACGATGCCGAGCGCGCCGATCCCGCATGCGTCCCAGCGCACGGCGAGCGCGGCCGCCAGTGCGCCGGCGCCGAGCGCGAGCGCGTGGGCGACGCCGATCGGCAGCACGCCGTACACGGGACCGCCGACGGCGACGGTGACGAAGAGCCCGGCGATCCCGGCGGCGACGGCCGCCAGCGCGGCGTCCGAGCGCTGCCGGCGCTCCTGCAGCCACGCCCCGGCGCCGATCAGCGCGAGCGAGATCGTTCCCGCCAGGAGCGTGCGTGCGCCGATGCCGATCCAGCCGTTGGAGACGGCGATCGCGAGCAGCAGCGCGATCCCGACGAGGACGGCAAGCCCGCCGGCCCAGGCGAGCACGCGCCCGCCGAGCAGATCCTCGAGGCTCGGCCGCGGGCGGTCGGCCGACGCCGGGGGCGCAGCCGAGGCGGGCGGCGCGGCCGAGGCGAGCCGCGCGGCCGAGGCCGGCGGTGGGAGCGGTCGGCCGACGGGCGCCGGCCAGGCCGGTAGCGGGCGCGCCGGTGCGGCCGTCTGCGCGGGCAGAGGAGCGCTCGCGCGGGGCGGCGCGGGAGCCATCGACGGCGACGGGGCGCGCTTGCGCAGCGTCTGCGCCTCGATCGCCTCGAGCCGCGTCTCGAGCGCCTGCGTCGTGCGCTCCAGCGCGTTTAGCCGAGCCCTGTCGATCCCACTCCTCATCGCGCTCTCCTCTTGTCAACCAGCGGTCAGCAAGCAGGGTAGCGGCCTGTCGACCAGCGGTCAAGAGTGCTGCTAGACTTGCCGCGTGGCCGGCCCGGCCTATCGGCGGATGCAGAACGACGAGCGCCGCGCGCTCCTGCTCGAGCGCGCGACCGAGCTGTTCGGCGAGCACGGCTACGACGCGCTGTCGATGGCGCAGATCGCGCGTGCGGCGAAGATCTCCAAGGCGCTGCTGTACCACTACTTTCCGAGTAAGCACAAGCTGTTCGAGGCGGCGCTCATGGCGGGCGCGATCGAGCTGCGCGAGCGCGTGCAGCCGGACCCGACGCTGCCGCCGGCCGAGCAGGTCTCGACGACGCTCGAGGCCTTTCTCCTCTGGGTCGAGGAGCGCCCCAAGGCCTACGCGAAGATGCTCGAGAGCGCGGGCGCGCGCGAGGTGCGCGAGACGATGGGCCAGGTGCGGGTCGACACGGCGCAGCTGATCCTGGCGGGGCTGGGGCCCGACGGCGAGCGGCCCGCGACGCGGGCGGCGGTGTTCGGCTGGCTTGCGTTCCTCGACGCGGCGATCCTCGACTGGATCGAGCACGGCGACATGACGCGCCAGGAGCTGCACGCGATGCTGCTCGCCACGTTCGCCGGCGCGCTGATCGCCTCCGGCGCCGGCGGCGCGCCGATGGTGGCGGGGCAGCGCTAGTGGTCCACTAGCCGGCGGCGGCCGCGTTGGCGCGCCGCCACCTGCGCCGGCGCGCGCAGGCCTGCGATCCTCCCTGCGTGCACTCGCGCGCGCTTGTCACGGTCCTGCTCTGCGCCGTCGCGCTCGGCGGCTGCGGCGGGGGTTCGGCCGGCGAACAGGAGCAGGCGAAGACGACGCCGCAGGAGCGCGAGCGCCGGCAGCTCGAGCGGTCCGTGCCGGGCGGCCCGCTCGCGATTCCCTCAGACGTCCCGCTGCGCGCGACGCGCGCAGCCGATCCGCGGGCGGTCACGGTCATCCGCCGCTGGACCGACGCGCTGCGCCGCAGCGACGTCGAGCGCGCGTCGGCGTTGTGGTCGGTTCCGTCGAAGGTGCAGAACGCGACACCCGTGCTGACGCTCGCGACGCTCTCCGACGTGCGGCTGTTCAACGACTCGCTGTCCTGCGGCTCGCGGCTCGTCTCGGCGCGTGGCGCGAAGAACGGCTTCACGGTCGCCCTGTTCAGGCTTACGAGCAGGCCCGGCGCGGACTGTGGAAGCGGCGTCGGCGGCGACGCGCGGACCGCGATCCGCGTGCGCGGGGGAAAGATCGCCGAGTGGTACCGGCTGCCCGACGACCCGGACGCGCCGGCGCCCCGGACGCCGCCGGCGCCTCAGCAGCCCGAGGCGCCGCTCATCCGATCGTCGGCGGAGCGATCAGACGTACGGATCGCGCTCGACGACGCGGTCGCGCGTGACGCCGGCGCCGCGGTCGGCGCGCATGAGCACGAGCAGCGAGAAGACGAGCCCGATGACCCCCACGACCATCAGGATCACGCCGACCGTAGAAAGCTCGATGCCCGAGACCGTGGCTGTTACTGCGAACTTCAGGATCGCCCCGAGGGCGATGAGAAATACGGAAGTGCCTATGCCCATGGGCACCGGTTCCCCGTTCAGGAGCGTTCGTAACCCCGATCTGCCGCTTGTAGCATCAGAGTCGTGACGACCGCGACGACCGACGTCTACGCGATCCCGCAAGAGCTCGCCGACCTGCGCGACATGATTCGCCAGCTCGCGCAGGAGAAGATCGCCCCGCGCGCGGCCGAGATCGACCGCACGGCGCAGTACCCGCAGGACATCCGCGAGCTGCTCGCCGAGCACGACGTCCTCGGGCTGCCGTTCGACGAGCAGTACGGCGGCACCGGCACGGGCACGCTGATGCTGCAGATCGCCGTCGAGGAGATCGCAAAGGCCTGCGCGTCGTCGGCGCTGATCCTCATGGTGCAGGAGCTCGGCACGCTGCCGATCCAGCTCTTCGGCAGCGATGCGCAGAAGGAGCGCTTCCTGCCGCGCTGCGCGAGCGGGGAATGGAGCCCGGCGTTCGCGCTGTCCGAGCCCGAGGCCGGCTCCGATCCCGCCTCCCTGAGAACGTTCGCCGTGCGCAGCGACGACGGCGACGAGTGGGTCATCAACGGTCAGAAGAACTGGATCACGAACGCGGGCGTCGCCGACTTCTACGTCGTCTTCGCGAAGACCGACCGCGAGAACAACCGCAGCTCGGCCTTCATCGTCGAGGCCGACCGCGAGGGCCTGGACCCCGGCAAGCTCGAGCACAAGCTCGGAATCAAGGGCTCGCCGACCGGCAACCCGTCGTTCACCGAGGTGCGCGTGCCCGCCGAGAATCTGCTCGGTGTCGAGGGCAAGGGCCTGTCCGTGGCGCTCGCGACGCTCGAGCGCACGCGCCTCGGCGCGGCGGCGCAGGCGGTCGGCATCGCGCAGGGCGCGACGGACTACGCCGCCGCGTACGCGCGCGAGCGGATCGCCTTTGGCAAGCCGATCAACGCGATGCAGGGCATCCAGTTCAAGCTCGCCGACATGGAGACCCGCACCGCCGCCGCACGCGAGCTGCTCTACAGGGCCTGCGCCAAGGCCGACCGCAACGAGCCCGACCTCGGCAAGTACTCATCGATGGCGAAGCTGTTCGCCTCGGACACGGCGATGGCGGTGACCGTCGAGGCGGTCCAGGTGCTGGGCGGCTACGGCTACGTCAACGAGTACCCCGTCGAGCGCATGATGCGCGACGCGAAGATCACGCAGATCTACGAGGGCACGAACGAGATCCAGCGGGTGGTCATCGCCCGCTCGATGCGGTAGCCGCGATGCGCACGCCGACGCCGCGACGGGTCCTGCTTGCCGCCCTTCTGGCGCTCGCCCTCGGTCTCGGCGTCGTCGGCGTGATCGGCGGTTTCAGCGTCTCCACGCCGGTGCGGCTCATGCAGGGCGGCGTGCTCGTGGTGCTCGCGATCCTCGTGATCGGCGCGCTGATGATGTCGCTCGGGCTGCGCCTGGCGGGCTGGAGCGAGCCAGAGTCCGAGGCCGAGTTCGAGCGCATCGTGCAGGAGAGCGAGCGGCTCGCGCGCGACGGCGTCGCCCCGGACCCCGACGAGCTGCACTTCCTCGACCTCGATCCCTACGACGACGAGGACTTCGCCGAGCTCGTGCGCGAGGCGATGGACGAGTTGCCCGACATCCTCCAGCGCGCGCTGGAGCGCAACGTCGCGGTCGTCATCTCCGACGGCGGCCGCAAGATGCGCGCCTACGGGCTGTACCACGGCGACGGCGTCGCGCGCGACGACGTGCCCGACCGGATCGTCATCTACCGCGACACGCTGCGGCGCGACTTCGGCGACGATCCCGACCGCCTGCGCGACGAGGTCACGCGCACGGTGCGTCACGAGCTCGCCCATCACCTCGGCGCCGACGAGCTCGGCGTCCGCGACCTCGGCCTGTAGATCGGGGGCCGAGGCGGCCGACGTCGTGCAGATCGGCGCGCGCAACATGCAGAACTACTCGCTGCTCGAGGTCGTCGGGCGGCTCGGCAAGCCCGTGCTGCTCAAGCGCGGGCTGTCCGCGTCGCTCGACGAGCTGCTGATGGCCGCCGACTACGTGCTGAAGGAGGGCGCCGAGGAGGTGATGGCGACCGCCGGCTCGTGCAGCCGATGTCGCGCGCGGCCGCGGCGATCGGCGCGGACGGCATCCTCGTCGAGGTCCACCAGGATCCCGAGCACGCGCGCTGCGACGGCCCGCAGTCGCTGCACGCGGCGGACTTCGCAGCGTTTGCCGGTGACGTCGCGGCGCACGCGCAACTCGTCGCCAAGCGGCTCGCGTAGTAGCCATCTCGCGCTGCTAGGCTGAAGCAGCTCTGCGAATCGAAATCGGCTCGCAAAGCAATGCATTGCGCTGAGACGGCAGCCGGCGGCAACCTCCCTTAGGGGGTCGCAGCGGACCATCGCGCACATTTCAGTGGGCGATCGGGAGCGTTCGAGATGTACTTGCACTGTGGCCGGTGTCGTCTTCAGGTCAGGATTCAGGCGTCGTCGATGCGGATCGAGAGCTGCCCGCGCTGCCTCGCCCGCCGCGGCCTCGTGTCACCGCTCGTGGAGAGCGCCACCCGCATCAATCCGGCGATCGCCTGGCGACTGGCCACAGAACGTCCGCACGATCCACGCGATAGCCGCGCCTGAGCGCGCGCGAGCTCAGGCGCCACTGGCGCCTTATCTCTCCGACGTCGACCGCGATCTCACGAGCGTCGCCTCCGCCAGAGCACGAGGCCGATCGCGGTCGCCGCGGCGGCGGGCGCCCCGAACATGAGGCCGTAGAGCGGGACGCGGGTGGGCTTCGGCGGCCGGTCGCCGGGTTCGCCCTCGGTGCGGCGGATGCGCCACAGGGCTCCGGTCCCGGGCTTCATCCGGATCCCGCCGACCTCGGGGGCGATCTTGACGACGCCCCAGTCGACGACGTAGAGCGCCCCGTCGGGACCGAACTGGCAGTGCGACGGGCGCTCGAAGCCGCGGTGCGGGAGCTTCGAGGCAGGGCCGGTGAGCTTGTTGACGGCGAAGTCGACGACCTCGCCGCTGGCCATGTCGACGCGCACGACCTTGTAGCCGACCGGCATGACGCGCTTGGAGGTGACCGGGGCGAGGTCGCCGAAGAGGGCGACGAAGGCGTCGCCCTCGAAGCCGAAGCCGGGGTCGCGGCAGAAGTCGACGCCGTTGGCCGCCGAGTGGGTGGGGAAGGTCGCGAACGGCTTGGGCGGATCTGGGTCGGGGTGCTCGGCGAGAACCGGCTCGCGGCCCTGCCCGGCCTCGCCCCAGCAGGGATCGTCGAGGCGGATGCCCGAAGCGAAGTCCGGCCAGCCGTACCAGGCGCCGCGCTGGATCTCGTAGAAGTCGTCGTTGTCGTCGACGATGAAGCGCTGGCTGCGCTCGTCGATGCCGTGCTCGACGGCGAACAGCCGCCCGTCGGGGTGAAAGGCCGTGCCGTAGGGGTTGCGCAGTCCCCAGGCCACGAGCTGGAGGTCGGAGCCGTCGGGGTTGCAGCACAGGATCGAGCCGCTGGCCCTGACGTCGCCCTTGACCACCCGGCCCGCGGTCGTCTCGGTGCCGAACGGCACGTAGGCGCCGCTTGTGACCTTGTCGGCCGGGTTGCCGAAGACGTCGGGATACTCGAAGTTGCGCCCCGCCAGCACGATGTCCTGGCCCGGCACGTCGTGGAAGTCGCGGAAGTCGCGCAGCCACTCGTACGCGTAGTTGTCGGCGCCGACGACTCCGAGGTTGGTCGCCGTGCCCTGGCCCCAGTAGAGCTTGCCGTCGGGCCCGACGTTGGGGTAGTTGGTCTGGTGGTCGCCGAGTCCGGGCAGGTCGGTGACGATGTCCTCGATCTCGCCGCCGGGGCGCACGCGCGAGAGGGCGTTGGTGTTGGAGAAGTAGAAGTAGCCGTCGTGCCAGCAGCCGCCGGTGACCGAGCCGGTCTTGATCCAGCGCTCCTCGGGGAGCTCGAGGAACGTCTCGTGCTCGCCGGTGCTCACGTCGACCTTGAGGATCCGCGGTCGCGCCTCGATCTTGTGGCCGCCCTCGGTGACGTAGCAGAACCCGTCGTCGTCGAAGCAGCAGTGCACTGGGCTGTTGAAGCCGCAGGCCACGAGCTCGACGGCGAAACCCTGCGGCACGAGCACGTGTGCCGGGTTGTACGGGCGGCTGCCCTCGCGCTTGAGCCGAAGCCTGCCGAGCAGCGGACCGACCGGCCGGTAGGCGGCGGCCAGCGCACTGTCGGCGTCAAGGCTCTTGAGGAACTTGGGTCGGTCACGTAGCGAACGCTTCATGTCTGCTCCTGTCTGTCGGATAGCTCGATGCGCCAGAGGCGGCCGGTTTCGGCCTCGGCGCGCACGCCGTCGGCGCTCATCTCGAAGCGCCCGAAGTCCAGGACGTGCAGAGCGCCGTCGCGCGGCGAGAACGCGACGTCGATCGGGCGCTGCAGCGGCGGGGCGTCGACCGCGTGCAGCGACCAGTCCTGAGGGTCGACGCGCGCAAGCGTGCGTCCGACCGGCGGTCGGTGCGGCGCGGTCATCGGCGCCTCGTCGCCGAACAGCGCGACGATGACCTGGCCGGCGAGGCGGCCCGAGGGCACGACGGCGAACTTCACCGCCGAGCTGTGCGGCTCGAAGCGAAGCAGCGCCCGCTGCGGCGCCGGCAGCGCGTGATGGTCGGCGAGCACGAACGTCGGCCGTGGCCCGCGCTGTGGCGCGTAGAGCGGATCGTTGACGGGGTCGCCGCCGATGAAGTCCGGCCACCCGTACCACGCGCCCTCGCGGACCTCGAAGAGCAGGTCGGGCGCGTTGCCGATCGGGCGGCTGCCGCGATCGTCGGCGCCCTGGTCGGTCGCCAGCAGGCGCCCGTCGGGCAAGAAGGCGAGGCCGAAGGCGTTGCGCAGGCCCCAGGCCACCAGCTCGAGGTTCGTCCCGTCCGGGTCGCATCGCAGCACGGCGGCAGTGCAGGCGACCCGCCCGCGGACGCGCTGTCGCGGCTGCGTCGTCGTACCGAACGCGACGAAGGCGCCCGTACGGGTGCGCGCCCCCGATCGGTCGCTGAGGGGATCGGGCGTCTCGACGTCGACGCCGGCCAGGACGATGTCGAGGCCGGGGATGTCGTGCGCGTGCGGCAGGCGGCGCAGCCAGCCGAGCTCGTAGGCGTCGAGACCGATGATCGCGCTGTTGGTCATCGCGCCCTGGCTGAAGTAGAGCTTCCCGTCGGGCCCCGGCGCGACCATGTTCGTGTGGTAGTTGCCGGGTCCCGGAAGCCCGCTCAACACGACGCTGCACGACCCGTCGCGCTCGAGTCGCAGGATCCGCCCGCCGTCTCCCTGCTCTGAGACGTAGAGGGCTTCCTCGTGCCAGGCCAGGCCGTTGACCGGCGCTCCCAGACCGTCCGCGAGCAACTCGCGCCCGCCGTCTGGTTGCAGTCGCCAGATACGCCCGCCGGGGCGGGCGCCGCCGAACGGCAGGCCGGCCTCCGCCACGTAGATGCTTCCCGCTGGGTCGAAGCTGACGCTCGTCGGAAACGAGAGGCCGTCGGCGACGACGGTTGGCGCACCGATCACGCGCCGGCCCCCGGCGCTGCCTTCCCGCGCGCCTGTCAGAACGCGACGCTCGAGCCGCCCATGCTGTGCAGGAGGCCGTAGAGGATGCCGGTCGACAGGCCGAAGATGAGGTGCCCCATGAACGACATGGTCACGTCGAGCAAGCCGTAGTTCTTGTACGCGAACCCCTGCCCGCCGACGGTGCCTGTCGCGGGATCCAGCGACGGAATCATCGCCACCACCGGTCCGGCGACCATGTAATGGATGAGGCCGCCGATCAGACCCCACAGCCAGAGGTTGTCGTCGGCGCCGACGAGATCGAAGAACACGACGTACAGGATCGCCGCGAACACCGCGATGGCCTGGTGAAAAAGGAAGCCCGCGACGTAGCCGGCGCCGCCGCGGATCTCATCAGGTTCTGGCCCCACGTCCGGAAGATGTTCTGCTTCGCCGGCAGGCCCATCGCCTTGCCCATGTAGAGGGGGGCCTCCATGATCACGCCGGCGATCAGCCCGGCGAGGATTGCTGGACCCAACTCGAAATCCATCCGACGTCCTCTCTGCTGGTGGACCTGTCTTGCGCTGTCGCCCCGCGTGCCGCCTCAAGGAGTCCGGCGCGGCGCGGTAGCGGTGTTCCCCGCAACCACCGGAAGCACCCGTACGATTCCTCACGACCGCCGAAAGCTCAGCTAACAACAGCGAGCGCGCGGCGCTACGCTCACGGGCTTCCACGCCGAGAGAACTCGTCCCACAGCTCGGCCTGGTGAACGCGGGCGGGAAGGCGGCGCCGAAGCACGCCACGCTCGCTGCGCCGACCCGTCCGTCAGTACGGACGCTTGCGTCCCAGCCCCTGATAGACGCCGGCCACCGAGCGGGTCCTCAGCATCCGAACCGCCCGCCGGCGGCCGAGCAGGAATCCGACGTACTCGCGCGCCGACGGACGCAGGCCCCAGACCTCCAGATCGATCCCGCGACGTGCGCAGAGCGTCTGCAGTCGCTTCGGATCGACGAACAGCGCGGGATCGTGGCACGCGGGCGGCGGCCCACCGGGTATCCGTTCGCCGATCGTGACCAGCGAAACGCGCGCGAACAGGGTCGAGTTGATCGTGTCGCACACCAGGGCCCCTCCCGGCCGCAGCACGCGCGCCGCTTCGGCGACCGTGCCGTCGAGATCCTCGACGTGCTCGAAGATCTCGCCGGCCGCGACGACGTCGAACGTCGCGTCCTCGAAGGGCAGCGCGGTGACGTCGGCCTGCACCGGCTCTACGCCATGCGCCGCGGCGATCGCCAGCGCCGACGCGGACAGATCGACGCCGACGTGCCGATAGCCGCAGACGTGCGGAGCAAGCAGCCCTCCCCCGCAGCCGAGGTCGAGCAGCGCCGCGTCGGGCCGCGACGGCGCCGGCACGAGCGCGCCGCGGGCCCGGGCGAGCCAGTGCAGCGCCGCGAACGCGCCGTCGGGGCGCCACCACTCCGCCGCCAGATCGTCGTACTGGCGCAGGTCGTTGCGCCGCCGCCGCTCGCTCATCGTCCGCCCGGCCCGCGCACGGCGCTGCGATGAGCGAACAGGTCGCGGTCGTCGGGCTCGGTCCGGTCGGTGCGACGCTGGCGCTGCTGCTCGCCCGCGCGGGCGTCCCGACGATCGCAATCGAACGCGATCGCGACGTGTTCCCGGTGTCGCGCGCCGTCGCGCTGGACGACGAGGCGCTGCGCGTCCTGCAAGCCGCCGGGCTGGACACGTCGGCAGCGGAGTTCCTGACCCGGCAGACCGTCCGGTTGCGATCGCGCGACGGCAGGCCGCTGCTCGACCTCCCGCCGCGTGTTGCGCCAAACGGCCATCCTGCGCTCGCATTCTTCCAGCAGCCCGACCTCGAGCGGGCGCTGCGCGACGAGCTGGCACGGCAGGCCAACGTCACGGTTCTGCTCGCTCACGAGCTCGAGGAGTTCCATCAGCACCTCGACGGCGTGACGCTCGGCGTGCGCGATCTGCGAAGCGGCTCGCGGCGGCTGCTTCACGTCAGCTGGCTGCTGGCCTGCGACGGTGCGGGCAGCTTCGTTCGCCGAAGGCTCGGCATACGGCTGCGCGGCCTGACCTTCGCCCGCCGCTGGCTCGTCGTCGACACCCTGCGATCAGCCGCCACGCCGGACGCCCCGTTTGAGTTCATCTGCGATCCGGCTCGGCCCACCGTCTCGGCTCCGTTGCCCGCAGCACGCCACCGGTGGGAGTTCATGGTTCTGCCCGGTGAGGATCCCCGCGCGCTCGAGCAACCCGCCGCCGTACGCCGGCTGCTCGCCCCGTTCGCCGACGTCGACGCCCTGCAGGTGCTGCGCGCCACGGTCTACACGTTCCACGCGCGCATCGCCGAGCGCTGGCGCGACGGGCGGGTCTTCCTCGCCGGCGACGCCGCGCACCTGACACCGCCCTTCGCAGGTCAAGGCATCAGCGCCGGACTCGGCGACGCGCACAACCTCGCATGGAAGATCGCGACGGAGCTGAACGGATCCGCGAGCTCGCAGCTACTCGACTCCTACCAGGCCGAACGACGCCCGCACGTCACCCGCCTGCTTGCGCTCTCCGTCCTGCTCGGCCTGGCGATCCAGACTCGCCGGCCACGCCTCGCTCTCGCTCGAGACGTCGTCCTGCGCGGTCTGCTTGCCGCTCCGGGCGTTCACGGCTGGGCGACAGCCGGTGGCTGGAAACCGCCCTCGGAATACAGCCGTGGCTTCGTCGACACACGGTCGCGCTCGCGCGTCACCGGAACGCAGATCCCTCAGCCCGAGGTGCGGCTGTGCTCGGGCGAGCAGCGCCGGTTGGACGACGTCCTCGGCACGCGGTTCGCACTCATTGGCTTCGACAGCGATCCCACCGGTGCGCTCGACGTCGGGACGCGAACGCTCCTCAGCGCGTTGTCGATCCGCCTCGTCCAGATCACAACCGACAACTCCCCGGCGAAGACGTCCACCGACATCACGACGGTCGAGGATCGCAGCGGCCGGCTGCACGAGTGGTTTGAGCAAGCCGGGGCCGCGGTCGTCCTCGTCCGCCCCGACCGCCACATCTACGCGACGCTGGCGCCCGACCGAGCCCGGGAGGTCGTCAGCGATCTCGCGCTCGCGCTCGGCGCTCCCGCGCGCGGCCAGCCTCGCGGCAAGTAGCCATCTCACAAACGGGCCGTTTCTGAGACGCATCGCGCTGAGCCCGCCGTCGCTGTGAGCTTCCGCTGCGACCTTTAGCGGTAGATGGCCGGGCTTCTTCAGCGCTATCTGGCGCCGGTCGCCGCGTGGATAAAGGACGCTACCGTCCGTGCGCTGGCGGTCACCGACGACGCGGCGAGGACGGGGAAGAGGGTGGCGATGACTCCGCGCGCGGGGTGCCGTGGGGTCCGTGGATCGGCGACGCACATCGCGCCTGGTTGCGCCGGTAGCGCCGGCGGATCGCTTCCCCAGACGACCGTGACCCTGGATCAGGGCGGTTGCCGCCGCCACGATCGCTTGTGCAGCGCGAGGAGGCGCTTCGCCGCGCCGACGCGGTGCGACGGCAACGTGCGCAGCTCAACGGCGATTTCAAGGCGGGCCGCTCCGCGATCGACGAGGTGTTGACCGATCCGCCCGCGTTCGTGCAGACCGCGAAGGTCGCAGACCTCCTGCTCGCTGTGCCGAAGTACGGGCCGGTGAAGGTCAACAAGCTGCTCGCACGCTGCCGGATCGCGCGGGCCAAGACGATCGGTGGTCTCTCACAACGCCAGCGCGAGGACCTCGCCGCGATCCTGGCCGGCCGAGCTCAAGCACACCGATCTCAGCGCGCAGGCCACGCCAGACCGCCGCGGTCGAGCCAAGAGCCGATTGCAGGCCCGATAATTCCGGCTCTCGCCTTTGGCTGGACGCCGAGATAGCCTGGCCGCGTTATGACCTTCAGCGCTTGGTGGCCGCGTTCTGGCAGGGCTTGTTGGCCGTCATGGTTCGCCGATGACGAGGGCGTCGCGGGCGGCTTGAACGACTTCGCTGGTGACGGTGGCCAGCCGGTTGATCTCGAGGATCCGGCTGATCTGGGCGAAGAGGCGCTGGACGAGGCGGAAGTTGTCGTTGGTGATGCGCGCGACGGCGGCGACGGCTTCGCTGTCGGTGAAGTCCTCGGCGCTGAGCGTCAGGCCGAGGCGCTGCCAGTGGTGGGTGAGCACGAAGCGCAGCTCGTCGGCGCTGAGCGGTTCATAGCGGTGCGCGAAGCCGACGCGGCTGTAGAGCTGCGGGTAGCGGGCCAGACGTTTCTCGAGGCCGGGCATGCCGATGAGGATGAGACCGATCGGGTGGCGGTCGAAGTAATCGCGTAGCTGCTCGAGCCCGGCTGGCTTGAGCCGGTCGGCCTCGTCGACGATCAGTAGCTCGACATTCCACATGCCGCTGGTAAACCGCGCGCGCCCGTCGCCGTGCGGGTCGCGGTGGTGATCGACGACGGCGCTGAAGCGTCGGCACAGCAGCGGGACCTGCTGGTCGAGCTGGCGCGGCGTGACGGTGACGGTCGGGGTCCATAGGACGCTGCTGGCGGTGGCGAGAACGTCTGGTCCGCGTTCGCCGGGCCCGTTCCACGAGCGCGAGCGGGTGGGGCATCGGCGTCAGTCCTCGTGATAGCGGCGTAGCTGCGGTCTGGGCGCCCGAGGCTGAGACGTCATCGGCGCCGAGGTCGCGGGCGCGGGCGCCGGGGCGAGGTCATCGACGAGGCTGCGTCGCTGATCAAGCGCTGTTCGCAGCTGGCGTCGGCGAGCAGTCCGGGCGGCTTGCAACTCCCGGAAGCTGATGGTCTGGTCGGCCAGCTCTGGGCTGACGGCGCGACAGAGGAAGTTGTCCTGGTGAAAGACGCGGATCTCGGCCATGTCGCGGGGGTCATAGCGGACGGTGACGGGCTCGCCGACGTACGCGGCGAGCGTGAGGTCCAAGTAGCGCATTCCGGCAAAGCGGATCCCGTCGCGGTGGACGATGCGTGGCTTGGCGACGGCCAGCAGCAGCAAGTCGAGCTGCTCCAGCGACTCTGGCAGGCGCGGCAGCCAGCCGCCCGCCGACCAGCGCTCGAGCGGTGGCGCCTTGGTCTCTGAGTGCGTTCGCGCGTGATAGCCAGCCGAGATCCAGTCGCCCAGTGCCGCGTCGAGTTCGGCCAGCGAGAGCCGTGGTGCGCTCGGCGAGCCCAGCCCCGACGGCGGGAGGTAGCCGGGCAGCTGCGGCAGCAACTCGGTCGTGATGGTCCCGAAGAGGCGTTCGATCTTGCCGCGGCCCTGCGGGACCCCTGCCGTGGAGTTGATCAGCTGGATGCGCAGGTCCGCGGCGACCTGCTCGAGGTGGCGGCTCTTGAAGTCCGAGCCGTGGTCGCTGTAGAGGACGTCGGGCAGTCCGCAAACCGTCCAGGCCGGGTCGGGCTTGCGCCAGATCGCCTGGCGCAGCGCGAGTGCTGTCTGCAGCGCCGACGGCGCGGTTAGGTTGACCGCGTAGCCGGCGACCGCGCGGCTGAAGTCGTCGAGGATCACCGTGAGCCATGGCCGCGCCGGCCGGCTCGCCGGGTCGAGGACCATTACGTCCAGCTGCGTGTGGTCGGCCTGCCAGATCGCGTTGGCTGCCGCGGCCTCTCGGCGAAAGACCAGCTCGAAGCGGTCGCGATAACCCGCGGGGCCATCGTGTGCGAGCGCCACCAGGCCCGGGTCCAGCGCGACGACGATCGACCGCACGGTTCCGTAGCTGGCCGGTGGCCAGCCGTGCTCGTCGGCCAGGCGGACTGCTTGGCGGTGGATGTGCGCGGCCGAGCTGCGCGGGCGCCGCAACGCCAGGCCCTCCACGAGCGCGATGAGCTCTGGCGGCTGGCGTCGCGTGTCGCGGTCGCGCCGCGGCGCCCGGGCCAGACCGGCCAGTCCGCCTGCTCGGAAGCGCGTCAGCCAATGGCGTGCGGTCCGGGCCGGGATCCCAGCCGCAGCTGCCGCGCTGGCCAGCGCGACGCCATCCTCCAGGTGCGGGCGCAGCACCTCGAAGCGCCGGTGTGCCTCGTCGCGCTGCTGCTCAGACAGCTCGCTCAGCGCGATGACGACCACCGGTCCTTCACGCCGCTTCGCCGCTACCGCGCCCCGAGGCGCGGTTGGGTGGGGCGAGGTGACGGTAGATGCTCGCGCGGCTGACGCCGAGCACCGCGGCGATCGCCGCGACCGTGTGCTCACCAAGACGCGTACATCTCGCGCGCGACCGCCAGCTTCTCCGCCGTCATCACCACAGGTCGCCCGCCCTTGCGCCCGCGCGCCCGAGCAGCTGCCAGGCCGGCGTGGGTTCGTTCTCGGATCAGGTCGCGCTCGAACTCGGCCAGCGCGGCGAAGACATGGAAGATCAGCCGCCCGCCGGGCGAGGTGGTGTCGATGCTCTCCTGCAGCGATCGAAACCCAACCCCCCGCTCCTCGAGAATCGCCACCGTGTCGATCAGATGACGCAGCGACCGGCCGAGGCGATCCAATCGCCAGACGACTAGGTGTCGCCCTGCCTCAGGTGATCGAGCAACCGCGCCAACTCGGGCCGGTCGTCCAGCGCGCCGCTGGCCGTGTCGCTGAAGATCCACAGACAGCCCGCCGCGGTCAGCGCGTCGTGCTGCAGGCCGAGCTCCTGCTCGCCGGTCGACACCCTCGCATAGCCCAGCAGCGCCGCCACCGCCCTACCGTCTCACAACCGCCGGTCGCCTGGGCAAACGAGACCTTGATTGTCGACACGGGTTCTAGACAGCTTCCGGCCCTGAGGATCAACTCGGCGCGACCCGTCTTAGAAACGGTCGTTTGTGCGACGCGCGGCTGTGATGGGCGCCGGTGCGCCGGTCGCGACGCTGAACGCGCTACCCGTCGGGCCAGCGGCCGTGCTCGTCGAAGTAGACGCGTGCGGCCTCTTCCTCGTCGCGCTCGCGGTCGCCGGTCACGCCGACGCGGTACAGCACGTTGAGCAGCAGGATCGATCCGGCGACGCCGATCCCCATCGCGAAGCCCTCCAGGCCGGTGATCGTCTCGTTGAAGATCAGGACATCACGCCGACGAGGGCGATGATCGCGGGAAGCACGTAGCGCACCGCGATCATCGCGTTGGCGCTGCGCTTGTCGGTGGCGCTTCCCGCGTCGTCTGCCATCCCACCCTGCATACCCCGCGCTCGACGGTGGGGCCGGGGGTTATCCGGAGTTTTCACTCGCGGTGCGCCGGATCGCAATCAAGGAGGGGGTACTCCGTTGAAGCCAAGAGCCGTAGTCGTATTCGTCGTGCTGACGCTCGCTGCGTCGCTGGCCGTGGTCGCGCCGGGAGTCGCAAACCCGGGGAAGGCGCACGGCACGAACGCCGCGGCGGGCAAGGCGCACGGCAAGAGCCGCGCGCCGGGCAAGGCGCACGGCACGAACGCCGCGCCGGGCAAGGCGCACGGCAAGAACGCGCTGACGGGGACGATCATCATCGAGGGCCTCACGTTGGCCGGCACGCAGTTCGGGACTCCGAGCGGTCAGCCGACCACCGTCGCCACCGACCCCGTCTCGATCCCCGTCACTGAGGGCGACACGTTCACGTACTCGACGATCACCTGCGCGACCGCGTTTCCGCCCTGGAACAGCTTCGGGCTGCACTTCGAGGCCGACTACCCGCGCGTCGACGAGGGGCCCACGGACCGCGGCGCGTCGGTCCGCCACGAGCTGCGCGGAACGGTCACGAAGATCAAGTCGGATGGGACGGGCAAGGTCAGGGGGACGATCACCACGATCCTCTGCTGGAGTCGGGCGGCGCCGAGCTATCCCATGTAGATCAGCGTTGACCGGCCCTCGGCCACCTCGGTGAGGATCTCGGCGAGCGGGCGCTGGAAGCCCCCGATGCGCTCGATCTGCTCTGGGGACACCGCACGGGTGTCCACGCAACCGGGTCAGAGCGAGACGAGGTAGGGCTCCTTGAGCCCGTCTGCGACCTTGCGGCGCAGGTCGCGGCCGAGCTCCGTGTCAGCGACCGTACCGGGCTGGGCGACGCGTACCGCGTCTCCCGCCAGCCGGATCTCGGCCTCGAGTCCGGCGCGAGCCGCCGTCTGCGCGAAGTGGTAGGCAGACCAGATCGGCTTCGGGTTCGCCGGGTCCGACGAGGCGAAGAAGATCAGACGCATCATTGTCTCTCCTGTTCGATCAGTCGCCCCTCGCTCGCGGCGAGCAGGATCTCGGTGTACTCGTTCGAGGGTGCCGCGAGCACCCTGTCCGTCGCTCCCTCCTCGACGATCTCCCCGCCGCGCATGACGGCCACCCGGTCCGCGAGCAGGCGCGCGGAGGCGAGGTCGTGGGTGATCAGGATGAAGGTCGTCCCCAACTCGTCGCGCATCCGCGCCATCAGCGCGAGGATCTCCGTGCGCAGCGTCGCGTCGAGCATCGACGTCGGCTCGTCGGCGACCACCAGCCGGGGGCGGCCGACGAACGCTCGCGCCATCGCCACCCGCTGGCGCTGACCCCCCGACAGCTCGTGCGGGTGGCGCCGCAGGAACTCCTCGGGCGGCGCCAGCCCGACGTTCTGCAGCGCGCGGGCGACGCGCGGGCCGCGCTCGGAACGCTCCACGCCCGCGATCGCCAGCGGCTCGGCGACGGCCTCGCCGACGCGCATCCCCGGATGCAGCGACTGGTACGGGTCCTGGAGGATCAGGTGCATGCGATGGCGCACGCGCTGGCGGGCGCGCCCGCGCAGGCAGGTGATGTCGCGGCCTTCGAAGACGATCTGGCCCTCGTCGGGCGACTCGATCCCGAGCACCATCAGGCCGATCGTGCTCTTGCCCGCGCCGCTCGCGCCGACCAGCGCCAGCGTCTCGCCGGCCGCCACGCTCAGGTCGACCCGGTTGACCGCGTAGACCTTCTCGTCGCGGCGCCACATGCGCTGCTCGCGCACGAACGTGCGCGACACGCCCCGGAGTGCAAGCAGCGGCTCGCTCATCGCCGCACGCCGGATCGGTCGGACTCGGGGGCGCGAAGAGGCCGGAGCTCGCCCACCTGCAGCAGCGCGCGCGTATGCGGATGGCGCGGCGTCCTTGCGACCGTCTCCACCGGCCCCGACTCGACGATCCGGCCCTCCTGCATCACGACGATGTCGTCGACCGTGCGGGCGACGAGCGGCATATCGTGGGAGATCAGGATGACGGCGAGCCCGAGTTGCTCCCGGAGCTCGAGCAGCAGGTGCAGGATGCGCCCCTGCGTCACGACGTCGAGGCCGGTCACCGGCTCGTCGGCGACGACGACGCGCGGCTCGTTGACGACCGCCATCGCGATCAGCGCGCGCTGGCGCATGCCTCCGCTGAGCTCGTGCGGATAGGCGCGATGGCGCGCGCGGTCGATCCCTACCCGCTCGAGCATCTCCGTCGCGCGCGCGTCCGCCTCGTCGGAGGACGGACGTGTCAGCGCGGCCGCCTCGCTGACCTGGCGGTGGACCGTGTACGCGGGATTGAGCGCGCTCATCGCTCCCTGCGGCACGAGCGAGATCTGCCTACCCCGGATCCGCGTGGCCTCGGGACCGCGCAGCGTGCGCAGGTCGCGACCGGCCAGCAGGACACTGCCGGCGAGCACCTGCGCGGGCGGGCGCAGCAGCCCCAGCAGGGCGAACGCCAGCGTGCTCTTGCCGCTGCCCGACTCGCCGACGAGCCCGAGCGTGCGCCCCGGCGCGAGCGTGAAGCTGACGTCGTCGACCGCGCAGACCTCGTGCTCGCCGCCGTAGCGGACGGTCAGGTTGCGGACCTCGAGGACGGTGCCGGGCGCCTGTGGAGCCGGCGACGGGCGCTCGGTCTCGGATCGGTCCCCGCTGCGCGCGCGCGTCCGCGGGCGTGTGCGCCGCCCGGCCAGCCGCGGATCGGTGCGCTCCTCGAGCGCGTAGCCGACGAAGGCGAAGCCGACGATCACGATCGTCAGCGCAACGCCCGGCGGGACGATCCAGTAGAGCCAGGCATCCGTCAGGAAGGCGCTGCGAGCGTTGGCGAAGAACAGCATGCTGCCCCAGCTGATCCGTGTCGGGTCGCCGAGGCCGAGGAACGCCAGCGCCGCCTCGAGGAAGACCGCGACGTTGGCGGTGCGGACGAACTGCGACACGCCGAGCGTCGTCAGGCGCGGCACGACGTGACGCCCGAGGATCCGCTGCGGCGACGCCCCCATCGCGCGGGCGGCGAGGACGTGCTGGTACTCGCGGACCTTCACGACGTTGGAGTACAGGACGCGCGCGGGCTTGGCCCACAGCACCGCGCTGATCACGACGACCGTGATCAGCAGGCCTCGGCCGAAGAACGCTGCCAGCACGATCACGAGGACGAAGAACGGCAGCGCCAGCGTCAGGTCGACGACACGCATCAGCGGCCCCTCGACGCGGCCCCGGAAGTACCCGGCCACGACCGCGACCGCCAAGCCGAGGAGCGTGGCGAGGACCGCCGACAGGAAGCCGATCGTCAGCGAGATGCGCGCGCCGTAGACAAGCTGGGCGAACAGGTCCTGGCCGACGTCGTTGGTTCCCAACCGGAACTCGAGGCTCGGCGACTGATAGGGCGCGCCGCTCGGCGCCTCGGGATCATGCGAGGCCAGCAGCGGAGCGAAGATCGCGACCAGCGCGCTGACGATCAGCAGCGCGGCTCCGATCCAGCCGAGCCTGCGCCCGGTGCTGGACGCCTTGCCGGTCACCCGACCTGCGCTCCAGTCGGCCGAACGCGCGGATCCAGCAGCGGGTACAGCAGGTCGGCAACGAAGTTCGCCAGCAGCACGCCCGCCGCCAGGAGCAGGAACGCGCCCTGCAGCAGCGGGTAGTCGCGCGTCAGGACGGCGTCGTAGATCAGCAGCCCCAGCCCCGGATAGGAGAACACGGTCTCGACGACCGCCGCGCCGCCCACGAGCGTGCCCAGGCCGACGAGCGTGATCGTCGTGACCGGGATCAGCGCGTTGCGCTGCGCGTGGCGGCGGATGCCGCGCGCATCCAGGCCCTTCGCCCGCGCCATCAAGACGTAGTCCTCCTCCAGCTCGCCGATCAGCGACGCGCGAGCGACGAGGTAGACCGTGCCCAGATAGCCGAGCGTCAGCGTGACGAGCGGCAGGATCAGGCGTTCGAGGACGTCGCCGGCGAGGGCGACGCCGGTCGCACCGGATGCCGGCAGCGCGCCGAAGACCGGCAGCAGATCCAGCTGGACGGAGAAGACGAACATCAACAGCAGCCCGGTGAAGAACGGCGGCATCGCGTCGATCACCATCACCGATGTCAGCGTGCCGGTGTCCGCAGCGCTGCCGCGCCGCCACGCCGACGCGAACCCGAGCAGGACCCCGAACAGGGTCGACAGCACCAGCGCGCCCCCGACCAGCATCGCCGTCCAGGCGATCCGGTCGGCGAGCACCTCTGTGACCGGCCGTGCGTAACGCACCGACAACCCCAGGTCGCCCTGCGCGAGGTTGACGAAGTACTGCTGCAGCTGCACGGGGATCGACGCGTCGAGCCCGAAGTCGCTCAGAGCCTCCTGGCGCTGCTGCGGCGTCACGTCCCCGGCCGCCTCCGGCGGCAGCAGGTAGTCGGCCGGGTCGCCCGGCGCGATGCGCGGCAGCGCGAAGTTCAGCAGCAGCGCGACGAACAGAACCGCCGCGTAGCCGAGCCCCCTGCGTAGTCCCCGCGTGAGCAAGGACTATTCGAAGCTCTGCTCTTCGCTCGCGCTGCGGCGGCGACGGATCAGCAGCACCGCCGCGACGAGAAGCGCGAGCGCCACGGCGACGAGTACCAGCCACCACCACGAGTCCGTGGCCTCGTCGACGACGGCGTCCGCCGTACCCACCTCGGCGTAGGGCTCGAGGAAGGATCGCTTCGTGAACAGCCCGTGCCCGCTGTCGTCGATCCAGCCGGAGTACGCGGCGGGACGGTAGGCGGTGACGTCCTCGCGGTACCACAACGTGATCAGCGGCGCCTCTTCGGCGAGGATGCGCTGGGCGTCGTGCAGCACGGGCTTGCGCTCGTCCAACTCCATCGTCGTCGCGCGCTCGACGAGCTGGTCGAACCGCTGGTTCGACCAGCCGGTGAAGATCGCCCCGATGCCCTTCTTGCCGGGCGAGTGGAAGAAGAAGTACAGCGTGTCGGGATCGGTATGCGCGTGCCAGTCGAACGTGCCGAGGTACGCGTCGTGCTGTGGCGGTCCCTGGGGCCCCGGCGTCGTGCGCTGCCGCAGCGCCGCCGGGTCGAGCGACTCGGTGTTCATGTCGACGCCGATCTCGCGCAGCTGGCGCTCGACGAGCTGCAGGGCGCGCAGCGCCTCGGCGTCGAGCGACGAGACCAGCACGCTGAACTCCAGCGGCTCGCCGTCCGCCGACTCGCGCACCCCCTCGCCGCGGCGGCGGAAGCCCGCCTGGTCGAGCATCTGCCGCGCGCGCTCGACGTCGCGCTCGTGCTCGCCGTCCGGCAGCGCCCACGGCGACTCCGGATGCACCCAGTTGTCGTTGCCGGGCTCGCCGTCGCCCTGCAGCACGCGCTCGACCAGCGCCTCGCGGTCGATCGCGAGGCTGATCGCCTTGCGCACGCGCGGGTTGTCGAACGGCTCCTTCCGGGCGTTGAAGCGCAGCTCGGTCGAGGCGAAGTCGTGGCCGCGGTGTACCTCGATCTGATCGCTTTCCTCCAGCCGCTCGACGACGGCGGGAGGCACGTCCTCGGTGACGATGTCGAGCTGCCCGGTGCGCAGGGCCTGGAACGCAGCGCTCGTGTCCCGGACGATCGGCAGCTCGAGGACGTCGACGAGCGGCTTGCCCTTGAAGTAGTCCTCGTTGGCCTCCAGCCGGTAACGCTGATCGGGGACGATTCGCGTGAGCTTGTACGGCCCCGAGCCGACCGGCAGCATCTCGGTTGCCGTCCCGGGCGACTCGATGTCCTCCCAGACGTGCTTGGGGAGGATCGGCAGATCGGCTCCCGGCAGGATCTTGAACTGCGGCGCCGGCGCTGCGAAGCGCAGCCGCACGGTCCGCTCGTCGACGACCTCGGAGCTGTCGTATGGCGGCACGTCTGTAACGTGGTGCGTCCAGCGGCCGGGGGGAGCATCCTTGAAGTAGTCGAAGGTGAACTTCACGTCCTCCGCGGTCAGCGGCCTGCCGTCGTGCCACGTCAGGTTTGGGCGCAGCTTAACCGTCCACGTGCGGTAGTCGTCGCTCGGCGCGGCGCTCTCCGCCAGCCAGGCCTCCGGGTCCTCCTTCGTCTGGGACCAGAACAGCGAGTCGTAGACGAGCATCAGCAGGTCGTCGGGCCGTCCGGTCGCGAACGTGATCGTGAACGGCGTGAGATTGTTCTCAAACCCGGTCAGCGCCGCGCGCACGGTCGTCTGGCCCTCGCCACCGGCGTCGTCCTCTTGCGCCAGCGCCTGTGACGAAGCCGCGATACCGAGTGCCAGGGCGATCAGCGATGCGACGAGAAACACGCACGTGCGACGGGCCATCGGGTCCTCCGTCTGTCGGTTTCGAAGGGTCAACTGCTCGGCCTCCGCGCGAACGCCACCAGCGCGTCGGCCGGGAAGACGAGCTCCCCGTCGTGGCTGTATCGCCGGACCTGCTCGCGCAGGCGCGTTTCGAGGTCTTCGCGCGCGGCTTCGTCGAGCGATGACCAGGCACTGGCCGATCCGGGCGGAAGCTCGCGTCGCAGCTGCCACCAGCTCTCGAAGGAGTCGAAGCGGCGCTCGTCGGTGACGTGCTCGAGCCGCACGTCGACGAATCCGGCGTCCGTCAGCAGCGATCGCAGATGCTGCTCGTCGGCCAGCGCGAACATCCCCGGCTTCTCGGTTCCGGGCGCAGGCGCACCGGCAGCCTCGGCGAGCGCCTGGAACGACAGCGATGCCCACGGGTTGCGCTCCGGCTCGGGAAAGACGGCGAACGCCAGGCGTCCGCCCGGGCGCAGCACCCGCAGCGACTCGGCGAACGCGCGCCCGGGGTCGTCCATCGCCTGGTAGGCGAAGCGGCACAGCACGACGTCGACGCTGGCGTCGGGCTGCGCAAGCGCGGTCGCGTCGGCGACCTCGAAGTCGACGTTCTGCAACCCGAGCTGCTCGGCGCGGGTGTGCGCGACCTCGATCATCGGCGGCGCGACGTCGGTCAGGATCACGCGGCCCGCCGGCGTCACCGCGCGCGCGGCCGCGAGGCCCACGCCTCCGGGCCCGGCGCCGAGCTCGAGGACGGCCTCTCCCGGCGCCGGCGCGGCGGCGGCGAGCAGCCACTCGGTGACCGCCTCGGCCTCCTCGTCGATCCGATCTGCGTGCGCCGCCCAGCGTTCCGCGGCGCCGCTCCAACGCTCGGTGCAATCTGCATCCACCGCCGTCCGTTACCCCCGGCGCTTTCGGACGCAAACGTCGTTTCGCGTCTGATCGTCCCGCGGGTGACATGCGGTAGTGCCGCGCACATGACCGCCTTAGCGCGGCCGTACGGGCAGCCCCGTCTGCCTGCCCGTGATCAGCGCGTGCTTGTTCAGCACCCCGGGAAGTCCGCCCGCGAGCCGCCGGGCGTGACGTACCAGCGGCTGAAGGCGCGCTTGCGAAATACGTGCGAGACGGTGGAGTAGTACAGCGCGAGCGCCGGCAGGTCGCGCGCGACGATCTCCTGCATCCGCGCCAGCATCCGCCGGCGCGCAACCACGTCCGCCGTCACCAGCTGACGTTCGGCGAGCCGGTCGAACTCGCGGTCCACCCAGCCCCGTGCCCCCTGCAGGCGCCCCTCGCGGTCGCGTCGCGCGGCGTCCTCCCTCGCTCGCCGGTAGCCGGCCTCGTCGAGCAGGCGTGCGGCGGCCGCGCGGTCGAACGGATCTGCTCGACGGCGGCGTGGAACGGATGACCGGGAGGCAGAAAGCCCGGGTTGCCCGGCTCACCGTGACCGCCGAGCAGCCGCTGCACGATCGCGGTCGATCGCCAGCGCGCAGGCGCGGCGGAAGGGCACGTCGGCGGCGGGCACCCGCGCGCGAGGTTGAAGATCAGCGGGAACGTCCAGCTGCCGGTGTTCGCGACGATCCCGTAGGCCTCGTCGGAGCGCTGGGCGACATTCCCGCGCTCGCGCGCGGAACTGTCTTCGTGGCTCTGGGTCGCGCGAGGCGGATCGCCCGTGAGTTCACGGCGGCCTCCAGCGGCTCGCTCTGCCAGTAGCTAGCGTCCCTGTGATGTTGGACGCCAGCTCACCGGAGCTGCTGTCGGCTCTGCTTGCCAGCGTCGCCGACGGCGTGTACGTCGTCGCGGCTGACGGCTCGGTCGCGTTCGTCAATCCTGCCGGCTTGACGATTTTGGGCTATGAGGATGCTGGGCAGTTGCTTGGGCGGCCGAGCCACTCGACGATCCACGCGCATCACCGAGACGGTTCTGAGGCGGGCTGGGTCGTTCCTATGATGTCAAGGGCCGAGTTGTCGGCGTGTCGGCCGATGAAGCCGGCGCCGCAGGTGGTCGCGATGGCGTGGCGTGGCCGCGGCGCTTGCGGCGCGGCGAGGTCGGCGAGGTCGGCTTGGAGTGCGTGGTAGGCCTCGCGAGCGATGTGGCGCTTCAGGCAGCGGATGATCTCGCGCTTGGTCTTGCCCTCTTTCGTGCGGCGGGCGGCGTAGGCCTGGGTGCGCGCGCAGTAGCGCAGCCTGCAGACGGCGATCATGTGCAGCGTGGAGTTCCCCCGCTTTGATGGACACCTGACGGCTGGGCCATCTGGCCCGGCGTGGAGGATGTCCGTCGATGCCGAAGAACGCGCCGTATTCGAAGGAGTTCAAGGATGAGGCCGTGCGGCTGCTGCGTAGCAGCGGCCGGTCGGTCCCGCAGCTGGCCAAGGAGCTCGGCGTTTCGCCGCAGTCGCTGCGCAACTGGGCGTCGCAGCGCGACGTCGACGACGGCCGCAAGGAGGGCCTGAGCAGCGACGAGCGCGACGAGCTGCGCCGGCTGCGCGAGGTCAAGGTGCTCGCCGAGGAGCGCGAGATCTTGAAAAAAGCCGCGGCCTTCTTCGCCTCGGAGAGCAGGACCCGGTGAAGGTCTTCGGGTTCGTGCGCGCGAGGAAGGCCGAGCACTCCATCGCGTTGATGTGCCGCGTGCTCGAGGTCAGCCGGTCGGGCTATCACGCCTGGGCGAGCCGGCCGCCGTCGCCGAGGGTCGTGCAGGACGCCCGCTTGACCGCCCGCATCCGTGACCTGCACGCCAAGCGACGCAAGGTCTACGGGTCACCGCGGATCTGGGCGGACCTCGTCCTGGATGACGGCGAGCGGATCGGGCGCAAGCGCGTCGAGCGGCTCATGCGCCAGGCTGGCCTGTCGGGTCTGATCACCAAGAAGTACAAGGCGACGACGGTCCGCGTGCCGGGCGTTCGCGTCGCCGAGGACCTGCTCGACCGCGACTTCGCTGCCCTGGCGCCGAACCGCTGCTGGGTCGCCGACATCACCTACCTGCGCACCTGGGAAGGCTGGCTGTACCTGATCGCCGTGCAGGACCTCTACAGCCGCCGGATCGTCGGCTGGAGCATGGCCGATCACATGCGCACCGAGCTCGTGACCGACGCCCTGCAGATGGCGCTCGCACGCCGACGCCCGGACCGCGGGCTGATCTGGCACTCCGATCAGGGCAGCCAGTTCGTGTCGCTCGGCTTCGGCCAGCAGGCCCGCGCTGCCGGCATCGCGCAGTCGATGGGCAGCAAGGGCGACTGCTTCGATAACGCCGTCGCCGAGTCGTTCTTCGCGACGCTCAAGAAGGAGCTCGTCCACCGCCGCAGCTGGCCGACAAGAGCCGAGCTGCGCATCGAGGTCTTCGACTACATCGAAGTCTTCTACAACCGCGAGCGGCGCCACAGCACGCTCGGGCAACGATCTCCCGTCGACTACGAAACCAGCACTCTGAGCCCGAGCGGTTCGATCGACGCCGCTTCGCGGCTCCTTCCTTCGACCAGATCAACATCATGTCCAGCTCACCAACGACGCAGGTCGCCTAATCAACCCCTGTCCACTGAACCGGGGAGTTCCAGCCGTGCTCGGCGAAGTCCAGCAGGCCAACAAGCCGATGTTCCACGCCTTCCTGCTCAAAGAAGAACTGCGCTTGCTCTACGCGCTCGAGCACCCGGCGCTGGCGCCCGCGCATCTCGACGCCTGGCTGGCCTGGGCCTCCAGATCGCGACTGGCGCCGTTCGTCAAGCTCGCCCACACGATCCGCCGCCACCGCGCCGGCATCCTCGACGCGATCCGCCGTGGCCTCTCCAACGGACGCCTCGAAGGCCTCAACAGCCGCATCCGCCTGATCAGCCACCGCAGCTTCGGCTTTCACTCCGCCGCACCCCTCATCGCCCTCGTCTACCTCTGCTCCCGCCGGCATCGCCATCGATCTGCCCGGCTGAACTTTCACCCACAAAGCGACGGGAGCACCAGAAATCTGGGTTGGCGGTCGGGGCGGGAGTGCGGCAGGATCGGCGTGTCGCGCGCCGACGCCGGAATGCTTCTTGGTGCCTCTTGATGGCGAGCGCGCGCCGCTGCATTACCCCCGCCGCGTCGAGCTCGCCGAGCTGGTCCTGCACGTTGCCGAGGGCGGCGGCGTCCCACCAGTCATGCGTCTCAGCGTTCTCGCGCATGAACGCCGGTTCGCCGGCGGTGCGCTCCCAGTCAGAGCCCGACGAGCCGCAGAACGCCTCAGTACCGCGGGATCTTGCGCAGCAGCTGGCTGCGGTTGACGATCTCCGGGACGTAGACCTCGTCGTTCCAGACGGTGGCGTCGACCGGCTCGAGCGCGATCGAGATGACGCTCTCGTCGCAGCCGAACGCGTTCTTGACCGCGTCGGTCAGGCCCGCCATGAGCTCGGACTCCTGTTGCTCGTCGATCGGCACGGGGAAATGCTTGATGTTCACGTGGGGCATGGCGGTTGATCTCCTTGGGGTTCTTGTTGGAGGCGTTCAAGCGGGGCGGGCGCGACGTGCGGCGAGCCTGCCGGTCGTTCGCCGCGGACGATCGATGACGGTGGTGGCCAGGATCCCGCCGGCCAGCGTGGCGAGCGCGAGCGCGACCCAGCCCCACGGGCCGAGGGCGAACACGCCGGCGGTCAGCAGGAGGGGCCCGAGCATCGATTGCGCGGTGGTGCCGAGGCTGAAGACGCCGAGGTGCTCGCCGCGGCGGTCTGCGGGGGCCAGCCGGAAGGACAGGTCCCAGCCGCCGGCCGACTGCGCGAGTTCGGCGAGCGTCAGCGCTAGCACCGCGCCGGTGGCGACGAGCACTGCGCCGGTTGCATCGAGTGTGCTGGCCAGCGGCATCGCCAGGCAGCAGAGCGCCAGCGCCGCACCGGCGACGGCAAGCGCCGCGGCCGCCCCGCGCTCGGACTTCACGAGTCCGGCGACCGGGACCTGGAAGACGACGGCCAGTACGGCGTTGACGACCAGCAGCAGCGGGATCACCGCCGCGGGCGCGTCGCTGTGCGAGACGAGCCACAGCGGCAGTCCGACCGACAGCAACGACATGTGCATCGTCAGGACGCCGTTGAGCGCGGTGAGCGCGGTGTAGCGGCGATCGCACACCCGCCAGCCCCACAGCGTCGTCTTGCGCGGCGCCACCGCCGCCCGGGCTACGGGAAGGCGGCCCATGAGCACGGCGGCGAGCACGAAGCTGGCCGCGTTGAAGAGCACGATGCTGTCGTAGCCGAGCGACGTCGCGGTCGAGACGGCGGCAGCCGCGGCGAGGGCGCCGAGCGCGAAGCCGGCGTTGCGCGCGCTGCGCACGAACGCCAGCGCCCGCTGCCGGCGATCCTCGGCGACGGCTTCACCGATCAGCGCCTGCTGGATAGGCGACGTCGCCTTCTCGACGGTCCCGAGGAGCGTCGCGATCGCCAGGAACGCGGCGAACGAGGCCGCGAACGCGTAGAGCACGAACGCCAGCGCGCGAACGGACAGCAGTAGCACGAGGATCCGGCGCGCGCCCCAGCGATCCGCGGCGCGACCCCACGGAACGGTTGTTGCGAAGCCGACGATGCCGGCCGCCGTCAGGCCGATCCCGATGAGGCTCGGCTTCAGTCCGAGCTCCTGCGTGAAGAACAGCGCCGCGCCGGCGATGAAGCAGCCCGTCCCGAACGCGTCGATCACCGCGGCGATCGCGAAGCGGCCCTCGAGCGCCGACAGCAGGCGCGCGCGTTCGCGCAGCCCCGGCCGGCGCATCACCACACCGGCCCGTGATCGATCGCGGCGTGCTCCTGAAACCAGGACTCGAGCTCGCGCAGGCGCGCCTCGCTCGCCGCGCGCGACGGGGCCGAAACGACGGCCGACGCGAGGAAGTCGCCCGAGAAGGTGGCCTCGTGCATGACCTGGCCGGGCGCCACGAACAGGCGATAGCGCTCGACCCAGTCGAACGGCGCGTCGGTGGGGAGCTCGCGGACGGTGCCGGGGCGCTTCATCAGCACGAACTGTCCGGCCATCCGCTCGGGCGTCAGCCGCCCGGCCTGCAGCGCGCGCGACGGCGGCAGGCCGATCTGCGCGCGAACGCTGCACGGCAGCGGATCGACGCCGAACAGTGTCCGGCCCATGTCGCGGATCGACGCGCCGCCCATGCGGCAGGCGATCTCACACAGCACGAGCCGGTCGCCCGGCGTGCGGAAGACCTCGGCGTGAAACGCGAAGTCCCGCGGCGACGGCAGCGCGTCGATCACGCGCTCGGTGAGCGCGAGCAGCCGGCGGGCGAGCGGGTCGTCGGGGTCGAGGGTCACGTCGAAGCGTCCGTTGCGGTCGGTCTTGTACGTGGCGAGTGCGTAGAGGTACTGCGATGCCCACATGAGGACCGGCCGCCCGTCGATGACGAGCCCGTCCACGTGGCACATCGCTCCGGGAACGAACGCCTCAACCATGAGGTTCGGCTGGTAGCCGTCCTCGGCCAGAGCGCCGCTGATGAGCAGCTCGTCGAACTCGGCTTCGTCGTGCACGATCCGCAGGCCGATCGAGCCGCCGCCGTTGCGGGGCTTGAGCACGATCGGAAAGCCGTGCTCACCGACAAAGCCGATGACGTCGGCCGCGCACTCGACCTCGGCGTACGGTGCCACCTCCACGCCTGCCGCCTGCACGACCTTCTTCATCAGGATCTTGTCGCGAAACGCGCTCGCGCTCGCCAGGCGCTGGCCCGGCAAGCCGAGGATCTCGCGCAGCTGCGCGGCGCGCTCGAGGTCGCGCTCCTGCGTGGCGACGATGTGGCGCACGTCGTGCTCGCGAGCGAGCTCGAGCGCGCGCGCCTCGACATGGCCGCTCGTGTCGTAGCCGTGCACTGCCTCGACGTGGCGGTAGCGGCCGTCTTGGGGCAGCGTCTCGCCGAAGAGCTCGAGTTGCTCGGCCGCGGCCAGGAGCAGGATGTCGCCGTCGTAGTCGGCGAGCCACTCGTCGTACGGGCTGGCCTGCAGCGATCCGCGGTGCAGCACCAGGACGCTCATCGCACGACCTCCAGCATCCGCGTGCCGAGGCCGGCCTGCATGCGCGCGAGCTCGCGTCCGGCGCTGCGCTCGACGACCGTGTTGATGCGCCAGTCGCAGCCCGCGCCGGGGCTGGCGACCTGCACGGTCCACGCGCCGCGGTCCGAAGGCGCCAGCAGCGCAAGCCCGTCTCGCGCGAGCGCCAGCGCCGGCCACGGACAGCCCGGGGGTACGTCCCACCTGCCGTCGGCGCGGCGCGTCATCCGGATCCGTCGCTCGTCATCGGAGATCGCCTCGACGAGCAGGCTCGGCACTGACTCCAGCTGCGCCGACAGCCCGCCACGCGTGAACGCGCGCGTATCCAGCTCGTCGCAGAGCTCGGCCACGACCGTCCAGCCGAGCGTGCGCCGCCGGCGCACGCGCAGCGGGTAGCCCAAGCGCTCAGCGTGCCAGTACACGTCGCTGACGCGCTCGACCGGTGCGCACTGCACCGTGGCGAGGCCGGCGCGCTCGAGGCAGTCGCGCAGGGCGACGAGGTCGCGCAGGGCGACGGCCTCGCGCCGCCCGCGGCCCGAGACGCCGAGCAGGTCGCGCAGCCCGCCCGCGCGGACGGCGTCCTCGGGCGCCACGGCGACGATCGCGCTGACGTTGTGGTCCTGCGCCAGCGCGACGGCGTCGCGGTCGAGGCGCGTCGCGCTCGCGTAATCGGCGAAGGTGCGCACCTCCGCGTAGTCGTCGAGGTCGCAGCCCGCGAGCTCGCTCTCGCCGCGCGCGGTGAACAGCACGGCGGCTGCGGCGTCGAGCCACTCGCCGTAAGGCGGCAGCTCGCCGTCGCCACGATCGAGGATGAGCAGCATCACGCCACCTCGATGCCGGCCAGCTCGCGCGCGTCGTCGACCGTCTCGACGTCGATCGATGCCAGCAGGTCGTTGCAGGTCGCCACCGCGGCGTCGCTGTCGGCGCCGCGCACCGCGACCAGGCCGAGCCGGTCCCAGTTGTTCTGCAGCGGCCGCACGACATCGCCGACCTTCGCCGTGAGCTCGGTCGCGATGACGTCGGGATGCGCCTCCAGCTCGTCGATGCCGCTCAGCCGCTGGATGCGGCCCGGCCGGCCGTGCAGGAAGCGCACGCAGGCGCCTGCCAGCGGCGCGGGACGGTCGGGCAGCTCGTCGACGAGCCCGAACGGCCACGCGACCGCGTAGTCGGCGAGGTCGATTCCGTACGCCGTGCGAATGAGGTCGCCGATGCGGTCGCCGCCGATGCGGTTGTGCGACTCGATGACCGCTGGGCCGCGTGCGCCGATCCGCACCTCGGTGTGGCTCGGTCCGTCGGCGAGGCCGATGACGTCGAGAAAGCGCGTCACGGTCCGGACGATGTCGCGCTCGAGCGCTTCGTCAATGCGCGCGGGGAGCGTGTGGCCGAGCTCGACGAAGTGGCCGTCGTCGACCAGCTTCTCAGTGATGGCCACGATCGAGTGGCGACCGCCGAAGCTGAAGGCCTCGATGCTGAACTCCGGGCCGCTGACGTACTCCTCCATGATGAAGTCCTGGATCGTGAAGAGCGTCGTGCCGTACGTGACGCCGTCCTCGCGCAGGCGACGGACCTCGCCCCACACGCGCTCGAGATCGTCTGGGCCGTCGACGGGTAGCAGGCCCCAGCCGGCCGTCATGTCCGTCGGCTTGACGATGAACGGGTAGCCGTACTCGGCCCCGAAGCGCTCGAGCCGCGCGCGATCGCTCACCAGGTCGGCAGCGATCCCGAGGCCCTCCGCGTCCGCTAGGTGGCGGCGCATGACCCACTTGTCGCGCAGGCGATGGCTGACCTCGTAGCCGGTGCCGCCGAGCCCGAGCAGGTCGTTGATCCGCGCGGCGATGTCGAGGCCGGGCTCGGTCAGCGACAGCGCCGCGCGAAAGCCCCAGGTGCGGTACGCCGCTTCGACGAGGGGGCGCACGAGCTCCCAGTCGGTGTAGTCGACGACGAACGTCACGTCGGCGAGCTCGGCCTGCTCGGGGTCGAGCTTGCTCTTGTGCTGCAGCAGGATGACGTCGAGGCCGAACGCCTTCGCCCGGCGCACAGTGCTCGTCTTGTGGCCGATGATCAGCAGGGTGTTGTCGGGACGCATGCGGTTTCAGTCCTTCAGCGTGATGGTCGATGGGTTGGCAACGGTCGGGCCGTCGTTGAGGGTCGTGACGACGCGCAGCAGGCCCTGCACCGCGGCGAGGCGCTCCGCGGCCTCGCGCTCGTGCGCCGCGTCGATAACGACGTAGCCGTGCCTCGTGGCCGAGCTCGAGACCGGCCCCAGCACGTCGCCGCGGTCGAACTTGAGCACCAGCGCGTGGACGAACGGCAGCCGACGGACCTCCTCGGCGCCTTCGAGCGCCTGGACGCGCCCCGGCCCGAAGTCGAAGAACGAGACGCAGCCCAGGCGCTTGGCGGCCCGCGGCTTGGCCGGCTCGCCCGCCAGCGCGCGGAAGACCGCGGACTCGATGTCGAAGCCGCCCGCGAGCTCGATCAGCAGCGGGATGCGGTCGCCGCCGATGCGCGCCTGCGACTCGACGATCCGCGGGCCGGCGGCCGTGAGGATGACCTCCGTGTGCGCGGGACCGAAGCGGTAGCCGGTCGCGTCGAGGTAGGCGACGACGAGCTCTGCGATCGCCGAACGATCCTCGTCGCGCAGCGGTGCGGGATGGACGTGGCCCATCTCGACGAAGTGCGGCGCCGAACCGAGCCGCTTGGCCGTGATGCCGACGAGGTGATGCTGGCCGTGCACCGTGAGCGTCTCGACGCTGAACTCGGGTCCGCGCAGGTACTCCTCGACGAGGACGGGGCCTGCGTAGCGGCAGGCGGCCAGCTCGTCGATCCACGCGTCGACGTCGGACGGCTGCTCGATGAGCCGCACGGCGCGGCTGCCGTCCAGCTGCGTCGGCTTGACGACGACCGGCAGGTCGGCGGCGCCGCGTAGCAGCCGCTGCGCCTCGGCCGGCGAGTCGGCCTCGCGCGTCGTCATCGGCGAGATCCCGCGCTCGCGCAGCAGCCTGCGCATCGCGGACTTGTCGTTGAGCAGCACGAGGCTGCGCGGTGAGTTGAGCGCCAGCCCGAGCGCGTGCGCCTGCTCGCAGACGGGCAGCTGCGTCGCCTCGCGGCCGAGGTGGATCACGTGCGCGACGTCATGGCGAGCGGCCATCGTCGCCACGACGTGCCGCAGCTGCGTCTCGTCGGAGAAGTCGCAGAGCACCATCTCCTCGGACAGCCGCGCGACCTCCTGCAGGTACTCGGCGGATTCCAGTGACGGATCCCAGATCGAGTAGACGCGGAAGCCGGCGTCGACCGCCTTGCGGACGAACTGCTTGTAGGGCATGCAGATGAGCAGTCGGTTGTTGCGCATCACGCCGCCTCCGCCACGACCGGGCGCCGCTCGGGCTGCTCCGCGCGCCCCTCGGGCGCGTTCGACGAGGACGCCAGCCGCAGGCCCGTGTTCGAGTTCTTCGCCTCGACGAGGACGCCGCGGGGGGCGTACACGCGCGCGTCGGCGGGCACGTCGGCGCAGACGAGCGCCTGGGCGCCGATGATCACGTTGTCGCCGACGGAGATCGCGCCGAGTACCGAGGCGTTGGCGCCGACCGTGACGGCGTTGCCGAGCAGCGGGTGACGCCGCGCATCCTCGCCGCGCCGCTTGTCGTTCCACCAGCCGGTCGAGCCGAGCGTGACCTGATGAAAGAGCGTCACGTCGTCGCCGATGATCGCGGTCTCCCCCACGACGACGCCGCTGCCGTGGTCGACGAAGAACCTGCGCCCGATCTGCGCGCCGGGATGGATCTCGATGCCGCCGGACGCCAGCCGCGCGACCATCGACAGCAGCCGCGCCGTCTTGTACATGCCGCGCCGGTAGAGACGGTGAGCGACCCGATGGCTGCCGATGGCGATCACGGCCGGGTGCAGCGCCGCCTCGCCGCGCGAGCGAATCGACGGGTCGCGCGCGATGATGACGTCGAGCTGCTCCACAGCAAGCGCCGTTGCCCGCTTGAGTCGACGGAGGGTCATGCCGCCGCCTCCTCGTCGTCGTCGATGCTGAGGTAGCGCTCGCCCGTGTCCGGCAGGATCGTGACGACCGTCGCGCCGGCGGGCAGCCGGTTGGCGACCTGCACGCAGCCGTGCGTCGCTGCGCCCGACGAGATCCCGACGAGCAGGCCCTGGCTGCGGGCCAGCAGCCGCGCCGTCGATGCTGCGTCGTCGTCGCAGACGACGACGATCTCGTCGATCAGCGAAGCGTCGGTGGTCGCTGCGACGAAGCCGCCGTTGAGGCCGGGGATGCCGTGCAGGCCGCCGCGGCCTCCCGACAGGACCGGGGAGCCCTCGGGCTCGACGGCGACGACGTGGACGCTCGGGTCCTGCTGCTTGAGGTAGCCAGCGACGCCGGAAAGCGTGCCGCCGGTGCCCACGCCGCACACGAGCGCGTCGATCCGGCCGTGACAGTCCGCCCAGATCTCGGGGCCGGTCGTCTCGAAGTGCGCGCGGACGTTGTCGGCGTTCTCGTGTTGGCGCGGAAACCACGCGTCCGGCAGCTCGCGGCACAGCTCCTCGGCCTTGTCGATCGCGCCGCGATAACCGGCGGCGCGCGGCGTGAGCACGACCTCCGCACCGAGCGCCCGCACGATCTGGCGACGCTCGCGCGTGGCACTGTCGGGCATGACGATGACGCAGCGATATCCGCGCGCGGCCGCGAGCGCCGCCAGCGAGATGCCCGTGTTGCCCGACGTCGCCTCGACGATCGTGCCGCCGGGGACAAGCTCGCCGCGCCGCTCGGCGCCGCGGAGCATAAACAGGCTCGCGCGGTCTTTGATGCTCGACAGCGGGTTGGCGCGCTCGAGCTTCGCGAGCGCGGCGACATCGGACCTCAGCCCGGGCAGCGCGAGCCGCACGAGCGGCGTGCCGCCGATGAGGTCCTCGAGCGAGTGCGCGATCGGCCGCGGCAGGCGCCGCATGTCGTCCCGTGGCTCGTAGGTGAGCGACTGCGGGTATTTGTGGAGGGCAATGACGTTCACGTTGTTCCTCTGCTGATGGGTTGTTCGTGTGAGAAGGGATGCGAAGGTCGCAGGCTCACGCGGCCGTGCCGGCCGCGACCTCGACCCGCGGCTCGCGGCCGAGCAGCAGGCGGTAGCGGATCGCGCGCGCGAGCTCGTCGACGCCCGGCGCCTTGAGCGGTGCGTAGTGATCGGCATCGAGCTCGATCACCGTCGGCGCGCTCGCGGAGTAGCCACTTGAGCTCTCGATGAAGGAGTAGTCGTCGCCGCGAGCCTTGAAGATCGTGATCGGGGCGTCGATGCGCCGCTGCGACAGCTCGTGGAACTCGTACTTGAAGTTGTACGTCAGCCGCACGATCTCGACGATGCGCTTGACGAGCTCCGGGTCGAGGTCGCGGTAACGCTCGCTCATGAACGCCGTGAAGCTCTGCTCGTCGGTTGCGACGGCCAGGCACTCGTCGAGCTCAGGACCGGCGATGGTGCCCGCGAAGACCGAGAAGAGGATCGTCAGGTAGACCTGTCGGCGGTAGTCCGCCCGGCTGCGGTACGCGAGCTCGTCGCGCGCGGCGACCTTCGGCGAGCCCGGCGCGATGAGCAACAGGTGGTCGACCTCGGCGCCCGCCTGCTCGAGCTGGTAGGCGGTCTCGAACGCCACGCGCGCACCGAACGAGTAACCCCACAGCGCGTACGGGGCGTCGGGCTGCTGGCAGCGGATCGCGTTGACGTCCTCCGCCGCCATCTCCTCGATAGTCCGGTACGGGGTCTCGCCCGCGTTGATCCCGTGCGCCTGGACGCCGTACACGGGTCGGTCGAGGTGCACGCGCGCGGCGAGCGCCTGGAGGTTCATCGTGTAGCCGCCCAGGCCGGGCCAGCAGAAGACCGGGCTCTGCGATCCGTCGTCGCTCAGGCGGACCAGGCGCGAGCAATCCTTGGCCTGCTCGGAGTCGACCGTGGACGCGAGCTGCTCGATCGTCCGAGCGTCGAAGAGCACCTGCAGCGGCAGCGAGCTGTCGAACGCGCGGTTGATCTTGTTGACGAGGCTGACCGCCATAAGCGAGTTGCCGCCGAACTCGAAGAAGTCGTCGTGAATCGACACCTCGTCGTGCTTGGTAACGGCGCGCCAGATCGCGCTGATGCGCTCCTCGGTCGCCGTCCGCGGCGCGACGAACAGCCGGTCGGCGATCGCCCCGTCGGCCTCGTCGGACGCCGCCAGCGCGACCGTGTCGACCTTGGCGTTGGCGGTCAGCGGCAGCTTGTCGAGCACGACGACCTTGTTGGGGACCATGTAGTCCGGCAGGCAGGCGGCCAGATCGTCCTTGACCATCTCGGCCGGGCCCTTCATGTGGACGGAGTCCTCCTTCATGCCCTCGCTGCGCAGCTGCTCATCGCTGACGCGGCCGCCGACGAAGAAGTACGACGGACCCGACGGCCGGCCGAGGCCGGCCAGGATGGCGTTCATCCGCTTGGCCGCCGGCAGCGGCCGGCCGGTCTTCGAGCTGTAGCCCGACGCCATGAAGCCGAGGTTCAGGTTGTTCATCATGAGCCGCTGCATCGCCCGGCCGAGCGCGACGTAGCTCGTCCAGTCGTCGCGCTTCGTGCACATGAGCGTGATGCCGAAGCTCGCGCGGTCGTAGGTCTGCTGGTTGATCGCGATGACGTTCTTGCGCAGCACGCGGTCGTCGGACAGCCAGCGCAGCTCGCCGTCGGCGTAGACGTACTGGCCCGCCGGCAGGTCGGCGACGCGGCCCGGATGCGCCTGGACGTAGATCTCCAGGCCCTCGTCCGCGGACGGGGCGGCGTAGGGGAGGATCTCGAAGGCGGCGAGGTAGTGATCGTCCGCCGCGCAGCCGAGGTCGTCCTTCGCCGACGGCGTCCCCGCGACGGCCTCGATCGTGAGCCCGTGCTCGGGCAGGACTGCGTCGAAGAGGCCGACCATGTGCCCGGCCTCGATCGCGAGAACCTCCTGCACGTTCGTCTCGTAGACGGGCTTGATCGCGCTCGTCTTGCCGATGACGTGCACCTTGAGCCGGGTCTGGCCGCCGTCGTCCAGCGCGCGGATGAGGACCAGCCCGTGATCGACCGGGTGGTAGTAGTACAAGCCCGCCTTGAGGCCGGCGACGCCGCGCAGCTCGAGGTACATCTGCGCCGCGTACAGCGCGCCCGGGGAGGCGTAGCCGTACTTCGGCAGCAGGCGCTCCGGGCTGAGGTACTGGCCGAAGTAGCGCAGGATCTCGCCGAGCTCGGCCAGGCCGAGCGCGTCGAGGCCCCGCGCGCCCGCCGCGGGGGCCTGACGGTCGAGCAGGCGCAGGATGTCGGCTCTCGTGACGTCGCCGCCCTCGTAGAAGCGATAGGTCTTGCGCGCGAAGACCCGGCGACGCTGGCGCTGAGTCTCGGCCTTGCCGGGAAGCTCGATCGCGAGCTTGCCGGCGTTCTCCGCGTCGCTGCGGCAGCCGAGGTTCGAGAGCTGCGCCTTGAGCTGGAGCTTGCTCTCCTTGGACTGGTGGTGGGCGCCGTGGTTGCCCTGGTCCATGAGCGCGGCCTCGGCCGGGTTGAGCTCGATGAACGCCAGCAGGCTCTGAAAGCCCGACGCGGGATCGTCCTTGACGACGACGCCGGCGTGGCGGACCCAGTCGTGGTTCTCGATCGCGAGCCGGATCTCGTCGAGCTCGATGCGGAAGCCGCGGAGCTTGACCTGGTTGTCGGTGCGCCCGACAAACTGGACGGTGCCGTCGGCGTTGCGGCACACCAGGTCGCCGGTCTTGTAGAGCCGGTCATGGCGCGGGTCGTCGGAGAACGGGGTGGCGATGAACCGGTCCGCGGTCAGGTCGGGGCGGTGCAGGTAGCCGCGCGCGAGCTGCACGCCGCTGATGTAGAGCTCGCCGACGTCGCCCTCGGCGACCGGCTCGCGCGACGGCGTGAGGATGTGAAACGCCGTGCCGTCGACCGGCGTGCCGATCGAGATCGTGTCCGCGCCGTCGAGCGCGGCAAGATCGACGGTGAACGCCGAGGCGTTGATCGTGCACTCGGTCGGCCCGTAGAGGTTGACGAGCTCGCACCCTTCGAGCGCGTTCGTCACCTGCCGCGCGAGGCTGCGCGAGAGGGCCTCGCCGCCGCTGAAGACCTGCCGCAGAGAGGTCGCGCGATGCAGCGCCTCGGTGTCGACGAGCGCCTGCAGCAGCGTCGGGACGCACTGCAGCGTCGTGACGCCGTGCTCGGCGATCGTCTGAAGCAGCGCGTCGGGATCGCGGTGCACGCCGGGCCGCCCGGCGACGACACGGGCGCCGCAGCTCGGAGCGAGGATCTCCCACTGCGCGGCGTCGAAGCTCATCGGCGTCTTCTGCAGGACGACCGTCGCCGGGCCGAGCTCGTAGGCGGCCCGCAGCCATCGCATCTGGCTGACGATGCTGCGGTGCTCGATCATCACACCCTTCGGCTGGCCCGTGCTGCCCGAGGTGTAGATGACGTAGGCGAGGTCGCCCGGTCGCGGACCGGCGTCGAGCTCGACCTCCACGCCGAAGTGAGCGGCGCGCTGCGCGTCCTCGAGGCCGACGACCGTGAGGTCGCGCGGGGCCAGCGCGGCGAGGCGGCTTCTGAGCGCCTCCTGGCAGAGGATGACCTTGGCGCGGCTGTGCTCGATCATGTACCGCAGCCGGTCCTCGGGGTACTCCGGCGCGAGCGGGAGGTACGCACCGCCGGCGCGCAGGATCCCCCAGATGCCGACCATGAGCTCGAGCGAGCGCTCGACGAACAGGCCGACGCAGTCGTCGGCGCCGACGCCGAGGTCGCGCAGGTGCGCGGCAACGCGGGAGCTGGCCCGACCGAGCTCGCGATAGGTCAGCTGCTCGCCTCCGAAGACGACCGCGACGTGATCGGGCTGCCGGCGAACCTGCTCGCGCAGGAGGTCGGGAAGGGTGCTCTCGGCGCTCGTCGCGGGAGTGGCGTCCGTCGAGCGCACGACGGCGATGTGACGGTGCTCGCCGTCGGCGCGGAGCCGGTGCGCGGGAGCGGGGATCGCCGACCCGACCAGCTCGAGCGCCGGTCGGGAGCGCTGCGAACGCGAATGGCGCTTCGGCGCTACCGTGTGTCGGCCTCTCGAGTTCATCTGCAGCTCCTGTGGGGTCTTGGTGTCGGGGGAGGTGGTGGGCTGATCGGTGTGAAAACGGTCGAACGTGGTTGGGCCAACACCACAGTCGAGGCCTATCGGGGGGCCCCTGATACGTTGCGTGACGACGCGCACGCTTCGTTGCGTGACGAGGCGCACGCTCCGGCGGGCGCTCCGTGCACCGGTCCGCGAGGATCCGCGAAGGTTGCGAGCACCACCTGATCCGATCGGTCTGCGGGCCGCGTTGGAGCGCGGCGAGTGCCGCGTGTGGTGGGCGCGCCCGGACGACTGGCGTCCCGAACTCGAGTCGCTCCTCGACAACGCCGAGCGCGAGCGCCTCGGCAGGCTGAGGCGCCGTCGCGACCGCGAGCGCTTCGTCGTCGGCGCGGCGCTGGCGCGCACGATCGTCGCCGACTACGCCGGGACCGCGCCCGCTCGCATCGGCCTGGATCGGACGTGCGCGGACTGCGGAGCTGCGCACGGCAAGCCGCGGGTCATCGGCTGCGATGATGCGGTCGAGCTGTCGATCTCGCACTCGGGCGATCGCGTCGTCGTGGCGATCGCGCTCGGCAAGGCGGTCGGCGTCGACGTCGAGTCCCCTCGTGACGACGCCGCGCAGTTGCTCGAACTCGTCGACGACGTCCTGCGCCCCGAGGAGGCGCGCCGGCTGCGCGCGCTACCCGCGAACGAGCAGGCCGCGGGGTTCCTGACGTACTGGACCCGGAAGGAGTCGCTCCTGAAGGCCACCGGCGAGGGCCTGCGCCTCGGGCTCGCGAGCGTCGCCGTCACGGGTCCCGGCGAGCCGCCGCGGCTTCTGGGGTGGTCCGAAGCGACGGGGAACGTCGAAGGAGCGACGCTGGCAGATCTGCGCCCGGGCGCAGGCTACGTCGCCTGTCTCGCCGTGCTCGGCGGCGTCACGCACGTGGTCGAGGAGTGCGCGTCGGATCGGCTGGCGAGCATCGCTGCCTGAGCATCGAGCGGCGGCCGAACCGCTCAGCGAGCGCGGACCGCGGCGGCTGCTGGACGCGCCGTCGAGTTCGAGCGACGGGGCGCACGGAAGTCCGCCGGTGTCAGCGGTGTGCTGCGCGAGAGCGCGTGGCGCTCGGCACGCGTGAGCACCTGGTCTTCATCCCAACGAGGGGTACAGCCAAGATACGCCTGAAACGGCTAATAGCCCTGCTGCGCGGAGGCGGACCGGCCTGTAGTCCTCGGTGAGGGCCTGCGGCGTCGAGCTTCGACGTGGACGTCGCCGGCGAGGCAATGGTCCCCGCCGCGCCTCAGTGGTCGATGTGAGGAGCTCAAGCGCGTCGATGGCGTCTTGCCGCGTCGGCCGGCTGTACGCGCGCGTGGTCTCCAAGCGGGCGTGGCCGAGCAGTTCGGCGACGATGACGAGGTCGGTACGGCCGCGCACCAGCCGCGTCGCGAAGGTGTGGCGCAGGACGTGTGCGGTGACGTCCTCGTCCTCGAGGCCGGCGGCCGTCGCGATCGCGGTGATGATGTCGTGCGCGCCCTTGACCGACAGCCGGCCACCGCGCTGGTTGAGAAACAGCGCGGGTGTGTCGGCGCCGGGCCAGTCGGAGCGTTCGTCCAGCCAGCCGGTGAGGGCGGCGCGCAGGTCCGGGTGGATCGGGATCTCGCGGACCTTCTCGCCCTTGCCGACGATCCGCAGGATGCCCTTGCGTGCGGACAGGCGCACGTCGTCGATGTCGAGGCCGGTGATCTCGGCGATCCTGGTGCCGGCGTAGAACGGGACGAGCGCGATCGCGCGGCGACGGGCACTTCTGGACTTCGCGCAAGAACCGCACCGCGGCGCGCGTGTCGAGCGCCCTGGGAGCGGTCTTGGGGAGTTCGGCACGGGCGGCGTTGGCGGCTCGGAGGCCGCGGCGGAGGTAGAGGTCGTCGACGGCGGCGAGCGCGTTGTTGACGGTCGCGGGCTTGCGCTTGAGCACCGTCTGCAGGTGGCTGCGGTAGTCGCGCACCGCCCAGTCGCGCGCGTCGCGCTCGTTCAGCGCGTCGCCTTCGGTGTCGGTGTCGGCGTCGGCGTCGGCGAGCCAGGCGAGGTATTGGCGGACCTTCGAGGCGTACGTGCGGCGCGTCTGCTCGGACAGCGGAGCAGACCGCAGCGCCGCTGTGTACCCATCGAGGACCGCGGCGAAGGGTCCCGAGAGGCTGACCGGGGCGCGGCCCCGACGCAGCGCTGGCGGCGCCGTCGTGTTCTCTGAAGCGGATTCCGGGCTCTGTGTTGCTCGCTGGTTCGTGTCGGGCGCAGGTGACTTGGCAGTAGTCGCGCAGGCCCACGTGGCACCGCTCCGGGGCAGGCTCGCCGGAGCGTTAGTGAGCGGCTCGTGAGCGCCGTGGCGTTGTCGCTGGCGCTGCTCTACGGCGTCGACGAGTCGCGCCTGGCTGACGGCGGTGTAGACGGTGGTGGTGGTGCGGATATCGGCGTGTCCGGGAGCTCGCGGATCACCGCCGTGTCGGCGCCCGAGTCGGCGAGGTGCGTGCAGAAGGTGTGGCGCAGCACGTGCGGGGAGCGGCGGTCGTCGGGCAGGTCGGCGGCCGTGGCGTGGCGGGCGACGATCCGGGCGATGTCGCGAGCGCCGAGCGGCCCTGGAGCGCCGGCGCGCGGGAGGGACAGCAGCAGGTGCTCGGTAGCGGCCGCTGGACGGCTCTTGACCCAAGCGACGATCGCCTCGAGCGCGTCGTCGTCGACCGGGACGATTCGGGTGCGGCCGCGCTTGGCGTAGCGGACGATCACCCACCACGACGTCGAGCTCTTGATCGCGTGGCGCAGCCGTGGGTCGGCTGCGCGGCGGCGCTCGTCGACGACGTCTGCGGCGACGGCGCCTACGCGGGCGGGCAACCCGCTGCTGGGCGAGGTCATTCCGGCAGCATGCCGGGCAGGACGGACAGACGTTCGTGTCCGGGATCATCGTTGTCCGACGTGGTCACCCTGACATCGCGGTCAGACGAACGGCGGATAGGTGCTGACAAGTGCTCGTCGATCGCGTTGTAGCGGTCGAGAAGGTCCTCAGACAAAGGCAAACCCGCTGTGAGGCGGGGGCGCAAAACCAGGGGTCTCGCAGAAGCCGCGAGATCGCCCAGTTGCCAAGGAGGCACACCCATGAAGTCCCCGATGACCACCGCCGCCGGTATCGCGGCGATCGTCACGCTCGCGGTGCCGGTGACGGCGAGCGCGCACGGCAAGCCCTCGCCCGACAGCGTGCGCAGCCACGTCCGCGGCGCCGACGCCGCACTGACGAAGGTCGAGAAGCTGGTCGCCGCCAACAAGGATGCCGCCGCGGCGATCGAGATGGTGCGCAACCTCCGTCAGACGAAGGAGGCCGCGCGTGACGCCGCGCGCGTGCGCGGCGCGAAGAACAAGGCGACGGCGCAGCGACGCGTCGCCGAGCAGTACAACGACAACGTCGAGACCTACGCGGAAATCGTCGACGAGGTCGACGGCAAGGTGCAGGTCGACGTGGCGCAGGCGGTCAGCACCGGCGTGAGCGGCCGCGAGCGCGCGCTGGGCAAGCTCACCGAACTGGCGGGCAAGCTGCCCGCGCAGGCGCAGCGCGGTATCGCCCGCGCGATCTCCGCGCTCTCGAGCGACGGAACCGACGAGGTCGTCGATCTCGCCGAGGCCGCGCAGTCAGGCAACATCTCGGAGGACGCGCAGCCGTACGTCGAGAAGGCGATCGCGAAGGCGACGTCGGCGATCAGCACCGGCATGGAGCGGCTGCAGGGCATCGTGTCGATGCTGCCGCCGCAGGCACAGGGCCACGTGCAGCAGGCGATCGACCGCGTCAGCGCCATCCTCCAGGGCATCTTCGGCGGCGGCCCGGCGTCCGCCGGCCCCGGCTCAAGCCTGCCGATCCCCAGCAACCTGCCGATCCCGAGCAACCTGCCGATCCCGAGCAACTTGCCGATCCCGAGCGGGCTGCCGATCCCGGGCTTCGGTGGCGGCCGCTGATCGCAAAGCACGCAAACCAACGACGCGCGAGCGGCCGGCCGTACGCCGGCCGCTCGCCGTTGTGACGGCGGCATTAGCGCCGGCCGCAAACTATTGACTGCAGCGGTAGCAGCCGCCGTGCCACATCGCGTAGTAGTGGTGGGCTTCGTAGTCGCCGCCCATACAGCGAATGCATAAACGACAGGCACCCGCTCGGAGCGGGTGGCGGTGAGCCGCAGCGTCGACGTAGAAGCATTCGCCTCGGGGCGCGGGTTGATCATCTGGGCGATAGGTGCTGACTCGCGGGATGTTCGGGCGTTGCCGATACTGAGGTGGATGTCCGAGCTTTCCCTACCACTGCCCGATGCGCTGCGGCCGGCGACGTTGTGCAGCGACGCGCAGCTCGTGCGGCGCGCGGCGCGCGGCGAGCAGCGCGCGTTTGGCGAGATCTTCAAGCGCTACCACCAGCCCATCTACCGCTACTGCCGCGCGATCTTGCGCAACGAGGAGGATGCGGCCGACGCGCTGCAGAACACGATGGCGGCGGTGCTGCGCGGGCTGGATGGCGAGGCGCGCGAGATCGCGCTCAAGCCGTGGCTGTTTCGGATCGCGCACAACGAGTCGCTGTCGCTGGTCCGCCGCCGCAGGCCCGAGACCGAGCTGGACGAGGACTCGCCGGTTGCGGCGGCGGGGGGCCCGGAGGTGCAGGCGCTGGCGTCCGAGCGTCTGCGCCAGCTCGTCGAGGATCTGCAGGCGCTGCCCGACCGCCAGCGCGGCGCGTTGGTGATGCGCGAGCTCAGCGGCTTGGAGTACGCGCAGATCGCGGCGGCGTTTGGTGTCGGCGAGGGCGCGGCGCGGCAGGCTGTCTACGAGGCGCGCGAGATGTTGCACGAGATCGGCGAGGGCCGCGCGATGGCGTGCGCTGAGGTTCGCGAGCTGGTCTCGGCGCGTGACGGTCGGCTGTTGCGCGGGCGCAAGGTCCGTGCGCACCTGCGCTCATGCTCGGGCTGCGAGGGGTTTCGCGCTGCGATCGGGCAGCGCAGCGCCGCGCTGGCGGCGTTCGCGCCGCCGCTACCTGCTGTCATCGGCGCATCGATCTTGCAGGGCCTGCTCGGTGGCGCCGGGCACGGCGGTGGCGGTGCGGCTGTCGGCGCCGGAGCGGCGGCGACGACCGCGTCGGCGACCGCTGCCTCAGTTACGACCGCGAAGTCGCTCGCCGGGGTGGGCCTGCTCGCGAAGGGCTCGGCGACGGCGGGCATCGCCACGAAGGCGGCCACCGTGCTCGCCGTCGGCGCGACGCTGACCGGCGGTGGCGTGGCCGCCACCCAGCAGCTTCAGCGCGACGCGCGGCACTCACTACCCGCCGCGGGCGCGGTGACGGACGCCGACGCGGTCAGCACGCGCCCGTCGACGGTGACGCCCGCCGCACGCGAGGACGCGCAGGGCGCGCAGCGTCAGGCGGATGAGCACAGCGGCGAAGCGACAGTGCGCGGCCCTGCGACTTCTCGTCAGCGCAGCGCTGACCGCGCGCGGGCGTCACAGCGTGCGGTCCGACAGGCGCCATCGACGCGTCCGGGTGCCTTGCGCCGTGACAGACCCTCGTCGCGAACACCGCGATCGCCTTCCACGGCTGCCACCGCGCCCGCGCGCAAGCCATCCCCAGCGCCGGCGCCAACTGTCGCGCGAAGGCCTGCGTCAACGCCGACGCCCCAGCAGGCCGGCGCCGCTCCAGCGGCGCCCCCGACCACACCGACCCCATCGTCACCCAGCGTGACCGTCCCGCCGCCCGCCGCGAGCGCACCCGTCGCCCCAAGCGTGCCTCAGGCGCCCGCGCCAACACTGGCAGGAACTTCTGGGCGATAGCTGCTGACAAGCGCGTCCCGCGCGAGTTCTCACCCTCAGAGGCCACGCCTCATCGAACAAAGGCAAACCCGCTGTGAGGCGGGGGCGCAAAACCAGGGGCCTGCTCGGCAGGCCGCCCAGTCGCCGAGGAGGCACACCCAGATGCGTTCCACCACCAACACCGCCGCCGGCCTGTCCGTCGCGCTGGCCCTCATCGCGATGCCGGCGAGCGCCCTCGCCGACTCACCGACACGTACTGGTTCTGACGGCATCGCCACTGCCGTCAAGCAGGTCCGTGCTCACACCGATCGCGCCGACGCCGCGCTTGATCGCGCCGTCGCGCTGTATGGCAAGAACAGCGACCGCAAGGCTCGCGTCGCGTACGCCAAGAGCCGCAAGGAGATGGGCCTCGCCAAGGCTGATGCCGCCAAGGCGCGTCGCCAGGCCGACACCGCCAGCGAACACGTCCAGGCCGCTCGCGCGCAGCAGCTGCTCGCAGCCCAGCAGGACGAGAACATCGAGATGCTCACCAAGGCGCTGCGCCCGGCCGACGGCCGCGACGAGAGCAAGATCGCAGCAGCCGCGCTCGCCGACACAAGGGGACGCGAGAAGGCAACCGGAATCCTCACCGAGCTGCTCGCCCAGGTCCCCGAGCAGGCCCGCACCGGCATCGCCAAGGCGATCGCCAACCTCTCACAGGACCGTGACGCGGAGGTCACCGCGATGGCCAAGGCACTCGCCAGCAGCGACGTGTCGAAGACCAGCAAGCGCCGCGTCGCCGCGACACTGAAGGTCGACGTCGAGGGACAGACCGACGCCGCCAAGACGCTGGCGGCGCTGATCGCAAGCCCCGGCATGCCCGCCGAGAGCAAGCAGGGCCTGCAGACCGCCTATGACAACGTCACCTCCGAGCACGGCTCCGTCGCCGACATCCTCAGCCGCTTCTCCAGCCGCATGCCGGCCTTCGTGCGCGACTTCGTGACGAAGATCATCACGCAGGCCCGCACCGACGCCCAGGGCATGCGCGAAAACCACCCCACCGGCCCGCCCGCCGGCACGCCCGGCGGCGCACCGACCGGCACCCCGACCGGTGCTCCGACCGGCACCCCGACCGGCGCTCCGAGCGGCACCCCGACCGGCGCGCCCAGCGACACGCCGAGCGGCCCGCCCGCCGGCACGCCCGCCCCGTAGCAACCCACGACCAATCGAACGATCCAAGGAGGGGCCGCGTCGGCGGCCCCTCCTTCTCGTACTGACGTCCGAGAATGGCTTTATCTGTAGGCACGGAGACCGTCAACGCTGCTGCTCTTGCCTTGATGCGAAAGTCATCTCACGACGTGCAAGGCTGTCTTGATGCCACGAATCGAGGGGCCAGCCCGACCAGCAGCTGCGAGAGGTATGGGTCTATCTGTCCGAGTCAGAGGCGCACGAGCTTCTCGCAGCGCTCGTGGAGTGGGCGGATGAAGGCGCGAGCGACCCTGAGTGGCACTGCCACATCGGGTCTTTGCCCGCTGGCGAGCTGACAATCGCGGTCGAGCATTGGGTGCCGTCCCAGGCGCTGGGGGAATCGTAGGGCGGGCGTAGCCTCCGCTTTGACCGACAAGTCGAAGCTGATGGAGGTACGCCCGCATGAAGAAGGTAGTCCCCAGCGAGCGGCTGCGCCGCGAGCTTGATGATGTCCTTGCCGCCATCGGCGAGGAGCAGGATCCGATCGAGGCGGTCGCGCGGCTCGGTGCGCGGCTGATCCTCCAGCAGGCGCTGGAGGACGAGGTGACCGAGTTCGTCGGCCGCGGGCGCTACGAGCGCGCCGGCGGCGGCGAGGAGGTGATCTACCGCAATGGGTTCGCCGAGCCCTCGACGGTGCGCACGACGAGCGGCCCGACGGTGATCGAGCGCCCGCGCGTGCGTGACGCAACCGCCGTTGGGTTCGAGTCGCAGGTGCTCGGCAAGGGCGTCGCGCGGACGCACGCGTTGGAGGCGTTGGTGATCTGCAACTTCCTGCGCGGCCTGTCGGTGCGGACGTCGAGGCCGCGCTAGAGGAGTGCTTCGGCGAGCAGGTGATCGCCAAGTCGACCGTCGCGCGGGTCTGCAAGGACGTCGCCGACCGCTACGCGGCCTGGTGCCAGCGCGACCTCTCGGTGCACGATCTCGTCTATTGCTATCTCGACGCGATCTACCTCAAGCTCAGGCCGACCGACGAGCCGGCCGAGGGCGTGCTGGTCGCCTGGGGGATCACGCTGGAGGGCCAGAAGGTGCTGCTCGGGCTGCAACTCGGATCCAGGGAGAGCTACGAGTCGTGGCTTGACTTCGGGCGCGATCTCAAGGCCCGCGGGATGCGAGCGCCGGCGTTGATCGTGGCCGACGGCGCAGCCGGGATCTGGAAGGCCACCAGGGAGCTGTTCGAGCACGCGGCCGAGCAGCGCTGCACCGTCCACGCGCTGCGGAATCTCACGTCCAAGCTGCCCGAGCGACTGCACCGCGAAGTCAAAGCCCGCTACTGGCAGGTCCTCGACGACGCCGTCTCGGCCGCCGAGGCGAAGGCCGGACTGCTGGCCCTGGCCGGCGACTACCGCACCGCCTACCCGTCGGCGATGCGCGTCATTGACGACAACATCGACCAGCTCGTGGCGCATCTGCGCTTCCCACTCGAGCACCGCAAGCGCACCAGGAGCACAAACCTGCTCGAGCGCACGTTCGTGGAGGTCCGCCGGCGGACGAAGATCATCGGCCGCTTCCCGGGCGAGACCTCGGCACTGTCGCTGATCTGGGCCGTCCTGGAGCTCGCCAGCCGCGGCTGGCGCGGCATCACCATGACCCCCAGGCCGTCGCGCAGATCGAACGCGTCCGCCGCGGCCAAAGCCCCCGCACCGACGTTTCCACCGCCCTTGCCGCTCAGGAGGTGATTGCGGCGTGAAGTAAAATTCACTCACACACCGCGGAAGCTACGCCCACCGCGTTTCCCCACTCCCTGGGACGCCACCGAGCATTGACGGCGTGCGCCTCTGCATCACGCCCGTCGGCGCGCAGGGCTCACGACCTCGTTGTGCTCGGCTCGCTGCCTGACCACCTGACTGCTCCTTTCGCCTGCACGCAGGAGCCGTTGAAGGCCTCGGATTCCCTTCGGATGGTCAGCTCGCGTTTGTGCTCAGTGCACCTCCTCGAGCTCGCGGTCGATCCCGCTGGCGCGCCAGAGCCCAGCCTTATCTCGGTGCTCGTGCCCGTGTCGGGGCGCGGCGACTAGATCGTTGATGGGGGTGATCCCGCGGTGAGCGGTGCGGCCGCTCAATCTTTCAGGGTCGCCCAGCGATCGTCGCTGGCGACGGGAATTCTGGGGGAGCTGGCCGCGGTCGATCACTGATGTTCGGGCAGCAGCGCGCCGGGGGCGGTGTCAGTGGGCGGGCGCGGTCGCCGCGTCGCCCAGCTCGCGCAGCGTGTGGTGTGCACGGCGCAGCAGCTTGCGCGCGATCGTCAACGCGGCGCGGTTCGCACCCAGCCGCGCCTTGAGCTCGGTGTAGTACTGGTGATCGGGGGAGGACGGCCGGGCCGCGGATCGCGCGGCCTCAAAGGCTGCCCAGCGCAGCACCGGCGAGCCCTGCCGCGACAGGCGCCCGGCGCGCCGGCGCGTGTCGGACTCGTACACCGCGACGTCGAGGCCAGCGCAGCGCACCGCCTGCTTGGAGGACGACAGCCGGCGTCTGTCGCCCGGTTCGGCGAGGAACGCCGTGGCGACGAGCGGCCCGATGCCGTAGTGGCGCATGAGTGCCTTGCAGCCGGCCTGGCGGCGTGCCAGGCGCCCGAGCTCACGATCAAGCTCCTGCAGTTCGCGGCTGAGCTGCTCGATCATCCGCAGCGCGACGGCGATCTGCTGCTCGGCAACCGCCGCCAGCTCCAGGCCAGCGAGCTGCTCGTGCACGTCGCGGGCGTCCAGCCGCGCAAGCGCCGACATGGCGGCCCAGCTCACGGTCGATGACGCCGTTGGCGGCGCAACGCCTGCACGCCACGCCTTCCGCCTCCTCGTCGTCGGGCGGCCAGTGGTAGCCCTCGCCGTCGCAGTCGGGGCACTCTGCCACTGCACGCGGCGCGAGAGCGACAGCCAAGAGCTCGTCGAGCACGTAGAAGCCCTCACCGGATCGCTCGAGCTCACCGCCTTCGGCGCCGTAGCCCATCGCTTGGGCGATCGCTTCGATGCGCGTCGACTTCCCGGTCCCGTTGTCAGCGGGCAGCAGCGGCGCCTATCGCCGGAAGGTGATGCGGCAGTGCGGCTGATCTTCTGCATTCGCCGCGGTATAGCGCACGTGGATGCGGGCGCTGAGCGTCGAGCCAGAGCGAATCCGCACGTCGCGTCCGCAGCCGTGGCTGGGTGGGCTGGATTGCGCACCGACGCAGTTGGCGCGACACAGGCGCTGGTAGGCGCTGATGCGGTAGCGGCCGGGCCGCAGCGGCGTTGCGACGGCACGCGTCTCGAGCAGACCACGTAGTTCGGCTCGCAGAATCGTGCCACCCGGCTTGCGGCGAACCACGATGTATGAGACCGAGCCTTCAGTTGGCATTCCTCGCGTCGTGTCGAAGCTGTACGCCGCCGCGAGACGCCCAGGCTTGGAGGTGCCGTTGCCAGCCGCGGCGGTGACGCTCACAGCAGCAATGGCGACCAGGGCGACGAGGCCTGCGAAAAGTCGGTTCATCGCGACTACAACCCGACGCCGCCGCGCAAGTTCTGGAACCCGCCGCTCGCCGCGGCGCGCTGACGCGCTCAGCCCAGGGTTCCCCGGCGCTTCGCCTTGTAGCGGTTGACGACGTTCTCGCAGCCCTGCAGCCGCGGCCGCTTGTGGCCGATGAAGACCGTGTCCCAGCCTGGGCCGCAGTAGATGACGCCGCGGCCGTTGGTCAGGGCGTGGACGATGTCGTTGCCCGCACCGCCGAAGACCTGCGTGCTGCCCTTGCCGCGGATGCGGATCTCGTCGTCGCCGCCCTCGCCGCGGATGACGTTGCGAAAGGCGCCGCCCTGCAGGTAGTCGTCGCCGCCGCCGCCGTAGATCCTGTTGTAGCCGCGGCCGCCGTAGATCGTGTCGTTCCCGGCGCCGCCGATCAGCACGTCGGTTGCGCGATGGCCGCCCTCCGGCAGGTGGCGGTCACCCCAGATGACGTCGTCGCCGTCGGCGCCGTCGAGGCGGTCCGAGCCGCGACCGCCGAGCAGGTTGTCGTTGCGCACGCCACCGGTCCGCCGGCCGCCGTGGTCGGCGATGATCGCCTTGACGCCCTTGCTGGGATCGATCACGGGCTCGGCCTCGACGACGCGCTCGCAGTTGCGGATCCGGCCCTGACGCAGCGCCTGGGCGTTGGAGACGCCGCCGCGCATCTGGTACGGATTGATGGCGATCGCATCGGCGCCCGCGCCGCAGTCGACGCTGCCGACCGCAGTGCCGTTGTTGACGTAGATCGTGTCGTTGCCGTCGCCGGCCGTGATCCGGTCCGATCCCGAGTCGGAGTAGACGACGTCGTCGCCCGCGCCGCTGTCGATCGTGTCGGCGCCGCCCCCGCCGTGGATGAGGTCGTCGCCCGCGCCGCCGGTGAGCTTGTCGGGCGCGGCGTCGCCGGCCAGGATGTCGTTGCCGGGGCCGCCGTCGAGGACGTCGGCGCCGTAGCCTGCGAACAGCTGGTCGGCGCCGTTGCCGCCGTAGAGGAAGTCGCCGCCCGAGCTGCCGTCGAGCCGGTCGTCGCCGTCGTTTCCGTACAGCTGGTCGGGGCCGGTCGCGCCGTAGAGGCGGTCCGGACCGGGTCCGCCGATCAGGCGGTCGGGCCCCTCGAGGCCGAGCAGCGCGCCGCCGGAGGCGCGCCGCACGACCAGCCGGTCGCCGCCCGGCAGGCCGAGCTGGGACGGCAGCGAGCCGTTCGGAAGCTGGACGATCGCCGGTGCGTTGGGCAGGCCGGGAACCGAGACGACGTTGGAGATCGGCGGCAGGCCCGGGACGAGCGGGAGCTTGGGCAGCTCGAGCGCCTGGGCGGGCGCGGCGGCGGCGAGGGCGAGCGCTGACGCGACCCCTGCGCGGCGGAGAAGACGTGGAAGAACCGGTGCCATGGATGGGGCATCGGCGCGGCCGGCACCGTCTCCGCGTGCGAGGCGGCAGGACGGACGGATGGACGGCTCGACACCGCGTCAAGTCGTCAGGCGGCCGGCTGCGTTCATCTGCGAGAATGAACGACGGGAAGGCTCCGGCGAGTGCGACGCCGGTGTGAAAGACGCCCCGTGGAGTGCGACCGCCGGGGGCACAACCGACCATCGAAGGAGCACGACATGCCTGAAGCAGTGATCGTCGACGCCGTCCGCACACCGATCGGCCGCGCGTTCAAGGGCTCGCTCGTGGGAGTCCGCGCCGACGAGCTCGCCGCAACCCCGCTGCGCGCGCTGATCGAGCGCAACCCCGGCGTCGACTTCGCCGAGACCAACGACGTGATGATGGGGGCCGCCTCCGCCGTCGGCGAGCAGGCCTACAACATCGGCCGCAACGCCTCGCTCGTCGCCGGCATCGACCACCACGTCCCGGCCTGCACCGTCAACCGCTTCTGCGCGTCGTCGCTGCAGACGCTGCGGATGGCCTTCCACGCGATCAAGGCCGGCGAGGGCGACCAGTACATCGCGGCGGGCGTCGAGGCCGTCTCGCGCGCCGGGCTCGGCGCCGGCATTCCCGACGAGGCCAAGCACCCGCAGCTCGATGGCTCGGACGGCTCGCCGTACGACGTCTACATCCCGATGGGCCTGACGGCCGAGAAGGTCGCCGCGCGCTGCAACGTCAGCCGCGAGGCGCAGGACGAGTGGGCGCTGATCTCGCAGACGCGCGCGGTCGACGCGCAGGCATCCGGCCACTTCGACAAGGAGATCGTGCCGGTCGCGCTGCCCGATGGCGGCGAGCTGACCAAGGACGACGGTCCGCGGCCGAACACGACGCTCGAGAAGCTCGCCGCGCTGAAGCCCGTCTTCGACCCCGCGAACGGGACCGTCACGGCCGGCAACGCCTGCCCGCTGAACGACGGCGCCGCCGCGGTGCTCGTCATGTCCGAGCACAAGGCCGCGTCGCTCGGGCTCGAGCCGCGCGCGCGGATCATCGCGTCGACCGTCGCCGCGATCCGTCCGGAGCTGATGGGCCTCGCTCCGATCCCGGCGATCCAGGCGCTGCTGAAGCAGACCGGCATGTCGATCGACGACATCGACATCGTCGAGATCAACGAGGCGTTCGCCGCGCAGATCGTCCCCTGCCGCGACGAGCTCGGGATCGACGAGGACAAGCTCAACCCGTTCGGCGGCGCGATCGCGCTCGGGCACCCGTTCGGCATGACCGGCGCGCGGATCATGACGACGCTGCTCAACGGCCTCGACGCGGTCGACGGGCGCTACGGGATCGAGTCGATGTGCGTCGCCGGCGGCATGGGACAGGCGATGCTCGTCGAGCGCCTGAGCTAGCCCCGCTGGCCATTCGCCGGCGGCACGGCGCGCAGCTCGCGCAGCCGCTGCGTCTACACGAGGATCGGCGCGCGCTGACGCCTTCGTCAGCGCGGCGCCATCCGCAGCGCGCCGTCCAGGCGGATCACCTCGCCGTTGAGCATCTGGTTCTCGGCGATCTGGCAGGCCAGCTGGGCGAACTCGGCCGGCCGCCCGAGCCGCGGCGGAAACGGGATCGATCGCGCAAGCTGCGTGCGCGCCTGCGCCGGCAGGCCCGCCAGCAGCGGGGTGTCGAACAGGCCCGGCGCGATCGCGCAGACGCGGATCCCGGAGCCGGCGAGGTCGCGCGCCGCCGGCAGCGTCAGCGCGACGACGCCGCCCTTGGACGCCGCGTAGGCGACCTGGCCGATCTGCCCGTCGTAGGCGGCGATCGAGGCGGTGTTGACGATCACCCCGCGCTCGCCGCCGCCGTCGGGCTCGTTGGCGAGCATCGACGCGCTCGCGAGGCGCAGCGCGTGAAACGTGCCGACGAGGTTGACCGCGACGACCTGCTCGAACGTCTCAGGACGGTGCGGCCCCCGCCCGCGGGCGATCCGCTCGGCGTGACCGATCCCCGCGCAGTGGACTGCGATCCGCAGGCCGCCGGGCGCCTGCGCCGCGAGCGTGACCGCCTGCTCGAGCTGCTCGGGCTGCGTGACGTCGGCCGCAGCGCAGGCGGCACGCTGGCCGAGCTGCGCCGCGAGCGCGGCGCCGCGCTCGGCGTCGAGGTCGGCGATCAGGACGTGCGCCCCGCGCTCGTGCAGGGCACGCGCAGCAGCTTCGCCAAGTCCGGACGCGCCGCCGACGACGAGCGCGCCTGATCCCTCGATTCGCATGCGCGCACAACCCTAATCGCCCGCGCAGCCGGCGCTCGCGTTCCCCCGCCGGCCGCCTGTCAGCGCCACCCCGGAGGACGCAGGCGCGCGTCGACTACCGTTTCGCGCGTGGCCGAGTGGTACGAGCAGCTCCTCGAGCTGCAGCTGCGCACGAACCGGGACATCTGGGCCGGGCTGCAGGAGCACGGCGTCGACGAGGACAGCGAGCTGCGGCTCGGCTTCATCTACCTCGCGCCCGGCGAGCCGGAGGCGCGGGCGGTCGTGGACTTCCTGCGGGCGGAGACGGACTACGACGCCGACGTCCGTTCACGCCGCGACGACGACGGCTCCGACGGCGAGGAGTCGTGGTTCGTCATCGGGACGACGCAGCCGACGCCCGTCACGCTCGAGCTGCTCGACGACTGGACCGAGTGGATGATCGCCGCGGGCGCCGCCGAGGGCCCGTGCGCGTTCGACGGCTGGGCGGCGCAGCTCGTCAGCGATTAGGCCAGCTGGCGGAGCCGGCGCTCGTGCTCACACCAGGCGCGCCAGGGACACCGCGAACAGCTCGTCGGGATCCGTGAACACCTCGACGAGCTCGAGGCCTGCGGCGGCGAGATCGGCGCGCAGGCGCTCGTGGGTGAACTTCGCGCTGATCTCGGTGCGCATCTCCTCGCGGTTGGCGAACTCGATGTCGAGGTCGAGCGCCTCGATGCGCACGTGCTGGGGAGCGGTCGCCCGCAGGCGCATCTCGATCCACTCCTGCGTGCGGTCGTAGAACGCGACGTGCTCGAACGCCGGCACGTCGAAGTCCGCGCCGAGCTCGCGGTTGAGCACATGCAGCACGTTGAGGTTGAACTGCGCGGTGACGCCGGCGCTGTCGTTGTACGCGGCCTCGATGATGGCCGGGTCCTTGACGAGATCGGTGCCGAGCAGCAGGTGCCCGTCGGGAGCGAGCACCTTGGCCAGCGAGCGCAGAAGCCGCCGCCGGCTGCCGGCCGGGAAGTTGCCGATCGTGCCGCCCAGAAACGGCACGATGCGCGGGCCGACGGGCGCAGGCAGATGCCCGAGATGGCGCTCGAAGTCGCCGACGACGCCGTACACCGAGAGGCCCTCGTACTCGCCGCCGAAGAGCTCGGCGACGGCGTGCACCGTCGTCGCGCTGACGTCGACGGGCACGTAGCGCTGCAGCGTCGCGGCGCGGGACATCGCGTCGAGCAGCACGCGCGTCTTCGTCGCCGAGCCCGAGCCGAGCTCGACGAGCTCGACCGCGCCGGTGCGCGCGACGACGTCGTCGGCGTGCGTCTGCAGGATCAGCCGCTCGGTGCGCGTCTGGTAGTACTCGGGCAGCTCGCAGATCGCGTCGAACAGCGCCGAGCCGCGCGCGTCGTAGAGGTGCTTGGGCGGCAGTTCCTTGAGCGGTCGGGTGAGCCCGTCGAGGACGTCGTCGGCGAGCGTGCGCTCGTCGTTCGGGCCCAGATAGGTGTGCACCTCGACGCCACCCTCGAGGGTCGGCTCCATCAGCTCACGTCCTTTGCCAGTCGCACACCGGCGAAGATCTGCCGGCGCTGTGGGAGATCCCAGTTGCGGAAGGTGAGCGAACGCGCGCGCGGCTCCGTCGCCCAGGACGAACCGCGCAGGACGCGATAGCGCTCGCCGAAGAAGACCTCGGAGTATTCGCGGTACGGGTGCGCGATGAAGCCCGGGTACCCCGCGAAGCAGCTGGACGTCCACTCGAAGGCCTCGCCGATCTGTGCGATCGGCTCCTGGCTCCAGGTCGCCGCCTTCTCCCACTCCGCTTCGGTGGGGAGACGCGCGCCGTGCGCTCGGGCGAAGGCGTCGGCCTCGAACCAGGAGACGTGCAGGACGGGCCGGTCGGCGTCATCGCGCGGACGCCCGTCTGCCGTCCAGCCCTCCGGGTGCACGATGTCGTACTCCTGCTTCCACGCCCAGCCCTCGTCAGACCACCACTCGCGCCGCTCGTAGCCGCCGCCCTCGCAGAAGTGCGCCCAGGAGGCGTTCGTCACCGGCCGGCGCGCGATCCGGAAGGCGGGCACCTCGACGACGTGGCGCGGACGCTCGTTGTCGTACGCGAAGACCCCGGCGCGCGCGCCGATGCTGAAACGATCTGCTGGGATGTCGATCCAGCCCTCGGCGGCGTCGGCGTCGCGCGGCGCTGCGCGCGGGCGCCCGCCGGTCAGGCCGGCGAGAAACAGCGTCTGGCGCATCGTCTCGTTGTGCTGCGCCTCGTGGCGGATGACGATCTCGAACAGCGTGCCGTCAGCGGGACCGGCGTCGTGGAGCACGTCCAGCGCACGTTCGCGCACCGCCCCGAGGTAGTCGAAGACGTCGTGTCCGCGCAGGAAGGGGATCTCGCCGCGCACCGCGCGCGGCGTCTCAAACGCGTCGTACAGATCGGCGAGATCGCCGCGCACCGGCTCGCCGCCTCCGTGGCGGTGCACGAGCCAGAGATCCTCGTAGGCCGCGATGTGCCCGAGGTCCCATGCCAGCGGGCTCATCAGCGGGTGCTGCACGTGCTCGAGCTCGGAATACGAGAACGGCGCGACGAGGGCAAGCGTGCGGTCGCGGGTGTGCTGCAGCGCGTCAGCGAGGGCTGCGTGGGCCGCGACCGCCATCGGAGCTTGACCCTACCCCGCGCCCTGTCGGGGAATCGCCGGCCGCTGTCTTGGCGCGAGGGCGCGCGGCGAGGCACTATCTCGCGAGCGCGTCGAGCGCCGCGTCGACGTCTGCCTCGCTGTTGTAGAGATGCCATGACGCGCGCAGCCGCCCGCCGCGCAGCGCGACGACGATCCCAGCGCGCTCCAGGCGCTCGGCCGCGCCCTCGCGGGCCACCGACACGATCGCCGAGCTCGACGGCCGCATGCCCAGGCCGGCCCGGAAGCGGTTGGCGAGGGCCACATCATGTGCGTGTACGGCGTCGATCCCGATTCGGTTGAGCAGCGCCAGTGCCGGTTGCGCGCCCACCCACGAAAACCAGGCGGGGGAGGTGTCGAAGCGGCGCGCATCGGTCGCCAGGCGCAGCGGCGGACCGAAGTAGCTGCGGTGCACGTCGGCGCCCGCGTACCAGCCGGCGCTGTGCGGGACGACCGCCTCCTGGAACGCCTCGTCGACGGCCATGAACGCGGTCCCTCGCGGCAGCGTCAGCCACTTGTAGCCCGCGCAGACGACGGCGCCGAAGCGCGTCGCGTCGATCGGCATCCAGCCGCAGGCCTGCGTCGCGTCGAGCAGTGTCCGCGCGTCGTGATGGCGCGCCGACGCGACGATCGCGTCGACGTCGGCGACCTCGCCGGTGCTCATCTGCACGGCGCTGAACGCGACGATGTCGGTGTCTGCGCCGATCGCCTCGGCGAGCCGCGCCGCCGGCACCGTCGTGACGGTGACAGCGCGCGCCTGCTGCTGGACGAGGAACGGAAACAGCGTCGAGGTGAACTCCTCCTCGGGCACGATCACGTGCGAGCCGTCAGGCACCGAGGCGGCCACGAGCCCGACGAAGCCCGAGACCGTGGCACCGACCGCGACGCGCGTCGCCGGCACGCCGACCATCTGCCCGAACGACGCGCGGGCGGCCTCGGTGGACTCGCCCCAGTGCTCCCAGCTCGTGCGCCCGGCGCGCCAGTCGGCCAGCGCTGCCTGCATCGAATCGAAGCCGTCGCGCGGCGGCAGCCCGTAGCTTGCGGTGTTGAGGTAGACCCCCTCGGGCGACCACTGCTCACGGGCCTCCTCGATCGTCGTCACGCGCGCATCGTCGCATCGACCGACGGCGCACGCGGCCGGTCTGCGGCGAGCCGACGAGGTCGCCGCGCCGAGAACGCCTCCTCGATCTGCGTCCGCCGCTGCTCAGTGCAGGGGCTTGCCGCCGGTCGCGCCGATGACCTCGCCGCTGATGTAGCGCGAATCCTCGCTGGCCAGGAACACGTACAACGGCGCGAGCTCGCCGGGCTGACCGGGACGCCCGAGCGGAGTGTCGCCCCCGAACTGCGCGTTCTTCTCGGCTGGGAAGCTCATCATCACCAGCGGCGTCCAGATCGGGCCCGGTGCGACGGCGTTGACGCGGATGCCGCGCTCGGCGAGCTCCTGCGCCAGCCCCTTCGTGAAGGTGCTGATCGCGCCCTTCGTCGCCGCGTAGTGCAGCAGTTGCGGGCTCGGCTGCGCTGCCTGGATCGACGTCGTGTTGACGATCGTCGAGCCGGGCCGCATCTTCGGCACCGCCGCCTGACAGAGGTGGAACATCGCCAGGATGTTCGTCCGAAAGACGAACTCGAGCTCGTCCGGGGGGATGTCGAGGAACGAGTCGTAGACCATCTGGAAGGCGGCGTTGTTGACGAGCACGTCAAGCCGGCCGAGCTCCTCGTGCGCGCGCTCGACGAGCGCCAGCGAGTGCTCGCGGTCGCCGATGTCGCCTGCAACGGTGATGCAGCGCCGGCCCGCGTCCTCGACGAGCCGCTTCGTCTCGGCGGCGTCCTCGTCCTCGTTCCAGTAGGAGCACAGGACGTCCGCGCCCTCGCGCGCAAAGGCGATCGCCACTGCGCGACCGATCCCCGAGTCGGCGCCGGTGATGAGCGCGACCCTGTCGGTGAGCCGGCCGTGCCCGACGTAGCTGTCCTCGCCGTGATCGGCGAGCGGCTGCATGTCTGCTTCCCGTCCCGGCGGCTGCTGCTCCTGCTCGGGGAACGGCGGCGCCGGCTCGGCGTGGGTCGGATGCTCGTGCTGTTGGGCCATGCGCCGCCGGGTACCCGCCGACAGCCGATGACCTACGTCGAAGTTGCGGCGACCCTGCCGATCGGCCCGCGCCGAGCCCGACGCCGAGCCGGGACGGTCAGTCGGCGAAGGGCAGGACTTCGTCGACGCCGCAGATCTCGAGCAGGCGCTGCACTGCAGGCGATCCGCGCAGCAGCGTCAGGCGGTCTGAGTCTGCGCGGGAGCGAGCGGCGGCGCGCACGAGCAGATGGACGCCGGTCGAGTCGAGGAACGTCAGGCCGGAGAGATCCAACACGATTCTCCGGGCGTCGCCGGCCTCGATGCGCTTGAGCTCGGCCTCGACGCGATCCGCGTTGGCGATGTCAAGCTCGCCGAACAGACAGACCGTGTGCACGCTGCCGTTGCGCTCGGACGTCATGCTCAGAGCGCCGAGCTCCATCAGCTGCGCGGCTCTTGAGGGCGCGGGCTGATCAAAGAGGTGGTCGGTCATCCATCATCCTCTCGGCACTTCTGGTGCAGGCCCCTACCGCGTCTCGTCAGGACGACGTCCCCGTCGATGATCACCCTCGTCGCGCCGGATACCAGACGCAGACGACGGAGGGTAGCGCAAGGCCCCCCGCCCCTGGCGCCAGGAGCCCGATCGGCCTCTACGTGTTCCTGGGATGCGGCTTGCGCGTCGATCCGGCTTCACCGACCGCGTCGGCGCGAATCACGAGCAGCGCGACGTCGTCGGTCTTGGCTTGCGGGCGCAGTGCGCTGAGCACATCGCGCGCGATCGCTGCCGGGTCGCGTCCTGGAGCGGCCGCGGTCGTCGCCGCCTCGAGGCGTGCGAGCCCCTCGTCGATCGTCGATCCCCGTCGTTCGATCAGCCCGTCTGTGTAGATCAGAAGCAGCGAGCCCGCCGGGAAGGGCTCGGTCGCGGCGACATGCGCGTGCGCGTGCCCGATCCCGACCGGCGGCGAGCGTCCACTCATCAGGTAGGAGGTGCTTCCGTCGGGCGCGATCACGAGCGGCGGCGGATGGCCCGCGCTGCAGATCTCGATGCTGTCGTGCGCGCGATCGAGGATCAGATACGTCAGCGTCGCCATCGTGCCGATCTCCAAGGACTGCGAGAGCCCGTCGACGGCGCTGACCACGTCGTCGGCTGACTGGCGCTCGAGCGCATAGACGCGGACGGCGTTGCGCAGCTGCCCCATCGCAGCGGCAGCGTTGATCCCACGCCCGACGATGTCGCCGACGACGCAACCGAGGCGTCCGTCGGGCAGCGGGATGACGTCATACCAGTCGCCGCCGACGTCGCCGTCGCCGGGCTCGTAGTGCGCTGCGAGCGTGACGCCGGGCACGTCCGGCAGCCGCCATGGGAGCAGGCTGCGTTGCAGCGTTTCGGCGATCTGGTGCTCGCGTGCGTACAGGCGGGCGTTGTCGAGCGCGAGCGCAGCGCGCCGGGCGACGTCCTGCAGGATCTGCAGATCGTCGGGGGAGTACCTGCGCGCGGGATCGAGATACAGCAGCGAGATCACGCCGTACCTTCTGCCGCGCGCGGTCAGCGGCGCGACGAGTGCCGAGTGGTAGTGAAGGCGGCGCATCAGCGCGAGGTGCTCTTCGCTCTGGGCGACGCGCCGGTACGTCGCGTCGGTCATCTCCTCGAGCACCTCGGCGCTGCCCGTGCGCAGCACGCGTGCGACGGGATGCGCTCCGCGCGGATCGACGGGATAGCGCTGACGGATGTCCTTGACCGCCTGCGCGACTTCGGGGTCGATCGCGGCGAACGCGACCCCCGCGATCGTCTCGTCTTCTGTGAGCATGTCGATCACGCACAGCTCGGCGCGCGCGGGGACCGCAAGCGACGCGATCCGCTGCAGGGTCTGGACGGGATCAAGCGATGCGTCGAGCAGCGCTCCGGTCTCGGCGAGAAAGGTCTGTGCCTGCTCGGCGCGGCGCTGCGCACGCTCGGCGCGGATACGGCCGGTCACGTCGCTGAGGACAAGCAGCGTTCCACGTTGACCGTCTTGCGCGAGCGTCGGTCCCGCGAGCACTTCGACAAACTGCTCGACGCCGCGGCGCAGGCGGCGAAACAGCACCGGGGGGCCTTGCGGATCCGGCGGCGCCGGATGCTGCAGCAGCATCGCCAGACGATCGCGTTCGGCGGGCTCGAAGAGGTCATCGACGGGCCGGCCGACGACCTCCGGCTCGCGGGCGCCGATGATCTCGGCGGCATAGGCGTTCCAGCCCGCCACGGCATGTGCCGAGTTCACTGTCAGGATCCCGATCGGTGCCGCCTCGACGAGCCGCCCGAGCGCCTCACGCCGCAGCCTTGGTATCTCGGTTTCGGTGGCGAGCCGTGCGCTGGCCGCGGCAATGCTCGCGTGATGCTCGCGCCGGCGAATTGCCGCCTGCGCCGCCTCGACCAGATCCACCCCGAGCTGCTCGAGGTCGTCGCTCGAGCGACAGCGGGTCTCGCGCGTGATGAGCGGCGTGAACAGCAGCGACTGGCGCAGCTCATCCTGACGCTCCGGTGCGCACAGGATCGTGATCGACGTCTCGCGGTCGATCGCCGCCAGCGATTGCGCCAGTCGGATCGGCTCGGCCGCGGCGTCGGAGAGCACGGCTGCGGCGGGAGGCTCGCCGGCGATCGCCGCGCTGATCGCGTCGTCCTCGCTGACAGCGGTGATCCGGACGGCACCGGCGAGCTTCGCCCCGCGCTCGACGAGCCGACTGGCAGCGCTGTCGAGTGCGACGAGGAGGACCCTCATCGTTCGTCAATCCGACAACAGCGGAAGGTCCAGCAGGACGCGGCCGGTCCAGGTTCGCAGGATGTCGGTCGGCGGCGCCATGACGTGCGCGGCGCGGGCATCTCGCAGGTGGCGCTGCAGCTTTGCGTTCTCCGCGTAGGCGATCCCGCCCGACAGCGTCATCGCCTCGTTTACGACGTCGACGGCTGCCTCTGCCACCTCGGCCTTGGACGAGAGGATCGCAGGCAGCGCGTCGGCTCCGCCGCTGTCGCCCTGCATCGCGGCGTAGTAAGTGAGTCGGCGCGCGGACTCAAGCCGCGCCCACAGCCGTCCGAGCCTGTGCTGGACGACGGCCTCGCCCGCCAGCGAGCGGCCGGTCGCCGCGTACGTGCGCCGCCTGAGATGCAACCGCGCCTCGCTGAACGCAGCGTCCGCGACGCCGAGATAGGTCCCCGCCATCGCCGCCAGGAAGTACGGCGCGATGACGTTGAAGACGTACCACAGCTCATCGCCGTGGCTTCCGAGCAGATTCGCCCGCGGGATCTCGGTCTCACGCAGCTCGAGTGAGCGCGACGCATTGCCGCGCATCCCGAAGCCCCGCCACGCCGCCCCCCATCTCAGGTTCGCTGCGTCGGCGTCGACGGTCACGCACGAGAACTCGCCCCGCGCCGCACCCGGCACCCCGGTCGAGATCACGTACGAATCGGCATGCCCCCCGTTCGTCACGAACGTCTTCTCGCCCGTGACCGCGTACGTCCGATCGTCGCGCTCCTGGAGCCGTGCTTGCGGGAAGTAAAACTGCGAGCCGCTTCCGGCCTCGCTGAGCGCCAGCGTCGTGAAGTGCTCGCCGGCGCCGATCGGCCGCAGGTAGCGCTCATCCTGCTCCGGCGTCGACTTCGCGGCGATGACGGCCGACGCCACGCAATGCATCCCGAAGCAGATCGCAGTCGACGCGCACTCCTTCCCAAGCGTCTCGCAGGCCTGCGCGAGCGCCAGCAACCCATGGCCCAGCCCGCCCTTCTCGACTGGGACGACCAGTCCCCCGACGCCCGCTTGCTGCAATGCCCGCAGGCCCTCCTCCGGCCACAGCGCCTCGGCGTCGATCCGCGACGCGTTCGCCGCGACGACCTCGCGCGCGATCTGCTCGATGCGCTCATAGGCCTCCTCGATGGAGATGGGTTTGCTGCTCGCCTCGCCGATAGTGCATTATCGGCTTCCAGCGCATTCGCAACATCAGCACGATGGCGAAGTTCGCAGATGTGTGCGGCTACGGCGCGCCGGCGGACGCAGCGAGTGCGAGCGATCAGTCAGCGGCGAGCTCGCTGTCGCCGGCGACTGCGCGCGGCGCGCGTCGGTCTTCGCCGGCTTGACTGCCGCTTCGTGCTTGCCGCGGCCGCGTCCGGTCAGCCCGCCCGTCAGCGTGTCCTGCGCCCAGCGCTCGCTGAAGCCGGCCGCGAAGCCGATCACGCAGAGAAAGTAGAAGCGCTCGATCGTGCCCTCGGCTGGGAGCTTGAAGACCTCCACGAACCCGCTCGTCAGCATGAAGTACGCGAGCAGCCCGAAGATCGAGCCGATCACCGGCCGCAAGGCGCCGAGGAACAGCGTGTAGCCGCGCGCGACGTCGAAGTCCAGCGCGAACGTTCCGCTGTTGATCCGTGCGATGACGCTGACGACGCCGCCGAGCGCGCCCGCCACGAGGCAGCCGATGATCGAGCGCTGCTCGACCCCCGCGCCCTGCAGCACGCTGTTGGCCGAGATGTAGAGCAGCGCCAGCAGGGCGATTCCGATCGACATGCCGCCGAAGTAGACGAGCTGCGCGTCGCCGTTGGCGGCCTCGCGGTAGTTGTGGCGCAGCCCGGCGAGCGCGCGCCGCTCGGCGGCGACCGCCGCCTTGTGCGCCTGCGGCGGGTTCTCGCCGCGCGCGTCGACGAGGCTCAGCAGATGACACGCCGACGTCATCACGAGCTGGATCGTGATGCGCCGACTGCGCCCCCGCAGCACCTCGCTCGCGTGGACCGCGAGCTCGTCGCAATCGTGCAGCGCGCGCGATGTCGGGCTCGTCCTTGGTCGCCCAGTCGCTGACGCGATGGAACCTCGGCGAGACGGAGAGCAGGCGTCGCAGCCAGCCGGTGTTCGGCCGGCCCGCCGTCAGCGCGACCGCGCTCTCGACGTCAGCGCACCAGTAGGCGCTGATCAGCTCGCCGTGCTCGTCCTCGAAGCGGCACAGCGCCTCGTGCCAGTCGCGGCTCAGGCGTGCCTGCTCGGCATCGGTTGCGTCCGAGCCGTCGCGCACCGCCTGATGCCAGCGGAAGTGGATCCGCACGAGGTCCGGGAACGTGACGCGCTGGCGCGCGGTGATGTCTGGACTGTCTTCGAGGGTGCTGACCATCGTCCTGCTCCGGCCGCGCGATCATCTCACGCCGTCGCGCGGGAAACGCAAGCGTTGCTGCAGCGCCCGCGCGCGCGAAGAGACGGTCGGGCGGACTTCCGGCATTCGCCGGCGCGTCCGTGGCGGTCAGCCGGCGGGCGAGGCGGCGAGGTCGCAGGCGACCTCGTCGAGTCCGTCGCCGAGCAGCGCCAGCGGGATCGACGTATCGCCCGCGAGCGCCCGGGCGAGCGGCTCGCGCTTCTCCTCGCCGCTCGTGAGCAGCAGCGTGAAGCGCGCCCGGCGGACCACCGGCAGCGTCAGCGTCACGCGCTCGGGCGGCGGCTTCGGCGACTCGCGCACCGGCGCCACCAACGCCTGCGAGACCCCGAGCACCGGATGCCCCGGAAACAGCGAGCAGGTGTGTCCGTCAGGACCCATGCCGAGCAGCACGATGTCGAAGACCGCGTCCGGCACGCGCTCGCGGACCTCGAGGCCGTAGAGCCAGGCCGCGTCCTCCGGGACCTCTGGCGAGGGGACGCTGTGCAGCGTCGGCGCGCCAGCGCGGCCGGCCGTCAGCAGCGACTCGCGCACCATCCGCGCGTTGGATTGCGGGTCGTCCTCGGGCACGCAGCGCTCGTCGCCGAGCCACAGGTGCACGTGCTTCCACGAGCCCTCGATCTCGGCCAGCAGCTCGTACGCGCGGCGCGGCGTCGACCCGCCGGCGAGTGCGGTGTGCAGCTCGCGCCCGTCGCGCCGCGCGTCGGCGATCCGCGCGGCGACCGCATCGGCCGCGTGTCGCGCGACGCCCTCGGCGTCGGGGAACACGCGCACGCGCGTGCCGTCGCTCACTGCCGCTGTCCGAGCAGCCTGCGCGCCGCCATCAGCGCCGGCTTGAACGTCGGGTCGACCATCAGCGCATGGCGGATGCCCTCGCCGAGGATCCCGGGCTCCCCGCGCGACGCGCCGAGCACCGTCCAGACGTGCTCGAAGACGTCGTCGCCGCGACGCTTGGCGGGCTCTCGGCGGCGCGCGGTCAGTCCGCCCTCGCCGCGCTCGAGCGCGAGCATCGTGCCGCGGTCCGAGCGCGTCTCGACGCCCGCCAGGCCTGGAGTGCTCATCTCGTCGACGGGCTCCAGGCGCAGCTCGACCTCGCCGCGGCGAGCGCGTGCGCGACCGCGCAGCAGCTCGCCGTGGCGCGTGAGCTGATCCGGTCGCCAGCGCAGGCGCGAGCACAGCCAGCCGACGAGCAGCAGCCCCGACACGAGCGAGTCGCGGCGATAGCGAACGGAGACCTTCGAGAGCGTGTGCAGCTCACTGCGCCGTGCCGGCGGGTCGTAGGCGGCGGCAAGCCGCTCGCGCCACGGGGTGCAGCGCAACCACGCGAGGTCGACCACCTCGCTGCGCTCGGCGAGCTCGCAGGCGCGCGCGAGCGCCGCCCCGACCTCGGGCTCGTCGACGGCGTCGGTCAGCACGACCTGGGCGATCGGCGTGCCGCCGGCGCGGCCGGTGGTCAGCGCGTCGACGGCCTCGGGATGGCCGTGCGGCGACCAGACCGCGGTGCGCAGGTCGGTCACGACGAGCGGGTCGACGATCGTGTCGAGGTCGTGCAGGTGGTGCTCGCCGACGCGCACGACGACGAGCTCGCGCATCGCGGCGAACTCGCCGGCACGGGTGTCGCCCCCGACGGAGATCGTGGCCTGCGCGTCGATCGTCCTGCGGTGCGGCTCGACGGCGCAGACGACGGTGCGCGAGGCGTGGTAGCGCCCGACGCGGCGCAGGCGGTTGGCGATCTCGCCGCTCCACTCGCGGTCGACGACGCAGACGAGGTTGAGCGTGCGCGCCGGGACGCACTGCTCGGTCGCCGCGTGGCATTCGACGACAAGCCGCCGCAGCGCCGCCTCGATCGCGCTCGGCGTCGTGTCCTGCTCACTCCAGACGGCGTCGGTCGTGCTCAAATCATCCGCCAGCGCGAATCGCCGATCAGCAGGTTCCTGGCCTCCGCGGGTCCCTGCGAACCGGCCGGGTACTCCGGCAGCGGCCAGGGCATCGTCTCCCACGTCTTGAGGATCGGATCGCAGATGCGCCACTGCGCCTCGACCTCGTCGTTGCGCGTGAAGAGCGTCGCGTCACCGCGCATCGCGTCGATGATCAGCCGTTCGTAGGCCTCGGGCGACTGCGACAGAAACGCCGTGCCGTAGAGGAACTCCATGTTCACGGTGCGGATCGCCATCCGGCTGCCGGGGATCTTCGCGCCGATCGACAGCGACACTCCCTCGTTGGGCTGCATCGTCAGGACGAGCACGTTGGGCCGCACGCCGGTCGACATCTGCGGCGCCTGGAACGCCACGTGCGGCACGGGCTTGAGCGTCACGGCGATCTCGGTGACCTTGCGCGCCAGGCGCTTGCCCGTGCGCAGGTACATCGGAACGCCGGCCCAGCGCCAGTTGTGGACCTCCAGGCGCAGCGCGGCGAACGTCTCGGTCTGCGAGTCCTCGGGGACGCCCTCCTCCTCGTGGTAGCCCGGCACGTCCGCACCGGCGACGGTCCCGGCGGCGTACTGCGCGCGCACCGCCATCTGCGCGACCTCCTCCGGACGCGGCGCGCTGATCGCGCGCAGGACCTTGGCCTTCTCGTCGCGCACGGCGTCGGCCTCGAATGCGACCGGCGGCTCCATGCACAGCAGCGACACCAGTTGGAGCATGTGGTTCTGGACGAGGTCGCGCAGCGCGCCAGCGGAGTCGTAGTAGCCCGCGCGCGAGCCGATCCCGATGTCCTCGGAGGCCGTGATCTGCACGTGGTCGATGTAGTTGCGGTTCCACAGCGGCTCGAACATGTTGTTCGCGAAGCGCAGCGCCAGGACGTTCTGGACGGTCTCCTTGCCGAGGTAATGGTCGATCCGGAAGACCTGCAGCTCGTCGAAGACCGACAGCACGCGCGCGTTGAGCTTGCGCGCCTCCTCCAGCGAGCGCCCGAACGGCTTCTCGATGATCACCCGCACCTCGGCGTGCTCGCGGTCGGCGAGGTCGTGCCGGCCCAGGCAGTCGACGATCACGGGAAAGAACCTCGGCGCGGTCGACAGGTAGAAGCAGCGGTTGAGCGAAAGGCCGGCGGTCTTGTCAAGCTCGTCGAGGGCGTCGGTCAGGCCCTCGTAGACCTCGTGGTCGTCGAACGAGCCGATCACGTAGCGCGTGTCGGCGAACAGCTTGGCGAGCACCTTCTCGTCGGGCGCCCGGCGCGAGAACTCGCGCACGGACTGGATCGCCATCTGCTTGAACGCGTCGTCGGTCATCTCCGAGCGGGCGCTGCCGACGAGCCCGAAGCGCTCGGGCAGCGCCCCCTCGTGGGCCAGGTTGTACAGCGCGGGGAGCAGCTTTCGCCGCGCAAGGTCGCCCGTCGCGCCGAAGATGACGAGCGCGGTGGGGTGGACGGGGAGGCGCTCGAGCCCCTCGACGAGGGGATTGTCCTCCGGGCCCGTGGTCTGTCCTGCGGTGGTGGTGGTCATCGGGTCGAGTGTGCGGGCGCGTGGCTTCGCTGTGCGGCCGCGGTCCCGCCTGCGGTCGTCAACGGCATCGATGAGGGAAGGGGAATCGAGCGCCGTGGCGTTCGCGGGTGCTCGAGCGGTACGCGGACGGCTGCGCCGGATCGACGTACCGGCTGAGCACGCAAACCGCGCCGCGCGATGCAACGCGAGCTCACCCGTCGGCGCTCTTCTTCGTCGCGTGCCCGCCGAACTGCGCGCGCAGCGCCGCCAGCATGCGATGCGTGAAGTCGCCGTTGCCGCGCGAGTAGAACCGCGCGTGCAGCGACGCCGTGATCACGGGCGTCGGCACGTCCTTGGCGATCGCGTCCTCGATCGTCCAGCGGCCCTCGCCGGAGTCGCCGGTGTAGCCGCTCAGCCCGGCGAGCTTGTCGCCCTCCAGCTCGAAGGCGCGCGCGGCCAGCTCGCACAACCACGAGCGCACGACGGAGCCCTGGTTCCACAGGTGCGCGATCTTCGCGTTGTCGAGGTCGAAGTCGGACTTGTCGAAGAGATCGAAGCCCTCCGCATAGGCCTGCATCAGCCCGTACTCGACGCCGTTGTGGACCATCTTCACGTAGTGCCCCGCGCCGCTCGGCCCGAAGTGCGCCCAGCCGCGGTCGCCGAGCGCGCCGCGGCTGGCCTCGCTCGTGGGCGGCGCGAGCACGTCGAGGACCGGCGCGAGCTTCTTCACGGCCGGCTCCGGACCGCCGACCATCATGCAGTAGCCGACCTCGAGGCCCCAGACGCCGCCGCTGACGCCGACGTCGACGTAGCCCAGCCCCTGCTTGCGCAGGGTCGCCGCGCGGACGCGATCCTCGGTCCACTTCGAGTTGCCGCCGTCGACGATGATGTCGCCCTGCTCGAGCAGTGGCGCGAGCTCGTCGACCGTGTCCTGCGTCGGCTTGCCGGCGGGAACCATGATCCACACCATCCGGGGCGCGTCGAGCTTCTCGACGAGATCGGCGAGCGAGCGCACGCCACGGGCGCCGGTCTCGTCCGCGACGCGCTTGACCGTCGCCGCGTCGCGGTCGTAGGCGACCACGTCGTGCTCGGAGTCGCGCTTGATGCGGGCGACCATGTTCCCGCCCATTCGGCCGAGCCCGACAAATCCGATCTGGGTCACAGGTTGTCTCCGCGGTCGTGGGCGCTTGCGACGCTGCCGTCCGATTGAGGTAGCCGAGGGTGTGTCGACCTACGGCCGTGTCTACCCCCGCCTGGTGCGCCACGAATCGTGCAGGCGGCGCCGTCGCCGCCGATGCTCTGGCGCGGGACGGATCAGTCCGCCCCCGCTTGCAGCAGGCCGGACTCGTACGCGAAGACGACCGCTTGGACGCGGTCGCGCAGCTCGAGCTTGGCGAGGACGTTTCGCACGTGCGTCTTCGTCGTGGCCTGGCTGACGACGAGGTCGTTCGCGATCTCGCTGTTCGAACGTCCCTTCGCGAGCAGTTCCAGGACGTCGCGCTCGCGCGGCCGCGCGCCGGAGCGGCCGATCGCCGGCGCTCAGCCCGCGCCCAGCAGGCCCGCGATGCGACCCGTCAGATCGCGCAGCGCGGCGGCCGCGTCGGCGTGGGTGGGGCTGAGCCGTAGCTTCTCGACCGTTCTTCTGCGGCTGCGCAGCGTCTCGAGGTCGCCGAGCGCCTGCGCGTTCTTCAGCACGCGGAAGGAGAACGGCTGGCCCGGGATCTCGACGTCCTCGGCGCCGTCATGGACGAGCACGAGGAATCGCCCGTTGTCCGGACCGCCCTTGTGCAGCTGCCCGGTCGAGTGCAGGTAGCGCGGGCCGTAGCCGAACGTCGTCGTCGCCTTGGTCGCGTCGCGGATCACGACGCGCAGCTCGGCGACCGCCGCGTCGACCTCCTCGCCGGGCGCCATGAACCCCAGCAGCGCGACGTAGTCGCCCGGCCCCGCCTCGCCGATCAGCGTGCGCAGCGTCTCGTCGTCTGCGTCCTCGGGCTCGTGCAGGGCGCCGCCGGACTCGATCTCGCCGAGGATCCTGCCGGTCGTGTCCTTCGCCGCCTGGACGTCGGGCTGGTCGAACGGGTTGATGCCCAGCGCCCAGCCGGCGACCGCGGTCGCGAACTCGGCGAAGAAGAAGATCCGCCCGAGGTCGCCGGGACCTCCGGCCGACAGCGTGACGGTCGGCTGGCCTGCGTCCGCGAGCGCCTTGACCTGCTCGTCGAGCGCCTCGTCGGGCGCCTCCATCCCGCGCAGATAGCAGAACACGCGATCCTCGCCGTAGACGTCCGGCGCGCCGACCGGCTCGTCGGTCACCGGCAGCGCGCCCTTGCCGTGCTTGCCGAGCGACTCGGCGACGAGCTGCTCGACCCACAGCCCGAACGAGGCGATCGGGTCGTCGACGACGAACGTCAGCTTGTCGCGTCCCTGCATCGCGAGCGCGGCGAGCGAGACGCCGAGCCACAGCCCGCTGTTGCCCTCCGACGTCGAGCCGACGGAGCACGCCTCGGCAGCGACGCCGGCGCCCTCCACGAGCGCGTCGAGGTCGATCCCCATCAGGGCCGCCGGCACGAGCCCGAAGTAGGTCAGCGCGCTGTAGCGCCCGCCGACGTTCGAGTCGTTGAGGAACGTCCGCCGGAATCCGCGCTCGGCGGCGAGCGCCTGCAGCGACGAGCCGGGGTCGGTGATCGCGACGTACTGCTCGCCGTGCGGTCGCAGCGACCAGAAGTGCTCGAACAGCGAGATCGTCTCGATCGTGCCGCCGGACTTCGTCGACACGACGAACAGCGTCCGCTCGAGGTCGACCGCCCGCTGCTGCGCGAGCACTGCGCCGGGATCGGTCGAGTCGAGCACGTGCAGGCGCAGGCGTCCGTGCAGCGCGTCGCCGAACGAGCGCCGCAGCACCTCGGGCGCCAGGCTCGAGCCGCCCATCCCGAGCAGCAGCGTGTCGGTGTAGCCCGCCTCGGCGGCATCGCGCGCGAACGCCTCGAGGTCGTCGATCTGCTCGCCGTAGGTCTCGTGCGCATTCAGCCAGCCGAGCCGATCGCAGACCTCGGCCTGGCCGGCCTCGCCCCACAGCGTGTCGTCCTTCGACCAGATGCGGCGCGCGACGCGCTCCTGCTCGGCGCGCGCGACGAGCTCGGCGATCATCGGCTCGAGCTCGTCGGGCAGCGAGGAGTCGATCGTCTCCGGGCGGCCGGTGAAGATCGCCTCGCGCTTGGCCTCGATGCCGGCCAGCAGCTTCTCCATCGGCGTGACGAAGGCGTCGATGCCGGCGCGCAGCAGCTTGTCGGTCACGTCGTCCATGTCGACGCCGGCCTCGCTGAGCGCGTCGAGCACCGGCGCCGGGTCCTCGCGCACGGTCTCACCGCTCACGTGCAGGCGCTCCGCGCAGGCCAGCAGCGTCTGCATCGGCATCGTGTTGACGGTCTGCGGGCCGACGAGCTCCTCGACGTACTTCGTCTCCGAGTACGCCGGGTTCTTGACGCCCGTCGACGCCCACAGCGGGCGCTGGACGTGCGCGCCCGCCGCGAGCAGCTCCGCGAAGCGCTCGCCGTGGAAGATCTCCTCGAAGCGCCTGTAGGCGGCGCGTGCGTTGGCGACGGCGGCCCGGCCCTGCAGGTCGGTGCGGCCGATCGCCTCGAGACGGTTGTCGACCTCGGAGTCGACGCGCGAGACGAAGAACGACGCGACGGAGCGCACGTCGAGGTCCTTGCCCTCGGCGTGGCGGCGCTCCAGCCCCTTGATGTAGGCCTCGGCGACGGTCGCGTACGCCTCGACGGAGAACAGCAGCGTCACGTTGACGTTGATGCCCTCGTAGATCGCCTGCTCGATCGCGGGCAGGCCCTCGCTCGTGCCGGGGATCTTGATCATCGCGTTGGGCCGGTCGACGCGCGACCAGTACTCGCGCGCCTGCGCGATCGTGCGGTCGCTGTCGAACGCCAGGTCGGGATCGACCTCCAGCGAGACGTAGCCGTCGTCGCCGTCGAGGTCGTCGAAGACCGAGCGCAGCACGTCGGCGGCCTCCTGCACGTCCTGGATCGCGAGCTCCTGGTAGATCGCGCGGGCGAGCGCGCCGCCACGGGCCAGCTCCTCGATCTGCTCGTCGTAGTCCGTCGAGCCGAGGATCGCCTTCTCGAAGATCGCCGGGTTGGACGTCACGCCGCGCAGGCTGTCCTCCTCGACCATCCGGCGCAGCTCGCCGCACTGCGTCAGCGACCGCCGGACCTGGTCCAGCCACGGGCTCGTCCCGGTGGCTGCCAGCGCCGACAGGCGCGGATTGATGTTCACCGCTTGGCTCACCAGCTTGCCTCCATCCCGTCACGTTCCATCTGAAAGACCTTTCCGAGGCGGCGGACATGGCGCTCCTCGCCGCTGAACTGCGCTGCGCAGAAGGCCGCCGTCAACTCGGCCGCGATCGCGGGCCCGATGACCCGCGCGCCGAGGCACAGGACGTTGCAGTCGTCGTGGCCGACGCTCTGGCCGGCCGTGTAGTGATCGTGGCACACGCTCGCGCGGATACCCGCAAGCTTGTTGGCTGCGACAGAGACCCCTGCGCCGGATCCGCAGACGAGGATTCCACGGCCTGCCGCGCCGGCCGCGATCGCGCGCCCCATCTCCAGCGCGGTGTCCGGATAGTCGTCGTGCTCGCCGAGGTCGACGGGCTCGTGGCCGGCGTCCCTGACCGCCTGCATGACGGTCTCGCGCAGCGGCGCGCCGGCGTGATCGATGCCGACGGCGATCCTCACGTCGCAACCTGCGCCGCGCGCGCCGCCTCGATGCGCTCGGACTCGAGCTCCTGGCCGGCCAGCAGCGCCGCGCCGCGCACGCCGGCCAGCGGCCCGTAGCGCGCACGCCGGATCTCGGTGCGCGTGCCGACGCCCTTGAGCCGGTAGCGCGCCGCCTCCGCGCGCGCCGGCTCGAGCAGCTGCTCGCCGGCCGCCGAGACGCCGCCGCCGACGACGACGAGATCCGGGTCGAAGGCGTTGATCGCGTTGGCGATGCCGATCCCCAGGCGGCGGCCGAGCAGCTCGAGCGCCGCGATCGCGCCGGCGTCGCCGTCGCGCGCCGCGTCGATCACGCGGCCGGGCGGGACGCCGTACTCGCCGGCGATCTCGTTCAGGGCAGTGCCCGAGGCAAGCGACTCGAGCGAACCGGGCTGCGGGAAGTCGTCGGCGTGCGCGAACGGGGCGCGGCGCAGATCGGCGCCGACGACGGTGTGCCCGATCTCGGCGGCTGCGCCGGTCGCGCCGCGATAGACGCGCCCGCCGATCACGATCCCGCCGCCGACGCCGGTGCCGACCGTGAACATCACGAGGTGGCGGGCGACGAGCGATCCGTCGTCGTCGTAGGCCTCGGCGAGCGCGGCGCACGTCGCGTCGTTGTCGACGAACACGGGCACGCCGAGCTGCTCGCGCAGCACCTCGCGCAGCGCGACGTCCTGCAGCGGGATGTTGACGGAGTAGCGGATCCGGCCTGTCTCCCAGTCGACGACGGATGGGATCGCGACGCCGACGGCGGCGACGTCGCCGGCCGCTCGGATGGCCGCGACGATCTGCGCGACGAGTGCCTCGGCGCTGCTCGTATCCGTCGGCTGGAGCACCGGCTCGCGCAGCGTCGTTCCATCCAGCAGTGCCACAGCGATCTTGGTGCCGCCGACGTCCACGCCGATGAGCCGTCGTGTCATGGGCCCTCAAGCTACCCGCTGTCTTCACGCAGGCCACACCGGGTAGCTTGCTACGCGATGACCGATGCCGGCGCCACCTTCCTGAAGCTCGCCGGATCGCTCGACTACCCGTTGTTCATCGTCACCGCTTCGGACGGCGGACGGCGCGAGGGTTGCGTCATCGGCTTCGCGACGCAGTGCAGCTTCGATCCGGCGCGCTTCCTCGCATGCCTGTCGCGCGAGAACCGCACCTACCGCTTCGCCCTGCGCGCGGAGGCGCTTGCGGTGCACCTCGTGCCGCGCTCCCAGCTGGCGCTCGCCAAGCTCTTCGGCGGCGAGACCGGTGACGAGATCGACAAGTTCGAGCGCTGCGAGTGGCATCCCGGGCCGCGTGGGCTGCCGATCCTCGACCGCTGCCCGAGCTGGTTTGCCGGCGAGATCCTCGCGCGCCACGACCTCGGCGACCATGTCGGCTTCTGGCTCGAGCCGTTCGAGGTGCACTACGAGGAGGGCGAGCAGAACATCTACTTCCAAGAGGTCAAGGCCGTCATCGAGCCCGGTCACCCGGCGACGTGAGCGGGCCGGCGCGCAACGAGCCGCCCGTCGCGCTGCGGCTGCTGCTGCCATACGCCGCCGAGCTGACCGCCGACGAGCTCGTCGCCGAGCTTCGGCCGTGGGACCTGGCGACCGCGCAGCGCCCGCACGTCGCCGTGAACATGGTCCACACGACCGACGGCCGCGCGAGCGTCGACGGGCGCACGGCGCCGATCTCGAGCGTCGCCGACCGCCAGCTCTTCCACGCCCTGCGAACGCGCGTCGACGCGATCATGGTGGGCGCCGGGACGCTGCGCGTCGAGCGCTACGGACGGATGGTGCGCGACGCCGAGCGCCGCGAGCAGCGCCGTCTCGCCGGCCTGCAGCCCGACCCGCTGGCGATCGTCGTCAGCGGCTCGCTCGATCTGGCGGCCGACCTGCCGCTGCTGCAGGATCCCGACTCGCGCGTCGTCATCGTGACCGCGGCGGAGCATTCGATCGACGGCGTCGGCGCCGACGTGCAGTACCTGCGCTTCCCGCGGGGAGTGGATCTGGCGGCGGCGCTTGCGCAGCTGCGCAAGGAGACCCGCGTGCGCTCGATCCTCTGCGAGGGCGGCCCGCACCTCAACGCCTCGCTCGTCGCGGCCGGGCTGATCGACGAGCTCTTTCTGACGACGTTCCCGCAGATCGCCGCCGGCGCCGGCGCGCTGTCGATCATGGACGACGCCCTGCTGGGCGCGCCCGTCGCGCTGTCGCTGCTCTCGCTCTGCGAGTACGCGGGAGAGCTGTTCGCGCGCTACGCGCTCGAGCACGAGGGCTAGTCGGCCGCCCACTCGACGACCGCAAGGGCGATCACGGCGAGCAGCACGAGCAGTGGCCGCATCGATGCGACGCGACGCGACGCGGCCGACTCGGTCATCCCGGCGCGTACGATCGCCGCATGGAGCGCGAGGCCCTGGATGGAATCGCTGCGGCGGACGAGCATCTCGGGCGCCGCGTCCCGCTGCCGTCGGCGGCGCTGCCGCTGACGCGCTGGGTCGAGGTCGTCGCATGCGGCCCGGGCGCCGTCCAGGTCGAGTGGAACCTCGACGTCTCGCGGCCTCAGTCGCCTGGCCGCCTGACGCTCTACGCCGGGCTCGAGCCGCCGCCCGAGCGCGGCCTGCCCGAGCCGACGGCCGCGGGGCGCTATGCCTACCGCAACGCCTCGCTCGCCGAGGCCGCGCCCGAGTTCCGTCCCGTCCAGGAGCTCGCGTGGGAGCACGAGGGCCTGCACCTGCGCCTCACCGGTCAGGGCCCGTGGGCGCTGAGCGAGCTCGTCGCCGTGGCCGACTCGGTCGTCTAGGCCGCGCTCGACTCGCGCGGCTCGTGCGCCCGCGGGTCGGGCAGCGCTGCGCCGTCGTCGGGCGCGGCGTAGCGGCCGACGACGGACTCGGCGAGGTCGAGCTTGGCGAGCGAGCGCAGGAAGCTGTGCGTGACGATCACGTGGATGCGCGACTGCGTCACCGAGTAGAACCAGCGCGCGATCGCGCTCGCCAGCGCCGGATAGAAGTTCGCGACCTCGACCTCGACGTGCACGCGCGCCGTGTCGCGGTCGGTCCGCGCGCAGCGCTCGACGTCGATCTGCAGGTAGCCGTCGCCTTCGTGTCCTGCGCGCGAGACGAGCGCACCGCCGGCGATCCGCCAGCGCACGAGCCCGCGCGTGGCGTCCATCCGGTACTGCGGCGCGTGGAAGCGCAGCAGCACGAAGGGGCGCGTCAGCAGCACGACGGCGCGCTCGTCCTCGTCGTACTGCACGCGGATCAGTCCGAGCGTGCAGCGCGACAGAAAGCGCCAGTACGTGCGCGCGAGCCGCTCGAGGTTCGTCGGCGACCAGATCTCCTCGAGCACCCCGGGCGCAAGCGTCAGATCGGCTGCCTGGACGGACCGCACGGCGCCGCGGTCGTCCATCGTCGTGTGCTCCGCGGGGCTGACGAGGACCGCGCGCGCGATCCGCCGCGAGCCGTTCAGCAGCCGCCGGACCCCCGTCAACCACGCCAGCGCGAGCGCGGCGACGGCGGCGATCCCGGCGGCGACGTACACCATCTCCCCACACGGTACCCCGGGCGTCTGCGCCGCGGTGGGTTATCGTCGCGGGATGTCCCTGCAACGAGCAACAGCACCCGATCCGCACGACCTGCTGCCGGCGGCGCCGTCGTTCTCCGTCGAGAGCGACGACCTGCAGGACGGCGCACCGCAACCCGCGCGGCACGCGCATCCGAGCGCCGGTGGCGAGAACACCTCGCCGCACCTGCGCTGGTCCGGCTTCCCCGAGGAGACCAAGAGCTTCGCGATCACGTGCTTCGATCCCGACGCGCCGACGGGCAGCGGCTTCTGGCACTGGGTCGTCTTCAACATCCCGGCCGACGTCACCGAGCTTCCGACCGGGGCGAGTCCGGCCGGCCTGCCGGAGGGCGCGGTCGAGGTCCGCAACGACTACGGCGAGTTCGGCTACGGCGGCGCTGCGCCTCCTGCCGGGGACATTCCGCACCGCTACGTCTACACGGTGTTCGCCGTCGGCGCCGAGTCGCTCGACATCCCCAAGGAGGGCTCGCCCGCCTACGTCGGCTTCAACCTGACGTTCAACACGCTCGCACGTGCCGCGATCAGGCCGACATATCAGGTCGAGGGCTGAGCCCGATCGCTACGACGCGGGCGGCGCGTCGGCGCGCGCGTAGCCGATCTCGCCCGCGCCGCTGAAGCCGAGCGCGTCGGCGGTCGCCTGCGCGAGATCCCACGAGTAGTCGCCGTTGAACGGGCCCCGGTCGATCACCGGGACGACGATCTCGCGCCCGCGGTACATGACTGCGACGAGCGTCCCGCACGGCAGCCGCTTGTGCGCGACGCCGTGCAGCTCGGGCGTCAGGGTCTGCCCGCAGGCGGTCTGCTGCCCGAAGAAGCCGGGGCCGTAGAAGGTCGCCAGGGCCGGGCGGTAGACGCTGACCGTCGCGATCGGCGGGGGCTGGGCGGCGGCTGTGCGCCGCTGGCGCGCGAGGATCGCGCGCAGCCGGATCCGCCCGCTGCGGTCCGCGCGCCAGCGCACCTCGAAGCGCGCGGTCGAGCGCACCCGTGCTCGTGCGACGTTGCGCCAGCCGCGGCGCTTGTCCAGGCGCTGCAGGATCACGACGCGCCGGGCGCGGCCCGGCATCGTCCCGCGCGCGACGACGTGTGTCCCGATGACGGCGATCGGCCGCACGACGAGCGACTGCGTGGCGGGGTCGCCGTAGCCGGCGCCGCCCGTCGTCGTCGGGATGACGTCGGGCATCCGAGTGCCACCGGTATCGGGAGCCGCGCGGGCACCATCCGCGCAGGCCGCGAGCACCGTGCACAGCACGGCGACGAAGATCGCGCGATCGCGTGAGAACCCCGGCATATCTGATTGTTGGTGGCGGCCTACGGGGTGAGCTGACGGGCTCGCGCTTTCCAAGCGCTACGGCCAGACAGAAGGCCGATTCGCCCCGGCGATCCACCGTCCTGCGGATCGCAATGGTTCCCCCGCTCTCCGCACGCAGGCCGCGCGGAGACTCGGCAGGCGCCCAGGTTACACCGTTTATCCGCGCGTTGACGTCCGGGCGGGTCAGAGCTTCGGCAGCCGGTCGAGCATCGACCGCAGCGTCTGGCGGCCGACCGTCAGACCGATCTGGGCGAGCTCGGCGGCGGCCTGGATCGTCGTGCTCAGCAGGTCTGCGGTGGCGCAGCCCGGTGACTGGTCGGCGCGCGACCTCGGGGGCGCCGCGTAGCCGCCGGCGGGAACCTTGCGCCTGGGCGCCGTGCCTCGCTCGGCGGCCGCGGTCGCGGTCGCGGTCGGCGCGGCCGGCTTCGCCGCCGCTCGCCGATCTGACGCGCCGGCGCCGTTCTTCGCGTCGGCCCGGTCGTCACGCTTCGCGCTGCGGCGTACGGGCCGCGACCGCGGCAGGCTCGTCAGCACTTCGCGCTCGGAGTCCTGTCGTTCGGCCACCTGCGCATGATGTCACGCGCTCTGCGCGCTCCCGTCGCAGAGCGTCAAACAACGCAGACGGCGCGCTAGCAGATCTCGAAGAAGTCGTTGACTCTTGAAGAACTGCCCCGGCGACGCACGCTACAGTTGGCGTTGCGATAGCTGCTCCGGGAAGCCTCCCCGGCCCCCCATACGAACGCTGGGTGGGACTGATACGGGTCCCAAGCACGATGCGAAAGCGAATGCAATGTCCGTAGCCGAACTGCAGGAACTCGAAGAGATCAAGGGTCTCGTGGCGAAGGGTCAGCTGACGGGCGTACTCACGTACGCCGAGATCGCCGGCGCCGTCGCGGAGATCGATCTCGACGAATCCGACATCGAGGAGCTGCACGGCTACCTGGAGCGGTCGGAGATCGAGCTCGTCGAGGAGATCGATCCGGCGGTCCAGGCAGCCAACGCGGTCGAGCGCGCGCCCGACAAGCGCCGTGCGCGCAAGAAGGCGGCGATCGACCTCAAGCCGGACATGACGACCGACTCGCTTCAGCTGTTCCTGAAGGACATCGGCAAGGTGCGGCTGCTGACGGCGCAGGAGGAGGTCGACCTCGCCAAGCGCATCGAGCGCGGCGATCTCGACGCAAAGCAGAAGATGGTCGAATCGAACCTGCGCCTGGTCGTCTCGATCGCCAAGAACTACCGCAACCAGGGGTTGCCGTTCCTGGACCTCATCCAGGAGGGCACGCTCGGCCTCGTCCGCGCGGCGGAGAAGTTCGACTATCGCAAGGGCTTCAAGTTCTCGACCTACGCGACCTGGTGGATCCGCCAGGCGATCGCCCGCGCGCTCGCCGACAAGGCGCGCACGATCCGCATCCCGGTGCACGTCGTCGAGAAGCTCAACAAGATCGGTCGCGCCGAGCGCAAGCTCGTCACCGAGCTGGGCCGCGAGCCGACGCCGGAGGAGATCGCCGAGGTCACGGGAATCGATCCCGAGGAGGTCGACTCGATCAAGCGCTCGGCGCAGGCGCCGGTCTCGCTGGAGAAGCCGGTCGGCGACGAGGAGGAGTCCGAGTTCGGCCAGTTCATCGCCGACGAGCGCGCGGAGTCCCCGTACGAGCGCGCCGCGGAGATCCTCACCAAGGAGGCGCTGCGCGAGGCGCTGGAGAACCTCTCCTACCGCGAGCGCCGGGTGCTCGAGCTGCGCTACGGCCTCGGCGGCGAGCACCCGCGCACGCTCGACGAGGTCGGCCGCACGTTCAACGTCACGCGCGAGCGCATCCGCCAGATCGAGAACCAGTCGCTGAAGAAGCTGCAGTCCCTCGCGGAGGCCCAGAAGCTCCGCGACGTCGCCTAGAGCGGCGACCGCGCCCGAGCACGACGCGACGGGGGCCCTTCGAGGCCCCCGTCGCTCGTTGTGGGCCTGGTCGCGTTCTGCATGCCTGACATGCGCAAGTCGCCCAGGCCCTCGCGCGGGTGCGCGCGCAGATCGGTCTCCCAGCCGCGCGTTTCCGCAAGCCCCGGCAATGGGCAATCCCCGGAGGATGCCGCGCGAAGCCACCGCCGACAGGAGCCTCACCGTGCAGGGCGTCACGATCCCGAAGCTCGGGCTCGGGACGTGGCAGCTCAGCGGGAACGACTGCGTCGTCGTCGTGCGCGACGCGCTCGAGCTCGGCTACGACCACATCGACACCGCCCGCGCCTACGGCAACGAGGCCCAGGTCGGCCAGGGCCTGCACGACTCGGGCCGCAACCGCGACGAGGTCTTCCTCACGACGAAGCTCTGGTACGCCGGGCTCAGCGCGATCGGCGTGCATGACCAGCTTGAAGCGTCGCTGCGCGAGCTGCGCACGGAGTACGTCGACCTGCTGCTCGTGCACTGGCCCGATCCGCGCGTCCCGATCGCCGAGACGATCGGCGCGATGGCCGAGGCGCAGCAGGCCGGTCGCGTGCGTCACCTCGGGGTCTCCAACTTCCCCAGCGCGCTTCTGCGCGAGGCGCTCGATCACGCGCCGCTGATCTGCGACCAGGTCGAGTACCACCCGTACCTCGGCCAGCCGCAGGTGCTCGCGCTCGCACGCGAGCGCGACCTCGTCGTCACCGCCTACTCGCCGCTCGCGCGAGGCGCAGCGCTGCGCGACCCGATCCTCGCCGAGATCGGCGAGGCGCATGGCAAGACCCCCGCGCAGGTCGTGCTGCGCTGGCTGCTGGACCAGCCGAACGTCGCCGCGATCCCGAAGGCCTCCTCGCGCGACCGCCTCGCGGCCAACATCGACATCTTCGACTTCGAGCTCGCCGACGACGAGCGCGGGCGGATCGCGGGCCTCGAGCGCGGGCACCGCACGGCCGACCCCTCGTGGGCGCCCGAGTGGGACTAGGACGAGGGCCGGAAGCATCGTCTCAGAACGGCAGAACGCAGCCTGCGCGTCCGGCCATTCGTCCAACGCGAGCGCCCGCCGCTGGCAACGACAGCGCGCGCGGCCGATGCGCAGCACGTGTTCGACGTCGACAACGCTCTCTGCACGCTCGTGCAGCTCGGAGGCTCCGACCTCCATCTCAAGGTCAACGTTCCGCCGCTGATGCGCGTCGACGGCGAGATGCGCCCGATCGAGGCGGCCGCGCCGCTGACGCCCGAGGACACGGAGGCGGCGGTGCGCGCGATGTTGAACGATCCCGTCAAGCTCGAGGAGCTCTCGAGCGAGCACGAGGTGGACTTCTCCTACTCGATCGCGGGCATCGCGCGCTTTCGCGTCAACGCCTTTCGCCAGCGCGGCACGCTGAGCCTCGTCTGCCGTGCGATCCCGCACTCGATCCGCACGGTCTCCGAGCTCGACCTGCCGCCCGTCATCTCCGAGCTCGCCGAGGAGGAGCGGGGGATCATCCTGCTGACCGGCACGACGGGCTCGGGCAAGTCGACGACGCTCGCCGCGATCATCGACCACATCAACACGCGGATGTCCAAGCACATCGTCACGATCGAGGACCCGATCGAGTTCCTGCACGTCGACAAGAAGTCGATCATCAACCAGCGCGAGGTCGGCCAGGACACGCTGTCCTTCAAGCGCGCCCTGCGCCGCGTCCTGCGCCAGGACCCCGACGTCATCCTGATCGGCGAGATGCGCGACGAGGAGACGGTCCACACCGCGCTGAGCGCGGCCGAGACCGGCCACCTCGTGCTGTCGACCGTCCACACGGTCGACGCCGCCGAGACCGTCAACCGGATCATCGACTTCTTCCCGCCCCACATGCACCAGCAGGTGCGCGCGATGCTCGCCGGCACGCTGAAGGGCGTCATCTCCCAGCGCCTCGTGCGCTCGACGGACGGCGGTCGCGTCGCGACCTGCGAGATCATGCGGATGACCGGCCGCGTGCGCGACATGATCATGGACCCGCTGCAGACCGGCCGCCTGACGGAGGTCGTCGGCGAAGGCGCCTACTACGGCATGCAGACGTTCGACCAGGCGCTCTTCGACCACGTCAAGGCCGGGCGCGTCGACGTCGACCAGGCACTGCTCGCCGCGACGAGCCCGCACGACTTCAAGCTGCTGCTGGCGGCCGACGGACGGCGCGGCACGACGATGAGCGACGTGGCCAGTGCGGAGGCCAAGCGCGCGGCGTAGGCTGTCGGTCGCAGCGGCGCGCGTCAGTCGCTCGTGAACGCAGCCGTGCGAGGGCCGCATTCGACGACCGCGCAGAGCGGGGGTCGAACGGCGACGCAAGCGCCGTCCAGCCGCATTGCTTCAGTCGGTAAAGTATCGCTCATGAACGACACCTGCCCGGTCTGCAAGACGGCCGAGATCGTTTGCGGCAAGTGGACGCTGCTGCTCATCCGCGACCTCTCCGAGGGGCACTCGCGCTTCTGCGAGCTCGAGCGCTCGCTGCAGGGCATCAGCCCGCGCACGCTCTCGCTGCGCCTGCGCGCGCTCGAGGAGGAGGGCATCATCGAGCGCGAGACCTACGCGGAGGTCCCGCCGCGCGTCGAGTACCAGCTGACGGAGAAGGGCCGCGCGCTGCTGCCGATCATCGACGGCATGCGCACGTACGGCACGACCTGGCTAGGCGCGGACTGTGGCGACCTCGCGCCCGCGGGCGGGGCGGTCGGCGCCGCGGCGGCCTAGCTCCGCGGCCCGGGCGCGCCTGTCGCGCCGCGCCGTCCACTGCAGGACGGGGCGCTCGAGCGCAAACCAGCTCAGCGCGGAGATCGCCAGCGACGGGACGAGCGCGACCAGCGTGCCGGTCACCGGGTCCAGCGGCAGCAGCCCGTAGCCGCGCAGGATCATCAGCACGGGTACGTGCCACAGGTAGAACCCGTAGGAGATCACGCCCATGCCCGCGAGCAGCCGGCCGCCGACGATCCGGCTGCGCGGCGCGGCGGCGAGCGCCGCGACGATCAGCGCGAACCCGGCGGCCGACGGCAGGTCGCGCAGGACCACGAAGGCTTCACCGACGTCGGTCCCGGTCGCGGGCGCGCCGGCCTTCGCGACCGCATCCGCCGCCACGAGCGCGAGACCCGCGGCGATCAGGCTGCGCTTGGCGCGCATGTCGATCGTCCGGCCGTGCAGCGCGAGCGCGGCGAGCATCCCGACCGCGAAGTACGGCAGCATCGCCGCAAGCGTCTTGGAGAACGTCAGGCCGAGGCCGTGCCCGGCGATCGACCAGTTGTAGACGAGACCGAGCGCGAGCAGCGCGAGCGGCGCGAGCGCCTGCATCCGGCGCGTCGGCGGCAGGCGCAGCGCCAGCCAGCCGATCAGCGGCAGCAGCGCGTAGAACATCACCTCGACCGCGAGCGACCACATCGGCGGGTTGAGCTTCATCACGCTCGCCGCCGAGAAGTTCTGGCCGAAGACGACGAACAGCGGCAGCTCGTCGGACGGCGGCAGCCGCAGCCCGGGCGTGCCGCGCAGCCCCCACAGCAGGACGATCGAGCCCGCGAGGGCTGCGTAGTAGGCGGGCAGGATGCGCGCCGCGCGGGCGCGCAGGTAGCGGCGCAGGCTGGGCGGACGGCGCTCCTCGAGTGCAGCCGCAAACCATGGGCGGGAGAGCAGGAAGCCCGACAGCACGAAGAACGCGACGAGGCCCAGGCGCAGCTCGTGCACGGCGTAGTCCCCGACCGACGACCGATCGCCCGCATCCGGCGCGGGCATCGTGTACAGCCAGCCGTGGAAGACGAATATGGACAGCGCGGCCAATCCGCGCAGGCCATCGAGGGACGCCGACCGCCGGTCGTTGTTCGTGTGCGAGGCGTCCCGCGTCACCGTGACGTCGGGCGCCGGCATCGGGCAGCGATGCTACCCGGCGACGTGCGCGGGCACGCCGCCTGACAGGATGCGCGCGATGAACACCGCTGCTCAGAGGCGCTGGATGCAGCACTCGAGCGACGTCCTGCGCGCGGCGGGGCTGCGCGCGAGCGCGGGCCGGACCGCCGTCGTCGAGCTGCTCGGCCGACAGAGCTGCCTGCTGACCGCGCAGGAGATCGCCGACCAGCTGCGCGAGCAGGGAAGCGCCGGCTCGACCGCCACCGTCTACCGCGCGCTGGAGACGTTGCACGAGCTCGGGCTCGTGCGCCGCTTTGACTCCGACGGCCTCGCGCGCTACGAGCCGGTCGACCCGTCAGGCGAGCACCACCACCACATCGTGCTCGACCCCAGCGGCGACGTCGTGCCGTTCGACGACGCCGAGCTCGAGCGCGCGATCGTCGGCATCGGGCAGCGCCTCGGGCTCGTCGTCACAAGCCACGAGGTCATCCTGCGCGGCCGCCTGATCGACGAGCCGCCGGAGTCGGACTAGGAAGCAGCGCAGCAACGATTGCAGCGAGCAGGACCGCGGCCGCGCGGGGCGAACGCCTCTCACCATGCGCCACCGCCCGCTGCACGTCGCCCTCAGCGCCTTCGCCGACGAGTGCGCGTGGCAGCTCTCCGAGGAGACCGCCGACGGCGCGGAGGTCCCGTTCGAGATCGTCGAGTCGCGCGGCGCGCGGCGCGACACGCCGCTGTACTGCTACCGCCCGCTGACGGAGACGTTCATCCGCGACCGCCTCGGCGTGCTCGAGCGGCTGCCGTCCTATCCCAGCGCGGCGCGCGCGCTGGCGGCGCTCGACGGCGTCGGCGACTACCTGCGCGCGCAGGCCGAGCCGCGCGTGCCGGTCGACCCGCGCGAGCGCGCCGACCTCGCGCTGGGCGTCTTCGTCAGCCGCGTCTTCCGCGAGGCGACCGAGTTCGTGATCACGCCCGAACGCTTCGACCGCGCCTACCGCGAGCTCGAGGACGCGCTGCTCGACGGGCGCGCTCAGGCGGTCGTCGTCGCGCCGCTGTTCGGGCTGCGGCTCGTCTCGCCCGAGCTGCCGCTCGGCCAGGGCCTGTCGCTGATCCGCGGCGAGGAGATGCAGGACGCACCCGCCGCGGCGCTCTGGCCGGGCGGTGGCGCCGACGAGCCGTGCGTGCTCGCCTGCCTGACGTCGACGAACGAACCTGGCGCGGCCGCGCCGCTCAGCGCGGCGGCGGCCCGCTTTCGCCGCCTGCTGACGGCGCTGCGCCTGTACGACCCGGTCCGCGTCGCCCTTGGCCCGGTCGCGTGGGAGCGCACGGGCGCCGGACCGTGGTCGATCGGCGACATCGGCACGGGCGGGCGCGCCAACGGCGTCATCACGATCGCGGAGGAGGCCGAGGACGAGCTGCGCGCGTTCTGCAACCTGATCTCGCGCCGTACGCCGCGCGCCGGCGAGCTCGCGTGGGCGCTGCGTCGATACGAGCTGGGCTGCGAGCGCTCGAGCGCTTTCGAGGCGCTGACCGACCACCTGCTCGGCCTGCGCGCGCTGCTGGAACCCGAAGGCCCGCAGAGCGGTCGCCTCGCAGGCCGTCTGGCGGCGCTCTGCGCGACGCCCGAGCAGCGCCTGGCGGTCACCGAGCGCGTCGCGCACGCGGTGTCGATGGAACGGACGATCGTCGCCGGCCTGGCGCCGATCGACGGCGGCGTCGAAAAGCTGCTCGCCGAGATCGCCGGCCATCTGCGCGCGCTGCTGCGCGACGTGCTCTGCGGCCACCTCGACTCCGACCTGCGCTCGCTCGCCGATCGGCTGCTGGCCGAGTCCGGCGCCGCCGCCTGACGCGCCGCGCTCGTGGATGCTGTTACGCCCGGCGAACGGCGGGTAGAGCGAGCCAAAGAGCGGTTGGCTGCCACTGTCCCGTGCTCTCGGGGTCTTGCAGGCGGCCCGGAAGGGACGAACGTGGCCATATGTGAAGTCGCACCGCGCGCCGGTGACGCACGACCGCAGCTCGACGTGCGAGCGCGTCAGCGCCCCGAACGGGAGTTGTTCACGCGGACGCGCGGCGGAGATCTACGAGCACGCGAGGAGCTGACAGCGCGCTTCATGCCCCTGGCGCGCTCGCTTGCCCTGCGCTACCAGCGCTCGGGAGAGCCGTTCGACGACCTGCTCCAGGTCGCCTCGCTCGGGCTCGTCAAGGCGATCGACCGCTTCGAGCCCGCGCGTGAGATCGCCTTCTCGTCCTACGCGGTGCCGACGATCCTCGGTGAGATCAAGCGCTACTTCCGCGATCGTACGTGGGCGGTGCGCGTTCCGCGCGGGCTGCAGGAGATGTCGATGCGCGTCGATCGCGCGGTCGCGGGGCTGTCCGAGGAGCTGCGCCGGTCGCCGTCCGTGAAGGAGATCGCGAGCGCCGTCGACGCGACGGAGGAAGAGGTGCTCGAGGCGCTGCAGGCCGGCGGCGCCTATCGCGCGGTGTCCCTCGAGGCCCCCAGCGGGAGAACGGGCGAGGACGCCGCGACGCTCGCCGACTCCGTCGGCGTGCAGGAGGACGGCTTCGATCGTGCCGAGGACCGCGCCACGCTCGACGCGCTGCTCGAGGCCGTCAGCGGCCGCGAGCGCGAGGTGCTGCGCATGCGCTTCGAGAACGACATGACGCAGGCCGACATCGGTGCGGCGATCGGCGTCAGCCAGATGCAGATCTCGCGCATCATCCGCCAGGCGATTCAGCGCCTGCGCGACGCGGCCGAGGGCGAGCGCCAGACCGCCTGAGCAGAGCGCAGCGCCCGCGACGACGCCACCGGCGCTGCGGCGACTGCGTTTGTCGCGGCTGCCGCGGGAACGTATGCTGCGCGCAGCGAGCGCTGTACGCCGGTGCAGGGGACAACCCGTCGGACGCGCCCAACGATCTGGCAACGAGGTGGGGGTACATCGTGCGATCAGGGGTTGCGTATGCTGTGTCGTTCTTCGTCTTCGCGCGGCCGGTCCCGCGCTCCGTCGCGCCCGTATCGCGTCGCCTCGGCGCGCTTGTGACGCTCGGCTTGGCGTGCGCCGCGAGCGCGGCCCTGGCACCGGCGGCGTTCGCGCTCTCGAAGACCGCCCGTGACGCCTCTCGTTCAAACGCGGTCTCCGACAACCCGAAGCGACCCGCGCTGAAATCGGCGTTCGGCTTCGGACCGGGGCAGCACGGATCGCTGTTGGGTCACCTGCCGCGGGCCCAGGAGAACGTCGAGGTCGTGGGCAAGCTCAACCTGATCCATCCGGCGACGGGGCAGCCGGTCGTCGAGGGCCAGGTCGCAGACGTCGCCGTCCACAAGGGCTTCGCGTACCTCAACTCGTGGGACAACGCGACGTGTCAGGGCGGCGGCACGTTCGTCGTCGACGTCCGCGACCCCGCGTCCCCGAAGCAGGTCGCGTTCATCCCGGCCCTGGCTCCCTTCTACCACGGCGAGGGCGCGCACGTCATCTCGGTCGACACGCCGCAGTTCAAGGGCGATCTGCTCGCGGTCAACGACGAGACCTACGGCTCGAATGTCGCGGCGCCGTGCGCGCCGACCGACAAGACCGGCGGTGGCTTCGATCTCTACGACGTCACCGACCCGAGCAATCCGAAGACGCTCGTCCAGGCTGCCGGCGACCGTTCTCCCGGCGCCTCCGAGGTTCAGGGCCCGGCGCCCGTCGGCAACTCGTACCACAGCGTCTTCGTCTGGCAGGACGGACCGCGCGCATACCTCGTCGCCTCCGACAACGTCGAGGTCTCCGACGTCGACATCTTCGACATCACCGACCCGCGCGACCCCGAGTTCATCAACGACCTCGACCTGTTCAGCCTGCCGGAGGTCGACGAGATCGTCGATCGGTCGGCGCGCGGCAACACGATCCTTCACCACGACGTGGTGGTCAAGCGCGTCGGCGGCCAGATGCGGATGCTCGTCTCCTATTGGGACGCCGGGTACGTCCAGCTCGACGTCGACGACCCCACAAGACCGACGTTCATCACGGACACGGACTTCGACGATCCCGACCGGCTGACCGGCTTCGACCCGCCGGAGGGCAACGCCCATCAGGCGGAGTACTCGCACGACAATCAGTTCGTCCTGGCCGCGGATGAGGATTTCGCCCCGTTCCGGCTGATCAGCCGGATCACGCAGGCGCCGTTCGCCGGCGTCGCGTTCAGCTCGGCTCTCTCCGCCGCCGAGCCGCTCGCGCCGGGGCAGGCGATCACGGGGGACACCGTGTTCGTCGGGTTGGGATGCACGGGCACGGTCCCCGCGCCACCGGCCGGCGTGACGATCGCGGTCGCAGAACGCGGCACGTGCTCGTTTCAGGAGAAGGCCGACGCGATCGAGGCGGCGGGCTATGAGATGGGCGTGATCGTCAACAACAGCTGGGGCGCGGGCGGCGGCCGCTGCGAGACCTTGATCAACATGCTCATCGATCCGGCCACCGTCGAGATCCCGATCGCGTTCGTCGGGCGCGCCGACGGGCTGCGGATCCTCGGCGTCTACGACGAGGGCAGCTACCGGTGCACAGGCGCCGCGACAGAGACGCCGGCGGACACCGATCTGCCTGCGGCCGGTTCGCCGGGCCTGGCGATCGAGGTCGCCTCCGAGCACGACGGCTGGGGCTACGCGCACCTGTACGACGCGAACACGAGCGAGGAGATCGACGCGTTTGCGATCCCCGAGTCGCTGGACGAGCGCTACGCCGTCGGCTTCGGGGATCTGTCGATCCACGAGTTCGCGACCGATCCCGGCACGAACCTCGCGTACGCCGCCTACTACTCGGGCGGGTTGCGGGTCCTGCGCTTCAGCCGCGCAGACGGCCTCGAAGAGGTCGGCAAGTTCATCGACACCAACGGCAGCAACTTCTGGGGCGTCGAGCAGTTCACCGACGCGGCCGGCAACCGGCTGATCGCAACGTCGGATCGCGACTACGGGCTGTACATCCTCAAGTACACGGGTCCGGGCGCGGTGCTGGCCCGGCCGCCGGCGCCCGCCGCCCCCGCCGCCCCCGCCGCGCCGGCCCCACCGCCGCGACAGGCGCCGTCCGACGCGCAGGTGGTGAAGCGGCCGTCGTCGTTCTTCGGGTTCGGGTCGCTCAAGCGCCTGACGATCAGGAACCGTCAGGCGAGCGTCATGATCACGGTGCCGGGGCCCGGCAAGGCGACGGCGACGCTCAAGGCGAGCATCCGGGGCACGTCCGTTCGGATCGCGAATACGACGAAGAGCGCCAAGGCGCCCGGAAGACTGCGGCTGACGTTGCGCCTGTCGCGGACCGCGGAGCGGTCGTTGCGGCGCACGCTGGCGTCGCGCCGGACGCGGCGCACAGCGGGCGTGCTGCGCGTGTCGTTCACCCGTACCGGCGCGACACGGCGCACGCGCAACAAGGCGCTCTCGATCAACATGAGGTGAGCATCCCGTACAGCACGAGCAGCCCGTCGAGGTCCTGCAGCTCGCCGTCCAGCCGCGGGACGACGATCGGCTCGGGCTCGTCGAACGCCGCCTTCAGGCGCTCGATCGCCTCCGCGTTGCGGCTCGCCAGCAGCTGCAGGTCCGCCGCGCTCTGTGCGACCTTCGTCGCGAGCGCGTCGCCGAGCTCGTCTCGCAGCGCAGCGCGGATCGCGATCAGGTCGGCGTCCTCGTCCTCGTCGAGGACCGCCACCCGGTTGACGATCAGCCCGCCGAACGGCATCCGCGCCTCGCGCAGCTTCTGGCGGAAGAAGATCGCCTCGGCGACCGGCTCGCGCTCGGGCGAGGCGACGATGAGAAACGTCGTGCCCGGGTCGGCGAGCAGCGCCTTGACGGCGGTCGCACGCTCGCGGAAGCCGTCGATCAGCCCGCCCATCGCGCGAAACAGGATCGAGACGTCGTCGAGCAGGTTGACGCCGGTGAGCTTCTTGAGGATCCCGAACACGACGCTCGTGCCCGCGCCCAGGACGCGCGCAGCGATCCCGGTCGGGACGAGGAAGAGCTTCAGCGCGCGTCCCTCGAAGAAGTCCGTCAGCCGGTCGGGTGCGTCGAGGAAGTCCAGCGCGTTGCGCGACGGCGGCGTGTCGAGCACGATCGCGTCGTAGTCCCCGTCGCGATCGAGCTCGTAGAGCTTCGCGACGGCGCTGAACTCCTGCGAGCCGGCGATCGCGCTCGACAGCTGCGCGTAGATGCGGTTGCCCAGGACGTCGTCGCGCGTGCGCTCGTCGGGCGCGAGCTTGTCGATCAGCCCGTCGAACGTCGCCTTGGGGTCGAGCATCATCGCCCACAGCTCGCCGCGCATCTCGACGCCGTTCGCGTCGAGCAGCGCCGGGTCGACCAGCCGCGGCTCGTTGCCGAGCTGCTCGAGGCCGAGTGCGTCCGCCAGGCGCCGCGCGGGATCGATCGTGACGACCGCGACGCGCTTGCCGGTGGCGGCGAGGCCGAGCGCGAGCGCGGCCGAGGCGGTCGTCTTGCCGACGCCGCCCGACCCCGCGACGATGCAGATGCGCTTGTCCTCGAGCCGCTCGGCGATGCCGCGCGCGGTCGTCACAGCTGCTGCTCGAGCTCGTCGGCGAGCAGCTCGAGGTCCGGTCCGCCGGGGTGCAGCGGCAGCTGCGCGGGCGCGCGGCCGGTGAGCTCGCGCAGGCGCGCGAGCTGCGCGCGCTGGCGCAGCGCGCGGTGGTGGCCGCGCAGCGCGCGCGCCACCGCCGGATGGCGCACGTGGGGCTCGAGCAGGGTTGCCTCAGCGGCGCTGAAGCGATCGGGGTCGAGCATGTTCGCGACGACGTGCTCGAGCGGCAGGCCCATGCGCTCCTTCAGCGACGAGCGCAACGACCCGGTCTCCGTGACGGCGAGCTCGTCGGCCGTGGCGACCGCGACGACCGCGACCTGCTGGGGGTCGGAGAGCATCGCGTCGATGATCTTGCCCTGGCGCGCGACCGGCCCGCCACCGGCCGCGGCCGCGAACGTGCGCGGTGCGCTGAGCACGGCGACGCCGTGGCCGGTCGCGGGCGCGTCGACGACGACGAGGTCGTAGGCACCCGCGCCCGGCGTGCGCCGGTCGAGCTGAGCGAGCTCCCACAGCTTTCCGACCGTCAGCAGCTCCCGCATGCCCGGCGTCGCGGCCGCGACGATCGCGAAGACACGGCTGCGGATCAGCAGCTCGGCGACGGCGCCGGAGGGAAGCTGGTCGCGCAGGTACTCCTCCAGGGCGTCCTGCGGATCGATCGAGATGTGAAAGAGGTTCGGCGCGAGATCGACCTCCTCGAAGGGCTCAGATCCCTCCCGCTCGAAGACGCTCGCGACGTCGCCGCGCTGTGCGACCTCGGCGACGATCGTGCGCATGCCGGCGCGCGCCGCGACGAGGCCGAGCGCTGCGGCGACCGTCGTCTTGCCGACGCCGCCCTTGCCCGTCACGACGAGCAGGCGGCGCTCCAGCAGCGCGCTCATCCGTCGGCCGGAAGCAGCGTGAACGCGTCGCCGTAGAGCGGCCGGATCTGGCGAAACGACCGCTCGTCGAAGGTCACGATGCGGGTGCAGCGCAGGCGCGCTGCCACGACGATCATCGCCATCTCGGCAAGGCCGAGCCCGAGCTCGGAATACTGGCGCTCGATCCGCTCGAGCTGCGGCACGTCGCGCGAGGTGAGCCGCTCGACGTGGAAGCGGCGCGCCGCGAGGTCCTCGAAGAAGCCGCGCCGCGCGTGCGCGCCGACGCGCGCCGAGAGCAGCGCGTCGACCTCCTCCGGTACCGGCCCCGGCAGGATGAACGGCCCCCGCTCGGCCAGCAGCAGCCGCTGGACGGCGCGGCACTGCGCGTCGCCCGCGTCGGCGCACGCGACGAGCGGCTCGGCGGCGAGTACGAGCGTCATTCCTCACCGTCCCAGTAGTCCAGCGGCGCGACGCGGGCGATCATCCCCAGGCCACGGAAGGCGATCTTCTGCGAGTCCGGATACCAGCACATGTCGCCACGCTCGCGCGTGCCGTAGGCGAGCAGCACGAGGCCGGCGTCGCCGGCCTCAAAGGCGTGTGCGACGCCTGTCGCGGCGGGGCGCGTGACGACCGAGCCCGGCGACACGGCGTGGCGCTCGTCGTCGAGCAGGAGCATCCCAGAGCCCTCGAGCACGACGAACAGCTCGTGCTCGTGCGAGTGGCAGTGGCGCACCGAGGAGCGCCGGCCTCGCGCGACGGTGACGTGCTGCAGGCCGCTGCGCTTCGAGCCGGCGGCGCGAGCGAGGTCGCGCCGCGTGCGGTGCACGCGGCCGCGGTCCTGGACGCTGGGCTGCACGTCTCGCAGCGCGACGATCGTCGACGGGCGCGCCGCGATCGGCGGCAGCTCGTCGATCGGCGGCTCGGCATCGAAGGGGTGCGGCGCGTCCGGCGGGATCCAGCGCGAGCCGATCCACGTGACGCCGGCGCGCGGCAGCAGCGTCAGCCGCGTGGGGGAGCCGCTCGCGTAGGCGAGCACCTCCAGCGGCGCGTCGGCGCCGGCGAGCAGCGTGTGCGCCGCGCCGTCGGCGAGATGGACGATCAGGTCGCCGGCGCGGACCTCGTGCACGGCGTCGCCCTGCCAGCTGAGGCCCGAGCCCGAGACGACGAAGAACAGCTCCTCCTCGTCGACGTGCACGTGCTGTGGCATCGAGCACGCGCCGGGCGCGATCCGGTAGCGGCTGAGCGTCGCTCCCGTGGCGCCCGGCGGCCGGCTCAGGCGCTGGCGCTCGAAGCGCAGCTCGCCGTGTTCGTGGCTCGTCCACGGCAGCTCGTCCCAGTGCCCGATCATCCGCCCGAAATGCTAGTCGCGACGTGTGAAGGAATAGCGCGCGCGCGTGCGAATAAGGCCCCGTGTCCGGTTTCCATAGCTCCGACGAGCCCGATCAAGCTCGCGTCATCGCGTTCGCCAACCAGAAGGGCGGCGTCGCGAAGACGACGACCACGCTCAACCTCGCCGCCGCGTTCGCCGAGCAGGGCCACCGCGTGCTGTGCGTCGACATGGATCCGCAGGGCAACCTCACGATGTCGCAGGGGATCGACCCCGACACGCTCGAGCTGTCGATGTACGACGTGCTCGTGCATCACATCCCGATCAAGCAGGTCATCCGCAGGCGGGAGATCGACGTCGCCTGCGCCTCGATCGACCTCGCCGGCGCCGAGATCGCGATGTCCACGCAGATCGGCCGTGAGCGCTCGCTCGACAAGGCGCTCAAGGCCGTCGAGCACGACTACGACTTCATCTGCATCGACACGCCGCCGTCGCTCGGGCTGCTGACGATCAACGCCCTGACGGCGGCGCACAAGGTGATCGTCCCCGTGCAATGCGAGTATCTGTCGATGCGAGGGCTGATCCAGCTGCAGAACACGCTCCAGATGATCCGCGAGAACCTCAATCCGGACGTTCAGATCGAGGGCATCCTGCCCACGATGATGGACACGCGGACCGTGCACGCCAAGGAGGCGATCGAGATCCTCGAGGAGAACTTCGGAGACCGGCTGTTCGCCTCACGGATCAAGAAGACCGTGCGCTTCGCGGAGGCTCCCGTGAAGGGCATGTCGGTTCTCAAGTACGACCCGGACGGCACGGCCGCCCAGTCCTATCGCGATCTCGCGAAGGAGGTTCTCTCCCATGGCATCCGGTAAGCGCGCGAGCATGAGGGAGGGACCGCTGGCCGCGCTCTTTCGCAAGACCGAGGAGGACGCCAAGCAGGCCGAGCCGGGCGCCGATGACGGCAGCGCCGCCGCCGAGGGCGTCGCACGCGACGCCCCCGAGCCGACGCCGATCGAGGAGATCCCGCCGCGCGAGGTGCCGCACCCGTCGCTGGCCGGCCCTTCGGGGCCGATCGACGACGAGGAGCAGCGCACGCCGTCGCCGCAGCAGCGGCTGCGCTCCGCCTTCTCGGCCGAGATTCCCGAGAACCTGATGGAGGCGCCCGAGCGCGCGACGCCGGCCGCCGGGCGCGCCCGCCACGCGACCCTCGAGCCCGAGCTCGACGACGTCTTCGCACGCACCGACGCGAGCGACCGGCCGCTGCCATTCGGCGAGGCCAAGCCTGCCGGCCAGCCCGTGATCCGCGTCGTCGGTGTCGGCGGCGGCGGCTCGAACGCCGTCAACCGGATGGTCGAGGCGCACGTCGCGGGCGTCGAGTTCGTCGCGATCAACACCGACCTGCAGTCGCTGCAGGACTCGCTCGCCGACATCACGCTGCACATCGGCTCGACGCTGACGCGCGGCCTGGGCTCGGGCTCGAACCCCGATCTCGGGCGCGCCGCCGCGATGGAGGAGTACGACCGCATCAAGGCGCTGCTGAAGGGCTCGGACATGATCTTCATCGCCGCCGGGGCCGGCGGCGGAACGGGTACCGGCGCGGCGCCGATCGTCGCGCGGATCGCCTGCGAGATCGGCGCCCTGACGGTCGGCATCGTCACGAAGCCCTTCGGCTTCGAGGGCTCGCGCCGCCGCGAGCAGGCCGAGCTCGGCATCCAGGCCCTCAAGGACGAGGTCGACACGCTGATCGTGGTGCCGAACAACCGCCTGCTCTCGGTGCTCGACAAGCAGACGTCGATGGTCGAGGCGTTCCGCGTCGCCGACGACGTCCTGCGCCAGGGCGTGCAGGGCATCTCCGACCTCGTGACGCTGCCCGGCGTCATCAACCTCGACTTCGCCGACGTGCGCACGATCATGGCCGACGCCGGCAACGCGCTGCTCGGCATCGGCATGGGCACGGGCGAGAACCGCGCCGTCGACGCCGCCAAGAAGGCCGTCGAGTCGCCGCTGCTGGAGACGAGCATGGAGGGCGCGCACTCGATCCTGCTGTCGATCACGGGTGGCCGCGACCTGTCGCTGTGGGAGATCAACGAGGCGGCGAAGGCGGTCTCCGAGGCCGCTCACCCCGAGGCCAACATCATCTTCGGCGCGATGGTCGACGAGGATCTCGACGACCAGGTCTGGGTGACGGTCGTGGCGACCCGCTACTCGGGCCAGCCGGCGCCCAAGCGCTTCGAGGAGCCGCGCGGCGAGCCGCGCGTCTCGCGCGGCACGATCGCCCGCCGGCAGCCGATCACTCGCGAGCGCGACGACCCTCGCCGCCGTCCGCCGGTGCCCGCGCCCGCCCCGTCCACGACTCGCCGCAGCGGGCTGGGCGTGACGGAGCTCGACGTGCCGGAGTTCATGCCGCGCCGGTTCTGACGCGACCGCCGTCACGGCCGCGTCAGGCCGCGCCGACGAACCGGTTGCACTGCGCGGGCTCGCCGCTGTCGTACCCCGTCAGCAGCGCGTCGCGCCGTTCCTCGGGCGTGCCGTGGTGCTGCGCGTTGCCGACGTCGAAGTCGCCGACGGCGAGCGCCGCGTTCGTCGCCTCCTCGAGATCGTCCGGCTCGAGCAGCCCCTCCTCGAAGACGGAGTGCGCCCACGTACCCGCCAGGCAGTCGGCCTGCAGCTCGTAGGGCCGGGCGGATCGCCCGACGTCGTTGTCGAAGATGCCGAGCTCCTGCTGGAGGTTGTGGGCGTACTCGTGCGCGAGGACGTACGCGACGGCAAAGTCGCCGGCCGCGCGACCATAGCCGGCCCGTTCGCCGGGCAGCCCGCGCAGGACGCCGCGGTACAGGTCGGCCGCGAACTGCTGGGCGACGTAGATCGTGTCGTCGTTGGGGCAGTAGAACGCGGCGGCGTCGTTGGCCACGGTCCCGCAGGCCGTCAACCGCAGCGCGCCGGGCGGCACCGCCGAGAAGCTCACCGACGGCATCGGGAGATCTGCGGCGGCGAAGGTCCGCGTCCAGTAGCGGTCGATGTCGTCGAGCACGCGCGTCATGAACACATCGATCGTCTCGGGCTCGTTGCTTCGCGCGAACGCACCGTCGGGCTCGTCCGCTGCGCGCGCGGGAAGACGCGCTCGAGCTCGTCGAGCACCTCGCGGATGCGCTGCCCGTAGCGCTCGCGCCGCTGCTCGAAGTCCTGGCGCGCCTTGGCGACACGCGCCTCGAGGCGATCGCGGGCGCGGTCGACCTCGCCGCCGACGTCGTCGCCGCCGCAGCCGCCGAGCGAGACGACGATCAGGGCCAGCAGCGCGCAGAGTACGAGGCGCGGCGTCCGCATCGCCACGAGCATGCCCGCGCGCGTCGCACTTCATCCCGTCGGACCACGTTCATCCGTCGGACTACTGCCCTGCTACAGACTCGGCACCGAGCGCGTCCTCGTCGGTCGCCTCGCCGATGCTCTCGTCGCGCGTCTGACCGGTGGCGGTCGCTGCGCGGTGTGCCTTGTCGGCCTGCGCGTCGAAGACGAACATCTCGACCACGATGTCCGGGTCGAACATCACCTGGGACTGAGAGGTGAGCACCTTGCGGCCCGTCAGCTCCTGGACCATGTCGGTCAGCCGCTCCGACATCTCGTTCTCGAACAGCTGGCGGAACTGGCGCACCTGGTCGGGCTGTCCGAATTCGAGCATCGTCTTCTCGGCCGTCGTCATGCCGCCGCGCATGACGATGAACAGCATGTCGTCGAGGAGGTAGGACTTCGCCTGCGTCGGGCCCTTGCCGAAGAACTTCTTCTGCGCGCGGACCATCTCGTTCGAGATCCGCTCGAGCAGGCTCTGGCCGTGCTCGTCGTGGTAGCCGGAGGCGTCGCTCATCGCGCGAGCCTATCGGCAGACATCCAGAGGCGTCGGGAGTCGCCGCCACACCCCCGTGCGCCTCGAGACGCGCCACGGTTTCCCGTCAGCGGAAGATGCGGCCGCGGCGCACGCCGCTGGTGGGCCGCACACAGACGTTGCAGCCGAGACCTCGGGTGCAACGTTCCTGGGCGACCCACTAGCCTCGTGACGTGAGCGTGAGCGCACACGGCATCGTCGCCGCCGGTCATCCACTCACCGCGCAGGCGGGCGCGCAGGTGCTGCGCGAGGGCGGAAACGCGATCGACGCCGCGGTCGCGGCGATGCTCACGTCGTGGGTCGCCGAGCCGCTGCTGAGCGGGCCCGGCGCCGGCGGCTACATGCTCGTCGCCGAGCCCGGCGAGCAGCCGGTGCTGCTGGACTTCTTCGTCGCCGCCCCCGGGTTCGGCGCCTGCCGGCAGGACCGCGCGCCGCTCGTGCCGGTCGAGGTCGACTTCGGCGGCGACGCGCGCCAGGTCTTCCACGTCGGCGCCGCCTCCTGCGGCGCCTACGGCAACCCGGCCGGCATCGACGCGGCGATGCGCCGCTGGGGCTCGATGGCGCTCGCCGATCTCGCTGCGCCCGCGGCCGCGCTCGCGCGCGAGGGCGTCACCGTCAACAGGCAGCAGGCCGAGGTCATCCATCTGCTCGAGGCGATCCTGCGCACGACGTCCGAGTGCGAGGCGATCTACGCGCCGGCGCAGGAACTGCTGGGCGTGGATGGCCGCTGGCGCGATCTGGAGCTGGGCGACGCGATCGAACGCCTCGGCGCCGAGGGCGCGCGACCGTTCTACGAGGGCGACATCGGGCAGGCCGTCGTGCGCTGGATCGCCGAGCGCGGCGGGGCGCTGACGGCGGAGGACCTGCGCCGTTACGAGCCGATCGAGCGCGCGCCGCTGTGCGTGCACTACCGCGGCCGCGAGGTCTACACGAACCCGCCGCCCTCGGCCGGCGGCATCCTGCTCGCGCTCGCGCTCGGGCGGCTGGACGACGCGCCGTCGCCGCCGTCGCTGTCGTCGATCGTCGTCTCGATGGAGGAGGCGCAGTCCGAGCGCACGCCGGAGTTCCTGGACGGCCTCGCCGAGCAGGGCTTCGCCGGGCGCTTCCTCGGCTCGCGCCTCGGCTCGACGACCCACATCTCGGTGCTCGACGCGGCCGGCCGGGCGTGCTCGGTGACCTGCACCAACGGCGAGGGCTCGGGGATCGTCGTGCCCGGCACGGGGATCCACCTCAACAACATCATGGGCGAGGAGGATCTCAGCCCGCTCGGCTTTCACCACGCGCCGCCGGGGCGCCGAATGCCGTCGATGATGTCGCCGACGGTCGTCGCGGCGAACGGCAAGGTCCAGGTCGCGTTGGGCTCGTCGGGATCCAACCGGATCCGCTCGGCGCTGCTGCAGACGATCGTCGCCGTCGTCGACCACGGATTGCCGCCGGCCGCCGCGCTGGCCGAGCCGCGCGTGCACTTCGAGAGCGGCGTGATCTACACCGAGCCCGGGATCCCGCTCGACGAGCTGCGCTGCGAGCCGCACGAGATCCAGGCCTTCCGCGCGAAGAGCATGTTCTTCGGCGGCGTGCAGATCGTCGGCTGCGACTCGCAGACCGGCGAGCTCAGCGGCGCCGGCGATCCGCGCCGCGGCGGCGTCGCGGTGGCTGCGTGAGCGCGGCGCGCGGCGCAAGCGCGTCGGTGCTCGCGCTGTTCGCCGCCGGCGTCGTCGGATGTGGCACCGCGCCGCCGGACCTGTTCGTCGTCAAGCGCGACGGAACGGTCCCCGGCGCAGAGCTCGAGCTGCTCGTCTCCGACCAGACCGCGCGCTGCAACGACGGTCCCGTGAAGAACCTCACGAGCGCGCAGATCATCGAGGCGCGCGACATCCGGCGCGACCTGATCGATCTGCAGGATGGGCTCGTCGATGTGCCCGAGGCGCCGCCCGCGCAGATCTTCAGCTTCGCGGTGACGACCGAGAAGGGGACGCTGCGCTACCCCGACACCGCGCAGCGCCCGCCGATCCTGCCGCGCCTGTCGCGCTTCGTGCGGCGCGTGGCGATCGATACCTGTGGGCTCGAGCGTTGAGGCGAGACGCGCCACGCGGTCGCCGGACGCTGCCACGTCGTCCGCGATGACGTCCGGTGGCTAGCCTCAACGCACCATGAACCGTCGCGCCTGGCTGCTCATGGCGCTCCTCGCCGCGCTCTGGGGCGCCTCGTATCTGTTCATCAAGGTCGCGCTCGAGGACGACGTAGCGCCGATCTTCGTCGTCTTCACGCGGGTCGCGCTCGGCGCGCTCGTGCTCGTGCCGATCGCCTGGAAGGCCGGAGTCCTCGGCGCGATGCGCGGGTGGGGCGGACCGATCGTCTTCATGGCGCTCGTCCAGGTCACGATCCCGTTCGTGCTCATCACCTACGGCGAGCAGTACATCGCGTCGTCGCTGACGGGGATCCTCGTCTCGGCGGCGCCGATCTTCACCGCGCTGATCGCCGTGCGCTACGACGACGACGAGCGTCCGCACGGGATCGCGATCGCCGGCGTCGTGATGGGGATCATCGGCGTCGTGCTGCTCTTCGGGGTCGACCTGAGCGGCGACTCGGCGGCGCTCGTCGGCGGCCTGCTGGTGCTGCTGGCGTCGGTCGGCTATGCGGTCGGCTCGCTGTATCTCAAGCACCGCCTGCGCGGCGTGCCGGCGGTCGGGATCGCGGCGATGACGATGGTCGTCGGCACGCTCGTGCTGCTGGCGCCCGCGTTGGCTCAGCTGCCGCCGCACGCGCTCGAGCCGAAGACGATCGGCTCGCTGGTCGCGCTCGGCGCCGGCGGCACGGGCATCGCGTTCGCGATCTACTACACGCTGATCGTGGAGATCGGCCCGGGGCGGGCCTCGCTCGTCGCCTACATAGCGCCCGGCTTCGCGGTCATCTACGGCGTGACCCTGCTCGACGAGTCGGTCACCGCTGGCGCGATCCTCGGCCTCGTCCTGATCCTCGCGGGCTCGTGGATCGCCGCCGAGGGCCGGCTGCCGGGGCAGGCGCGCGCGACGCCCGTGGCGCCGCTCGAGCCGCCGCCCGCGCTCGAGCCGGCGCCCGAGCCCGCGCGCGAGCCGGCGTAGGCGCCCGCCGCCCGCACAGCGCTCAGCCGAAGTGGACCTTGCCGTTGGAGCGTGCCCGCGCCTGGGCGCGCTCGACGAAGTCCAGCCGCTTCACCGCGGCCCTGAACAGGCGCGTCACGAGCCGCATGCGCGCGTTCTCGGAGCGCAGGTCGAGCAGGCCCTGCTTGGCATCGAGGCCGAAGTCGACCGTGGCGGCCATCTCGTAGGCGCTCTTCGACGCGAGCTCGTCAGGGTCGGGCTCGCTGTCGGTCGCCTCGACGACGAGCTCGGCGTAGGCGGCGCGCGCGGCGTCGGCGGCAGCGTCGTCGTCGTCTTCGAGCTTGTCGTCGAGGAACTCGACGGTCGCGGCCGGGTAGGGCATGTCGGCCTGGCGCTCGACGATCCGAAACGGCGCGTGCCGCGCGTCAGCACGTTGAGGCGGCCATCCTCCATCCGCTCGAGCACCTGTTCGATCGCGCAGGCGCAGCCGATCGGCTTCGGGCCGGAGTCCGTCGACCAGACGATCCCGAACTCGCCCTCGCTCTCGAGCAGCTCGTCGAACATGACCTGGTAGCGCTCCTCGAAGATGTGCAACGGCACGAGCTCGTGCGGTAGTGCCACGAGATCGAGCGGGAACAGCGGGAAGTTGCGGACCGTCCGATTGGCCATCTCGCAATGTATCTCACCATGATCATCGCCGCGCTGCACTGGTTCGGGCGCGATCTGCGCATCACCGGCCGGTCGACTCGGGCTGAGCTCGCAGGCCGCGTCTCTGCGAGCGCCGCCGTTAGGACGGGCCCACTAGGACTCGTCGCGGTCGCCGCCGCCGAGCTCGCCCTTGAGCTCCTTCATCACCCCGTTGGGCCCGTCGACCTCGCGGTCGATGCCGCGCAGCCTGTCGACCAGCGTCGAGTCGGCGTCGTTGCGCTCCGCCAGCTCGGCGAGCTGCTCGCCGGTCATCGGGTAGTCGGCGCCCTTGAGCGCCTTCTGGACCTCGGTCACCTGCCAGGCCATCGGCTCCTTCTCCGTCTGTTGATTCGCCGGGCAGGAGATCTACCCCTGGTGGCGCGGCTTCACTCGCGCGCGTGCGCGGGGCCGACCTCATCGGACGGGCATGCCGCTCGTCAGCGTGGATGCAAGCGGCTCCGCGCAGAGGGATTACGACGTCCTCGCGAAACAGCGAGCGATGACGGAGATAGCTCGTGTCGGCGATCTCGAGATCGCTCAGGATCTCGGCTACGAGCGCAGGGCGCTGCGGCTGCGGAGCGTCTTCGCGATCGTCTGGGCGCTGATCCTGATCGCGGCGCGAGGTTGTCCCGTAGCTCGTAGAACTTCGTAGGACGGCGGTCCCTCCCCGCGCGTCCGCTGCCGTTGGCAGCGTTCGCGGTGATCCGCCAAAGATCGAGGAGGAACCGCCATGAAGACCGTATCGGTCGCGCAGGCCGCGACCGCGCAGGAGGGCGTGTTGCCCGCGCGCGTGCAGGAAGCGCTCGGCGAGCTCGTCGGCGCCGCGAAGGAAGGACTGTTGGCGCTGAGCGTCGGCGTCGGCCTCGGCGTGCTCGCCGAGTTGATGGAAGAAGAGGTCGATGAGGTCGTCGGGCCGAAGGGCCGCCACGACCCTGATCGCAGCGCGGTGCGTCACGGCCGCGAGGACGGCAGCGTGACGCTCGGCGGCCGGCGCGTCCCGGTTCAACGGCCGCGCGTGCGTAGCGCCGACGACAGCGAGGAGGTGGCCTTGAAGACGTACGCGCACTTCGCCGACCGTGACGCCCTGACAGCTGTCGTGCTCGAGCGGATGCTCGCCGGCGTGAGCACGCGCCGCTACGCGCGCACGCAGGAGCCCGTCGGCGAGGAGGTCGGAGCAGGCGTCGCGGTCGACATCGAAGTCCGCGGTCTCGCGGGCGTTCGTGGCGCGCACGAGCGAGCGCCTGGGCGAGCTGATGGCGCGTCGCCTCGACGACATCCGCCTCGCGGTGCTGATGCTTGACGGCATCGATCTGAAGGGCCGCTGCAACGTCGTCGCGCTCGGTGTCACGACGCAGGGCGTGAAGATCCCGCTCGGCCTGTGGGAAGGATCAACCGAGAACGCCGCCGTCGCGACCGCGCTGCTCGCAGACCTCGTCGACCGCGGTCTGAATGTCGGTCAGGGCGTGCTCTGCGTCCTCGACGGCGCCAAGGCGCTGCGCAAAGCGGTCCGCGACGTGCTCGGCGCCGACACGCCGGTGCAGCGCTGTATCCGTCACAAGGAACGCAACGTCCTCGATCACCTGCCCGAGCGCGATCGTCCGCCCGTCAAGCGCCGGCTGCGGGCGGCGTGGAAGCTTGACGATCACGCTGCAGCGCTCGAGCGGCTGCAGGCGCTCGCCGAACGAGCTCGCGCGCTCACACCCGGGTGCCGCGGCGTCGCTGCGTGAGGGCATCGCCGAGACGCTGACAGTGACCAGGCTCGGGATTCGCGGCGCGCTCAAGCGCACGCTCGAGTCCACGAACCCGTGCGAGTCGATGATCGAGTGCGTGCGTCGCACCAGCCGCAACGTCAAGCACTGGCAGTCCGGCGACATGGCGCTGCGCTGGACGGCCGCGGGCATGCTCGAAGCCGAGCAGCAGTTTCGCCGTGTGATCGGCTACCGCGATCTCGCCAAGCTCGCCGTCGCCGTCGAGCGCGACCTGACCGCCAACGTTCCTTCACCGACCGCCGAGGAGGCCGCTACGCTCGTCACCGCCTGACCACCACCCACTGGACCGTCGTCGAGAAGTTCCACGACGAGCGGGACATCCTCCGCGGCGCTGCTCGGGGTCTTCGGAACCGGCCCGTTGAGCGACGCACGAACCTCGGACGGGCCGCTGCAGGTTGAGTACGAGCGCTTCACGCGATTTGGCACGGCGACCGAGCTGTCGATCAAGCCGGGCGGCGGCGAGGGCAACACGAACATCGCGATCTCACTCGGATACCTGCACGACATGACGATCGACGACATCCAGCCCGAGCCGGAGGGCCAGACCGTCCTGCCCGACCGGATCGTCTACACGTTCGACCTGCAGCCGCCGACCGAGGTCAAGTTCTTCACGACGTTCAGAGAGTCCGGTGCCCAGAAGGCGATCGTCTGGGGGCCCGACGGCCGTCGCCTCTCCTACACGCAGTTCGTCTACCCCTGACCCGATCGATGGACGCCGTCCTCAGAGCAACAGCGATCTACCTCGAGCTGCTCGTGATCCTGCGCCTGAGCGGCAAGCGGACGCTGGCCCAGATCACCGTGTTCGACTTCGTCTTGTTGCTCGTCGTCGCCGAGGCGACGCAGCAGGGACTGCTCGGCGACGACTTCTCGGTCACGAACGCGCTGCTCGTGATCATGACGCTGATCGGGATCGAACGCACAGCCGATCTTCTGGCGGTCAAGTCCGATCGCTTCGACCGGCTGCTCGAGGGCGGCTCCGTCGTCATCGTCGAGGACGGCCGCCCCAACGACGAGCGCCTGCAGAAGCTGCGCGTCAGTCTCGACGACGTCCTCGAGCAAGCGCGATCCTCGCAGGGTGTCGAGCGGATCGATCAGATCAAGTACGCCGTGCTCGAGCGCAACGGCTCGATCTCGGTGATCGCCAAAAGCGGCTGATCGCGTCCTCGCTCAGCTGTACTCGACCTGCGCGAGGCGTGCGCGCGCGTCGATCGCGCGCTGCAGAGTCGCGGCGAGGTGCTCGGTCGTCGAGCCCGTGCGGACGTAGGCGATCGCGCCCAAGGCGGCCGCCGAGCTCCTCGACCGCCAGCGCCAACAGCTGATCGAGGCCCAGTCCGTGGCGCCGTTCGGCAGCGTCGAGAGCTTTGGGGAGGAGACCTTCAGCGGCAGGGAAGCTCGCACGGCCCGCCTCTCGTTCAGTGCGCGAGTCGCGGAGTACCGGCGTGATGGGCACGACCTGCCCGAGCTCTTGCGCGCCCCCGACGCAATTTTGCACGAGTTCTCCGGCTGACCTCGCGCAGCTACGAGTATTTTCGCCCACGACGACGGATGCGGTCACAGTTCGCACCGGAATATGCGAAGCCGGTCGATATTTGTGTCCGTTGAACAGGCTTGACCATGCGTAGCGTCGCCGACCCCGACCGGAATGCAGAGTCCGATGCGGTCGCGCTGGCGCTTCGCTTGGCCGCGATCGTCGACTCCTCGGACGATGCGATCATCGCCAAGGGCCCTGACGGGAAGATCACCAGCTGGAATCCGGCTGCGGAGCGGCTTTACGGGTACGCGGCCGAAGAGGCGATCGGGCAGCACGTGAGCATCATCGAGCCGCCCGATCGCCCCGGCGAGACCACGCGGATCCTGCGCCGCGTGCTTCGGGGCGAGCGAGTCGATCATTACGAGACACAGCGTGTTGGCGCGGACGGGCGCCGGATCGATGTGTCGCTGACCGTCTCGCCGATCCGCGCCCCCGACGGAGCGACGATGGGGGCGTCCGTGATCGCACGCGAGATCGGCGCACGCCGGCGGGTCGAGCAGTACCGCACGACATTGCTGTCGCTGACGGGGGTGCTGGCCGCCGAGAGCCCGTTCGACGAGGTCGCCCCGCGGCTGCTCGAGGAGCTTTGCCGCGGGATGGGCTGGCAGATGGGCGGCCTGTGGCTGGTCAACGACGCGGGCGACGCGCTCGAGTTGTCCTCGTGCTGGCGTATGCCGGAGCTTCCCTCCTCGGCTGTCCCGCCGGAAGCAGCGATCGTTGACCGGTTCGCTGCGGGGGAGGGGCTGCCGGGCCGCGTCTGGCGCAGCGGCGAGCCGGCCTGGATCGAGGACGTCTGCGGCGTGCCTGAGTTCCCACGCTCGGACGTGGTCGCCGGCGAGCAGGTACGCGGCGCGATCGCGCTGCCGGTCTGGAGCGGTGAGCAGATCTTCGGCGTGCTCGAGCTCTTCAGCGCCGGTACACGAGAACCCGACGCCGAGCTGGCAGATCTTCTGCGTGCCGTCGGCGCACAGGTCGGCAGCTTCGTGCAGCGCACTCGCGCCGTGCGCCGGCTGAGCGACGCGACGGCGGAAGCGATGCGCGCCAACCAGGCCAAGAGCGAGTTTCTGTCCCGCATGAGCCATGAGCTACGCACCCCGCTGAACGCGATCCTCGGCTTCGCTCAGCTGCTCGAGCTCGACGACCTGAAGGAAAGGCAGGGTGAGGACGTCGCGCAGATCCTCAAGGCCGGGCGTCACCTGCTGGGATTGATCGACGAGGTCCTCGACATCGCGCGCATCGAGGCCGGTGAGCTGCGTTTCTCGCTTGAGCCGGTCGCGGCCCTCGAGCTGATCGAGGAGTCGATCGCCCTCGTTGCCCCGCTCGCCCGCCGGCGCGCGATCCGGATAGAGACGGATCCAGGTGAGGGCGAATCCGCCTGGGTGCTCGCCGATCGCCAGCGCCTCAAGCAGGCGCTGCTCAACCTGCTCTCCAATGCCATCAAGTACAACCGTGAGCGCGGGCACGTCCGCGTGTCCTTGCAGCCGAGATCTGACCAGCGTGTCGCGATTCTCGTCACCGACACCGGTCCCGGGATCAGCCCTCAGTACAGAGAGCGCCTGTTCAAGCCATTCGAGCGCCTCGGCGCCGAAGCCGGCAGCATCGAGGGGACAGGACTCGGACTTGCGCTCTGCAAACGACTGGTCGAGGCGATGCACGGAACGCTCGAGGCCAGCAGCAAGCCCGGGCACGGCACGACGATGTCGATCGAGCTGCCACGCACCGATCGACGCGAGGCCAGCGAGCGCGGCGAGGGCCAGGCGCCACGGCGCCCCGAGCTGACCGGCCGCACGCTTCTGTACATCGAAGACAACCTGGCCAATCTGAACCTCGTCGAGAGCGCGCTGGACCGCTTCGCGGAGGTGCGGCTCCTGCCGGCGATGCAGGGCAAGCTGGGACTGGAGCTTGCGCGCGAGCACCACCCCGACCTCGTGCTGCTCGACCTGCACCTACCGGATATGGCGGGACGCGAGGTCCTGCTGCGGCTCAAGGCCGAACCGAAGCTACGCGATATTCCGGTCATCGTCGTCAGCGCCGATGCGACAGAACGCCAGCAGGAGCTGCTGCTCGCCTCCGGGGCAGCTGCGTACCTCACCAAGCCCTTGGACATACGACAGTTCGTCGCACTCGTCGCCGAATCCCTCTCGCCAGAAGACCCGCCGTGCTGAGCGAGCACGAGCACGGTCGGCAACGACATCGCGACCGAGCGGCACTCGAGGAAACAAGACGCGCGCCCGCAGGCGCGTCTTCACCAAGCGCCGCCGACGCCGACGTCGGCGCTCTCGATCGGCGCCAGCAGGGTGGCTGGATCGAGGCGGTCGAAGGCCTGTACGACCCCTGGATCCAACTGCGTGCCGGCGACTCGATGAATCTCCGCCGCAGCACGCTCGGCGGTCCAAGCGGACTTGTACGGTCGCTTGTGGGTCAGCGCGTCGAACACGTCGGCAACCGCGACCAGCCTGCCTGGGAGCGGGATCGCCTCTCCGGCGAGGCCGTCCGGATAGCCGTCGCCGTCCCAGCGCTCGTGATGCATGCGGGCGATGACCTCACCGGCCTGTAGCACGGCCGACACGGACCTCGCGAGGATCCGGCCGCCGATCACGGTGTGGCGCTTCATCACCTCGAACTCGTCGGAGGTGAGCCTTCCCGGCTTGAGCAGGATCGCGTCGGAGACGCCGAGCTTGCCGATGTCGTGCAGCGGCGCCGCGCGCCGGATCAGTTGTACGTCCTCCTGCGGCAGCGCGAGCTGCGCCGCGAGCAGCGCCGCCATCCGCCCCACGCGCTGCGCGTGCTCGTGCGTCTCGTCGTCGCGGTACTCGCCCACGAGCGCGAGCCGCTCGAGGGTCTCTCGCCTGGCGTCCTCGAGGTCGCGCGTGCGCCCTCGCACGCGCTGCTCCAGCAGCGCGTTATTGCGCTCGAGCTCGAGCTGCAGCAGGTGCGTGCTGAGCAGGTTCCGCACGCGCAGCCGCACCTCGGTCCGATCAAACGGCTTTGTCACGAAGTCGCTGGCGCCGCTCGTCAGAGCCCGCTCCTTCGTCGCGGCAGAGACATCCGCGGTCAGCACCAGCACGGGGCAGCGCCGCCCCCCCGTGTGCGACTCGCAGAGCATCCTCATGACCTCAAACCCGTCCGGGTGCGGCATCGTCAGATCAAGCAGCACCAGATCACGACGCTCCTGCTCGAGCAGGAAGACGACCTGCGATGAGTCGGTCGTCGAGACGACGTTGTCGTATCCCCACCGCTGGAGCAGCCGCTCGAGCAAGAGCACGTTGGCCGCCTCATCGTCCACGACGAGGATGCGCGCTTCTGAAAAGCGTACGGTCTCAGCCACGACGACGTCCCGTTCGCAGATAGCATTATGGAGAGCGATGGCGACACTAGGATGGCGCGAATCACCGTCGCTCGTCGAGGTCTGGACCACAGCAGGCTGCACTGTTCAGCTTTCGCCCTCAAATCTGTCGAACGTCGTGCAGTTTTCGTGTCCGCCGCTCGAGCGTCATCGCGTGGCGACATCTGCACTCGCTGGTGAAACGGTGCGAGGCGAGCGGGCGATTGTTGGCGTCGAGGCGATGCCGTACGCCGGGGGTCAGCGCGGCGTCGGCAGGGCCGCCACTGCCGTGTCGACGGCTGTCTCGACCGGTTGCGCGGCGGCGAGCGTCCGGTCGGCTGTCGAGTCGGCGGTCGCGATCACCGGCGTGACGACGATCGTGTCGACGGCGGTCGCGACGCCCTGCACTGTGGCGAGGGTGCGGTCGGTCGTCGCGGTCACCTTGCGCACCGCGGCGCCGAGCGTGGGCTGCGACGTCGGCGCCGAGACGCCGGGAGAAGCGTCGGCCACCGGCGCCACCGACGGCCCGCGTGATGGTGTTGCGGGCGCCCGCTCGGGAACGGCGATCCGCGGGCGGCGGGACGACCGCGAGGAACCAGCGTCACGGGGCGTCGTCGCGCGCCGCCCGGCGCGTGCGCTCCGCGCCGCGCCGCTGGCGGGCGCGGCGGCTGCGTCGGCGATCTGTGCGGTCATCGCTCGCGGCGCGGCGCCGGCCGGCCGCGGGTCATGATCGAGCCTCGGTCCGACGAGCCCGACCGAGCCGGTCACGAGCACGCCCGCCACGGCCGCCTTCGCGACGCCTGCGGTCGGTAGGCCGAGCACGGCGGACAGGCGCTCGGCCAGTGAGCGCGTCAGCAGCAGTGGGACGATCGCGAGCGAGCTGAGCGAGCGTCCACGGCGACGGTGCTCGAAGCAGCGGCAGTCCGCGCAGCTGTCGAGGTGGGCCTGGACGCCGTTGGAGCGCCGGCGCATGCGGCCGAGGTCGTGCTGCACGGCAGAACACGCCAGCGCGCGACCGCTGCGCCGGTCGATCAGGCTCCGGCGCGCGTCGGCCACGAGTCCGAGTGCGCGCGATCGCGACGTCGATAGCGCGTCGGCGAGCTCGTCGCCGTCATAGCCGGCGAACTCGCGCAGGACGAGCGCGGACCGCTGGCGCTCGGAGAGCATCGCGAGATCGCCGAGCAACGCCTCGACCTCGCTGTGGCTCTCGAGCTGCTCCTCGGGGGTCAGGCCGGCCGGAAGATCGACGTCCGTCACGTCGACCATGCTGTCGGTGCGGCGTCCGCGGATCCTGTCGATGCACTCGTTGCGCGCCACGGTGTACAGCCATGGCCGCACCTTCAGCACGACCTTGTCGCCGGAGAACGTGAGGAGCGCGCGCTCCCACACGGCCTGCATTGCGTCGGCGGCCTCCTCGGAGTGGGTCGTGATGCCGAGGCAGAAGCGATAGAGCGCCGGCTGATGACGCCGGAAGAGCTCCTCGATCCCGGCGCTGCCGAGCTGGGAGAGCTGTTCGTCGGTGCGACTGTGCAGCGCGGTCGGCCGTGTCAGCTCGTCGGCGTCGATCCGAGCGGTGCGCATGCGCACCGGCACCATGGCGCGCAGGACTTGAACGTCATCAGGTGCGGTGGCTGTCGGGCTCATACTGCTGTAGTCGGCAGCTGGTAGTCACGCTTGAGCGCCAGCCCACAAGAACGTTGATTCGTTTAGGCGAATTCGGTCTAACCATCGCCGAAGCTCACGTACGTCTCAGCGCCATTACCCTGAAAGCAGCGGGCGCTGTTGCGCGCGCAGGGTGAGGCCGCGGCAAGGGCGCCAGCGGGATGATCGCGTGCTGCACCCGCGCGCGTGGCGGTGACTGCCAGCGCACGGCGGCGACGCGGCCCGCTGAGCTCGAAGGCCACGTCCTCCTGGAACTGCGCCGCCCGCTGCAGCGTGCGCGCCGCGCGCACCTGCAGCCGTCGGTCGGCGCTCCGGGTCAGGTCGGCGCTGTGGCAGGCGACATCGGCGGCGGCGCGCCGCCGTCAGGCCGCGTGTTTGCTGCCGGCGACGCTCGCGTCAGCGGCAATCGTCGCGTCGAAGGCGGCGACGATGTCGGGGTCGAACTGCGTGCCGGCGCACTGGCGTAGCTCGTCGAGCGCTTCGTGGTGAGAGCGCGCGGCGCGGTAGGGCCGGTCGGAGATCATCGCCTCGTAGGCGTCGCAGACCGCGATGATCCGTGCACCGATCGGGATCTCGTCGCCGACGAGGCGATCGGGATAGCCGCTTCCGTCGAAGCGTTCGTGGCTGGAGCGGATCAGCTCGCCGGCGCGGACGAGGGCGGGCGCCGCGCTGACGATGCGCTGGCCGACGATCATGTGCTGGTGCATGAACGCCCACTCCTCGGGACTCAGCGGTCCCGCCTTGTCGAGGATCGCATCGGGGATCGCCAGCTTGCCGATGTCGTGCAGGTCGGCGGCGTGACGGACGGCGATGAGCTCGTCTTCGGGCAGATCGAGATTGCGGGCGACGGCAGCGCTGAGGTCGGCGACCCCGCTCGTGTGCCGTCCGAGGTCCGGTGAGCGCGCGGTCATCGTGGCCAGCAGCACGTCCTTGGCCTGTCCGTCCGCGCCCGTTCGCCCCGCGGTCTTCTGCGCGTACATGCGCTGATCGGCCAGACGCAGTGCGCTTGACGCGTCCCGCGTTTCGTCGCCGAGCAGCACGACGCCGCTTGACGCGCTGACGGCGAAGACCGCGGACCGGTCGCAGAGCGCGTCGACGGCGAGCGCCTCGAGCGACGCGACGGTGTCACTCGATACCGGCGCGAGGACGCAGAACTCGTCGCCGCCCGGCCGGTAGGCCTTGCCATGCGGGCCGAGGCGCGCCGCGAGTCGCTGCCCGAGCCGGCTGAGCAGGGCGTCGCCGGCGCCGTGCCCGAACGTGTCGTTGTAGGCCTTGAAGCCGTCGAGGTCGAGCAGCACGAGGACGGTCGCAGCGGGGCCCTCGAGCGCGAGCTCGAGATCGGCGATCAGCTTGCGGCGGTTGCCCAGGCCGGTGAGGCTGTCGGTCTGCGAGAGCGCGGTCAGTTCGAGCTGCGCCGCGCGCATGCGAGCGCGCAGCTTCTCGTTGAGGCTCCACGCGACGATTCCGGCGGTCCCGGCGCCGGCGATGTAGACGGCGTGGATCGCCGCCCACTTCCACGGCGCCGCCCACTGTTCCGGGTTGTTGTAGACCGCCGCGGGGTCGAGCGTTCCGATGATGCCGTGGTGCAGAAGCACGTATCCGACGGCGCCGAGGAACACGACCCAGTCCTCGTACAGCGTCAGCAGTACGACGAGCACGAAGAAATAGAAGTGCGTCTCCAACACGCCGCCCGACATGTGGACGAAGACCGCGGCAGCCGTCATCAGGCCAAGCACGACTGCGACCGAGCGCAGCTTCCGATCGAGGCGCGAGACCGATGCCAGCAGGGCCAGCGGGGCGATCGCCAATGTGTGCTCGGTCGTGTGGACGGCGTCGAACTGCCCGAGCGCGAGGCTGCCGCTCAACACGACGGCGAGGTTGACCCAGAGAAACCAGACGAGCGCTCGATGGCGGCGCTGCCACTCCTGCACGGGCAGGGCGCCACCGTCTGGCAGCACAGCGCGCACACGCGTGAGGGCGGCGCGGGCCGATGCTCCCTTCACGACGTGTTCAGTGCGCACGGAAACCCCTTCGGCGCCCCCCGCCGCGACACGACCTCCGCGCAGGCGCTCGTGGACACAAGAGCGATGAGGTGCATTACGCGCTCGTCTGCGCAGCGTCGATCGCGAGGATCTCGTCGACCGACGATAGGAGCGCGTCGACCACGACCGGGTCGAAATGCCTTCCGCGCTGGCGTTTGATCCATGCGACCGTCGCTTCCAACGACCACGCCCGGCGATAGACACGGTCGCATGTCAGCGCGTCGAAGATATCGGCGACCGCCGCGATCCTTCCCTCCAGGGGAATATCCGTGCCCGACAGACCGCGCGGATATCCCGTCCCGTCGAATTTCTCGTGGTGGGTGCGGGCGATCAACGCGGCGAGCTCGAGCAAGCTGCTCGACGAGCCTCGCAGCATCTCGTATCCGAGCTCGGCGTGAGTCTCGATCGCGAGACGCTCGTCGCCGGTGAGCGGTCCGGGCTTGAGCAGGATCCTGTCGGGGATCGTCAGCTTGCCGACGTCGTGTAGCACGCTGGCGAGCTCAAACGATTTCGAGTGCAGCCCGAGCTTGTGGCCCAGCACCCCGCAGTAGTGGCTCATGCGCTTGAGATGCCCGCGGATACCGGGATCGCGATATTCCGCGGCCTGCGCCCAGCGGTGGATCATCTCTGCCTGCAGCACGCGACTGTGTCGAGCCGCCCCCTCGACGCGCTGGCGCGCATCGGATAGGGCGTGCGCGTGCAGCGCGACGCTGCGCTCGAGGTTCTCGCGCGCGGCTTGCTCTCGTGCCTGCGTGTCGCGCCGGCGCAACGCGTTGACCACCGCGACCAGGACAGCCGAGCGGCTCACGGGCTTGCTGAGGTACGCGCAGGCTCCGACATCGATCGCGGCCTGCGTGATACCGGCGTCCTCGCGCGCGCTGATCAGCAGCGTCGCGGTCTCGGGATGCTTCCAGGCGGCGAAGCGAAGCAGATCAAGCCCGGTTTCGCCTGCCATGCAGACCTCGCTGAGCAGCAGCGCGATCGTGTCGTGTGCAAGCACGTGGCGCGCTTCGCCTGCGCTGCCGACGTCGCGGACGTCAAAGCCGCCGTCGGCGAGGATCGACGCCAGTCGGCGGCGCACCGAGATGTCGCCGTCGACGACGAGGATGCGCCCGGACGCCAGCGCCACCGAGTCCGTTGGTCGCGCACCTGTCTGAAGGCTCGTCGAGTGACGCTCGTCGCCTTGCGTGACCCCCAGGTCGCCGTCGCTGTGCAACTCGTCGCCGAGGCAGCTGACGAACTCGGCGAAGTCCGCCTCGTCGTCCAGCGGCAAGGGGTACGGTCGCGCATCACCGTGTTCGCGCGCCTGATCGACCTCGTCGGAATCACGCCCGCGACCACCCGGACGAGGCTCGTCTCCGAGACCACGCCCTTCTCGAGTACCTGAAAGTCGTCTGTTCATAGCATCCGCATCGGAACGAGGAGTGCAAAGCTTGAGCGCGGAGGCGCCAGTTCCAGCGCGCGTCCATACGTCAGGCTCGTCGTCTGCAAGCGGATGACGACCGACCGCCACGACAGCGCATTCGCCCCGCCGCGTGGCCGCCCGGCCGCACTGCATCGACTGTCGCGCACGCTTGTTGCGTGAAGCGTGAAGTGGGGCTGGTTGCAGGTTATACGCCAGCCTTTATGTGCGAAGGCGTCGTGAAGCGCGCTTTCGGTGCGTCATCGGCGGCGCGCTCGGGCAACGCGGGATGCAGCGGCGGAGCCGGTGCGCTTGACTGCCGGGCAGGCGGTCGCGACGAGCGGAGCGCCGGTTGATCCCTGCGCACCCTCAGCGTCCCATTGCAGTCGCACCTCGAGGCCGCGGCGCCAGGGTATGAAGCGCGTGATCGCGACGCCGGGCGAGGGCTGTTGGGCCTGCGCTGCTCGCGCTCGCCCAAGACGCGGGCGGTTGTCGCTGAGGACCGTGCGCCAGCCGCGCGCGGCTGCGGCGCTGACGGCGCCGCGGCTGCGGACCTGAAGCTGCGCACTCGTGCCCTGCTCGGCGCCCCGCACGCGTCCCCAGACCTCGATCCAGCGGCGCTTGCCGCTGCGCCGGCAGGACGCGAAGGCGGGTGTGCGGTACTCGTGGTAGGCGGGCTTGGGTGTGCCGTCGGCGTTCAGCAGACCGGTTTGCCAGTCGCCATAGGGACGCATCCGCGGTCCAGCCGGATCGCCGGGGCGATCGCGCAGCTGGAACTGCGGCCACATGACGACTCCGGGATCGCGCGTCGCGAGGTACTCCGCCCATGCCAGCAGCCGGCCCTGCTGCTGCGGCGAGAAGACGGCCTGGGGGTCAGGCGGGTTGGTCTCGTAGCCGTACTCGGTCATGTACACGGTTGCATTGGCGGCTGCGATCTGTCCGCCGGCGACGAGTCGCCGCAACGTCCTCATCAGTCGTGGGGTAGCGGCGACCGGCAGCTTGTCGGTGTCCCGGGGCAGCGCGTCGGGCAGCGTTCGCAGCGAGTACGGGTGATGCGACCAGCCATCTCCGGGGATCCGCTCGAACTTCGCGCACGGGCCGCTGCGGACAGGGCGCAGGCGCTTGTCGACGCAGGCGAATGCGCGCAGGAACAGCAGCGGGGGGACGCCGCTTCGGCCCGGCGTACTGGAGCCCATCGACGCCGTTCCGCCGATCAGCACGCGGCTGTCCGGCGCGCCACGCTTGATGGCCGGGTAGGCGGCGTACACCATCTCGCGATAGAGGTGCGGCGACTGAGGAACGTAGCGACCGCCCTCGCGCCGCCACTGCGGCTGCAGAAAGCCCGAATGGTTGGGCTCGTTCCAGATCGTGAACAGATCGACGGCGGGCAACGCTGCCTCCTGCCCGATCGCCGGCACGGCGATCGGCGGCTGCGGCTTCCTGTGACCGAACAGGCTCTCGAGGAGGTTCGCGTCGGGACGCGGCTGCGTCGCGGCCGCGACGGCTGACGCCAGCGACCTGGAGGGCACGTAGCCCCCGCCGTAGCGGCGTGCGACCGCCTCGGCGAAGCGGGCGTACTGGCCGGCGTCGATGTTCGTGCGCAGGCGCGTCGTCTCGCCGGCCTGCCCGTTGATCGCCCAGCGTGGTGCCCAGAAGGCGATGTCGATCATCGGCTTCATCCCCGCCTCGACGGTCATGCGCACAGCGCGGTCGAGGTTCCTCCAATGGTCACGCGGATAGGCGGCGGGATCGGCGAGGTCGCCCTCGGGCACGGTGTCGAGCGCCGGCGCTGGGGCGATCACAGACCAGCCGGCGGTCAATCGCACACGGCGGATCCCGATATCGCGCGCCTGGCGCAGGCCGGTCTCGATCTCGTCTTCGCTGCCGTGCAGGAACAGGGCGTCGTCTTGCACGACCGTCTCGGGCGCCGGGCGCGCATGAGCAGCCGGCACCAGCAGGATCATCAGGGCGAGGCAGAGCAGAATCGTTCGCAGCGCGGTCATGGGATGCTCCAGTCACGTCAGGAAGGGTCAGGACAGGTCGGATCGTTCGTTGCGCCCGGCGTCGCTCGCCGAGCGCTGCTGCGGGTGGGCGGCCGGCTGGTCGATCTCGTCGACAGCGGGGTCGTCGCCGATCGGGCGTGCGGGCGGGGCGTGCTGCACCGCGTCGCGCGCGGCGGCCAGGGCGGCGCGCAGCTCGTCGCGGGCTGCGTTCGCGCGCGTCGCGGCCGCCTTCAGCGCGCGCTGGTGACGGCGCGAGATGCTGTCCTGCCCGACGGCGCCGTCGAGCGTCCTGAGCAGCGCGTCCTGCGCGCGCAATGCCGCCGCGAGCGCCTCGATCAGATCCTCGATCGACCCGGCCGAGCGGGCGGTGCTGAGCTCCAGGGCGACGTCCTCCTGCAGGCGAGATGTCCGCTGCAGCGCCGTCGAGGCGAGCGCCTGCAGCCGGCCGTCGGTGCGACTCGCCAGCGCCGCGCTGTCGTGCGCGACCTCGGATGCCGCCTGGATGAAGATCGCAGCCGCTGTCGTGCACGCCGGCACGTGATCGGTCAGCAGCCGAGCCGTCAGGGCATACGAGTAGGCGAGACGGCGGTTCGCACGCGCCAGCAGCTGCTGCGCGCGCCGCGAGCGGCCCGCGCTCAGCGCCGCGCGCGAGTCGAGTGCGGCATGACGCGCCAGTTGGGCCGCCGCCTGTACCGATGCCGACTCGTCGGCGGCGCCCGACGGGCCGGCGAGCGAGGCGGCCGCACAGGTCGCGACGGCGACGGCGGAGGGACGTGGGGGCAACATTCAGAACTCCTGAGCCGGCAGGTGGTCGGGTGGCGAGGCCATTGCTGGGGCGCTCGGATGCAAGACCTCCCGGCCGCCGGTTCTCGCGGTCGTCTGGACGAACCGACGCTCTTCATCGGGTGCGGCTCAAGTGCCTGCGCAGCGCGCGGCGCGCGGCGCGCGGCAAGGCGACGTCTCGATCCTGCTGGCGGTCGCGGCGTCTGTCGTGACGATCGCGGTCATCGCGACCCTGCTGCTGCTGCTGTGGTCGGCCGCGGGCTCGCCGATCCTGACCGACCGCCCGTCGCACGACAAGCTCGCGCACGTCCGGTACCCGATCGGGTAGACGGAGCGCAGCCCAACCGCGAGGAGCCTGTCATGACCGACCGAGATGATCCTTCCGCCACGCTGAGCGATGACGAGATCGAGACGCACCGCTTCGGCGGCTTGACCGTCGCGACTGGCGACGACGCCGACGACACGGGCGATACGGCTGATGACTCGGGCGACGCCGGCGACGCCGCCGACACGGGCGATGACTCCGGCGACGCCTCCGACGCCGGTGATGACTCCGGCGACGATTCCTAGGACGGCGGTCGCCGGATGCGCGCCGCTGCGGTCGGCCCTCGAGCTGACGCTCGAACCGGTCGGCCGGCACGCGTTCGTCGAGGAGTACCGGGAGCGCCTGCCGCTGATCGTCGCGCGCGCCGACGCGCGTCGCTTCGACGCGATCCTGTCTGACGCCGACGTCGAGCGCCTGGTCTGCGAGACGGCGATCCGCGCGCCGGCGTTTCGGCTCGTCAAGGACGGCGGGCAGCTTCCTCTGTCGGCCTATACGAGCGACATCGCGTGGCGCCCCGGGAGCTTCTCGGGGACCGCGCTCGTCGATCGCGTCGCCGAGGAACATGCCGCCGGAGCGACGATCGTCCTGCAGGCGCTGCATCTTCACTGGCATCCGGCCGCCCTCTACTGCCGCGGGCTGGAGATGGCGCTCGGCTGCCCGGTGCAGGCCAACGCCTACTGCACGCCGGCCTGCGCGCAGGGCTTCGCGGTACATCACGACACCCACGACGTCTTCGTGCTGCAGGTCTCCGGACACAAGCGCTGGCGCATCTACGAGCCGGTCATCGAGCTGCCGCTGAAGGACCAGCGCTGGTCGGCGGGCGCCGCCGACGCGGTCGGCGCGCCGCTGCACGACATCACGCTACGCGCGGGAGACACGCTCTACATCCCGCGTGGCTGGCCGCACGAAGCGACGGCGGCCGACGCCGACTCGCTGCACGTCACGGTCGGCCTGCATCCGCCGACGCGGTTTGACGCGCTCCGCGCGGCGCTTGCCGAATGCGCCGCCGAGGTCGAGTTTCGCCGCGGCCTGGACACGAGCGCCGAGTTTCCCGGCGAGCTCGTCGAGCGCCTGGCCGCTCGCCTGGGACCGCAGCAGGTCGCTCGTCGCGCGCGGCAGCGCTTCGTCGACGGGCGCCGCGCGATCCTCGACGGCCAGCTCAGCCAGCTGCGGGCGCTGGAGCGCCTTGCGCTCGAGACGCAGCTCGAGCGCCGCCCGACCGTGATCGCCGACCTCGAGCAGCGCCCGCGCGGCGCTGTCGGGCTGCGCTTCGAAGGCAAGCAGGTCGTCTTTCCGGCGCGCGCCGCAACCGAGGTCGCCGCCATCCACGCCGCCGCTGCGCCCTTCACCGCCGCGCAGCTACCCGGCCGGCTCGACGCCGCCGGCCGACTCGTGCTCGTCAGGCGTCTCGTTCGCGAGGGCTTCCTGCTTCAGCGCGATCGCCAGGGCGCAGGCGACGCCATCACCGGCGCGGCCTGACAGCACGGCCGCGCTGCGCAGCGATCGCGGCCGACGACGCTCGCGCCTGTCTCGAGATGCGAGCGTCGGGAGCTGATGCCCGCGACCATATCCTTCGCCGATGGACGAGCTCGCGGGCTACGAGCGGCGCCTGCGCCGCGCCGGGCTGCCACTGCTCATCGAGGACTACTCCGCCTACGAGGACATCTTCACGCGCGCGGTGCCGCTGCTGTCGCTCGTCATCACCGGGGAGCTGCTGGGCGCCGTCGACGAGGACTGGCCGTGGTGGGGCAACGTCCTGGCGCTGCTCGGCGGCATGGCGATCGTCGTCAGCGGCGTGGCGATGATCAATCGCCGCCGCGGGCGGCCGCCACTGTCGGTCCCCGACCGCGTGGGCCCGATCGAGCTCGCCGCGTTCGTGCTCGTGCCGGCGCTGCTGCCGCTCGTCTTCGGCGGCCAGGTGACGAGCGCGCTCGTGACCGCGGGAGGAAACCTCGCGCTGCTGGCGCTCATCTACCTCGTCGTCGGGATCGGGCTGCTGTCGATCCTGCGCTGGACCGCGGCCCGCCTGATCGGCCAGCTCGCGGCGTCGCTGAAGCTGCTCACGCGGGCCGTCCCGGTGCTGCTGATCTTCATGATCGTCCTGTTCGTCAACACCGAGATGTGGCAGGTCTTCTCCGACGTCTCCGATCCCGCGCTGCTCGGCGTCATCGCCCTCTTCTTCGCGGTCGGCTCGGGCTTCGTCGGATCGCGCCTGCCGTCCGAGGTGCGCGAGCTCGAGCGCGACGTCGGCGCCGACCCGCCACTGACGTCGCGCCAGCGCTTCAACGTCGGCCTCGTGATGTTCGTCAGCCAGGGCCTGCAGGTGCTCGTCGTCGCGGTCCTCGTCGGCGCGTTCTTCGTCGCGTTCGGCGCGCTGGCGGTCACGCCCGACGTCGTCGAGTCGTGGATCGGCCGGCGGCCGCACGCGATCGCCGGCAACGCGTCGACGAGCGTCGAGCTGCTGAAGGTGTCAAGCGGGCTGGCCGCGTTCAGCGGCCTGTACTACGCGATCGCCGTCCTCACCGAAGCGGCCTACCGGGCGGAGTTCCTCGACGAGCTGCAGACCTCGCTGCGCGAGACGTTCGGCGACCGCGCGCGCTATCTCGAGGCGCGCGCGGCGGCAGCGCCCGCGCCGTAGGCTGCCTCGCCGTGTCGGGCGACGACAGCCAGCAGCTCTACCTCCAGAACGACCAGCCGCCCGGCGTGCCGCCGCTGGCGCTGACCGGCGAGCGGACGCTGCCCGACGTACCCGAGGAGAACTACTGGTTTCAGCGCCACCTCGCGGTCTACAGCTGGATCGGCGAGCAGGTCGGCGGCTTGCGCGTCGTCGACATGGCCTGCGGCGAGGGCTATGGCTCCGATCTGCTGGCGCAGGCCGGGGCGGCCGAGGTCGTCGGCATCGACGCCAACCCCGAGGCGTTCGAGCACGCGCGGCTGCGCTACGTGCGCGACAACCTGCGCTTCGTGCGCACGATGGCCGAGACCTACGACGAGTCGTGCGACGCGCTCGTCTTCCTGCAGACGATCGAGCACGTTCAGGACCCCGCGGCCGTGCTGGCCCGCTTTCGCGAGCTCGTCGCCGGCGCGCCCGACGCCGTCGTGTTCGTCTCGACACCGAACGTGCTGACGCTCGCGCCCCCGGGCGCCGAGCGCTCGGGCAACCCGTGGCACGTCTATGAGTACCGGCCCGAGGAGTTCAGTGCGCTGTGTCGCGTGCACTTCGCGTCGGTCCGGATCCTCGGCCTGTACCACGCGCGCAAGCTTGCGCTGCACGCGCGAGCGCTGCGGCTGGGGTGGGACGCCGTGCACGCTCGGCTGGGCATCACCGAGCGCTTCTACGACCGCTTCACGCCGGCGATCGACGTGCGCGACTTCGCGCTGCGCAGCGCCAGCGCGCGCGAGCTGCGCGGCGCGCTCGACCTCGTCGCCGTGCTGCGGCCGTGAGCGCCGATCGTCTCCCTCGCGCCGCGGGCGAGCTCGCGATCGTCCTGCACAGCCACATGGCCTATGTCGAGGGCTTCGGCACGTGGCCGCGCGGCGCGCGGTGCGCGAGCTGCTCGCGCTGCAGTCAAGCGACTGGGCGTTCTCGTCAGCCGCGAGCTCGCCGAGCCTACGGCCGCGAGCGCGCCGCGCAGCATCGCGAGGCGCTCGACGCGGCGCTCGCCGCGCTGAGGTCTTGCATCGGGGTGTCCCGGCGCAGCCGACCGCCGCCGCCGGAGCGCATTTTTCCCGCTCTGTGCGGAGGACTCGGAGGCGTTCGGTCCGAGCGGTCCGTACTATCCAGCGCTGCTTTGCATAACGAGCCGAGTCCCGGGCGCCCAGCGCGACCGGGAACGGGGGATCCACTTGGGCCGCAGCGACTTGGGCCCGGGGGCGAATCGTCACCCACCGCCAGCCAGGCGGTGCCGGCGGCGTAGCGCACGTCACAGCGCGAGCCCGACAGCTAACCCCGTAGGCGACGAGACGACGAAGGAGTGAGCGCCCCATGACAGGCAGCGACGACGTAGCGGCGATCTTTGACGTCGCGCCGCAGCAACGCGACGCAGCGCGCACGATCGCCTACCGCCGATCGCTGCGCGCCGCGCGCGGGCGCCGGGCGGCGGCCCGGCTGCGCCGCCGGCGGCTGCTGCGCAGCCGCGCGTCGATGCTCGTGGCGGCCGCGGGCGTGCTGCTCGCGAGCGCGGGAGCGCTCGCCGAGCAGCGCATCCCTGTACGGGGCGGGTTGAGCACGCCGACGATCGTCGCCGCCCAGAAGGCCCTCAACGTCACCGCCGACGGAGTCGTAGGTCCGCGCACGCGTGCCGCCACGAAGCGCTTTCAGCGCAGGAACGGGCTCTCCGTCGACGGCGTGATCGGGCCGCGGACGCTGAAGGCGCTGGGCATCGCGGAGAGCGCGCTGCGGGGCGCGCGGCTGCGTGCTGCCTCGGCAGCCGTCGATCCCGTCCTGGAGCGCATCGCGGCATGCGAGTCGGGCGGCGATCGGACCGCCGTGTCGGCCGACGGTCGGTACCGCGGCAAGTACCAGTTCTCGATCCAGACGTGGCGCCGGATGGGCGGCAGGGGCGACCCGGCGCAGGCCTCCGAGGCCAAGCAGGATCGGATGGCGGCGAAGCTGTTGCGCCGGGCGGGCACGAGCCCGTGGCCGAACTGCGCGTAGCGCGTACGTGCCGCTCCCGCTTGGGCCGCTACTGTCACGGTCGCGATGAGCGAGGAACTGTCGGCGCTGAAGGCACTGCAGCGGGCGATCTGGAGCGCAGGCGACTACGACGCGATCGCCGAGCTGTTCTGGGACGTCGGGGCGGTCGTCGCCGACGCGGCGGCGATCGACCCGGGCATGAAGGTGCTCGACGTCGCGACGGGGACGGGCAACGCCGCGATCCGCGCAGCGCTGGCGGGCTCGGACGTCGTCGGCCTCGACATCACCCCCGAGTTGTTCGACGACGCGCGCCGCCGCGAGGCGCTCGCCGGCGTGAGCGTCGAATGGGTCGAAGGCGACGCCGAGGCGTTGCCGTTCGACGACGAGAGCTTCGATCGCGTTCTGTCGACATTCGGCGTCATGTTCGCCCCGCGCCACGACGTGGCAGCCGCGGAGCTCGTTCGCAGCTGCCGGTCAGGCGGGGCGATCGTGCTCGCCAGCTGGACTCCGGACGGGTTCATCGGGCGCATGTTCGCCACCTTCGCCGCCCACCTGCCCGCGCCGCCCCCGCCGGAGCCGCCGGCGCTGTGGGGAGAGGAGGCCCACGTGCGGGCGCTGCTCGGCGGGCAGACGCTGCTCGCGATCGAGCGTCGCAGCGTCGACTTCGTCTTCGAGTCGCTGGATGTGATGTTCGCCGGCTACGAGCAGCAGTTCGGGCCGATGGTGCTTGCGCAGCGGGTGCTCGGCGGCGCGGCATACGAGGCGCTGAAGGGCGATCTGCGCGCGCTCGTCGAGTCGTTCGACACGGGCGACGGCGAGCTGCGGATCCCGTCGGAGTACCTGCTCGTCGTGGGTCTGAAGCCCTGACGGCGACGAGCGCGCGGTCTTCCCCGCGTTCTTGCTCGCCGTCCGGCTGTGCGATCTTCAGCGGCGCTGAGCAGGCCCTGAGAAGATCTGCGCGATGACCGCCGGCGCCGACGAGATGCTGCGAGCCGCGAGCGCGCTGTCGTCGCGGCTGCCGTGGCCGCTCGCCGTCCTCGCGCGGCTGGCCTACAACTACCGCTGGTCGTGGCTGCCCGACGGGCCCGACGTCTTCCGCGAGGTCGACCGGGACCGCTGGGCCGCATGCGGGCGCAACCCGGTGCGCCTGCTGCAGGAGACCTCCGCGGAGGCGCTGCTGCGCGCGGCCGGCAACGCCGCGCTCGTCGCGCGGGCCGAGCAGCTCGAGCGTGCGATGCTCGAGGATCTCGCCCGTCCGGCAGCGACGGACGTCGTCGGCGAGGACCGGCCGGTCGCGTTCTTCTGCGCCGAATACGGGCTGCACGACTCGCTGCCGATCTACGCCGGCGGGCTCGGCGCGCTGGCCGGCGACATCGTCAAGGAGGCGTCCGATCTCGCGCTGCCGTTCGTCGCGGTCGGGCTCATGTACCGCCACGGCTACTTCCGCCAGCGGGTGGACCACAGCGGCTGGCAGCAGGAGTACTGGGTGCCGACGGACCCCGAGCGCTCGCCGGCCGTGCTCGTCACGCGCGGCGAGGACCGCGCGCCGCTGCGGATCCGCGTGCCGATCGACGAGGACGACGTCATCGCGCAGGTGTGGCGCGTCGACGTCGGGCGCGTGCCGCTGTACCTGCTCGACACCGATGTGCCGGAGAACGGCCGCGTCGCGCGCTGGATCACGGCGCGCCTGTACGACAGCGACGCCAGGACGCGCCTGGCGCAGTACGTGCTGCTGGGCGGCGGCGGCGCCGCCGCGCTGCGCGCGCTGGGGATCGAGCCGGGCGTCGTGCACATGAACGAGGGCCACGCCGGATTCGCCGCGCTGGAGATGACGCGCGCGGCGGTCGAGGACGGGCTCGGCTTCGACGCCGCCGCGCAGGCCGTGCGCCGGCGCACGGTCTTCACGACGCACACTCCCGTGCCCGCCGGCAACGACACGTACCCGTCCGACCACGTGCGGCTGGCGCTCGGGCCGCTGGCCCGATCGCTGAGTACCGACGTCGAGCAGATCCTCCGGCTCGGACGCACGCGCGCCGACGACGAGCAGGAGCCGTTCGGGGTGACGCAGTTCGCGCTGCGCGCCAGCCGGGCGGCGAACGGCGTCAGCCGGCGCCACGGCGACGTCTCGCGCGAGATGTGGCGCGTGCTGTGGCCCGACCGCTCGCTCGACGACGTGCCGATCGGGCACGTGACCAACGGCGTCCACGTGCCGTCCTGGGTCGGCGCGCCGATGCGCCGCCTGCTCGACCGCCAGCTCGGCGCCGGCTGGCCGCAGCGCGCCGCCGATCCCGTGACCTTCGCAGCGATCGACGACATCCCGGCGCAGGAGCTGTGGGATGTGCGCTGCGAGCAGCGCCGCCTGCTCGTCGAGTACGTCCGCGATGTCAGCCAGCTGCAGCGGATCGCGCGCGGGGAGCCGCGCGACTACGTCGAGGCCGCAGCGAAGGCGTTCGACCCAGCCGTCCTGACGCTCGGCTTCGCGCGGCGGCTGGCGACGTACAAGCGCCTGCACCTGCTGCTGCACGACGTGCAGCGAAGCTTCGCGCTGCTCGCCGGCGACCGGCCGGTCCAGCTGCTGCTGGCGGGCAAGGCGCATCCGCGCGACGACGACGGCAAGCGCCTCGTGCAGCAGCTGTTCGCGGTGCGCTCGCAGCAGCGCGCGTTCGAGCGCGTCGTCTTCCTCGAGGACTACAACCTCGACGTCGCCGCGCGCCTCGTGCGCGGCTGCGACGTCTGGATCAACCTGCCGCGGCCGCCGCTGGAGGCCAGCGGGACGAGCGGGATGAAGGCCGCCGTCAACGGCGGGCTGCAGCTCAGCGTGCTCGACGGCTGGTGGGCCGAGGCCTACGACGGCGCCAACGGCTGGGCGCTCGGCGGCGAGGTCGATCGCGACCCGGGCGCGCAGGACGCCCGCCATGCCGGCGAGCTGCTGGCGCTGCTCGAGACCGAGGTCGTCCCCGAGTTCTACGCGCGCGACGCCGCCGGCGTCCCGCAGGCGTGGATCGATCGCATCAGACGCTCGATGCGGACCCTGATCCCGGCCTTCTCGGCGACCCGCATGCTGACCGAGTACGAGGACCGCATCTACCGCGCAGGCTGACCCGCGGTTCGCAGAGCTCCCGATCGCTGCGCCGCGCGCCTCACTCCCACCGCAGCGAGCGCGGCGCCTCGCGCATCCGCAGCACGCGCACCGGGACCCCGGCGGCGACGGCGTTGTCGGGGACGTCCTTCGTGACGATCGTCGACGTGCCGAGCACGCAGTTGTCGCCGACCGTCGCGCCGCGCAGGATCGCCACGCCGTAGCCGATCCAGACGTTGTGCCCGACGCGCACGTCGCGCTTGTAGATGCCCTGCTCGCGCACCGGGCGCTCGTGCTCGACCACGCCGTGGTCGAAGTCGATCAGCATCACACGGTCCGCGACGATGCACTCGCGGCCGATCGAGACGTGCTGGAAGGCGGAGATCGTGCACTCCTGGCCGAGCACCGTCTTCGCGCCGATGCGCACCTCGCCCTCGTGCGCGCGGATCTTCGAGCCGTGCCCGATCCACGACCAGCGCCCGAGGTGAAGCGACGCGCCCTTGCCGATCTCGATCGTCACGTCGGGGCAGACGAAGCACAGGCCGTCGGTCTTCAGCCGCCCGCGCCAGCGCAGCTTCAGCCACAGCCAGCGCGCGATCAGCCGGGCGTAGCGCGAGTTGAGCATCCCGTGCGAGCGCATGAAGCGCCACAGCGCAAGCGGTCCGCCGTGCAGCGGCGCCGGCTCGCCGCGGACCTCGGGCGCGGGCGCCTCGGCCGGCTCGGCGATCGTCAGCGTCCGCTGCACGGTCGCCATGCTACGGCTCGCGATCTGCGCCAGGGTCGCCGACGGCCATCAGTGCGATTGCGAGACGTGCAGCACGGCCCGACCGGGCTGGACGAAGACCACGAGGTTCGTCTCGGGGCTGTCGTAGACGGCCGCCCAGCCGTCGACGATCAGCGCGTGCTCGCCCGGTTCCGGCGCCGGCCAGAGCAGCGCGACCTGCTCGTTGGCGTTGACGTTCTCCGCCGTGCGCCGTCCGGCGCCGACCATCAGCAGGTCGCGATGCCACTTGACGCTCACCGACGTCGCGCGCGGGCGCCCGTCAGCGCCGACCGTGACGATGTACGGGGTCAGGCCGAAACGCTCGATCGCCTGCGGCAGCTCCTCGAGGGGCACGTTCACCGACACGGCGCTAAGGCTACGGGTAGAAGCCCGGCCCCGCCCGCCCCTGGCATCATCGGGCGCCGTGGCGGTCGACCCGAACCTCGCGCAGCGCCTGCTCGACGGCGACCGGCGTGCGCTCGCTCGGGCGATCTCGCTCGTCGAGAACGACGACCCCGCCGGGTGGGCGCTCGTCCGCGAGATCTACCCGCACACCGGACGGGCGACGATCGTCGGCGTCACGGGCGCACCGGGCGCGGGAAAGTCGACGCTGATCGGCCAGCTCGTCCGAAATCGCCGCGCCGCGCAGCGCACCGTCGCGGTGCTGTCGATCGACCCGTCCTCGCCGTTCACGCACGGCGCGCTGCTCGGCGATCGCATCCGGCTGAGCGAGCACTTCCTGGACCGCGGCGTGTTCATCCGTTCGATGGCCAACCGCGGCGCGCTCGGCGGGCTGGCGGAGGCTTCGCTGCAGGCGGCGCTGCTGATGGACGCCGCCGGTCGCGACGACGTGTTCCTCGAGACGGTCGGCGTCGGCCAGGCCGAGGTCGACATCATCGATCACGCCGACAGCGTCCTGCTCGTGCTGATGCCCGGCGGAGGCGACTCCGTCCAGGCCCTGAAGGCGGGGATCATGGAGATCCCCGACATCATCGTCGTCAACAAGGCCGACCACCCGCTGACGCAGACGATGGTGCGCGAGATCCGCGGCGTCCTGTCGCTCGCACCGCAGGGACCGTGGAAGGTGCCGATCCTGCAGACCGAGGCGGTCGAGGGCAGGGGCGTCGACGAGGTCGTGCAGAAGCTCGTCGAGCACCGCGCGCACATCGAGCAGCAGGGCACGCTGTCGGCGCGCCGCCGCCGCAACCTGCGCAGCGAGGTGCTGGCGATCGCCGCGGGCCGGCTGCGGCGCCGGCTCGAGCACCGCCTCGCGCAGGACGAGCGCTTCGAGCGGGTCATCGACGACGTCGTCGCGCGCCGGATGGACCCGGCGAGCGCCGCGAGCGCGCTGCTCGAGGATGCGCCCGGCGACCGACCCCCGCAGTAAGGTCCCGCCATGGCGAACAGCGACGCCGGCGGACCGCTCGTCGAGCTGCGCGCCGTTCGCAAGAGCTTCGGCGACAACCTCGTGCTCGACGACATCGACCTCGCGATCGCGCCCGGGGAGGCCGTCGTCGTCGCCGGTCCCTCGGGCTCGGGCAAGTCGACGATGCTGCGCTGCATCAACGGGCTGGAGGAGATCGACTCCGGCAGCGTGAGGTTCGACGGCAGGCCCGTCGACCCGCGCTCGAAGTCGATCGGGCCGATGCGCGCCGAGATCGGCATGGTCTTCCAGCAGTTCAACCTCTTCCCGCACAAGACCGTGCTCGAGAACATCACGCTCGCGCCGGTCAAGGTCAAGGGCATCGAGCCGGCCGCGGCGCAGGCGCGGGCGCGCGAGCTGCTCGAGACGGTCGGCATCCCCGAGAAGGCCGGCGCCTCGCCCGCCGACCTGTCGGGCGGACAGCAGCAGCGCGTCGCGATCGCGCGCGCGCTGGCGATGGATCCGAAGCTGATGCTCTTCGACGAGCCGACGTCGGCGCTGGATCCCGAGATGATCCGCGAGGTCCTCGACGTCATGCGCGAGCTCGCCCGCGGCGGCATGACGATGGTCGTCGTGACGCACGAGATGGGCTTCGCGCGCGAGGTGTGCGACCGGATCGTCTTCATCGACGACGGGCGTATCGTCGAGCAGGGTCCGCCGGCGGAGTTCTTCGCGGCGGCGAAGAGCCCGCGCGCGCGGGAGTTTGTCGACAAGATCATCCATCACTGACGAGGAGGGCACAGATGCAGACGACGAGATGGCGCTGGCTGGCGGTGCTTGCGCTCGCGCTCGGCATGCTCGTCGCGGCGGGCTGCGGCGACGACGACGAGCAGGCCGGCAGCGCGGCGACCGCGACGACCGAGGCCCGCACGTTTGCGGCCGGGACGACGATGGCGAAGCTGCAGGACGAGGGCGAGATCACGATCGGCGTGAAGTTCGACGTCCCGCCGTTCGGCTTCAAGAACCCGCAGAGCGGCGAGGTCGAGGGCTTCGACGTCGACCTCGGCAAGCGGATCGCCGACGCGCTCGGCGTCAAGCCGAAGTTCATCGAGGCGGTGTCGGACAACCGCATCCCGTTCCTCAAGGACGGGACCGCGGACCTGATCCTCTCGACGATGACGATCACCTCCGAGCGCGACAAGGAGATCGACTTCTCCGAGCCGTACTTCGTCGCGCGCGGCCGCGTGCTCGTCAAGGACGACTCGAAGATCGCGGGCGTCGACGACCTGGCCGGAAAGAAGGTCTGCACGGCGCTCGGATCGACGTACGAGGAGACGCTGAAGAAGCAGGCGCCGAAGGCCGAGCTGCGGCTCGTCGACTCCTACTCGGAGTGCCTGGAGCTGATCCAGAACGGCGCCGTCGACGCGATCTCGACCGACGACGTGATCCTCACCGGGATGATCATCCAGGACGACTCGCTGAAGCTCGTCGGCGAACCGCTGACGACGGAGCCATATGGCGCCGGCATCAAGGAGGGCAACGACGAGTTCCAGACGTTCGTCACCGACGTCGTCTCGGAGTGGAAGCAGGACGGTGGCTGGGAGGCGGCGTACCAGAAGTGGATCGGCCAGTTCACCGACGAGGAGCAGGACCCGCCGACGATGACGCTCGCGGAGGCGCTGAAGCTCAATTAGCGGCGCGATGGGGGCGCTGTTCGACGTCCTGACGGACAACTTCGACGAGCTGGCGGGTGGCTTGTGGGTCACGCTCCGGCTCGTCGGAGCGTCCTTCGCGATCGCGCTCGTCGTCGGCACGCTCGTCGCGGCGCTGCGGATCGCGCCCTCGAAGTGGCTGCAGCGCCTCGGCGGCGTCTACGTCGAGACGTTCCGCAACGTCCCGCTGCTCGTGCTGCTGTTCATCTCCTTCGCCGGGCTGCGGCGGGCCGGCGTGCCGATCAGCAACTGGGCCGCCGGGATCGGCTCGCTGGGCCTGTACACCGCGGCGTACGTCGCCGAGGTGCTGCGATCCGGCGTCTTCGCCGTCAGCCGGGGCCAGATCGAGGCCGCGCTGTCGCTCGGCTTCAGCTACGGCGCGACGCTGCGGCGGATCGTCCTGCCGCAGGCCTTTCGCACCGTGATCGCGCCGCTCGCCTCGATCACGATCGCGATGATCAAGAACTCCGCGATCGTCGGCGTCTCGCTGCTCGCGCTGCCCGATCTGCTCAAGGAGGCGCGGATCGTGCAGTCGCGGACGTTTCAGACCGACGAGGCCTTCTTCTGGGCGGCGGTCGGCTACCTGCTCATCACCGCGTCGGCGACGATCGCGTTCCGGCGGCTCGAGCGCCGCTTCGCGATCCGCAGGTAGGCGCGGCGCATGGGATACCTCTTCGATCCGGACAACTGGGAGTGGCTCGTCACGGCCAACAACGCCCGGTTCATCTTCGAGGGCTTTCTCGTCAACCTCCAGCTCGCGCTGATCGCGATGGTCTTCGCGCTGGCCGTCGGCCTCGCGCTCGCGCTCGCGCGGATCTCGCGCTCGCCGGTGCTGCGCTTCGTCGCCGCGACGTGGATCGACGTCTGGCGCAACCTGCCGCTGATCTTCATCATCCTGTACCTCGCGCTGGCGCTGCCCGAGTCCTGGCGCGACGCCTACGAGAACAACGCGCCGCAGCTGCTCCCCGACGTGCTGCAGACCGGCCGCGTCTTCGCGGCGCTGCTCGCGCTCGTCCTCTACAACTCCGCGGTCCTCGCGGAGATCATGCGCGCCGGGATCCAGTCGCTGGACCGTGGCCAGGGCGAGGCGGCGGCCGCGCTGGGGCTCAGCTACCGGCAGCGCATGCGCTTCGTGATCCTCCCCCAGGGTCTGCGGCGGATGGTCCCGGCGACGGTCTCGCAGCTCATCACGCTCAACAAGGACACGACGCTCGTGAGCATCATCGCGATCCAGGAGGTCATGCGCCACGGGCGCATCGTCACGGGCTTCAACTTCTTCGGCGGCGTGCAGGCGCCGGTGCTGCAGGTGTTCATCTTCATCGGGCTGCTGTTCGTGGCCACGAACCTCGCGCTGTCGCGGCTGTCGCGGCGGCTGGAGATCCGCGAGCGCGCGCGCACGGGCACGACCGTCGAGCCGATCGGCGGCCTCGAGGACCAGGTCGCGACCGCGCAGGCGCGGTAGGGCCTCGGGGGCTGCCACTAGCCGTCGAGCCCCGCCAGCCGCGCGCGGCCGCGGCGCCACTCGAACGCCACGAGAGCCACGAGCGCGGCCGCGACGGCGACGAGCGCCACCGTTGCGCCGACGGAGCCGGTGCCGAACAGCGGCAGCGCGTCGTCGAGCGGGCCGAGTGGTGCGCGCGAGGACGGCCCGACCGTCCCGCCGCCGTCGATCCGCAGCTCGGCGTACCACCAGGCGCTCGTCGCGAGCGTCAGCGCCGCGAGGGCCGCGCCCGCGCGCGGCGCCTGGCGCAGCCCCCATGCGACGAGCGCGACCGCGATCGGCAGCGCGGCGAGCAGATAGCGCCCGGGGAAGAAGAAGCCGAACATCGTCGGCGCGATGAACGCCGCGACGAGCACCTGCGCGGCGCAGACGAGCGCGCACAGGGCCGCCGCGATCTCGACGTCCGCGCGCTCGGGCAGCGCGCGCGCGATGTGGTCGCGGCGCGAGCGCCACAGCAGCCACAGCGCGTAGAACGCAAGCGCGGTCACGGGCGCCCAGCGCAGCACGCCGTATGTGCGGTCGAGCCAGAGGCCGACGAGGCGCGGCGCGCGCTCGAGGTAGTCGGCCCCGTCGAGGTCGGCGAGCCGATCGCCGGGGATCGCGGCGGCGGCCGGCGTGAACCCGCCGAAGAGCTGGTCGTTGATCGTCACGAACATGACGCCCGAGAACAGCAGCACCTCGATCTCGACGAGCATCGCGAAGCCGCGCGCGCGGCGCCGCAGCCAGCGGAACATCGCCAGCGCGATGACGAGCCCGGCGACGACGAACTGCAGCCCGAGCCACGGCAGCGCCGCCAGGGCGATCGCTGCGCTGGCGACCCAGCGGATGCGCGGAAGCTCGCGCACCTTCAGTGCCAGCAGCGCGGCTGCGGCGAGCAGCGCGCCCGCGGTCAGCTCGGGCGACACGGCGGTCGCGGAGGCAAGCGCCGGCGGCGACAGCCCGCACGCGAGCGCCGCCCCGCCGGCCCACGGCTCGGGCACGACCCGGCGCGCCAGCAGCGCAGCGAGCACGAACGCGAGCGCGGCGATCGCCGCCAGCAGCAGCTGCACCGCGAGCGGCCCGCCGAGCGCGTAGGCGGGCGCGATCAGCAGCGGGAAGCCGCCGCCGTGCGGCTCGTTGGCCTGCCCGTTCGTCAGCCGGCCGCGGCGCTCGAGCAGGTAGGGGTACCAGTCGCGGTAGGCGCGCGTGGCGTACTCGTCGCGCAGGTCGAGATCGCGATCGGTGACGATCGACTCGGCCGTCAGCAGGTAGTGCGGCTCGTCGCCGCCGAACTGCGAGCTGCCGAACGCGGGCAGCCCGATCGTCGCGGCGTAGGCCGCGAACAGGACGAGCCAGAGCGCGGCGGCGCGACGCACGAGCTGCAGTTAATACGAGCGGCGGCCGGAGGCGTCGAGCTTCAGCGGACCGTCGATCCGATGCACCTGCGGCGCCCTGGCGCGCGGCTCGAAGCGGGCGCCGTCCTCCCGCTTGCCCTCGTAGCGCCAGTCGCGCCCGATGCGGTCGACGCCGAGCGGATACAGCGTCACGCTGCCGTCGGCGGCGAAGCGCATCCGCACGAGGTTCTTGTAGTCCGCGATCGACTGTGCGGTGAAGACCTGGTTGGCGGCCTCGGGCGCCTTCGGCCCGCGGATCCTGTGGATCGCGAGGAGCACGACGGCGAACACCGTCGCGCCGATCGCAAAGCCCGCCGCGAACAGCGCGACGCTGCTCAGCAGCCAGGCGACGATCGGCACGTCGTCGGGCGCGATCGACGCCGCGAGGTATACGAGAACTGCGGCCAGCAGCAGATGGATCAGCGTGTGCGCGAGCGACACGAGCACCCTCGCGAGCTGCGTCGCTCCGCGCCTGCCCGTCTTCGTCTCCAGCGCGTCGGGCGTGATGTCCGTTGCGCCGAAGACGCCGCCGAACAGCAGCGCCGCGAGGACGATGATCAGCCCGCCGGCCGCCTCCGAGACAAAGCCGCCGAACCCGTCGACGCCGTCCAGCAGCGCGCCGTCGCCGGCGTTCAACGCGCCGAGCATCGCGAGGCCGAGCAGGACGTAGATCGCGCCCAGCAGCGCCGCGAACGACGGGTTGAGCCGCGCGAGCTTGAGGACGCCGTTCGCGAGCCGGCGCGAGTCCTGCTCGCGCGGATAGATCTCCGCGCGCTCGTAGGGCACCGACGCGTCGTGGTCCAGCGAGCGCAGGTCGAGCGTCCGGTCGAGGGTGTGCGTCGGCGACAGGTACGCTCCGCCGCCGCCGGCCGTGATCCGCGTCGGCGCAGCGTCGTCGCCGACCGGCTCGTAGCGCGCGTAGTGGTGGCGGTCGCCCGTCAGCACGAGGGCGAGCTTCGCGCCCTTGGCGCGCACGACGCGCTCCTCGAAGTAGGACAGGTAGCGCCACGACGACGGCTCGGTGCGTCCGGGGACCGCCTTCACCCAGGCCGGCTTGGCCGTCAGCAGGATCACCCTGTCGCCCGCCGCGAGCTGCTGGCGCCGGAAGTACTCCAGCTGGACGTCGTCGATGTAGGTGTCGAGCTGGATGTCGATCGCCCAGATCCACCAGCCGTTGGGCAGCCTGATCGCAAAGTAGCTGCGCCGCTGGCGCGTGTGCCAGTCGCCGACACGCCCCTCGCGGGCGCAGAACACGCGCAGGAAGCTTGCGAGCCCGTCGTACCAGTCGTGGTTTCCGGGCAGGGCGTACATGTCCGGCGCGTCGGCGCGGTCGGACTTCGGCTGCGCCGACGCGAACGGCCCGATGAAGCGGTCCTCGTACTGCTCGGGCGTCGCCGACGGATAGACCTCGTCGCCGCCGAGCAGCAGGATCGTGGCGCGCGGCAGCGTCTCGCCGCCGGCCTCGAGCGCCGGCCGGGTGAGCAGCCACGCCATCGTGTACGTCGCCTCCCAGCCGTCGCCGGTATCGGAGAGGTAGTCGACCCACAGGTCGCCGTCCGCATCCGAGTAGTCCAGGCCGTCCTGCGGCTCGCGCTGCAGCTCGCGCTTGTCGGCGAACTTGCCGAACGTGCCCGAGACGATCACCTCCACGCCCGAGCGGGCGAGCAGGCCCGGGCTCATCCAGCGCACCTCGGGCTGGCGCACGAAGCCCAGCTCGTCGCGCTCGCGGCGCAGATCGGCAGCGCTGCGGCTGCGCAGCTTGTCCTTCAGCACGGGCGCACGCTAGTGCGCCCGTGCGCCAAAGGGAAGCCGGCCGGCGGCTGTGTGCACGTTCGGGCGAGCTCGGCTACCAGCCGTGGCAAGACGCTCGACTGCTGTCCGGAACGCGACGGCGACGACCAGGCAGCACGCGTGGCGTCGCGCTGACGTCGCGCTGACAGCGCCGCTACCGCGCCATCGAGCGCGCGAGCTCGACGAGCAGCCGCACGCCCCAGCCCGAGCCGCCCTTCGGCGCGTACGGCTTGCCGGCGCCCCAGGCGGTGCCGGCGATGTCCAGGTGCGCCCACGGAACGTCGGCCGCGAAGCGCTGCAGGAACTGCGCCGCCACGATCGAGCCCGCCTTGCGCGTCTCGTTGACGTTCATCAGGTCGGCGGTCTCGCTGTCGAGCACCTTGGCGTAGTCGTCGTGCAGCGGCAGCCGCCAGACGATCTCGCCCGTCGCCGACGCCGCGGCCTCGACCTGCTCGGCCCAGTCGTCGTCGTTCGCGAACAGGCCCGCGTGCGTATGGCCGAGCGCCGTGATGATCGACCCTGTCAGCGTCGCGATGTCGACGAGCCGCTCGGCGCCCTCGTTGACCGCGTGCGTCAGGCAGTCGGCCAGCACCATCCGGCCCTCGGCGTCGGTGTTGATGACCTCGATCGTCGTGCCGTTGGCCGCCGTCACGACGTCACCGGGCTTGATCGCGTTGCCCGCGGGCATGTTCTCGGTGGCCCCGACGACCGCGACGACGCGGATCGGAAGCTTCAGCTCGGCGATCGCCTCGATCGCGCCCAGCACCGCCGCCCCGCCGGACATGTCGAACTTCATCTCGAACATCTTGTTCGCCGGCTTGATCGAGATCCCGCCGCTGTCGAAGGTGACCGCCTTGCCGACGAGACCGAGCACCGCGCCGCTCGCGTCGGCCCCGTCGTATCGCAGGGTGATCAGCGCCGGCTCCTCGTGCGACCCGCGCGCGACCGCGGCGAACGAACCCATCCCCAGCCGCTCGAGGCCGTCGCGGCCCTCGATCTCGACCGTCACGCCGTCGAGCTCGGCGAGCACGCGCGCCGCGTCGGCGAGATGGCGCGGGGCCATCTCGTTGGAGGGCGTGTTCTGGAGGTTGCGCGCGGCGTTGACCGCGCGCGCGACGATCTCCGCCTCGGCGACGACGTCGGCCAGATCGTCGTGGGCGCTGATCACGAGCGCCTGCAGCGCCTTCGTCTCGTCGGAGGGCTTGCTCTTGAAGCGCTCGAAGCGATAGCCGCTGAGCAGCGTCGCCTCGACGATCGCCGTCGCGATCTCCGCGCCGACCTTGTGCGGCACCTCCCAGCACAGCCGCCGCGCGCCGAGCTCGAGCGCGCGCCCGTGGGCCGCAGCGGCCGCGACCCGCACGCGCTCGCCGTCGAGCTCGTCGCGCTTGCCGAGCCCGACGAGCACCCAGCGCCTGCCGCCGGCGTGCGCGACGGCGAGGTGGCGGTGCTTGGCCTTCGCCTCGCCCGCCGTGACGAGCCCGTTGAGGACGCCGTCGACGTCGTGGTGGACCTTCTCGCCCTCGAGCACGCCGATCACGACGGTGTCGGCGTCGGCGTCCTGTGGCAGCGCGGTGGTGCTTTCGACGATCACGGGGCTGAATCTATCGGCCGCCGCGCGGCGGTCCGCGATTAGACTGGCCTCACTCCCGCGTCGCCCGATCCAAAGCGAGCTCGCCCATGCCCAAGACCGTCATCCTCGGCTCCGCCAGAACCCCGATCGGGAAGATGGGTGGCGGCCTGTCCACGCTCGACGCCACAGACCTCGGCGGGATCGCGATCAGGGCCGCGCTGGAGCGCTCCGACGTCGACGGCGGCGAGGTACAGCACGTGATCATGGGCCAGGTGCTGCAGGCGGGCCAGGGGCAGATCCCGTCGCGCCAGGCGCAGATCAAGGGCGGGATTCCGAAGGAGGTCTCCTCCGAGACGATCAACAAGGTCTGCGCCTCGAGCGTGCGCGCCGTCGGCCTGCTGGACTCCCAGATCCGCGCCGGCGACGTCGAGGTCGGCGTCGCAGGCGGCATGGAGTCGATGTCGGCCGCGCCCTACATGCTGCCCAAGGCCCGCTTCGGCTTTCGGATGGGCGACGCCCAGGCGCTCGACGCGATGGTCCACGATGGGCTGACGAACCCGTTCAGCGGCCGTCAGATGTTCGACGAGGCGACCGAGATCGGCGACGAGCTCGAGATCTCCCGTCCCGACCTCGACCGCTGGGCGCTGCGCAGCCACGAGCGCGCGATCGAGGCGACCGACTCCGGCCGCCTACTCGAGGAGATCGTGCCGGTGACCGTCAAGGGCCGCAAGGCCGACACCGTCGTCGAGGTCGACGAGGCGCCGCGCCGCGCCAGCAGCCTGGAGACGCTCGCCAGGCTGCCCGGCCTCGTCGGCAGGGAGGGCTCGCACACCGCCGGCAACTCGCCCGGCGTCAACGACGGCGCAGGCGCGATCGTCGTCGCCTCGGACGAGTGGGCGCAGCGAAACGGCCGTCAGGTCCTCGCGACGATCGTCGCCCAGGCGCAGACGGCCGAGGAGTTCGCGTACCTCGCGCGCACGCCCGCCGCCGCCGCGAGGATCGCTCTCGAGAAGGCCGGCCTGAGCGTCGACGACATCGACCTCTGGGAGATCAACGAGGCGTTCGCCTCCGTCACGCTGAACTCGATGCGGATGCTCGGCATCGACGAGGACAAGGTCAACGTCAACGGTGGCGCGATCGCGCTCGGCCATCCGATCGGCGCCTCCGGCGCGCGCATCATCGGCACGCTCGTGCACGAGTTGCGCCTGCGCGGCGGCGGCTTGGGGTGCGCTGCGATCTGCTCGGGCGGCGGGCAGGGCGACGCGATGATCCTGAAGGTCGGCCCCTCCTGAGCACGGCGGACGCGGACGGCGCCCGCGAGCAGCCCGGGGGCGCGGGCAGCGCCGCGTTCTTCGACCTCGACCGCACGCTGATGGCGGGCTCGTCGGGCTGGTACTTCGTGCGCGCCGCGTACGCGCAGGGGATGATCGACCGCCGGCGGCTGGCCGGCGACCTGCTCGACGCCGTGAGGTTCCGCCTCTTGGGCTCGACCGACGCGGCCACCGCGAAGGTCCGCGCCCGCATCGGCACCTATCTCACCGGCGTCGAGGAGCGCGACCTGCGCCGGATGGCCCCGCGCGTGCTGTGCGGCGTGCTGCCGCGCCTGTATCCGCAGATGCTCGCGGTCGCCTACGCCCACCAGGACGCGGGCCGGCCGATCTACATCTGCACCGCGGCGTCGCAGGAGATGGCGAGCCTGCTGTCGCTCGTGCTGAGCTTCGACGGCGGGATCGGCTCGCGCTCGGAGGTCCTCGACGGCGTCTACACCGGCCGCGAAGGCGGCCTGTTCACCTACCGCGAGGGCAAGGCGCAGGCGATCCGCGAGCTCGCCGAGCGCAAGGGCTTCGACCTCGCCGGCAGCTACGCGTACTCCGACTCGGAGTCCGACCTGCCGATGCTGCGCGCCGTCGGGCATCCGGTCGCCGTCAATCCCGACGGCAGGCTTGCGCGGATCGCCGCGCAGGAGGGCTGGGAGGTGCTGCGCTTCGATCGCCTGCACCGCCGGCTGAAGCTCAGCGCGGCCGCGCTCGCTGCCGCCGCCGCCGGCGGCGCGGGCCG
>JAUJOT010000011.1 GCA_030447505.1 Solirubrobacteraceae bacterium | reverse complement strand
TCGTCGGGATGTAGGCCGACACGTCGCCGGCCTGCGTCTCGATGATCGGCAGCGCGGTCATCGACCCGCCGCCGAGGTCGTCGTTGAGCTTGACCGCGCGCTCGAGCAGGCGGCTGTGCAGGTAGAAGACGTCGCCGGGGTACGCCTCGCGACCGGGCGGGCGGCGCAGCAGCAGCGACATCTGGCGGTAGGCGAACGCGTGCTTCGTGAGGTCGTCGTAGACGCACAGCGCGGCCTTGCCGTCATAGAGGAAGTACTCGGCCATCGCGCAACCCGCGTACGGCGCGAGGAACTTCACGGGCGCGGCCTCGTCGGCGGCGGCGGCGACGATGATCGTGTTCTCCATCGCGGCGTACTCGCTCAGCGTCTCGGCGATCTGCACGACGGTCGCCATCCGCTGGCCGATCGCGACGTAGACCGAGATCACGCCGGTGCCCTTGTTGTTGATGATCGTGTCGATCGCGATCGCCGTCTTGCCGGTCTGGCGGTCGCCGATGATCAGCTCGCGCTGGCCACGGCCGATCGGGATCATCGAGTCGATCGCCTTGAGGCCGGTCTGCATCGGCTCGGTGACGGGCTGGCGCTGGACGACGCCGGGCGCCTTGAACTCCGCCGGGCGCATCTTCGACGTGTTGATGTCGCCCTTGCCGTCGAGCGGGTTGCCGAGCGGGTCGACGATCCGGCCCAGCAGCTCGTCGCCGACGGGGATCTCGAGCAGCGACCCGGTCCGCTTGACCGTATCGCCCTCCTTGACCTTCTCCCAGGCGCCGAACAGCACGACGCCGACGTTGTCGGACTCGAGGTTGAGCGCCAGGCCGGTGACGTCGTGCGGCAGCTCGAGCATCTCGAACGACATGCAGTTCTCGAGGCCGTGGACGCGGGCGATGCCGTCGCCGACGGAGAGGACGGTGCCGACCTCGGTCAGCTCGGCCGAGCCGGCGTCGAGCCCCTCGATACGGCTCTTGAGGATGGAGGTGATTTCGTCGGGCTTGATCTGCATGTGTGCCTTTCCCGCTCAGGCCGCGCCGCGCGCGACGGCCTTTCTCAGGTTTTCGAGTCGGTTGCGGATCGATGCGTCGAGAATCGAGTTGCCGACGCGCAGGACGATGCCGCCGAGGATGTCCGGGTCGACGGTCGCGGTCAGCTCGATCCTCTGGCCGGTGGTCTTCTCGATCTGCTCGCCGAGCTGCTTGGCGACGCCCTCGTCGAGCGCGATCGCGGTGGCGATCTGAACGGGCAGGATCTGGTGGGCCTGCTCCCAGAGCGAGTCGTAGTAGCGCCGGATGCGGAAGATCGCCGGCATGCGGTGCTTTTCGATCAGCAGCTCGAGGAAGTTGACGAGCGCGTCGTCGCCTCCGTCGAGCAGCTTCGCCAGGCCGTCCTTCTTCTCCTGGGTCGAGAAGTAGGGCGAGAAGAAGTAGATCGCGAGGTCGCGATTTGCGTCGAGCGCGTCGGCGAACTGGCCGAGCTGCTCGCGGATCTCGTCGGTCGTGCCGTGCTCGGACGCGACCTCGAAGAGCGCGCGACCGTAGACCTCGGCGATCTCTTCCATCTAGGCCCTGCTCCCCTCGCCGGCCAGCGCGGAGAAGTCGAGCTCCGCGAGCGTCTCCTCGACGAGACGGCGCTGATCGGCCTCGGTGAGCGTCTTGCGCGTGACCTTCTCGGTGGCGAGGATCGTGAGGTCGGCGACCTCGTTGCGGATGTCCTGGATCGCGCGCCGCGTCTCGGCCTCGATGTCGCGCTTGGCCTGAGCGAGCAGCTCCTCGCGGCGCGCCTTGGCCGCGGCGACGGTCTCCTGCTCGCTCGTCTCGGCGGCCCTGCGGGCGCGGGCGAGGATCGCCTCGGCCTGCTCGCGCGCGGCGGTCAAGCGCTCGCGGTACTCCTCGAGCAGCACCTCGGCCTCGGCGCGCGTCCTGGCGGCGGTCTCGAGCGAGTCCTCGATGACGCGCTGGCGGCGGTCGAGCGCCTCGGCGATCTGCGGGAAGGCGTACTTCTTGAGCAGGAAGCCGGAGATCGCGAAGGCCAGCAGCGTCCACACCATCAGCCCGATGTCGGGCTGCACGAGGAAGCTCCCGCCCTCCTCCTCCTCCGCCGCGGCCGCAGCCGCCAGGATGAACACCGAGTCGAACATCGCGACCTAGAGGAAGAAGGCCAGCAGGCCGGCGACGAGGCCGTAGAACACGACGGCCTCGGTGAGCGCGAAGCCGAGCCACTGGATCGAGGTGATCTCGTCACGCATCTCGGGCTGGCGCGTGACGGCCTGGATGACGTTGCCGAAGATGTAGCCGATGCCGATGCCGGCGCCCGCGGCCCCGAGTCCGCCGCCGATGCCGAGCGCGATCTTGCCGCCCGCGTCGGAGCCGGTGGCGGCTGCCTCTGCGGCCGCGCCGGCCTCAGCGATGATGCTTACGAGAACGCTCACGAGTTGCTCCTTGCTTTCAGTGGATCAGTGGTCATGGGCGACAGCGCCGCCGAAGTAGATCGAGGCCAGCGTGGCGAAGATGAAGGCCTGCAGCGTCGCGACGAGCCCGACCTCGAAGATGAAGAGGATCACGCCGAGCGGCAGCGTCAAGAAGCCGATCGCGGCGATTCCCATCAGCACCGCGATGCCGCCGGCCATGAACAGGATGATGAGGTGGCCGGCGAGGATGTTCGCGAACAACCGGACGCTCAGCGAGATCAGCCGCAGCACGTTCGAGATCAGCTCGAGGACGAAGATGAAGACCGCCATGCCGCCGGTGACGCCCTTCGGGACGAGCGCCTTGAGGTAGCCGATCGGGCCCTTCGCGCGCAGGCCCTCGACCGTGTAGGCGATGAAGACGACGAGCGCCAGCACGAGCGGGACCGAGAGGTTCGCCGTCGCCGCGTAGATCGCGAGGGCCGGGATCTCGAGGCCGAAGATGTGGACCGGATGCTCGGTGTTCGTCGGAAGGGGGATGTAGCCGATCAGGTTCGAGATCCAGATGAAGAGAAACAGCGTGGCGATGAAGGGAAACCACCTCGCCGCCATCGTGGCGTCCATGTTGTTGCGCGTGATGTTGTCGCGCATGACGGTGTAGACCGTCTCGACGAGCGTCTGCACGCGGTTGGGCCGGTCCTGCATGCGGCGCGCGATGTAGATCATCGCGAAGACGGTCAGCACGGCGGCGGCGATGACGTAGACGACCGCCTTGTTGATGTCGAACGGGCCCGGCAGGTCGACCCACGGCTCGAGCTTGAACTCGTTCTGCGGCTGGAACTCCTCGTTCTTGCCGGCGCTGCCCGTCAGGAGGACGAGCACGACGATGCCGGCCAGGTAGAGGCCCAGCCCGGTGAAGATCTTCGCGCGTCTGCTCATGCGTGCGTGGGGGTCCCTGGTCGAGCTCCGCTGCGGGTCAGCGAGCGGCTCAGCAGCGTCGCTGCGAAGGCGACCGTGAACGTCACGAGCAGCACGACGGCCGCTGCGACGCCGTCCTCACGCTCGCCGGCAAGGCCGGCCACGACGACGGTTGCGGCGACAAGCCACATCCGCACGATCATCGTGACCATGTTCAGGCCGATCGCCTCGCGCGCGCTTTCGCGCTCCCGCGCGCGCTGGTCGACCTTCAGCGCGGCGAGCCGCTGGACGGTCCAGGCGACGGCGGCCAGCAGCACGCCGAGCTGCGGCGCGCCGAGGGCCAGCGCGAGCGGGACCGTGAGCCACAGCAGGACGAGATCGATGTACCGCAGGGCGCGCATCTCTAGAGGTCCGGGAAGCGCGCTCGCACGGCGGCGATGCCGACGACGAACCCGATGAAGATGCCGAGGGCGAGGAAGATGCCGACCGCGCCGGTCAGCGCCCCCACGATGCCGCCGAGCGCGCCGCACAGCAGCAGCGACGCGAGCAGCATCAGGCCGGCGGCGGCGCCGCGGGCGAGCGGTTTGCGTTCGGGTGCGTTGATCGCGTGGAGGTGGCTGAGAGCGGGTACGGGCAACGGAAGGCGGCGGACCCTACAGACAGCAAGACCGCGCGGGATGCGCGGCCACTTCCGGGTCCGGTCGTCTGGCTCGTGCAGCATATCGCTTGTGCGAACTTTGTAACAACTTTGTGACACGAGGCACGACAAGCGGCGCGCTGAGCGCTGCGTCTATGCGTCCTTCAACCGCACGCAGGCAATCAGCAGCCGCGTCGCGAGGCGTACGATCGAGAGCGTGCACAGCGGCCACGACCACGCTCACGGCGGTTCCCGTGACGGACACTCGCATGCGCCCTCTGCGCAGGCTGACCGCCGCTGGCTGACCGTCGCGCTCCTCCTGATCGCGAGCTTCATGGCGGTCGAGGTCGTCGCCGGCCTGCTCGCCGGCTCGCTGGCGCTGCTGTCCGACGCCGCGCACATGCTCACCGACGCCGCCTCGATCGGCTTGGCGCTGTTCGCCGCGCGGCTCGCGTCGCGCCCCGCCAGGGGCGCGTTCACGTTCGGCTTCGGACGCGCCGAGATCCTCTCGGCGCAGATCAACGGCGCCGCGCTCTTCGTGCTCGCCGGCGTCATCGCCGTCGAGGGCGTGCGCCGGCTCGGCGCGCCGCCGGACGTCGACGGATCGATCGTGATCGTGGTCGGCGCGCTCGGCGCGCTCGTGAACGTCGCGGCGTTCTGGGCACTGTCGCGCTCCGAGCGCCAGAGCCTCAACGTCGCGGGCGCGCGCGCGCACGTGCTCGCCGACCTCTACGGGTCCGTCGCGGCGGTCGCCGCCGGCACGGTGATCGCGCTCGGCGGGCCCGCAGAGACCGACGCGATCGCGGCCCTCAGCGTCGCCGCGCTGATGCTGCGCTCGGGCTGGTCGCTGCTGCGCGCATCGGCGCGCGTCCTGCTCGAGGCCTCGCCGCGCGGCATCGACCCCGACGAGGTCGGGCGCATGCTCGCGGCGATGCCCGGAATCGTCGAGATCCACGACCTCCACGTCTGGGAGGTCACCTCCGGCTTCGTCGCGGTCGCCGCACACGTCGTGGTGGCGCCCGACGACGACTGCCACCTGCGCCGCCGCGAGCTGCAGTCAGTCCTCCACGACCATTTCGGGATCGGCCACACGACGCTGCAGGTCGATCACGAGTCGTGGCAGCCGTTGGTGCAGATCGACACCCGCTCGTAGCACTCACAAGGCCGAAGCACCGATCACCTCCTGCCACCAGGCCCGCTCGGCATCGGTCGACGACGTCCGCAACCGCCGCCGCGCATGCCACTGCACCTGCTCACGCGCACCGACCAGCAGATGCGGCCCGGTCACCGCGTAGCGCCCGTCCTCGAGCACGACCAGGGCGCCCGGCACGTCCCAGCGCGTGTTGAGCCGCTCGACGACCTTGAGCCCGAGCACCTGCGTCGGCGCGTCGGGGTCGCCGTCGGCCTCCGTCCAGGGCCGGGTCGTGAAGATCGGGGCGCCGGTCGGCGGCGTGCGCTCGGGGCGCGGGGCGGGGCCGACCGGGCCCTTGCGCCAGCGCTCGCGCGCGTCCTCGAGCGCCGTGACCGCCGACTGGCGCGCGACGATGTACAGCAGGTCGCCCGCCTGCAGCCGCGTCGAGCCGCGCGGTGGCAACGCCTCGTCATTGCGGACGAGGACGTTGACGAGCGCGTCGCGCGGCAGGCCGAGGTCGCGCACGCGCACGCCGATCGCGGCATCCCCCTCGCCGATCGGGACCTCGACGACGTCCGCGCCGAGCTGGCGGATCGAGCCGACCTCGACGAGCGGGCGCGGCAGCGCAGGCTCCTGCGTCGTCGCGCCGAGCCGGCGGGCGAGCGGCTGGAACGTCGCGCCCTGCAGCAGCGTCGAGAGGAGCACGGCGAAGAACGCGATGTTGAAGAACGTCAGGCTGCCGTCGACGCCCTCGATGACCGGGAACGTCGCGAGCACGACCGGGACCGCCCCGCGCAGCCCCGCCCAGCCGAGCACGAGCCGGTCGGTGAGCCTGAGCGGCGCGAAGGCGGTCGCGATCGTGACGGCCAGCGGGCGCGCGACGAAGACGAGCACGACCGCGACCAGCGTGCCCCGCCACGCGATGTCGTCCAGCTGCGTCGGGAAGACGAGCAGGCCGAGCGCGAGGAACATCGTCAGCTGCGCCACCCACGCGAGGCCGTCGTGGAAGGCGTGCACGGTCTGGCGCGCGGGCAGGCTCGCCGATCCCATCGCCAGGCCGGACAGGTAGACGGCCAGGAACCCCGAGCCGTGCAGCACCTCGGCGCAGCCGAATGCTATCGCGACGACGGCGATCGACGCGACCGGGTACAGCCCGGCCGTCGCCAGGTGCGCGCGGCGAAACGCCTGCACGGCCAGCAACCCGACGCCGATTCCGACGACGACGCCGATCCCGAGCTGCTGGACGAACAGCAGGGCCATGTCGAAGATCCCGAAGTCCGGGCGCTTGATCCACTCGATGAAGCCGAGCACGAGCAGCACCGCGACGGGGTCGTTCATCCCGGCCTCGCCCTCCAGCGTGCGCGCCAGGCGCCGCTTGAGCGTCGAGCCGCGCAGCAGGGCGAAGATCGCCGCGCCGTCCGTCGCGGAGACGATCGCGCCGACGAGCATCCCCTGCAGCAGCGTGAGGTCCAGCAGCCAGAACGCCGCCAGTCCGGTCACGACCGCCGTGACGAGCGTGCCGAGCGTCGCGAGGCTCAGCGCGGAGCCGAGCACGGGGCGGATCTCCGGAAGGCCGGCGGCGAGACCGCCCTCGAAGAGGATCAGCGCCAGCGCGATGACGCCGATCGTGCGCGCCAGCTCGTAGTCGGCGAACGAGATCAGCCCCAGGCCGTCGGAGCCGACGAGCATGCCGACGCCGAGGAAGAGCACGAGGCCGGGGATGCGCAGGCGCCCGGCGAGCAGCGAGGCCGCGAGGCCGAGCGCGAGCAGCAGGCCCGCGACCAGGATCAGCCTTGCCTCGTGTCCCATCGCGCGATCTTGCTACAGCCGGCCTGCCTGGGCCAGGCGCGCGGTCATGGCGCGACGGCGATGCAGCGCCGCTGCGGCCGGCCTACCTGCGCCGATGCGCGCTGCTACGGCGTCTTGCTCGAGCGGTGGTTCCAGGCTGGGCGCAGGCCGAAGCGCAGCACGCGAGCAAGCACGAAGAGCGCGCTGCGCTCGCGCCCGCCGGGGGTGATCAGCGCGGAGTCCCAGCTGTCCTTGGCGGACACGGAGTTCCAGTGGTACAGGTAGACCCGCGTGATGCGCGGGTTGAGCGGCAGGACGCGGTCGAAGATGAAGCGGGTGACCTTGCCCGCATGGCGCGGGCCCTCGGGAATCCGGGTCCTGCTGCGGTTGTTGCGCCGCACGAGGCCGCCGGTCTCCGTCAGCCACACCTGCGAGCGCGGCGCGACGCGCAGCAGCTGGCGCAGGCGCCGCATCCTGAAGCGGTTGGCCTCGACGTAGTTGTGCAGTCCCCAGATCTTCGGCGAGAAGCCGAGCCTGCGGTTGAAGTCCCGCACCCAGCTGCGCATGTTCGGCATGTCGAGCACCTCGGGCGCGAGGATCGTGCACGTCGGGCACTCGCGCCGCAGCGCGCGGTAGTAGCCCGCAGCGAGCTTCGGGCGATGGCAGAGCGGCTCACCGCAGTGGTTGGCCTCGTTCCAGGTCGCGAACGTCGTGACCCAGGGCCAGAGCTGCCGGAAGCGCCGGAACTCGTACTTCAGCCGCTCCGGCGTCGGCACGCTGCGGCGCCTGGAGCGCGAGTGCATGAAGGAGATCAGCGGCTCCACGCCCGCCGCCTGCGCGCCCTTCAGCCAGGCGTCGATCTCGGCGACCTCGGCGGGATTCGTGAGCGCGTCCCAGCCGACCGCCAGCCGCGCGCGCGTGATGCCGAGCGCGCCGAAGCGCGGGTCGGAGAACATGTCCGCCTTCTGGTCGGCGATGCCGACCTCGACGCCCGGCGCGGGCAGGCTGGCACCGGGCCGCGCGGGGATCTCGGCGGCTTGCACCTGGGCGTTCAGGGCGAGCGCCAGCACGACGGCGGCGAGCAGCGCCGCCGCGGCGCGGCGGTGCGGCATCTCCCTCAGCCGCCCGTCAGGATCGTGTCGTCGTTGCTGTAGGCCGGCGCGCAGCAGCACAGCAGCTTGAGCGGCTCGTCGCCGGTGTTCGTGAGCTTGTGGATCGCGCCGGGCGCAATCACGACGCACTCGCCGGCGCAGACGTCGCGGACGTCGTCGCCGACGCGCAGCTGCCCCGTGCCCGCCGTGAAGAAGTACAGCTCCTCGCTGACGACGTGGAAATGCTCGGCCGTCGAGCCGCCGACCGGGACGGTCGCCTCCGCGAGCGACTGGTTGTCGGTCGGCAGCGACACGCGGCCCGCGAGCTCACGGATCGTGGAGCCGTCGAGCGTCACGAACGCCTCGGCGCGATTGAGATCGGAGACGAGCATCGGGACAACGGTAGTGATCGGCGGCGACCAGGAGCACCGACGGGGAATACGCTGCCAGTCGCATGAACGTCCAGTCTCTGTCGCGGCGACCGGAGTCGCCCAGCGAGAAGCGCCAGGCGATCGAGGCCGCCGTGCTGCAGGCGATGGAGGAACTGCTCGGCGAGGGCGCCGCGTACGCGACGCTGAGCGTCGAGCGAATCGCCACGCGCGCCGGGATCTCGCGCACGGCGTTCTACTTCTACTTCGCCGACAAGCGCGAGCTGCTGATGCGGCTGGCGTCGAAGTTGAGCGACGACCTCTACCGCGAGGCCGACGCCTGGTGGTCGGGCGCCGGCGACGGGCCCGAGCAGCTGACGGCGGCGCTGGGCAAGATCGCCGCTCTGTACCGCGCGCACGGTCCGTTGGTCTGCGCGGTCGTCGAGCTGTCGACGTATGACGAGGTCGTCGGGCCCTTCTGGCGCGGGCTCGTCGGGCGCTTCGTGGAGGCCAGCGCTGCCCGGATCGCTTCCGAGGTCGACGTCGCGGCCGCCTCCTCGGAGGCGACGGCGTTCGCGCTCGTGTGGATGACCGAGCGCACGCTGCACCAGATGCTCGTGCAGGCGGGCTCTGTGTCCGACGACGAGCTCGTGCGGGCCCTGGCGGAGATCTGGGTGGCGACCGTGTACTGCAGCTGACGCGCCCCGTCCCTCTGACGCGCCCCGTCCCTAGGACCGCAACCGCTCGAACTCCTCCGTCTCGCGCCGCACCGCGTCGAACTCGCCCGTCTCGAGTCGCGCGACGACGTCGGAGTCGATCTCGACCTCGCTCGCGTCCGGCCTGATGCGGCGCAGGCGGATCGTGTTCAGGCGCTTGAACTTGAGGATCTCGAGGACGTAGACGAGGTAGACCGATGCGACGACCGCGACCAGGCCGAGCGCGACCATGACGCTCGACCACCCCGCGTGCAGGCGCCCGCCGTTGTCGGAGTAGGGCACGAACCGCAGCGCCAGCGCCAGGCCCGCCAGCATCAGCGTCCACGCGTAGAGGTACAGGACGGTGCGCCGCGTAGAGAACCCGATGCGGTCCATCCGATGGTGAAAGTGCTCGCGGTCGGCCTGGTAGACGGGCTGGCGGTACTTCAGCCGCTTGAGGACCACGAAGGTCGTGTCGAGGAACGGGACGGCGAGGACGACCAGGGGCAGCACGAGCGCGAGCACGGCCTGCGTCTTGACCGTCCCCTCGACCGCGACGCACGCCAGCAGCAACCCGAGCAGGTTCGAGCCGCAGTCGCCCATGAAGACCGTCGCCGGGTGGAAGTTGTGCACCAGGAAGCCGAGCGCCGCTCCCGCGATGATCGCCGCGAGGACGGCGGCGTTTGCCCGCTCGAGGTCGAAGGCGATGACGACGAACGCCGCCGCCGCGATCGCACAGACGCCCGCCGCGAGGCCGTCGACGCCGTCGGAGAAGTTCACGACGTTCATGATCAGCACGATCCCGAGTACCGTCAGCGGGATCCCGAGGTCGCCGAGCTCCACCCGGTGCACGAACGGCAGCGTGAAATCCTCGACGCGGACACCCTCGAGCACCGGGATCAGCGCCGCGACGATCTGGCCGAGCAGCTTGACCGGGGCGCTCAGCTCGAAGACGTCGTCCAGCGCTCCGACCACGGTGATCACCGCCGCGCCCGCCAGGATCGCGCCGAAGGGACCGTCGAGCGGAAGGAAGAGGATCGCGCCGACGAGCACGCCGGCGAAGATCGCGACCCCGCCCAGGCGCGGCATCGGGCGGTCCGACAACCCGCGCGCGCGCGGCTCGTCGACGGCGCCGACGCGACGGGCCAGGCGGACGGCAATCGGAGTCAGGAAGACCACGACGAGCGCCGCGACCGCCGCGGCTGCGGCTGCATCCCACGTCGAAGGCGGCATCACCGACAGCATCCCATCCCGCGCGGCTGCCGGCCGCCGCGCGTGCGAGACTGTCGCTGACGCCCGGCTTCATCGGGGGATGACGCTCGTGGGGGAAGGGCAGACGTCATGCGGATCTGGATCGACCTCACAGCACCTGCGCACCCGGTCGTGTTTCGGCCGCTGCTCGCGCGCCTGCGCGCACGTGGCCACGAGGTGCTCGTGACGGCGCGCGACTACGCGCAGACGCTCGACCTCTGCCGGCTGCACGGCATCGACGCGACGGTCGTCGGCGTGCACGGCGGCGCCTCGATGATGAGCAAGGCCGGCAGCCTCGCCTCGCGGACCGTGCGCCTGTATCGGCGCGTGCGCCGCTTCGCCCCGTCGCTCGCGGTCGCGCACGGGTCCAACGACCTCGCCCTCGTCGCGCGGATGCTGAACGTACCGGCCTGCAACACGTTCGACTACGAGTGGGCGACGCTGCAGCACAACGTCGGCTGCCGGCTGGCGCGCCGCGTCGTCGTGCCGGAGGCGATCCCGCTGCAACGGCTCAGCCGCTACGGCGTCACTGCCGAGCGGCTGCGTCACTACCCGGGCATCAAGGAGGACTACTACCTCGCCGACTTCGAGCCGGACATCGGGCTGCTCGGCCGCCTCAGCGTCGACGAGCAGCGCACGGTGGTGGTCGTGCGCCCGCCGCCCGACGTCTCGCTGTACCACCGGCGCTCGAACCCCCTGTACCTGCAGGTTCTGGAGCACATCGGCCATGACGACGGCGTGCACGCCGTCGTGATTCCACGGACCCAGGAGCAGCGCCGTGCCCTGCGCGCGTTGGCCCTGCCGAGCGTGATCGTCCCGGAGGGGGCGATCGACGCCCAGAGCCTGATCGCGCTCGCCGACCTCGTGATCTCCGCCGGCGGCACGATGAACCGCGAGGCGGTCGCGCTCGGAACCCCGGTCTACACGACGTACGGCGGGCGGTTGGGGGCAGTCGACGAGGCACTGATCCGCGAGGGACGGCTGCGGCCGGCAACCGACGTGCGCGCGATCGAGATCGTCAAGCACGAGCGCCGCGAGCCGACGGCCCGGCGCGACCCGGACATGCTCGTCGACCTGATGCTGGAGGCGGCGTGAAGACGCGGCTGCTGCGCACGCTGCCCGAGCCGCAGAGCGGCGACGAACGGCGTCGCTCGGCGGAGCTCGAGTTCGGCCAGGATCTCGCCGCGCGCTACGCGACGCTCGGCGACCGCGCGCTGCGCCCACGGCCCGTCGACGGCGTCCTGCGCGCGCTCGACATCGTGCTCGCAGTCGCGCTGCTGCTTCCGGCCGCGCCGGTCCTGGCGCTGGCGGCGCTGGCGATCAAGCTCACCTCCGGCTCGCCGGTCCTGTACCGCGGCGCGCGCGTCGGCCGCGCCGGCCAGACGTTCACGATGTACAAGCTGCGCACGCTGCGCCCGGACGCCGAGCAGCGGCTGCGCGGCCTGCAGGACCGCGAGCTCGACCGGCTGACGGAGAGCGAGCACACGCGGATCGGCCGGCTGCTGCGCGCGACCCAGCTCGACGAGCTGCCGCAGCTCGTCAACGTCTTGCGCGGCGAGATGTCGATCGTCGGCCCGCGCCCGATCCGGCCTGTGTTCTTCGAGGAGCTCGTGATCGACATCCCGCAGTACTGGCAGCGCCTCGTCGTGCGCCCCGGGCTGACCGGGTTCGCGCAGCTGCGGATGCGCCGCGACACGACGTGGGCCGAGAAGCTCGCCCACGACCTCGAGTACCTCGCCGACCGCTCGGTACGGCTGTACGTGCGCATCGTGCTCGCCACGGTCGGGCGTCTGCTGGGCCGGATGCGGGGCGAGCTCAGCCGCACGCCGCAACCGGGGACCTGACCGTGTGCGGGATCTGCGGCCTGGCCGCGCTCGACGGCGCAGCGGTCGACGCGGCGCCGCTGCACGCGATGAGCGCGGCGCTCGTGCATCGCGGACCGGACGACGAGGGCAGCGTGATCGACGGCCCCGTCGCGCTCGCGGCACGGCGGCTGGCGATCATCGACCTCGCCGCCGGGCGCCAGCCGATCTCCTCCGAGGACGGCGGCGTGCACGCGGCGCAGAACGGCGAGATCCTCAACCACGCGGCGCTGCGGCGCGAGCTCGAGCGCTGCGGCCACCGCTTTGCGACGCGCTGCGACACCGAGGTCCTCGTCCACCTCTACGAGCAGCGCGGCGAGCGGATGCTCGACGCGCTGCGCGGCATGTTCGCGCTGGCGATCTGGGACGCGCGCGAGCAGCGGCTGCTGCTCGCCCGCGACCGCTTCGGCATCAAGCCGCTGTACTGGCGCGCGGCCGGCGGCGTCCTGAGCTTTGCCTCCGAGCTCAAGGCGCTGCGCACGATGCCGGACTTCCGGGGCGAGCTCGACCCCGACGCGATCGAGGCGTACTTCGCCTTCAACAGCATCCCGTCTCCGCTGACGATCTTCCGCGACGTGCGCAAGCTCGAGCCGGGCACGCTGCTGTCATGGCGCCCGGGTCATGCGCCGCAGGTCCGCCGCTGGTGCAGGCCGGCGCCCGCGCAGGCAGGCGACGTGCGGACCGAGGACGAACGCGAGCTCGCCGCCGAGCTTGCCGACCGTCTGCGCGACAGCGTCCGCGCACACCTCGTCAGCGACGTGCCGGTCGGCGTCTGGCTGAGCGGCGGCGTCGACTCCGGGCTGCTCGCCGCGCTGGCGGCGCAGGAGTCGGGCGAGCGGCTGCGGACGTTCTCGATCGGCTTCCACGAGCGCAGCTTCGACGAGCTCGACCGCGCACGGCTCGTCGCGGCGCGGCTCGGCAGCGAGCACCACGAGGCGATCCTCGGCCCCGAGTCGGCCGAGCTGCTGCCGCGGATCGCGGCGGCGTTCGACGAGCCCTACGCCGACAGCTCGGCGCTGCCCGCCGATGCGGTGTCGCGGCTGACGGCTCGGCACGTCAAGGTGGCGCTCAGCGGCGAGGGCGGCGACGAGCTGTTCGGCGGCTACCAGACCTACGCCGCCGACCTGCTGGCACCGCGCCTGGCGGGCGTCGCCCGCCTCGCGCGACCGCTCGTCGAGCGTGTCCCGAGCTCCTCGCGGCGCGTCAGCCTCGACTACCGCGCGCGGCGCTTCGTGCGCGCGGCACAGCTGCCGCCGCTCGAGCGCCACCACGGCTGGAAGGAGATCCTGGCGCCGGCGGTCCGTGCGCAGCTGCTCGCGCCGATCCACGACGGCCGCGCGCCGCAGGACCCGCTCGACCAGCTGCGCCGGCGCTTCGCCGAGACGGCCGGCGCCGAGCCGCTCGCGCGGCTGCAGGACGTCGACCTCGCGCCGTACCTCGCCGACGACCTGCTGACGAAGACCGACCGCATGAGCATGTCGCACTCGCTCGAGGTGCGCGTGCCGTTTCTCGACCCGCACGTCGCCGAGCTCGCACTGGCGCTCCCGACGTCGGCAAAGGTGCGCCGGCTGGCGAAGAAGCGCCTGCTGCGGTCGGTCGCCGCGACGCTGCTGCCGCGCGAGGTCGCGCGCGGCGCCAAGCGCGGCTTCTCGATCCCGATGGCGGCCTGGCTGCGCGGCCCGCTGCTGCCGATGGCACGCGACCTGCTCGCGCCCGCCGCGCTCGCGCGCGGCGGAGTGCTCGATGCCGCTCCGGTCGCGCGACTGCTCGACGAGCACGTCGCGCGCCGCGACGACCACTCGCGCGCCCTCTGGGGGCTGCTGTGCTTCGTGCTGTGGCAGGAGCACGGGCAGCGATGAGGATCCTGCTCGTCACGCAGATGTGGCCGGGCCCGCGCGACCCCGACCTCGGCGTGTTCGTGTTCGACATCGCGCGCGAGCTGCGGCGGCTGGGCCACGAGCTCGACGTCTGCGCGATCGACCGGCGCGGTGGAGGGCCGGCGAAGTACGCGCGCCTGACGGCGAGCGCGATCGCCGCCGCCCGCCGGCGCCGCCCGGACGTCGTGTTCGCGCACTTCCTCTTCCCGGCCGGCGGCGCCGGTGCCGCCGCCGCGGCGGCCGCGCGCGTGCCGCTCGTCGTCATGGCGCACGGCACGGACGTCGAGAACGCCCGTCGCTCGCGCGTCCTGGCGGCGGCGACGCGCGTCGTCACGACGCGAGCGGCGGCCGTGATCGCGAACTCGCGCTGGCTCGCCGACCGCCTCGGACGCGTCCCGGGACAGCTCGCGGTGATCGACTGCGGCGTCGACCTCGACGTCTTCGCGCCGCGCAGCGCGGGCGCGGCGCGCGCGCAGCTCGGCTGGGGCGATGACGGACCGGCCTTCCTCGTCGTCGGGTCGCTGGTCGAGCGCAAGGGCGTCGTCGAGCTCGCCGACGCGTTCGAGCGGCTCGGGCGCGGCAGCCTCGCCTTCGTCGGCGACGGTCCGCTGCGCGAGCGCCTCGCCGGGCGGCCCGGCGTGCGTCTGCTCGGCCGCGTCGCGCACGCCGACGTGCCGCCCTGGATCGCGGCCTGCGACGTGCTCTGTCAGCCCTCGCGGATGGAGCCCTTCGGTCAGGCCGCGCTCGAGGCGATGGCGATGGAGCGCAGCGTCGTGGCGACGACGAACGGCGGGCCGCCGGAGTTCGTCACGCCGCAGGCCGGCGTCCTGGTCGACCCCCGCGACGTCGCGGCGCTGACCGCTGCGCTCGCGCAGGCGGCGTCACTGCCGACGCCCAACCTCGCCGCGCGGCGCGCCGCCGGCGAACACGACGGGCGCACCCAGGCCGCCCGCATGGCCGCGCTGCTCGAGCAGGCGGTGGCAGGCCGGCGCGCTCGCCAACGCCCGGCGTCTCGTTAGTCCTCTTCGATCAGCGCGACGCGGCGCGCGTGGCGGCCGCCCTCGAAATCCGCGTCGAGGAACGCCTGCACGATCGCGTCGGCGTGCTCGCCGTCGAGCCGGCGGCCCGACAGCGTCACCACGTTCGCGTCGTTGTGGGCGCGTGCGAGCTGCGCCTCCTCGGGGTCGTGGGCATTGACCGCGCGGACGCCCGCAACCTTGTTGGCGACGATCGAGACGCCGACGCCGGAGCCACAGACGAGCACCCCCCGTTCGGCGTCTCCCTCGGCGACGAGCTGCGCCGCGGGACGGGCGTAGCGCGGGTAGTCGGTCGACTCGTCAGAGCCGGGACCGACATCGACGACATCGTGGCCGGCGCTCTGCAGCTGCGCCTTGACGTGCTCCTTGAGCTCGAACCCTGCATGGTCTGACGCGATCGCGATCCGCATTGCACGCATCCTACGCACGGCGCTGAGCGAGCGATCCGACGACCTGCGCGGCTATCGCGCTGCGAGCGCCGCGGCGATCTGGTCGTGCGCGAGCGCGCCCTCGCGCAGCACGCGGAAACCGCCGTCGCGCGCGTAGCCGCGCAGGTCGACGACCGGCGACGGCGTGCCCGGCGGCGGCCCCCCCCCCACGACGAGGTCGGCGCCGTCGCGCACGGCCGGGTCGAGCTCGTCGAGCGTGCGCGGGTCGGCGCCGCCGGACGGGTTCGCGCTTGACTGCAGGACCGCCAGCGTGACCTCGGCGAGCGGTCCGGGGCCGGGCACGCGCAGGCCGAGCGTCCATGGGTCGGGCCCACAGGCGAGCGGATAGCGAGCCAGCGGGTTTGGCAGCAGCAGCGTCACGGACCCGGGCAGGAGCGCCTGCAGCGCGCCGCGCAGCCGCGGCTCGAGCTCCGGCAGCGCGGCCAGTGCGCGCTCGAGCGCGAAGAACATGATCGCCGCCGGCTTGTCCGGGCGGCGGCGCTTGATCTCGTACAGGCGCGCGACGGCCGCCGGCGACGCGGGATCGCAGGCCAGGCCGTAGACGGTGTCGGCGGGAAAGACCGCGACGCCGCCCGCCGCGATGCAGCGCTCGAAGGCGCTCACCGCACGCCGATCACGACGCGCTCGATGCCGGCGAGGTCGCGGCGCGCGTCGACGTGCGAGAACCCCGCCTCGCCCATCAGTTCCTCGACCGCCCGGGCCTGGCCGCCGCCGACCTCGATCGCGAGCAGCCGCGCTCCGGCGGCCGCCGCGGCCGGCACGAGGCGGCGGATCACGTCCAGCCCGTCGTCGCCTCCGAACAGCGCCGCGGGCGGCTCGTGGCGCGTGATCTCCGGCGACAGCGACGCGCGCTCGCCCGCGGCGACATAGGGCGGGTTGCAGAGCACCGCTTCGACCTGCGCCACCCCGGCCAGCAGGTCGCCCTCGACGAACACGACATCATCGCGCCCGAGCCGCGCCGCGTTGGCGCGCGCGACCGCGAGCGCGTCGGCGCTGACGTCGGTCGCCGCGACCGCGAGATCCGGGCGCTCGCTCGCCAGCGCCAGCGCCACCGCGCCGCTGCCGGTCCCGACGTCCACCACCCGCTCCCCGTCCGCGAGCAGCTCGAGCCCGACCTCGACGAGCAGCTCCGTCTCCGGCCGCGGCACGAGCACGCGTGGATCGACCGCAAGCTCGATGTAGCGGAAGCGCCGCGTCCCCGTGATGTAGGCGACCGGCTCACGGCCCGCCGATCGCCGGCGCACCGCGTCCTGGAACGCGCGCACCGCCGGGCCCGCGACCTCCCGGCCGGGTGCGAGGAACAGCGCCGTGCGGTCGATCCCGAGCGCCGCCGCCAGCAGCAGCTCGGCGTCCAGCCGCGGCGTGTCCGAGCCCGCGGCCGCGATCGCGATGACGGCGGAGTCCAGCGCCTCGCGGACGGTCGCGCCGCCGAACGCGCTCACCGGCGGCCGCCCGCGGGCGGGCTACGCCGTCGCCTGAAGCTCCAGGACACGGCGCTTCTCGTCGGCCTGCAGCGCCGCCGTGAACTCGTCGAGCGCACCCTCGAGGACCTCGTCGAGGTTGTGCACGAGCAGGTTGATGCGGTGGTCCTTGACCCGCCGCTCGCCGTAGTTGTAGGTGCGGATCTTCTCGGCGCGCTCGCCGCTTCCGACCTGTGAGCGGCGGTCGGCAGCGAGCTCGGCCTGCTGCTCGGCGAGCGCCTGGTCGTACAGGCGCGCGCGCAGCACCCGCATCGCCCGCTCACGGTTCTGAAGCTGGGACTTCTCGTCCTGCATCGAGACGACGATCCCGCTCGGCTTGTGCGTGATCCGCACCGCCGAGTCGGTCGTGTTGACCGACTGCCCGCCCGGCCCCGAGGAGCGGTAGACGTCGATCTGCAGGTCGTTCTGGTCGATCTCGATGTCGACGTCGTCGGCCTCGGGAAGCACCGCGACGGTCGCGGTGGACGTGTGGACGCGGCCCTGCGACTCGGTCGCGGGGACGCGCTGCACGCGATGGGTGCCGCCCTCGAACTTGAAGATCGAATACGCGCCATCGCCCTTGATCGCGAACGTGAAGGCGCCCTCGCCGGTCTCCAGCAGCTCCACGCTCAGGCCGCGCCGCTCGGCGTACTTGGCGAGCATCCGAAACAGGTCGGCTGCCCAGAGGCTCGCCTCGTCGCCGCCGGCGCCGGCACGGATCTCGACGATGACGTTCTTGTCGTCGTTGGGGTCGCGCTCGACGAGCGCCAGGCGGATCTGCTGCTCGATGCGCTCGATCTCCGCGCGCGCGGCAGCGAGCATCTCGCGTACCTCGGGGTCCTCGCCCTCCTCGAGCAGCTCGCGCGCGCCGGCCTCGTCGTCGACCGCACGCCGCCAGGCCTCCGCGAGCTTCGCCGCGGCTTCGAGCTGACGGTAGTTGCGCCCGGCCGCGGCCGCGCGCTGGCGATCCCCGAAGATCTCGGGGTCGGACATCTCGCGCTGCGCGTCGGCAAAGCGCGCCTCGATCTGCTCGACGAGTTGCTCGATCACACCTGCGAGGGTAGTCGTCCGCGTCCTGGAACAGCGACCTTCCGCCGCCGCGGCCCACTAGATGGTTGATTCCACGGGAGAGCCCGTGTTTGTCGAGGATTTGGCGGCAGCAGGGTCGAAGTCGGCGGTGCTAACACGCATCGCCGACCTGTGGGGGCCTCGATGGACGCCGACCTCGACCTGCTGCTCACGACGGTGTTCTGCACCGCCGACGATCTCCTGCCTGACCGGCAAGCGAACGCGGCGCGAAGAGTCACAGACGCGGAGGTCGTCACGTTGTGCGTCGCGCAGGCGATCATGGGCATCCCGTCGGACCGGCGCTTTCTCGCCGTCGCCGGTAAGCAGCTCAGGCATCTGTTTCCGCAGTTGCCCCAGCAGTCGGGGTACTTCAAGCGTCGCCGCCGGCTGGCTGACACGCTGGAATGGCTGCTGGGGATCTTCGCCAGCCAAAGCCCCGGCTCGCAGGACGATCTGCTGCTGGTCGACAGCACCCCGGTTGCGTGCGCGCAGAGCCGCGAGACCGTCCGGCGCTCGCAGCTGGGCGATGCCGCCGATTACGGCTGGTGCGCCAGCCACAGCCGCTATTTCTGGGGTTTTCGGCTGCATGCGATGTTCGCGCCCGACGGCACCCCGCGCGCGCTTGAGCTCACGTCTCCGAAGATCGACGAGCGCGACGTCGCGCTCGCGTTGCTGGCGCGCTGCGACCGCCAGGGCGGCGAGACGCTGCTCGGCGACAAGGGCTACGCCGGCCGCGCGTTCGCGATCGCCGTCAGCGAACTGGACGCCACGATCGTCAGGCCGCGGCGCCGCGACGAGCCCGGCCAAGGACCGCACCTCGCCCCGATCCGCCAGCGCATCGAAAGCATCTTCTGGACCTGCAAGGACATCCTCACCCTCGAACGCCACGGCGCTCGCACGCTCAAAGGCTTGCGCGAACGCGTCCTTCAACGCTTCGTCTGCCTCGCCGCCGCGATCACGCTCAACCACCAACTCGGGCGCCCCAGCCGCGCACTCGTCAACTACTGCGCCTAACCGCGCGGAATCAACCATCTAGCGTCTGCGTCATGCCAATCGTCGCCGCGGTCGTACTCGCAGGATGCATCGCCCTGATGCTGCTGATCCTGCGCGGGCGCCAGGGTCGGCGCGAGGTCGAGTACGAGCGCGACCCCGAGCTCGAGGAGGCGCTCGAGCGGATGCGCGAGCTGGTGCGCCGCCCCGCGGTGGTGATCAGCGCAGCGGTGATCGTCGCTCTCGGGCTGATCGCGGTCCTCGCGCGCAACCCGAGCCGCTGGGCGGTCCTGCTGCTGGCGCTCGCCGTGCTCGTGGCGGGCGTGACGGGGTTTCTCGTGGCGCAGCGGCGCAGGCGCGACCGCCGCTAGTGGGGCGCCCTGCAGGCTCGGCCACGAGCGCGTCAGGCCACGACCTCCGACCCGACCCGACCCGACCCGGTCCTCGGCGCTCGCCTCGGCCGGCGTCTCGACGGCGAGCACGTGACCGAGGACTCGTCCTTCGCGTGGCGCCTTTGTGGGTCTCAGCCCGACAAAGGCGCCACGCGCCGCCGCGCTAGTCAGCAGGAAGAAGACAGCGCTTACTTCGCCGCAGGCTGGCGCCTGGCGGCGCGGCGCTTGAAGCGATCGACGCGGCCACCCGTGTCGACGAGCTTCTGCCGCCCGGTGTAGAACGGGTGGCAGTTCGAGCAGATCTCGACGTGGATCTCGCCCTGCGTCGAGCGCGTCGTGAACTCGTTGCCACAGGTGCAGCGGACGTGTGACGCGACGTAGTCGGGATGGGTGTCGGTCTTCATATGCCCCACTCTACCGAGCGGGGCGCAGCGCTTCGACGCTCATCCGAGCGGCAGCGGGCAGCGCGCGCGCGCTGTGTTGCCGCGCTCCTCGGACTCCTCAACGCGATGGTCTGCGTCGACGCGCGCGGCGATGATCGTTCCCGGACTGCAGGCCGGCGCGACGACCGTCACCGCGCGCTGCTCGTCCCGATCGAGCGACGCCACCTCGGCGCTGCCCGATCCCACGCGCACGCTGAACGCGGTCGCCGTCGAGCGACCGGTGTTGCGCACGATCAGCGCGTAGACGGCGAGGCCGGACTGGGCGTCGAGGATCGCCGTCAGCACGCCTGGAACGAGGTTCGGGCGCAGGTCGGGCTGCGTGCAGGCCGGGGTGCGCGCGTGGGCGCGGCGCACGATCGTGCCACCGGCCGTGATCCAGCGGAAGCGCACACGCGCGCGGTAGCTCGCCGGTACCGGCAGTCCGTTGACGCGCTTGCGAAAGACGAACCCCGCGACGTTCGGCGCCGACCGCTCCCAGGTCCCGAAGCCGGGCGCGCGGATGCGCCGCCAGTGCCGCTCCCCCGCACGCCGCCGCTCGAGATCGAAGCGGATGCGCATCCGCTTCGCGCCCGCGCGGGCGGGCATCGAGCCGACGAAGGTGGCGACGCGCTCGATCGGCAGCGGGCTCGTGATGCAGGACTCGAGCGTGGCTCTGAGCCGCGGCGCGCTCTCCTGCGTCAGCTCCGCGCTCGCGGAGGGCGCCGCCGAGGCGAGGGCGATCAGGGTGACGAGCAGCAGCGAGCGAGCCATGCGCTCTTATGACAACGGCGCGGCGCGGGAGTTGCGGGTGCCGCCGCACGGGCCGGCACGGCGCGGTCATCGCAATGAGCGTCGGCGCCGGTTACGCCGGGGCGAGCCGCGAGGCGGTCAGATGATCTGCGGCACGGCCCTGAGCGTCAGCAGGCAGCCGGCGGCGACGATGATCACGGCGGACACGGCCGGCAGGGCCATGGTCACCCGGACCGGAACGCGCAGCCTCGCCGACAGCCCGCGAGATCGCACGACGATCAGCCCGAGCAGGGTCAGCGTTGCCGCAAGGCCGAGGCTGAAGGCGACGATCAGCAGCAGCCCGAGCGCGACCTGCTGCTGAGCGATCGCGCCGAGCAGCACGACAAGCGCCGACGGGCACGGGATCAGTCCGGCGGCGGCGCCCATCCCGATCAGGCCGCGCCACGTCAGGCGGTCGGGGACGTGTTGGTGGCCGTGATCGTGGCCGTGGCCGTGGCCGTGGCCGTGGCCGTGATCGTGGCCGTGGCCGTGGCCGTGGCCGTGGCCGTGGCCGTGGCCGTGATCGTGGCCGTCGTCGCCGTGGCCGTGGTCGTGGCCGTGGTGGGCGTGCCCGTGGTCGTCGTGATCGTGGCCGCGGTCGTGGTGGTCGTGGTCGCGGTGCGCGTGCGCGTGGTGGCTGTGCTCGTCGCCCTGCCTCGGCGGCCTGGTGCGGCGGAAGAACCGGATCCGCGCGCGCAGGACGCCGGCCCCGATGACGACGACGAGCAGTCCGGAGACGAGCGTCAGCCATGGGTAGAGGTCCTCCGGGAGGAGGTACTGCGACAGGGCGAGCGTCACCACGCCCAGCGCGAAGACGCCGATCGTGTGGGTGATCGTGACGGTCGCGCCGAGGGCGACCGCGTGACGCGCGGTGCCGCGCGTGCCGACGAGGTAGGCGGCGACCATCGCCTTGCCGTGTCCTGGCGCCAGCGCGTGCAGCGCCCCCCACGCGAACGCCGACAGCAGCAGGAACAGCAGGACTCCCTGCCCGGCGGCGGCGTCCTCGAAGACGGCGGCAAAGCCGTCGCTCTCCGCGCCGCGCGTCGTGACCGCCTCGCCGCCCTGCTGCTGCGGCGCGACGAGCGTGCCGTCACCGGGCCGCACGTCGAGGACCGCGCGGCGAACGTCCAGCGGGCTCTCGAGCAGCTCCTCCGGATAGGCACGCAGTCCGTTCGTCGGGTCGCCCGATGCGACGCTCGAGCGGACCGCCGTTGCCTCGCCGGGCGCGGCGACGATCGCCTTCCACCCGACGCGGTCCGCGAACGTCTCGTCGCGCACCTCGACGCGGCGAGGATCGGAGACCGCAGCGGTCATCACCAGCTCCAGGCGCGTCGTCGTCAGCCCGCCCTGGCCCTGGGGGTGCGTCGGCCCCTTGACCGCCACGGGTCGTAGGGCGACGCGGCGGCCGTCGACCGTCACCCGCAGGGCCCGCAGGACCTCCGCTCGCTTGCGCTCGACGAGCTCGGCGTCGCTCAGCCGGCGCTGCTGGAAGGTCGGGATCTCCGCCTCGTCGAGGATGTAGCGCACGTCGACGCGGTCCTCGGAAACCGACACCTGGGTGACGTGATTGACGGTGAAGTTGCCGAGCGGATGCGCGGCCGCGGCGGGCGCCAGTACGGCGAGGGCCAGGACGGCCAGGGCGAGCGTGCGCAGGAGCGCCCTCATCGCAGGGCCTCCAGCGCCGCGCGCGCGCGCGGCGCGTGCAGCGCCGAGAAGCGCGGATTGTGCTCGAGCGCGCGGCGCAGCAGCTTGCGTGCGGCGCCGTCGCGTCCGGCCGCACGCGCGCTCAGGCCGGCGTGATAGAGCACGATCGGGTCGCGCCAGCCGAGCTTCAGCGCGCGCCGCGCGAAGCGATCGCCCTCGGCGGCGCGTCCGGCCCTCGTCAGCGCCCAGCCGAGCGCGTCCGCCGAGCGGACGCTCGGCGCCGCCCGCCAGGCCCGGCGCGCGAGGGCGACGGCGCGCTGCGCGTCGCCGTGATCGGCCTCGAAGATCGCCAGCTCGACGTCCGTGTTGACACCCTGTCCGGCGAGCAGGCGCTGCTGCGCCCGGACGAGGTCGAAGCTGTCGCGTGCCGACCGGCGCCGTCCGGCGGCGAGCTGGGTCTCGCCGAGCGCCACGACGTACTCGGGCAGGGGCAGCCGGTCGACGAGGGCGCGCAGCCGGCGGATCGCCGGGTCCAAGCGCCCGGCCGCGGCGTCGAGGCGTGCCAGCCCGGCGCTCGCGGCGGCGTGCCCGGGCATCGTCCTCAGCGCCGCGCGATGGGCGCGGCGGGCGGCGCCGAGACGGCCGCGGGCGAACTCGAGGTTCCCGAGCAGCGCCTGGACGGAGGCGAGCCCCTCGCCGGTTCCGCCGGCCGCGGACACCGCGAGGCGCATCGCCTCGACGGCTCCGTCGAGGTCGCCGTGCAGCTCGCGGAAGTAGGAGACCCGGGCGTAGGACGGCAGCGCGGGCTTGCGGTCGATGAACTGCTGCAGCGCGCGGGCGGCGTCGTCGTAGCGCCCGAGCTCGACGAGGGCGTCGACGAGCACCGGGTAGGCGGCCACCGCGTCGGGCTGGAGGCGTCGAGCCCGCCTGCCGAGGCGCAGCGCGGCGCCGAAGTCGTGGCGCGCGAGTGCGAGCGTTCCGAGCCCGGTGACGGCTGCGGCGTCGCGGGCATCGGCGGCGAGCGCTCGGCGCAGCGCGTTCTCGGCGCGGCTGTAGAAGCCGGGGTCGCCGGTCTCGCGGACCTTCTGCAGGTACGCGAGCCCGAGCGCGGCGAACGGCCGCTTGCCCTGGCGCGCGTTGCGCACTCCCGCCTGGAGTGCGGCGATGCGCTCATCGGTCGAGGCGTCCGGCGCGAGCGGCTTCGTCTCGACCGTCGGCTGGGCGGCACGCGTCGCGTCGCCGCGCTGCAGCAGCGTGAGCAGGGCGAGGCCGAGGACGAAGGTGAGGAGCGGGAGGATGAGCGCAGGGCGCAACGGGGACCGTCGATCAGTCGCGTGCTCAGGGGTGTGCGCGGGCGAGCGCGTGGCGGTTCAGTGCAGGGAGGGAGCGCGCGCCGTGCTCCCTCCCTGCGGTCGATCGATGGCTGCTACCCAGCGCCGCCGGCAGGGACCGGCGGGTGCACGGGCTCCGTGCGGTTGGTCGGATTGGACTCGAAGCCGGAGGTCGGCGGGGCGAGATAGGGGAAGCGGTCCGAGAACGGCTTGTCGTTCTGGTCGACACCGTCGCCCAGCGGCACCTTGTTGCCCCTCAGGAAGCCGGCCACCACCTGCAATTCGATGTCGACGACGTCGTCGATCAGCCGGCGGCCGTTCGGGAACCCCTGGTTGTCGCCCGCGAGCAACCCGAAGCGGTTCGGGTTCTCGGTCGCCGGCACGCCCATGTTGAGCTTCAGCGTGTCGGTCGGCGGCGCTCCCGGGCGGATCCGCGTCAGGCCCGGGAGGCCGGTGAGCAGCGCCCGGACGATGTCCGTGCGGTTGTTCTCCGGTGCGTTGACCTCGAACAGGGCGTTCAGGATCGCGGCGAGCTCGGGCTTGACGACGTTGGCGCCGAAGCGCTTGCCGTCACCGGACGGCGAGGTGCGGTTGAACAGATCCTTCTTGCCCAGCGGGATGATGACCTCGTTGACGAGCGGGTTGCCCAGGCGCGAGACCTGCACGAAGCTGCCGCGCGACTTCGAGTTGCGGTCGAAGTCGGCGTTGGTGACCTCGAGCTTGCGCCGCTCCGTGGATGACCAGATGCCCACCACGGCGTTGCGGGCCGAGGGGCCGCTGACCTCTCGCCCATCACGCGTGAGCTGCGCCTGAGGCACGCGCAGGACGATCGACTGCGTCGACAGCCCGGAGAAGTCGTCCTTGCCGGCGCCCTCGTTGCCCGTGCCCCTGCGGATGTTCAGCGCGTCGAACGTCGCGCCGAGATCGACGAAGAACGGATCGTCGCGCTGGCCGGCGAAGACGGTCCGCCCGCCGGACAGGCGGCGAATCGCCTGGCGGGTCAGCGCCGCGTAGTCCGGGAACGTCTTGGGCCCGACGTTCGACGGGGCGACCGGAAGCTGGCGCCCGATGCGCGTCCTGTTGATGACCCGCCCGCGGCGCAGTCGCTCGCGGAAGACGTCGTAGCGCTGGAAGAGGTTCAGCTTGTCGTTGTTGACGCTGGTCACGCCCGGCAGGGAGTACAGAAACGAGCCGGGGCTGCGCAGGTCGGTGTCGAACTTGAACAGGAACCGGACGTCCGGACGGCCGTCGCCGGTGTTGTCGATGTTGATGTAGTAGCGCGCCCGATCGTCGAAGCGGAAGAAGTTCGGACCGTTGGCCGGGATCGAGTTCGGGAACCAGTTGGCGACCAGCGCCACCTTGTCCGGCGCGTCCTTCGGCACGAACGCGTACACGTCGGTGTTGTCGGCCGAGGGGTCGAGCGAGATGTTCGGTGCCTCGCGGTGGCTCGAGCCCGTGCTCAACGGCACGACGACCGCGGCGGCAACGAGAGCCGCGCCAAGCGCGCTCAGGGACAGCTTCCTCATGTGCGTCTCCTAGAAGGGGATCGACGGACCGCTAGAAGGGCATCGACGGACCGGCGGCAGGTGGTCAGCTCCGGACCTCTTTTCGCGCCCGGGCATCTAGTAGATCACTTCCGACGAAACGAAGCACCCGTGAACGGCGTACTTGGCGCGGTCGCGTGTGACCCCGTCGCGTTTCACCGTTGATCCGCTCTCGCGCGGCGAGCGCACAGCATCCCGATGCCCCTGTCACAGCCGCGCCGCGCCGCCACGCCGATCTGCGCCGTCGTCCTGGCCCTCTTCGTGCTCGCCGGCTGCGGCGGACGCGAGCCGCGCGAGCGCGAGCCGTTGGACAGCGCGGCGCCGGCCGTGCGCACGACGGATCTCGGAGGAGCGCCCGGCGCGATCGTCGTGACCGAGGACGCGGTCTGGGTGGCCGACGGACGCCGTGGGCGCTTGCTCGAGGTCGACCCGGCCAGCGGCGCGGTGCGCGGGCGACCGGTCCGCGCGCAGGCGCCGCTCGCCCTCGCCGCCGGCGATGGTGCGCTGTGGGTCGCGAGCGGCACGGGCGCGGTCAGCCGGCTGGACGCGGCGCGCCGCCGGCTCGTCGACCGGGCGCGCGTCGCGGACCCCGGCGGCATCGCGGTCGGCGCCGGCTCGGTGTGGGTGACCAGCCGTCGCGACGGCACTGTCTCAGCGCTCGACCCGCGGACCGGTGCGCTGCGCGGACGCCCGGTACGCACGGGCACCGCACCCGCCGACGTCGCCGTCGCCTTTGGCAGCGTCTGGGTCGCGAACACGCAGGACGGCACGGTCAGCAGGCTCGACGCGAGGACGCGAAGGACGACCGGCGAGCCGATCCCCGTCGCAGACGCGCAGATCCTCGCGCTCGCCGTCGGCGAGGGCGCCGTCTGGGTCGCTGCGACCGACTCCGAGCGAAACACCGACGTCGAGCTGCGACGCATCGACCCGCAGACCGGCGAGGTCGACGAAGCGGCGGTCCCGCTTCCGAGCGGCGTGCCGATCGACCTCGCGGCGGGCCTTGGCTCGGTCTGGTCGACCGACGTCGGCAGCGTGCTGCCCGGAACGCCGAGGCGCGAGCCCGCGGTGCGCCGCGTCGACGCCGAGGCCGGCGTCCCGGTCGGACGTCCGATCCCGACCGGCGGCTACCCGGCCGCGGTCGCGACCGGAGCCGGCGCGGTCTGGGTCACGAGCTCGGGCGATGGGCTTCTGCACCGCATCGTGCCCGCCCGCGTGCGCCGTTCCGGCGCGTCCTGATCGCGAACGCGCGGACGGCGAGCACCGCGTTCGGGATTCGGCGCCTACCGACCGCGCGAGCTACCGCTCACATGATCCGATACAGCGGCCCGTCGCCGCCTTCGGGCGGCGTCAAGCGCCCGCCCTTCGCGGTGATCGCCCCGCACTGCACGCAGTTCGTGTAGTTGACGATCACGTCGACCGGTCCCCGCTTCGGAACGTCCTCGGGGATCTCGTACACGCCCGCCGGGCACATCCACGCCCACGTCTCGGCGATCTCGCGCGGCACGCGCTTGTGCACGCGGATGTGGTTCGGCGCGTCGTCGCGCGTCGCGTTGCCGGTGATGTAGACCGACGAGAGCTTGTCGAAGGTGTACCTGCCGTCGGCCTTGGGATAGCCGTCCTTCGTGTCGCCGACGAACATCGGCTGCTCGTCGTTGCGGTGCCACTTGCGCTGCCCGCCGGGAAGGCGGCCCTTGCTGAGGATCATCAGGTTGACCAGCGGGGCGCCGCGCAGGAAGCCCTTCTGGAAGGGCTGGCGCGTGTTGCGGACCTCGTAGAGCTCCTTGCCGATCAGCGAGTCGCTGACCGCCTGCTCGTAGGACTCGACCGACGAATCCCCGCGCTTCAATGCGGCGTAGATCGCCTCGGCGGCGAGCCTGCCCGACAGCAGCGAGTGGTGCACGCCCTTCAGCGCGACCGTGTCGACCATGCCGGCCGAGTCGCCGACCAGCAGCGCGCCGGGCATCGTGAGCTTGGGCATCGACCACCAGCCGCCGGCCGGCAGCGCCTTGGCGCCCCAGCCGACGCGCTCGCCGCCCGCGAGGATCTCGCGCACGAGCGGGTGCAGCTTGAACTGCTGCAGCAGGTCGTGGGCGGAGGTCGTCGCGTCGGCGTAGTCGAGGTCGACGACGAAGCCGATCGAGACGAGGTCGTCGCCGGTCTTCGCGTCCTTCATCGGGTACAGCCACGTGCCGCCGATCTGGCCGTACCTCGCCGACAGCTTCAGCGGCCACGGTCCGATCGTGTGGATCAGGCGATCAAGCGGCTTCGGAACCTTCCAGACCTCCTTGACGCCGAGCTCCCAGACCTGCGGCTCGCGCCCTTCGCCGAGACCGAACTCGCGGATCGCAGCACCGGTGAGATGGCCCCAGCAGCCCTCGGCGAGGACCGTGAAGCTCGCCTTGACGTCCGTGCCGGGCTCGAAGTTGCGCAGCTCCTGGCCCTCCTTGCCGCGTCCCTTGTCGGCCGAGCGCACGCCGACGACCCTGCCGTCCTCGACGATCAGCTGGGCCGCCGCGGTCTCGGTGAGCACGTAGGCGCCCGCCTCCTCGGCGACGCGCTGCTGGTAGCGCGCAAGCGCGGCCACCGAGACGACCTCGTTGCCGTGGTTGCGAAACGGCGGCGGCGTCGGGATCTTCACGGCCTTCTTGGCGGAGGGCATCAGGTAGACCGCTTCCTTGTCGACCGCGCCGAACGCGAAGCCCTCCCTGCGCCAGTCCTCGCGCGTCAGCTCCGGGAACAGCTCCTGCAGCGGTCCCGGGCGCATGACCGCCCCCGACAGGTTGTGCCCCCCGCACGTCTTGGCCTTCTCGACGACCGCCAGCGGCACCTCGCCGAGCGACTCGAGCAGCTCCTCGTCGTCGCCCAGCAGCTGCAGGAGGCGGTTGGCGGTCGCCAGGCCGGCCGTGCCGCCGCCGACGATCGCGACGCCGACCTCGATCAGCTCGTCCTCGGGATCGAGGCCGTGCTTGATGAACTCGCCCTGCGGGTCGACCGGGGGCGGGAACTGCGCCGGTCTCGGCGCGCCTCCGTCGCTGCCGGCCATGCGGTCAGCCCTTCTTCGCCTTCACTGCGTCGGTGAGCTTCGGCAGGATCTTGTTGAGGTCGCCGACGATGCCGAGGTCCGAGTACTCGAAGATCGGCGCGTTCGAGTCCTTGTTGATCGCCACGATGTTCTCCGAGGACTGAAAGCCCACCTTGTGCTGGATCGCGCCGGAGATGCCGGCTGCCAGGTAGAGCTTCGGCGAGACCGTCTTGCCCGTCTGGCCGATCTGGGTCGAGTACGGGTACCAGCCCGCGTCGACGACGGCGCGGGTCGCGGCGACCGCGCCGCCGAGCGCGGCGGCGAGCGCCTCGCACAGCTCAAAGCCCTCGGGCCTGCCGAGGCCGCGCCCGCCGGCGACGAGGATGTTCGCGCCCTCGATGTCGATGTCCTCGCCGCGAGCCTCGCCGCGCTGGACCATCTTCGCCTTCGTCGAGAACTCCGACAGCTGCACGTCGACGTCCTCGACCTTCGCCGTCGCGTCGCTCGGCGCCGCGGTCTCAAAGGCGTTCAGGCGCCCGATGATGATCCCGCGGTCCTTGTAGTGCGACGTCGAGATCGACGAGTCGCCGTGGATCGGGCGCTCGGCCGTGAGCCTGCCGTCGGCGACGTTGACCTGCGTGACCTCCATTGTCACGCCGGCATTCAGGCGCGCGGCGAGGCCGGCGCCGATCTCGAAGCCGAGCAGCCCGCCGCCGAAGAGCGCGTAGTCGTGGCCGTTGTCGTCGATCACCTTCGCCATCACGTCGACGACCGGCTGGGCGAGGCCCTCCGGTACGTCCCTGGCGCGAAAGACCTTCGTCGCGCCGTAGTTGCCCAGCGAGGCGGCGAGGTCGTCGGAGACGTCGCCGATGACGACGCCGTGCGCCTCGCACCCGAGCTCATCCGCCAGCCTGGCCGCCTCCGAGACGCCACCGAGCGAGTTCTTGTTGAAGGCGCCCTCGTAGTGCAGCGCGAAAGCCAGGATGCCGCTCACGACAGCAGCTTCCTTTGATCCAGCCACGCGACGATCTTCTCGACCGTCTCGTTGGTGTCCTCGTCTTCGATGATCTCGCCGGCGGCCTTCTGCGGCGGAGGCTTGAAGTCGCCGCAGACGACCTTCGAGCCGGCCGCGCCGACGCGGTCGGCCTCGATGCCGGCGTCGCCGATCGCGAGCTTGTCCAGCGGCTTCTTCTTGGCGCCCATGATCGCCTTCAGCGACGGGTAGCGCGGCTCGTTGATCGCGTCGCCGACCGAGATGACGGCGGGCAGCTGGATCTCGACGGTGTCATAGCCGTACTCGGCCTGGCGCTCGCAGCGCAGCATGCCGGGCGTGACGTCCATCTGGACGACCTGCGTCAGCGACGGCATCCTCAGGTAGTCGGCGACGACGGCGCCGATCGTGTAGCACTCGCCGTCGTCTGACTGCTGGCCCAGCAGGACGAGCTCGGGGCGCTCGCGCTCGAGCACCTTCGCCAGCGCGTACCCCGTCGCGACGACGTCGGAGCCGGCGAGCGATTCGTCGCTCAGGTGGACGGAGCGATCGGCGCCGAGCGAGACGGCCTTGTGCAGCGCGCGGACGGCCGTGTCCGGTCCCATCGTCACCGCGACGATCTCCTCGACCTCGACCTCGCCTCCCTCGCGGATCTGCATCGCAGCCTCGATCGCATGCGTGTCATACGGGTTGAGGTTGCGCTCGCCGCTGCGGTCCATGCGCCCCGTCGCCGGATCGATCCGCTTCTCGACGGCGGCGTCGGGCACCTCCTTGACGAGGACGCAGATCTTCAACTGGCGTCTCCTTCAGAACAGGCCACGGGGTCAGGGTAACGCATTGACTGACCAGTCAATCGCCGTCCGCGCCTACGCCGCGACCGAGGCGCGGATGAAGTCGATGATCGCCTCGGTGCTCGACCCCGGCGTGAAGACCTCGGCCACGCCGAGGCGCTTGAGCTCGGGGATGTCGTCGCTGGGAATCGTGCCGCCGACGGTGACGACGACGTCATCGATGCCCTGCTCCTCGAGCAGCTCGACGATGCGCGGCACGAGCGTCATGTGCGCACCGGAGAGGATCGAGAGGCCGACCGCGTCGGCGTCCTCCTGGATCACCGTCTCGACGATCTGCTCCGGGGTCTGGTGCAGCCCCGTGTAGATGACCTCCATGCCCGCGTCGCGCAGGGCGCGCGCGATGATCTTCGCCCCGCGGTCATGTCCGTCGAGGCCGGGCTTGGCGACGACCACGCGGATCTTCTTGCCTTGGGATGCAGGCTCGGTCATAGGTGCCCGTGGGCGCGCCGATCATATTCGGCTGCGCGCTCGCGCGCCCGTCCCGCGTCAGCTGGCGGCTAGCGCAGCCGGGCCGCCGCGACGGGCTTGCCGGTCGGCGAGAGGCAGTTGCCCTTGTTGCTCTCGCCATGCGCGCAGAAGTGCCTGATCTGCTCGCAGTTCTTCGTCTTGAAGGCGCCGTTCGTGCGGATGCGCGCCATGTCGGTGCCGGGCCCGCAGTCGATCGTGCCCTTGCCGTAGTAGGCCCAGACGTAGTCCGCACCCGGGCCGCCCTTGACGATCGAGCGTCCGTGGCTGGGGTACAGCCAGTCGTTGCCGCGCCCGCCGCTCAGCACGTCGCGCTGCTTCGTGTTGTTGGCGACGGGATCCCAGTCGCCCCAGAGGATGTCGTGGCCGCCGCCGCCGACGAGGATGTCGCTGCCGTGACGGCCGAGCAGCTCGTCGTTGAGCGGACCGCCGAGCTTCGTGCGCTTCCTGCCGGCGTCGCGCGAAGGATCGACCACCTGCCAGAGGATCCCGCTGACCTTCGGCCAGACACGCGTGGCACGCTGGCCCTTCTTGCTGTTCAGGCCGTTGTCGTGGGGCACCTTGTCGCCGCCGCCGGGTGGCTGGCGGTTGTTGCCGGGGCCACAGTTGACACCGGGCTCGGGCGAGTGGCAGAGCTGCGCGTTGGATCTCGCGAGGCCGGTCAGGGGCGCGGCAAGCGCGGCGGCCAGCAGGATGCCCAGGCCGAGGAGCAGTGTTCGGATCGATCGCGTGATGCGGCAGAACGTACCGCTCGCAGCGCCTGCCGTCCCGGATCCTGGACGTTTGTGCTAGCTCCGTCCTAGCTCCGCGGGCCGATCCCCGCCTGCGAGCTCAGAAGACCGGCGTCTCGGTGTACGTGCCGAACACGTCCTGCAGCGCGCGCACGATCTCGCCCTCGCTGGCATCCGCGCGGGCGCAGCGCAGCAGCGCCGGCATGAGGTTCGCGGCGTCGCGCGCGGCATCGGCGCGCAGCGCTGCGAGGGCCTGCTCGACGGCGCTCGCGTCGCGCCGCGCACGTACGGCCTGCAGGCGGCCACGCTGCTTGCGCTCGAGCTGCGGGTCGATGCGCAGGATCGGGATCTCCTCGTCGCCCGCGTCGACGTGCTCGTTGACGCCGACGAGAATCCGCTCGCGCTCGTCGTACTCGCACTGCAGCGCGAACGCCGCGTCGGCGATCTCGCGCTGGGGAAAGCTCTGCTTGACCGCCTCGACCATGCCGCCGAGCTCGTCGATGCGGCCGAAGTAGTCGTAGGCCTCGCGCTCGAGCTGATCGGTCAGCGCCTCGACGAAGTACGCCCCGCCGAGCGGGTCGATCGTGTTCGTCACGCCGGTCTCGTGGGCGATGATCTGCTGCGTGCGCAGCGCGATCCGCGCCGCCTGCTCGGTCGGCAGCGCGAGCGCCTCGTCGTAGGAGTTCGTGTGCAGCGACTGCGTGCCGCCGAGCACGCCCGCGAGCGCCTCGATCGCGGTGCGGACGATGTTGTTGAGCGGCTGCTGGGCAGTGAGGCTGACGCCGGCCGTCTGCGTGTGGAAGCGCATCCGCCAGGAGCGCGGGTCGGTCGCGCCGAAGCGCTCGCGCAGCTCGCGCGCCCAGATCCGCCGCGCCGCGCGGTACTTCGCGATCTCCTCGAAGAAATCGATCTGGGCGTTGAAGAAGAAGCTCAGGCGCGGCGCGAAGTCGTCGACGTCCAGGCCGCGCGCGACGGCCTGCTCGACGTACGTGAGGCCATCCTTGATCGTGAACGCGAGCTCCTGCGCGGCCGTCGAGCCGGCCTCGCGGATGTGGTAGCCCGACACGCTGATCGGATGCCAGCTCGGCATGTTGTGCGTGCACCACTCGATCATGTCGCCGCACAGGCGCATCGCCGGGTCGACGGGGAAGCACCACTCCTTCTGGGCGATGTACTCCTTGAGGATGTCGGCCTGGATCGTGCCGCGCAGGCGCTCGGCCGGGATCCCCCGCTGCTCGGCGGCGGCGACGTAGAAGGCGAGCATCACGACGGCGGGCGCGTTGATCGTCATCGAGACGGAGATCTCGGAGAGGTCGATGCCCTGAAAGAGCGTCCGCATGTCGTCGAGCGTGTCGACGGCGACGCCCTCGCGGCCGACCTCCCCGAGGCTCAGCCGATGGTCGGAGTCGTAGCCCATCAGGCTCGGCATGTCGAAGGCGGTGCTCAGACCGTCCTGGCCGTGCGCGAGCAGGTAGCGGAAGCGCTCGTTGGTCTCCTCCGACGTGCCGAAGCCGGCGAACTGGCGCATCGTCCAGAGGCGGCCGCGATACATCGACGGGTAGACGCCGCGGGTGTAGGGATAGACGCCCGGATGACCGGGATCGCGGGGTGCGTCCTCGGCCGTGTAGAGCGCCTTGATGGGCGTCCCGCTGAGCGTCGTGAACGCGACGTCGCGCTCGGCCTGCAGGCCGTACGCGGCGCGCCACTCGTCCGCTGTCGTCGGCTGGTAGGTGGTTGCCATCTCGATCGGGAATCCGATAGTCGGAAGGTAGAGTATATACGCGTCGGGCAGACGCCGTCACCGCCGGCATGCGAGCATCAGCGGATGGAACCAGAGGAGCTCGCACTCGCGATCAAGCGGCTCACCGAGTGGGCAGAGCAGCACACGCCCGAGCCCGAACCCGAGCTGCGCGAGCGGCTGCGCGCGCACTTCGGCGCCGACCCGACCGAGCTGCCGATCGTCACGCGCCCACTGCAGGCGTGGGACCGCCCGAACTTCCAGGTCGCGATCGACGCGTTCCTCGACGGGCGAGCGTCCGAACTCGTCGGCCTCGCGTCGATGCCCGGCTACGAGATCGGGCTTGCGGAGCTCGCCGGCGCCGGCCGCTGGTACGACAGCGCGGCCAGCATCCGCGCGCCCGAGCACGTGACGGTTCCCCTCGGCGAGGACGAGAGCATCGCGTGCGTGCAGCTCGGGCTGTGGCTCGTCGGCGACGAGAGCGAGCGGCTGGCGGTCATGCTCGCAAGCTCCAGCGGCGCGATCGGCGAGGAGCTCGCGCTCGAGGTGATGGCGAACGACCGCGGGCGGGCGGAGGAGGTCCTCGCCGAGCTGTGGCGACTCATGAACGAGCGCAACGTCTACCGCGGCCGGGTGCTCGAGCTGCGCGAGCGCCACTTCCACAGCGACGAGGGCGCGCCGCTCACGGTCCGCTCACTGCCGGCGATCGCGCGCGAGCAGATCGTCCTGCCGGCGGGGATCCTCGAGCGCATCGAACGCACGACGTTCGGCATGTCGCGCCATGCCGAACGGCTGCGCGCGAGCGGGCGCCACATGCGCCGCGGATTGCTCCTGCACGGGCCGCCCGGCGTCGGCAAGACGCTGACCGCGATGTACCTGGCGACGCAGATGCCCGATCGCACCGTCGTGCTGCTCACGGGCCAGGGCCTGGGAACCGTGACGACATCGGTCGACCTGGCGACCGCGCTCGCGCCCGCGATCGTGATCCTCGAGGACGTCGACCTCGTTGCGATGGAGCGCTCGTACGAGCCGACGAACGCGATCCTCTTCGAGCTGCTCAACGCGATGGACGGCCTCGACGCCGACCGTGACGTGCTGTTCGTGCTGACGACGAACGCGCCGCAGCGGATCGAGCCCGCGCTCGCTGCGCGGCCGGGGCGCATCGACGAGGCGGTCGAGCTGCCGCTGCCCGACGCCGACGGCCGGCGGCGGCTGCTGGCGCTCTACGGCGAGGGCCTGGAGCTGACGCTCGACGGCGGCGCCGACGAGCTGATCGAGGATCTCGCCGGCTCGAGCCCGGCCTTCATCCGCGAGCTGCTGCGCCGCAGCGCGCTGATCGCCGCCGAGGAACCGGGCGACGGGCCGCTGCGCGTCGGCGAGCGCCAGCTGCGCGATGCGCTCGCGCAGCTGCGCAGCGGGGCCGGCGAGCTGGCACGCGCGCTGCTCGGCGACGGCGACGGCGACGGCGCGCCCGACGACGACTGAGTCACGCCCGTCAGGGCAGGTCGACGTGCACGATCTCGATCGTCGCCGGCGCCGTCGCCTGACCGAGCTCGATCTGCTGCGCCGTGACCTCGACGGCACCGAACTCGATCCCGCGCGTGAACGTCGCGCTGATCAGGTCGACGACGAACTGCAAGTCGTCCTCGTCCTGCAGGCGCAGGCGCTCGACGATGCGCTCCATCCGGTCGTGCGGGAACAGCAGGGCGAGCTGCTTGGTGATGTCGTCGCGGATGTCGCCGCGCTCACGCTCCTCGTCCTCGAACGCGATCTCCTCGGGCTCGTCCTCGGGCGGGTTCTCCTCAGGCGGGTACTCGTCGCTCACTCGCGTAGCATCCCAGGCCGTCACATGGGAGACATCGGAAAACCGATCCGCGAGACCGAGCGCCCCGCGCCGGTGCGTCCTGCGACGCCTGACAGCGAGCCCGCCAAGGCGCCGCCGAAGCCCGAGCCCGTCAAGGCGTAGCGAGGACCTGCGTTGAGCTTCGCCGCGCAGCCCCGGACGAGCGATGGCGTCGCGCCGTGAGCGTCGAGCCGGTCGCACAGCCGCTGGTCGGCTTTCGGCGCTGGGGTTGCAGGCGCGGGGCGCTGTACTCCGGCATCTTCGTCGCGGGCCGCTTCGTGCCCAATCCGGCGCTCGGGATGATCGCCCCGCGCGTCAAGCCGGTGCCCTGGCCGCGCAGCGAGGATCGCGTCGCCAAGTGCTTCGCGCTGCGCGGCCACGACGCCCCGCAGCGCGACTGCAACTGCGGCTTCTCGGCGTACTACGAGCTGCCCGAGGAGCCCGACCTGCCGGCACCCGAGGCCGTTTGGGGAGCGATCGTCGCCTGGGGGCTGATCGTCGAGTGCGAGCGCGGCTTTCGCGCGCAGTTCGCGCGCCCGATCGCGCTGCTCGATCGCCGCAACCCCGACGACCTCGGCGAGCGCGGGCGTCGCGTCGCGACTGCCGCCGAGGCCTACGCGATCCCCCTGCTCGAGCACGCGGAGCTCGTCGCCTACGCCGCCTGGCACGGCGAGCTGCGCGCCGCCTGAGGCGGCAGCGCTACTCGAAGTCGCCGGCCTCCTGGCGCAGCGTCCGCAGCAGCTCGGTGACCTGCTCCTGCTCGTCCTCGCCGAGCGCGGCGAGGCCGAAGCCGTCGGCGTTGAGCAGCTCCGTCGCGCGCTCGGCGACGTCGCGCCCGGCGTCGGTGATCTGCGCCAGCGTCGTGCGGCGGTCGGACTCGTGCGCGACGCGGCGCACGAGCCCGTCGGCCTCGAGCTTGTCGACGATGTTCGTGACGCTCGTGCGGTGAACCTGGAGGCGCTCGCCGACCTTGCCGAGCGGCAGCGTCCCCTGGCGCGTGAAGGACAGCAGCATCAGCGCCTCGTAGCGCGGGAACGTCAGGCCGAGCGGCCCGAGCAGCTCGTTGAGCCGCGCCAGCAGGATCTGCTGGGCGCGCATGATCGACGTGATCGCGGCCATCGGACGGGCGGGCTCGCCGCCCCAGCGCTCGGTCCAGTGCCGGCGCGCCTCGGCGATCGGGTCGATGTTCAGCGGCTTGGTGGTCACGATCGGTTGCGGAGCCTACTCGCGGGCGGCTTCGCCGAGCAGCGCGCGCGCGATGACGAGGCGCTGGATCTCGGAGGTCCCCTCGTAGATCTCGGTGACCTTCGCGTCACGGTAGTAGCGCTCTGCGGGAAGCGCGCGCGTGTAGCCGTAGCCGCCGAGCACCTGGATCGCCTCGCCGCTCACCCGCCGCGCGACCGACGAGGCGAACAGCTTGGCCTGCGCCCCCTCGACCGTGTGCGGGCGGTCGGCGTCCCTCAATCGTGCCGCCCGCCAGGTGAGCGCGCGAGCGGCCTCGATCTCGGTCTGCATGTCGGCGAGCTTCTGCTGGATCGCCTGGTGAGCGCCGATCAGCTTGCCGAACGTGCGCCGCTCCTTGGCGTGCCTGACGGCGAGGTCGAGCGCGGCCTGCGCGATGCCCGTCGCCTGCGCGGCGATCCCGATCCGCCCGCCGTCGAGCGTCGCGAGCGCGATCCGCAGGCCGGCGCCGGGCAGGCCGAGGCGCTCGGCGGGGGTCTCGTCAAACTGCAGGTCGGCGGTGCTCGACGAGTTCAGGCCGAGCTTGTCCTCCTCGCGCACGGGCTTGAAGCCGTGCGCGCCGCGCCGCACGACGAACGCGCTCGGACGGTCGGGGTCCTTTGCGAAGACGATGTAGACGTGCGCGATCGAGCCGTTGGTGACCCACTGCTTCAGCCCCGTCAGGTTGCCGTTCTGGGAGCGTGTCGCGAGCGCGGCGGGGTCGGACCCGGCGTTCGATTCGGTCAGCGCGAACGCCGCGATCTCGTGGCCCTGCGCAAGCGGCGGCACCAGGCGCTCGATCTGCTGGCGCGTGCCGCGGGCGATGATCGGCAGCGTGCCCGCGCCCGTGTGCACCGCGAGGGTGACGCCGAGCCCGGCGTCGCCGCGCGAGAGCTCCTCGAGCACGAGCGCATAGGTCAGGTAGTCGGCGCCGGCGCCGCCGAACTCCTGCGGGATGCAGACGCCCATCAGTCCGAGCTCGCCGAGCTGCTGGACGACCTCCTTGGGGAAGCGGCGCTCCCTGTCCCACTGCATCGCCTGCGGCGCGACGACCTCGTCGGCGAAGCGCGCGGCGAGCGCGCGGATGTCCTTCTGGTCGTCCGTCAGGCCGTGCGTGTTCATCGCACGCAACCGTAGCCCCTTGTGGGTCCGGTCAACTGCGCTGCATGCGGCGCGGCGCCCGC
>JAUJOT010000007.1 GCA_030447505.1 Solirubrobacteraceae bacterium | reverse complement strand
TTCCGGCGCCCCGACCCCGGTCGGGGCGCCCACCTTGCTGCAAGATCCGGGCTAGTGGGAGTAAGGACGACGCGTGGCGGCGTGGCGGAGGCGTCGGGCCTTCACCGCGTCGCCCGGACGATGGCATATGACGCGAGAAACCGCAGCCGTAATACCTCGGCGATCCGCTGGTAGAGCAGAACGAGCAGGAAGGCCGGGAAGAATGCGTGGAAATAGGCGGCTTGGTCCCATGTGCATTCCACCGTGACCTCGCGGAAGCCGGCGTTCGTGAAGACGCGTTCGAGCGCGCGAGGGTGACCCTGGTCGTAATGAACGTCGAACTCAACGACGCCTCGTGACTCCGGGAGAATCGTGTGGAGGATGCGCTTAGCGAGGTCGAAGGGCACGGTACGTGCTATTATCGCGAAGAGGGCGTACCGGCAGGGAAGAAGATGAAGCGTGCAACCATTCGGTGTCAGTACGCGGGCAACCTCGATCACGGCGCGCTCAACGTCCGGCACATGTTCGAGAAGTGTGCGCGACACGACAAGGTCCACTTCAGCATCTGCGAACGGCACGTGACGCGATACGTCCGCTACGCGGGTCTCGTGCGCGACCCTATTAACCGCGAGTTCGTCTGGAGATATGTCCACAGCGACGACTCTGAGTTGTGTTCCGGCTGGTAGCCGGTCCGCGAATGAACAGCTACGTCCGCCGCCAATGTCGGCCACGACTCCGCCTTCGGGCAGCCGCGCGAGCGCGAGCGCGACATCCTCGTCGTAGCGCGAATAGAGGGCGGCGTCCCCGCGAGGGTCGAACCGGGCGGATAGGCGACAGTTCGCCTGAAGGAAGCGTTGAAGAAGGGGCATCTTGGCTGAAAAGCTGCGGTTGGACCGCTTCAGTCTATGGCGTCAGCGCGATGCCAAGCACATCACCGCTCCCGCAACAGCGCCGGGAACAGCGGTTGCCTGCAGGCCGCACGGAACATCCCGGCGCTGCTGCCCGCTGCCATCTGTCCGACCCCATCCGTAACGTCTTTCCTGTCCGCTTCCCCGGCGAGGGAGTCGCAATGCCGCTATGCTTCATCGAACCGCAGGACGCGATCCGCGTGATCGCGGAGTCCGTTGGCCGAGAGGCCCGCAGGCAGCTGCTGGGCGAGCTTGTGCGCGCGTGGGTTGACGAGATCCCGGAGAACGAGCTGGCGTCACATTACGCGAAGGCCGTGCAGGACCTCGACGAGCACGACCTGTCGATGCTTGCCGCCTGGCACGCGTCGCTGGAGGTCGGTCATCCGATCGCCAACCGGGATTTTCTCGTCAACGTCTTCCAGAGCCTGGGCGACAACCGGCGCGAGGCGCTGAAGATCGCCGCAGGGTTCCGCGGCGAGGAAGCATTTGACGCAGGCGTCGCCGAGGACCAGGCGCTGCAGACCGTGCTGCCGCACCTATCGCGTGAGCGTTGCATGGAGCTCGCGACCGAATGCGTCGAGCTCTACCTGTGGGATCGGCTGGGCTCACACAACTAGACCGAGTTCCTTCGAGATCCGAGGGTGCCCGTCCGTCCTCCGGTTTTGATTTGAGAGTCGCGACCCGGCGCCTCACGCAGCTCGCGTGCAACCGCGAGACAAACGTCTCTCGGTCACGCCCCCCGCACACGAGCTCGTGCCGCGGCTGGGCGCGTCGCGCTCGTGCAGCGCCGCGAACGCCTGGGCCATGATCGCCGGCATGGTGCCCGCGGCGATCGGCGAACGCGTGAAACGACCGCACCCAGCGCCGTCGTGAGCACCCGCTGAGCGCCGCTGACAATCGCGCGGGTCACCGCCGGCGGCGCGAGTTGCCCTGCCAACCAGCAGAGGCGCGCCGCAGCACGTCATAGCGGCCCGTGCCCTGGCGGCCCTCCATCCGCCAGTGAAAGAACGCACTGTCCAGCCGCAGGTCGCCGAGTTCGACGGTCGTTCCGCACAGCACCTCGCCGGCGGCGCGGAGTGCGTGGCCGCCCTCCTCCTGCATCCATAGCTCGAGGCCGGCGCGGCGCTGGCGCAGCTCGCCGTCGTACGTCGTCGACAGCCGCGGATCGAAGATCGCAACGGGGGTTCCGCCGTCGAACAAGAAGCCTGCGATCGCCTCCTCGTCGTGGTGCTTGGCCTTCGCCGGGCGCACCGCCGTCAGCGTCACGGCCCGGTCGGCGCCCATCCACGCCGACAGGGTTCGCGCCAGCTCGATCCTGCTCCAGTCCGGCGCACCCCACAGGTGCCCGCGCTGGCCCAGGCAGCGCACCGCAATCGAGCGGCCGCCGACACGCACGGTGCCGGTGACGGAACACAGCTGCTCGTAGCCCGCCAAGCCGCCGACGCGCGCGACCGGGTCCTCGCCGTCGAGCGCCGCCGGCGCGGAGATCGCCTCGAAGCGCAGGTCGAAGCCGGCCTCGTCGCCGTCGTACGTGACTGCCCACGCCTCGAGCGGCGTCTCGACCTTCGAACGCACGCCGGCCGCGCTCACCGCATCCCACGCCTCAACATCGCCGGCCGCCACCGAAGCTTCCGTCGAGGCCCCCGCGAGCTCGTCGCCGGAGTAGACGACCGCAAAGCCGCTCGCGCCGCCGCCGCCCAGCCCGACGCGTGCGAGACCGAACACCTTCGCTTCCGAATCGCCGAACGAGAACGTGACGGCGTCGCGAAACGCGCGATCCACGCCCGCGCGCGGCGCCTCGTCGCCGGGCGACACGGTCACGGCAGCTCGCGCCGTCGCGGCGGGACGTCCTGCGCCGTGCCGTCGACGACATCGTCGCCCGATCCGCGCCGCTGGTGCCGACCGCCGCCCGTCTCGAAGGTGAAGATCCGCCCCATGCGGCTCTGCGCGCCCGCCGCCGCGGTCGAGACCACCCGGCCTGCGAAGCGCGTCACGAGCACCTTGCGCACGAGCGCACGCGTCGGCGGCAGCAGCAGGATCAGCCCGAGGATGTCGGTCAGGAACCCGGGCGTCAGCAGCAGCGCGCCCCCGAAGATCACGAGCGCACCGTCCAACACCTCGCGGCCGGGCATCCGGCCTTGGGCCAGCGTGCGGTTGAAGCGCATCCACACCGCGCGACCCTGCGAGCGCATCAGCGCGGCGCCGAGCAAGGAGTCGAGGATCAGCAGCGCGATCGTCGGCGCGAGCCCGATCGCCGAGCCGATCTGGAAGAGCACGTAGAGCTCGGCGATCGGAACGACGATGAAGAGGATCACGAGGACCAGTGCCATGTCCTCTAGAGGCTACGCCAGCGGACCCGCCGGCCAGCCCAGCCAGAAGCCCTCGTCAGGCGGGCGCGGGCGCGATCGCCACGCCCGGCAGGCGGTGCAGGCCGACGTACTCGATCAGCACAGAGATGTCGGGCTGCGCGCCGCGCAGCGTCAGCTTCCGGCCGCCCTTGCGCAGGCGCCGCGCGATCATCGCGAGGTCGAGCATCAGTGAGGGATCGGCGAACGCCAGCTCGGCCAGGTCGACGACCACGTCGTCAGGGGCGCACAGCGCCTGCGAGAGCGCTCGGCGGCGCAGCGACTGCGTCGAGCGATCCTCGTCTCCGTAGCAGCGCAACGTCGGTGGACTGTCCTCGAACGTGACCATGGCTCCTCCTCCAACCTACCTCGGCCTGGACGCACCCGTGGATACAATCATCCGAATGGCAACGCTGCAAGAGATCGAAGAAGCGCTCACCAACGTCATCGATCCCGAGCTCGGATTGGACTTCGTGGAGCTCGGGCTCATCTACGGGATCCAGCAGGACTCCGGCAACGTGTGCGTGACGTTCACGCTGACGACCCCGGCGTGCCCAATCGGCCCGCAGATCACCGAGCAGATCGAGGAGTTCGTGCTCCCGCTGGAGGGCGTCAACTCGGTCAAGAGCGAGATGACGTTCGACCCGCCGTGGTCGCCGGAGAAGATGAGCGAGGACGCGAAGTTCGCACTCGGCTTCTGAGCCGGACGCACCGGTGCCTGTGCGCCAGGTCAGCCCGCGCCCGGCGCATCGTCTGACCGTCCGTCGGGTTCTCGCTTCGATGCCATCGCCGCCGGCGATCCGCCTCCGTCTCGCCGTCGTCGCGCTCGCGCTGGCGCTCGCCGCCGCGCTGGCCGCGATGGCCAGCCAGGCGCACGCCGCGTCCGAGCGCACGGGCCGCCTGCTCGTCACGCTCGACCAGCCGCATGCCACGTCCGCCGCGGGCGCCCGCGCGGCCGCCTCCGTGCTCGCGCTCGACGGGGTACGCCGCGACGGCGCGCAGGTTCCACAGATCGGCCTCGTCAGCGTGCGGCCGACCGGCGGCCTGGCGCTGACGGCGCTCGCGCGCATCCTGCGCCGCCAGCCCGGCGTTCGGTCCGTCGACGTCGAGCACCGCTACTCGCTGCGCTTCATGCCCGACGATCCGGCGCTGACCGCGCCGGAGCTGTCGTCGGGCACCCCTGCGGGCACGCCGCTGGCCTGGTGGGTCGGGCGCATCGGGCTGCCCGCCGCGTGGGACGTCACGCGCGGCGACGACGCGCTCGTCGCCGTCATCGACACCGGCGTCGACGGCGGCCACCCCGACCTCGCCGGCAAGGTCGCCGGCGCGATCGACAACGACGGCGCCAGCACCCACGGCGGCGCGACCGCCGACGAGCACGGCCACGGCACGCACGTCTCCTCGCTCGCCTGCGCGGCGGGCGACAACGGCGTCGGCGTCGTCGGCGCAGGACTGAACTGCAGGTTGCTCGTCATCAAGAGCGACCTCAGCGAGGGGTCGGTCGCGCGCTCGCTCGTGCAGGCTGCCGACGGCGGCGCCGACGCGATCAACATGAGCTTCGGGACCGACGGGCGAGTCGCGCCGGCGCGGGCGATCGTCGAGGCGATCGACTATGCCGCCAGCAAGGACGTCGTGCTCGTCGCGGCAGCCGCCGACAGGCCCGTCGAGCAGAACGGCGATCCGGCCAACCTGCTGCAGCCGACCGGCACCGGCCCGGACATCACCGCCGGCCGCGGGCTGACGGTGACGGCCTCTGACTTCTCCGGCGCGCGTGCGTCGTTCGCCGGCCGCGGGTCGCAGATCTCGCTCGCCGCCCCCGGCTCGTTCGGTAGTCAGATCGGCCCGGGCGGCATCTTCGGCGCCTTCCCGAGCAATGCGACCGAGCTCGAGTCCGGCGGCGGCGAGCTGCTGCCCAGCCCCGGCTGTCGGTGCCGCGCCACGTTCAACGGCGACGCGCGCTACGCCTACCTCCAAGGGACGTCGATGGCGGCCCCGATCGTCGCCGGCGTCGCCGCGCTCGTGCGCCACGTCAATCCCGACACGACGGCGCGGGACGTCATCCGCGTGCTGAAGCAGAGCGCCGCACGACCCGCGGGCAGCGGCTGGAACCCCGAGCTTGGATGGGGGATCGTCGACGCCGCAGCCGCCGCCAACGCCGTGCGCGCGATCGACCGCCGCGCGCCGGCGTCGACGCTCAGCGGGCGCACCCGGATCCGCCGCGCACGCAAGCTCACCCTGCGAATCAGCGGCCAGGACAGCGCGCCCGCCGGGCTGCGCGCCTCGGGCGTCGACGTCTACGAGCTCTATCGCTCGGCCAACCGCCGTCCCTACAGGCGCATCAAGAGGACGCGCGCGACGAAGCTGAAGATCGCCGTCAAGCCAGGCTCGCGCTACCGCTATTACACGATCGCCGTGGACAAGGCGGGCAACCGCGAGGCGGTTCCGCCGAAGGCGGACCTGTCGACGCGCGTCGACAAGCGCAGGAGCACGAGCAAGTCGAAGCGCTAGGCGATTGCCTCGGCGCGCCTGCGCGCCTCGGGCGCGGCGAGCGACACGAGCTCGGCGAGCGCAGTCTCGATCGCCTCGCCGAACGCGTCGAGGTCGGGCATCGCGTCGTAGTCGCCGAGCAGGCCGAAGTTCATCTGCCCGTTGTAGGACATGATCGCGATCGCCAGCGCGTGATCCTTCGGCAGAAAGGCGATCGGGAAGACGGACGTCATCTCGCGGCCCTGGACGTAGAGCGGAAACTGCGGCCCCGGGACGTGACGAGCATGTTGAACAGCCGCGTGGAGAAGTTCAGCCGCGAGGCCTGCGCGAGGACGGTGGGCGGCACGAAGCGCTGCATGCTCGTCAGCGCCTCGGCGCCGACGGCCTGCTTGGACTCCTTGAGGTCGTCCATCGCGGCCCGCACGACCGCGAGTCGCTCGCGCGGGTCCTCGACGTAGACCGGCAGCGGTCCGCGCATCACCGCGAGGCGGTTGCCGCCGGCGCTCGGCTGATGGTCTCGGTGGCGCACCGAGACGGGGACGAGCGCGCGCAGCTCGAGGCCCTGCGTGCGCACGCCGCGCGAGTGCAGCCAGTCGCGCAGCGCGCCCGCGACGACCGCCAGCACGACGTCGTTGACCGTGCCGCCGAAGACGTTCTTGACGGTCTTGAAGTCCGCCAGCGCGCAGGCGATGCCGGCAAAGCGCCGGTTCGGGCCGATCTCGACGTTCAGCGGCGACGGCGGCGCCGGGCTGGCCGCCGCCCACACGATCTCACCGAGGCCCTCGGCGACGACCGCCGCCTGCTCGAGCGCACGCTCCGGCCGCCTCAGCGAGCCGACCGCCTTTGCGGCGAGCCCGAGCGACGCCTTCGCCATGCCTGCGACTGCGGTCGCGAGCAGGTCGAGCGGGCCGGGCTCGGAGCCGGGCGTCCACGGCTCGAGGCCCTCCTCGGGCGGCCGTCCCTCAGGCCTCAGATCGAACAGCACCGTCCCGAGATCGACGCCCGCGATGCCGTCGACCATCGCGTGGTGGGTCTTTGACAGCAGCGCGAAGCCGCCGTCGACGAGGCCCTCGACGAGCCACAGCTCCCACAGCGGCTTGGAGCGGTCCAGCTGCTGCGAGAACACGCGTGCGGCGAGGTTCGCGAGCTGCGCGTCGCCGCCCGGCGCGGGCAGCGCGGTCTGCCGCACGTGGTACTCGAGCTCGAAGTCCGTGTCGTCGGCCCACAGCGGGCGACCCGTCGAGGCGGGCGGATAGACGAGCCGCTGGCGGTAGCGCGGCACGTCGTGCAGCCGCGCGCGGATCGAGTCCAGGAACTCCTCGTACGCAGGCGCCGGCCCCTCGGCGCGCACGAGCGCGCCGATGTGCATGTGCGACACCGGGCTCTCCTGATGCAGCAAGGACGCGTCGACTGCGCTGAGCCTGTCGAGATGGCGCGGCGACATCGCCCCGCGCAGCGTAGTCAACGAAGCCTCGTGCGGGGACGCCTGAAACGGGTGATGCGTACCCTGACGGGAGCGATGGCGCGAACGACTGACATGCGCCGCGCGATCCTCGTCGCGCTCGTGCTGAGCGCGACGCTGCTCGCGTCGGGCTGCGGCTCGGACGAGCGCAGCGGCGCGACCGCGCAGGCGCAGCCGCCGGCGCCGGCAGCGTCGCTCGCGCCGCTCGCACGCGCGAACCGCTTCAACGGCAGCTCGGCGTTCGCCCTGCTGCGCGAGCAGGTGCAGGAGTACGGCTGGCGCCCCGCGGGCTCCTCGTCGCTGCGCCGGCTCGCCGTGCGGCTGCGCCGGCTCATGCCGCGCGGGCGCTTTGAGGCGATCCCGGGCCACCCGCGCCTGCGCAACGTCGTCGGTACGGTCGCCGGCCGCAAGCCGGCGATCGTCGTCGCCGCGCACTACGACGTCGAGGCAGCGCCGCAGGGTTTCGTGGGCGCCAACGACGGTGCGGCCGGAACGGCCGCGGTCGTCACGCTCGCGCGTGCGTTCGCCAGGACGAAGCGCCCGCGCGGCGCCCGCGAGCTGCGCTTCGTGCTCTTCGACGGCGAGGAGGAGCCGGCCGGCTGCACGCCGTTCGAAGCCTGCGGGCTGCGCGGCTCGCGCGCCTACGCGAGGCGCCACGACGGCGAGGTCGGCGCGCTCGTCCTGCTGGACTACATCGCCGAGAAGCAGGGCCTGAGCTTTCCGCGCGAGCTCGGCTCGGACGCGGGGCTGTGGCGCGAGTTGCGCCGTGCGGCGGACGCGGTCGGCGTCGGATCGCTCTTTCCCGACCGGACGCTCGGCGCCGAGATCATCGACGACCACACGCCGTTCGCCCGGCGCGGCGTCCGGGCGATCGACATCATCGACTTCGACTACCCGCAGCGCGACTCGCTGCAGGACGACCTCGACGCGGTCTCACAGCGCAGCCTCGACGCCGTCGGCGAGGCCGTCCAGCTGCTCGTGGCGCGACTCAGAAGACGCGGCTGATGCGCACGGTACGTCCCGCGGCCGACACGTAGTTGCCGTCGACGATCGCCACGAACACGCGGTACTGGCCGCCACGGCGGATCCGCACGCGCTTCGCATAGCGCGAGACGCCACCGCGCGAGCCGTGCGTGATGCCGCCCGCGACGGTGCGCCAGCTCCCGCGGCGCAGCGTCTGGATCGCGAACTGCGCGCCCGGCCGCGCGGGGCGGACGGTGCCGAAGAAGCGAACAATGCCACCCGTGCGCACGCGCCGCCTGCTCGTGTTCGTCGCGACACGGACAGCGACGCCGACGGTGACGATCGGGCTCACGACCGCCGTCTGGCCGGGCACGACGACGCGGTACTGCGTCGTCAGCGGGACCGATAGCAGCGGGAACGCGAACTGGCCCTGGAGGTTCGTCAGCTGCACGTTGGCCGCGGGCTGGAAGCCCTGCGTGTATGGGAACGGGTTTGACTGCAGGAGGATCTGGCGCTTCTCGTTGCCGGTGCCGCTCAGCGTGCCGGCGAGCACCGTGGGGCGGCGGAACGGGACCGGGTTGGGCGTCGCGGCGAGCGTCAGGCCGAGCGGTTGGCGGCGCGTGCGAAAGACGCGGTCGACGCCCTTGACCGTGCCGTTGCGATTGTGTGCAACGAGGCGGTAGTGGTAGGTCGTCGCCGGCGCGAGCCCCGTCAGATCGGCGATCACGTTCAGGGCCTTGGTGCCGGTGCCGGAGCCGGCGACGACGGGCGGCGTCACGGCGCCGTAGAGCGTCGTCGTGCCGTACTGGAACGCGTAGGTCGTCCGGGCCCCGTTTGGCGTGACCTTGCCGAGCAGCGTCGCCGACTGCGGCGTCACCTTCGCGACGCCGCCGGTGGTGACGGTCGGCCGGCTGCTCTGCGCCTGCGCGAAGGCCGGCACGACGAGCGCGAGGGTCAGCGAACCCATGATCCAACCCCTCAACCGATGCGAACTGCGGTACATGCGGCCCTCCCCCCGGATCGACGTGCAGCACGACGACCCCTGCGCCGCGCTGCCTACACTGCCGTTATATGTCTTTTGAGGTCGAAAAGTTGCTCCTTGCCGCGCCACGCGGATACTGCGCCGGCGTCGACCGCGCCGTGCAGACGGTCGAGCGCGCGCTGGAGCTCTACGGCGCGCCGGTCTATGTGCGCAAGGAGATCGTCCACAACAAGCACGTCGTCGAGCAGCTGCGCGACCGCGGCGCGGTCTTCGTCGACGAGATCGACGCGAGCATCCCGGAGGGCGCAACGACCGTCTTCTCGGCCCACGGTGTCTCACCCGCCGTCCACGCGCAGGCCGCCGGGCGGTCGCTGTCGACGATCGACGCGACCTGCCCGCTCGTGACGAAGGTCCACGTCGAGGCCAAGAAGTTCGCCGCCGACGGCTACACGATCGTGCTGATCGGCCACGGCGGCCACGAGGAGGTCGAGGGCACGATGGGCGAGGCGCCCGACTCGATCGTGCTCGTCGAGACCGAGGCCGACGTCGAGGCGCTCGAGGTCGCGGATCCCGAGAAGATCGCCTACATCTCACAGACGACGCTGTCGGTCGACGAGACGCGCACGATCATCAACCGGCTGCGCGAGAAGTTCCCGGCGATCACGGGGCCGCGCACCGACGACATCTGCTACGCGACGACGAACCGCCAGGCGGCGGTCAAGCAGATGGCCGCCGAGTGCGACCTCGTGCTCGTCATCGGCTCGCAGAACTCGTCGAACTCGCAGCGCCTCGTCGAGGTCGCGCGGGACTACGGCGCGGACTCCTACCTGATCGACAACGAGACGCAGGTCGAGGACGCGTGGCTGGACGGCAAGCGCGTCGTCGGCATCTCCTCCGGCGCGAGCGCGCCGGAGGACCTCGTCGACCGGCTCGTCGCGTTCTTCACGCAGCGCGGCGTGACGGACGTCTCCGAGTACGAGGTCGTCCGCGAGGACGTGCGCTTCATGCTGCCCAAGCGCATCCGCGAGGATCTCGCGGCGACGGCGTAGCCCGCGCCCGCCGGCACAGCCTGCCGCCGCGGATGCGCACGCTCGTCATCTCCGACCTGCATCTGGGCACGCACCGCGGCGGCGACGTGCTCACCGGGACGGCGGCGCGCGACGTGCTGATCGAGCGCCTCGACGGCGTCCAGCGGCTCGTCCTGCTCGGCGACACGCTCGAGCTGCGCCACGGCCCGGCGCGCGACGCGCTCGCGCGCGCCGAGCCGGTCATGCGGGCGATCGGGGACGCCCTCGGCCCGGGCCGCGAAGTCGTCATCGTGCCGGGCAACCACGACCACGCGATCGCGGCCGGCTGGCTCGACCGGCGCGGGCGCCGGCAGGCGCCCGATCGGCTCGTGCTCGACGAGTGCCTCCCGGCGGAGCGCGCGTCGTGGATCGCCGAGCGGCTGGGGCGCTTCCTCGCACCGGCGAACGTCGACGTCGCCTACCCGGGGCTGTGGTTGCGCGACGACGTGTACGCGATGCACGGTCACTATCTCGACGTCCACGTCGTGATCCCGACGGTCGAGCGGCTCGCGGTCGGCGTGATGGGGCGGCTGGTCGGCGCGGTCCCCGACCCGGCGACGGCGGACGACTACGAGGCGCTGCTCGCCCCGCTCTACGCCCTCAACCAGGCGAGCGCCGAGCGCGCCGCGCCCGGCCGCATCGCGGTCAGCAGCCGTTCGGCGGCCGGCACGTGGCGGACGCTTGCCGGCAGCGGCGGCGCGAGCAGGCTGCGCGGGTACGCGCTCGCGCTGCCGTTCCGGCTCGGCGTGCTCGTCGCCAACCGCGCCGGGATCGGCCCCGTCCAGGCGCAGATCGGAGTCCAGGAGCTGCGCACGTCGGGGCTTGCGGCGATCGCCGAGGCGGCGCGGCGGCTGCGCCTGGCGCCTGCCCACCTCGTCTTCGGCCACACCCACCGCACGGGCCGGCTGGCGCAGGACAACGCCGACGAGTGGCGGACGGCCGCCGGAACGCAGCTGCACAACACGGGCAGCTGGATCTTCGAGAGCGTGTTCATGGCTGGCCAGCGCTCGAGCCCCTACTGGCCGGGCGGCGCAATCGTCGTCGACGACCACGGGCCGCCGCGGCTGGAGCGCCTGCTCGAGGACGTCCCGGCGAAGGCGCTGCTGGCCGCCGACTAGTGCCGTCAGCCAGAACGTCGCGCCGCGCGCGAGCTTCCGACTCAGGCCCTCTCGAGCACGCCGGGCGTGAACTGCACGGCGTGGCAGATCACAGCGTCGCGGACCTCGAGCTCGAGCACGCCGACGCTGTGGCGCTCGTGCTCGATCAGCGGATAGCACCCGGGGTGCGGGACGGCGATCGCGCGGCCGTTCGCGCGCACCTCGCCCGCGCTGTCGCCCGCGGGCTCGAGCACCGCCCACACCGCGCCCGCCTCGTAGGGTCCCGACCACCCGCCGGGCTGCTCGGGCGTCGGCCGCCCGACGCGCGCGCCCGGCGCGTCCTCGCGGCGCAGCGGCGCCAGCGGCTCGGGCGCGATCTCGAGCAGCTCGCAGATCTCGGCCTGCGTCTCGTCGTAGGCGCCCTCGCCGTAGTGCATCGAGTACAGCCGCAGGCTGCGGTCGAACAGGTAGCGCGCGGGCCAGGCCTCGTTGTCGTACTCCTGCCAGAGCCGGAACTCCGTGTCGAGCAGGACGGCGTGCTCGATCCCGAGCCGCGCGACCGCCGCGCGCACCTGGGCGGGGTCCTGCGACGGCGGATAGCCACCGGCATGGACCGAGATCACGCGCAGGCCGGCGGACGAGTAGCGCTCGTGCCAGCCGCGGATGTAGCCCAGGGTCCGCAGTGAGTTCGAGCGACAGAAGTCCCAGAACTCGATCAGCAGCGGGCGCCCGAGCTGCTGATCGAGTCGCAGCGTCGCGACGTTGACCCACTCCGCGCCGGCCGGGAAGAACGGCGCGCTGATCGTGTCGACGGGGGCTCGCACGAGCGATCGGGCCAGCGCTGGCGCGCCCGGCTACAGCGCCGTCTTCAGCGCGCGCTCAAAGGCGTTGAAGCCGAACGAGCCCTCCAGCCGAGCGGTGACGCGACCCGTCCGGTCGAAGACGAACAGCCACGGCTCGGTCCTCAGGTGAAAGCGGCGCAGCGGCGCGCGCAGCCCCTTGTTGGGGTCGTTGTCGACGTAGACCTCCTGATGGATGAACTGCACGCGGTCGCCGTAGCTCGTCTTGAGCTGAGCGGCGATGTCGACGACCGGGCCGCAGACCCGGGACGTGCAGAGCGCGGGGGTGGCGAAGAGCAGCGCGACCGGCTTCTTGCCGATCACGTCGGCGAAGTCGACGTCGTGCATGTCGTCGGGCGGCACTCGCGTCTCGATCGACTTGATGTCGCCGTTGGCCGACTGCACGGTGTCCGTCGTGATCGCCGGCGGCTTCTCGCCGGGCCGCGGAATCCGGTCCTGACTGCGCGCCACGACGTTGACCTGCGCCGGCGCGCCGGCGAGCTTGTCGCCGATCTGCGTCACGACGAGGACCGCCGCCTTGCCCGGGCGGGTGAACGCAACCTGCGTCTCGTAGACCGCGGCGAAGGGGTCCTCCTCTGTGGCCCCGGTCTGGCTGCGAAACGCGGGGTCGGTCACGAGCAGGTCGGCGGGCGCCGGAAACGGCCCGCGCGCCTTCGCCCCGGGTCTGGCGGCGACGTAGACCGCGGTCTTTCCGTAGACGAAGCCGGACTTCGGGTCGAACACGCCGAACGCCAGCCGGTTCTCCCCGACGGTGAAGACCGATCCCGCCAGGGCGACCTGCGGGCCGGTCAGTTCGAGGGCGTCGGCGACCTGCTGCAGCGTGCGCCCGTTCGTCGGGGGAAAGTCGCTCGCCTGCGACTGCGTCGCGCCCTTGAGCTCGGCGCGCAGCTTCGCCGACGAGGCGGCCTGCGGCGCGCGCTGCTCGCTGCCGTCGCTGCCACCGCATCCGATCAGCAGCAGCGCGGCGGCGGCCGCGGCGGCGAACGCTCGCATCCGCATGTCAGTGCTCGTGGCCGCCGAACGCGGCCAGCATCAGCGACAGCGACAGGACGACGACCGTCAGGCGAATCCCGATCGCGCTGCTCAGCCAGGCGACGGCTTGCTCGCCACGCGCCACGATCAGCGCGACGAGCGCCGCGAACGCGAGTTCCAGCAGCGTTGCGATCGTGTCGCCGACGCCCATCGGCGAGACCGTTCCGGCCTCGGGCCCGAAGGGAACGCCGGCCGTGCGCGAGAAGATCCACAGCAGCGCGATGGCGACGCCGGCGAGTGCGGCGAGCTTCAGGAAGCGCTCGCCGGCGGCGTTTCGAACGATCAGCCAGCCGGCGGCAAGCTGCGCGATCCCGACGAGCGCGAAGAAGACCGCGAGCTCCCACTCGGCGCCGACGTGCTCGACGGTCGCGACGAGATGGATCGCGCCGGCGGTCGCGGCCAGCCCCGCCAGCGCGGGCCGAGCATGCGCCGGGCCGACGACCGGCGACGCGGACCGCGTGATCGGGACATCGGTGGCCATGACTCGATGATACGTAGGCCCGCGCGGCGCCCCGCCGATAGCTACGGAGCGAGCGCGCGACCGGTGTAGAAGCCGGCCGCCGCCGCGAGCAGGCCGCCGGCGATCGTTGCCGCGAGGTAGAGCAGCGCCAAGGACGTGTCGCCGTTGCGCGCATCGAGGAACACCTGCACGCTGACCGTCGAGAACGTCGTGAAGCCCCCGCAGAAGCCGACCGCGATGGCGCTGCGAACCGCGTCGGAGAGCTGCTCGCTCCACGGCAGCGCCGCGCCGAGAAGAAACGAGCCGGCCAGGTTGATCGCGAGGATCATCCACGGTTGGTCGTCGGCAGAGACGGCGGTTGCGAGCCCGTAGCGGGCGAGAACGCCGAGCAGCCCGCCGGCGGCGACCAGGAGGACCGTCACGGGGCGCATGATGCCCGATGCAGCCGTCTCGCCGTGTGCGAGCGCTTCCTAGACTCACGAGCAATGGATCGGCGTCGCCTGCTCGCGCTGCTCGTCGTCGCGGTCGGCCTCGCGCTGGTGGCGGCGCCAGATGCTGCTCTCGCGCACGGAGGCGTGGGGCGCGAGGACCTGCCGATCCCGAAATGGCTGTTCGCCTGGGCGGCGACGGCCGTGCTCGTCGCGTCGTTCGTCGGGCTTGCGGTGCTGTGGCCCAGGCCGCGGCTGGAGCGGCCGGCCGAGCGCCGCGTCGCCGCCATCCCGCGGTTGCTCGACCCGCTGGCGGGCGCGATCGGGGTGGCCCTCTTCGCGCTCGTCGTGTTCGCCGGCTTCGCGGGCGACCAGACGGCGACGAACAACCTCGCGCCGACGTTCATCTTCGTCCTGTTCTGGGTCGGCCTCGCGGTCGTCAGCCCGATCTTCGGCGACGTGTTCAAGGCGCTGAACCCGTGGCGCGCGATCGCCCGCGCGGTCGCGTCGGTCGCGGGGAAGCTCAGCCAGGGCCGGCTGCCGGCGCCGATGGCATATCCGGCGAGGCTCGGGCGCTGGCCGGCGGCGTTCGGGATCCTCGCTTTTGCGTGGGTCGAGCTCGTCTACTCCGGGCGCGGCGAGCCGGCCAACCTCGCCGTGCTCGCGCTCGTCTACGCTGCCGTGCAGCTCGTCGGCATGAGCCTCTACGGGATCGAGACGTGGACGCGCTACGGGGACGGCTTCGGCGCGTACTTCGGACTGCTCGCGCGGATCGCGCCGCTGCGCTGGACGCGAGGGGGGCTCTTCGCCCGCCGGCCGCTGAGCGGGCTGACGACGCTCGACGTCGTGCCGGGGACCGTCGCGCTGCTGTGCGTGATCATCGGGACGACGTCGTTTGACGGCTTCTCCGGCGCGCCGGCGTGGAGCGAGATCGCGGCAGCGCTGAGCGACATCTGGCGCAGCATCGGCTTCGGCCAGGCGACCGCGCTCGAACTCACGTTCACGGTCGGCCTGATCGCCGCCGTGCTGATCGTCGCCGGCCTGTACGGCCTCGGCATCCTCGGGATGCAGTCCGTCGATCCGGGCACGGCGAGGGCGACGAACGGCCTCGCCGGGCGCTTTGCGCACTCGCTCGTCCCGATCGGCCTGGCGTACGTCCTCGCGCACTACTTCTCGCTGCTCGCCTTCGACGGCCAGCGCATCGCGTACCTCAGCTCCGACCCGCTCGGCAGCGGAGCGAACATCTTCGGCACGAACACCGCGACCGTCGACTACACCTGGCTCTCGGCGAACGGGATCTGGTACTTCCAGGTTGGCGCGCTCGTGATCGGCCACGTCGCCGGCCTCGTACTCGCCCATGACCGCGCGCTCGTGTCCTTCGGCGACGGCCGCAGCGCCACCCGCTCGCAATACTGGATGCTCGCCGTGATGCTCTCCTTCACATTCCTCGGCCTGTGGCTCTTGTCGGCGGCGAGCTCCTGATGGCGCTCCCGATCGCGCACACCGCCCACTGGGCGATCAACCTGCTCTACGTCGCGCCGCTGTTGATCGTCGTCGCCGTGCTCGCCTACCGGTCGATGAAGGACCGCCGCCAGGTCAAGCGCGAGGGCGGCGACGTGCGCCGGCCGCCGTCGGAGAGCTAGCAGGCGTCTTCGCGCCCGCCCGCTGCTCGCGCTCGAGCAGCGCGATGTCGTGCGCGAGGCCCTCGGGTGTGAGCACGCTCGTCGCAAAGCCGACGCGCTGCACGCCGCCGGCGTCGAGCAGGACGGTGGAGGCGCTGTGCTCGGCGTTCGCCGTCTGCGGCTGGATGCCGTATGCCTTCCAGATTCGCTGCAGCTTCTTCGCGCTGCCGAGCGCCCAGCGCATGCGCCCCTGCATGCTCTGCTCGAGCGCGAAGCTGCGGGCGCGGCGCGGCGTGTCGTTGGCCGGGTCGACGCTGACGGCGACGACGGGAACGTCGTGGCCGAGATCGTCGAGCGCGATCCGGATCTGCTGCAGCGTGACGGGGCAGGTGTCGTCGCAGGTCGTGTAGAGGAACGTCACGACGACGGGCTTGCCGCGCAGATCGCTGAGGCGCAGCATCCTGCCGTTCTCGTCGCGCACAGCGAAGTCGGCGGGCGGGATGTCCGGCGGGCGCGTGGCGCCCGCGAAGCTCCCGGAGCCGGGGACGGCCTTCTCGCCGACCGCGAACAGCAGCACGGCGGCGATCGCGGTGAGCGCGAGCAGCCCGGTGACGAACAGGGCAAGACGCAGGCGTGCGGGCATCGCGGGGGAGGGTAGTCAGCCGCTGCGAGCGCCGGTAGGGCGGCGCCGCGTCAGGCCTCGATCAGCCCGCGGCGGATCGCGTAGCGCACGAGCTCGACGCGGTCGCGCATCTCGAGCTTGCGCATCAGGTTGGCGCGGTGCGACTCGATCGTCTTCTCCGAGAGGTGCAGCGTGTCGGCGATCGCCTTGTTCGTGTACGCCTCGGCGATCAGCTTGAGCACCTCGCGCTCGCGCAGCGTCAGCGGCTCGACTGGGCCGGTGCTGTCGTCGGCCATCCACTCGCGCAGCAGCGACGGCTCGGCGGCGTTCGTCATGAACGGCTCGCCGCGCGCCACCGCCCGCACGGCGTCGACGAGCGCGCCGTCGGCCTCCTGCTTGAGGATGTAGCCGGCGGCGCCGGCCTGCAGCGCCTCGAAGAGGTAGCGCTCGTCGTCGTACATCGAGAGCACGAGGACCGCGACCTCCGGTGCGTGCGTCCTGATCTCGACGGTCGCCTGCAGTCCGGTCATGCGCGGCATCGAGACGTCGAGCACGCAGATGTCGGGCCGCTCGCGCAGCGCGATCCGGACGGCCTCGACGCCGTCGCCGGCCTCGGCGACCACCTCCATGTCGGGCTGGCGGTCGAGCAGCAGCCGCAGCCCGCCGCGCACGATCCCGTGGTCGTCGGCGATCAGCAGCCTCATCGCGAGAACCGACCTTCCGGCTCGGCGGCGACGACGGTCGAGCCATGACGCGCTGTCATGACGATCGCGCCCCTCGGGCGCGCACGGTGAGCTCCACGGTCGTGCCGCCGCCCGCCGTCGGCACGATCTCGAGGCGAGCGCCGGCGAGCAGTGCCCGCTCGCGCATGCCGACGAGCCCCGAGCCGCCGTCGCGCACGCGCTCGGGTGCGAGGCCGACGCCGTCGTCGATGACCGACACCTTGACTTGCGCGCCGTTGCAGCCCATGACGGTGACCTTCACGTTCTCGGCGTGCGCGTGGCGGGCGATGTTCGACAGCGCCTCCTGCACGACGCGGTAGACGACGAGCTGCTCGAACTCGCCGAGCAGCGGGCGCGTGCCGTCGGCGGCGAAGCGCGCCGGGATGCCCCAGCGCTCGCCGAACAGCCGCACCTGGGTGCGCAGCGCCGGCAGCAGGCCGTGGTCGTCGAGCGCCGAGGGGCGCAGCTCGCGCGCGAGGCCGAGCAGCTCCTGCATCGCCTGCCCCGCGAGGCGCTGGGTCTCCGCCAGCTCCTCGGCGAACTCCGGCGGCGCATGCTCGGCGGTCGCCGCGAGGCGCAGCGACACCGCGGCAAGCGCCTGGTTGACCTCGTCGTGCAGGTCGCGCGCGACGCGCGCGCGCTCGGCCTCCTGGGCGCGCAGCACGGCGGTCGCGCTGCCGCTGCGCTCGGACTCCAGGCGCGAGAGCATGAGGTTGAAGGCCTGGCGCAGGCGCGCGACGTCGGCCGGCTCCCCGTGCTGGGGCTGCGCGCGGATGCCAGGGATCGTGAGGTCGACGCACTCCATCGTCCGCGTCAGCGACTCCAGCGGGGCGAAGCGGCGGCGCATGACGAAGTTGTTGGCCAGCAGCGTCGCGAGGATCGCCGCGACGAGCACGAGGAACTGGCGCGCGCCCGACGCGTCGCTCAGGTCCAGACGCGCGGCGACGCTCGCCGCGAACACGGTCGCGACGACGAGCAGGGTGTTGACGGCCAACACCTGCGAGAGCAGTGCGGTTCTTCGCATGGGGTCTGGACCCGATGTCGGCAGCGGCCGCGGTATCCGATACTTCTCGTGCAGCAACCCTCCACGAACGTCCTGCCTCAGACCGCGAGAAGGGCGTCCCGCACAGCGCGGGACGCCCCTTTCGGCGTCGTCGACGCGTAGTCGGCGCAAGCGCGCGTCCTGGACACGGCACAATTGGGCAGATCGTCGCCGCTACACTTTCTGAAGCAGCGAAGCCCGACCACCTTTGAGGAGATTCGTGTGAGTCCGTCCGGCGCGGAGTTCATCCGCCAGATCAAGAGCCAGATCGCCCAGGTCGATCCGGGCGAAGTCCACGAGATGCTGTCTGGCGCCGGCAGCGGCAACGGCGCAGGCCCGATCGCGCTGATCGACGTGCGCGAGAACGATGAGGTCGAGCGCGGCCTGATCCCGGGTGCCAAGCACGTGCCGCGCGGTCATCTCGAGTCGCGCATCGAGGGCGCCGTTCCCGACCGCTCGCAGCGCGTGGTCCTGTACTGCGCCTCGGGCAACCGCTCGGCGCTCGCCGCCAAGACGCTGGAGGAGCTCGGCTACGAGAGCGTCGAGTCGATGACGGGCGGCTACACGCTGTGGAAGGACCGCGGCTACAAGGTCGAGGTCCCGAAGGTCATGACGCCCGAGCAGCGCGAGCGCTACAGCCGCCACATGCTCGTGCCGGAGATCGGCCCCGAGGGCCAGCAGAAGATGCTCGACGCGAAGGTCCTGCTGCTCGGCGCCGGCGGTCTCGGCTCGCCGACCGCGCTGTACCTCGCGGCCGCCGGCATCGGCACGATCGGGATCGTCGACGACGATGTCGTCGACCTCTCCAACCTCCAGCGCCAGGTCATCCACACGACCGACCGGATCGGAACGTCGAAGGTCGACTCCGCGCAGGAGTCGATGAACGCGATCAACCCCGACGTCGAGGTCGTCAAGTACGAGACCCGCCTGGACTCCTCGAACATCCGCGAGATCATCGAGGGCTACGACGTGATCGTCGACGGCGTCGACAACTTCCCGACGCGCTACCTGCTCAACGACGCCAGCGTACGCCTGAGGATCCCGGTCGTCAGCGCCTCGATCCTCGGCTTCGACGGCCAGCTCTCGGTCTTCGCGCCCTACGAGGGACCGTGCTACCGCTGCCTGTACCCGGTGCCGCCGCCGGCCGAGCTCGCGCCGAGCTGCGGCGCCAACGGCGTGCTCGGCGTGCTGCCCGGCACGATGGGCCTGCTGCAGGCCACCGAGGTCATCAAGCTCATCACGGGCGCCGGCGAGCCGCTGATCGGTCGCCTGCTGCTCTACGAGGCGCTCGGCGCGACGTTCACCGAGCTGAAGGTGCGCCGCGACCCCGAGTGCGCCATCTGCTCACGCGAGCCGGACGAGATCTCCGACGAAGAGCTCGGCGTCTTCCCGGACTACGAGGCGTTCTGCGCCGCCGCGGGCTAGTCTGCCGCGTCCTATGGCCACCGTACGCATCCCACCAGTCCTGCGCCCGTCGGTCGGCGGCGTCAAGGAGGTCGACGCCGACGGCGAGAACGTCGGCGACGTCCTGCGCTCGCTCGCAGACCAGCATCCGGCAACGCAGACGCAGATCTTCGCCGAGGGCGGCGAGCTGAACCGCTACGTCAACGTCTACCTCAATGACGAGGACGTGCGCGTGCTCGGCGGCCTGGACACCGCGGTCGGCGACGGCGACGTGCTGGTGATCCTGCCGGCGATGGCCGGCGGCTGACGCCTGCTCGACCAGCGCGTCGCCCGCGGCCGGCGGACGACCGCGACTCGCATGCAAGCGGGTCTTCTCGCGCGAGGACGCGCTACGCGCCCAGCGACTCGAAGTCCGCGCGCAGGCGCTCGAGCACGATTCCCATCGCGATCTTCGCTCCCGCGTCGTTGAGGTGGATGCCGTCCGGCCGGCGCACGATCGTCTCGCGACCGCCGACGTCCTGCGCGGCGCGGTAGCGCCCGCCCGGCGTGAACACGCTCGTCATGTCGAGCACGCGCACCTGGGAGCGAAACGGCTGCGCCGCGACCGCGATCGCGGCGTTGACCGCACGCGCGATCTCCTGCAGGCGCGCGTCGCGCGGCAGCGGCAGCGTCAGCCAGTACACGCGCGCCGCGCCGCCGCGCCGGTAGGTGTCCATCATCCGCCGCGCGCGCGTCGCGTAGACGACCGCCCATTCCGGCCCGCAGCACTCGATCGCCTCGCCGCCGCTGCCGGGGAAGGGGAAGCCCTCGTTGGCGCCCATGAACATCACGACCGCATCGGGCTTTCGGTCCTTGGCCTGCTGCGTCGAGAGCAGCCCCCAGTCGACGATGTCGGTCTTCGAGATCCCGGTGCCGAGGTGCGCGGCACGCACGGTCTGCACGCCGTCGGAGGCCAGGCTCCGGGCGAGCTGCACGTCCAGCGGCTGGGCGAGCGAGTCTCCCGTCACGAGCAGGGTCTCGAGCTGGGGCAGCTTCGCCGGCTTGACGCCGAGCTCGACCGGATCGAAGGAGTCGGTCGTGATCGCGATGCGGGCGCCGCCGCCCGCGGCGGCGCCCGCAGCGGCGGCGGGGGCCGCGACCGGCGCGGCGTTGAAGCCGCCCTCGCCCGTCAGGTCGTCGTCGGGCGACAGGGACGCGGTGACCTTGTCGGCGGCGGCCGCGAACGGCAGGCGGTCGGCGAGCCAGCCGGCGGGATGCCCGACGGCGAGCACGACGCTGCGCTCCAGACCGGGGTCCATCTTCTCGCCGGTGCTGCGAATCGACGCGCCCTCGACGACGAGCAGCAGCAGGGCCGCGACGAGTACGCAGGCGATCGCGTCGCGCGCGCGCAGGCTGCGGCCGGTCGGGCGGTCGAGGATGAAGGGATCGCGTTCGACGGTGGACATCTCTAGAACTGAAAGTAGATGAAGGGTGGCACGCCCTGGCTGGACACGGTCGCGGCGACGAGCAGGATCACGCTCGCCATGCTCGCGCCGAGGGCGGCCGGATGCAGCCGCTCGAAGCGCACGCGCAGCGCGTCCATCGGCCGCGCCGGCGCGAGCTGCAGGGCGACGACGAGGAACGTGACGATCACGACGGGGGCCGTCCACAGCGTCGCCGGGCCCCATTCGGCGAGGCGCGAGACGTACGACGCGGCGAGCCCGAGGTCGGGCGCGCGGAATGGGATCCAGGCGAGCACGACGATGTGGAACACGAGCGCCCAGCCCAGCCAGCGCGGCAGCTTCACGCGCCCGCGGAACTGGTGCTCGACGACGAGCGCCGCGCCATGGATCGCGCCCCACAGCACGAAGCCCCACGCCGCGCCGTGCCACAGCCCGCCGAGGACCATCGTGATCATCAGGTTGCGCACGGTCTTCCACCTCCCGCCGCGGTTGCCGCCCAGCGGGATGTAGAGGAAGTCGCGCAAGAAGCGCGACAGCGTCATGTGCCAGCGGCGCCAGAACTCGCCGAAGCTCGCGGCGCGGTAGGGGCGGTCGAAGTTCTGCGGGAAGACGAAGCCCATCAGCAGCGCGAGGCCGATCGCGATGTCCGTGTAGCCAGAGAAGTCACAGTAGATCTGGACCGCGTAGGCGTATGACGCGAGGATCACGTCGGGCGCGGCGTAGGCCTGCGGGACGCCGAAGACCGGGTCGACGATCTCGCGCGCGAGGAAGTCGGCGATCGCGACCTTCTTGACCAGGCCGATCAGGATCAGCGCGACGCCGGCGCCGACGGCGACCCTGCGCGGATCGCGCGGCGAGTCCAGCTGCGGGATGAACTCGCGCGCGCGCACGATCGGTCCCGCGACGAGGTGCGGGAAGAAGCTCAGGTACAGCGCCACGTCGATCGTCTTGGCCGGCGGCAGCAGCTTGCGGTACACGTCGACGGTGTACGAGATCGCCTGGAAGATGATGAAGCTGATCCCGATCGGCAGCGCGATCGCCGCCAGCGGCAGCGGCAGACCGAGCCCGGCCTTGTCGAGCAGCCCGTTGATCTCGGTCGCGAAGAAGCCGTAGTACTTGAAGACGCCGAGCGTCGCGAGGTCGAGGGCGACCGCCAGCACGACGATCCGCTTGCGCACGCGCGCGTCGTCGCTGCGGTGGATGAGCTGCGCACACGCCTGATTGGCGAGCGTGACGCCGGCGATCATCAGGCAGAACAGCGGGTTCGCGGCCGCGTAGAAGACGTAGCTCGCGGTCAGGATGAACGGCTTCCAGACCTTCTGGCGTCGCATCAGCGCCCACGACAGCGCGAGCACGATCGGAAAGAAGACTGCGAACTGGACCGTCGGGAAGACCATGCGTGAGGCGCACCTGAAGATCGGGACAGCGGCGGGCGGACCCTAGCGAAGCGCGCGGCGGCGGTTCGCTGGTGACAAGATGGCGCATCGCCCGCTTCAGGGCGACAGGCGCACGTGTCTACACTTTGTTGGACACATGGGCCTCCCGCCGCTCCAGAACCGTCCCTGCGGCGGTCGCTACGGCGACATCGTGCAGGCGATCGGCAACACGCCGCTCGTCGAGCTCAAGCGCCTGAGCCCGAAGCCGGCCGTGCGCATCTGGGCGAAGATGGAGTCGGCGAATCCGACGGGGTCGGTCAAGGACCGCGTCGCGCGCTCGCTGATCGAGAGCGCCGAGGAGAAGGGGCTGATCAAGCCCGGCCACACGATCCTCGAGCCGACGTCGGGCAACACCGGCATCAGCCTCGCGATGATCTGCCGGCGCAAGGGCTACCCGCTGAAGGTCGTCATGCCCGACAACGTCACGCCGGAGCGCACGCAGCTGCTCGAGATGTACGGCGCGCAGATCGTCTACAGCCCCGGCAACCAGGGCTCCAACGGCGCCGTCGCGATGGCCAACGAGATCGCGCAGGACAGCGACACGTACTACATGCCCTACCAGTACGGCAACGAGGCCAACCCGCTCGCACACTACAACGGCACCGCGAAGGAGATCCTCGAGGAGCTCGACGAGATCACGGCCTTCGTCGCCGGCCTCGGCACGGGCGGCACCCTGATGGGCAACGGCCGGCGCTTCAAGGAGGAGTTCGGCGACGCCGTGAAGATCGTCGCCGCCGAGCCGATGCAGGGCGAGCCCGTGCAGGGCCTGAGGTCGCTCGACGACGGCTTCATCCCGCCGATCATCGACCTCAGCGTGCTGGACCGGAAGATCTTCGTCACGAACTCCGACGCGATCGTCTGGACGCGCAAGCTGCTCGAGGAGGAGGGCATCTTCGCCGGCGTCTCCTCGGGCGCGATCGCCCGCGTCGCCGTCCGGATCGCGAACGAGATCGACGAGGGCAACATCGTCTTCATCGTCTGCGACGACGGCTGGAAGTACCTCTCCTCGGGCATCTACACGAAGCCGCTGGAGGAGATCGAGAACCTGGATTCCACCGTCTGGTGGTGATCCGGCGGGCGTGCGCGCCCGCACCAGTCCCGATAGGTAGCGTGATGGATTCCCTCCACGGAGACTGGCATGGACATCGACGGCTTCCTGCGCGACCCGCAGTCGCGTAGGCGCTTCTTGCATAGGTCGGGTGTGATCGTCGGCGCAGCCGGGTCGGCGACGTTGCTCGCCGCCTGCGCCGACGGCACGACGACGCCGAACGTGATGACCGGTCCCGACGAGTCCGACCAGGCCGACGTGGAGATCCTCAACGGCGCGCTCGACCTCGAGCTGATGGCCGTCGCGGCCTACAAGGCCGGCGCGGGGCGGCTGCGGGGCAGCCTGCTGGAGGTGGGCAAGAAGCTGCTCGAGCAGGAGCAGGAGCACGTCGACGCACTCGCGAGCGCGATCAAGGACGCGGGCGGCACGCCGAACCGCGCGAAGTCCTCCTACGACTTTCCGGAGCTGCGCTCGCAGAGCGAGGTGCTGCGGTTCGCCCTCGACCTCGAGAACACGGCGATCGCCGCCTACATCGACGCGCTGCCGAAGCTCTCGCAGGGCGACCTGCGCGCGACCGCCGCGGGAATCATCGCCAACGAGGCCGAGCACGTCACGGTACTGCTCGACGCGCTCGGGCGCGACCCCTTGCCGGCCGCGTTCGTGACCGGGAAGGCGTCGTGACGCAGCGCGTCGTGATCGCGGACGGTGACGCCGGGACCGCCGAGATCGCCGCCTTCGAGCGCGACCGCCGAGAGCTGCTGCGGCGCGGCTTCGCGCTGGGCGGCGCTGCGATCGCCGCCTCGTCGGTGCCGCTGCTGCTGTCGGTCCGCAACGCGTTCGCGCGCGCGACCGGCGACGCCGCGATCCTCGAGCGCGCGATCAACCTCGAGCAGGTCGCGGTGCTCGCCTACGACACGGCGCTCGGCCGCGGGCTGCTGTCACCCGCGCTGCGGCGCATCGTGCGCCGCCTGCGCGATCACGAGCAGGAGCACGCGGAGGCGCTGACGACCGCACTGACGGACCTCGGCGCCACGCCGCCGGCGGCGCCGAAGGGCGTCGGCGACGTCGACAAGGTCGTCAAGGGCCTGCGCGACGTCAAGACGCAGGCCGACCTGGTGAACTTCGCGATCGAGCTCGAGACGGCGACCGTCGCCGCGTACCACGAGGCGCACGCAGAGCTCGTCGAGGCGCGGCTGCTGCAGACCGCCGCGTCGATCATGGGCAGCGAGGGCCAGCATCTCGTCGTCCTGCGCAGCGCCGCCGGCAGGGATCCGCTCCCGTTCGCGTTCGAGACGGGCGCGGCGTGAAGTTCACGAGTTCGAGCGTCGCTCGGTATCTCTGCATCTACCATCGCTTCATCGAAGCGACCATCACCGTCCGCTAATCACGAAGGGCAGGCCACATGCCATTCAACCTCGGTCCCGGAGAGCTGTTGCTGATCCTGGCCATCGCACTCGTCGTACTCGGCCCGAAGAAGCTGCCGGACGTCGGCAGGTCGCTCGGCAAGGGTATGCGCGAGTTCAAGGAGTCCGTGTCGAGCATCAGCGCGACCGATGACGACGACGACGCCAAGCAGCTCAAGAAGGCGTAACTTCAGCGGTGAAGATCAACCGGGCCCTGCTGGACGAGATCGTCGCGCACGCCCTGCGCGACGCTCCCAACGAGTGCTGCGGCCTCGTCGTCGGGCACGACGGAACGGCAACGTCGGCGCGCGCGCTGGAGAACCTCGCCGCGAGCCCGTTTCGCTTCGACATCGACGGACGCGAGCTGATCGCGTTCGCCTTTGCCGACGAGGACGAGGATCAGCTCACGGCGATCTATCACTCGCACACCCGCTCGGCGCCGTACCCTTCGCAGACGGACGTGAACTTCGCGGCGGGCTGGCCCGGCGTCGAGTGGCTCATCATCGGGGTCCCGAAGGCCAGGGACGTCGAGCCGGAGGTGCGCTCGTACCTGATCGAGGACGGCACGATCCGGGAAGTCGAGCTCGAGGTGACATGACGTCCGAAGCGCTCGTCTGCCCGAGCTGCGCCGAGCCCCACCCGTCCGACGAGCGCTTCTGCCGTGTCTGCAAGATGCCGCTCGTCTACAGCGGCAGCCTCGAGCTCGACGAGCCGGTCTCGGAGCGCCACGAGCGCGCCCGCAAGATCGACCCGCGCTACACGGAGGGCGACCTCGTCCGCGTCGCGGGAGCGATGAACCAGGCCGAGGCCGAGTTCGTGCAGGGACTGCTGCTCGAGGAGGGCATCCCGTCGACCCTGCGCCGCACGCGCGGCTTCGACGTGCCCGACATGCTCGCGGCGGGCCCGCGCGACGTCATGGTGCCGGCGTCCGGCCACGGCGCCGCTCGCGAGGTCCTGCTGGAGGCCGAGATCGTCGGGGAGGATCCGGCCGCCGACGAGACGCGGCCCTCGCGCGTGCTCGCCGTCCTGCTCGCCGTGCTGGCGTGCGGCGCCCTGATCGTGTGGCTGGGAACGGAGCTGTCGACGTAGCGGCGGGCTCAGCGCACTCAGCGCCCCGCCATCCGCGCCACGTGTGCGCGCCACTTGCCCTCGGTATCGATCATCGCGCGGCCGTGGAAGACCGACACGAGCGCCTCGCGCGGCCCGCCGCGCGGCAGCGCGCTGGCCAGGCGCACGGCGCTCTCGGCGCCCTCCTCGCGCGCGACGAGGTCGATGACCGTACCGCCGAGCAGCGCGGCGTCGCGCAGCGACGGAGGGAAGTCCGGCCGGCCGGCCTCGCGCAGGCGCCGCGCGATCGCGGGCCACGCGTGCTTCGTCTGACCGGAGAACCACTGCGCCGTTCCCGCGATCAGCCACGCCCAGCGCGTTGCGCGCAGCATCGTGCGCGGCGACCACGGCGGCGGCAGCGCGGGGTTGCACGCGGCCACGACGAGTTGCACGTAGAGCGCCGCCGGCGTGAGCGCCAGCATCTCGCGGGAGCCCGCGACGTTCGCCGCCCGCTCGGCGAGCAGCCGCGGCGCGAGCACGTGCAGGGCACCGCCGCCCGCCCAGCCCGCGACGTAGCGTCGCGCCGCGGGTGTGCTCAGGCGCCGCGCGACCGGAAGGAAGGGCTGCGCGAGGTCGAGCTCGGCGCGGCTCGGGTGCAGGACGACGGTCACCTCCTGGGGGAGCTTTGCGAACAGTGCGCCGACGCGCTCGCGCGTGTCCTCGAGCAGCTCGAGGACGGCCTCGACGTCGTCTTCGTCGCGCTCCTCGTGACGGGCGGTGAAGTTGCGCGACGTGGTCTCGACCCAGGAGGACATCTCGCGGCGGGCTTCGCTGCCGCGGCCGCTGCCCCTGCACTCGACCCGTGCTCTGAGGCCCCCCGAGCTGACCGCCCCGCCGGGGCGCAGACTGCTCTCAGTGTCATTGTTGGGATACTCCTCGATCGTCTCGCAGCGCTGATCGACGACCGAGTCGATCTTGAAGAAACGATCTCGGGCGGTCGCGATCCTAGTCGTCTGGCTGCTCGCGTCCAACGACATCGGAGGTGCAAGCGCGTGTGTCAGCGCGCGGGCGGCGCCTGCGACGCCTCCCACTCGAGCTCGGTCACGATGCCGTGGCGCAGCAGGATGCGGTTGGCCTCGTCGAGTGAGCCCGCGTGCGCGACGAGCCGCGCGCAGCGCGCCGCGCCGGCCAGCGCCACGAGCGGATCGAAGAAGAACACGAGCCCGCCGGCAGGCGACAGCTGCACCGTGCGGCGGCCATCGCGGATCGGCGTCGCGCCGACGGCGCCGCGCGCGCAGCGCAGCGCCATCGCACTCGCCTCGGTCGGAATCTCCGCAACCGCCGCTTCGAGGCGCTCCAGCTGCGCCGTGCCCGGGCCCCAGGCTCCGAGGTACCCGCCGGCGGCGGCGACCTCAGCGATCCGTGCGGCCACCTCCGCCGGCGTCAGCTCGCCGTCGCAGCCCGCGCCGAACAGCGCGCCGAGCAGCGCGACGTCGCGCTCGGCGAGCAGCGGCCCCGAGGCGAGGCAGACGGCGTCCGCCAGCGGGCTGCCGAGACCGGGCTCGTCGCCGTGAGCGAGCACGTCGCCGCCGACGTCGGTCAGCGCGACGAGGTCGCAGTCAAGCTGCTGCGCCGCGTCCGCGAGGCCGTATGCGACGGCGGCCGGGCCGCCGCCGGGGTCGAGCAGCAGGACCGGCTCGCCGAGGTGGCGCGCCATATGCGACTCGGCGAAGAGAAAGCCCCCCGGCCCGGTCGCGTCGGCGCCCACGAGGCCCGCGTGCTCGTTGAGCGGGTGCAGGCCCTCGATCTCGCTCATCCGGCGCGGGCCTGGCCGCGGATCGATCGGGCGGCGCTCCCAGCTCAGGCCGCCGACAACCGCCGGCGTACCGAGTGCGCCCGCCAGCTCGGCGACCGCGAGGGCGCCGACGACATCGCCCCCGCCGCCGATCCCGACTGCGAGGACGCGCTGCGCGGCGAGGATCGCCGCGAGCATGTTTCGTCCTGGTCGCCGGCTAGACGAGCGCCGGGACGCCGCCGTCCGCGATCATCCGGATCTCCTCGGCGGCGCGCTCGAACTCGTCGTCCGAGAGCACCGGCGTGCCTTCGAAGGGCAGATCGCGTTGCAGCTCGAGCCACGAGCGACAGCCGCCGTACTCGTCCTTCACGCGCACGGTGACGGGGCGCGGGATGCGGTACGTGCGCAGCAGCAGGACGTGCAGCGGGTGACGGCGCTTCCACTCGAGGCGCTTTTCGGCGTAGTCGGTGCTCCACACGTAGAACGGCGACAACGCGTCGACGCAGCGCGGGTCGGTGACCGTGAAGTGACCGGCGACCTCGGCCCACGCGCGGATGCGCACGCGGTCGGGCTGCGTCAGCGGGTTCAGCCCGCTTCCGTCAAGCGCGCCGGCGGGCGGTTCCCCATCCGCCCAGACGCCTTCCTCCAGCGCGCGAGCCAGTTCCGGCACGTGCGACTCGCGAACGCAGTCTCCGCGCTGGTGGTCGAACGTCGGGTACAGGAAGAAGCGATCGTGCTCGACCCGAAAGCGCTTATCCGACTCGCGAACCCCGCCCTTCCGCAGGGTGATTAGCTGCTCGCCTTCGGCGAGAGCACGGACGGTAACCGCCCACTCTTTGAACGCAATAGGCATAGATCAGACCCCGACGACGACAGGACAATGAACGAGACAGAACTAAGCGACCCGTCGTCCCGAACCATGCCGCGATTCGAGCGACGGGAGGGGAAGATTGTGCCACAGGTCGGAGCAAATGGCCAAATAACGCGGCAAATCACGGCTTTTTGGGTCCTGAGCTTGTAACGTTCAGCGGCCGAGACGGGTGCCCGCGAACGCCTCGAGCGCCTCGACTAGCGCGGCGAAGTCGTCGTCGGCGTGTCCGCGGGCCATCGCGGCGACGAGCACCTCGCGGGCCCGTGCGGCGGCGCCGAACGGCACGTCGGCGGCCTGCGCCTCCTCCAGGCAGAGCCGCACGTCCTTGAGCATGTGCTCGAGCTTGAAGAGCGTCGTGTAGTCGTGCGTGCGCATCGGGCGGGCCTTGAGGTCGAGCATCGCCGAGCCGCCGGAGCCCTTGCCCATGACCTCGACGAGCGCGTCGAGGTCGACGCCCGTCGCCTGGCCGACGAGCAGCGCTTCGCCGACGGTCGCCGCGTTGGCGGCGGCCACCGCGTTGTTGATGAGCTTGACCATCTCGCCCTGACCGAGCGCCCCGACGTGGACGACGAGCGCGCCCATGACCTCGAACAGCGGTTCTGCTCGTGCGAAGTCCTCCGCCTGCCCCCCGGCCATGATCGTCAACGTGCCGTCCTGCGCCTTTGGCGAGGAGCCCGTGACCGGCGCGTCGAGCATCCTCAGGTCGCGCGCGGCGAGCTCGGCGCCGATCGCGAGCGTCTGCGTGGGCGCGATCGTCGACATGTCGACGCAGAGCGTGCCGGCGGCGGCGCCCTGCGCCACACCGTCGTCGCCGAGCAGCACGGAGCGCACCTGGTCGCCGTCGACGACCATGCTGATCACGACGTCGCTGTCGGCGCCGACCTCGGCGGGCGAGCCGGCGACCGTGCCGCCGTGCGCGGCGGCCCACGCCTCCGCCGTCGAGCGCGTGCGGTTGAAGACCGTCAGCTCATAGCCGGCGCGGGCGAGGTTCGCCGCCATCGGTGAGCCCATGATCCCGAGCCCCACGAAGCCGACGCGGCCTGGGGCGCGTGAGCCTGGTTCGGGCGCCATACGCGGCCCGATGCTAGTGGTCGCCGCCCACCGCTCACCACCGCCGCGCGCTGCGCGGCCGCCGGCAGGGCGATCCGGGCGTCAGCGTGCAGGCGTCGGTCGCGGGTCGGCGATCACGCCGCGCCAGCCGTTCGCCGGCCCGTGCGCGCCGCCGCCCGGGGTCTCGAGCGTGAGGCGGTCGCCGGGCTGCAGCTCACCGCTCGCCTTCGCCGGCAGCTCCTCGCCGTTGAGCAGGTTTCGCCCGCGCGCGCCGGGCTGGCCGCCGTCGGCGCCGGGCGGGGGGTGGCGTCGGCGTTCGGTGATCAGCGCGTAGGACATCGGCGCCTGCGCCTCCAGCTCGCGCACGATTCCGTCGCCGCCTCGCCAACGCCCGGCGCCGCCTGACGCGCGGCGGATCGCGTGGCGCACGACGCGCAGCGGGAACTCGAGCTCGAGCGCCTCGACGGGTGTGTTGAGCGTGTTGGACATCGCGACGTGCACGCCGCTCGGGCCGTCTGCGTCGGGGCAGGCGCCCTGGCCGCCGCCGAGCGTCTCGTAATACGTGAACTGCTCCGTGCCGAGCGTGAGGTTGTTCATCGTGCCCTGCCCGAGCGCGCGGCCGAAGGCGGCGAGCACGAGGTCGGCGACGCGGCTGGAGGTCTCGACGTTGCCGCCCGCGACCGCCGGCGCCGGACCGCCATCGGCGGGAGCGCGCGCGTTGAGCAGCGAGCCCGCGGGCGCGCGCACCTCGATCGGGCGGTACGCGCCGGCGCTCGGCGGCACGTCGGGGTCCGTCAGCACGCGCACGGCGAAGTACGCGGCCGAGCGCGTGACGGCGAGCGGGCAGTTGAGGTTGCCGCCGTGCTGCTCGGCGCTGCCGGCGAAGTCGAGGATCAGGCGATCGCCCGCGACGGTCGCGACGAGCCGCAGCTCGATGTCGCCGTCGATGCCCTCGAGCACATCGCACGCCTCACGCGCCCCGTCGGGCAGCACCGCGATGCAGGCGCGCGTGCGCCGCTCGGCGTAGTCGAGCACGGCCGTGGTCGCCTCGCGCAGCGCGCCCGCGCCGAGCCTGTCTGCCAGCTCGCCGAGCCGCCGCGCGCCGATCCGGTTGGCGGCAAGCTGGGCGCGCAGATCGGCGCGGCGCTGGGCCGGCTGACGCATCTGCGCGACGAGCTCGTCGATCGCGTCCTCGTCGAGCACCCGCGGCGCGATCACGACGCCTTCCTCGTCGAGCGTCGTCGAGTCGGCCGGCATCGAGCCGGGGACGCTGGCGCCGACGTCCGCATGGTGGGCGCGGTTGACGGCGAACCCGAGCAGCTCGCCCTGACCGTCCAGCACCGGCGTGACGACGGTGATGTCGGGCAGATGGGTGCCGCCGCGATAGGGGTCGTTGAGGATCCAGGGGCGGCCCGACGAATGGTCCTCGCCGAACACCGCGGCGACGGCCGCCGGCATCGCACCGAGGTGGACCGGGATGTGCTCGGCCTGCATGACCATCTCGCCCGCGGCGTCGAACAGCGCGCTGGAGCAGTCGCGGCGCTCCTTGATGTTCGCCGAGTGCGCGCTGCGCACGAGCGCGGCGCCCATCTCCTCGCAGGCCGCCCGCAGCGCGCCGGTCACGACCTGCAGGTCGATCGGGTCAAGCGCCATGACGGATCGTCGTCGCGATCAACGCTCTGCCCTTGCCTCGAGCACGATCGTGCCGGCGTGATCGACGGTACCCCGCCACCCGGGCGGCACGGCGAGCGTCGCCTCCGGCAGCTCGCAGATCGACGGTCCGACGATCTCGTCGCCGGGCGCCGGCTCGCCGCGCAGAACCTCGGCGTCGTGCTCGGCGCCGGCGAAGACGACGCTTCGGCGGCCCCGCTCTGCGCCCTGCGCGGCGCCCGCGCCGAGATCGAGCTCGGGTCCGGGGATGCGCGCCGTCGCGCGAATCGTGACGACCTCGATCGGCATCTCCGCGTCGCGGTAGCCGTAGCGCTCGTCGTGCAGCTCCTCAAACGCTGCGCGCGTGGCGTCGACCGTCGCGTCTTGCAGGTCGCGCACCGTCAGCTCGTGCGCCTGGCCGCGATAGCGCACGTCGTAGGCCAGCTCGACGCGGGCTGCGTCGGCGCCGCGAAGCGTGGCGCGCGCCGCTCGGGCCAGCTCGTCTCGCGCTCCCGCGAGCGCATCATCGCTCAGCGCGGCTCCCGTCAGCAGGACCGTTCGCTGCTCGGTCGCGCGGCGGTCGGCGGCGGCGAGGCCGAGTGCGCTCAGCACGCCCGACGCGCGCGGGCACAGGATCGTCGTCATCCCGAGCTCGTCGGCGATCGCGGCGGCATGCAGGGGACCGGCGCCGCCGAAGGCGAGCAGCGCGAAGCGGCGCGGATCGATCCCCTGCTCGACGGTCATGACGCGCAGCGCGCGCACCATCTCGGCGTTGGCGACGCGAACGATGCCCTCGGCGCAGGCGAGCGGGTCGAGGCCGAGCCCTTCTGCCAGCAGCCTGATCGCGCGCTGCGCCGCCGCGCGGTCGAGCGCGACCCCGCCGGCGAGCGGGGCGTCGCTGCCGAGCCGGCCGAGCAGGAGATTCGCGTCGGTGACGGTCGGCTCCTCGCCGCCACGGCCATAACACGCCGGACCGGGGCTCGCGCCGGCGCTGCGCGGGCCGACGCGCAGCGCGCCGCCCGGGTCGCGCGATGCGACCGACCCGCCACCGGCGCCGACGGTGTGGATGTCGACCATCGCCAGCGCGAGCGGCCGGCCGCCGACCTCGCGCCCGGCGCTCTCGCGCACCGCGCCGTCCTCGATCACGCAGACGTCGCACGAGGTTCCGCCCATGTCGAAGCAGACGAGGTCCTCGCGACCGCTGCTGCGCGCGACCAGCGCCGCCGCGGCGGCGCCGCCCGCCGGGCCCGAGAGCACGGTGAACGCCGCGTGGCGCGCGGCCCGCGCGGCCGTCGCGAGGCCGCCGCTGGACTGCATGATCCGCGGCTCGGGCAGGCCCGCGTCGGCGGCGCGCTCGAGCAGCCGGCGCAGGTAGCGGCGCAGCAGCGGCGAGAGCGCCGCGTCGACCTCCGTCGTCGCCGCGCGCTCGTACTCGCGAAACGTCCCCACGACGTCGTGCGAGAGTGAGACGTGCACGTCCGGCAGCGCCCTCGCGAGCGCCTCGCCGATCGCCTGCTCGTGCTCGGGATGCGCGTAGGCGTGCAGAAGCACCACGGCGACAGCCTCGGGCTCGTGTGCCGCGACCTGCTCGGCCAGCGCAGCCGGATCCTCGAGCGCGCGCAGCACGCCGCAGGGTCCGCAGCGCTCGGGTGCCGCGACGCGCCGCTGCGGCGGGACGAGCGGCGCCGGCCGGACGGCGCACAGGCGGTAGAGGTCCGCGCGCGCCTGGCGGCCGAGCTCGACGACGTCGGTGAAGCCCTCCGTCGCGACGAGCACGGTGCGCGCGGCGCGGCCTTCCAGCAGCGCGTTGGTCGCGACGGTCATGCCGTGGGAGAACGCCTCGATGTCGGCGGACTGGGAGCCTGCTCGCGCGAGCGCCGCCGAGACCGCGGCCATCACGCCCTGTGACTGGTCGTCGGGCGTCGTCGGCGACTTGGCGGCCACGAGTCGCCCGCCGGCCGCGAGCACCGCGTCGGTGAAGGTCCCGCCGACGTCGACGCCGAGCAGCACGCAGCTCAGCCGCCAGGGCGGGCAGCGCGCTCATCCACGCCGACGTCCTGCCCGCGTCGGGTTGATCGGTCGCAGCTGCCCGATGCCTGCAACCGCGAGCAGCTACGCAGCGATCTGCTGCGCGACCTCCTCGATGTCCTCTGTCTCGGCGAGATGCTGATGCGACGGGCAGTAGCCGTTGTGGGCGAGCGGCATGCGCTGACACGGAGTCCCGCGGCGCGTCGTGGCGCGACACTCGAGCGGGTTGCCGTTGATGTCATAGCCGTGCTGTGGCTGCTTGGCGAGCCACTCCTGCGCTGCGCCGACGTAGGCCGAGACGACCTGCCAGACCCGCGGCTGCGCGGCGATCGGGAAGTTCGTACGGATGTCGTTGAAGAGCGTGCGTGCCGGCTTGGCGAAGTAGTGCCGATCGGTCGCGAGACGCTCGATCGTCGCCTCGCAGGCACGCAGGACCTCCGCGTGGCCGTCGCGCGCGTCGACGTGTGGCGACAGCTCGCGGTAGATCGCGCGGCTGAACTGATACATGGGGGGCAGGAGCTCCTTTCCTCGGTACGACAGCAGGCCGCGGCAGTCTGGCGTGCCCGTATGAAGGTAAGAACGAAACGAATGTTGAGTTCGTATTAAGCTTGACGAGGTGTCAAAGCCAGAGGGCCGGTCGAGGCCGCCTCTCGACCCCGATCTCGGAGTGCCGGTGATCGAGCGCCGGGTCCGCTGCGGGGAAGTCCGCGCGCTGATGCGCGCCGCGGCTCTCCTCTCGCCGCAGCGCGCAGGCGGCGATCAGCCGGGCGAGCGGATGCGGGTCCTGCGCCACTCGTTGCAGTCCCTCGCGGGTGCGCACGATGCCGGCGTCGCGCCAGAGCGCCTCCTGGGTCGCTCGCAGTGGGCGCTCGAGCGGCGCGGCGCGCGGGGGGACGTCGAGCGCGTCGCGGGCGTCGCGGCGCGGTGCCGGCTCGTCGAGTCCGGCCTGCGCCGCGCGCGCGCCGTAGACGAAGCACTCGCTGAGCGAGTTTGAGGCCAGGCGGTTGGCCCCGTGCAGCCCGGTGCAGGCGGTCTCCCCGACGGCGTACAGGCCGGCGACCGTGCTGCGTCCGTCCAAGTCGGTGACGACGCCGCCCATCATGTAGTGCGCGGCCGGCGACACGGGGATCCGCTCGCGCGTCGGGTCCAGCCCCGCGTCCTGCAGCGCCGAGACGACGTTCGGAAACAGCGACGGGTCGACGTTGCGCATGTCCAGGCCGACGGACGTGGCGCCGGTCGATTCCAGCAGGGCGGCGATCGCGCGCGACACCTCGTCGCGCGGCGCGAGCTCCTCCACGAAGCGGTCGCCGTCAGGGCCGTGCAGCGTGGCGCCCTCGCCGCGGATCGCCTCGGTCACGAGGAAGCCCTCGCGGCCGGCGATCCCGATCACCGCCGTCGGATGGAACTGGAGGAACTCGAGGTCGGCCAGCTGGGCGCCCGCGGCGTGCGCGATCGACATCCCGATGCCGAGCGAGCCCGGCGGGTTGGTCGTGCGCGACCAGAGCGCGGCGGCGCCGCCGCTGGCGAGGATCGTCGCACGGGCCTGGACCGCGCGGCCGTCCTCGAGTGCGACGCCCGCGCAGCGGCCGTCGCGGATCCGGGCGCCGGCGGCGCGCGCGCCCTCGACCACGGTGATGTTCGGCTCGTCGACGACGAGCGCCGAGAGCTGGCGCACGACGCGCCGGCCGGTCGCGCTGCCGCCGGCGTGCACGACGCGACGCACCGAGTGGCCGCCTTCGAGGCCGAGCGCGAGCACGCCGCGGCGGTCGGCGTCAAAGCGCACGCCCATCGCCTCGAGGTCGCGGACGCGGGCCGGCGCCTCGCGGACGAGCACCTGCGCGGCCGAGCGGCGCGCCATCTCGCGGCCGGCGGCCTCGGTGTCGGCGAGATGGCGCTCGAAGGAGTCCTCCACGGCGAGCGCCGCCGCGATCCCGCCCTGCGCCCAGTAGCTCGCGGTCTGCGCGAGCGGCGTCGCGGAGACGAGGGTCACGCGGGCGCCGACAGAGGCGCCGGACAGGGCGGCGTACAAGCCGGCCGCGCCGGCTCCGACGACCGCCAGGTCGCTTGGGATCACCGGTTCGTCGGGCACTGGCGCGGTACCGTACTCCGATGCCTGCCGGCGTCCTCTTTCACCATCCCTCGTCGCTCGAGCACGACACGGGCGGGCATCCCGAGAACGCCCGCCGGATCGCCGCGGTCGAGCAGGCCCTGCGCGAACGTGACTGGCTGGGCTGGGACGTGCGGCTCTCCCCGGCGGCGTCGCGGTCGGCGATCGCGGCCGTTCATTCGATCGAGCACATCGAGCGTATCGAGGCGCTGTCTCGCCGCGGCGGCGCGATGATCGACATCGACACGATCGTGAGCCCCGGCTCGTTCGAGGCGGCGCGGCATGCCGCCGGCGGCTGCGTCGCGCTGGTCGATGCGCTGCTCGGGCCTTCTGACGGCGGCGTCGCTGTCGGAGCGTCGCTGCACCGTCCGCCCGGGCACCACGCCGAGCGCGCGCAGGCGATGGGGTTCTGCCTGTTCGACAACGTCGCGGTGGGGGCGCAGCATGCCCTGGATGCGCATGGCGCGCAGCGGGTGATGATCTTCGACTGGGACGTCCACCACGGCAACGGGACGAACGCGATCTTCCACGCGCGCGACGACGTCCTGTTCTGCTCGATCCACCAGTCGCCGTTGTATCCGGGGACGGGGCCGGCCTCGGATGCGGGAAGCGGCGTCGGGGAGGGATTCACGGTCAACATGCCGGTGCCGGCGGGCTCGGGCGATGACGTGTTCCTGTCGCATGTCGCGCACGTGGTGAGACCGCTGGCGCTTGCCTACGAGCCAGACCTGCTGCTGGTCTCGGCCGGCTACGACGCGCATGCGGACGACCCGTTGGGGTCGTGTGTCGTCAGCGACACGGGGTTTGTCGGGATGGCGGCTCTGATCGGCGCGTGCTCTCGTGAGCTCGGCGTGCCGCTGGGGATCGTGCTCGAGGGCGGCTACGACCTCGCGGTGCTGTCGCGGTCGGTCGTGGCGACGTTGGAGGTCGTGGGAGCTTCGGCGCCGCTTGGCGTGCCTGCCGTACCGGTCCATCCGCTGACGCGGCGCGTGCAGCAGCGCCTGGCCGCGAGCCGTTGGGCTGCGCTGGCCTGAAACGGCACCACAACGCTCAGGGGGTCCTCGTCGTGGCGGTCCGCGGAGTGGCCGTTGCCGTCGTCGTCGACCGCGATCGCGGCGCCGGCGTCGTGCCGGTGCCCGTGGTCGCCGTCGTCGCAGTGGTCCCAGTGGCTCCCGGCGTCGCAGTCCCCGTCGCACTCCCAGCCGTCGACGTCTGCCCCGGCACCGTCGAGGGAGCCGCGGGACCGACGGGAGCGGTCGTCGTCGCAGTCGTCGGCACGACCGGCGGCGGAACCACCGCCGGCGGCGGCGCCGTCTCGACCACCGCCGTCGGCGTCGTTCCCGCCGAAACGCCGTCGTCGTCGGTCAGCTCCACGAACGCGAACGCGAGCAGCGCGCCCGCGAGCAGGATGATCGCTCCGATCGCGACGGTCGGCAGCTGCCAGTTCGGGGTCGGCGCCAGACGGGTGCGGGCCGGCGCGCCGCATTCCAGGCACCAGTCCTGCTCCGTCCCGAGCGTCGCCAGGCAGCGCGGGCAACGCAGCGAGCCGGGCGGGGGAAGCTGGCCTGGAGCGGTGGGCCCCTGGGCGCTCACGGCTGCGCGCCGGTGCTCGTCGCGAGGTCGACGGAGACGACCATCGCTCGTCTAGGAGCCGTCGTCGGGCGCGTGCGGGGGAAGCATCGTCTCCGTCGGCTGCGAGCTCGTCGAGGACGTGGGCCCGCGCTGTGCCGTGGGCGCCGCGGGCGCCGGCCGCGGCTCGGAGGGCGCGACCGGGGGCCGCGCCGGCGCAGTCGCAGCCGCGGGCGCTGGCGCGCCGACCGTCGGCGACTGCGGCTGCTGAATCGGCTCCGGCGGCGCCTGCGGCGGCGCGGCGATCGCGCCACCGACCTCGCCCATCGCCCGCGGCCCGCCGATCTGCAGGCCGCAGTTCGGGCAGAAGTTCGACTCGCTGGAGTGCAGCGCGCCGCAGCGGGCGCACGATGTGATCCCGGGCTCGCGCAGCTCGTGCAACGGCCGGCGGTCGTCGAGAATCCGCTCGAGCGCGCGCAGCTCCTCGTCGACGGCGGCGAGCGCAGCGATCTTCGCCTCGACGAGGTCGGGGCGGTCGCGGCCGAAGCGGCGCATGTCGAACATCAGCCCGCCGATGTCGCGGAACGCGAGCTCGCGCGCGCGGCGCAGGAAGCGCAGTCGCCGGCGCAGCTTGCCGCGGTCGCGGAAGCTCGCGCCGCCGGCGCCCGCCGCGGCCTGCTGCACGATGACCTGCGTCGCCTGCGTCTGCTGCAGCTCGTGTCCGGCTGCCGGCGCGACCGACTTCTTGCCCCAGGGCAGGCGCTTGGCGCCCGAGCGCCCGCGCAGCAGGCCCGACGGAAGTCGACGTAGCAGGCCACCCGGAGCACGGCCCGAAGAGCCGGAGGCGCGGCGGCCGAAGATGCGTTGCATCAGTCCGGTCATGACGAGTGGGCGCCGGATGACAACCTCGCCGGCGCCTCGGCGGGAGTGTATAGCGGCGCGGCCTGACCCCTGTGGTGACGACGCGCGCGGACACGGCAGGTTGCGGTCCGGCGAGCAGAGGCGATGCGGTTTCTGCGCCGATTCGTCACGGACGCGCGTAGATCCGTCACGCGAAGCCGCGCAGCATCGATGCGGCACATCACCGTCTCGCTGGGAGGTCGTACATGCCGTATCGCACGATGGGCTGGATTCACGCAACCGTCGGTCGCCTCGGGAGCGACGAGCGCGGGCAGGGCACCGTGGAGTACGTCGGGCTCATGCTGTTGCTCGCCGCGCTGCTGTCCGGCGTCGTGCTCGCCGCGAAGGGGATGAAGGACGGCGGCGGGCTGGCGAAGGAGATCGCCGACAAGCTCAAGGACACGATCGAGTCGGTCGGCAAGGGCAAGCCGTAGATGGGCCGACGACGCGGGTCCGCGGGGCGCCTCTGCGAAGATGGCGCCTCGTGCCGGCCGCCCCCCAGAGCACCGCCCCGATCGGCGTCTTCGACTCCGGTGTCGGAGGCCTGACCGTCCTGCACGAGCTGCTCGTGGCGCTGCCGCAGGAGGACTTCCTCTATCTCGGCGACTGCGCTCGCTTTCCCTACGGCGACCGGGCACCGGCCGAGCTGCAGGCCTTCAGCCGCCAGATCGCCGACGTGCTGCTCGAGCGCGGCGCGAAGCTGATCGTCGTCGCCTGCAACTCCGCGACGTCGAGTGCGCTGGAGCACCTCGCCGCCTACGTCGCCGAGGGCGGGCACGCTGTCGACGTGATCGGCGTCGTCGGACCTGAATCGAACCTCGCGGTCGCGCGCACCCGCAACGGGCGGATCGGCGTGCTCGCGACGCCCGCGACCGTTGCGAGCGGCGCCTACGAGCGAGCGGTGCTCGCGTCCGACCCGCTCGTGAAGCTGACGACCGTCGCATGCCCGCAGCTGGCCCGAATCTCGCAGGACGGCGCGCCGATCACCGAGGACGACGTCGACCTCGCCCGTACGTACTGCGGTCCGCTGCGTGAGGCAGGCGTGGACACCGCGATCCTCGGCTGCACGCACTATCCCTTCGTCGGCGCGCTGCTGCAGCGCCTGCTCGGTCCGCAGGTGACCCTGATCACCTCGGGCACGGCGATCGCGCGCCGCGTGCAGCACGCGCTGTCGACGCGCGAGCTGGCGACGCCGCGCAGCGGCGAGGGCCGCTACAGCTTCCTGTGCACCGGCGACGCGGCCGCGTTCGTCGAGGTCGGCTCGCGCTTCTTGCAGCTGCCGATGGCGGCCGTCGAACAGATCGAGCTTCCGACCGAGGTGCCCGCATGACCGAGACGCTCACGCGCTCCTACGAGCGCGGCCAGCACGACCTGCGCCCGACGACGATCGAGCCGCATTTCGTCAAGCCGGCGACGGGGTCGGCGCTGATCACGCAGGGAGAGACACGGGTCATCTGCACGGCGTCGGTGCAGGAGAGCGTGCCGCGGTGGATGGCGGGAAAGCGCCGCGGCTGGGTGACCGCCGAGTACGCGATGCTGCCGGCGTCGACGGGCGACCGCAAGGCGCGTGACATCACCAAGGGGCGGCTGGATGGTCGCAGCGTCGAGATCCAGCGGCTGATCGGCCGCTCGATCCGCGGCGTCATCGACTTCGACGCGCTCGGCGAGCGCACGATCTACCTCGACTGCGACGTACTCACCGCCGACGGGGGCACGCGCTGCGCGTCGATCACCGGCGCGTTCGTCGCGCTCGATCTCGCAACCCGCCGGCTGCTCGACGAGGGCAAGGTCGAGCGCTCGCCGCTGACCGGCAGCGTCGCCGCGATCTCCTGCGGGATCGTCGGCGGCGTCCCGCTGCTGGACCTCGACTACTCCGAAGACTCGACGGCCGAGGTCGACGCGAACGTTGTGATGACCGGCGACGGCGGCCTGATCGAGGTCCAGGCGACCGCCGAGCGCACGCCGCTGTCGCGCGCGCACCTCGACGAGCTGCTCGCGCTCGCCGGCGCCGGAGTCGAGCAGCTGCGCGCGCTGCAGGCGCAGGCGGTGGCGTGAGGCTCGTCCTCGCGACCCGCAACGCGCACAAGGTGCGCGAGCTCGCGACCCTGCTGACACCGCACGAGATCGTCGAGTTGCCGGCCGACGTCGTCCTGCCGCCCGAGAGCGCGGACACATTCGCCGCAAACGCGCTCGCCAAGGCGCGCACCGCCGCCCGCGCGACCGGCCTGCCGGCGATCGCCGACGACTCGGGGATCGAGGCGGCAGCGCTCGGCGGCGCGCCCGGCGTACGCTCGGCGCGCTACGCGGGTGACGACGCGTCCGACGCGGAGAACCTCGCCAAGCTGCTGCGCGAGGCGCCCGCCGGCTCGCCGCTGGCGTACGTCTGCGCACTTGCCTACGTCGACGCGCAGGGCGGCGAGCAGCTCGTCGAGGGTCGCTGCACCGGCACCCTCGATCCCGACCCGCGCGGCGACGGCGGCTTCGGCTATGACCCGGCGTTTCTGCCCGACGACATCGCGGACGGGCGCACGATGGCCGAGCTCGATGCGGCCGAGAAGGACGCGATCAGCCATCGCGGGCGCGCGGCGCACGAACTGCTCGCCCTGCTTGACTCGTAGTCGTCATGGCGGGACCGCTGATCGCAGCAAGCCAGCCGCGTGCGCCAGGGTCGGTGAAGTCCCGTGCTGCGGCGCTCTCGATCGCCTCCAACGCGATCCTCATCGCGCTGAAGCTCGCCGCGGGCGCGCTCACGGGCTCGGTGGCGATCCTGACCGAGGCGATGCACTCGTCGATCGACCTGGTCGCCTCCTTCGTGGCGTACTTCTCCGTGCGCGAGGCCGACAAGCCCGCCGACGCGGAGCATCCCTACGGCCACGACAAGATCGAGAACCTCGCCGCCGCGATCGAGGCGATGCTGATCCTCGTCGGCTCGGGAGTGATCATCTATGCCGCCGTGCGCAGCCTCGCGAACGGGCCCGAGGTCCATTCGCTCGGCATCGGCATCGTCGTGATCGGCGTCTCGATCGTCGTGAACGTCCTCGTCTCGACGTTCGTCGCGCGACGCGCCCGCGACACGGACTCACCGGCACTCGAGGGCGACGCCGCGCATCTGCGCACCGACGCGGCGACCTCGGCCGCCGTCCAGCTGGGGCTCGTCCTCGTCCAGTTGACCGGCGCGACGTGGCTCGATCCGGTCATCGCGCTCGCCGTCGCGGCGGCGATCGTGCTCGCCGGCGCGCGGTTGCTGGCGCGCGCCTCGCGCGTGCTCGTCGACGAGGCGCTGCCGCAGGAGGAGCTCGACGCGATGCGCGACGCGATCGCCGACTTCGGGTCGCGCGGCGTCTGCGGCTTCCACAAGCTGCGCGCGCGCCGGGCCGGATCGCGCCGTTACGTCGACCTGCACGTGCAGTTCGCCTCGGGTACGACGCTCGAGAACGCGCACGAGACGGCACACGCGCTGCAGGACGAGATCCGCGCGCGGCTGCGCGGCGCCGACGTGCTGATCCACCTCGAGCCCGAGGGCAGCGTGCATCCGGGGACGGAGATCCCGCCGCGCTGAGCGCGTGGCGGAGCGGACACGCCACGGCGATCGACAGGAGCGATACGCCGTAGCCGACCAGCCGCGTGGGGTGTCGCGGCGCGCTGCGGCGGGTACGGAAGGGCCGTGTCTCCGCCTTCGCGACGGCAGCTCGAGCGCTGTCTGCAAGCGCAACCCGAAAGCGTCGCTGCGCTGCGCCATGCCGTCGTCGAGTTCGCGGCGGGCAACGGCGCGTCGCAGGAGCTGTGCGAGGACATCGCGCTGGCGGTCTCAGAAGCGGTCAGCAACAGCGTCCTGCACGCCTATGTCGATCACGATGCCCCGGGCATGGTCGCGCTGAAGGCGTGGACGCGCCCGAGCTCGCTCGAGGTCGTCGTCTGCGACGAAGGCAGGGGGATGCGGCCGCGCAGCGACAGCCCCGGCCTCGGGCTTGGCCTGGGTGTCATGGGAAGCATGAGCGAGCAGCTTGTGCTCGAAGACGTCGACCCGCCGCCGGGCTCACGCGTGCGCATGACCTTCGCGATCGCGTAGTCAGCAGCGCGCCCGACGACGAGCAGCGACAGACCGACGCCAGACTGTCCGTCCTCCGACGGCGCGCCGGCACGGGTTACGGCCGCACGTCGAACTCGTGCCGTCGGGTCGCCGCGTGCACCGCTGCGGGTCAGATCAAGGCGTGCTGGATGTCGGCGCGGGCTTCGGCGACGCGTTGTTGCTGGTCTGCGATGTGGCGTAGCTGGTCGATCGCGTGACGGACGATCCGTGAGACCTGCATCTGGCTGACGCCGAGCAGCGCCCCGATCTCGGCTTGTGTGAGGTCCTGCTCGAAGCGCAGGCGCACAACCTCCCGGTCGCGTGGCGAGATGAACGCCAGCAGCCCGTCGAGGACCGCGCGGTTCTCCGCCTGTTCGTAGCCGTCGTCGCTGCCGCCGAGCGTGTCCTGCAGCGCCGGTTGATCGTCCTGACGACCGGCCGATGCCTGCAGGGACAGTCCGCTGCGCCCCGAGCGCGCCTGCATCGCTTCGAGTACCTGCTCGTCGCTGCCGCCGATCGCCGCGGCCAGCTCGCTGACGGTCGGCGGACGGTCGAGCTGCTGTGACAGGCGCACTGCGGCGGCGTCGACACGGAGGGTCAGTTCCTGCACCTCGCGTGGCGGACGCACCGTCCACGTGCGATCGCGGAAGTAGCGCTTGAGCTCACCGACGATCGTCGGCACGGCGAAGCTCGTGAACGCGTAGCCGCGCTCGGGATCGAAGCGGTCGACAGCTTTGACGAGCGCCAGGGACGCGACCTGAACGAGGTCGTCGAGCGGCTCCCCGGGACGCTCATAGCGCCGTGCGACAGAGCGCGCAAGCGGCAGGAAGCGCTCGATCAGCTCGTCGCGGGCGTGCCGGTCGCCCCTGTCGCGGCGAGCGAACAGCAGGCGATCGGTTCGCTCCCGCGCAGCTTTGGCTCGGCGCGCACTCGCTGGCACGGGGCCGGCTTGACGCGGCCGTTCTGCGCGGTCAAGCATCGCGTTGCCTTTCCTCGGCTCGGGGATCCGCTTTCCGAGGGCTGCGAGCGCCGCCGCACGACGGCACGCTTCCGACGGGTCCACACCTGCCGCCGGCGCCTTCGACCGCCCGCGACGACTACAGCGCTACCCGGACCGCGCCGAAAAACAACCCGCCGGACGGAGATCGTCAGGCTGTCGACCGCGTCCGCTCGGCAACGTCTGGCGAGCGCTTGCACAGGGAAGGGGAGGATCATGAGCCACTTCGCCTATCCGTCGGACCGCTTGCAGAGGTCCAACTTCTTCGATTCCCCGCCAGCGCCGTCCGCGGAGCGCGAGCGCGAGGTGCGTGCTCTGGCCACGGTCGTCGAGCAGGCCCAAGCGTTCGCCGCTCGGGAGCTGGCGGGTGCGCCCGGGACCGTTGGATACTCGCTGCGCGGGTCGGGCCGGCGCCTGTTCCTGCGCCATGGGACGCAGGACGTCGCGATCCTCGACGAGGTGTTCCGCAAGCGCCTGTATGAACCCCTGCCGCCCGTCGAGGAGGCGCTCGCGCTGGCGGATCGACCGCTCACGGTCGTCGACGTCGGGGCGAACATCGGCCTCTTCGCGCTCTTCGTCGCGGACCGGCTCGCGACGGGCAGGATCATCGGCTTCGAGCCCGACCCGTCCAACATCGCCGTCCTCGAGCAGGCGATGAGCGCGAGCGGAGGCGAGCCGTCGTGGCAACTCGTGCCGGCGTGCGCCGGCACGCGCGACGGCACGGTCTGCTTTCGCGCCGGCCTGTTCGCCTGCTCGCGGATCGCGGAGCCGTCGGCGCACGAGGAGCAGACGACTGCCATCCCGATCGTCGACGTGTTGCCCTATCTACAGGCGGCTGATCTCGTGAAGATCGACGTCGAAGGCGGCGAGTGGGCGCTACTCGCCGACGCGCGCCTCGCCACGACCGCGATACGGGCAATCGTCCTGGAGTACCACCATCACCTCAGTCCACCCGGTGCGCCCGGCGCAGCCGCTGCCCGCCTGCTCAGCCGCGCCGGGTTCACGACCGAGGTGCTCCACGAACGTAGCGACGGCCAGGGGATGCTCTGGGCCTGGCGCCTCAGCGCAGGTTGATCGCTGCCGACAGCCCGACCGCGATCGCGACCGCCCCGTAGCCGTTGTAACCCGAGAGGAACAGCAGCAGCGCCGTGATCAGGGCGGCTGCGACCGTGACGAGCCAGGCGATCTTGTTGAAGCCCACGCCGGCATCCTCGCCGATCGGGAAGGGTCCGGTGCCACTGGTAGCTTCGTCGTGTTCGAAGTTCCGCCCGCAGCACAAGGAGCACCGCTCGTGACGAAGTCGCAGCTCGTCGATTCGGTCCAGACCCGCACCGGTCTGACCCGCATGCAGTCGGCAGACGCCGTCGAAGCCGTCCTGGAGACGGTGCAGGAGGTTCTCGGCCGCGGCGGCGAGGTCGCGCTGACGGGCTTCGGGAGGTTCAGCGTCACCGAGCGCGCAGGGCGCACGAGCAAGCACCCGCGCACCGGCGAGCCGATCCAGATCGGGCCCACCCGCGTCCCCAGGTTCGCGCCGCCGTCCGGTCTCAAGCAGGCTGTTCGCCCATAGGTGCAGGGCCTCGCCGAGTCCACGACGGTGACGTTCGCCGATCGGCTCGCCGAGCTCGTCGCAGCGCGCGAGTCGCAGATCGTCCTGGGTCTCGATCCCGATCCGGCGCGGCTGTGGCCGAGTGCGCTCGCGGCGGCTGGGCACGACGGCAGCGCGGCGCAGCGAGCCGCGGCGGCGGTACGGGCGCACTGCGCCGCGCTGATCGACGCCGCCGGGCCCGCGTGCGTCGCGGTCAAGCCGCAACTGGCCTGCTTCGAGCGGCTCGGCGCGGAGGGGTGGGCGGCGCTCCAGGCGACGGTCGACCACGCCCGCGAGCGCGGCCTGATCGTGCTCGCCGACGGCAAGCGCGGCGACATCGCGGTCTCCGCCGCCGCCTACGCGCAGGCGCTCGTCGGCAGCACGCCGACGCCGTTCGGCGACGTCGAGGGGCTGGGCGCCGACGCGTTCACCGCCAACCCGCTGCTCGGCGTCGACGCGCTCGAGCCGCTCGTCGACGGCGCGCGCGCGGCCGCTGCCGGCGTCTTCGTGCTCGTGCGGACCTCCAACCCGGGTGCCGCCGACGTCGAGGATCTCAGGCTGGCGGGCGACGGCGGCGGCACCGTCTGGGAGCGCCTCGCGCAGATCGTCACGCGGCTCGGCGGGACGCCGGGCGCGGCGAGCGGCCTGTCGGACGTCGGCGCCGTCGTCGGCGCGACCGCGCCCGAGCACGTCGCGCGCATGCGCGAGCTGATGCCGCACGCACCGTTTCTGCTGCCGGGCATCGGCGCGCAGGGCGGCCGTGTCGAGGAGATCGCGCCCGCCTTTGCGCCGGGACGCGCCGGCGGACTCGTCAGCGCGTCGCGCTCGATCGCGTCGGCGCACGAATCGACAGGCGCGGCGCCCGCCGCCGCCGCCCGCGCAGAGGCCGAGCGGCTGCGAGAGGCCGCGTGGTCGTTGTAGACGGCGCCGGCGGGCACCCGCTGCCCGTATCCTCTTCGCAGGATGGACGAGGTCGATCTCGAGCGCCTGGTTCTTCCAGCGCTGCTCGCCCTGCTGGTCTTGGGCGCGTTCGTCGGCCTCGCGGCGCGCGCGGGCGACGACGAGCCGGTCAACGTGAACATCGGGCAGACGCTCAAGCTCGCACCGTGACGGTCCGCCCCGTGCTGTTCGGGGCGGTGCTCGCACTGCTCCTCGCGACGCCTTGCGCGCAAGCCCGGTCGCCGGCGGGCGCGCCGCGCCTGCAGGGCGCAAAGGCGGCGATCGTGATGGAGGCCTCGACGGGCGACGTGCTGCTGGCGCGCAACCCCGGCCAGCGCCGTCAGATCGCATCGACGACGAAGCTGATGACCGTGCTCGTCGCGTTGCAGCACACGGACCTCGACGACGTCTTCAGCGCCACGGGCTACGACGCACTGCCGGTCGAGTCGCAGATCGGGTTGCGCCCGGGGGAGCGGATGAGCGTCCGCGACCTGCTGCGCGCCGCGCTGCTGCCGAGCGCCAACGACGCCGCCGCCACGATCGCGGCCGGGACGATGGGCTCGACGGAGGCCTTCGTCGCCGAGATGAACCGCCGCGCCAAGGCGCTCGGCCTGAGCGACACGAGCTTCGCCAACCCGATCGGCCTCGACGACCCGATGAACTACTCCAGCGCCCGGGACCTGGCGAAGCTCGCGGTCCAGTTGCGTCGCTACGAGTTCTTTCGCCGCACCGTCGACCTGCCCAGCGCGGTGCTGCGCAGCGGGGTGCGCAAGCGGACCGTCATCAACCGCAACGCGCTCGTTCGCCGGGTCGACGTCGTCGACGGCGTGAAGACCGGCCACACCCGCCGCGCCGGCTATGTGCTCGTCGGCTCGGCGACGCGCGGCGGGGTGACGGTCATCAGCGTCGTGCTCGGCGAGCCCAGCGAGCGGACGCGCGACTCGGACTCGTTGGCGCTGCTGCGCTACGGGCTGAGCCGCTACGACGCGCGGACGGTGATGCCGCAGGGCAGGGTGCTCGGCCGCCTTCCGCTGCGCTACCGCGGCGGCGAGTCGGTGGACGTCGTCGCGGGCGCGACCGTCGCGCGCGTGCTGCGCACGGGTGCCCGCACGCGGGTCGCGGTCACCGGCCTGCCGGCCGATGTCGACGGGCCGTTGCCGCGCGGCACGCGCGTGGGCACGGCGACGATCCGTCGCGGCGACGAGGTGCTCGCGCGCGTTCCGGTCGTGACCGCGCGGCCGGTCGCCGAGGCCGGCCTCGGCGACCGCCTGGACGACATGCTCAGCCGCTCGCAGACGATCGTGGCGATGGTGTTGCTGCTGGTCTGTAGCCTCCCACTCCTGTTGCTGCGCCGACGGGCGATCAACCGCAGAAAGGCCCTTGATGCCGAGCACCGGCGGGCCCGGCGGCGCGAGGAGTCAGCGGTCCAGTGAACCTCGCGCAAACGTTCACGTCAAACCCCGGCGAACGTTCACGGGAGGCTCACGAGTGATCATCACCGTCACCCTCAACGCAGCGATCGACAAGTCGCTCTCGGTGCCGAACTTCAGGCTCGGGCGCCGTCACCGCACCGTCGAGCAGACGACGCTGCCGGGCGGCAAGGGCGTCAACGTCGCACGGACGCTCAAGACGCTCGGCCAGCCGGTGATCGCGACCGGCTTCGCGGGCGGCGCGACCGGCACGCGGATCGTCGAGGCGCTGACCGACGAGTCGATCCTCAACGACTTCGTCCGGATCCGCGAGGAGTCGCGCACGAACACCGCCGTGCTCGACCCGACGAACGGCGAGCAGACCGAGATCAACGAGCGCGGCCCGGCCGTCAGCGGGCGCGAGCTCGAGCTCTTCCGCGACAAGCTGCTGTACCTCGCGCGTGGCGCGGCGATCGTCATCTTCGCCGGCTCGCTGCCGCGCAACGTCGAATTCGACGTCTACGCGGATCTCATCAAGGACCTGCACAAGCTCGGCCTGGTCGTCGTGATCGACACCGACGGCGACCCGCTGCGCCACGCCGTGCGCGCGGAGCCGCACGTCGTCTCACCGAACGTGCTCGAGGCCGAGGAGCTCGTCGGCCACGAGTTCAACGACGACGAGGACCGCATCATCGCCGTCCGCGAGATCGTCTCGCTCGGCGCGCAGGAAGCGATCATGACGACGCCCGACGGCTGCTTCGGGTCGGTCCTAGACGACGGCGAGACGTCCCTCTACCGCGTGCGCATCGCGCCGCGCGAGGCGGTCGCCACGGTCGGCGCCGGGGATGCGTTCCTCGCCGGCTACGTCGCCGCCCGCTACGGCGGCAAGCATCCTCCGGAGTGCCTGCGCTACGGCGTCGCGTGCGGTGCCGAGTCCGTCCAGCGGCTCGGCGCAGGGCTCGTCGATCCGGACAAGGTGGAGCGGCTCGTCGGCGAGGTCGAGATCGAGCGCCTGGCAGAGCCGGCCGAGGTCGGCTGATCGCTCCGGGCGCTGCGGATCATGACGCCCGCGCCGCGTCCTGCACGGTCGGCTCGCCGCCGAGCGCGACGCGCGCCCGTGCCGTCGTCAGGTGATAGACGATCAGCAGCTGCACGAGCGCGAGCGACTCCGAGCGGTGCACGTGGTTGCCGACCGTGAACTCGCCGAGCTTCTCCGAGCGCAGGTGGCGGGCGAAGTGCATGCGATCCCAGATGACCTCCTCGATCGCCGCGGCGCACTCGCGCGCAAGCGCCCCCGGAATGAAGAGCACGCTCTCGCCGTCACGTTCGTCGAGCGTGATCTGGCCCGCGCTCTCGTCGACGAACGGGGTGAGGTCGGGGTGCGGCAGGCCGTCGCGCAGCGTCAGCCGAGCGTCGAGGATGAACGGATCCTCCTCGCTCTCCATCCGGCAGACGACGATGTCGGCGTGGCGGCGCTGCGGGCGGATGAACGCCTCCGAGTCCGGCTCGCGTCGGTCGAGGTCGGCGAGCACCTCGTCGGTCGTGTAGCCGCGCTTGGAGCAGTCGCGGTCGACCTTCCACTGGCGCCGCAGCGACTCCGGCGGGTCGAGGTAGACGCGCACGTCGTACGCCCTGCGCATGTCCTCCGTGTGGTAGCCGAGCAGCCCCTCGATGACCATGAAGCGGTTCGGCGCGCTGTACACGAGCGGGCCGAACGTCCCGTCGCCGTGCTGGTAGACCGGCTTGAGGATTGCCTCGCCGAGGCGCAGGCACTGCAGGTGCTGGCCCATGATGTCGAGGTAGTTGCACTCCGGGTTCAGCGGCGTGATGCCGCGCTCGGCGCGCTGGCGGCGGTCGTACTTGTGGTAGTCGTCGGTGCAGATCGCGCTGACGGCGTCCTCGCCGAGCAGCTGCACGAGTCCCTTGCTCAGCGTCGTCTTGCCAGACGCCGAGTCGCCCACGATTCCGAGCATGATCGGACGGCCCATCGTGGGCCGGAACCTTACCCCCAACGCTCGCGCCAGGGTCGGCTCGTTTGGCGCAGCGGCCGTCGCCGCCGTCAGGCGGCGCGGCGCTCGGCGGCGGCGAGCGTGACGAAGATGCGCTGGCCGCGAACCTCGCCGGCGTGGGCGGCGACGCCGTCGCCCGTCGTCAACGGCGCACCCGTCGCGAGGTCGAAGCGCCGATCGTGCAGCGGGCAGATGACGGCGCGGTCGCAGACGATCCCGTCCGCCAGCGGCCCGCCGCGATGCGGACAGGCGGCGTCGAGCGCGTACCAGCCGCCGGCCGCGCGGAAGAGCGCGATGCGGCGGCCGTCGAGCGTGATCGTGCGGCCTTCGCCGCGCGGGATGTCATCGACGCTGCAGGCGTAGTGGGTCGTCGCCGCGGCGCTCACAGCTCGCCGCCCGCGGGCGGTCCGACGAGCGCCGGCTCCGGCGCCTCGGGTGCGGCCAGGTCGTCGAACTGGTGGCGGTGGTAGGGGTCGTCGCGCTCGAGCCACGGGTCCTGCGTCGCAACCTTGGCGATCCGCAGGCGCTCGCGCAATGCCGCCCCGCTCTGCTCGCCGAGAACCACCTCGCGCACCTTCTCGAGGCCGACGCGCGGGATGAAGTCGTACGTGCGCTCCTTGTAGTCGGCGTTCTCGCGGTAGAACTGCAGGAACGCCGTCGCGACGCGCAGCGCCTCGGCGCGCGTCGTCACGGTCGTGAGGATGTCGGCCTCGCGGACGTTGCCACCTGCCGCGCCGCCCGCGCGCACCTGCCAGCCGCCCTCGACGGCGACGCAGCCGATGTCCTTCACCGTCGCCTCGGCGCAGTTGCGCGGGCAGCCCGAGACGCCTGACTTGACCTTGTGCGGCGTGTGCAGACCCTCCCAGAGCTTCTCCATCTCGATACCGAGACCGACCGAGTCGCCGAGGCCGAAGCGGCAGAACCGCGTTCCGACGCAGGTCTTCACGGTTCGCACGGCCTTTGCGTAGGCATGTCCGGAGGGCATCCCGAGGTCGCGCCAGATCGCGGGCAGGTCCTGCTTCGAGACGCCGAGCAGGTCCAGGCGCTGGCCACCGGTGACCTTGACCATCGGCACCTCGTACTTCTCGGCGACGTCGGCGATCCGGCGCAGCTCGGCGGGCGTCGTCACGCCGCCGTACATCCGCGGGACGACGGAGAACGTGCCGTCGTGCTGGATGTTCGCGTGCACTCGGTCGTTGATGAAGCGTGCGTCGCGCTCCTCACGGTGCAGGTTGGCGCAGACCTCGGAGACGAGGTATGCCAGCGCCGGCTTGCAGGTCCCGCATTCGCGTCCGGTCCCGCAGGTGGCCGCGACGTCGCTGACGGAGCGCAGGTCGTCGTCGCGGATCTGCTGGGCGAGCTGCTCCCTCGTCTGCTTGCGGCAGGGGCACAGGTAGGCGGGCTCGTCGCTCAGCCCACCGGTGGCCGCCGCGACGATCTCCTTGACCGCCGGCCGGCAGGAGCCGCAGCCCGTACCGGCGCGCGTGACGGCCATGACCTCGCGCGGCGTCGCGCAGCCGCCGGCCGTGACGGCCTCGATCAGCGCGCCCTTGCAGACGCCGTTGCAGTCGCAGATCTGTGCCGTGTCGGGCAGGTCGGCGGGGCCGGCGAGCGAGGCGTCGGCGAGTGCCTGCAGCGGGTCGTCGACCGGTTCGCCGGCGCGCACGGCGGCGACGAGCGCCTCCGAGCCGCGCGTGTCACCGAGCAGCACGGTGCCGATCACGCGCCCGTCGCGGACCGACAGCTTGCGGTAGACGCCGGTCGCCGCGTCGCTGACGACCGCCTCGAGGTCACCGCCGGACTCGCCCGCGCAGACGAGGTCGATGCCTGCGACCTTGAGCTTTGCGCTCGGCACCGAGCCGAGGTAGAGCGCGCTCGCGTCGGCGCCGGCGCCACCCGCGACGTCGCTCGTCAGCGTCTTCGCCGCGACCCGCGCCTGGTCGTGGATGGGCGCGACGAGGCCGTAGACGATGCCGCGGTGCTGGGCGCACTCGCCGACGGCGAGCACGCGCGGCAGGCTCGTGCGCATCGCGTCGTCGACGATCACACCGCGATCGCAGACGAGGCCGATCGACCGCGCGAGCTCGGTCTCCGGGCGGATCCCGATCGAGACGACGACGAGGTCGGCGAGCAGCTCCGAGCCGTCCGTGAAGCGCAGGCCGTGGGCGCGATCGGGGCCGATGATCTGCTGCGTGTTGCGCTCGAACTCGACGTCGATGTCGAGCCCGGCGAGCGCGGGCGCCAACAGCGAGGAGGCGCCGGCGTCGAGCTGGCGCTCCATCAGGCGGTCGAGCAGGTGCACGACCGTCACCGCGCAGCCCTGGGCGGCGATCCCGCGAGCGGCCTCGAGGCCGAGCAGCCCGCCGCCGATGACGGCCGCGCGCTCGATCCCGCTCGTCGCGGCGGAGCGGATCGTCTCGCAGTCGGCGGGGTCGCGGAAGGGGTGCACGCCTTCGAGCGTGATTCCGGGGATCGGCGGCATCAGCGGCTGTGAGCCGGTCGCGATCACCAGCCGCTCGAAGCCGAGCTCGTCGCTGTCGTCGAGTCCCAGCACCCCGCGGTCGGTGTCGATCCAGGTGACGATCCGGCCGACGAGCAGCTCGACGCCGTTGTCCGTGTACCACTCGGCCGGTCGCAGACCGAGCGTCTGCGAGTCCTCGCCGGAGACGAGGATCTCCGACAGGCGCACGCGGTCATACGGCGCGCTGCTCTCGCCGCAGACGAGCGTGATCGGCACGTCCGGGGCGCGCTCGCGCAGCGCCTCGCAGACGGCTTGACCGGCGATCCCTCCACCGACGACGACGACCCCGGAGCTCATGCTGACCATCGTGGGCCAGCCGGGTTTCCTCGGCGTGCCCGGCGTGTTTCCAGGCGATGAACGCGCGTTGGCGCACGCTTCTGCTGGGTAACACCGCGGCCATGAACCGTGCAACGATCTTCGCCTCTGGTGCCGCCGCGGCAGCCATCCTCATCTTCGTCGTCGCGATCCTGATCATCGACGGCGCACGCAAGGACGTCATCGACGACGGCGTGCGGATCGGCACCGTCGACGTGGGCGGGATGGAGCGCGACGAGGCGCGGGCGCTCGTGCAGCGCGAGCTGGGTGACTCGGTCGGCAAGCGCGTCAGGGTGACCTACGACAAGAAGACGTTCGTCCTGAGGCCCGAGGTCGCGCAGGCGCGGCTGGACGCCGACGGCAGCGTCGACGCGGCCCTGCGGCGCAGCCGCGAGGGCAACGCGTTCAGTCGCGTGCTGGCGCCCAGCGACGCGCGCGGGACGGTCACGCCGCGGGTTTCGTTCGCGCGCGAGGCGATCGACGACTTCGCTGCCCGCATCGGAAAGCGCGTCAACCGCGACGCCCGCGACGCCGACATCGACTGGCGCGACGGAAAGCTCGACCGCACGCGCGCTCGCCCCGGCGTCGAGGTCCAGCAGCGGAAGCTCGTCTCGTCGCTCACCGACGTCGTGGCGAACACGTCCGCCGAGCGCACGGTCAAGGTGCCCGTGAAGGTGACCGAGCGCCCCGACCGCACGTTCGAGGATCTCGCCAAGCGCTACCCGACCGTCATCGCGATCGACCGCGACGGCAAGCAGCTGCGCCTCTACAGGAACCTCCAGCTCGAGCACCGCTACAAGATCGCGGTCGGCAAGGGCGGCAACGAGACGACGCCCGGGCGCTATGAGATCAAGGAGAAGACGGTCAACCCGGATTGGCACGCGCCCAACAGCGACTGGGCCGGCGAACTGGCCGGCCAGACGATCCCGGCCGGCGATCCGCGCAACCCGCTCGAGGCGCGCTGGATGGGCTTCCACGACGGCCAGGGAATCCACGGCACGAGCGACATCTCCTCGCTCGGCACGGCCGCCTCGCACGGCTGTATCCGGATGTCGGTGCGTGACGTCAAGGAGCTGTACGAGAAGGTCGAGAAGGGGACGCCGGTCTTCGTGCAGTAGTTCTCGCTCGTGACGACAGCGATCCTCTTCGGCATCGCCGCGTCCAGCGCACTGGTGATCGGCGCCGTCGTCGGGTCGTCCTGGGATCCGCCGCGCGCGGTCACCGGCGTCCTGCTCGCGTTCGCCAGCGGCGCGCTGATCTCGGCACTGGCGTTCGAGCTCTTCGACGAGGCCTACGAGCTCGGCGGCGCGGCGCGCTCGGGCCTTGCGCTGCTCGCCGGCGCAGCGACGTTCGTCGTGGCGGACTCGTTGCTCGACCGCCGCGTCACCGGGAAGGCCGGGCCCGAGCAGCGCGAGGTCGCCGCGAGCGGTGCGCAGGGCGCCGTCGGCTGGGCGCTGCTTGCCGCCGTCACGCTCGACGGCGTGCCGGAGAACCTCGCGCTCGGGGTCTCGCTCGTCGACGGCGCCTCGCTTGCGCTGCTCGTCGCGATCTTCTTCTCGAACCTGCCCGAGTCGCTCGTCGGCGCGGTGGCGATGCGCCGCGAGGGCCGTCAGGCGAAGGCCGTGATCGGCACCTGGCTGGCGTGCGCGGCGCTGCTCGCGGTGGCGGTCGTCGCCGGTCGGACGCTGGCGGGGCCGCTCAACGACGAGGTCCTGTCGGTCGCGCTGGGCTTCGCGGGTGGCGCCGTGCTCGCGTCGCTCGCGGACACGCTGATGCCCGAGGCCTTCGAGCAGGGTCGCCCGTTCAACGCATTCGCCACGGCGGCGGGCTTCTTCTTGTCGTTCATCCTCGCCGCCTGATGCGCAGGCCTCAGTCCTGCGCGGGCTGCGGCCAGGACGACGAACTGCTGCCGGCGCTTCGGCGCGTCCTCGAGCTGCTCGGCGGCGAGCGGATTCAGGCGCGCCTGGCGGCGGCTTCGCGCTCGAGCAGTGACTGGACCTCGGCGCTGCAGCCGCCGCAGCCTGTCGTCGCGCGCGTGCGCAGCCCGACCTGCGTGACGGTGCTCAACCCGTCGCGGCGGATCGCCGCCTGCACGTCGCCGACGCTGACCGCGTTGCAGGAGCACAGCGTCGCCGCGGGATCGGCGCTCAGCGCCTCGGCGCTCGCCGCGCAGCCGCCGGCCGCGAGCAGGTCCGACGGGACGGGCTCGCCGCTGCGCAGCAGCTCCGACAGCCTGCGGGCGGCGCCCACGTCGCCGACGAGCGCGGCGCCGGTCAGGCGCTCGCCGTCGAGCACGAGGCGGCGGTAGATCCCCTTGCGCGTGTCGCTCAGCACGACCTCGTCGTGCCCGTCGGGCGCGGCGCCGGCAGATCTGCCGCCCGCGTAGACGTCGACGCCGGAGACCTTGAGCGTCGTCGCCGGGACGGCGCCGTGGAAGGCCGCGGGATCGCCCGCGACGCCTGCGCCCGCGACGCGCGCCTGCTCAGCGAGCGGCGACCACAGCCCGTAGACGACGCCGCGATGCTCGGCGCACTCGCCGACCGCCCAGACCGACGGCGCGCCGGCCCGCAGCGCGTCGTCGACGACGATCGCGCGCTTCACGGGCAGCCCGGCCGCGCGGGCGAGCGAGACCTCGGGCCGCACCCCGGCCGCGACGACGACACGCGTGGCCGCCAGCTCCTCGCCGTCGTCGAGCACGACGCGGTCGGCTTCGATGCGCGCCGCGCTGCGTCCGAGGCGGCAGGCGATCGCCTGCCGCGTGAGCGTGCGCTGGAGCATCGCTGCGGCGCCGGGATCCAGTTGCTGGCCCATCAGCTGCGGGGCGAGCTCGACGACCGTCACCTCGACCCCGCACGAGCGCAGCCCCGCCGCCGCCTCGAGGCCGAGCAGGCCGCCGCCGACGACGACGGCGCGCGTGCCGCGCGGCGTCGCCGCGAGCGCCTCGGCATCGCGCCAGGTTCTGAACACGTCGACGTGGGGCAGGTCGGCGCCGGGCACGGGAGGAACGAACGCGCGCGAGCCGGTGGCGAGCACGAGCGCGTCGTACGGGTGGCGGATGCCGGCCTCGTCGACGACCGCGCGGGCCTCGAGGTCGAGTGCAGCGGCGCTGCAGCCGCCGCGCAGGTCGACGCCGTGCGCGGCGTACCAGGCGAGCGGGCGCAGCTCGAGCTCGCCGGGGCCGCACGTGCGCGCGAGCAGCTTGGACAGCAGGACGCGGTTGTAGGACGGGCCCGGCTCCTCGCCGAGCATCACGATCTTCCAGTCCTCGGCCGGTCGGCGGCGCAGCGCCTCCTCGACGACGGCGAGACCGGCCATCCCGGTGCCGACGACGACGAGCCGCTTGGGCCTCGTGGGCGCGCGCCGGCGGACCGGCTCGTCACGGCGGCGCACGTTCTCCAAGCGAACGGCGACGGCCTTCAGCTCGGGCTGCGCGGACGTCGGGTCGACCGCGGCGATCGTCAGCGCGTTGAGCGTGCCGGCGCCGGCGGCGCCGTTCAGCGCGCCCCAGTGAAACGCTGCGAACGCCACGCCGCGCGGCAGCGTCTCGTCGACTGCGACCGCCACGCGCAACTCGCCGCGACGCGAGACGACGCGCACGAGGTCGCCGTCATCCAGTCCTGCGGCGACGGCGTCCAGCGGGTGGCAGGACAGCGTCGGCTCGCCCGCCGACGCGCGCAGCGCGGGGGAGTGGCCGGTGCGGGTCATCGTGTGCCACTGGTCGGCGACGCGACCGGTCGTCAGCAGCAGTGGGAAGCCGGGGTCGGGCGTCTCGGCGGGCGCGGCGTGCGGCGTCGGAGCGAAGCGCGCGCGTCCGTCGGGGGTCGGAAAGCGGCGGTCCTCATAGAGCCGGACGGTGCCGGGGTGCGCGTCGACCTCCCGCGCCGGGCACGGCCACTGCAGCCCGCCCTCCTGACGGATGCGCGCGTGCGAGACGCCGGTCATGTCACACGGCCGCCCCGCCGTGCAGGCGGCGAACTCGTCGAAGACCGCGGCGCTGTCGGGCCAGGCGAACGATGCGCCGTAGCCGAGGTGGCGTGCGAGGCCGGCGACGATCTCCCAGTCGGGCTTGGCCTCTCCCGGCGGCGCGACGGCGCGCCGCACGAGGCCGATGCGGCGCTCGGAGCTCGTCATCGTGCCCTCCTTCTCCGGCCAGGCCGCGGCCGGCAGCACGGCGTGCGCGAGCGACGAGGTCTCGGTCGGGTGGTGCGGGTCCTGCACGACGACGAGCTCGGCCGTCTCGAGCGCCGCGCGTGCGCGCTCGCCGTCGGGCAGCGAGACGAGCGGGTTCGTCGCCATCACCCAGACGGCCTTCACGCGGCCCGCTTCGAGCGCCTCGAAGAGCGCCACGGCGGGGAGTCCCGGCTGCGCGCTCAGGCGCTCGAAGGGCACCCCCCAATGTGCAGCCATGGCGAGGCGGTCGGCCGTCTCCGCGACCTTGCGGTAGCCGGGCAGCAGGTGCGACAGGCCGCCGGTCTCACGCCCGCCCATCGCGTTGGGCTGACCGGTGAGCGACAGCGGACCGCTGCCGCGGCGGCCGATCTGCCCCGTCGCGAGGCAGAGGTTGATCAGCGCACGGTTCTTCAGCGTGCCGACGGTGGACTGGTTGGCGCCCATCGACCACAGCGCCATCGCCGCGCCGGCGCCCGCGAAGCGGTGCGCGGCCCGCTCGATCAGCGGCGCCGGGACGCGGCAGACCTCGGCGGCACGTTGCGGCGTCCACTCGCGGGCGACGGCCACGGTCTCCTCCCAGCCGCTCGTGTGCCGCGCCACGAAGGCGTCGTCGGTCAGCCCGTCGCGGTCGATGACGTGCAGCAGCGCGCTCAGCAGCGCGAGGTCGGTGCCCGGGAGCACCGGCAGGTGCAGGTCAGAGCCCTTCGCGGTCGGCGTGAGGCGCGGATCGGCGCAGATGACGAATGCGCCCTCGGCCTGGCGGTCGCGGATCCGTGGCCACAGAATCGGGTGGCAGGCCGCCGTGTTCGTGCCGAGCAGCAGCAAGCAGTCGGCCAGCGCGATGTCGGCGTAGGCCGGCGGCGGACCGTCGAAGCCGAACGCGCCGGTATAGCCGGCGACCGCCGAGGACATGCACAGGCGCGAGTTCGAGTCGACGTTGTTGGTCCCGAGAAAGCCCTTGGCGAGCTTGTTGATCGCGTAGTAGTCCTCGGTCAGCAGCTGGCCGGAGATGTAGAAGGCGATCGAATTCGGACCGTGCTCTTCGACGATCGCCCGAAGACGCCCCGCCAGCGTGCCGAGCACGTCCTCCCAGCCCGTGCGCTCGAAGCGCGCGTCGCGGTCCTCGCGCCAGAGCGGGGTCGTCGCGCGGTCGGGTGCGTGGACGGCGAACGGCAGCCCGAGCGGCTTGCGGCACGTCCGTGCGCGGTTGGCGGGATGAAGCGGGTCGCCGCGGACCGTCGCCAGGCGGCCGTCGTCGTCGACGTCGGCAAGCAGGCCACAGCCGACGCCGCAGTAGGGGCACTGGGTCGGGATGGTCTGCACCGTTCGGGCAGCGTCCGGGCATGCGATTTCCCGAGCACGTCGGATCGATGAACGCTCTGTGAACGCGACGGCTCGGCGCGCCTGCGCGCCCTTCTCATCCTTGGCGCGTTGCCTGCGTAGTAGCCTTGTCGAGAGCTGCTCACAACCAGGGGGTTGGTCATGAAGATGATCTCGAACATCGGCATCGCAATTCTCGTGATCATCGCGATCATGTTGCTGGTCATGGTCGTGACGATCGGATTCGGCTCGGACCTCTGAGGCGGACCCGCGGGTCTAGCCGCTGAGCTCGGGCGGTAGCGCCCGCGGCCCGTCCGGATAGAGCTGCGCGAGCTGCTCGGTCGTCATCGCGAGCGTGTTGGCCAGCTCCGGCGGCGTACCGACGACGAGCCACAGCGCGCTGACGCCGCTGTCGTTGAAGACCTGGCGCACGGTCTCGGGGTCGACGAGCACGCTCGAGCGCGGCTGCAGCGTGAGCGGCTCGTCGTCGTCGATCCGCATCCGGCCGATCCCCTCGAGCACGACGTAGAGCTCCGTCTGCGCGACGTGGCGGTGGCGCGTCGACGCCTGCCCGGGCTCCAGCAGCCAGAATCGCGCGGCGAGCTGACCGCCGCCGAGCTGCTTGCCGAGATCGCAGTTCAGCACGCCCATCTGGTTGGACGGGCGCCAGTCCGCATCGCCGGCGTGGAGGACGCGCGCGGGCATCGGCCTGATCCTACGAGGCGCCCCGGCGTGCGCCGTCTGCAACAGCGCCGACTCGACCTGATGGCAGCGCAACTGGACCAAGCGGCCAAAGACAGCCGGCCCGCAGGCACATACGGTCCAGCTCGTGACCGGACGCGAGGAATTCGTGCTGCGCACGGTCGAGGAACGGGGCGTGAAGTTCATCCGCCTCTGGTTCGTCGACGTGCTCGGCCTGCTCAAGAGCCTGTCGATCCCCGTGTCCGAGCTCGAGTCGGCGCTCGAGGACGGCGTGGGCCTGGACGGGTCGTCGCTGGAAGGAGCGTCGCGGCTGCGCGAGCACGACGTGATCGCGCACCCCGACCCGCGCACGTTCCAGGTCCTGCCGTGGAAGCCCGACTCGCTCGTCGCGCGGATGTTCTGCGAGGTGCGACAGCCCGACGACGGCGTCTTCGGCGGCGACTCGCGCGCGACGCTGCGGCGCGTCCTCGAGCAGGCCGCCGCGCTCGGCTACACGATGCAGGTCGGCTGCGAGGTCGAGTTCTTCATCTTCGCGCCGTTGGGCGCGAACGGCGCGCTGCCGACGACGCTCGACGACGGCGCGTACTTCGATCTCACGCCGCTGGACGTGGGCAGCGACTTTCGCCGCCGCACGATCGAGTACCTCGAGCAGATGGGAATCCCGGTCAAGGCCTCGCACCACGAGGTCGCGCCGTCGCAGCACGAGATCCAGCTCGCGCACACCGACGGCCTGTCGATGGCCGACTCGATCTCGACGTTTCGCATCGCCGTCAAGGAGGCCGCGCACGAGCTCGGCGCGTACGCGACGTTCATGCCCAAGCCGCTCGCCGAACATCCGGGCAGCGGCATGCACCTGCACATCTCGCTGTTCGAGGGCGCGCGTAACGCCTTCCACCAGGCCGAGGCCGAGCAGCCGCTGTCGCCGACCGGCCGCGCCTTCCTCGCGGGCGTCCTCGCCCATGCCGGCGAGCTGACGGCGGTGACGAACCAGTGGATCAACTCCTACCGCCGCCTGGCAACCGGCTTCGAGGCGCCCGAGTACGTCAGTTGGACGCGGCGCGGCGCGGCCGCGCTCGTGCGCGTCCCGTCGCGCCGCCCGAACCGGGCTGACAGCACGCGCTTCGAGCTGCGTTCGCCCGACCCGGCCTGCAACCCGTACATGGTGCTGTCGCTCGTGCTCGCCGCCGGCCTGCGCGGCATCGAGCGCGGCTACGAGCTGCAGGCCGAGTCGATCGACGACGAGCGCCGCGGCGCGGCGCGGCTGCCGCTCGACCTGCGCGAGGCGACCGACCTCTTCGACGCCTCGGAGCTTGCTCGCGAGACGCTCGGCGATCGCCTGTGCGACGTGTTCGTCGCCAACAAGCGCCGCGAGCTCGACGACGAGCGCCGCAGCGTGACCGAGTTCGACCGCGCCCGCTACCTGAGGCTGCTGTAGCGAGGACATGCCGTTGATCTGTGCCACGAACGTCCCGACGAGTCACGGCGCGCTGGCGTGAGCGACGCGTGGATCTACGGCGCGGCAGGCTCGGAGGACACGTCGCGGCTGCTCGCCGAGCTCGGCTTCAGCCCGCATCGCGTCGCCGCCAACGGGACGCTGCGCCCGCCGGAGGGCGAGTCGCGCGCGCCGGCGCTTGCGCTCGTGCTCGCGGGCGGCCTCGAGCAGCCGTCGTGTGCCGAGCTCTGCGCGCGGCTGGCGGCAGACGAGGAGCTCGGCGAGGTGCCGGTCATCGTCACGATCGGCTCCGACGTGCTCGGCGAGGGGATCGGCGTCGAGGAGGGCCACGAGCTGCTCGTCGAGCCGTTCAGCGCGGGGGAGCTGCAGGCGCGGATCGCCCGCGCGCGGCGCGCGGTCAACGGCATCGACCACGACGACGTCGTCCGCGTCGGCGGCCTCGAGATGAACCTCGCGACGTACCAGGTCGCGATCGACGGGCGCCCCGTCGACTTCACGTACATGGAGTACGAGCTGCTGAAGTTCCTCGTGACGCACCCAAGGCGCGTGTTCTCGCGCGAGGCGCTGCTCAACCGCGTCTGGGGCTACGACTACTACGGCGGCGCACGGACCGTCGACGTCCATGTGCGCCGCGTCCGCGCGAAACTCGGCAGCGAGCACGCCGCGCGGATCAAGACCGTGCGCAGCGTCGGCTATCGCTGGGAGGGAACATGAGCCTGCAGCCACGCAGCGCGCTGCCCCACCGCCTCGGGCGCAGCGAGTACGGCGGCTTTCGCGGCGTCATCAAGGCCGTCGGGACCGGGCCGCGCGGCAGCCGCGGGCTGACCTTCGACGAGGCGCGCGACGCCGCCGCCGGGCTGCTCGCCGGCGAGGTGAGCGCCGCCCAGGCAGGCGCGTTTCTCGTCGCGATGAGGATCAAGGGGGAGACCGCGGCCGAGCTCGCCGGCATCACCCAGGCGCTGCGCGACGGCGCTCGCTCCGTCGCCCCCGACCCGCCCGCCGCGGGCCGGCCGATCGTCGCCTGCGCGGGCGCCTATGACGGCATGCTCGACTCGCCGCAGCTCTCGCTCGCGGCCGCCGTGCTGGCGGCCGCCGCCGGCGCCCGGGTCGTCGTGCACTGCGGCGGGCGGCTCGGACCCAAGCGCGGCACGACGCCCGGCGACGTGCTCGTCGCGCTCGGCGGCCCGCTGCGCCCGCAGCCGAGCGAGTCGCTGGCGATGCTCGAGCGCTCCGACGTCGCGCTCGTCCACGCAGGCGCGGCGATCCCCGGCTGGGACGCGCTCGCCGCGATCCGCGACGAGATCGGGCTGCGCGGCGCGCTGCACACGGCCGAGAAGCTCGTCGACCACCTCGGCGCCACGCGCTTCGTCGTCGGCCACACGCACAGCTCGTACCGCGAGCGGATCCTCGCCGCGCTCGCGCTGCTCGGCGCGCAGCGCTCGGTCGCCGTGCGCGGCATCGAGGGCGGCGACGTCCTGCGCGCCGGCCGTCCGTCGGCCGCCGACGCCGACGGTCCGCTCGACATCGCCGAGACGCCGGGGAGCATCCTGCGCGGCGACGCCGATCCGCAGATCGCCGCCGACCTCACCCGCGCGATCGCCTCCGGCGACGAGCACGGCGTCCCCGCCCAGACCGCGATCCTCAGCGCCGGCCTGCGGCTCTACGCCGCCGGGCGCTGCGAGAGCGCGGGCGCGGGCGCGGCGCTCGCGTCGGCGGCCGTCGACGACGGCCGTGCGACCGCGACGCTCGAGGCGCTGCTCGCGAGCTGAACGTGCTCTGCGGGCGATGCAGCAGCTCGTCTCGGAGCTGACGCGCTGCGCGCTCGGGCGTCGTGCGCGCCGCGATCGCGCTGCTAGCGTCCCGGCGATGACCGCGCAGGAGTTCCTCGACGCCTTTGCCGCTCAGCTTGGCGTCGTCGCGCAGGCCGAGGCCGGCTGAAGCGACGATGGCGGTCTCGATCCAGCAAGCGCGCGCAGCGGTGCTCGAGCACGCCAAGGTGCTCGACTCCGAGGACGTCTTCCTCGACGACGCGCTCGGCCGCGCGCTCGCCGTCGACGCAAGCGCTCCCAACGACGTGCCGCCCTTCGCCGCCTCGGCGATGGACGGCTTCGCGATCCGCGCCGCCGACACGATCAACGGCTCCGCGAGCCTGACGCTGATCGGCGAGTCGAAGGCCGGCGCCGGCGCCGGCGTGACCGTCGAGCGCGGCACGGCCGTGCGGATCTCGACCGGCGCGCCGGTCCCGGTCGGCGCCGATGCGATCGTGCCGCAGGAGCTGACGACGAGCGACGCGGTCAGCGTGCAGATCGACGGCCAGATCGCGATCGGCTACCACGTCCGCCCGCCCGGCGAGGACATCCTCGCGGGTGAGCTCGTCGTCCCGGCGGGGTCGCTGCTCGGCCCGGCGGAGCTCGGCGTGCTGGCCTCGATGAACATCCCGCGCCCGAGCGTCGTGCGCCGCCCCCGCGTCGCGATCGCCGGCACCGGCGACGAGCTGACCGATCCCGGCAAGCCGCTCAAGCCCGGCGCGATCCGCGACTCCAACGGCCCCGCGCTCGGAGGCGCCGTGCATCGCGCCGGGGGCGAGCTCGTCGCCCGCGTGCGCGTCGGCGACGACCTCGAGGCGACCGTCTCCGTCCTCGGCGCCGCGCTGCGCGACGTCGACATGCTGATCACGACCGGCGGCGTCTCGGTCGGCCCCCACGACCACGTCCGGCCGGCGCTCGAGCGACTCGGCTACCGCGAGGCGTTCGCGGGCGTCAAGCTCAAGCCCGGTCGCCCGACGACGTTCGCCGTCGGCGAGGACGGCACGCTTGTCTTCGCGCTGCCCGGAAATCCGGTCTCGGCGCTGATGGCGTTTCGCCTGTTCGTCGTGCCGGCGCTCGACGCGATGCTCGGTCGCAGCGGCGAGCATCACCCGATCAGGGCAACGGCGGACGAGCCGCTCGAGGGCGCCGTCGGGCGCACGACGGTGATCCGCTGCCGCACGACGCTGCAGGACGACGGCTGGCACGTGCGCCCGACGAAGTCGCAGGACTCGCACATCCTGACGTCGATGCTCGGCGTCGACGCGCTCGCGCTCGTCCCCGAGGACCGCGACGGGATCGACGCGGGCGAGCCCGTCGAGATCGAGTTCGTCGGGTGACGCGCGCGCGTCGCGAAGTCAGACGAACCCGCTGGTAAGCTCGAACGACCCGCTTGGCACCGGTCGCAAAGAGCGGAATCCGTCTTTCCCGACCCCGCAAGACGCGAAGCGGCGGGCGTCGTCTTGTCCGCCCCCACGCCTAGGATTCGCACATGGAGATTGAGATCGGCCGAGGGAAGAAGGCCCGCCGTGCATACGGCTTCGACGACATCGCGATCGTGCCGTCCAGGCGCACCCGGGACCCTGACGACGTCGACATCTCGTGGAAGCTCGGCGACTATCGCTTCGATCTTCCGCTGCTCGCGTCGGCGATGGACGGCGTCGTGTCGCCGCGGACGGCCGGCCTGATCGGCAAGCTCGGCGGCCTCGCGGTGCTCAACCTCGAGGGGATCTTCACGCGGTACGAGGACGCCGAGGAGCAGCTCGAGCGGATCGCGAAGCTGCCCAAGGACTCCGCGACCCGCGAGATGCAGAAGATCTACGACGCGCCGATCATTCCCGAGCTGCTGGCCCAGCGGATCTCGGAGATCAAGCAGCAGGGCGTCGTCGTCGCCGCCTCGCTGACCCCGCAGCGCGTTCGCGCGCACTACGAGCTCGCGCTCGAGTCGGGCCTCGACATCCTCGTCATCCAGGGCACGGTCGTCTCCGCCGAGCACGTCTCGAGCGACGAGTCGCGCCCGCCGCTGAACCTCAAGGAGTTCATCCGCGAGGTGCCGCTGCCGGTCGTCGTCGGCGGCTGCGCGAGCTATCACACCGCGCTTCACCTCATGCGCACGGGCGCGGCCGCCGTGCTCGTCGGCGTCGGCCCCGGCGCGGCCTGCACGACGCGCGGGGTGCTCGGCATCGGGGTGCCGCAGGCGACGGCGATCGCCGACGTCGCGGGCGCGCGCTCGCAGCACATGCTCGAGACGGGCGAGTACTGCCAGGTCATCGCCGACGGCGGGATGCGCAACGGCGGCGATGTCTCCAAGGCGATCGCCTGCGGCGCCGACGCGGTCATGATCGGTTCGCCGCTCGCCCGCGCCCACGAGGCGCCCGGCCGCGGCTTTCACTGGGGGATGGCCACGTTTCACGCCACGCTGCCCCGGGGCGCGCGCGTCAAGACCGTCCAGAACGGCACGCTCGCGGAGATCCTCACCGGCCCCGCGCACGAGAACGACGGCACGTTCAACCTGATGGGCGGCCTGCGGACCTCGATGGCGACCTGCGGCTACAAGGACATCGCGGAGTTCAACCGCGCCGAGCTGATGATCGCGCCGTCGCTGCAGACGGAGGGCAAGCATCTGCAGACCGCGCAGGGGATCGGGATGGGCGCGCGCGGCGCGGCCGCTGCGACACTGCCCTCATCCGAGCCGACGAACGGCAACGGCGCCCACAAGGAGCCGGCCCTCGCCCACGACGCATGACAGGGCGGGGTTGCTCGTCGGGGTCGGCCTCGAGATGAAGCGGCGTATCTCGCGATGACCGACGGCGTCGTGACCAGCGCCACGGCGGCCGCGGAGCTGGTCGACGAGGATGTCCTCGAGATCATCGCGCCGCGCGCCGTCGACGAGGTCGTCGTGCTCGACTACGGCGGCCAGTACTCGCAGCTGATCGCCCGCCGCGTCCGCGAGCTGGGCGTGTTCAGCGAGCTGCTGCCCCACCACGTCGGGGCCGAGGAGGTCCGGCGGCGCGAGCCGAAGGGGCTGATCCTCTCGGGCGGCCCGGCGTCGGTGTACGCGCCGGGGGCGCCGCGGCTCGACCGTGAGCTGCTCGAGCTCGGCATACCGGTGCTCGGCATCTGCTACGGGATGCAGCTGATCGCGCTCGCGCTGGGCGGCAAGGTCGAGGGCGCAGAGGTCGGCGAGTTCGGCCGCTCGGAGCTGACGGTGCGCGAGCCGGGGCGGCTCTTCGCCGACCTGCCGGCCGATCAGACGTGCTGGATGTCGCACCGTGACACGGTCTTCGAGCCGCCGCCTGACTTCACGGCGCTCGCCTCCTCGACGGGCTCGCCGGTCGCCGCTCTGGAGTCCGTCGAACGCGCGATCTACGGCATCCAGTTTCATCCCGAGGTCGTCCACACGCCCTACGGCCAGACGATCCTCGAGCGCTTCCTCGCGGAGATCTGCGAGGCAGATCGCTCGTGGTCGCCGGAGAGCATCGTCGCCGAGCAGATCGCGCGCATCCGCGCCCAGGTCGGCAGCGGCAAGGTCATCTGCGGCCTCAGCGGCGGGGTCGACTCGAGCGTCGCCGCGCTGCTCGTGCACCGCGCGATCGGCGATCAGCTGACGTGCGTCTTCGTCGACCACGGGCTGATGCGAAAGAACGAGGGCGAGCAGGTCATCCGCGCCTTTCGCGACCACTTCAAGGTGCCGCTCGTCGCCGTCGACGCCGAGCAGCGCTTTCTCGAGCGCCTGCGGGGCGTCAGCGATCCCGAGACGAAGCGCAAGGGGATCGGCGCCGAGTTCATCCGCGTCTTCGAGGAGGAGGCGGCGAAGCTCGGCGAGGTGAAGTACCTCGTCCAGGGCACGCTGTACTCCGACGTCATCGAGTCCGGAGGCGGCACGGGCGCCGCGACGATCAAGTCCCACCACAACGTCGGCGGCCTCCCCGAGGATCTGCAGTTCGAGCTCGTCGAGCCGCTGCGCGCGCTGTTCAAGGACGAGGTCCGCGCCGTGGGGGCTGAGCTCGGTCTGCCCGAGCGGCTCGTCTGGCGCCAGCCGTTCCCGGGTCCCGGGCTCGCAATCCGGATCGTCGGCGGCGAGGCCACGAAGCAGCGCCTGGACCTCCTGCGCGAGTGCGACTACATCCTGCAGGACGAGATCCGCAGCGCCGGTCTCTATAGAGATCTATGGCAGTCCTTCTGCGTGCTGCCCGACATCCGTACCGTCGGCGTGCAGGGCGACGAGCGCACGTACGGAAGCGTCGTCGTGATCCGCGCGGTCACGTCCGACGACGCGATGACGGCCGACTGGGCGCGGCTGCCATACGACCTGCTCGAGCAGATCGCGTCGCGCATGATCAACGAGCTGCGCGACGTCAACCGGGTCGTGCTGGACATCACGTCCAAGCCGCCGGGCACGATCGAGTGGGAGTAGCCGCTGCGTAGGATCGGGCGCGCCCGAGGACGCGAACGTCAAGACCTCGGCGGACGGCCCGCGCTTGCTGATCAGGCCTGGACCGGCGCCGAGATCCGGTGGCGCCGCACCAGCAGCCAGGTGAGCCACAGCCCGATCGCGAACAGCGGCAGGCCCATCGCGGTCTTCGCGACGCCGAGCGCGACGACGGCGCCGGCCGCGTAGAGCGGCAGCTGTACGAGCAGCCGCAGCGAGAACAGGCCCGCCCAGAGCCACGTCGCCCGCACGAACGCGCGCATGCGCAGCGGGTCGCTGCGCCACGCGTTGTCCTCGCCGTCGAGCTTCGCGACGATGACCCCGACGAGCGGCCAGCGCGCGGCGAGCGAGATCAGAAACGCCGACGCGTACGCCGCGTTGGCCAGCAGCCCGGGCAGGAAGAAGTCCTCTGCGCGTCCGCTGCGAGTGGCGACGAACGCCGCGAACGCGACGCCGACGAGCCCCGACAGGGCGTACATCGGCGACTGCCGGCGCACGAGCCGCGCGATCGACAGGACGAGCGCGAGGGCGACCGCCACCGTGGCCGCGGTGTTCGTGTCCGAGCCCGATGCGGTGTAGGCGACGACGAACGCGACCGCGGGCAGCGACGTCTCGGCCATCCCGAGCGGCCCTCCGACGGCCTCCTGGATGCTCGTCGGCGCCGCGACGGGCGGGCGCTCGGATTCCTCTGCCATGCCAGGATGATGTCGCAGAGCAACGTCCGGTCGAGCCGTCAGCGCCGACGGCGCAGCGCGGCGGGGCCGAGCAGCGCCGCGCCGATGACGAGGAACGGCACGAGGTTGAGCAGGTGCAGGACGAGCGCGTAGGACAGCGCCTCGGCCTGCGGCACGTCGAACGCGCTCAGCGCGACGACGGTCGCGGCCTCGAACACGCCGAGCGCCGCGGGCGAGGAGGGCAGCACGAGCGAGAGGTTGATCGCGACCGTCACGAGCATCGCGGCGACGAGCGGCAGGTCGAGATGAAAGGCGTTCGTGAGGATCGCGTAGGACATGCCGAGCGTCGTCCACGAGGCGATCGTCAGGAGCATCCCGCGCAGCGCGATGCGCGGGCTGCGCAGCGCGACGAGCCCGCGCGTCGCATTGACGGCCGCCGCCTCCAGGCGCTCGGCGACGCCGGCGCGCCTGATGCGCCGCAGCGGCGACAGCAGCCAGTGCACCGCCTGCTCCTCGTAGCGAGCGACGACGAAGACGAGCGCGAGCAGTACGGCCACCACGACGGCTCCGAAGATCGCCGCCGCACGCAGCCACGTGATCTCCGGCAGCCAGGGATAGGAGGCGAACAGCACGATCAGCAGCGCGAGCACGTCGAACAGCCGCTCGACGACGACCGTCCCGACCGTCTCGGCCTTCGGTGTCGCGGCGCGCTTGTGCAGCGCGAAGACGCGCGCCGCCTCGCCGGCGCGCGCCGGCAGGATGTTGTTGAAGAAGTAGCCGATCAGCAGCGCGTACGTGATCGCGCGCAGCGGCGGGCGCTGGGAGGCAGCGAAGAGCGACCACCAGCGCAGCGCGCGCAGCGCGACCGCCAGCGCGAAGACCGGCAGTGTCGGAACGAGCCACAGCAGCTCGCTGTCGGCGAGCGCGTCGAGCGCGTCGTCGAGCGCGACGCCGCGGACGGCGAAGTACATGCACGCGACCGTGACGACGAGGCCCGTCGCCACGAGCAGCGGCGGCAGGCCGCGGTGCTTCGTCACCCGCGCCGTAGCCGGACCTGGACGAGCACGAGGATCGCCTTGAAGCCGTCGCGCCAGGTGATGTTCTTGCCCTCGGCGTAGGTGCGCCCGTAGTAGGCGATCGGCATCTCGTAGACGCGCAGCTTGCGGCGGCAGACCTCTCCCGTGATCTCGGGCTCGATCGCGAAGTCGTCCTGGGTCAGGTGCAGTGCGCGCAGCACGTCGGAGCGAAAGGCCTTGTAGCCGGTCTCCATGTCGCTGAGCGTCGTGTTGAACAGCACGCCCGTCAGCAGCGACAGGAAGCGGTTGCCGATCAGATGCCAGAAGAGGTACGCGCGCTGCGGCGCGCCGCCGCTCAGCCGCGACCCGTAGACGACGTCGGCGACGCCGCGCTCGATCGGCGCGATCAGCTCGACGACGTCGGCGGGGTCGTACTCCATGTCGGCGTCCTGGATGACCGCGATCTCCTTGGTCATCCGCGTCGCGGCAAGCCGCACCGCCGCGCCCTTGCCGCGGTTGGGCTGGCGCAGCAGCTCGACATGCGGGCGGGTCGCGGCGTAGGCCTCGACGATCGACGCCGTCGCGTCGGTCGAGCCGTCGTCGACGACGACGATCTGCGCGTCGAGGCCGAGCGCGTCGATGCGCTGCAGCACCTCGCCGATCGTCGTCGCCTCGTTGAACGCGGGGATCAGGAACGAGACGCCGATCGCTCCATTCAACCGGAGCGGCGGGCGAGCAACCGCTTTGGCTAGATTCGCCGCGATGAATGCTGCCCGCCACGACCGCGCCGTCGCGGTGCGTCTGGGCAGCGCTGTGGCGCTGTTCCTGCTGCTCGTCGGACAGGCGCAGGTGACGGTCCTCGACGGCAGCTCGATGCTCGCGGTGGCGCAGTCGGTCGTCCATCATGGGTCGCTGTCGGTGGCGCCCGAACTCGGCGTGCCGGGCCATGACGGCGTCACGCACTACTCGAAGTACGGGCTCCTGCTGCCGCTGCTGTCGATCCTGCCGGTCGCGCTGGCCCAGCCGATCGGCGCGATCACGGGCCGCCTCGACCTCGTCGAGGCGGCCGCCGCGGCAACGCTGATGCCGCTCATCGGCGGCGCGCTCGTCGCGGCGCTGTACCTGCTCGGCCGCCGGATCGGCGCGCCGCGCGCGCCGGCCGCGCTCGTCGCGGCCGGCACCGTGCTGGGCACGTACCTGCTGCCCTACGGGCGCGACTTCTTCAGCGAGCCGCTCGTCGCGCTCGGGCTCGTCGTGATGGTCGAGCGCGCGCTCGCGGGCCGCGAGCTGCAGGCGGGCGCGGCGCTCGCGGTGGCCGTGCTCGCGCGACCGCAGTCGGCCGCATTCGCGCCGCTGCTGTTCGGCTTCCTGCTGCTGCGCGGGGCGGGCATCGCCGCGATCGTGCGAACGCTCGCGCCGCTCGTGATCGCCGCGATCGCGACCGTCGCCTACAACCTGCACCGCTTCCACGACGCACTCGAGTTCGGCTACAGGCCGCCGGCCGACCCGGGCTTCACGACGCCGCTGCTGGAGGGCGCCGGGGGGCTGCTGTTCTCGCCGGAGAAGTCCGTCGTCCTGTTCGCGCCCGCGATCCTCCTGGTGCCGGTCGCGCTCGTCGCGCTGTGGCGCCGCGAGCGCGCCACCACGGCGCTGCTGCTCGCGCTCTTCGCGGCCACGTTCGTGCTCGCCGCGACCTGGTGGTCGTGGCAGGGCGGCTGGAGCTGGGGGCCGCGGCTGCTGATCCCCGGCGTCGCGCTCGTGCTCGTCGCGCTGGGGCCGTGGATCGGCACGAACGCGGCGCGGCTGAAGGTGACCGCGGCGCTGTTCGCGCTGGGCTTCGTGCTGTCGTTCTCGGCCGTGCTCGCGCCGGCCGGCACGCAGCTGCTCGACCGCGCGCCGGGCACCGACGGGCCGCAGATCGTGCGCCAGTACCGCGAGCTGCCACAGCTGACGGAGCGCACGATCGACGCCGCGAGGAACCGCTCCGCGCGGCGGGGCGACTACCGGCGCTACCTCGCGCTGTGGCAGGCAAACCTCGTCCGCGAGCTCGGCGCGTGGGGCGCGCTGCCCGCGCTGCTGGGGACCTTCGCCCTGCTCGCCGCGCTGCTGTGGATCGCGGCACCGCTCAAGCGCCAACTGAGGCCCGCCTAACGCAAACAAGAATCATTCTTGCTACGGTCTCCGAAGATGATCTCTCACGCGTCGATCGCCGTGCGCTGGGCCGTCCTCGCCGCCGCGGCGCTCAGCGCGTGCGCCGGCGACGATCGGGACAGGGGCGACTTCGCGGCGACGACGGTCGTCGCGACGACGTCGCAGGTTGCGGACTTCGCCCGCGCGGTCGGCGGGAACCGCGCCGCAGTGCGCCAGATCCTGCAGCCGAACTCCGACCCGCACGAGTACGAGCCGCGGCCGAGCGACGTCAAGGCGGTTGCCGACGCCGCCGTCGTGCTGCGCTCCGGCGGTGACCTCGACGAGTGGCTCGACGGCGTCCTGGAGAACGCGGGCTCGGACGCGACAGCCGTCGCGCTCATCGAGGGCGTGAAGACGCGCCGCGGCGGGGGCGAGGTCGACCCGCACTGGTGGCAGAACCCGCGCAACGCGGTCCTGGCGGTGGCGAAGATCCGTGACGTGCTGATCGCCGCCGATCCAGCCGGCCGCGCCGCGTACACCGCCAACGCCGCTGCCTACGTCGCGAAGTTGCGCGCGCTCGACCGCGCGATCGCCTCCTGCATGCGGTCGATCCCCGCTGCACGGCGCAAGCTCGTCACCGACCACGACGCGCTCGGCTACTACGCCGAGCGTTACGAGATCGACGTCATCGGCACGGTGATCCCGGCCCTGTCGACGCAGGCGCAGGCATCCGCCGGCGAGGTCTCGCGTCTCGTGCGCACGATCCGCGCGGCCGGCGTCAGCACGATCTTCCCCGAGAGCTCCGTCAACGCCAAGCTGACGCGCGCGATCGCGCGCGATGCCGGCGCGAAGGTCGGGCCGGCGCTGTACGCCGACACGCTGGGCGCCGAGGGCAGCGCGGGGGAGACGTACATCGGCTCGCTGCGCTTCAACACGCAGGCGCTGGCCGCCGGCTTCGATGGCGCGCAGCGGCGCTGTCAGCTGTAGGCGAGGCGGAGCTCCAGGAACGCCACGGGTCACACGGCTGCGCCGCACCGCACGTGATCCTGCGCAGGCAGACGGTCGCCACATGCACGGATTCCACGGCCGATCGCGATGTCCTATGCTTGTCTCCGCCGCGCGGTCCACCGCGTGGCGTTTTCACGCATGAAGACCTACGTCGCCAACGCCAACGACCGCGAGCGCAACTGGCTCGTCGTCGACGCCACCGGGCAGACGCTCGGCCGTCTGGCGACCCAGATCGCCGATGCCCTGCGCGGCAAGCGCAAGCCGACGTACACACCGCACGTCGACACCGGCGACTTCGTCGTCGTGGTCAACGCCGAGAAGATCTCGGTGACCGGCAACAAGCGCTCGGCGAAGATGTACTACCGCCATTCGGGCTATCCCGGCGGGCTGAAGATGCGGACGCTCGACGACATGCTCGAGCGCCGCCCCGAGGAGGTTCTGCGCCTCGCCGTCAAGGGCATGCTGCCGCGCAACCGCCTCGCCCGCAAGCAGCTCACGAAGCTCAAGATCTATGCCGGGCCCGAGCATCCCCACCAGGCCCAGAAACCGCAACCGATGGAGCTGCACTCGTGATCGACGAGAGCGCCGAGCCGCCCGCGGGCGAAGAGCCCGCGCCCGAGACTCCGCAGCCTGATTCCTCCGCCTCGACTCCGGCGGACGAGCCCGCTGCAGCCGCTCCCGAGCCCGAGCCCGAGCCCGAGGATGACGACGACGAGGAGGCGACGCCGCGCGTCAAGCCCGCGATCCCGGGCGCCGACCTCGAGGTCGACATCGTCGCCGAGGGCGCCGACCCGCTGGCGCGCGAGGAGATGGACGCGTACGAGCTCGCCGAGGCCCTCGCAGCCGAGGAGGATTGCCAGGACGAGCAGCCCGTCGCCGCGGTCATCGATCTCGGCTCGGGCGCGCGCTACCGCGCAACCGGCAAGCGCAAGACGGCCGTCGCCCGGGTGATCCTGCGGCCCGGCAGCGGCGCGTACACGATCAACGGCAAGACGCTCGACGCGTACTTTCCGCGCCCGTCGCTTGGTCGCAACATCCGTCAGCCGCTCGAGGCCGTCGGCTACGAGGACCGGATGGACGTCACCGTGCGCGTGCACGGCGGCGGCGTCAGCTCGCAGGCCGGCGCGCTGCGCCACGGGATCTCCCGCGCGCTGCTCGAGGCCGACCCCAACCTGCGCGGCGAGCTCAAGCGCCGCGGCTTCCTGACGCGTGACCCGCGCGTGAAGGAACGCAAGAAGGCCGGCCTGAAGAAGGCCCGCAAGAAGCCGCAGTTCTCGAAGCGCTAGGCGCTTGCGCAAGCTCTTCGGCACCGATGGTGTCCGAGGCGTCGCTGGTGACGTGCTGACGGCCGAGCTGGCGCTCGCGCTCGGCGCCGCGGCGACGCGCGAGGTCGGCGGACACCACCCGCGCGTGCTCGTCATCCGCGACACGCGCGAGTCCGGTCCGATGCTCGAGGCGGCGCTCGCCGCCGGGATCGCGTCGGCCGGCGGCGACGTGCTGCTCGGCGGCGTCCTGCCGACACCCGCCGCGCCGCTGCTCGTCGGCCGCTACGGCTTCGACCTCGCGGCGGTCATCTCGGCCTCGCACAACCCGTTTCAGGACAACGGGATCAAGTTCTTCGGCGCCGACGGCTTCAAGCTCTCAGACGCGACGGAGCTCGCGATCGAGCAGCGCCTGGAGCAGGCGCCGCTCGGCCCGCCCGCTCGCATCGGCGCGATCAGCGACATGCACGGCACGACCGAGGACTACCTGCGCGCGCTGCACGAGCGCTTCGCGGAGCTGTCGCTGGAGGGGCTCGACGTCGTGCTGGACTGCGCGAACGGCGCGACCTACCGCGCCGCGCCCGAGATCTTCCGCCGCCTCGGCGCAAGCGTCACCGTGCTGGCCGAGACCCCCGACGGGCGCAACATCAACGACGGCTGCGGCTCGACGCACGTCGACGGGGTCGCCGCCGCGATGCGCGACGGCGGCCACGACATCGGCTTCGCCTTTGACGGGGACGGCGACCGCCTGCTGGCGGTCGACGGCAACGGCGCGGTCGTGGACGGCGACGAGCTCGTCGCGCTGGCGACGCTGCACCTGCGCGCGCAGAACCGCCTGCCGGGCAACGGCGTCGTCGTGACCGTGATGACGAATTACGGCTTTCACACCGCGATGCGGGCGGCCGGGGTCGCCGTCGCGACGACCGCGGTCGGCGACCGCTACGTCCTCGAAGAGCTGCGCGCGCGCGGCTGGGGACTGGGCGGCGAGCAGTCGGGCCACATCATCGACATGGGCTTCGTCCCGTCGGGCGACGGGATCGCGTCGGCGCTGCTGACGCTCGAGGCGCTCGCCGGGCGCGATCTCGCCGAGCGCGACGCGATGGACAAGCTGCCCCAGAAGCTCGTCAACGTGCGCGTCGCCGACCGCGACGCGGCGATGGCAAGCGCGCAGCTGACGGCCGCGACCGCAGCCGAGTCGGCGGCGCTCGAGGGCCGCGGGCGCGTGCTCGTGCGCCCCTCGGGCACCGAGCAGCTCGTGCGCGTGATGGTCGAGGCGCCGACCGAGGAGGAGACCGATGCCGTCTGCGGCCGCCTCGTCGCGATCGTGCGTACGGAGGCCGCGCGAGCCGCAACCTGATCGTTCAGGCGGGAGGGATCTTCCGGGCCTCGCCTAATCTGTGCTGCATGTGCGGCATCGTCGGCTACGTCGGCCAGCGCCCGGTGCAGGAGATCCTGCTCGCCGGGCTGGAGAAGCTCGAGTACCGCGGCTATGACTCGGCGGGCGTGTCGGTGCTCGCCGACGGCGAGATCGCATCGGTCCGGGCGGTCGGCAACCTGAGCAAGCTGCGCCAAGCGGTGCTGCACGCGAACAACGGCAACGCCAACGGCGCCGGCCCCGTGCGCCGCAACGCCGGCACCGTCGTCGCGGTCGCCGAGTTGCCCGCGACGAGCGGGATCGGCCACACGCGCTGGGCGACGCACGGCCGCGTGACCGAATCCAACGCCCACCCGCACTTCGACACGAGCGACCGCCTCCATGTCGTCGTCAACGGGATCGTCGAGAACTACCTGGCGCTGAAGCAGCGCCTGGGCGACATGGGCACGCGCTTCACCTCCGAGACGGACGCCGAGGTCATCGCCCACCTCGTCTCGCACCACATGGCGCGCGGCAGCCTCGTCGAGGCCGTCCGCGCCGCCTACGCCGAGCTCGAGGGCCACTACGCGTTCGTGTGCATGAGCGCGGACGAGCCGGGGACGCTCGTCGGCGCGCGCAAGGAGTGCCCGCTGATCGTCGGCCGCGGCGACGGCGAGCAGTTCCTCGGCTCCGCGATCCCCGCCTTCCTCGCACACACGCGCGACGTGCAGTTCATCGAGAACGAGGAGATCGTCGTCCTGACGCCCGACGGCGTCGAGTTCCTCGCGCCCGACGGCACGCCGGTCGAGCGCGAGATCACGCGCGTCGACTGGGACGAGTCGACCGCCGAGAAGGGCGGCTACGAGACGTTCATGCTCAAGGAGATCCACGAGCAGGCCGACGCGGTCGCCGAGACCGTCGCCGACCGCACGACGCGCCCCGACGGCGTCGATCTCGCCGAAGCCGAGTTCGACGAGTCGCTGCTCGAAGGCATCGACCGGATCCTGATCCTCGCTGCCGGTACGTCGTTTCACGCGGGGCTGATCGGGCGCTACGCGATCGAGGAGTGGGCACGCCTGCCGGTCGAGATGGACATCGCATCGGAGTGGCGCTACCGCAACCCGATCGTCTCAGAGCGCGAGCTCGTGATCGGCATCACGCAGTCCGGCGAGACGGCGGACACGCTGGCGGCGATGCGGCTGGCGCGCGCGCGCGGCGCGCGCGTGCTGGCGTGCACGAACGTCGTCGGCTCACAGGCCACGCGCGACGCCGACGGCGTGCTCTACACGCGCGCCGGGATGGAGATCTCCGTAGCGGCGACGAAGACGTTCGTCTGCCAGGTGGCGGCGATGTACCTGCTCGCGCTGCGCCTCGCCGAGCTGCGCGGCACGATGGACCGCGCGCGGCTCGTTGAGCTCGTCGCGGACGTCAAGCAGCTGCCGGCGCGCATCGCGGAGCTCATCGAGGCGATCGAGGCACCGGTCAGGGACGCCGCCGAGCGCCATGCCGACTCGGACTTCTACCTCTACCTCGGCCGCCACGTCGGCCGCGCCGTCGCGCTCGAGGGCGCGCTCAAGCTCAAGGAGATCTCCTACATCGCGACCGACGCCTACGCCGGCGGCGAGATGAAGCACGGGCCGATCGCGCTGCTCGACGAGTCCACCCCCGTCGTCTGCGTCGCGACCGACATGCCGATCCTCGACAAGATGATCTCCAACATCCAGGAGGTCCGCGCGCGTGGCGCCCACGTCATCGCGATCGCGACCGAGGGCGACGACCGCCTCGAGCCGGTCGCCGAGGAGATCATCTACGTCCCGCGCACGGACTGGATGCTGCAGGCGCTGCTCGCCGTCATCCCGCTGCAGCTGTTCGCCTACCACGTGGCGCGCAAGCGCGGGCTGAACGTCGATCAGCCGCGCAATCTCGCGAAGACCGTCACGGTCGAGTGATCTGACGGCGCCCCGGCGCGCCGGAGCGGGTCGGCGAGCCAGGTCCGTGCTGGCGCACTGTCCCTGGCCCGCCGACCAGCTCAGGCATCGCCGGATGCGCTCGTCAGATCACTCGACCGCCCCGGGGCGCCTGATGCGCTCGTCAGATCACCCGACCGCCCTGGTCGTACGATGGGCCCGTGTCCGTCGGGATCGACCTGCTGGAGATCGAGCGGATGGAGCAGGCGCTCGAGCGCCGGCCGGGGCTCGCGCTGCGCCTGTTCACCGACGGCGAGCGCGCGTACGCCGCTCGCCGCGCGCGACCGGGACAGCACCTCGCCGCGCGCTTCTGTGCGAAGGAGGCGGTCGCGAAGGCGCTGCGGCTGGAGGCCTGGAGCCACCACGACATCGAGGTCGTCGGCGAGGGGGCGCAGACGCAGGTCGCCCTGCACGGTCCTCTGCGCGAGCTCGGCGTGCAGGTCGACGTCTCGATGACGCACTCCACGGCGACCGCGGCCGCCGTCGCGGTCGTGCGGCTGTAGGACGTCGTCGGATGCCTCGAGGTGACGATCCGACGAGCGACGGCGCGCGGTCGTGAGCGCGCCGCTTCCCGACTGGCTCGACCCCCTGTACGGCGCCGAGCAGATGCGCGCGATCGATCGCTGGGCGATCGACGAGCGCGGGGTCCCGTCGCTTGATCTCATGGAGCGCGCCGGCGCGGGGCTCGCGCTGCTCGTCGACCGAGCCGTGCCGCGCGGCCCGGTCGCGGTCGTGTGCGGCAAGGGCAACAACGGCGGCGACGGGTTCGTCGCCGCGCGGCTGCTGCGCGAGCTTGGCCGCAGGGTTCGCGTGCTGCTGCTTGCCGAGCCGCAGGAGTACGAGGGCGACGCGCTGGTCAACCTGACGCGGCTGGAGGGCGCGCACGAGCCGTATGCGCCGCTCGCCTTCGACGACGACGTCGCCGTCGTCGTCGACGCGATCTTCGGAACCGGGTTCGACGGCGAGCCGCGCGGGCCGGCGAAGGAGGCGATCGAGGCGATCGCGTCGCTCGACGTGCCGGTCGTCGCGGCCGACATCGCCAGCGGCGTCGACGCCTCGAGCGGTGAGGCGGCGCGCGTGTCCGTCGTCGCGCAGACGACGGTGACGTTCGGCGCCGCCAAGCCGGGGCACTGGATCGCGCCCGGCAAGCAGCAGACGGGCGAGCTGCAGATCATCGACATCGGGATTCCCCCCGGCGCGCCGCTGACGGCGGACACCGGGCTGCTGACGGCTCGTGTCCACGCGCTCGTGCCCGGCCGCGCGACGGCGGGAACGAAGTTCAGCTCCGGCCACGTCGTCGTCGCGGGCGGCTCGCGCGGACTGACCGGCGCAGCCTGCCTCGCTGCCGAGGCGGCGATGCGCGCGGGCGCCGGCTACGTGACGGCGGTCGTCCCGGCATCGCTCGAGCTCGTCTTCGAGACGCGGCTGCTGGAGGTGCTGACGCGCGGTCTGCCCGACGATGACGGCGCGTTGTCGCCGCACAGCGTCGACGACGCGCTGCAGGCGATAGCGCGCGCGGGCGCGCTCGTGCTCGGCCCGGGCGCGGGGCGCAGCGCGGCGGCGTTCGGCTTCGTGCGCGCGGTCGCCGCGCAGGCGACCGTCCCGCTGCTGCTCGACGCCGACGGCCTCAACGCCCACGCGGACGCGCTCGAGTCGCTCGCGCGGCGAGCGCCGCCCACCGTCCTGACGCCGCACGCCGGGGAGCTCGGCCGCCTGCTGGGCATGTCGAGCGACGAGGTCGGCCGCCGGCGCTTGGAGAGCGCGCGCGAGGCCGCGCGACGGGCAGACGCCGTCGTCGTGCTGAAGGGCGACGACACGATCGTCGCGCTGCCCGACGGACGCGCCGCGATCAACGACCTCGGTGCGCCCGCGCTCGCGACGGCGGGAACCGGCGACGTGCTGAGCGGCGTGATCGGCGCGTTCCTGGCGAAGGGCCTGGATCCGTTCGCCGCCGCCTGCGCGGGCGTGCGCCGCCACGCGGCGGCGGGACGCGTCGCCGCCGACGAGCGCGGCGCCGAAGGCGTGATCGCCAGCGACGTGATCGCCGCGCTGCCGCGCGGCGTGCGCGGCGAGCCCGAGTAGCCTGCGCGAGATGGCGGTCCAGCAGGGCGTGGCGGTTCGCGCGGTCGCCCGCGTCAACCTCACGGCGATCGAGCGCAACGTCGCACGGATGCGGCACGAGCTCGGCGCCGGCGCCGCGCTGTGCGCGGTCGTGAAGGCCGACGGCTACGGCCACGGTGCGGTTGCGGCCGCGCGGGCGGCGCTCGACGGCGGCGCGAGCTGGCTCGGAGTCGCCGCCGCGCAGGAGGCGGCGGCGCTGCGCGCGGCGCAGATCCACGCCCCGATCCTGGTCATGGGCGCGCTGTCTGCGCAGGAGCTCGACGTCGCGCTTGGCGCCGACGCCGACGTCATCGCCTGGGACGAGCGCTTCGTCGCAGCCGTCGCAGCGCGTGGCGGTGGCTGCGTGCACGTCAAGCTCGACACCGGGATGGGCCGGCTCGGCACACGCGACAGCGCCGCCGCGACGCGCGTCGCGATCGCCGCGACGGCGACCGAGGGCGTCGTGCTCGCCGGCGCGATGACCCACTTCGCGACCGCCGACGAGCGCGGGGACGCGTTCTTCGGTCAGCAGCTCGAGCGCTTCGAGAGCTGGGCGCTGCCGCTGAAGGCCCAGCACCCGTCGCTGATCCTGCACGCGGCCAACAGCGCCGCGGCGCTGCGCGACCCGGCCGCGCACTTCGACATGGTGCGCGCGGGCGTCGCGATCTACGGGCTGGATCCGTTTCTCGAGGACCCCGCGGCGCGCGACCTCGAGCCCGCGCTCGAGCTGCGCTCCTACGTCGCGGCGGTCAAGCCGATCGCGCCGGGGCAGAGCGCCGGCTACGGGCGCCGCTTCGTGGCGCGGCAGCCGACGCACACGGCGACGATCCCGATCGGGTACGGCGACGGCGTGCGCCGCGCGCTGACGAACAACGGCGAGGTGCTCGTGCGCGGCTCGCGGCGGCCGCTCGTGGGCACGGTGAGCATGGACAACGTGACGGTCGACGTCGGCACCCCGGCGGCGGCCGCGGTCGGTGACGCGGCGGTGCTGATCGGCGCGCAGGGCGAGCAGCGGATCACCGCCGAGGAGGTCGCGCAGCGGCTCGGGACGATCAACTACGAGGTGACATGCGCGCTGCTGCCGCGCGTGCCGCGGGTCTACCACCGCGATGGCAAGCCGGCATGAGCGCGCGTCGTGGCGCACCCGCCGCCCGGGCCGAGCACGGTCGGGACGGCTCGCGATGACGGCGGCGCGCAGGATCGCGCGCGAGGCGCTGCGCGACCGCGTCGCCTGGGTCGTCGGCGGCGCGGTGCGCGACGATCTGCTGCAACGGCCCACGACCGACCTCGACGTCGTCGTCGAGGGCGATGTCGGCGCCGCCGCGCGGGCGGTCGCAGTCGCCGCGCGCGGGCCGGCCTTCGAGCTGTCCGACGAGTTCGGATCCTGGCGCCTGATGGCGCCCGACCGAACGTGGCAGATCGATCTCAGCCCGCTGCGCGGCGGCTCGCTGCAGAGCGATCTCGCGCTGCGCGACTTCACCGTCAACGCGATCGCCGAGCCGCTGCAGGGCGGCGAGCGCGTCGATCCGCATGGCGGCGCGAGCGACCTCGCCGCCGGGCGGCTGCGCGCCGTCGGCCCACGCGCGCTCGCGGACGATCCGCTGCGCGTCGTACGGCTCGTGCGGCTGGCGGCGCAGCTCGCGCTCGAGCCCGAGCGCGAGACGACGGCGCTGGCCCGCGCGAGCGCGCCCGCCACCGCCGCCGTCGCGCAGGAGCGCGTGTTCGCCGAGCTGAAGCGGATCGTCGCCGACGACGCCGTGATCGGCTCGCTCGCGCTGATGGACGAGATCGGGGTGACCGAGGCGATCCTGCCCGAGCTGCACGCGCTGCACGGCGTCGAGCAGAACCGCTACCACCACGCCGACGTCCACGCGCACACGATCGAGGTGCTCGAGCAGGCGATCGCGCTGCAGGCCGACGCGGGCGCGGTGTTCGGCGCCGAGCACGCCGACGCGATCGCCGTGCTGCTGGCCGAGCCGCTCGCCGACGAGGTCGACCGTGGCTTCGCGCTGCGCCTCGGCGCGCTGCTGCACGACGCCGCGAAGCCCGCGACGCTCGGCCGCCGCGAGGACGGCACGCCGACGTTCCTGGGCCACGACCGCGCCGGAGCGGACCTGGCGCGCGACGTCCTCACCCGGCTGCGGGCGAGCGAGAAGCTCAAGGCGCACGTCGCCGGCCTGACGCGTCACCATCTGCGGCTCGGCTTCCTCGTCCACGAGACGCCACTGTCGCGGCGCGCGCTGTATCGCTACCTGGCGACATGCGCGCCCGTCGAGGCCGACGTCACGCTGCTGTCGGTCGCCGACCGGCTGGCGACGCGCGGGCGCAAGGCGGCAGAGTCGATCGCCAGCCACCTCGACCTCGCACGCGAGGTCCTGCCCGCGGCGCTCGAGTGGCGCGCGCAGGGGCGCCCGGCGCCGCTCGTGCGCGGCGACGCGCTGGCCGCGGCGCTCGAGATCGAGAACGGCCCCGAGCTCGGGCGGCTGCTGGCCGCGATCGACGAGGCGCGCTTCGCCGGCGAGCTCAGCACGGCCGACGAGGCGATCGCGTTCGCGGCGCGCCTGCGCGCGGGTGAGCGCGAGCGCGAGGCGTAGTGGCACATTAGGCTTCGCACCCGTGGCCGCGAGCGACCCCGACTGCCTCTTCTGCAAGATCGTCGCCGGCGAGATCCCCGCCACGATCGTCGCCGAGGACGATCGCACGATCGCCTTCATGGACATCAACCCGGCGACGCGCGGCCACGCGCTCGTGATCCCGCGCGCGCACGCACGCGACGTGCACGAGATCGACAGCGAGGACCTCAAGGCCGTCGCCGCCTCGGCGCAGCAGCTCGCCGCGCGTCAGCGTGCGCGCCTCGGCGCCGACGGCGTCAACCTCATCAACTCAAACGGCCCGGCCGCCTGGCAGACGGTCTTTCACTTCCACATGCACGTCATCCCGCGCTACGAGGGCGACCCGCTGAAGCTGCCGTGGGTTCCGTCGCAAGGCGACATGCAGGACATCGCGGCGACGGGCGCAGAGCTGGCGCGCTGAAGCGGGGCGCGCGGTTGCGCGGTCGATTCCGCCGGCCCGGTCCGTCATATTTGTCGGATGCCCCCTGCTGCTGAGCGACCGACTGTCCGCGCGCGCCTGTTCACGGTGGCGGGAATCGTCGCCGCGACGTGCGCCGTCGTCGTGACGGCTGCGCTCGCGGCGCCGTCCAGGACGATCGTCGTCCGCGACCGCGCGGGCGACGTCAGCGGCCCGCTGGACCTCACGCGCGTCTCGCTGCAGCGCGCGTCGGACGGGCGCCTGCGCGCCGTCGTGACGTTCGCCGACAGGGTCAGACCCGCGACGCTGCTCGCGAGCTCGGGCCCGCCCGGCTCGACCTGCCTGCGGATCTGGAGCATCGCCGACGCCGATCCGCAGGCGACCCGCCCCGACCGTCTCGTCTGCGTCACCGCCCGCTCGCAGGACGAACTGCGCGGCGGCATCTACGAGGTGACGGGGGCCGCGCTGCCCAGGCGCCTCGCGGGCGCGTCGGTCAAGCGCACCGCGAGCGGGCGCAGCTTCGTGATCCGCTTCAGCCAGCGCTGGGTCGGGCGCCCGCAGCGCATCCGCTTCGCCGGCGAGTCGACGCGCGCCGGCTGCGCGCGCCCGAGCTGCATCGACACGGTGCCCGACCAAGGGGCCGTGCGCACGTTCCGTCTGCGCTGAGCCGTCGATCCACGGCTTCAGAAGCCCTGCCGGCGCATGCCGCGCACGGCGAGCGCGCCGAAGACCGCGACGAGCCCGGCGAGCGCCAGCAGCGCCGGCCACGTCGCGGCCCACGTCACGTCGCCGACGAAGCCCTGGCGCACGCCCTCGAGCACGTGCGTGACCGGGTTGACGTCGGCGATCGCGCGCAGCCAGTCGGCGAGCAGCTCGCGCGGCACGTACGCCGTCGTGAAGAGGACCGCGACGAACGTGCCGACCTGCATCAGCGGCGCCGCCTGCTGCGTCCGGAAGCGCAGCGCCAGCACCGTCGCATAGCAGGCGGCCGCCGCCGCCAGGCCCATGATGAGCAGCGCCGCGAGCGCGAGCGCGCCGACGCCGGGCCAGCTCACGCCGAGCCCGAACGCGACGATCAGCAGGAAGCTCGCCGGCAGCAGGCAGCGCAGGCACGCCGAGCCGACCACGCCGGCCAGCAGCACGGGCCGCTTGGCGGGCGCGAGCATCAGCCGGTCGAACCAGCCCTGCTCGATGTCGCGGGCGAGGTTGATGCCCGTCGCCGCGCCCGTGAAGCCGGCGCCCTGCAACATCCCGACGGGCACGATGAAGGTGCGGAAGTCGTCGGCGCTGAAGCCCGGCAGGCGCGCCGCCTCGGCGAATGCCGCCGACAGTCCGAGCATGAAGATCGTCGGCGCGAGGACGCCCGGGATCGCGCCCGCCGGCACGCGGAGGATCTCGTTGAGGCCGCGCCGCATGAGCGCGCCGATTGTGCGCAGGTCATCCCTCATGCCTGCCGCAGCCTTCCGCGCAGGGAGAGCACCGCGAGGCCCGTCGCCGCCAGGGCGACAGCCGCCGCCGCCGCGAGGCCCTCGAGCAACGGTCGGAGGGCGTTGCCGAAGGCGATCGGCTGGCGCATCCCCTCGGCGATGTAGGAGAGCGGGTTGTACGCCGCGACGACATCGGCCGGCGAGCTGAGCAGGTTCGCTGGAAAGAACGCCGACGAGACGAACAGGATGACGAAGACGAGCGGGAAGATGCCCTGGACGGTCGACGCACTGCGGGCGCGCAGCGCGATCATCACGCCGAGCGCGCCGAAGCCGGTGCCGGCGACGATGCCGATCGCCAGCACGGACAGCACGCCGACGACGCCGCCCTGGATCGAGGCCCCGAAGATCATCCCGACGACGAGGAAGTAGACGACCTGCAGCGCGGCGATGACGCTCGCCGCGAGCACGCGGCCGAGGACGATCGCCAGGCGCGGCGTCGGGCAGGCCACGAGGCGGTCGAAGAAGCCGCCCTCGATGTCCAGCGCGGCCGCGATCCCGGCGCTGACGCCGCCGAGCAGCAGCGACTGCGTGATCGCGGCGGCAAGCTGGAAGTCCAGGAAGCCGTCGACGCGCGGGAAGCCCTCGAGCGACGTCGTCTGCTCCAGGCCGCCGACGTTGACGGCGAGAAAGAGCGTCGGAAACAGGACGAGCGGGGCGAGGAACTGCGGCCGGCGGAGGGAGTTGCGCAGCGCGCGCCGGGCGAGCGCGACGGACGCCGCCCTCACACGAGCTCCGGCGCGGCCTCGGGCTCGGATTCCGCGGCGCCCTCGAGGTGCTCGCCCGTCTTTGCCAGGAACACATCGTCGAGCGTCGGCTGCTTGAGCTCGAGCTCTGCGACGCCGAAGCCCGCGTCGTCGAGCGCGCGCAGGATCGGGGCGATGTCAGCGGCGCCGTGGGCGAGGCCGACGGACAGGTGGCAGCCATCGCTCGCGGGGCGATGGTCGCCGAAGGCCGCGACGACCTCGCGCGCTCGCTCGAGGTCCGCACGGTCCGCCAGCACGAGGTCCAGATGCGGGCTGCCGACCTCGGCCTTCAAGGCGGCCGGCGTACCGCCGGCGACGATCCGCCCGGCCGCGATGATCCCCAGGCGGTCGGCGAGCTGGTCGGCCTCCTCGAGGTACTGGGTCGTGAGAAAGACGGTCGTGCCCTCGTCGCGCAGCCGGCGCACCTCGTCCCACAGCGTCAGCCGGGACGTCGGGTCAAGGCCCGTCGTCGGCTCGTCGAGGAAGAGCACCTCGGGCTCGTGGATGAGCGCCATCGCGAGGTCGAGGCGCCGTCGCATGCCGCCTGAGTACGTGCCGACGCGTCGACCGGCGGCCCGGCTGAGGCCGACGCGCTCGATCAGCTCGGCGCCGCGCGCGCGGACCGAGCGCGGCGCGATGCCGTGCAAGGTCGCCTGCAGCTCGATGAGCTCACTGCCGGTCATCAGCGGGTCGAGGGCGGCATCCTGGAGGGCGACGCCGATCCTGCGCCGAACCTCCGCGGGCTGGTCGGCGACGTCGAAGCCCGCGACGCGCGCGTGCCCGCCGGTCGGGCGCAGAAGCGTGACGAGCATCCGCACCGTCGTCGTCTTGCCCGCGCCGTTCGGTCCCAGGAAGCCGAAGACCTCGCCCCGCGCGACCTCGAGATCGATGCCGTCGACGGCCTTGATGGCGCCCTTGAACTCCCGCTCCAGTCCGATGACCTCGATCGCCGCGATCTGCCGATGATATTGCACGCGCAACTTCTTTGCCGGAGATCGGACGCGCAACAACAACCGTCTGCTCGTGTTGAATGCGGGCATGACACGCCAACGAGTACTCCTGCGCTCAGCCGGGCTGGCAGTCGCCGCCGCGCTCGCGCTTCCCGCGGCGTCCCCGGCGAAGATCGCCGAGCTGGGGCAGCTCGCCGACCGCGTCCGCGGCGCCTGCCCAGAGAACTGCCAGGCCGTCAGCCGCACGACCGGCTATCAGGCGAAGGTCGGCCCGGATCGTGGGCTCTACCGAGCGCCCGAGGACGGGCGCATCGTCGCCTGGACGATCGCCCTCGGGAAGCCCGGGCCGAAGCAGACCGCCTTCTTCATGGAGCGCCTGGGCGGCGCGCCGCAGGCAACGGTCGTCGTGCTCGAACCGCAGAAGAAGCTCGTCCGGCGCGTCGTTGCCAAGGCGCCGCTGCAGACGCTCACCGACTACTTCGGCCAGGTCGTCCAATTCCCGCTCGAGCGATCGCTGCCGATCAAGAAGGGCCAGTACGTCGGGCTCACCGTGCCGACGTGGGCGCCCGCCCTGCAGATCGGACTGGGCGCTGACACGTCATGGCGCGCGAGCCGCGCGAGGGACAGCTGCGGGGACACGTCGACGCAGTCGGCGCTTCTCGGCTCGCGCATCGCGGTCCCGTTCGCCTGCCTCTTCAAGACGGCGCGCCTGACCTACAGCGCGACGCTGATCACGAACCCGACGAAGCAAGCACGCGCCGCCAGGCGGTAGCACCTCGGCAGGTCAGCAGGCGCCGGGGTTCTGCGCGCAGAAGTCCTCGAACTCGCCGCCGCCGGCCTGCGCCCCGCCGGTCGTCGACTGCCCCGTCGGCGGCGCCTGGCCGCCGGTGCTGGGCGATCCTGGCGGTGGCGGCGCCGGCGGCGTGGCGGCGGGCGGTGCGGCGGCGGCGGGCGGTGTGACGGGCGGCGTCGGGCCCGTCGCCGTCGTGGTCTCGGTCGTGGCGGTCGTCGTGGCGGCCGGCGGGGCGTCGGTCGTACCGGTCGGGATCGTGAGGTCGGGCGAGGTCCTGGGGACCTCGATCGACAGCTCGTCGTCCGAGCCGCAGGCGCTCGACCCGCCGGCGAGCGCGACGACGGCGAGCAGGATCAGCGGGCGCTGACGGCGCATCCCGGACCGTCGGTCAGCTGACCGGGTCCATCCGTCGCCCGCAGTTCGGGCAGTCGTTGAGGTCGCGCTGGGCGAGCTGGTCGCACCAGGGACAGAAGCGCAGGTTCTCGACTGCCCAGGGCAGGCGCGACTTCGACGGCGCGAGCGGCAGCACCTTGCCGACGATCTCGAGCTCCTCGCCGGTCTCCTTGTCGACGTAGATGCGGCCCGGCTCGGCTTCGCGAATGATCTCGCGACCGCTCTTGGGCGCGCGCATTCGGTAGCGCTGAGGGGCTTCCACGGCGCTCACCCTAGCAAGCCGACCCGCTGCCAAGCGGCCGCCGCCAGGGCCCGCCCAGCAGGGCTTGCGCGCGCGCGGCGGTACGGAACACGGTCCAGGCGGCTTGATTAGACTCCCGCGCTCGCATGAGCCATGCATCCGTCAGGACGAGACTTCTGGGCGTTGCCGCGTGCGGGCTGCTGGCCGCCGGCCTGAGCGCCTGTGGTAGCGAGGGCGTGAGCGAGAACGCCAACCTGATCGCCGGTAAGAAGGCCTTCGCGCAGAAGTGCAGCTCGTGTCACGTGCTCGCCCGCGCGAACGCCAAGGGCGTCACGGGACCGGACCTGGACGCGTCCTTCCGCCAGGCGCTGAGCGAGGGCTTCGGGCGCGGCACGATCCAGGGCGTCGTCCGCGACCAGATCGCCTATCCCGCCGACGTGCCGAAGGACAGCCCTGCCTACATGCCGGGCGATCTCGTCACCGGCGAGCTCGCAAGCGATGTCGCGGCATATGTCGCCGCGGTCGCAGCGCGGCCGGGCAAGGACACGGGCAAGCTCGCGACGGCCATCCCGGCAGCCGGGGCCGGCAAGCCGGTCGCGGCGAAGAACGGCACGCTCTCGATTCCCGCAGATCCCAACGGCCAGCTGGCATACGTCACCAAGCAGGCGACGGCGCCCACCGGCGCGCTCGAGATCGAGTCCAAGAACGCGTCCTCGATCCCGCACGACATCGCGCTCGAGGGCAACGGCGTCAGCGAGAAGGGCGAGGTGGTGCAGGATGGCGGCGTCTCGACGATCAGCGTGACGCTGAAGCCGGGCGAGTACCAGTACTACTGCACGGTCGCGGGGCATCGCGAGGGTGGCATGGAGGGCACGCTCACCGTCAAGTAGCTCGCGGCTCGCGACGACCCGCTGGGGCTCCTCCGATCGGCCTCCGGCTCCCGGCGGCCGCGGAGCGAGCGCGGTTGGGCTGGTCAGAGCGCTTTCAGCACGACGGCGAGCAGCGCGATCGCGATACAGACCGCGAGCACGCGCAGAAGGAACGCGAACGCCGCCTGCTCGGACTCCCACGGCGGGCGCAACGGGCTAGACGATGTAGATCGCGGTGTAGACGACGATCCACATCACGTCGACGAAGTGCCAGTAGATGCCCGGGACCTCGACGCCGTGATGGTGCTCGGGGGTGAAGTGGCCGCGGAACGCGCGTACCGTGACCATGACGAGCAGCGTCAGCCCGACGAACACGTGCGCGCCGTGCAGGCCCGTCAGCCCGTAGAAGATCGTGCCCTGCGCGTGGTCCTGCGGCGAGAACCCGATGTGGACGTACTCGTTGATCTGGATGAAGAGGAACGTCAGGCCGAGCAGCGACGTCAGCAGCATCCCGGCCTTCAGTCCGAAGCGGTTGCCGTTCTTGATCGACGTCTGCGCCCAGTGCATCGTCAGCGAGGAGCTGAGCAGGATCGCGGTGTTCATGCCGGCGATCGCGACAGGCAGCTCGAAGCCCTCGAAGGGGAACCACCGGTGACCTTCCGCGACCAGTCTGATGAAGAAGTACGCCGTGAAGAAGGCCCCGAAGACCATGATCTCGGAGATGATGAAAAGCAGCATCCCGAGGATCTCGTGCGAGACGCGCGAGCTGCGGTTGGCCATCGGCGGCCCGTGGTGGTCGTCGTGGTGGTCGTCGTGGTGGTCGAGCGCGATCCCCGCGCTGATGCTCCCGGCTTCCATCAGCCCGACACCTCCGCCTGCTGCTCGGCGATGACGTGCTCGACCTCGATGTTGGTCGCCTTGCTCAGGCGCTCGACGAGATTGGAGCGCATCCAGCCCGAGCGCGTGACCGGCAGCGTCGAGATCACGATCCGCGAGACGCGGTAGAACTGCAACGCGTTCATCGTCGCGGTGTAGGGGTCGGGGTCGCCGATCATCCCCGCGACGAGCAGCCCCTCGCGGCGCATCCTGTCGAGCGTGTTGCCCAGCCGCGCGCGCGCGACCGCTGCCGCCCGCCCGTCGCGATGCGCCTGCAGCGGCACGACGACGATGAAGAGCATGTCGTCGGCCTCGGCCGCGATCTCCTTCATGCGAGCGCGCAGCGTGCCGCGGCCGGCGGTGACGTTGGCGACGACGAGCGTCACCTCGAACGGCAGCCCCTCGGCGTCGATGTCGGAGACGATGTGCGTGATCGGCACGTCGCAGCTGTCCTGGATGCGCTCGACGAGGTCGCGTCGCAGCCAGCCGGACGACGCCAGCGGCAGCGTCGAGATGATGACCTCGTCGGGGCGGTACTCGCTGATCGCGTCGAGCGTCGCCGTGTAGGGGTCCTCGTCGCCGATCTCGCCCCCGGCGACGATGTCCTCACCGCGCAGGTAGGACAGCGCGAGGTCGAGGCGCACCTGCGCCGCGTCGCGCACGGCGTCGTCGTAGATCACGTAGCCCGACCGCGGGCGCGTCATCGGCACGACGAGGGTGAAGCTCGTGTCGGGCTCCTGCGCGCGCTCGCGCACGACGTCGAGCAGCTTTGCTCCGCCGATCGTCTCGTTGGCGACCACGAGGATGTGCTTCGACATCGGCGCCTACTCCTTGTCCTCGGCGCTACCGGAGCCGTGGCCACGGCCCGCGCCCGAGGCGGTCGCGCCGGCCGGCTGCGGAACCTCGGCATCCTTGAACACGGCGTGGACGGCGCCCGGGACGCCGTACTCGTACGGCCCCCCGACGACGGTCGGCAGCGAGTCGAAGTTGAAGATCGGCGGCGGCGAGGAGACCTGCCACTCGATCGTGAGCGCGCGCCACGGGTTGGACTCCGCGCGCGGGCCGCCGCGCCAGGACGCGATCATGTTGTAGGCGAAGATGAGCGCGCTGACGCCGAGGAAGAAGCTCATGATCGAGATCGCCAGGTTCCAGCCCGCCCACTCCTCGGCGTAGTCGGCGACCCGGCGCGGCATGCCCTGGACGCCGATGATGTGCATCGGGGCGAAGGTCGCGTTGAAGAAGATGAACGTCGTCCAGAAGTGCAGCTTGCCCAGGCGCTCGTCGTACATCCGGCCCGTCATCTTCGGGAACCAGTAGTACACGCCGGCGAAGATCGTCAGCAGCGAGCCGCCGAACAGCACGTAGTGGATGTGGGCGACGATGAAGTACGTGTCGCTGACGTGGATCGTCACCGGGATGATCGCGAGCATCACGCCGGAGATCCCGCCGAGCGTGAACATCGACAGGAAGCCCAGTGCGAACAGCATCGGCGTGTCGAGGTGCAGCACGCCGCGCCACAGCGTGGCCAGCCAGGAGAAGATCTTGATCCCGGTCGGCACCGCGATGATCGCCGTCGTGATCATCATCGGGACGCGGATCCAGTCCTGCATGCCGGAGACGAACATGTGGTGCGCCCAGACCGTGAAGCCCAGCACGACGATCGCCAGCAGGGAGAAGGCCATCATGCGGTAGCCGAAGATCGGCTTTCGCGACTTCACGGCGATGATCTCCGAGATGATCCCGAACCCGGGCAGCATCATGATGTAGACCGCCGGATGCGAGTAGAACCAGAAGATGTGCTGGTACATCAGCACGTCGCCGCCGTCGACGGGATCGAAGAAGTTGAAGCCCAGCGAGCGGTCGAACAGGACCATGAACTGCGAGACGGCGATGAACGGCGTCGCGATGACGACGAGCAGCGACGTCGAGAAGTTCGCCCACACGAGCAGCGGCATCCGGAAGAAGCTCATCCCGGGCGCGCGCATCGTGATGATCGTCGCCAGGAAGTTCAGCGCCGTCGCGATCGAGGACGCGCCGGCGAACTGCACGCCGATCGTGAAGAAGACCTGCCCTTCGGGCGCTGTCACAGAGAGCGGGGCGTACGCCGTCCATCCGCTCGCGAACGAGCCGCCCGGCGCCGCGAACGACATCAGCATCATGATCCCGGCGAGCGGCAGCATCCAGAACGACAGCGCGTTCAGGCGCGGGAAGATCATGTCCGGCGCGCCGATCATCAGCGGCAGCACGTAGTTCGCCAGGCCGGCGAAGACCGGGATGATGAACAGGAAGATCAGCAGCGACGCGTGGACGCTGAACAGGCCGTTGAACGTGTTCGGGTCGACGAACTGGCGCCCGGGCTGGGCGAGCTCGGCGCGCATCAGCATCGCGAACAGCCCGCCGACGAAGAAGAAGAAGAACGAGGTCACGACGTACTGGATGCCGATGACCTTGTGGTCGGTATTGACGCGGAAGTAGTCGCGCCACGTCTTCGCGCCGTGGCCCGAGTGATCCTCCGGCCGTGTCGGACGCCCCGACATGTAGTGGAACCAGTAGTCGAACGCGCCAAGCCCGATCAGGAAGCCGATCGGCGCGAGGAACAGGGAGAGCTCGAGCACCGCGAAGCCGTCGAGCACCGGGTCCAGGTCGTACCAGGACCGCATGATGAAGATGATCACGTACGAGACCGCGATCCCGAGCGCGGTGCCCAGAGCGGCCCTGATCATTCCGGGTCCGCGCAGCCTGGCGACCATCTAGCGCTTCCTTTCCATCGTCGTGCTCACTTGCCGGCGACCTCGGCGAGGTACTTCACGAGAGCGTCGAGCTCCTTGTCGGAGAGCGTATCGCCGTAGTTCTTCGGCATGATCCCCGCCTGGAAGCCCTCCGTGATCTCGGCATCGGGCGCGACGATGCCCTGCCTGATCGCTTCCGCGTCCTCGCCCGCGAGCGCCTCGTCGAGATCGGGACCGGTCTGGCTCTGCGAGCCCGCGTCGGCGAGCGTGTGGCAGGCGCTGCAGGCCGTGGCGGCGCCGTTGCCCTCGGTGAAGAGCGTCTTGCCGTCGATCTCGCCGTCGGCGGTCGCCGCGACCGGCGCCTTCCGCTCGGCGATCCACGCGTTGAACTCGGCCGGCGTCACGACGCGCGTCGTCGCGCGCATGACGGAGTGGCCGAGGCCGCAGAGCTCCGCGCAGACGACGGGATAGGTGCCGAGCCTGTTCGGCGTCACCCGGTATCTCGTCTCGATGCCGGGAACGGCATCGATCTTCATGCGGAATGCCGGAACCCAGAAGTCGTGGATGACGTCCAGCGCCTTGACGTAGAAGCGCACGGGCCGATCCACGGGCAGGTACAGCTGCGTCGACTTGATCGGCTTGCCGCCGGCCTGCGGGTACTCGAACGTCCAGGCGAACTGCTGGCCGACGACGTTGATCCGCATCTCGTTGGCCTGCGCCTCCTCGATGTCGGTCAGGACGATCCAGGCGTACGAGCACAGGACGACGAGGACGATCGCGGGGAGCGCGGTCCAGATGACCTCCAGGCGCGTGTTGCCGTGGATCGGCGGACCGTCGAGCTGCTCCTCGCCGGGGCGCATCTTGAAGTTGCGCACGCTGAACAGCACGATGATCGTGACGGTCACGAACACCGGCACCGAGGTCCAGATCAGGACGTCGTAGAGGTGGTCGATCGGATCGGCCTGCGTCGAGGCCTGCTCCGGGAACCACTCGATCGCCAGTCCCACGCCGATGCCGATCGCCGACGCGATCAGGCCGTGGATGACCATCCACAGGACCGGCGTCTTCTCGTCACGGCTGCGTTCCCGCCTCATGCGGCCCGGCATCCTATGGGGTGCGCACGAGGAACGCGATCAGGTACCGCAACGCCCGGCGCAGCGACGCTCGACGGCGGCTCGAAGGCCGCCGTCAGGGCGTGCAGGGAGGCTCAGGCGGCGATCGCTGCGGCCCCGCGAAAGCGGCGTGTGTCGCGAAACGCGGAGGGCGCCAGCCCGTGGTGGCGGCGAAACGCCTTGGCGAACTGCGCGGGCTGGCGGTAGCCCACCCGCTGCGCCACCTCACGCACGGTCAACCCGCGTGTCTCGAGCAGCTCTGCTGCGCGCTCCATGCGGACGGCCGTGAGATGCTCGCGGAACGTCGTGTTGCCGATCTCGGCGTAGGAGCGCTGCAGTTGGCGCCGCGAGGAAGCGACGCGTCGGGCGATCTCGTCGAGCGACAGATCGGAGCCGTATTCCGTCTCCACGATCGCTACGGCATCGCGGAACAGGCTCGTCCGGTGACGGACCGTGGCAGGACGTTGAATCGGAATCTCCATGGACAGTAGTACGTCCGTCTACCCGAGAGGGGATGAGCGCGCGGCGCTATCTGGCGCGTTGCCGCTCAAACGACGCTTTCGCGATGGCAGGCGCCACCAACAAAGCCCGTCCGGAGGTCTAGTGCTCGCTGAGGTCTTCGGGCAGCGCGCGCATCTCGCGCCGCGCGTCCGCGATCCAGCGGACGATCACCCAGACCGACAGGATCAGGCCGGAGAAGAGCACGAAGCGGCCGAGCGTCACGCCAACGAGGGTCAGCGTGATGCCGAACGCCAGCAGGACCGGCTGCAGGCTCGCGCCCGGGAGGTGGATCTCCTCTCCGGGCGGCGGCGGCTGGGGCTCGAGCGTGCTCACGCGGCGCTAGGAGACGTAGATCGCGGAGGCGACGAACGTCATGCCGAACATGAAGAAGCAGACGACGGCGGCGAGAAGGCCGGAGCGGAGGTTCTTGCGGGCGAGTTTCTGGTCCATCCGGCACCGGAGCCTAGTCGTTCACTGCAGCTTGACGTCGAGCACCATCGCGCCGAACAGCAGCGCGAGGTACGCGAGCGAGAAGAGGTACAGCCGCAGCGCGCTGCGGCGGTCGGCACGGCGGTACAGGAGGACTGCGCCCGCGATGAACAGCCCGCCCAGCACGAGCGAGGAGACGAGGTAGACCGCACCGAGGCCGCCCGCGCAGAACGGCAGCTGCGTGACCGCCCACAGCAGCACGGCGTAGAGCAGGATCTGCTTGCGCGTCTCCTGCTCGCCGCGCACGACGGGCAGCATCGGAACGCCGACGCGCTCGTACTCCTTCTTCATCAGCAGCGAGAGCGCCCAGAAGTGCGGCGGCGTCCAGAAGAAGACGATCGCGAAGAGATACAGCGGCATGCCGCCGAGGCCGCCGGTCACCGCCGCCCAGCCGACGAGCGGCGGGACGGCACCTGCCGCGCCGCCGATGACGATGTTCTGCGGCGTGCGGCGCTTGAGCCAGACGGTGTAGACGAAGACGTAGCCGAGGAAGCCCGAGAACGCCAGCGAGGCGGCCAGGACGTTGACGGTCGCCGTCAACAGCACGAACGACAGCAGCGCGAGCACGCAGCCGTAGATCAGCGCGGCCCGCGGTGACACCCGCCCCGCCGGCACCGGCCGGTTGGCGGTGCGCGCCATCAGCTTGTCGATGTCGCGGTCGTACCAGTGGTTGACGGCGCCGGCGCCGCCGGCCGCCAGGTAGCCGCCGATCACCGTCAGCGCGATCAAGGACAGCGACGGATCGCCGGCGATCTCCATCGTGCAGACCGTCGTGAGCAGCAGCAGCGACTGCACCTTCGGCTTCGTCAGCGCGACGTAGTCGGCGGCGACCTGACGCCAGCGCGCCTGGACGGGCGCGACGACTGCCTGGGAGGCCTCCATCCAGTGCCCGCTAGTCCCGCGTTCCGGCCGCGACGGGGCTGAGATCGGCGGCCGGCTCGGACTGGCGCGCCACCTGCCGGCGGATGTCCTTCATCGGCTCGACCGAGCGCACGCGCGGGATGACGTCGAAGTTGTTGACGGGCGGCGGCGAGGGCACGAACCACTCCAGCGTGTTCGCCTTCCACGGGTCGGGCCCCGCCTTGACGCCGTTTCGAAGGGCGCGGATGACCGCGTACACGGTCAGCCCGACGCCGAACGCCAGCATGAACGAGCCGATCGTCGAGATGAGGTTGTAGAGCGCGAGGTTGCCGACGTCGGGGTACTCGTAGACGCGCCGCGGCATGCCCTCCAGGCCGATCGAGTGCTGGATCAGGAACGTCACGTTGATCCCGATGTACATGAAGGCAAACGACCACTTGCCGATCGACTCGCTCAGCATCCGGCCGGTCATCTTCGGAAACCAGTAGTAGATCCCGGCGAAGATCGCGAAGACCGAGCCGCCGACCAGCACGTAGTGCAGGTGGGCGACGACGAAGTACGTGTCGTGCAGCTGCCAGTCGACCGGGAAGACCGCGAGGAACACGCCCGTGATCCCGCCGATCAGGAACACGGAGATGAAGCCGACGCTGAAGATCAGCGGCGTCTTGAACTCGACGGTCCCGCGCCACAGCGTCGCGACCCAGTTGAAGATCTTCACGCCCGTCGGGATCGCGATCAAGAAGGAGCTGATCATGAAGAAGACGAGCACGATCGTCGCGCTCGGCGTCGTGAACATGTGATGCGCCCACACGAGCAGCGCGAGGAAGGCGATCACGACGGTCGCAGCGGCGATCGCCTTGTAGCCGAAGATCGGCTTGCGCGCGAAGACGGGCAGGACCTCGGAGATGATCCCGAAGCCGGGCAGGATCATGATGTAGACCTCGGGGTGGCCGAAGAACCAGAACAGGTGCTGCCACAGCAGCGGATCACCGCCCTGGCCCTGGTCGAAGAAGCCCGTGCCGAAGTGGCGGTCGGTGAGCAGCAGCGTCACCGCCCCGGCGATCACGGGCAGCGCGAGGATCAGCAGGATCGCGTAGACGAGCAGCGTCCAGACGAACAGCGGCAGGCGGCCCCAGCCCATGCCGGGCGCGCGCATGTTGGCGATCGTCGCGTAGAAGTTGACCGCGCCGATCAGCGACGAGATGCCGGTCAGGTGGATCAGGAAGATCCAGGCGTCGATGCCGCCGCTCTCGGAGTACGCCTCGAGCGACAGCGGCGCATAGGACGTCCAGCCGGCCTCCGGCGGTGAGAAGAACAGCGAGGCGTAGAAGACGATCCCGCCGAACAGCAGCAGCCAGTAGGACAGCGCGTTGAGCTTCGGGAACGCCATGTCGCGGGCGCCGATCATCAGCGGCAGGAAGTAGTTGCCGAAGCCGGCCATGATCGGCACGACGAACAGGAAGATCATCGTCGTGCCGTGCAGCGTGAAGAGCGCGTTGTACGTCGACGGCGTCAGGAACGTGTTGTCCGGCGTGCCGAGCTGCACGCGCATGAGCAGCGCCTCGACGCCGCCCAGGATGAAGAAGGCGAACGTCGTGACGAGGTAGAGGATCCCGATCCGCTTGTGGTCGGTCGTCGTGACCCACGAGACCCACCCGCGCGACTGCGGGTCGACGCTGTGTGCGGTGATCTCGGGGACCGCGAGGGCTCTGTCTGTGGCTGCCATGGCTGCTACTCGCCCTCGGCGGTCTCGGCGTTGCCGCTTCCGCGCGGGTTCGCGCCTTCCCGGAGCTCCTCGGACTCCTCCTCGCGACGCTGCTGCGCCGCCTTGTTGTTCGCGTCGATCTCGCGCTTCTTGCTCGCGAGCCAGCTCTTGAACTCGGCCGGCTCGACGGCGACGACCGTCGCGACCATGTCGGCGTGGTTGCGCCCGCACAGCTCCGCGCACTGGCCGCGGAACGAGCCCGGCCGCTGCACCTTGAACCAGGTGAAGTTCGTGTGGCCCGGCACGGCATCGGCCTTGCCGCCCAGGTCCGGGATCCACCACGAGTGCACGACGTCCTGCGCCTTGATCGTCAGCGTGATCGTCGTCTTGGTGGGGACGACGAGGGTCTCGTAGTTGAAGACGTTGTTGAGGACGTTGTCGTCGGCGTCGGGATACGTGTAGCGCCAGATGTAGCGCTGACCGTTGACCTCGATGTTCAACGCCCTGCCGTTCGGCGGGCGCGGCTGGTAGGCGGTGGCGTTCTCGACGTTGGCGATCCGCTGCGTCGGGAAGCCGTCGGCGTCGGAGTTCGGCGGGTTGCGGATGTCGTCGAGCATCACGAACGTCACGATGGCGAGGATGACGAGGATCCCGGCGGCGCCGAGCGTCCAGCCGATCTCCAGGCGCGTGTTGCCGCGGATCTGCGCTGGCACGGCGTCCTTGCGGGCGCGGAACCTGATCAGCGAGTAGAGCAGCACGCCCTCGACGCCGACGAAGACGACGACGGCGACCGCGAGGACGAGCTTGTAGAGCGTGTCGACGTTCTCCGCGTTCACCGATCCGCCGCCGGATTCCGGCGTCAGGAGGTCCGCTGACGCGCCCGCGGCGAGCACCAGCGCGGCCGTCAGCGCCGCGAGCAGCGTGAGCGCGAAGACGCGGCGACGGGTTCGGGGAGCTGCGGGAGTCAAGGGGCGGGCATTCTATTCATGCGGCTGCGATCTGCTTTCCGATCGCGCGCGGGGACGTCTGCGCCGCCGCGGCGGTCTCGTACACGCGCAGAAGCTACCTTCCACGGGTGGCCCGTCCGGCGATCGGCATCTGCACACCGCTCGAGCGCGCGCGCTGGGGCGCTTGGGACCTGGACGCGTTCCTGCTGCCGCGCAACTACGTCGATGCCGTCAACCGCGCCGGCGCCCTGGCCCTGCTGCTCGCACCGGACCGGGCGATCGTCGAGGATCCCGACGAGGCGCTTGACCGCATCGACGGGCTGATGCTCGCGGGCGGCGCCGACATCGACCCGGCGGCCTACGGCGCGCAGCCGCATCCGAAGACGATCGGCAGCGTCCCCGAGCGCGACGCCTTCGAGGTCGCGCTGGTGCGCCGCGCGCTGGACCGCGACATGCCGGTGCTCGGAATCTGCCGCGGCATGCAGGTGATGAACGTCGCCCGCGGCGGCACGCTTCACCAGGACCTGCCCGAGCTGCTCGGCCACGATGAGCACCGCCGCGTGCTGGGCAGCTTCGAGGGTGTCGACCACGACGTGCGCCTGGCGTCGGACTCGCTTGCCGCCCGCGCCGCCGGAGAGGAGCTGCACGCGACGAAGTCCCACCACCATCAGGGCGTCGACCGCATCGGCGACGGCCTCGTCGTGACGGGCTGGGCGGTCCTCGACGAGCTGCCGGAGGCGCTCGAGCTGCCCGGCAACGACTTCGCGCTCGGCGTCCAATGGCATCCGGAGGCCGACGAGACGAGCCGGCTGATCGCGGCACTCGTCGAGCACGCCGCCGCGCGCGTGCCATAGCAGACGCCAGAAACGCTTCCGTTCGGTCTGAGCGTCTACCTATACTCGCCCTGGCTCGCGCGCGGAACGAGGACGATGGACACGACGGTCAAGCCCCCGGAGGTCGATCCACCGGAACCCGACGAGGAGGATGACCTCGACGAGGCGATGCCGCGCGTGCAGATCACGCGGCGGCGGCTCGTGCTCGGCATCTTCTTCGTGATCTTCGCCACGGCGTTTCTGTACTTCGTCCTGCCGCAGCTCGCCAACCTCAAGGAGCAGAGCGAGCAGGTCGGCGAGGGCGACCGGCGCTGGCTCGCGGTCGCGTTCGTCCTCACGGTCGCGTCGTTCGGCGGCTATGTGATGATGTTCCAGGGCATCTTCGTGCGTGGCGGGACACGGGCCGGCGCGCGGATCGACTGGCGTGCGAGCTACCAGATCACGATGGCGGCGCTGGCGGCCACGCGCCTGTTCGCGGCGGGCGGCGCCGGCGGCATCGCGCTGACGGCGTGGGCGCTTCGGCGGGCGGGAATGCCGCGCCGCAAGGTCGCCGACAAGACGCTCGCCTTCTTGATCCTCACCTACGCGGTCTACATGGCGGCGCTCGTGGTCTGCGGCTTCGGGCTGTACTTCGACCTGCTGGCGGGGCCCGGCCCGTTCGCGATCACCGTCATCCCGGCGCTCTTCGGCCTGCTCGCGATCATGCTCGCGCTCGGCCTGGGGCGCGTGCCGCCGGACCTGCAGCGGCGCCTGGAGGGCTTCGCGACCCGCGGCGGCCGCCTGGCGCGTGTCGCCCAGCGCTTGGCGAACGCGCCCGCCGCCTTCTCGGCCGGCATCCGCGAGGCGCTCGCCCATGTGCGCGAGCGCGACCCGGCGCTGCTGGGCGCGGTCGCCTACTGGGGCTTCAACGTCGCCGTCCTGTGGGCGTGCTTTCACGCGTTCGGCGATGCGCCGCCGCTGGCCGTCGTCATCATGGGCTACTTCGTCGGCTTCCTCGGCAACCTGCTGCCGCTACCGGGCGGCATCGGCGGCGTCGACGGCGGGATGATCGCCGCGTTCGCAGCCTTCGGCGTGCCGCTGTCGCTCGTCGTGCCGGCGGTGCTGGCCTATCGGGTGTTCACGTTCTGGCTGCCGACGATCCCCGGCGCGATCGCCTACTTCCAGCTGCGCCGCACGGTCGCGCGCTGGCGCGAGGAGCGTCCGCGCGGCGAGGTGCCGGCCGCAGCGGGCGCGTGACGCCCTTCGGCTATCACTACAGTTTGTGAAGTGACCAGTCCCAGCCCTGACATCATCGAGAACGTCATCATCGTCGGCTCCGGCCCGGCCGGCTACACCGCGGCGCTGTACACGTCGCGCGCGAACCTCGAGCCGCTCGTGATCGAGGGCTTCCTCTGGGGCGGGCTGCTGCAGCAGACGACGGACGTCGAGAACTACCCGGGCTTTCCAGAGGGCATCGAGGGGCCGGAGCTCATGCAGAGGTTCCGCGACCAGGCCGAGCGCTTCGGGACGCGCTTCGTCACCGACCAGGCGACGAAGGTCGAGCTCTCCGACGAGCGCGGCGGCGTCCACAAGGTCTGCGTCGGCAAGGACGAGTACCGCGCGCGCACCGTCATCCTCGCGATGGGCGCCGAGCACAAGAAGCTCGAGGTGAGCGGCGAGGAAGAGCTCAGCGGTCGCGGCGTGTCGTACTGCGCAACCTGCGACGCCGCGTTCTTCAAGCAGAAGCCGACGATGATCGTCGGCGGCGGCGACAGCGCGATGGAGGAGGCGATCTTCCTGTCGAAGTTCGCCTCGACGGTCGTGATCGTCCACCGCCGCGACGAGTTCCGCGCGTCGAAGATCATGCTCGAGCGCGCCCGCTCGGTCGGGAACATCGAGTGGCTGACGCCGTACACGGTCGAGCAGTTCCACGCCGGCGAGAAGGGCGGGCTCGAGATCGCGCGGCTGCGCAACACCGAGACCGACGAAGAGCGCGAGGTGGCGGTCGCCGGCGCGTTCATCGCGATCGGCCACGAGCCGCAGTCACACCTCGTCGAGGGGCAGGTCGACCTCGACGACGAGGGCTACGTGATCACGGAGGGGCGCTCGACGCGCACGCGCAAGCCGGGCGTCTTCGCCGCCGGCGACGTCGTCGACCACACGTACCGCCAGGCGGTGACGGCGGCGGGCTCGGGTACGCAGGCGGCTCTGGACGCCGAGTGGTACCTGCGCGACACGCCCGGAGTCCCGGTGCCCGAGGGAATGCCCGACGGCGACCTCGCCGAGGCGCAGTGGGCCCCCACCCGGGAGGCGTGACGACCGCTCGAAGCACGCGGACCCGGGACCTCCGGTCCCGGGTCAATGAGCCTCCGTGCAAGTCCGCGTACGATGCTCTGCGCTCCGTCGACGTCCGTGTCGTGCGCCTCGATCGACCTTCCGGGTCAATCGCTAGTCTCTTTTTAGTCGGTCGCTCGGCCGCGCACACTAGGGCAGCTCCCCAGTCTTTTGACGAAGCCCGCACCAGTCGCCAGAGCAAGAGCGGGGTCTGACGGCCTTCTCGAGCGGGAGGCGGAGTTGCGTGCGGTGGACGAGCTGCTGGCCGCCGCCCGCGCGGCGACCGGGGGGCTGCTGCTCGTCGAGGGCCACGCCGGGATCGGCAAGTCCGCGCTGCTCGACGCCGCCGTCGCGCGCGCCCGCGCCGGCGGCATGACGGTCATGCGCGCCCGCGCCTCAGAGCTCGAGAGCGACTTCGCGTTCGGGATCGCGCTGCAGCTCTTCGAGCCGCTGCTTGCGGGCGCCGACGACGAGACCCGCGACCGCCTGCTGGCGGGCTCGGCGGCGCTCGCAGGACCGCTGCTCGAGCGCCCCACGAGCTGGGGCGGCGACGAGGCCGAGGACCGTTCCTACCCCGTGATGCACGGCCTGTTCTGGCTGTTGACGAACCTCGCCGAGACCGGGCCGGTGCTGATCGCGATCGACGACGGCCATTGGGCCGACCGCGCGTCACTGCGGCTCGTGCTCTACCTCCTGCAGCGCCTCGACGAGATGGCGGTGTCGATCGTCGTCGCCCGCCGGCTCGGCGAGCCGGGCGCTCCCGACGACCTGCTCGGCCAGGTCGCCGCCCATGTCTCCAGCCGCCTCGTGCGGCCGGCGGCGCTGTCGCGCGACGGCGGGCGGCAGCTGGTTCTCGCCGCATTGCCCGACGCCGACGAGGCGTTCGCCGACGCCTGCTGGCGGATGACCGAGGGCAACGTCTTCCTGCTCGGCGAGCTCGTCGGCGCCGTCGAGGCGGAGGGCTGGAAGCCGACGCCCCAGAACGCGGCGCGAATCGGCACGCTCGCGCCGGAGGCGGTGCTGCGCGCGGTCGCGGTGCGGCTCATGCGGCTGTCCGACGACGCCGCGGGCGTCGCGCGCGCGGTTGCGGTGCTCGGCGACGACGCCCAGCTGCGCCGCGTCGCCGCGCTGACCGCTCGCGAGCCCGACCGCGTCGCGGCCGCCGCCGACGCGCTCGCTGCGTCGGACATCCTGCGCCCCGTCGACAGCGGCGTGCTGCGCTTCGCGCACCCGCTGCTGGCGTCCGCGGTCTATGCCGACGTCGGCACTGCCGAGCGCGCCGCGCTGCATCGGCGTGCAGCGCAGATCCTGCGCGACGAGGACGTCGCGCCCGAGCGCATCGCCGCCCACCTGCTGCCGAGCACGCGCACCGGCGAGGCCTGGATCGTCGAGGTGCTCAGCGCGGCCGCGAGCCGCGCGCTGACGCTCGGCGCGCCGGAGTCGGCGGCGAGCTATCTGCGGCGCGCGCTCGACGAGCCGCCCAGCGCAGCCGCGCGCGGCGCCCTGCTGCGCCAGCTCGGCGTCAGCGAGGGCGCGACCGGCCTGCCGCGCGCGATCGAGCGCCTCGAGGAGGCGCTCGAGCTCGCTCGCGACGACGCCGACCGCGCGCAGACGCTGCTCGTGCTCGGCCGCACGCTCGCGGCCTGCGGCCGACACGCAGAGGCCCTGCTGGCCTTCGACGAGGCCGCCGGCGCCGAGGCCGAGCCGCACATCACGGCGCAGGCGCGAGCCGACGCCGGCGCGCTCGGCGTGCTCGACCCGCAGCGCCGCTCGAGGCTGCTGGAGCCCGCTCGCGAGTCGGTCGCCGCTGACGAGTCGGACGCGACGGGCCCGCCGCAGCGGGCGCTGCTCGCGATGCACTGCATGCACGAGGCGATGCGCGGCGCGCCGCGCGACGAGGTCGTCGCGCTTGCGCGGCGCGCGCTGGCGGGTGACGTCGCGCTGTCTGACCAGGCCGTCGGCGGGGCCGTGCTCTTCGGGATCAGCCTCGCGCTGACGTCCGCCGACGAGCTGGCCTGCAACGATCGCGTGCTGACCGCGGCGATGACCCGGTCGCCCGTACAGGGATCGATGGTGGCGCTCGCGACCGCGAGCGTCTGCCGCGGCGCGTCGCGCTGGTACGAGGGTCGCCTCGCAGAAGCCCTCGCCGACGCTGAGCAGGCGGTCGGCGCCGAGCGCTACGGCTGGCGCCAGCTTCTGTCGGCCGCGCACGGCGTCCTCGTCGGCGTGCTGCTCGACCGCGGCGAGATCGACGCTGCGCTGACCTGCGCCGCACGTCACGACCCGCCGGCGGATGCGAACTGGGCGACGCTCGCGCCGTGGCACGAGGCGCTCGGCCGCCTGGCGCTCGTCGAGCGTCGCGAGAGCGATGCGCTCGCGCACTTCGAGGCCTGGCGGGAGAGCGTCGCCGGCATCGTCAACCCCGCCTGCTTCGCCGGCTGGCGCTCGGCGTCGGCCTACGCGCTCGTCAGCCTCGGCCGGACCGACGAGGCGCTCGCCCTGGCGGCTGAGGAGCTCGAGCTGGCGCGCGCCTACGGCGCGCCGCGCACGATCTCGGTCGCGCTGCGCGCGCTGGCGCACGCCGAGGCGCAGGGCGATCTCGAGCGCCCGATCGCCCATCTGCAGGACGCCGTCGCGACCGTCGCCCCGTCGGAGGCGCGCTTGGAGCACTGTCGCGCGCAGCTTCAGCTCGGCACCGTGCTGCGCCGAGCGGGCCGCCGCTCGGATGCGGGGCGGGCGCTCGGCGAGGCGCTCGAGCTGGCGCGCGCCTGCGGCGCGCGGCTGGCCGAGGAGCGCGCGCTCGAGGAGCTCGAGGTGGCCGGCACGCGCGCGCGGCGAGCTGCCCGGCGCGGCGCGGACGCGCTGAGCCCGAGCGAGCGGCGCGTCGTCGCGCTGGCGATCGAGGGCCTCAGCAACCGCCAGATCGCCGAGGCGCTGTTCGTCACGCGCAAGGCCGTCGAGTGGCATCTCGGCAACGCGTATCGCAAGCTCGACGTGCGCTCGCGCCACGAGCTCCCCGCAGCGCTCGGTCCGCAACAGCGAGAGGCGTAGCGGGCGGCTGGCCGGCGCCGCGCCTTCAGCGCACGCCGGCCGACGGACCGCAGGCGGCGACGTCGTCTACGAGCCGGCGCGCACGCTCGGCCGACCAGCGCTCGGCGTCGACGAGCTGCTGGACGAGATCCTCGACGGCGGCGAGCTCGTCGTAGCCGTCGCCGTCGAAGAGCAGCGCGTCGGCGGCGGTGCGGATCGTCTGCTGCTCGTCGGCGCTGAGCTCGCCCGAGCCGCTCTGCGCGAGGGTGTTGACGACGCGGCCGTAGGCGTCAGAACGGACGTTGTCCATCGCCTCAGGCTAGCGAGTCCGCGCTACCGCGCCTGCAGCGCGTCCTGCCCGACGGCCAGCGCGAGGACGAGGCGCCGGTCGATCGTGCGTGGGCTGTCAGCGCTGACGTCGATCGTGTAGACGTCGCGCAGCTTGCCGAGCTGGCGCGTGTTCTCGCCGAGCACCTCGTCGCCGCGCTTGAAGACGAAGTGGTACGGGATCGGCAGCCAGTCGGCGACGTTCTCGACATAGGGGATGAACCCGATGGCGCGCCGGATCAGCGCGACCCAGAGCTTCTTCTCGGTCGAGATGAACAGCTCCTGCCCGTTCGCGTCGCTGATCCGGAACGTCGAACGCAGCAGGCTGGCGCCGAAGACCTTGGAGATCTCGCCGATCTTCGTCCCCGCCTCGTCGGTGATGTCGTATGTCGCGCGCGGATCGAAGCGCTGGCGGGCCTTGATGCGCAGCAGCTCGGTCGTCTTGGCCTCGTCGAGGTAGAAGCGGATGTCCTCCTTGAACTTGAAGCGCTTCTGCTCGACGAAGCAGATCGGCTCGCCGGGGCCGTCGCCGTCGGGCAGGAAGAACTCGTACTGGTTGATGACGAGCTTGATCTTCTGGCGCAGGACGAAGACGTCGTGCTGATTCGGGTCGACGGTCATGCGTCGGAGACTAGTCGCCCTGCGGTCGCCGCAGCCGACGACCTCCGGTCGGCGTCACACGCCCTCGATCGACAGCAGCAGGCGCTTGCGCTCCAGCCCGCCGGTGTAGCCGCCCAGTGCCCCGCTGCTGGCGAGCACGCGGTGGCACGGGACGACGATCGGGAGCGGGTTGGAGCCGAGCGCTCCGCCGGCGGCGCGAAACGCCTTCGGTGAGCCCGCCGCGATCGCCATCTGCTTGTAGGTGCTCGTCGCGCCGAACGGGATCTGCGCGCACTGCTGCAGCACGCGCTGACCGAAGCCCGAGCGCGTCAGCGCCCAGTCCAGCTGCACGTCGAAGTGGCGGCGGCGGCCGTCGAAGTACTCGTCGAGCTCGCGGCGGAGCGGGTCCAGCCGGGCGGGCGCCTCGACGATCGCCGGCGACAGGCGCAGCGCGACGTCGTCGAGGATGGCGTCCAGGCCGCCGTTCTCGAGCTCGTAGGCGATCCGCGCCAGGCCGCGCCGCGTGGCGACGACGACGAGCTGGCCGACCGGGCTGTCGACGCGGGCGTAGGCGATCTCCGCGATGCCCTCGTCGGCGGCGCGGGCGGCGGTGCGCGCGGCGAGCGCGGCGGCTTCGCCGGGATGCAGGTCAGGCGCTGGCAGGGACATCGTCAAGCTCCTTTCGCAGGGTCTTCAGGCCGTCCGCGGCGGCGCGCCGCGCGGCCTGCTCGCTGCAGCCGAGCGCGCCGGCGATCTCGGCGTGGGTCAGGTCCGCGCCGTAGCGCAGGGTGAGCACCTCGCGCTGGCGGCCGGGGAGCGCGCGCACGCGCTCCCAGTGGTCGCGTGCGTCTGTGGCGTTCGCCGCCGCCGCCGCCCGCGCGGCCGGCCGATCGTGGATCTCCGCGACCGGGACGGGGCTGCGCCCGCGTGCGCGGTGCACGTCGAGCGCCTTGTTGCGAGCGATCGTCAGCACCCAGCCGCGCAGGTTGGAGTCCGCGCGCAGGCGCGGGTAGGCGCGCAGCGCGGAGAGGAACGTCTCCTGGAACGCGTCGTCGGCGTCGTCGCGCCCGACCGACGCGACGAGAAAGCGCAGGACGTCCTCGCGGTATCTGTCGAGGAAGCGCTGGAAGGGCGGTAGGCGGGCGCTTGTCACGGGGATAGAACGCTCGCCGCCTGAGGTTCGTGAGGTCGCGAGGATCGAGAGGTCGAAGTCCAGCTCGCGGCGGACGCTAGCGTGCGCCTCGATGCGCGTGCTCCTGATCGGCGGCGGCTGCCGTGGCCTCGCCCTCGCCGAGAACCTCGTCGCCGACGGGCACGCGGTGCGCGCGGTGACGCGCGACGAATGCCATCGCGCCGCGATCGAAGAAGTCGGCGCGGAGTGCTGGATCGGCGACCCGGACGTCGTCGGGACGCTGCGCTACGCGCTCGAGAACGTCACGATCCTCGTCTGGGCGCTCGCAACCGCCGCCGGGAGCGCCGAGCAGGTCGCCGCGCTGCACGGGCCGCGGCTGCAGATGATGCTCTCCAAGACGATCGACACGACGGTCCGCGGGGTCGTCTACGAGGCCACCGGGACGGTGAACGCCGCGACGCTGCAGAGCGCGGTCGCGGAGCTGCAGCGCAGCTGCGAGCTCAACAGGATCCCGTGCGCGATCGTCGACGCCGACCCGGCCGAGCGGGACGCGTGGGTCGTCGCGGCGCGGACGGCGATCGACACGCTCCTCGCGATCTGAGATCCGCGCCGGCGGCGCGCTATCGGCTCGCCGGTAGCGGCCCCGCCGTGCGCTCGCCCCGCGACCGGCGGCGCAGCGACCTGAGCGCGCCCGAGCACAGCGGATTGCCCTCGCGGTACGCCAGCTCGACCCCGGCGCGCAGATCCTGCGTCCAGCCCCACTTCGGCAGCGCGCGCAGCTCGCGCGCGGCCTCGGTGCAGTGGTGGCACACGACGACGATCCCCGTCCGCGGCGCGGAGCCGGCGAGCGTCTCGATGACCTTCCGCGCGGCGGTCTCACAGCCGGTCGCGTCGAGCAGCAGGACGTCGGCGTCCTCGTCCTGCAGCAGGCTCGCGACGTCGTCTGGCTGGAACAGCGAGGTGACGGCGAAGCTGACGGGACCCAGCTCGCACAGCACCGTCCGCGCCCGGTCGCGATACGTCAGATCGGGGCTGACGACGAGCGTGCGGATCGGGAGCAGCCGGATGACCGGCGCCAGCGAGTCCGCGGCGGCCGACCCGGGCTGCGTCTGCGCATCCGACGGCGTCTTCGAGTGCATGCGGCAGTCTTGCTCTCACGGCGGACGCTTGTCCCCCGACCAACGTCGAGGTTCGGATCGAGAAAGGTCGGCCCGTCGCTCAGCGCAGCGGGACGAAGCGCACGGGGTCCAGCAGCGTGCGCTCGACGCCACCCGGCCGGCGACGCCCGAGCACGAGTTGCTCCTGGCCGTCGCGGGCGACCGGCGCGATCAGCCGGCCGCCGATCGCGAGCTGTTCCTCGAGCGGCGCGGGCACCTCCCCGGTCGCCGTCGCGGCGACGTTGATCGCGTCGAACGGCGCGTGCTCCGGCAGTCCGGCGCCGCCGTCGCCCGCCACCACGGTGACGTTCTCGATCCCCGCCAGCTCGAGCGAGCGGGCGGCCTGCTCGGCGAGCTCGACGTCGAGCTCGACGCCGTACACGTGCCGGCACAGCCGCGACAGCAGCGCCGCGTGGTAGCCCGATCCGGTCCCGACGTCGAGCACGACGTCGTCGGCGGACAGCTCGAGCAGCTCGCACATGTGCGCCACGAGCGACGGCTGGGAGATCGTCTGCCCGCCGCCGATCGGCAGCGGCCGGTCGACGTAGGCGAAGCGCTGCAGCGCGGGCGCGATGAACAGCTCGCGCGGCACCGCGGCGACGGCGGCGATCACGCGCTCGTCGGCGACGCGCGAGCGCAGCTCGCCAAGCAGCTGCTCGCGCTCGATCCCGCCTTCCACCTAGACGCTCGCTCCGTCGAGCACGGGATCGACGCGGCCGAGCAGGTCGCCGACGATCCGCGCCGTCGCGCCCCAGATGATGGCCTGCTCGCTGACGTCGTAGACGTCGCTGCGAAACGGGATCCCCCGATGCAGCAGCCGGCGGCGGGTGCGCGCGGCGCGCAGGTCGCTGAGCCGCAGCTCGAGCACCTCGTCGACCTCGCAGGCGGACGGCGTCCAGAGCTGCCCGGGGTCGATCAGCCCGACGAACGGATAGACGCCGTAGTTCGTGGCCACGGTCGGCGTCGGCGGCAGCGCGCCGAGGACCCGTACGGCGGCGCGCGGCAGCCCGATCTCCTCCTCGGTCTCGCGCAGGGCCGTCTCGAGCAGGCTCGCATCTTCCGGGTCGCGGCGCCCGCCGGGAAAGGAGATCTCACCGGCGTGGCTGCGCAGATCGTGGCGGCGGCGGGTGAAGACGGCGTGCAGCTCGCCCTCGTCGACGTACAGCGCGATCAGCACCGCGGCCTTCGTGCGGCCGTGGACCTCCACGGCGGCGGCGTCGGCGGGGTCCAGCAGGACCGCGCGCAGCGCGTCAGGCAGCGAGCTGCGTGCGCTCGACACGCTCGTCGAACATGACCTCGCCGTCGAGCGTGCGGTGCACGGGGCACTTCGTCGCGATGACCTTGAGGCGCTGGACCTGCTCGTCGGACAGGTTCGAAGGCAGCCGCAGCGTCAGCGTGAACTTCGTCGGGGAGCCGCGCTCGGCGGGCGTGTACTCGCACTCGACCTCGACGTCGCGCAGGTCCCATCCCTTGCGCGCGGCGTACATCTCCATCGTCACCGCGGTGCAGGACGCGAGGCTCGCCGCCAGCAGCTCCTGCGGCGAGGGGGCGGCGTCATTGCCGCCGGAGGCAGTCAGCTCGTCGCAGTTCAGCCGGTGCTGGCGGACCTTGACGACGTGCCGATAACCGCTGATGCGTCGCGCTGATGCATGCATGGGCGGGATGCTAGCGTCGCTCGCTGAGCGGGTTGAAGAGCAGCCCGGTCGGAACCTTCGGAAAGAAGTAGGTCGACTTCGGCGGCATGTTCACGCCCGCCGCCGCGATCTCCTGGATCTGCGTGACGGGGATGCCGCGCAGAAAGAAGCCGGCGTCGAACGTGCTCGACTCGACGAGCTCGCGCGCCTCCTCGAAGGAGCGCGCGTAGCCAAGGCCGTTGAGGTGGGAGATGTCGTCCTCGCTGAGCCCCAGCGGTCCCTTCAGCACGAGCGCCTCGAGCACCGCCGTGTCCAGCCGTCGGTAGGGCTCGGGCATGCCGGCCAGCGCGTCATCGGCGATCGCCTGGTCCTTGAGCGTCAGCCGGAACGCCCGCTTGAAGTGGCTGTCCATGTAGCCGATCTGGATCGTCCCGTCGCCTTCGCCGGGCGGGACGAGGTCCTCGACCGCGATCTCCTCGATGTCGAAGCACCTCTTCAGCGTCGCCGCCAGCGCCTCGGGCCTGTCGGTGTCCTTCAGGCCGCTGACGAGCCGGTGCGTCGGAAACACCGTCAGGCCCTCGTCCTGCAGCGCGACGAGGCACATGAGCACGTACCGGTGCGGGCCCTCGCCACCGATCTCCTCGGCGTACACGCGTGCGGTCTCGTAGCGGTGGTGGCCGTCGGCGATCAGCAGCTCGGCGTCGGCGATCGCGTCCTGAACGGCTTGGACGGCGTCGGGGTCGGCGACGCGCCACAGGCGGTTGCGCGTGCCGTCGGCATCGCTGACCTCGGCGAACGGCTCGCCGCCTGTCGCCGGCTCGAGCGCGCGCCAGGCCTTCAGCTGAGGGTCGGAGTACAGCGAGAAGATCGGCGACAGGTTGGCCTGGGTCGCGCGGGTCAGGCGCAGGCGGTCCTCCTTGGGTCCCGGGTGCGTGCGCTCGTGCGGGCGGATCGCGCCGGCGCCGTAGTCCTCGACGCGCACGCGCGCGAAGAAGCCGTTGCGCGTGAGGCTGCGCCCATCCGGTCCCGTGTAGTCCTGGACGATCGCCCACAGCGCGGGCTCGTCGTCCTGGACGACCGCGCCCTGCTCGCGCCACGCGTCCAGCAGCGCCGCGGCGTGGGCATAGATGTCGCCGCCCTCGGGATCCTCGGGCAGGTCGATCGAGACGACGTTGTGCGGCGCGCGCGAGGCGAGCTCGGCGCGCTGGTCGGGGTCGATGACGTCGTAGGGCGGCGCCGCGAGGTTCTGCAGCGGCCCCGCCACGGCGGCGTCGTAGTGCAGGGCTCGAAGCGGCTCGATACGGGCCATCGGCGCGGGAGACTAAACCGTCTCCAGCAGGGTCGGCGCTGCGCCGCTGCTCAGCGACGTACGCGCGAGCCGAAGTTCGTCGTGTACGTCGCGGCGGGCCGGCCCCGGACGTCGTCGGGCGCGCCGATCGCGACGCCGATGCCGATCTGGCGAAAGCGCCTGTTGAGGATGTTGCGCCGGTGGCCCGGCGAGTTCATCCACGAGCGGACGATCTTGCTCGGCGTCGCGAAATCATCCGAGCCCCAGGCGAGGTTCTCGCCCAGCGACCAGCTGCTGACGCGGCCGCGGAGGTAGCTCGTGCCGCCGCGAACGCGGCTGGTGAGCGTCGAGCCGGCCGGGCTGACGTGATCGAAGAAGCGCTCGCGAACCATCTTGACGCTGTAGCGCTGGGCCGCCTTGCGCAGCTGACGCTCGGAGGTCAGCCGGCCGAGCCCGCGGCTGGTGCGCTCGACGTTGAGCAGGCACAGCGTGGCCGACCTCACCTGGGCGAGGTTGTCGGCGGCGGGGACGATCTCGGCGTTCGCGCACGCGCCAGCCGAGGCAGCGGCCGGCAGCGCCAGCGCGATGCAGGTGACCAGCAGTGGTGAGAGCAGCTTGGCGATCCGGGTCATGCGCGTCCATCGACGCTCCCGCGCTCGTCACACGACGCAGCGCGCGCGATCTGGACGGACGGTCGATCTGCGCGTTGGGGGTGCAACCCGACGCGTGCTCGCGCGCCCGCTCGGCGCAGGCCCTACCGTTCAGCACGCAACGGGATGTAGCTCAGCCTGGTAGAGCACCGCGTTTGGGACGCGGGGGTCGTCGGTTCGAATCCGGCCATCCCGACTGGCCGGACGCAAAGGTCCGGCGCGGGCCCCGGTAGCTCAGCTGGATAGAGCAGCGGACTTCTAATCCGCAGGTCGCTGGTTCGAATCCAGCCCGGGGCGCTCCTGCAACCGCCTGCTGGCGAGCGGGCCGTGCTACGACGGCACGGGCGTGACCAGCCGGTGCAGCGCAGCCGCCGCGGCGACCAGCGCGGCGACGGCCAGCCCGATCAGGAGCTTTCGCTTCACGTTCCTGTCAGGCCTTCCACTTCACCGAGCACCCGCGCGGGCGGGTGTCGGCGGTCCCGGGCTCGTGGCCTGCGAGGACGGCGTCGAGCGCGTCGCGCAGGTAGCGGGCGTCCTGTGACGGGTCCCGGTGGTCGGCGTCTGGAGCGCCGCGGTAGCGCAGGCGCTGGTCGCCGTCGAGCACGAAGACGTGGGGTGTCACCTGCGCGTCGAGCGCGTGCGCCACCTCCTGGGTCTCGTCGTAGAGGTAGGGGATCGGCCAGCACTGGTCGCGCACGAAGCGCGCCATCGCGTCGGGCGAGTCGGCCGGGTAGCGCGACGCGTCGTTGGCGTTGATCGCGAGAAAGCGCACGTCGCGCGGAGCGTAGTCCTCGGCGACGACGCGCAGCCGGGGGTTCCAGGCGATGACGTACGGGCAGTGGTTGCAGCTCACGACGAGCACTGTCGCCGGTGGCGCCGGGTCGACCGGCAGGCTGTGGGTGCGGCCCTCCGTGTCGGGCAGCGCGAAGGCCGGGACGAGATCGCCGAGTTCGAAGCTCATGTCCGGATCATCCCAGGCACGATCCTCGCTGCTAGATTCAACGCCGCACGGTGGGCGTAGCTCAGCTGGTAGAGCTCCTGGTTGTGGTCCAGGCGGTCGCGGGTTCAAGTCCCGTCGCTCACCCTGAGGGAAGTACCTGCAGTTACGCTGCTTTCTGGTCTGGTTGGGCCGCGGCGAAGGCTGTCGGGGAGTGGCCAAGGCACCAATAGGGCATCAATTCGTGTCGCGGCCTGTCGTCCGTGCGCATCCCTCGGGGGATGGCGGTCGCAGGGTTCAAATCCTGCCTTCCAGTTGCGAGACAGGTCGCGTTTGCAGGCCTTTCTGCTGCGGAGGTCGTGTCACCGCTGCCCACGGGGTCCTTTGCGGTCCAAATTTCGTTCGCTGACACGCCGCTCTCGGCGCCGGAGCGGGGGAAATACGTTGGGCTGAGCCGCAGAATCCAATCGAAGGAGAGCGGCGCCGTCGACCGTGGTCGCCGTGGTAGCTTCGCGCCGTGAACCGGAACAGGTTTCGTCTCGCTCTGGAGCAACTTCGGCCCGCGCAGTGGGAACGCTTCGAGGAACTCGCGTCGGAATTCCTGATCGACGACTACCCGGGCCTCCGAACCACGGCCGCGCCGTCTGGCGACCGTGGCCGCGACGCGAAGCTCTGGTCGCCGGCTGGCGACGAGGACGTCGTCATTCAGTACTCGGTACGACAGGACTGGGCCGCCAAGATCAACGAAACCGTGGCCTCCATGAAGAAGAACTTTCCGGAGGCGCGGTCGCTCGTTTATGCGACGAACCAGGTCATTGGGGCGGCGGGCGACGAGCAGGTCAAGACGATCCGGAAGGAACATCAGGTCTACGTCGACATCTGCGATCAGAACTGGCTCTTGGAACGGGTGAACTCCTCTCGCACGCGGGAGGCCGCAGCAGAGGCACTAGTGGACGTGTCCGTTAGTTCGTTGGGTTAGGCCGCGAGCTTGAGGTGCGGCTCGCGGTCGGCGAGGCGGGCCAGGAGGTCGTCGAGCTTGGCGCGGGTGAAGGTCCAATCGAAGGGCTTGGCGATCTGGCGGTAGTGCTCCTCGAAGGCCGTGATGCGCGCGGCAAGCGCGTCGAGGTCTGCGAAGTCGTTGGGTGTCAGCGCCTTGCGTTGCAGGATCGAGAAGTAGATCTCGATCTGGTTCAGCCACGAGGCATGGACCGGCAGGTGGATCAGGCGTGCGTTGGCGTAGGTGTCCTGCATGCGGGCGATCGAGGTCTTGCCGGAATGGCTTGAGCCGTTGTCGACGATCCAGAACACGGTCTTGGCCGACTTGTAGGGCTCGCTGCTCATGACCTGCTCGACGAGCCGTCTGAACGGTTCGATCCCCGTCTTCGCCTCGCAGCGCCCGAAGAGTCTGGCGTGATGGACGTCCCACGCGGCGAGGTAGGCCAGTGTGCCGCCGCGCTTGTACTCGAACTCAACCAGCGCGGGGTGCTCGGGCGTTGGTGCAACCGTCTCGTGGCGGCGTGCGAGCGCTTGCAGCTGAGACTTCTCGTCGGCGCAGATGACGTACTCGCCGGGATGCAGCAGCCGGCCTTCGAAGCGGCGCGCGTACAGATCCAGGACGCGGCCCGCCTTCGGCTGGAAGTTGGGGTCGCGCGGAAAGATCCACGAGCGCTGCTGCCACGGCTTTAAAGAGCGGTCATGCAGCCAGCGCCAGATCGTCGTCGCCGATGCCTCGGTGACGCCCTGCTCGATGACGAGGCGATGCAGCTCAGTGCGCGAGAAGCGTCCCAGCGGCCGGTCGTGCTTGACCGGCAGCTCGCACGCGACGGCGACGACGTCGGCGACCTGCTGCGGGGAAAACGGCGCGGGCGGCCCGCGCGTGGTTTGTCGGTCAGCCCCTCGATGCCCTGCTCACAGAATCTTCGTCGCCACTTGCTGACGACATCCGGATGACAATCGCAGCGCACCGCGATCTCCTTGTCGGCCAGACCCTCGGCTGCGTACAAGATCATCCGCGCGCGCTGAACATCGCGATACGCGAGCGTCGGCGTCCCCGCGCGCCGCGCAAGCTCATCACGATCCGCCTCGCCAAGCTCGATCGGGTAGCGGCTGGTCCGGGCCACGATCTCACGTTCGACACCGGGCCCGCATCCTCCTTTAATAACCCGACGAACTTGCGGATGGGTCCACTAGCCGTCGAGATCGTCGATCCGTTCCTCGCAAGCGCGGGCGTGATCGAGCACAAGGCGCAGGCGCTGACATCGTCTGAGGCGCGGGCCGGCTGTGTGTATCTCGCCCTGCAATGGGAAGACGATACTCGCGAAAAGGGGCTCACCCGTTTGTGCTTTGAGGCGTTGGTTCGGTCGGTTCTGCGCGACACCCACCCCGAGAATCGCCTATCGCGGGATGTCATCCGGGAGCGCGTTCGTCAACTGCTTCCCGCCCATCCTGAGCATCTGGCCGACCGGTATACAGATTCGGCGCTGTCCCACCTCAATAAGCGCGTCTTGCGATTCTACCGTAAGGAAGACGAGTTCTGCCTCACCCATGACGAGCGCGTCCGGATCCGGGATCGACTCGCCGACGTTGAAATCGGCGACAACGATCTACGAGTAGCGCTACGCCAGCTCGTGGTGGAAGCCTGCAGTCTGGTTCCGTCTCAGCTGCCCGTCGACGCGGATCAACTCGCCCAGGGCACGAGGCTCGTGATCGACCAGGTGCTCTGGCAACGCGGAGAGGTATTTGCGGCCGCGGTGCAGCGCGGAACCACAGACGTCGAATATCCCGACCTCGTTGACGTCGCCCGATCGGTAGCACGCACGATTGGCGAGAATCCTGCGACCGTCGACAACAGGATCCATCAGGTTCTGGTTGCCTCGGCCCAGTCGGCGCTCACTGAGCCGAGCACGCAGATTCAAAAGTACCTCCGAAGCTTCGCAGACGCATACACGCTGTTCGCGTTCATGCGCGAGACGCCGGACGTCCAGGCCGCGGTCGTAAAAATGTTTGCGACGGGGGAAGTATGGCTTGATACCACGGTCGCGCTGCCTCTATTCGCGGAGGAGCTTGTCGATGACTCGACGCGGAGGCTCTACACGAATCTCCTTGGTGCAGCTGCTCAGGCAGGACTGAATATCTTCATTACGCTCGGCGTGCTCGAGGAACTCGACTCGCACATGCGGCGTTGCCTTGCGTACACGACACACGCCGGGACACAGTGGGAGGGACGCGTGCCGTTCCTGTCGGCGGCCTTCGCTCTCACGGGTCGGGCGCGTGGCGAGCTTCCCACCTGGTTGGAGCGCTTCCGCGGGAGCGCTCGGCCACAGGACGACATCGCCGAGTACCTACGCGAGAACTACGGAATCCACGTGAGCAGTTTGGAAGATGACGCGGACCGCGCATCTGTGGAGCTCCGAGGGGCTGTTCAGGAGGTCTGGCACGAGGCGCACGAGCGTCGCCGAGGGCAGGGGGTCTACGTGGGTGATGCGAACACAACCGCCCGGCTGGTCGACCACGACGTGGAGAACTACCTCGGCGTCGTGCGGCGCCGCCGTCGTGAGCGCGATTCACCGTTCGGCTACACGACTTGGTGGCTAACGCTCGATCGAACCGCGTACAAGGTCCGGAGGAGGATCTCGGAACATCTGCCGGCGGCAGACGTACCGGATTCGCCGGTGCTAAGCCCCGACTTTATGGTCAACTACCTCGCGATCGGCCCGGTGCGAAATCGCATCGAGAAGGCCACGGAGGCGGGCTTGCCTCTCTCGATTTCCGACCTAACTCCGCTTGACCTCCTCCCGACGGAACTCCTGGACGCCGCCGAAGGGGTGCGCGCGAGGATGAACGCGCTGGCAGAGCACGTTGTCCGCCGTGAGGTCCGGGACACCCTCGATCGCGGTCGTCGCCGGATCGGGCCTCTCGCGGAGGGAGGGCTCGAGCATCTGATGCAGGAGCTGCGCGGCGCCGTGAGCGCCGAACAGTAGGCACCTCATCGCGCCCCCGCGGCGCGAACATCCGACAGGTCCAGGCTTGCGGACAAGCGAGATTGCACGCAGCGACTGGTCTACCGCCCCGCATCGGTTGCGAGGTCGCATGCTGCTCCCGCAGGCGGCCGTCGGCGCGCGGTATGGCCAGCAGGCGCGCCACACCGGCCGGTCCGGCCCCTCTCGCCTCGCTTCGACTGAGGGGACGGACCGGCCGGCAGGCGTGGTGGGCTGGACATCGCAAGGAGGCCGGGGCGGGCGAACGAGGAACGGCAGGGAGGGCGGCGGGGGCGCATGTGTCGAGGCTCGTGGAGGGTCGGGCAAGGGGGCCAGTTCTCGGGCTCGTGGCTCTTCATAAGTGAGGTGTCTACGTTTTCAGCGAGAAGCGCGTGCAGGACGAGGCCGGGAGCGGCGGCGCCGGTGGGCGCGCGCGGAGGCGGAATTGGTGGGGGCCAGTTCCCGGAGTTCTCCCTCTTGTCCGAGGCGTATGACTTTGAGTTCGACAAGCGATCACGCCGGGCCGCAACGCCCGGCTCGCGCGCGGCGTTCGGACGCCGGCACGCTGCGCTGCTCGGGCCGCGACCTCGAGCTGCTGCGCGTCGTCGGCGAGCGATACACGGTGACGCAGCTCGCTCGCATGATGCGCTGCTCCCCGCACGCGGCGCGCTGGCTCCGGTCGCGATGGGAGCGCGCGGGCTGGGCTCGTGGCCGCGCGCTGCTCGTCGGCGAGCCGGTGTTCGTGTGGCTTACTCGGCGCGGGCAGTCGCTGGCCGGCATCGACTACTCGGTCTGGCGCCCGAACGGCGGGATGCTCGCGCACATCGCGGCCGTCACCGACGTGCGGCTGCACGTCCTCGACCGGCACCCGGGCGCGGAGTGGGTGTGTGAGCGCGAGCTGCACCGCGAGCTCGCGAGCGAGCCGGGCGGCGTCAGCGCCACCGGCCGGACGGCTCGTCGTGATCGATGGCCGCGAGGTCGCCGTCGAGGTCGAGCTGACGCTCAAGCGCCGAGCCCGGATCGAGCAGATCATGCGCGAGCTCGTCGCCCGCTACGGCTCGGTCACGTACTTCGCCGCGCCCGCGCCGCGCCGCGCCCTTCAGCGGCTCGCGGCCGAGATCGTCGCGAACGCGTCCAGGTCCTCGATGCCGACCCGACGCCATATCTCGGCATGCTCGCGATGGCGGCCGGCCTGTTCTTCAGCGCGCCGGCGTTGCTCGTCGGGATCGGGCTTGCGCGGATCGCCCGGCGGGCGACGCTTGCCTTCGCCGCGCTCGCATTGCAGGAGCCGGATGAGTGTGGCTGTGGTGGGCGCGGATCGAGCTTGAGATGCAACGCGGGCAGCGGGCCGGCCACCGGCATGGGATGTTCATGCACCCCGGGGAATCGCTTCAGGCGGCGTGGCCGACATCCGGACTTGGTGGCTGCTCGCGGCGCCGCTGTGCTTCGCCGTCGCGCTGGCCATCGCCACCTTTCGCCGACGGTCAGTCGAGGAACTGCGCGAGCGCGACGAGCGCCGCGCCGAGCACTCCCGTGAGCGGGCTGAGCGCAAGGCCCGCCGCGCCGCCGGGCTCCCCACCCGCGCACGCGCGAGCGCGTCTTCGAACTCGGTCGTCACGTCGCCGGCGACGCCGTGCTGAAGGTCAAGCGCGGCCGGTGCTGATGCCGCTCGCGCCTCGGCCGCATGCTGCTGGTGATCGGCGCGCCGGGCGCGGGCAAGACCGTCACGCTTGGCCGCCTCGCCTACGGTGTCGCGACCACGAGCGAGTGGCAGATCGTCGTGATCGACGCCAAGGGCGACCCAGCCACCCGGGCCGCGTTCGCGCAGAGCATGCGTCGCGCTGGCCGCAGCGTGAGGTTGTTCCCGCAGGAGCGCTACGACGCATGGCGCGGCACGGGCCGCGAGATCGCCAACCGCCTCGTCCAGCTCATCGACTGGGCCGACGAGGGCGGGGGCGCCTACTCCGCGACCTCTCGGTCAACCTCGTCCGGCTCGCCTGCACCGGCCCGGGCGGCCCGCCGCGCTGCTCGGACGAGCTGCTACGCCGACTCGACAAGACAGAGCTCATGACCTCGTGGGCCGGCCATGCCCGTGCCGGCGAGATCGAGCGGTTCCGCGACGAGCACATCGACGCCTGCCGCCAGCGCTACCGCTCTTTCTTCGACGCCGCCGCCGGTCAGCTCGACGGCTCGTGGGCGTACGAGGATGCCGACTGCGCCTACGTCGCTGCTCAACGAGGTGCTCTACACCGAAGAGACCGGCAAGGTCGCCCGGCTGCTCGTCGAGGACTTCAAGCAGTACCTCGCCGGGCAACCCCGGTCGCCGACAGGTCCTGCTGATCGTCGACGAGTTCTCCGCGATCGCCGACGGCGAACGCACGGCGCGGATGGTCGAAGTGGTCCGCTCCTACGGCGCCGCCGTTGTCCTCGCCCCGCAGCGCTTTGACGGGCTGGGCGGACCGGAGGCATCCGCGCGGATCCTCAACTCCGCCCACACGATCATCCTGCACGCGGTCCCCGAGCCCGAGCCGATCGTCAAGGCCGCCGGCACGCGGATGGCGACCGAATGGAGCCTGCAGCAGGAGCGCGGGCTGTCAACCGACGTCGGCTCGACCCGCAGCCAGCACCAGCTGCGAGTCGACCCCAACGAGGTCCGGCGCCCGGCGCCCGGCATGTGCTTCGTCATCGGCGACTGCAAAGGACAGAAGGTCCAGATCGCGCCGCCACCACGCCACGACGCACCGCCCGCTGGACAAGACGTCCTCGCCCCGCCCGAGCCGGTGCCCGAGGAGCCCGAGCCCGAAGGACCGATCCGCCTATGACTACGGCCGACGACAAGCTGCTGACCGCCGACGACGTCGCAGACCTCATGCGCGTCACCCGCGCCTGGGTCTGTGCCGAGACGCGCCGCAACGCGATCCCGCACCTCCGCCTCGGCCGCTACGTCCGCTATCGCCGCACCGCGACCGAGGCGTGGATGGCGCAGATCGAGCGGCGGCCGCCGGAGAACGCGCGATGATCACCGACATGGCCAAGCGCTCGTACGAAACCGGATCGCTGTTCGTGCGCGTCGACGCCGCCGGCCGCGAGGCGTGGTACGGCCAGTGGCGCGCCGGCGACGCTGTCGTCAAACGCAAGCTCGGCGAGAAGCGCCGGGCGGGAGAGCGCCGCGGCATGACCAAGGCACAGGCCGAAGCGGAGCTTCGACGCCGCATCGAGGCAGAGCGCCCGATGACTTCCGCGCACGAGCGCCCCTCGCTTGAGGACGCAGGCCGCCGCTACCTCGACCACCTCGCCGGCGTCGGGCGCAAGCGATCGACGCTCATGGATTACGAGTCACACCTGCGCGTCCACCTCGCGCCGTTCTTCGGCGCCAAGCCGCTTCACCGGATCGAGCCGCGCGACGTCGAGGCGTTCGTCGCAGCCAAGCGCCGGGAGGGCCGTGCGTCCAAGAGCATCCTCAACTACCTCGGGCTGCTGCACTCGATCTTCGAGTTCGGCCGGCGCCGCGGCTGGAACGTGGCGAACCCGTGCAAGCTCGTCGACAAGCCGCGCGCGAGCGCGACCGATGCCGACATCCGCTTCTCGATCAGCCCGAGCTCGAGGCGCTGCTGCACGCCGCGCCGGACGCCGACCTGGGCCGCGTCGACCGTGATGTGGCTGACCGCGGCGATGACCGGCCTGCGCCAGGGCGAACTGCTCGCGTTGCGCTGGCGCGACGTCGACTGGCTCGCCGGCCGGCTCCGCGTGCGCCGCAGCTTCGTACGCGGCGAGTTCGGGACGCCCAAGTCCCACCGGTCGTCGCGCTCGGTCCCGCTTGCCGACCGCGTCGCGGCCGAGCTGGACGCCCATCACCGCGCCACCACGTACGGCGCCGACGACGACCTCGTCTTCGGCCACCCGCACCTCGGCACGCCGCTGGAGCGCTCGCGGCTGCTGAAGCGCTACAAGGCCGCGGCGAAGACTGCCGGATTCGCGACGTGCGCTTCCATGACCTCCGGCATACGTTCCGCACCCGGATGGCGGCCGCCGGTGTGCCGATGCGGACGCTTCAGGAATGGATGGGCCATCGCGACCACAAGACGACGCTCATCTACGCCGACTACGCGCCGATCGCACACGAGCGCGAGCTCGTCGAGCGGGCGTTCGCCGACGGTGCGACGATAGGACAGAGGGGCGATACGACGAACACTGCGATGAGGCGATGACCGAGGTCAACGACAACCAGATCACGCTCACGATCAAGGGCGCTCGCGCCGAGCGTGGCGTCAGCCTGTCCGACTTCGAGTCGTTCATCGAGAACTTCCTCGCCGCCCTGCGCGATTACGACCGTGCCGGCCGCGGCGAGCCGACCCGAAAGTCCGGCCATCCGGACCGACGCGCCGAGGCCGTGACGGCGTTCCGGCTCGTGCGGTTCCACACCGGAAGTGGGGTTGCGACGATCGAGCCGGAGCTCGTCAGTGCTGACGACGATCAGCTGCCCGTTGACGATGTTCCGCTGTCGCTCGCCACGCTCCGTGCGCTCGCCGACGATCTCGCGGCCGAGCGCTCGGTGCCAGAGCCCGTCCTCGATGCGCTCGGCAAGGCGTGCCGCTCGGTCGGGGCGGACGGCTCAGTGGCGATCGCGATCGGAGCCGCAGCCACCGAGCCGATCGTCGTCGACAGCGGTCTGCTCGATCGTGTGGCGCTGGCGCGCAACGCCGTCGCGAATGAGGAGGTCCGGTCCGTCTCGGGCAGGCTTCACCTCCTGGACCTCGAACCGGACCGTCTCGGGATCCGAACTGCGGGCGGCGTCGAGTGGTCGTGCAAGTACCCCGAAGCGCTCGAAGAGCACGTCAAGAGCCTGCTCGACCGCATCGTCTGGGTCGAGGGGAGCGGCAAGCTGACCAGCCCGCTCCGCGGCTCGATGGCGATCGAGCGCATCGAGCCCGTGGACACCGAGCAGTCCGCGCTCTTTACCCCCTCGCCAGTCGATGAGGACGAACTGCTCGCCAGGCAGGGGATCGACGCGCCGCAGGGACTCGACGCCCTCTCGGATCCGCAATGGGATGACGAGACCGACGACGCCTACCTCGCCGCGCTCCTGAGCAAGTGAGTGTCTCAGCGTTGCCGCCGGAGCGGCTCGTCTGCGACACGAGCTTCGTGGGGGCGACCGCAAAGCGCTCAGCGCAGCCCGACCGCTTCTCGGATTGGCCGAAGCAGACCCTCGACCGGATCGACGCCGCGATCCTCGCGATCAGCGTCATTACCTTGGCCGAGGCTCGTTACGGGTATCTGAACGCCGGCTGGGGCCCCGCCCGGGTCGAACGCGAGGAGCGCCGGCTCGCCGGCTTCCTTCAGATCCCGCTCGACCTGACGATCGTCGACGAATGGGCGCGCCTGAAGGTCCTGAGCAGGCAGAACGGGTGGAACGTCGCTGACAACGACCTATGGATTGCCGCGACGGCGAGCGCCCGCGGCCACGCGCTCGTGACGTGCGACGCTGATCAAGCGCGCATAGACGATCCGGCGGTCGAGGTGGTGCACCTGCCGGCCCCGCGGTGACCGGACGTGCGGCTACGAGCCGTCAGGGTCCTCCTGGCCCTCCGGAAGATGGTTCTCGAACGCCCAACGCACGAGCCCGTCGAGGTGAGGACGGTTGGGGATCTTCAGCTCGTGCTCGCGCGCGATGATTACTGCGATGTCTCGGACTTCGCCCGCCATCATGGCGAGCGTCCCGTTGCTGAAGTCGGGCCGTCTCTCGGGGAGCACGACCAAGGATGCGCCGTCCTCGTGTGAGACAAGGAAGTTCTCGACCGCACGTGCATCAGCGTGCGACGAGTTCGACAGCACGTCCCACAGTCCGTCGGGAACGTCGCAAAGCGAGCGGGCCGGCTTCCCGGCTCGGTTGGTCAGCCACTGTCGGGCGTATTCGCCGGACTCGTCGTCCACGACACGCTGGGTGCGGCTGTGTAGTTCCAGAAGCATCCGCTTGTACGGAAGAACCTCCGCCTCATAGCCGACGCGGAGTACGGCGATCGCGGCGCGGGCCGCACGCACCGCAAGGACGCCCATGTACATCAGGGCTTTGGCACGGACGTACGAAGCGGGCGGTGGGTCCTTGTCGGTGGCCTCGAAGCCAGCGTGCTGGAGCACCCATCCGAGACGATCGGTAGCGAGACGTAGTACGCCGATGGTGGGGAGGTCGGCGTCGGCGCTCAATGCGAGCTTCTCCTCCTCACGATCGAACGGACCGATTCCAAGCTCGATGTCCACCGGTTACATGATGCCCGCGCCCATGTCGGCTTGCCGGATGGATCCCGAGGCATCAATTGAGGCATCAATCTGAGCGGAAACGCAACGCATCGAGAACTACGAAAGACCAGCAAATAGGCGGAGTCGTCAACGGCCATCGGTTTCTCCCCAGCTACGGCCATCGGTTCCCCCCATTGGCGGACACGTTGTCTCCCCACTGGTGGCCATCGGTTCTCCCCAGCGCGCTGTCGTCGCGAAGCCGAGCCCGTAGGGCGAGGCGAGCGGCGATAGCGCGCTGCGCGCGTCAGGTCAGGGGCCTCACCCCCTTGCCGGCGGTTGCTTGCGCCAAGCGGTAGGAGTCCGTCCCGTCGGTCAGCAGCACATGCGCGTGGTGCAGCAGCCGGTCGACGGTCGCCGCGGCGAGGGTCTTGGGCATCAGCTCGTCGAAGCCGGCGGGGTGGATGTTGCTGGTCAGGGCGATCGAGCGCTTCTCGTAGGCGGCGTCGACGACGCGGAACAACGCTTCAGCGGCGTCGGCGGCGACGGGAAGCATCCCGACGTCATCGATCAGGATCAGGTCGGCGCGGATCAGCCGGCCGATCGCCTTGTTCACGCTGTCGTCGGCGCGGTGGCGTCGCAGCAGCGTCGCGAGGCTCTCCAGTGTGTGCCACGCGACGGTCTTGCCCTCGTCGATCGCGGCGTGCCCGAGCGCTTCGGCGAGGTGGCTCTTGCCGGTCCCCGACGGTCCGCAGATGCAGAGGTTCTCCGCCCGGGCGACCCACTCCAGCGTCCTGAGCGCCTGCTGGGTGGCTTGTGGGATCGGTGAGGCGTTCTCCTTCCACGCGTCGAACGTCTTGCCGGCCGGCAACCCGCTCGCTCGGCGACGCATCCGGATCGTCGCGCGGTCACGACCGGCCGCCTCCTCGACCAGAAGGACGCGCAGGACTTCGGCGGGATCCCAGCGCTGCGACTTGGCTGTCGCGAGGACCTCGGGGGCCGCGTGGCGAACGTAGGGCATCCGCAGCCGGCGCAGCAGCCGGTCGATCTCGGCGGGCAGCGGCGGAGCGATCGGCGTCTTGACGCTCATCGCGGTGTCCTCATGCGGTCGGCGTGCTCGGCGACCTCGAGCAACTCGAACGCCAGTGCCCTGGCTTGGCAGACCAACAGCGCGACCGCCGCCGGGCGCAACGCCCGGTCGCCGCGCGAAGCGTCGGTGAGGATCACGCTGACATCTTGGCGGCGGCCCCCGTCGGGCAACGGGTCAGACTGCTCGGGATCGATCAGCACACGGATGCTGGAGTAGTAGTCGGTCATCGCCCGTAGCCCTCCCACGCCGCCGTGGAGCGCTGCAGCGACTGCTGCTCGCTGGCCTTGGCAGGAAACGCGATCACCTTCGCGCTGTCGTGGTGGGCGAGGATCGCGGCGAGATCGCCGTCAGCGAAGCGCCCGGCATCCGCCGCGGCCCGCAGCGCCTCGTCGACCTGGCCCGAGCCGTGGAGCTTGGCGAGGTCGACGGCTTCGGCGAGCTTGCGCCGCACCCGGCTCGCGCCGGCCGCGGCGGCGGCGATCAGCCACGCCTCCGCGCCCGATCCGATCGCAAGAAACGCCTCCTCGTCGGCGCTGCGCGCGCGCGGCTTGCGCTCGATCGCGCCCGCAGGCCTGGGCGGGTAGTGGCGCTGGTCGATGCTCGGCTGGCCCGGCGTCGTCAACGCGTGCCGCGCGACCTCACGCGACCCCGCCTCGCCATCGGCATAAACGACGACGAGCTTGCCACCCTCAGCGCGCGCCCACACCCGCTCGTCGACGAGCGTCGACGGGACGGAGTAAAGCGCGCCGCCGACACTGATCGTCGACTGCCACGACACCCTGCGCGTCTCACCGAAGCAGACCGTGTGCGCCATCGTCGGCAGCCGGTGCAACCTGTCGCGTTCCTCGGCGAGCATCACCGCCGGCGCGCGCCGCGTGATCCGGTGCTCGCGCGTGTTGACGCGCTCACAGAACACGGCGCACGCCTGCTCAAGCTCGCCGAAGGACGCGTAGGCGTCGCGCAGGTTGTGATCAGTCGGGACGAGGTCGGCCTTGGCGATCCGAACGGTCGCCTCCGAGCCACCCTTGCTCTCAGGGTCCGCCGGCACGCACGTCGCGATCGTCAGACCGTAGTGGCGGCCAACCGCCACGATCGTCGCGTTGCGGACCGCGATCCCGCAGACATGATCAACCGACACCGTCTTCTCGTTGTCAGTCAGCGCGTACGTCGGCGCGCCACCGAACGCCCGCAACGAGCGGTCAAGCGCCATCACCACCGACGCCATCGTGCGATCACGCAACGCCAGCACGACGCGGTAGCGCGACCACGCAAGCCAGGCGCAGAACAACACCGTCGAGCGCCCCTCGACGACCGGCCCGTCGCCGTAGTCCCACTGCATCCACAAGCCCGGCTCGACGACCCACGGCCTCGTGCGGCGCCCGTGCTCGGCGCGCCACCGTCGCTTCGCCTCAGCGACCGCGCGGCGCGTCGTGCGCTCCGAACCCATGTAGCCCATCGCGACCAGTCGCTGATGCGCCGCGTCCGCGCGGATCTTCCCGCGCGACCGGTCCACCCACTCCTCGATCTTCTCCGCGAACGCGTCGATGCGCGGCCGCGGCCGCGTCGGCACGGGCAGCCCGCCGCCGGCCTCGTCACGAGCGCGCACCCAGTGCGCGACCGTCTTGTGATCACAGCCCGCCAGCTCCGCAGCGCCACGCAGCGTGCCGGTCAAATCAAACGCCTCCAGGATCTCCATCACTTCCTCCGAGCTCTTCAAGCCGGACCCTCCCGCACGCGCGTCGATGACAGGACGCGCCGGTCAGTACCGGCCGATCAGGACAGAATCGTGGGGAGAACCGATGGCCACGGGCGGGGAGATCCAGCGACCGCCAGCGGGGAGATCCGATGGCCGCCTACGGGGAGATTCCCATGGCCGCCGTCAGGAGTCGAGGAGTCGAGGAGTCGAGCGATGCCAAGGGGTTCGAGTTGTGGTCCAGGCGGTCGCGGGTTCAAGTCGCGTCGCTCACCCTTCCAGAGTTCCATCATGTTCTCGAAGAACCGGCCCGTCGCACTCCCCGCGAGCCCGGAGGGCGTCATGGAAGTCCGTCGTGCGGCGTCGGTCGACGTCTGCGCGCGACTCCTCGCGTACTGGGACACGCTGCCGGGCCGGCAGGAGCCGACGCAGCTCGGCTACGGCGCCTTCGGATCAGGCGAGCCCGACTTCCCCGCGCCGTTGCGGTTGGAGCGGCATGGCGGCTACGAGCGGGGTCGGGAGCGTGCTCGCGCTCTCCGCCGCGAGCGGCGGCGGTTCGAACCTGCGGCGGAGCCGACGCGCCACAAGGCTGATCGCTAGTACGGTCCCTGCTCGGATGGCACCTGAAGCCGGGGACAGTCAGTCCAGAGGAGAGCTTCGCGACCTGTTCCGGTCGCTCGACGAGCGCAGACGACCGGAAGATGTCGCTGAGCTCATCGTCGAGTCGCGCGGGGATCGCCTCAGCCGCGGCGAGCGTCGCCTGCTGACCTCGAAGCTGCGCAAGGCACACCGCGGCATCGCGTCGTGGTTCGAGACGTCGATGAGCAGCGACTTCGCCCGTCCCGTCGGTGCTTCGAAGCAGCTCGCCGTGGCTTCAGAGCTCTTCGGGGCCGATGCGTCCGACATCGACGGTGCCGATCCCGACTCGATCGCTCACTTCGTCGCCCGCGCGTCGGGCGAGATCGGGAAGACACCCGGCGCCTCTGACTTCAAGGACGATCGCCTCAACAGGGAAGCGCGCCGGCAGGCGGGGCTGGCGGATCTCTCGCGGCGCCAGTACAACAAGCGGTTCCGGCTCCTGGCACGGCTGGAAGGCAAGCAGCAGCGGCTGGAGCGCGAGATCCTGCGGCGCCATTTCACGCGAAGTCGGCGCTCGCCTCACGCATCACGTGGGATGACTTCTCCCGCGACGAGGCCTCTGCCGCCTTCGTCGCCTACTACACGGCCCGCTGCAACATGCGGTCGGTCTTCACGAACGAGAGCCAGGAGCGTCCGTTCGACGTCGTCTGCGAGGCGCTCCTCAAGCGCGCCCAGAGCGATGGCTCGCCGAACTGGTGGGCGATCGCGCACGTGTATCCCGACCACGACGTCTTGAGCCACCTCTCCGAGGAGCAGAAGGGTCAGCTACTGGCGACATGGCTCGACGAACTGCACCAGCTCGCCGGCCTCATGCGCGACGTGTGGGACGCGAACGACTTCAACGTTGCGACGATGATCGTCAAGCGCGGAGACGACTCGTCGACGTGGAACGCGCTGGCCGGGGCGTGGAACCGCGCGCGAGCGCACTGGATCGCTCTGCTCTTCGCTCTCGGGATGGAGGACCTCCTCGATCGCATGTGCCTCGGCAAGGCGCTTCGGCTCATGGCCGCTGACGTCGCTGCGTGGCATCGATCGACCGCGATGCACGTTGGCCTCGAGGCTTCGAGGGCGAGACCTTCCCCGACGAATCCCAAATCCACGTCGTTCGTGTGTCCCTACCGCGCAGGTTCAGGTCGTTGCTGCGACTTACTATGCAGTCAGGCGTGGGGCTGTGGATCGTCGCCTGCGCGCGGCAGGGCGGGCAGCCGCTACGGCGCGGCCTTCCACTTGACCTTGTCTGACCTGCAGGTCTGGATGACGTTGCCGGTTGCCTTGTCGACCGTCCGGTCGCTCAGCGAGAACGTGCCCTTCGCGCCCGCGCGCCCGACGACCGCGCTGAACCTGTCCTCGACGTAGGTGCGCGTCGCGCCGTTGTCGATCGTGTACTTCTCGCGATCCCGTACGCGGCCGTTTCGGCCGATCGCGATGTTCGTACTCGGCGCCTCGATCCCGATCGAGCGCGTCCCGTCGCTGCACTTCACCTGCTCGCCGAAGAGGGCGCGCGAGATGCGCTTCCCGTCGCCGGAGACGCGCAGCACGATCGGGCGCCGCGGGCCGACGCCGCGCTGCGCGGTGATCCCGTAGTAGCGCGCGCCCCGCGCGGCGCCGCGCTTGCCGATCCTGCCGCTCGGGCGGCGAGCGGCGAACGCGACGTCGCCGGTCCTGCAGCGCTGCGTCCTGCCGTTCGCGAAGCGCCTGAACGTCGCCGAGACCGTGCCCGCGACCGTGCTCGGGCCGGTGAACGCGCCCGACAGCCTGTACGTCGTCGTCACCTTCTCGTTCGGGTTCGGCTCCTGCGTCGCCCTGCCGCGGGCGCGGAACGTCCCGTCCTCGGCGACCTTCATCGCGGCGGTGATGTCGCCGCCGGTGCACTTGGCGCGGAGCGTCGCCTCGATCTCCAGCCGGCGCTCGTCGAGCAGACGCAGTCCGATGACGGCGTTACCCGCGCCGAAGATGTCCTTCGGCGCGGCGACGAGAGCGCCGCCGCCGAAGTTTCCGCGCGGCAACTCGGGCGCGTCGGCGGTCGCGGCCGTGGCGGCGACGAAGGTGGCGGTGACCGCACATAGAATCGCAGTGGTGCGCACGCCCGGGCACCCTAGATGGTTGTTGGCGCGCGTGCGCCTCACCGTTAGTCTCATCTCTTCCGTCGGATCAAGGAGGCACAACGCATGGACACGCATACCGGCTACGTCGCGCGCGCGGGCGCACGCGACGAGATCAGCACCGCCACGCTGCTCGGGCAGGTCATGTTCCTCGTCGCCATCGCGCTCGGGTTCGCGGTTGCGGGCAGCTACATCGGGCGTGATCTGGCCTCAGGCACGGCGTTCATCCTGTTTCTCGTCGCTTTCGGGATGCTGATCGCCCAGAGCTTCGTCGAGCGCCTGCGGGTCGGGACGTTCGCGATCGGCTGGCTGTACGCGATCGCGCTGCTGATCGGCATCGGCATCGGGCCCGCGCTGAGCTACTTCATCCAGAACGATCCGGCTGCGGTCACGCAGGCGGCCGGCGCGACCGCGCTGATCACGCTCGGCATGGGCGCCGGTGGCTTTGCGCTCAGCAGGGACCTGCGCAGCTGGATGCGGCCGCTGTCGTTCCTGATCCTCGGCCTCGTCGCGGTGTCGTTCGTGATGCTGCTGTTCCTCAGCGGCGGCAACCCGATCATCAGCGGCGCGATCGCGATCGTCTCGTCGCTGCTGATCGCGGTCAACTTCAACTACCTGCGAAAGCACGGGACCGCCGACGACGCCGTGTGGATCGCGACCGGGATCTTCGTCTCGATCGTCAACATCTTCCTCTCGCTGCTGAACATCTTCAGCGACTGAGCAGCCGCCGCCGGCGGGGGCAGACCGGGCGCCTTATGGGCGCCCGGCGCTCGTCCGCTGCTGCCGGCGTCGGCGTCACCAGCGCTCGTGGCGTATCTGCCGCGCATGACGCTGCACAGGTGCCACGACCGGGCGGCGGGGAGCCGTCGGGGCGATCTATGCATGCCTGGCAGGGACAACTCGACCCGGCCTCGAAGAACGCCGGCGACGCGCGCCCGCCCCCCGGGCGAGCGGCTCCCGCCTTCTGCCTCGTCGACGCCGTTCACGTACGCCGGCTGCACGACGACGCGCAGCGTTGGCACGACCGACGACGCACCACGGCCGCGCTCCTACATCCGCTCCAGCCGCCCGCGCGCGCGCACGTAGCGGACGAGCACCGCGGCCCAGTCGGCGACGCCCGCGTAGAGGTGGCCGATCGGCCCCGTGACGATCCACGCGGCGAGCACCTCGTGCGGTGGCCGACGGCTGCGCATGAGCTGACGATAAGGTGGAGCGCATGGCCACCGCAGTCACCACCACCGTCACCGAGCTGCCCGAGTCGCGCGTCAGCGTGAGCGTCGAGGTCGCCGCCGAGGAGATCCAGCGCTCGCTGGAGACCCAGGCGCGCAAGCTCGGGCGTGAGATGAAGGTTCCGGGCTTCCGCACCGGCAAGATCCCGCCGGCCGTCGTCATCCAGCGCATCGGGCGCGAGCCGATCCTCGACGAGGCCGTCCGCGGCCGCCTCACCGACTGGTACATGAAGGCGGTCGACGCGTCCGGCATCGCCCCCGTCGGCGACCCCGACGTCGACCTCGGCAAGCTGCCCGACGAGGGCAAGCCGCTGACGTTCTCCTTCGAGGTCGGCGTGCGCCCCACCGCGACGCTCGGCAGGTATCGCGAGCTCGAGGTCACCAAGCGCGAGCCGGTCGTCGCCCCGCAGGTCGTCGAGGACCAGATCCAGGAGATGCGCGAGCGCTTCGCGCGCCTGGAGGTCGTCGACCGCCCCGCCCAGAACGGCGACTTCGTGCTACTCGACTTCGTCGGCACGATCGACGGCGAGCCGTTTGAGGGCGGCGAGGGGCGCGACCAGCTCGTCGAGATCGGCGCCGGTCTGCGGATCGACGGCTTCGAGGAAGGCCTCGTGGGCCTCTCGGCGGGCGAGACCAAGACCGTCGACGCGACGTTCCCCGAGGACTACGGCGCCAAGCACGTTGCCGGCAAGCCCGCGCAGTTCCAGTTCAGCGTCAAGGAGGTCAAGCACAAGGACCTCCCGGAGCTCGACGACGACTTCGCCTCCGACGCGGCGGGCTACGACACGCTCGACGAGTTGCGCGAGTTGATCGCCAAGGAGCTGCTCGAGCACGACGAGAAGCAGGTCGAGAACGAGTTCCGCGCCGCCGCGCTGGACGCCGCCGTCGCCGATGCTACCGTCGACGTGCCCGAGGCGCTGGTCACCGCGCGCGCGCAGGAGCTGCTCGATCGGATGATGCACTCGCTGAGCCATCAGGGCATCTCCAAGGCCCACTACCTGCAGATCTCCGGCAAGACAGAGGAAGAGCTCGTCGAGGAGTCAAAGCCCGACGCGGAGATCGCGCTGCGGCGCGAGGCCGTCCTGACGGCGATCATCGACGCCGAGAAGATCGAGCCGACCGAGGCGCAGCTGCTCGACGCGCTCGAGGGTGCGGCCGAGAAGGAGCAGATGTCGCGCCAGAAGCTGCTTGACCGTCTGCGCTCCGCGGGCCGCGTGGACATCCTCGCCAAGGAGATCGCGGCGGAGCAGGCGATCGATCTCGTCGTCAAGACCGCCACGCCGGTCTCGCCGCAGGCCGCCGAGGAGAAGAAGCCGAAGGCCGCCGAGAAGAAGAAGGCGTCCGCGGCCAAGAAGGAGCCCGCGGCGAAGAAGAAGGCGCCCGTCAAGACGCAGGGCGACAAGAGCGAAGAGCTGTGGACGCCCGACGAGGAGGCTGCTGGCGCGGCCGCCAAGGGCAAGCTCTGGACGCCGGGCGGCTAGTCCACGCCTGCGCAGGTCCTGCGGGGGGGGCCGTGTGTAGAGACCGTCAGCAGCGTCCGGACGGCAGCCGGCCGATTGCTAGGCTCCCCCGGCAGGAGTTCCGCAGACGACGCCTAACTGAAGCGAGGACCATGAGCCCCCTTGTCCCCATGGTGGTTGAGCAGACGTCGCGAGGCGAGCGCGCCTTCGACATCTACAGCCGCCTGCTCAACGAGCGGATCGTCTTTTTGGGGACGCCCGTAGACGATCAGATCGCGAACCTGATCGTCGCCCAGTTGCTGCACCTCGAGTCCGAGGATCCCGACAAGGACATCTCGCTCTACATCAACTCGCCGGGCGGCTCGGTCTACGCAGGCCTCGCGATCTACGACACGATGCAGTTCATCAAGCCCGACGTGCAGACGATCTGCGTCGGCATCGCGATGTCGATGGGCGCGCTGCTGCTGGCGGGTGGCGCCGAGGGCAAGCGGATGGCGCTTCCGAACGCGAAGATCCTGATCCACCAGGTGTCGAGCGGCTTCCAGGGTCAGGCGACGGACATCGAGATCCACGCCAAGGAGATCATCGACATCCGGCGACGACTGGACGAGATCATCGCCAAGCACACCAGCCAGGATTACGAGAAGGTCCGTACGGATACCGAGCGCGACTACTTCCTCAGCAGCGATGAGGCCAAGGACTACGGCATCATTGACCGGGTGATCCACCAGCACTGAGCCTCATGGCGCGACCGACCGACTCCAACGAACAGCTCCTCTGCTCTTTCTGCGGAAAGTCCCAGCGTCAGGTTAAGAAGCTCATCGCCGGTCCCGGGGTGTACATCTGCGACGAGTGCATCGATCTCTGCAACGAGATCATCGACGAGGAGCTCACCGCTCCGCCGTCGTTCGACATCGAGAGCCTGCCCAAGCCGCGCGAGATCTACGACGTCCTCGACGAGTACGTCGTCGGCCAGGAGGAGTCCAAGCGCACGCTGTCGGTGGCGGTCTACAACCACTACAAGCGCGTGCAGATGATGCAGGCCGAGGACAGCGACATCGAGCTGCAGAAGTCGAACATCCTGCTGCTCGGGCCGACCGGCTGCGGCAAGACGCTGCTCGCCCAGACGCTGGCCCGCATCCTCAACGTGCCGTTCGCGATCGCCGACGCGACGGCGCTGACCGAGGCCGGCTACGTCGGCGAGGACGTCGAGAACATCCTGCTCAAGCTCATCCAGGCGGCCGACTACGACGTCAAGAAGGCCGAGACCGGGATCATCTACATCGACGAGGTCGACAAGATCGCGCGCAAGGCCGACAACCCGTCGATCACGCGCGACGTCAGCGGCGAGGGGGTCCAGCAGGCGCTGCTGAAGATCCTCGAGGGTACGACCGCCTCGGTCCCGCCGCAGGGCGGCCGCAAGCACCCGCACCAGGAGTTCCTGTCGATCGACACGACGAACGTGCTGTTCATCTGCGGTGGCGCGTTCGCGAACCTCGACAAGGTCATCGAGCGGCGGATCGGATCCAACGGGATCGGGTTCGGCGCCTCGATCCAGTCGAAGCGGGACAGCGACAAGGGCAATCTGTTCGAGAAGACGCTGCCCGAGGATCTCGTCAACTACGGCCTGATCCCGGAGTTCATCGGACGCCTGCCGGTCGTCAGCGCGGTTCATCAGCTCACGCGCGCCGACCTCATCACGATCCTCACCGAGCCGCGCAACGCGCTCGTCAAGCAGTTCCAGCGCTTCTTCTCCTTCGACGGCATCGAGCTCGTCTTCTCGGACGACGCGCTCGTCTCGGTGGCCGAGCGGGCGCTCGCGCGGGAGACCGGCGCGCGCGGGCTGCGCTCGATCATCGAGGAGGTCCTGCTGGAGGTCCAGTTCGAGCTTCCATCCCGCCGGGACGTCCGGAAGTGCGTGGTGACGAAGGAGACGATCGAGAAGGGCATCACGCCGACGCTGGTCACCGAGGCCGCCCGCGACGAGCAGGACGCACGCCGCGCCGAGTCCGCCTAGCGGCGGCCGCGGCGCTCCCGATCCACCGGCTCGGAACCCGCAGCGCGACGGGTAGCATCCCGCCCATGCCCACCCTCACCCGCGTTCGCGCGATGCCGTGGATCATGGTCTTCGAGCTTGCCGTCACGCTGCGCAGGCACTGGAAGCGCCTGGAGCCCGGCGAGCGCGCCGAGCTCGCGGAGCTGATCCGCAAGTCGCAGGGTCGTCCGTCACGGCTGAACGCCAGTGAGCGCACGAGGGTTCGGCGGCTCGTCGCCAAGCTCGAGCCGGGGCAGATCGCGCGCAGCGTCGTGCCGATCGGCCGGCGTGCGCGAGGCCGGCGCCGACTCTGACGCCAGCGCGGGCGCGCGCGAGCGAGCGGCGTTCTGCGCGCGGTGGTCTCATCGGGCGTCGTCCTCGAGCCTGCGAGGTCGGTGCTCGTCGGCGCTCCATAGACTCCTGCGGAGTCGATGGCGGATCTTCAGCAACGCACGCGCTTTGAGCCCGCCGAGGTCGAGCCGCGGATCCTCGCGCGCTGGCTGGAGTCCGGCTTCGTGCATCCCGAGCCGGCCGGGACCGCCGGCGAGAACTTCTCGATCGCGATCCCGCCGCCGAACGTCACCGGCGCGCTGCACATGGGCCACGCGCTGAACTGCACGATCCAGGACGCCCTCGTTCGCATCAACCGCATGCGCGGGCGCCGCGCGAAGTGGATCCTCGGCACCGATCACGCCGGCATCGCGACGCAGCGCCAGGTCGAGAAGCTGCTCGAGTCCGAGGGGACGTCGCGCGCGGAGATCGGTCGCGAGCAGTTCGTGCAGCGCGTCTGGGAATGGCGCGAGAAGTACGGCGGCCAGATCATCGAGCAGTTCAAGCGCCTCGGCGCGACCTGCGATTACGAGGACGAGCGCTTCACGCTGGACGCGCAGTACGTCGAGGCCGTGCTGAAGGTCTTCGTCGATCTGTACGAGCAGGGCCTGATCTACCGCGACAACTACATGGTCAACTGGGACCCCGGCCTGCGCTCTGCGATCTCAGAGCTCGAGGTCGAGGAGCGCGAGGGCGTCGTCGACACGCTGTACTCGATCGCCTACCCGCTGGCCTCCGGAGACGGCGAGGTCGTCGTCGCGACGGTGCGCCCGGAGACGATGCTCGCCGACACCGCGGTCGCCGTGCATCCCGACGACGAGCGCTACGCGCTGCTCGTCGGCCAGGAGGTCGTGCTGCCGCTCGTCGGCCGCCGCCTGCCGCTGATCGCCGACGACTACGTCAAGAGCGACTTCGGAACGGGCGCGCTGAAGATCACGCCCGGCCACGACCCCAACGACTTCGAGATCGGCCGCCGCCACGGCCTCGACGAGATCGGCGTGATCGGCGAGGACGGGCTGATGACCGCCGCCGCCGGAGAGCGCTACGCGGGGCTGACGGCACTCCAGGCGCGCGATCGCGTCGTCGCCGACCTCGAGCAGCTCGAGGCGATCCGCGGGCGCGAGCCGTACGTCCACACCGTGCCCTTCAGCCAGCGCTCGGGCGAGCGCATCGAGCCGCTCATCTCGCTGCAGTGGTTCATGCGCATGGACGAGCTCGCCAGGCCGGCGATCGACGCGGTGCGCTGCGGCCACGTCCAGATCCACCCCGATTCGCAGTCGCGGCGCTACATCGACTGGCTGGAGAACATCCGCCCGTGGTGCATCTCGCGTCAGCTGTGGTGGGGTCACCAGATCCCGGTCTGGTATCGCGGCGACGAGACGTACGTCGGCGCCACGGCGCCAGAAGGGGAGGGATGGGAGCAGGACCCCGACGTGCTCGACACGTGGTTCTCCTCGGCGCTGTGGCCGTTCGCGACGCTCGGCTGGCCCGAGAGCACCCGCGAACTGCAGGCCTTCTATCCGACCGACGTGCTCTCGACGGGCCGCGACATCCTCTTCCTCTGGGTGGCGCGGATGGTGATGATGGGGCTGCGCTTCGCGGAGGACATCCCGTTTCACCACGTATACGTGCACTCGATCATCCAGGCGCCCGACGGCCGCCGGATGAGCAAGTCGCTCGGCACGGGAATCGACCCGCTGGCGCTCGTCGAGGGCGGGCCGCGGCCGCCGGTCTATGCGAGTTCCTCCCGCGCGCCCGGCGACTTTCCGGCCTACGGCGCCGACGCCGTGCGCTTCGGTCTGCTGGCGATGTCCTCGACGCAGGACGTGCGCTTCAGCGAGGAGAAGGTCCAGCAGGGCCAGGCGCTGGCCAACAAGCTCTACAACGCGACCCGCTTCGTCGTGCTGCGCGTCGGCGATCACGCCGCCGCTGCGCCACAGCCGCGCACCGTCGAGGACCGCTGGATCCTCTCTCGCCTACAGGCGATCAAGGGCGACACGCAGGCGCGCGTCGACGGCTTCGACTTCGCGAAGGCGGCGCTCGGCCTCTACGACTTCATCTACGGCGAGCTTTGCGACTGGTACCTGGAGATCGTCAAGCCGCGCCTGGCGCAGGACGCCGACCCCGACGATCGCGCGACGCTCGGCGCGACGCTGCTGCACGTGCTGCGCGAGACGCTCGCGACCGCCCATCCGGTGATCCCGTTCGTCACCGAGGAGCTGTGGGGGCTGCTGCCGGGAACCGATGGCCAGCTCGCGACGAGCTCGCTCCCCGCGCCCGACAGCACGCTCAGCGACCCCGCTGCCGAGCTGGCCATGGGTCGCGCTATCGACGCCGTGCGCCAGCTGCGCGGCTGGCGCGACTTCGTCGGGGTGCGGCCCGGCGCGATCGTGCCGGCGCTGCTCCAGGCAGAGGGCTACGAGAGGACGGCGGACCGCGTCGGCGCGCTCGCGCGCTTTGCGTTCAGACCGGCGACGGCCGCCGGCGCCGACGCCGGCGAGGTCGCGACGATCGGCGTGCCGGGCGGGAGCGTCGCCGTGCTCGAGTCCGCCGACGTCGACGTCGGCGCTGCCGAGCGGCGCCTGCAGGAGCGGCGCACGACGCTGCGCAAGGAGATCGAGCGCGCGCAGAAGAAGCTCTGCAACGAGGGGTTCGTCGCAAAGGCTCCGGCGGCGGTCGTCGAAGCCGAGCGCGTCAAGCTCGAGCGCCTGCGCAGCGAGCTGGAGGCGGTGTGACAGCGCGTCACCGCTGTGCGGAGGCATGCGCGGAGCGTCGACGCCGCGAGTCGCGATGACAGCCGTCGGCCTCGAGGCCGGCGCCACCGAGGCCTGGAGCGCCGAGGACGCAGAGCGCTGGCTGCTGTCGCTCGAGCTGTTCGGCATGCGCTTCGGACTGGATCGCATGCGCCGGCTGATGACGACGCTGCACTCGCCCAACGAGGCGTTTCGCTCGATCCACGTCGTCGGCACGAACGGCAAGTCCTCGACGGTGCGGATGATCGCGGCGCTGCTGCACCACCACGGCGTGCGCGCCGGCGCCTACCTCTCGCCGCACCTCGTCTCCTTCGCCGAGCGCATCCGCGTCGACGGCGCCGACATCTCTCAGGAGCAGTTCGCGGCCGCCGTCGCTCGCGCGCGCCGCGCGACCGAGCTCGTCGACCGCACGCTCGAGGAGGACGACCGCGTCACGCAGTTCGAGGCGCTGACCGCGGCGGCCTACGCGCAGCTCGCGCATGCGGACGTCGACGTCGCCGTCGTCGAGGCCGGGCTCGGCGGGCGCTGGGACGCGACGAACGTCATCGGCGCCGAGGTCGCGGTGCTGACGAACGTCGGACTCGAGCACACGCGCTGGCTTGGCCCGACCGTCAAGGACATCGCGCGCGAGAAGCTCGCCGTCGTGACGCCCGGCGCGACGCTCGTGCTCGGCCCCGGCCTCGAGCCCGACGCCGACCGCGAGGCGCAGGTCGTCGCGGAGCGCCAAGGCGCGACGATCGTGCGCGCTCCCGCCGAGCCGCCGGCCGGGCTGCGCGACGAGCTGGTCGCGCGCGGGATCTTCCAGCGGCGCAATTTCGCGGTCGCCTGCGCCGCCGCGCGGGCCTACCTCGGAGAACTGCAGCCGGGGCCGCTGCGCGCGGCGGCCGCGTCGACCGTCGTGCCCGGGCGCTTCGAGGTCGTGGCCGGCGGCGAGGGGAGGGCCGAGGTCGTCTTCGACGGCGCGCACAACGCGAGCGGGATCGCGGCGCTCGCCGAGTCACTGCCCGAGTTCCTGGCCGGCCGGCCGCTCGTCGCCGTCCTGTCGGTGCTCGACGACAAGGACGCGGCCGCGATGCTCGCGGCGCTGCTGCCGCTGTGCGCGGCGGCGGTCTTCACGTCCAACGCCAACCCGCGCGCGCTGTCGCCCGCGACGCTCGGCTCGCTTGCCGGACAGGTCGGCGCGCCGCCCACGACCTGCCTGGAATCCGATCCGCGCCGCGCCGTCGCGCTGGCCGACGAGCTCGCCGGCCCGGACGGCGTCGTGCTGGCGACCGGCTCGATCTACCTCGTCGCCGACCTCGTGCGACCGCGTCGAGCCGGCCGCGCATCGACGCTATGAACCGTGAGGGACCATCGGCGCCGGCGCTGATCGCGGTCGTCGCGCTGATCGTCGCGCTCGTCATCCTCGTGTTCTTCGCGGTCGGCTACGTCCTCGGCCGGATCTTCCTGTAGGGCGTGGACGTGGCACCCACTATGCCGCCGTCCCCTCCGACGGATAAGCTGCGCCGATCGTGCTAGCAGTCTTCGGCATCAACAGCGATGGGCTGAACCTTGCGGTCAACATGCTCATCCTGTTTCTCGTCGTCATCTACCTGGCGCTCGTGTACTGGACGTACATGGACGCGATCAGGCGGATCGAGGATCCGACGCTCGTCATCTGCGCGACGGTGGCGTCGCTGTTTCCGTTCGTGGGGACGATCCTGTACGTGATCGTCCGGCCACCGGAGTATCTCGACGACGTCCGCGAGCGGGAGCTCGAGATGCAGGCCGCGGAGGCGCGCCTGCACGAGCTCAACTACATGCTCTGCCCGCACTGCGACCACGAGGTCAAGGAGGACTTCCTCCGCTGCCCGAGTTGCGCGCGCAAGCTGCGCGACCCGTGCGCGAGCTGCGCGCGCCCGCTGGACCCGACCTGGAAGCTCTGCCCGTACTGCGAGGCAGAGCTCGGCGACGTGTCGCGTCAGCCGCGGCTGCGCTCCGAAGCCTGAACCGACTCTTCGAGGAGACCGACCGATGGACCGGACCCTGATCCTGGTCAAGCCGGACGCGTTCGCGCGCCGCCTGACGGGCGAGATCATCGCCCGCTTCGAACGCAAGGGCCTGCAGCTCAGCGCGCTGAAGCTCATGACGCTCGACGAGGCCGCCGCCAGGCGCCACTACGCCGAGCACGAGGGTCAGCCGTTCTTCGACGGCCTCGTCGCGTTCATCACCTCCGGCCCGCTCGTGGCGATGATCGTCGAGGGCCCCAACGCGATCGACGCCGCGCGCCAGCTGATCGGCGCGACGAACGGCATCGACGCCGCGCCCGGCTCGATCCGCGCCGACTACGCGCTCGAGACGCGGCGCAACCTCGTGCATGGCTCCGACTCGCGAGAGTCGGCGGAGCGCGAGATCGCGATCTACTTCCCGCAGGAGTAGGGGCGCTGCGCCGCGAGCGCGCGACGCTCATCCTCGCCAGCCGCTCGCCGCAGCGGCGGGCGATCCTCGAGCAGCTCGCGATCGCTTTCGAGGTCGTCGACGTCGACGTCGAGGAGATCGCGGCCGGCGACCCCGTCGACGTCGCGCGAACGAACGCGCTGCGCAAGGCCGCGGCGGGCGCCGAGCAGCGTCCCGGGCAGCGGATCCTCGGCGTCGACACCGTCGTCGCGCTCGACGGCGAGATCTTCGGAAAGCCTGCCTCGGAGCAGGCCGCGATCACGACGCTCAGACGCCTCTCGGGACGCACGCACGACGTCGTCAGCGGGCTCGCGCTGCTCGATTCGGCGAAGGCTCAGGTTGTGCATGAGGTCACGAAGGTGGCGTTTCGGGCGCTCGACGACGAGCTGGTCGCACGCTACGTCGCGACCGGCGAATGGGCAGGCAGAGCGGGCGGTTACGCGATTCAGGGCATAGGTGCGGGGCTCGTTCGCCGGATAATGGGCGACTACCTGAACGTCGTCGGTCTGCCGGTCGGAATATTGCTCGACCTCGACTTCACGCTTATGCTCAGGCAGAACTAGAGGGATCGCTTGGCGGCGACCCCTTCGCCGCTAGACTCAGCGGCGGCGCCAGCCCCGCGGGCACGATCCGGATCGCGGCGTCAGATCGGCTTCTCGCCACCTCTCGAATGGGTTTCTTCAGCTACCTCACCGGATTCGGTGGCCGCGACATGGCTGTCGACCTCGGCACGGCGAACACGCTCGTCTACGTGCGCGGTCGCGGCATCGTCCTGAGCGAGCCGTCGGTGGTCGCGATCGACTCGCGCAGCGGAGAGGTCCACGCCGTCGGCATCGAGGCCAAGCGGATGCTCGGCCGCACGCCCGGCACGATCTCCGCGATCCGCCCGCTGAAGGACGGCGTGATCGCCGACTTCGACGTCACCGAGGAGATGCTGCGCCACTTCATCCAGAAGGTGCACCAGAACCGCTGGGCGCACCCGCGCGTCGTCGTCTGTGTTCCCTCCGGCGTGACCGGGGTCGAGAAGCGCGCCGTCGAGGAGGCCTGCCTGAGCGCGGGCGCCCGCCAGGCGTACCTGATCGAGGAGCCGATGGCGGCGGCGATCGGCGCCGGCCTGCCGGTCGGCGAACCGACCGGCTCGATGGTCGTCGACATCGGCGGCGGCACGAGCGAGGTCGCCGTCATCTCGCTCGGCGGGATCGTCGTCTCGCAGTCGATCCGGATCGGCGGCGACGAGCTCGACGAGGCGATCATCAACTACGCCAAGCGCGAGTACAAACTGCTGATCGGCCAGCAGACGGCGGAGGAGGTCAAGCTCGAGATCGGCTCCGCGCACCCGATGGAGGAAGAGGTGCAGGCAGAGATCCGCGGGCGCGACATGGTGTCGGGCCTGCCCAAGACGGTCGTGCTGACGAGCGAGGAGATCCGCCAGGCGCTCGAGGAGCCGCTGTCGCAGATCATCGACGCGGTCAAGGAGACGCTCGACCGCACCCCGCCCGAGCTGTCTTCGGACATCATGGACCGCGGGATCATGCTCGCCGGCGGCGGCTCCCTGCTGCAGGGGCTCGACGAGCGCCTGCGCGAGGAGACGCAGATGCCCTGCCACCTGGCCGAGTCGCCGCTGACCTGCGTGGCCGTCGGCTCGGGCCGGTCGCTGGAGGAGTTCGAGGTCATCCACCGCACGAACCGCAACTCGACGAAGAACCGCCGCAAGCGGTACTGACCCTTTGGAGTCGACACCGCGTGTATGACAAAACGGTCCGCCGGCGCCGCTCAGTCCTCGGACTGCTCGTCGCCTGCTCCCTGATCCTGCTCACCGCCTATTTCGGTGAGACCGGCAGCGGCGCCCTGCACGGCGTGCAGCGCGGCACGAGCGAGGTGCTCAATCCGATCCAGGAGGGCGCAAGCCGCGCGCTGAAGCCGGTCCGCGATCTGTTCGGCTGGTTCGGCGACACGATCGCCGCCAAGGGCCAGGTCGAGGAACTGCGCCGCGAGCGCGACCGCCTGCGCAGCGAGGTGCTCACCAACGAGGTCAGAAGCGCGGACTACGGCCGGCTCGCGAGGATGCTCGAGCTCGACGGCGCGCTCGGCCTGCAAAAGATGGGTCCCAAGACCGGCCGCGTGATCTTCCAGTCGCCGACCGTCTGGTATGCCACCGTCCGCGTCGACAAGGGATCGGACGACGGCGTGCGTGTCGGACATCCCGTGATCAACGAACAGGCCCTGATCGGCCGCGTGACCGCGGTCTTCGGCGGCTCCGCGCAGGTGACGCTGATCACCGACACGACGATGAAGGTGCCGGCGCGCGTCGGGCCGCGCGGTGAGTTCGGCATCGTCGAGCCGTCGAGCGCGGGCAACCCGAACGATCTCGTGATGAAGTTCACCAAGCCCGGGGCGCGCATCAGCACCGGCGACCGCGTCGTCACGCGCGGCACCGAGCCCGAGGACCATGGCGAGTCGCTGTACCCCGTCGGCCTGCCGATCGGCCGCGTCACCCGAATCGAGAACGAGGGCACCGACACGCAGGAGATCCACCTGCGGCCGTACGCCGACATCCGCAGCGTGGACTTCGTCCAGATCCTCACGAATCCGCGCGGGGACGAGTAGTGGCCCGTCGCGCAGATCAGCACTGGACGGACCACGGATGACCGCGCCGACTCCGCAGCTGCTCGCGCGCCTCGCCGCACTCGGCGTGCTCGGCGTCGTCGTGCAGACGGCGGCCGTCTCGCAGCTGCCGGTCGCCGGCGCCAGCGCCGACCTGTCGCCGCTGCTCGTGATGGCGGTCGGGCTGCTGTGCGGCTCCCTGGCAGGCGGCAGCTTCGGCTTCGGCGTGGGGCTGTTCGCCGATGTCGTCGCGCTGCAGACGCTCGGCGTCTCCTCGCTCGTGCTGCTCGGCGTCGGCTACGGCGCCGGACGCCTGCGCGAGGCGCGCGATCCGGAGGGCACGCTCGTGCCGATCGCCGTCGGCGCAGCGGCGACGCTCGCGTTCGGGATCGGCTTCGCGCTGCTGCAGTTCCTGCTCGGCGTCGACGCGCCCGTCAGCTGGGCGCTGCTGCGCCAGCTGCTGGCGACGCTCGTCATCAACACGCTGCTCGCGCTGCCGGTCTACGCGCTCGTGCGGCGCTGCCTGCAGGCCGCGCTGCCCGACGACCCGCGTCGCCGGCGCCGCCGCGCCTACACGACCGGCGGCCTGAGCCCGCTCTCGCGCGGAATCGAGATCCGGCGATGATGATGGAGCCCAGCGGCGAGCGCCGCCCGCCGATCACCCCGCAGCTCGCGCTGCGCGTCGCGCTCTTCGGCGGCGTCGCGCTGGCGCTGTTTGCGATCGTCTTCTTCCGTCTCTGGTACCTGCAGGTGCTGTCGGGCGACAAGTACCTGGCGCAGGCCAGCAGCAACCGCGTCCGCGAGCTGCGCATCCAGGCGCCGCGCGGCAAGATCGTCGACCGCACCGGCAAGGTCATCGTCCGCAACCGCCAGGCCGTCGTCGTCGAGCTCGATCCGGCCAAGCTGCCCGACGCGGAGCGCGAGGCGGCCGCCGAATGGGGCAAGAAGGCCGGCGAGCGGGCCGCCAGGCCGAAGGGCAAGCGCGGCGACCCGGTGCCCTACCCGCCGATCGCCACGAAGGCGCTCGCGACGCGCTACCGCCGGCTCGGCGCCGTCGTCGGCAAGTCGGCAAAGCAGATCCACCGCGAGGTCGTGCGCTCGCTCGTGCTCGTCCCGTATTCGGCGATCCGGATCAAGACCGACGTGCGCGAGTCGGTGCTGGCCTACATCTCCGAGCGGCCCGCGCGCTTTCCCGGGGTCAAGGTCGAGAAGACCTACCTGCGCGCCTACCCGCACGACCAGCTCGCCGCGCAGATCGTCGGCACCGTCAACGAGATCAGCCCCGAGCAGCTCAAGGACCCGCGCTATCGCGGCGTCAAGCAGGGCACGGTCATCGGCAGCGACGGCCTCGAGCGTACGTACGACCGCTACCTGCGCGGCGTCGACGGCGTCCAGCGCGTGCAGGTCGACGCGTTCGGCCGGCCGGTTCCCAACCGCGCCCTCAAGCGCGAGGAGCCGATCGCCGGCCAGCGCCTGCGCCTGTCGCTGGACCTCGCGCTGCAGGCGACCGGGCAGCGCGCTGTGGCGAACGTCGGCGGCGGCAGGCCGGGCGCGTTCGTCGCGCTGGACCCGCGCGACGGCCAGGTGCTCGGCATGGGCTCCTACCCGAGCTTCGATCCCGCCGTGCTGACCAAGCCGTTCACGCAGGAGCGCTACGAGCAGCTGCTCGGCAACGGCGGCGTCGGGCCGCTGTTCAACCGGGCGATCTCCGGCCGCTACCCGACCGGCTCCACGTTCAAGGCCGTCACGGCGCTGGCCGGCCTGGAGAAGGGCCTGATCACGCCCGGCGCGGTGATCAGCGACGAGGGCTGCATCCAGGTCGGCGAGATCGAGCGCTGCAACGCCAAGAAGCAGCGCTACGGCGCCGTCGACCTCTCGCGCGCGCTGCAGGTCTCCTCGGACATCTACTTCTACAAGCTGGGCATGAACGCCTACTACAACAACGGCGACCGCGGCGACGTCGTCATCCAGCGCTACGCGCGCAAGCTCGGCTTCGGCAAGCCGACCGGCATCGACCTCCCCGGCGAGGACAGCGGCGTCGTCCCCGACAAGAAGTGGCGCGAGGAGCGCAACAGGGCCGAGGTCGAGTGCCGCAAGCGCAAGAAGATCTCGCAGAGCGTCAACGTCTTCGCCGCGGGCGCCGCCGGCTGCGGGATCGCCGACGGCCGCGACTACAACCTCGGCGACACCGTCAACATCGCGATCGGCCAGGGCGACCTGCAGGCGACGCCGCTGCAGCTCGCGGTCGCCTACGCGGCGATCCAGAACAAGGGCCGCGTCGTGGTGCCGCACCTCGGGCTGGAGATCGAGCGCGCCAACGGCGAGCTCGTGCAGCGCATCGAGCGCGATCCGGCCCGCAGGATCAAGATCGACGAGGAGGACCGCCAGTCGGTCGCCGAGGGACTGCGGCGCGCGGCGGGCGAGCCGGGCGGAACCTCGACGGACGTCTTCGCCGGCTGGCCGCACGGCGAGCTTCCCGTCTTCGGCAAGACCGGAACCGCGCAGACGCCGAAGGGCGACCAGTCCTGGTACGTCGCCTACGTCCCCGCTCCCAAGCGTCCGATCGTCGTCGCCGTGACGGTCGAGCGGGGCGGCTTCGGCGCCGAGACCGCGGCCCCGATCGCCTGCCGCATGCTCGCGGACTTCTATGACGTCGAGAGCGCCGGCTGCGCCCGCGGCGAGTCCGCGACGCAATGAACGAGCCGCCCGCCACGCGCCTGCCCGCAGGCCTGCGCCTGCCCTTCGATCCGCTGCTCGCGCTGGCCGCAGTAGGGCTGATGGCCGCGTCGCTCGTTACTCTCAACGCATCGACGAGCACAGACGTCCCGGGCGACCCGCACTACTACGTCACGCGGCAATGCGTGTTCTTCGTCGTCGGCACGCTGCTCGCGATCGTCCTGAGCCGGATCGACTACTCGCGGCTGCGCGAGCTGAAGTACGGGATCTACGCGCTGATGATCGGCGGCCTGCTGCTCGTCGCGGTCTTCGGCGGCGTCACGCGCGGCTCGCGCCGCGCGATCCAGCTGCCGTTCTTCGAGGTGCAGGCATCGGAGCTCGGCAAGGTGCTGCTCGTCGTCGCGCTGGCGGGCTTCGTCGTCGATCGCTCACGGCGCCTGGGCGAGCGCGACACGACGGCGCGGCTCGTGCTCCTGGCGATGCTGCCGGCGATCTTCGTGATGACGTCCGACCTCGGCTCCGGCCTCGTCTACATCGCGATCCTCCTTGCCGTGCTGTTCGTCGCGGGCGTCTCCTGGCGGCATTTCGCGGGGCTGCTGACGCTCGGCGCCGTCTCGGTCACGCTCGTGCTCGTCGCGGCGCCGGCGCTCGGGGTGACCGTGCTCGAGAAGTACCAGGTCGAGCGCCTGACGTCGTTTCTGGAGCCGTCCGCCGTCGCGGGCGACGCCGGCTATCAGCAGAACCAGTCGCGGATCGCGATCGGCTCGGGCCAGAAGACCGGCCGCGGCGATCGGGCGACCCAGTCGCCGCTGAACTTCCTGCCCGAGGACCGCACGGACTTCGCGTTCGCCGTCGTCGGCGAGCGCTGGGGCTTTGCCGGAGCGGGTCTCGTCCTCTCGCTGTACGCGCTGCTGGTGTGGCGCGGCCTACGGATTCTCACCGTGGCCAAGAACCTCTACGGCGCGCTGATCGCCGGAGGCATCGTGGCCATGCTCCTGTTTCAGGTCTTCATCAACGTCGGCATGAACGTGGGGATCATGCCCATCACCGGCATCCCGCTGCCGCTGCTCTCGTACGGCGGCAGCTCGGTGCTTTCCACGCTCTTGGCCATCGGCCTGTTGCAGTCGATCTACGCGCAAGGGCGCTCGGCGGCTGCGACGAAACGCCGCAGCCTCCCATTCTGATCAAAGGATTCGTTCCCAATGAAGAAGCAAGTGCTGGTCAGCGTCGACCGTGGGGAGACACGTGTCGCGCTGCTGGAAGCGACCGGTCACCCGGGCGCTGCGAAGAAGACCACGCGGTCCAAGAAGGTCGATCCGGCCGAGGGATACCGCGTCGCAGAGCTGTACTTCGAGCGCCGCGGCGCGCGCTCGATCGTCGGCAACATCTACAAGGGCAAGATCGACAACGTCCTCGCGGGCCTGGAGGCGGCGTTCGTCGACATCGGACTGGAGAAGAACGGCTTCCTGCACGTCGACGAGATCGTCGTGCCGGGCGTCGACGTCGGCCGCCGCGGGCGCGGCAAGGAGGGCAGCAGCTCGAAGATCACCGAGCTGATCAAGCCCGGCCAGGAGATCGTCGTGCAGGTCGTCAAGGACCCGCTGAAGAGCAAGGGGGCGCGGCTGTCGATGGAGCTCACCGTCGCCGGGCGCTACATGGTCTACGCGCCGATGGGCGAGGGCATCGGCGTCTCGCGGCGGCTCGACGATCGCGAGCGCGAGCGTCTGCGCCGCGAGACGAAGGGCCTGGATCTGCGCGGCGGCGGGGCGATCATCCGGACCGCGGCCAGCGGCGCCGGCCGCGAGGACTTCGAGCGCGAGCTGCAGTACCTCTTCAAGCTCCACGAGGTCCTCCAGAAGCGCGTCGAGGAGACGCCCGCGCCGGGCCTCGTCTTCCAGGAGGCCGACCTCTCCGTGCGCGTCGTGCGCGACATCTTCTCGGAGCACTTCGAGCGCGCGATCGTCGACGATCCCAAGCAGCACCAGCGGCTGATCTCGTTCTTCACGCGCACCGCCCCGGAGCTGGTCGACCGCGTCGAGCTCTACGAGGAGAAGCAGGCGCTGTTCGAGGCCTACGGCGTCGAACAGGTCATCGACGGCCTGATGACCCGCCGCGTCGACCTGCCCAGCGGCGGCTACCTGATCATCGACTACGCCGAGGCGCTGACCGTCATCGACGTCAACTCGGGCTCGTTCATCGGCCGCGGCAAGGGCGCGCGCCTGGAGGACACGATCACGACGACGAACCTCGAGGCCGCCGAGGAGGTCGTCAACCAACTGCGCCTGCGCGACATCGGCGGGATCATCGTCATCGACTTCATCGACATGTCCCGCGCGCGCAACCGCGACGCCGTCCTCAAGACGCTTCGAAAGACGCTCGACGAGGACCGCACGAAGACGTTCACGGCTGAGATCTCCAAGCTCGGCCTCGTCGAGATGACGCGCCAGAACGTCACCGAGGGCGTGCGCGAGATCATCTCGCGGCCCTGCCCGACGTGCCACGGCGACGGCGTGATCAAGTCCGAGGAGACGATCGCGATCGAGTTCGAGCGCCGGCTGCGGGTGGTCTCCAAGAAGGCGCCCAAGAAGCACGAGGCGTTCCTCGTGCAGATGAACCCGCGCGTCAGCCAGGTCTTCACCGGCAACGCCAAGCGCGTGCTGCGCGCGCTCGAGGAGGAGACCGGCCGGCGCTTTCACTTCACCGGCTCGGAGGGGCTGCCGGTCGACCACTTCGACATCGTGATGGAGGGCTCGCGGGAGGAGGTCCAGGAGCGCGCGGTCCCGTTCCGCGAGGGCGACGAGGTGCTCGTCCACATCGTCGAGCCGCACATGTACGACGTCGACGACGCGGTCGCCAAGATCGACGGCTACATCATCTCCGTCAGCGGTGGCGGCCGGTTCGTCGGAGCGAGGCGGCTCGTGCGCATCGATCACGCCGGGCGAACGTCGGCGACGGCGACGATGCTCGACGCGCCGGAGGAGGAGCAGGCGCAGAAGGAGGCCGAGAACGACGACGGCGACGATGGCGTAGAATCGGCGGCACGGCGCCGCGGCCGCAGAGGCGGACGGCGCCGTTCGCGCGCCACGGCCGAGTCCGGCGCGACACCTGCCCCGGAAAGCTGAACCACTCCTTCACCATGCCCTACGCAATCGTCAAGACCGGCGGCAAGCAGTACCGCGTCGAGGAGGGCCAGACCCTGCTCGTCGAGCGGCTGGCCGACGAGGAGGGCGCGACCGTCGCGCTCCAGCCGCTGCTGTATGCCGCCGACGAGGCGGTCTTCGATGCCGACGGACTGAAGCAGGTCTCCGTCAAGGCGCGCGTCGTCGGCCACGAGCGCGGCGAGAAGCTGCGCGTGTTCAAGTTCAAGCCCAAGCGCGGCTACAAGCGGACCACCGGGCATCGCCAGGAGCTGACGCGTTTGGAGATCACGGAAGTGAGGGGCTAGTGCTGACGTACCGGAGCAACCACTGATGGCACACAAGAAGGGCCTCGGCTCCTCGCGCAACGGGCGCGACTCCAATGCGCAGCGCCTCGGCGTCAAGACGTTCGCCGGCCAGGCCGTTTCCGGCGGCGAGATCATCGTGCGCCAGCGCGGCACCCGCTTCCATCCCGGCGAGGGCGTCGGCATCGGCAAGGACGACACGCTCTATGCGCGCTCGCCGGGCACCGTCGTCTTCGGGATGCAGCGCGGCAAGCGCGTCGTCTCGATCGCGCCGCCCGTCGCCGAGTAGCACCGATGTCACCACGCGACGTCGCCCGCGTGCTCGCCGGCGGTCGCATCGCGATCGGCGCCGGGCTGCTCGCCGTCCCGCGGATTTCGCTGGCGATGTGGATCGGTCGCGACGCCGCCGATCGCGCCGTCGCGCCCGTCGGCCGGGCGCTGGGCATCCGCGAGGTCGTGCTCGGCGCGATGCTGCTGCACACGCTCGACAGGCCGCAGGTCGGCGCCCGCTGGCTGCGCGCGCTGGCCGCCTGCGACGGCGTCGACCTGCTCGCGACGATCGCCGCCCGCCGCGCGCTGCCCGCCTACCGCCGCCCGCTCATCGCGGCGCTGGCGGGCGCCGCCGCCGCGGCCCAGCTCGGGGCGGCGCGAGCGATCGCCGCCGAACCGCCGGAACGCACCGACGCGATCGCCTGAGCGGTCGAGCACGAGCAGCACCCGCTATCAGCAGTGGTAGCGGCCGCTGCTCACCCCGAGCAGAGCACCCCCTTCGCGCCCCCAGCTCCAGCGCCGAGCCGAGAACGGCGCATGGGGCGCGTTCGGGGCCCGCTAGGCCGGGTGCTCCCGCAGCCAGGCGCGCGCCGCGGGGCTCGCATCGTGCGCGATCGACGCGATGCTCGCGTCCGGCGCGGGGTGGGCGATCACGCCGAGCTGGACGAGCGTACGGATGATCGACTCGCTCGGGTTGCGCGCGTTTGACCACGGCTCGGGGAACGGATCGCCGACCTTCGCCTGCGCGACCCACTCGACGAGCAGCCGCTCGCTGAGCAGCACGCGCCGTGGCGCGTCCATCGGCTTGACCGTCTCGGGCTGCGAGCGCTCCTGATCGATCCGGCGAGGATGGCACACCGGTCAGAGCGGCTGGCTCACCGGGCGGATGAGGATCTCGTTGACGTCGACGTGCGGTGGCTGCTGGACGGCGTACATGACGGCGCGCGCGATGTCGTCGGGCTCGAGCGCGTTTGAGACGGGGCTGTCGAAGAACGGCGTGTCGACCATCCCCGGCTCGATCGACGTGACGCGCACGCCGCTGTCGTTGAGCTCCTGGCGCGCCGACTCGGCCATCGCGGTGACGGCGTGCTTCGTCGCGCTGTAGAGCGAGCCCTGCAGCGCGCGGCGCCCGGCGACGGAGCTCGTCAGCAGCAGGTGCCCGGTCGAGTCCTTCAGCGCGGCGATCGTCGCGCGGATCGTGAACGCGCAGCCGAGCACGTTCGTGAGCACCATCTCGCGCCAGTGCTCCGGCGTCTCCTTCAGAAAGCCGCGCGCCGCGCCGAAGCCGGCATTCGCAAAGGCGACGTCGATCCGCCCGAAGGCATCCAGGGCGGCCTGCACCATCGCCTCCTGCTGCGCGAAGTCCGTCACGTCGCAGGTGACCGCGATCGCGCGCTCGTCCGCGCCGAGCTCCTCGGCCAGCGCCGACAGCTTGTCGGTGGAGCGGGCGGCGAGCACGAGCCGGTAGCCGGCGCCGGCGGCATGGCGCGCGGTCGCGGCGCCGATCCCGCTCGAGGCGCCGGTGATGAGGAAGACGGGGTCGTCTGCCATGCGTGCTCCTTCGGTCGACCAGCTTCGGGCTACCTTGGTACCCGATGCTCTATGACAAGGCGCGAATCTGGGTCCAGGCGGGCGGCGGCGGCGACGGCTGCCTGAGCTTCCGCCGCGAGGCGCACGTCCCGCACGGCGGGCCCGACGGCGGCGACGGCGGGCACGGCGGCGACGTCGTCGTCGTCTGCGACGACTCGCTGCGCGACCTGCAGTCCTTCAAGCGCCGGTCGCACTACAAGGCCAAGCGGGCGGCGCACGGCGAGGGCGCGCTGCGCCACGGCGCCGACGGCCCGCTGCTGGAGATCCGCCTGCCGCCGGGCACGCAGCTCGCGTCCTGGGACGGCAGCACGCACGACCTGGTCGTTCCCGGCCAGCGCGTGGTCGTCGCGCGCGGGGGCGCCGGTGGGCGCGGCAACAAGCGCTTTGCGACCTCGACCCGCCAGGCGCCGCGGCTCGCCGAGAAGGGCCTGCCGGGCGAGGAGGGTTGGATCGAGCTGCGCCTCAAGCTGCTCGCCGACGTCGGGCTCGTGGGGCTGCCCAACGCCGGCAAGTCGTCGCTGCTGGCGCGCATGACGCGTGCCGCGCCGAAGATCGCCGCCTATCCGTTCACGACGCTCGAGCCGGTGCTCGGCACGCTCGAGGGCGCCGAGCGCCAGCTCGTCATCGCCGACATCCCGGGGCTGATCGAGGGCGCGAGCGAGGGCGCCGGCCTCGGCCACGACTTCCTCGCCCACGTCGAGCGCACGCGCCTGCTCGTCCACGTCCTCGAGATCGCGCCCGTCGACGGCTCCGACCCGGTGGCCAATCACGCGACGATCGAGGCCGAGCTGCACGCACACGACCGCCGGCTCGCGCAGCTGCCGCGCCTGCTCGCGCTCTCCAAGGCCGATCTGGTGCCCGCAGAGCAGGCGCAGCGGGCGGCGCGCGAGTGGCGCGAGCGCCTGGGTGACGGCGTGGCGGTCTTCGTCACGTCGGCGGCGACCGGCCAGGGCCTGGAGGAGCTTTCGCTCGAGCTTGTCCGCCGCGTGCCGCTGTCGGCCGCCGCGTGCCGGGAGGACGCGATCGCTCTGGAGCATGTGCCGGTCGTCGAGCACCGCGTCTTCCGGCCCGCCGCGGGCCGCGGCTTCAGCGTCCAGCGCAGCGACGCCGGCGTCTTTCGCGTCGACGGCGACGGCGTCGAGCGCCTGCTGGCGCGCCACGATCTCGACAACGACGAGGCGCTCGCCCACATCGAGAACCGCCTGCGCCGGATGGGCGTCATCAGCGCGCTCGAGGCGCAGGGCTTCGAGCCGGGCGACGACGTCGAGATCGCCGGCGTGCTGTTCGAGCTTCACCCCGGATAGAACCGCGGCCGCAACCTTCGCGGCTGCGGCCGTGTTGTCGCCAAGGCGCGGGCAACGACCAGGGGAGGATTCTGTGCGGCAACGCAACGAGCACGACGAGAGGGCACCAAGGCGGGCAGCGGCTCGACCCTCTACCGTTCCCGTCCGATGAGACTCCGAACGATCGCACTCGCCACGCTGATGCTCGTGATGCTGTCCGTGCCCGCGGCCCACGCGTCACCCGATCAGGTGTCCGTGATGATGGACGACGACCAGCTGCTGTACCGCAGCGACAACATCCGTGGCCGCACGCTCGTGCAGATGCGGTCGCTCGGGGTGGACGTCGTGCGCGCGACCGTCCTGTGGAAGACCGTCGCCGAGGGCGCGTCGCTGACGAACAAGGAGATCAGCCGCCTGAAGGGCGACAAGCTCAAGCAGCGCGCCCGCAAGCAGCGCGCCCGCTTCAAGGCGAAGGATCCGCGGACCTACCCGACGCGCAACTGGGATCGCTACGACAACCTCGTCAAGGACGCCGCGAAGTTCGGCCTGCGCGTGTACTTCACGATCACCGGCCCCGGCCCCTCGTACGCCCATCGCAAGGCGCCGCCGAGCCAGCGCAGCAACGCGGGCACGTACAAGCCCTTCCCGACCCGCTTCAGGGACTTCGTGCAGGCGGTCGGCCGGCGCTACTCGGGCAACAGCCGCGACGAGAACGGCGTCAAGCGCAGGCTGCCGCGCGTCTCGCTGTGGTCGATCTGGAACGAGCCCAACCAGCCGGGCTGGTTGACGCCGCAGTACGAGAAGCGCGACGGCCAGGTCGTGCCGGCCGCGCCCGCGCTCTATCGCAAGCTCTACCAGGCGGGAGTGCAGGGGCTGCAGCGGTCGGGCCACAACCTCACCGCGGACGGCATCTTCATCGGGGAGACCGCGTCGCTGGGCTCCGACCAGCAGGGCGCCCGCAACGGGATGCGGCCGGCGCCGTTCCTGCGCGAGCTGCTCTGCCTGAAGGCCGACGGCAGCTCCTACGCGGGGCCCGATGCGGCGCGGCGCGACTGCGACGACTTCGCGAAGAGCGGCCCGCTCAAGGCGACCGCGTTCGCGCATCATCCGTACACGAAGAAGGTCGCGCCGACGAAGGCGCCCGCCAACCCGGACGAGATCACGATCGCGAACGTCGGCACGCTCGGTCCGCTGCTGGACACGCTCTCGGCGCAGTCGGGCGGCAAGATCCCGTCCGGGATGCCGATCGTGCTGACGGAGTTCGGCTATGAATCGAACCCGCCCGACCCGCGCAACGGGATCTCGTACGCGCGCCAGGCGCAGTTCAACCAGCTCGCCGAGTTCCTCGCCTACAACGAGCCGCGCGTGCAGGCCACGACGCACTTCCTGCTGCGCGACGTCGCGCCGCTGAAGCGCTACCCGAAGGGCTCGCGGCTGTACTGGTTCACCTACCAGTCCGGCCTCGTCACGAACGCCGGCCGCTCGAAGCCGGCCGTCTTCGCCTACGCCCTGCCGTTGGTCGTGTTCCCCGCCGGGGAGGGCATCGTCGGCTTCTGGGGTCAGCTGCGCTTCCGTCCCAACGGGGCGCAGGACATCGCGGTCCTGATGTGGCGCCCGAACGCCAAGACACGGTGGACGCAGATCGGCGAGCCGGCGCCGACGTCGCCGCGCGGCTACTTCAACGGCACCGTCCCGCTGCCCGGCGTCGGCGGCGAGTACCGCGCCGTGTACGTCAACCCCGGGAACGGCAAGATCACGCACTCCTCGCTGCCGACCACGCTCTGACCAGCAGCAGCGCCTGAGCGCGTCGCGCTCAGGCGCATAAGCTGAGCGGCCGATGGCCCGCTACGTCATCAAGCTCGGATCGAGCATCGTCGCCGAGGACGACGGCGAGCTGCGCTCAGACGTGATCGAGCGGATCTGCGCCGAGGCGGCGGCGCGCCACGCCGGCGGCGACGACGTCGTGCTCGTGACGAGCGGGGCGATCGCGCGCGGGATGCGCGTCATGGAGCTGCCGCTGCGCCCGCGCGCGATCGAGGATCTGCAGGCCGCCAGTGCGGTCGGGCAGGGCAAGCTGTACCGCGTCTACGACGAGCTGCTGCGCGCGCATGCGATCACGTCGGCGCAGGTGCTGCTGACGTTCTTCGACATGAGCGCGCGCACGCACTACCTCAACGCGCGGCAGACGCTCGGCAAGCTGCTGGAGTGGCGCGTCCTGCCGGTCATCAACGAGAACGACACGACGACGACCGACGAGATCTCCTTCGGCGACAACGACTTCCTCGCCGCACAGGTCGCGTTGCTCGTCGGGGCCGATCTGCTCGTTCTGCTGACCGACGTCGAGGGGCTCTACACCGCGAGCCCGCGCATCGATCCGGCCGCCGAGCTCGTCCCGCGGGTGACGGACTTCGACGCGCTCGGGGCGCTGTCGATCGGCCATACGACGTCGCCGCTGGGAACGGGCGGGATGCGCTCGAAGGTCGTCGCCGCCGAGATGGCGACGGCCGGCGGCGTCGAGACGGTGATCTGCAGCGGCCTGCGCGCGGGCGCGCTCGGCGCTGCGCTGGACGGTGAGCCGGCCGGCACGCGCTTTGCGCCGCGCGAGACGCGCTACTCGTCGTTCAAGCTGTGGCTGAAGTACGCCAAGCCCTCACACGGGACGGTCGTCGTCGACGCGGGCGCCGCGCGGGCCCTGCGCGACGCCGGCACGTCGCTGCTGCCCGTCGGGGTGACCGAGGTGCGGGGGTCGTTCGGCGCGGGCGACGCCGTCCAGGTCGCGCACGGGGCGATCGTGATCGGCAAGGGGATCTGCAACTACGCGGCCGACGAGCTCGTCAGGGTCAAGGGCATGAAGTCCGCCGCCGTGCGCGAGTTGATGCCGCGCGCCACCGACGAGGCGATCCACCGCGACTACTTCGTCCTGAGCTGATCGGCGACGACTGATCTACCCTTCGGCGATGGCGATCCACGAGGGCTTCGCCCCCCTACGCCCGCAGCAGCCGGCTGCCGGCCATCCTGGAGGCACCGTCGCAGACGTCTGCCTGGCGGCGCGCGATGCGGCGCGCACGCTCGCGACGCTCGACACCGACACGAAGAACGCCGCGCTGCAGGCGATCGCCGAGGCGTTGATCGAGCGGACGCAAGAGATCGTCGAGGCCAACGCGCGCGACATGGAGGCGGGGCGCTCGAACGGGCTCGACGCGGCGCTGCTCGACCGGCTCGCCCTCGATCCCGCAAGGATCGCGGCAATCGCGGCCGGCTCGCGCGCGATCCTGGCGCTGCCAGACCCCGTCGGCGAGGTCGTCGAGGGCAGGCGGCTGCCCAACGGCTTGGATGTGCGCAAGCTGCGCGTGCCGTTCGGCGTCGTCGCGGTCGTCTACGAGGCGCGGCCGAACGTGACGATCGACGCCGCGTCGCTGTGCCTGAAGTCGGGCAACGCGGTCGTGCTGCGCGGCTCGTCGTCTGCGATGCACTCCAACGCCGTGCTCGCGACGATCGCCGCCGAGGCGGCGATCGGCGCGGGCGTGCCCGACGGCGCGATCGGGCTCGTCGCCGGCGGCGGGCGCGAGGAGCTGGCCGAGCTCGCCACGCAGGACGGCGTCGTCGACCTGATCTTCCCGCGCGGCGGCGAGGGTCTCAAGGCGGCGCTGAAGGCGGTCGCGACCGTGCCGGTGATCTATGCGGCGTCCGGCAACTGCCACGTCTTCGTCGATGCCTGCGCCGACCTCGACGCCGCCGAGGCGATCATCCTCAACGCGAAGGTGCAGCGGCCCGGCGTCTGCAACGCCGCCGAGACGCTGCTCGTGCACGCGACAGCCGCGCCCGTGTTCCTGCCGCGCGCGCTCGCCGCGCTGCGCGCTGCCGGCGTCGAGCTGCGCGTCGACGGGCGCACGCGGGCCCTCGCGGGCTCGGTCGCGCCGGCGCTCGCCGACGCGACCGAGCAGGACTGGGCCACCGAGTTCCTCGCCCCGGTGCTCGCGGTCCGCGTCGTGGACTCGATCGACGAGGCGATCGAGCACGTCAACGAGTACGGCTCGGGCCACTCGGAGGCGATCGTGACGAACGATGCGGGCTCGGCGCGCACGTTCGAGCGCGGCGTCGACGCCGCCTGCGTATACGTCAACGCGTCGACGCGCTTCACCGACGGCGGCGAGTTCGGCATGGGAGCCGAGATCGGCAACTCCACGCAGAAGCTCCACGCGCGCGGGCCGATCGGCGTGCGCGAGCTGTGCACGTTCAAGTACGTCGTCGCCGGCGACGGCCACGTGCGCCCGTAGCCGCGTTGCGTGGCCAGGATCGGCATCCTCGGCGGGTCGTTCAATCCGCCGCACCTCGCCCACCTCGTCTGCGCGTCGGAGGCGGCGGCGCAGCTCGACCTCGAGCGGGTGCTGCTGACGCCTGTCGCCGCGCCGCCGCACAAGGACGCCGAGCGCGATCCCGGACCGCACAAGCGGCTGCAGCTGTGCCGGCTGGCGGTCGGCGGCGACGAGCGGCTGGGCGTGTGCGATCTGGAGGTGCTGCGCGGCGGACCGTCGTACACCGTCGATACGCTGAGGGAGCTGCATGCGCGCACGCCGGAGGATCACCTGACCTTCATCGTCGGGGGCGACATCGCCCTCGGACTGCCGACCTGGCACGAGCCCGAGGCGGTCCTCGGTCTTGCACGGCTTGCGGTCGCGGAGCGCTCGGGCGCAGCTCGCAAGGACGTCGCGCAGCGGTTGGCCGAGGGCTTTCCGGACGCGCCGCCGGCGGCCTTCTTCGAGATGCCGCGCCTTGACATCTCCTCGTCGCAGATCCGGCGCCGTATCGCGGAGGGGCGCCCGATCCGCTATCTCGTACCCGATCTCGTTGCCGAGCAGATCGCTCGCGAAAGGCTGTATCGATGACGTCAGAGCAGCTCGCACAGACGATCGCCGCACAGGCGGCCGACAAGAAGGCGATCGAGATCGTCGAGCTCGACGTGCGCGGGGTGCTGGACTACACGGACTTCTTCCTCGTCTGCTCGGGCAACACGGCGCGGCAGACGAAGGCGATCCACGACGGCATCCACCAGGCGCTGAAGGACGAGCACGGGGTGCTGCCGCGGCGCGTCGAGGGCGTCCGCGAGGCGACCTGGATCCTGATGGACTACCTCGACGTCGTCGTCCACATCTTCACGCCCGAGGCGCGCGACTTCTACCGCCTCGAGCAGCTGTGGGGCGAGGTGCCGGCGCGGGCGATGCAGCCGGCCGAGGCGTAGTGCGCGCGCCGGCGGGGACCTCGGGTCAACGGCGCGCCGCGATCGCTTCGGCAGCGACGCGCAGATCCTCCGTCAGCAGCTCGCGCTGCGCCTGGCGCGAGTCGCTGTCGGAGCCGCGCAGGATCGCCGAGGGGTGGATCGTCGCGACGACGAAGGGGGCGAGGTCGGACTCCAGCGGCTGCCCGCGCTGGGCCATCAGCCGGAAGGCGCTGCCGAGCAGCGTCTTGGCGGCGGTCGCGCCGAGGATCACGAGCGCCTCAGGGCGCACGGCGTCGAGTTCGGCGCGCAGCCACGGCCGGCACGCCTTGACCTGCTTCGCGTCCGGGCGCTGGTGGATGCGCCGCTTGCCGCGCTCCTCGAACTTGAAGTGCTTGACGGCGTTCGTGATGTAGACCTCGCCGCGCTCGATCCCGACGGCTTCCAGCGCCTTGCCGAGCTCGCGCCCGGCAGGTCCGACGAACGGGTGTCCCTCGCGATCCTCGCGATCGCCCGGAACCTCGCCGACGAGCACCATCGCCGCGTCCTGCGGACCCTCTCCGAAGACGGTCTGGGTCGCCGGCTTCCAGAGGTCGCATCCGCGGCAGTCCCGCGCGGCCTCGCGCAGCGCCTCGAGGTCGAGCTGCTCGGGAAGGAAATCGCTTGCGTCAACCGCCACAGCGGTCTCGTTCCCACTCTCGGCGCTCGTCAACCGCCGTCACGGCGGCCGACGCGGCCGTCGGCGAGCGCAAAACGCGAGCCTCCAGGCAGCAGGCGTTGAGCCGTCTGCATCAACAGACGATTGGTGAGGCCGCCGGCAACTAAACAGCTCCTGATGCCGTACCCGATTTCACCGTGCCCCTGGGCTTCGGTACTGGTCAGGGTGGACCGCGTCTTCTCGACACCGTCGACGTCTAGGCTCGTTTTCCTCCTCGGGTTTGACTAATGCGCCAAAATACCAGCACGATGGCACAGCTGTCGGACACGACCCCCTGGATGCCCGAGGACGCCGCTTTCGCCGTGCTCGGGTTGTCGCGCGGCGCGGGCCGTGACCTCGCCGCGCAAGGCATGCTGCGCCCGGCGCTGGATGGGATCTTTCGCGAGCGCGACATCGTCGAGGGGACGATCGCCAAGCGTGTCCGCGCGCTGCCCGGTCATCGCGCCGGCGACTGGGGCAACGCGTGGAAAGCGCTGCGCGAGGAGGGCGCCGTCGACGCCATTCTCGAGCGGGCCGCCATCGAGCCAGCCCGGCGCCGGCTCGAGATCGTGGTCGACGAGACGACGCTCGAGGTCACGGCGGCCGTCGACGACGACCAGCTGATCGCCGCAGTCCGTGGGACGGCGGCGGGTCGCGCCCTCGTTGTCATTGACGTCACCGAGGACTTGAACGTCAGGTTGGACGCGTTTCGGAGGCGCGCCAACCGCGGCGCCGTACCGGCTAAACGGCGTGGACGGCCGCGCAAGTCGGCCGAGGTCCATCATTTGACGAACGCCGTCGCCGACGTTGGGTGACGTGGCGGCGATCGTGTTTATGTTCGGCGGCAGAACGCTTCGTGGCCTGCTCGCTGATGTTCGCTGGGGCTGGAACTCGGACGAGCTCGACGCCGCGCAGCGGCGCCGCCACGAGGACGCGGACCATCAGATCGAACTGTGCCGCAAGGTGCTGGAGCTCGAGCGCGATTTCCCAGAGGGCGCAGCTCGTGTACGCGAGATAGAGCCCGGCGGCAACGCGGTGCGTCCGGAGCTGCCGCGGCCCGACGACGAGATCTAGTAGCAGTCCTATTCCCGTTCCACTGGAGATGCGGACGAAGCGTCCTGCGCGATCTCGGCAAAGCGAGGCCGCCTTCCGCGAGCCATGCGACTACATGCCTGCGCACAGCGAGCTGGAGAAAGGCGGGAGCCCGTCTCCCCACATCCACTTTCACGACGATACGGACGGGGCGACCGGCAAGATCCATGTTGGTGGTTCGGTCCGCACCGAGACAACAAGTCGACGAACTAGCGGCCGCGGTTCGAACGTCGACACCTAGGTTCCGGCGAAATGGAGCTGAGGGGGCTCGAACCCCTGACCTCCTCGCTGCCAGCGAGGCGCTCTCCCAGCTGAGCTACAGCCCCAAGCAGGTAATCGTCGGCCATCTTAACACCGAGTTGCTGGCCGTTCCGAGCGGGCCCCAAGCGCAGGTGCGCATGGGTCTGTCCGTTGAACTCGTCGATAGGCAGGAAGAAGCAGCGATCGAAGTCTCGGCAATAGGCAGCGAAGCCGTCGATTTCATCGTCGTTGTACCGCGTTCGAACGTACCCGCTGGGCGTGTGGCGGCTCGTCCGTAACGAGATCGAAACGACGTCGCCCTTGCGCTGCGCCCACTTACATTGGACGCGCAGAAGCCGTCCCTCGACGTCGAAGACGAGGTCGTAACGAAGCCCATCCGTCATCGAACGAAGCACTCCGATCCCGAGATTCGCCGCGGCGGCAGCGATCTTCAGCTCGGCGAGACCGCCCTTCTGGCTCGATGTCAGCTCGGTCACCATGCGAACGCTAGTTCGCCTATCGGACGGAACGTCAGCGCGGCCGCCGCGGGATGAACTCCGGCACCTCGGGCTCGGCCGACGCCGAGGACGTCGAGGGCGCGCGGCCGTCCCGTGCGGAAGGCGAGCGATGGGCGGCACGGTCGGGATCGGCGCCGTCGAGGCGGGCGGTCAGCTGGGAGTGCGCGTCGCGGACGTCGCGCAGCAGGCGCTCGGCGTTGACGCGCAGCGAGTCCGACAGCTCGCGCAGGTGGCCGCTCAGCGTCTCGCCCTCGCGCAGCACCTCGCGCGCGACGGCGCGCGCCTCGGCGATCAGCTCGCGCGCGCGCGCCTGGGCCTGATGGCGGGCCTCGGCCGCCGCCTCGGCTGCCTCGTCGCGCAGGCCCTCGGCCGCCGCGACGGCCTCCGAGCGCACCTCGTCGGCCTCCTCGTCGGCGGCCCTGATACGCAGCTCGGCCGCTCGGTCGGCCTCCGCGATCCGCTCGGCCGCCCGTCGCTCGGCCTCCACGCGCAGCTCCTCGGCGGCGCGCTCGGCGGCCTGCACGATCTGCTCGACATGCCGCGCCGTGGACGCAACCGACTCGGAGGATCGCGGCGTCGACATGCCGACGATGGTAGGCACGTGCCCGGACGCGGGCGGGCAAGAACCCCACCAGAGCCGGCGCCGCGACGTGCGCCATGCTTTGAACCCGTGCCGCCGGTTGCGAAGGTCGAGCCGATTACGACGGCCCGCGCCCTGCGCGGGCCGTTCGACTACCTGCGCCCCGACGGCGTCGACATCGGCTCGGTGCTCGTCGTGCCCTTCGGCCACCGCGACGTCGTCGGCGTCGTGGTCGGCCTCGCGGACTCCTCGGATCTGCCCGACGAGCGGCTCGCCGCACCGCGCCGCGTACTCGACCACGACCTGCCGCCGGACCTCGTCGAGCTCGCCGCCTGGATCGCCGAGCAGTACTGCTCGACGCTCGCGCGTGCACTCGCGCTCGTGTCGCCGCCGCCGCGAGGTCGCGCGAAGCTGACGTGGTGGGCGAGCGCGACCGTGGCGGGCGCGCCGCGCGGCCGTCGGCCGACGGCGCGCCAGCGCGCGCTGCTCGCCGAGCTTCCGCGCGCCGCGGGCTCCGATCTGCCCGCGCTGCGCCGGCTCGAGGCGCGCGGGCTCGTGCGGCTCCAACGGCGCGCCACCCGCCGCCACGTCGAGCACGCGTCGGTCGGCGCGCGCCGCGCGCAGCCGCCACCGCTCACGGCCGACCAGGCGCGCGTCCTCGCCGACGTCGACAGCGCGCTGAACGACAGCCGGCCGCAGCCGCTGCTGCTGCACGGTGTGACCGGCTCGGGCAAGACGGAGATCTACCTGCGTGCCGCCGCGACCGCGCTCGCGCAGCGGCGAGGCGTCATCGTCCTCGTGCCGGAGATCGCGCTCACACCGCAGATCGTCAGCCGCTTCGTCGACCGCTTCGGCGACACCGTCGCCGTCCTGCACTCGAAGCTGTCGCCCGGCGAGCGCCACGACGAGTGGACGCGCCTGCGCAGCGGCGCGGCGCGCGTCTGCGTCGGCCCGCGCTCGGCGGTCTTCGCGCCGATCGAGGGGCTCGGCCTGATCGTGCTCGACGAGGAGCACGACTCCTCCTACAAGCACGAGGGCGACCCGCGCTACGACGCCCGCCACGTCGCCGCGCGCCGCGCGCAGCAGGCGGGCGCGCTGCTCGTCGCCGGCAGCGCGACGCCGCGACCCGAGAGCGTCCACGCGCTGCGCCGCCTGCGGCTGCCCGCGCGCGTCGACGGACGGCCGCTTGCGCCGGTGCGGATCGTCGACATGCGCGAGCGCCAAGGGCCGCTTCACCCCGACACGAGCCACGCGCTCGTCGACGCGCGCAAGGCGATCGTGCTGCTCAACCGCCGCGGCTGGTCGAACTTCGTCGACTGCCGCTCGTGCGGGCACGCCTGGACGTGCCCACAGTGCGACGTGGCGCTCGTGCTGCACCGCGCGCAGCGCCACCTCGCCTGCCACCACTGCGGCCATCGCGAGCCGGTGCCCGAGCGCTGCGTCACGTGCGGCTCGATCTCCGTCGCGCGCCACGGCGCCGGGACGGAGCGGCTGGAGCATGACCTGGCGCAGATCGGTCACGACGTCTTTCGCCTCGATGCCGAGGTCCGCGATCCCGGTCTGCTGCTGCGCCGCTTCGAGCACTCCGAGCGGGGCATCCTGCTCGGGACGCAGATGGTCGCCAAGGGCCACGACTTCCCGGACGTCACGCTCGGCGTCGTCGTCGACGCGGACAGCACGCTGCGCTTTCCCGACTTCCGCGCCGAGGAGCGCACGTTCGCGCTCGTCGCACAGCTCGCCGGCCGCGCCGGCCGCGGCGCGGGCGGCGGGCGCGTGCTCGTCCAGACGATGGCGCCCGAGGCGGCCTCGATCGTCGCCGCCGCGCGCCACGACGCCGACGGCTTCCTCGCCGCCGAGCTCGGCCGCCGGCAGGCGCTGCGCTATCCGCCGTTCTCGCACCTGATCCGGATCGTCTGCTCTGCGAGCGAGGGACAGGCGGTGGGGGAGGCGGTTGGCGCGATCCGCGCGGCGCTCGGAGAGATCCCCGGCGCGATCGTGCTCGGCCCGGCGCCACTCTTTCGCCTGCGCGGCCGCGAGCGGGCGCAGCTCGTCATCAAGGGCTCGCAGCGGGGGCCGGCGATCGGCGCCGCCGGCGCGGCGGTGGCGGAGGTCGCGGGCGACCGCACCAGGCGCGGCGTGGCGTTCAGCGTCGACGTCGACCCGCAGTAGCCGCTGGATCGCCGGTAGCCCCATCTAGACTGGGCCGCATGGCCGGCGACGTCGTCGAACAGACCGAGGAGGAGCGCCACGCGCCGCCGCCGCTGGATCCCGAGGTGCGCGCGCGCCGCGACGCCGCGCTGCGCCACGTGCGCATCCTGGGGGATCCGATCCTCAAGACGAAGGCGCGCGCGGTCGAGCGCTTCGACGACGAGCTGCGTGAGGAGGTCGCGCGGATGGCGGTCCTCATGCACGACGCGCTGGGCATCGGCCTGGCGGCGCCGCAGGTCGGCATCTCGCACCGCGTGCTCGTCTACCGCGTCGAGCCCGACAGCCCGACGGCGGCGCTCGTCAACCCGCAGATCGAGTGGTCGAGCCGCGACGAGGAGATCTCCGAGGAGGGCTGCCTGAGCCTGCCGCTGATCCACGTCGAGGTCGAGCGCCCGGTCGCGGTGCTCGTGCGCGCGCGCGACGAGCACGGCGACGAGCTCGTGATCGAGGCGACCGGCCTGGAGGCGCGCGTCATCCAGCACGAGATCGACCACCTCGACGGCATCCTGATCCTGGACCGCACGTCGCGCGAGCAGCGCAAGGCCGCGATGCGCGCGCTGCGCGAGGCCGAGCAGGCCGCAGCGAGCGTGGCGTAGCAGTCGCTCGTGGCGCGGAGCGTCTTTCTCGGCACATCGGATTTCGCGGCCGCGGTCCTCGACCGGCTCGCCGACAGCCCGCACCGCCCGCAGCTCGTCGTGACGCGCCCGGACCGTCCCGCCGGACGCGGGCGCAGCATCTCGGCGCCGCCGGTCGCCGAGGCGGCGCATGCGCTGGGCCTGGAGCTCTTCCAGCCCGAGAAGGTCAACGAGCAGCAGGCGCGCGCGCGGATCGCGGCGGCCGAGCCCGACGCCGTCGTCGTCTGCGCGTTCGGGGCGCTGATCCGCGAGCCGCTGCTGTCGGACCACGAGATCCTCAACGTCCACCCGTCGCTGCTGCCGCGCTGGCGCGGCGCGGCCCCGATCGAGCGGGCGATCATGGCGGGCGACGAGCAGACGGGCGTCTGCATCATCCGCCTGACGGCGGGTCTCGACAGCGGCCCGGTCCTGCTCGAGGGTCGCGAGCCGATCGCGCCCGACGACACCTACGGAACGCTCGCGCCGCGCCTGCAGGAGCTTGGCGCCGACCTGCTCCTGCGCGCGCTCGACGCGCGTCCTGCGGCAGCCGAGCAGCCCGAGCAGGGCATCACCTACGCCGACAAGATCACGGCCGCGGACCGCACGCTCGACCCGAGCGCGCCGGCCGCGGTCAACGACCGCGTCGTGCGCGCGCTCAGCCCCCACATCGGCGCGCGCGTCGAGCTGACCGACGGCTCGTTCCTCGGTGTCCTGCGGGCGGCGGTGCGCGCCCCCGGCGAGGCCGGCGAGCTGCGCGCCGACGGCGAGCGGCTGGTGCTCGGCGGGCTCGAGCTGCTGGAGGTTCAGCCCGCAGGCGGGCGCCCGATGGACGCGGCGGCCTACCTGCGCGGGCGCAAGCTCGGTCGATGACCGGCGTCACGTCCGCGCGGCGCGTCGCCTACGCCGTCGTCCGGCGCGTCTTCGAGCAGGGCGCGTACGCCGACCGCGCACTGCACGGGGAGGCGCGCGGGCTCGATCCGCGCGAGCGCGCGCTGGCGATGCGGATCGCCTACGGCACCGTCCAGCGCCGGCTGACGCTCGACCACGTCATCGAGCAGCTCGCGCGGCCCGTCGACGAGCTCGATCCCTCCACGCTTGCGGCACTGCGGCTCGGGCTCTACCAGCTCGCGTTCCTCGACCACGCCGCAGCGCACGCGGTCGTCGGCGAGAGCGTCGAGCTCGCGAAGGGGCGCAAGGGGGGACATGCGCTCGTCAACGCCGTCCTGCGGCGCGCGCTGCGCGAAGGCATGCCGGCGCTGCCCGACGACGACACCCCGCAGGGCGCCGCGATCGCGCACTCCTACCCGCCCTGGCTCGTCGAGCTGTGGTGGGAGCGCTTCGGGCCCGACGAGACGCGCGCGCTGCTGCGCGCCGGCAACGAGCCGGGCGAGCTCGCGCTGCGCGTCAACACCCTGACGGCCTCGCCCGCCGACGTCGCGCAGCAGCTCGACGTTCCCACGAGCGGCGCCGGCGAGGAGCTGCCCGAGGGGCTCGTCGTGCAGGGCGCCTTCGACGCCCACGCGCACCCGCTCTACTGGCAGGGCGCGTACGTCGCCCAGTCGCGCGCCGCGATGCTCGTCGCGCGCGCGCTCGACCCGCAGCCCGGCGAGCGCGTGCTCGACCTGTGCGCGGCCCCCGGCGGCAAGACGACGCACCTCGCCGCGCTGATGGACGGCCGCGGCGAGATCGTCGCCGTCGAGCGTCACCCCAAGCGCGCGCAGGCGCTTGCGCGCGCGTGCGAGCGGATGCGGGCTTCGAGCGTGCGGATCGAGACGGGCGATGCGCGGCGGTTCACCACCCGGCAGCCCTTCGACCGCGTGCTCCTGGACCCGCCGTGCAGCGGCCTCGGCACCCTGCAGGGCCACCCGGACCTGCGCTGGCGCATGACGCCGGAGGCGATCGCGCAGCTCGCCGCCGCCCAGGCTGCGATCCTCGACGCGGCGCGGGCGGCGCTCAGGCCCGGCGGCGCGCTCGTCTACTCCACCTGCACGCTGTCGCCGAGCGAGAACGAGGCAATCGTCGGAGCTTCCGGGCTGCAGGTAGAGTCGGAGCGCCTCGTGCTGCCCCACCGCGACCGCACCGACGGCTTCTATATCGCCCGCCTCAGCAGCCCATGACCAGCGAGATCGGCATGACGTGCCCGAACTGCAAGGAGCCCTGGCTGCGGCCCGCGAATCTGCCCGGGCGCTACCGCTGCGTGTACTGCCTGCACCGCTTCGAGCTGTGCTCGCTGTGCCCCGACTGCGGCGAGCATTCTACGATCGTGCGGATGTCGAAGACCGCGATCATGTCCTGCAACGCCTGCTCAGCCTCGATGCTGCGGGAGATCTGAGGAACGTGCCCCTCACCGAACGCCACGTCGCGCCGTCGATCCTGTCGGCCGACTTCGCCAACCTTGTCGCCCAGGTGCGCGAGGTGATGGACGCGGGCGCGCGCGTCATCCACTGCGACGTCATGGACGGTCACTTCGTCCCGCCGATCACCTTCGGCCCGATCATCGTCTCGGCGCTGCGCGATGCGCTGCCCGACGAGACATACCTCGACGTGCACCTCATGATCGAGAGCCCCGAGAAGCACGTCGCCGAGTTCGCCAAGGCCGGCGCGGACGGGATCACGATCCACGCCGAGTCGACGCCGCACATCGACTACACGCTGTCGGCGATCCGCGACGCGGGCGCCAAGGCGGGCCTCGTCGTCTGCCCCGCCACGCCGCCCGAGCACTTCGGCCAGGCCGAGCTCGACCTCGCGCTGATCATGACCGTCAACCCGGGCTGGGGCGGGCAGCCGTTTCTGCGCAACCAGCTCGAGAAGATCCGCCGCGTGCGCGCGATGCTCGGCGACGGCGTCCCGGTCGAGGTCGACGGTGGCATCAACCCGCAGACGGCGGCCGACTGCGCGGAGGCCGGCGCAACCTGGTTCGTCGCGGGCTCGGCGATCTTCGGCTCCGACGATCCGGCCGCCACGTTCCGCGAGATCGCCGCCGCGGCGGGCTGCTGACGACTCGCGCGACCGCGTCAGGTAGCTTCCGCGACCTGCGCGCGATCCTCACAGGGCTCCTGCTGGCCGGCCTGCTCGCCGGGCTGCTGCCGGCTGCGGCGCAGGCCGCCGGCCCCGGCGTGACGCTCTTCCTCAACACGGAGCCGCGGCCGATCGAGATCTCGGGCGCGCGCTTCGCGGGAGGCCTCTCGATCCGGTCGCTGCTCGAGCAGCACGGGATCGATCCCAGCGCGGTCACGTTCGTGAACATCACGCGCGAGGACGCCGGCTCGGTCGCGCTCACGCAGCGCGAGCTCGGCGAACGCATCACCGACGACGGGACGACGACGCGCTTCAGGCACGGCGCCACCACGATCTCCGCGACGGCCGACACCGGGCCGCTACAGGTCAGCGTCAACGGCGGCGACGTCACCGTCGTCGCGTCCGTCGACCGCAGCCGAATCGAGGCGAGCCAGAGCGTCACGCTCAGCGCCCGCGTGCGCTTCTCGCCGCCCGGCGCGCAGCTCAGCTACGAGTGGGACTTCGACGACGGCAGCGCGCCGGCGAGCGGCCGCGTCGTCACGCACGTCTACGAGCTTGGCGGCGACTACGCGCCGCGCGTCACGGTCACCGGGACGGGCGGATCGACCGGGCGCTGCGCGACGTCCTGCGTCGGCCACGACGACGTCGACGTCAGCGTCGGCGACCCGCCGCCGCAACCGACCACGCAGGCGCCCGGCAGCGGGGCCGGCAGCTCGCAGGTGCCCGGATCGGGGGGCGGCGCAGGTGCCGGCGGCCAGGGCGGCTCGGGTGGCGGCAGCGGGGCGGGCAGCGACCGGTCCGGGACGTCGGGCCCGGCGGCCGCCCCGAAGCCCAAGCCCAAGCCCAAGCCGAAGCCGAAGCCGAAGAAGCCGTTCGGCGTCACGATCTCGGGCCTGCTCATCGACGATCCCGGCACGACGATCAGCAAGCTGCCGACCGGCACGGCCGCCGGTGCGCCCGCGGGCGGGAGGCGCAGGGCGGGCGACGACCGCGATGGCGGCGGCATCGAGATCCCCCTCACCGGGCTGCTCGCCATGACCTTCTTCTCGCTGGGCGCGCTGCGCGAGCGCCGAGGCGTCAGACTGCGCGTCGCATGATCGCCGTCTCCGGTATCGAGGAGCTCCTCTTCGAACTCGCGAACGCGTTGCGGATCCCGGTCTTCGCGGCCGCGATCGCCGCGCTGGCCTTCCTGCTGCTGGACCTCGGCGCGTTCGTCGTCGAGCTGCTGCGGCGCGGCCGCAGCGACGGTGGCGAGCGCGTCGCGCAGGCCACCGCCAGCGCGCGGGCGGCGCTCGAGTCCAGCGACCTGTCCGAGGCCGAGCGCGCGCTGATGCCGCTGGCGTCGAGCGCGCAGATGGCGGACACGCTGTCGACGGTCGTCGCGCAGCACGGGCAGCCAGGCGCCGACGAGCGCCGCGCGAAGGCGCTGGCGGACTTCGACCTCGGCTCGCTGCGCAAGCTCGAGCGCAGCCGTATGCTCGTGCGCTTCGGTCCCGCGCTGGGCCTGATGGGGACGCTGATCCCGCTGTCGCCGGCGCTCGAGGGGCTCGCCGACGGCAACGTCGCGCAGCTGTCGGAGAACCTGCGCGTGGCGTTCAGCATCACCGTCCTGGGCCTGCTGATCGGCGCTGTCGCGTTCTCGATCTCGCTTGTGCGCGACCGCCTGTACGCGCAGGACCTGTCCGACCTCGAGTACGTCGTGGCCGCGCTGGAACCGCGGGAGGAGCGGTGAGCATCGCGCGCAGCCGGGTCACGCCGCGGGCGCAGCGGCGCGGCGATCGCGGCGGCGACCCGCTCGACGGCCTGGTCAACCTCTTCGACCTCGGGATCGTGCTGGCCGTCGCGTTCCTGCTCGCCGCGCTGCAGTCCGTCAACCTCACCGACCTGCTGACGCAGTCCAACGTCACGATCCTGCGCACAGAGCCCAACAGCCAGACGCTGATCGTCAAGGAGGGCGACGAGATCAGGACGGTGCGGCTCTCCAAGAAGACGATCACCGGCTCCGGTCGCCGCGTCGGCGAGGTCTTTCGCCTCGCCGACGGCCGGCTCGTCTACGTCGAAGGCAAGGCGACCGCTACGCCGTAGCGCGATCGCCGGCGCGATAGATCCCGGCGAGCAGTACGGCGAGCAGCGCCGTCGCGCAGCAGTAGCCGACCTCCGTGCGCAGCAGCTGGTCGTCGATCGCGGGGCTCAGCATCCACGCCACGAAGGCGCCTGCGCACGACAGCCATGCAAGCGCCGCGCCGAGCGCCTGCCCGCGCGCGAGCGCAGCCTGGTTGAGGGTCCCGGCGATGAGGTGAAAGCCCATCCCGAGGCCGACGAGCGCCAGGCCGCCGCGACCGATGTCGCGGTCGATGTCGAAGAGGCCGCCGACGACCGGCGGGCCGACCGCGAACAGCCCGAGCGCGACGGCCAGCGCGAAGGCGCCGATCGCCAGCACGGTGACGCGGATCGCGCGGCGGAAGTCCGCCGCGCTCGCGGTCGCGTGCAGGCCCGCGAGGTGTGGCAGCAGCGAGCCCTGAACGGCCTGGAAGAGCTGCAGCGGCGCCCGCGCGATGAGCAGCACGCTGAACACGATGCCCGCCAGCGCGGCGTCGGCAGACGTGCCCTCGACGGTCAGCACCGCCGCGTTGAGCAGCGTCTGCTCGGCGACCATGACGCCGAAGACCGCGGCCGCGAACGGGACGCCGTGGCGCAGTGTCAGGCCGCCCCCGGTCTTCTCGACGGCGCTGACGTCGAGCGGCCGGTGCTGCTCGCGGCGCGCGAAGAACCACGGCACGACGAGCAGCGACAGAAGCGGCGCGGCGGCCATCCCGAGCGCCACCGCCGACTGCCCGGATGCGACCCCGACGACGACCGCCAGCGCGAAGCAGACGCGCGAGATCGCCTCCAGGAAGACCAGCAGGCCGTACAGCTCGAAGCGCTGGTGGCCTGCCAGGAAGCCGCGCGCGAAGTAGCTCGCCGCGTACGCGAGGACGCCCACGACGAGCACCCAGTACAGGGCCGCCGAGCCGTCGAAGAGGTCGTTCTGCAGCAGGTCGCGCAGAGCCAGCGCGACGGCGAGGAAGGTCAGCGCGAACGCGGCCTGGATCAGCAGCGCGACGCGCAGGTTGTGGCCGCCGCCGTGGCCGCGTGCGCGGCCGTCGGCGATCGTGCGCGACAGCAGCTGCTCGATCGGGCGGTAGATCACCGACGCGACGACGAACATGATCGACCAGACGAGCGCGATGCGCTTGTACTCGACGTCCCCGAGCGCATGCGCGGCGAGCGCGAAGTACGCGAACGTGACCAGGCCGGTCGTCGCGATCCCGATCGAGAGGACCCGCGCGCCGCGCCCGTAGCCCGACCGCGGGGGTGAGACGCCGATACTAGAGGCGGACAAGCAGCATGGTCCACGGAAACGGCGAGCGCGCCTGGACGACGTCGCCGTGGCGGGACAGCAGCGAGAGGAAGCTGCGCTTGGACCAGTGGTTGAGGTGTCCCGGCGTGTTGCCGAGATCCTTCAGGTAGGCGCCGCGAGCCATGTTCAGCGCGCGCCAGATCGGCTCGCGCGGCACCGACACGAGCAGGTGGCCGCTCGCGACGCGCGCCATCTCGGCGACCGTGTGCTCGGGGTCGGGGACGTGCTCGAGCACCTCGATCGCCGTCGCGACATCGAACTCGCCGTCGTCGAAGGGCAGGTTCTCGGCCTTCATCACCTTGTAGGTGAGGTTCGGCGCGCGGCGCTGCTCCCAGAGCGCGTGCAGCTGCGGGTCGTCGAGGTCGATCCCGACCACCCGGCGGCCGCCCAGCCGCTGCGCCCACTTGTGCGTGAGCACCGCCTCGCCGCAGCCGACGTCGAGCAGCGACTGCGGGTCGGCCTGCTCGAAGAGCTCGTCGAGCGTGCGCTGGAAGGCGCTCATCAGGCGCCGCACGACGGGGTTCGCGGAGCCGTACTTGTCGTAGGTGTTGCCGGTGACCGTGCCCTCGCGGTCGACGGTCACGTCCGGGGCGGCGGGCGTCACAACCGCACCACGTCGCGCTCCTCGGTCTTGCCGGTCGCGGCGCCCGCGGCCGCGCCGGTCGTCGGGGCCTGGCCGGTGGGGGTCGCGCCCGGCTCGTAGTGCGACGGGGCGACGCCGAGTTGCAGCTCGATGCGCCGCACGCGCTCGAAGGTGCGCTGGATCATCGTGCGCTGCGCCGACATGAGGTCGCCCATCACGCCGAGCGCCGCGAGCACCATCGCCGCATTGAACAGCACCGCGCCGAGGATCAGCGACTGCACGTGGCCCTTGCCCTCGTCCTCGAAGATGTAGAAGTAGGCGAAGCGCGCCCAGACGATCATGGCGATGAGCCCGACCACCGCGGCCGCGGTCATGAACACCCGCAGCGGCTCGTACTGCGAGTAGATGCGAAAGATCGAGACCGAGTTGCGCCGTACGTAGGACCACATCGACGGAAACAGGCGCGACTCCCGTGTCTTGGGATTCGTTCCGATCGCGACATGGTCGATCGCGACGAGCTGCTTGCCCGCCTGGATGATCGTCTCCAGCGTGTAGGTGAACTTCGAGACGACCGCCATCTGGATCGCGGCCTCGCGGTTGTAGGCGCGAAAGCCGGACGTCGTGTCGGGGACCTCGGTCGAGGAGGCCTGGCGCACGACCCAGGAGCCCAGCCGCTGGAGCGTGACCTTCAGCGGCGAGAAGTGCTCGATCGTGTGGACCTCGCGGTTGCCGACGACCATGTCGGCCTTGCCGTCGAGGATCGGCCCGACGAGCTTGGGGATGTCCTTGCCGTCGTACTGGTTGTCGCCGTCGGTGTTGACGATCACGTCCGCGCCGAGCTTCAGGCAGGCGTCGAGGCCGGCCTGGAATCCCGCCGCCAGCCCCTTGTTGTTCGTCAGGCGCACGATGTGGTGCACGCCGCCCTCGCGGGCGACCTCGATCGTCCGGTCCGACGAGCCGTCGTCGATGATCAGCCATTCGACCGCGTCGAAGCCGTCCATTCGTCGCGGAAGATCCGCGAGCACGAGCGGGAGCGTCTGCTCCTCGTTGAAGCAGGGGATCTGGATGATCAGCTTCATGCGGCGGGTCCGCGTGGAATGCTAACGGCCATCGCAGCGTCATCCGTGCCCGAGACCGCCAGCCCGGCCGCCGTCACGTCGCCGTCGCCCGCCGAGGCTCCCTCCGAGAGGCGCCGCCGCGTGCCGACGGTGCGCGTCGCCGTGCTCGAACGCCTCGGCACGGGCATTCTCGCGCTCGCCGCGCTGATCGGCTTCGTCGTCTACCCGACGTATCCCAACTACGACTCGTACTACTCGCTGCTGTGGGGCCGCGAGCTCGTCGGACTTGACGCGCTGTCCTTCGAGGCCTATCGCGCGCCGACCGAGCATCCGCTGGCGATCGCGTTCGGCGCGCTGCTGACGCCGCTGGGCGACAGCGCCGACCGGGTGCTGGTCGCCTGCACCGTGATCTCGTTCCTCGCGCTCGTCGCCGCGCTCTACGCGCTCGGCAAGACCGCGTTCACGCCGCTCGTCGGCGCCGTCGCGGCGGTGCTGCTCGTCACGCGCTTCGACTTCCCGTTCCTCGCGGCACGCGGCTACATCGACATCCCGTACCTCGCCGTCGTCGTCTGGGCGGCCGTGATCGAGCTGCGCGCGCCGCGCCGACATCCGCTGCTCGTGCTGGGGCTGCTGGCCGCGGCTGGGCTGATGCGGCCGGAGGCCTGGCTGCTGGCGGGCGTCTACTGGCTGTGGCTCGTGCCGCGCGCGACGTGGAAGCAGCGCGCGCTGTACGCCGCGCTGGCGGCGATCGGCCCGCTCGTCTGGGTCGCCGTCGACTTCGCCGTCACCGGCAACCCGCTGTACTCGTTGACGGGAACGCGGGACCTCGCCGAGGAGCTCGGGCGCAACAAGGGCGGCGCGGCCGTCCCGGCGGCGCTGTACGCCTTCCTCGTCAAGCTCGCGAAGTTCCCGGTCGTGATCGCCGGCATCGCGGGCGTCGTGCTGGCGGTCGTGTTGACGCCGCGCCGGGCGCTGATGCCGCTCGTGCTGTTCGCGATCGGGGCGGGCACGTTCGCGCTCGTCGGCGTCGCGGGCCTGTCGGTGATCGACCGCTACCTGCTCGTCCCGTCGCTGTGCGCGATGATCTTCGCGGCGGTCTTCATCGCCGGCTGGACGATGCTCGAGCGCGGCACGAGCTGGCGCCGGCTGTGGGCGACGGGAGCGCTGGCGATCGTGATCTTCGGGGCCGTCTTCACCGCGACGCGCGTTAACCTGGAGCAGCTGCGCAACGAGCTGCGCTTCCGCGGCGACGCGCATGTCGCGCTCGAGCGCGTGCTGCACGACCCCGAAGTCGTCCGCGCGCTGCGCTGCGGACCCGCCTACGTGCCAAATCACAAGCTCATCCCGGATGTTCGCTGGATCCTCGATCGGCCGCAGTCGGACGTGCTCGCGCGCTCGAGCCTGCGGACGCAGAAGGTTCCCGACCCTCCGCCGCCCAGCCGCGGGGTCGCGATCCTCGTGCACGACCGCCCGGCGATCTTCAAGCAGGCGTTCGTGACCGACAACGACGAGTCCGCCGACAACCTGCCGCCGCCCGGCTTCGTCCGCGTCGCGACGAGCCGGTACTACGCCGCCTATGTCAGCTGTTGAGAGCCAGTTTCGCGACGCGCAGGCGCCGGCGCCGGAGCAGAGCGGCCTGACGGCGTTTCTCACCGCGCCCGGACTGAGCCTTCGCCGCCCGAGCGACGACAAGCTGATCTGGGGCTCGGCGATCGGCGCCGTCCTGCTGCTCGCGTTCGGGCTGCGCGTCTGGGGCGTCGGCCACGGGCTGCCGTACGCCTACAACGCGGACGAGAACGCGCACTTCGTGACGCGGGCGATCGGGATGTTCGGCCACGACTGGGACCCGAACTACTACGTCAACCCGCCCGCGTACACGTACCTCGTGCACCTCGCGCTCGGCGTCTGGCACGGCGGCCGCGCGGGGGTCTCGAACTCCTTTGCCGCCGATCCGACGCAGATCTGGATCATCTCCCGCACGATCGCGGCGCTGTGCGGGACGCTCGCGGTCTGGCTGCTGTACCTCGCCGGCTCGCGGCTGCTGGACCGCCGCGTCGGGCTGCTGTCGGCCGGGATCTTCGCGGTCGCCTTCCTGCCGGTCTTCTACTCCAAGCTCGCGCTCAACGACGTGCCGACGCTCGCCGGGGTGTGCCTCGGCCTGTGGGGCGCCGCCGGGATCCTGCGCAACGGGCGCCTGCGCGACTACGCCTGGGCCGCGATCGGTCTCGGCCTGGCGTCCGCGACGAAGTACACGGGCGGCATCGTGCTGCTGCCGATCCTGGGCGCCGCCGGCGCGCAGTTCGCGGCCAGCGGCGGCAGGGCCGGCGCGCTGCGCGGGATCGGGATCCTCGCCGCGCTCTCGCTACTGACGTTCGTCATCGCCAACCCGTACTCGATGCTCGACTTCTCGTCGTTCTGGAACGGGCTGACGCACCAGTCGACCGCATCGGGCGACGCCGCCGGAAAGCTCGGGCTCACGCAGGACTCGGGCTACGCGTACTACCTCTGGTCGTTCGGCTGGGGGCTGGGCTGGGTGCCGCTGTTCTTCGCGGTCGGCGGCGCCGTGCGGCTGTTCTTCGACGAGCGCAGGCTGCTCTGGATGCTCGCCGCGCCGATCGTCGTGTTCGTCCTGTTCATGGGCTCGCAGGAGCGCTACTTCGGGCGCTGGCTGATGCCGGTCTTTCCGTTCGTCTGCGTCCTGGCCGCCTACGCGGCGATCGAGCTGGCCGACTGGCTGGGCAACGTCTCGCCCGGGCTGCGCCCGACGTTCGTCGCCGCCGCCGTCGTGGCGCTGTGCGGGCAGGGCTTCGTCTACTCGCTGCACTCGGGCCTCGTGATGTCGCGCGAGGACACGCGCAACATCGCCCGCGAGTGGATGGTGCTGAACGTTCCCGAGACGACGAAGGTCGTCGTCGAGCCGGTCGTGCCCGACCAGTGGGCGCAGGACATCGGCAACCCGTCCGCGGTCACCTCCAACGGCAACCGCTGGAACAAGTATCCGCTCAGCCGCAAGATCGATCCGAAGACCGGCGGGCCGGTGCCCGGCGCGGCCGGCGTCGTGAACATCGAGGACTTCGAGAAGGTGCTGCACCCGGAGCTCGTCGACGTCTTCGAGCAGCAGGCGTACTGCTACGTCGTCGTCGGGTCGACGCAGCGCGGCCGCGCCGAGGCCGAGCCCGACCAGGTGCCCAACGCGCTGCGCTACTACGAGGAGCTCGAACGGCGCTCGAAGGTCGCCTACGCGGTGTCGCCGTACGCGAAGGGCAAGGGACCCGTCGGCTTCAACTTCGACTGGACGTTCAACTACTACCCGCTGGCGTACAGCAGGCCGGGGCCGGTCATGACGATCTACCGGCTGCAGGGCGGCCGCTGCGCCGAGGGGCTGACCGCTTCGGGTTGACGTCCGGCCCTATGCTGGCCTAGTGGTCGCCCCCGCACGTACGCACACTGCCAGGCAATCGCTGATCACCGCCTCGCGGCGTCCTCGGTCGTCGATCTGCCAGAGGCACACCTTCCTCCCTGCGTCCTCGCCGGTCGGCGCCAGCAATCGCCTGGACAGCACGCGTACTCACGGGGACAACCACTGATGGCGACACTGACCGCGGCCGACCACGACCACCTGGCGCGCTCGATCGAGCTTGCCGAGTTCGGGCTCGGCCGGGTGCACCCCAACCCGATGGTCGGCGCGCTGATCGTCCGCGACGAGAAGGTGCTGGCGGAGGGCTGGCACGACGAGTGCGGCGGCCCGCACGCCGAGGTCAACGCGATCGCCGACGCCGGCGGCGCGGACCTGACGGGCGCGACGCTCTACGTCTCGATGGAGCCGTGCTGCCATCACGGCAAGACCCCGCCGTGCACCGATGCGCTGATCGCCGCCGGCATCGCCCGCGTCGTCGTCGCCTCCGACGACCCTAGCGCCAAGGCCTGCGGCCGCGGCCTCGGCATCCTGCGCGACGAGGGCATCGAGGTCGACGTCGCCGACGGGGAGCTCGCCGCCCGCGCGCGGCTCGTGAACCAGGCCTTTCGCAAGCACGCCCGCAGCGGCCGGCCCTGGATCGCCTTCAAGTCGGCGATGACGCTCGACGGCAAGGTCGCCACGCGTACCGGCGACTCGCAGTGGATCTCCGACGAGTCCAGCCGCGCCCGCGCGCACCGCTGGCGGGCGAGCGTCGACGCCGTCGTCGTCGGGATCGGCACCGCGCTGGCCGACGACCCGCAGCTGACGGCGCGCCTCGACGGCGTCCATCACCAGCCCCGCCGCGTCGTCTTCGACGCCACCGCGCGGCTGCCGCTGGACTCCAAGCTCGTCGCGGCGGCACCGCAGTCGGCGCTGACCGTCGTCGTCTCGCGTGCCGCGCGCCGCTCGGCCGTCGAGGCGCTGGAGATGGCGGGCGCCGAGGTCGTCGTCGCGACCGGCGAGAACGAGCCCGCGCGCGTGCGCTCGGCGCTCGACCAGCTCGGCGCGCGGGGCATCACCTCGATCCTGCTCGAGGGCGGCCCGCACCTGGCCGGCGCCTTCCTCGACGCCGGCGAGATCGACGAGGTGCGGCTCTTCCTCGCGCCGCTGCTGCTCGGCGGCCGCGCCGCCCGCGACCCGCTGGAGGGCGAGGGCGTCGAGCGGATCTCCGAGGCGCTGCGCGCGCTGACGCTCGACTGCGAGCGCGTCGCCGACGACCTGCTGATCTCGGCGCGCCTGCGGGAGTGGTGACCTCCTGTTCACGGGGCTCGTCGCCGACCTCGGCACCGTCGCGGCGGTCGACGCGACCGCTGACGGCCTGCGGCTGACGCTGCGCACGCGCCTGGCCGGCGACGTCGCCGAGGGCGACTCGGTGGCGGTCAACGGCGTCTGCCTGACCGCGACCGCCGTCGCCGGCGACAGCTTCGCCACCGACGTCATGCACGAGACGCTCGCTCGCAGCACGATCGGGGCGATCGAGGCGGGAACGCAGGTCAACCTCGAGCTCGCGCTGCGCGCCGCCGATCGCCTCGGCGGCCACATCGTGCAGGGCCACGTCGACGGCGTCGGCACTGTCGCGAAGGCGCTCGAGGACGGCTTCGCCCGCGTGCTCACGATCCGCGCCGAGCACGCCGCGCTGCTGCGCTACGTCGTCGAGAAGGGCTCGATCGCCGTCGACGGCGTGTCGCTGACCGTCGCGCGGATCGACGACGAGAGCTTCGACGTCTCGCTGATTCCGGAGACGCTCGAGCGCACGACGCTCGGCGGCGCGGCGGCGGGGGCGCAGATGAACCTCGAGGTCGACGTCGTCGCGAAGTACGTCGAGAAGCTGCTGGCGCGCTGAGCGTCGCAGCGGCGCGGCCTGGGTACTCCTGTGCCGATGCCCGCCCTGCGCTCACGCCTGAGCCTCGTGGCCGCCTTCGCCGCGCTCGCCGCGCTGCCGGCCTGCGGCACCGACGACGCGATCGAACGCGACACCAGGGACGCCCGGCAGGAGCTCGACAAGGGCGCCGGAAACGTCGACGAGAAGGCTGGGGACGCGGTCGAGGACGCCGGAGACGAGATCGAAGAGGGCGTCGAGGACGTCGACGGCAGATGACGCCGTCGAGCTGACCGATCGAGGCGGAGGACGCGTGAGCGTCTGCGGGCGGCGCCGCAGAACCCCGGCGCGCCTCGTGGTTTGCGAAGCTAGAGGCCATGAGCCAGATCACGCGCAGCCCGTTCGCCACGATCGACGAGGCCCTGGAGGACATCCGCCGCGGCAAGATGGTGGTCGTCTGCGACGACGAGGATCGCGAGAACGAGGGCGACCTGACGATGGCCGCCCAGTTCGCGACGCCCGAGGCCGTGAACTTCATGGCGACCCACGGGCGCGGCCTGATCTGCCTGTCGCTGACGCCGCAGCGCTGCGACGAGCTCGGCCTCGACCTGATGGCCGCGAAGAACGAGTCGCCCTTCGAGACGCCGTTCACCGTCTCGATCGAGGCCCGCGAGGGCGTCACCACCGGCATCTCGGCGCACGACCGCGCACGCACGATCCAGGTCGCGATCGACCCTGAGAGCTCGCCGCGCGACCTCGTCCAGCCCGGCCACATCTTCCCGCTGAAGAGCAGGTCCGGCGGCGTGCTGGAGCGGATCGGCCAGACCGAGGCCGCCGTCGATCTCGCGCGCCTCGCGGGGCTCAACCCGGCCGGCGTCATCTGCGAGGTCATGAACGACGACGGGACGATGGCGCGCGTCGGCGACCTCGTCGGCTACTGCGCCCGCCACGGGCTGAAGATGATCACGGTCGCAGACCTGATCGCCTACCGCCGCCGTCACGACAAGCTCGTCGAGCGCGTCGTGTCGACGAAGCTGCCGACCGGCTTCGGCGACTTCCAGGCCGTCGGATACCGCGAGCTCGTCGGCGGCAAGCATCACGTCGCGCTCGTCAAGGGCGACGTCGAGGGCACGCAGGACGTGCTCGTGCGCGTGCACTCGGAGTGCCTGACCGGCGACGTCTTCCATTCGCTGCGCTGCGACTGCGGCGAGCAGCTCGAGTCCGCGCTTGCGATGATCGAGCGCGAGGGCCACGGCGTGCTGCTCTACCTCTCGCAGGAGGGGCGCGGGATCGGCCTGCTCAACAAGCTGCGCGCCTACAAGTTGCAGGAGGGGGGCCTGGACACGGTCGAGGCCAACCTCCAGCTCGGTCTGCCCGCCGACCTGCGCGACTACGGGATCGGGGCGCAGATCCTCGTCGACCTCGGACTGAGCTCGATCCGGATCCTGACGAACAACCCGAAGAAGATCCGCGGGCTGGAGGGCTACGGCCTGTCGGTCAGCGAGCAGGTGCCGATCGAGCACCTGCCCAACCCCCACAACGAGGACTACCTGCGCGCCAAGCGCGAGCGGATGGGGCATACGCTGCACCACCAGGGCCTCGACGTGGACAAGGAGATGCTCCACGACGAGGAGGAGCGCGACGCGCACGGCGAGGACGCCCGGTAGTGGCTTCTGAGGACGCCGCGCTTCGCTACGCGATCGTCGTCGGTCGGTTCTACGGCGAGCTCGCCGAGCGGCTGGTCGCCAGCGCGAGGCGCGTCTTCGAACAGGCAGGGGCCGATGCGGTCGACGTCTACGGGGTGCCGGGCGCCTTCGAGCTGCCGCTTGCGGCACAGATCGTCGCGCAGACCGAGCGCTACGCGGGGATCGCGTGTCTCGGCGCCGTCATCCGCGGCGAGACGAGCCACTACGACCACGTCTGCAACGAGGCGGCGCGCGGGATCCAGGACGTCGCGCTGCGCACGGGCGTGCCGTGCGGCTTCGGGCTGCTGACGGTGGAGAACATGGACCAGGCGATCGCCCGCAGCGGGGGCGGCAGGCGCGACCAGGGCGCCCACGCCGCCGAGGCGGTCCTCGCGCTGCTGCGTGTCCGCGCCGAGCTGACGTAGCTGCGTCGTGCGCTGGGTAGGCTGGCCCCATGCCCGCCGGTCACGCCGAGCAGTTCATCGCGCTGGCGCTCGTGTTCGTCGTCCACGTCGTCGGCGCCGTGATGCTCGTGTGGGCCCTGCTCGACGCCGAGCAGCGCGCCGGTTGGCGCCGGCGCCGGGGCGGGGGCGGGGGCGGCGAGGACGATCCGCGCGCTCCGCAAGGGCCGCCCGACGGCGGCGGAGGCGCTCGTGCTCCGCTGCCGCTGCCGCTCGCGGACGGCGAGCCGAGCCGTGTGCGCCTGCGCGAGCCGGTCGCTGTCGCCGACCGCTACCCGCGTCCCCCGCGACGCCCGGCACACCCCGAACGCCGGCCGGCACCGGTCCGTGAGCGCCGGCCCGGGAGCTGACCGCAGCGAGCGGCCTTTAGGGCTGGAGCGACCGTCGGGCGGGGCGGCTCGCCGGCGCCTGCGCTAGTCGTCCTTGTCGCGCTTGCCGCGCTTGCCGGGCTTGCCGCCCTTCTCGTCCTCGGGCTCCTTCGTCTCGTCGCCGCCGTCGAGCTGCGACTTCGCGTACGCGAGCTCCTTCCTGACGGTGGCGAGCTGGTCGTCGTACTTCAGGCGCTCCTCCAGGAGCGGGATCGCGGCTTCGGGATCGCCGGAGCGCGTCAGCGCGAACGCGAGGTTGTAGAGCGCGTACGCGTATTGGATCTCGTCGGTGCGCTTCTGCTCCCGAAATCCCGCCACGGCCTGCTCGAGCACCGGGACTGCGGCCGCGTAGTCGCCGGCGTTGATGAGGTCGTTTCCGCGCGCGTTGAGCGCGACGGGATCCGCTGCCGGCGAGGGATCTTCCTCCGCTCCTGCCGACGGCTCCTGCGCGGGCTCCTCGGCGTCGCCAGCCGGCGCCGGTGCCGGCGTCGGCGTGCGCTCGCCGGCCGGCTGCGTCGTGCGCGGGATGCTCGTCGACGCCCGGCGCTCGCTGTCGCCGCCGGCGAGCACGAGCGCGATGACGATTCCGGCGACGACGGCGACCAGCGCGAGCGCCGCCAGCGGCGAGATCCGCGACGGTGCGGGGGGCGGATCGGGCGCGCGCGCGGCCGGCGCCGCCTCCGCCGCCAGCGGCAGCACGGGGGCCAGCCGCTGCGTCTTCTCGGTCGGCTCGGGTGCGCGCAGCGCGCGCTCGATCTCGCCGACCAGCTCCGCGGCCGTCCGCGGCCGGTCCTGCGGGCTCTTCGCCAGGCCGCGCGACAGGACGGCATCGATCGCGGCCGGCAGGTCGGGCGCCGCCTCGCTTGCGCGAGCGGGCTGCGCCTCGGCGTGTTGGCGCAGCTGGGCGGTCGGCGGCCCGCCGGGGAAGGGTCGCGTCCCGGTCAGCAGCTCGTAGGCCACGACCGCGAAGGCATAACGGTCGCTGGCCGCCGTCGCCTGCCCGCCGAGCGCCTGCTCGGGGGAGAGGTAGGCGGCGGTCCCGAGCAGCTGCCCGGTCTGCGTCATGTGCGTGTCGTCGGCGAGGCGCGCGATCCCGAAGTCGGCGACGGCGAGGCGCGTCTGCGCGTCGAGCAGCAGGTTCGCCGGCTTGACGTCGCGGTGCACGACCCCGGCGCCGTGCGCGTGGTCCAGGCCGCCCGCCGCCTCGCGCAGCCAGCGCAATGCCGTCTCGCGCGGCACGCGTCGCCCGGCTTCGCTCGCCGCGCGCAGCTGGTCGGCAACGGTGCCGCCGCTGAAGTACTCCATCACGATGAAGGCCTCTTCGCCGTGCTCGCCGATGTCGTAGATCGTCGCGATGTGCGGGTGCTCGCAGACGCGCGCCGCCGTCCGCGCCTCGCGTGCGAAGCGGGCGCGGGCGCCGAGGTCGGCGGCGTATTGAGCGCCGAGCACCTTGACCGCGACGACTCGTCCGAGCAGCAGGTCCTCGACCTCCCAGACGGACGCCATCCCGCCGCTGGCGATGTGGCGCGTCACGCGGTAGCGCTCTGGCAGCTGGATGTCCGAGGCCAGCGGCATCAGTGCCGGGTGAAGATACCCAGCGGCGCCGGGCGGCCAATCCGCCGGGCCGCCGGTTCGTCCTCGACGCACTACACTGCGTCGTCGCGATGGCCAAGGTCTGTCACAGCTGCGGAAAGAAGCCGGCGTTCGGCCAGAGCCGCAGCCACTCGATGCGCGCCACGAAGCGGCGCTTCAACCCGAACCTCCAGAAGGTCCGCGTGCTGGTCGCCTCGGCGCCGCGACGGGTGTACGTCTGCACGCGCTGCCTGAAGGCCGGGAAGGTCCAGAAGGCCGTCTAGGTATCGCCGGCCGTCGCGGCGCGACCGCAGCGAAGTACGTTCTTCGCCCTACGATCGCCGCAGTCAGACATGGACCCCAGCCTCGTTCGCTTCCGGGCCGTCGTCGAAGGCGCGCTCGCGCAGCTCGCGTCGCGCCGGCAGGAGATCAACGACCTCAACGTCTTCCCGGTCGCCGACGGCGACACCGGCGACAACATGGCGCTGACGCTGCACGCCGTGCTCGTCGAGCTCGATCGGCTCGCCGACGACGGGCAGCGCCTGATCGACGAGATCGGCCGCGACGAGATCGTCGATTCCGTCGCCCGCGCGGCGCTGCTGGGCGCGCGCGGCAACAGCGGCGTGATCCTCTCCCAGCTCATCCGCGGCGCCGCCGAGGAGCTCGTCAGCCGTCCCGGCGAGCTCGTCGACCCGGTCCTGGTCGGCGCGGCGATGGCGCGTGCCGCGCAGCGCGCCTACGCCTCCGTGCGCGCCCCGGCGGAGGGCACGATCCTGACCGTGATGCGCGAGATGGCGACCTGCGTCGCCAGCGAGATCGCGCACATGGGCGATGTCCGGCTCGGCTCCGAGGGCGATCCCGCGGTGCAGAACGCGCTCATCGCCGATGTGCTCGAACGTGCGCTGCGCGCCGGCGAGGAGGCGGTCAGTCGCGGGCCGGAGCAGCTCGAGGTCCTGCGCGCGAGCGGCGTCGTCGACGCCGGCGGCCACGCCCTCACGGTCATCGTCGCCGGCGTGATCGCGGCGCTGCGCGGCGGCGATCCGCCAACCGTCGCGCGACAGGCACCGCCCACGCGGATCAGCCACGCGCAGCACAGCTCCTCGACCTACCGCTACTGCACGAACTTCGCCGTCGTCGGGCGCGACCTCGAGCCGGGCCGCTGGATCGCGCCGCTCGAGGCGATCGGCGACTCCGTGCTCGTCGTCGGCGACGCCGCGACGCTGAAGATCCACGTCCACACCGACGAGCCCGCCGCCGCGACCGCGCTCTTCGACGGCGCCGGCGAGGTCTCGCACCTCGACGTCGCCGACATGCACGTCCAGGTGCAGGAGCGCGATGCGCGTCTGGCGACGCAGCGTTGCGGCGCGCTGGCGGTCGTCGCCGGCGACGGGATGCGGCAGCTGTTCGCCTCGCTCGGAGTCGCGGTGCTCGACGGCGGCCCGACGCTCAACCCCTCGACGTACGAGCTGCTGGCGGCGATCCACGACGTCCGCGCCGAGGAGGTCGTCGTGCTGCCCAACTCGCCGAACGTGGTGATGGCCGCCGAGCATGCGGCCGGGCTGTCGGACAAGGCGGTGCGGGTGAGCGCGGCGCGCTCCCAGCAGGCCGGGCTCGCGGCGGCGCTCGCGCTGGACCCATCGCGCTCGGCTGCGCAGAACGTCGCCGCGGTCGACGCGGCGCTCGAGCACCTGCGCACCGGCGCGGTCGCGCCCGCCGCGCGCGACGACGGGGAGGGCCGCTTCGCCGTCGGGGACGCCGTCGGCTTCGTCGACGACGCGATCGTCGCCTGGGGCGAGCCGGCGCCGACGCTCGGCGAGGTGCTCAGACGGCTCGCCGCGGACGCCGAGCTGCTGACGTGCATCGCCGGCGACGGCGCGCCGCTGGACGAGGAGGGCGTGCGCGCGCTCGTTCCCGACGGCGTCGAGCTCGAGTGCGAGCACGGCGGCCAGCCGGCGTACTGGTGGCTCGTGGCGGCCGAGTAGGCGTTCTGCGCGTCGCGCACCACCTGGGCGGCTGACCGGACCGCCGATCATCATGGGCCTGTGCCGACCGCCTTTGCGTCGTCTGACGAGCTGCACCGCCACGAGCTGCTGGCCGCGCCGCTGCGCTGGCCGCGGCCGTCGGCGCTCGAGCTGGCGCTGAGCATCACGCCGCAGAAGTCGGCGGACGCGGCGCAGCAGCTCGGCCTGCACACGGTCGGCGACCTGCTCGAGCACCTGCCGCGCGATCGGCGCGAGGCGCGCACGATCGCGGCGCTGACGCCCGGGGAGAGCGCGACCGTCGTCGTCGAGGTGCGCTCGATCTCCAGCCGCCCCGTCCGCCGCCGCGGCATGAAGCCGCTCGTCGAGGCGACGGTCGGCGACGAGAGCGGGACGATGAAGGCGAGCTTCTTCAATCAGCCCTGGCTGCAGCGCAGGTACGCGCCCGGCACGCGGCTGGTCCTGCACGGCAAGTACGCCGCGCGCAACGCGTTTCGCGTCACGAGCCACGCGCCGACGGACGAGCGCATCGGCGGCGAGGGCGAGGTCGCCCACTACGCCGCGACGGAGGGCCTGTCCTCGACGCAGATCCTCGCGCTCGTGCGCCGGCACCTGTCCGCCGCCGAGCACGCGATCGAGCCGCTGCCCGCGCGCCTGCGCGCCCGCGCCCCGCTGCCCGATCGGCAGGCCGCGCTCGTCGCCGCCCACGTCGGCGACCACGAGGCCGGCCGCCGGCGACTGGCGTTCGACGAGCTGCTGCTCGCGCAGCTCTCGCTGCTGCGCCGCCGCTCGCAGCGCCGCGCGGCAGCTTCGGCGCCGGCGCTCGACCAACCACCCACCCTGTCGCGCCGCTGGCGCGAGGAGCTGCTGCCGTTCGCGCTGACCGGCGACCAGCTCGCGGCGATCGGCGCCCTCGACGCCGAGCTCGCCCAGCCGCGGCCGATGCAGCGCTTGCTGATGGGGGAGGTCGGCGCGGGCAAGACCGTCGTCGCCCTGCACGCGATGCTGCGCGCGGTCGAGCACGACATGCAGGCGGTCTTCATGGCGCCGACCGAGACGCTCGCCGAGCAGCACTTCGCGACGCTGCAGGCGCTCATGCCCGGCGAGTCGGTGCGCGCCGCCCTGCTGACCGGCTCGACCCCCGCGGCGCGGCGCAGCGACATCCTCGGCAAGCTCGCCAGCGGCGAGCTGTCGTTCGTCGTCGGCACGCACGCGCTCGTCGAGCCCGACGTGCAGTTCGACCGCCTCGCCGTCGTCGTCGTCGACGAGCAGCACCGCTTCGGCGTGCGCCAGCGCACGGCGCTCGACGCCAAGGCGAGGGGCCAGAGCACGGATCGCTGTGTCGGCCACGTGGCGCACGTGCTGCACATGACAGCGACGCCGATCCCGCGCACGATGGCCCTGCTGCGCTACGGCGACCTCGACGTCACCGCGCTGCGCGAGCTGCCGCGCGGGCGCCGCCCGGTCACGACCCACATCGCCTCGACCGACGCCGAGCGTGCGCGCGCCTACGAGCGCATCCGCGAGGAGCTCGACGCGGGCCGCCAGGCGTTCGTCGTCTGTCCGCTCGTCGAGGAGTCCGAGGCGCTGCAGGCGCGCGCGGCGACAGCGGAGTTCGAACGCTTGCGCCACGGGGAGCTGAAGAGCTACCGCGTCGCGCTGCTGCACGGCCAGATGCGCCCGAAGGAGAAGCAGGCGGCGATGCTCGCGTTCGCCGCCGGCGACGCCGACGTGCTCGTCGCAACGACGGTCGTCGAGGTCGGCATCGACGTCCCCAATGCGACCGTCATGCTCGTCGAGGGGGCCGAGCGCTACGGGATCAGCCAGCTGCACCAGCTGCGCGGGCGCGTCGGACGGGGCGAGCATGCCTCGCTGTGCCTGCTGTTCGGGCCCCGGAACGCGGCCCGCCTGAGAGCGCTCGCCGAGCATGCAGACGGCTTCGAGCTCGCGCAGATCGACCTCGAGCTGCGCGGCGAGGGCGAGCTCGCCGGCACCCGCCAGTCGGGCCTCGCGCAGTTCACGGTCGCCCGGCTGCCCGAGGACGAGGCGCTGGCCGAGGCCTGCAGGGTCTACGCCGAGGGCCTGCTCGAGGCCGATCCGGAGCTTGCCGAGCCCGAGCACGCGCTGCTCGCCGACGCGCTCGCGAACGCCTACGGATCGGCGCAGCTCGCGCCGCTGCCGGCGTGAGGGTCGTGTCGCTCGTGCGCCTTGGGGTCCGTTCGGCGCTCGTGAACAGCGGCACCGAGGGCGTCAGTGCGCGAGCGCGCGGGTGGTCGGCCACGCCCCGTGGTTGCGCGCCGCAGCCCTGCGCCGGCGGGGGTGTGTCGAATGAGCGTCGCCAGGCGACGCAGATTCGACACACCCCCGTCGAATCGGGCGATCGACCCACCGCCGTGGCTGCTATGCAGCGCCAGATGCTGCAGATATGCCGCGACCGAGTACCCCGCCCGCACCGATGAGGGTCATCGCCGGCGTCTACGGCGGGCGCCGCCTCGCGGCGCCGCCGGGCGACGCGACGCGGCCGACGAGCGACCGCGTGCGCGAGGCGCTCTTCGGCGTGCTCGGCACGACGGTGCAGGGCGCGCGCGTCCTGGACCTGTTCGCCGGCTCGGGCGCGCTCGGCATCGAGGCGCTCTCGCGCGGGGCCGCGAGCGCGGTCTTCGTCGACAGCGCGCCGCGCGCGATAGCGGCCATTCGCGCCAACCTCGCGGCGCTCGGGATCGACGCCGACGTGCACCGGATCGAGGCGCGCGCCTGGCTGCGCGCGGCATCGGCGCGAGCGGACGCATACGATCTGGTCTTCCTCGACCCCCCGTACCGGCGCGCCGGCGAGCTGGGGCGGGAGCTCTCAGAAGGCTTGGCCGCGGTGGTCGCACCGACCGCCCGCGTCGTGAGCGAGAGCGACCGCCACGACCCGCTGGAGCTCGAACTGCCACTCCTCGACGAGCGCCGCTACGGCGACACCGTCATCCGCATCCATGACACCTGACCATCGCATAGCCGTCTGCCCGGGCTCCTATGACCCGATCACGAACGGCCACCTCGATGTCATCGCCCGCGCCTCGGAGCTCTTCGACGAGGTCATCGTCGGCGTCGTCAACCTGCCGCTGCGCAAGGGCAAGACGCTCTTCGACGTCGACGAGCGCCTGCGCTTCATCACCGACGCGACCGGCCACCTCGACGGCGTCCGCGCGCTGCCGTTCTCCAACCTCGTCGTCGAGTTCGCCCGCGAGAACGCAGCCAAGGCGATCGTCAAGGGACTGCGCGCGATCTCCGACTTCGAGTACGAGTTCGAGATGCACCAGCTCAACCGCCTACAGGCGCCTGACATCGACACGCTCTACCTGATGGCCAGCCCGCAGTACAGTTTCCTCAGTTCGAGTGGGATCAAGGAGCTCGCGACGTTCGGTGGCAACATCGAAGAGCTCGTCCCGGAACAGGTGGCGGCGCGCTTGAAGGAAGAGCTCGGCCGCTAGCGAACACAAGGGTTGCTATGGACGTCCTCGTACTCATCGACAAGCTCGACGACCTGGTGCACAACGCCAAGCTCGTCCCGATGACGGGTCAGGTTCGCGTCGACAAGGACGAGATCTACGACATCCTCGACCAGATGCGCGCCACGATCCCCGAGGAGATCAAGCAGGCGCGCTGGATCGTTAAGGAGCGCCAGGAGATGCTCGCCGAGGCCAAGCGCGAGGCTGAGCGGATCATCAAGGAGGCACGCGAGCGCCAGAACCAGCTCGTCGGCGAGGAAGAGGTCACCAAGCAGGCCCAGCGGGCCGCGGAGGACATCATCGAGGACGCCCGCGCCCGCGAGCGCGAGATCCGCCTCGGCGCCGAGGACTACGCCGACGAGATCCTCAACACGCTCGAGGTCAACCTCTCGAAGTTCATCGCGGCGGTGCAGCGCGGCCGCGAGCGCCTGCAGGGCAAGGACGAGCCCGCCGAGGTTCGCTGACGCGCGCCGCGGCCTGGACTGACGGGCCGCCACTCCGCTAGCCGATCTCGAAGCCCCCGAAGCCTCGACGACCCTGCATGCGCCACGACGTCGCTCATCGACGCGCTGCGGCGAGCAGGCCCGGCAGCTCCGACATCTCCTCGAACGGCTCGCCGCCGGCGGCGGCGAGTGCGGCGGCGTCGGTGCCGCGCGCGAACGCCAGCGCGCGCATCCCCGCCCGGCACGCGGCCTCGACCCCCGCGACGCTGTCCTCCACGACGGCGGTGCTCGCCGCGACGAAGCCCATCGAGCGGGCGGCGTGCAGGAACAGGTCGGGCGCGGGCTTGCCGCGGTCGACCTCCGTCGCGCTGAAGAGCCGCCCCTCGAAGCGCTCCCACAGGCCGGTGCGCCGCAGCGTGACCTCCATCTTGTGGTGCGGCCCGCTCGACGCGACGCAGGACGGCAGCGCGATCCGGTCCAGCGCGTCGATCACGCCCGGCACCGGCTGCAGCTCGCGCACGAAGACCGCCTTCGTCTCGGCGTAGTAGCGATCGCTGATGTCGGGCAGCGGCGCGCCGTGGCGTTGCGTCGCGAGCTCCATGACCGACGTCATCGAGCGCCCGCGGTAGTCGCGCAGGCAGTCCTCGAGCGTCGTCGGCAGCCCCGCCTGCGTGAGCAGCCCGGCGAGCACGGTGTTGGAGATCAGCTCGGTGTCGACGAGGACGCCGTCGCAGTCGAAGATCACGGCCTCGGTCACGGCCGCAGGCTAGTGGACCGCCCACTGTGCGCGAGCGTGCGCTCAGTCGTCCGCTGACGCCGCCTCGGCCAGCAGCCGCTCGATCGCCGTCAGGTGGCCGCGCACGTTCGCCGCCATCGCCTCGAGGATCGCGCGCGCGCCGTCGATCCCCGTGGCCGCGTTGGTGAGCTGCGACTTGATGCGCCGCACGTCCTCCATCGCGCCCTGCGCGCGCTCGACCTCGACGCGCAGCGCGCCGGCGTCGATCCCGCCGCCGGCGGCGCGCGCCATCAGCACGCGCGCTCGGGCGAGGCCGTAGGCGACCTCGAGCGCGAGCGTCGAGCCGTCCTCGGGATCGAACGTCACGAACAGCTTGTCGCCGTTGAACTCGCGCAGCGGGTGCGTGCGCGCGGGCAGCTTGTCCTCGCCGGGCACGACGAGCACCGCGTAGTCGGCCGTGCGCGTCTCCATCGCGCCGTCGAGCTCGGCGAGCGCCTCGTTCCTCGACAGCTTCTTGTTCTTGGCCTCGAAGACGATCTTGCCGCGCGCGGGGCCGCTGCAGGCGTCGATCGCGACGACGAAGTCGCCCTTCTTGCCGCCCTCGCCGCGGACGTCGCCGACGGCGTCGCAGTCGTCGCCGCGGCCGCCGGCGAGCGCGTCGAGCGCCTCCGCGACGGCCTCCTCGTACGTGCGGCCCTTCGCCGTTCCCTTGTCCTCGACGGCGGCGATCTCGGCGAGCTTCTCCTTCTCCGAACGCAGCTGCGCGATCTCGACGCGCATCGCCTCCAGCCGAGCGCTCATCGCACGCAGGCTGTCGGACTGCTCGCCGGCGATCCGCTGCGCCTGCGCGAGGTGCATGCGCTGGAAGACCGCCAGCGGATTTGCGTCGTTGTCGGCCGAGAACTGCCTGCGCACGTCCTCGCGCATCTGCGCCGAGACCTCGCTCAGCACGGCCTTGACGCGGTGCTGCACGGCGGTCGACGACTCGTCGCCGAAGTGCCGCGCGAGCGCCTGCGTGACGTGCCCGTGCTCGGGGCCGAAGACCTCGTCGACCTTCCGGTCGAGCCGCTCGGCGACGGCGCGCGCCCGCTCGACGAAGGCGCTGTCGAGCTCGCGCGCGGTCTTCTCGAACTCCGCGCGCACGAACTCGGCGTTGGCGCCGGTCTGCTCGCGGTCGAGCACGCGCGCGCCGATCTCGATCGCCTCGACGACGAACCGCGTCGGGTCCTCGCGCTCGGCGGCGAGCCGCACGGCCGTCTCGTCGTCGACGATCAGCCAGTCGATCGCCAGGCGGTCGTTGACGACGTGCACGCGCGCGAGGGGCAGAGGAGCGGCAGCTTGCATAGCCATCGGTCGCACGGTACGGACCGCACCTGACGGACCGCAGGAGCGCGTTCAGGCGCTGCGCTTGTCCCACCAGCGCAGCAGGTCCCGGCGCTGGTGCGAGAGCGGGTTGGCCTGCGGGTTGCGCTCGCGCACGCGCTCCAGGGCGTCGAGCGGCGCGAGGCCCTCGTGCAGCGCCACGATCGCGGCCGACACGACGGCCGAGCGCTGCATCCCCGCGCGGCAGTGCACGTAGACGCGCTCGCCGTCGTCGAGCCACGCGAGGACCGTCCTGGCGGCGCGCTCGATGTGGCCCGGCAACAGGTTGCCGTAGTCGATCACCTCGACGCGCTCCTCACGGATGCCGGCCTGCGCGAGCGCCGCCGCGCACGCCTCGCGGCCGCCCTGCTGCTCGTACTCGACGTCCTGCACGAGGTTGAAGACGGCCGTCACGCCGGCCTCGCGCAGCGTCGCGACGTCGTCTGCGTCCTGCGGATAGGCCCCCATCAGCAGGTCCTCGCCGACCTGTGCGAAGCCGAAGTGCTCAAACCAGTCCGACACGGGGCGTGCAGCGTAGACCGTCGGCTAGGCGACCGCTCGCTCCATACTCGTCGGATGAGTCAGCTTGCGATCGCGCTCGAGGAGGCCGGCGGGACAGCCGCTCCGCGTGAGCGCTCGGCGCAGCTGCGTGATCTGCTGCGCGACGAGCTGCTGCGCTCCGCGCGCGAGCTGGCGCTGCCGCGCTCGGGGCGCGACGAGCCGGTGACGGTGGCGTTCGCCGCCGACGGCGACCGCCTCGTGGCGGTCGTCCCGGTCGCCGTCTCCGTGCGCGCCGACCCCGCCGCCGCTCCCGAGCGCGGCTTTCTCGCCACCGCCGCCGCGATCGGCGCGCTCGTCGAGAGCGTCGGGCTCGGCCCCCCGCACAGCGCCGCCGAATTGGGCCTGCAGGCCGGGGCGCTCGACGGGCACCTCGCGCTGCGCCTGCCGGCGAGCGCCGCCGAGCCGGAGGACGCCGAGCTTGCGGCGGTCGCCTTCGACGAGCACGCCGCCGCCATCGCGCGGCTGCGCAGCCGCGCGCTCGCGCTGCCGGCGTTCGTCGTCGCCGATGCCGGCGACTGGCGCCCGCCGCTCGCCCAGGCGCTGCGCAGCGCCGAGGTCGTGGCGCGCCTCGGCGGGCGGCCCGCCGACGGCGACTCGGTCGCCGCGCACGAGGACGCGGTGCTGGCGCTGGTCGGCGCGGACGGCGGCGCGGCGCGGCCGCACGACGATCCGCAGCCCGCGCGCCGGATCGCCCGGCGGATCCTGCAGCGGCTGCACGGGATGGGCAAGTGGGGCGGCTACCACACGGACTTTCGCCACCTCTCGCGTGGCTTCGCCGGCAACGAGCGTGCACTCGCCGACGAGGTCGGGGAGGCGCTGCTCGCCGCCGGCCTGCTCGACGAGAAGCCGAGCGTCGGGCAGCGCCACGTGTTCCTCAACTCGCGCCGCGCCGCCGACATCCACCGCCTGATCGAGTCCGGCGACATGCCGCCCGACCTGCGCCTGCCGTAGGCGGCGATCGCCAAGGAGAGACCGAATAGATTCCCGCCGATGCTTCTCGACAGCCTGTCGACGAAGGCCTTCACCGTGCGCACGCTGGTCGAATGCGGGATGTTCGGGCCGACGCGGCCGGACAGGCTCGTGCGGACGCTCAAGGCGATCAGGGACTGGGGGCCGACGGCGGCCGCCGGCTACGCCGCATCGGCGATCCGCTACCCCGACGACGTCTCGATCATCGACGAGGCCGGCTCGCTGACGTTCGGCGAGGTCCACCGGCGCACGAACGCGCTCGCGCACGCCTGGAGCGACGAGGGGATCGTCGAGGGCGACAACATCGCAATCCTGTGCCGCAACCACCGCGGCTTCGTCGAGGCGATGGTCGCCTGCTCGAAGCTCGGCGCCCACGCGCTGTTTCTCAACACGGCGTTCGCGGCGCCGCAGCTCGCCGAGGTCTGCGAGCGCGAGCAGCCGCGCGCGATCGTCTACGACGAGGAGTTCGAGCAGGTCGTCGCCGGCGCGGCTCGCGATCGCCGCCGGTTCGTCGCCTGGTCGGACTCCGGCAGGGCGCCCGCCGGGGCCGACCTGCTCGAGGCGCTGATCGAGCGCGGCGATCCGCGCGACGTCGTCGTGCCGGCCACGAACGGCAGGATCGTGATCCTCACGAGCGGGACGACCGGAACGCCGAAGGGCGCCAACCGCAGCCAGCCCCAGACGCTCGACCCGATCGCCGCGCTGATCTCGAAGATCCCGCTCCGGGCCCGCGAGCGCACGCTGATCGCCGCGCCGCTCTTTCACTCCTGGGGGCTTGCGCACCTCATCCTCGCGATCGGGCTGTCGTCGACGCTCGTCCTGCGCCGGCGCTTCGATCGGCAGGACGCGCTGAGCGCGATCGACGAGCACGGCGTCAGCGCGCTGATCGTCGTCCCGGTGATGCTGCAGCGGATCCTCGAGCTCGGCCCGAGGACCCTGGGGCGCTACGACACCGGCTCGCTGCGGGTGATCGCCGCCAGCGGCTCGTCGCTGCCCGGCGAGCTTGCGACAACGGTCATGGACAGCTTCGGCGACGTCCTCTACAACCTCTACGGCTCGACGGAGGTCGCCTGGGCGACGGTCGCCACCCCCGAGGACCTGCGTGCCGCTCCCGGCACCGCCGGCCGGCCGCCGCGCGGGACGGTCGTGCGTCTGTACGACGCCGACGACGAGGAAGTCGGTGCCGGCGAGACGGGGCGCATCTTCGTCGGCAACGAGCTCGTCTTCGACGGCTACTCCGATGGAGGCAACAAGGCGCTCGTCGACGGCCTGCTGTGCTCCGGCGACATCGGCCACTTCGACGACGCCGGTCGCCTGTTCGTCGACGGCCGCGACGACGAGATGATCGTCTCGGGCGGCGAGAACGTCTTTCCGCGCGAGGTCGAGGACACGATCGCGATGCTCGAGGGAATCGACGAGGTGGCCGCGATCGGCATCGAGGACGCGGACTTCGGCCAGCGCCTGCGCGCGTTCGTCGTCGTCCGCGACGGCGCGACGATCTCAGAGCAGGACGTCAAGGCGCACGTGAAGGCAAACCTCGCGCGCTACAAGGTCCCGCGCGAGGTCGTCTTCCTCGACGAGCTGCCGCGCAACGCGACCGGCAAGGTGCTCAAGCGCGAGCTCGTGGGGACCGGCGAGCGGCCGTAGCGCGCGTCAGACGCGAGCGCACGTCCGCGACCAACGAGCACGGCGCTAGCCTTGATGGGGCCATGGCACCCCGCACCGACAGCTTCGATCTCGGTCGCTTGCGGCTGACCTCAGGCGAGGGCCGGCGCTTCGAGCTGGAGGTCTCGCTCGACCCGCTGCGGTTCGGCGGCGAGACATACGCGGTGACGCCCGCCGCCGTCGACGCGATCCTCGACATCTCGCGCATGACGCACCACGGCTACGCGCTGCGGCTGCGCTTCGATGCGTCGCTGCAGGGGCCCTGCATGCGCTGCCTGGAGGCCGCTCGCCCCGAGATCTCGGTCGACTCGCGCGAGGTCGACCAGCCCGGCGAGGTCGAGGAGCTGCGCAGCCCGTACGTCGAGGACGACGTGCTCGACCTGCACGCCTGGGCGCGCGACGCGCTCGCGCTCGCGCTGCCCGCGCAGCTGCTCTGCCGCGCCGAGTGCGCCGGGCTGTGCGCCGTCTGCGGCGCGGACCTCAACGGGGCCGGCCCCGAGCACGCACACGAGCGCGAGCCCGATCCGCGCTGGGCCAAGCTCGGCGAGATCAGGTTCGAGTAGGCCGGCCGGCGCGGATGTCCGCGGCCGTCGGGTACTGCTCGTCGAGCTCGGGAGGAAGCGCCGCCGGCGGCTGCGCGTAGGGCACCGCCGGCGCGGCGCCGCGTGCGATCCGCTCGAGATCCTCGGGCGCGGCGACGAGCGGGCGCACGGCGGGCGCGAGCTCGATCCGCGAGGCGTCGTCGAAGAGGTCCTGATAGCCGCCCGTGCCCGGCGGCTCGAAGTTCACGTCGATCTCCACGTGGCGCGTGATGAACGAGCACGGCGCGACCTCGCGCAGGTCCGTGCGGCGGGGGTCGAACCGCGTCCCGGCCGGCGTTCCGCCGATGCCCGGCTCGGCGTCCATCGCCTGCAGCGCGTTGTTGAGGCGCTCGACGTTGCGCCCGTAGCGGCCGGGTACGATCGCCAGGCTCGAGACGAAGCCGCCGTGGTTGTGGATCGCCTCGGCGACGTCGGCGACGATCACGAACTCGACGTCGTGCAGGGCGAGCGTGCGCAGGGCCTCCAGCAGTGTCGGATCGAGCTCGAGGGCGCTCATGCGCATACCGTTCGCGCGCGATCGCGCCACTCCTTCCTCGAATCTGGAGGAGCCCGACCGCCGCGCTGCGCTACCCTTCCGCAGCCATGGCCGTCCCCAAGCAGAAGCAGTCGCACGCCCGCACCGCGCAGCGCCGCGCCCAGCACAAGATGGCGGCGCCGGCCTACAACGCCTGCCCACAGTGCCACAGTCCCCGCCGCCCGCACCGCGTCTGTCCGGTGTGCGGTCATTACGCCGGCCGCGAGGTCGTCGCGCCGACGGCGCACGACCACCACGACCACTGAGGGTGGCCGGCGCATGCCGGCCGCGCGCATCAGGGCGCTGATCGACCGCTCGGACGGGGGGGTCCCGCTCGAGCCGGTCCACGTGCCCGTCATCGCGGTCGACGCCAACGGCGCCGACCTCGGTCCCGCCGAGGTTGCGGCGGGGGCCAACATCGCCGCCGCTCAGGGCGTCCGCGTGCTGCTGTTCGGACCCGCCGCCGAGCTCGGCGCCGCCGGACCGGGGATCGAGGTCATCGACGCGCCGCTGTCGATCGCCAAGGAGCCGAACCCCGCCGCGGCGGCACGCTCCAACCCGGAGTCCTCGATCGTGCGCGCCGCGCGCGCCGTCGCGGCCGGTGACGCCGACGCGCTCGTGTCGGGCGGCTCGACCGGCGCCGCGCTCGCGGCGGCGCTCTTCAACATCAAGCGCGACCGCGGCATCCTGCGCCCCGCGCTGGCGGCGCTGGTCCCGGTCCCCGGCGCGCCCGTCACGCTCGTCGACGTCGGCGCGAACACCGAGGTGCGCCCCGAGCACCTCGTCCAGTTCGCCTTCATGGGGGCGGCGCTCGCGCAGGTCGTGCACGGCGTCGAGGAGCCGCGCATCGCGCTGCTGTCGGTCGGCGAGGAGGAGACGCGCGGCTCGCCGCTCACGATCGACGTGCACGCGCGCCTGACCGCCGCCCGCGGGCTGAACTTCGTCGGCAACGTCGAGGGCCACGCGCTCGTCGAGGGCAGGGCCGACATCGTGGTCACGGACGGCTTCACCGGCAACGTCGCGCTGAAGGTCATGGAAGGGGTCTCCGACAAGATGATCGCGCTGCTCAGGGAGACCGCGACGTCCTCACAGCGGGCGAAGGCCGGCGGGCTGCTGATGAAGCCGGCACTGCGCGCGTTTCGCGACGAGATCCACCCCGAGATCGCCGGCGGCGCGTATCTGCTCGGCCTGCGCAAGCTCGGCGTCGTCGGCCACGGGCGCTTCACGAGCCGCGGCTTCGCGCAGGCGATCCTGCTCGCCGCGCGCGGCGTCACCGGCGACGTGACCGGGCGCACGCACGACGCGCTGGAGCGCGCCGGCGCGCTGCGCAAGCCGGGCGGCACGCTGTCCGAAACCGGCTCTACGGTGTCGGCATGACCAGGCAAGAAGTCTTCGCAATGATCCAGGCGCATCTCGTCGACGAGCTCGAGGTCGATCCCGCGCGGATCGACGACAGCACGAACTTCCGCGTCGACCTCGAGGCCGATTCGCTTGATCTCTACACCCTCGTGCAGGAGCTCGAAGACTCCTACGGCGTGAAGATGAGCGACGAGCAGGCCGCGAAGATCGTCACGGTCGGTCAGGCCGTCGACTTCGTCCTGGAGCACGCCGTCGTCCACGAGCCCTCTGAGTCCTGAAGCTCCTCGACGAACTCCTCGAGGAGCTGCCGGAGCACCTCCACCGGCAGGTCTTCACGCACGCGTCCTGGACCGAGCGCCGCAGCGACTCCTACTCGCGGCTGGCGTTTCTCGGTGACTCCGTGCTCGGCCTCGCGGTGACCTCGCATCTGTACCCGCGCCTGGAGGCCGAGCGCTTCGGTGCCGGGCGGCTGACGAAGATCCGCGCGCAGAGCGTCTCGGGCGTCTCCTGCCGCGCCGTCGCCGAGCGTCTCGGGGTGCCCGACAAGCTGCGCGCGTCGGCGCCGGCGGGCATCGGCCAGAGCGCCGACTCGCTCGTCGAGACCGAGCGGGTGCTCGCATCCGTGATCGAGGCCGTGATCGGCGCCTGCTACCTGCAGTTCGGCTACGACCGCACGGCGGCTGCGGTCGTCGAGGCCTTCGAGGCGGAGATCTCAAACGCGCTCGACAACCCCGTCGACTTCAAGTCGACGCTGCAGGAGCGCCTGGCGCGCCGCGCCGAGACCGTCGAGTACACGATCGCCGCCGAGGACGGACCGCCGCACGACCGTCGCTTCCAGGTGATCGCGAAGGTCGGCGGCGCACCGGTCGGCCGCGGTGTCGGGCGCTCGAAGAAGCACGCCGAGCAGGAGGCCGCGCGGATCGCGCTGGAGGCGCTGCACCCGCTGGACACGATGCAACCCGAGCCCGCCGAAGGCGCGTGAGGATGGGGCTCGGATGCACCTGAGATCGGTCACGCTGAAGGGCTTCAAGTCCTTTCCCGACCGCACGAAGCTCGACTTCGGGCCCGGCGTGTCGGTCGTCGTGGGCCCCAACGGCTCGGGCAAGTCGAACATCACCGACGCGGTGCTGTGGGCGATGGGCGAGCAGTCGCCGCTGGCCGTCCGCGGACAGTCGATGCGCGACGTCATCTTCGGCGGCGGCCGCGGCGTGCAGGCGCGCAGCGCCGCCGAGGTCGAGATCGTCATCGACAACGGCGACGGCGCGGTCGACGTGCCGATGGGGGAGATCTCGATCGTGCGCCGTCTGGACCGCGCGGGCGAGGGCGAGTACCGCCTCAACGGGGCGCGCTGCCGGCTCGTCGACGTGCTCGAGATCCTCTCCGACACGGGCCTGGGCAAGGAGATGCACTCGGTCGTCTCGCAGGGCCGTGTCGAGTCGATCGTCACCTCCAAGCCGAAGGACCGCCGGCTGCTGATCGAGGAGGCCGCGGGCCTGGGCAAGCACCGCAAGCGCCGCCGCCGCGCGCAGCTCAAGCTCGAGCGCACGCAGGACAACCTCGACCGCGCGCTCGACGTCGAGCGCGCGGCGCGCGCGCGGCTGCGGCCCTTGAAGCGCCAGGCCGAGGCGGCCGAGCTGCACGAGCGCCTCGAGCGCCAGTCCGTCGAGGCGCGTTGGGAGCTCGTGCGCGACCTTGCCCGTGCGCGCCGGGCGCAGCTCGCGGCCGCCGAGCACGCGGCGACGGCCGCGCGCGCGGCGCGCGATCAGGCGCAGGCCGCGCTCGACGCCGTCGCCGCCCGCCGCCACGCGGGCGAGCAGGCGATGGCCCGGCGGACCGAGCAGCGCGAGGCGTTCGCGCAGCGCGTCTATCGCGCGCGCTCGGCCGGCGAGCGGGTCGAGCTGCGCCTGGAGCGCACCCGCTCGACGGCCGAGGATCTGCAGGAGCGCGCCGAGCGCCGCACGCACGAGCTGCGCGCGCTGCACGCGCTGGCGGCATCCGAGGGCGAGGCCGCCTCCGACGCCGGCGGCGAGCGGATCGCAGCGCTCGAGGCCGAGCTCGAGCAGCTCGCGGCCGACCACGCCGCGCAGCTCGAGCGCGAGCTCGCCGGGCTGGAGGAGGCGCGCGTCGCCGCCGTCGCCGCCGGCGAGCAGGCGCAGAGCAGGGTCGACGCGGCGCGCGCGCTGCTGGCCTGCGCCACCGCCGCCGCCGAATCCGCCCGTGCGCGGCGTCGCGAGACCGACCGCGGCCTGGAGGCCGCGCGCCGCGAGGCCGCGCGCGTCGGCGCCGAGCTGGCCGCCTGCAACCAGTTTCTGCGCACGCGCTCGGCAGCTGACGGCGGCCGCGATGGCGGCCGATCCGGAGTGCGGGCGCTCGCCGACGCGCTCGAGGTCATGCCCGGCTACGAGCGCGCGGTCGCGGCGGCGCTGGGCGGCCTGCTGAGCGCGTCGCTGGCCGAGCGGGTGCTCGACGGCAGCGAGCTGCTCGACGCGGCCGGCGGCGACGGTGGGCGCGTCCTGATCGTCGACTCGCTCGCACCGCGGCCGGCGCCGGCCGACAACCCGCCGGCGCCGGGCGCGCGCCAGCTCGCACAGTTCGTCGGGGGCGACGAGCGCGTGCTCGCGACCGCGCAGCGCCTGCTGTCGGACGCCTGGCTCGTCGACGAGATCGAGCAGCTGCCAGCCGGCTTCGTCGGCGTCGCGGTGACGCGCGCCGGCCGCGTTTGGCACGGTCGCCGGCGCGAGCTGCGCCAGGCGCCGGAGGGCGGCGAGGAGCGCGTGCTCGCCGAGCGCAACCGCCGCGACGAGCTGATCGCCGCCAGCGAGGCCGCCGTGCAGGCCGAGCAGGCCGCGCGCGCCGCCTGCGCGTCGACGGAAGCCGCGGTCGGCGCCGCCGATGCATCATGCGAGCAGGCCGATCGCGGGCTGCGCGAGGCGTCGCAGGCTCTGAGCGCCGCGACCGAGGAGGCGCGCCGGGCCGGCTGGCTGATCGAGCGGCGCCGCGCGGCGCCGCAGGAGGGCGCGTCGGCCGTGCGCCGCGCGCAGATCGAGGGTGAGCTCGCCGCCGAGCGGCGCGCCGTCCAGCGCGTGGAGCGCGAGCGCGCCGAGCGCGCGCGGCGCATCGAGCGCCTGCGCGCCCGCGTCGCCGCCGATCAGGCGCTCGCGCCGCAGGCCGAGCGCCTCGCCGCGGCGCTCGAGCAGGTCGCGGGCGCGATCGGCGCGCGCGTCGTTGAGCTCGAGGGCGAGCTTGCCGCGGGCCGGGCCGCGGGCGAGGGCCTCGCGGCGCAGCTGCGGGCCTGCGCCTCCGAGGAGGCGCAGATCCAGGCCCAGCTGCGCGAGCGCGCCGAGGCCGTCACGAGCGCTGCCGTGCGCGCGCAGCAGGCGCGCGACCAGTGCGCCGACGCCGACCACGAGCTCGCGCTGCTGGCCGAGCAGCTCGGCCTTCCGGCGCAGCCCGCCGAGCAGCCGCTCGCGCCCGAGCAGGCGCAGACGCTGCGCGAGCGGATCGAGCGCCTGCGCCGGCGCCGCGAGCAGCTCGGCCCGGTCAACCCGCTCGCCAAGGACGAGTACGAGGAGGCGCTCGCGCACGTCGCCGAGCTCGAGGTCCAGCGCAGCGACCTCGAGACGGCGCTGCGCGAGCTGCGCGCCCTGATCCGCGACACCGACCGCCAGATCCACGAGACGTTCGACGAGACCTTCCAGGCGGCGGCGCGCAACTTCGAGGAGCTGGCCGCGCGGCTCTTCCCGGGCGGCCGCGGGCGGCTGCGGCTCGTCAAGGACGAGCAGCACATCAGGGGCTTCGCGGGGCAGCCCGCCGACGGCGAGCACGGCGACGCGCCCGACGGCGACGACGTCGCCGAGCGCGAGCTCGCCGAGCACGAGGAGGAGATGCTCGGCGTCGAGATCGAGATCACCCCCGCCGGCAAGTCGATGAAGCGCCTGACGCTGCTCTCCGGCGGGGAGAAGTCGCTGACCGCGATCGCCTTTCTGTTCGCGGTGTTCCTCGCGCGGCCGTGCCCGTTCTACATCCTCGACGAGGTCGAGGCGGCGCTCGACGACCCGAACATCACGCGCTTCCTCGAGCTTCTGCGCACGTATGCCGACCGCGCGCAGTTCATCGTCGTGACGCACCAGAAGCGCACGATGGAGGCCGCCGACACGCTGTACGGCGTGTCGATGGGCGACGACGGCGTGTCGAAGGTCCTGTCGCGCCGGCTGCCGCGCGAGGAGCCGGCGGCGCCGGCGCCGGCGCCGGCGGCGGGCGCGGGCGCCGCGTAGCGCACCCGCGCGACCCACTAGGGTCGCCGGATGGAGTTCGACCACGCCTTCTGCGTGTCGGCACCGACCGACGCGGTCTGGACGACGATCACCGACATCGAGCGCGTCGCGCCCTGCATCCCCAAGACGCGGGTGACCGGTCGCGCCGGCCGCAACAGCTACGACGTCGAGATCATGGCCGCCGTGGGCCCGTTCGAGATCACGTCACAGGCCAACATCACGCTTGTCGAGCGCGACGACGGCGCCCGTCGCGAGGTGCTGAGGATCGTGGCGAACGATGCCGACGGAGACAAGCTCGCCGAGGCGAAGGTCACGATCGTGCTCATGGAGGAGGGCTCCGCAACGCACGGCGCGGTGCATTCTCACGTCGAGGTCGACGCGATCGCGACGCTCGTCTCCGAGCAGACGCTCGACGCGGTCGCAGGCGACACGCTGCGGACGTTCGCCGCGAACCTCGAGGCGCTCGTGCAGCGGCGCCGGGCGCGGCCGTAGCGGCCGACGCTGAGGCGACCGCAGGCGTGCTCGGCAGAGGTCGCCGCCGGCGAGTGCGCGCGCGGCTAGAGGACCTTCTCGGCGAAGTAGTCGGCGATGTGGTTGGCGTTGTACTGCGGGATCTCGACGTATCCGCTGTCGGCGAAGAGCAGGCGGCTGTGCTGCTGGGCGGGGCCGCTGTCGAGCCGCACGCGCTCGTAGCCGAGCTCGCGCGCGGCATCCTCGAGCGCGGCGAGCAACGCGCGGCCGGCGCCGCGCGAACGCGCCTCGGGCACGACGTACATGCGCTTGATCTCGCAGACCGACTCCTCCAGCCGCCGCACTCCGCCGATCGCGACCGGGCGCCCATCCTCGTAGCCGACGAGGAACGCCCCGTCGGGCGGCACCATCTCCTCGGGCGTCGTGACCGAGCCCGGTCGCGCCGCGCGCCCCGGGTACTGGGCGTTGAAGAGGTCGATCAGCTCCCCGAGCAGCTCGCGCCCCGGCGACTCGTCTGATCGGCCACGACGGAACTCCAGCGCCATCGCGCTACGACTGCGCGCCGTCGCTCGACGGGACGTTGAGATCGAAGATCATCGCTTTTCCTCGCTATCGTCGCGCATCGCGATGGCGCGCGACTGGACCGAACTCTTCATCACCGACGGCGTCACGCCCGCCGCAGCCGGTGCTGCCGACGAGGACGAGCCCGAGCGCAGGCGCGGCTTCTTCAAGCGCCTGCGCACCAACCTCTCGAAGACGCGCGAGGCGCTCGGCGCCGAGATCCAGGCGACGCTGCTGGAGGGCGACGTCGACGAGGCGACGTGGGAGCGCCTCGAGGAGGCGCTGATCATGGCCGACGTCGGCGCGATGACCACGGCGCGCGTCGTCGGCGAGCTCGAGCAGGAGGTCGCAGGCGGCTCGATCACCGGCGGCGAGGCGCTCGCCGAGCGGCTCGCCGAGATGCTCGCGCAGATCGCGCGCACCGGCGAGGACCGCATCGACCTGCGCAACGCCCCGACGGTGATCATGGCCGTCGGGGTCAACGGCACCGGCAAGACGACGACGATCGGCAAGCTCGCCTGGCACCTGCAGGAGGAGCTGGGGCTGAAGGTCGTGCTCGGCGCCGCCGACACGTTCCGCGCCGCGGCCGTCGAGCAGCTGGGCGGCTGGGCCAGGCGCGCGGGCTGTGAGATCGTCACCGGCCGCGAGGGGTCAGATCCCGGATCGGTCGCCTTCGAGGCCGTCAAGCAGGCGAGCGCAAGCGGCGCCGACGTCGTGATCATCGATACCGCCGGACGGCTGCACACGCAGGACAACCTGATGGCCGAGCTCGCCAAGGTGCGCCGCGTGATCTCCAAGCAGATCGAGGACGCGCCGCACGAGACGCTGCTGACGGTCGATGCCACGACCGGGCAGAACGGGCTGCGCCAGGCCAAGCTCTTCTCGGAGGTCGTGCCGGTCGACGGGATCGTCCTGACGAAGCTCGACGGCACGGCGAAGGGCGGTATCGCGCTCGCGATCGCGGGCGAGCTGGGCATTCCGGTCAAGCTGATCGGGATCGGGGAGGCGCTCGAGGATCTGCGCCCGTTCGACGCCGACGCGTACGCGCGCGCGCTGCTGACGTAGTGGGCCCGGCCCGGCCGCTGGCGTAGCCCGCCTGTGCCGGGTCCTATATTCAATGGATGGACGCATGGATGTTCTGGATCCTGCTCGCGGTGATCTTCGCCGCCGGCGAGGTCATGACCCTGGGGTTCTTTCTCGCCCCCTTCGCCGCGGGCGCCCTGCTCGGCGCGGCGGCAGAGCTGGCGGGCGCCGGCGCCGTCGTGTCCGTCCTCGTCTTTCTCATCAGCTCGGGCGTGTTCTTCGGTCTGCTGCGGCCCGTCGCGCGCCGCCACCTGCGCACGCCGGGCCAGCTGCGCACGGGCACCGCCGCGCTGGTCGGCAAGACCGCGACGGTGACCACGCGGGTCGACGCCAGCGGCGGTGCCGTCAAGCTCGAGGGCGAGATCTGGACCGCCCGGCCGTACGACGGCGACGAGGTCTTCGAACCCGGCAGCCGCGTGCACGTGATCGAGATCAAGGGCGCGACAGCGCTCGTCACCGAGGGCTAGGAGGCAAATCATGGAGGCCGGCCTGATCCTGCTCATCGTCATCGCCGTGTTCGCGCTGCTGCTCGCCGCGCGGACCGTGCGGATCATCCCGCAGGCGCGGGCCGGCGTCGTCGAGCGGCTCGGTCGCTACCAGCGCACGCTGACGCCCGGACTGGCGATCGTGATCCCGTTCGTCGATCGCGTGCGACCGCTGATCGACCTGCGCGAGCAGGTCGTGACGTTCAAGCCCGCCGGCGTGATCACCGGCGACAACGTCGGCATCCAGATCGACAGCGTCCTGTACTTCACGATCACCGACGCGAAGTCCGTCAGCTATGAGGTCGCAAACCCGCTGCAGGCGATCGAGCAGCTCACGGTCACGACGCTGCGAAACGTGATCGGCGGCCTGACGCTGGAGGAGACGCTGACCAGCCGCGATGCGATCAACTCCCAGCTGCGCACCGTGCTCGACGAGGCCACCGGCCGCTGGGGGATCCGCGTCAACCGAGTCGAGGTCAAGGCGATCGACCCGCCGGCGACGATCCAGGAGGCGATGGAGAAGCAGATGCGCGCCGAGCGCGACCGGCGTGCGGCGATCCTCACCGCCGAGGGCTCCAAGCAGTCGCAGATCCTCAACGCCGAGGGCGAGAAGCAGGCCGCGGTGCTGCGCGCCGAAGGTGCCAAGACGTCGGCGATCCTGCGTTCCGAGGGTGAGGCGAAGGCGATCGACACCGTCTTCAAGGCGATCCACGAGGGCGATCCCGACCAGGGCCTGCTGTCCTATCAGTACCTGCAGATGCTGCCCAAGCTCGCGCAGGGCGACGCAAACAAGATCTTCGTGATCCCGAGCGAGTTCAGCCAGGCGCTCGGCAACATCGGCGGCGCGATCGCCGGCACGGTCCGTCCCAGTCCGCCGCCGCCGCCGCCGTCGGTGTGAGCGCCTTCGTCGTGGCGGAGGCGGTCGAGGACTACGCGGCCGCTCACACGACGCCCGTCGCGCCGTTTCTGCAGGCGCTCGCGGCCGAAACACGGGTCGCGCTCGAGTCGCCGGAGATGCTGACCGGCGAGATCGAGGGCCGCTTCCTGGAGTTCCTCGTCTTCCTCGCGCAGCCGCAGCTCGTGCTGGAGATCGGCACGTACTCGGGCTACAGCGCGCTGTCGATGGCCCAGGCGCTCCCCCCCGGCGGCCGGATCGTCACGTGCGAGCTCGACCCCTTGCGGGTCGCGTTCGCCCGTCGCCAGATCGCGCGGGCGGGATTCGACGATCGCGTCGAGGTTCGGAAGGGACCGGCTCTGGAGACGGTCGAATCGCTCGAGGGGCCGTTCGACTCTGTCTTCATCGACGCCGACAAGGGCGGCTACCACGACTACTACGAGGCCGTCCTGCCGAAGCTCTCCGCGCGCGGGCTGATCGTCGTCGACAACGTGCTGTGGAGCGGGCGCGTCGCGCAGGCGCCGGCCGACGACGACAGCGACTCGACGCGCGCGCTGCGCGCGTTCAACGATCACGTCGCCGCAGACGAGCGGGTCGTCAACGTGATGTTGAGCGTGCGCGACGGCGTGACGCTCGTGCGGCGCGCCTGACCATCTGACGCAGAGCAGCGAGGGCTGCTCGTCCGTCGCCGCCCGATCCGACGCCTCTAGACTGCAGCAGCCGTGTTCGACACGCTCTCGGAGAAGCTTCAGGCCACGCTCGCCGACGTCCGCTCGCGCGGGACGCTGACCGAGGCCGACGTGAACGCCGCGATGCGCGAGATCCGCCTCGCGCTGCTCGAGGCCGACGTCAACTTCAAGGTCGTCAAGTTGTTCACGAACACCGTCAAGGAGCGCTGCCTGGGCGCCGACGTGCTCGGCAGGCTCAACCCCGGCCAGCAGGTCGTCAAGATCGTCGACGAGGAGCTGACCGCGCTGATGGGCGGCGCCAGCGCATCCGTCGCCTTTGCGCCGCGGCCGCCGACGGTGATCCTGATGGCAGGGCTGCAGGGTTCGGGCAAGACGACCGCCGCCGCCAAGCTCGCGCGCTTCTTGAACAGCGAGCACGGCTCGTCCGTCGCGCTCGCCGCCTGCGACGTCTACCGCCCCGCCGCGGTCGACCAGCTCGTGAAGGTCGGCGCGCAGGTCGGCGCGACGGTCTATGAGCAGGGCACGCAGAAGGACCCCGTCGACATCGCCAAGTGGGCCCTGGACCAGGCCAAGCGCGACGGCAAGGACGTGCTGATCGTCGACACCGCGGGCCGTCTGCACATCGACGAGAAGCTGATGGACGAGCTCGTCAAGATCCGCAAGGTCGTCAAGCCGACGACGGTGCTGCTGGTCGTCGACGCGATGACCGGTCAGGACGCCGTCAACGTCGCCGAGCAGTTTGCGCGGGCGGTCTCCTTCGACGGCGTGCTGATGTCAAAGCTCGACGGCGACGCGCGCGGCGGCGCCGCGCTGTCGGTCAAGGCGGTCACCGGCAAGCCGATCGTGTTCGCCTCGACGGGCGAGAAGCTCGACCAGTTCGAGCGCTTCCACCCGGACCGGATGGCGCAGCGGATCCTCGGGATGGGCGACGTGCTGTCGTTCATCGAGAAGGCCGAGGCGCAGATCGACGAGGACGAGGCGAAGGAGCTCGAGCGCAAGCTGCGCCGCAACGAGTTCACGTTCGAGGACTTCCTCTCGCAGCTGAAGATGATGCGCAAGATGGGCCCGCTGCAGTCGTTGCTGGGGATGATCCCGGGCTTTCAGGGCGCGGCGATGAAGAACGTCAAGGTCGACGAGCGTGAGCTCGACCGCATCGAGGCGATCATCCTGTCGATGACGCCGCTGGAGCGCCGGCGCCCGGATCTGATCAAGGGATCGCGGCGCCTGCGGATCGCGCGCGGCTCGGGCACGACGGTCCAGCACGTCAATCAGCTCGTCAAGCAGTTCGGCCAGATGCAGAAGCTCATGAAGCAGCTCGGCAAGGGCAAGATGCCCGACATCCAGGCGCTGATGAGGCAGGCTCGCTAGGCTGTCGCCACGTCATGGCCGTTCGAATGAGACTCACCCGTGTCGGTGGCCGCAAGGATCCGATCTGGCGCATCGTCGTCGCCGACTCGCGCTCGCCTCGCGACGGGCGCGTCATCGAGACGATCGGCCACTACAACGCGCAGACCGACCCGTCGACGATCCGCGTCGACGAGGATCGTGCTCGTCACTGGCTGGAGCGCGGCGCGCAGCCGTCTGACCAGGTGCGCAAGCTGCTGCACATCCAGGGCATCGCGTAGCCCGACCACGGGGCCACCCGGTCCGTGCAAGAGCTTCTGGAATACCTCGCCCGGGCCCTCGTCGACGATCCCGACGCCGTGCGCGTCGAGAAGTTCGACGAGGAGGACGGCAGCGTCGTGCTCGAGCTGTCGGTCGGCGAGGACGACTACGGCAAGGTCATCGGGCGCGGCGGTCGCACCGCCAACGCGCTGCGGACCGTCCTGAAGGCGGCGGCTGTGAAGGAAGGGTGCCGCGTGTTCATCGACATCGTCGACTAGCCGGTCGGGCCCGCGATGTCGCTGCTGAGCGCAGGCCGGGTCGGGCGTCCACATGGACTCGACGGCTCGTTTCACGTGACGCGACCGCGCGGAATCCTGCTCCCGCTCGGGGGCGTACTGCGGATCGGCTCCGACGTGCATGAGATCGTTCGCCGCGCGGGGACGGAGGAGCGGCCGATCCTGCGCCTGCGCGGGATCGACGATCGCGCGGGGGCGGAGGCGCTGCGCGGGGCCGACATGCTCGTGGCGCGCGCCGACGCGCCGCCGCTGCCGCCCGGGGAGTACTGGGCCGAGGACCTCGCGGGCTGCGTCGTGCTGACGGACGACGGTCGCGAGCTGGGTGTCGTCGCGCGGATGCGGCCGCTGCCCTCCTGCGAGGTGCTCGAGGTCGGCGACCTGCTCGTGCCGATGGTCGGCGACGCGGTGCTGAGCGTCGACATCGCCACCCGCCGGATCGTCGTCGACCACGTGTTTCTCGGGATCGAGGCGTCGTGATCGCCGCCTTCGCTCCTTCGGTGGGCTCGGCTTCTTCGGGTGCTGTCTAAGAGGCGCGGGAGAGCGATCGGTTGCGTCTGGACGTCGTCACGCTCTTTCCCGATTGGTTTGACTGGTTTCGCACACAGCGCCATGTCGCCAACGCGCTCGCCGGTGGCCACGAGCTGCGCACCCTCGACCTGCGCGAGCACACGCCGCTGAGCGGCGGCCAGGTCGACGACACGCCCTTCGGCGGCGGTGCGGGGATGGTCCTGCGCGTCGACGTCATGGACGCGGCGCTGCGCGCGTTCTACGGCGTCGACCCGGTCGACCTGCGCAACGAGCGGCGCGTCATCGCGCTCACGCCGGGCGGCCGGCTGCTCGACGACCGACTCGTAGAAGAGCTCGCGGCGGAGCCCGCCATCACGCTGCTGTGCGGGCGCTACGAGGGCTTTGACGAGCGCATCGTCGAGCACTTCGCCAGCGACGCGGTCTCGATCGGCGAGTACGTGCTGGCGGGCGGCGAGCTCGCGGCGATGGTGCTGTGCGACGCCGTGATGCGCAAGCTGCCCGGGGCGCTGGGCCACAGCGACTCGGTGCTGGAGGAGTCGTTCTCGGCTGCGCTGGGCGGGCGGCCGGAGTACCCGCACTACACGCGCCCGGCTGACTATCGCGGCTGGAAGGTGCCCGACGTCCTGCTCTCCGGCCATCACGAGCAGATCCGCTCCTGGCGGCTGGAGCGCTCGCGTGAGCGCGCCGAGGCGGGGAAGGACTGAGCGTCCGTCACCGAGGCCGGCGGTTTCAGGGGCGACAGGGCACCGGGGTGCAGCGAGGCGCCGCAAGAACGCGCGTCGCTATCATCCCCGCGTCGGCGCGGCCAGCTCCTTGGGTCCGCGCCCTTTCTTCGCCATGTCCTCAGTCATCGAACGTCTCGAGCGCGCTCAGCTGCGCCGTATTCCCAGCTTTCAGGCGGGCGACCGGCTGCGCGTCCACTTCCAGGTGATCGAGGGAACGCGCAAGCGGACCCAGGTCTTCGAGGGCGTCGTCATCAAGCGCCAGGGCCACGGGGCACGCGAGACGTTCACCGTGCGCAAGCAGTCCTTCGGGGTCGGCGTCGAGCGGACGTTCCCGGTGCACTCGCCGAAGATCGAGCGGATCGACGTCGCCGCTCGCGGTGACGTGCGGCGCGCGAAGCTCTACTACCTGCGCGACAGGGTCGGCAAGCGCGCCCGCGTTCGCGAGCGCCGCTACACCGGTCCCGAGGAGCGCGTCGAGGCCGGGTTGCTGCACGACCCCGCCGCTCAGCTCGAGGCCGAGGCGGCAGCCGAGCCGGAGGCCGTCGACGCCGAGGGCGCCGTGGCCGAGGATGTCGTCTCCGCGGCAGTCGAGGCCGAGGGCCGGGCAGACGACGTTGGAGGGGCCCCGACGAACGGGACCGCTGCCGAAGGCGAGGCCGATGCGGCCCCCTCCGGCGAGCAGACGTGAAAAACGAAGAGCCGTCCAAGGGCAATTCCTTCGTCGAGCTCGTCCTGATCGTCGCCGTGGCGCTCGGGCTCGCGCTCGGCATCCAGGCGTTTCTCGTCAAGCCCTACCGGATCCCCTCGGAGTCGATGGTGCCGACGCTCTCCGTCGGACAGCGCGTGCTCGTCAACCGCATCGGCAACAACTTCGGTGATCCCGCCGTCGGCGACGTGACCGTCTTTCATCCGCCCGCGGGCGCGGAGAACGAGAACCAGTGCGGCGCGCGCCGTGAGCCACGGCAGCCCTGCCCCGCGCCGATGTCGGCGCGCGCGGACGTGAACTTCATCAAGCGCATCGTCGCCGGCCCCGGCGACACGATCGCGGTCGTCGACGGCCACGTCGTGCGCAACGGGAAGCGCCAGTCGGAGCGCTTCACCGAGCCCTGCGGCGGCGGCCCGGAGTGCAACCTCACGAACGCGATCACGATCCCCGAGGATCACTACTTCATGATGGGCGACAACCGCGGCGCGTCGGACGACAGCCGTTTCTGGGGCCCCGTGCCACGCGACTGGATCATCGGCAACGCCTTTGCGACGTACTGGCCGCCGAAGCGGATCGGGCTGCTGTAGCCAGCAGGCCGGCGGCGTATCCGAGGCGACCGGCGGCCTTCGCCGCTGAGCGCTGCGCCTACTCGTCGCGCGAGCGGCGTCGGGCTGGAGATCGGCGACTTCCGGGCGCCGCGGCGACGCCCGTCGGAACCTCAGGCGGCCGCTCGGCGTTCCGCCCGACGACTGGTTCATGATGGCGACGACGTGAAGCCGTCGACGACAACCGCTTCTGGCGCCGCGCCCCCGGCGACCCGATCGTCGGGCCCGCCCTCGCCCGGTACTGGCCCGGCGGCGGCATCGGCGGGCTCTGACAGCCGCCCCGCCCGCAAGCAGCCCGCGCGCAAGCGATCCAGCGGCCGCCGCCTGTTCGCGTTCGATCGCCGGCTCGGCGTCCGCTGGGTGGCGGGAGCAGACGAGGCGGGACGCGGCTGCCTGGCGGGACCGCTCGTCGCCGCCGGGGTGCTGTTCGACGTCGACGCGCTGACGACGCGCGAGCTGCGCGCGCTGAGCCGCCTCAACGACTCCAAGCAGCACACCCACGGGGTGCGCGAAGAGCTCTTCCCGATCGTCATGCGCACGGCCGTGAAGGTCTGCGTCGTCTCGCGCTGCGCGCGCACGATCGACGCGCGCGGACTGCACAAGACGAACATCGCCGCGCTGCGCGACGCACTGCTCGGGGTCGCCCGGCCCGGCTGCATCTGCCTGTCGGACGGCTTCCCTGTCGGCGACGTCGGGTACGAGCAGCGGGCGATCATCGAGGGCGATGCGACCTCCGCCGCGATCGCTGCCGCCTCGATCGTCGCGAAGGTCACGCGCGACCGCTACATGCGCCGCGCCGACGAGCTGCACCCGGGCTGGGAGTTCGGCGCCCACGTGGGCTACTCGACGCCAGAGCACCGCGACGCGATCCAGCGCCTCGGCGTGTCGCCGCTTCATCGCCTGAGTTTTCAGTCGATGGCGTATCAGCAGCTCGCGCTGTAGCGCTCGGAAGTCGCCCACGTCAGAACGCCGCCTCGATGTGGTCCAGCCGGACGAGCCGGCTGCTGCGGTCGACCGTGACGCCGACGACATCGAAGCGCAGCTCGCGCGAACGCGGCCGGTCGGTCGCCTCGACGAGCCACGCGGCAGCCATGCTCCGCACGCGGCGGCGCTTCTCGGCTGAGACCGCCTGCAGCGATGACTCGAGCGCCCCCACGCGCCGCGTCTTGACCTCCACGAAGACGAGCCAGGTCTCGTCGCACACGATGAGGTCAAGCTCCCCGAAGCGCGTGCGGTAGTTCGACGTGACGACGCGGTAGCCGAGACGCTCGAGGTGCTCGCGCGCCAGTCGCTCGCCGACGCGGCCGAGGTGGTGGCGCAGGTCGATCACCATTGCCGGCCACGGTAGGCGGCGGCCGGCGCCGTTTCAGCACGCGATCGCAACAACTTCGCGCAGGAATCGTGGCGCCTTTGCCGCCGCGCAGACCGTTCGCGGTTTCTGCGCACGATCGTCACGAAGACGTGCTGTCCCGTCACGCGATCGTGCCTACGGTCCGCCCGATGCTCGCCCATGTGACGACGTTCACGCTCGACGGCCTCTCCTCGCGGCGGATCGCCGTCGAGGTCGACCTGCGCCGCGGCCTGCCGGCGTTCACGATCGTCGGCCGCGGCGACGCCGCCGTGCGCGAGTCACGCGAGCGGGTGCAGACCGCGCTCATCAACGCCGGCTTTCAGTTCCCGCAGCGACGGATCACGGTCAACCTCGCGCCCGCGCACCTACGCAAGGTCGGCCCCGGCTTCGACCTGGCGACCGCATGCGGGGTGCTCGTCGCCTCGGAGCAGCTTCCCGCCCGCGAGCTCGAGCGCTGGGCGGTGTTCGGCGAGCTCGGGCTCGGCGGCGAGCTGCGCCATTGCCGCGGCGTGCTGACGGTGGCCGAGGGCGCGCGCAGCGCGCGAATCGCGGGGCTGATCGTCCCGCGCGAGTGTGCGCGCGAGGCGGCGCTCGTCGACGGCCTCGCGGTAGCGGGTGCCAGGAACCTGCACGAGGTGGCGGCGCTCCTGCGTGGCGAGCAGCCCGCGGAGCTTCCACCGCCCGCCGTCGCGCCGCGGCGGGTGAGCGAACCCGATCTGGCCGACGTGCGCGGGCATGCGGAGGCGATCCGTGCGATCACGATCGCGGCGGCGGGCGGGCACAACATCCTGCTGTCCGGTCCGCCGGGCACCGGCAAGACGATGCTCGCGCGACGGGCGATCTCGGTCCTGCCGCCGCTGACGCGCGAGGAGGCGATCGCCGTCACGCGGATCCACAGCATCACCGGCAGGCATGTCGGCGACGGACTCGTCGAGCAACGGCCGTTTCGCGCACCCCATCACACGATCTCCGCCTCAGGACTCGTCGGCGGAGGCGCGCTGCCGGCGCCGGGCGAGGCAAGCCTTGCCCACCACGGGATCCTCTTTCTCGACGAGCTCTCGGAGTTCAGCCGGCCCGCGCTGGAATCGCTGCGCCAGCCGCTCGAGGACGGAGTCGTGGCGATCGTGCGCCGCCAGCGCACGGTCACGTTCCCGACGCGCTTTCAGCTCGTGGCGTCGACGAACCCGTGTCCGTGCGGCCACGCCGGGGAGGACCGCTGTCGCTGCACCGACGCCGACGTCGCGCGCCACAGGCGCAAGCTCAGCGGTCCGTTGCTGGACCGCATGGACCTGCTCGTCCACATGCCGCGCCCGCAGGCCGATGCGCTCGAGCAGGATCGCGGGACGCCGTCGAGCGAGGTGCTCGCGGCGGTGCTCGACGCCCGCGAGCGCCAGGCGCACCGGCTCGCCGGCACCGGCCTGAGGACGAACGCGGAGCTCACGCCGCAGCTCCTGCTCGAGCTTGTCCGCGCCGACCGCGGAGCGCAGGGCGTGCTGCGAGACGCCTACGCCCAGGGCACGTTGAGCGCGCGCGGACACGGCCGGATCCTCCGCGTCGCGCGCACGATCGCCGATCTCGACGACAGCGCGCGGGTGCGAGAAGACCACGTCGGCGTCGCGCTCTCCCTTCGCCAGGACAACGTGCTCGACGCTGCACTACCCGCATGACGGCGTGTGACGACTGCCTGCGCCGCACCGCCCTCGTCGCCCGGCTCGCAGGGCACGTCGAGCGCGGACGGCGCGAGCGTCGCAGGCTGAGCGAGATCCTGTCGCTGCCCGACGAGCGCCTGATCGCGGCGCTGGCGGGAGATCGGCGCGCCGCGATCGAGCGCGCGCACGCGGCGTTTGACCCGGCGCGTGCGCGCGATCGCCTCGCTGCCGCTTCGATGCACGCCGTCTGCCGCCACGACCCGCGCTACCCGCCGCGGATGCTCGAGGCCGCCGACGCTCCCGCAGTGCTGCACGTCGCCGGAGACGTCGAGCGGCTGGCGGTACTCGCCGACCGAGACGCCCCGGCCGTCGCGGTCGTCGGGGCGAGACGGGCAGGGGCGGATGGCCTGCAGGTCGCGCGCGGCCTCGGGCGCGGGCTGGCGGCCGCCGGCGTCACCGTCATCAGCGGCATGGCGCTCGGGATCGACGCCGCGGCGCATGCCGGCGCGCTGGAGGTCGGCGGCCCGACGATCACCGTCCTGGCGGGCGGCGCCGACGTCGCCTATCCCGCGAGCAAGCGCAACCTGCATCGCGAGCTCGTCCGCACGCAGGCGGCGATCTCCGAGATGCCGCCGGGCTCCAAGCCGTTTCGCTGGTGCTTTCCGGCGCGCAACCGCACGATCGCGGGGCTTGCGTCGATGACGATCGTCGTCGAGGCCGCCGAGCGTTCCGGATCGCTCATCACGGCGGATCTCGCGCAGGATCTCGGTCGTGCGGTGGGCGCCGTGCCGGGCCCGGTCACCGCCGCGCGCTGCGCCGGCTCGAACGCGCTGCTGCGCGACGGGGCGCTCGTCATCCGCGACGCTCAGGACGCGCTCGACGAGGCGCTCGGCATCGGCGTGGCGACCGCGATCAGCGGCCGGTGCTCCAACGAGCTCGCGCCGCCGCTGCGCGCGCTGCTGCGGCGCGTCGAAGACGGCCGCGACACGGTCTCGGCGCTCGCCGCGACGCCGCACGAGGCGCAGCACGCGCTCGCGGGGCTCGCCCAGCTCGAGCTGCTGGGATTCCTGCGTCGCGGGCCGGGAGGGCACTATGTGCGCCAGCAGTAGGCGGCCCTATCCTCGACGGCATGTCGGCTCGCCGCGTCCCGGTCGCGATCTCGATAGCCGGGTCGGACTCCGGCGGCGGCGCGGGGATCCAGGCGGACCTCAAGGCGTTCGCGCGCGCGGGTGTGCACGGGACGACGGCGATCACTGCGATCACCGTGCAGAACACGGTCGCCGTCTCCGCGGTGCAGGCGGTCGATCCGCCGATCATCGTCGGCCAGGTCAGCGCCGTCGCCGAGGACCTGGGGATCGACGCCGTCAAGATCGGAATGCTCGGCGACGTCGCGACGATCGAGGCCGTCGCTCAGGCGCTGGACGAACTGCCGGCCGGCGTGCCGATCGTGCACGATCCGGTCATGATCGCCGAGTCCGGCGCGCGCCTGCTGGCGCTGGATGCCGTCGGTGCGCTGCGCAGGCTGATCGTGGCTCGCGCGACCGTCATCACGCCGAACCTCGCCGAGGCGCGGGTGCTCGCCGATGACGGCGACCTCGACGGGATCGAGCTCGTTCGCGCGCTCCATGCGCTGGGTCCCGACAACGTCGTCGTCACGGGGGGGCACCGTGACAGCGCCAGCGACCTCTTCTTCGATGGCGCGACGCTCACCGAGCTGCCCGGCGAGCGCCATCCCGATGGCGCCGCGCACGGCTCGGGCTGCACGCACTCGTCGACGCTTGCCGCGCGTCTGGCGCTGGGCGACGGTCCGCTCGCGGCAGCGCGCCACGCGCGCGCGGTGGCGGCAGCCGCGGTCGCGGATGGGCTGCGCGGGCTCGGGGCGGGCGCGGGCCCGGTCGACGTCTTCGGCCTTGTGCGCCAGAAGTGAGATGTCGCGAGGGAACCGTTCCTACGAACGCCGCCCCTTTGCCATAATCGCCCGCTGTGCGGTTTCTTCGGATGAAGCCCGGTCATGGAGAGGTCCTCATCGCGGAGGGCGATGTCGACGTCGCCGAGGAGCACGACGAGCTCGTCGAGGCATTTCGCGAGCAACTCGAGGCCGGCATGTGGGCCGCCGTACCGCTGGCCGATGCGGGCGGACGCCGGCAGGCGCAGATGGTGTCGAACTTCGAGGAGGTCCCGCAGGACGCCGACCGCGTGATCTTCTTTCCGCGCGCCGCGGGCGGCCGATAGGGGGAGTCGATGCTGCTTGCCATAAGCGCCAGCCTGATCGTCGTCCTCGTGCTGCTGTGGGAGGTCACGTGGCCGGTCGCGGCGGAGAAGATCGCGTGCTGGCGCGCGCGCCGCGCCCGCATCGACGTCGAGGGCTACGACCCCGGCCGGGAGCGCCGCGCCGAGCAGCGCGCGCGCACGCTGCTGCGCTCCTGCGTCAACGACGAGGAGTGGGCGATGTACAGCGACCTCGGCTTCATCCGCGTCTGGGGCGGGCTGTCCGAAGGCCCGCTGAGCGACCGCGACGGCCACGGTGCGACGTACGCCTACCTCATCTACCCGCACAAGCCGATCGTCGCCTATCTGCCGCAGACGCGCAGGCTGCTGAGCGAGTACTGCGTGACGTTCCCCGACGAGACGCGTCCCTATGGCTCGGCGCGCCTGCCCGATTCCGACGACGTCCTGGCGAAGTGGATGGCGCTGACCGGTGACGAGCGGCGCATCATCGCCACCGCGAACATGCACCTGCCCGGCCGTCAGGTCGATCCCAAGCAGGTCAAGCGCGACCTCTGGCGCCTCGGCCAGTGGGAGCAGGCGCGGCTCCGTGACCAGCGCCGCGGCGCGGGTAGTGTTCACGCTCCGTGAGCACGAAGGCGAAGCTCGACCCCAAGCACAACTCGCGCGCCCTCACCGAGGGTCCGGCACGTGCGCCGGCGCGCGCCTATCTGCACGGCATCGGCTTCGACGCCGATGCGCTGAGCAAGCCGATCATCGGGGTCGCCTCGACCTGGATCGAGACGATGCCCTGCAACTTTCACCTGCGCGCGCTCGCGGCGAAGGTCAAGGAGGGCATCCGGCAGGCCGGCGGCACCCCGATGGAGCTCAACACGATCGCGATCTCCGACGGCATCACGATGGGCACGAGCGGGATGAAGACGAGCCTCGTCTCGCGCGAGGTGATCGCCGACTCGATCGAGCTCGTCGCCCGCGGCCACCTCTTCGACGGGATCGTCGCCCTCAGCGCCTGCGACAAGACGATCCCGGGCACCGTCATGGCGCTCGCGCGCCTGAACCTGCCCGGCGTGATGCTCTACGGCGGATCGATCGCGCCGGGCCGGTTCCGCGGCAGGGACGTCACGATCCAGGACGTCTTCGAGGCGGTCGGCTCGCACGCGGCGGGGACGATCAGCGACGAGGATCTCGCCGAGCTCGAGTCCGTCGCGAGTCCCGGCTCGGGCGCCTGCGGAGGCCAGTTCACCGCCAACACGATGGCGATGGCCTTTGAGATCCTCGGCATCAGCCCGATGGGCTCGGCGATGGTGCCCGCCGAGCACGCCCGCAAGCCGGGCGTCGCGATCGAGGCGGGCAAGCTCATCATGGACGTGCTCGACCGCGGGCTGCGGCCGCGCGAGATCATCACGAAGGAGTCGCTGGAGAACGCGATCGCCGCGATCGCGACGTCCGGCGGCTCGACGAACGGCGTGCTGCACCTGCTCGCGATCGCGCGCGAGGCGGGTGTCGAACTGCAGATCGACGACTTCGACCGCATCTCGGAGATGACGCCGCTGCTGTGTGACCTCAAGCCCGGCGGCAGGTACGTCGCAACCGACCTGTACGCGGCCGGTGGCGTGCCGCTCGTCGCCAGGCGCCTGCTCGACGCCGGCCTGCTGCACGAGGATGCGCTCACGGTCACGGGGCGAACCGTCGGCGAGCATGCGCGCGAGGCCACGGAAACCGAGGGTCAGCGCGTCGTGCGCCCGCTCGACGACCCGATCAAGGCGACCGGCGGCCTGGCGATCCTGCGCGGCAACCTCGCGCCGGAGGGCTGCGTCGTGAAGCTGTCAGGCCACGAGCGCCGCCACCACGAGGGCCCGGCGCGCGTCTTCGAGAGCGAAGAGGACGCGATGGCCGCGGTCGTCGCGGGCACGATCGCGCGCGGCGAGGTCGTCGTCATCCGCAACGAGGGACCTGCGGGGGGACCGGGCATGCGCGAGATGCTCGGCGTCACGGCGGCGCTCAACGGCATCGGCATGGGCGAGCACGTCGCGCTGCTCACTGACGGACGCTTCAGCGGGGCGACGCACGGCTTCATGGCCGGACACGTCGCGCCCGAAGCGGTCCGCGGCGGGCCGATCGCTGCCGTCCACGACGGCGACGTGATCACGATCGACGTCGACGCCCGCCGGCTCGACGTCGCACTCGACGACGCCACGATCGCCGACCGCGTCGCGCGCTACGACGGCGACGACAACGGCGACCTCGGCGGCGTCCTGGGCAAGTACGCCAGGCTCGTGTCGAGCGCCTCGCTGGGCGCCGTCACCTGAGCCCCAGCAAGCGACCGAGCGTCACGGCGTTGCGCGGCGCGAACTCCTCCCAGTCGTTGTTGAAGTACGCGTACACGTCCACCCTGCCTGCCCACTCGCGCAGCCGCGGAGCCCACTCGGCGAGCTCTGACTTCGAGTAGTTGCCGCGCCGCCCACGGTGGCCGTAGTGAAAGCGCACGTAGGTGAAGTCGGCGGTGATCTCGTGCGACTGAAACTGCTCGAGGCCAGGGCGGTCGGCGATCGTGAGCGCGACGTTGTGCCAGCGCAGCAGCTCGTAGACCTCCGGGCAGAACCACGACGGATGGCGAAACTCGAACGTGTGGCGGCCGGCCGGCAGGCGGTCCAGCGCGAACGCCAGCCGTTCGTCGTCGCGACGGAAGTTCGGCGGCAGCTGCCACAGCATCGGGCCCAGCCGGCTGGCGTCGCCCAGCGGCTCCAGCGGCTCGAGCAGCCGCTGCACGCCGCGCTCCATGTCCATCAGGCGCTTCATGTGCGTCAGATAGCGCGACGACTTCACCGCGAAGCAGAAGCCGCTGGGCGCCTGCGCCACCCAGCGCTCGACCGACGAGCGCTTCGCGAGCCGGTAGAAGGTCGTGTTGACCTCGACGGTGTCGAAGACCGTCGCGTAGTGCTCCAGCCAGCGCGACGTCGGCAGCCCCTTCGGATAGAAGCTCTGGCGCCAAGAGCCGTAGTTCCAGCCGCTGCAGCCGATGCGGATCACGTCGCCAGCCTGTCTACCCCGATCCCGCCGCCAGGGCCGCCCGCCCGTCCGCGGCCAGCGCTGCGCCGCCGACATCCCCGCGACTGCGAGAGCACCCGGCCGTCCGTAGGCATCGCGTGCGAGAGGTACGCTTGCCGATACGGCCACGGGCCGTCGAAGCATGCGCATCGCCATCGACATCGACTCGACGCTTCATCACTACTGGGACCGTCTCTCCGATGCCGCGCTGCGCCGCTTCGGCATCGACCTGCCCTACGAGGAGCAGCTGGACTGGGGAATCACGCGGCTGCGGCCCGACCAGCTGCGGCTCTGCATCGAGGAGACGCACTGCGCGGAGGCGATCCTCGCCGGCGACCCGTATCCCGACGCTGCCGCGATCATCACGCGCTGGCGCGAGGAGGGTCACTTCATCCACATCACGAGCCATCGCGACAGCGCGGCGCATCAGGCCACGGCGCAGTGGCTGGAGCGGATCGGCGTGCCGTACGACGACCTGCACTGCTCGCAGGACAAGGTCGCCCGCTGCGTCGAGCTCGGCATCGATCTGCTGATCGACGACAGCCCGCTGAACCTCGCCGGGGCGCTCGAGCACGGGATCCTGGCAGCGACGATCTCGCACCCGTGGAATCGCGATCTGTGCGAGGAAGAGGACGTGGTCTGCGCCGACGACTGGCGCGACCTCGCGGCGCAGCTCGATCCACTGCTGCGCCGACGCGCCGAGCTTCGACGCTGAAAACGGCAAGAAGCGCTGCAAATCTGACTCCCGCCGACGTGCGTCGCGTACAGTGAGCCGCGCCGTAACGCAATTCGTAGACCCCAAGGAAGTCGATGCCGCCCAGACCGCTCATCCTGATCGCGCTCGTCGCCGTCGTTCTCCTGCCGCTCGGGGGGGCTTTTGCGTGGGCCTCGAGTCGCAGCGACGTGATCGCCAACGGCGTCAGCATCGGGTCCGTCGACGTCAGCGGGCTGTCACGTGACGAGGCGCGCAGACGAGTGCAGCAGCGCCTGCTCGAGCCGCTCGACGCGCCGGTCATGATCAACGCGTCAAACCAGACGTTCCGGCTCTCCGCGCGCGAGGCGAAGATCGAGGCCGACCTCGACGCGATGGTCGACGAGGCGCTGCAGCGCAGCCGCGCCGGCGGCGTCCTGACCCGCACGTGGCGCGCGATCAGCGGCAAGGAGGTCGGCGCACGCGTCGCAGCCGACGTGCGGTACTCGCGTCGCGCCGTTCAGCGCATCGTCGATCGCGTCCGAGTTGCGGTCAGCCGCAAGGCCGTCGACGCCAAGGTCGACTTCGCGCCGCAGTCGATCTCCACCCGGCCGGCCCGCACGGGCCGCACGATCGATGCGCTGAAACTGCGCAGCGAGATCCAGACGGCGCTCGTCTCGGCGGTCGCAGACCGCACGCTCGAGGCTCCCGTCCTCACCGTCCAGCCGAACGTCACGGACAAGCAGCTCGTCGCGAGGTACCCGGTCGTCGTGGCGGTCGACCGCGGCAACTTCCGCATCAGCCTCTTCAAGAAGCTCAAGAAGGTGAAGGACTACCCGATTGCCGTCGGCCAGGCCGGCCTGGAGACGCCGGCGGGCCTCTACAAGATCCAGAACAAGGCGATCAACCCGGCATGGACGGTTCCGAACTCGTCCTGGGCGGGTTCGCTCGCCGGGCAGGTCATTCCGGGCGGTACGCCGCAGAACCCGCTCAAGGCGCGCTGGCTGGGCGTCTACGACGGCGTCGGCGTCCATGGCACGGACGCGCGTGCGTCGATCGGGACGAACGCCTCACACGGCTGCATCAGGATGCTGATCGAGGACGTCGAGAAGCTCTACGACGAGGTCCCGGTCGGCACGCCGATCTACATTCACTAGTACGCGCGCCGGCTCAACCGGCGGCGACTCCGATTCCCGCCGCCGGGATCTCCTCCCAGCCGGACTCCAGGAGCAGGGCATGGTGCGGCGAGTGTCGAAGGACCAGTGTGCCGATGAAGACGCCGCGCTCCCTCTTGCGCATGACCGCGTACCACATCGTCGAGGCGTCGCCCGTGCCCTGGACGCGCAGCCACGGCCGCGGCGGGATCCCGGCCGGCGGTGCGATGCCCGCTGCCACCAGCTGGTGCTGGGTGGCGACCGTCCCCTGAGCCGTGTCGATGAAGAAGACGCCCATCGAGCTCGAGGCTAGCGCCCAGTGGCGCGCGGCGATCGCGCGCTTCGACGAGGACCTGCGCCGCCGCGGCGCCGCCGAGAAGACGCGCAACGCCTACCGCGCCGATCTGCGCCAGTTCGCCACCTGGGCGACCTGGCAGCACGTCGAGGCGCCCGCTGTGACCGATCGGCTGCTGCGCCGCTACGCCGCCGCGCTGTCGGAGCGCGCGTCCGCGCCGGCCACCGTCGCTCGCAAGCTTGCCGCGCTGCGCGCGTTCTTTGAGACGTTGCGCGAGCATGGCGAGATCGAGGCCGACCGTGCCAGGCTGCTGGCGGCGCCCGAGCGCGCCGCGCAACTGCCGAGCCTGCTCGCACCCGAGCAGATCAGCGGCGTGCTGGACCGCATCCCGGCCTCGACGCCGCTTGAGCTGCGCGACCGCGCCCTCTTCGAGCTCGCCTACGCGAGCGGGCTGCGCGCCGAGGAGCTCGTCTCGCTCGATCTCGCGTCGGTGGACTTCGACGCCGAGGAGCTGCGCGTCGAGGCCAACGGCTCCAAGACGCGCTTCGTGCCCGCCGGGGAACCTGCGCTGCGCGCGCTTGCGCGCTATCTCGAGCGCGCCCGGGCGGCGCTCGCCCAGGAGCCCGACGAGCTCGCGCTGTTTCTCTCCAAGTCCGGCCGGCGGCTGTCGGCGTCGGACATCCGCCGACGGCTGCGCGTATGGGCGCGACATGCTTCCGCGCAGGGCGCAGTGCACCCGCACGCCCTGCGCCGCTCCTTGGCGACCCACCTCCTCGAGGGCGGCGCGGAGCTGCGATCGATCCGCGAGCTGCTCCGCCAGGCGTCCGTGTCTACGACGCAGACCTACACTCGGGTAGAGTCGGCGCGCCTGAAAGACGCCTACGCGCGGGCGCATCCGAGGGCCTAGGGGATGGAGACCAACGTCAAATCAATCGAGCTGAAGGATCTGTGGCGCCGCTACAAGCGCGATGGGGACGACCGCGCGCGCGAACGACTGGTCGTCGCCTACTCGCCGCTCGTCAAGTACGTCTCCGGCCGGATGGCCTCCGGGCTGCCCGCTCACGTCGAGGAGGCCGACCTGATCTCCTACGGCCTGGGCGGCCTGATCTCCGCGATCGAGCGCTTCGAGCTCGAGCGCGAGATCAAGTTCGAGACGTACGCGATCACGCGCATCAAGGGCGCGATCATCGACGAGCTGCGCTCGCTGGACTGGGTCCCGCGCTCGGTGCGCGCCCGCGCCCGCGCGATCGAGCGTGCCAACACGAAGCTCGAGCACAAGCTCCAGCGCGCGCCGAACGACGAGGAGATGGCCAAGGAGCTCGAGATGTCGGTCTCGGAGTTCCAGGACGCGCTGCTGCAGATCTCCAACTCGACGGTCGCCGCGCTCGACGAGCTGTGGACGGTGTCCGACGCCTCCGGCGACCAGGTCTCGCTGCTGGACACGCTGCAGGACCCCGGCGCCCCCGATCCCGCGCAGGTCATGGACGCGACCGACCTGAAGGACCGGATCGCCGACGCGATCGCGCGGCTGCCCGAGCGCGAGAAGCTGGTCGTCGCGCTGTACTACTACGAGAACCTGACCCTGCGAGAGATCGGCGAGGTTCTCGGCGTGACCGAGTCGCGCGTATCGCAGCTGCATACGAAGGCCGTGCTGCGGCTGCGGGGCCGCATGGCGGGCGAGAACATCGACGGCGCCTGAGGTCCGCCGGCTCCTCGCGCGCTGCTGCCGCGCCGGCGCCGACGACGATCATCCGGCGGTCGCCAGAGCCGCGACGAACGACTAGCATCCCGCGATCCCCGAGGAGAGGAGCCGCGGCATGCACAAGCCTGCTGACCGCATTCGCAACGTAGCCCTGATCGGTCATCGCGGCAGCGGAAAGACCTCGCTGCACGAGGCGCTCCTGTTCGAGGCGAAGGCGACCAACCGGCTCGGCTCGGTGCTCGACGGCACGACCGTCTCGGACTCCGAGCCCGACGAGCAGTCGCGCAAGATGTCGATCTCGCTCGCGCTCAGCTCGTTCGAGTGGGACGGGCGCAAGATCAACCTGATCGACACGCCCGGCGAGCCGAGCTTCGTCGCCGACGCGCTCGGCGCGATGCGCGTCTGCGAATCGGCGGTCTTCGTCGTCAACGGCGTCATGGGCGCCGAGGTCACGACGCGGCGCCTGTGGGCGCGGGCGGAGGAGCTCGACCTCGCGCGGATGATCTTCGTGAACATGCTCGACCGTGAGCGCGCCGACTTCTTTCGCACGCTCGAATCGCTCAAGGACGCCTTCGGCGGCCACGTCGTCGCGACGGAGATCCCGATCGGCTCCGAGCAGGACGTCTGCGGGATCGTCGATCTCGTCGACATGAAGGCCTACCAGTATTCGAATCCGACCCCCGCCAGCCGCGACAACTGCACCGAGATCGAGATCCCGGCCGAGCTGCAGGACCTCGCCGAGGAGTACCGCGAGAAGATGATGGACGAGATCTGCGAGGTCTCGGACTCGCTGATGGAGCGCTACCTCGAAGGCGATGAGATCGCCCACGACGAGATCGTCGGCGTGCTCAAGGACGGCACGAACCACGGCTCGCTGTTTCCGGTCGTCTGCGGCGTCGCGACGCGCAACCTCGGCACCAACCGCCTGCTCGACGCGATCGTCGAGGACCTCCCGTCGCCGGTCAAGCACGGCTCGCTGGAGCTGCCCGAGATCACCCTCGACGCCGACCCCGACGCGCCGCTGTACGCCTACGTCTTCAAGACCCGCGCCGACCCGTTCGCCGGGCGCATCAACCTCTTCCGCGTCTACCAGGGCGTCATGCGCCACGACAGCCACGTGATGAACACGACGAGCCACAACAAGGAGCGCGTCGGCCAGCTGCTCGTCTTCAGCGGCAAGGAGTCCGGCCACGCCGACGAGTTCGGCCCGGGCGACATCGGCGCCGTCGCGAAGCTCAAGGAGACCCGCGCCGGCGACTGGCTGGCCGAGCGCGACGAGCCGATCTCGATGCCTGCGATCCAGCTGCCCGCGCCCGTCATGGCGTTCGCGATGGAGGCCCAGGGCGACGAGGACAAGGTGTTCACGTCGCTGCGCCGGCTGCAGGAGGAGGACCCGACGATCGACCTGCACCGCGACGAGCAGACGGGCGACCAGATCATCGCCGGGCTGTCGCAGATGCACGTCGAGGTGGTCGTCGAGCGGTTGAAGGAGCGCTTCGGCGCCGAGGTCACGCTGAAGCCGCCGCGGGTGCCCTACATGGAGACGATCCGCAAGCCGGCCAAGGCGCACGGGCGCCACAAGAAGCAGTCCGGCGGACGCGGCCAGTTCGGCGACTGCCACATCTCGATCGAGCCGCGCGAACCCGGCGCGGGCTTTGAGTTCGTCAACCAGATCAAGGGCGGCGTCATTCCCACGTCGTTCATCCCGGCCGTCGAGAAGGGCGTCGTCGACGCGATGCAGTCCGGCCCGATCGCGGGCTGCCCGGTCAAGGACGTCTCCGTCAGGTTGTTCGACGGCAGCTACCACACCGTCGACTCGTCGGAGATGGCCTTCAAGCTCGCCGGCTCGATCGCGATGAGGGAGGCGATGGGCAACGCCTCGCCGGCGCTGCTGGAGCCGATCATGCTCGTGACGCTGTCGATCCCCGAGGACTCCGTCGGCGACGTCATCGGCGATCTCAACTCGCGCCGCGGGAGGCCGCAGGGGATGGACTCGATCGGCGGCGGCCTGACCGAGGTCAAGGCCGAGGTGCCGATGTCCGAGATGCTCACCTACGCGCCCGACCTGCGCTCGCTGACCGGCGGCCAGGGCGACTACACGATGGAGTTCCTGCGCTACGAGGAGGTGCCGGCGCACCTGCAGCAGAAGATCGTCGCGGCGGCCACCGAGCAGGAGACGATCAGCGCGTAGGGGAGGGCGCGCCTCTTGTCGTCGGCGCGCGCCCGGTTGGTGGCTGGCTCGCAACGCGCGCGGGCGCGTCGAACACTCGTTGAACGGGCAGGCTGCGACCTCGCCTCGGCCGGTACCCTGACGGCCAGATGGAGCGAAAGTCGATCACGACGAGCCGCGCCGCCGTCGCCTGCGACGTGTGTGGCCGCACGCTCCTGCGCGGCGAGCACGCCGACGCGTTCATCGCCAACGGGTCGCGGCGGATGGTCTGCGAGCTGTGCACCGCGCGCGCCGCAAACGAGGGCTGGATTCGAGAGGGCGCCGACAACGGACTCGGCGTTCGCGGCCGCAACGGCTCGCGTGGCGGGCCGCGGTCGCTGCTCGGCCGCCTGAAGCCCCAGCGCCGCGAGCCGGCGCCGGCGGTCGAGCTGCCCTACCGGCGCATCTCCTCCAACGTGGACCGCATCGAGAGCCCGAGCCGCGACCGTGCGGGGCGGGTCGCCGAGGACGAGCCGGAGCTTCCCCCGGGCGGCGGCAGGACCGACCGCGGCGCCCCGGCGGCCCCCGCCGCGCTCGAGCCGCACAGCGCCTCGCGCGAGCCGCGCCACGTGCACGCCGTGCCGACCAACGCCGACCTGAAGATGGCGCGGGCGCTCGACGTGTTCAACAAGAGCGGCCACCCGCGGCGGATCGCCGGCGTGACGCGCTCGCTCGGCACGCCGATCGTCGCCGTCGTGCCCTCCGAGGTCGAAGGCGCGATCGTGACGGTCGTCGTCGGCTGGGAGCTGTGCTGGTACCGCTACGAGGTCGACCTCGCCGACGAGGCGGCCGGCGTGCGGGTCGCCGGCCAGGGCGCGGAGCTGTCGGAGCTGAGCGAAGCCGAACAGGTCGCCAACGCCGTCGCCGACGAGCGCGGACGGCTCGTCCTCGCCGCGTGAGGCCGCGCTCGTGAGCGCCGTTGCCGAGCATGACGTCACGAGACGAGCCACTAGGGTGAGGCGATGATCTACTGCGTCGTGCCAGAGGCCCTGGAGGCCGAGCTGTTCGACAAGCTCACCGCCTACTACGCCGACGACGACAGCGTCACGGTGATCGTCGACCGCCGCAAGTCCGAGCGGCGCGGACCGAACGACGATGCGGCCGCCGTCGAGCAGCGCCAGAGGCGCGACCGCCGCCGCGCGCGCGTCCCCGGCGAGTTCCCGCGCATCGAACCGGAGTGAGCCGTCGGCGATGAAGGTCGTCGTCGTGCACGTCGACGGCGCCGCGCGCGGAAACCCGGGGCCGGCCGCCGCCGGCGCCGTCGTCTCGACGCGCGACGGTGACGTCATCGCAGAGGCCGCCGAGCGAATCGGCGTCGCGACGAACAACGTCGCCGAGTACCGCGGCCTGCTGCTCGGCCTGCAGAAGGCGCGCGAGCTGGGCGCCGCAGAGGTCGAGATCGTCAACGACTCCGAACTCGTCGCCAAGCAGGTCAACGGGGTCTACAAGGTCCGGCATCCGGACATGAAGCCGCTGCACGCGGCGGCGCTGCAGACGCTGCGCGGCTTCGAGCGCTGGTCGATCCGCTCCGTCCCGCGCGCGCAGAACGCCGACGCCGACGCGCTCGTCAACCAGGTCCTCGACGCCGCGGCCGATTCGTAACGCCCTCACGGAGCAGCCCGCGCTGGCGGCGCTCGCGGGCGCCGTCGCGATTGCGTTCTCGGCGATCCTCGTCGACCTCGCGAACGTGAGTCCGTCGACCGCCGCCGTCTTTCGCTGCGGCTACGCGCTGCCGCTGCTCGGCGCCCTCGCGCTGCGCGAGCGCCGGCGCCGCGGCCCGCCGCCGCCCGGCCACTGGCGCTACGCGACCGCGGCGGGTGCGTTCTTCGCCGCCGACCTGATCCTCTGGCACCACGCGATCGGCTTCGTCGGGGCGGGGCTTGCGACGACGCTCGCCAACCTCCAGGTCGTGCTCGTCGCGGCCGCCGCGTGGGCGCTGCTCGGCGAGAAGCCGTCCGCGCGCATCGCGCTGGCGGTGCCGCTCGTGTTCGCGGGCGCAGTGCTGATCTCGGGGGTCATCGGCGAGGGTGCGTACGGCGCCGATCCCGAGCTCGGCGCGGTCTACGGCGTGCTGACGGCGGTCGCGTACACGGGCTTCATCCTCGTGCTGCGCGAGATGGGCCGCGACCTGCGCCGACCGGCGGGGCCGCTGTTCGCGGCGACGCTCGGGGCGACGGCCGTGGCCGCGGTCACGGGCGGGCTGCTCGGCGAGGTCGATCTCGCCCCGAGCTGGCCCGCGCACGGGTGGCTGTTCACGCTCGCGCTGACCTCGCAGGTGCTCGGCTGGCTGCTGATCGCCGTGGCGCTGCCGCGGCTGCCGGCGTCGCTGACCTCGGTCGTGCTGACGGTGCAGCCGGTCGGCTCCGTGCTACTCGGGATCGTGCTGCTCGGCGAGGATCCCGCGCCGCTGCAGCTCGCCGGCGTGGCGCTGATCGTCGCGGGGATCGTGATTGCGACGCGCCGCGCTGCGGCAAAGGTGGTTGCCTGAAAGACCGGCGGGTATCCAACGCGTCGTGCGGACGATCTCGCGCGAGCAGCAGAGCGACACGCCCGGCTACAAGCGCCACCTCGCGCGCGTGGCGACCAGGCGCGCGCTCACGACCGCGAGCGCGCGGTGATCGCAGCCGTCGTCCTGGCAGCGGGATCGGGGTCGCGCTTCGGCAGCAGCGCCAAGCAGCTCGCCGAGCTCGACGGGATCCCGCTGCTCGAGCATGCGCTGCGCGCCGTCGAGGCGGTGCCGGCGATCGGGCGCATCGTGGTCGTCCTCGGCGCGCGCGCCGAGCAGGTCCGTGCGGGCGTCGACTTCGGCCAGGCCGAGCCGGTCGTGTGCGCGGACTGGGCCGAGGGACAGGCGGCGTCGCTGCGCTGCGGCATCGCGGCGGTCGCCGACGCCGAGGCCGCCGTCCTGACGCTGGGCGACATGCCGCGGATCACGCCCGACGTCATCGCGCGGTTCGCGGCGCTTGCGCAGGAGCACGGCGCGGCGGCGCGGGCACGCGCGATCTACGACGGGATGCCGGGCCACCCGGTGGTGCTCGGGCGCGACCACTTCGCGCGCATCGCGGCGCTCGAGGGCGATGTCGGCGCGCGCGAGGTGCTCAAGGCGATCGGCGCCGATCCGATCGAGTGCTCGCACCTCTGCTCGCCGGCCGACGTCGACACGCCCGAGGCCCTCGAGGAGCTGCGCCGGTGAGGACGACCGAGCGCGCCCCGCAGCCGCCACCCGCCGCGCCGCCCGTCGAGCACAAGCCGATCGACGCGATCGCGCTCTTCAAGGAGGTCGCGCTCGAGCGCTTGCAGAACCTCCTGGAGTGGCTGCTCAGGCGCCTGAAGCGCTACCGCGCGAAGCGCGGGAACTGGTGGGAGACGTAGCGCCGGGGGAGACGTCGGACGCGACAGCCGTCAGCTGCCCGGCGGCCCGCCCAGCGCCAGCACGTCGACGAGCAGGAACAGCGCGACCGCAGACACGACCACCGCGAACGCCCGGCCCAGCGCTGCCTGCGGCAGTCGCTCCGCCACGTGCGCGCCGAGGAACGCCCCGACGGCCGTCGGCAGCGCCAGCGCCGCCGTCGCGCCGAGGTCGATATCGCTGCCGGTGCCCAGATGGCTGGCCAGTGCCACGACGCCCGTCAGCGTGATGATCACAAGCGACGTCGCCACCGCGCGGCGGAAGCCGACGCCGAACCACAGCGTCAGCACGGGCACGATCACGAACCCGCCGCCGACGCCGAAGAAGCCGGTCAGCACGCCGACGGCGAAGCCCGCCGTCAGGACCGGCGCGAGCGCCGGTCGCGGGCAGCCGCGGTCGCCGCCGCCGGACCCGGCGCCCGCGCGCTGCCAGGTCGCAAACGACGCCGCCAGCATCACCGGCACGAACAGCAGCACGAGCAGCGCCGAGCCGACCTCTGCGCCGGCGAGCGTCCCCAGCAGTGCACCGACAGCGGCCGGCGCGGCAAAGGTCCCGGCGATCGGCCAGCAGACCTGCCCGCTGCGTGCCAGCGAGCCGGCGCCGACCGCCGCCGCCACCGCCACGACCACCAGCGATCCCGAAGCCGCCGGCCCGATCGGCTCGCCGAGCACGTAGACGAAGACGGGCAGCGCGAGGATCGCACCGCCGCCGCCGACGGAGCCGACGACGAGCCCGATCGCCAGCCCGAGCACGACGGCGGCGACGAGCAAGCGGCTAGTCCGAGCGCTCGAGCGGGTGCCCGGCGCGCTGCCAGTGCCCGACGCCACCCGCCGTGACGTGCACGACGTGCCGGGCGCCGTAGCGCGCGAGCAGGCTGGCGCCGACGGCGGCACGCTGACCGGAGGCGCAGACGACGGCCACCGGTCGCGCCGGATCGATGCCCTCGGGGACCTCGCGGATGTCGTGGTAGGGGGTGTGCGTCGAGCCGGGTATGTGTCCTTCGTCCCACTCGGATCGCTCGCGCACGTCGAGGATCTGCAGCTCGCCGGTGCGATCGTGCAGGTCGCCGATCGCCAGGCGCTCGATCTGTTGCACCGGTCGCTGCTCCTCGCGCCAGCTCGGCATCCCGCCGTGCAGGAAGCCGGCGATCCGGCGGATCCCGACGGCGGTCGCAAGCGTTGCCGCGCGCAGCGCATCGCTGTCGTCGCGGCCGACGAGCACGATCTCCTGCTCGCGGTCGGCGATCCAGGCCAGGCGCGTGCCGAAGCCGACGCTCAGCGCCGTGATGCAGACCGCCCCCGGGATATGCGCCTCGGCGAACTGCTCGTCGCTGCGCACGTCGACGATCAGCGCGCCCTCGTCGCTCTTGACGTCGACCTGGCGCGGGGCCAGCGGCTGCGCCTCGACGCCCGCCGTCAGCAGCGGGCCGCGGTTGAGCGCGACGATCGCCTCGAAGTTCGGCGGCTGCGGGCCGAGCGTCGCGAGCGAGCGCGCCACGAAGCGCTCGACGTCGCGCTCGGCGAGCAGCGCGTTGTGTCGCCGCTCGTAGCCGATCGTCGAGGAGACCTTCATGTCCATTCCGGGCCCGCCGCACATCGACCCGCCGAGATGGCCCGGCCACACCTCGCAGGTGTCGTCGAGGCGCAGCAGCTGCTCGTGCAGGCTGGCGAAGATCGCCCGCGCCCCCTGCTCGCGTTCGATCGCGAGGTCGGGCCGCGCGATGTCGCCGACGAACAGCGAGTCGCCTGTCAGCACGGCCCAGGGCTCGTCGCCGCGGGCGCGGTCGACGAGCGCGAAGGCGCTGTGCTCGGGCCGGTGGCCGGGCGTGTGCAGGGCACGGATGACGACCTCGCCGAGCTCGAGCTCCCAGCCGTCGTCGAAGCGGCCGTGCTCATAGTCGGGCGCGGCGAGGCGGTGGACGTGGATGCTGGCCCCGGTGGCGACCGCCAGGCGCCCATGGCCGGAGACGTGATCGGCATGGTTGTGCGTCTCGAGGATGTGCTCGATGCGGACCCCCATGTAGCGTGCGAGATCGAGATAGACGTCGATCTCGAAGCGCGGGTCGACGACCGCGGCGGCTCCGGCGTGGGCGTCTCCGACGAGGTAGGACGCGCAGCCGAGGTCGTCGTGGATTAGCTGTCTGAACAGCATCGTGCGACGATACAAAGCCGCGCCGCGCGACGTTTCGGCGCGCATAGGGCTGGTCCTAATGAAAGAGGCTGACATTTCGCTTGTACCCAAAGTCAGCGAACGCGAGGATGTCGCAATGTCCCTGGTCGAGGAGCCGGTCGACGCTGCCCGCAGCAGACCGGAGGAACTGGCGGCGAGCCTGGAGTCGCTCGCGCTCGAGGCCGTCCGCGCAGCTGCGCTGGCGGCGCACAGGTACGCCGGCTCCGGCAACGGCAAGGCCGCCGACGGGGCCGCGACCGAGGCGATGCGCCGCGTGCTCGGCGAGACGAAGGGGCTCGGAACGGTCATCATCGGGGAGGGCGAGAAGGACGACGCCCCGATGCTCTTCAACGGCGAGCAACTCGGTGACGGCGACGGCCCGCGCTTCGACATCGCCGTCGACCCGGTCGAGTGCACCGACCTCTGCGCGGCCGGGCTGCCCGGCTCGCTGACGACGATCGCGTTCGCCGGCGACGGCTGCCTGTGGTCGCCGGGACCGGGGCACTACCAGGACAAGCTCGTCGTCGGTCGCGCCGCGCGCGAGGCAATCGACCTGCGCGAGTCGCCCGAGCACAACATCGAGAGCGTCGCCGCGGCGCTCGGCAAGCCCGTCGACAGGATGCGGGTCCTCGTCCTCGACAAGCCGCGCCACGTCGAGCTCGCCGCGCGCCTGCGCGAGATGGGCGTCTGCGTGATCATGCCGAGCGCCGGCGACGTCGCGGGCGCGATGTTCGCGCTCCTGCCCGGCACCGGCATCGACATGCTGATGGGGATCGGCGGGACGCCGGAGGGCATCATGGCGGCGTGCGCCGTCAAGGTGCTCGGCGGCGGCATGCAGACGCGCCTCGCCCCGCAGCGCGACGACGAGCGCGAGGCGGTCGCCGCGGCCGGGATCTCGACCGACGAGATCCTCGACGCCGACGACCTCGTCCGCGGGCCCGCGATCTTCGCCGCCTGCGGGATCACCGGCGGCACGATGCTCGGCGCGCCGCGCTACACCGCCGGCTGGGTCTCCACCCAGTCGCTGATCGTCCGCCCCGGCTCCTACCGCCGGATCGTCGAGAGCACACCAGCCCCAGAACCCAAGTCCGCAGGAGGATGACCAGATGCCGCTCGTGACCATGCGACAGCTGCTCGACGAGGCCGCCGCCGGCGGCTACGGCGTCGCGGCCTTCAACGTCAACAACCTCGAGCAGATCCAGGGGATCATGGAGGCCGCCCAGGAGACCCGGTCGCCGGTCATCGTGCAGGCCTCGCGCGGCGCTCGCTCGTACGCCGGCGACCACTTCCTCTACCACATGATGCTCGCCGCGGCCGAGACCTACCCGGACATCCCGGTCGCCCTTCATCAGGACCACGGCAACTCGCCGGAGACCTGCATCAGCGCGATCGAGCTCGGCTTCACGAGCGTGATGATGGACGGCTCGCTCGGCGAGGACGCCAAGACGCCGCTGAGCTTCGAGGACAACGTCGCGGTGACGAAGCAGGTCGTCGACTACGCGCACGAGCGCGGCGTGACGGTCGAGGGCGAGCTCGGCACGCTCGGCGGCATGGAGGACGGCGTCGGCTCCGGCGAGATCTGCCTGACCGACCCGGCCCAGGCCGAGGAGTTCGTCGAGCGCACGGGGGTCGACGCACTCGCGGTGGCGATCGGCACGAGCCATGGCGCCTACAAGTTCTCGCGCGAGCCCGACGGCGAGATCCTCGCGATGGAGATCATCGAGGACATCCACCGCCGCCTGCCCGACACGCACATCGTCATGCACGGCTCCTCGAGCGTCCCCGCGGACATCGTCGAGCGCCTCAAGGCGGCCGGCGGCGAGGTCGACGCCGGCTTCGGCGTGCCGATCTCGGCGATCCAGCGTGGCATCGAGCACGGCGTGCGCAAGGTCAACATCGACACCGACGGCCGCCTCGCGATCACCGCGTTCGTCCGCGAGCACTACCGCGACAACCCGGACGATTGGGATCCGCGTGGCGCCGGCAAGGCCGCTCGCGCGGGCCAGAAGCTGATCTGCATGCAGCGCATGCAGGAGCTCGGCATGGCCGGCCACGCCGGCGACTACGAGCCGATGTCGCTGGAGGAGATGGCGGCGCGCTATACCTCCGGCGTTCGCTCGGCGGCATAGGGCGAGCGACGTCGGGTAAGCCAACACGAGCTCGATGATCGACGTCGCCTTCCTCGGGACCGACGTGCGGCCGGCGCGCACGGCCGTCGTCATCGACGTGCTCCGTGCCACGTCGACGATCACGCTCGCGCTCGCGTCGGGCTACGAGCGCGTGCTCGTGGCCGGCAGCATCGACGAGGCGCGCGACCTGCGTACGCCGCAGCGCACCCTCGCAGGCGAGGTGGGCTGCGCGCGGGCGCCCGGCTTCGATCTCGGCAACTCGCCGGAGGAGACGCGCGACCCGCGCACGCCGGAGCTCGTGCTGGCGACGACGAACGGCGCGCCCGCCGTCGTCGCCTCGACGGCGGTCGCCGACGAGGTGATCGCGGCCTCCCTGCTGAACCTCGACGCGGTGCTCGCGCATCTCGCCGCCGCCGACGACGTGCTGCTCGTCTGCGCCGGCACCGACGGCCGCGTGAGCATCGAGGACGTATACGTCGCGGGCCGCCTGAGCGCGGCGCTCGACGGTCCGCGCAGCGATGGCGCGCAGATCGCCGAGGCGGTGGCGGCGTCGTACCTGAGCGCCGCTGATGCGCTCGCGGCGAGCGCGGGAGCCGTCGGCCTGCGGCGGGAGGGCCTGGAGTCGGACATCGCGTTCTGCGCGCAGGAGTCGATCGTCGGCGTCGTGCCCCGGCTGAGCAGCATGATCGGGACCGTCGCGGTCCTGACAGAAGCGGAAAGGGCCGTACCGAGCGTGATCGCGGGCGTGGCAGCGGATAGACAAGACCCTATGTAAAAGCCCCGATCTTTTGCTTTGCACCTTTGGATCAAGAGGGTAGTGTGCTGGTAGCGCACCCCGAGAGAGGATGGAATGAGCACCACTGAGAAGGACGGACAGAAGAAGACCAAGAGCCGTTGGGATTCGGGCGTCACTCCGTACGCGGAGATGGGCTACTGGAATCCGGACTACGAGCCCAAGGACACCGACGTCCTGTGTGCCTTCCGGATCACGCCGCAGGAGGGCGTGGACCCGATCGAGGCGGCCGCCGCCGTCGCGGGAGAGTCCTCGACCGCGACGTGGACCGTCGTCTGGACCGACCGCCTCACCCCCTATGAGCACTACCAGGCGAAGGCCTACAGCGTCGAGGAGGTCCCCGGGACCCCGGGCCAGTACATCGCGCTGATCGCCTACGACATCGACCTCTTCGAAGAGGGCTCGATCGCCAACCTCACGTCGTCGATCATCGGCAACGTCTTCGGCTTCAAGCCGCTCAAGGCGCTGCGTCTCGAGGACATCCGGATCCCGGTCGCCTACGTCAAGACCTTCCCGGGTCCCCCGCACGGCATCGTGATGGAGCGCGAGTACCTCGACAAGTTCGGCCGCCCGCTGATCGGCGCCACGACGAAGCCGAAGCTCGGCCTGTCGGCCAAGAACTACGGCCGCGTCGTCTACGAGGCGCTGCGCGGCGGCCTCGACTTCACGAAGGACGACGAGAACATCAACTCGCAGCCCTTCATGCGCTGGCGCGATCGCTACATCCACTGCATGGAAGCCGTCCAGCGCGCGCAGGCCGCGACCGGCGAGGTCAAGGGCCACTACCTCAACGTCACCGCCGCCACGATGGAGGAGATGTACGAGCGTGCCGAGTTCGCCAAGGAGCTCGGTTCGATCATCATCATGCAGGACCTCACGGTCGGCTACACGGCGATGAGCTCGATGTCGAAGTGGGCCCGCGCCAACGGCCTGATCCTGCACCTGCACCGCGCCGGTCACGGCACGTACACGCGCCAGAAGACGCACGGCGTCTCCTTCCGCGTGATCGCGAAGTGGTGTCGCCTGCTGGGCGTCGACCACATCCACGCGGGGACCGTCGTCGGCAAGCTCGAGGGCGACCCGAACATGATCATGGGCTACTACAAGGTCCTGCGCGACAACTACATCAAGAAGGACCTCGAGCAGGGGATCTACTTCGACCAGGACTGGGTTTCGATGCCGGGCGTCATGCCGGTCGCGTCGGGCGGCATCCACGCCGGCCAGATGCACCAGCTGCTGCACTACCTCGGCGAGGACTCGATCCTGCAGTTCGGCGGCGGCACGATCGGCCACCCGATGGGCATCGCGGCGGGCGCCAGCGCCAACCGCACGGCCGTCGAGGCGATCATCCAGGCCCGCAACGAGGGTCGCGACTACTACGCCGAGGGTCCGGACATCCTCGTCGAGGCCGCCAAGGGCTGCCCCGAGCTGAACGCCGCGCTCGAGGTCTGGAAGGACATCACGTTCGATTACACCTCGACCGACACGGCAGACGTCGTCGTCACGCCGACGTCGGCGTAGGGGAGAGAGAAGACATGAGAGTCACACAGGGACAGTTCTCATTCCTGCCGGACCTGACCGACGAGCAGATCGAGGCGCAGATCTCCTACGCGCTCTCCAACGGCTGGTCGATCATGGTCGAGTACACCGACGACCCGCACCCGCGCAACTCGCTGTGGGAGATGTGGGCGCAGCCGATGTTCGACCTCGGCGAGGACGAGGCCGACGTCGTGATGCGTGACGTCAACGCGTGCCGCGAGGCGTTCCCGCACCTCTACGTCAAGGTCGTCGCGTACGACCGCTCGCTCAATCGCCAGACGTCGGCGATGTCGTTCATCGTCAACCGCCCCGAGTACGAGCCGGGCTTCCGGCTCGAGCGCCAGGAGATCCACGACCGCGCCATCCGCTACACGATCCACTCCTACGCCGGCCTGAGCACCCCGCACGGCGAGCGCTACGGTGGCCCCGGCGACGTGTCGACGATGGGCGGCAAGCCGCAGGCAGCTGAGTCGAACGGCACGTCAGCCGACTAGACCGTGGCACAGACGCTCGAAACCCTCCCGGAGAAGCTCGAGGAAGACCTCGACGGCGGCGACGCCGTCGAGAGCGTGCTCAACCAGCTCGACCGCGAGATGGTCGGGCTGGGCCCGGTCAAGGAGCGGATCCGCGAGATGGCGGCGCTGCTGGTCATCGACCAGCTGCGCCGCGACGCGGGCCTGGATTCCTCGCGGCCGTCGCTGCACATGACGTTCACCGGCAATCCCGGCACCGGCAAGACGACGGTCGCGCTGAAGATGGCCGAGATCCTGTTCAGGCTCGGCTACATCGACAAGCCGAAGGTCGTCTCGGTGACGCGCGACGACCTCGTCGGGCAGTACGTCGGCCATACCGCCCCGAAGACGCGCGACGTGCTCAAGCGCGCTAAGGGCGGCGTCCTGTTCATCGACGAGGCCTACTACCTCTACCGTCCGGAGAACGAGCGCGACTACGGCCAGGAGTCGATCGAGATCCTGCTGCAGGTGATGGAGACCGAGCGCGAGGACCTCGTCGTCATCCTCGCGGGCTACAAGGACCGGATGGAGACGTTCTTCCGCTCCAACCCCGGCATGGGCTCGCGCGTCGCGCACCACCTGCACTTCCCGGACTTCACTCCCGAAGAGCTCGTGCAGATCGCCGACCTCATGATGGAGCAGCAGCAGTACAAGTTCGAGCCGAAGGCCCGCGAGGCCTTCGAGGAGTACATCATGCGGCGCCTCGAGCGCCCGCGCTTCGCCTACGGGCGCAGCATCCGCAATGCGATCGATCGCGCGCGCATGCGTCAGGCCGGCCGTCTGTACGAGAACCGGGAGAACCTGACGAAGGAGGACCTGATGACGATCAAGGCCGAGGACATCCTCGCGAGCTCGTTGTTCGGCGACGAAGAGGGCGAGTCGCCCGGCGACGAGCGCGAGTCGCCCAACGGCGCGAAGAAGACCGCCCCCGGCAACGAGAGCTAGCTGAGGAGCGACAGTGCCCAGACCGATCATCCTCGGTGTCGTCGGCGACTCCGCCACCGGCAAGACCACCCTCAGCCGGGGGCTCGTCCGGATGCTCGGCGAGCAGAACGTCACGCATGTCGCGGCCGACGACTACCACCGCTACGACCGCCGCCAGCGCGCCGAGCACCAGATCACGCCGCTGCACCCGGACTGCAACTACATCGACATCATGGAGCGCCACTTCGCCGAGCTGCGACAGGGCAACGCGATCCTCAAGCCGGTGTACCAGCACAAGGACGGCAGCTTCGGGCCGCCGGTCTATACGAAGCCCAAGCAGTTCACGCTGATCGAGGGGCTGCTCGGCTACCACACGCCGGAGCTGCGCGAGAGCTATGACGTGCGCGTCTTCCTCGCGCCACCCGAGGATCTGCGGCGCAGGTGGAAGGTCCAGCGCGACTGCTCGCGGCGCGGCTACACCACCGATCAGGTGCTCGAGGAGCTCGACCGGCGCGAGCCGGACTCGGAGCTGTTCATCCGCCCGCAGCAGCGCTGGGCGGACCTGGTCGTGTCCTTCAAGCCCGGCAGCCGCGGCGACCAGGAGCATCTCGATGCCGAGATCGTGCTGCGCAAGGGGCTCGTCCACCCGGACCTGAGCGACTTCGCGGAGGACGGCGGCAAGGGCGTGACCGTCGACGAGAGCGATACCGAGCATCGCCTGTTCGTTCCCGGCGACATCGATCCCGCCCGCGGGTCGGAGATCGAGGAGGCGGTCTGGGAGCGGATGCACTTCGCTTCGCATCTGCGCTCCGAGCGGCTCGGCGAGTTCACCGTCGGCACTGAGCTTCATCGCTCCGAGTCACTGGCGATCGTCCAGGTGCTCGTCCTGTACCACCTCGTGACGGCACGCGCCACGGTCGCGCTCGGCGGGGAGGGGACGCGCACCGATCAGCCTGTGGAGGGCCGCGCGGCGGCATCCGCGGCGTCGTAGCGCTGGGCACCTCCTGACGCTCCGAGGGCTCGCCGTCGAGGCGGGCCCTCTTGTCGCGCAGCGCCCGAAAGGGGGCGCTATTTCGCGCGAGTGTTCGCGGCCGGGCGCTCTGGGCTGCCGCCGCTGTCACCGGCCGCCTCGCGCGCCGCCGCCGAGGCAGCGAACGTCATGAAGCGCTCGACGGCGGCGCGGCGCGGCCCGACGGTCGAGCACATCGCATACCAGCGGCGCGTCGCGGGGCGGTGGCGCACGGGCAGCGACGCGAGCAGGGCGTTGTCGAGCTCCAGCGCGACCGCGCGGCGTGAGATGAACGCGACGCCGAGGCCGGCGCGCGCCGCCTGCTTGATCGCGCCGTTGGAGCCGAGCGTCAGCGTCTGCGGCTCGAGCGCCGCGGCGGCGAGGAACTCCTCGTTGACGATCCGCGTGCCCGAGCCGGACTCCCGCAGCAGCCAGACGCGGCGCTCGAGCTCGGCGGCGTCGACGGTCCCGCCGCCGGCGTGCGGGTCGTCGGGCGCGGTGATCAGGACGAAGTCGTTGGCGAGGATCGCGGTCGACTCGATGCGCGGGTCGCGCGGGGGACGGCCTCCGATCGCGACGTCGGCGCGGTGGTCGAGCACGAGGTCGAGCACCTGCTCGCGGTTGCCGACGGCGAGCGTCAGGCCGATCGAGTCGTTGCTCTGCGAGAAGGCGCGCATGAGCGGCGGGACGAAGGACTCGGCCGCGGTCGTGACCGCCGCGAGGCGTAGCCGGCGGTCGGCGAGGTGGGCGGCCTCGCGGGCGGCGCGGCGGCCTTCCTCGAGCAGGCCGATGACGTCGGCGGCGAAGGGTGCGAAGGCGTTTCCGGCCGCGGTCGGGCGGATGCCGCGGCCCTCGCGCTCCGTGACCGGGGTGCCGAGCTCGCGCGAGAGCGCCGCGACGGCGGCTGACACGGAGGGCTGTGTGACGACGAGCTCGTCGGCGGCGGCGGTGACCGAGCCGCCGCGCATGACCGCAAGGAAGCTCCGCAGCTGCGTCAGAGTTATAGACAAGAAACGTACCTTACTGAGGAAAGCAGCGATGTCCTACGAGACCGAGCGGTCCCGGCTGCGGGACGCGTGCCGTTCAGGCTGCGGATCCTCGCAGAGCGGACGGCGGCACCGGCGAGACCTCGTGCGCGTCGCGCCGCTCGAGCCCCGGTGTCGGATCCAGGCTCAGAAGCCCCGCGTGCAGGGCCTTCTGTCGAAGCGGATGAAGGGACTCGAACCCTCGACCTTCTGCATGGCAAGCAGACG